>CAVWFQ010000006.1:0-102733 GCA_963754335.1 uncultured Phycisphaerales bacterium
AGGTTTCAATGACATCCGCGGCCGTCTGCGGACGGTCAACCCACCTCAGCCAGTCCGATCGCCGGCCCGTGGGGAGTTCCGTCAGAGGAACACGCAGGCCATCGCCCGCCTTTGACTGGCCGGCATGCTCCAGAGCCATCCGCGTACTCTGAACCAGGCCCGCGCAGGCGGGTTGCGTTCGACATAACGACAGACTGTCGAGAGGTGCCCGTCATCCTGAATCGCGAAGCTTTTGTATCTCCCCTGATAGACGTGGCCGGTGCCGACCTCGCCGCGATGGATCAGCCAGCGGCGAACGTGCGTGATCGTCAGTCGAACATGAACCGGGCCAGGTCGCCATCCCGCTGTGGCCACAACACGAGGTGCCAATGGTTTGACATGACGCAGTAAGACAGCACGCGGATCGGCACCGCCTCGAGGGTCTGGACCAGACATCGTTGAAACGCCTCGTGGTCGTTGCGGGAGCGGAAGAGCGTCATTTTCCCGACCCCGCGATTGAGCACGTGATAGATCGTCCCGCCGGGAGCGATGCGAGCGGTGCGTGGCATGGCGAGGAACCTAATCGGCCCAAGCCGGGGAAGCGATGAAATTCAGAGTTGTCCCGTTTGAAATTTTCAGCAACTTCGATTTGCCGTCTAAATAGTCGAGCTGAACAGTTTCCGTATGCGACCAGCTGCGTCAGGAATATTCGAAATGTTGGATGTCCCCTTTTCCGTGTCTTTTCGGTGTCCCAGCTGCGTCAGGAATATTCGAAATGTTGGATGTCCCCTTTTCCGTGTCGAAAGACCTGAACCTGATTTCGATTCAGGACTCCATGACGTAATGCGTCGCTTCGGCTCGATCGAGTCATAACACCTTTTGAAGCCAAGTGTGTGGAAGTGTGGGCACAACCCGACCTAACCAGGTCAGGAGGTTCCCATGTCGAATAGCAATGGACAGAACGGTCAGAACGGGGGAAACAGGCCGGCTCACACCGCAAGATACGGCGCCATCAAGTGCACGATCTGGCGGAACGAGAGTCGGAATGGTCCCTTCTTCAGCACGGTGATCAGTCGTTCTTACAAGGAAGGAGGGAATTCAACGGGGACGGGGAATTCAACGGGGACGCAGCTAGTATTGACGATTTCAGTGGTCCATGCTAACCTGGGCGCATGCCCCGAACCGCTCGCCACGCCCCCGGCGGACTCGTCTACCACGTCTGGAATCGATCCGTCGGCCGGATGAAGCTTTTTACCCAGGACGCCGACTTTCTGGCCTTCGAGCGGGTATTAACTGAGGCGCTGGAACGGCACCCGATTCGAATCCTCTCCTGGTGCATCATGTCCAATCACTGGCACTTTGTCGTCTGGCCAAAGAAAGAAGGAGAACTGACGGCATTCTTCCGCTGGCTGGCCCACACCCACGCCATGCGCTGGCGGGTTTCGCGGCGCACGGTTGGCTACGGCCATCTGTACCAGGGACGTTTCAAGAGCCTTCCGGTCCAGGCCGACGAGCACCTGCTGACGATCTGCCGCTACGTCGAACGCAACGCCTTGACGGCCAACCTCGAAAGACGGGCGGAGGATTGGCGATGGAGCAGTCTGTGGGTGAGAATGCACGGCACAAAGGAGCAGAAGGCATTGTTGTCGCAATGGCCGGTGGAGCGGCCCAAAGACTGGATCGAGTGGGTCAACACGCCCATCACGGCCAAGGAACTCAAGCGGCTGAAGACGGCACTGGAGCGTGGGCAACCTTTTGGGAGCGATCGATGGGTGGCGCGAACTGCGGCGAAGTTGAATCTGGAACACACGCTCCGCCGCGAAGGCCGGCCGAGCAGGCCGCCGACCAAAGAGGAGGACAAACGTTTAAACTAGCTGCGTCCCTAATGCCGCGAAGTTAAGCCGTATCACTATGCAAGGCACGGAGTTGCGCCTTGAGCTCGGCTCGTGGACGAGTCATGTACGGAAACTCTTTTTTCCGCCGCTTGATCACCCGCGGTTCCAGCCGCCCATAACGCAATCGGTTGATTTTCAATATCGGGCAAACACTCTTATCGCCGTGTCGCAACCAGGCGAGCGTGTCGGCGAAGCTGGGAAATTGATTAATGAATACAATAGATATAATCCATAACCTAGCTATATTTTATCACATGGGTCGAAAAAGTGTCGGATTATGTCGGATTATGTCGGATCGGGGGCATCACCGCGGGGTTCAATTTGAAAAATAGACGAGCTGGAACCGGCGGGGCAAATAAGCAGCCCCGCGGCGTTAGATGACGCCACAGGGCTTGGATTGAACCGGGAATTCCCGCCTGGTAATTGTTTCGGGACGGAAAGGCCGTGCAGAGGAAAAGGGGCCATAAGCCGGGCCTTAAGCGTTTACGCCGGTGGGAGATCCGAGCAGAAATGCGCCAATCGTCCGCAAACCCCGATTCTCACCCGCCGACATTGCTTACCACATGATGAGCCGGGTCGGCCACCTCGAACTCTTTCAGGACGCTGGGGATTACGAGGCGTTCGAGAAAGCGCCGACCGAAGCGATTCAGCGCGAGCCGACGATGCGACTGTGGGCTGATTGCCTGATGCCAAATTATTTCCATCCGGTCCTCTGGGACATGCCCAATTATGAATTGTCTGCTGTTCTGACCCGCGTTCATCGCGGACGGGACGAAGCGTATATAGATTAGCGCTCAGGACGCGGCGCGACGGCGGAGGCAATCAGGAACGCTTGCGGCGCTCCCGGCCAGCCATCGCTGTGGGCAATTTCACCGCGGGACTGATCGCCGGTGGTGTCCAGAGCGCAGTTGCGGCGATCTCGCTCAAATCGCTTTCGATGATATTTCTGCGCGAGGGTCGCAAAAAAATAAATTTCTTAAATGCTTCAACGGCCGCGAGCTAAGCCATTTGGCGCGAGGAAAATTTCGGAAATGTTGGCGCGTTGCGGACCTTATAGGTAGAGGAGAGATTTTTTTGACAAGCGAGAAGCCAGGAGCCAGTGGAATGATCTGGCGGTCTTGGCAATCCAGACCCCTCGAAACTCTTACATTTTTCTACATTTTCGCGCGATGTCGCGCTGGATGCGGACGCTGGCCAAAAATCAGGAGCGACGTTTCTTAACGTGGTGCAAACCGCCGCCTTTGCGATTCAGGAGGGCATTCGTATCATACCGCCTCCTGAAAGTGAGGAGTTATGAGAGGCCGGATTTTGATCTGTGCTGCGGTCTTGACGTTCGCTGCCGTGCTTGGCTGTGTGGTCTGGCCGACCGGCGGTCTGGGAAGCCGAAGCACGGCCGCCGAGCAGTCACACCCCTCGACTGAACTGGTAAGCCTGCGCACCGACGCGATGCCCTATTGCGGCGTGGCCATGCAGGTGCAGAAGCCATGGCGGATGCCCGATTTTGCCAAGTCGCTGGATGCGATCGCTGCCGATGGGGCCGATACGGTATCCATCGTAGTCGACTCGCGGCAGGAAAACGGCTCGAGCACCCACATTTTCATGGATCTGCGCTCCACGCCAACCTCCGATCAGATGGCCGAACTGATCAATCACGCCAAATCGCTGAAACTTCGCGTGGTTCTGATGCCCATCGTCCTGCTCGAGAATCCGCGAAACGGGGAATGGCGGGGAACGATCAAGCCGGATGTCTGGGACGACTGGTGGGAGAGCTATCGTAATATGATGCTCTACTACGCCAAGCTGCGCAGAGAACCAACGTGGACGTATTGGTCATCGGTTCAGAGTTGGTCAGCACTGAACGTTTTGGCGAGGAATGGTCGACGACGATCCGGGAAGTCCGCCATTACTTCAAAGGAGCACTGACCTACTCGGCCAATTGGGATCATTACACGTCGATCCCCTTCTGGAACCAGCTCGATCTGATTGGGATGAACAGCTATTACAAGCTCGGAGAAAATCGCGACGTGAAAGTGGGAGAGGTCGTGCGGCGCTGGCGGGAGATTCAGAAGGATTTGTTCGCCTTCGAACACCGCACCGGAAAGCCGCTGATCCTGCTGGAAGCGGGCTGGGCGAGCCTGACCAATGCGGCCCACGAACCATGGGACTACACACAGACGAGCCTGCCCGTCGATACGGAATTGCAGCGAAAATTGTACGAAGGATTTTTCACGGCCTGGTGGGGGCAACCGCAATGCGGCGGCTTCATGATCTGGGAATGGCCTCTCGTGGACGGAGGCACTGAAGACAAAGGATATACGCCCAAAGGCAAACCGTCCGAACGCGTGATGAAGGATTGGTTCGCCAAGCCGCGATGGGCGGTTAAGCCATAGGAGGGTTCAGGGTTCGGGGTTCAGGTTTCAGTAAGAAGAACTATGCGCCGCATCACCGTATTCTCTTACTTGATCCGCTCCCCGCACCTGCTCGATAGCAGCACCATTCTCCTCACTGAACCCTGAACCCCGAACCCTGAACCCTCACATGGAATCAATCGTAACGCGCTATCGATCTCACACATGCGGACAGCTTCGCTCGTCGAATGCTGGGTCGGAGGTTCGCCTTGCCGGATGGGTGCATTCCTACCGCGACCACGGCGGGCTGGTCTTCATCGATCTGCGCGATCGCGACGGGCTCACCCAACTCGTCTTCGACAGCGATCTGTGCGGGCAGGCGACCCACGATGAGGCGCGCAACTGCGCACCGAATGGGTGATCTCCGTCGCCGGAACCGTCACTTCGCGCGGGAAAGGCCTGGAAAATCCGAAACTGGCAACCGGCGCCATCGAGGTTCGCGTCAAGGCGATGGAAGTGCTCAGTTCGACTGTTCAAACGCCTCCATTCACCCCGGCCGAGCACGAATCGGTAAACGAGGAAAAGCGGCTTCAATATCGCTATCTCGATCTCCGCCGGCCCCAGATGCAGGAAACAATCCGCACGCGCTATCGAGTGACGAAGCTGATGCGGGACTACCTGGGGGACCTGGGATTCTGGGAAATCGAAACGCCGTTCCTCACTCGATCCACCCCCGAAGGCGCGCGCGATTTTCTTGTTCCATCCCGGTTGCAGCCGGGATCGTTTTACGCGCTGCCTCAATCCCCGCAGCTTTTCAAGCAGCTTCTGATGGTCGGCGGGTGCGACAAGTACATGCAGATCGTCCGCTGTTTTCGCGATGAAGATCCCCGCGCCGATCGCCAGGCCGAATTCACCCAGCTCGACGTGGAGATGGCGTTCATCGACCGCGAAAATATTATCTCGGTTATCGAAGGACTGCTCCGAAATATCTGGAAGGACATTCTCGGCAAGGAGATTCCGGGTCCGATTCCGCACATGGAATATGACGAAGCCATGACCCGTTTCGGCTCTGACCGGCCCGACCTTCGCTACGGAATGGAGCTGCACGACATCACCGATCTGCGCATACGACCGATTTCAAAGTGTTTCGAGAAGCACCTCTGGTTAAAGCGGTTGTGGTACCAGACGGCGGAAAGCTGACGCGCAAGGAGACTGACGCGCTGGCCGAATGGGCCAAGGGATTCGGCGCCAAAGGGCTTGCAGTCACCAAGGTAACGGCGAGCGGTTTCGACACCGGCGTCGCTAAATTTCTCCAGCCCATTTCGACCACGGTGGTCCAACGAACCGGAGCGAAGGAGGGAGACCTTCTCTGTTTCGCCGCCGACAAACCCAAAATCGTCCACAAAGTCCTCGGCGAATTGCGGCTCAAGCTGGCACGCGACATGAAAATGCGCGCCGCGCACCGAATTCGCATGGGTCTGGGTCGTCAACTTTCCGCTGTTCGAATATGACGAGGAGGAAAAGCGATTCGTCAGCACGCATCATCCCTTCACCGCGCCTTTGGACGAAGATCTCGCCAAGCTCGATAGCGGCGATCGCGCCGCGGTCGAATCAGTCAAGAGCAAGGCTTACGACATCGTCGTCAATGGATCGGAAGTCGGTGGCGGATCGATTCGTATCCATCGCACTGAGATCCAGCAGAAGGTATTTCGCTGCTCGGGATCGACGAAGCGGCCCAGAAAGGGAAGTTTGGATTCCTGCTCGACGCCCTCCAATACGGCGCTCCGCCGCACGGGGGATTGGCGCTGGGGCTCGACCGGCTCATCATGATCCTTCGCGGTATTCACAACATCCGCGATGTCATCGCGTTTCCCAAGACGCAAAGCGGCGCCGATCTGATGTGCGGCGCCCCGCGCCGATCGACCCGAAACAGCTTCGTGAAGCAAATATCCGCGTGGTAGAACCGCCAAAGGCTCCGCCACCGCCGGAAGAGCATAACGTCGTTCACAAGGACATCGGCCGCGTCAATTGAATGGATTGATCCAGGCAAGGAACTTCGTGATCCGTACCAAGATCGTCGCCACCATGGGGCCCGCCTGCGGCCAGGCTCCTTTCTGCGCCATCTTTTTGACGCCGGCGTGGACGTGTGTCGAATCAACTTTTCCCACGGCACCCTCGAGGACGCCGCGGGAATCCTCCGCAACATTCGGCAGGCGGCCGAGGGTTACGATCTTCCCGTCGCAATCCTCGGCGATCTGTGCGGGCCGAAGATCCGACTCGGGCAAGTCGCCGGGCAACCCGATGTGGGCGGAATGACCGTCGCCATCGGAGACACGCTGATCGTGCAGCGCGAGCCAATCGTCGGGAACAATCTGCCGCGTCAGTTGCACCTACGGGGGAATGATCGACGACATTCGCGTCGGCGACCGCCTCCTCATCGAAGATGGACTGGTTCGCTTCGTCTGCACCGACAAGGCCTCGGACGAAATCTCCCTCAATTGCACGAGCGGTGGCGTTCTCAAGAGTTCCAAGGGGATCAATCTCCCCGGCACGCCGATCAATCTTCCGTCAGTCACCGAACGCGATTGGGAATGCGTGGAATGGGCCATCGAAAACCGGCTCGATTATCTGGCGCTGTCGTTCGTCCGCAAGGCTGCTGACATCGTCGAAATCCGGGAATATCTCCGCGACAAGGTCAGCGATATTCATCTCATCGCCAAGATCGAAAAGGCCGAGGCCATCCAGCAAATCGATTCAATCATCGACGCCTCGGATGGGCTCATGGTCGCGCGCGGCGACCTGGGAGTGGAGATGGATGTGGCCCAAGTGCCGATCATTCAAAAGGACCTCATCCGGCGTTGCCAGGCCGCCGGCAAATCGGTAATCGTGGCTACTCAGATGTTGCAGAGCATGATCGAGCAATCGTCCCCTACCCGTGCTGAGGTGAGCGACGTGGCGAATGCGATTTTCGACGGCACCGATGCCGTCATGCTCAGCGGCGAAACGTCAATCGGCAAATACCCGCTTCAGGCCGTTCACACGATGGCGCACGTCGCGGAGGTGACGGAACAATATCTCGTTACGCGGGTCGAGCCGGAATTGCTTCCCCCGCCACGCGTGAAAACGACACTTCCGTCCGGTGCCATGGCGCGGGGGGCATTGCAAATCGCCCGCGACGTGAACGCGAAACTCGTGGTCATCTGGACGACCACCGGGGCCAGCGCCCGCGTCTTCTCGAAACACCGCTTTCCGGTTCCGATCATCGCTCTCAGCAGTGACCAACGCGTTTTGAGGCGGATGGCACTTCATTTCGGCGTCGTCCCTTTTGAAATGCCGGCCTGCCAGGAGCTCAACGAGCTGATCCGCAATGTCGATCGATTGGTGATTGACCGAAAATATGCGAAGGCCGACGATCGCATCCTCATCGTGGCCGGTTGGTCGCCGGGTACTCCGGGGACAATGAACGGGATGGTCATCCATACGGTCGGTCAGCAATGGACCGCGACACCAAGCCCGCAGGTATTAAGGCAACTGGCACGAGCCGAACGGGAATAATGCCATGAAACCACGACTGTGTCTCGACCGGAATCTGGGCATCGCGCAGTCTGTTGGCGATTGGCTCATTCGCCGGGACAATTTTTCTCACCGGATGCGCCACCCCGTCGCGGTCATCCGTCGCAACAAATCGCCCAGTGATGGAACGTGACGTGAAGAAGGCGCACGCCGCCTATTGGTATCGTCAACCCGACGTTGCCAGCGTCGGTTGCGGCAATTTCGACTCTCTCTGGAAAACGGCTTTTGATGTTGCCCGCGACGATCACTTCATGATCGACCGGACCGACTTTCGAACGGGATTGCTCACCACCCAGCCGATGATTTCAAAACAGCCATTTGAATTCTGGCGGAACGACGTGGTGGACGGACACAGCATGGTGCAGAGTGCCCTCGGAACGGTGCGGCGCACCATTCAGTTTCACCTCAGCCGTGAGCCCGATGGCGGTTATCGCTGCATTCCCAAGGTTTTGGTGGAACGGGAATCGTTGGCAGAACACCGAATCACATCGGTGACCGAATATCACGATATCTTCTCGTCCACCCGACAACTCAGCGAACGCGACACTGATTTCGGGACGCCCGTCGTTATTGAATATTGGTATGCCATCGGACGTGATCCAGCGCTGGAAAAAGATCTCGCCCGGAGGATTCAAACCCGCCTGAAATCGCAACCGTGCGAGGAATGATGGCTCCCGCATTGCGCCTTTCCTGAGTCTGCTTCAACGTTTGATTCGCGCCGAGACGACGAATGTCCCTTCGTCGATGGTCTTTCGTTTGCACCGCTCCTATCGGAATCAATCCGATTTCCGTGGCCGCGACGAACGGTTGAGTCCGCATAAGAAAGATCCGTGCTCTTATTGGCGGATACCCGCGCAAAAGAAAGGAGATGTCAGAAGACTGCCTCGAACGATCTCAACTGTGTCAACGCAACCCGCAGAAATGACTGATTGAATCGGTGATTGAACATATTTCAGTAACTGACCCCCGCGGAATCGCGGAAACAATCGAAAGGAACGGATCATGAATTCTTTTTTGAAGACAGGAACGTGTCTGGCGGCGGCTTTGATAATGTCGCAATGGAGTTTTGCGAAAGACCCGGATGTTGTAAGCAGCACACCCGGCACGCCGGGCCAGGTGGAGAATAAGTCTGGCCAGTCTGATTCTTCGCAACGCAACGTGCAGGCTGAAGCGCAAGGAGATGCCCAGCATTCTGACGCTGGCAAGCATCAGATGAATATGGATCAGCACTTCGTTAAACATGCCGCCTGGGCCAGCATGGGCGAAGTCGCCATGGCAAAAATTGCGGTGGACCGGGCGGAAAACAGCGACATCAAACAATTCGCCCAACGCATGATTGACGACCACACCAAGGCCAACAATCAGCTTCAGCAGATTGCGCAAAGCAACGGTTGGGAGGTTCCCGCGACGCTCGATCCAGTCGACCAGGCAAAGGTTGACATGCTTCAAAAGATGCCCGCCGGCCACAATTTCGATCGCGCATACCTTTATGGCCAGGTCGCCGCGCATATCGAATGCGTCCTCTGGTTCCGCGACGCCACGCAAGATCTGAAGAATGCGCAACTTCGGCAATTTGCCACGGACACGTATCCGACGCTGACGGCTCACCTTCAGGAAGCCGAGAAACTTTCCGGCATGAACGGGGATGCCGTACAGGCCGGCGAGCATATCCGCGCCAGCAAAGACGTCGGCGTTCCAAGCCATGCCACCAACGGCACGAACGGAACTTCGGGAATCAATGGCGGAAATGAAACGTCACAACACCCTGATCCGAATTCGAGCAAATAATTTGGGGTAATTTCCTGTTCAATTAGCGCGGCCCAAGAAGGGCCGCGCTTTTTAATGGAGCTGAATTGTCACGGACAGAGTTCCAAGATTGTCCCCCGGCACTACGCCATCCATGCACATCCCAACCACACCCGTGTCGCTTTCGATTGAAAAGCTGCATTTCTTTCCGACGATGATCACATTTCCGTTTACCCGCATCAAAAAGGCGCCGGGGTTTTGCTCAGGTAATGCATACTTTCTCTTTTCTTCCGGCGTATATCCCTCGGACCCAACGGCCGGCACGGTAGGAGAAATAGTCCACTTCCCTACCGCAGTCACCGAATAGTCTCTCTTCGGCAAAGTAGCAATTTCCTGCCACGGTTTGTTGGCGTAGACGATGTAGCGTTTGGCGTTTCCCGAATAAACCTCCAAATCGGCCTGGGCCGATTCGATTGCCGATGCAATCAACTTGGCATCGTCGAGGTTGCTGGAAAGCAGAGCCGCTCTCTCGTCTTTCTTAAGCTCTTCAATTTCGGCGGATCTCGCGGTACCTACTGCGTGTTCCCATGCCAATGTCGCCTCATGTTTGGCTTGATCGAATTTCTTAATAGCAGACCGAGCCGCTGCGGACTTTGGCGAAGTATCGTCTGCCACAACCGCCACCGCGAATAATACGGCAGTTGCCGCCGAGAAATAATTCCGCATCATTTACGCAATGTAATACAACGCCCGATCCGTTTCGATTAGACGAGAACGCTGGATCTATTGTCTTCATTTCGGCTTTTGATCCGCGGGTGGAGGATTTGGCGCCGGAGTCGGCGCTGGAGCAGGCGCGGGTTTGGGTGCCGGTGCGGGTGCTGGCGTCGGAGCCGGTGCAGGGGTCGGAGCCGGCGCAGGTTTGGGTGCCGGGGCAGGCGCGGGTGCCGGCGGAGGGGCTGGCACCGGTGCGGGGGCTGGGGCCGGCGGCACTGGCGCCGGCGGCGCGGCTTCCTGCCAGCCGATGTTCACCATCAGCGTCGGCATTTGCTTACGGAGATTTTGCGCCCTGCATCGGTCACCTTCGACTGCCACAGGTAGAGTTCTTTGAGGTTCTTCAAATCCGCGAGCTGGGCCAAACCCGCGTCGGTCACGTTCGTTCCGTAAAGATTCAGATATTCCAGATTGGTCAAACCCTTGAGATGAGTCAGGCCGACATCGCTTACCTGCGTCTTTTCCAGATGCAGCCGGCGAATCATCTTGAGCTGTTCCAGCGGGGCCAGGCCTGAATCCGTCACCTTGGTGTTGGCCAGATTGAGCCAGATAATCTGGGGCGCCAGCGGCGAGAGCATCGCCACCTGCGCATCGGTGATGTTCGGTCCGTTCAGTTGAAATTCGACGTCGAGGAGGTTGGTGTTCTGAGCCAGCTTCATGCACAGCGCGCCGGTCTGCTGAATTTTTTCGACAGACGCCGGATCGGCGGGCGCTACTTCTGGCAGAACGACTTCCTTGATCGCCTGCGTGGCCGCCTCTTCCGTTGCACCGCCACCCGTCGCCTTGGCGATCTCCTCAGCGGAATCTTCTTTCCAGGTTCCAAACGATCCCCCCTCGACGATCCATTGCTTCACCAGATCGGTCTGCGCCTGAGGAAGCATCTCCCCTTTTGGCGGCATCCGGTCGTCGTCGTCTTTGCCCAATGTAATGCGATGGTACAGGTCGCTCTTGGCCGGATCCTTCGGCGTGAGAACCGGCCCGTCCTTGCCCCCTTTGAGGATGTCAGCCATGCTGGCGAGCTTCAGGTCTCCCTTATGCTTGGCGCCAGCGTGGCACTTGTAGCACGATTGGGCGAGGATCGGCCGAATCTGCTTGTCAAAATCGACTGGGTCGGCCCGCACGGCGGCAGCGCCGAGAAACAGGCCGGTAGCCACGATTGCCATCACATTTCGCGTCTTGATCATTCGTTCCTCGCAATGCCCCCCATTACACCAACAGCAATACGCCCGCTGCGCGATGAGGTTGAAATACCATGAATGCCCCCGGTTGCTCAAGCACTTCAATACCGTCGATCTCGGATTCGCGCCGCGGGCAAGCCTGGAAATTGCTTAATCGCTCATTTTCGCGGTTTCGAGATCAGGTACGCGGTATCCCGCGCAATCACGAGCGCTTCATCCACCGGAATGACATACGCGCCCACCGCCGAAGAGTCAGCGCTGATCCGCCCTTCCGTTCCGACAGTCGCTCGGTTCCGATCCAAATCCAGCATGAGCCCGCTCCACGTCATCGGAGCGCAGATCCGTTCGCGAATCGCCGAGGCGTGCTCGCCAATTCCTCCGCCGAAGATTACCGCATCGGCTCCTTCCAGTATGGCCAGATAGGCGCCGATCGATTTACGGACCCGATAGCAGAACAGTTCGATCGCCAGTTCAGCCCGCGCATCGCCGCGCCCGGCGGCCGATTCCAGCTCGCGCATGTCGCGCGATAAACCGGAAACTCCGAGCAAGCCGCAGCCGCGATTCAGCATCCGCTCCACCTCCGCGACCGGCAGCTTCTCCTTTTCCGCGATAAACCCGGGAACCGACGGATCGAGGTCGCCGGATCGCGTTCCCATCACCAGTCCTTCCAGCGGTGTGAACCCCATCGTCGTGTCGATCGATTGCCCGCCGCGGATCGCGGCGGCGGAACATCCGTTGCCCAGTTGCAGAGTGATGAATCGCAATTCACTCGCCGGCCGTTTCAGAAGTGCCGCGCCGCGCTCGGCCATGTCGCGATGGGCAATGCCATGAAACCCATAGCGCCGGATCCCGTACTTCTGAGCCCAATCAGTCGGAATCGCGTATTGGGCTGCGCGCGGCGGCATCGTGCGATGAAATGACGTGTCGAATACGGCGACCATCGGCATTGCCTCCCCGAGTTCTGCCCGAGCCGCGCGAATCGCCGACAGCGATGGACCGTTGTGCAGCGGCGCCAGCTCCCGCAACGCGTCGATTCCTTCGATCACTTTTTGATCGATAAGAGCCGGCCCGGGGAACCGGTCTCCGCCATGAACGATTCGATGGCCGATTCCCGAGATCTCGCTCAACAGTTTCTTTTCGCGCAACCATGCAACGGCCACGCCCATCGCCTGATTGTGATCCGATACTTCGGTCGGGGCGGGTTTGGATTTCTCATCATTGATTCGAAATTCAACGGTCGCCCCGGCTCCAATGCGATCGACCAAACCACTTGCGACTCGCCGAGGCGGTGAATCGGAATCGCCAAGCTCGATCAACTCGACTTTGAAAGAAGAGCTGCCGCAATTCACAGAAAGGATTCGCATTGCTTACATCGGTTCCGCGCGTGAAATCGTGATTCATTAACCTGCCCGCCGGGCGTATGCTTTGGATGGATGAGAAATCGCACCCTCAATTATTGTTTCTTTTGCGCGGTACTGCTGCTGATGGGGGCCTATTACATTTTCTGCTGGCTCATCGGCAGCTTGAATCGCGATGATTTCATTTTTCTTCTGATCCTGATCGCCCTCTGGCCGTGGGTGACGGCCTACATCACCACAGAGTCCCAGGACCAGCGAACGCTTCGGCGTCGCGATCGCGGTCAGTGCGTCTGGTGCGCATACGATCTTACACGAAACGAAAGCGGTTTCTGCCCGGAATGCGGAAATCCGATTTCGTGCGAATCCTCCCCATATGAAACGGCCGTTGTCGAACCGACGCCCAAATCGATCGATTGAAATTCGCTTCAGTTCGCCGACAACTCTAATCCTCCAGTTGCAAGCCATGAACTTCGGGCGAAAATTCAAACCCATGGGTGAAGTGCATATCCGCCTGGCGAACGTCGATGATCTGCCGGCGATCAACGACATTTATAATCATTACGTCATTCACTCCGTTACGACTTATCAGGAGGAGCCGGAGCCGGCCGAATCCCGACAGGCGTGGTTTTCCCGTCATGGAGGCGCCCACCCGGTAACGGTCGCCGTGTCGGGCGCGGACATTGTAGGCTGGGGATCTCTCTCCCCGTTTCATCCGCGCACCGCCTATCGCTTTACGGTCGAGAATTCTGTCTACGTTCATCCTCAACACTTGCGTCGCGGAATCGGGACGGCACTCTTGACCGACCTGATCGAGCGGGCAATCGAAGCCAAACATCGTTCGATCATCGGCCTGATCGACGCCGAGCAGGCGGGAAGCATTGCGATCCATCGAAAAATGGGATTCGTTCAGGCCGCTCATCTCAAACAGGTCGGATTCAAATTCGATCGCTGGCTCGACGTGATCTTCATGCAGAAGATGCTGTGAACGGAGAACATCTATGACGGAACGACGCAACCGCCGCTCGACGCGGAACGAACAATTGCGGAGCCACTTTCTTGCCGGCAACCCGATGAAGTGCGGTCGTTAGAGAAGAGGCAACTTCCGTAATTCTTCCTGCCCATCGGCTGTTAGCACTTCATCGTCTCTCATAGAGAATTTCGAGCACCAATACCCTCACAAATACCCCCACTAGAGGGTATTGAATACCCTTACTCAAAAACCCGCTCCCAGCGTGCTTTAAGGCCGTAACCGCTCGAACGAAGCAGATTCTCCGACTTCATTTGGCGAAGAACCTTACGAATCCAGTCCCGTCCGACCCCCGGACAGGCGGATTCAACATCAACAAGCCGAAAACTTCTCGGAAGCTTTACGATCGCCTCGCGAACCAGGGCGGCCTTGGCGCCGATCGGATCGGCGACGTCGCCTACCCTTTGCTCGAATTCGTTATATGCCTGCTTGAGAATCCAAAGCATGTAGTTCACAAAGGGCCAGGGATTGTGCCGGCCTTCATGCCAGCCGACCGAACTTTGCTGCAAAGTTTCGTAATAGCGTTCCTTGTTTTGCTCAATCACTCGTTCGAGGCTGATATACCGACCCACTTCCGCTCCAGCGTGGTAACAAAGCAGTAGCGTGAGCAAGCGTGATGTCCGGCCATTTCCATCGCGAAAGGGGTGTATGCATAAGAAGTCGAGAACCACACCCGCCATCAATACAAGCGGGCTGATACGCTTATCGCGAGCAATTTCGCAATAGTCCGTCAGCAGCTCCGCAACCGCCGCTTCGGTCGCAGTGCCTGCTTCTACCGGCATAAAACGCACACGGACTTTCGCGTCATCGCTCAACCATTGCCTCAGCGTCATCATCTGATTTCCCCCCTACGGCGATCGCCCCTACCCCACCGCCGCCACCACTTTCTTCGCCGCGTCGGTGAGATCCGACGCCGTGATCAACGTCGGAAGCTGGCTCTGCGCCCCCTTGAGAATTTCCCGCGCCTTGTCAACGTTGGTCCCCTCCAGGCGGACGACGACGGGGATCTTGAATCCGACTTCCTGTCCCGCCTTCACCAGCGCCTCGGCGATCAGATCGCACTTGGCGATTCCGCCGAAGATGTTCACGAGGATCCCCTTCACGCTTGGGTCGGAAAGGATGATGCGGAAGGCCTCGATCGCGCCGTCGGCGGTGACCGATCCGCCGACGTCGAGGAAATTCGCCGGCTCAGCGCCGTGCAGCTTGATGATGTCCATGGTCGCCATGGCCAGGCCCGCGCCGTTCACCAGGCAGCCGATGGTGCCGTCGAGGGCGATGTAGTTGAGATTGGCCTTGTGGGCCCGAACGTCAAGCGGGCGTTCCTGACTCTCGTCGGCCATCGCCACCAGATCGGCATGGCGAAAGAGCGCGTTGTCATCGAAATTGAATTTCGCGTCGATCGCCAGCAGCTTCCCGTCTTTGGTGATGACCAGCGGATTGATTTCCGCGAGCGACGCGTCGGTCTTCATGAAGGCTTCGGCCAGATTGATCATCAGCTTCGCGGCCTCGCCGGCGAGCTTTCCCGGAAATCCGAGCTTGTAAGCCAGGTCGCGCGCCTGAAACGGCTGCAAGCCCATGAGCGGATGCAACGGCTCCTTCAGCACCTTCTCCGGCGACTTTTTCGCCACTTCCTCGATTTCCACGCCTCCCTCGGCGGACGCGATCATCGTCGCGGTGTTGCGCGTTCGGTCGACGGTGATGCCCAGGTAATATTCCTTGGCGATCTCCACGCCCGGCGCAACGATCAGCACCGAAACGGGCACCCCTTCCGGCCCGGTCTGGTAGCTGGTCATGCGATGGGTAAGCATGAAGGTCGCCGCCTCGCGCGCCTCGGCGGCCGACTTCACCAGCTTCACGAACCCCGCCTTGCCGCGCCCCCCCGCATAAACCTGCGCTTTCACCACACACATCGGCGACTTGAATTTCTCGAACGCCGCCGCCGCTTCATCCGCGTTGCGCACGACTTCCGCCGGCGGAACGGCAACGCCGGCTTCGGACAAAATCTGACGGGCCTGATATTCGTGAATTTTCATGATCGGTTTGGCTCAACTCCAAGAATGACTGGTTTTTCGAGACGTCGAACGATACCGGCGCTCAGTCGCACTGACAACCAATCCACCCGCTATTTCATGTCGAATCACACGCGACGGCCTTGAGCCCGTCACCATCCCGGATGACGGCGTCAGTAATGCCGCAATCTAACTCCGCCGCTCCCATCGCTTTCGCGCGTTCGAATTAATTTAAAAAAATAAAATTGGGTGCGCGCAGAATGGAGCGAGTTTCCGCGTAGTAATTGGCGAGACGAGCAACTGCGCTCGGACGTGCACCTTCACTTTTTGAGAAATGAATGCCGCCCGTTGCATCCGAACCTCGTGACAAATTTTTCACCTTCTATTTGCTTGACAAACGGTTGATCCATTTTTATTGTGCCGAGCTCATGATTCATTCGGGGTGAACGAGCAATTGGGGCGTCACCTTTTCGCGGCAAATAAGTTTAACGGAACGGATGATCGGCAGCAGTGCGCCTCAAATCAGCGCGCGGACGATAATCCGTTTTACGGGGAAAGAGGCAAATCGTGGCGAGTGCGAGGGAACGGGGTTCGTCAAAGCGTGTTTCGCGGCTTTCAGTTAAACGACTTTTCGATCGCGCCATCAAAGCGACGCGAAAGGCGCACCGCCGTTGAAAGCTGGTTCGGCACCGAATTGCTCGAGAGCCGCAGGCTGCTCTCCACGGTAACCTGGACCGGGGCCGCCAACGACGGGGGGCAGTGGACCAACGCCGGCAACTGGACCGGCGGGACCGGCGTTCCACAACCCGGCGACAGCGCCGTGATCCCCGCCGGCGCATCAACGATCACCATTGCCAGCGGCCCTCAGTCGGTCCAGAGTCTTACCAGCGCGTCGCCCCTCGATCTCACCGGCGGCAGTTCCCTCCAGGTCGGAAGCGGCGGAGCCCAACTCTCCGCGAATTTCACGCTGGACGGTGGAACCCTCCAAAACAGTACGCTGGCGTTCTCCGGCGGCGCAGAACTGGTCCCAACGCTTAACGGCGGCAACGTACTGGACGGTGTCACACTCAAGGGAAACTTGGACCTCAGCCAGTTCGCCGGCGCAACCGTCAACATTGAGAACGGCCTGACGATGGACGGGTCGATCCTCATCGGGGACGCTGCCGGAGACGTTTACGGCGATCTTTATTTTAATGGCCCCGCTGCCCAGTCGCTCTCCCCCACGCCCGGTGGATCGGTCTCGGTGGTCTTCGGGTCGAGCGGCGACAACCAGATCATCAACAGCTACAACTACTACAACTCCACCGACCAGCAGCAGGAAGGCGTCGCCGTCACCTTTGCCCAGGGCGTCAGCATCGACGGGAACACCGGCTCCTTCACCGGGGCGTATTATTACCCCGGCAGTGAGTTCATCAACGGCGGCTCCATCGCCGCCGACGCGGGTGGAACCCTCACGATCCAGGAGACGCTCTCCAACCAGGGCGCTCTCTCGGCCAGCAACAACAGCACGCTTAATTTGGCCGGCGGTTTCACGACCTCAGAGTTGAACGGCGGCTTCAGCGATGCCCCGGGCAGCACCCTGGAATTGAGCGGCACTCTGGACAACACCAGCAGCACGCTCGCCCTCAGCAACGCCACCGGGCCCTTGACGCTCGATGGCGGCACGATCACCGGCGGCACGATCACCGAAGCTGGCAGCGGCCAACTAGTCGCAACCAGCAGCGGCGTGCTGGACGGCGTGACGCTCCAGGGAAACCTGGATCTGAGCCAGGTCAACGGCGCGACGGTGAGCATCTTGGACGGCCTGACGCTGAACGGCACGATCCTTATCGGCGACGCCGCCGGAGACAACTACGGCATACTCTATTTCCAAGGCAATTCGCCCGAATCACTGAATGTGGCGCCCGGCGGCTCAGCCTCGATCGTGTTCGGCGGCAGCAGTAACAACCAAATCCTGAACTTCGTGCTGGGCTATGACAGTAATGCCGGCCAAAACGACGGAGCCGCCGTCACATTCGGCACCGGCGTAACGATTCACGGGGACAACGGGTTTCTTAGCGGATACGGCTACTATTATTCGGGCAACTACCCGGACAGTCAGTTCATCAACGATGGGACCATTGCTTCCGATGGGGGAGGCACGATTGCGATCTACGAGCCGCTCTCCAACCAAGGCGCTGTCTCGGCCAGCAACGACAGCACTCTCGATTTGGCCGGCAATTTCACGACCTCGGAGTTGAACGGCGGCTTTAGCGATGCCCCCGGCAGCACCCTCGAATTAGGCGGCACGCTGGACAACACCGGCAGCACGCTCGCACTCACCAACGCCACCGGGCCATTGACGCTTGCCGGTGGCACGATCATCGGCGGCACCATCAGCGAAACCAGCAGCGGCCAACTGGTCGCAAGCACCAGCGGAACGCTGGACGGCGTCACGCTCCAGGGAAACCTGGACCTCAGCCAGGTCAACGGCGCGACGGTGAACATTCTGGATGGCCTGACGCTCAACGGCACGATCCTGATCGGCGACGCCGCCGGAGATATTTACGGCGTGCTCGCTTTCGAAGGCACTTCGCCCGAGTCGCTGACCGCAGCTCCGGGCGGCTCAGCGTCGATCGTGTTCGGCGGCAGCACCAGCAACCAGATCCAAAACTACACACAGTTCTATGACGCCAACTCCAGCCAATACGACGGAGCCGCCGTCACCTTTGGCGTCGGCGTGAAGATCGACGGCAACGATGGGCAGCTCAGCGGATACGGTTACAACAACCCATATCCAAACAGCCAGTTCATCAACGATGGGACCATTGATTCCGATGGCGGCGGGACGATCACGATCTACGAGCCAATCTCCAACCAGGGCACCGTCTCAGCCACCAACGACAGCACGCTTAATTTGGCCGGCAATTTCACGACCTCGGAGTTGAACGGCGGCTTCAACGATGCCCCGGGCAGCACCCTGGAATTGAGCGGCACTCTGGACAACACCGGCAGCACGCTCGCCCTCAGCGACACCACCGGTCCATTGTCGCTTGCCGGTGGCACGATCACCGGCGGCACTATTTCCGAAACCAGCAGCGGCCAACTGGTCGCCAGCGGCAGCGGGACGCTGGACGGGGTGACGCTTCAGGGAAACCTGGACCTGAGCCAGGTCAACGGCGCGACGGTGAACATCCTCAACGGCCTGATGCTCAACGGCACAATCCTTATCGGCGACGCCGCCGGAGATATTTACGGCGTGCTCGCTTTCGAAGGCACTTCGCCCGAGTCGCTGACCGCAGCTCCGGGCGGCTCAGCGTCGATCGTGTTCGGCGGCAGCACCAGCAACCAGATCCAAAACTACACACAGTTCTATGACGCCAACTCCAGCCAATACGACGGAGCCGCCGTCACCTTTGGCGTCGGCGTGAAGATCGACGGCAACGATGGGCAGCTCAGCGGATACGGTTACAACAACCCATATCCAAACAGCCAGTTCATCAACGATGGGACCATTGATTCCGATGGCGGCGGGACGATCACGATCTACGAGCCAATCTCCAACCAGGGCACCGTCTCAGCCACCAACGACAGCACGCTTAATTTGGCCGGCAATTTCACGACCTCGGAGTTGAACGGCGGCTTCAACGATGCCCCGGGCAGCACCCTGGAATTGAGCGGCACGCTGGACAACACCGGCAATACTCTCGCCCTCAGTGACGCCACCGGTCCATTGACGCTCGCCGGCGGCACGATCATCGGCGGCACCATCAGCGAAACCAGCAGCGGCCAACTGGTCGCAAGCACCAGCGGAACGCTGGACGGCGTCACGCTCCAGGGAAACCTGGACCTGAGCCAGGTCAACGGCGCGACGGTGAACATCCTCGACGGCCTGAAGCTCAACGGCACAATCCTTATCGGCGACGCCGCCGGAGATATTTACGGCGTGCTCGCTTTCGAAGGCACTTCGCCCGAGTCGCTGACCGCAGCTCCGGGCGGCTCAGCGTCGATCGTGTTCGGCGGCAGCACCAGCAACCAGATCCAAAACTACACACAGTTCTATGACGCCAACTCCAGCCAATACGACGGAGCCGCCGTCACCTTTGGCGTCGGCGTGAAGATCGACGGCAACGATGGGCAGCTCAGCGGATACGGTTACAACAACCCATATCCAAACAGCCAGTTCATCAACGATGGGACCATTGATTCCGATGGCGGCGGGACGATCACGATCTACGAGCCAATCTCCAACCAGGGCACCGTCTCAGCCACCAACGACAGCACGCTTAATTTGGCCGGCAATTTCACGACGTCAGAGTTGAACGGCGGCTTCAGTGATGAACCGGGCAGTACCCTCGAATTGAGCGGCACGCTTGACAACTCCGGCAGTACACTCGCTCTCAGCAACGCCACCGGCCCCTTAACCCTCAATCGCGGCACAATCACCGGCGGCACCGTCGCCGAGACCGGCAGCGGACAGGTCGTCTTCGACGCGAACCCCAACATTCTCGACGGGGTGACGGTTCAGGGAAACTTGAACCTGAACCAGAATGACGGAGCGACGGCGGTCATTCAGGACGGCCTCACGCTGAACGGCTCGATCCTGATTGGTGATTCGGCCGGCGATATTGACGGGTTTCTCGCATTTACCGGTGGTTTGCCTGAATCGGTGAGCGCGACCTCCGGCGGCTCGGCCTCAATTGTTTTCGGTGGCAGCAGCAGCAACGAAATCGATAATGAGATTAATATTTACGATCCCAACACGAACCAGCAGGAGGGAGCCGCCGTCACCTTCGGTGCCGGCGTCACTATCCAGGGAAACAACGGGCAACTTAACGGATACGGCTATTTTGGCGGCGGGGCATATCCTGGCAGCCAGTTCATCAACGACGGAATCATCAATTCCGATGGCGGCGGGACGATCACGATCTACGAGCCGCTCACCAACCAGGGCACTCTCTCGGCCAGCAACAACAGCACGCTGAATCTGGCTGGCAGTTTCACCACCTCAGAGTTGAACGGCGGCTTGAGCGATGCCCCGGGCAGCACCATCGAGTTGACCGGCACGCTGGACAACACCGGCAGCACGCTCGCGCTCAGCGACACAACCGGCCCGTTGACGCTCGATGGCGGAACGATCACCGGCGGCACCATCACCGAAACCAACAGCGGACAATTCGTCTTCGACGCCAACGGCAATAATCTTCTCGATGGCGTTACCGTGCAGGGAAACCTGGACTTGAGTCAGGTCTCCGGCGCCTCTACGCAGATACAAGATGGGCTGATTCTCAACGGCACGATTCTCCTGGGGGATGCGGCCGGAGACACTTACGGCGGAATTAATTTCGACGGCGCGTCTCCAGAATCGCTCACCGTGGCGCCGGGTGGCTCGGCTTCGATCGTATTTGGCGGCAGCGGCAGCAACAACATCTATAACGGCACGATTTTCTACGACCCGACTGCCGGGCAGGACGTCGGCGCCGCCGTAACCTTCGGAACGGGCGTGAAGATCGATGGGAACAGCGGGAATTTCAACGGATACAGTTACTACTACTACGCCGACCTCCCCGAGAGCCAATTCATCAACGACGGCACGATCGCATCGGATGGCGGGGGAACCTTCAACGTTTATGAGCCGATTACCAATGAAGGCACCGTTTCTGCCACCAACGGCAGCACCATCGATTTCACCACCAACGCCGTTAACAATCTTTCCGCCGGCACGCTGAGCGGTGGGACTTGGGAAGCCACCGGCGGCAGTACTTTGAGCATTACTGGAAACGTCATTACCGACAACGCGACGCTGGTTGTCGGCGCAAATTCCAACATCGAAACCGGCGGTTCGAACGCCTTGTCCGGGCTGACAAGCATCGGCACTTCGGGAAGTCTCACACTCAGCGGTGGCCAAAGCCTTGCGGACACACCCGCGGGTGGGGCTTTCACGAACGACGGGACTCTCAGCGTCGGCGCCGGCGGCACGCTCGCGGTAACGGGTGATTTCGATCAGCCGGCCGATGGAACTCTGGAAGTGGAGCTTGCGACACCCACCAGTTTCGGCGCGGTGACCGCCACCGGCGCTGCCGATGTCGCCGGAACCCTTCAGGCCAACACTGCTCCCGGCTACAATCTGCCCGCCACGGCTGATTTGAAGGTCGTCAGCGCGGCAACCACCCTGTCGGGAACCTTCAGCCCATTTACGAATCTGAGCTTTCTTCCGCTGGTGAACGATTACACCTCGACCAGCGCCGACATCGTCGTGGGATCGCAGACCATTTTACTGAGTCCCTCCTCGCTAACTGACGCGACCGCCGGGACGCAATACAATCAGACTTTGACAGCGAGCGGCGGCACCGAAAGCGGCTACTCTTTCTCCGTCATATCCGGCCAGCTCCCCCAGGGACTTTCTCTCCTGACGGGCGGTCTGCTCAGCGGCACGTCCGACACGGCAGGCATCTCGAACTTCGTGGTGAAGGTGACGGATTCCGGCGGCGACAGCGGCACTCAATCCTATACACTGACTACCGATCCCGCGGCCGCTTCCAAACTGGTGATCACCGGATTGCCCGGCGCAGACGGCCGGAACGACCGAGTCGGTCACTGCCACGGCGTACGATGCTTTCGGCAACGTGATCACCAACGACGACGACGCCGTAAATATCACCAGCCCCGATGCTCAGGCGGTTCTGCCCACGGGCGTCTCGCTGAATGCAGGCGTTGCTACTTTCAATGTGACGCTCGAGACCGCAGGCGCCCAAAGCCTGACGCTTGCCGACGCGAGTCAGCCGTCGCTGAGCGCCACGCAAAACGTCAATGTCACGCCCGCGGCTTCGAGGACTTTGGTCATAACCGGCCTGCCGGTCACACAGGTCGCCGGAGCCACCGAAAGCGTCACGATCAACGCCTACGATGCCTACGGCAATCTCGTTACCAACGACAACGACAGCCTCTATTTTGGTTACACCAGCGATCCGCAGGCGGTCCTTCCCTCCGGCGCAGTTCTGACGGCGGGTACCGGCACCTTCAACGTCACCTTTAAGACCGCCGGCTCCCAGACGATCGAAGCCGTTGACAACAACACCGGCGCGTCAGGCACCGAAGGCACGACCGTCACGCCGGCATCCGTGGCCATACTCACCGTCACCGGCCTTCCCTCCAACGTCACGCCCGGCACCGCCGTCACGGGCACCGTCACAGCCTATGACGCCTACGGAAACATCGCCACCGGCGACAGCGACAGCCTCAACTTCACCAGCACCGATCACCAGGCGGTGCTTCCGGCGGGTGTCTCGCTCAGTAGCGGAACCGCCAACTTCAGCGTCACGTTCAAGACGGCCGGGTCTGAGTCCGTCACCGCCACTGATGCCGGCACGCCAAGCGCGCTCGGTTCGCAGACGGTCAATGTGAGTTCGGCGGCGGCAACGCAACTCGTCATCACCGGTCTCTCCGCCTCCCCGACGGCGGGTGTTGCCAACTCTGTCACCGTCACCGCGTACGATTCCTTCGGCAACGTCGCCACCGGCGATAATGATCCGCTCACCCTCACCAGCAGCGACGGTCAGGCCGTTATTCCGACCGGCGTGTCGCTCGCCAATGGCGTCGCGACGTTCAACCTCACGCTAAAAACCGCCGGCTATCACTCATTCACTGCCGCCGATGCGGCAAACAACATCAGCGTCCAGCAGAATGTGACGGTCGTGGCCGCTAGCCCAGTCAGCCTTGTTGAATCCGGTCTGCCCAGCGCACTGACCGCCGGGACGGTCGAAGGCATCAGCGTTACGGCGTATGACACTTATGGCAATGTCGCCACCGGCGACAATGATCCGATCACCGTATCGAGCACCGATTCGAGCGCGTCGCTGCCCACCGGCGTGACCCTGAGCGACGGAAGCACAAGCTATGATGTCACGCTCAAGACCCCGGGCCCCCAGAGCGTCAGCGTTGTCGACTCCGGCGCCGGCCTGAATACTTCTGAAAACACGACCGTCAACGCGGCAGCCGTCACACGGCTCGTCATCACCGGATTAGCGGGTACGCAAACCGCCGGCGCGGCGCAGACCTTCACCGTCACGGCTTACGACTCTCTGGGCAATGTCGCCACCGGCGACAACGACCCGCTGGCGATCACCAGCAACGACAGCCAGGCCCTTCTGCCGGCCAACGCGACATTGTCCGGTGGGACCGGCACTTTCACCGCCACGCTGAAGACCGCCGGCTCGCAATCGATCAATGTGAACGACTCCGCCGCTGGGGTGAGCCAATCGCAAAGCGTTTCGGTCAGTCCTTCGACCGCCACCAGCCTCACTGTCACCGGAATCCCCGCTTCGCTCACCCCGGGAACCGCGACAACCGTGACCATTACCGCCTACGACGCCTACGGCAATGTCGCCACCGGCGACAGCGATCCGATCAGCTTCACCAGCACTGATGCACAAGCCGTTTTGCCGAAGAACGCGGTTTTGAGCAATGGAACCGGCCAGTTCAGCGTAACGCTCAAGACCGCCGGTTCGCAGAGCGTGACTGAAGCCGATACTCCCGCGGGAATCAGCGCCACGCAAAATGTGACGGTCAACGCCGCGGCCGCGTCGAAGCTGACGTTGACCGGCCTGCCTGCTTCGCCGGTGGCCGGGACGGCCTACTCGGTCACCGTCACCGCTTACGACTCATTCGGCAACGTCGCCACCGGCGACACTGATCCGCTCACGCTCACTAGTAGTGACGGCCAGGCCGTGCTTCCCACTGGTGTTTCGCTCCACACGGGTTCCGCGACGTTCAGTATCACGCTCAAAACCGCCGGCGCTCAATCCGTCACCGCCGCCGATTCCCCCAACGGAATCAGTGTCGTTCAGAACGTCACTGTCGCTGCCGGCGCACCGTCCAAGCTGACCGAATCCGGCCTGCCGAGCTCACTGAGCGCAGGAACCGCCGAGAACGTCACGCTGACCGCCTACGACGCCTATGGCAATGTCCTCACCGGCGATAACGATACGATCAGCTTCACCAGCAACGATCCTAACGCTGTTCTCCCGACCGGGGCGTCGCTCACCCACGGAACCGGCACGTTCAGCGTTACACTCAAGACCGCCGGCGCACTGCAAACCCTCACCGAAACCGACACCGCGGCCGGTATTAGTGCCGGGCAGACGGTCAGCGTCACCCCCGCCGCCACATCGAAACTCACGCTTACCGGACTTCCCGCTTCGCCAACGGCCGGCGCGGTCTATTCCGTCACCGTCACCGCTTACGACTCGTTCGGCAACGTCGCCACCGGCGACAACGACCCGCTCACGCTCGCCAGCAGCGACAGCCAGGCGGTCGTTCCGACCGGCGTCTCCCTCAGCGGCGGCGCCGCCACGTTCAACCTCACGCTGAAGACTGCAGGCTCGCAATCGGTTACCGCCGCCGACGCGGCAAACAACATCAGCGTCGTTCAGAACGTGACTGTCCTGGCGGTGGCGCCGGCCACCCTGGTGGAATCCGGTTTGCCCGCTTCGCAGGCGGCGGGAACAGCCGAAAGCGTGACGCTGACCGCGTACGACGCCTACGGGAATGTCGTAACCAGCGACAACGATCCGATTGCCTTCACCAGCAACGACCCCAGCGCCACGCTGCCGGCAGGCGCGGCACTGAGCCATGGCACCGGGACGTTCAGCGTCACGCTCAACACCGCCGGCTCGCAGCAGACGATGACCGAAACCGATACGGCCGCGGGAATTCACGCCACTCAAACCGTGAACGTAACCTCTTCGGCGGTCACGAAGCTGGTCATTACCGGTTTGTCTACCGCGCAAACCGCCGGCGCGGCCCACTCGCTCACGGTGACGGCTTACGATGCGCTTGGAAACGTTGTTACCGGCGACAATGACGCACTGACGTTCACCAGCAGTGACGGACAGGCGGTTTTGCCGACCGGCCTCTCGCTCAGCGGCGGAACGGGCACCTTCAGCGTGACTCTGAAGACCGCAGGTTCGCAGACGATCACGGCGGATGACGCCGCGGCTGGGATCAGTCAGTTGTCGCCGACGATAAACGTCGGCGCGGCGACTGCCTCGACACTCGCGATGACGGGTCTTCCGTCGGCCCTGACGCCGGGAACGGCGGCAACCGTAACGGTGACCGCGTACGACGCTTTCGGAAATGTGGCCAGCGGCGACAGCGATCCCATCTCCTTCTCGAGCACCGACAGCCAGGCTGTGCTTCCCATCGGCGTGTCGCTCAGTAATGGAACCGGCACGTTCAGCCTCACGCTCAAGACCGCCGGAACGCAATCCGTGACGGCCAACGATTCGAGCAAGTCGCTGAGCGCAATGGAGTCGGCCAGCGTGAGCTCCGCGGCCGCGACCCGCCTGGTGATCAGCGGCCTATCGGCGACGCCAACGGCCGGCGTGGCGCAGTCGGTGACCGTGACCGCCTACGATGCCTTCGGCAACATCGCCAGCGGCGATAACGACGCGCTTTCCTTCACGAGCACCGATGGACAGGCCGCGCTGCCCGCCGGCCTTTCGCTGGGCAGCGGGACGGGAACCTTCAGCGTGACCCTTAAGACCGCTGGATCTCAGACGGTGAGTGTTAGCGACACTACCAACTCGATCAGCGCTTCACAGAATGTCACCGTCAGCGCGGCGGTGCCTGTTACGCTTATGGAAACCGGCCTGCCCGCCTCGCAGGCAGCGGGAGCCGTTCAGAGCGTGACGGTAAAGGCGTATGACGCTTACGGCAATCTTGTCACCAGCGACAACGACGCGCTAAGTGTCACCAGCAATGACAGCGCCGCGACCCTACCGACCGGCGTCTCGCTCAGCGGCGGCACAGCAACCTTCAGCGTCACGTTGAAAACCACCGGCACGCAGGAAACCGTAACGGAGACCGATACGGCCGCGGGAATCCACGCGACCCAGACCGTCAACGTTACATCGTCGGGAGTCACGAAACTGGTCATTACCGGCTTGTCGGGCACGCAAATCGCCGGAGCCGCGCAGTCCTTCACGGTGACGGCTTACGACGCACAGGGGAACGTTGTCGGCAGCGACAACGACCCGCTCACCGTCACCAGCTCCGACGGGCAGGCGCTCCTGCCCACCGGCGCGGCGTTGACAGGCGGAACGGGAACTTTCAGCGTCACCCTCAAAACCGCCGGTCTCCAATCCCTGACCGCAACCGACACGGCCGCGGGCGTCAATCAGTCGCAAAACGTCACGGTCAGCCCCTCCGCTGCCGCCAGCCTCACCGTTACCGGCATCCCCTCTTCGCTGACTCCAGGAACCGCGGCGACCGTGACCGTCACCGCCTACGACGCCTATGGCAACGTCGCCACCTCCGATAGCGATCCGATCGGATTTACCAGCAGTGACGCTCAGGCGGTTCTTCCGACAAACGCAGTATTAAGTAATGGAACCGGCCAGTTCAGCGTCACGCTCAAGACCGCCGGTCCGCAGACCGTCACGGAAAATGATGTTCCCGCCGGTCTCAATGCCACCCAGAACGTGAACGTCAGTTCCGCGGCCGCGTCCAAGTTGCTGCTGAGCGGCCTCCCCGCCTCTCCGACGGCTGGCACTTCCTATTCCGTCACCGTCACCGCTTACGACTCGTTCGGCAACGTCGCCACCGGCGACAACGACCCGCTCACGCTCACCAGCAGCGACAGCCAGGCGGTCGTTCCCGCCGGGGTCTCGCTCAGCGGCGGCGCAGCCACGTTCAACCTCACGCTGAAGACCGCGGGCGCACAAACGGTCACCGCCGCCGACACGGCAAACAACATTAGCGTCGTCCAGAACCTCACTGTCCTTGCGGGCGCGCCGGCTACGCTGGTGGAATCAGGTCTCCCCACTTCGTTGACGGCCGGAACCCCCGAAAGCGTGACGCTGACCGCGTACGACGGCTACGGCAATGTCGTCACCGCCGACAACGATCCGATCGCCTTCACCAGCAACGACCCCAGCGCGACGCTGCCGACAGGTGCGGCACTGACCAACGGCACCGGGACGTTCAGCGTCACGCTCAACACCGCCGGCTCGCAGCAAACGGTCACTGAAACCGACACGGCCGCGGGAGTTCATGCGACTCAAACGGTTAACGTCGCTCCGCTGACGACTCCAGCGGACCTGACCGTTACCGGCCTGACCGGCGCCGAGGATGACAATGGAGTGGTGACCGTTATATGGCAGGATACGAATGCGGGCGGCGGCAGCGTCACGAGTTCCTATCAAGACACCATCACGCTGACCGACACCACCCCCGGCGCGACGTACAGCGGTTCGGATACGCTGGAATATAACGCGGCGGCCGTCGCCCAAGGCGGGCTGGGCCCGATCGCGCCCGGCGGCAACAGCGGTACCCGGACTGTGACGTTCCAGCTTCCGCAGGGATTTGTCACAACCGATGCATTACAGGTCGAGATCCAGACCAACTCCGATCACGGAGCCGCGGAAAGCAACTACAACAATGACACCGCCGCGGCAGCTGTCAGTCTACCCGCCCAATACACAGCAACGGTGACCACTACGGCGACCGCGGTAGGGCTGGACACGCCGGTCAGCATCACCGGACATGCTGCCTACGCAGGCACCGGGAGCAATGCCGATGGCGTTCCGTTGACGGTGCGCGTGCTGTTGAACGGGACGCCGACAATTATTCCGGTGACGACGGACGGCGGCGGTAATTTCGCCACGACCTTCACGCCAACACAAACGGGTACGTACGGTCTGGCCGTTGCGCCGCCTGTCAGCAATGTAAACACGGCCCAGGCGCAGTTCAGCGTGTTCGCCATCAGCGCCAATTTCGGCGCACCTCAAACTATTCTGCCGGGTACACCCGTGAGCGGCACGCTCACGATCTACAATCTCGGCCCGGTCGCTCTCACTGGGTTGGCTGCAACCGTAAGTGGAGCGCAATCGAATCTGGGCGTTCAGATTACGGTTCCGAACACCACCCTGCCCGCCTACGGATCAGCGACGATCGATTACACGCTCAGCGCCACCGATTCCTCGGTCACGTTTGAGCCGCTCACGTTCAATGTGACGACCAGCCAGGGTGCTACGACGGGGGTGCCGCTGAGCGTAAACATTACGCCTCTCGGTCCGCAGCTCACGGCTACTCCGCCGTCGCTCAACGTGGGGATGCTGGTCGGCCAGCAAATTCTCGTTACCTTCCAGGTGACGAATATCGGAACGCAGGCGACGGGCGATCTAAACCTCGTGTTGCCGACGGGCGCCGGCTATCTGACCCTCTCCGCCGAGCAATGCGGTGATTCCATCGATTGCCCCCGGAGCGTCGGCAACAGTCACGCTTCAGCTCCTTCCGCCCGCGAACCAGCCGCTGGGGCAATACACGGGAAGCATCGAGTTCACCAACAGCAATCTCACGTTCCTGGAGCCCTACACCTTCCGTGCCATTTCCAGCGCAACCGGAGACGTTCAGGTTGCGGTCTCGGACCACATCACCGCCGGAGGCGTCGCAGGCGCGACCGTTCAACTTCTCGATCCCTATGACAATACAACCGTTGTCGCCACGGGAACGACCCTCGCAAACGGAACGGTGGATCTCGGAAACGTAGACGCCGGCACTTACCTGATGCAGGTGAGCGCACCAACCACTCCACTACTCAGCAGACCGTGACCGTTATTCCGGGAATCACGAATCAGGAGAACGTCTACATTGCCGATCAGGTCGTTAATTACTCATGGGTTGTTACGAAAAACACGTTTACGGATCAGTACACGATCGAACTCCAGGCTACGTTCCAGACCAATGTGCCCGCCCCGGTCGTCACCATGGCCGTGAGCGACATTCCCACGCTGGCCGTCGGACAATCAGGCGATTTGACTCTGACGTTAACCAATAACGGCCTGGTGGCGGCGCAGAATGTCTTGTTCACGGTTCCGTCGGACCCACAATACTCCTTCACGCCGGCGATACCTGGCAATGCCTCGGGGCAATACGTTATTGGCGCCATCGCCGCTAATTCGACCGTGACGATTCCAATCACTGTAACCAATAATGGTGGGACAGGCCCATACTGCCACCTGTTATTCTCCGGTACCTACCAATTCGAAGCCGCGGGCACGACGCCAACGACGGTCGTGGAACCCATGTATGCGGCAACCGCCGTTCCCAATCGAACCTGCAATCTGACGACACTTCCTCCCATTTCCGGCCCGACCACCATCTATGTCCCGGGCGGGCCGCCGGAGTTGCCGGGAGGCTACAACCCGCCACCAATCGTCAACGAAACGGTTGACGCGACGGTTGGCATCACGCTTGATCAGACCGCGGCCCTAACCGCCACGGAATTCACCGGCACCCTCGACCTTCAGGACAACCTGCCGCAATCCCTCACCGACGTGGGCGTCAACTTGAGCGTCACCGACGCCAATGGAAATCCCGTCAGTGGCGCATTCTTCATTCAGCCGCCCACACTGAGCGGCATATCCGCGGTCGACGGGACCGGAACCTTGGCGGGTAACAGCGAAGGCAGCGCAACCTACGAATTCATCCCGACCAATACCGCCGCCCCAACGGCCCCGACGATTTACAACATCGGCGGAACGCTCACTTACCTGGATCCAACCACCGGTCAGCAGGTCACAGTGCAGCTTTACCCGGGCACGATCACGGTTTACCCGCAGGCGAAGATCACGCTCAACTATTTTCTGCAGAGCAACGTCTTCGGCACCGATCCCAATAACCCCAGGGAGCCTTCCGAGCCGTTCGACCTGGGATTGCTGGCCACGAATATTGGCTACGGGGCGGCCGACGACTTCACAATCACTTCATCCCAGCCGCAGATTACAAGCAACGCGACGGGCTTGCTGATTGACTTTGCCGTGATTGGCACGCAGGTGGGCTCCAACCAGGAATCACCGTCGCTGACCGCGGACCTGGGCGATCTCGATCCAGGACAGACGGAGTCGGCGGTTTTTGTAATGACCTCCAGCCTTGAGGGAGAATTTACCAGTTTCGACGCCACCTATTCCCACACGACCGCTTTGGGCGGCTCGGAGACTTCTCAAATTGTCTCTGTGGATGCGCACACCCTGATTCATACTGTCCAAACCACCGGTGACGGCGAGCTGGATTTCCTCGCCGCCGACTCAAGCAGCGACAGCGCCAATGGCGTCCCGGACACGTTGTATCAATCCAACGGCAACGTCGCCCCGGTTAGCATCGCCTCCAGCATCACGACCAACGGTTCACCTGCCTCCGGCCAAGTCACCATCACCGCCACCGAAGTCGGTGGCTGGAATTACATTCAGACCTCAAACCCAGGCGCCGGCTACGAGCTGACCAAGGTGGTCGGGCCTGATGGCACGGTGCTCAATCCAAATAACTACTGGACCACTGATCGCGTCTTCCAAAATGGAGTTGCGACCTACGACAATCAACTCCATATTTTCGATAGCAGCGCGTCCGGCGGGGCCGCTTCCTACACGCTTTACTACACGCCGGTGAAGTCGACCGTCGTGGCCACTGCTCCCAACGAACCCTATACCGCCGCCCCATACGACAATGGTTCCACCACGGTAACTGACTCCAACGGCAATCCGATCACGGACGGCCTGATCACTTACGCCTATTATGACGCCGGCAATTTCAGTGTTCCCCTGGCCGGCGCGCCAACCGCCGTCGGCTCTTACGACTTGATCGCCAGCTTCTCCGGCGACCAGAATTTCGCCCCCGAGACGAGCCAGCCGGTCCCCTTCAGCATTATTAAAGCCCCGCTCAGCGTGACGGCCAACAATGCCTCGATTTCCCTGGGACAACCGATTCCGACACTGACTGGCACGGTCAACGGACTGCTCGGAACTGATGCCCAGAATGTCACGATTCACTTTATCAGTGCCGCCACTTCAAGCAGCCCCGCTGGGACCTATACGATCGCGGCGACCTACAGTGATCCCGACCAGTTGCTGGGCAATTATGCCCTCACTTTCACGCCGGGAACGCTAACGATCGGGAAGAGCACGCCGACGGTTTCTCTTCCCCAGACTTTCAGCGCCACCTATGACGGCGCCAGCGACTACACCAGCCAACTGAAGGCAACGCTCACTGGCGCGGCCGGCGAGCCGGCGCCGACGGCGCGGCAACGCTCGCCTTCTATACCGGCAGCGCCGCCACCGGAACCGCTCTTACCTCGGCTCCGATCAACGCCGGAACCTATACCGTGCTCGCCACTTATCCCGGCGACACAAACTACTCGGCACAGAGCAGCGCGCTGACTTTTACAATCGGTCGGGCAACCACCGCAATCAGGCTCGCCTCGCCGCCGGCCACCATCACGGCCGACGGCACCACCGATGTCACGAGCTGGGTCAGTGCAATCGTCTCCGGCGTCGCCGGGCGCCGGCGCCGTCGGGCACTGTCACGTACACTTATTATTCCGGCACGACGGCGCTGGCTTCTTCGCCGACGACGCCCGGCTCGTACAGCGTGACGGCCAGCTATCCGGGCAACAGTAATTACCTGCCTCAGAGCGCATCAACCCCCTTCACCATCAATCCTTCAACGACCGTGACCGCCAACATGCTCGTCAACGGCGTTTCCAGCACCGGCGCGGTGGCTAACACCCAGCGATCACAGATCACAAGCCTGGTCCTTAACTTTAATGCTCCGGTCAACCTGGCTACGGGAGCCGTCACCCTGACCGATCAGGATTCGAGCAATCCATTCGGCTCAGCAGGGGCGAACGTACCTTTCACGCTGGTATCATCGAACGGAGGAATGACCTGGACCGTGACCTTCTCTGGCAGCGGCTTTGTCAGCCGTGGCCTGCTCCCGACTTCTCTGCCGAACGGGCATTATATCCTGACGCTCAATTTCGCCCAGGTTACGTCCGTTTCCGGCACGGCCGCCATTCCCACCGGCACTCAGTCGCTGAAGTTCCACCGGCTCTATGGGGACCTGACCAACGCCGGGTACGTTTCGACTGCGGCCGGCCGCACCGATTCAAGCGCGAGCACCTGGGCAAGTTATTCTCAATATTTGAATAACGACGGATCGAGCAGCGGCTCGTTTGACAGCGCCGACACTAGCGCATTGTCGTCGGCGGAGAGCTTTGTGAGCGGTACGGCGGAACAGACGACGTGGAGTCTGTACAACGGTTGAGATTTTATTGCTTGATTAAACAGAAATTTACTTTACGATAATAAAAGGTATAGCTGAAATCGTTGACAACGGGAGGATGAATGCCTGGAAAACTCAAATGGATCTGCGCGGCTGTGGTGGGATGCTTCGCACTGGGAGCGGTCGGGACGCAAGCTCAGGTGATTCCAGCTCCAAATTACGCTTATTTTTATGTCGCCGGCCAGACCAGTTACAGCGTCTCGCCCGGGGGCACGGTGAACGTGCCCATCTACCTTCAGGAAATCAATCTCACCAGCTCAGGTAGTTCGTTTATTAGCGACGAGGATGGGCTATTTGGCGCGGCGGTCAGGGTGGTGCCCTACTCATCCTCCGGCGGTACTGCCACCAGCTTTGGCGGTGTCACGGGTAATAGCGCCTTCGATCTCCCCGGAGATATCGGATACAGCAATATGCCGGGGATGACCGATGCGCATGTTCAGGAGAGCGTGAGTGGGAGCGGTGTAATGGCCGATCCGTCATTCAACGGCATAGGAGTTTACATCGGAACGGTCCAGTTCACCGCGAGCACCGACATCAATCAAACGACCGTCTTCACAGCTGGTACTTACGACCCCGCCGGCGGCAATTCCCTTACCTACACAGACAATTACGATCTGGACAACAATCAGAACAACATCAATTTCAATTACGATCCGATGGATCCGACCACGTTTGCAGAGAACATTTACTACAGCGCTGCCCCCACCAACTTCAGCATCACCACCACTCCCGAACCGACAGCATTGTCGCTCCTGGCTATCTCGGGCCCGGCACTCCTGCGACGCCGCCGGAGGTAGCGGCCAACCCGGCGGCGTTTCAAAAAAACGCAGGCCAATAATTCCAGTCACGATCATAAACAGGAAGACAATCCGCGCGACGGTTCGCGGCTCATTGAAAATCAGCATGCCGCAAACCGCAATGCCCGTGGTTCTAACACCGGTCCAGACGGCGTAGACCGTTCCCACCGGAAGCGATTTGATCGCGCGACATCAGGAAAAAGCTCGTCATCTGAATCGAAAAGGTCAGCGCCGTGATCGGCCAATTCTTCGACAGGTTCGTGAACCCTCTTGTCGACTTGAACAGCAGCGGCCAGATGATTTCGCATGTCCCGGCGAGAAGCGGAAAATAACCACGCCATAATCGTTTAGTTCCAATTGGCCAAGTGAATCGCATCGCTCAATTACCATTTCACGCCGAACGGATAAGTGCAAGCAACAATTCCGGTTCATCAAATCTTCATCCACATCCCTACGATCCTGCGGTAACGTTTGAGGCAAGACGGGCGCAGAAGTTATGGCAATGCTCAAAATCACGATTGAAAAGGAACCCGCACAGCGTGCGGAATTCGACGATGCCGTCGTCGTCGGGCGTGCGCCGGATTGCCAGGTCCGCCTGCGCGTTGAAGATATTTCCCGCCAGCACTGCCGGTTTGAACCCGCCGAAGGTGGCTGGACGGTGGTTGATCTGGGCAGCAAGAACGGCACCTTCGTGGGGAGCGAACGAATCGATCGGCGTCTTCTCAAGGATGGAGACGAAGTTTGCATCGGTCCGGTCAAGCTGAAATTCATTGCCGACTCGCTGGCCTATAAAGCCCAGGCGCTCGAAGAAGAGGCACTCGATATTCTTCGCGACGTCGCGCCCAGCGACTCTGCGCTTTCGGATGGAACGCGATTCGGCGAGGCAGTTCAGGCGACCGATCCCGCCCCCGCGTCGGATCAAATCGCTTCGGCCGCGGCGCCTGCGGGCGAAGCCGAGGACGTCCCTACAGCGGATTCGGGTGCGCCGGCCGTCGAGGTCCCTGTCACAGTTGCCGCAGCCGAATCAACCCCGGCAATCGAAGCCGCCCCGACTTCGACCGAAACGGAACCGAAATCAATCAATCTGGGACGCCGCGGAAAAAGGTCACTCTGGGATCTTGCCAATACTCACGTCCCGGCAGCAAAATCCGACGGAGACAAACCGCAGCCCGATTCGTCAAGACGCGGCATAATCCTCGAAGGCGAATCCAAATCTGACCTGAACCCGGTATCCGAACCCCGCGATTGGCGTCACCGCAAAATCCCCATTCCAGTGTTCCTTGCCATCGCTGCAGCGATCATCGTTGTGGTCGCGTGGGAACTTTATGGGTTCCTGACGACCTAAAGCGACTTCAATTCCAGATTCTCGCTTCGTGGCACGGGCGTCTCGCCGGGGTCTCGCCCGTGTCTTTGTGGCAAGAAAATGGGCGGGACGCCCATGCCATAAAAGTTCTGAAGTTCCTTCTCAGCTCACACCCCCAGCGGATCAGCTCCCAACGAACCGATGAGTTCCTGTAAATACGACGGTTGCATAACACGCTGCAATTCGGCCGCCGCCAGGCGGCGGCGCTCGGGAATGCCCAGCCGCTGCGCTTCGTCATGATGCGTCGGCAGAGCGAGGAATTCGTCGAGATACGCGACGTGCCGGCCCCATAGCGCGATATCGCGCTGCTGTTTGGTCTTCAGCCGTTTCTGATACCAGTCGCTCTCGAGCAGATACTCGCGCGTGAACATCGTGCGCACCTCGGGATGATGTGCGTCCTTACCCTGCCAGTTTCCCTTGGCCATGATCGTGAGCACTGCCTGCAATGGCGGACTCGCCTCCTCGATCGATCCATCCTCGAAATACCCGTTGGCCACGCGCTGCTGGGCTTCGACGATGTTTTCGATCCCATCGATGAACGATTTACGATCCTGCGATTCGGGCCGGAGGATCGCTTCGTCGAAGACTTTGGCGGGGTTGTCGAAGACACGCCCGAAAAAAGCCCGCACGAATCGATCTGTCACGCGATACCCAAGCCGGCTCGCGGGAATCATGTCGCCCTTCATGCTCGAAGTCTTCGATCGGCTCCAGATGTTTCTCGGCGATCAAATATTTCGGATCGCGCTCGGCTGGCGTGAGTCGGCACCAGACTTCGGGAATGAGCAGGCTGATGTCGTGATCGACGCGGAAATGCGGGCCGACATGCCCCGCCGCCGTCGAGAATCCCGCCAGGCCCGTCAGAATAAAACTCACCAGGGCTTTGTTGAGATCGGCGGTGGGCCTTACTGCGTTAAACGGGCTCTTGGTCAGCGCTCCTTCGCTGCCCGCGCCGGTCGTCGACGGACTCTTGCCGGTCAGCGAACAGATGAAATCCATGAACAGCTCGGGAAGCTCCTGGTAGTGGATCGGGTTGTAGACGGCCAGAGCGCGAATGCCGACCGCCGCGTCGGCGGGGTTGTTGCGCCGGCCAATCAGAACCGCCTCCACCGGCGTGTGAACAGCATCCCCCAGCGGAATCGCGCGGAAGAGGCGCACCCCCATCTTCGCCACGTAAACGCTGATCGGATCGAGCAGGTCCGGACGGATTTGCAGGTAGCGGGGATTTTTCGTGAACGCGCCGTCCACGCGGCGCGGAATCGCCGAGCAGACGACATAGCCGGCCGCGCTCACCAAAGCTTTCGAGTTGCCGTTGGTCCCGTCCCCGCGGGCAGGCGAAGCCGAGGCGGCCCTACGAAGCAGCTCCTTCATCGGCTGCGTGAACTGCTCGAATTCCGTCACACGCGCCACCATTACGGCGGCGTCTTCCGCCGACAGGGCTTCGAAATTCGAAATGAAATTGTCCGCCCGGGCCATGTCCTTTTCGGTCTGCTGATCCAGCCCGCGATGAATCGCATCATCCGGCCGCTGAAAAAGCCGGTATTCGCAATTCTCCGCAAATTTGAAGCTGACCGGCCCCTCGGCGCTTTCGGTGACCAGCCCTTTCTTCAAATGTGAGAGCTGCCGCCCCGGAACGACCACCGATGCGCTGATATCGTCTTCCGTCTGGATCTTGCTGGCGGCGGCGAAGTCCTGCCGGACCTTGAATGTCCGCCAGGCTCCCGCTTCTCCCAGGCCGACGCGCAGATAGGTGCCGACAACACGGCGGTCGCCCGAATTTCAGCTCATGGCCCGGAAAGCCGTTGACGATGTCCACGCCAAACCGCTCGCGCCAGTTCCCCTGCCATTCGCGGCTGATAAAAGCGCTTGATGATGAAGACGATCGGATAGATGTAGTTCGGCATCGAGCCGAGCCAGGCGTTGTACTCATCGGTGTATTCGCGTGACGGCGTCAGCAGCTTGATCACGCTGCCCAGCGAGCGCTCGCTGCTGAGGATCGGCCGGCTGTCCGCGCCTGCATAGTCCGGCTTCGCCGGCGCATCCGATTTCCAGCGATCGGCGTAATCGCTTGTTGAAGATCTGACTCGACGAGGTCCAGATCCTTCTCCACATCGGCGACGAAGATGCGGCCCGTAGAGCATGTAATCGCGGAGCGGATTTGCTGATCTCGCTTTTGCCGCCGCCGCTGACCGTGCACGGCTTGTGGCAGAACGTTCCCTCCCCGCTGGTGCCGATGATGCGCCAGCTCGGCGCGCCCGGATGCTTTTCCATCCGCACCTTGAACCCTGACGGCGTCATGTAGACATTGCCCGGCAGCATCGGGATCGACTGCTCGCGCCCCTTCCACGTCCACCAGATCTGCTGGCGGGCAATGCTGGCGCGGGCATCGTCGGGAATGTAGATCAGGTCGGGAAGCGTCTTGTCGATGCCGTATCCTTCCGGCTTCACGTCCATGATCGATCCGTAATCGCGCACGACATCGGCGAACGTCCGGCCGTTCACCTTCCGGCTGTCGGTCTGATATTCATCGCCGAAACTGTAGCTGGTGAAGGCGATCGCCCCGCCGGCGTGTTCTTCCTCGACGTTGCCGTACAGATTGGCGGCGTAGCTGATCTGCGTCTTCACTTCCTTCTTGCAGTAGCCGTAATAGTTGTCGGCGATCAGCGTGACGATCACGCCGGCCTCGGTGCGGCAGGTGACCTTGAAGGCAGCGCCGTCGTTGTAATTCTCCGATCTCGTCTTTCCAGCACATGCCGTCGCGGCGTTGCCGCTCGGTCGCCTGTTCAAATCGCGGCAGGCCGAGCTGTTTCTTGGTCAGCCAGGTGAGATGCGGCGCGAGGATCACGCAGCCGGTGTGGCCGGTCCAGTGCTCGACATCCAGCCCCGCATCGTTGCGCGGAAGAAACGGATCGCCCGCATTGCCGAAGATCGATTCGACGAAATCGAGATTGCTAACCAGCGAGCCGGCGCGAAGAACCGCACTTCCATCGTCTTGCGCGGACTGATGCCGGGCACCTCCGGACAAACCATCGGCCGAAGCAGCAGCGAAACCCACGTCCGCGCCGGCTCCCTCCCCGGCGACGGCTCCCCCGGATATTCATCATTATTCGGCGGCAGCGTATACGGCAGCGCCAGCAGATCTTCCGGCGCTTCATCCACCGCATGGCGGAGCAGCTCCGCAAAGACGCGCTTCGGAACCGCGCGCTTATCCCCCGGAATCGCCAACCCCCCTTCCGCCACATGAAACGTGCCGGCGGTGGTGCGGCGATCGCTCCGCGGATTGTGCAGGACCCCGTTGTGTAGCCGAAACGATTCGACCAGCTCATTGCGGAAGACCTGCCCGCCAGCGGGAAGCGACAGGTCGCGGGCCACGCCATGCTGGTCCAGCACGAGCGCGCTCCCCGGCAAATGCGGCTTCCAGCCCAATTCCAGATCCGCCAGGTGCGATTCGAGATACGCCTCGATCCGCCGGTCGGCGGGGCAACGATACGCCCTGAGCAAGCGCGCCCGCTCGTGAAACGTTTCGACGAAGCCGCGGGCGATCAGCGTGAAATCGCCATCGCCATTTTCATCTGATTGCGCGGTTGGCGCGGTCGTGAGACCCGCCGCCAGAAGCTGAAGATCGACCACGCGGCGGCGGAGAACCATGGCAGCTCCGTTCGCCGCCGACCCTGAATCGGGATTGAGCCCGAGTGTTTTTCCAAAATCCATTACTCAACCAGCCTTCGACCCTCCAAAACGCGAAATCCTGCCGCCAAGCGGGGGCATTTTCGGGGAGGAGCGATGAAGAATCAAATTTTCTCTCGTGTCGGTACGGAGGCCGTCAATTCGCTGCTTCGAAAAGACGAACATCGAATACTCGGCCCATGTTCCCAAGCCAGTGCTTCAACGCGATCGCATTTGGTATTTTCGTGGCACGGGCGTCTCGCCCGTGGCCGCGGTACTCCACGGCGATCGGCGGTACTCCGTCGATCCAGCAAGAGCGAAGCGTTCTTCAATTCGGCCGCAAACCGAGCCGTGGTTCAAAGGCCGCATCATGTCCTGACGGGATGGACCAGTTGAACATTGACGCCTCGCGCTTCGCTGAACACAATTAAATGCGTATACAGCCTTTCGGTCGCGCGAGGCCGGAAGTGGAAACGGTAGCATCTGAAAGGTAGCCATGTCGCTTCCTAGGCTGGTTTCTGCACTCACGATCTTCGGGGCGTGCGCGATGGCCGGGCAGGCGGCGGATAAAGATGGCAAGCAGCCTGTTCCGCCGGCGTCGGACTTAGCCAAACTCGAGTCGACCGTTCAGGACCTCTATAAATCGCAGTTCGCCAAGCGTGATGACGCAGATAGATCCGCCCTGGGCAAAAGGCTTCTGCGCGAAGCGAACGATTCAACCAACGATGTTGCCACGAAATTTGTGTTGCTGCGAGACGCCGGCGGCATTGCGTTGGCGGCCGGCGATGTGCCGACGGCGTTAGCCGCGCTCGACGCCCGAGGCGCTCAGTTTGACGAAAATATTCATGATCTGCGGCTTTCCGGTCCCCGTCAATTCCGCCATGTGGCCTTGATGCTGCTTCTTTGGGGCGGCGCCTGTGCTGGCAACGGTCTGGTCGGTGTCGAATTTCCCCTGACATGAAAAGCTGTAGGCATCTCCCGCTTTTTCCACACGATCCAGCTTGATCGTGTAATCCGCCGCATGAGCCACGGCGGTAAGCAGAAATGCGGCAACGATGAATCCGACCGGACCGACTTTCAATTGGACGGTTTTCATATCGTTCGCTTGCAAATAGCTCATTTTAAACGGATCGGGGCAGATTCGACCAGGAAACAGCCCCAAAATTGGTGATGGCAAAGTTCCAGATAGGTGAACGACACACGTTGAAATAGGTGACACCCCGATTGTCAAAACTGCGGAATTGTCCGATGGTCCACGTCCGTCGTGTACACCATTGATGGCTATATCCCGCGCTATACGCGCCGCCGTCGGCGGCTGCCCTGGTTCCTTCTGGCGTGCGCGGTATCCACGGCGGCCTGCGCATGGCTGTATCGAATGTGCGTTTGAACGCATAACTCAGGTTCGATCTATCCCGGCGGAACAGGGGAAAGCGTTGAGTGGCACCCCTTTACTCAACGCCCCCTGTCCGCCGATTCTAATCTCATTTGATTATCGCAATCGAGTCGCGGCGGAAAGTCCCAAAGCCCAGGCGCCCCGTTCGACTGCGCTCAGGGCAGGCAAGTCTCCAAATAAATCTCAAAAACCAAATTTCAAAAACCAAGCAGACGCGTGCGGATTGGGCGGCATTGAATTTATGTGGCACGGCTTTTCAAGCCGTAGCCGCGGTACTCCGCGGTGATCGACGGCCTTGCCGTCGACGAAAGTAAGACCGTAGCTTCCTGCGGCGGTGCAAAGAACGGTTCGCTCTTGCTGTTTTGGCCGGAGTACCGGTTAATGTGCGGTGGTACCGCCCACACGGGTTGAAAACCCGTGCCACGACAAGCCGTCGAATTTACCATGCACCCGACGTTTGCCCCAAGGGGTGGAACCGGGCACGTGCGCCGTCTATCCTTGGGAATGAGAACCAGGTGGCGTCGGTTCTTAAGGGTGCGACAGATGAGTGCACCGGGCATGGCGACTGCTAGACGAGACGAGAGGCGGGAAAAGGAGATTTGAATGAAATTGATGTTGATGAGCGTGGCGGCGATGATCGTCGGAATTTGGTTCCTGGCGTCGTGCCAGGGAGAATCGGACACGCCGGCCGCGCAGAACACTTCTTTAAACAGCAAGGTGGACAAGATGAATCTTAAACAGGCGACGTTCGCCGGCGGATGTTTCTGGGGAACGGAAGCGGCGTTCCGCAAAGTGCCCGGCGTGGTCTCGACCGAAGTCGGATATACCGGCGGAACGACCAAAAACCCGACCTACCGCCAGGTCTGCACGCATACGACGGGTCACGCCGAATCGGTACTGGTGACCTATGACGCGACGAAGGTCAGCTTTCCCGAGTTGCTCGACGCGTTCTGGAGCGCTCACGATCCGACGACTGTAGACCGCCAGGGGCCGGATATCGGGGACAGCTATCGGTCGGCAATTTTTTATCATGACGCCGAGCAGGAGGCCCAGGCGAAGGCATCCCTGAAGGAAGTGGACGCATCCGGCGTCTTGCGTGATCCGATTGTGACGCAGATCGTTGCCGCTGGGCCGTTTTATTCGGCTGAGGACTACCATCAGCAGTATTTCGAAAAGGCCGGGATGGCTGAATCGTGCCATGTGGGGATCGCCCATGTGCATACGAAGGTCGCCGAGGCAGCGAAGAAAGAGCGGCTGGCTAGCGCGACGACGCGGCCCGCGAGTCCTTCGACGCAGCCCGCCTTGTAGCGTTGTAGCACAGCCGCCCTCGGCTGTGCTACATGTCCGAGGGAGGCTGTGCCACAGGATTTTGACCGAACTGTCGAGCTTTGTTAGCATCAGAGTTATCAATTCACGATCCGAATGCTTATTCGGCCCCTCAACTGCCTGCTCCTGACCAGCGTCCTCTGCTGGAGCACCGGCTCCGCGCAATTTGTTCACGACCGCGCCACTGAGCGTTCCTCAATCGCGGCGGCGGCGCATTTTGGACCGCACGTCTCGCTGGATCGATTTCCGAGGAAGCCGGACGAACGACATAAGCGGGACAATTGCCCGATCTGCCAGTTGCTTGCGCACATGAGCGCCGACCGGGTGGCGGCGCCTGCGACGCTCGCCGGCCATCAGCCGACGATCTTTTGGACTTCGCTGGCCAATTGGTATCCGCCAGTCATTTCTGTTTGGGCCTGCCATCCGATTCGCGGGCCGCCGCTGGCTTGAACCGACCTTCCCCGGATAGTTCACCACAGAGATGCGGAGAACTCAGAGAATTCAGTACGGGTCTGCTTAGTCTTAATCGTAATCCTAATCTTAAGTGTAATCGGTCGCCGTTAAGAGAAGACGATTACGATAACGATTAGGATCAAGATTACGATCTCATTCGACCCTGGCTCAAGTCTCCACAGTGAGCCTAATTCCATTTCTCAATTGGCCCTCGACGGAGCAACACGTACCATGGCACTCCAACTTGCGCAATTGATCAAGCAATACATCGGCCCGGACGGAAGCGTCGTTCCCGTTATCGACATCGAATCTCTGTCGGTGGGCGACGGGGAGCAGGTCGCCTTGATCGGAAGCAGCGGATCGGGAAAGACGACGCTGCTGCACATGATTGCCGGCATCCTTACGCCGGACAGCGGGCAGATTCAATTTTCCCATTTGCGATCGGAAACGTCCCAAAACAGACCAACCGTTCCCGGTCTCCGATTTTCGCTCTTTCACCCTTTCCGCAAGGCGATGGTCGACGGCGTGACCGAATACCTCAAAACGGGGGAGAAACTGTTCGGACATGAGGATCAGGGCTCAACGCGGGTGTTGAACTATGGATCGCCCGCGACAGCGCGCGACGAAGCGGACATCGCCAAACTAAGGGAAGCGGATCGGGATGTCTTTCGCGGCCGTTACATCGGGTATGTCTTTCAAACCCACCATCTCCTCGCCGGGTTCACCGCCCTCGAGAACGTTTTGCTCGGAATGAGCTTTACCGGCCGCAAGCATGACCCGGAATGGGCGAAGCGATTGCTCAACGAAGTGGGATTGTCGGATCGGCTTCACTATAAGCCGGAAAAGCTTTCGGTGGGCCAGCAACAGCGCGTGGCGGTCGCCCGAGCGCTGGCGAATCGGCCGCAACTGGTATTAGCCGACGAACCGACGGGCGCGCTCGATTCGAAAAACGCGCAACAGGTGCTTGAACTCATCCGTAGCCTTTGCCGCGAGGTGAATGCCGCATTGCTTCTGGTCACTCACGACCTGGACATTGCCAAACAGTTTCCGCGCGTGCTGACGCTCAACGAATTGAACCGCGCATCGACGGCGAGCAAGGACGCGCGAACCGCCGGGGCAGTCGTGTAGACGCTGCCGTGGCACGGGTTTCCAACCCGTGTCTTCGATCCAGAACACGGGTTGGAAACCCGTGCCACGAAAACCCATTCGCAATTTCAAAACTGAGACTCCCATGAATCTTTTCCAACTCGTCTCCAAGCAGATGCGGCAGCGCGCTCTTTCCACCTGGCTGACGCTTCTTTCCATCATGCTCGGCGTGGCGCTGGCGGTCGCGATCATGATCCTTCGGCGCGAAGGGGCGAACCTCTTCGGCCAGACTGACTTCGGCTACGATGTGCTGATCGGCCCGCCGAAAGGTTCGCCGCTCCAGCTCACGCTGAATACGGCCTATCACATGGATGTGAGCCCCGGCGTGATTCCGTATCAGATTTACGAAGATATGGCCCGGAAAAGTAAGCCGTTGCCGGGCCATCCCGACTACCGGCCGTATGTGAAGACCGCGATCCCGTTCATGGTCGGCGACAGCTACAACGGCCGGAGAATCGTCGGCACATCTCCGCAGATGTTTGGCTTCGATGATGAGGGAAACAAGGTGACGGGTGAGCCGTTTCACTATCGCCTGGACAAAGGCTTTGAGTTTGCTGAAGGGCGCGACTTCGCGCCGCGAAAATTTGAAGCGGTCATCGGCAGCGAGGTCGCCGAGAATTTCCACATGGGGCTTTATGATGACAAGCTCAGCCAGGAGGAGAATATCAAGGAGAACCGGGCGTTTCGCGCAACGCATGGCTTTCCCGGGCCCAACGAAAAGCCGGACATTCACAAGCCGGTCTGGCGCATCGTTGGAATTCTCAAGCCGACTCATACCGCCAACGATCGCGTGCTGTTTATTCCGTTCATCAGCCTTTATGCGATTGCCGAACATGAGAGCGGGTTGATCGATCAGGCGCTGGCGAAGAACAACATCGATCCGGCGCGAATTCCGCCTGACCGGCTCGATGAAGTGCTTGCGCGGCTCGGGATCGACCCGCAAAAGGTGCCCGAATCGCTCAAAGCCAAATTCAGAATGCGCGCCGCCGCCAATGCGCCTTCGACGCAGACCGCGAAAACTGAAGACGTCGGCGAATTGCTGAAGGACGCAACGGTTGCTCCCGTCGCCGCGGCGGATGAAGGGGAAGATCCTGAAGTCTACAAGCTCGACAAGGACGGCAATATCTCCCCTGACCTTCCCAAGGAAGAATGGCTGATCTCGGCCATCCTGGTGAAAGCACGCGGCGGGTTTCAGGCGCAGCAGATCATGTACAACTTCAAGGTGATCGATGACCGGGCCACCGCCGTCAATCCGGCTACCGTGATGCGCGAATTCTTCGATACCTTTCTTTCCGGGTCGACGCAGGTTCTGCTCCTGATCGCATGTCTCGTGACGATCGTCGCCGCGATCTCGATCATGACGACGATCTACAATTCGGTTTCAGCGCGGCGGCGCGAGATCGCCATCCTGCGGGCACTGGGCGACCGCGCAACAAGATTCTGAGCCTGATCTGCGTGGAGGCCTGCACAGTCGGACTCCTCGGCGCGCTGGCCGGCTTCGCGGTCGGACATCTTCTGAGCGCTGCGGGATCGGTTTATCTCAGCCAGACGATTGGCGAAGGATTCAACTGGCTGCACGTGGGGCCGGAAGAAGCGATTTATCTTGTGGCGGTGGTGATCATTGCCTTCTTCGCTGGACTGGTTCCGGCGATGAAAGCGTATCGCGTCTCCGTTGCCGCAAACCTGGTGGCTGGATAATGGAGGGATGGAAGTTTTGGTTTCGAAAACTCACGTGGCGGCGAGGCCTTCTCGCCGTCATCGTGATCTACATCGCCGGTTACCCGATTTATTCGTATGTCGAGTCTCAGGTGCGCGGCGGGATCTACCGTCACGGCGACCGCATCTCCGTCGATCTCCAGGCGATGAGCGATTTCGAGATGAATCAGATCACCGGCGAATCTGCCGCCATTCCCAGACGCTTTCGCGACCTGGACGGCCGGCGGGTGGAACTGGTAGGCGAAATCTGGGCGCCGCTGACCACCGATCGGAAGCTCGGCGCGTTCGACCTGGTCTACTCCATTGGCAAATGCTGTTTCAATGGACCGCCGAAGGTGCAGCATTTCGTGAAGGCGACGGTCCCGAATCATCAGGAAGTCGACTACCGCGAAGGACTCGTGAATGTGACCGGGATTCTTCACGTCGGCCTTCGCCGATCGGATGGCGTGTTGCAAAGCGTCTATCGGATCGACGTCGAGGAGGTGAGACCGGCATCATGATGCGCCACCGAACTGTCATTCACGGGATAAATTCGGCGCGAGTTCGGCGACTCCCCCTCTCCCAGTACTCTGGGAGAGGGCGGGGGTGAGGGTCGAACGCAACTCGCCTCGAAGAAGACCCTCACCCCAACCCTCTCCCAGGGTACTGGGAGAGGGGGAAAGAGATACGTCACGGTATCTCTTGGCGCACGGTCAATCGACCTGAGAAGTTTGCCGCGCGCTTTCCACGACACCTGCGTTCGGGGCGGCGACCTGGAAGCTTGCCCAGAGCTCATATTTCCCGGCGGGCAGCCTGATCGGTACGACCAATTCCGGCTTTCCGTCCGCATCGAGCTCGACCCAGCCTGCCTTAGGCGAAATCAACTTCAACGAGCCGAATGGGTCGAGCACTTCGCGCGGCGAAGCCCGACCAGAGCCGGCCCGGTTTGCGCATAAGGTCCGCAATGAACGGTCACACTCCCTTGCGCATAAGCGACCAGAAGATCTTCGTTAGTGCTATTGCGCAGGTCGAGCGTGACCTGCGGAAAACCATCTGGTCCCGGCTTCCAGGAGTAGATGTAAAGCTTGAGATCAGCAGCCGCTGCGATGCGAACACTCAGCCGAGTCTGGGGAAGGCTGCGAAGTCGGTGCAGTTTCGACGAGCTGAGAACGAGACCCATTGCAACCGCACAAGAACGACGCCCAGAAATAGGCCGCGGCGAACTGGAGAATAAAAGAGCGGGTTCGACTGTTGTTGACGATGTGCATGAAGGCGACGGGCATCTTGCGCATCGCAACCGATTCAATTCACCGAATCAAGATCGAATATTTGTAGACCTGACATTTGACGACGTTCTGAGGTGGCACGGGTTTCCAACCCGTGTCTTGGGCTAGACACACGGGTTAGAAACCCGTGCCACGATCGCATGGCGAATCGCTGGATCAAATTCGTTCTGCTCGCGTCCATCATCTGCTGGGCGACGGGCGCGGCGCAATTTGTTCATGAGTTGGTCGAACACGGCGAACATGACGAACAGGCGGCGAGCGTCGTATCGACGCCCGTGGACCATCAAAGCCCGGCCGATGGGCGGTCCAAACACCACGATCACGACGATTGCCCGACCTGCCAGATGCTGGCGCACATGAGCGTGACCAAGACGGCTCCGCCGCCGCCGCTCTGCGCTCACCTGCCGACTTTCTACCTTCTCCCCCTCTTCGATTGGCGCTCGCCGGTCGTTGAGTCTCACACCTTTGCTCCAATCCGCGGGCCGCCGACGACCGGCCCGACATCATTGTAAGGCCGCGCCGGAATTCGGCACGGTTACGCGCCTGACTTTCGGATCCGAAGGTTCTGGATCCAATCGGAAATGGCGATAGCCGAAGCGCCTGCGCGTTCGTGCTTACGTTCGTCCACACATTGACTTGCTGCGCGCCTCCGGATCTCCGTGCGCTGCGGAGCGCCGCGCATCTTGAGCTTCCGCAGGCTCACAGGGATAGGAAGAATCACATGAATCGAAGAAACCCGCTCCTTGTTGGAGCAATCGCATCCGCCTTGTTTTCAATCTCGCTGGCCGCCCCCGGTGAACAGCCGGCATCAGAATCTTCAGCCTCCCAACCGATCGTGCCGCCAACGCCCCCGCCGCTTCCCCCGGTACCGGAGGCGGCGTTGACTCAGCCCGCGACGGCGCCCGGATTACTCCCGACGCCGCCGACTCAACCCGCCGCCACCGAGCCGCTGTCGCTTCCGCTTGCCGTTCCGGCGCAGCCCTCATCTCAGCCGGCCACCGCCGCCGCCGCCGCCGCCCCGCCTCCGCCCCAGTTCTCGCTGACGCAGCCGGCCGCGACACAGCCCAATTCCGGCCAGGAAACGCAACAGCAGGTTCGCGAAGTTCTGGTTACCGGCGACCTCGATCGCAAACGCGACTTGATCGCACCTCCCTTGGGCGCCGACACCTATACGATCGGGCCGAATCAGATTCAGAACGTCCCCGGAGGGGAGAACGCCCCGTTTCAGCAACAACTTCTGCGCGCGCCGGGTGTTGTGGAAGATTCCTTCGGTCAGCTCCACGTTCGTGGCGAACACAATAATCTCACCTATCGCGTCAACGGCGTGCTGCTCCCCGAAGGCCTCAACGGATTCGGTCAGGAGCTCGATACCCGGATTATCAGCACCGTTACACTGATCGACGGCAGCCTGCCGGCCCAATTCGGGTTTCGAACCGCAGGAATCATCGATGTGCAGACCAAGTCGGGCGCTACGTTGAACAACAACGAGTTCTCCCTTTACGGCGGGAGTTTCAATACCGGCCAGGCGGCACTGCAAGTGGGTGGAAGCGACAAGAAACTCGATTACTTTGCCGTCGTTTCCTATAAGTACGATGATCTTGGCATCGAGAATCCGACCTCCAGTTACGACGCGATCCACGACACAACCCAGCAGGAAAAACTCTTCACTTATCTTGCCTACCGGCTCGACGATACCAGCCGCGTTACCCTCCTTCTCAATGCTTCTTACGCCGACTTTCAGATCCCCAACGTTCCGGGCACTCCGCCGGCATTTACGCTCAACAACATCAGCACATTCGATTCCTCGAAATTGAACGAGAATCAGAATGAGCAGGACTATTACGGAGTCCTTTCCTATCAGCATTCGGATAGCGATGTTTCCGTGCAGATCTCCGGCTATACCCGTTATGGTCAAATCAATTACAACGGCGACCCCGTCGGCGATCTGGTTCTGCAAGGCGTCGCCGGACATGTCTTCAATTCGTTCTTGACCAACGGCATTCAGGCCGATCTGAGCTACATTATCGACGAGCATCACACCCTTCGGGCCGGTTTGATCGCCGATTACACGTCGGAGCAGTTGTTTACCACGACCTCGGTTTTCCCCGTCGATACATCGGGCGCACAGGCATCCACTACCCCACTTGACATTCCCGACGACTCGCGCAACTGGGGCGTGGATTCCGGTATCTACGTTCAGGACGAATGGAGGCTGACGCCTAAACTGACGGTGAACTATGGCCTCCGCTACGACCGGTTCGATGCGAATTTCGAGAACGCCGATCAGCTTAGTCCTCGTATCAATGCAGTCTATAAGATCGACGACAAGACGACGGCGCACATCGGCTACTCCCGCTATTTTGCTCCCCCGCCCGTGCAGTACGTTCATCCGAGCACACTCGCGAAATTTGCAGGTACAACCAATGCGCCTGCAACGTTCCAGGACGACCCGACGCCGGTCGAGCGCTCCAATTATTACGACCTTGGCGCATCGCGTCAGTTCAGTCCGGCGTGGCAGGTGAACGTGGACGGCTTCTACAAGGACGCAAAGGACCTCAATGACCTGGGCCAGTTCGGCAACGCAATCATTCTGTCGCCATACAGCTATCATCGCGGTTATGTGGTGGGTTCGGAGCTGAGCACCACTTACAAGCAGGACGGATTGTCACTCTTCGGGAATTTCGCGTACGTTCTGACCGGTGCCCACAACGTCAACTCCTCGCAATATCAGTTTGACCTTGGATGAGCTGGCCTACATCAGCACGCACGACGTTCATCTCGACCATGAATCGGAGTTCACCGCGTCCGCTGGAGTCTCTTACACGTGGAAGAACGACCGCGTGTTCGCCGATATCCTGTACGGCTCTGGACTTCGCTCCGGATTTGCCAATACGGACCATCAGCCGCCGTTTCTATCCGGTCGACCTCGGTTACGAACACATTTTTCAGATTGGAGATCGCGGCCTGAAAGATATTCGTTTTCGTGTCGATATCGTCAACATTTTCGATCAGATTTATGCGATACGCAGTGGGACCGGGATTGGCGTTGCCGCCTCGCAATACGGAGAGCGGCGTGGATTCTTTGCAGGCTTGACCTTCGACTTTTGATCCTCGATCAGATTGAATTCTTCGATGAGCTCGCAGACGCTTGAAGTTCCCGTCATTCCGCCGGCGGCAATTACACCGACCACACCACCGGCGCGGGTCGATCTGGCGGAATACGCCCGGTCGATCCCTCTCGTGCAGATCGCAATTCTCGTGAGTTGGCTCGTCTGTTTGACCATTGGAGTCGTGGGATATTGGCTGCCGTATCGAGTCCCGCGTGCTCCCAAGTCGGCCGAACCGGTTCAGGCCCAGTTGATCACGGTCGATGTGATGAAGAATCCCGAAATAGTGCCGGACGCGCCCGCTCCCGCGCCCAGTTCCACGCCTCTTCCGCCGGTGCCGCCGCAAGCAGCGGACGCTCCGCCAGCGCCGCCGCTGACTGCGGTCGCAGAACCGGCGTCAGTCCAGTTGCGCTCCCGGTGGAAGGGCCGACGCGCACCACGGACGCGGCCCACGCCAGCCCGGCACAAGTTGCACCAACCAACAACTCAACGCCACCGCTTAAACGACTGACCTTCGGCCAGGGGGAGGGAGCGCAGCCCGCACCCGATTATCCGACCGATGCGCTGGAAGCGGGGGAAGAGGGCGCGGTCCTGATTCGCTTTACCGTCGGGCAGGATGGACGCGTGATTGGCGCAAAGGTCGCATCTCCTTCGCGCTGGCCGCTCCTGAACAACGCGGCCCTGCAAGTGATCCAGGATCGTTGGCGCTTCGCCGGAGGCGCGGTCCGCACCTATGAGGTTTCCATACGTTTCAAGATTAACCGTTAAAAGACAAGAACCGTGGATCGCCGGGAGAGCCGGGCCGTCCGCGGCCGTCCGCGGCCCGTGGGAGCGCTCCCGAAGACGGCTCGGGGACGAGCCGGCTCTTCCAGCAATCCAGGACTGATCAACTTCCTATGCCTTTGGATGACTAATGAAGATTCTTTCCAACATCATCGTCGATTATTTCATCGAAGGTGGTCCCATCATGTGGCCGATCCTTCTTGCGCTCCTCGCGTCGCTCACCGTCATCCTTGAGCGCGTGCTCTGGTGGTGGGCATTGAAAAGACGCTCGCACCCCAGGGCACTCAAACAAAGCTTCGACGCGATCGCCGCGGGGGATTTTGACAAGGCGTCGGATCTAACCGCAAAGCCGGACGACCCGTTCCTCGACACGGTCCACGAAGGATTGTTGCACGCGCACAGCTCGCTGCTGGGCGCAATGCAGCTCCGCGCATCCGAAGAGCTGGAAGGCGCCGAACGACTGCAATGGGTGCTGGGCACACTCATCACGCTCGCTCCCCTTCTCGGCCTGCTCGGCACGATCACGGGCATCATGCGGTCGTTCAGCTTTGTCGGCGAGGAGCAACTCGCCCCCACCAAGGTAAGCGGCGGAATCGCTGAGGCATTGATCGCCACCGCCTGCGGACTGGGGATCGCGATTCTCAGTCTCCTTCCCTACAACTATTTCAACCGCCGGCTTGCCAATCTGCGCGCCCAGCTCGAACGTGTGATCAATCATGTCGAATTGCTCGTCGAATCGGCAAAGCATCATGGCCATGATCTCGAAGCGTTCGCACGCTCGAAAGCGATTGCGACCGAAGCCGAAACGCGGCCTGCAACATGCGGTGCGAAATAGTTTCTCAACTCTCAAGGAAAATAACTCATGCCTGTCAAACTGGGTGCAAAACTTCCGACGGAGAATGCCGAAGCGCGGATCGAGATCGTTCCGCTGATCGACATCATGTTTTTTCTTCTCGCCTCGTTCATGCTGGTGAGCCTGAGCATGGTCAACCTTAAGAGCGTGAAGGTGAATCTCCCTACTGCCACCACCTCTACGCCGGAATCGCGAAAGGATTTTGTCGACATCTCAGTTGACAAGATTGGAGCCGTCTATTTGGACAAGAAACCCGTGCGGGACGACCAGCTCCTGAGCGCGCTAATCGCCTTACGTCAGAAGAACCCCGACATGCGCGTCTTCATCAGCGGCGACAAACAAGCCCTGCATGGGGACATCATCCACGTGCTCGATCTGGTGAGATCGGCGGGAATCGAAAAAGTCGCCTTCGAAATCCGGCCGCCGGCCAAGGCAGGAGCGCCATGAACCGCAGACTCAATTACCTGAATCTCGTCGGCGTGCTTCTGCTGGCGCTCCTGTGCATCGCGCAATGGCGGCGCGACAGCCGGCTCAACCTTCGGGCGATCGATCTTGAAAAGACGCGGATGGAGCAGGCGTCGAAACTCGCAGATCAGGCCGAAACGCTCAAGCAGAATGCCGCCGATCTCGACGATCTCCGCGATCGGCTTGAAAAAGCCGCCGTCGCGCTTCGAAATTCCAAAGAAAAGCTTGTATCGGCGGTCGCCGAGCGGAATCAGCTTCGCGCTCAAAACGATCAGCTTCAGCAGGCTCTGAAGAAGTGGGAAACTGCGCTCGCCGCCCGCGATCAGACCATCAAACAGGCCGGCGTCGAAATCGAACAACTGGCGACGGAACGAAACGACGCGATCCTGAAATTCAATGATTTAGCCGGCAAATACAATACGGTGGTGAAACAATTGTCCGGCGCGAGGTAAACGTCGCATTTCAAGGAGGTGCATGACGGATTCGGCAGTACCGAAGATCTCCCCCTCTCCCGGTAATCCGGGAGAGGGCGCGGGTGAGGGTCTTCGATGCCTGATACGGAGGACCCTCACCCCAACCCTCTCCCAGAGTACTGGGAGAGGGGGAAAAGAATCCGTTTCATTTTATCTTTTCGAGCTGGCCAGGAATTCCACGATGTCGCGCAGATCGCGCTTCGACATGAGCTTCACGAGTCCTTCCGGCATCGCCGACAGGCCGCGCTCGCGGCTGACGATATCCGCCTTGGCGATGTGAATCTCTTTTCCGTCGTTGTCGACAAGGACCAGCTCGTCGTTATTCTCCCTCCGGACGACACCGATGAACGCCTTGCCCTGCCTGGTTTTCACGACGGCGCTTTCGTAGCCGGGCGCGATCTTCGCGTTGGGAAGGACGATCGATTCCAGAATGTAATCGCGCGTCTGCCGTGCTCCGATCCCGTCCAGTTTCGGTCCGACGATTCCACCCTCGCCGCGCGCGCTGTGGCAGCGGATGCAGGCCAAATCGACACGCGTGTGAAAGAGGTTGTACCCCGCGTCGGCATTCCCGCCCTCCATGGCCACGCGAAAGGGCGCCAGCGGATCGGTCTTTGAAAGCGATTCGTCGTACGCCTTCAGCTTGGCGCGAACGCCAGGATCGTTGCGCCGGCCGGCGGCTTCCAGGACATCCAATTGCAGCGGCGGCGGAATCTTGCCCGCCTGGAGTTCGTCCATCGCCTTGGCGAGAATGTCGTCAGCTTCATGTCCATTGAGCTGCCCGATTGCAAAATAGGCCGCCTGGCGCTCGGCGATCGACGAATTGGAAAGCAGAGATTGGAGCTGCGCCGAAGCGTCGGGCAGCTTGGCCAGACTGCGAATCGCCTCGGTGCGAACCATCGGGTTTCGGTCGGCCAGACAGATCTTCACCGCGTCCTGAAGTTTCGGATCGTTGTGGGAGGCGAGCAGTTGCAGCGCCGCCGACCGCAAGCGCGGCGAGAGTTTTGGATTGGAAACGATCTCCATCGCGACGGCCGAATCCTGGATGTTCAGCTTGTCGATGAGCGCGATTGCCTGGACTTTCACCGCATCCGGCGCACTGCTGATGATGGGCGACAGCACGGGTGATACCGCTTCCTGAGCGACCTTCACGTCGCGATCCGGCAGCGGCTTCCACATGTTCATCACGTAATCGCGGCCGTTGGGATGTTCCCATTCCCCCAGTAGTTTCAGGGCAACCACCCGCCATTTCTCGGGGGCCGTCTGCCGGGCGGCGAACTGCGCCAGGGCCGCAGCGGCCTGCGGTGTGCCCAGGCGATAATTGGCGTTGAGCACGCGAATCATCACGTAATCGTGAAGATTGTCTTTCGCGATCAGACTTGCCAGCGCGGGGCGGGCCGCCTCATTGAACGTATCGTTGATTGTTCGTGCGGCTTCGAGAACGATCTTCGGATCGACATCGCTGACGAAATCCCCGACCTTCGGACTTCCAAGCCGGCGATAGGTCAGGAGGGCAGCCATGCGGACTGATGGCGAAGAATCTTTGGCAGCCTCCGCGAGGGCGTTCTCGTCGTCGAGCCACACCAGCGCCTGCACTCCGGCGTGGCGCAGCCAGCCGTCTTTGTCATCGTTTTCGCGCAGCATCTGAATCACGGATTTTGACGCTTCTTTGTTACCGAGCTTCCCGGCGCCGAGCGCCGCAAAGAACCGGACTCGCGCCGACGAATCCGCCAGCAGCTTGATCATCTGCGGATAAGCCGCGGCCAGATGTCCGTTTCCCGCCAGCTTCGCTGCCTGGGCGCGGACCTCGTCATCCTTGTCTGCAAGCAGCGGGAGAATTGCGTCGAGCGCCTTGGGATCCTTTTCCGCAATCTGTGCAATTCCCCACATCGCGTGAATTCGTGGGAAGACCTCACCTTCCTTCTGCGCTTCGGAAGTCAGCGCCGGCAGCGAAGGCGCGCCTCGGTCGGCCAATTCGAATTGCGCGCCCTGCCGGATGCGCTGATCGCGATGGCCGAGCAATTTGATCAACTCCTCCACCGGCCGTTTCTCAAAGCCCTCGGCCAGAATGGTCTTCACCTGAATCGTGACCGGATCTTCCAAACCTTGCGGGTCGAAGATGCGATAGACGCGCCCCTTGCCGGTCGTGTCCCATCCCTGAACCCAGTCGGTGACGTATGCGCCGCCGGCCGGACCGAAACAAATGTCGGTCGTTAAACAATTCCAGACGAACTGCTCGTGATTGGCCCAGTCGAATCCCGCGCCCCGCGGCGTCAGGGTGAATGTGTGGACGCCACTGTTGATCGCCGCTCCACGAAAGTCGCACATGAAAAAGTGTTTCAGGTAATGATCGTTGAGCCCCGTGCCGGGGTAATAGGCAACTCCCGACGGCCCCGATCCGATATGCGCCACCGCGGGCACTTCCGATTCGGCGTCGAGCTTGTCGGACGTCTGCCAGAGAGACTCGGCCATCCAGGGGCCGCCCCCGCGCGGATTCTCGGCGAATTGATATCCAACGCGCCAACCGCTATCGCCGCCTTCAACCACATAGACCCAGCGGGCAGGGTCGCCGTAATCCGGGTTGTTGTCGCCGGTGAAGAGGTTGCCGTACTCGTCGAAGATGAGCTGCTGCGGATTGCGCAGCCCCGTCGCGAAAATTTCCAGGCCCGATCCGTCGGCGTTGCAACGGAAGACCGATCCGGAATCGGTGTTGATCACTTTGCGTCCATCGACGCTCTTTTCGATGTTGGCGCCGCGGTCGCCGATCGAGAAATAAAGTTTCCCATCCGGGCCGAAGCGCAGGCCGTGCAGATCATGGCCGAGGAAGTTGTAGCGAACGCCATAACCGTAACTGAGACTCTTGCGGACGTCGGCCTTGCCATTCCCAGTCGTGTCCTTGAGCAGCCAGAGATTGGGAATGTTGGCGTAGTAGACATTCCCCTTCCGCTCCAGCACGCTCGCGGCGACGCCGTCGGCGGGATCGTTGAATCCATCAGCGAAGACGACCGATTTATCCGCTTTTTCCCCATTCCCGCTCGGATCCTGAAGGAGCACGACGCGGTCATCGTCACTCGTCAGGATGTTTTTGAAGTTGGGGCCAAGCTTCCGGTGCATCAGCGCCACCCGGTCTTCGACCGTTTTGGATCCGAGGTCCTCGTCGTACCAATCGCGATGATCACGGATATCGAAGACGCCGTGCTTGAAGCGAGACGTTTCGACGAGGTAAAAGTTTCCCTTTTCGTCGGGGCAGATCGCAACGATGTTGGCGACCATCGGTTCGGCCGCGAAGAGGGTGGCCTTCAGGCCCTTGGCCAAACGCATCTTCGCCAAGGCTTCCTCTGCTTCATTGGACGCGGGAGAGACGTTGAAATGCGGCGCGTCAGATCGGCCGGCCTCCACGGCCGGGCACCGGCCCGCGGCCCCAAGCATGGCGATCGGGCCCAGGATGCGCAACGAAAAGCTGAAAAAAGGGGAGGGGGATTTGATAAAATTCATGCGTTCAAAGTTGGTTGTGCGGGGTATCGATGCTTTCGAATCATACGTCTTGCCACCGGCTTTGTTTAGGATGACATCTCCGATGTCCCCATCGATCGGGCGAGCGGCTTGGGCGTTGGCGAACTGCAGAGATCCGATGGCAAGCGATTCGCGTTTCTTCGCCGAATTTCCTGAGCGGGAAAGGCAAGGTCAGCGCCGGCATTTTACGTTACAAGTTGCAGATCTTGAGAGAGCTGTGCGATGTCAAATCCGGAAGGTGCGGGTTTTTGGCCGTCGAACCAGTCGGGGGATAAAACAGCATAAGCTTCATCGCAGTAAGCATCCCAAAACGTCCACGTCATTCGCTGGAGACGCCCCAGGTTACACACGTCAGTCCGCCGGAGTCATAGGCGACAATCGGTACCGCATGACCGCCCCATGATCCGGCGGCGCCCTGTCCGATTGCGCCTCCGGGCGGCACCGACCAGATATCCTGGGCTTGCGCCGAGACAGGAAGGGCAAGACCGATGTAACAGCCGCCGAAGAGGTACACCACGTCCATCACGTGGTCGTGGTTACCCGGTTCCAAGGCGGCATAGGCGCCGATCTTGCGGCCGGCAATTCCGGTCTGCCGCCAGTAGTTCAGCACGTCAAGTTCGTTGGCTCCGTTGTCGTCGTAACCGGTTGCCGGATCGAATCCGGTAATCGCAGAGTACGCAGCGATGATCTGTGAGTCACTTGGAACAATGATTGCCGAGGCATTGGCGCTCCAACATTCGACTAAATGTCCCGCCGCGGCACAGGTGCAGTCGCCGACCGTGTCATTTTCCATCATCGGCCATGACGGGACTTTGGGACTCCAGTCGACCGACACAGGAGCAACGGGAAGCTGGCCGGGGACGATGTACCTGGCCAGGAGAAGCGTGCGCGGATCGTGTCGGGCAGGATGTTTCCCTAACTTGCGATGCGGAACCGCGGCGACTTGAAGTGCCGGAGGAGTACGCGCTGGCTGCGCGTTGCATGTTGAGCCGTGTAGCGGCTCTTCCGGCGCAGCTTTACGCGAACTTGATCAAGATAGGCCTGCGCATCAGCACGGGTCTTGATCGTTTGGAAATGAGCGAGAATCTCCGGGCGTTGTTCAGGACGAGACATCGCCAGGTCGGTGCGCAGCGCCACATGCAAAAATCCGGGAAGATTTCCTTTGTCGATCGAGTCATTGGGCCCGGCGGCGCTGACCGACAGGGTTGCCATTGCGGTGACGCCGGCCGAAGGGGCCGGCGCCGGCAGGGTGAGCGGCGTATCGGTGCGGGCCATCGGCAGCGTGGCCAGCGAGATCAACGAGGTGGATTGCTTATCGCGCTCGGTGAGCGGCGAAAGATTGAAGACGGCCTCAATGGCAGCCGGGATTGCCGCATGATCGTAAAGGCGATGATCGATCTGGTTTTTGGGAATGAGGGGTGACACCACGACGGCGGGAACCCGCACGCCGTACTTTTCGAACGTGAATCCGAACTGACTTGCGCCGCTGGTGATCACCTTATCTCCGGGCGCAGCTGCAGCCGGGGGCGAGACGTGGTCGTAAAATCCTCCGTGCTCATCCCATGTTATGATCAACAGGCTGCTCGACCAGACCGGCGAAGCGCGAAGCGCTTCATAGACCGATTTGATAAGGGCTTCGCCGTGGGTCACATCATCCAACGGATGTTGCGAGTTACCGCCCCTGAATGTGTTCGAGACGACATCACCGTAGTTCGGCTCAATGAATGTATACAAAACCGGGTAGCTTGCGGCGCCTACGTCGTCGGCAAAATCGCCCAGGTCGTGAATCTCAAAATTGTTGACTCCTTTGAGGGCCGCCACACCGGGAAAATCGCCGCCGGCATAAATCCGCCAGCCATGGCTGCTATCCACGGTGTTGAGCGCATCGAAAATCGTACCCTTTTCGAATTTGAAGCCGGAGAAGGTTTCCCAGAGGACAATTTCATTGGAAGTCGGGCTGTGATCCAGGCCACCGGATGAAGCGGCATGGGCGAAAAAACGATTGGGCCAGGTCGGCCCAGGTAGCGAGGAATACCAATTGTCGCAAACGGCAAATTCTTTTGCCAGCGCGGTCAATACGGGCAGTTGTCCCGGATCGTAGCATTTCATAATTTCCCCCGGACTTGTTTGCCCCCCGCTGGCAACGTAATCGGCGACAAAGCCGCTGCAGTCCACCTTCGGGTAATCACCGCCCATGGCATAGGTCGCTGCAGGGCCACACAGTTGCTTCAGCACGTCTACAAATTCATGAGCTGGATCGACGGGCATGACCAAATCCGCCGGACGGCTGACCTGGTATTTGACACCTTTGAACGAATTCGACTCGGCGCCGGACAAACCAATGAGTGACGTTGGCAGATTGGTTGTGGGATCGGTTCCCGTAATGCCCGAGAATCCGAGCATGTGGTCAAACGAGCGGTTTTCGAGCATTAAAACGAAGATGTGCTTAATCGCGGAAGTTGTGGCGGGCATGACGGATTTCCCCTTTGAAGAAACACCCCGATCCGGCATGCCATTCGGCGGCGATATTGGACAGAGTGCTTTTTCTTGGAACTTTTGTTCGAGTTGCGCTTAACGAAAAGTGGATTGTACTCGACCTATGTCTCGGGAAAAACAATTTACATGCCTCGCGCCAACCCATTTGAACATCGAACGGCAGCAGACCATCATCTGATTTCCTTCAGGCGCCTCGGCGCGGAATTTCGAAGTGCCGTTCGCGCTTATCGGGGATGAACGCCATGATCGACGATGACCTGCGGGGATAAATCGACCGTCGTAATCGACTCAAGTTCGACGAGATGTTTCTCGCGGGCGGTTTTGAGGTTCGCGATGAGTCGCGAGATCGTGATCAGGGATCGCTCCCCGTCCAGCAGGTCAAGCAGCGACGCGTGGCCGGACTCGTAGGCGCTCCGGCCGATATTCGCCGCTAGGCGGGCCCGCGGAAGGAGAACATGCTCAAATAGCTCGATCTGGCGATCCGCGTCGCGGATGAACGCGATGTCGCCAGTAACCTGGGCGGCGAAGTCATCTTTTGCCTGGCGATGCATCGCTTCCGAGGCGCGGAGATTCGCGTTGGCTTGCGCGATGGCCGCGTCGAGCGCTTTGCGCCGCAAAATAGGAATCGTTGCCTGGCCGAGAATGGATTGGGAGATGCCCATCAGATCCGAACCGGTGCTCAGATTGAAGTCGGGGACGTACTGAAGCTTTGCAAGGCGGATTCCATCCTCGCGACCGTGGATTTCGGCGGCGAGCGCAGCGAGTTCGGGATTGTATTTCACAGCCAGGTCAATCAACTCGCCATCGTGATACGCGATGGATCTTGCTGTTGGCTGATCAGTCGGCACCGGAAGCGAAGCCTGTGGCGATCGATTCAGAAGCGCGTTGAGCACTGCTTGCTGACTCACCAGCATCGATTGCATGTTGGCGATGTCATTGCGCGATAGATCGAGCTCATTGTTCGCCTTGAGCACGTCCTGCTGTCCCGCACTCCCGGCGCGATTGCGAGCTTCAGTTGTGCTTGCGGTCATTTCCAGCAACTGCTGATTTGCTTCTTCGAGCCGAATCAGTTCCGCGCTCAGGGCATAATCGTAATAGGCGCTGAAGGACTTTATTTCGAAGCTCGAATCGCGCTTTAACAAAACGCTTTCCGGCAGCTCGCGCGTTCTCCAATGCTTGCTTCGCGGCGGCGTCGAGTTTGCCGGGCCATTTGATATCCGTCATCGGATCATTACTGAGGGCGACGGTGCTGGCGCCCCAACTCGCACGGCCCCGAGTCAGGGTCGTGCCCGCTGAAATATTGAGCGTTGTCGTCTGGGTGCCGTCCTGAGGAATCTGCTCGATGGCGGCTCGCCAGATCCAAAAATGCTCCTCCAGGTCTGCGTTCGTCAGGAGCGCATGTTCGACGATCTGGTCGGGCGTTGGATTCTCTGCAAGCGTCGGAATTTCGCGGACTTCAAACCGCTTTTCGAAAGGCTTGCCCATTCGCGAAGCGGCCACCCGCTCATCGGCTTCGCCGGGCGGATGAACCGTGCAGCCAGCCATAGCGGTCACGAGCGTGACGATCCCCGAGCGGATGACCCTGGAGAATCTAAACATGCTTCGCCTCCTCTTCTCTTCTCGTGTCCACAACGGCAAATCCGCGCGAGACAACCACCGCTCGATGTTCTCGACGAAACTCCATGCCTTTGGCGACATAAAAGATGATGGGATAGATCAGCAATTCCATCAGGAAGCTGGTCAACAATCCGCCAAGCATCGGGGCGGCGAGACGTCGCATCACATCCGATCCGGTTCCGGTGGCCCAAAGCAGCGGCACCAATCCGATGAACGCCGCCGCCACAGTCATCGTTTTAGGGCGAATGCGTTTCACTGCGCCGTCGTGAACAGCATTCCACAGATCCCGAGGCGTATTCATTCGCCCTTCGGATTTGAACCGCGCATAACTGTTGTCCAGATAAAGAAGCATCACGAGGCCCGTTTCCGCGTCGAGGCCGGCGAGGGCGATGATTCCGACCCAAACCGCGAGGCTCAGGTTGTAGCCGAGGAAATAGAGAAACCAGATCGCCCCGACGAGACTGAAGGGCACCGCCAGAAGCACAACGCCAACGCGGAACCAGCTTTTCGTGGCGGCATACAGGAGCATCACGATAATGATGAGCGTGAGCGGAACGGCCCACTTCAATCGCGCATTGGCTTCCTGGATATTCTCAAACTGACCGGACCATACGAGCGTGTATCCGGCGGGAAGCTGGAGTTTCTGCTGAATCGCCGCCTGCGCGTCGGCAATGAAACTGCCCATGTCGCGCCCTGAGATGTCCACGAATACCCACGCCGTTCGGCGGGCATTTTCGCTCTTGATCATCGGAGGTCCCGCTTCAATTTTCACCGACGCAACCTGTCCAAGCGGAATCTGCGCTCCCGATTGCGTCGGAACGAGTACTTGCTTAATTGCCGACGGATCATCACGCAGATCGCGGGCATAGCGCATGTTGATCGGGTAGCGTTCCAGCCCTTCAACTGCGGTCGTCGTTTTCATTCCGCCAAGATTGGTGCTGATGACGTCCTGCACGTCGCCGCTGGTGAGGCCGTAACGTGCGGCACGCTGGCGATTCACGTCGATGTTGAGGTAGTACCCGCCGAAGGAGCGCTCGGGGTAGGCGCTGGTCGTGCCGGGAACGGTTAGCATGATGGTCGAAGCTTTCTCGGCGATGTCCGCCAATACTTGCAGGTCCGGCCCCATGATTTTGATCCCCACCGGCGTTTTGATGCCGGTGGAGAGCATGTTGGTGCGATTCTCAATGGGCATCGGCCAGGCGTTGGCAACGCCGGGCTCGGTGACGACGGCATTCAAACCAGGATGATCGGTCCCATCCGAATCCTGCCAGCCATACACGAGTTCTTCCATCGTGATCTTGCGCGCCCGCGGCCAGAAAGTGTGTTCCAACGGCCAGCGGAAGATTGTCGGCCAGCGGTCGAAGAAATGGCTCATGCTTCGTGTGCGCCATTTGCTCGGATCGGTTTGCAGCCGGGTGACGCTCTCGATCATGTCGAGCGGAGCGGGGTCGGTCGCGGAATCAGCACGGCCGATCTTTCCATAAACACTGACGACTTCCGGAAAGGTCTTGATCAGTTTGTCGGTTTGTTGGAGAACCTGCCGCGCCTTCGTGACGCTGATGCTCGGATCGGTCGTAGGCATATAAAGAAGGTCCCCCTCATCCAGCGGCGGCATGAACTCGCTGCCCAGTCGCCTGAGCGGCCAGACCGCTGATGCGACGAAGACTACCGCCAGAATCAGCACGGCCCACCGAAAATGAATCGCCCCCCGAAAAAATGGATCGTAAATCTTCTGGAGCGCATAACTGATCGGACTTCGCTCTTCGTGAATGATGCGCTGCGGCACGAAAATCATCGCCGCGAGAACCGCCCAGCCGGCGGCGATCCACCACCGATACGATCGCAGATCCGGCGTTTCGTTCGCGAAAAGGTACAGCAGTGCCGCCGGGATCAGCATCGCCGCCAGCGTGATCAGCACGTTCACCTTCCGGCCCCAGCTTCTCGGAAACGTGCGCGGGGTGATGAAATAGACCATCAGCACCGGGATGATCGTAATGGAAAGAATCGAGGCCGAGGCCATCGCGAAGGTCTTCGTGAAGGCAAGCGGCTTGAAGAGTCGTCCGCTTTCTCCACCCAACACGAAGACCGGCATGAAGCTGACGGTGATGATCAGAAGACTGAAAAACAGACTCGGGCCGACTTCTTTGGCGGCTTCGAGAATAATGTCATTTCGGGGTCGAGGCGGCTCGCCGGATCGGACGCGCTCTTCCTCGTAATTGAGGTGCTTGTGGGCGTTCTCGACCATGATGATCGCGCTGTCCACGACCACGCCGACGGCGATCGCAATTCCCCCCAGGCTCATGATGTTGGCATTGATGCCCAGCAAGTGCATGACAAGCAGGCTGATCAGCATGCTGCTGGGGATGACGAAGATTGCCACCAATGAGCTGCGCGTGCAACAGGAAGAAAATACAGACCAGTGCAACAACCAGCATTTCTTCCAGCAATGTATGCCGCAACGTATGAACGGCGCGCTCGATCAAATCGGCGCGATCGTAGGCTGTCTTGATCATCACGCCCGGCGGAAGTCCGCTCTCGAGGTCGGCGATCTTCACCTTCGCATCGTGGATGACCTGATAAGCGTTAGCGCCAAATCGAGCAATCACGATACCGCCGACGGCTTCCCCTTCGCCGTTCCATTCGCCGACGCCGCGCCGTTCCTCGCCGGCGACTTGCAGCGTGGCCACATCGGAAAGCATGACCGGCGTTCCATTTTTCCCCACAGCCACCGGCACATCCGCCAAGTCCTTCAGTCCCTTGAGATACCCGCGGCTGCGAACCATATATTCGGTCTCGCTCATCTCGATCACTGATCCGCCGACATCGTTATTCGATCGCTGCACGGCTGTCATGATCGTGGCAACGGGTAGGTTGTACGCGAGCAATCGCTCGGGCTTGAGAACGATTTGATACTGCTTGACGAACCCGCCAATCGGTGCGACCTCCGCAACATTGGGCACGGCGGTGAGTTGGTATCGCAAATACCAGTCCTGAAGACTCCTCAAGCCGGCCAAGTCCTGGTTCGAAGAGATCAATGGCTTACCGTCGAGCGGAGATGCGCCGGACTTCTCAAATGCCCTCACTTTGACCAACGCAGCCTGTCGATCCGCCGGCGCCTCGCTCTGCTCCGCGTACCATTTGTCGTTTGCCTCATCGTGCCAGATTCCGCCGGGATGATTGGCCGCGTAATAGCCGGGATAGAGCATGTACTGATAGACCCAACCCACGCCGGTGGCGTCCGGCCCGAGCTTGGGTTCGACACTGGCGGGCAGGCGGTCTTTCACAAAGTTCAGGTATTCCAGAACCCGGCTCCGCGCCCAATACAGATCCGTCCCGTCGTCAAAAATAATGTAGACGAAAGACTGCTCAAACATGCTGATGCCGCGTACGACCTTCGCGTGCGGAATACCCATCATCGCCGTGGTGAGTGGATAGGTGACCTGATCTTCCACCACGTTGGGCGCCTGGCCGGCGTAGTCAGTCGTCACGATCACCTGCACGTCGGACAAATCCGGGACCGCATCCAGGTTGATGTGAATCGTCGCCCAAATCCCGGCGGCAACCAGGATCCCGGTCAACAGCAGGACCATGAACTTATTGCGAACCGATAGCTCGATAATCCTTGCGATCATCGCGGCTTCTCCTGCGAATCGTGCATGCGACTGTCGGTGGACGACTGGCGAAGTTTTTCGATGGCTTCGGTGGTGCGACTCTCGACGTCCATCAGGAATTGGCCGCTGGTGACAACGGTTTCTCCCGGGGCCAGGCCTTCGAGGATCTGCACCTCGTCGCCATCGCCCATCATGCCCATGCGAACTTTGCGCGGATCAAAGTGCCCTTCCGCTTTGACAACAAACGCGATCTGCCGGGTTCCCGTGTCGATGACGGCCTCGCGCGGAACCAGAACCGCGTCGGTTAGAGGCCGAGTGACGATGTTCACCCTGGCAAACATGCCGGGACGAAGTAGGTGTCCTGGGTTGTCGATCGCGATGCGCACGGTAATCGTGCGGGTCATGTGATCGACGTGGGGATAAATGAATGTGATCGGCCCCCCGAAAGGCTTGCCCGGTACACCATCGACTTCCGCTTCGACGTTATCGCCGAGTTTGATCGACGGAATCTGCTCTTCATAAACCTGCGCATCGAGCCACAATCTGGAGTGGTCTTCGACGCGCATCAGCTTCATCCCCGCCTGCACGGCCGATCCTTCGACGACCATTTTCTCCACCAGGTCACCCTCGGCGGGGCTTCGAAAGGTAACGGTCGGAGGCGCCTTATCCGCCTTGGCGATGGCATCGATATCGGGCTCCGAGATTCCCCATAGCCGAAGTTTTTTCCTCGCCGAATCGACCATGCTCCGCGATTCGGCCTGCATGGCGTTCGAGAGTTTGGAATCCCTGCCGTGAATCGCGTTAACCGCGCCGATGAGTTCTTCCTCCGCTACCTGGAGGTCGGGGCTGTAAAGCTCAAACAGCGGCTCGCCTTTGTGGATGTGCATCCCCTCTGTGTTGGCGTAAAGCTTCTCGATCCATCCGGTCACCTTCAGGTTCACCTCGAACACAGACGGCTCGGGAACTGCGAGCATGCCGACTGCGCGAACGGTAACCGTGAGCGGGCCGCGACTCACCTCGGCCGTGCGAACCCCCATGTTTTGCACAATGGTCGGATCGATTCGGACCGTTGGCCCGCCGGATTGGTCGTCCTCGTAAACCGGCACCAGTTCCATACCCATCGCGCTTTTTCCGGGGGCATGGGCGATCGATGACGGCCCGAGCATTGGGTCCCAGTAATAGAGAATCCTTCGCTTTCCACCCGCAGTGCCAGGCCTGCGCTTTTCTCCGAGTCCGCCTTAATCGGCGTGAGCTTCATGTGGCAAATGGGACAATTCCCCGGATGGTCTTGAATCACCTGGGGATGCATTCCACAGGTCCAAAGTTGTTTGGGTGAGGAATCCGAATCAGCGCCCATCGCAGACATAACAGTAGGTCGCCGAACTGCAAGCGATACCACCCCGATCGCGGCGCTGAGGATCACCGCAATGCCAAGTGCCAGAATGCGAGATTTCATGAGACTCCGCGCAATGTGAACTTCGAAACCAAACGAGAGCCAGCCGCGCCGGGAGGCGACTTCGATCGAGCTCAATTTGCGGGGGGAATCAGACCGTCAGTGCGCAGGCTAAGTCGAGAAGCGTCGCTGAACTGGCGAACGGGTGATGAGAAATCGGCAGAGCGTATGAATTTCGAAATTCGTAGACACGAGGTTGCGCGTTGTCGATGCCGAGCATCGCTGAGGCCACAGGCTGCATCCCTTCAACCGTCGCCGCTTTGCTGGAGTTGATTAGCGGACATTGTTGAGCGCAAGCGGAGTTTTGCTTTTTAGAGTTGGGAGAGCTCTTCGGCCACGCGCAATTTGGCCCACAGCACGTGCAGTGAACGGACGCACACTCAACGTTGGCGCCACATGCGGCCGAAGTGCAGGCCAGCCAGGGCATACTGGCGGCCAGCATGGCAATCACGATCGCCGTAGAAATGAGATTACGAGAGACTGACGGCACGTCCATAGGCTACGTTCGAAAATTACTTGGGTCAAGAATCTACAATTTGCGACAAGTTTCGGAACCCGCGTCAGGGAAGAAGCTGTGCAGAGCTTTCTCAATGTAACGGCGCCGAAGGCCTCTGACGCGGCTAAAGTCCCTATCCAATGCTTTACCATGAACCTTCCAAAGGGATCGAACACTGCATTCCTTATGGAACATGTCGCTTTCATTTGGCCGTCGATCACGGGGAATTTTGCGCGAGTCTGCGGTCTTGCCGGCATCCTGGGATTGTCCGGGTGCCTTATTCTTCCGATTCCCAATGCGCGGGTGGAGGGGTCCGGTGTAAAGTCTCAGATTCTTGACGCGGCCACCGGCAAGCCGATTCCGGGAGCGAAGGTGAGCGATCCTGTCAATGGCGGCGGCGCCACCGCTGACGCCGAGGGCAGGTTTTCGCCTTGAGCCACATGTCCGGTGGCACGCCGCTTACTTGTTCGGCGTGCTTGATTACCCGCTTTGGCCGTTCACTGGCGATCTAATCGTTCCGGAACGGTCGATCCGCATTGCGTCGCCGGGGTATGCCGCCACGGATGTCGATATCGAGCTATTCGGCGATCATCCGGCGGATGGTGTAAAACGCGAAGGCGACTATCTCATCGTCGAAAGAATTTCCGTTCGGGTTCAGGCACCGGCCCGGAAGTAGAAAACTGCAACCGCGCGCATCGCGATCGCAACACTGTTCCATGCGCGCCGCATTCTGTTGCATCCGTTACTTCTTGCGGTTTGGCCCGTTCGATTTTGCGCGTGACACTGCGACGTATTCGGCAGTCACGGTACCGGCAGTGCCCCCGCGCGCTGCAAATTGCCCGATCACCGTCATCTTTCGGGGTTTGAGTGCCGCCACGAGGTCATCAAGGATTGTGTTCACGACGGCCTCGTAAAAGATCCCCTTGTTCCGATAGGCGAAAAAGTAGAGCTTGAGGCTCTTCATCTCCACGCACAGGCGATCCGGAACGTAACGAATCGTGATGGTCGCAAAATCCGGCTGGCCCGTCACGGGACAAATGCTGGTGAACTCGGGGAATATAAATTCGATTTGGTAATCGCGCCGGGGACGGGGGTTCTCAAAAGCGTCGAGGATCGATCCGGGGCTTTGGAGCTGCTTGTCGGTCAGCACGGATCGACGGCCGAGATGTTTTGGGATTGAGCGCATGTCGGCGTCGTCTTCGTCCGTTACGAATCAATATGACAGTTGGGGCTCGGAGATGCCAGATCGGTTGGTGGATCGGGTTTCAGAACCTTTTCGACCGTTTCGATTCCATCGAGAAGGAGTTGAATCTTCTCGGCCTTCGCGGCCTGGACTGCGGGCTCTTCGATTCTGGTAAGCCTGACGATTCGTTCGAGTTTGAACGTACGGCGCTCGTTTCGAAGATGACAGAATGCGATGAGGATGAGCTCTCCTCCCGATCGGCGAACGTGCAGAGGCTCGATCTGGCGTTGCGTGCGCTGCTCTCTGGCGTCGAGATATTCCATGATCACCGGGCGTTTCTGTTCCAGCGCTTCTTCCAACTCCAGTGGCAGGAGACTCGCGCGGGTTGATGGGGAGGAGACCCATCGGACCGCCTTGTTCGCGAATCGCGTCGCAGAGGCAGAGATTCCAGCCCCCGACCGGGGCAATCAGCTTCTCGAAGACGGCGGCCGTGGTCTGGGCATCAGCCAGTGCGCGATGCGCGACCGACGGCTGCACGCCCAGGCGCGGCGCGAGCGTCTGCAAACCGTTGCCGCCGCGGCCGAATCGGCGGCGCGCGATGCGCACGGTGTCCAGAACGGGTACATCGCCGAGAGTTTGGCAAATATCCGCGCCGTCGCGCCGGAATTCCCTCGCGAGAAACGACAGATCGAAGCGAATATTGTGCCCGACGATGAGCGCGCCGCGCAACAACTGCAGGGCGGAATCGAGCTGATCGGCGAAGCGCGGTCGGCCGGTGACCATCGATTGCGAAATACCGGTCAGGGCGGTTACGCCGGGACTAATCCGTCGCTCGGGATCGATTAACTGCTGGTATTCGGCGGTGATCCGTCCTCCTTCCAGACGGACGATGCCGAGTTCGATGACGCGATGACCGAAGGCGGCCAACGCGCCGGTTGTTTCCGTATCAACAACGGCCAGCGGTATCTGGCCCAAAGGCTGGAGGAGTGAAAATGACATCCGTGTCAACAAACAACGATGCTGACGCAATTATACGCTGCGGTCGCGTATGTGGATCGTTCAACGGCAAATCTCGCAAAGAGGCGTCCCTGCGGGACGGCCGCTACGCGAAAATGGGAAAACGCGTCCGTATTGGCATCGCTATGATCCGAAAAGCTTCTCCGCGAGCTTTTTCGCCGCGGGACTCTTGAGGAGCAATGATGGATCTTTGACCACTTTCCCGAGCGGTAGTGTTCCGTCGAATTTCAACGGAACATGAATGGGTCCGATAAGCCCGGCAGCGCCGCTCGGCGTGAAATCGAGGGTGCCGGCGAAACTGTAGGGAACGTCTCCGCCGCTACCGCTGATCGCCTTCTCGGCGGCGAGAATGTTCTCGAAGCTGAGCGTAACCGGAATGGTCAGCGGCAGCGTTCCCTTGGCGGGAAGATCGCTCTTGGTTTCGAGCTTGTTGTCAACGACCTGCGTTCCGCCCAAGGCGAGTTTGTACTGCGCGCCGCTCAGCGGAACTGAGACAGGATTCGGATTGGCAACATCGACGTGAAAATCGACCGTCACTCCATCGACAGCGGGATTGCGAACGTCCGCCGACTTGAATGTAGCGGTTGGCTGCTGGATCAATGTGGAGCAGCCGGTTCCGAATAAGCAGCCGATCAAAAGCGACGCGAAAAAAGGCAAACTTCGATTCATGGGAATGCTCCGCTTCAATGCCGTAAATCAGCCCGGCCGGGCTTCGGCGCAAATCAGAGTTGCGTCCCGATGATGGTTGCTTCAAAGACGCTATTGCCTGCGACCAGGCCCTGCACCTTGCAGCAGATTCGGCGGTGCCGCTCCCAGATTTTCAGCCCGACGATATGCAGGCGGCACCCAGGTCGAACCGGCTGTCGAAAGCGGATGGCCTCGGCGCCTCCAAATCCGATGAATCCGCTCCACCCGACATACTTCTTGGCATAGAAGGATGCGAGCTGAGCACCCGATTCGATCATGATGACGCCGGGCAACAGTGGGTTGCCGGGGATGTGGCCTGGTATCCAGAATTCGTCATCCCGGACATCTTTGAACCCGATAATCTGTCCCAGATCGGGATTTACAAAGGAAATACCGTCCAAGTGCTCCATGTCGCCGCGCTGCGGGTTGACCTCTCGAATCGCCTCCCGATCGAAAACGATCTGGTTCATGTCGATCCGCGAAATGTCATAGAGCAATTGAGGAGGCATATGGTCGGGTCGGGTTCCATCCAAAACACGGTCAAGCCGAAACCAAATCCGCTCCCGCACAACGATCCAATGCGCAAGCCCAACCGCAACAGGCGATATAGCCCGCCTGGTCACCTGAATGATACCAATTGGCGATGACGCGATGAAGCTGCAATGAGAGTAGACGAACAGACACGGCAGCCCGGCGCAGAACCGGAATGTTCATTCAGGCCTGCGGGGCAACGGGCGGCATTCCCGGCTCAGTTTCGCGGCCTTCAAGGACTTTCTTCCTTACTTCCTGAGCGGCGGCCTTAATTTCCTGCATTTTTTTGCGGACGCGTGTGCCTGCGGCCTTGTTTCCGCCAAATGCCTTGTTCACATCCTCCTCCGCCTCGGCGACCAGTCGCTTCAGGGCTTCATATTCGTGCATTGCCATGTAAACCTCCATCAGGTCAAGTTATGAGGGGGAAAAGGTAAAGGGTCGGGCAAGGTGTGTCAATTCGCTGCCGGCAAATGATTTCCATTCACGATTCGATTTCTCCGGCAATCGAGATCCTCTCGGTTGGCAAAAACCTACTTCAACGGGTTGCAGAGATACTGCCGAAGGCCTAATAATAACGCGAAATATTCAGCTGTCGCGACATGAAGACCGTGTCATCTGGCCGGGGAAAGTGGCATCAATGGGTCGCTCAAGCGCACAGCCAGCAAAGGGAATTTCCCGCTAAGTCTCAATCAAATAGAGAAATTTCCCGATCTTGACCGTACATAGCCGGACCCGCACCCCAATGAGTGATACTCTCGTCGATCGACCTTCCATGCACACATCCCTTTCCGGGTCTGGGGGGCTTCTTGACCGCTTCGCCGTGAAAATGAGTGATCCGAAGTCGCGGATGCGACTTTATGCACTCTGCGCCGCGGGACTCTATCTGATCGCAATCCTGGTGATGATGGTGAAGGTGCGCTATGGCGTGAGCGACCGCAGGTTTGATTTTGCGCCATCAGATGGGAAAAGCTACTACGTCTACGTGGTTTCAATCGTAACCGAAGGATCCCTGGATCCAGAAGTCGGCTTCCGTCACTGGGGTTACGAACATGACTCCAAAACATCGTATGATAGCCGGGGCCGAATTCTTAACATTTATCCGATCGGCGTTTCGCTTTCCGTTTCCCCTTCCTTCATTGTAGCCCACCTGCTTTCGAAGATCGTCTATGCCGTAACGCGAAGCCATTGGTTCGCCCCGGACGGTTACACCATTATCTATCAGTTGCTGAATCTCGCCTGGGTCATGTTTGCAAGCTGGGCAACATTTGTACTGCTCGATCGGATCATGGCCCGCCATTTCAAACTGAGCGGTGCAGCCATCGCCATTGGCGTGATGGGGGCGTGGATCGGGACGCAATATACCTACCATCTATTGCGATTCCCCCTCATGTCGCTCGTCTTCGGCCCGTTCTGGGCAACCGCGTTCGTCTACTGTTGCGTCGAGGCGACCGACAAGATCAGGCGTTACAAAGAGGTGAGCTGGTACTGGGCGGGAATGGCCCTTTCGATCGCGATGACTTTTGAGTGCCGCAACACCAATTTGATCTGGAGCCTGTTTGGTCTTTACCCCCTTTATCTCGCAGTGCGGCAGGGCCTGCTGCCCCGGCTCATTTCCAGGCAATTGCCGTGGATGGTGCTTTGCCTGTTTCCGATCGTCCTGCAAATGCTCGTCTGGCATAATCAGTTCGGTCACTATATTGCCGTTTCCTACGGATCCACGGCGACCTTCTATTGGACTCATCCCGCGTTCTGGCAGGAGATGGTTTCCCTCCGCGCCGGCCTGCTCGTTTGGGTTCCCGTCTGGACGATGGGCCTGATCGGGTTGATTTGGTACGCTCGAAGCCGACCGGGAAGCGGCTGGATCGTTGGATTTTATCTGCTGACGTTTTTAATCATCTGGTACGTCAATAGCGCTTACTGGGCATGGCCACTGGGAAACTATCCGAACCGCGGGTTTGCCGAATGGGTTGGAATGGTCGCCATCGGCCTGGCGCTGATATTTCAGCACGCCTGGCAATCGCGATTTCGCACCACTGTGCTCCTCGCCCTCGTTGTTGCATTCACATGCGGAACATGGCTCGCCGGAGCCGCATATGACGCTCGCAAAGTGAGACGGTACGGGGATGAAGTTTTGGCAATGGGGCCGATCGGAGCGCGATACGCGCGATAAGAACCACCGACCTGACGCGATGCCGGGCATCGGAGAGCAGCGATAACCGTGAATTGTTGAGAAAATAAGATGTCAACTGCCACAATGGCGGAAAAACCTGCGATTTCACAAACCGGAGAAGCCGACGAAATCGAGCTCTCCATCATCATGCCGTGCCTCAATGAGGCCGAGACGCTTGAGACTTGCCTGCGCAAAGCTCAGGGTTTCCTTGATCGATCGGGAGTGAAAGGGGAAATCGTTGTTGGAGACAACGGTTCCACTGACGGCTCCCAGGCCATCGCCGAGCGATGCGGCGCCCGCGTCGTGCCGGTGAAGGTGCGCGGTTACGGGGCCGCTCTCTTCTATGCCACTAAGGCCGCTCGGGGTCGCTACGTAATCATGGGGGACTCCGACGACAGCTACGATTTCATCAACCTTGAGCCGTTCGTTGACAAGCTTCGCGAAGGATACGACCTGGTGATGGGAAACCGATTTCTGGGCGGGATCAAGCCGGGGGCGATGCCCTGGAAGAACCGCTACATCGGAAACCCGGTCCTGAGCACGATCGGTCGAATCTTTTTCCGGTGCCCTGCAAAGGATTTCCATTGCGGGCTACGCGGCTATTCGGTTGATGCCCACAAGCGGCTGGATCTTCAGACGACGGGGATGGAATACGCCTCGGAAATGGTGATCAAAGCCACGCTCATGGGGCTGAAAATCACCGAAGTGCCGACGACGCTCAGTCCCGATGGCCGCTCGCGTCCGCCGCATCTGCGTCCCTGGCGGGACGGTTGGCGGCATCTGCGGTTCATGCTCCTCCTTTGCCCGCGATGGCTCTTCCTGGTTCCAGGTCTTCTGCTGATGATCCTCGGAACCATCGGCGGAATGCTGCTGGTCGCCGGCCCGCTCCGCGTCGGCAGTATCGAACTGAACGTTCACTCGCTTCTCTACTGTGCGGCGGCAATCGAAATTGGCTTTCAAGCCTGCCTGTTTGCAACGTTCTCGAAAGTTTATGCGATTCTTCAGGGATTGCTGCCCGAAGACAAACGATTAAACCGGCTATTCAAGATCTTTACGCTCGAGACCGGAATTACCGTAGGCGTCCTGCTGCTGATTGGCGGCTTGATCGGATCGATCGCCGCCGTCGTCTGGTGGAAATCGACCGGCTTCGGCTTGCTCAATGTCGACCGGATGCTCCGACTGGTGATACCTTCGATTCTGGCGCTGACGCTCGGCTCTCAGACGATCCTGTCGAGCTTTTTCCTGAGCGTGCTGGGTCTCGGCGTCCGCAGAGCAAAATGAGCGTTAACGAGGCCTCATGATTTACGTGATCGGGTCGGGACCGGCCGGGGTGTCGTGCGCCGACGCGCTTCTGGATCAAGGCCTTGAAGTGACGATCCTGGACGCCGGCGTCGAGCTTGAACCGGATCGCGCTGCCGCCCTGGCACAGCTCCGCACAACCGATTCTTCAGGCTGGAGGGGAGAGCGGGTTCAATTCATTAAGAGCAATGTCGCTCCCGATCGCAAAGGCGTCGGCTTGAAATACGCCTACGGATCGGACTTTCCCTATCGCGGCATCGATCAGCTCGGCAAACTCGAACGGATCAATGCCGACACTTCTCCGTCCCTGGCGCGAGGCGGGTTCAGCAACGTGTGGGGCTCGGCGGTCATGCCGTACATCGGCTCCGACATCGACAAATGGCCGATCACGATCGACGAGTTGGCGCCGCACTACACCGCCGTGCTCAACTCGATGCAGTTGTCCGCCGCCACCGACGATCTGGCGGAGCTCTTTCCGATCTACACCGATCGAGCCCGACCGCTTCGGTCGAGCCGGCAGGCACAAGCCTTCCTGGCTGACCTGGGCCGTCATAAGTCGAAGATGGACGCGGCCGGCGTGAAATTCGGCGCGGCGCGGTGGCCGTTCGCGCCGAGGCTGTCAACGGCTCGGCGGGATGCGTCTATTGCGGGCTCTGCATGTATGGCTGCCCAAATCAGTTGATCTACAATTCCAGCGCAACGCTCGACCGCCTGAGCGGGAATCCAAAACTCAAATATATTCCGAATGTCATCGTCCATCGCATCGAAGAGCGCGACGGACAGGTTCACATCCATGCCAGACGCCGCGACGGCTCGCCTTCCGATTGTTTCATCGGAGATCGCGTTTACCTGGCTGGCGGAGTCGTTTCGAGCACGCAGATCCTGCTTGAATCGCTCGAGGCGTTTGACAGGCCAGCCACGCTTCATGACAGTTGCTATTTTCTTCTGCCCCTTCTGCGATTTCGCGGGAATGAAAGGGGCCGCGGAAGAATCATTGCACACGCTGGCCCAGGCATTTCTGGAAATTGTGGATCCCACCGTCGCCGAAAAGACGGTGCATCTTCAGGTCTATACCTACAACGACCTGTACGAAGGAGCGCTGCGAAAGATGTTGGGTCCGCTGTTCGGACTGGCTAAGCCCGGCGTCAGCGCCGTTCTCAGCCGATTGCTGATCCTTCAGGGGTATCTGCATTCGGATCTTTCCCCGTCGATGAAAGTGACGCTGCATCGCGGCGGGGCAGACGGGAAGCGCGAGCTGCACATCGAAGGCGAAGCGCGTTCGCCGGCCACGAACGCCGCACTCAAGCGGGTCACGCGCAAGCTCTGGAAACTCCGCCGGAGTCTCCGGGCGGTGCCGGCGTTCCCCATGCTCCATATTCCCCCGCCGGGGCGGGGATTTCACAGCGGCGGCACTTTTCCCATGAGCAGTCGCCCCACCGGCTTCGAGTCGGATGTGCTCGGGCGACCAGTCGGGTTCAAGCGGCTCCATGTCGTCGATTCCACGTGTCTCCCGTCGATTCCCGCGACGACGATTACCTTCTCCGTCATGGCTAATAGCCACCGCATTGCAAGCAGGCATCATGAGCTCTGATATGGATCAAACTTCTTCATCCGCCGGCCAAACCTGTGCCGTAACTGGGGCAAACGGTTATGTCGGCGGAGTCATCGCCGCGGCACTGCGAAATGACGGGTGGAATGTGATTGGCATGAGCCGCAGCGCTCCCAGCGCGACGGACACCTCGGCGTCGCACCGGCCTTTTTCGCTCGGCGCTGACCTACCTCCCGGCGCCCTGAAACAGATCGATGCGCTGGTCCACTGCGCTTACGACTTCGGGCCGATCGACAGGGATGGGATCTGGCGCAGTAACGTGGAAGGCTCGATCAAACTTTTCGAAGCCGCCCGGCGCGACGGAGTGAATCGCATTCTTTTTATCTCCTCGATGAGTTCCTTCGACGGCTGCAAATCGATGTACGGGCAGGCGAAGCTCGAAGTGGAAAAGCGGGCGGTTGAATCGGGAGTCATCATCGTTCGACCCGGCCTGGTCTACGGCGCAGGCGCGAAAGGCATGGTCGGCTCGCTGTCGAAGCTGGCGGGGCTCCCGGTCTTTTCGCCGCTGGTGGGAACGGGCGGCATGGTCCTGTATCTGGCTCACGAGTCGGATCTCGGCCGGCTCATCACAAAATTGCTCGATCCGGCGACGACCCCCCCGCGAGCGCCGATCATCGCCGCCAACGATTCTCCCAGGACCCTCAAGCAAATCATCCAATCGCTGGCCTCGTCGCAGGGAAAAGGGAAAAAAATATTCATTCCGATTCCCTCAACGGCGCTGTGGGCCATGCTGAAAACGGCCGAAGCTGTTGGCCTGCGCCCCGCACGCGCAGCGATTCGCTGGTCAGCCTGCTCAACCAGGATCCGAATCCACAATTCGGCCCGACACACGAGTTGGGCGTCCCATTCCGCGTGTTTTGAGAATCTCCATTTTGTGGTTGAAGTTTTCGCGCTGAGCCGGTGCAATGGCCCTCACTTCAGGGAGGCCACACATGGCACGCGGTTCACGGAAGAAAGAAAAACAGCGGCTCAAACGTGAGAAAAAGAAACAGGCTTTACGAAAAGCCTCGTCGGAAAATCCATTCCGACGGATCGCCAAATCGGGCCAGCCGCTGGAGTGCTGGGTCAGCTCAACATGGCGCAGCAATGGGCTGGCCGATATTTTCGTGAGAGGACACGTGCCCGGAGGGAGCGACTGCCTGGCCGTTTTCCTCATCGACCTGTATTGCGTTGGGCTGAAGGACGGCTACGGCCGAAAAGATCTCACGCGAGCGCAGATCCGCGAAGAATTCCTCGAGCCGCGCGAAAAGCGCGGAGGGAAACTGGATCGCATTGACGTCGGCGAGGTTCGAAAGCTGGTGGCAGGAGCCATCCGCTTCTCGCGCCAGAACGGATTTGCCCTGCCGCCTCACTATGAGCGATGGACCGCGATCCTGGGCGATCTCGGCGATGTCCAAAACGCCGATCTTTCCGACTTCGGTCCTCCCCAAGGCGGATTGCTCTACATCGGGAACATGGACTTCCTGCGCCGGAGGTACATCGCCGGCACGCCGGAGGAATTCCTCGCCCGGCCGGATGTGAAGTTCATGGGTCCGGCGGAGGATTTCTTATCTGAATTTGATGATGGTTCCGAATTCGACGAAGAGACGGATGAACAGAAGGATGACATCACTGATGCTTCAGACATGGCAGAAATAATGGGATCGATTTCGTCGAAACTGGCGGATTCGGTACGGGCGTGGTGCTTCGCCAACGGCAAAATTCCCAGCCCGATGATTGACTTGGCAGCCGACATGGTGCTCACGCGCATGATCATTAAATCCGCCGCCGCCGAATCCCCCCAGGGTGACGCGCCATTCGAAGAGATTTCCGACCTGCTCGACGACTTCCTCGTAAGCCGCTCGGATGAGGAACGCCTGGAGATGGCGATTGCCGTCGGCCAATTTAAGGATTTCATGCACACCCTTTCGTCGCCTCGCGAACTTTTCAAGGCGGCGGGCCTTCTTGAGGGGGAGATAAACGAGGATTCGATCGACGAGCCGGATTCGCGGAACCCAACTCAGCATCAACGCTTTTCCACCCTCCCCGATATAGTTGAACAAGCCGATCGGTCCAGAAACACGGCCGAATCATCTCACGAACCGGGGAAAATATGACAGCCATTCGATCGCTCGCGTTGGTCCTGGTCACCACGATTCTGTTTCCCGCATCGTTTGGATTTGCCGGGGGCAATGTCGGCGAGACGGCGCCCGAATTTCCGCCGGGCTCCTTCAGTGACGGCGGCCGCTATCGCGTCTCCGATTTTCACGACAAGATCGTGGTACTCTATTTCTACGAGGCGGAATGCCCGCGAAACCGCGCATCGATCCCGGAACGAAACCAGGTTGCCGCTTCATTTAAAGACAAGCCGATCAAGTTCATCGCGATCTCTCCCGGCAACACCGTCTCCGAAGCCCAGGCGTTTATCACCTCGACGCATCTGGGCATGCCGGTCTACGCCGACCCCCTGGGCATCATGCAGTTTCGATACGGCCAGAAGATTTCGCTGAACAACATCTGGCAGTTCCGCGTGATCGGGCCGGATGGAAAAGTCATCGATTATTCGATGGAGCCGGAGCGACTGAATGCGGCCATCGCCAGCGTGAAGTGGAAGTACAAGGACCAGGAATGGGACTCGCGACTATCTACGGCCGTCGAACTGCTCGAATGGAATCAGTACGCGGCGGGTCTCAAGGCCCTGCACCCTTATTTGAAAAGCGCAACCAAGCCGCTCGCCGAGTCGGCGAAAAAGCTATACGACCTGGTGAAGGCCGAAGCCGCCCAATGGGCGAGCGACGCCGCCGCCGCAGCGCAGGCCGAGGATGTCGTCAAAGCCTATGACCTCAACGCGCGCCTGGCCGCCTGCTTCCCGGATGACGATCTCGGCAAAACGGCCGGCGGGGAATTGAAAAAGCTCAAGGGAAGCAAACCCGTTCAAAACGAGCTGGCCGCCCGAAAAATGTACGACCAGCTTTACGGTGTCATGGGCCGGGCGACGTCCGCACAAAAGGGACAGGTGATTTCGTTCTGCCAGGGCATCGCCCAGAAATATCCCGACTCCCCCACCGGCAAGCTGGCCGCGGATCTGGCACATGATCTGGTTCAGGCTTCCGTCGCTGAGTAAGAATCGAACTGTCAGAACATCAAGCGATTTCGCTTCAGGTTTTCGCCCATGTCGCCAAAGCGGTGTTGGCTGATCAACGTTCAACATCCAACGTTCAACGCTCAACTTCCAACGGGAGGATATCTCTTCGGTTGAAAGTTGGATGTTGGACGTTGGACGTTGGAAGTTCGCTCATACGGTTCAAACTCCTTCGGAGTTCCGGTTCGGCGACATCAGCCCAGATTTCCACCAAAAACGATTGATTTTGGCGTTACCCCCCTTTGGTTCTATCATTCGCATTCGACTGAAGGGACACGCTTCATGCTTCACCGCGCGTTTGCGATTTTGATTCTTCTGTTTTCCTCGATGACAGCATTCGCCGAGGATCCCGCGTCGCATCCCGCTCCCCCGGCCGCCACGGAACCCAGCGCAGGGGCCGGCGACAAGCTCTCGGTCACGGAACATGAGGTGACCGTCGCCGGCCAAACGCTCCGCTATCGCGCCACCGCGGGGACCCTGGCTCAGAAAGACGAATCCGGCAAGCCCAAAGCCGACATGTTCTTTGTCGCCTACGAGAAGCTCCCCTTGCCGGCCAATCGCGCCGAGCGGCCAATCACCTTTCTGTTTAACGGCGGACCCGGCGCAGCCTCGGTCTGGCTACACCTGGGGGCGGTCGGGCCACGTCGGGTCAACCTCGATGACAACGGCGATCCCCCGTCCCCTCCCTTTTCCCTGATCGAGAATCCGAACACCTGGCTTGCCTTCTCCGATCTCGTCTTCATCGACCCGGTCGGAACGGGATACAGCCGGCCCGCGCCTGGCGAGAAAGCAGAACAATTTTACGGGGTGCAGGAAGACATTCACTCCGTCGGAGACTTCATCCGCCTGTATACGACCCGTTACGAGCGGTGGCCTTCGCCGAAATTCCTCGCCGGGGAAAGTTATGGCACGACTCGCGCCGCCGGCCTGAGCTCGTTTCTGGTCGATGAATACGGGATCAGCGTCAACGGCATCGTCCTGATTTCTTCGGTCCTCAGTTTTGCGACGCTTCAGCCCGGCGGAGTCAACGATCTGCCCTACGCACTGTTCCTGCCCAGCTACACCGCCGTGGCTTGGTATCACAAGAAGCTTGGCAACGATCTGATGGCCGCCGATCTTTCCAAAACGCTTTCGGAGGTCGAGGCCTGGTCGCGCGACACCTATCTGCCCGCGCTGGCGGCGGGAGCGGAACTGCCCGACGATCGTCGCACGTCCGTCATCCAGCAACTGGCCCGCTACACCAGCCTTTCGGCCGATTACATCGACCGCGCCAATCTGCGCATCTCGGCCTCGGAATTCGAAAAGGAACTGCTCTCTGGCGAGCGAAAGGTCATCGGCCGATTCGATGGGCGCATCACCGGCTTCAATCCCAATCCCCTCGCCCAGTGGCCCGAATATGACCCCAGCCTCGCCCCCTTCCTGGCGGCCTACAGCGGCGCGTTCAACGACTACGCGCGGCGCGACCTGAAATTCAACAGCGACCTCTCCTACGACGTTCTCTCCGGAAAGGTCGGCCCATGGAACTACGGCCGTCCTGGTTCAGGCCAGCTCGACGTCTCCACCGACCTGCAGGAGGCCATGCTCAAGATCCCCCGGCTGAAAGTCATGTTCGCCAGCGGCTACGAAGACCTCGCCACGCCATTCGGCGTGGCCGACTTCACCATCGATCATCTCAATCTCTCCCCGGAATTGCGCCGCAACATCGTCCATCACTTTTACGTGGGCGGCCACATGATCTACCACTACAAGCCGTCGCGGGAGAAGCTGACCGACGACGTGCAGAAATTCATGCGTGAGGCGATGTCCACCCAATCGCCGGCGGCAACGCAACCGTAAAATGTCCGATGATCTACCGCAATCCTCGGACGATGAGCGGCTGAGGAATCCGCCGGGGCCAGGCGTGCCGGATTATTTCGACGAGCTGCTGGAGCGGATTCGCGATATCCGCGCCAGCGAGCGGCGGGTGTATCTGCGGGTGCGCGAGATCCTCGCGCTTGCATCGGATTATGCGGGACTTCCGCCGGCCGAAGTGCAGACGGTATTCCAGACGGTGCAGAACAAGCTTCACGCCGCCGTGACCGGAAAGACCGCGCCGGAGCTGATCGCCGAGCGCGCCGACGCCGACAAACCAGGCACCAACATCTGTTCGATGTGGATGCCCTCGATACGGCGATTCGTTACACGCTCGACGAGCAAGGTGAACACATGGCGCATTTCGACGGGAGAATAAGGGAGCCGCGCACGAAGTAAGCGGGAAAGTTCTCTCGTTTACCGAGCGCTTTCCCGCTTACTTCGTGCGCGGCTCTTTGCGTGGAGGGTCGATTCACCTCAAAGGGTTGAAAATCGGACACTTGCTCCCGCGTCCAGCGGATGGCTGGTTCGATAAGCCTTTGTCGCCCCGTAGTGTTATGAAGATTATTGCACGCCAACAGAGCCGAAGAAGTGTCCGATTTGTCCCGTCCCGAAGTGTCCGCATTGGTCCGCTCGGGCCGGAGGGAAACTCGAACGTCCCGGTCCAAATAGGTAGAGTCTCAGCTTTCGACGTCGGCCTCAGGCTGCATCAATCCTCCAATCTTCAACGCCCGAATCGCCAGGAACATTGGAATCTCCTTCCGTGCCCGGTTTTCGGCGGCGGGCGCGGACCGCTCGTGCTGGTCTTGTGGCTTGGCCATTCTTCGATCGCATCGATCAGTAAACCCGCACTCCGCAGGGCCTTCACGTACGATTCGATGGGCTTGTGAAAGCTCCACGTGTAGACGTCGGGGTCCTTTCCGGGATTGGTGATGATCGGCGATTTGCGCGGAAGGAGATAGCGGTCCACACGCCGGTACTGGATTCCAGTTTCGGCGTCCCATCCCCAACTCGTCTCCTTGGGGCCGCGGAAACAGGGATGCATCATCACCAGCACGAATCGCCCGCCGGCCCGCAGGAGCCTGCTGACAGTCGCGAAGACCGGCGCGATCGGATGGATATTCTGGATCGCCAGCACACAGGCCGCGGCATCGAAGGAGTTGGCGGAGAGAAACGGAAGATCGCGGGCATCGCCGACGCGATAGGTGATTGATTCCGGGCCGCGCTGACGAGCGGCGCGGATCAGTTGATCCGCCGCATCGACCCCTGTGACGTTTGCGCCGCGATCGCTCAGCACACGGCAAAGGACCCCTTGGCCGCAGGCGATGTCGATCACCGACTCATCGCGCTGAAAATTGAGGAGCCGCAACGTTCCCGGGAGGATCACCTCGCGATGAAATTCGCTTCCTTCGTCTCCAACGAGCCGGTCGTACCAGTCCGCGACATCGCTCCAATCGGTGGCAGGAAGGTTTTCACGAGATTGCCGCGGGAATTTGGACATAAGCTGCCGGCATTCTACATCATGCGGCGGCTCAGAGACGAAAGCGCGATGAAGCGTGGCGACCTCGTTTTGCCGATCATCGATCTACGCAGCAGGAAAAAGAGTCTGAACAGGAGCCAACCGAGGTAACGGAGAAAGACAACGGACCTCAGCTTTGCCTGTTACCTTTCGTGTTCCCGGTTAGGCTCCCCGCATGCATCCACTCGTTCAAAGGGCGTCGCGTCTAACCGGGAGATGACCGAAATGAAAGTCATCCGTTGAGGCAGCCCTCTGTTTCCTCCGTTAGCTCCTGTTCAGAATCTTCAATCCCCCCTTGGGTCTACTGGCGGAAAAATTCTGAACAGGAGGAACTGAGGAACCGGAGAATGCCTAAGAACCTTAGTTTTCCCAGCGTCCTTTTGTCTTCCCGGTTATCCGACTGCGTCTGTAACGATCCGCAAGTCGTCGACAAAACCCGCGTACGCCTGTTCCCGCGCGACCGGATCTGGCATTCGGAGAATCGACGATGGATGAACCGTCGCGAGGAGATTGGGCGCGTGTCCGCTGTCCTGAATGACTTTCCCTCGATTCTGAGTCACCCTGAAAGCGGCGCCGAGAAGCGATTGGGCGGCAGTTGCGCCGAGGCAAACGATCCATTGCGGGCACAGCGATTTGATCTCCGCTTCAAGCCATGGACGGCAAGCCGCGACCTCGCGCGAGGAAGGCTTGGAGTGAATTCGGCGCTTGCCGCGTGGCTCAAACTTGAAATGCTTCACCGCGTTGGTGACATAGACCGTACGGCGATCCAAACCGATTTCGTTCAAGGCACGATCAAAGACCTGCCCCGCCGGGCCCACGAATGGACGGCCGGCCAGGTCTTCCTGATCTCCCGGCTGCTCGCCGACGAACATCACCCACGCATCGGCGGGCCCTTCACCGAAGACCGTTTGCGTCGCCGTGCGGCACAGCGAACACCCGCGGCATTCCCTCGCGGATGCGGCCAGGACTTCCAGCGATTTACTTTCCGGGACAAATTCGGCGGCCGACGCCGGTTCAGCCGAACCGCCCTGCTCGAGCATCGTCGCCACTCGCGCGGGGGCGGATCGCAACATCTGGTCGATCATTTGCGTCTCGGGCATCGTTGCCCAATGACGCACGGGCATCTCTTTGCGCATCGCTTTCAACTTGATTCGCGCGGGATTGAAGATGGCGGAGTAATACGTCCGCCAGACTTCTTCCAACTCATCCTCCCTGGGCGCCGCGGTTCGAGGAACGCCCGCGGAAAAGTGCAATTCCTTCAAGTCCCATGAAACCGACTGGTCCGGCGTCAGGATGCTCCATCGCATCACGCTGAACCGCCTGACAAAAAACGGGGCGGCCAAGCGGACGATCAGATGATCGGGCCGATGCCATGCCACGAAGTGTTCGCCGGTCTCGTCTTCGACCCGCCTAAAGCGAACGAATGCGTGCAATTTGTGGACATCGCGGCGGACCGCCTTCTCCATCATCAGCAAATCGTTCACATCGGGATCGACGGCAATCTCAAGGAGCCGTCGCTCGCCGTGCGTCAGTCGCCACAACACGCGGTAGAGCAGCTCCCATTTTCGCAGGTCGCGATGACACGCTACTTGTTCCGCCAGCGACAGAAATTGGCGGGGAACGCCAACCGCGGGTTTGCGCCGGAATCAATCCCAATCACCCCTGAGTCTCCATCGCCAAACCCCGGCAGAACCGGACCGTCCACCCATCGCAACCGGTCTGGCGAAGTATTATCCGCGAGCAGACCGCGGGCGATCTCCCGCCAATCCTGGAAATTATTCGGAAACGAAATTGTCGTCACGCTTACACTTCTCCGCTCGCTGCCGAAGCGCTCGCCTCGAATAACAGAAGTTGCCGCTCAGAAGTCCGTACGCGATTCACGAGGCCGGCGTCATCCAGACGCATCGCGTCCGGATTGTGATCGGCGGCGACGACGAATGGCCGGGCCTTTCGCATCGAGACGCGAAGGCGGACAAGGTCTTCCAATCGAAGCTGTTGAAGCCGGCGAATCTGAAGAATGCGTTTAACATTTCTCGCGCCGATTCCCGGCACGCGCAGCAACGCTCCGCGACCGGCGCGGTTCACATCGACCGGGAAAAACTCCCGGTTGCGCAAGGCCCACGCAAGCTTCGGATCCATGTTCAAATCCAGATTCGGCGCATCCGGCGTCGTAATTTCCTGGTGCGTAAATCCGTAGAATCGAATCAGCCAATCGGCTTGATAAAGACGATGCTCCCGAATCAGAGGAGGGGACATTGACGGCAACCGGCCGTCGCATTCGGGGATGGGACTGTACGCGGAATAGTAAACGCGACGAAGCCGGTGCCGATCGTAAAGCTCCGCCGCCGTTGAAAGAATTGTCGCATCCGGCGTCGCGGTCGCGCCCACGATCATCTGCGTGCTCTGGCCGGCTGGAGCATATTGCGGCGCAGCAAGACTCTTGCGGCGTTCTTCACGCGACTGCTGAACGCGCGTTCCAATCTCTGTCATCGCCTGGCGCACGTCGGCGAAGTTTTTCTGCGGGGCCAGCGCTCGCAGATCAGGGTCGGTTGGAAGCTCGACGTTAGCGCTGAGCCGATCGGCGTATTTGCCGGCCTCGGCCAGCAGTTCGTTTGAAGCGCCGGGCACCGCCTTGAGGTGAATGTAGCCGTTATAGAAATGAACCGTTCGCAGCACGCGCACGGTGCGAACCAACTGTTCCATCGTGTAGACCGGACTTTGAATGATGCCGGAGCTGAGAAAAAGTCCCTCGATGTAGTTCCGCCGATAAAATTCGAGCGTCAGCCAGACGACTTCCTCCGGCGTAAATCGCGCCCGCGGCACATTGCTCGTCACGCGATTGACGCAGTACTGACAATCGTAGACACAATGATTCGTCAGCAGGATTTTGAGCAACGACACGCATCGCCCATCGGGTGTGTAACTATGGCAGATCCCAATTCGTTCGGTACTTCCGAGCCCCTTCCCGTTGCCTGAGCGCTTTGAACCACTGCTGGCGCAGGAGGCGTCATACTTCGCAGCATCGGCCAGGATCGTCAGTTTGCCGCGGATGTCCATGCTCGCTCCCAACAAGGGTACGAGCCAACCCTAACGCAATGCAAACATGTGCGGCAATGGCCGATCAAAGTTTTCACGGAAATTGAATGAATAGACGGTGCGACTAAGAGTGGGGTGAATTGTTCTTCACCGCATTTTTCAGCGGCTCGTCCAGATCGACCGGCGATCCCGCAGTCGCCCAGAAATCGACCACGATGATCTTCCCGCGCAGCTTGTCAGAATTGATCTCCGTCCCATCAGGCGTCTTGAACGCGAAGGTCGGCCTGTCCCCCTGCTTCACTCCAGCCACGAGGGATGGAGCGGTAACCATCGCCACCCCGATGAATGCGACGATCGATCGAACGATTGCGTTTTTTGATGCGGTGACGGCCATGTCGAAATTATAACGCTTGATCGCCGCGGTTATCGCGCCGAATTCTCGACGCCGCGGCGCGGTCCGATAACTTCGCCAATTTGCCGCGGGCCGGTTTCAACTGCATGCTGCTAAAATTCGATGATATCCGGGCGGGGAATGGTGGCAGCGAGGAAGGGCACGATGTCGAAAAAAACGAATTGCATTGGCAAGCCGGAGCAGAAGCCGCATTTCAAAACACCCCCGGTTGTGTCGAAGGCGCCGGTCACCCGCTATTTCGTTGATGTTGCCAAGGATGACAGCGTGTTCGCTCAAGTCGTCCTGGCCCAGCGGGGATTTCGTTGTCGCGACATCCACGAAGAAAACGGCCAGACCGTCAGAATTACGATCGAAGATCAGACCCTTCGCGCCGAGGACATTCAGGCCATCTTCGCAGCGGCTGCGGCGAATGCGAAGTGAACAGGGCGGGAAAATCCGCCGTCCCCTATCTAAACGAAACCGCCCCGGATTCCCGGGGCGTTCCGTCGCGAATGCTAATTGCACCGGCACCAACCATGTTTTTTTCATCGGAAATCTTGCGTTGATGGATGCGGCTTGGCAGGCCCGTTGCGAACCTGCAATTTGACAGTTTCGCCTACGACCCAGCCGTCAATGGTTCCTTTTCCCCCGCCCATCTCGTAGCCGATTGTGAAATGCGACGAGTCGGATGGATCGTATTGACCGGCGAACAGGCGCAGGGAACCGCGTCCAATTCCTTCGAATTGCAGCGACGTGTAGTACGTATTCGAACCGTTATAGCGAAAAAGATAAGAGAAGAACTGCAAATTTTCCGGGCTGCTCCACCCCATGCAAAAAACGCAGAGGAGCTGCGATTCCTGCTGAGCCGAGGCTCGCTCGTGGAGAAACAGTGGCGGTATTGCCGGTGGGCGTTCGCCTTGCGCGGCAGCGAAATCGTTCCAGTAAGAAGGAGCTTTTCCCGGGTAGGCAAGTCCAGGTGCATATTGATTGACAATGAGCCGATGGGTCGGGGACCAGCTTTGTTGGAATGTGACCTGATCCGGCCGATCCACGTGTTCCATACATTGCCGCTTCCAGCGCAAGCTTTTAGTCCCCTCCACATTCTCGGAGCCGAACTGCACGCAGCGATTATCGCCACCGCGATCGCCGCGAGCGAAATCCATCGGCGCGCATTTTTCCAAAAGCGCCAAGCGGGCGGGCGGGGAGAATACTCGAGTTTGGGCGGATGGGTGATCGGCATCGCTGCGCACGCGGTTGCTTGTGCAACGGCTAGCGCGCCGACTGACGAACGTTTCGATCCGTTCGGCAGCACCACCTGGGACGCCGGAGGTTGCAAAAAAAGACACCCCTCGCACATCCGATGATGCGCGAGGGGGCAGTGACCCCGACGGGATTCGAACCCGTGTCGCGGCCTTGAAAGGGCCGTGTCCTAGGCCTCTAGACGACGGGGCCAATGATCGATTCGCGAAGCAGCCAACCGCCTAGGAAGGTCGAACAATATGCAGATGTCGGGTGAGGCGTCAATTGCGTGGATTTGGGATTTGCTCCTCTGCCGGTAGCATCCCTGCGCCATGCTCCATTACTTCAAATTCCGCAGTGATCTGTTCGCCCCCGCGGCGGGCCGGGAAATTTACGTCAAGCGCGGGGCCGGCAAAGGGTGGCCGGAAGAATGCCCGCCGATCCGGTCGGCCAATGCATTCGGGTACGACTTACTCGCCAATTTTGACGTGACTTTCGTTCAAGGCCGCGGGGGTTGGCGCGTTGAGAAGGACATCGTCATCGAAAGCGATTTCCACTACGCCGGCGATGAATCGTCGGAGGGTGCGCCGCTTTCACAGCAATACGCCTGGTTCTGGGAAAAAGGACAGAAACTGCCGCACGTCATCAGCGACAACGTCTACGCGCAGATCTCTAATCAGGTAAAAGTCAGCAGCTACCTTTTTCTCCGCACCGATCCGAACGAGGTCCTTTACATCACGGACGTCCCGAACCTCCGCCGACCGTGGCGGGCCATCGACGCGCTGGTTGAGACGGATTGGTATCCCGCCAGTTATCCCTGGCATGTCGTGCTCGAGCTGGATCGGCGGGAAAAGCGCATCACGATCCGCAAGGAAGATCCGCTCTGCCGGGTGATTCCCGTCCGCCGCGATACTTATTTCGCGGCGGAAATGTCCCCGGCTGCTTTCGATGAATTCTTCGCGCGCGGCCAGAAATGGTTAGCGACCCATGGACAGGTTCAACACGAAGGGGTTGTCGATATCACTCGGACATATGTGCGCCAGCAGATCAAGTCGAAGTTTGTCGTCGGGTAGCGGAAGAAATCCCAAGGTCCGACGTCATTCGCGAACGGTCGCACCAAGGACCATCCGTGCTGCCGCGATCACAGCGAGCACCGACGACTCCACTTGCTCGCTGCTCAACGTTACATCCGGTGATCGAAAAACAAGCGTGACGGTAACGCTCTTCTGTCCCTTCTCCAGCGGCTTGCCCCGATACGTCGTGACGAATTCGATGTCATTCAGATTCGCCGGGCCGACGGACCGGATCAGGTCGGAGATAGCCGCGTAAGGAGTCGCTTCGGAAACCACCAGTGAAAGATCACGCCGGATCGCGGGAAATCGGGGCGGCGGACGCAACTGGGGCACCGACTGCGCGCCGCGAAGGAGCTGATCCCATTCCAATTCCGCCGCCGAGGGTATTTCGCGCAGGGAAAGTTTTTCCGCGATCGCACGATCGATCCGGCCGAGAAATCCGACCGGCTTGCCGCCCCACTCAATGCGGCCGGCCGCGCCGCGTCCATATCCGGATTGCGAATCGGGAATGACCTCGATCGACCGGCTGGCGTCGAGCTTGCGAAGGATCGTTTCGACGACTCCACGAATCTCGCGCAAATCGAAAGGGCCGGCCATTCCAAGGCGGCGTCGTTCTTCCACTCCCCCGCCGGCCTTATTCCAGAAGGTGGATCCAATTTCGTAAAGTCTGGGCTCCGAGGACCCCGGCGCTTTGGTTGGTGCGGAGGGCTTCAAGGAGGCCCGGGAGAATGCTCGGCCGCAGGAACGCGTCGGCCTTTCGAACCGCATGGCCGGCGCGAAGCAGCGGATTCACAGCGTCGGGAGCCGCGGCGCTCTCCGCGACGCGGGGAACAAAATCCGCCGCCAGCGCGTCGCTCACAAAACTGAATGTCACGGCTTCAAAAAATCCCGCTCCCGCCAGGACGCCCAAAGCGGTGGCCAGCGGCTTCTGCTCCGGCTCCGGCGGCGTCAGTCGGATGGAAATGTCCTCGCGGACCGGCACGATTGAATAGCCAATCACCCGCGCCACTTCTTCGACCAGATCCGCTTCGATTGAAAGATCCAGACGGTCGGAGGGAATGGTCACATCGACACGATCATCGGTCGCTTCCGGAGCCAGACGCAGGCCACGAAGCGCCGCGACGACGCGTTCTCGCGGCAGCTCGACGCCGAGCACCTGCTTGAGTTTCGAGAATCGCAGCGAGAGTTTTTTCGGCGGCGCGTTTTCGGCTCCGGCTGACACGGCATCGCGAAGCAACTCGCCACCGGCTGTTTTCAGAATGAGGTGTGCGGCCCGAATGGCAGCCGGCCCGGACAACGCGGGGTCGATGCCGCGCTCGAATCGATAGGAACTGTCGCTGCCCATCGCCAGTGCCCGCGCCGTTCGCCGAATCGACAAGGGGTCAAATCGGGCCGACTCCAGAAGTATATTTTTCGTGCTCGGGCCGACTTCGGTGTCGCGGCCGCCCATGACGCCGGCCAGCGCCACCGGGCGAACGGCGTCAGCGATCACGAGCATGTCCGATGAGAGCGCGCGTTCTTTGCCGTCGATCATCGTCAATTTTTCCCCGTCGCGGGCGCGGCGGACGATGATCCGACCCCCCTGGAGTTTGTCCAGATCGAACGCGTGAAGGGGCTGGCCCACGTCGAATAGCACGTAGTTGGTCGCATCGACGACATTGTTGATCGCTTTCAGGGGCTTGGTTTCAGTTCCCATCCGCCCGATGGCGCGGCGATCCTATCTGGGCTGGGCCGGATCTGGAGATTGCGAAGGATCCGCGCGGTGTAGTGCGGGCAAAGATCGGTCGCTTCGATGAAGACTGAAATGGCGTCCGACGTGGGGGTTGCCGATTCGGTGACGTTCGGTGAGGAATCGCGAAAACTCAGGCCAAGCAAAGCCGCCAACTCGCGGGCCATGCCGCGATGAGACAAACAGTCGGCGCGGTTGCTGGTGACCTCAACATCCAAAATCGTATCGGCCCCGGCCGATTCGATTGATTCGACCGGAAGCCCGCCGTGGGTGAGCGCCTCGGCGGCCTGTTCAGCGTTGATCGGCTCAGGCAGGTAATCCGCAAGCCATTCCAGGCTGATTCTCATGCGATGGGTCTTCCGCTCATTTTCTGTTTTGGAGGAAGGAACACTTTATGCAGGGTGAAGACCGTGTCAATCGCGCTCTTGCAGGTCTGGTAGTGCGGCACTATATTTGCCTCCCTTTTCGGCCTCGACCGGCAGGCTCACCCCCCACTCCGGCGGAATCTGTGGGATACGAGAAAGGAGCCAGGCTTCCACGTGGCAAAAGCAGCAGCGAAAAAGCCCAGCGGCAAGAAGAAGATCCTAGCGAAGCCGCCGCCCAAGGTAGCTTCCAAAAAAGTCGTGGTGGCGCCCAAGGCGGCCAAACCGACGAAACCGGCACCGAAGGCAAAAGTTGGAAAAGCACCTGAAAAAACGATTGTCAATCTGATGCAGGTTGGCGCTTCGAAGAATGGCAAGCCAACCCGTCTGGCCAAGCCAAGCCTCGTCACGGAGCCTGAGCGTCATCCCGCCCGAAACCGGGGAATTGTCGAAGAGCGCCATATCGCGCCCATTCCCGAGGCGGTTCCGACCGATGGGAAGCCCCGAAAGAACCAGGTCGGTTTCAGCCCGCGCGATCTCGAGCTATTCCGTGATTCTCTGCTGGCCAAGCGGCGCGAGCTGGTGGGCGATATGAGCGCCATGGAGCGCAAGGCGCTTCGATCCAGCGGGGAAACGAATCTCTCAACGCTGCCCGTCCACATGGCGGACATGGGGACGGACAACTACGAGCAGGAATTTACCCTGGGGCTGGTCGAAAAGGACCGTAATCTCCTCAAGGAAATCAACGCCGCGCTCGCCAAGATTCAAAACGGCACGTTCGGCATTTGCGAAGGCACCGGCAAGCCGATCGGCCGACCACGCCTTGAGGCTCAGCCCTGGTCTCGTTTCTCAATCGAGTATGCGCGAAAGCTGGAAGTGCGGCGGGGATTCTGAACGGGCATTCATCGAACTCATCGTCTAACGTTTTGTGGACGGATGCTCCCTCTCCCGACTGAAAATCTCCGCAATCCCGCCGCGCTCGCGCGAATTTTCCTCACGTGCCTCATCGGCGTTCTGCTGGACTTGTGGACTAAAGTTCTCGCGTTCGACAAGCTTGCCGACGGCGGCTATGCGCTGATCCCCGGCTGGCTTCATTTCCAGATCACGCGCAATCGCGGCGCGGTCTTCGGATGGGCACAAGGGGCGCGGTATGTCTTCATCGCCATCTCCATCGCGGCGATCTTTTTCATCCTGTATCTCTTCCTGGTGAGCGGCCGGCAATGGTTTTACCAGATCGTCCTGGGGATGCTGATGGCCGGTGTCATCGGCAACCTCTATGACCGAATCGAGTTCGGCTACGTGCGCGACATGATCTATATCTTTCCGGGCCGCACGATCGCGGGACGCGAATTGTTTCCCTGGATCTTCAATGTCGCCGACACCCTGCTTTGCACCGGCGTCTTTTTTCTGATCATCTACAGCTACGTTCGCACGGCACGCGAGTCGGCGGCAGCCCCGCAGCCTCGCCCCCGCTCCTGAATCCCCCCGCCTGGGCTCCGTTGAAACGGTGTAACTCGAATTAGTGGTCATCGTGGGATGACGCGAATTGTCATCCTGAGGTACTCGAAGGATCTACGTTTGAGTACTCCGGACGTAGATCCTTCGGAGTACCTCAGGATGACATCAGGCAGTATTCGGTGCCGCTGCAATCAACGTTTCACCCCGTACAATCCTGGTATGGGTCCGGACACGGATGAAGCTTTTCTCGCCCGCGCGCTCGAACTCGCCGCTGGCGGCCGGGGTTCTGTCGAACCCAATCCAATGGTTGGGTGCGTCCTAGTTAAAGACGGCCGTGTGATCGGCGAAGGATATCACGCGGCTTTCGGCCAGCCGCATGCCGAAGCCGTGGCACTTGCGGCCTGCAGCGAATCACCTGCCGGCGCAACCGCATACGTCAACCTGGAGCCATGCAGTCATACAAACAAAAAGACTCGGCCGTGTGCGCCGCGACTCATTGCTGCGGGTATCAGACGCGTGGTGATCGGTTGCGAAGATCCGAATCCAGCGGTGGCGGGCGGCGGCATCGAACAACTCCGCGCCGTGGGCGTTGAGGTTGCTGTCGGAATCCGTCAGTCAGAATCGCGCCAGCTCAACGCGCCCTTTTTTGCCCGGCAAGTTCATGGCCGGCCGTACGTCACGCTGAAATGGGCAGAATCGGCGGACGGGAAGGTTGCCGGACGCGACGGACGCCCACTTCAGATCAGCAACGAGCGTTCAAACGGCATCGTTCACGCATTGCGGCGGCGATGTGATGCGATCCTTGTCGGCATTAACACGGTCTTGCGCGACGATCCGCTGCTGACCGTGCGTGGGCTCTCCGCTCAAAAGGGTGGCACGGGCGTCCCGCCCGTGCTCTTACAACAAAGACACGGGCGAGACGCCCGTGCCACGAATCAGGAAACCCGATCGCTGCGGCGAATCGTGCTCGACAGCCGCGCGCGAATTCCTTTGGAGAGAAAGGTCGTCGCAACGGCAAGACAATGGCCGCTGCACGTATTCGTATCGCAAGCGACGACAAAAGATTCAGCCGGCGCAAGTAATGTCGATGCGCTTCGAGCGCGTGGCGTTCACGTGGAGACGGTCGCTTCTGATTGCATAGCGCCGCTTTCGCTCGAAGCGGTTTTGAAAAAGCTGGCGGAATTGGACGTGACTCATCTTCTCGTCGAAGGGGGACCGACCGTCCACGAAGCCTTCTTTCGGCAAAATCTCGCGGACCGCGTGTGGGTTTTTCGTTCTCCGAAGATCGTCGGTGAACTGAACGCGCCGGGCGCAGCAGTTGTTCCCACGAATTACGTTATGACCGGCGAGGTCTTAATCGATCGAGATGTGCTAAGTGAATATCACAATCCGAACAGTGCAGTCTTCTTCAACCCGTCTGCTTCAATCGACCTGAATCTTGCATCGCTGTCGGCGAATCATTGAAGCGCCGCGCGATTTCATCGCGTGATCAGGATTGCCCCACCTCCGCGACTTCAAATCCTCGCGGCTCTTTGCGCGCCCGCATGTAGTGAATGATCGGCGGCAGGATCGAAATGAAGATGACGGCTAAAACCGCGATCTGGAAATTCTTCTGAACGATGGGAATCTGACCAAAGAAATAACCCGCGCTGAGCAACAGCACCACCCAGAAGATTCCGCCGGTGACGCTGAAGACGGCGAAGCGAACGAAATTCATCTGACCGATTCCCGCAACAAACGGGGCGAAGGTACGAATGATCGGAACGAAACGGGCCATGATGATCGTCATGCGGCCATATCGATCGTAGAAACCCTGCGCTTCGAGCAAATGCTTTTTGTTCAGCAGCCACGAATCCTGGCGGCTGAAAACTTTCGGCCCAAGCTTGTATCCCATGAAGTAATTGACCATGTCGCCGCAGTTGGCCGCGAGGCAGAGCAGGAGGGCCACCAGCGGCAGTTTGATCGCGGTTCCCGCCGCCGCCAGGGCGCCCAGCGCAAACAGGAGCGAATCGCCCGGAAGAAAGGGCGTCACCACCAGACCGGTTTCGCAAAATACGATCGCAAAAAGCAGCACATACAGGCTCGAGCCCATGCTGTGGGCGGCCTGGTCCAGATGCTTATCCAGATGCAGGAAATAATCGAGAATCGTGTGGACAAATCCCATTCATTCGCTCCCGAGAGCAGATCCCCACCTACGATCGTTCGTTCGTAGTGCGGCCTTTAGCCGGGCTGCTTCAGGACTGCCCCTGTATCGGCACTTGTGACCTGCGCCGCGTAGCGGGCGAGATAACCGTAGTTGATTTTCGACGGACGGGGTTTCCAGGCCGCTCTTCGTCGCTCCAGCTCCGATTCAGGGACATCCAGGTCGATCCGGCGATTGGGGATGTCGATCACAATCGTATCGCCCGGCTCGACAAGACCGATGGGGCCGCCCGCTGCCGCCTCGGGGCTCACGTGCCCGATGCATGCGCCGCGGGTGCCGCCGCTGAAACGGCCGTCGGTGATGAGGGCCACGCTTTCGCCGAGGCCGCGTCCCATAATGTTGGCGGTCGGCGCGAGCATCTCCTGCATTCCCGGGCCGCCGCGCGGTCCTTCGTAGCGGATGACAACGACATCCCCTTCTTTCACTTTGCCGGAAAGAATTCCCTTGGCGGCGTCTTCTTCGCTTTCGAAGATCACCGCGGGCCCCTTATGGTTCATCATTCGCGGCGCAACGCCGCCGGTCTTCACGACTGAGCCATTGGGGGCGAGATTGCCGAAGAGGACGGCCAGTCCCCCCTTCTCGCTGTATGCCTTTTCGACCGATCGGATGACATCGTCGTCCTTAACGATCGCGTCGCCGATATTCTCGCCGAGCGTGCGACCGGTCACAGTGATGCAGTCCAGGTGAAGCGTGCCCGGCTTCTTCGCGATGGTCTTGAGGATGGCACTGATCCCGCCGGCCCGTTCGACATCCTCCATGTGATGCTTGCCCGCCGGCGACACCTTGCAGACGTGCGGCACGCGCGCCGCCACTTCGTTGAGCGTCGCAAGATCGAACGGACATCCCGCCTCGATGGCGACGGCCAGTGTGTGCAACACCGTGTTGGTCGAGCCCCCCATCGCCATGTCCAGCGCGAACGCATTCTCAAACGCTTTCGGCGTGAGGATATCGCTCGGGCGGATGTTCTTCGCAACGAGATTGACGATCGCTTCCCCGGCCGCTTTGAAGAGCGCATCACGCCGCGGATCGGTGGCGAGGATCGATCCATTTCCCGGCAGCGCCAGGCCGAGCGCCTCGCACAGGCAGTTCATCGAATTGGCGGTGAACATCCCGGAGCAGGAGCCGCAGGTTGGGCAGGCATGCTGCTCGATCTCGGTCAGCTCCTTCTCGCTCATCTTTCCGGCCGACACTTTGCCGACGCCTTCAAAGACGGAGATGAGATCGATGGTCTGCCCGGTGGATGGCGTAACGCCCGCCTTCATCGGCCCGCCGGAAACGAAGACGGAGGGAATATTGCACCGCGCCGCCCCCATCATCATCCCCGGCACAATCTTGTCGCAATTGGGGATGCAGACGACGCCGTCGAAGCAGTGGGCCCGGAGCATCGTCTCCAGGCAATCCGCGATCAGCTCCCGGCTCGGGAGCGAATACTTCATCCCCACATGCCCCATGGCGATGCCGTCGTCCACGCCGATCGTATTGAATTCGAAGGGGATGCCGCCCGCCGCGCGCACCGCCTCGCGCACTTTCCTGCCGACCACATCGAGATGGGCATGTCCCGGAATGATCTGCACGAACGAATTGCAAACCGCAATGAACGGCTTGGAGAAATCCTTTTCGCTCTGAATGACCCCCGTCGCCCGCAACAGGCTGCGGTGCGGGGCGCGGATCATTCCTTTTTTTATCGTGTCGCTGATGGCCATGGGAGCTCCTGAATCTCGATATCGCAAATAAGGATAACAGATCGACGGCCTCGCGAACACCTCGGGTCGAGCCGCCTGCCGACGTACGCTTCGAGGAATTTACTTGGCGAGGTCGTGACCAGGCGTCAACCCAGGCGCGACGAAAGGGATCCGTTCTTCGGTTCTTCGGGGGTGCGTGACACATTAGGCGGCTTTCATTTGACATAGGCTGGTCGATTACCCCAGTAACGTTCCCATCGGGCGTCCTGGCTGAGCCACGTTGAACGGAGCGCGAGGATCGGTTCGATTCCCGGCTCCGACCAGAACTGTTCGGTTCCCTTGACCCGTTTGTTGAATTGCTTCACGCCCGCTTCTGTCTCTCCTGAGCCGATCGGCCACCCATTGGATCGATACGTGGGATAGTTCATGTGCTGCTGATGACGCGTGAAGTAGCCGACGCTCTGGTGCAGCAGGCGCCGGGGATGTTGCGGCGGATCGTTTGCCTGCGGCTCGCCCAGGCGCCCGACTGTTGCGACAATTCCGCAATGACGCGGTCGACTTTCCCATCCCACAGCCAGGCTTCCATTCGCTCGGCCAGAGCTGATGTGGCCGGGGTCTGTGGGCCGTGGATTGCCTTGGCGCAGTCCCACAGACGCTCGCTGGCGTGATACCAGTCGATAATTCTCGCCTGCACGCGGAATTCCCGCTCCAGCAGCGGATCGATCCAATTGCCCCCGTCTCCCATGGCGATCACCACCGGCGCCTCTCGATAGCCCCGTCTCTCGGCTTCCACGTGCGCCATCGTCCCGAATGCCGCCGCGTCGCGGCTTGTCGCCAGATGGGTTCGAACCAAGGGAGCGGGCTTGCGTGCGCCTTCGCCCTCACGGCCGTCCCCGGGAATGTAGCTGGTGACGGTGAGCACTTTGTCTTCACGCCAGCGCGAGCCGCTTTCGGCATCTTTTTCCTTGCCTTGCCAGCGTCCGCCATCCATGCCGACCACCAGCAATTCAGGGACATTGCCCGGACCTTCGGGAAAGCGCCCTTCACGGTAGGCCTGTGTCTGACGATCCCGCGCGGCCACCATGCCCTGGCCCAGGGCTTCACTCCAGCGTTGAATCTGTTTGCCGTCGAAGTGGGTTTTCCAGTCGATGTTCAGCGATTTACCGGCCTCGTCGAACGACTTCTGGGTCGCTTCCCGGCAAATGCGTTCGGCGGCGTGGGGCGAGAGATTGGCCTCAGCCGCCATCGCCCAATCACGGTTTTGAGGGGGAAAAAGAGCCGCCACAGGTGCGGCATCGGCAGTGTTGTTTTTCGATCACCGCCGGTCCGTCGGGGGTGATCACCTCCGGCTGCGTCCTCTGTCTTTCCAGGTAAACCGACTCCGACCCGCACAGCGGGCAACACCCCGCCGCCTCTACTCGGGCGTTGGGCTCCAAGGCCGCTCGTTCCTCCAGAAGCGTCGGAATCACCGCACGCTTGAACTCGTCGGTCTGATCTTCCCAACTCCCAAAAGTCGTCCCTTTCAGCGGCTGGGCTTCATCCGCCGGCATGATGCGATCCAAGGCCGCCATCATTGTCTTGAGCACGCGTTCACGCGCCTCCTGACGTGTTCGAAGAGCAGGCATGCGATCCTCCTTGATCGAGTAAAACTCCTTCTTCGCATTATAATCCAAAAATCGCCCGCCTAAAGTGTCACGCACCCGTTCTTCGGGCTCAGTTTTAGGAGAAATTGACCCGGCGAAATCGCCGACGTTACCATACGATGAAGCCGGTTTGAAGAAGCGGCGGGCTGCGATACCCGTATAATGGTGAAATGGAAGACCAGGGTCGACGCAAGATTTTCACGATCGGGCACTCAGTACATGAGTTGGGGGTTTTCATCGACCTGCTCGTTCGCCATGGAGTTACCGCTCTTGCGGACGTACGCTCCCAGCCTTTTAGCAGAATTCGGCATTTTCATGGAGACGTCTTGGCGGCAGCGATGAAGGTTCACGGCATTAAATATGTGCCGTTGGGGCGAGAGCTCGGCGCTAGACGTACTGAGCAAGAGTGTTATGCCAACGGCCAAGCTGTGTACGAGCGCGTGGCGGAACTTCCGCTATTTCGTGAAGGAATTGAGCGATTGGTGCGAGGGACAGCAGACTTCAACATCGCACTAATGTGCGCTGAGAAGGAACCGCTCGATTGCCATCGGTCGATTCTGATATGCCGTTGCCTGAGACGGTACGATTTTCACATCCAGCACATCCTTGCAAGTGGCGAACTCGAGAATCATGTAGAGACGGAGAGAAGGATGATGAGGATGGTGGGAGTCGCACCGGTCCTGTTTCGAATGGACGTCGCTGAGCCGGATCTCATTGAGCAAGCCTACGAAGCCCGTGGGCGGCAAATCGCGTACAGCACAACTGCCGCGGAAGTCATCGTATGAGAGAGTCAACGATTGATGCTATTCCCGGAACGGTTCGGCTTTTTACGATTGGATTTGCCGGAAAATCCGCGCAGATGTTTTTCGGGAAACTGCAGAACGCTGGCGTGAAACGCCTGATTGATGTGCGGCTGAACAATGTCTCGCAGTTGGCGGGATTCACGAAAAAGAAGGATCTCGAATACTTTCTCCGGGTCATCGCTGACATCGATTATCTGCATTACGAAGACTTGCGCCTACAGCGGATATCCTCGATCGGTTCAAGAGGAAAGGCAAAATGAATTGGACGGAATAGGCCACTCATTTTGGAAAACACGATCTCGCACCGTTGGACGTTATTGAGCTAGAGGTTGCCTCACCAAAATCGCCGACAAGATATCAGCGTGAAAACCGGATCGTGACTTCTTCGCGTTGGGCGCTCATCGACACGCTCAAAGCGGCTGACGTAATGAAATACTGCGACAAATCGAGGTCCGTTCTTCACAGTTCCAGCAAGGTGGTTGATCCCGCAGACTTGGAGCTTTTGCCTCCGGAGAATTGACACTCCTTGGAATTGCGGCAAGTCAGCAATGCGACTTTTTCTCTCGACCCACGGAAGAAGAACAAGTGGATCGTTAGTTTCAGCACGATTGGGCGATCCACATTTTCGCTTTCGCTCACCGATCCCATCGCCACCGAAAAGTTGAACCAAGGCGGTAAGATCGGTCCAAATTGTCTTTTGACCTTAAGTCTGACTGAGCCCATTGCGTATACGCAATTCAATCTTCCCGAACTGTGCTATAAGCTGGTTGCAGCCATTATTGAGTTGTAGTCCGGGGCTGCATCGGACGAGGGAACATCCAGTCATGGCGTGCGGTAAGACTACTTAGCCAGCGTGGCGACCAACCGCCAAACTAAATGTGGCGAAAGCGGCCTTGACTGCGTGCGGTTGAAGTCGTTGACGAGTTGCTCAAACCGCGGCGTGTAGGGAAGCCGGTCGCGCTTGCCGATTGCGTCGCCGAGCAGGTCGCGGAGCGTTGCCCGGTCTCCGGGTGAAACATCGGGGGCGGGGGAGCGGGCTTCGCCGAGCTTGGGGAGTTTGCCCCCCTTCCGCAGATTCAGCAGATGCCGCCAGACTTCGCCGCGGCTGGGTTTGGCGTCGGTAAATTTGGCGATGTAATCGCCATAAAGGCTTTCGAAATGCGGCGTGTAGGGGAGATCGTCGGCGGTGCGACCCACTTTTTCATAGATGCCGATCAGCGCCTCCGCCGCACCGGCACGCGCGGCTCGATCCCCGCGAAGAGGGAGCCGGGCGTTTTGGCATCCTCGATGACCGTCGCCCCTGCAGACTCGGTGCTTCGGTCCAGGAGCAGGAGGACATTTCCAAAAGGATCCTTCACGGCGGCCCGGTAGCCGCGCGAAACCTGGGCGGGCGGATTGGTGAATTTGAGTTTCAGCGCCGCCCGTCTGCGGTAAAGGTCGCGCACATCATCGACGAGATAGTAAATCGCTTCGGTGGGAAGGTCGGGGTCGTCGTGCAGGACCAGTTCGGTGGCCTCGTCGCCGAGGCGGAAGCTGGCCACGCGCGATTCCTCGCGGACGAGCGTCAGGCCGAGCACGTCACGATAGTAAGCGACTGCGCTGGAGAGACTCTGTACGCGGAGGATGACGCGATCAATCCGCCGAAGCATTCGGGGGATGGTAACAAGAAGTGAGCGATGCGCTGAACAATGTCAGGTCGAATTTCGCGTCCACTCGGCGGGCAGGAATGCCCGCACTCGCAGACGCGTATCAGACAGGAATGTCTGATCCCCAGCAATGGGGTCACACGGCTGCCGGGGTGCTCGGAGCGCGAGTAATCGTCGACCGATCCTCAAACCGCTCGGCCGCCACGGACCGTTCCTTTTCGACTTGCGAATTTCCGGAGTCTCCGTCTTCATCCGTTTCCATGTCCTGGCGTTCATTCTTGTCGGGGGCGTGGTATCCGCCACGCAGGACGAAGACGCCGGCGACCAGGTTCCAGAACATGGCGCCCAGACGAATCGACATGGCCAGCGCGAAGGCCTGGCTGATGGTGACGCCCTGGTTTCGTGTCAGGGCAATGGCGAAAAATTCCATGACGCCAGCCCCCTGCGGACTGATCGGAATGGCGCCGACCAGAACAATGACCGGCGTGATGACCCAGTAATACCAGAAGGGAAGCGGCAGCCCGAACGCCCTGCCCGCCAGGTAAGCGGAAACGATCGTGGTCACATGAACGGGCAAGGTCATTACGGTCGCCCAGATGGGCACGATTGGCTTTCGGCCGTAAAGATGCATCGCTTCGATCGCATTGTTGATCTGGCGCTGAAGCGGCAATTTGCTCAGGATAAAATCCAACCCCGTCGCCTTACGCCAGAACGGATGAAAAAAGACAAAGAGCCCGGCAGCCGTTCCGCCCAGCGCCAGAGCGCTCATGAATGCGACTCGGCGGCATTCGGCAACCTGAAGCTGGAGGCACGCCATCACGCCGCCAAGGATTACCAAGGCCAGCAGGCCCAGGACGCGATCGACGACGACGGAAATAATCGCCCGAACCCGATGAGTCGTATGCCGTGAAGCGTAATACGCCTTGACCAGGTCACCGCCGGTCGAGCCTGGCATGAAGGTGTTGTAGAACGCCCCCACCATGTTCAAAACGAATGTTCGCCAGCGCCCGATATGGATTTCCAGCGTCTCCAGAAGCATGTGCCAGCGCAGGCTGGTGATGGTGTAGCTGATGGGAAGCACGAGAAGGGCCAGCAGCAGAAAGAGCGGCTGGGCGGAGTGGACCAGCCGGATCAGGCCGATATCCACCAGCGGATAAGGGACGGCGATCTTGAACCCCCCAATCACCTCTACTGGCGAAATCAGGGAAACCTTGCCGGTGTCCTTCCGTTCGACGCATAGTTCAGTTGGCGGCAACGACTTATCGGTAGATGGAGCTGGATGGACAGCCAAAAGACGCATTGTGCGTTCGACGCTGTCGGGGTCCATGATCCTGACAGTGTTGCGATCGGGATGGGTCCAGACCTGATCGCGGGAAATCGTTCGGGCTGTTCCGTAATGGCGATCGACAATGTGGAATGTCGAATCCGAGTCGCGGGCGTCGCCGAGGACACGGACTTCAAGCGGGCGCTGCGTTGCGGGGTCGAGAATGAGGAGACGGTCGTGGAACGAAGTGTTGTTCAGCACCCAGGCGATGCCGACAACCGCGATGCCCCAGCGAACGACGAATGATCCCCACTTCTTGACTCCCGGATGCATCAAAAGACCCCGTCCTTCCAAGTCAGAACATTTTCATAAATCAAGCTGCTCCGCCAGTTCCGGCAGACGGAGGCTGCGCACTATTGTTCCTATCGGAAAAATCGGTACTGTATCGCCTCACTTTAGGAAAGATAGGAGTTTGAATGTCGTTAATTGCTCCGCATGGAGGTACTCTCGTCAACCGGATTCTTGCTCCAGCCGCCGCCAAGGCTGCCAGCGCTGAGGCCGGTTCACTGAAATCCATTACTCTGAGTCCCCGCGAGCAATGTGATCTGGAAATGATCGCCATTGGCGCGTTTTCCCCGTTGAAGGGGTTTATGGGGCGGGCGGATTTCACGTCCGTCTGCAAGCAGATGCGACTGGCCGACGGCACGGTTTGGCCGATTCCGGTCACCCTTTGCGTTTCCGACACGGTGGCGGCTTCATTTTCGGACGGTCAGAAGATCGCTCTGAAAGACGACAAGGGGAACCTTCTGGGTTTGCTCAATTTGCGCGAGAAGTACCCCCACGACAAAGCCCTCGAGATTCCCAACGTTTACGCCACCGAGGATGATGCCCATCCCGGCGTCGCGCTGGTGAGAAAGCAAGGGGACGTCTGCCTCGGCGGGGAAATCGACGTCATCACGGCAAATCCTGCCCCCGAATACGCGGATTATCGATTACCCCCGGCCAAAACCCGCGAGGCGTTCGCCGCCCGGGGCTGGCAGACGGTCGCGGCCTTCCAGACGCGAAATCCCATTCATCGGGCACACGAATATCTGACCAAGTGCGCCCAGGAGCTGACCGACGGCCTGCTGATTCATCCACTGGTCGGCGAAACCAAGAGCGACGATATTCCTGCCGACGTACGCATGGATTGCTATCGCGTCCTGATCGAAAATTATTACAACAAGGATCGGACGATGCTGACGGTGATGCCGCTGGCGATGCGATACGCCGGCCCGCGCGAAGCGATTCTCCACGCGCTGATCCGCAAGAATTATGGCGTAACGCACTTTATCGTCGGCCGTGATCACGCCGGCGTCGGAAATTACTACGGCACCTACGACGCCCAGAAAATCTTCGATCAATTCAAGGCCGATGAGATCGGGGTTGAGCCGCTCAAGTTCGAGCATACTTTCTATTGTAAAAAGACAGAGCAGATGGCCAGCCCGAAGACGACCAATTCCTCCGCCGATCAGCGCGTCATGCTGAGCGGCACCAAGGTGCGGGAGCTTCTGAAGGCGGGTCAGCGCCCCCCGGCGGAATTCAGCCGCCCCGAAGTAGCCGACATCCTCATTAAGTGGGCCAAGTCCGTGAATTGACGAGGCCCAGGCTTTTTCTTGATTCTGGCTCCTGGCTCCTGGCTTCTCTATTCTCTCCCCCATGCCCGTTTCCACCGGCCGCATCGACGTTCACTCGCATCTGCTTCCGGGCGTGGACGACGGGTGCCAGACAATCGAGGAATCGATTGCCTGCGCACGAAAGCTTGTTGAAGCGGGTTACACCCACAGCTTCTGTACGCCGCACATCTGGCCGAGCCTTCCCGGCAATACGACGACGCGCATTGCCGATCGCGTACAACGCATGCAGGAATTGCTCGATGAGAAACAGGTCCCCCTCCAGTTGATGCCCGGCGGGGAGATGAACCTGCGCCCGGATTTCACCAGCTCTCCGGCGGATACGATTGTCAGTTACGGGATGGCTGGGAAATTCTGCCTCATCGATCTCTGGGCCGACAAGCTCCCCGATTTTGTTGAACGCTCGATTCGCTGGCTCCAGTCGAAGAAAATGACCGTGATCCTCGCCCATCCCGAGCGGATGCGCGCGGTGCAGGACGATCCAACACTTGCCGACCGATTGAAAAAGATGGGCCTGCTGCTTCAGGGCAATCTGCAATGCTTCGGCGATCCCCCCAACGCCGACACGCGAACGACGGCGGAGCGATTTCTCGCCGAGGGGCGCTATTTCATGCTCGGCAGCGACCTGCACAATCTGGCGACGCTGCCGTTACGAATGAACGGCCTGAAGCGGGTCATCGAGATGATCGGTGAGCCGGCGACGATGGTGCTGACGCGGGACAATCCGTTGAAATTGATGGGGCGTTGAATCGGGCTTAAGCGGTCATTGCGTTAAACGATTGATTCGCATTTTAATTGTTTGGCGTCCTTCCTCCGAAAGACGTGGAGTCGTCGTCAAACGCGCGCGAATGATGTCCGCGGAGGCAAATTGGTTTCGCAGCATTTCGCCTACGAACTCAAAATCCCTGGCACGCCCTGCCGCGAGTTTGCTTACCGCGAGGTCATTGGTTTCAAGACACCAGCCGACGGCCCCCACGGTGTTGGCGTTGTCCACTTTCACAAGCCGCTCTCTCCACCCGTTTGGCAGAATAGCGGTCGATTCGTCGACGCCATGCGCGTAATAGCCGAAGGTATCGTGGAAAAGAGACAACTCGCCGATCGCCCCATCGATCACAATTGAGCGGTCCGGCTGATCTTTCGGGAAGACGTCGGCCTCCATGGATTGGGTCAAAGGCGCCGGCGCATTCGGATAGGTACCCAGAATCGCCTGGCTGCCGATCACCACGATATCACGCACGTCGGCGGTGGCGGCGGCGGCGCGGATGATGTGTTCAAGTTCTTGCCGGGTCATTCGACTGGTATTGCTTAATGATCCGATTTCGTTCAGCCGCCGGGAGTACTCGGGTAAACGGGTTCGACTGCCGCAAGCGGACGGCCCGCTCATCTTCGCTCGTCAGGAGCGCAAAGACCCCGCTGATAGGACCGTCCAAAGCTTCACGCCACTCTTCCAACGCGGGTCGCGTCCCCATGGAACAGGTCTTCATCCAACGCTCGACGGTCGCGCGAGCACGGCCAACAAAATCGGGATTCTCCTTCAAATGGGCCGCAATCGCGCGACCCAAGGCAAGGCTTCGAGCATCGATCACACGATGGCGATTCACAAGGATGACCATCCTAACGTGGAAGGAGTGATGCGCACATATGAGCCGGCGGTTCCGGCGGCCCGCCGCTTATCATTTTGTGCTCGATTTTGCACCGTCTCCGAGTATCCTGAGCTCTCTTCCTGATGCCGATTCGGGAGTCAAACCGCCATGAACTCCGCATTGCCATGGTTACTGATTGTTGCGTCGGCGGTCGGCACATTTCTTAGCGGATCCCACAGCATCACTTGATGTGCGCTTCGGCATTCTCGAAAACGCTTCCAAACAGGCTCGACTCCCCGACTCGGAAACGGAACTCGCAAATCAGTTCCTGGAATTCGCGGACGAAGCCGGATGGAGCGACCAATACCGTCTGGCCGCCCGAGCCGCGGAACAGGCGCAGAATCCTGCGCGGCATTCCAAATCGCCGGCATTTTCGATGTACGCAGCGGCAAAGCTTGATACGCTGCGCAAACTTGGCTCGGGGGCCGAAACGCTTAAGCGTGCGCCGGACGATCCGGCCAACGCCGACCTTGCCGATGCCTATCTCTGTTTTGGCAAGGGGGAATGGGATCGCGGATCAATTGCTTTGCCGACCATTACACATCGCTCGGACGCGGCTTCGGAGGAGATCGCATCCTCCCCCAGTAGGATCGGAGAAAGAACATGCCAGAAACACCTCCGCTCAGCCAGTTACCCCCGTATTTCCCCGAGGATGTTCCCCGGTTGTTCCTCAAACCGTTCAATATTTCGGAGGCGGAGTTGACGGCAGCGCTCGCCGGCCCCGTCGATGTTCACTCGATTGCCCTGGGGGGACAGTCGATCACACTGGTCCTCTCGCCGAAGAAAGCGGGATGCCCGCATTCCTCGCTGCTGGTTCAGGGGGAGATTTATTCCCGGGCGTTTTCGGTCGAGTTTGCCCTTCGCGTACCCGATCCGATCGCAGACGATCCGCAGAACACCGGAAGCCCCCGGCGAATGCTTGAGGCAATCGCCAACG
>CAVWFQ010000007.1:0-207245 GCA_963754335.1 uncultured Phycisphaerales bacterium
CACCGAGTAGTAAGCGCGTTTGATCTCCACGTGCCCGTCGCGATGCACGCAGCGCTGCGCCTCCTGGAACAGCTCAAAGCGCCCGGCGGGAAGCGCCTGCAGCGCGCCACGCTCCGACTGCTCGAAAGCCTCGCGCACCTGACGCCTGGTCGTGCCGTGGATGCGCAGGTCCGCCACGGAAGATTCCCATTCAGCCAGGTATGCGTTCTGCTCGGCCAGCGATGGGAAGACGCGCCCCCGCAGGGCATTGCCTTTCACATAGCCGATGCCCCGTTCCACCTTCCCCTTGTGCCGGGGCGTGTAGGGCTTGGCCGGCAGGATGGCGATGCCGTAGTGGACGGCAAAGCTCGCCGCCTTGGGACACAGCTCCGGCTCATACCAGTCCGCCCGGGCAACCGCCGCGCGGAGATTGTCGATCACCAATGTGCGGGGAACGCCGCCAAAGTGATGGAAGGCGTTCTCCAGACAACGCAGAAAGTTGTCGGTGGTCTGCCGGTCCACCGCCTCGCTGTACCCCTTGCGACTGTGGCTCAGGACAATGCGAAAGACATGGCTGCGGTGACGCCGGCCATCAGCCCCGACGATCCGCGCTCCACTCCCAAAATCCACCTGGGCTTCATCGCCCGCCGAGCACTCCATGCGACGGAACGGAAGACCGCCGCCCGCGGCACGGTTCAGCTTCCGCGCCATCCGGCAGACACTGTGATAACTGCCCGTGTACCCGTGGTCGCTCACCAGGTCCTGGTAAATCCGCTGGGCACTGTGGCCGGCGGCAAGCTGATCGACGATGAATGGCCGCCACGGTGCGCAGCGACTGCGGGCGGGCGCAGCTCGACACCGCGCCCGCCGGCCGTTGAAACAGCCTCTTGGCCCGCCAAAATCCCGGTGAGCGCTTCAGTGGCGGGTTTTGACTCGTGCTCGGCAGGATCGGTGAAAATCCCGGTGAGCGCTTCGCTGGCGGGTTTTGATTCGTCCGCCTCGGAATCGACGCCGATCCCGGCGAGCGCTTCAGTGGCGGGTTTTGAAACCCCGGGCGGCTGAGCCCCTCCGCCGGGAGTGCCGGCTCCGGCGGCCGATAACTTCACGTGCCGACTCACCGCATCGCGATCAACCCCCAGTTCCCGGGCAATCCGCCGACACGACCACCCGCGGGCATGTAACGTCAATATCGATACGACATCCACCATCTTGAGCTGATTGGCCATCCCGGTCCATTCCCGGCGAGCTTCGCCGGTGAACCGTAAAGACCAATCCCTTCCGTCTCAAAGTGGCGGGTTTTGAAGCGCTCAGAGGTGGCGGGTTTTGAGCGCTCAATGACACATCTGTAAGTAGCTGAACAAAATCAGGTAATGTCTCTGCATTGTAGCGGGCCAAGACCTCTTTGGCTCTTGTCCTGCAAGCTGCTTCAATGTTGTTGTCCATTCTTTTTCTTTCACGGTTCAGCTTATTACTTCTTGCAGCAATTGTGCTGGCGCAGCCAGTCACGCCGAAATCTTCGTCGGCACCGTTCCGCATTCTGGACAACGGTCAGACGTGGCGCGGAGATCGTAGCCGCAACCACGGCAGCGTCCACGGTGTGTTCGCGTCATTGCACCACGAATAACGACGAAAAGCACGATTAATGACGTACCGGCGGCGGCAAAGGCAAGTGTAGTTCGGCCCAGCCGTCGAAGATCGCGGCGCTTTCTTTCCGTCTGGAGAAAGTGCGTCAAATAAATTTGATTCTCCGGAATCTGTGTCACGATCAACTGCCCGGAAATGAACTTTATCGAGCCGATGCGCCCGATCGGTCGCCAACTGCGGGGGCTCACCGTGCTGATAATCCGGTCAATTAATTGGTCTGCCGTCAGATCACCTGAGAAAGGTGGGGACGGCGGACCACCGGCGCCGCCGGGAATTTCTCGAATACGGTCGTTGACGAGATCTGTCACGTCATACACGCGCGTGATCGTGTCGAGACCCAAACCTACTTCATCCGGCTTCTGTCGTGCCGTCGCCATGATGCAAGGGACCAGGGACACCGCCGAGATAATGATGAAGAGCCGATGACCCACCGGCAGAAATTGTACCACCTATGCCGCCATCAGGAACCGTTGCCAGAACTCCATCCGCATCACGTCGGTCGCTAGGCCAGGCACGTATCGCGCCCCCGCTTCGAACCTCCGACCCCGAGCGTCGCCAAATCAGCCGTGGCTGCCCATCTTCTCGCCAACCGTCTGTACGGTGAAAACGTGGCTAAATATTCCCAGGATTTTTCTCGGCAGCTTTCCCAGTCAGCCGGAAATGTGCACAGTCGGCTGTACTTATATATAGAGGGAGGCGATTTTTTTAGCTTTTTAGCTTCGGGTGTTCGAAACGGAATCTGGCGAATTCAAAAGTTCGACCTCCATGCCGAGCCGCCGATTGAAGTCCCGATGTCTGAACGGTTTCGTCGCCGTTTGGCAGACGGGGCGGAGGGGCCTGCCAACACTGGCGCCTGGTTGAAGCACAGCGCGATCCAGCTTTTCTAAATGCCTCGCGCACGAAGCCGCCGAACTCCAGTATCCAGCAACCTTTTAAGCGGCGAGCTGTCACGGTGACAGAAAATTTTATTTTCCGGCTAACCTTGGCACGACTATTGAAACCTAACATAATGCGAACTTGGGGAAGAAGCCAGAAGCCAGAAGCAGGGAGCAGGTCAAAATATGCCTGTCATCGACCCTGAGCCTGTCGAAGGGAGCGAAGTCGAACGGGCCTGCCCTGAGCATAGTCGCTCGGGCCACAGAGAGCCGGCGCAACGTCGCGCGGGTTGTCGCGCTTGGGAGATTTGTCTATCCGACGGCGCACTCGGACGTTAGGCGGCGAGTTCGCCTGCGCGACACCAAAATTAATTCGCGCTGGGTCGCACAAGGCGCGACCGCAGAGAAGAGATTTAACCACGGATGGCGCGGATATCGCGGATAAAACGCAGAAGAATTCGGGGACTCCCATGCATTCCTTATCCGTGCAATCCGCGTCCATCCGTGGTCAGTCTTCTTAATTTGTATGTATTGAGTTCGAAACTGGGCTTACAAGGAGCTTTATGAAGCAGAACGGGAAAATGGGATCGACGACACCGACGCAAGAGCACGACATGACGACTTCTGTGGATCTGCCGCAGGCGGGGACGGAATTGGCAGTGGTCAATACCGAACTGGCGGAGTCGAAGCGCAATGAACTTGAAGCAAGTCTGAAGAAGTCGACGGGGCTGTCCCTGGCGCAAGTGATCGCCCTCGAAGCGATCAGTCAGGGGCAATCGGTGGTGCAGGCGGCGCAAATGGCGAAGGTTAATCCCGGATCCATTTACCGCTGGATGTCGAAGGATCCGGCGTTTATCGAACATCACGAAATCGTGAAGCGTGACCGCCTCAATGCCGTCAGAGTGCGATTGTCCGCGCTGACGGATCGGGCGATTGACGCCGTCGAGAGGCAGATCGGTTTTGGAGACGGCCGGCTTGGTTTGGAATTCCTCCGCGAGATGAAAGTCACGCCTAAGTCGTGCGACGAGCCGCGTAGCGAACGTTCAGAGACGGTCGTGGAAATGGTCCAGAAGCGGTTGAGCGTGCCAACGACTAAATCGGACACGAAATCCGACCGCGAAGATGAAAATGATCAGGCATGATTACAACCTTGTCATAATGGCGTCCAAAACCGCGCGCTTTTACACAATTTTCGCGCGGTTGGGAATCCGAGTCCATGCGGTGCCTGGTGATACATGCCTCCTCGCAGACCGCGACAATTCGGGTGATGAACCGCGGATGACGCCGATTTCGCGGATTAGAAAAGACCACGCAAATTCTTATCCGCGAAATCCGCGTCATCCGCGGTGGAATCTTCGCCATGATGATGCTTGTAAACAAATGCCCGAGTCTTTTCCGAACGTTCGCTGTAATGCTCCGACTCGACGCGCATCTATACCGTCATCGCCCTCGATCAACGGCGCGCCGAAATTGGCGTAAATCCGATTGCAGGGTGAACTTGCGGCGAACAGGTCGTGTCGGCCGCTCGAATTTCAGGGATTCAACGCTTTTCACGAAACGCGCCACAACGCCTGGCCCATTTCGGAGGTTCCTTCCATGTCTGCCATTCCTCAACCCGCTTCCCAGATGATTTCCGATCGCATCCTCAGCCCATTGCGCGAAGTGTCGCGGCGGCAATGGTTCGTGCTGGCGGGAAAGGGCGCCCTGCAGACGCTGGCGGTCAGCCTCGCCGTGCTCCTCGTGGCGGCATTCACGCTTGGCTACTTCCAGATGATGCCGGCGTACGTGCGGATTCCGCTTTCGCTGGCGGCCTGGGCCGCGGTCATCTGGTCGGCGGTGCATTTCCTCCGGCCAGCTTTGCAGAAGTGGACCCTCAGCCGGGCGGCGGCGCAGGTCGAGCATTCGTCTCCTCATGTGCAGGAGCGAATCAGCAGTGCTGTCGAACTGAGTGATGAAGACGAACCTCAATTCCGCGGGTCGGCGGCGCTCGTCGCCCACCTGGTCCGCCAGGCCGAGGAGGATGCCGCCGCGGTCAAGCCGGCGGATGTCGTTTCGAATAAGGGGCTCATTCGCTGGGCGATCATTCTCGCGCCGGTTGTTCTCGCCTGGCTGATTCTCACCATTCTCAAGCCGCTGCCGATCGAAGCCGGACTTTATCGCATGCTGACTCCGTGGCGGCTGGCCCTGCCGCAGGCCCTGTCGCAGATCGCCGTGTTGCCCGGCGATGCCACCATCGCCCAGGGAGACGATCTGGTGATTACCGCAAAGATTTCCGCCGAGGTCGCCAAGAGCAATGAGGAGATCGGCAAGGCGACCATGGTGAGCAAGTTCCCCAGCGGCCAGACCGTCGGGCACTCGCTCGAAGAGGCGGGCCTTCGCCAGTTTTCCACAAAGCTCGATAACGTTCAGGCCGGCTTTAAGTACATGGTGAGCACCGACAAGGGCGACTCTCCCTGGTACACGATTACCGTCAATCCCCGGCCGGCCATCTCTGGCCTCGATCTCAAATATGATTATCCCTCCTACACCGGCATGGCTCCGCGGACAGAACTCAACCGCGACGGCACTGTTGAGGCGCTCGTCGGCACCAAAATCACATTGACCGTCCATGCCACCGGAGGTCCGCTCGCCGATACCGCCGAGCACAAGAACCAGATCGTCATTCAGCCCACAGCGGTGGGGGATACGTCGGCTGAGCCGATCAAGGTCAGCCTCGTCAAGGTGACCGATACGGACTACGCCGCCACATTCCCCGTCAGCACCAATGCGACTTATTACGTTGAGCTGGCCAATTCCTTCGGCCTGACCAACAAGGACATCAAGCATCCGCACAGCATCATCGCGATTCCCGACCAGGTTCCGACGATCGTGATTCAGTCGCCGGCGGCGACGATCACCGTCCGCCCGGACGACACGGTCCCGGTGCATTACATCGCGACCGATGATTTCGGAGTCGCCTCGGTTGATGCGCTGGTTCAGGTCGATGACAAGCCGCAGAAGAGCATCAAGGTCAAGCTTCCTGACGGCGACCATCGCAATATCAAGGATGCGTGGAAGTTCGCATTATCGACGGTCCTCACCGACGCCAGCGCCGCAGCGCAACAGATCACCTATCAGTTGAAAGTGACGGACAATCGCGATCCCGATCCCCAATTCTCCTTTTCCAACAAGCAGACCATCCGCATCGATCGCAATACGGAGAGCTTTGCCAAAAAGGCGGACCTGGAAGAGAAACAAAAGCTCGACCAGGCGATCGATAAAGCCATCGCGCAGCTCAATCAGGAAGGGGAGAAAGTGAAGCCCCTGCAAAATCCTGATCCCAACCACCAGCTTACCCCGCAGGAAAAGCAGCAGGCGCACGAAACGCAGCAGCAGCTCACCGATACGGCCAAGGATCTGAACCAGGCGGCCAAGGACGCCGAGCAGACGCCGTTTGCCGACGTGGCCAAGAAGGTCGAGCAGATCGCCGACAATCCGGTCCAGAAGTCGGCTGAAGATGTGGCCAAGGCCGAGCTGAAGCCGGACAACGCCCAGGAGCGCTCCCAGGATGCCAATAAGGCACAACAGGAAATCGCCGACGCCCGCCAACAGTTACAGCAACTGAAGAATGACGTGCAGCAGGCCGAGCAAAAGGCCGAAGCCGCCCAGGCACTTCAGGACGCGGCCCAGGCGCAAGCCGAAGCAGCCAAGGACTTGGCGGAGCATCCTGAGGACAAAGCCAAGAACGAGCAGGAACAGCGCAGCTGCCATTGCGAAATTGCAGGAAGCGCTTCAGAAAGATCAGGCCCTGCAGAATCCGCAGGCCCAGCAACTCGCCCAGAAGTTAGCCGAGCTGGCCAACAAGGTTCAGGATCTTCAGAAACAAGAGACCGCCCAGCAGGACCAGTCGGCTAAACAGGAGCAGGCAGCCCAGGCACAGCAGGCGGCCAATGCTCTGGCCGAGCAGCAGAAGGCGCTCGACCAGCAGATCAACAAGCTGGCCGATCAGGACAAACAGCAGCTCCAGGCGGCCCAGGCTCAAACGCCGACCGCGGATCAGCAGAAAAATCTGGAAAACAACCTTCAGCAGAATAACCTGGCCCAGGCTGCCCAACAGGCGCAGCAGGCGGCGCAACAACTGAAGCAGGATGCCCAGCAGCTTCAGAATCAGGCGGCCGCTGATCAAGCCAAGGCCGCGGCTCAGCAGGCCCAGCAGGATCAACAAAACCAGCAGGCGGCCCAGCAGGATCAAAACCAGGCGAACCAGGCCGCCCAGGCGCTTCAGCAGGATGCGCAACAGGCAGCCCAGCAGAACAAGGATCCGCAGGCGAACGATGCCGCCGCTCAGGCGGCGCAGGCCGCCGCCCAGGCGATTGAGAAACAGGCGGACGCCACCAAGGCCGCCAACGCCGACGTTCAAAAGCAGCTCGATGCTGCCAAAGCCGATGCACAGCAAGCGGGCCAGGAAGCTCAGGCCGCCGCCCAGGCGGCCAATGCGCAGGCGGCGCAGCAGGATTTGCAGAAGGCCGCTCAGGACCTCCAACAGGCTGGTCAACAACTTGCGCAAGCCGAGCAGAAGAACGCGCAGGCCGATCAGCAGGCACAGGCCCAGCAGGCGCAAGCCCAGCAAGCACAAGCCCACCAGGATCAGCAAAACCAGCAGGCGGCCCAGCAGGATCAAAACCAGGCGAATCAGGCCGCCCAGGCGCTTCAGCAGGACGCGCAACAGGCAGCTCAGCAGAACAAGGATCCGCAGGCGAATGATGCCGCGGCCCAGCAGGCACAAGCCGCCGCCCAGGCGATCGAGAAGCAAGCCGACGCCACGAAGGCCGCCAACGCCGATGTTCAGAAGCAACTGGATGCGGCCAAGGCCGATGCACAGCAGGCGCAGGCGCAAGCCCAGGCCGCCGCCCAGGCGCCCGATGCCCAGGCTGCACAGCAGGATTTGCAGAACGCGGCTCAGGATCTTCAGCAGGCCGGTCAGCAGCTTGCTCAGGCTGAGCAGAAGAATGCCCAGGCCGATCAGCAGGCGGCCGCTGCTCAGGACAAGGCTGCCGCCGCCGATCAGGCCGCCGCCGACCAGGCAAAGGATTTAGCGGCTCAACAGCAGGCAATTGCTGATGCGGCCGCGCAGCAGGCGCAGGCCGCTGCCCAGGCGCAGCAGAACGCTCAGCCCGCCCAGCAGGCGGCACAGGCACAGCAGCAGGTTGCCCAGCAGACCCAGGCCGCCGAGCAACAGGCCGCCGCCCTCCAGCAGCAGGCGCAGCAGGCGAATAACGACAACGTCGCGCAGCGTGCCGATCAGGCACAGCAGGCGTTGCAGGACGCGGCCAAGGAACAACAGGCCGCCGCCCAGGCCCAGGCCCAGGGAACCCCCGATCAGGCGGCGCAGCATCAGGATGCCGCGCAGCAGGATCTGGCTAAAGCCGAAGCCGATTTGCGTGGCTTGCAGGCCCAGGCTCAGGCCAATGCAGCTCAACCGGATGCGGGTCAACCCGACGCGGCTCACCCTGATGCCGGCCAACCGGATGCCGCTCATCCTGACGCGGGTCAGCCCGATGCGGCTCATCCCGAGCAGGGTCAAGGCCAGCCCGAGCAAGGTCATCCTGAGCAGGGTCAGGGGCAGCCTGAACAGGGCCATCCCGAGCAAGGACAGGGTCATCCGGAGCAGGGACAGGGACACGAGCCCGGCCAGGGCGAACATGGTCAGGGCCAGCCCCAAACCCCGCAGCAAGCGCAAGCCCAGGCGGCTCAGTTAGCACAGGAGGCGGCCGCCGCGCAGCAGCAGGCGCTTCAGCCCAATCCGCAAGCTGCCCAGGAAGCGGCTCAGGCCTTGGCGCAAGCTGCTCAGGCGAATGCCGCCGCGCAGCCCGGTCAGCCGGAGCAGGGCCAGCCTGAAGCCGGCCAGCCGGAACAGGGTCAACCGGAGAACGATCCGAGTCATCATAAGTCCGCCACGCCCGGTGAAGCGCTCGTTTCCAGCGAGGGCATTTCGTCCGAGCAGTCCGGCGGCCAGAACGGCCGGCCGGAATCGGTCAAAGCCATGGGCATCAGCGCCAGCGATTGGGCCAAACTTCCGCCTCTGGTTCGCAAGGAGTTGATGAACGCCGCCCAACAGAGCGGGCCGCCCGCGTATCGCGAAATGATCAAGAACTATTTCGTGAAGATTGCCCATCAGCAGGGACAGACCGGCGCGGCGGTTCGCTAGCGTCTTGATTACAGAAGCGCTGTTTGGCGCGAATGATCTCTCAGCGACCGCCCGCATGTTCGGGGCGGTCGCTCTCTTGGGGCGGCCACTCACAGTGTGAAAACTTTTGCAGACCTTCGTCCCGACTTTTCCGACACCTGGCCGTGGCTTGATTCGGTCCTGCTTCGCCGCGACGGATCGGCCATCGCGCGAGCGTCGGATTGGCCTGCGGCGCGGTTGCAACTCCTGCGGCAGTGGAGCGGCGTAATCGGCCCTTTCCCGGATCGCGTGCCGCTTGACATGCGGATCGAACGCAATTGCCTGCGGTTCGACGAATCGCTCGATGTTGGCAACGGCTGAACGCGATCCGACGAAGTACAATCCCTCTCATGGTTGATGGGAATAACGACCCTCCTTCACTGTTTCGAGTTTTGTCGCCGGGCTTCCTGCGCTTGCGGCGGCGGGCCGACGAACAGATGGATGATCCGGCCGCCGATGCAGAGCAGCTTCGACGCAGCCTGATCTTCCTGCGGCGAATCAACGGGCTTCTCGGCTATACGCGCGGAACTTTGCATCATCTCCAGCAATTCAGCCGGCGCTGGCGGCCGGAAGAAACGATCCGCATCCTCGATGTCGGAACCGGATCGGCGGACGTGCCTCGGGCTATTCTTCGGTGGGCAGCGACAGATGGCTTCGACGTGCGCGTGGTGGGGGTCGATCTTCATGAGGGGACGGCGAAAAATGCGGTGGGTTCGCTCGAGGAGCCGCATCTGCGGATCGTCCGAGCTGACGCCGTTGATCTGCCCTTCGGCGATGGAGCATTCGATTACGCGATCTGCTCACTCTTTTTGCATCACCTCGATTCGGAAGATGTCGCCCGGGTGCTGAGCGGGATGGGGCGCGTTGCGAGCCGGGGCATCGTTGCCTGTGATTTGCTTCGCAATCGGCGGGCCTATGCGTGGGTGAAGCTGATGACCGCCTTTTCCAATCCGATGGTCCGTCACGACGGCCCCGTCAGCGTCGCGCAGGCGTTTACCCATTCGGAAGTGATGGCGCTGCGCGAAAAGGCGGGGGTTGGGTTTGCCCGGTATCATCGCCAGTTCGGCCATCGATTCGCGCTGGCGGGGGAAAAATGCTAACTCGGATCATTCACCACAGAGTCGCAGAGATCACAGAGAAGTCATAGATTTGCAACCAGGCAGCTTGAGATCGAGTGCAGGTTGCGCAGCTCACATTGATCCATTTCTGCTGATTTCTCTGTGTCCCGTGTCTTTGTGGTGAATGTTGAATTTTTCGGGGGTAGTGACTCCGGGGATTTTCAAGCCTTTTCACGAAGCGACCGATAATACGCATCGACCGCGTACCTTCGCGCCGATCGGCGCTGGAGAATCGTCGTATGCTCCAATCATCGGGAAGTCTCCTGGGCGGGCATCGCAGCTCGCGTTCGTCATGGGAGGCCTGCCGTCCTCGCGATCGATTCGCGTTTTGGACGGCCGCCACGCTGGCCGGAATCGCCACCCGTATGTTGATCATTCGAAGGCCAATATTCCAAAACCTTCTTTCGCGACTTGGCGGCAAACGCCGATCCGCGCGTGTCGCCAGGCCGCGAACGGGAGACCCGTCACTTTCGATGCTCGCGCAGGCCATCATGGGGAGCGACATGGCGACCGTCGCGACCGTCTTCGGGCCGCCGCGGAATGCCGTGGTGGGTGGAGAACTTCCGCAGTCCGATGTGACTCAGTGGCAGTCCGCCACCTGGTATTACCAGCTTCCACGTCAGAAAGAGACCGCAATGGCGATCCGATTCGAACTGAATCTCGCCCGTCGCGTGGATTTCTTCAAAGCCCGCGCGGCAGCCTGATCGCCAATCCGTTCCACGACGGGGCAAAGCGGCACGCGAGATCGCCGTCCTGCGGAACGATCACGCCGCCGCGCCGCCCCGTATCGGTTGCGCTCTGGTGAAACAATCATAATTTGCGGTTCGGGTACGGGGCGGCGCGGCGGCTTCGCACCGGCGGAGAATCTGCGATTTCGCGCGCCGCTTTGCCCCGTCGTGATGAAGCGCGATTCCGCGACTTACATCTGCGACGGATGTTCGATCCCGAGCAAATCCAATCCGAGCCCCATGGTTCGAGCTGTCAGGTCGCACAGCACCAGACGCGACGAGCGAATCGGTTCCTCAGACTGAATCACCGGGCAATTCTCGAAAAAACCGCTGAATTTCGCGGCCAGTTCATAAAGGTACGCACACAGATGATGCGGCTTCAGCTCGCGAGCGGTCAGATCGATCACATCTCCAAGCCGCATGATGTGCTTGGCCAGCGCCAACTCGAAAGGGGACGTGAATGAGATTTCAGCCGACGGATCGGCCCGCTCACCTGCCTTTCGAAAGATCGACTGGATGCGCGCGAAAACATATTGAAGGTACGGCGCGTATTCCCATCCAGCGCCAGCATCCTGTCCCACGAAAAAATGTAGTCGCTGACGCGGTCCTTGGAGAGATCGGAATACTTGACCCCGCCAATTCCGACGGCGTGGGCGATTGCCTCGCGTTGATCGTTTGGAAGATCGGCATTCTTCTGCGTTACGACGGCGAGCGCCGCGACTGCGCCTCGGCAAGTAGATCGCTGAGTTTCACGGAATCGCCGGAGCGGGCCCTGAACATCTTGCCATCTTCGCCCAGGACGGATCCGAACGCGGCATGTTCAAGGACGACGCCGTTTGCCCATCCGGCCTTTCGCGCGGCGGCGAAAACCTGGGCGAAATGCTGTGATTGCGGCGCTCCGACGACATAAATGATTCGATTGGCGCCCAGCGTCTGCACCCGATAGCGTATCGCGGCCAGGTCGGTCGTCGCATAGCCGTATCCACCACCCGTCTTTTCAAGGATGAGCGGAGTCTGTCCGCCTTCAGTAAAGGCGACGATCGCCCCATCGCTTTCCACTGCGACGCCAGAATCACGCAATTCCGCGACGTTCTGGCTCAGCATTGGGTTATAAAAAGACTCTCCTCGTTGCTCAGCCTGGGTCAGACCCACTCCCAACGTCCGATAGATGGGCTCAAAATGCTGCTGACTCTCAGAGACGATCTGCCGCCACAAATGCATTTCCTCATCCGCCCCTGCCTGAAGCCGAACAACGGTCGCCCGCGCTTCATCCGCGAAATTCGGGTCGGAGTCGAATCGCTTTCTGGCTTCCTTATAAAAAACGTCGAGGTCGGCAATTCCGGTTTCCGCTGCAGTGCGCCCCCGAAGATGCGAAATCAGCATCCCGAATTGCGTGCCCCAGTCGCCGATGTGATTCTGACGGATGACGCGATGCCCCTGAAACTCGATGATCCGAGCGATCGCGTCGCCAATGATCGTGCTGCGCAAGTGCCCGACGTGCATCTGCTTGGCGACGTTCGGCCCGGAATAGTCGACCACGACCGTCTGTGGCGCCGCCGCCGGATCGATTCCCAGCCGCTCGCTGCCGGCCAGCGAAGCGAGCCGGCGCGCCAGCCAGTCCGGCGAGAGCCGCACGTTGATGAACCCGGGGCCGGCAATGGTGACCTCCTGGGCCATCTCTCCGAGATTCAACTCCGCCTTGATCTTTTCAGCGACGGCGCCGGATTGGTCTTCTGTCCGGATTTTTCTGAAATCTCTTTAGCCAGGCCCATCGCGGCGTTGGCCTGATAATCGCCAAACTTGTCATTTTGCGCAATGCCAACCAGCGGATCGGCTTCGAGGCCGAAAGCCGAGCGTATGGCGGATCGAAAGGCCTCTTCGAGTTTGGCGGCGATCGTTTTCATGGGTGCGGTGCAACTCTTGCATCGCATCCGCATGCTACAAGACGGCAGCCGCCTTCTCCATGCCGTTTGTGGTGCAGGCTTCCAGCCTGCCTCCTGGAAGGGAGCAGGCTGGAAGCCTGCACCACAAATCCCGGCAGGGTTGCAACATAGTGAGGTTGGGATGACGGACAACAGCCGCGGATGCTTCAGAGTATCGAGTGAGTGCGCGGCTCGGAAATATGCTACCGCCCGCCGCGTTTACTTTCGCGTCGCGGGTAATTCGGAGCCGATTCAAGAACCATCCGCGGCGGCGATTCGTTTAGTTGATGAGGTTTGGGTTGGTCATGGATTGACCCCCTCGGAAGTGGGATATAATGTGCTGGTCGGGCGTCGTCGCTCGAATCAGGGCTGTCGGACGTATTTTCCCCTCAACTCTCCACCAAGGATGAGTCCAATGAAGCTTGTATTGCGAAGTTGGGTGTTGTTGGTCGCGCTGGCGCTCGTTTTCACTTCCGTTGCTCGCGGCGCCGAACCGCAGCAGGTGGCCAACGTTGAGGAATTGAAGAGCGAAGCGTTCAAGGCGATTCGTGGCGGCCATTTCGACCGCAGCAACGAATTGCTGGCCAAGGCCGCCGCCATTTCGCACGACCCTGCCGTACAGCAGATGGCGGATTGGACCAGCCACTTCGAGGTGCAGCGCGAGGAATTCGCCGCCGAGCGTCACAAGCAATACGAGAAACAAGTGGGGGACATCCAGCTCCTGATCAAGAACGACAAGGCGGACTTCGCCATCGACCTCACTGCCCGTGCTTTTTTGCTGGCGGACGATAAGAAAGTCTTTCGCGCGAGCCATGGGTGGATGAGCTCGTTAAAGGAGAGATCAAGCGCGCCGACGACTATGACGGGCAGAATCAGTGGATCAAATCATTGCGGATCTATTCGGATCTCGGTTCCATCGAGCCGGCTGTCCCGATGTGGAAGGACAAGCTGAAGCTGGCGACGCGCCGGGTGCGATTGCTGGCGCTCTATACGCCCGATCTGCTCAAGGACATGCAGGCAGGCGATTCCAAGGAGCGCGATGAAGTGGATCACCTGCTGCATCCCACCACCCAGCCGGCTTCGCAGCCGACCACCAAGCCGGTCGATAACCCGCTTGCCGATGCCGACGGATTCAAGGTCGACTGGCATGACACGCTGCATGGCGTGCGGATGGACATGCTCTGGGACGCACTGGTCGATGCCCGGAATAATTACTTTCGCGAAGTAAACTACAAGAATCTGGGATTGGGCGGAATCAATGGCGTCCGCACCATCGCTACCACCAACGGACTCGACAAGGCGTTTCCAAAGCTCGCGGACAAGGAAGCCAAGGCGGTTTTTCTCACCTCCCTCGACGACAGCGCGGCACTGATCAAGGAATCAACCGGGAATGGGGAGCAGCTTGCGCTGCGAAATGCCCTCAACAAGCTCAAGAGCGTCAATTCTGACACCGTGCAGATTCCCGAGGAAGTGCTGGTCAGCGAGTTTGCCGACGGCGCATTCGCCGAGCTCGATCCGTTCAGCAGCATGATCTGGCCGAGCGATCTCGAGGAATTCAACAAGACCACGCAGGGTGAATTCAGCGGCGTGGGCATCCAGATCCAGAGCGACGACGACGGCAATCTCAAGGTTGTCAGCCCGCTGGAAGATACGCCGGCTTACAAGGCCGGCATCAAGGCCGGCGACATCATCACCCACATCAACGGGAAAAAGGCGAAGGGCATCAGCCTGAATCAGGCCGTGAAGACCATCACCGGACCCTCGGGCACGACCGTTACGCTGACGGTCCGCAGCACCGACACCAAAGTGCGCGAATACGACGATCAAGCGCGAGACGATCAAGGTCGCCAGCGTGAAGGGGTATCTGCATCGTCCGGGCGGCGGCTGGGATTATTTTGTCGATCCCGAACAGAAGATCGGCTACATGCGCATGACCAATTTCACGCGCGACACCGCCCGCGAGCTGGATAAAGCAGTCGATACGATGAAAGAAGCCGTGCGCGGGCACTGATCCTCGACCTGCGCTACAACCCCGGCGGACTGCTCACCTCGGCAACCGAGGTGGCCGACAAGTTCCTGCACGACGGCGTGATCGTCAGCACCCGGCCCGATCGCGAAACCGGCAATCAGCCGACGGTCGCGGTCGCCAAGCCGGACGATGGAGATACGGATCTTCCGCTGGTTGTCCTGGTCAACCAGTATTCAGCCAGCGCCAGCGAGATCGTGTCAGGGCGCCCTCAAGGACCATCAGCGCGCGTTGCTCGTCGGCGAGCGCACCTTCGGCAAGGGAAGCGTGCAGATGCTCTTCCCGCTGGCCGACCGGACGGCTTATCTCAAGCTGACGACCAGCCATTACTACCTGCCCAGCGGGCGCTGCATCCATCGCGAGGAAAACACGACCGAATGGGGCGTCGATCCCGACGTGACCATCGAAATGACCCCCGAACAGATGCGGGCGGCGATCGACGCCCGCCAGGAGCTGGACGTCCTCCGCGACAACCCCGCGCCTGCGCAAGGCGAAACGCCCAAGCTTCAGGAAAAGGACCCCAAGGCAAACGGCGACGCCCCCGCCGATAAGCCCAAAGAAGTGGTCGCCACTACTCAGAAGAAAGATCTGCTCTCCAGCGATCCCCAGCTTTCGGCCGCCGTTCTGCTGCTGAAATTGCAGCTCGCGGGCGCACAGTTGTAGGGTTCAGGGTTCAGGGTTCGGGGTTCGGGTAAAGACAATCCTCAAGCGGTGGCACAATAGAAAACGCCGGACGAGCCACAACTCGTCCGGCGTCTGTATTTACTGAACCCTGAACCCTGAATCCCGAACCCTAAATCTGCAACGTGGCCAGCGCGGTGGGAACATTGTCGCTGAGTTCGAAAATCTTATCGAGTCCCGTGACCAGGAACGCGCCCCAGACCTGCGTGCTGATATTGCAGAGAACGAGGCGCGATTGCGCCGTGGCGATCATTTTTCGAAGTTTGAGCAAACGGGCGATATTCGACGAATTGATGAAATGGACGGCGCCAAAATCCAGCACGGCGTCCAACGGACCCTGGGCAAGCGTTTCTTCAACGCCCTCCAGATCATCCGTAAATTGCGGATCGTCCCCGAGGTGAACGACCGCGACGCGTTCTGACCATTTCTCTACCGGCATGAATAGCCTCCGGCGCGTACCCTACCAAAATTGTCTGAAACTTGGCAATCGGACGTCCCCATGTGACCGTTGATCTTGCCGTACGGGCATCGAACTGGCGATTCGGATTCAATTTCGCGATATTGCCAGGTTCCAAGAGGGCTTTCCCATCCATGGCAATGCGATTTGACGTTGAGGAATTCGTGAAGCAGCTTGAAGACTCCGGGGTCGTTTCCTCCGTCAAGCTTCGGGTCTTCATTCCTCCCCAGGCCTCTCCGAAGACCGCGGATGAACTTGCCGAAGAGCTCATCCGCAATAATGAATTGACCCGATTTCAACTTTCCGAAATTCAGCAGGGCCGTGCTCGATCATTGATCCTGGGGAATTACACGCTCATTGACCGGATCGGGGAAGGGGGGATGGGCCAGATTTTCAAGGCCGAACATCGCCGGATGCACCGCATCGTTGCGATCAAAATGCTGCCGGCCAGTCTGACCAGGAACCCAGATGCGATCGCCCGGTTTTTGCGGGAAGTCGAGGCGGTCGCCCGGCTCGATCACCCCAACATTGTGACCGCACACGATGCAGATGAATCGAACGGCGTCCACTGGCTCGTCATGGAGTACGTGGACGGAATTGATCTGTCGGCCCTGGTGCGCCAATGAGGGGCCGCTGTCGATCGAGCGAGCAGTAAACTACATCCTTCAGGCGGCCCGCGGGTTGGAATACGCGCACACAAAAGGGGTCATCCATCGAGACATCAAGCCGGGAAACCTGCTGCTCGATTCCAAGGGGAACATCAAAGTTCTCGACATGGGCCTGGCCCGGTTCGACTTGTCCGGAGAGGACGTGGCCACTCGCTCGCAGTTGACCAGCGACGGCGCGGCGATGGGAACGGTCGATTACATGAGCCCCGAGCAGGCGGCCGACTCCAGACGCGCCGATGCGCGAACCGATATCTACGCCCTCGGTTGCACGCTGCATTATTTATTGTCGGGTAAGCCGGTTTATCCCGGCGAGACCATCGTCGAAAGAATCATCGCCCACCGCGAAACGCCGGTTCCATCGCTTGGCGAAATTCAGCCGGGTATGCCGCCGCGACTGGAGGCGATTTTTCGCAGAATGATCGCCAAAAGCGTGGGGGATCGTTACCAGACGATGAGCGAGGTGATCGCTGAATTGGAGCGTTTGTCGCCCCCCGGAGCGGCGCCGGAAGCATGCCGATGCTCACCGATTCGTCGCCCGGGCGTCGGATGGCCTCTATTTCACCGGACGCAGTGACGCGGTCGAGCGGCGATTTCATGGCCCCAGCCGATCTCGCGCCGACCAGTCCCTCCCCCGCGCGGAATCGAACGAAGGGCGTTCTGATCGGCGGAGCCTTCATCGCCTTCCTCCTCGTTGCGGCAACGAGTTACAGGCTGAAGACCAGGGAGGGGACTCTGGTTGTCGAGGTTGACCAGCCGGATGCGATGGTTCAGGTTCTTGATGAACAGGGAAAAATCCAGATTACCCGGCCCGGCGAAAAGGGAACCATCACCATCGCCGTTGATCCGGGGAAGCACCGGCTCAAGGTATCAAAGGACGGTTTTGACGTTTTTGGAGAACCCTTTGAAATAACCACCGGAGGGATCAGGTCGATCAATGCGAAGTTAGTCCCGTCAGCCGAAACGTCATGGGAGGCTCCGGCATTCATTCAGTGGACTAAGGAAGTGCGGGCGCTGGCGCCGGAGGAGCAGGTCAACGCCGTCGTGAAGAGGTTGCAGGAACTCAATACTGGATTCGATGGCAAGCAAACCAACTACATTCACGAAGGGGCGGTGAACAGCTTTTCGTTCCTCGCCGATCACGTTACCGATCTTTCGCCCGTTCGGGCGCTTTCTGGTTTGCAATGGCTGACGTGTCGCGGAAGCCGTGAAGGAGCGGGAAAACTATCCAGTTTACTGCCGCTGAAAGGGATGCATCTCGCGAAACTGGAGATTAATTTCACCGCGGTATCGGATCTGACGCCGCTGAAGGGAATGGCGCTGATTTATCTGGCGTGCGGCGGGACCGCAGTCGCTGATCTGTCGCCGATCAAGGGAATGCCGCTACAGGAACTGTATTTTTATAACACGCCGGTGTCGGATCTTGCTCCGCTGTCCGGATTGCCGATTTTCGATTTGCGCATGTGGATGACATCGGTCTCCGAATTATCCCCGCTTCGGGGCATGCCCCTGCGTCGGCTTGAATTCGGAAGCTGTCCCATATCCGATCTGTCGCCGCTGAAGGGCGCGCCGCTCGACTGGCTGGACTGCGAACGCGTGCCTGTGTCCGACCTTTCCGCGCTTCAAGGATTGTCGCTCACATACCTGAACCTTAAGGGGACGAGAGCGACCGACCTTTCGGCTTTACGCGGCATGAAACTAAACGATCTATGCTTCACGCCCAAAGACATCACCGCCGGAATTGACGCGATACGCCGGATGAAAGATTTGACGACAATCCGGATCGGCGCCGGAGAAAATGAAAAATTTTCTCCGGCCGAGTTCTGGAAGAAATACGATCACGGCGATTTTAACTGACAAACCTGTTTGTTCTGACGAAGCTCGAGGCCCGACGGCGGTCTGCGCCTGAGCCGTCTTTCTCAGCCAAGCGTAAAAGGCGAAGAACTGACGAGAGTTTGCTGAGCGCCCGCGAGCGACGCGGAAATATAGGAGAAGTATTGCCCGCCGGCGATCGCGTCGCTCACCTTGAAACGCAACTTGAATCTGACGCTCTTGCCGGCGGCGAGTTTGAGCTGCTTCGTGAGTTGTGTCAGGGTTGCTCCTGCAACGGGCGTCACGCCGTCAGTCGAAAGTCCGCAGGTCAAATTAAGCGGTCCGACGGCCGTGGAGTTGCCTGTGTTTGCGAGAGTGACGGAGACGGATCCGAATTTGTTCAGAGCTACGGTCACCGGCACGACGTTGCCACCCGAAAGATTCAATATGACTGTTGCGGACTGCAAATTCAGGTTCTGCGTGGCGGCCGCTACGTTGACCGCGTTCGTTGAGTCGATGACCTCGGCCAGGATGTGATATTCGCCGGCGGCGAGAGCCGGCGGCAGCGAGTGCAATTGGAAGTTGATGCTTCTGGATTGTCCCCGTTTCAGATTCCCGTTGCTCTTTACGCGGCCGAGCAGGATCCGACTTCCATCGAGCATGGGGTTCGCGTCGGCATAGAGATTGATTGTCTCGCCATTGATCGCATCCGCACCATCGTTCCGGATGACGACCGGCACAACCCCTTTGAATATTCCGCCGACGATTGCGCTGCCTGGCAGAGAAACGTGACCGAACGTTGGAATCAGGTTTGAAACCGCAGTGGAAACCGCAATCGTCGGAGTCGACGCCGCGCTGAGCCCGCTGCCGGTGATGGACAGCTCGAATGCGCCCGCCTGATCGAAGCTCAGGTTGGAAAAGGTCGCGATCCCGCCGACCGTATTGATCGTCGCTGCGCCTGAAAGGCCCGATGAGCCGTCCGCGGGCGTAACCGTTACGCTGCCGTTGAATGTGGTGGCCAGGTTTCCCGAAGCATCCTCCGCCTGCACAATCACTGTAAAACCCTGGCGGGCCGCGACCGAGTCGGGCGGCGGGGTTGTCACCACCCATTGCGTGGGAACGATCAGGATCGTCAGCGGCGCGACGTCTGTCGTGGCGGTCCCATTGGCGTTGGAAAAGACCGCTCTAAACAGATCGCCGCTCTGGGTGGCTGTCGAAGTAAAGGTGTAAGTCGTGGAGGTCGCGCCGGGAATGTCGTTGAAGGTGGTGCCGTTTGTGCTGACCTGCCATTGAACGGTCGGAGCCGGCGAACCACTGGCGGCCGCGTTGAAAGTGACATCGCCGCCGGGCGAATCGATTTGAACCACGGGTTGCATGGTGATCGTGGCGCGGCCGGGGGAGTGCTCAGGTTCAGGGGAGCGGAATTCGTAGTGGCCGTCCCCAAAGAATTCGAGAAGACGGCACGAAGCAGGTCCCCATCCTGATTGAGCGCAGGAATAAAGACATACGTCGCTGACGTTGCCCCGGGAATATCGCTGAATGTCGTCCCGTCGCTGCTGATCTGCCATTGAACCGTTGGCGTCGGCGAACCGCTGGCGGCGGCAGTGAACGTCGCCGATCCAGGAAGCACCACGCTCTGGGCGAGCGGTTGAAGGATGATCGCCGGGGCAGTCCTCTCAATGGTCACGTTGAGCGTGGCCGGGGTTGTCGTGGCGTTCCCCTGGCTGTTGGAAAAGACTGCGCGAAACTCGTTTCCGTTCTGGCTAAGCGTCGGCGTGAAGGTGTAGGCATCAGATGTGGCGCCGCCGACGTTGGTAAAAATCGTGCCGTCGGAGCTCGTCTGCCACTGAACGGTTGGTGTCGGCGAACCGTTGGCCGCCGCGGTGAAGGTCGCGGCGCTGTTGAGCGACACACTCTGATTGCCCGGCTGTGTCGTGATCGTCGGAGGTGCGGCGCCGACGGGCTGAACCTCGTCAGCGCCGACGTCAACAACGCCATCGGAGATTCGTGGCCGGCCGCGCTGGTCGGTGCTGATCCCCGCGGGGATGAACGAGTTCGAACCCGAATCGATCAGCGGGCTGCCGGCCCCCGGCAGCATGTTCATCGTCGCTCCGCCGTTGAGCGCCAGGCGCCGAGGTTGGGGTTCAACGGGGCGGCGATCGTTCCGGTCGTGTCCGCTCCGGTCCAGCCGGTGCTGCCATCGGTTTTGGCGATGAAATTATTACCCTCGGAATTGAACGCGCCGTTTACATCGGGGCCGCCAGAGCCGGTGTCGATGTTGCCGGCGATCACGGAATTGGCAATGTTCAGGTGTCCCACGTGAATGCTGTCCGTAAAGTTCTCGACCCCGCCGGCAGATTCGTTGGTCGAATTTCCAGTTGATGAATTGCCGAAGACAGTCGAATTGATGAGCGTGATCGCGCCGAAGTAATTCCAGATTCCGCCACCGGTGTTGTTCGCGATCGTCACATTCGTTGCGGTGATGGTGGCCGGCGCGGTGTTTGCGAAGTTATAGAGGCCGGTCCCTTCGTAAGTGAGCGTTGAATTGCCGAAGATGGCGTCGTCGGTGAGGTTGAGCGTGCCCGAATTGGTGATGACGCCGCCGCCGTTGAGGCCGGAGATCGTGACGTGAGTGATTCCCAGCCCTGAGATGCTGACGGTGGCGCCCAGGTCCACCACGAAGCCTCCGACGCCGTTGCCGCCGTCGATCGTGACTCCGGCCGCTGGGCCGATGATCGAAGTGTTGCCGCCGGTGAATTCAAAGCGCGTCCCGTTCTGCTGGATCGTCTGAGGCGTGGCAAATACGCTTGGGTCGAAACTGATCGTCGTCGCGCTCGAACCGCTGTTGGCGATCGCGATGGCATTGCGCAGGCTGACCATGCCGCTTCCCGGGGCGAAGAGTGAATCAGCCGTGGAATTGACCACGACTGAGCTCAGCATCATCCGACTTTCAAGCGATTCGATAGCAGCTCGGCGAACGACGTCGCGCTTTTCCGCGGATGTTGCCCGCCGCTGAAGCAAATTGTTCCTCGTCAACATGGTCATCGCACCGGTCCCTTCGCTGTTTGGTAAAGAAATTCAGCAACCCCGGCTCGCGCCACTGACGCCGATAAGCCGGTTCACCCCCATGACGTGGCGAGTCCCGGTTCCGTGACACGGAATTCCGGGATCTTGGAAATTGTGAATGGTTCAATTCCCCCCTGCCTCAGCAGGGTCAGCGCGGAACGCCGATTTGCCGCCTGCGGTTATTCTTCTCCGGCGCGGCGATCAGGGGTCTGGCCCTCAAGCCATTCCTTCAGTTTGATTCGCGCGCGTTTGGCTCGTTGCCGCAGGGTCGTTTCCTCGATTCCCATCATCGCGGCGACGAGCGGCTTGGGCACATCGGATCGGTGATAGAGGCAAAAAATCTCTCGCTCCTCTTCTGACAACCGCTCGACCGCGCGATGCAACGCGCTGACATCGTCCGATCGCTCGGCTTCGGTGGCGGGGTCCGCTTCGCGCGACGCAATCCGCAGGTCGGCTTGAGCGCCCTCGAGCGAGGTACCGCGCGATTCTGAGCGGCGGAGTCCGTCCATCACCTGGCGCACCAGAATGGTGCGCAGCCACGCCCAGAATTCCTGCTCACTGGCGCCGCGGAACTGTTCCCGGCGCAGCGCCGCCTGCACCAGCGTCTCAATCGCCATCAGCGAAGGATCAACCTTATCGAGCGCGCCCGCCGGCAGTGCGATAGGCGCATTCGCGAAGCCGCTCATAGATCGCCGGCCCATTTAATAACCCGGAAAGAAACTGCCGCGTTTGATCCCCCATTGGTTCGTTCGTTGAATCGGCCAATTCCGCCTCCTGTAACACCTATCAGACGTTGCGACGCGGCACTCCGTGACCAGACTTTTCCGCTTTGGTTAGCCGCCTGAGCATGCCCCGCGAAATCGCAGAGACATATCGCCAGCCATGGCAGAACAGTCGATTCAATGGCCCTGATTCTCGTCCGACCGCCACTTGCTTAAATCCGATTCCACCAGGCGGGTGACGACAAAGACGCCAAGAAACAGGACCGGCAGGAGTGCGAGCGCCAAAAGAAAATGCATCGCGGCGTAGCGGGTTCCCGCTTCGTTTGCCGCGGCGCGGGTCATGTATGTCAGTGTCAGGGTGGTCGACGCCGTCAGCACTACAAGTGGAATGAATGCGATTGGCGGATATTCAATCAACGCGATGACCGTGATCGGCAGCATCCAAACCGCGATCGACCGCCATGAGCGCATTGAATCAATGAAACGTATCGGGTCGCGCACCTCTGGCATGGCATAGTTGAGGACGGATTGCGCTCGTAACTTTCGTGGCATACGCAAAACGGACCGAGTCCCCAATCATACAACCTCACAAATCGCGTTCGCCGTTGCTTTGGGTTCGATCGGGCAATTTCAATCGACGCGCGGCGCATTTGCTCCTGCAAGGGACTGAGAGGACCTTTCAACGCCCGATCCGTTTTCCATGAGATCGGCGATGCAGAATTCCAGTTGCTCGAAGTTAACCGGCTTGGTCAGATGCGCTGCGAACCCGGCCTCGCGGCCCAGTTGCACATCCTCTTCCATTCCGTAACCCGATAGTGCGATCGCCTTGGTTGGCCGTCGCGCACCGATCCGGCGGATCAGATCGTAGCCGGTGCCGTCAGGCAGGCCGAGATCGCTGATGACCAGATCAAACGTGCGCGATTCAGTCGCGGATAAAGCCTCCGCAACCGTTCCCGCCGTCTGGACGTCATAGCCGAGCGATTTCAGCAGGCGCCTCAGCAATTGAGCCGTGTCGACGTGATCCTCGACGAGGAGAATCTGCAGGATTCCCCTGCGGCTCCCTGTCGATGGCCCCGCTCCGGTCGCGTCGGGCGTGATCTTGTCGGCGGTCATGCGTTCAGACGGAGCCGGCCAGCGCAAGTTCCAGCGTGAAAGTTGCGCCTCGGCCAGCGTCCATCGCTCTGTGCGGTGAGCGTGCCGCCGTGCATCGTTGCCAATGCTCTGCTGATCGTCAGCCCAAGCCCCATTCCGCCGAACTGACGCGTTACTGCCGAGCCCCCTTGCTCGAACGCGTTGAAAATCTGCTCAATATCGCCTGGATCAATTCCCGCGCCGGTGTCGCGCACCTCAATGCGGATACGATCTTCAGGATTGCGGCAGGTTCGCATCAGAACCGATCCTCCGGCCGACGTGAATTTGACCGCATTTTTCAGCAGATTCCACAGCACCTGCTGGATGCGGGCCGCGTCGGCGACCACACGCGCGTCGAGCGAGCCGGGATCGAAAGAAAGCATCACTTGTTTTGCCGCCGCTTCCCCTTCGACCGTCCGCATGGCATGCCGGATCTCTTCGTGTAAATCGACCGGAGCGAATTGAAGATCCAGTTTGCCGCGGATGATGCGATTCAGGTCCAGCAGATCGTCGATCAATCGGCACTCCAGATCGACGTTTCGGCGGATCATCGCCAGGTCCTGCTGAAACTCGAGCGGGAGCAAATCCGCGCGCCGCTCCCACATGGATACCGCCATGCGAACGGGCGCAAGTGGAGTTCGAAGCTCGTGACTCAGAACAGCCAGAAAATGGTCCTTGGCGCGGTTGCGCGCTCCGCCGCTTCCATGGCGACCTCCGCGCGGGTTAGCGCCGCCGCCAACTGCGCCTCGCTCTTTCGTAACGCCTCGGTGCGCTCGGCGACATGATGCTCGAGATTTTCATTCAGTTCCCGCAATTGTTCGTCGGCCCGCCGGCGCTCGGCGATTTCGGCCAGCAACGCCCGGCTGGCCTTCACACTTTTCCGGTTTTTGCGGTGCAGTTCCGCGAAGACCGCCACCTTGGAGCGGAGAATAATCGGATTCACCGGCTTGTGGAGATAATCCACCGCGCCGGTGCTGTACCCCTCCAGAACATGCTGATCTTCGTTGTAATAGGCGCTGAGGAAGATGATCGGCACGCGCGCCGTCTTCTTCCGTTCCTTGATCATCTGGGCCAGCTCAAAACCGCTCATGCCGGGCATTCGAATATCCAGAATGAGCAGCGCAAATTCCTCTTCAACCAGGGCCAGCAAAGCCTGATCGGCCGACTCGGCGCGGACGAGCCGGTAACTGGGATCATCCAGCAGCGTTTCCAGGACGGCCAGATTTTTCGGCTCGTCGTCCACGATTAGAATGTTGATCGGCTCATCATGAGTAGGCGGCATCAAGTCCGCGACGCCGGAAGGAAGCTCGGCGCCGGATCCCTGGGGCGAGATGGAGGAGTGTTGTGATGATTCATCGCCAAACCATGTTTCTCCCACCCCAGCGCACATTCAGCGGAACAGCCACACGCGCATCAGCGAGAGGAGTTGATCGGTATTGACCGGCTTGGCGATGTAGTCGCTGGCGCCGGCATCGAGGCACTTCTCCCGGTCACCCTTCATCGCCTTGGCGGTCAGCGCCAGAATCGGCAGTGTGCGAAACTGCGAGGACTTTCGGATCTCACGCATCGTTTCATACCCATCCATATCGGGCATCATGATGTCCATGAGCACGATGCTCAGGTCAGGAGTGCCCTGGATGATGTCGATCGCCCGCCGGCCGCTGGTCGAACTCAGCACCTCCATCTCTACGTTCTCCAGCATGCTGGTCAGCGCGAAGATATTGCGCGCGTCGTCGTCGACGACGAGCACCTTTCGGCGGCGCAGCACTTCATTTGAACCGTGCAGCCGCTCGAGCATTTCCTGCTTGTCCGCCGGCAAGTCCGTAACCACCCGGTGAAGAAAGAGGGCCGTCTCGTCCAGCAGTCGTTCCGGCGACTGAACATCCTTAAGGACGATGCTCTTGGCCATCGTCTTGAGACGCAACTGCTCTTCGTCGCTCAGTTCCTTGCCGGTGAAGATGACAACGGGAACGTCCGCCAGCTTCGGCTCGGCGTGGATTTTCTCCAGCAGTTGAAACCCGCTCATGTCCGGCAATCGCAGGTCGAGCACCACGCAGTCGATCGCCTGGCTGAGCAGTTCCTCCATCGCTTTTTCACCGGTGCCGGCGGTAACCAGCTCGATGTCCTTGTAACCGAGCAGCTCGACGATCGATTGCCGCTCGATCTCGTTATCCTCGACAACCAGCAATCGCCGGGTGCGCGGGGCGGTGAAACTCTTGATGCGGTCGAAAGCCTCTTCCAGGCCATCCGTTGTGGGTGCTTTGACGAGGTAAGCGAAGGCTCCATGCGCCAGGCCGTGGCGTCGTTCTTCTTCCAGCGAAACAATCTGCACGGGGATGTGTCGCGTCGTCGGATCCAGCTTGAGCTGGTTGAGAACCGTCCAGCCGAGCATGTCGGGGAGAAAGATATCGAGCGATATCGCCGCCGGAGAAAACTGCCGCGCCAGGGAAAGGCCGACCGCGCCTTTGGTGGCGACAATGCCTTTGAACCCTTTTTCGCGAGCGAGTCCCAGAAGGATCCGGGCATAATGCGGGTCATCCTCGATGATGAGAAGGACAGGGTCCCCTTCCTCGATCGAGTCGCGATCGTCTTCTACCTGTTCCTCCCGCGCGACCGGAAGAACGGTGATCATGTGAGGCTTGGCGGCTTCGTTTGATTTGCCGCCGGCCGGCGAGTTTTTCGCGCTCACCGGCCCGGCATAATGCAGCGGCAGATAGAGAGTGAAGGTGCTCCCCTGGCCGTGAACGCTGGAGAGCCGGATTTCGCCGCCGAGCAGCACGGCCAGTTCGCGGCTGATGGCCAGGCCCAGTCCGGTGCCGCCATATTTGCGCGACGTTCCGGCGTCAGCCTGCTGGAAGGCCTCGAAAATGAGCCGCTGCTTTTCCGGCGGCACGCCGATGCCGGTATCCTCGACGGAAAACTCGACAACCTGCTGAGCGTTTCGTAGCGTGGGATGGTCAGCGCTCCACCCCTGGCTGACGATGCCGACGTGAACTTTGACATGGCCGTGGGAAGTAAATTTGACCGCGTTGGAAAGCAGGTTTTTGAGGATCTGCTGAAGACGTTTGGGATCGCTGTCCATCGATCGCGGCAATCCCTCGTCGAAATGAACATGAAACGGCAGATTCTTCGCCTCGGCCACGTGCCGGAAGTTGCGATCGATGTTGTCCCGAAGGCCGGCGAAGGTAATTTCCTCGACCTCGACGGTAACCGTGCCCGACTCGATCTTTGAAAGGTCCAGGATGTCGTTGATCAGATGCAGCAAATCGGTGCCCGACGAATTGATGTTGCGCGAAAACTCGACCTGCTTGTCCGAAAGGTTGCCGGCGTTGTTTCCAGCCAATTGCTGACTGAGGATGAGGATGGAATTGAGCGGCGTGCGCAGCTCGTGAGACATGTTTGCCAGGAACTCGGACTTATATTTCGATGTGAGCGCCAGTTCGGCGGCCTTTTCTTCAAGCGCTCGTCGTGCCTGCTCCACCTCGGCATTCTTGCGCTCCACCTCGGCGTTCTGCTCTGCCAGAAGTTTTGCCTTGGTGCCCAGCTCCTCATTGGTCTGCTGAAGCTCACGCTGGCGGGATTGAAGCTCCACGGTGAGCTGCTGCGATTGCGTGAGCAGGCCCTCGGTTCGCATCGTCGCTTCGATCGTGTTAAACACCGCGCCGATGCTTTGCGTGAGCAGGTCCAGGAAGGCCAGATGCCCGCCGCTGAACCGTCCAAGCGTGGCCAGTTCGATGACGGCCTTGGTTTCCCCTTCGAACAGCACCGGCAGCACGATAATGCTCACCTGTCGCGCCTCCCCGAGACTCGAGGAGACCGTGATAAAGTCCGGCGGCACATCGACGAGCAGAATGCGTTTCTTTTCCACGGCGCATTGGCCGACGAGGCCGTCGCCGAGGCGGATCGTTCGATTCAGTCCCTTGCCGCCGCTGTGTGCATAGCTGGAGAGCAGCTTCAGTTCTGAATCTTCGTCGCTTCCGGCCAGATGATAGATGGTGCCCTGATGGGCATCGACGAGCGCCGCCAGTTCGGTGAGGAGCATCTCGCCGACGGTGTTCAACTCGCGCTGTCCCTGCAGCATGCCGGTGAACTTGGCGAGGTTGGTCTTCAGCCAATCCTGCTCGCGATTGCTTTCGGTGGTTTCGCGCAGGTTGGAAATCATCGTGTTGATGTTGTCCTTCAGCTCCGCCACCTCGCCGCGGGTTTCCACCTGGATCGAGCGGGTGAGATCCCCCTTGGTCACCGCCGTCGCGACGTCGGCGATGGCGCGCACCTGCGTGGTGAGATTGGCGGCAAGCAGATTGACGTTGCCGGTCAGGTCCTTCCATGTTCCCGCGGCGCCGGGAACGTTGGCCTGCCCGCCGAGCCGCCCGTCGACGCCGACTTCGCGCGCCACGTTGGTCACCTGGTCGGCGAAAGTCGCCAGGGTGTCGGTCATGTTGTTGATCGTGTCGGCCAGCGCCGCGACCTCTCCTTTTGCCTGCACGGTGAGTCGCTGGGTCAGATTGCCATTGGCCACCGCGGTTACGACTTTCACGATGCCGCGCACCTGCTCGGTGAGATTGGAGGCCATGAAGTTGACGTTATCGGTCAGGTCCTTCCAGGTGCCGCCGACGCCGCCCACCTGTGCCTGTCCGCCGAGCTTTCCTTCAGTGCCGACTTCGCGGGCCACGCGAGTGACTTCACCTGCGAAGCTGTTGAGCTGATCGACCATCGTGTTGATGGTGTTTTTCAGCTCCAGGATTTCACCCTTGACGTCAACGGTGATCTTGCGATTAAGGTCGCCGCGCGCGACGGCCGTGGTCACCTCCGCGATATTTCGAACCTGCGCCGTGAGGTTCGCGCCCATCGTATTGACCGAGTCGGTCAGGTCCTTCCACGTTCCTGCCACGCCGGGCACGACCGCCTGCACGCCAAGGCGGCCTTCCGTGCCCACTTCGCGCGCCACGCGGGTCACTTCCGAGGCGAACGAACGGAGCTGCTCGACCATCGTGTTGATGGTCTCCTTGAGCTGCAGGATCTCGCCGCGCACGTCCACCGTGATCTTCTTGGACAAGTCGCCGTTCGCGACGGCGATCGTCACTTCGGCGATGTTGCGTACCTGGCCGGTCAGATTCGACGCCATGGAGTTGACGTTGTCGGTCAGGTCTTTCCAGGTTCCCGCCACGCCGGGCACCGCTGCCTGCCCGCCGAGCTTGCCTTCGGTGCCGACTTCGCGGGCCACGCGCGTCACTTCCGCCGCGAAAGCCGAGAGCTGATCGACCATCGTGTTGATGGTTTCCTTCAACTGCAGAATCTCGCCTTTCACGTCGACGGTGATCTTGCGGCTGAGATCACCGCGCGCAATCGCCGTCGCCACGTCGGCAATATTGCGAACCTGGCCGGTGAGGTTGGAGGCCATGGAGTTGACGTTGTCGGTGAGGTCTTTCCAGGTTCCCGCCACGCCGGGGACTTGCGCCTGCCCGCCCAGCTTGCCGTCGGTGCCCACTTCGCGGGCCACCCGGCTCACTTCCGCCGCGAACGAACGAAGCTGATCGACCATCGTGTTGATGGTTTCCTTCAGCTCCAGAATTTCGCCGCGCACGTCAACGGTGATCTTCTTGGATAAGTCGCCGTTGGCGACGGCGATGGTCACTTCCGCGATATTGCGCACCTGGCCGGTCAGGTTGGACGCCATCGAATTGACGTTGTCGGTGAGGTCCTTCCACGTACCGGCGACGCCGCGCACCTCCGCCTGGCCGCCCAGTTTCCCTTCGGTTCCCACTTCGCGTGCCACGCGACTGACTTCGCCGGCGAACGCGTTGAGCTGATCGACCATCGTGTTGATGGTGTTTTTCAATTCCAGAATTTCGCCGCGCACGTCGACGGTGATCTTTTTGGACAAGTCGCCATTGGCGACGGCCGTCGTCACGTCGGCGATATTGCGAACCTGCGAGGTGAGGTTCGTCGCCATCGCGTTGACCGAGTCGGTGAGGTCCTTCCAGGTCCCCGCCACGCCGGGCACTTCCGCCTGGCCACCCAGCTTTCCTTCGGTGCCGACTTCGCGTGCCACGCGGGTCACTTCCGACGCGAACCCGTTGAGCTGGTCCACCATCGTGTTGAGGGTGTTCTTCAGTGCGAGGATTTCGCCCTTCACTTCGACGGTGATCTTCGAAGAAAGGTCCCCCTTGGCGATGGCCGTGGCCACGTCGGCGATGTTTCGGACCTGGCCGGTCAGGTTCGAAGCCATGAAGTTGACGTTGTCGGTCAGGTCCTTCCACGTGCCGGCCACGCCGGGCACGACGGCCTGTCCGCCCAACTTGCCTTCCGTGCCGACTTCGCGGGCCACGCGCGTGACTTCCGAGGAGAATCCATTGAGCTGATCCACCATCGTGTTGAGGGTGTTCTTGAGCTCGAGGATTTCGCCCTTCACGTCGACGGTAATTTTCTTGGATAGATCTCCGTTGGCGACTGCCGTCGCCACATCGGCGATGTTGCGGACCTGGCCCGTGAGATTGGAGGCCATCGAGTTGACGGAGTCGGTCAGGTCTTTCCACGTGCCGGCAACTCCCGGCACGACTGCCTGGCCGCCGAGCTTTCCTTCGGTGCCGACCTCGCGTGCCACGCGCGTGACTTCCGAGGAGAATCCGTTGAGCTGGTCCACCATCGTGTTGATGGTCTCCTTCAGCTCGAGAATTTCTCCTTTCACGTCGACGGTGATTTTTCGCGACAGGTCGCCGCGGGCAACGGCGGTGGTGACCGTCGCGATGTTGCGGACCTGTGAGGTGAGGTTCGTCGCCATCGCGTTGACCGAGTCGGTGAGGTCTTTCCAGGTCCCCGCCACGCCAGGCACTTCCGCCTGGCCACCCAGTTTTCCTTCGGTGCCGACTTCGCGGGCCACGCGCGTCACTTCCGACGCGAACCCGTTGAGCTGGTCCACCATCGTGTTAAGCGTGTTCTTCAGGGCAAGGATTTCACCCTTCACCTCGACGGTGATCTTCGAGGAAAGGTCTCCCTTGGCGATCGCCGTTGCTACGTCGGCGATATTGCGGACCTGGCCCGTCAGGTTCGAGGCCATGAAGTTGACGTTGTCGGTCAAGTCTTTCCACGTGCCGGCCACGCCGCGCACTTCCGCCTGGCCTCCCAGTTTTCCTTCGGTGCCCACTTCGCGGGCCACTCGGGTCACTTCCGAGGCGAATCCATTGAGCTGATCCACCATCGTGTTGAGGGTGTTCTTGAGCGCGAGAATTTCGCCCTTCACTTCCACAGTGATCTTCGAAGAAAGGTCCCCCTTGGCAATGGCCGTCGCCACGTCGGCGATGTTGCGGACCTGGCCCGTGAGATTGGAGGCCATCGAGTTGACCGAGTCGGTCAGGTCCTTCCATGTGCCGGCAACCCCCGGTACGACGGCCTGCCCGCCCAGTTTTCCTTCGGTGCCCACTTCGCGGGCGACGCGCGTGACTTCCGACGAAAATCCGTTGAGCTGGTCCACCATCGTGTTGATGGTCTCCTTCAGCTCGAGGATTTCCCCTTTGACGTCGACGGTAATCTTTCGCGACAGGTCGCCGCGGGCAACGGCGGTGGTGACCGTTGCGATGTTGCGAACCTGAGCGGTGAGGTTCGTCGCCATCGCGTTGACAGAGTCGGTCAGGTCCTTCCAGGTTCCCGCCACGCCGGGCACCACCGCCTGGCCCCCCAGCGCCCGTCGGTGCCGACTTCGCGGGCCACGCGTGTCACCTCCGACGCGAATGATCGAAGCTGGTCGACCATCGTGTTGGTGGCTTCTTTCAACTGCAGAATCTCGCCGCGCACGTCCACCGTGATTTTTTTGGAAAGATCGCCGTTGGCGACGGCGATGGTGACGTCGGCGATATTGCGGACCTGCGCGGTCAGGTTGCCCGCCATCTGGTTGACCGAGTCGGTCAAATCCTTCCAGACGCCCGATACGCCTTTGACCTGCGCCTGGCCGCCGAGTTTTCCCTCAGTGCCGACTTCGCGCGCCACGCGCGTGACTTCGGACGTGAAGACCGAGAGCTGCTCGATCATCGTGTTGACGAGTTTGGCCGAACGCAGAAACTCACCCTTGAGCCCGCGTCCGTCGACTTCCAGTTCCATCGACTGCCCGAGATCTCCCTTGGCCACCGCGCCAATGGTGCGGGCGATCTCGGTGGTGGGGCGCACCAGGTCATCGATCAGGGTATTCATCGAATCCGCTTCGGCGGCCCACCCGCCGATTGCCCCGGGAAGGGACATGCGCTGCCTGAGCCGGCCTTCTTTGCCGACGGTCGTGCTGAGCCGGGTCACCTCCCGGGAAATGCGGTCTTTTTGCGAAATGGTCTGATTGAAAGCTTCGGCGATTCGAGCGTCCGTTCCCCCCCAGTCCGTCGGCAATCTCACGGAAAAATCCCCGTCGCGAAACGCCACGATAGCCGTGAGAAGAAGCCGTGAGCGCGAATCGGCCGAATCGTCAACCGAAATGCGTTTCGCCTTGCCATGTTTACCATTGGTCGGAATCACAACTGAACGCGGCTTTTTCCTGTCCGACCGGATCGTTGTTTCGTTCATGATGCTTCAAATGAGTTGAACTAAAAGGCGGATTCATCATCCCGTTCCATCCATGGAGCGCGGGTATCAGGGACTGGAAAAACCTAACAGAGGGACGAAATGATGACAACGCCAGTAATTGATGAGCCTGGCGGGCCAGCTCTTGATCGAGCGGTCGCCCTGAAATTCAAAAATCACTTGTAAATCCGGAAATTGATGTTATATTTTCGCTGGTCTGCGGAGGTGGGGGCGATTTTTTGGCGAGTCTTGAAAGAGGAGAGACATGGTCATCGGAAAACGATCGGCGTTTACCATTGCTGCGTCGGTTTTGGCAGCCGGATCTCTCGCCCGAGGGTCCATGTATTCGGCGGCGGTGCTCGCGGACAATCCCTTGTCCTACTGGCAGTTTGCCGAAGCGAGCGGCGTTGCCGGCACTGCGATCCCCGCCGGCACGACATCGATCAACTCAGGCAGCCTGGGGACCAACGGGGCTTACTTCAACGATACATCCAAGGTGGGAAGCGGGATCCCGATCGCCACCTTTCCGGGAATGACCGGCGATAATCAATCGGTCAATTTTGTGGCCCAGAATTCGATCCGGGGCAGCGACGCGGGTCTTCCCACCGGCAATTCCGGCAGAACGTGGACCGGGTGGGTTGATTTCACCAACAATGGCAGCGGCGGCGCCTATCACGATGTCTTCTACTACGGATCGAACAGCACCAATCAGGCGATCTTCACGCTTGTTCCGCCAAGTGTGACCGACGGCAACAACAATGGCACCAACCCCAAAAACAATTCCGGCGGCGTTCCGGGAAATTTCTCGGTGAGCCAGTACGGCGACGGCATTGGAACTTCGACTTCGATTAATGACGCCAACTGGCATTTCATCGCATTTACCATGACGCCGGCTGCCAGCGGCACTGCGGTGTTTAATCTGTATGTCGATGGAAACACGACCCCCGCCGCCACCAGGACGTTGGGCGCCAATACCACCTTGGGCAGCACCTACTTCATCGGCGATGACTCACTGAACGATCCCTATTTCGGTCAACTCGCCCAGGAAGCCGTCTTCGGGTCGACTTTCACCGGCGATCAGCTCCATTCACTCTATCAGGCTGCCTTAGCCCCCGAGCCTGCATCGCTCGCGCTGCTGAGCTTCGGATCCCTCGCTCTCCTCGGCCGCCGTCGTCGAGCCTCAATCACCGGGGAGCATCAGTTTTTACTGGAATTTGTTTAGCCGCCGGGCATGCCCGGCGGTTTTCCTTGGCATTCGACTTTCGCCCCGATTTCACCTCGAGCGAATCAGCAGCTCATCCGGAATCCCCATCTCCCGGCGCCTGATTTCGATGTCGCCGAGAAATCGCGTGCCGTCTTCGTGATAGCCGGCGGTCGGGCGCACGCCGGGGAGTTGGATCTGCCAGAACGAGTTGAACCGCCGCATCAGCGTTTCGCGCAGGTATTTGCTCACCATCGACGCCAGCGCCACCGGCAGACAGGCGGCTTCGGCCTTCTCCTGAAATACGATGCGAACCGTTTTGCCGGCTTGCTCCAGGCGGTATTCACTGCGGGCTTCGATTTCGCTGACGATCTCCAGCGACCATTCCTCGAACATCAGCCGAAGAAGCGACCCATAATGTCCCCGGCCCCCCTGGCGGTCGCAGATGATCGTCAGGTCCTGCCCGCCAAAAGTGCGCAGCAATTCATCAAGGTGCATCGCGGAAATGGAAAAGAGCGTGCTCCCCTTGTTCCGCGTCGCGTTCATCATCTGATTAAGCTCGCGCTCGCAGATCACCCGAGCCGACATATGAACGCAGCGCGTTTGCGACGCGCGCCATTTCCGACCGCAGCGCGTTGGCGAAGAGCTGCACCGAGATCGCCTCCTGCTCGACCGGGAAGGCCTCATCTTCCGGCTGCACGTACCAGGGATACCCCCCAAGCTGATCGGCGACCGGCCCGGCGATGTGGCGCATCAGCGCTTCCAGGTCAGCAGGCAAATCGCAGCAGGTCCCCAGCACCGCGAGCACCGATCGCTCCATCTCCTTCAGCCCGTCCACCGGTGCGTAAACGAGCTTGCTGTCGTTGATATGAAGCTTGCGGCCCCCTTTGCTTTTCTTTCGACTTACGTTTCGCCGCAGCCGCTGCCAGAGACACGGAAGGGCCAGAGAGCTTGGTGCGACATCGCCGACTTCGAAGGCCGTGCATCCCACCACCAGCGGCCCCAGCACCGGCCCGTATCCCGCTTCGTCGATTCCGGCGAGGATCATGGGCGCGGATTATAGTTTGTGACGCGCGATTTCCTACCAGGAAGGGATGCAGGTCGGCGTTTCGGAGTTTCCAGGACGCCAACAGAGGCCGTCGGCACTGATCGTATTTTTCGAAATGTCTCGATGAAAAAATATTGCACAGCAAGAGGCGAAGATGTACTCGTGGGACACTTTGGAACAAAATGGAACACTTTCATAGATTGTTTATCACATTGTTGCTTTGATATTAACAATTTTAAACATGTTGTGTTGAATACATCAGAAGACTAATTGTCGACTACGGTCGCCCGGGAAAAGAATCTGGCGACGTTGAACGGAATGACACCGCAACAGGTCATTGCTTCTCTCGGGCCGCCGCGTATCGATCAAAGATTGCTGCAATTTGGGGGGATGGACGCCTGCGCAGCAACAGACCGTTGGGCCGTTAGCGTTCTATTATTACGACAACCGATGGCGCCGAATCTCGGCCTCTCACTTTTCGGTCCGTTCATTAGGCGCGTCCACGTCCTTCGACTGGGCGAGCCCGCTTCCCGGAGGTAAATCGTGAGGACCGCCAGAGCGCCCACGGAGAGAAACTCACTCTGCCAGTTCTGGAACGACTCGAACCAGAAGCTGGAGGTCAGGACATACTGCGCTGCCGTCACGGGATTTTGCCCGTGGGCCAGTTCGCTCTCGGAATACTTGCGTGAGCCGCCGTACGCGTGCAGGCAGAACGACATGACGAAGAGGCCCGCCAGCGTGATGCTCAGTGAGTGCGCGTAGAGGCATCGGCGCGGCCCCTGTCGCCAATACGATGGCACCCGGCGCTGGTCGTCGGGGTCGCGCGATTCGGCTGACCCTTTCTGCCGCAGGTATTTTCCCAGGACGACAAACACCGCCAGTTCCAGAAAAGCGCTCTCCCAATTTTCAGCGACGCTCTCGATAAAATGCCCCGATCCCAGGTAGGTCCGATACGACAGCGGCTCAGCGCCGTGGTCCAGCCGATCGCTGTTGTGTGCGCGATGCCCGGCCAAACTATGCCCCAGCAGCGTCAGCAAGAACAATCCAAATGCAACCAGCGAGAGGCTGTTGTCGCGGAAGAACCTGCGCATGATCAAGGCATCTTCACTTCCGACATTTCTCGTGAGAACGCTTAATTCTCTTGGGCTTCCAAAATCGAACGATCGCCGGGAAAGCCGGGCCGTCCTCGGCCCGTGGGAGCGCTCTGGACGGCTCGGGGACGAGCCGGCTCTCCCAGCGATCTGAACACTTCAACTTCTTGACGCTTCAGGGGAAATTAAAACCTGATTTTTGCGATGCCCTGATCGGCGACAGAAACGCATGATATGATTGACGGTCGTCATGCTGCGCACCGCTCTTATCGTATTGCTCTTCGGCCTTGCCCCCCAGATCCACACGGTCGCGGCCGACTCTTCACCAATCGGATCAACCCCAAACGCCCCCGGCCACGTCCTCCCCCCGTGGATCCGGCAAACGCTCGACACCGCGACTCAGGGAGGCCGGTACCGTCTAGACGATCTGCTCTCCTTCGACGCGCATCATGGCCGGATCATCGTCCGGCTGACAATTCCTTCGGAACTGGCCGCACAGGCGACGCAAGAACGCGAGCACGGCGGCGTGGTGCGTTTTTCCGTCGCCGGCGATCCGGGGATCTGGACGCTTCAATTCGCCGCGCCCCGCCCGTCGCGGCCGTGGATGACGGTGCTGACGTGTTACGACATGGATTCGACGGCCACGTTCTGCTGCTACTCGCTGGCCGTTCGTGACGGGGCGACCAGTTTCAAGGGGTGCGACTTTGCCGTGCCCGGCGGACGCGGACGGAGCAATTTTTCCTTTACCCAGTTCGATTCGCGCGCCAACTCGCGTGGTTGTTGCCGTCCGATGTCGCGCCGCAAGCAGCGCCGCCGACGCCCCTGAAACCGCCGATCTTCGGACAGGCTTTTGGCGGGCACGAGCTCATTACGGGCATCGCGGATGTCGAGGCGCGATTTCCAAAGGCGTGGACGCAATTCGGAGTTCCGGTCTTCCGCCGGCTCGGCGCGGAACATCTCCTGCATCGCCATCCGGCCATCGACGTCTACCGGATGTTCCCGCAGGTTCAGCCGGATCCGCGGACAACGCAGCGTGTGGATGAATGGGTCGCCGGCCTGGGTTCGGCGGAATTTTCCGAGCGCCAGGCCTCACAGCAGGCGCTCGCCGGGATGGGACGCCCGGCGGTTCTTGCCCTGATGCGAGTCGATCCATCGACGCTTTCCCCGGAGCAGTCGGAGCGCCGCCGGAAACTGCTGTCGGATGACGACTGGCAGCCGATCGCGGAAGAATACGCCGCGGCGCGAATGATCTCCCGCTGTTGCTGGATTGTCTCGATGACGATGACCCCGCCGTTCGAGCTGCGGCAAAGCAGTCCGTCGAAACACGGATCGGTCGCAAGCTCGATTTTGACGTCAATCTCGATTCAAGCTCGCGCGGTGTAACAGTTGATGGATTATGCGATGAGCTCCGCGCCGTCGATGCATTTCGCGACGCGGTCAAAGGAAAATGACGCGTCCGCGAAGCAACTTTTTAGCGGCCGCCCGAAGGGCGGGGCTTCCGCGGCTGGACGGCTTGTGTTCCGCGAAGCCGCAAGCGGCGGCGCAGCGAGCGATCAACGATCTCATGGAATTTCGAGCGTGCGGAATTCGCCCGGTTTGATCGTTGCGACCGCATTCTGGATTTGAGCCGCGGCCCCGAGAATACGATTCAAGTTGTTTGTCGAAAGCTGCAGGATCGCAATTTGCCGGCCCTGCAGGTTCTGCTGATAGCGGAGACTCTGATCTGACGTAATAAACAGGTCGAAACGTCCTTCGGCGAGATTGAGCAGTTCCCCATTCTTAATTCCGGTCCAGCCGCATCGCTGTACGGGCTCGCACTGGTGAGACAGAAGAAGCCGATGGATTGGCCAGGGGACACATTCATCAAGCAGGATCTTCATCCGGTTGTCGATACAAGCGCCGATTCAGAGAACTCAAGGACTTGCCGCGCCATCTCGCCGGTAACGGTCGGAAAACATTCGAGAAATTGTTCGAGCGTATAATTGTCCCCAATGTAATCGAAGAGTGTTTTGATCGGAACCCGAGTCCCTCTGAACACCGGGGTTCCGCCCAGGATGTCGGGATCGATCGTGATCAGCTCGTTCGCGTTCATTTGCTCATCATAGCCGCTGCAGACAAGCAATCCAGAATCCAGTCGAGATCAGAGGCCGTTCGGGGATGTCTGCGTCAATGTTCGAACGCAAAAGAGAATGGCCACTGAGAGCAATGTGGCACAGAGACGTTTGATCGCTTCCAGCATCTCCACGCTTCCGACAATTTCGCTCGAATCAAATCTGCCGATTCGCGAAGCGCCATGACGATTTCAAAAGATCAGACCCCAGGCGGCGTACTGCATCTCTGTGGTCTCTGTGCCCCTCAGTGTTCTCTGTGACCATTGCGTTGCGGCGAAACCAAACGTAGTACGCGTGGATGTTTCAAAAATGGATGACAAGCTTCCCAATTGCGGACAAAATCGCAGGAACGATCGCGATAATGCCCAGCAGAATCGCGATCAAACTCAAAAACCCTCCGCGGATCCCCGGCAGCGCCGCCCAGATCATCCCGAGAAGTCCGCAGATAATTCCGATCACCGCGAGGACGATTCCCCAGACCCAGTGTCCTGAAAACGAAAGCGGATAGCTGGTGATCGCGACCACCACGGCGAAGATCGACGGCATTCCCAGCCGCGGCGGGGGCCTCAGCGTGTAGGTGCTCATGTGTCTTTGTCCTCGTACCCGCGCGGATGTTTCGAGAACCAGTTCCACGCCGAGCGGATGATCGATTCGGGTTCTTTGTGTTTTGCCTCCCAGCCCAGCAGGTTTTTGGCGTGGCTCGGATCGGCATAAAGGGCGATGGCGTCTCCCGCGCGGCGCGGGCCAAACGTCACCGGCGCGGATTTCCCCGTCACCTTCTCCGCGGTCTTGATGATCTCTTTCACGGAGAATCCCCGGCCGGTTCCGAGGTTGCAGTAGATCGGCTCGGGAAATTTCGCCAGGCGTTCCATGGCGAGGATGTGTGCGTCAGCCAGATCGTCCACGTGGATGTAGTCGCGGACGTTGGTCCCGTCCGGCGTCGGATAATCCGTGCCGAACACGGTAATGCCAGGCCGCAATCCCAGAATCGCCTGGAGCACGACGGGGATCAGGTGCGTTTCGGGATCGTGGTCTTCGCCGATCGTTCCATCGGTGGCACAGCCGCTGGCGTTGAAATAGCGCAGGGCCGCGAACCGAAATGATTTCCAACCGAGCGGCACATCCGCAAGGATCTGCTCGACCATCAGTTTGCTGCGTCCGTAGGGGGAAACAGGCGCCTTTTTTTCATTTTCGGTGATGGGGATCTTGTCCGGGTCCCCGTAGGTCGCGCAGGTGCTGCTGAAGACAAACCGCTCGACGCCAACTTCCTGCATCGCCTCGAGAACGCTCACGGTCGTAGCGACGTTGTTCTGATAATACATGAGCGGCTTGTCGACGCTCTCCCCGACGTAGGCATACGCCGCGAAGTGCATCACCGTGTCGATCTGATGGTCGCGCAGCGCCTGACGGAGCTTCGGCCGGTCGTTGAGATCGGCGAAGACCGCCGGCGTCTTGAGAATTTCCACGACGGCGCGATGACCGCGGGATAGATTGTCGTAAATCACCGGATGATGCCCGGCCTCTTTGAGCCGTTTGACCGTATGCGATCCGATATATCCGGCTCCGCCGGCCACGAGCACATTCATCTAATCTCCTTGCTGGGATGAGCTTATGCACCAGGATGCGGCAAAGTCTGTCTCTGCGTCGCAATAAACGGTAAAGACGATGCCCTTTGCCGCCGCTACCGCATCGTGATCATCTGTCCACAAAATGATCATTGATGCGGCTCGCAATAATACATACGCCGGTGACCGTCGAGTTGCCAGTAGTTTGCGAAGTGATTGACCGCTGGCATCCTTTCGATTTCCGTGGCATGTTAGCAGCGACATGCACACCTATCGGGCTTACGGGCTCAACATCCATTCTGAAATCGAGCTTCCCGAGCTGGTAGCCGCCGAAGCGGGTTCGGCCGATGTGACCATAACCATGGGCGGATTCGACCGTTCCGCGCCTGCCAGCGCCAACGGCAGCAGTGAGTCGTGGGCGACTTCGGATAGAGCTTTTCTTCTCTTCGAAGACGCCGGCGGCTTTCTCATTGATCGGGGATCGCAAATCCTCATCGATCGACTGGCCGGGTGCGAAGACCGGACGATCCGGCTCTATCTCCTCGGTCCGGTCTTTGGGGTCATGCTGCATCAGCGCGGCTTCCTGGTCCTTCACGCCAGCAGCGTCCTGATCGGCGCGGGCGCGGTTGCATTTGTCGCGGAGAAGGGGACGGGGAAATCAACGCTCGCCGCGGCGTTCCACGCCGCCGGATATGGGATCGTTGCCGATGACATCGTCGCCGTCGATGTTTCGGCCGCCGACGGCCCGATCGCCCATCCTGCGTTTCCCCAGCTCAAGTTGTTTCCTGAGGCGGCTGCGCAGCTCGATGAGCGCCCCGAAGACCTTCCGTTTCTGATGCCCGACTTCGACAAGCGCCACCGCCGGGTCGTCGACAAATTCCCGCAAGGGCCGCTGGCGCTGAAACGCATTTATGTGCTCCTGGACGGAGAATGCGAAACGATCGAGCCGCTGGCGGCGCAGGAATCCTTCATGCAGATCGTCCGCCATTCTTACACGCTCCCCATGCTTCGCGCCAGTGGGACCGAGACTGCTCATTTTCACCAGGCGGTCCGTTTGGTGCAGTCGATTCCCGTTCAGCGGCTTCTGCGGCGCAGGTCGATCGGCGTGTTGCCCGCCGTCGTCGGAATGGTGGAGGCCGACCTTGCTCGCTGAGCTTAAGCTCTTGTTGTTGATCCTCGGCGAAGCCGAGTTGCCCGAGAACACTGATCCTTCGCTCCTGACGGCCGGAATCGACTGGGACGCGCTGGTCACCCTGGCCGAAAGTCATCGGGTGATCCCGCTTCTTTTCGAGCAATGCAAAAATGCCCCTGATGGAATGATCCCTCCCCGGATCTTCGCCGACCTGCACGACCGGGCGCAAGGCACGGCCGCCGACAACCTTGCACTGGTCGGCGAGCTGCTGAAGCTGCTCGACGCGTTCGCCGGCGCGGGTATCGGGGTGATCCCGTTCAAAGGTCCTCTGCTCGCGTGGGACGCTTATGGGAGTTTTGCCTTGCGCGAGCCCGGAGACCTGGATCTGCTGGTCCGTCGCGATGACATCGTGCGGGCCAGAAATTTGCTTGTTTCAATGGGGCTGCGCCCGTTCTTTCCGACCGCGACGCCGGCCGAGACGGCCTATCTCGAATCCCTGAGCGGTCCGCGCCAGGACCGCTATGTCCTGGCCCATTGCGAACATCATCTGCTGCGGGACGATGGAGAGGTCAATATCGACCTGCACTGGAACGTGATTCCACATTCAATGGCGGTCGCGCTCGACCCGGAAATGCTCTGGCGTCGCACGCGAACGGTGAAACTGGCCGGGATGGACGTGCTGACGCTGGGCCGTGAAGAATTACTCCTGGTCCTCTGTCTGAATGGGGCAAAGGACGCCTGGGGGCGGCTTGATCGCATCTGCGACGTCGCACGGCTGACGCTCTCCCATCCGGATCTTGATTTCGATCTTGTTCGACGGATTGCCTTGGGATTGGGATGCACGCGCATTCTTCTAGTCGGATTGGCTCTGGCAAAAGAGTTGCTCTCGATCGAATTGCCCGGTGAGCTGGTCGAGGCGATTTCGCGATCCTGCCATCGCTCCGCTCGTCGTCCGGATCCGACAAGGCCTTATCGAGAACAGGTCGCGCGACCTGGAATTTTCCAGCTTCGGAAAATCGATGATGGTCCTCAGGCTGCGCGAACGACGCCGGGATCAGATTCGATTCTGGCTTCGTCAGCTTTCGCCCACGGTCGGCGACGAGGCCGTATTGCCCCTGCCCGCGTCGCTCGGGTTCATTTACTATCTGGTCCGCCCCGTCCGACTGTTGCTCCGTCACGGGGTGACTTCGAAGCGGTGAGCTTTCGATTGTCGGGTTTTGTTCACGAAGACGCGCGGACTGACGTCCGCGGCTATCAAAGAAACGCGCGAAGTGGTGTGCGAACTCCTTCATAGCCGCGGACGTCAGTCCGCGCGTCTTCCCGATGTTCATTGTTTGGGCGTCGCCACTGTCGATTGTGGCAGGGGGCTCGCATTCTTGTCGTTCGCTGCGATCAGATCGGTTTCCTCCCATCCACCGCCGAGCGCTTTATAGAGTGCGACCAGGTCCGATGAAACCATGCTCTCGCTTTGAACCAGCTCATCCTGTACGGCGAAAAGAGCGCGTTGCGCATCCAATACGTTCAGGAAGTCGGCCAGACCCTTGGAATAGAGCTGTTCGCTGAGGTCGACGGCCCGTTGATCGGCTGCCACCGCCGCGCGGAGCGACTTGCGGCGTTCCTGCTGCTGTTCGAGCGCCACCAGCGCGTTGTCAACGTCTTCCAGCGCAGTGAGAACGATCTGCTTATATTGAATCAGCGCCTCCTGCTCGCGCGCATTCTGAATTTTCACATTAGCCCACAGCTTCCCCGCATCGAAGATCGGCCAACTGATGGTCGGTCCGAAATTCCAGAATGCGCTCTTGCTGTTGGCCAGGCTTTTTAGTTCCTGGCTCTGAAATCCGAACGATCCCGTAAGGGAAAACCGGGGGAACAATTCCGCGACGGCCTCGCCCGACCGGGCCGTGGCGGCGGCGAGCTGGCGCTCGGCGCGGCGGACGTCGGGCCGACGCCGCAGCAACTCCGACGGCAACCCCACCGGCAAATCGGTGGGGGCGACCGGGATCGGTTTGTCCGGAGCCAGTTCCGCGCTCAGTGAATCCGGATCCTGCGCCAGCAAAACGCCAAGACGGTGCATCGACTGTTTCAGCGAAGTCCGAAACGTCGGTACGGTCGAGCGGGTGGTTTCGACTTGCGCCTCGGCCCGGGCCACGTCCAGGTCGGTCGCCAGCCCCGCCTTGAAGCGCGACTGGGTGAGTCCGACCGTCTCCTGCTGCGATTTGATGTTCGCCTCGGCGATGTCGATTTCACGCTGAAGCCCGCGCAGCTCCACATAATTGGTGGCGACCTCTCCAAGAAGTGTTACCAGCGCGTCGCGCCTGGCTTCCTGCTGGGCCTGAAGATCGGCCGTGGCCGCTTCGACCGCCCGGCGCGTCGCGCCGAAGACATCGATCTCCCAGCTCGCGTCGAATCCGGCCTGCCATAAGGTAAAGCGGCTCGGAAAATTAAGAGCCGCCGCGCTGCCCGCGGCGGCGGGGTGAATGTGCTGCAGTGCCGGCGTATTGCTGCCTGTGCTGCCGCCGGTTCCTCCCGTGCTTCCGCCACTCCCGGTGCCGCCGCTCCCGGTTGTTCCGCCCGACGATCCGCTCGCCGCGGATCCCGCGACCAGCCCCCCGATCCCGCCGTTGGTGCTGATCTGCGTCCGCTGATAAGTTCCGCTCGTATCCACTTCAGGAAACAAACCCGCCACGATGAATTCGCGTTGTGCCCGCGCTTCGCGCACCGCGCTTCGGCCAATTGCAGGTCGAGATTGTTCGTCATGGCCTTGCCGATCAGGTCGTTGAGCTGCGGATCGTCGAACTGCGTCCACCATTTTTCCAGCGAGCCCGATTTGGGCTCCGCCGCGAATTGCGCCGGCACTGCGACCTGCGGCTGTTTGTAATTGCGGCCCACCGTGCAGCCGATCGAGCAAAAACCGATCGCTACGCCGAGGGCAATCGATGGCCGTGCTGCGGATGTCATTACCTCTCTCCTTCGCCGTGCGATTCGGTGGCGGCGGCGACGGGGCTCGCCGGCCGGGTCGTGGAAGAAGCGCCCACCGTTGAAATCGAAACGTCCATCTGCTGGCCCACGTATACCGGGACGGGAGGTATTCCGTCGATTCGGTAAATCACCTGCAACACCCGCGTATCGACCCGTTCGGTGCTGTCGCCGGTCAGCGATTTTTTGGGAATCACGTACGGCTCGATGCGAACGAGAGTAAGCGGCATCTTCGCATCCGGCTTGCCGCGCACCTTCGCGATGGCCGGCGCATCGGCCCGCACCTTCCACGCGTCATTTTCGTCCACGTCAACGCGGACGTTCATCTGATCGGTATTGCCCAGGAGCATCAGCGGTGTCGCGACCGGCCCGGTCTGGGCATATTCGCCCAGCCGCAGATTGACTTGCAGCACGCGGCCATCGACCGGGGCGTCGATGGTGAGACGTTCGATGTCGATCTGCACCGCCTTGAGCTGCGCCTCGGCGGCGGCGATTTCGGCGCGGGCGGATGCAATCTGCGCGTCCTGCGTCTGAACGGCAAATTTCTTCCGGTCGAGTTCCTCCCGGCTCACCGCGCGGATGTCAGCGACAGACTGATAAAACTCGAGTTGGTTTGTCATGTCCGCATGCATCGCCTGCTCGACCTTTAGCTTTGCCTCGGCCGATGCGATCGCCGCCCTTTGAACCAGCACCGAAGCCTGAAGATTGCGATCATCGAGCTTGAAAAGAGGCTGTCCCGCCTTTACCGAATCTCCGACTTTCACGTAAAGTTCGGTCACGACACCCGCAACCGGCGTCGCGACCGCAATATTTTCCGTGCTCGCCTCGACCAATCCCGCGCCCGCGACTTCCGAGTGATACTCTGCATAAGACGGCTGAACCACCGCCGGCGCCACCGCCGGCTTCTTTGCTCCCTGTTTCACCATGAAAATGCCAAAGAGCACGCCAAACAGAGCGAACACCGGCAATACATATTTGCGAATCATAAAAAACACCTCTTTCACGATGCACTGCGAATCAAATCAACCGCGAAGGCGCGACGGCGCGAAGACAGACGCGAAGAATCGAGATCAAAAATCGAATTCATGGCTTTATTTATCGTCTTCTTCGCGTTTTCCTTCGCGTCTTCGCGACTTCGAGGTTGATTTCGTGCGAAGCTAGTTCGTTCCGATCGTCTCGCGGCGCAGGTCTTCGGCGGATTCAACTGTTCCGACGACGCGCCCGTCATCCATTTTGGCGATGCGGTCGGCGAACTGAAAAATGCGGTTGTCGTGCGTGACGATGACCAGCGCCCGATCTTTTCCCACGCCGACGCTTCGAAGCGTTTCCATCACACGATGCCCCGTGGCGTGATCGAGCGCGCTGGTCGGCTCATCGCAGACGATCAACTTCGGATCGTGAATCAACGCCCGTGCGATCGCGACGCGCTGTTGCTGGCCGCCCGATAATTGGCTGGGAAGCGAGTGGCCGCGTTCCCCCAAACCGACTTCCGCGAGCATCTCCCGCGCCTGGCGCAGCGCCGGCCCGCGCCGTATTCCGTTGATGAACAACGGCACCGCCACGTTTTCGGCGGCCGTGAGGGTTGGAAGCAGGTTGAACGACTGAAACACGAATCCGATCGTCTGGCCGCGGAGGCGGGTTTTGTCTCCCTGATTCATCTTCTTGAAGTTGCACCCCATGACCAGGCATTCCCCTTCGTCCTGGTCGAGAATGCCCGCGATGACGGAAATCAACGTCGTCTTGCCGCACCCGGACGGCCCGACCAGCATCAGCAATTCTCCGCGTTTCACGTCCAGGTCGATCCCGCGCAGCGCCGGCACGAGGGAATCGCCGGAGCCGTAGTGCTTAGTGATGCCCCGGCAGCGGACGGCGAGCTCGCCGGTTCGAAACTGTTCGGTGTCGAGTGTCATTGCTATCCCTTGAAAACAATGGCCGGCTCGAGCTTCATCACCTTCCAGATGCTCAGCAGCGAGGAGAGAAAGCAAATCGCCAGGATGGCGACGAAACTTCCGATCATGAGCTGCCAGGGGAGGACAAACGCCAGCTCGCTGTTGCGCGCCCCCCAGCCGCTGAGGCAGGCCAGCCCCATTCCCAGCCCGTAGCCGAGGACGCCGACCACCAGCGCCTGGAGCGAGATCATGCGCAGGAGCGTTCCGTTGGGCGTCCCCATCGCCTTGAGCGCGCCGAACTGCTTCAGATTTTCGAGCGTGAAGCTGTAAAAAGTCTGGCCGGCGATCGCGGTGCCCACCACGAATCCGAGCGCGACGGAGATCGCGAAGTTGATCGGGATGCCCGTGTTGGCAAAGAAATACCACCACGTCTTGGCGATGAACCCCTGCTGAGTCAGTGCGGCCAGCCGCGGCGTGCCGTCGGCCCCGCGGTTGGCTTGCTCGATCCGCCGGCATAGCAGTTGCGGATCCATTCCGGGGCGCGCCTTGGCCAGCACAAACGAAAGAAGTTTCCGCTCGCGCGCGCAAAGAGCGTGGCCCGGTTGTAAGTCGTGTAGACCACCGGCTGCGATTGAAACGTCTTGGAGACTGTGCACAGACCCACGACCGTGGCGCGATGGTCGTTGAGTTCCAGCGTGTCGCCGACGCGGAGTGGAATCAATTTGCCCTGAGCGTCGATGTGCGCGAGCTTGGTCTTCGCCCCGTCAGCATCGACGATGACGCTGTCAGCCCGCCGAAGGTCCTCAAGCTTGCCGGCGATCATTGCCGGCGGGCCGCCCACCAGTGTCGCGTCATCGAGACCGAGCACGTTGCACGTTTGAAACGTCCCGTTGTCCAGCCGGGCCTTGAGCAGGCCTTTGTAAAGCGGAACCGCCCATTCCACCCCTTCCACGCCACGCACGCGAAAGAGCATCGTGTCCTGCAGCGGCTTGATGTCATCAATGAACTGCACCTTGGAATCCATGACCCAGATATCCGGCAAACCCAGGTCGCTGATCGCGCCATAGGTGCGTCCCATCAAACCCACGAAGATGGCCGCCTGCTGGGTGATCAGCAGTGAGGCGAAGGTGAGACCCATGATGATGCCGAGGTATTTGGCACGATCGCCGACGAGCATTTTGAGGGCGACAAAATTCATGGCTTGCTTCCCGCGTTCTGCCGCAGGGCGTTCAATCCGCCGAGCGAAAACTGTGTGATATGCTCAGCCAGCCGCTCGATCGCCTCGCTCGTGTGTTTCTGCTTTGGGAAGAGCTTGGCGATCACCTGTTCGGCGTGTCGATAAAAACAGCACTGCCCGACGATGCTCATCGCCGCGTGATTCAACTGCTCATCGGTGGTTCCCGGCCCCAGCAGTTCGCGAACAATTCCGAGCAACCGCTGCGACAGCGGACGAATGTGTTCCCGAACCACCACATCGAGAGCCCCGGTCGGCTCGATCATCTCCCGAACGATCAGCCGGGCATGCAGCGTATGCGTCCCGCTCTCCAGCAGCCGATGCATGAACGATCGGACAAACGCATGCAGCTTCTGCTCCGCGGACGCCGACTCCGACAACCCGCTGTCCGGCGGATGCTCGCGCAACGCCATCGCCAGCCCATGCTGCAACACCGCCGCGTATAGCCCATCCTTGTCGCGAAAGTGATAATTCACCGCAGCCACGTTCGCTTCCGCCAGCCGGCAGATCTCGCGCACCGTGGCTCCGCGGAAGCCCTCGCGCGAAAACCTGGGCGGCCGCGTCGAGAAGCCGGTGGCGGGTTTCGAGGGCTTCAGGCGGTTCAACTGGATCTGATTTAAACATACGTTTGAAACGCTAGTTTATAAAGGGATGGAAACGTTGTCAAGGCGTCAGGCGCAGTTGCCGCCACAGCCTTGCTTTTCCCCTCTCCCGGCGTACCGGGAGAGGGGGAAGAAGGTGTTGTCACGAGTGGCTCAACGTTGCACTGGCGAACCCTGCGGCAGCCTCATCATGCTTGGTCTGTTCGTAGGGGATCTGCTACATGAATGACACGAAATGACTTCACTGCCAGTCGATGCTCTGTTGCCCGAGATTGTCGCGGCCGCGCGAGCGCATCGGTCACTCGTCCTCGTCGCCCCTCCCGGCGCCGGCAAAACCACCCGTGTACCCCCTGCGATTCTCAAAGCCGGCTTGCTCGCGCCCGACCATCCCAACCTGATCATGCTCCAGCCCCGCCGCGTGGCGGCTCGCGCCGCCGCGGCGCGAATCGCGGAGGAGACCGGCACGAAACTCGGCGAGGAAGTCGGATACCAGGTTCGATTCGAGCGACGGATCGGACCGCGCAGCGCGATTGCGCGTCATCACCGAGGGCATCCTCACCCGAATGCTCCTGTCCGATCCGTTTCTGGAAGGGGTCGGCGCGGTATTGCTCGATGAGTTTCACGAGCGGAGCCTGCATACCGACCTGGCCGCCGCCATGCTTCGTGAAGTGCGGCAGACGGTTCGGCCGGACCTGATCCTGATCGTCATGTCGGCTACGCTCGCCGCCGAACCGATCGCCCGATTTCTTGGTGATTGTCCGATCGTGCGCAGCGAAGGAAGGACGTTTCCGATCCGGATCGAGCATCTGCCGCCGGGCGCGACGCCGCCAAAACGGAACGAGCTGCCCGAGGCGGTGGCGCGAGCCGTCGAGGCGGCGTTACTGAATCCGGACGACGCCGGGGATTTACTCGTCTTCCTGCCCGGGGCGGAAGAGATTCGCCGGACGATCGGCCGATTGGATTCCATCGCGTCACATCACGATCTGCTGCTGATGGCGCTATACGGCAGCCTTTCGGCCGAGGAGCAGCAGGCGGCGCTGCGCCCGGCCAGCCGCCGCAAGGTGGTCCTGGCGACCAACATCGCCGAGACCTCGCTCACGATCGACGGCGTTCGGACGGTCATCGACACCGGCCTGGCCCGCGTGGCGAGCTACGACCCGCGACGCGGGATGGATCGACTCGAGCTCAAACGAATCAGCCTGGCGTCGGCCACCCAGCGGGCCGGGCGAGCGGGGCGAACCGCGCCGGGAAAATGTTTTCGATTGTGGACACAATCGACCGAGCGCGCGATGGCGGAATTCGAGCTGCCGGAAATCCGCCGCGTGGATCTGTGCGGGACGGTGTTGGCCATCCATGCATGGGGAAAGACCGATCCGCGAAATTTCGGATGGTTTGAGCCGCCCGACGAACGCATGCTCGTTTCCGCCGAGCGATTGCTGGCGATGCTCGGCGCGCTGGACGCCGAAACCGGCGGCTCCATCACACCCCTCGGTCGAACGCTGCTCGATCTGCCCGCCCATCCGCGGGTCGGCCGGCTGATGGTCGCCGCCGCGGAAGCCGGACTCCTCGAAAAAGGGGCGACGCTGGGGGCCTTGATCGATGAATCGGATATCCTCCGGCCGGCGGCGTTCGAACCGGGCCAGGCCGGATCGCGATCGCCGACAACCACCGGCCCTTCCGATTTGCTTCATCGCCTGCAGCGGTTTTCCGAGATGGAACGGAGCGGCTTCCGAACCGGATCGATCGGAACCGACGAGATCGACGTTCACGCCGCACGCCGTGTCGCGCAGGCGCGCGATGAACTTATCCGGGTCGGCCGGCGAACGGTCAGCGACGGCAATCAAACGCGTGCGGAATCCACGGGCCGCGCCGGAGATGAGGAGGACGATCTGCTCAAGCTGGCGCTGCTGGCCTATCCTGACCGCGTCGCCCGCCGCCGCGGCTCGGCGGGCTCGGCCGTCATGACCGGCGGCAGCGGGGTGCGCGTCGCCGTCGAATCGGTCGTCCGGCAGGCGGAATTCTTCGTCTGCATCGACGTGCGCGACAGCGAACAAAGCGCAACCCGCAAAGCGCTGGTCCGCATCGCCAGCACGATTCGCGCCGAATGGCTGGAGGAACTGTTCCCGGCATCGATTCGCCGCGAGCGCTCGCTCGTTTTCGACGCCGACCGGCAGCGTGTCGTCGGACGCGGGGCGACGTGGTATCGCGACCTCCTGCTGCGCGAGGATTCAGATGCCCCGGTCGATCCCGATTTGGCCGGACCTGTTCTTGCCGATGCACTCCGTCCCCAGGCGGAGTCCATCTTTGCGTCGGATCCGGAATCCTCAGCCTGGGTGGCGCGGGTCAAGCTCCTGCGCGTGGCGATGTCGGAACACCCGTGGCCAACGCTGGGCACCGAGCAATTGGGCGATCTGCTGGCCGATGGATGCGGTGGAAAGCGAAGCGTCGAGGAAGTGCGGCGCTCGGGTCTCGTTCCTCTGCTCCAAAACGCGTTGCCATATCCATTATCGCATCTGCTCGACCAACAGGCCCCGACGTCGATCCAGGTCCCCAGCGGCAGCCGGATCACACTCGACTACACGTCCGGCCCCCGTCCGATCCTTGCGGCCCGTCTGCAGGAACTGTTCGGCTGGACCGACACACCGCGGATCGCCGACGGGCGCGTTCCCGTTCTGCTCCATCTGCTCGGCCCGAACTATCGCCCGGTTCAGATCACGGAAGATCTTCGCAGCTTCTGGAGCACGACCTATTTTCAGGTTCGCAAGGATTTGCGGATGCACTACCCCAAACACGCGTGGCCAGATGATCCCCTGTCGGCGAAAGCCGAGGCGAAGGGCAGAAGGCGATAGAAATCTTGAGAAGATCCGAAATCCCGATTCAAGATGCAAAGGTACATCCATTATGGATTCGTCGGAGAGCCGGGCCGTCCTCGGCCCGTTCGGAGCGCTCCCACGGCCTGGGGACAGGCCGGCTCTCCCAGCGAACGACGGGTCATTGATTCCTTTGGATCGGTGAAACCGTACAATCCCGCCCCATGTTCCAACACCGCGGCGGGAGGCCTTCGCTACACCTTCTACTTTTGTCATTGACACTGGCCGGCTGCACGTCCGTCAACGTTGCCCTGAACAATCCGAAAGTGCCGCTGGAGAACCGCATCGCCAACCAGACCCGCGCCGGCGTCAGCGCGCCCGTCCCCATTCCGGTCATGGGCACAAAGAAAATGGTCGGCCCGGCGACCGAAGCCGTTCAAACCGATGCCGACGGCTGGTTCGTCGGCCTGTCGCTCAGCGGCGGGGGATCGCGATCGGCGAATTTTTCCGCCGCCTGCATGTTTCAGCTCGAACGGCTTGGGCTGCTGCGCCATGTCGATTATGTCTCCTCCGTCAGCGGCGGATCGCTGACGGCGGCTTATTACTGCCTGAGCGACCCAGGCAATTGGAATCCCGCGGAACTCCAGCAGAGGCTGACGCACCCGTTTGCATCGAATCTGATCGCGCAGGCGCTGGCGCCGTGGAACCTTTTTGCCTTTACCTTCACCGACTGGGATCGAAGCGATCTGCTGGCGGGGATTTTTCGCGAATATTTGTTCAGCCGCGATGGGCGAGCTCTCACCTTCGCCGATTTGCGTCCGGATCGTCCGCGCCTTCTGATCAACGCCACCGATCTTCAGTCCGGCCGGCGGTTTGTCTTTTCGAATGAAACGTTCAATGAGTTGAATTCGGACCTGGGAAAATATCCGATTGCTTATGCCGTCGCCGCCAGCAGTGCGGTTCCTGTCGTTTTGCACCCTGTCACGTTACGAGACCACTCGACGATTTTTCACGAGTATCGCCATCTAATCGACGGGGGCATCGCCGACAATCTCGGCGTGCAGACGCTCGCTGAGACCTATTCCGCCCAGCTCGCCGACGCCGACCGGAAGCACGAGCCGGACCCCTATCCTCACGGCGCGGTCTTTATTGTGATCAACGCGCATACCCAGTTTAACGCCCAGCTCTCCGATCGTGGCGACATCGGCATCTTTTCGAGTCTCAAGGCAGCCGCCGGATTGAGCAGCACGGCCCTCTTGAATCGGGCCAGCTCCGCCACGCTGGCGGAAATGATCGTGAACAATTCGCCGGACAACGCGACCGCCGCCCAGATCCGGGGGGAAATCGAGACCCTGGAGAACAAAGGGTACGTGCGCCTGACCGATCGCCACCATCATCCAGTGGAAGTCATTTATCTGACGCTGGACCAGGTGAACGGCTTGAAAGATCTCCCTTTCGTCGGTTTCCGGGAAAGCGTCAACGACATTGACACCTATTTCAACATCGATCCGACCGAAGCCTATCGCCTCTATCAGGCGGCCGACCTGCTGGTTCACAACAAATTCGAGGAGCCGGTGCGGGAAATAGTGCGGGAAATCGAGGGTCCGGCCACTCAGGCGGGGCCATAAGAGAGGGTTATTCGCTGTCTTTTGTATTTTGACTTCATTCGACGTTCGATGTTGAATGTTCACTGTTCGTTTTGGCCACGCCCATTGAAAAAGGCGAACATCGAACATCCAACTTCGAACATCGAACATCGAATGGGGGAAAAAAGGAGCGAAAGATTCGCCCTACCCCCTGTCTGAAAGGACCCTTACACTTGCAAAGGTCAGGCGGTTGGCGGTTTACTATGGGCGGCGGGATTCCGGAGCGATGCGCACGGCGCGAGGTGCTGCCGGACGAAGAGCAACCTTGAGGAGTTCAACATGCTGCGACGTGGCTCGGTGGGTCTGCTGATTTTGACGGGTTTGCTCTCTGGATGTCAGAACAAACCCGCGCCCACGCCCCCTCCGCTTCAGCCGGTCCCAACCGACCATAACGCGGAGAGCGCACGCCAGCAGTTGCAGCGAAGCAATCCCAATGCCGAGGTGGGCACCGTCGTCACCGTCTGGCACGACCTTGCCGCGATCAGCGACGCGGACGTTTCCAAATTCAATGTCGGCGACCCCGTCTCGTTCCTGGATGGGAACCTCAATGATCTGACGATGGGCCACGTCATCAAAATCGTGGGCACCGTCCTTCAAGTTCAGTTCGACCCGCCCACCGCGGGTCATCGCGAGCCGCAGAAGGGGGATCTGGCTGTTTCGCTGACCACCCCGCTCGTGCGCCCCACCCGCCCGGCCGGTGAAACACCCGCTCCCGAGTTGGCGCCGCGCCGACGCCCCCGCCCGCGCCGGCGCCGGAAACCCCGGCAACCGCGCCCACGCCGCCCGCCGAGCCACCGGCAACTGCCCCGGCGACCGAGCCTGCGCCCGCCACTGCTCCGGCGCCCGAGACTCCCGCATCTGCTCCGGCCACCGAACCGGCGGCCCCAGCCAGTGCGCCGGCAACGGAACCCGCCGCTCCTGCAACCGCGCCGACCACCGATGCCGCGCCCGCCGAAACGAAGCCGGATCTGAACAAATGACGTTGCCGGCGACTGTCCCGGCGGGCCTTCCGTCATTGCGGCTCATTCTGGCAAGCAGCTCACCCCGGCGGCAGGTGCTGCTGCGAGAGGCCGGATACCTCTTCGAGATCGATCCCGCCGATATTGACGAAGACGATCACGACTCGGGCTTGCTGCCTGGCGACCTGGCGGAGTATCTCGCCGTCCGTAAGGCGAAGGCGGTCGCCGCCCGCCGCCCCGGCGATGTCATTCTCGCCGCCGATACGGTGGTTGCTTTCGGCGATCAGATTCTCGGAAAACCCGAAGATCGGGACGACGCCCGGCGCATGCTCCAGCTCCTCGGGGGAACCACCCACGTTGTCGTGACCGGCGTTGCCGTCAATCATGCGGCTGCCGAATGGCGTCAGAGCCGCCGCGTTTTTTCCGCCGTCAACATGCGCACGATGACCGAGGGGGAAATCGAGGAGTATCTGGCCGGCGGGGAATGGCGCGGCAAGGCCGGCGGGTACGGGATTCAGGACCCCGACCCCTTCGTGACGCGCACCGCGGGTTGCACAACCAATATTGTCGGGCTGCCGATGCGTGAAACCCGCGAGCTGCTCACGGCCGCCGGAATTGCGCCAAGTCAACCCAAATGAGCGCCGGGTAGAAAAGAATGTGAAATAATATAAACGGTAGCTATATTTCGATAAAACACATTTGAATGTGTGCCACTGTGTGCCAAAGTGTGCCACGAAGAGTCGTATCACGTCAGAATCGAGTGAAATTCTTCGTCCCGACTCTTTCGCTGCTGATTGCCATCGCCGGATGGCATTACTTGTTTTATTCGCGATCGGCGGCGGGCCTGGCGTCGCTGGAGATGCCCGGCGCCAACCGACGCCGGGTCCGCTTGCGACGCGCGGGAGGGTGCGCGATGATGGCGCTGGCACCATGCTTTTTTGCCGGGTTTTACTCCGTCGATTTTCACGCGCAGCCCCATGCGTTCCTCGCGATCTGGCTGACGGTTTTCGTGCTGCTGTCAATTATCCTGGTTTTGGCGCTGATCGATCTTCGCCTGACGACAAAACTGCGACAGCATCAAAAGGGACGAAAATGATTTTGCCCTTGGGATTGGGGCGCGCGGCACGGGTGCGAGACAGATTCGGCGGCCCAAAAGATTTCTCCCTCTCCCGGTACCCCGCGAGCGGACGCGGGGTGAGGGTCTTCAACGCGCGATACGGAAGACCCTCACCCCACCCCTCTCCCAGAGTACTGGGAGAGGGAGGAGGAACTCTGCAGCCGATTTTGTCACATATCCGTGCGGCGATGTTGATTCTTCTCCCGTTGCTTGCCGGCGGCTGCGGCGCACATGGCCCGGCGGGTGGGCTTCCCAATGTGCAAATGCAGATCGGCTCCAGGACCTTCGAACTGGAAGTGGCCGCCACCGAGCAGGAAGAGAACAAAGGGCTGATGCAGCGCGATTCGATGCCGGACGACCACGGAATGATTTTCATCATGCCGGAGGAAAAGACCGTCCAATTCTGGATGAAGAACACACGCTTCAACTTGGATATTCTCTTCGTGGATCACGACGGCACGGTTGTTTCGATCCATCAGATGAAGGCGTACGACGAATCCCTGACCTCCAGCGACGAGCCGGCCAAATATGCCATCGAGCTCAACGCCGGCGCGGCTGCCAGCGCAGGAGTGAAGGCAGGAGACAAACTCCAGTTGCCAAACTTAAAATCCCAGGAACCAAACCCCAAATAGGGAAATTCCAAATCCCAGGCACCAATGGATTTGCCGCGTAGCGGTTTGGAATTTGCCGCGCAGCGGTCTTTCTGCGTCCGAAAACTCCGCTCATTCGCGATAACCTGCGGCACCCCATTAAGTCATTCAACTTCCGTGCCGACCTTGAGAGGGAAACGGTGCGCGGATTGAACCGGCGCGGGACGTCCATGCCACGTCAGGCATTGAATCCTCCGCGATCTCCGCGCCTCGGCGGTGAATCCGGTATTCGAGGTTGTCAGATGTCCAGGATCGCGCTCCTCCCGATTGGCCCCGAATCGCTCGCGGCCGTCGCGCCGGCTGAAATCGAATCGGCCGCCGGCGATCTGGTCCTGAGCAGTCTCGATAACGCGCAGAGCCAGATCGAAAGCCTGCGGGAGGAGTTGAACATCCTCCGTCGCCGCGACGAAACACTCCACTTCTACATGCACCGGCTCGACGAGGAGCTTCGCCTCGCAGCCCGGTTGCAGCAGGATTTTCTTCCCAAAATATTGCCGGAAGTGGGACCGATCCGCTTTCATACCTTGTTTCGACCCGCGGGCTACGTGAGTGGCGATATCTATGACATCATGCGGCTGGACGAACGAAACGTCGGTTTTTACATCGCCGACGCCGTCGGCCATGGGATGCCCGCGGCCCTCCTGAGCATGTTTCTCAAGCAGGCCCTGGTCACGAAAGAGATATTGGACAAGGGGTATCGATTGCTCCAGCCGTCAGAGGCGCTGGCGCGACTGAATCGGACGCTGGTAGAGCAGAACCTCTGTAGCGCGACCTTCGCGACCGGGCTTTACGGAAGGATCGACGTTCCTTCGCTCACGCTCACCCTGGCCCGGGCCGGCCATCCGCATCCGATCCTGCTCCGTGGCGACGGCAACCTCGAAACGATCGAGACCGAAGGGGGCCTGCTCGGCGTATTCGATGACGAAACGTACCACGACCATTCAATCCAGCTCCGCCCCGGCGACCGGGTGATCGCGTTCAGCGACGGCGTGGAGGTCGCCTTCGGCGACAGCGCCGTCTCCCCCAGCCCCGAGCGCTGGCTGCAGGAAATCGACCGAATGCGCTCGCTCCCCGCCGAGAAAATCATTTCAACCTTCGCCGGCCTCCTTGACGGCCACAGCGGAAGCCTCGACCCCAAAGACGACCTGACGATTGTGATCGCCGAAGTCAGTTCGTAGTGCGGCCTTCAGCCGTATCTGTTTCTCCTCCTCATTGAAAGTTGAACGTTGAGCGTTGTCTTTCGCGTTCGAAACGTTCAACTTCCAACGTTCAACGTCCAACTTTCAACAAGGAAGAAACAGGCAAAGCCCCGCACGGCGAGCCCACCCTCTACTTTCCCCGCTCCCTTTCCCCATATCTGTCGCTTATGATCAGCCAGGCACTTCCCCGGCCGCGTGGCCGAAGTGAATCAACCGACCGGCGGACAATGCATGGCCCGAACTACGCCTCCGACTGCCACCGCGAGCCGCTTTATCGTTCTCTTGTCGACCTGCCTGATAGTTGCTGCCCTTTACTTTTCGCAGGAAGTGCTGGTTCCGATTGCCCTGGCGGTGCTGGTGAGCTTTCTGCTCACGCCGATCGTCAGTTGGATCGAGCGGCTGAAACTGGGTCGCACCGCCGCCGTTTTGATCGTCGTCCTCTCCATGCTCGGGCTTTTCGCGGTGATTGGGTGGGTGGTCTATTCGCAATTCATCAGCATCGCCAATGAACTGCCGCGCTTCCAGTCCGGCATCCAGCAGAAATTCGCTCATTTCCGCCAGTCCACCAACCCTCTGGAAAAAACCTTTCACGAATTGCAGAAGGTGACCGCCACTTCGCAGCCCGCCACGGCGCCGGCGTCCGTTGCGCAGACGATCAACGATGAGGCGCGGGAACTCGCCTCGGCTCCGAAAGAGCCATTGCCGGTGCGCATCGTCGGATCCACTTCATCGGTCGAGGAGGCGCTCGGCGCCCTGAACAAGGTCACCGGACCGCTTACCACCGCGAGTCTGGTCGTGGTCTTTGTCATTTTCATGCTCATTACGCGCGAGGAATTGCGCGATCGGATGATTCGTCTGACCGGGCACGGCCGGCTGCATGTCACCACGCAGGCGTTAGACGAGGCGGCCACCCGGATCAGCAGCTATCTCTTCGCCGAAGCCGTCGTCAATTTCTGCTACGGCTGCCTGGTGGCCGGCGGGCTGAAGCTCATTGGCCATTTCTGGGGTAGCGGCGAAGAGGGCTTCCCCAGCGTTTTGCTCTGGGGCCTGCTCTGCGGCCTGTTGCGGTTTGTTCCGTACATCGGGATCTGGATCGCCGCGGCATTTCCGGTCGTCGTCTCCTTCGCTTTCTTCACCGGCAACGGCGTCTTCATTGGAACCATCGTCTTGTTTGCGGCGCTCGAAGTCATCGTCAGTCAATTCGTTGAGCCTTACTGGTATGGCTCCAAAACCGGCATGTCGCCGCTGGCGGTGCTGGTGTCGGCGGTCTTCTGGACCTGGCTGTGGGGGCCCGTCGGGCTGGTCCTCTCCACGCCACTGACCGTCTGCCTGGTGGTGATGGGGAAATATGTGCCGGCGCTGCAATTCCTCGACATTCTCCTGGGCGATGAGCCGGTGCTCGAACCTCCCATGCGGCTCTATCAGCGCCTGATCTCGATGGACGGCGAGGAAGCCACCGAAGTCGCCCGCGATTACTTCAAGGAACACACCCTGGAAGACACTTACGAACAGGTCGTGCTTCCCGCGCTTGCGCTGGCCGCTCAGGACCATCACCGCGGCGACATCGACGCCGACCGCCTTCAATTCGTCAACCAGACGATTCGTGACATGATCGATGAACTGGGCGAAGCGGCGCAGACCCGAACCGTCGAAGAGCGAAAGGAGCTCGCGGAAAAATCGAAAGATGAAGCCACGGTTACACCCGTTGTCGTCGATCGAAAGCGGACGATCGTGCCAAAGGGTTGCCTGATCAACGTCCTGTGTCTTCCTGCCAAGGACGAGGCCGACGAGATCAGCGGCCTGATGCTGGCGCAGCTTCTTACACAGCACGGCTATTGCGCCTTCGCCGCCTCGGTCGATGCGCTGGCCGCCGAAATGGTGGAAATGGTAACGGAGAAGAAGGCGAACCTGGTTTGCGTCAGCGCCATGCCGCCGGCCGCCATCGCACATTCGCGGTATCTCTGCAAACGATTGAGCGCTCGCTACGAGGAACTTCCCACCGTCGTCGGCCTCTGGACGCTCCAGGGTGATCGCGACAAGGCCCGCCAACGAATCGCCTGCTCGCAATCCGTTCACTTGTGCGTGCGCTTCGGCGAAGCGATCGATCAGATCGAGCAGATGGCCCATCCGCTGATTGTCGCCGCCGCGCAGAATGACAAGGCCGCGCCGCCCGCTCCCGTGGCAGGCTCGTAGTGCGACCTTCAGGTCGTTCTTCTTCTTTCGACGTTGGATGTTCGATGTTGAATGTTGAATGTTAGCATTTCCGAATGCACATGAACAAAACGAACATCGAACATCGAAATAAGACCAATCGGATGCGGCGCCAACGGTTCGGTCGTAATATGCCCGCAAGCTTTACGTGCGCAAAGACCGAATCATTCTCTTCCCGCTCTTTCTGGCCACACTGGTCGGCTGCGCCGCGCACGGCGGAGGATCCGATGACGGCAATGCCTTCCCCTTTCATCTCCGCGGCGCCAATACGCAGTTTCGCATCAACTTCGCAAGTCGATCGGAGAAGGCGTCGAAGGAACCGGCACGCCAATTAGATGAACGGGAGCTCTGTTATCTGAAAGCCGATCGATGCACGATCGAATGTTTCCCGTTTGGCTCCCTGCTGATTCTCGGCCCGGACGACGCCATGCCGTTGGTCGAGGATAATCCCCTGTCCGACCTGCGCCCCGATGGCCACGATCCGCAGGCCGAAAGCCTGCTCGATACGATCGGCGTCATCGCGGTGATTGGCGGATCGGTCGAACGCCTTCCCGAGACGCTCGCCGAATACATCGAAGACCCCGACGAGAATTCCGATGCGGCCGTCTCCCTGGCCCGCGAGCTCCTGACCGCAAAGGGGACGAATCTCCCCGGCTTTGGGCACAACGGGCATTTCACCGTAGCCGTGCAGCTTACCGAGCCGGGCCGTAAGCGACTGCTGCAGGCGCTGCGCAGCCGGCCGGGAACGGGGATGATGATGGTCGGGCAATAGTGGCGCGATCCGAGAATCTTGAGCGTTACACGCTCAAAACGTGGTCTGCTGGGAGAGCCGGCCCGTCCCCGGGCCGTGGGAGCGCTCCCGACGGCCCGAGGACGGGCCGGCTCTACCACGAATCGACCAGAGTCTTTTTCTTTGCGGCTTGATTGGTGCGTTGCGCCACGGCGCGGTTGTTGCGTTAACCGTGGCACAAGATCATATGACCCTTCGTTCAAACTTGCCCGATCAAATGACGCCCACCCGTCGCTCCGCACGCGCACGCTGGATCGCTGCGGTGCTGGCGATCATCGGTTGGAGCGCGCTGGCGGTCGAGTTCAACTTCCTCCTCGGCGATCACCGACCGCCGCGGATCGCGCACGCGGCCGTGGAGTTCTTCAGCTTCTTTACGGTGATCAGCAATCTGCTCGTTGCCGCCATGCTCACCGCATCAGCGCTCGGTCCACCCGGCCGGTCTGCCGGCGTCCTGGGGGCGCGCATCACCGCGGGCGCGGTGGTTTACATTCTCATGACCGGCCTGGTCTACACGCTTCTGCTGCGGCAGTCACACGGAAGCCTGCTCGGCTGGCTCGTTGACATCGCCCTCCACCAGTTGGTGCCGCTCGGCTACGCCTTTTTCTGGGCTGCGTTCCTGCCCAAGCGCCGCTTGGACCGGCGCGACGCCTTCCGTTGGCTGATCCTCCCGCTCCTGTTTGCCATGGTCGCCTTGGTGCGCGGCGCTATCACCGATGAGTACACTTACCCGTTTCTCAACCCGGCGCATCTCGGCTACCCATTGGTGATCTTGAATATCGTTCTTTTGAGTCTGCCGTTCCTGGGGCTCGGAATGATCGTGGTTCGGGTCAGCGGAATATTGGAACGCGAGAGCGCTCGAGAGTCCCGGAGAAGGCAAAGGAGCGAATGAGCCGCGAGATAGGCGGGTGGATTAGAAGCAGTCTCAAAACCGCATCGGTTTTTCGTGGCATGGGCGTCCCGCCCATGCTCTTACCACAAAGATACGGGCGGGACGCCCTAGACGCCCGTGCCACGAAAGATTCTTCGCGTTCCCTCCGCGGCTTCGTGCCTTCGCGGTTGATTTCATTCCGTGATCGCCGAATCGGCATTGTCGGCTGGCACAGCACGCCGAAGGCTTTGGAGCAGATAATAAGCAGTTGGCGTCGCGATCAGTGAGAGGAGGACAGACGTGCAGACCGCGCCGATCACTGCGATGGCCAGCGGACGGAGCATATCGGCCCCGGAACCGATTCCGTAAGCGAGCGGAAGCATTCCCATCGCTGCAGCCATGGAAGTCATCAGCACCGGCCGAAGCCGCCGGCGGCCAGAAAAAACCAGCGCTTCTTCCAGGCTCATCCCCATTTCCCGAAGGTGTTCGACGTAATCGAGCATGAGGATCCCGTTTTTGTGGACGATCCCCATTCCAATGATCGCGCCCAGGTAGGCGACGACGCTCAGCGAAGTGTTGGTCAGCTTCAGAGCGACGACGATTCCGAGCGTTGAAAGAACCGCGCCGAATACGATCGCGATCGGCGCAGAAAATGAGCGGAACTCGATCAACGCCACGAGGAAGACCAGGCCGATCGCAGCCGCCAGGACGACCAGAAGATTTCGAAACGATTCCTGCTGCTGCTGGTACGTGCCGGCGTATTCAATGCGTGCGCCCGGAGCGCCGGGTCGGCTTCGAGCGTTTGGCGGATCTGGCTCATCGTGCTTCCCAGGTCGCGCCCCTCCAGTTCCGCGTCGATTTCGATGTCCTGCCGCAGATCATCGCGATGCAACTCGAATTCGCCGGCGGTTTGGGAAATGTCGGCGACTTCACGCAGTGGAACCATCGTTCCGCCCGCGGCGCGAAGCGGCAAATCGCGCAGGTCTTCGATCCGCTCGACCGAGTGCGGGTCCGCCTGCACACGGATATTGATGACGCGATCACCCTCCAGCACCGACGACGCGGCCTGACCGATCATCGCAATGTTGACTGCGGTCGCTATGCCGTCGGCGTTCAATCCATAATACTGCGACTCCGGGTGCCGCACGTGAACGTCGATCGTGCGGCCGGTCGCGATAATCCCGTTCAACACATCCACGACGCCGGGCACTTTTTTCAGGTCGAGTTCCACACGCCGCGCCTGCTGTTGCAAAAGATGGAGGTCGGTGGAGAAGAGGCGCACCTGGATCGGCTGATCCGCGAGTGTGAGGTCTCCGATGAGATCGCTGAGGATTCCCGGAAAATCCCATTGTGTGCGGGGAAAGGCCACGTTGAATTTCTCCCGCACCTCCGCGATCACTTTTTCGGTCGAGCGCGGGCTGTTGGGTCGAAGCTTGATGAGAAAATCGCCGGTGTTGGGCTCGACCAGTTGTACGCCCAGCGCCGCACCGGTTCGTCGCGAGAAGCTTTCGATTTCGGGAATGTCGGACAGCATTTTTTCTGCCTGGAGCATCTGGCGATCGATCTCCGTGAGGCTGCTGCCAGGCGGTGCGATGTAGTCGATGACGAATCCCTCCTCATTCATCGCCGGCAGAAAATTGGTCTCGAGCGATCGATAGAGGCCAAATCCCGCCAAGAGTGCCAGAATTCCCAGCGCAACCGTGAACCATCGGTGCTGAAGCGCCCGCACGACGACGACTTCATACGCCCGGATGATCAGCCGCAGCAGAAATCCGCCCAATTCCGCCTGCCGTATTTCGGGAAGGCGCTCGCCCGGCGGAACACGAACAATCGAGGCCGCCAGTGACGGGGTCAACGTCAGCGCAAGGAGCAGTGACGCAAGCAGCGCCGACGTCATCGTGAGGGCCAGCGCCCGAAAAAATGTTCCGGTGATTCCATCCAGAAACGCCAGCGGGATGAAAACCACGACCGGCGTCAGCGTCGATCCCAGCAGAGGCGAAAGAATTTCCGGCACCGCGGTCTGAACCGATTCGATCCGTGACAGGCCGCTGGCCATTTTCGAATAGATCGCCTCGACGACGACGATTGCGTCGTCAATCACCAGTCCGATGGCGGCGGCGATGCCGCCGAGCGTCATCAGGTTGAAGCTCATCCCGGCCACAAACATCACCAGCACGGTCAGCAGGACGGCCACGGGAATCACCGCGGTCACGACCAGCGTGCTCCCCCAGTCGCGCAAGAATAGGTAGAGAATTACAACAGAAAGGAGCAATCCGAATCCCACCGCTTCCCACACCCCATGCAGCGAGCTGCGGACGAGCCGAGACTGGTCGTAAAACAGTCGGACCTTCACATCCGAGGGCAACTCCCTTCGCAATGCGCGTCGTGCGGCCTGAACCTGTTCGGCGATGTCGAGCGTGCTGGCATCCGGCTGGGCGAACACGTTCAGCAGCACCGCATTCTGCCCGTCGGCCGTGACTCGATTGAAGGTCGGTTCGCTGGACCGCTCGACCACCGCAAACGCCGACAAAGGCACCGGGATTCTCGAGGGCGTTGCGACGGCGAGTTCGGCGATCTGCTGCGGCGAGCGCACGCGTCCATCCACGACCGTAAGCAACACCTCGTGACCCTGCTCGTGCAGACCGGCGCCGGAAATGAGGTTGCTGCGCCGAAGGGCCGCCGTCACGTCTTCCAAACCGAGTCGCAGATTCGCCAATTTCGCCGGATCGACAATCACTTTGAATTCGGGCAGCGCGCCCCCGACGATCTGCACGTCTGCCACGCCGCGCAATCGCAGCAATCTCGGCTTCACCTGATATTGCGCGCTCTCCCAGATCGACGTGATCTGCCGTGTCGGCGAGGTGAGGCTGATTCCGACGACCGGAAACGCCGCGAAAGTCATTCGCTGCGCCGACACTTCGGCGGTGCCGGGAAGCGTTTGGCGAAGCGAGGCGAGTCGGCTGTTCACGTAATGCTCCGACTGCACCATGTCGACGCTCCACGGAAAAAAGACGTCGATCTCCGCCGTGCCCCGGCCCGTCGCCGAACGGACGTTGCGACAGCCGGGCACCTGCTTCATCGCCTCTTCAATCGGGCGTGTGACGGTGGCCATCATCTCGTCTGCCGGCATGACGCCGTTAGCGACGAGGATGACCACGCGCGGAAAGTTCACCTGCGGAAAAATGGAGGAGGGCATGTACAGCGTCGCATAGACGCCGCCCGCGCACGCCGCCGCCACCAGGAAGAGGATCGAGACGGCATGTCGAACTGCGAATCGACCGATGGCGGATGACATGCACGGCTCCTACCGAACGTTGATCCGCGACTGGTCGGGCAATGCGAAAGCCCCCGTCGTTACCACATTCTCACCGGCCTTCAGACCTGGTCCTTCGACCTCAACCCAATCGCGTTCGGTGATTCCCACATGCACCGGATGCCGAAAGGCCCATTGAAAATCGCGTACCACCACACTCACGCCAGCCTCTCCATTGGCGTCTCGGACGATGCTTTCGGCTGGCGCAGGCCAGCGCGTCAACATGCGTGCGGGTGATGATCCGAACGCCCACGAATTGTCCCGGACGCAAACCGGAACCGGCAGGAAGCGAAACAACGGCCTGGCCGAGTCCCGTTCGAGAGTCGATCAGCGGATCGATGAAGACAATTTTGCCGCGCATTCCTACGGGTTGGGTCGTCGGTCCGTCACTGGCATTTTCCGGCTCGGTCGTTGGAGCGGTGGAAGGCGATGAAGGAGTAGTCGCCGAACGATCGGCGATCTCCGCCTCCTCTCCCACCGAAAGGGTGCGCCAATTGGGGGCCCGGTATGCTCACGGCCACCGTCAGTCGATCGAAATCGACTATTTTCATCAACGGCGTTGCGGGATTCGCGATTTCGCCGGGCGAGATCAGCAGTTCCGCCACGGTTCCCGCGATGGGCGACGTAATGGTGAGCATCGCTTTTTGCGCCTGCAGATTTGCCAATTCCCCCCGAGCGCGATCCTGCTCGCGGCGGGCACGCGGCAGCCACTGTTCAGATCCCGGGGATTTTTTTTCAGCTTCCAGCAATCGATCTACATCGTCTGTGGCTGCCGCCAGCGATCTGAGAGCCGCCTCGATCCGCAGATCGATTTCACGCGAATCGAGTTGGAGCAGCGATTGTCCGATTTGGACGTGGCAACCTTCGACGACATCGACCGAAGTCACGAGGGCGGGCATGCTGACGCCGATACTCGCTTGAGCGGGCGGCCGCCCCGGAAGTGCAGGTTCGCCGGCCACCGTGCCATAGGCTGACACAAATTCGTGCAATGTCCGCAGTTGGAGTGGAGCGACGCTGACCGGAACGACTGGGGTGTATTTGACGTCGTCCTCGTCGTTATCCCCACCGCCTACCGGCGCAGGAGGAGGACGATGGGTGCGGAAGATGAGCAGCACTACGAACGCCAGGGCCAGGACCACCAGTGTTTTGAACAATGTGGGCAAAGCCCGTCGAGAATTCATGAATGCGACCGCCACTGGACCATGCGAAGCGCTCCGATCCGCCATGCGAGTATAACCCCTCGGCCCCTTCCGTCACGCGCCGGGCATCTCATGCGCAGCGCAACACGGTTGCAACTTCCCCTGATTTGGGCGCATATGATTCACGTCATTGACATGACCTGCGGCGGGATCGAATTCATAGTACAATCCGCCCGGACAAAAGAGGGCGGCTCGATCGACCGAAAATTGCCACATTTTTGACGCTTATGGCATTGAACAGCCTCGCCATCGCGATCCCGTTCGGGCTGGAGCATTTCTCCTGGCTGACCGCGGCGCTCCTTTTCGCGTTCCTCGCGTTGCCGGTGGTCTGGCTCGGCATGCGCTCAATGCGCGGCATGAGCGCCGTGCGGCGCTGGGTGATCATCGCGGTGCGGCTGGAAGTGATTTTGCTGCTGGTCCTGCTGCTGGGGGGTCTGCGGTGGCAGCGCCGCGCCAAGGGAGTCGAAGTCTATTGCCTGCGTGACGCCAGCGATTCGACCTCAATGGTGATCGACTTTCCCGGCCGCTCATTGCAACGGTCGCTCGACTCTTATTTCATGGCCCTCGCCAAAGACAACCGGATGAAGGCCGACGACACGATTGGCGTGGTCGGATTTCGCGGAATTCCCCTTGTGGAGTCGCTGGCCGACCATACGCTCGCTCTCGATGGCCGCGGCACGCCGGTTTCTTCGCCGGGGACGGATATTGCCGCGGCGATTCAGCTCGCCATCGCAAGCATGTCTTCCGATTCGATGCACCGCATCGTGCTGGCCACCGATGGAAACGCCACCACCGGCGATCTGGATGCCGCCGTCTCGCTGGCCGAGTCCCAGCACATTCCCATCGACATCCTTCCCCTGCGTTACGACCTTCACAATGAGATCATGCTCGATCGCGTGGTGGCGCCGTCATGGCGTCGCGAGAAAGAGCCGTTCTCCCTCCAGGTCTACATTCGTTCGACCAACGACGGACCCGTTCGCGGATCGTTGATGGTCACACAGGAAACCAGCGACGGGCGATCTCCGCTCACCGACAAGCCGATGCGGGTCACCCTTAATCCGGGCCAGAACCTGGTCCCGGTGCAAGTCGCCGCGCTCGGCAGCGCGGGTGTCCACCGCATTCACGCCGAGTTCACGCCTGATCCCGGCCAGGGAAATGTCGATTCAATCGCCGGCAACAATGGCGGCGACGCCTTCACCATCGTTCGCGGCAAAGGGCATATTCTGTACGTCAATAATTTCCGCGATCGCGACGGGAATCTTGATCAGACTCTCGTGACCGCGCTCGCAGGGGAGCGAATTGAGTTGCGGCAGATCAGCGTCGACATGTTTCCGAGCGATTTGATCAGCCTCCAGGAATATGAAGTCGTGATTCTCGACAACGTCCCGCGCGGCGCGGAGGGGCTTTCAACCGAGCAGGACGCGATGCTCGCGCGCTACGTTCACGATTTCGGCGGCGGGCTGGTCATGCTCGGCGGAGATCGCTCGTTCGGTGCCGGCGGGTGGCTCGGCTCGGAAGTCGAAAAGGTTCTTCCGGTCGATATGGAAATTCCCGCGCAGCGACAGGTCCCCAAAGGCGCGCTGGTGCTCATCATGGATCCGGGGGAAATCCCCGAGGGCGCCTATTGGGGCGACCAATGCGCGATCAAGGCAATCGATGCCCTCTCCGAGCGCGATGAGATCGGCATTATCGATTATGGGGGGGGTGCCGGCTGCGAATGGGTGTTTCCGCTCCAGGAAAAGGGGGACGGCAGCAAGGCTATCGCAGCCATCAAGCATATGAATGACGGCGATATGCCCGACTTCACCGAGGCCCTGCAACTGGCGTTGAATGGGACGGCGGGATACAAGGGCCTGTCGACGACCGACGCCCGCGCCAAGCACGTCATCATCATCAGCGACGGCGATAACATGCCCGCCTCGCAGCAGACCATTCAGCAGCTTCTGAGTCACAAGATCAGCGTTTCGACCGTGACCGCATTTGCGGAAGATCCCAGCGCGCAGCAGGTGCCGCAAGCCATGCAGGATGTCGCCACCCAGACGCATGGCAAGGCCTACGGTCCGCTCAACAATCATCCCAACCAGTTGCCCCAGATCTTCATCAAGGAGGCGTCGATCGTCCGCCGCACCCTGATCGAAGAAGATGCCAAGGGGATTGCGATCCGCGACGTCGATCCGAGCGACGATCTGCTCCACGGGATCTCCCATTTTCCGCCGCTCTTCGGGCAGGTGCTGGTCGGCCGCAAGAGCGATCCGCTGGCGCAGACACCGCTGACTTCGGGAAAAATGAACGACCCGGTCTTTGCCCATTGGCAGGCGGGGCTTGGTAAATCAGTCGTTTTCACCAGCGACGCCCACGCCAAATGGGGTTCGCTCTGGGTCGGCTCATCGGACTATGTGAAGTTCTGGGCGCAGGCAGTCCGCGGCGTCACCCGCGCTCCCATGTCCGGGGATTTTGACGTTGAAACAACCATCAGCGGAAGCCGCGGGCACGTTCGTGCCACTGCAATGAAGGCCGATGGAGAAGCCCGCAATTCATTGTCGATTGATGGTTCGGTCGTCGGCCCCGATTCCAAGGAGACGAAGGTTCGTCTGAACCAGACCGGGCCCGGCGTCTACGAGGCGGATTTTCCGGCACAACAGGTCGGCGTCTACGTCGCCGGTCTCCAGTATCAGGACAACGAAGACCACAAAGGCGTCCTGATCTCCGGCGTGGCCGCCGATAACTCGCCGGAGATGCGCGATCTCCAGAGCAACGATGCGAAGCTCGAACAAATCCGGCTTCGGACCGGCGGGCGCGAGCTGACCCCGTGGGACTCGGCGTCGGCGGACGTGTTCACGCACGAAGGTCTCCAGCCGGTGCTCAATTCATCGCCGGTGTGGGATCTTCTCCTGGCCGCGCTGGTCGGCATGCTGCTGACCGACGTTGCGGTGCGGCGTATCGCCTGGGACTGGGAATCCACCAAGCGGGCGATTGCGAAGGTCGCCAAGCAGATCCGCGATTTTACCAATCTTCGCCAGGGGGATTCGCTCAGCACGCTTGCCGCCCTTAAGAATGTGCGGCGCACCGCCGTTCGGCAGCAAGCCGACGCCGCCGCCACAAATGCCGCGCTCCCGCCGATGATTCCCAAGCCCAACGCCGCCGCGCGTTTTCAGGCAAGCAAGCCGGTGCAGGGAGATATCACCGAATTGACCGCCGGGGCAAAAGCCGTGGTTAAGTCGCCCGCAACGGCCGCGAAACCCGGCGGCGCTTCGGGCGGGTCGATGACTCAAAGCCTGCTTGAAGCCAAACGGCGCGCGCAGGAGCGCATGCGCGCGTCGGCTGAGGATGAGGGGTCGAAGGGCAGTCAGTAAGGCGTCGAACATTTCATCGGGGAAATAAACGTTCAACGCTCAACGTCCAACGCTCAACTTTCAACGGCAGAAAATTCAATCTCCCGGCGGAGAAGTATGAAACACGAGTTTGATCTCGAAGATCGGCTGCTCGATTATTCGGCGGCGATCGTTGGCCTTGTAGAACAACTTCCGCGGACGCGATCGGGAAATCATATCGGCACGCAACTTCTGCGAAGTGGCACCTCGCCGCTCCCCGACCACGGCGAGGCACAAGCCGCCGAATCGCGGGAAGACTTTGTCCACAAGATCTCGATCTGCCTCAAAGAACTTCGCGAATCGCGCCGGTGGATCCGACTGATTCAACGCATTCCGCTGATAAAGCCTCCATCGGTCGCTGACGCGCACCTGGCAGAAACTGAAGAACTGATTCGAATTTTTCTCAAGAGTAAACGCACCGGATCTTCAAAGAAGCGAGAATGAAGCAGAAGTTTCGCATTCCGCCGTTGAAAATTAAGCGTTGAAAGTTGGACGTTGAAAGTTAATTCAAAAAGAAGCGGCGTGATTTGACCTCTGTCATTTGAACCTAAGCCGTCTGCAACGCCAGCAAATGCTGAACGACGCTTCTCCCCAGCGCGCGAAGGTTGTATCCGCCCTCAAGCAGGCTGACGATTCTTCCCTTGCAATGTCGATTGGCGACACCCGCAAGCCTGCGGGTCATTTCACCAAAACATGCTTCGCTCAATTCGATTTGCGCAAGCGGATCTTCGCGATGGGCATCGAAGCCGGCGGAGATCAGAAGAAACTCAGGTACAAACTGATCCAGTCGGGGCACCACGATCTGATCGAATGCCGACAGATATTCGGTGTCTCCCGCGCCGGGTCGAACGGAATATTGAGCGTGTATCCGCGCCCGACGCCAACTCCCTGCTCCCATTCGTTGCCGGAGCCGGGATAGCAGGTGCTGGGGTGCTGATGCAGGCTGATGAAAAGGACGGAATCATCTTCTTCGAAGACTGCCTGTGTGCCGTTGCCGTGATGCACGTCGAAATCGACGATCGCGATGCGGCCGATGCCACGCGCGCGCTGGAGGTATCGAGCCGCGATGGCAATATTGTTGAAAAGGCAGAACCCCATCGGCCGATCCGGCTCCGCGTGATGCCCCGGAGGCCGCACCGCGGCAAATGCGCGATCTGCCCGGCCGCTCATGACAGCATCACAACAGCTCAGGGCCGCTCCGACGGCGCGACGGGCGATCTCGAAACTCTGCGGTCCGACGACGGTGTCGCCGAGATCCAGCGCTCCGCCGCCGAGTTCGCAGATGTGTTTCACGCGGTTGATGTGTGATGGCGTGTGAACTTCCGCCAGCCAGCGCTCCTCCGCCACGGGCGGCTCCGGCAACTCGAGCATTTTCGTCGCGGCCTGCGGAAGGGGACCCAGATCGATCGCAAATTCGGGAAAGGGATTGGGCGAATCGACAAGCCCGGCGGCGCGCACCGCCGCCGCGATCGCGCGAAGCCGGTCGGGCCGCTCGGGATGGTGCGGGCCGGTCGGGTGTTCCACAAATTGCGGCGATGTACAAAAAGCGAGATTCAAAACAAGTACCCGCAAACCACAGCAACGGCCTACCAGAATCCCGTGAAGACGGGGGACTCACGGACGTCGGGATAGCGTTTCATTTCACTCAGCGGTTTCCACGAAACGGATCCATCCAGTAACCCGACATTCCCGCCTTGAATTTCGGTGAGCTGTGGAGGTTCGTCGACGTCACCGAAGACATTGCCCCTTGGGCCATGCGTTCCTCGGGTCGGATACGTCACCCCCGTTTGCTCGGTGGTATCGGCCATGAAAACCAAAGATCCGGACTGGCCAATGCGCTGCGGAGAAATCCAGGAGTCGAGATCCGGGGTTCCGACCCACCAGGGGGTATCATCGGCGCCACTCATGAGGAAGTAGCCGATCAGCCAGCCATAGGGCTCCTGGTGCATCGGAAGCTCGATCGAGTCCGAGTAATCCTCCCAGACGACTGAGTTAGGGCAGGTCCAGACCTTGCCGGTTCCCGTGGCTTGCACGACCGCGTTGTAGGTCAAATCCGAAACATAGACGACATGTTCCCATCCATCCCCGCCACGCTGCATCGGCGGAAATTTATCGCCATTGCTTGTCGCGTAGTTGAATAGCCCGGCCATGCACTGCCGCATGTTGTTGGCGCAGAGCGCCCGCCTTGCGCGTTCCCTGACTCGCGTCAGGGCCGGAAACAGCAGGCTCATGAGAATTGCAATGATTCCAATAACAACCAGAAGTTCGACCAGCGTGAAACCCGCGCCGCGCCGGCGCAGCGCCGCCGGAGCGGCGGAGTCGTCGTAAGTTACTGAAAACGGTTCCAGTCGATTCCCCATCGATTTCCAGTCTCGTACCAATCAGGCCTTGATCAGCTTCGCGCTCAACTCGATCGGCGTCGCCGCCAGTGCCTGCGAAACCGGGCAGCCGGCCTTGGCCTTGCCGGCCTGTTCCTGGAACGTCTTGTCGTCGATATTCGGAATAGTCGCTTCGGTTTCGAGCACGATCTTGGTGATCTTGAATCCATCTCCCACTTTTTCCAACGAAACTTTGGCGGTCGTCGCGACTTTTTGCGGACTGAATCCGGCTTTCCCTAATCCGGCCGAAAGGGCCATCGAAAAACACCCGGCGTGTGCCGCGGCGATCAGCTCCTCAGGATTGGTTCCCGCGCCGCTCTCAAAACGCGACGAAAACGAATACTGTCCCTCGAACGCTCCGCTTCCGAGCTTAACCTTCCCATGTCCTTCTTTCAGATTTCCTTCCCAAACCGCGTTCGCATTGCGTACAGGCATGAATATCTCCTTCGCAGTGGATAAATGATTGGATCCAGGCAGCGCTGCCCGGTTCCTAAAACATCGTATGGCAGGATGAGGAGATTGGCGAGTCGAGCATTTGGATGATCTCAAGCGGAAGAAGAAGACGCGCGGACTCACGTCCGCGGCTGTCAAGGACGCCGCTGAACGCATCGCGCACATCTTTAATAGCCGCGGACGTCAGTCCGCGCGTCGTTTTCACGCGCAGGGACCCGATTCGCGTCATAAACTTGGTATGCAACTTGCGTGCTCTGAAGACGGGGGCGGGCGTGGACTAAAAGGAGTCTGCCATGACTGAGAGCATTTTCGATCCCAACAGCGGCGAAACTGAACGTAGCGGATCAACCTTCATGCCGGCCGACGCGGATCAGATATCCCATATGCCGCCTGATGTCATAGACGGGCGGGTTGACGACGACGAAGAGGAAAACGCCGACGAGCAGGACCAGGAAGTCGGGGTTGAACCGGGCCTTGGGGCGGCGGCCGAACAGGAGCGCCAGATCGATCTGGAAGCCTCGGATTCACGCCGATTTCAATCGCAGGGCGAGGCAAAGGAAGAGGTAGCCGAACTCCCCGACGATCCGCAGTAAATGACAATCCGAAATAAAAAGCGTATCGCTCGATTCTGGAGGAGTTCTAACTACCCGTCTCCGCGCCTATCTAAAGAATTGAAGGTCGAATCGCGGAGGCGCAAGCGGCGCTCCGGCGCCGGCTCGTCCGGACGCTCTGCCGGTCCGTCGCTTGCGCCTTCGCGATTGCCCCACAAATGAAGGTCACCCCGGTGCGAACGCGTTTTTGTGAAAAATTGCGCAATTAAGGTCGAGTTCGGTTATCATTTCGATCGACTTTTTGGCGAAAACACCTTGGTCTCTGGAGAATTTAATGTCACGATTTCATATTCATTCGCGCGCTTTAGTCCTGATCGTTGTCGCCCTCTTTTTGGGATGGCCTCATGCGCCGGCCCGCGCGAAGACTGGGGACACAACTGATACAAAATCCGACGCGCTTGTTGACCTGAACTCCGCGACCGCAGACCAATTGAAGGAACTTCCCGGCGTCGGAGATGCGACTGCGAAAAAGATCATAGCCGGTCGTCCTTACGCATCGGTTGATGATCTGGCCAATGCCGGCATCAAGTCAAAAGAAATTGACAAGCTACGGCCGCTCGTGAGCGCAGGCGCGGCCGCCGACACGACGGATAAGAAAGAAAAGCCCGCTCCCGTCGTTGCCGCGCCGAAATCCCCCGTGAAGGGAACACCGGACACGCTTCCATCGGCGCTCACGAAGGGTGTTGATCTGAATTCGGCAACCGACGCCGAACTGAAAGAACTTCCCGGCGTCGGGGACGCGACCGCGAAAAAGATTGTCGCCGGTCGTCCTTACGCATCGGTTGATGATCTGGCCAAGGCCGGCATCAAAGCGAAGGAGATCGAAAAACTTCGTCCTCTGATCACGATCGGCGCCGCGACAGACCCCTCTGCCAACATCACGCCGGAGAAGACCGCGCCCGACAAGAAAACACCGGACAAACCAAAAGTGGTCGATGCCCAAAAGACCGGGCCGGATGATTCTGCCAAGGAGAAGCCCGACGCCGCTCCTTCTGACCTGGTCGATCTCAATACCGCAACCGCTTCGCAGTTGAAGGCGCTTCCGGGCATTGGCGATGCCTACGCCGCCAAGATCATTGCCGCCCGTCCCTTTGAAAGCGTGGACGGCCTTTCGAAAACAGGAATACCCGCAGCAACGCTCGCCAAGCTCAAGACGCTGGTGGTTGTGAAGGCCGCCGAAACCGAGAAGCCGGCAGTTGAGGCGAAGACTCCGCCGCAGCCGGGCATGGTCTGGGCCAACACCACGACAAAGATTTATCATAAGGAAGGGAGCCGCTGGTACGGCAAGACGAAGAAGGGCGAGTGGATGACCGAGCAGGATGCATTGAAAGCCGGCTACCGCGCGGCGAAGAACTGATTGGTTGCGCAGCCAAGCTCTTTCACTTTCTGGAGACAACCATGGCGTTACTCGGTCAACTTCTCGGTTCGGTCCTCGGTGCAGGCTCCAACCCCACTCAACAGCAGAATACGCTTCAAGCGGTCGTCGATCTCATCCACCATCCCAGCGTTGGAGGAATCGCCGGGTTGAGCGGATTGTTTCAGAATGCCGGACTCGGCCAGTTGATGCAGGGATGGGTGAACAACGGGCCGAACCCGCCGGTCTCGGCGTCACAACTGAGCCAGGTTCTCGGTCCGGAGCGGATCGCCGAGTTTGCCTCCAAACTGGGTATTCCGCCGGACCAGGCCGTGCAGCATCTTTCGCAATTGCTTCCGCAGGTGATCGACCATCTCACGCCGAATGGTACGGCATCGGCTCCGAACAGCGCCGCGTCGGCATTCGCCCTGCTTAAATCGAAGTTGCTCGGAGGATAACGGTCTGTTTTCTTCGTTCGTAGTGCGGCCTTTAGGCCGTATCCTCCATTAAGAGGATGGACTAAAGCCGGCACTACGAACGAGCCCATGAACGCGACACTCCTCGATTTTGCCCACGTCAACGATGCCGCGGCGGCGACGACCAAAAAACTCCAGAAACAGGCGATCCTCTCAGAGTGGTTCGGCAAATTGGAGGAATCCGATCTTCGTCTGGCGGTGCGTTATACAGGCGGCCGCGCCTTCTCATCGACCGACCCACGCGTTCTGAATGTCGGCGGAGCAATCGTCTGGGATGTGGTCGTCTTGCTTCTGAAACTCGATTCGCGCGCGTTTCACGATCTGGTCGTACGCAGTGGGGAGATCGGCGAGGCACTATCGAGTGTCTGGCCCGACCGGCCTCCCCCGGCTCCACAGCAATCCATCACGCTCCACGATCTGGCCGATGCCTTCGGCGACCTGGCAGCCACCGGCGCTCAGGAGCGCAAACGCGAACTGTTGACAGCGTTATTCGATCACTGCACCCATCCACGTGAGGCGGCCTACCTTGTCAAGATTATTTTTGGAGATCTTCGCACCGGCGTGCAGGACGGCGTCCTCCAGGCGGCAATCGCACAGGCTTTTTCGCGAAACCTTGAGGACGTCCGCCGCGCGCATCTTCTCGTCGGGGATCTGGATGAGGTTGCGGTGTTGGCCGCTCTCGACGCCCTGTGCGCGGCGACATTGCGCCTGTTTCATCCAATCCAGTTCATGCTTGCCACCCCGCAGGAGACTGCCGAATCAGCCGCGGAGACGATGGGCGGCCGATCGTTTTTCGCCGAGGACAAGCTCGATGGCATCCGCGCCCAAGTCCATAGATCCGCCGACCGCATCGAAATCTATTCCCGTACGATGGATGCGGTGGGGGAGAGCTTCCCGGAAATTGTGCAAACCGTCTCGCGCTTGCCCGGCGAATTCCTCCTGGACGGGGAGATCGTTCCCTGGTCGGACGGCTGCGTCGCTCCATTCGCCAATTTGCAAAAGCGGCTGGGCCGCAAGACGCCGACCGGAAAGATCCTTCGCGCTTTTCCAGTCATCTACATTCCCTTCGACATTCTCGTGCGCGATGGCCAGGTCCTGATGGATCGCCCGCTCCGCGATCGGCGCTCCGCGCTGGCGGAACTGCTTGCGAACCGGGGCCCGGGAGCGGCCACTTTGCAACTGAACGCCGGCGCCGGCGAGATTACGGGTGCCGCTCAGATCACAGAGGCCTTTGAGTCCGCGCGGGGACGGCGCAATGAAGGAATCGTCCTCAAAGATCCGGACAGCGCCTACGCCCCGGGCCGGCGCGGGCAGATGTGGCTCAAGCTCAAAACACATCTCCCCACGCTCGATTGCGTCGTCACGGCCGCCGAATACGGACACGGCAAAAGGCGCAACGTGTTGAGCGATTACACCTTCGCAGTCTGGGATCGCGATCCGGGGGAGGAGGGCGCAACATTATTGAATGTCGGAAAGGCTTACAGCGGCGTCACCGATGACGAAATCGCCCGGCTCACGGAAATATTTCTCAACCTCTCGCGGACAAACAACGGACGCGTCCATCTCGTTGAGCCGAAGATCGTTATGGAAATTGCATGCGATCAGATTCAGGAGAGCAAACGGCACGCAAGCGGGTATGCATTTCGCTTTCCACGGATCAAGCGCATTCGGTGGGACAAGCGGCCGATGGATGCCGATCGGCTGGACCGTGTGGGCGAGATTTTCCGGAGTCACGCCAACTTCGCGCATGCCGGGAAGGATACAAAGGCGACGGCTGAAGAGCCGGGCCTGTTCGACGAGTTCACCTGAACGCCACGATCATCTTGACGAAACCAACGGTCACTTCAGAACGGCAATAAAACTTCGATTGTTCGATTCCCATGTGCACATAAGGCGAGTGCCACAGCCTGCAATGACGGGAGCGGCTGCATCATGTGCCAGGACAAAGGGGCTTGCGGATTCGGGTACGATTGTGAGATCATTTCCGTGCAGATACGCCAGCCATGCCCCGGTTGCGGCGGCCGCGATCGAGGGTTGCCTGCCGGATCCAGCCGAAAGCTCCTGGTCGAAAGAATTCGCGGGAGTGTGCATCACGATACCATCGCGCTGCCATGCAGTGATCAGTGTACCGCCGAAGCTCGCGATTTCGCCGCCGTCCATCGGGCAGGCGTTAATGAGCCACGCGCCTGTGCCCAGTTTCCTCGCGGCAGACCAGCTCTTTCCGGAATCGTGGGAGCTGACCAGATACATGTCGCGACTCCGACTCACCCAGTTGCGAAACATGACGTGAATGTCGCCCGATGAATCGAACGTAACCGACGGATGGCAACATTCGCAGACATGCCCGTCCGGCGAACGATAAGCGAGCACGTTGCCGGACCAGGATTTTCCGCGATCGCTGCTCACCGCGCTCATCACCGTTTTTCCTTCATCGCGATCGTCGAGCCAGACCGCGACGATACGATCGCGGCCGTCGCTGGCCCGCCCCTGCAAACCCTCCCGCGCAGCGGCCCGCACATCGGAGATCGCGATCGGCTTTGACCACATTCGGCCCTGATCCGTCGATCGAACGGCGATGAGATTTCCGTCGATGATCTCAGTGATGATCACGGCATCGCCGGCGATGCAAATCCTCGGCCCGCGCCGCATCCCCAGCGGCATCTTTCCCGAGAGTGTCTTCACGCGCGCCTCACACGCCCAGGATTCGCCGCCGTCATTCGACCATGTGAAATAGACGCCGCTGTCCCTGCCGAAGACTGTGTAAGCTTTATCTCCCGGCCCCAACGCGATGCGAGGTTGATTGCCCAGTCCCAGACCGTAGACGGCCGGCCGGGTCGTTTGCGCAAAAGCAGCAGTGCAAAATATCAGCAGAAGCGCCGTGACCCTGAACACTTTGTAACCTCTCAACGAGTAGACTCCGTATAGCAGGGCAATGAACGATGGACAACCGTTTGCCATTCCGATCACCTTCGTCCAAATGGAAAAACACGAGAGGGCGATCGAGAGTAGAACGGTTGCAGTGTTGTAAGTGACGAGGGCAAACGAGGATTGTGCATGCGTATCAGAAATTGGCTTTTGACTGCAGGTTTGGGGGCATGCCTCCTGGCCGGCAACGCAGGCGTTTCACGCGGCGAAGAGACTGCGGGCGTCGTCAGCCATGTGAAGGTGCTTTCCGGCAATATCGAAGATGTTTCGAGCCTTGAGGCTTGGAAGGCGTCGTTCATCAAGCCGGGCATGTCCGATCAGGAAAAGGCCTTGGCGGTCTGGCAGTCGGCGGTGATGTTCCGGCACCAGGACATCCCACCACGTGAATTCGCCTCCAATGAGCCGGACGTGCACGATCCGATCAAGTCGTTCAACGTGTACGGATACGGCCAATGCTGTTGCGCATCAGCCCACATCGAGGCGCTGTCGCGCTACATCGGCCTGCCGGCGCGCGGATGGGGGATTGTCGGCCATAGCGTTCCGGAAGTTTCGGTTGGGGGGCAGTGGTGCATGCTTGATTCGTCACTGATCAACTATTTCACCAAGCCGGACGGATCGATCGCAAGCCTCGGCGAAATCAGCAAGAGCATCGAGGACTGGTACGCCGCCCATCCGCAATTCCGCGGCGACAATGACAAGCTCGTGCAATTCATGCGAAGCGAAGGATGGAAAAACGGTCCATCCATCGTGGCGGGAAGCCACTTCTACGACGAAAACGGTTGGCTGCCCGCGGCCACGCACGGGTGGTACAGCACCATGTCGGAATTCGGCAGCGCCTCCAAGAATTTCATCTACGAATATGGCTCGGCCATCGGTTACGAAGTCAATATCCAGCTCCGCCCCGGCGAGAAGCTCGCGCGAAACTGGTCCAACAAAGGGCTTCACGTCAACATGCTCGACGGCGATGCGCCGGGTTGCTTGAACAAAAAGATCGGCACTGAAGATCTGCGTTACTCGCCGCGATTCGGCGATCTCGCCCCCGGCCGCGTCGGCAACGGAACCCTCGAATATGATCTGCCGCTGGCCGGCGGAGCGTTTCGCAGTGGAATGCTCCAGGTCGAAAACCTCGCTTCATCCGATGGATCGGGAACGGCCGCGGCGCTGAGCGTGAAGGATGCGAGCAAAGCCGGAGTTCTCGTCTTTCGGATGCCGTGCAGCTACGTCTATCTGAGCGGCACGCTCGACCTCGATGCCGTGGTCGGCAAAGGTGGCTCAATCGAGGTTGAACTCTCGAATAACAATGGTGTGGATTTCAAACCGGTCGGAAAAATCGATGCCAGCGGGACACGGCATCTGGATCTCAAGCCACTGGTTTTCCGGCGCTACGACTATCGCCTGCGCCTGACTTTGCACGGCGACGGAATCGGATTAAACCGCGTCCACGTGACACACGATATTCAGCACTCGCAGCGGCCGCTCCCGGCGCTGGAGGAGGGTGCTAACCACATCTCCTTTTCCGAGGGGGCACAGGAAGGAACGATCACGATCAATCCGTCGACCAATCCCGAATTCAAGGGGAAGAACGCCTATTACACCGACTACCATCCGCAATTGAAGAGCATCGCCGATCCGAACCTGCGCGTTCAGAACGGAGCCGGCGAAGTCATCTTCCCGATCCAGACGCCCGGCGACATGACCCGGCTGCGCGTCGGCGCGCACTATCGCGCTCGCGACAAGAAAGATGGCTGGCAGATTTCCGCCTCGTTTGATGGTGGCAAGACCTGGAAGCCGGTCGGCGCGCTCGAAGGACCGTATGGGGGATTCAGCAAGTATTTCGTTTTTACCGATGTCCCGGCGAGCTCACGCAGTGCCCTCGTGCGGTTCAGTGGCGTGGAGCGAAATACGACGCTCATCCTCGATCTCCGCATCGATGCCGATTACAAGGAGCCGCGGGGCGGATTTGCACCGGTCAAGGTGACTTACAGGTGGGAAGAAAATGGCCAGGTGCATCAGGATATTCACGTTTCCGCGAAGCCGGATGAGTCCTATGAAATTCAATGTGCGGGTAAGCCGGTGATGAAATCGATCGTGCTGGAGCGGCCCGGAGAATCGCGATGAAGTGGCACGGGTTTTCAACCCGTGTCTTCGATCCAGGACACGGGTTGGAAACCCGTGCCACGAAGAAAGTCCATCTCGACCCGGAGTCGTTTCGCATGTCCGCGGAGATTTTCTCCGCGGGTCGAACACATCTTCTGTTGGGGATTCTGGCTTTTGTCACGCGTATCTTTTGCAGTGTCGCATCCGCCGGCGCGTCGGCTATCCCGATTGGCGAACCCGTTCTGGAGCCGCCGACGTTGCACAGTCTTGGCATTCACTGGATCGTCCAGGGGGACGATAACGCCGGCGCTCGAATCACGATTTCCTATCGAAAGGCGGGAACGTCGGCCTGGCGGGAAGGTCCGCCCCTCTTTCGCGTGGCGAAAGGAGCGCAGCACCACGACAAATGGGGGCTCGATGTGCCCGCAGATAGCTGGCTCTTTGCCGGAAGCGTTTTGCTGCTCGATCCCGATTCTTCTTACCAACTGCAACTCAAGCTGGTCGACTCAGAGGGCAAAACTTTTGAACGAGCGATGGAAGCGCGCACCCTCGGCGAGCCGATCGCGGCGGCGGATGCGCCACTTCGATATGTGGCGGCCGAGCCGGGCGTGCCCGGAGATGGAACGGCGGCGCTACCATTTCGTGGCCTGCGCGGCCCAGAAAGCCGCCATGCCCGGCGATGTGATGCTCCTGCATCCGGGTCGATACGAAGGTCCGTTTGTCTTCAACCGCAGCGGCGCTCCCGGCAAGCCGATCGTCTGGCGCGGGTTGCTCGAAAACGGAAAGGGGCCGGTCGTCGACGGCATGCAGCCCGGCGATCGTTTGAACGGCGCGGCGATTGACGCCTCGGCAGTTCACGATGTCTGGTTTGAGCAACTGGAGATTGCAAACGCGTGGACGCTGCTGAAGGCAAACGAATCGTCCAACATCGTCGTGCGACATTGTCATCTGCACGATGGAATGTGCGGCATCGTCGCCAGTCGAAATACCAGCGGAAACGTGCGGAACTTTTTCATCTGCGATAACCTCATCGAAGGGACGATGCCCTGGCCGGTCACCCCCGATCAGTGGAAAGAGCTCCCCGAATCACGCGCCATCTGGATCACCGGCAGCGGCCACGACATCGGCTTCAACCGCATCCGCCACATGAAGGATGGCTTCGATCTCGACGAATCGCCGAGCTGTTTCGACATCGACTTTCACAATAACGACGTGAGCGAAATGTTCGACGACGGCGCGGCCCTCGACGGCTCGGAGCGCAACACGCGCTGTTTCCTGAACCGGTTCACCGACGTGCGGCAGGGGATTTCGTTTCAGCCGGTATTCGGCGGGCCGGCTTACGCCTTCCGCAACGTGATCTACAACGTGCAGATCGGACCCCTTCAAGCTCCGCAACGGCGCGAACGGCGTGATCATGGTTCACAACACGATCGTGAAGCATGGCTCGCCGATGGTGCTGTCGTCGCGCGATCCGGTGCAGCACTGCTATTCGCGCAACAATCTGTTTGTCGGGACCGGAGGAATTGCCGTCGATATCTCGGCGCCGATGACTGATTGCGATTTTGATTTCGATGGGTTCGCGGGATTTTCGGGTCCGGTCTTCATGCGGTGGAACGGCGAGCGATTCGCAACGCCGGCCGAGGTCAAGGCGCGGGCCACGGTCTATCATCATCTGGCGATTGTCGATCCTTCAGCGTTGTTCAGTGGCAGCGTCGTGGTGCCGGCGAATGACCAGACCTTGTACGATGTGAGTTCCATCGATTTGGACTTGAAAGACCGAGCCAACGCGGTTGGTGCGGCGGAACCCTTGGCGGGATTCAATCGGAGTGGTGACGGACCTCCACCAGATTTGGGGGCGTACCAGACCGGTGAGCGCGTGCTTCAATTCGGTCCGCGGCCTGCGCCGACTAGCTCACCTCTCTGAAGGTTTCCGTTGACCCATCGCAACGAGAACGGCGACCGCGACTCCGCCGCCACTTAGAGCGCCGATTCCGTAATATGCGGCGCTGTGAACCGGATTGGCTGGAATTGCTGGCTTGGAATACCACGTCCAGTGCGGGGTGGTGATTTCACCTTGACCTTCCGTCGTGTCGCCGATCAATTCGACATCGTGCGCCGCCGCCGGAGCGTCATCCGCGTCAATTGTGATTGACGCTACCGTCGTGCCGATGATTGCAGAGACGGATTCACCGCCGACGCGAGTTCCCGGGACGCGTTCCGATTTTACGTTTTTCCATTCCGTATTGAAGATCGCTATTTGTGATGATCGAATGCCTTTGAGGGCCTCAATCGCCTGAAGCTGAGATTCGGCCAGTTTGATCTGGTTCAGATCGCCCGTCGGGTTCGGTGGAACGAAGGGGAAACGTAAGTAGCCTGTCGCTTCGAAGGCCGTCGGCTCGGCGAGATATCCAATTCCGGCACCCGCAGCAGACGCAAAAAGAATGATGAGAGCGTTGAAGATCGACCGCCCCGCCCGGTCAACCCACTTCAGCCACGCCGATCTCGTCAGCCGCGAATATTCCAGCACCACCTCGCCGCTCATTTGCCTTCAGCTTCCCCCGGCCCAAGACTGACAATCGTCATGGGATCAAACGGATACTCATCCATGAGCTGCCGAAGCGATTGCGTGTTCACGGCCAGAAGCGTCGCCATGTCCTGTTCAAGCGAGCGGTATTCCTCGTTGTACATCCACTGGCTGCCGATGGAGCGCATTCTCCCCAGCGGAATTTCGCCGGAAAGGACGAGGCCGCTGGCGATCTTGTTCTTGGCGCGCTCCACCTCATCATCCTTCAGGCCGCTCCTTTGCTTTGTTCAGCTCGGCCAGCGCGATGTCCAGCGCCTCGTCTTTGCGCTCCGGCGCGGTGGTGAGGGCGATGTAAAAGCTGCCGCAGCCGTCGTGGGGATAAAAGCCGAATTCCGCATCTTCGGCGATGGCATTGTCGACCAGCGACCAATAGAAACGGCTGCCGTCGCTGTCGCCGATCACGTCGGCGAGCACCCGGGCGGCAAAGCGGCGCTCGTCCTGCGCGGAAGGGCCGGGAGTCATCCCCATCGTGTACTGACGATTTAGCTTGGGGTCGGACATGCTCAGCCGCTGCGGCTTGTATAGAGGAGCGGGTTGAAGGCGCGGTGCATCGACATGCTGCCACGAGCCGCAATATTTTTCCGCCAGCGCGACGACTTCCTCGAACTGAAGATCGCCCGTTGCCGAGAGGACCATGTTGCCGGGGCCGTAGCGGCTCTGGAAGTAGTTGGCCATCTGGTCGCGTTGCAACTTCTGGATCGATTCGGCGGAGCCGAGAATGCTCATCGACAGCGGATGATTGCCGAAATGCGCCTCCATCAGCCGCTCGTAAAGCCGGTGGCCCGGATCGTCGAGATACATGGCGATTTCTTCGAGAATCACTTTTTTCTCAGTCGTGAAGTCCTCGACGCGAATCGCCGGACGCAGAAGGTGCGAAAGATGTTCGACCGCCTTTTCTCGGAAATTCCGGAAGCACGTTCGCGTAGTAGGCCGTCAGTTCCTGAGAGGTGAAGGCGTTATATTTCGCCCCCATCTCGTCGAAGATCCGGTTCATGTCCTCCCACGTATAGCGCGTGGACCCTTTGAACATCATGTGTTCGAGGAAGTGGGAGACGCCGTTGACCTCGGGCGATTCATCGCGCGAGCCGGTCTTGACGAACAGGCCAAACGCAACGGAATGCGAATCGGGATTTCGCTCGACGACGACGTCGAGGCCGTTTTTCAGCTTAGTTTGATGGAACGTGAGTGCCATGTTCGGCCTTTCGACTGGAGATTTTTATGAAACGGGAATGTTCAGCGCCTTGGGGCCGACCGTCACGGTCGTAAACGGGCCGGGCTTGTGCGCCTTCAGATAGGCGTTGACCTTATCGAGCGTGACGCCGTCGATTGCTGTCTTGATCTCATCCAGCGTGCGGATGCGGCCCCGCATGAAGTAATCATGGGCGATCGCGCCCGCGCGGGCGCTGGTCGATTCGCCCTGCATGATGGTGCCGGCCTTGAGTCCGATCTTCGCCCGCGACAATTCGTCGGCTTCAATGCCTTTGGCAAGGCGATGGATCTCCGACATGAGACAATCGAGCGTCGCCTGGGCGCGATCGTTGCTCGTGCCGGCGTAGCCGACGATGCTTCCCTGCCCTCTGAGGCTGCTGTATCCCGCCGAGACCGAATAGCATAGCCCGCGCTTTTCGCGGATCTCGGTGAAGAGCCGGCCGCTCATGCCGCCGCTGAGAATCTCGGTCGCCAGCCGTACGGTGTAGTAGTCGGGATCGGTCTCCGGCACCGAAGCATAGGCAACGCCGATATGCGTCTGCTCGCTGGCCTGCTCCTCGTGATGCACGCGCCCGGCGGCGGCATCAGCTCGATCTCCGCGACTGGTTCCGCCCTGTGAAATCTCCGAAGTGCTTTTCGACTTCGTCGCGCGTCCGCTCGAAATCGATATTGCCCGCCAGCGCCAGGATCGCGCCGCGGGCGTGATATCGGTGGGCGTAATCGACTTTGCACAGATCCAGCGTGAGCTTTTCCAGGTCTTCCACCCGTCCCATCGAATTGCGGCCGTAGGGGGAGGGGAGATACCACTCGCGAAGCTTGATCAGGAGCTTCTGCCGCGGCTCGTCATCGATTCCCGCCAGCGCCTGCAAGGCCAGGTCGCGCCCGGCGTCAAAACCCGCTTCGGGCAGGTGGGCCCGGCGGACGATGTCGGAATAGACGGCCAACCCCTCCATGACCTTTTCCGCGACCGCCGCGCAGCCGAAGCGGGTGTGGTGAACGCCGACGCTTGCCGAGCGCTGCAGCCCGAGGCTGTCGAGGTAATCGGTGAGCTGCCGGCTGTCGCGTTTGCCCGCCCCGCGCAGCACCAGGTCGGACAGGACCGTGGCCGACCCGCAGCGGTCGATCGGATCGGTGCTTGAGCCGGCCGGCAGGAGCAGCGTCATGGCCGCCGACTGCATCCCGGGCATCTGTTCGCACAGCAGGGTCAGCCCATTCGGAAACGTATGCTGAAAATAGCGATCGGACAACGAAACTCCTGTTGAATTGCCACCAGCCCGTCGAAAAGGGCCGCCAGACCGCCAACCGCCGTGGCGGCGGGGGATTATAGGCGAACCATCTCCGCCCGCCAGACGCATGTGGCACAGCCGCCCTCGGCTGTGTTTGCGATGTAGCAGAGCCGCCCTCGGCTGTGTTCCGCCGACGGCGGAAACTCCGCGGGGAGATTTCGACCTTCGGTCGACACAGCCGAGGGCGGCCGTGCTACATGTGCTGGACGAAGCTGCACGAGATCTGATGTGTCTGTCTGCACTGCCTTTACGATGAGGCAACCCACTCACCTGGCTCGCCGGCGGCGTCGGGCAGCGCCCAATCCGATGCAGAGGAATGTCAGCGCTCCCCATCCGCTCAGCCAGGGAAGCGCAGGATCGAAGGCGGCAATCATGGCCTGCGATGACGAAGCAGGTTGCGGTGAGTCGGTCTCATCCCGGCAGAGTTGGGCGATCCGCTGTGCGTAACGGGTGAGTCGAATCGCAACGATCGCGTCCGGCGGACTGCATAAACTCCGGCCGGCACGTTGGGTTCCGACTCCGATCGCCGCGACTTTCCAACCGGAATCCGTGTGAAGAAACCATCCGCACCCGGAATCAAACTCTGCCAGACCCGCTTCGTGGTCGAGGTGGGCGGCATACGACGGCGCATCGAAAAAGCAGATCGCCAGATCATTCAGGCTATCCCGAATCCGGCGATTGGGAACGATGAGTTGGATGCGATTACACCCCCAGCGCAGCCTTGTATTGTCGCTCCCATCCCACTGGTATCCGCGCCCGGTTTCGTCGAGAATGGCTTTCCCGCGGCCTTGGCCGAAGCCTCCGATTACAACATTCTGATTGAGTTCATCCGTATCGCAATAGATATTGGCGTATTGCGTCAGATTTGCTTCGGATCCGTCCAGGCGGCTGATGCGGCACACGCGCAAATCCGCCAGTCCGACCGGCACAGCGCGCGTTACGCGATAGGAAATTCCGCCAAAGCGAACGAGTGTCCCTTCTCCGCCGCCGCAGTGGCTTACACACAGAATATGATTGGGATCGATGGCCACGGCCGAGCCGTTATGGCCCCATTGTCCCACGACTGCGTCGTCAGGGCGGGAGTCCGCCGGAACGCCCGGGTCACCGGGCATCAACACGATCGCAAGCGCCGCTCGCGCGAACAGAATCGGCAAAGCGCTCATCGCCAACCGGGAAAACCGGCGTCCCATAATCGGCTCCAAGACCCCTCCTGGAGCGCGGCAGTAGACGACGACTCCTCTGGTTCAAGAGGAGCGTTCGCCAGGAAGCCAACAATTTGCGTGCCGTTGCTGTAGCGGCCGCTTGCCGACCCATGATCGCTCAGGAATGAAGCATTTCGGACCGCGCGATTGCTCCTCTGAAGTCAGAAGTTGCAGCGAAATGAATGGCAGATCAAAGCCTAAAATGGGTGTCAACGATCGCGCAATGTTCGCCGGGTGCCATTTGAGATGATTCCAAAATGAGAACTTCGCTTGAATCCAAACGCGTATGCGAATCCGCCGTGAGAGACCAGACTGCAATGGTTTTTCCTGATGACCTCAACCCCGTCGGAACGCTCTTTGGCGGACGCGTGCTCGAGCAGGCGGACCGTGTTGCGTCCGTCGTGGCATCACGCCATGCCGCTCGAGCCGCCGTGACCCTTGGCGTCGATTCGGTCCGCTTTCTCGGTCCGGCGCGCCATGGCGACATCCTTGTATTTCAGGCCGCTGTCAACCGCGTCTGGCGAACAAGCATGGAAGTCGGCGTGAAGGTCTTTGCGGAGAATTTCAAGACCGGCCATCGGCGTCACATCTTTTCTGCCTATTTCACCTTTGTGGCCGTCGATGATGCGCTGCATCCCGTGGCGATTGGCCAGGTTGTCCCCGAAACCGACGACGAGCGGCGGAGATTCAAGAACGCGGAAGAGCGACGATCGGTCCGTCTATTGGGAAATGGCAACCGCGAAGACGCGAAGGGCGCGAAAAAATAACAAAGCGCGGCTGAAAAGGAAGAGAATAACCACAGAGGGCACTGAGGGCACAGAGATCACAGAGACTTTTGTCCACTCTGGATAAATTTACCCGAATCATCAAGAAGCCTATTGCTGTTCATCTGGTGAAAAGACGATTACAAGGATGCAGGCCGTATTTGGCGTACTGCGTCTCTGTGATCTCTGTGCTCCTCGGCGATCTCTGTGGTCATTCAGTCGAATAGACAAGCGGCTTGGTCGCAATTGTTTCTCATTCCCGCTTCTTTTGCGGCAGGTTTCAATTCCTCATTCGGCCGGCCCTTTCCAAACGCTCGCACCGAACGTTGAAACGTAGATGACGTCATCGTCCGCGGGATCGAATTCAACGCGCTGAACCTGGGAGAAAGGGAATGACTTGATGGCTTCAAACGTCGCGCCGTTGTCTTTGCTGAGCCAAAGCCCGCCATCCGCGGCTCCGCTCCAGCCGGTGGCAGTCGCGTAAATCCATCCCTTGCGATGCGGATGAAGATAAGCGCCAAAATGCGTCGGGCGCTTGCGAAGAATCCGCCGCCACGTCTTTCCGGCATTGATGCTGCGATAGAGCCCTCCCTGTTCGCGGTCGGGCTGTGAGCCGCTCAGATCGGAGGCGCCGATGTAAATAATCCGGCTGTCGTCCGGATCGACGGTGAAATCTTTCGGATAAAGCAGCGGCTGACTCGCATTGACCTCTTCCCAATGGCGTGCGCCGTCGGTCGAGCGATAGAGGCCGACGCCATGCGAAGTGAAAGGACCGTTCGCGGGGACGCGCATGCCTGTCACGAGCGCAAAGAGCGTTCCGTCACGATGAAGTTGAAGGCGGCAGACGCGCAGATTGGTCGGGTCGCCGAGCCCGTCGCTCAGATTGGTCCACGTCTTGCCATCATCGGCGGATTTAAAAACACCGTGATCGTAAACGGCGGCATAAAGCGCTCGTTTCCCCTGAGGACTTATCGGGTCGACAACAATCGAGAGGATCGGCGATTCCGGCAGCACGCCGCGCAAGGGTTCCCAGGTTGTCGCGAAGTCTTCGCTTTTCGCGATTCCGCCGCGCAATTTACTTTTGCCCGTCCCGACCCAGATCGAATTCTCATTGGGAATGTCGTGATGCTCCGAGAATGCGCCCAGACGCGACCGGGGACATCGGGATCGAACGCCAGTTCATAGCACGTGTTGCCCCAGCCGTTTGGAACCGGCATGCCGCGCCCGACGTCGGGCCGGCGGGGAGTGGTTGCGCTCCACCAATGCCATTTCTTGCCGGCGTCGGTCGAGCGGGCGAAACCGATGTCGGTGTAGCAGATGTAACGCCGATTCGCGTCGTGCGGGTCAACGTAGTGATGCCAGGCCGTTGTCTCGACCAGCCCGTTATTTTTCCAGGATGCATCGATTGCGTCGGGTGGCGATGCGGGCCGCGTGTGGCCCGCCTGCCAATGCTTTCCCCCATTGCTGGTGGTGATGAAAAACATCTCATCGGTGAAGAGAAGAATGTTCGGATTTGCTGAATCGATCTCCAGCGACAGGGGCCTGCCGATCCAGCTTTGGTTAAGATAAGAAGTCATCCAATCCGGATCGACGTTGTATTCCTTGAACCGCGGGTCGGGGAAGAAAGTTTCAACCCAGTGCCCGCCGGCGTCATCGGTTCGGTAGATCGTGCTGTGATCCGGCGGATAAAAGCTCGTGCCCGTGCAGTAAACGTAAGCGTGGGCCGGATCGGCGTCGGACGTGAGAAGATGGGAATATTGCGGAAGATCGCCCAGAGCGTACTCGCTGGTGCGATGTGTCTGGGTATCGATGTTCGGGTTCATGCAGCGCTGCCAGGAATCACCCAGATCATTGGAGACAAAGACGCCGCCGGCGAGTTGGCCGCCTTCGAGCGCGCAGGGAATGGCCGCATACAGGATCGTCCGCGTCGCATCCGATGCACCGGCAAATGCAGCGAGCACGATCCGCCCGGACTTTTGCGAGGCGAAAAGGTCTTGCCGCCATCCTCGGAGCGGAAGACGCCTTCGGTTGTTCCGACGATGTACGTCCGCGAATCGGTTGGACTGGAATGCTGAACGGCGAAGTTGAGCACAGTACCCTTCACGCCGGTTCCCTGGATCCAGTGCGCTCCTTCGTCATCGGTGAAAAGAATTTCTCCCGCCGACGTGCCGAGGAAAAGCCAACCCGGAAGAGCCGGGTCAATGAACAGTCGTGCGCCCGTTTTGTCTGTTGGCGGTTGCCGCGCCGCAACCCACATCGTCCACGTTCGTCCGTTGTCTGGGCTGACCGAAATGCGATTCGCCTCATATCCGTTGAGGGCAAAGACGAGACCGGTGCGTGTTGGATGAAACAGCGGCGGCCCGCCGCGAATCGAGGCCGTGGTCTGGCTGTAATGCAAAAGCGACCAGCTTGCTCCGCCATCAGTTGAGACGTATCGCCCGCCCATATCCGAATCGACGAGCATCGCGCGGGGATCGAGGGGAGAGACGGCAGGGTTGAAGAGCGCGCCGCCGCCCGAGATGCCGATCGGTTCCCATTCGATCTGCTGTCTCGCAAATGTGGCGGAGGCCAACAGTACGGGTAGCAAACAACTCAGTACGAATGCTTTCATTCTCGGATGAAATTGGTGCGATTGACCGATTGATTTCTCGTGGCACGGCTTTCCAAGCCGTGTGTGCCGGTACTCCGGCACGTTGGCTGGTACTCCAGCCAAAGCAGCAAGAGCGAAGCGTTCTCTTACTCGTGATCGAAGAACGCTTCGCTCTTGCTCTTATCGACAGTGTACGGATTCGACTGCGCTCATCGCAGGCCGTCGACTGCCGCCGAGTACGGCGGCCACGGCTCGCAAAGCCGTGCTACTCGATTATTTTCCGGCAATTCCGCCAATCGCCGCGGCGGTCGCAACCTTCAGTTTCACCGGCACATCGCGCGACCCATCCGGCCGGCACTGATCGATATAGGTCATCTCGATCGGCTCTCCCTCGAAGAGAGACAGAACGTCCGGCTTGCGATTCACCTGTGTCGAGCGTGTGCGGATCGCCCCTTCGAAGACGCCGCTCGCTTCGGTCGTTTCTTCCAGAACCACCATTTGCCGTTGTCCGCGCGGCGTCGAGACAGTGACCGCCAGCTTGTCTTTGACCTTGTCTGACAGATTCATGTCGCCGTCGCTGACGCGAATGCGAAGGAGATCGCCGACATGGATGTAATTCGACGTAGCCGCCGACTCACCCGGTTTCAATTCTGAAGCGAGTTTCTCGATGCATTCGACTTTTCCGGCCGAACCCGCGAGCAGCACATCGCCCCAGGTGTCGGGATGACGGCTGGTTTCGACTTCCGCGGTGCCTGCCCAGTAGTAGTAGAGCGGCGTGCCGGTACAGATTGAGAAATTCATCCCGATAATTCGGCCCGGCGATAAATCGATCCGGCCTGATCGTTTAAATCGCTCGACAGGAATGTGCACTTCGATGCTCCATCCGTCGGCCGTCTTTTTCGATGCGGTCTGGATCAGGTCGCTGTGGTAAGGGATGAAATCGTCGTGCGGGCCATAGTTAATCGTCTCGCCGCCGATCTGGGTCGGATCCTTCGCGGAGCCTGCGACCCACGCCCAGAACTGATACGTACCCTCAACGCGATGCCGATCCTTCGTATTGAGCGTGTCGAACCAGATTTCGACGGCGTCGGCTTCCCAGAAATTTCCCGCTTCGGCCTTGGTGATGACGTTGTCGGCGTCTTTCACGTCGTAGGCGACGTAAAAGCCGGTGTTGTCCCAGACCGCCTTAACCGCTTGGGGAAATTTGTGCAGATCCGTGCGCTTTGGCTCCCTCCGTGGCCGGATGCATCGGAAGGGGGGGAACGTCAGCCCATTCGCTCAGGTCCCCGTCGATGGTGATCGGCTTGGAACGAAACGGAATGGCGGCAAACGCAATCGTTTTGAATGCGGGTTTGAACGGCGCGGCGGCCGGGCGCGCGTCGGCGCCGGCTTTTGGCGCCGATGGAATCAGCACGCGGGCGGGGTGTAGAATCGTCATCGGATTGCGTAACAGCGCCCGCCGCGAGTGTGTCGCCGGATGTCGACTCGCGCGTCGAGGCCTGACCGCGAACGGCGGCGGGATCCCGATCGTGCAGACCCGCAGTCAGCGCGGCGTATTCGGTAAGGTTAATGTGGTTGTGATCGCGCAGTGCATAGCCGTGTCGAGACTCGTAGGCGGATTGCGCGCATGCGGCCGAGCCCAAGGCCTCCGGCGCCGGCCCCGGTCGCATCGGCGAGATTCGTGCGCCCGGTTCGGACGTTTCCCGCCAGGTGCGTCAGTCGGGCCGCCAGAGCTGAAGCGCCACCGGCTTCTTCGCCTTCGCCATGCCCGTCCTTATGCGGTTCCTTCCCGCCGGCCGCTCCGACCGCCGCATCATCAGCAGCGCCGTCCGCGCCGATGCCGGCCATGGCTCCTTCGGTCAGTCCATGGGCGAAACCTTCGAGCCGCGACGCGACGGCTTGTTCGCGACCGGATCCCGCGCCGTGCGGACCGTGACCACCGGCCACCGCCACGTCGTTGTTGACGCTATCGTCGCCGGGGCCTGTCTCCGGTCCGTGAGGACCGCCGTGATGATTCCCATGGTGGTGCGGGCCATGAGGGTGATGTTCGCCGTCCGCGGCTTCGTCTTCGTCATCGCCCTTAAGTTCGTTCAAATGTTCGGCCGCGGTGAGGGGGTTCGTGCCCACCTCGCCGGCCGCCACTTTGACGTGCAGTTTCTCTCCCAGCGCATCGCGAACCTGCTTGTCGACCTGGGCGACGACGGCGTCGTCGTGATTGCCGCTTTCTTCCAGCGTCTGTTTGAAGACCCCGGTCAGCTTATCACTGAGCCGCGGCAGGGCCTGGCGGGCGTATTCCTCGCGAAAGGCGTGATCCAGATCATCGCGAATCACATCGTCGCGGGCATGCTTGATCGCCAGGCGGGCAGCGTTGCCCGGGTCCGCGTTGTCGCGTGCCAGCGCGCCCCGGGCCGCGTGAATTGCATCGGCAAATGCCCCCGCCGCGTCGGCCGCCTCCGCGGTCGACTTCTCCGCGATTTTTGCATCCCCGGCGCCGGCGGCTTTACTCGCTTCGCCGGCATGCTGCTCCGGAGTTCCCGCTCCTTGAGCCGTGGCCTCGGCGATCGATTGCCGCGCACCGGCGCCGATCGCCTCATTGCGGCTTGCCGCTTCGCGGACCGCCCGCCGCACAGCCTCGAGGGCCGCTCCAGCCTTGTCGATCGCGACTTGTTCGGCTTTTGCCGCGTCGGCGAGTTGATGCGTCTTCGCTTCATTCGGAGCGCTCCCCGCGTCGTTCAATTTCGAATCGAGCCGGCCACGCACCGCAATCAGATCCGCCTGCGCCGAGCGGGCCGACGACTCCGCGTTCTCCAGAACTTTGCCAATGTCCTGCCGCTGAGCACTCACCGTGCCAGCTTCCTCGCGCACGATTTTCGAACCCTCATCGCGCAGCGCATTGCCGATCCGGGCTTCGATCTGTTTGCGATAATAATCGGCCACCTGCGGCACGACTTCATTCTGAACTTTCGCGACGAAGCGGTCGGCCAGCTCCTGGGCACTCATCTTCCGAAGCCGCTCGAGCAGGTCGTCGAGCATCTGTCCCTGGAGCTGGGCGAGCTGGGCGCGCATGCCGGCGTCGGAGATATTTTCATCACTGAGTGATTCACTGTATTGATCGAGCCGGCCTGAAAGTTCGCCGAGCAAATCCTGCCAAAGTTCATCGGACACATCCGGCTTAAGGTGGTCGCCGACCAGCGCTTTGAACTGCTCGGCCAACTGCGACGTGACCTGTTGTTTGGTCTGGGCGATCGCCGCCTTCGCGGAGGCGGCGCGGGCCGCCTCCATCGCTTTCTTCTGTTCCTGCGCATGTTGTTCGGCAGCGAGCCGTGCGGCAGCAACGCGCGCGGCTTCACGCCGGGCGTGCAGATAATCCGGCAGATGCGTGACTCCGACGATGGCCAGATGCAGGAGCAACGAGATGACGACAAAAATCGCCAACTGTTTTCGCAACGGCATCCGTCGTAAATTCTGCATCATGGCGTGCTTCCCCCGCCCGATTCAACCTGAAAGCTGATCTGGCTCACGCCGCTATTGCGGACCGCGTTCCAGACCTGCATCACGCGCTCCCAGTGCGCGTCGCGATCCCCGGCGATGACGACGACCGGCGTCTTCTTCCCCTTTTCGCAATCCTCGCGATAGAGCTTCACGTCATCGGCCAGCGCACTCATGCTGTCGTACGGCGAATCAGCCCCCTTGGGACCCGGGCGGGCAATATGGCCGTCTGCGCCAGATCACGATCGTGCGCGCGTCCTCGGTCACAATCGTCTGGGCCGGCTCACCCTTGAGCTGCGGCAGATCGACCGACAACCCCTCGATCGATTTGATGACCGGCGCGGTGATCATGAAGATGACCAGAAGCACCAGCATCACGTCAACCATCGGCGTGACGTTGATGTCCGCCATCAGGGACTTTTTGCGTTTTCTGCCGGAACTCGAGGCGGCGGTGGTTCCCATCGCCATGATCAGCCTTCCCTTCCGGCAAGCTGGATCGGCGCCATCTCCTGGCCATTGCCCATGGCCGAGATCGCGGGATGCTCCGTCCGTGTCACGAAATCCATCCGCTCGATAAACGTGTCGGCGTCTTCCTGAAGCGATTCGACCCGCGACTGCACCCAGTTGAATGCCATGACCGCGGGAATCGCGACTGCCAGGCCGGCGGCAGTGGCAATCAGCGCCGAGGAAATCCCCGGCGCGACCACCGCGAGACTGGCCGAGCGGGCATCGCCCAGCGCCTGAAAGGTCGCCATGATTCCCCACACCGTTCCGAAGAGCCCGATGAACGGAGACGAGCTTCCGACCGTCGCGAGAAAACCGCTTCCCCAGCGCAACTCGCTCATTTCGTCCTGGGCGGTGTGGCGCATGCGCAGCATCAGTTTTTCGTGGAGCTTATCGGGCGCGAGGGCCACGCGCCGGATGCCGCTGTGCGCCGCTTTCTCCAGCGTATCGAGCGCCGCGATGAAGATCGCCTCCAGCGGCGTCGGCCCGCTCAATTTCGGCGGCGTAAATTCGCCGAGCGACTCACTGGTATCAAAAAGAGTGAGAAAACGCCGATTGTTTCGCCGCGCCGCGCCAACGCGCGGATCTTCAATAGGATCAGCGCCAGGAAAAAATCGAAAAGCCGACCAATAGATACAGGATCGCCTGTTCGATCGCGCCGGATGCCTTCACGGCCCGCGAGATGAGTGTCCACATTCAAAACCCTCGATATCTGCCCAAATGCCGCGCCCGATGCCTGTGTTACCGCCGCAAACGCAACACGTTCGTTATGAACCTGATGTATTCTCGTCGCCTTTCTCCGCCGCCGTGATTATGATCTGAGAACAACGGATACGTGAGTGTAATTCGAGCGTACTGACGAGCCGTATTATGCCTTCCCCCTTTCCAGGAATGGACCCATACCTTGAGGAGCCGGTAATCTGGCCCGATGTCCATCATGGCCTCATCTCGGTCTTTCAAGAGACATTGAATGCCAGACTTCGCCCGAAATATCGCGTACGCGTGGAAGAGCGAGTTTATGTTTCCGATGAAGACGATCCGGGCCGATCCGTAATCATTCCCGATTTGCGGGTGGCTCAAAAGGATGTCCGAGCGTCATTACCGCTTCCAGCGACGCGAGCCGAACAGATCGAAACCGCAAAACCGATCGAAGTGACCACCCTCCTTGAGGAGGAAATTCATGAAGCGCGGCTCGAAATCATCGATCGAGCGCAGCGCCTCGTGGTTGCAGTGATCGAAGTTGTCAGTCCGAGCAATAAAGTGGCGGGTTCGCGGGGACAGGCGAGCTATCAGCAAAAACGCAAAGATGTGATGAACTCGCCGAGTCACTGGGTTGAAATTGACCTGCTCCGCGCCGGCGTTCCCGTTGCCGTTCGTACGGCGCTCCCGCGTTACGATTACCTAGTTCATGTCTCCCGCGCCGGCCTCCGACCGCGGGCAACAGTCTGGCCGATCCTTTTGCACCAGCGCCTTCCGGTGATTCCCATCCCGCTGCGCGACGGGGACCGGGATGCTCAACTCGATTTACAATCCGCCTTTTCCACCGTGTACGAACGCGCTGCGTACGATCTTGAGATCGATTACGGCGGTTTGCCAGCGCCTGCGCTCGATGAAGCGGCGATGAATTGGGCCCGAGAACTCATTGCCCGAACGCGGGCTTGAATTGTAGATCGCAGGGTGAGGAGTGTCTTCGGATCGCCTCAGGAATCCGGCGGTCATTGCGACTGCCGATTAGCCGGCGGCTGAGTCGTGGGAGCGGGCGCCCGGACGTAGCTTGCCTCTTCCGAAAGTGCTCCTTTGTCTTTGAAATGGTGCAGCAAGAAGGTCTGAAAATCGGCCGTCGAGGAGGTGACGACCATGTTGTCTCTGTCCGAGGCGGCGACTCGCAGATCGTTCGGGTGATCGGCCAGGTATTTCTTGAGCCAGTCCTGCCCCATGATCGCAAACTTAAAATCCGGCTTGGTCGCGCGGATGACAAGGAACGAATACAGCCGGAGCAAGTGCGCTTTGTACACGTCGCTGGAATCCGGGGCCGGTTCGTCGGCGCGTAGTTCTGCAACGGTGATCTCGCCGATTTTTCCCAGTCTGGCAATGAGCGGCGCAATCTTGCCCTCTTTATCGGTGTATGTGACCTTGCAGACTTTTTGATCGTCGGCCGCTTCAACCTCGAAGAATGATTTGTCGTCTGTCGCGGACCATTTCCCAACAAGCGAGTTATCTGCGATCACCTGATCATCGTTGAGGATTGGCTGAATCGTTCGTACACAGCCGCCGAGAAAGCCGGCAATCAGCAACAAAGGGAGCAAGCTATTGCATCGCATGGGACCTCCGTGAGGAAGGGAAGGATGCCTATCGTCTCATCGGACAGGCCTCAGCGTCAATGCGCCGCCGCCTGCTGAGCAACTTTGCGGACGTGAATTAAGACAGGAGCGGACGTCGGCATTCCCGCCTGAAGGGCGCGGACGTAGCAAAGCCGATCCTGCTCTTGCACCCACGGAGCGGCGTGCAGAAAAATCTGACGCTCGGACTTTCCTTCGGGGATCGAGACGCCGCTGAGGCCGATGTCCGCGACAATGACACCGTGCGGAAGATTGTCCGCTTCGAAGGTTGCCTCGTCCTTGAAATTGTTGCGGTGGATCCAGAGCCGGGCCGGCGTGAACTGGCCGGGAACAACCGTAACTTCCGCGGGAATGTTCCAATCAATCGCGGGCCGGGTCGTCGCGCCGATCGAATCGAGTCCCACGGTCAGCATCGGCGCATGAGCGAGCGAGATCTTCCCCAAGCCGCTTGCCGTCTTCGCGATTTCTTTTCCATCGACGGTTGCCATAAAGGTCAACTTCGTCTGCGAATCATTGGTGGGCGTCGGCGCGGGAGCGTCAGCAGAGGCGTAAATCGTGCCCTGCGCGGCAGCATGCCCGGCCTCAATAACGATCGGCGTGGAAATGACAAATCCCGGCGGCGCGCCGGCAATATCGATTCGAACCGGCCCGTCAAACCCGTCGATCCGATCCACTTCCACCTGAAAATTCCGTCCGGCGCCGGCGGGAACCGCGGGATTGTTCAGGTTGACCGAGACATTGAAATCCGGAATCGCCGGTCGAACGCTCAGACGATAGACGAAGCGGTCGCCACCCCAGTTCCGGGCATCGGTTACGCGGACCAGATACGGGCCATTCGCCGGCGCCGTAAAAAGGAGCCGGGAATCGGAGCCGATCGTTCGTTCTGCGCCGTCGTCGTTGACGTAGTTGAGCGTGAAGACAGGGAGCCCGTTTGCAGCAAACGCTTCGCCGGGAGCATGCGGCTCCACGATGAAACATCGCTCGTCCAGCGCATGCGCCGTCGCGGTCGTGTCGAAATAGCATTGCCGCTTGCCGCGAATGGTGAAGAAGCCGTACTCGGAATCCGGCCCGCGCGCGCCAGTGCAAGGCGAACGACCTCGCCGGAGAGATAGAGATACTGCCGCAGGTCCATTTCTTCCCAGTTTTGCAGGCGCCCGCCCTGGGCGTTGGCGTCGAATCCGCGAAACGTGATCGCCGAGTCGCGAACGGCGCGCAGTATCACGCGCGGAACGGGAGACCCATCGGTGTGTAGCACCTCGATCCGCGTGTCAACCGGCGAGCCACGCCGGGAGGCGAGCGTCTCGATTGCGTAATTCCTGCCGGCGACGGCGTCGAAGCGGAAAAGATCCTGATCGCCGGGATGTTCAATTCGGCCGTTTACAACGCCAGGCACTGAAACGGTATTCGCATGTTCCGGCGTGTCATTCGGTTCGGATTCGATCGGTTCCGGTCCCGCGCCGACGAGCAATTTGATCGGCTGACGCGCGCGATACCGGTTCGTATCGAGTGGCAGATCAATCTCGCCCGTCGCGCCCGACTTGACGTCGACAATCGAATCAGCAGGGAGGTTCAGTCCGACAAGCTCGACCCTGGTTTGGCTGTTCGGCGCAACCGCCAGTGGAAAGCATCCCGTGACGCAGGCGAAATTACCGATCGACATTCGATAGAAATGAGCGGCGGAAGCCGACGCTTCCAGCTCGCTCAGTCGAACCGTGCATTTCCCGTCGGCCCGAAGCGGATATGCGAGCAGCGGCTCGGGCCCGCCTTCGAAACTGCTGCTGCTGGCCAGTAACTGGCCGGCGCTGTCGAGTAATTCGAGCAGGATTTTTGCCTTCGATTCAAAACGCTGCGACGCCACGTCGATGACGATCGTCTGTTTGGATTTTCCGTCGAAGGCGAAATGGTCGACGTTCCCTGGCCGGTCGAATTTGCCCCACACATCCGTTGGAAGCGAGATGGCTGTCGCTGTTGCAGGCGTATCGTTCGGTTCTTTTTCGGAGGCCTGCGGCAGGTCGTCAACGAAGATTTTGCCCGCCGCACTTTCGCCGCCGGCGCTGAGCAGTTTGATCTCGTAAGGTCCCGTCGGCAGATCAGCGGGGCACGTGATCTCGAGCGTGGCCGATCCATTGGCATCAAGCGATACGATGCGGGCGGAAATTTTCGGATCGTTGAACCCCAGGCCGCTCACGCTGGCCAAATGTTTTCCCGCCAATTCGATTCGATTTGCCGCTCCCCGCTGAATTCCCGGAGGAGAAATGCTGCCGAGTTCCGGTTTTGGAGGAAGAATCGGGGTGCCATTTTGAGGATCGAAATATCCGAGCGAGCCATCGAGCCGGCCGATCAGCAACAACTTCTGATCAGCCGCGAACGCGACCGCGACGGGCCAATCGGTTTGCGTTGGAAGCACGCGCACCATCTTCAACTCCGGCGAGCCGGAAGCAGAGGTGGGGGCCGGATCCCAGAGTTTCACGGTCCGGTCGTCGGCGCTGGAGGCGAGCAGTTTACCGTCGGGCGAAAGCGCAAGCCCGAGAATCGCGCCTTCGTGGCCGAACTGCGCGACCAGAAGATGATTGGTTCCTTCTTTCGCGGTCGGGCTGACCTGCCAGACGCGAATGCGGTTGTCTCCGCCGGCCGCGATCACCCGTTGTCCGTCGGCCGAGAAGAGAACGGCGTTCAGGTCCTTGAGTGATTCGGCAAACGTATCGAGCCGGGCGCCGCTCTGCACGTCCCAGAGCTTGACGGTCCGGTCGGCGCTGGCCGAGGCGAGCACGTTGCCGTCCGGGCGAAATGCCAACCCGAGAACCGCTCCGTTGTGGCCGTCAAACGATCGGATCGGCTTGTCGGACGACAGGTCCCACAGAATGATGCTGTTATCATAAGACCCGCTGGCCAGCGATTTCGCATCCGGCGCGAAGCTGATGCAGTAAACGGAATCGCGATGACCTTCAAGGTGGTGCGTGCGCGCGCCATCGGCGATATTCCAGACGTCAATTTCTCCGCCGACGTTCGGCTCGCCTGCACCGGCGGCGAGTGTTTTTCCATCGACGGAAAATGCGAGGGCGTTGACCGTTCCCTTGTCGACATGAAGCCGGCGGACGACGGACCGCTCTTGGACATCGATCAATTCGATCTGCTCATCGCGCGCGATTGCCGCGAGCTTTAACGGTGCTGACCATGCAATGGCCCGTACCGATTTTCGCGGCGCAACCTTCGGCTCAATCCGAGGAATGCTCACCGCCGGCGCCGTCGCCGGCACAATTTCGCCGGCGGCCGCGGGCATCGCGCCGCCCAGGATCCACGACCGCATCGTCGAGATCTCGTCGGCGCTGAGTGTGTCGTGCGCCTTCTTCGGCGGCATGAAGGGTTTGGACTTGTGTTCGATCTGCTGAATGAGCCGGCTCTCGTCAGGCTTGCCGGGGACGACGTCCGCGCCCTTTTCGCCGCCTTTCATCAGCAGATCCCACGATTCCAGGACGAATTCGCCTTCCGCCTGCTTCGCGTCATGGCAGGCCATGCAATGTTTGGCGAACACCGCGTGGGCCTGTGAGTAGGTCGTGTGCGCGGGCGTATCGACGCCGAAGGCGAGCGACGCCGACGCGGCAATCCAAACTGAAGTCAGAATGGAAGTCGCGCGGTTCGCGCGCGGACCGGAGAACCAACCGCGAAGGCGCAAAGGCGCAAAAGAAAACGCGAAGAAAATGCGGGGAAGTTTCACCGCGGATTGCGCGGATGGGCGCGGATAAGACAATGAAATGATCCGTGTAATCCGTGTCATCCGCGGTTCAATTCTTTCCAATGATGATGCCAATGTGGACTAATTCAGTCAGCGGCTCGTCTAACAGTATTCTTCGCGGCTTTCTTCGCGTCTTCGCGACTTCGCGATTGGTTTGAATTTCACCGCGTTAGTGTTCAAACAAGAACTCATTGCTGCTCAGCAGACCCCAATAAAAATCCTCCAGCGTTTTTCGACGCTCCGAAGAAGCTGAAGTCTTGAGCACGGCGAGAATCTGCTGCTTCTCCGCGTCGCTTGCGCTGCGACTGCAGCGCTGCCAGATACGCGCCATCAATCACCTGTTCGTCAGACGCGTTTGCGGCGATCAATCGATCGATCACGTTTGCCTTCGCTTCGAGCTTCTGGTTCACCGTGTCCCCGTTGGCGATGTGCATCGCCTGGGCCATGCTGGGATCGTCCGTCCTCTCACATTCGCATGTGAGGACGCGCTCGGCGCGCCCGAAGCTACGGAGGAAATAGGAATCGATATTCGAGTCGGGCAACTGCATCGCCCGCCAGCCGGCCGGGTATTTGGCGAATGGCGTCGGCGACTCCGTGACCTGGCTGAAGGCGTCGAGCAGCACCTCGGCCATGATTCGGCGTGGATAATGGTGCGAATAGAACTTCGCATCCGTTGTATTCCCGGCCAGCGGCGCGCTCGAGCGCTGATACGTTTGCGATTGCAGGATCAGCCGCATGAGCTGTTTGAGGTCCCAATGCTGATCAGCAAGGTAGCCGCCCAGGGTGCTGAGCAGCTTTTCATTGCTGGCGGGATTGGTCATGCGCATATCGTCAACTTTTTCGACGAGCCCGACGCCCATGAAATTCGCCCAGACGCGATTGACGATCGCCCGGCCGAAATAGGGGTTGTCGCGGTTCGTGAGCCAGTCGGCAAACGCCTCCCGTCGATCGGCGCCCTCAGCGACAGCCGGCGCATCGAGCGGGCGCGGCGGCTGCGGCCGGCCGGTCAACGGCTGGATCACGTCACCATCGGCCGCACCGAAGACGACCGGCAATCCATCGCCGCCGCTCTTGGATCGCACGCGGGCGAAGAGATTCGCCATGCCGTAATACTGATCGTTGGTCCACTTCTCCATCGGGTGGTTGTGGCACTTGGCGCAATTGATCGACATTCCCAGCATCGTCACGCATAGCGTCTCTGAGATATCGCTCGGATCGCTGTGCATCACGAAGAAATTGGCCGCCCCATTTTCGCGAATGCTTCCCGTGGCGGTTACGAGTTTACGCGTGAACTGATCCCACGGCGTGTTCGCCGCCACCTGCTCGCGAACCCAGTGGTAATAAGACCACATCTGCGGCGGCTGGAGCCGATGGCTGCTCACCAGCAGCAGGTCCGACCATTTGTAAGACCAGTAGTCGACAAACTCCGGGCGCCCCAGGAGGCTTTCGATGATCCGGTCGCGCTTATCGGCAGACGAATCAGCCAGAAATTGCCGCGATTCTTCCGCCGTCGGCAGCACGCCGATGGTGTCGATAAACGCCCGGCGAAGAAATTCACCATCGGTCGCAATCGGCGACGGAGGCAGCCGCAAGTCGCCAAGCTTTTCGTTCACCTGCTCGTCGATCAGATTTCGATGTTGAGCGAGCTGCTCCGGTTTGACGTCGTTTTCGTAGGGTGATGTGACGGTGGCGATCGCGATCTTGCTGAGGAACCATGCGGTGACGGCTCCTTCGCCATGGCCCACGATCTTCAGCGCACCTTCGTCATCCACATTTGCGACGGTCGTATCCGTAGCCGTGAATTTCGACCAATGCGTCACATCGCGCGTCGAGCCGTCGGTGAAATGCGCGAGCACCAGCATCTGCTGATCGTCGTTGGGCTTGACGATGACATGGCTTGGAACCAGTTCGATACCCTGCAATCGCGGATCGTCGGTCCTAGGGGCTGGAGTCCCCTGGGCGATCCAGCCGGACAGAATCTGGTATTCCGGCGAATCGGTCTTAAAGCGAATTCCTCCCTTGTGCGGCAGCGCGCCGGTCGGCTTGAGCAGCATCAGGCTGCGCCCGGATCGCTCGGATCGATGCGCCGGCCCATGAACTGGCGCGTGAGGGCGCGAAAATCGCCGTCATCGTCGTAGCCGCGCAGCGAGAGATGAAATCCGCTCTTCCCGGCCGACGCGCCGTGGCATGCGCCGCTGTTGCAGCCGGCCCGGGTGAGAACCGGCTGCACGTCGTTGCGAAAGCTCCATTCCCAGGGTTTGTCGAATCCGGTGACAGTGACATTCGCTGTCGCGATCGCCGTGGATGCCGACGCAGTCAGTGTCGTTGTGCCGTTCGCGACGGGAATCGCGACGCCGTTCTCGATTTTGACGATCTTCGCGTCGCCGGGAACGAAAGTAATTCCTTCGGTAATCTCGCCAGTGGCGACACCCTCACGAATTTTCTCGACGATGATCGCCTGACGGGCGCCCGGGCCATTCAACGTAACCTGGCTCGGTAGCACGGCAATCGAATCACTGGCAGCCGCGACCGGGCACGCGAATGCCAGGAACAACGATCCGATCGCTCGCACTAGGACATTCATCCGGTCCATTTCGCCTTTTGACTTCCAATTAAACCAACCACAAAGGCGCAAGAGCGCGAAGGAATTCAAATCAGAATCGACATCGCGATTCATATTGTTAATCCTGCTCCTGAATTTCTTCTTCGCGTTTTTCTTCGCGCTCTTCGCGCCTTCGCGGTTGCTTTTATTCCGATCAGAACAATTCGCGAATCTCGCGATACCCCGTATCGACAATTGGATAGGGGCGACCCTGCGGGCCTGGGAGTTGGGTGTCGAGATTCACGCCGAGGCTTTTATAGATGGTCGCGACAATCTCCGCCGACGTGATCGGCCGCTCTACCGGATAGGCGCCTTGCGGATCGCTCTTCCCGACGACGCGGCCGCCCTGAACTCCGCCGCCGGCAAAATAGACAGTCCAGCATTGCGGCCAGTGATCGCGCCCCCCGGCCGGGTTGATGCGCGGTGTGCGGCCAAACTCCGCGAGATTCGCAACGAGCGTGTTGCCCAGCAATCCGCGTTTATCCAGATCTTCAATCAGCGCACTGTAAGCCTGGTCATACATCGGACAGACCAGGTCCTTCATCCCGGCGATCGAAGTAAACGGCTTGCTGCCGTGGATGTCCCAGGTGATTTCGTTGAAGACGGTGATGAAAGTGTTGATCGTTACGAATCGCACGCCGGCTTCGATCAGTCTTCGCGCGAGCAGGCAGCATTGGCCGAAGCGGTTCATGCCGTAGCGCTTGCGGACGTCGTCCGATTCCTTGCTCAAATCAAACGCATCTCGGGATTTGGCGCTGGTCATCAGCTTGAACGCATTGGCGAAATCGCTGTCCATCAGCCCGGCATTTTCGCTCTTCTCAAATTGATCGACCGTGTGATCGACGATGTCGCGAAGTTTCTGGCGTCGTTCGACGCGCGCCGTCCCGATCTCCGCCGGCGGAAGCAGGTCCGGCACCTTGAAATTCGGCTGCGAGGGATCGGCATTCAAAACAAACGGATCAAACGCCTTGCCCAGAAAACCCGCGTCCTGGCCGTGCGGCATGTTGCCGCCGGTCGGCCCCATTACCTGCGGCAGAATAATGTGCGGCGGAAGCTCGTTACGCGGCCCGCGCAAAAACGTCATCGCGCATCCGGCATGCGGCGTATCCACGCCGCCGGTGAACAATCGCCCCGTCTGCATCATCTGATGCCCCGTGTCATGCACCGCGGCGGCAGTGTGATAGACGCTGCGGACGAGCGAAAACTTATTCGCCAGCTTCGCGTGAAGCGGAAGCAGCTCGGTCAGTTGAATGTCCGGCGATGCGGTCCGGATCGTCTTGAAAGGCCCGCGAATTTCCTCCGGCGCATCGGGCTTGGGATCGAACAAATCGATCTGGCTCGGCGCCCCCAGATTGAAAATCATGATGCAGGAGCGTTCGTCTTTGTCCTTCTCCACCGCGCCCGCGCCTTGAGGGCCATAAGCTGCGGAAGCGTAAATCCGATCGCCCCGAGCGTCCCCACGCGAAGAAAATCCCGGCGGGTTACGCCATCGCAGGTCTGGGTGGAGCCGTCGCCTTTGAACGTCAACATGATCTATCGATTCTCGTAAAGAAGAGTACGACTGGCCAGATCCGGCCCTACGATTTTTCCGTTCGCCTGTCTTACAATCTACGCCGGGCGGGGCGCGGTGTTTCTCGCTCCATCTCTGAATCTTTCGCCTCAAGTCTCACTCGAATCGCAGACCACCCGCAGTTGGCGTGGATCGAGGCATTCAAGCACATAATCCTGTGGCAGATTAGCTTGACAGACGCATTGCGATTCTGTTAAAATTCTTTGCGTTTCCGGTTTAGACATACATCTGATGGAGGATTTTAATGCGAAGAAGGATTGGCTTCGGGGTGGCGGGACTTATTTTGGCTGTCGGCCAAGCGCAGGCGGCGGTCATCTACAGCAACACCTTCGACACCGCGGCAACGGTCGCACCGGGAGTATCTGCCAGCTTGGTCGGCAGTAATACCGCGACCAGTCCCAGCGGTGAAAAATTCAGCGGGAATGGAAACGCCGGTGATGGCGGCGGCTATCGCGGAGAGCTTGTCACGCTGACGCTTTCCGGGCTCGTTCCCTTATCCGCGGTCTCTACCACCTTTACGCTATATGTGGGCGGTTCGGCCGACGGCAACAACGGGGGAAGCAATGGCCCAGATTTTTTTACGTACGCCATCAACGGAACCAATCAGGTCGACGCAACGTTCAGCAACGTGACGTTTGCAGGTTTCGATCAGTCTTACTCGACTGCAACTCCTCTTGGAGGCGGCCCTTTCGCGCCTGATACGGATGCCGTCGCAAGCAACCATCTTGGTTACACCGCGAACTGCTGCGGCAGCGATCAGGATTCAGACTACAACATCACCGGATCGGGAACCGCAGATGGCACGGGCAAAGTAGTCCTTACCTTTCAAGCCGGATTCGTCGGCGGCGATGATGACTCGGTCGGATTCGACAACGTGGTAGTCAACGGCACGGTGCCAGAACCAGCGGCCGCAGGCCTGTTGATCGCAAGCTCGGTCGGTTTGATGTCGCGTCGCCGCCGTTCGGCCTGACTGCGGGCGTGATTTCCCAGTTCCGGTGCGCCCCCTTAGACCCTTACCGCTAAAAGCGGCAGGGTCTAAGCGGGCGTGCCTTTGCGCACACTCATCCGCCGGCTTCAGGATTCCGCCCGACTTCAGTCTCGCCCGCTGCAGCGCCCTTTCCCGCCAGATATCCCGTTGCCCAGGCCCACTGAAAGTTGAAACCGCCGATGCGGCCGTCGCAGTCGAGCAATTCGCCCGACCAGATAGAGTCCCGGAACTTTTCGCGATTCCATGGTGCGGTAATCGATCTCGCCCAGCGGTACTCCGCCGGCGGTGACCTCGGCGTAGTTCCAGCCGCGATGGCCGAGGATCGGCAGCGGCAGGGCGGTCAGGCGGTGAACGAGCGTTCGCCGGGCGTCTCGGGCGAGTTGCCCACAGGGAACCGCCGGGTCGATGCCGGCGTCGATCACCAGCGCCGTTGCGACACGCTCGGGCATCCGTTCGGCGATGACCTTGACCACCGCGCTGCGCCCGCGCGACCGGGCCGATTCCACGAGCCACCGTTCCACCGTTTCAAACCCGTCCGGAGAAAGGAGATTGCACGTCATCGTCGGCTGCGCGCCCGATTCGTGAGCCATGACCCAATGCCGGCTCGCATCCATTACGACCGGGCCACTGATGCCGAAATGCGTCCAGAGCAGATTGCCGGTCCGGCGATCAATCAGTTTGCCGCCGGAAAAAGTTGAAAGCTCCGCCGGCATGGCAATGCCGGAGAGACCGGCGTGAAACATCCGCGCATCGAGGCGCAACGGGACGAGCGCCGCGCACGTCTGCGTCATCGTGTGCCCCAGGCCTTTCGCGATCTCCCAACCCGACCCATCGCTTCCGCTGAGCGGCAGCGAACGCCCGCCGGCGGCGAGGATCACGCGACGAGCGGCGAGCGTTCCTCCGTCGAATTCGATTTGGAAATGCGCGGCCTGCTCGGCCGGCCGATGAATGGCTTTCACCCGGCTGCCCGTACGGATGACGATTCCCAATTCCCTGCAGCGACGCAGAAGCGCTTCGAGAACGGAGCGTGCTGTATTCGCCACCGGAAAGAGTTTGCCGGTCTCCTCGAGTTTGAGTTCCACTCCCATGGAGGCAAACCATCGGACCGTCGCTTTCACGTCAAAGGCAGAGAGGATATTTCGGACAACCGGCCGCGAGCCGTTGAAATCATCGGGCCTGACGACATCGTGAGTGACATTGCATCGTCCGCCCCCAGAGACGAGGATTTTTGCTCCGAGTGATTTCGCGCCGTCGAGGACCACGATCCGTCGGGATGCGCCCGCCTGTTCGGCCGCGAAGATCGCGGCCGCGAGTCCCGAGGCGCCGCCGCCGATGATTGCGATATCCGCTTCTTCGTGCGCCATGGAAGCGATGGTATCGCCAGAGACGATGGTTCGCTGGTGTGCGTAGCGGATTCGGCCGATCAAAAATTCCCCCCTTCCTCGGTACTCTGGAGGAGCCGCGCACGAAGTAAGCGGGAAAGTTCTCTCGTTTACCGAGTGTTTTCCCGCTTACTTCGTGCGCGGCTCCTCCAGAGTACTGGGAAGAGAGAAAAACTCTGCCGCCGATTCTGTCATGCATTCGACAGTTGAACGTTGAAAGTTGAGCGTTGGACGTTGAACGTTCATTGAATACCATTCAACGTTGAACGCTCGATAGAAAATTCAACCAAAATGATCCTTCTTCCCGACCAGGTCGTTCCTTTTCTCCAGCACGATGATCCGATCGTGCGCGATCAGGCCCTTCGATATTTTCGTGACACCCACGATTTTGGCCCTTTGACCGCTGACCATTACTGGGCAGCGCTGGACCGATTTGGCGAGAACGACCAGACACTCGGCTTCGCGAGCGGACTTAGAAATCTCCCGCAGACCGACACTTCATTGCGACGTCTCGTCGACGCGCTCGCGGGAAAGCCGTCGGAAAATTTCAAATATCATTTCCAACAGGCCGCTCGTGACATGGACTTGCGCGTGTTGGCTCGACACCGCGACGAACTGCTGGGCGCCCCGCGATTGTCCCAGGACGTAAGGGAGCATCTGGAACTGCGACTGAAGCTTCTCGACCAATCACCCGCCGCGGCGTGGGAGCGGCTCATGACTCACGGCCGCGAGGTCGCCGACAAATATCTCGGCGAGTTCGACCCAGGCTTGAGTGATGCGCTGATCGAAGCCTCCGCGCGCGGCGGAAAACCGATCTGCGAGCAGGCAATGGCAATGTTCGCGGATCCATCCGTCGACGGAGGCTGGCCGGCCATTTTCGCCGTGCGCGTGGTTGGCGAAGCACGTTACGCAGAAGCGATCGACGCACTTGTGAATCTTTTTGGCGTCGATACCGACCTTCAACGTGTGGAAGCGAACAATGCGCTGAGCTCGTATCGGCTCTCCCCGGGTGATCGAACGCGTTGTCGCGTTCTATGCGGGTAAACCATGGCACGTGCGCGATTATGCGCACGCATCACTATCGAGGATCAAACGCCCCGAAAGTGAAGAAGGCCTGCTCAAACTGCTGGGCGTGGAATTGGCGCTCGCAGCCGATCCGAACTACGACGATGAAGGGGGACCGTTGGTTGATCAGGTGCTGATCGATTTAACGGATCTGGGTTCGCTGGCCGGCCTGGACGAATCCCGCCGGCTGATCGCGGAGTATCCGGACGACCCGGAATTGAAGGACTTGCGCGAAAGCCTTCTGGCAACATCTCTCATGACCGGTATAACACTTCCCGAGGAAGTCGACTGGCGAAAGGGAGTTGAAGCCGAACGGCGGCGAATCGCCGCAAGCCTTCGAAGTGCCGCCCCGATGCTCCGCAGGCTGCAAGAGCTCATGAAGACGACGGAAAAAAGTCGTTCAATTGACAAAGACGAGAGTGAAGAAATGGGTTGGCTCAATCCGTCCTACGATCCCGATCGCCCTTCCGATGAACCCACCAGGCCCATTCGCAACGAAAGCGCGAAAATCGGCCGCAACGATCCATGTCCGTGCGGCAGCGGAAAGAAATACAAGAAATGCTGCGGAAAATGACGAGGCGGTTTCCTAATCCCCATCGTAATCTTAATCCTAATCGTAATCTTAATCGTCCTCCCGCGAACGGCGTCGATTACGATTAAGATTAAGATTAGGATTACGATCAATAATCCGAGGCCGATCGGCGGCTATTTTCCCATCTTGTGCATATTTTCAAGACACGCCTTCACCGTCTTCAGCGGATCCGGGCTGGTTTCGTGTTCGACGATATACCATTCCGTTCCCCCGACCGATTCGTACGCCGCGAACATCGTCTTCCAGTCGATCGTCCCTTCGCCGACGGGCGTATCCGCTTTTCCTCCGCGCTCCTTGATATGCGTCGTCTTCGTGCGGCCAGGATATTTCTTGATGAGGGCGAGTGGATCAGCGCCGCCGTCGATCGCGTTGCCGGTATCGAGCTGATGCACGACGGCGTTCTTCGTATTGTCGAAGAAGATTTCCCAGCCGGTCGTTCCGTTGTATTTCTTGAAATCCTCGGCGTGGGAGTGATAGCCGACCAGCATGCCATACTCGGCGGCGCGCGCCGAAATATCGTTGAATTTCCACGCGAGGTCGTGCCACCCTTTTCCATTGGTGATATGGACGTTCGGGCAGATCAAAAATTTGTTGCCAAGAATCTTGTGAAGCTCGATCGTCTTCTCCAGCTCGTCCCCCTGGAGCGTCGGCAGATGCGTATGGGTGCCGCAGCATTTGAGGCCGTTGTCGTCAAGCAGTTTCCGTAATTCCTGGGGCTTCTTGTCCCACCCGTAATAGCCGGCGAATTCCACGCCGGTATATCCCATCTTGCCGACGGCTTCGATCGTGCCCGTGAAATCGGTCTTCAGTTGGTCGCGAACGGAGAAAAGCTCCAGGCCGATGGGGATCTTCTTTTTCGGCTCATCGGCGCACAGCGCGACAGGTAACGCCGATGACGCGGCGGCAAGACACGCCAATCGAAGCGCATCGCGGCGGGAAAGGGGGGTGGTCATGTCGGGAATTACTGGGTGTGATCGACCCCGTTGCGATTTCAAAACCTGCGTGGCATGCGTGACGTTCAACGACACGCGGCAAGCGATCAGGGAATCGAACCACGAATGGGCACAGATTCTACGGATGGGAGCGAACTTATGACAGTTACGGCGTTGCGATCTCGAAAGAGACAAACGAGGTCATTTACTGGGCGGATCAGTGATACCGACGCGATGCGCTGGGGTTTCGTATTTAGGTAGCTCGGCCGGTAGTCACAGGAAAGTTGCCTTTCGATGAATCATCCGAAATTGGTGATCTTCGGTTACTCCGAAGCCGCGATGTACTTGCACGGCACGCCGAAACCCAACGTCACCGCAATCATCTCTATTCATGGCGCTCGCGAGTATGGCGTTGAAGCGGTTGTGCCGAATCGCCTGGACCTGATGTTCGATGACGTTGAGGTTGCCAAGACCGGCGACCTCTTGGCGTTGCAGCGGGCGTTCAGTCGAAGGCGATCTTCCGAACAGAACGGCCTGATCGAAGTTGCCCCCGCGTTGTCCGACGCCACTGCAATTATCAGATTCGCCGAGACGTTGCGCGACGCCGGCGGAATTCTGTTGACGCACTGCGGCGCCGGAATGAGCCGCGCCACGGCCGCCGCGCTGATCTGTCTATCGGTCTGGCGCGGACCTGGGACGGAAGACGACTGCGTCAATGCGGTTTTCCAGCTTCGCCGGGCTGTTCCACATATGGGGCTCGTGCGATTTGCCGATCAGGCATTGGGTCGCGATGGCAAACTGGTCAGCGCGCTTGCCGGCGGCGTTGGAGCACATGATCCGCCGACCGGGAAGGCCGGTGAAGAAAAAGAAGCGAGAGGAGACGTAAATGGACTGCGGCCCCGTGTCTTCTTTTGCGGCCCCGTATCTTCTTTTGCGACCCCGTATCTTCTTTTGCGACCCCGCATCGTCTTTTCGGCTCGAATCACCTTTCTTGTAAACATAGGCGTGTACCCGAGCGAATGCCGGAATCGCCGGTGGAAATGTGATATAATTCCTCCATGAAAGCAGATGAGGGTCAACTCGATCAGATCGAAGGACAATGGGATGAACTGGTTCGTCAGCCGTCGCGGTTTGCGGGCCGGCGCGTGAGGGTGACTGTCCTTTCTGACGCGCGATCAGGCGCGTTACCGGTGTCGGCGCGGGTTCAACGCTGGCTCGCGGACGGGGATGCGTTGGAAATCCGCCCGCTCGATGCTGCTGCATCCGATGCCTTTACGGCCGGATTAGTCGAGAAATTTCGCCGGCAGGGGTTGGTGCTTTGATGCTTGTTGACGCGGGGCCGCTTGTTTCTCTTTGCGATCGCAACCAGCCGACGCATGACCGTTGTGCTGCGGTGTTGGTAGCGGCAACGGTTCCGATCGTCTCAACTTGGGCGTGTTTCGTCGAAGCCATGTATCTGGTCGGGCGCATTGGCGGGTATTCACTCCAAAACCATTTGTGGGGACTTGAGAGAGACGGGATTGTCCTATTGCACCAACACGGCATCGGCGAGTCGGAAGCGATGGCAACACTGATGGAACGTTATCAGGACGTTCCGATGGATTTGGCGGACGCCTCGCTCGTAGCCATTGCTGATGTGGTGGGCGATCGAACCCTGTTCACGCTCGACAGCGACTTTCGCATCTATCGACTTTCGGATGGGGGCACGTTCGATATCCTTCCGGCGTGAAGCTGAATGCCGTCTACCGGACGCGAGCCTGGGGCTTGCCTGACCCACCATACGCCGATAATATTCTTTCACCACGCGGGTGTAGCTCAGTGGTAGAGCGTCACGTTGCCAACGTGAATGTCGAGGGTTCGACCCCCTTCACCCGCTTTCACCTCCGACCCTGTGCCAGGCGGCACGGGGTCGTGCTGTTGAGTGGGATCGCTGCGGGTCCGCGGTACAATCAAGCGGAAAAGGAGTGTTCCCCCAAATGTGCAAAAGTCTTTCCGTATCGGTCGTCATCGTCTGTTTGTCAGCCGTCGGCTGCCGTTCTTCCAACGAAGCTCCGCCGGCTAAGGTCGGTGAGAAGCCTGAAGCACGGCTTGAGAAAAGAGGCGGTCAAGATCGATTGTCCGCAAGTCGCTATATTGACTTCAGAGAGCGGATCGAGCCTGTCTGAAAGCACGCGATGACACGGCGGCGAATCGCGAAGGCGCAAGCGACGAACCGGCGTCTGTTCACTCGGTCGCGGAATCATCCGGGCCCACGATCCGAAGGATGTTCCGATGATCCGTTTTGTTGCCGCACCGCATGACGATCCCGAGTTTATATCGCTGGTCGAGCGGATCACAAACGGCGCGGTCGCAGCTCTGAACGTCGGGGAAGTTTTCCTGATTCACATCGACAACTGGTTCGATTTCAAATGGCTCGGATGGTGGAGCTGGGGACAGAAATGGCTCAAGCGCCTGGTCGTTCCGCCTTTCAACCCTAATCGGGTCCTGGAGCAAAAGCGGTTCGTCCGGGACGCAAATGAAATCGATTGGAAAAGGACTCACTCCGGGCGGCCGCTCCATGTTCGTCGCGCGGGACGGCAGTCGTTCGCGCAGCCGATCGACGGCTATTCAGAATCCGCCGCTTTTGTCTGGTACAGCGGAAACACGGCGACGAACACCCGAGGAAGCCTGATGTTCTACGGACCCGGCGATCAGGGCGATGCCTGGTACGCCGCGTTTGAAAAGAAAGAGGGATGGACGATCCATCGTGAAACCCGGATCTCCAGGAGAGAACTGCTGTCGTATGAGGAGCGCGGGAGGGAAATGACAATTGTATCCGGATAAGCTGAAACAGACGCCGAATCCGAATTCATGAACCGAATCGCGCAACGACTTCGGAGAAATTCCCGGCAGTGCAATCGATCATTCCGCCCACATTGTCGTACGCAACGCCGCCGGAAGAGGGCGTGAATCTCCGACGGCTCGGGTTGGCGCAACGACGGATGGCGTGGCTGATCACGGCGACATTGCTGCTCGGGGTTACATTTATAATGAGTCGTTTCTTCCCTCTGTTCGGAATCACGCCTCAGTTGATTGATTTTGTTCAGGCCGCGGTACTCCTGGTTGGATTTGCGACTTGGATCGTGGTGATGATCGCGATGTACCGACTCACGGAAGCGATGGAGATCGGCGTCGGCGGGCGCGTATTCTACGTTGCCGTGATGCTCATCCCGGGAATCAATCTCGTTATGCTCTGGGCAGTCAATCAGAATGCCGTCGACTTGCTCAGGCGCAACGGGATCGCGGTCGGATGGATGGGAGCAAGACTCGCGGACCTGCCGCTGGCGTGAGACGTTGGTCCATCCAATGGCGGCCCGCTGCGCGCGTCGCGAAGCAGTACGCCCCCGTTTTCTACAAGAGCGTCAGCACGAGGCGCCCTCCGGCAGACCAGAAAAATCGAATAAATGAACCGCGGATGACGCGGATTTCGCGGATCAGACAAGACCACGCAAATTCTTATCCGCGAAATCCGCGCCAGGCGCGGTCAGTCCTGGATTTCTGAGGTTAGTGTGCATCCGTCCCACCTTTGCGCGAGGTAATCGGCGCTGATCGACTTGAAGATCACGCGGCCGTTGGTGCTGGTCGGCATCATCTCTTCTGAAATCCGCTCCACGACCGGCGTCACCACAATCCCTTCGCGCCCGGCGAAGGCGCCCGCCTGTGCCGGGTCGCACATGGTGGTGGGGCCGTCGGTGTGTCGCTCGACCTCGGCCGTGCTGAAGGGGCCGCGGAAAAGGATTGGGACCATTTCGATTCCGAATTTCGCGAGGAGCGATTTCTTTGCTTCGTAGTCGAGATATTTGCCGTTGATGGCGATATCGAACGCCCGGAACCCGCGGGCATTTTTGAGGCCGTACTTCATATCCTGCGTGCCGTAAGCCTCGCCGAACAGGACGATGCCCTGTTTGGGCTCGGGCCAGGGAAATTCATCGCGAATGTGCGCGAGCATCGCCTTCACGTTCTCGGCGAGCGGCTCCCAGAATTCGGACCGGCGCAGCCGGGCTTCGTAGCTGCCATCTCCGGTCTTCCAGACTTCCTCGGCTTGCAGGGCGACCGCGTCCCCGGTCCTTCGGATCTCCGCCACGCGCCAGAACTTTCCGCCGTCGTACGGAAAGATCATTCCGATCGGGATATCGGCGCTCTGCAGCACGAGCTGCTCGATGAGTTCCCCGGCCACGAAACGTCGAACCGACGGAAACAGCTCCTTTCGCCGCTGCCCGTGCGAACCGGCCATCCAGGTCCATTCGGCTTTTCCTGAATCGTCGGTGACGAGGACCAGTCCAAGCCGGACGTTCTTGCCGTGGAGCTTTTCAGTGAAGACGACCTCTTCGCCGTCCGCAATGACTTGGGGATAGTTGGCCAGGTGCTCGATATCCGTATACGCGTGGAAAGCCGGGTGCGGCGTTTCGACTTCGCCGTCGGCACTCTCGATCGGCGGCTCCCATTTGGTTATCCGGAAATGCTCGCGCAGATCGGCTCCGACCGGCCAGTTCGGGTCGTCCCCCTGGGCGGGGTCGATCTTCATGATGAATCCAAACGACTGAAGGCCGCGAATGCGGGCGGCGCGCACCCGGCCCCCGGGAGGACGCACTCCTTTTACGTCGCAGGGAAGTTCGGCGCAGAACGCCATCGCGCCGGTCCGCCCCGGCGAGCCATCCTTCCAGGCCACTTCGCCGCCGCAGATTCCGCACTTGCCGTCCCGCGACTGTTGAGACGGCTGAAGCTGCGGCGGCGTCTTGTTGTACGCCTTGCACCCCTTCGTCTTGCATACCTGATGCGGGCTGTTGGCCAGTTCCGGCGGCAGTACGCTGTCGGGAGGAAAGTAGACGCAGCGCTCGCCGGCCTGAAACTCGTACAGGCCGGTGGCCGGATCGAAACCGACCGCCGTTTTCCACCCTTTGACCGTGGCGATTCCAAGCCGGTCGGCATAGGGATGCTTCTCAACGGCGGCGACTTCGCAGACTTCGATCAATAACGTGCTCACGATAAAATCCTCCCAATAAAAAAGCTGGAGGAGCCGCGCACGAAGTAAGCGGGAAAGTTTAGTCGTTTACCGAGTACTTTCCCGCTTACTTCGTGCGCGGCTCCTCCGAAGTACCGAGAAAGGGGGATATTTTTTGGACCGCCGAATCTGCCACGCACCCGATTGACTTCGGCAATCCCCGCCTATCTGCCTTCGAGAACCGTTCCAATCAGGATCGCTTCGCATATCGCTTTTGCCGCGGCGACCGTTCGGGCCAGGCGGCAGGGACTTCCGTTTCCGTCCTGATATTCTGGCGGAAGCGTTACGTACCACGACCAGCGCTGTCCGTGGTCCTCTTCAAACGCTACTTCTGCGAGGTGCTGGCCGGTCTGAAGACGTGAATATCTGATTTGCAACCGCGAAGCCGAGAGTCTCACGCCGATCCGCTTTTGCAAGGAAAAAGTGGGAAATGCTGTCTTTTCGTCATTCTTCAGGTTCGTGTGGGCCGCGGCGGTCGAGGCCAGGATTTGTCATGATTCGACGACTGATCCAAAGGTGCCTTCACTGGTTATGATCGCGGCGATCAATGCGAGCTGAAATTCCCACAGTGCGAATTCTGCCGATGAGCGACAAGCTCAAGGGCTTTCGGGGCCGAAGCATCGCGCAGGTGCAAAGGGATTGTTTTCTGCGCGGACTGCCCGCTCGAAAAGGGCGATTTCATTATCCCTCGGCCGGACTGAACGCCATGCCGGGGACGGTTGTGCTTTTTCAGTTTCAGGCCCGCATCATCGCCAGTGCGATTTTCCGGCGCGATGAGAAATTCAAGCGACCCATCGGCGGGTTCGCCGGCGTTCTTCACTTCGATGTCGAATCGATCCGTACATTCGATCCGCTGGACATCGACGCTCTGCGCAAGGTATGGCCGGGAATGAGGGCATTCGGCCACGTGAAGCAATTCCTCAATCCTGCGGGATATCCAAAGTTCAAAAGACGATTGAAGAATGTCCAGCTCGCGAAAGGTTTCCAACCAAAATGAAGCGTGCAGCGCCATCGCGACCGACGGCGCTGCACGCAGTGATTTCAAAATCGACCAACGCACCGCAACTAGTGTAGTGACTCAAGCTATTTGCATTTTATCCAGCACGTCGTGCGCCCGACGTACTTTGTCGAGAATTGCTTCCACGCCCGCCGTCCAGACAAACGCTTCTGGCTGCTGGTTGTGTTGGTCAATATAGGCGGTGATCGCGTCGATGAGTTGATCCACGCTGTGGAAAACGCCGCGGCGGATGCGTTTGTCGGTGATCTCGCGGAACCATCGCTCCACCATATTCAGCCATGAGCTGCTCGTGGGCGTGAAGTGCATGTGAAAGCGGGGGTGGCGCTTGAGCCACGCGAGCACCTTGGGGTGTTTGTGGGTGGCGTAGTTGTCGGCGATCAGGTGCAGGTCCAGTTCTGCCGGCGTTTGCTCATCAATTTGCTTGAGGAACTTGATCCACTCCTGATGGCGGTGCTGCGCCATGCACGTTCCGATCAGCTTCCCCTCCGCCACATTCAGCGCCGCAAAGAGCGTGGTAGTTCCGTTGCGTTTGTAGTCGTGGGTCATCGTCCCGCATCTCCCCTTTTTCAGCGGCAAACCCGGCTGCGTGCGGTCCAACGCCTGGATCTGACTCTTCTCGTCGACGCTCAGCACCAGCGCGTGCTGCGGCGGGTTGAGGTAGAGCCCAACGACATCGCACAACTTCTCGGCGAAGCGCGGATCGTTGCTCACCTTGAAGGTACGGATCAGGTGCGGCTTGAGGTTGTTGGCCAGCCAGACGCGATTAACCATTGAGCGGTTCGTGCCCAATTCCGCCGCCAGTGTGCGGATACTCCAGTGCGTCGCGTTCTTCGGCTTGCGTTGGGTGGTCCACTCGATGATCTTGCCGACGATCTGGTCGCGCGCCGTCGCTGGCCGGCCGCCACGGGGGGCATCCCGCTCGATGGCGGCCAGCCCGCCCGCGGCAAATCGTCGGCGCCAGCGTCCCACGAGTCCCGGGTCGGCTTGCAACTCATCAGCGATCACGTCGTTGGCTTTGCCTTCCGCCGCCGCCAGGATGATTTTGGCCCGGAGCACCAACCGAGCCTGCGTGCTTCGCCCGCGGGCCCAGCGTTGCAATGTCAGGAGATCGTCAGGATTGACAGAGAGGGTTGGAGCGACACGCATGTTGTATTCCGTTTATATAGAATACAACTATCCCGGGCGGTAGATTATTCCGTTAAAGTTACGTATTAATGAGTCACTACACTAGGTCGTTGCCGGCTTGCCGTCGAATTCGGCGATATCATGCGCCGGCTCGTGCTAGACCGCGGGGGTCGTGCAGGAACGGTGGCGAACTGACCGCAGCCGAAGAGGACGCAGGCGACCATGATGTAGGCGACGGAAACCGTCGGGGTGACGGCGATGCCAATTGCTTCGCCGTGCATCAGGCCGAAGAACGTCAGGACTGCGCCTGCGAAGGCGAAACCCGCTGGCTTGAAAAACTGGCGATCAATGATGTAGGTCAGGATCTGCCCCGTTCAATAGGCCCGCACGGCGTGAAGTCCGGGAAACGCGGCAAAGTGCTTCACGTTTTGCGTGTACTTGTTTCGCGCCCGCGAGGAGTTCGGCTGCCACAATAACGTGCGTATGTAGAGGCCCGCTTGTTTGTAATGATGCAAGGAATGCAACCGCGCCGCGCGACCGCATAAGCAATCGATCAAAACGGAACTGTCAAGTATTCCGCTACTCATCCTCTCGCCGCATCAATTTCTGACGCAGCGTCCTGGAAGCCTCCACGGCGTCTTCGGGAAGGTCTGCGCGATCCTTCCAGATTCCGATCGCAGGATGATCGGCCGGACCGGAGCTTCGCAATGCCGATTCATCGAGCGGCGTTACATCCACAATCGTGCCGTCGACAGGCTTTTCGCCCTCAAGGACGACCACTCCATCGCTGACAATTCCGCGGTAAGTCATAAGGTCGCTCCAGATCAATTCTAGCGATCTGCGGTAGGCGAGCGAAACCTCAAACGAATTACGGAAAGGATTTGCTAATCAAAATGAAGCGTGCAGCGCCACCAAAACCGATGGCGCTGCACGCAACGATTTCAACGATCACAACGCACCGCAACTAGGTCGTCGCCGGCTCGGCATCGAACTCATTAACATCATGCGCCGGTTCGTGCTCGACCGCGGGGGCCGGAGCAGGAACGGTGGCGAACTGACCGCAGCCGAAGAGGACGCAGGCGACCATGATATAGGCGACGGAAACCGTCGGGGTGACGGCGATGCCGATCGCTTCGCCGTGCATCAGGCCGAAGAACGTCAGGACTGCGCCGGCGAAAGCGAAGCCCGCCGCCTTGAAGAACTGGCGGTCGATGATGTAGGTCACGATCGCGCCCAGCACGACGCCGGCGAGAATCGATCCGCCACCGAGAACGCTCAATCCCTGATAGAGCACGCCGGTCTGTTTCATGGCGGCGATCATCTCAGGCGTGATGACGTGAATGCCGGAGACCGAGCCGAGCGAATTATCAACCAGCAGTTTGGCCCAGGCCGCCAGCGAGGGGACTAGCGCCACGACAATCGCCGGGGCATGCTTATGGGGGCTTTCCTGGAATGCCTGGCTGCCAATGAGCATGCCGATGTAGAGGAGGATCGGAGAGATCGCGACGACCGGGATGACCGCGGTCATCAGTGAGATAATCCCGCACCAGGAGAGCAGGATGACCATGACGCCGGTGGCGGCGGAGTAGCCGATGCGGCCGCCCATGGCTTTCCAGCCGGGATGACCGATGTAGACGGCGTTGATGTACGGGTTGCCCATCAGGCAGCCGAACAGGCTGATGACGCCGTCGGCGGTGAGGACGCGGGTCGTGGGATAGCTGTCGCCGGCCGCGGCGGCGCTGACGACGTTGTCCATCGCCTCCACCAGGTCATAGATTCCAAATGGGATGGCCGTGACGAGGATGGTTTTCAGGAAGCTCCAATGCAGTCCGCCCAGTACAAGGCCTACCGCGGGCAACGGCACGGAGAAGCGGAAAGTCTGGAATGAGTCGTGCAACGCCTTGACGCTCATATCTCCGTAATGAAACCCGAAGAGGTTTGAGCCCCAGGCGATGAGCGTGCCGCCGGCGATGGCGACGAGACCGGCGGGGATTCCGCCGTACTTCACTCCGCCGAACCAGCTTACGAGAATGATCGCAAAGCAGACGACACCAACGACTGGCGTCATGAACATCTCCAACGCGGGCTTCATCGAGATAAAGGTGATCGAGACGCCAGCCAGCGCGCCCAGGAGGGCGGCTTTCGGCGTAATTCTCCGAACGATGGGAGCGAGGAAGCCACCCATCATCAGGACGAAGCTCTGGATGAAGACCCAGGTCAACCCCGCCTGCCAACCCTTCATCGGGTCGCCGGTGGCGAGCTTCACGGGGAGCATGATGACCAGCGTGACAATGAACATGTGCGGCACGCTGATGCCCGAAGGGAGCGCGCACACGTCGGTGCGTCCCGTCTTCTTGGCAAGGCGATACGCCAGCCACGCGTAATACATGGTGCTCATGCACATCATCATTCCCGCGGCGGGTAGGATGCGCTTAAACACCAGATCATCCGGCATTTGCAGCACGAAGCGCAGCAATCCGGTGAGTGTCAGCAGGTTGACGAGAATGTTGGTGCCGAAGCCGAAGAATGCGTTCCAGTCTCCCGGAACCCAGATTTTCGGTTTGAATACGGAGGGCAATCCGCCCTTTCCCTGATCGAGAGTCGCGACTTTGGAAGCCATAGGAATAACCCCGGACAAAAGAAGAAAATCGAACGTTAAACGCTGTTTGTTAGAGAAGGGCCGGAAGAGTGCCCAGAATTTTTGACGAAGTGGTCACCCATCCGAAAATTCCGCCCTGGGCTTTGATCATCTTGAGGCCCATCTGCTGGAATTCCGGGAAATAAGAGCCAACGCAATCTTCGGGGACGAGGCAGTCGTAGCCCCGATCGTTGGCTTCTCGAATGGTGGTGTTGACGCAGACTTCGGTGGTGACGCCGGTCACGATCAACTGCTTGATTCCGCGATTTTGGAGGATGGCGTGAAGATCGGTGGCGAAAAACGCGCCCTTGCCCGGCTTGTCGATTACGGGTTCGGTGGGGAGCGGATAAAGCTCAGGGATGATGTCATGCCCGGCCTCGCCGCGAACGAGAATGCGTCCCATGGGACCCTGATCGCCGATGCAGGTCTTGCTTCGACCCCGTATCTTTTTGGCCGGAGGCAGGTCGGTCAGATCGGGCCGGTGACCCTCGCGCGTATGGAGAACTTGCAGGCCCGCTTTTCGCCAGGCGGCCAGAAGCTTGCGATTGGGCTCGATGGTTCTGCGAAGCTGGGAAACGTCGTTGCCCAGCATTTCCCCGAATCCACCCGGCTCCAGAAAGTCGCGCTGCATATCAATAATGAGCAGCGCACATTCCGCTGGCACACATTCAAACGTGTACGGCTCAGCATCAATGCTGAGTGGCAGTTTCTTGTCCATGATCTGGTGTCGCCGAAAAAACGCCGATTGGCGGAGCAGTTGGTTGGCCGTCCAATAAGCGTATTGCGTGCCACACGCCGAAAAATTCGGATCTGCTGTAAAGCCCGGGATTTACGTGAATGTTCGCAAGATTTGCAGGGCAGGCGGTTCCTTTACAAAGTGTTCCAGATGTCGAGATTGCCACACCCGCCGCGCCATGCGGACGCGTAAACATGTACCCCGCCGCATTGGCAACGGTCTTGCAACCAGGTCGATTCATGATTCCCAATCCTCCGGACGATTCGAGATGGTTAAGCCTCGCGCTCGAACAGGCGAACGCGGGGGTTGATCGCGGTCAGGCCCCGTTCGGCGCATGCATCGTGAAGGGGTCCGACCTGATCGCGGCGGCGTGCAATGTGATGTGGGAAACGAACGACATCACAGCCCATGCCGAAGTGACCGCGATCCGCCGCGCCTGTTCTGTATTGAAGACCATCGATTTGAGCGGGTGTGTCATTTACTCCACGACCGAGCCCTGTCCGATGTGCTTCGCCGCCTGTCATTTTGCGAAAATTGAGCGGATCGTATTTGGATCGACGATTGCCGACGCCAACGAAGTGGGGTTGAGCAAGCTTTCTATTTCGAACCAGCAAATGAAGCGGCTTGGCAACAGTCCGATTCAGATTCGGGGAAGTCTCCTGCGCGAAGATTGTGTTTCCCTTCTGCAAAGGTGGCGTACTCCGGAGGAGCCGCGCACGAAGTAAGCGGGAAAGCCTTCGGTAACCGAGAGAACTTTCCCGCTTACTTCGTGGCGCGGCTCCTCCCGGACTACCGGGCGAGGGGGAGGCTTTTTGGACCGCCGAATCTGTCACGCAGCCAGGTCGCACTACGAACGGGGACGGATTTGCGGTCGGGAAGGCATTGGCTATGATGTCCGCACCAACCGTTTGAGGAAGTAGCGTTCATCGATCTCAATTACCGCGAGGCTGAAGACACGGGTCTTCGCTGCGCACTGGACGGGAACCGATGCGTCAATTCGATTGTGTGGTGATCGGCACGGGGCCAGCCGGGCAGAAGGCGGCGATTCAGGCCGCCAAACTCGGCAAGCGCGTTGCCATTGTGGAAAAAAACAGCGTCTTGGGCGGCGCGACCGTTAACACCGGCACGATCCCCTCTAAGGCGCTGCGCGAAGCGGTCATGCACCTGACCGGCGTAAGCAAGCGCGGCCTGTTCGGCCAGAGCTATCGCGTCAAGAAGCATATCACCATTTCGGATTTGATTTATGTGAGTCAGCAGGTGATCCATCACGAGATGGAGATCGTGCGCGATCATTTCGACCGCAACGACATTGAATTGGTGTGGGGCGCGGCGAAATTCGAAAACCCCACGACGTTGCGCGTGGAGCGTCCCGAGGATTTTGAGGTTCTCTGCGCCGATAAATTCTTCATCGCCACCGGCACCCGGCCGGCCAAACCGGCGCACGTGCCGTTCAATGACCGGACGATCTTCTGTTCCGATGCGCTGCTGCGATTGGATCGGCTGCCCAAATCGATGATCGTGGTGGGGGGCGGCGTGATCGGTGTGGAATACGCCTGCATGATGGCGACGCTCGGCGTGCGCGTCACGCTGGTGGACGGCCGCAACGAAGTCCTCGGCTTCCTCGATCACGAGATCGCCGAGGCGTTCCAATACCAGATGCGCCGCGCCGGCATGACGCTGCGGCTTGGAGAAAAAGTCGAAAAAATCGAAGAAGCGCCCCCGGAAAACGGAAATGCCCCTCTCGTTCAGGCGACACTCGAATCGGGGAAGCTGCTCAAGGCCGAAACCCTTCTCTACGCCGTTGGAAGACAGGGAACCTGCAATGCCCTGAATCTGGAAGCGGCGGGACTGAAAGCCGACGATCGCGAACGGCTGAAGGTGAACAGCTTTTATCAGACCGAAGTGCCGACGGTTTACGCCGCCGGCGATGTCATCGGCTTTCCGGCGCTGGCCAGCACGGCGATGGAGCAGGGTCGGCTGGCGGTATGTCACGCCTTCGGGGCGCCGACAAGCAGCATGCCGGAATTGTTTCCGCTCGGCATCTATGCGCTTCCCGAGATCAGCATGGTCGGCAAGACCGAGCGGCAGTTGACCGACGCCGGCATCCCCTACGAAGCGGGAATTGCGCAGTACTCGGAAATTGCCCGCGGTCAGTTGCTCGGGGACGACACGGGCATGCTCAAGATCCTGATCCATCAGGACAACCGCCAGATTCTTGGCGTGCACGCCATCGGGACCGGTGCGACGGAATTGATTCACATCGGTCAGGCCGTAATGGCGTTCAAAGGGACCGTCGACTATTTCATCAACAATGTTTTCAACTTTCCGACGCTTGCCGAGGCATACAAAGTCGCGGCGCTCAACGGATCCAACAAACTGAAGCACGTTTAAAAGGATCGCGCGCGTGACTTGATCCGAAAAGTTCTTTCATCGCGTGTATTCTTTGTGACCACGGCGTCTCTGTGGTGAATCTTCCCCGCCGGCGCGAAAGGAGCCATGGCCATTTCATCGCTTGCATCATTGGACCTGCAGTCACTCGCATCGCGCTACGCGGGCGGGCGAAAGGTTGAAGAAGAGATCGATGGGGTTCTGTCTCGAATCGACGCACGTGCGGATTCCAGCATCTGGATCCACAGGCTGCCGCGCGAGCAGGTGATGGCACAGGCGGTGCAGATTCGCGAGCGACGAAATCGCGGCGAAACGCTTTCGCTGTTCGGGGTCCCATTCGGGGTGAAAGACAACATCGACGTCGCCGGCGTGCCCACTACGTGCGCCTGTCCGGCCTCCGCGTTTATGCCGCGGCGATCGGCGCCTGCGGTGGATAAATTGCTGGCGGCCGGCGCGATCTACATTGGGAAAACCAATCTCGATCAATTCGCCACCGGATTGGTCGGCACGCGCTCCCCCTATGGGGCTTGCCGCAATTTATTCGATCCGCGCTATATCGCCGGCGGATCGAGCTCCGGCTCCGGCGTGGCTGTTGCCGCCGGGCAGGTCAGCTTTGCCCTGGGGACCGACACGGCTGGGTCGGGCCGGGTTCCTGCCGCCTACAACAACATTGTCGGATTGAAACCAAGCCGCGGCCGCATCAGCACCGTCGGCGTCGTTCCCGCATGCCGATCGCTCGATTGCGTTTCGATTCTCGCGCTGACCTGCGGCGATGCCGCGGCCGTCGCCGATGTGATCGGGGGATATGAGGAGAGCGACCCGTTTTCGCGGCGCGGCGACGATTTCCCCGCGAGCCGGCCGCTGGCGCTGAAACAGATTCGGTTCGGAGTTCCTGACGACTCCCGATTGAAATTCTTCGGAAATCAAATTGCCGAATCGCAGTATCGCAAAGCCGTAGCAACCTTTGCGGAGATGGGCGCGACGCCGGTCGTCATCGATTTCGAACCGTTCGTCCAGGCGTCGCGATTGTTGTACGAAGGGCCCTGGGTGGCAGAGCGCCTTGAGGCGGTCAATGACCTGATGGCCGATTGCCCGGAAGCCTTTTTGCCGGTCATCCGAACCATTCTCCAATCGGCGCGCCGGTTCGATGGCGTGTTGGTGTTCCAGGGGTTTTATGAACTGCGCGCGCTGGCGCGCCAGGCGGAAGCCGAGTGGCGGAAGATGGATATGCTCTTCCTGCCCACGACGGGAACCATCTATACGCTCGACGAGATCGAACACGATCCGATTCAGCTCAACGTCAACCTCGGCTACTACACCAATTTCGTAAATCTTCTGGATCTGTGCGGCGTTGCCGTTCCGAGCGGGTTCGGAAGCGATGGCCTTCCCACCGGGGTTACCCTGCTGGCGCCCGCCGGGCAGGAAAAAATGCTTCTGAAAACGGCGGATGATTTTCACCGCAGGCAGGGTCTTAAGATGGGCGCGACTGATAACCCGATGCCGCCGGAAAGGCGAAAGGAAGCACAAGTGACCAAATCGACGAACATTGGGCTCGTTCAACTTGCCGTGGTGGTGCGCGCACCTCAGCGGCCAGCCCCTGAATCATCAATTGACCGATCGACAGGCGCGACTGGTTCAAACCTGTCTGACGGCTCCCGTTTATCGTCTGTTCGCATTGCCTAACACAACACCTCCCAAGCCCGGACTCGTCCGCACCGACTCCCAAACCGGCGCGGCCGTGGAAGTGGAAGTCTGGGAGTTGACGACCGAAGCATTCGGCAGTTTTGTGGCGGCGGTTCCTTCGCCGATGGTCATCGGAACGCTCCAACTCGCCGATGGGACGTCGGTCAAAGGGTTTATGTGCGAAGGATGCGCGACGGCCGGCGCGAAGGACATTTCGCGATTCGGGGGATGGTGCGCTTTTCTCGCTTCCTCATAACCGAAAGCGGCCTCAGACGGCGCGCTGTTTGCTCTAACCCTCATATCCAGCGGGTGTTGGCGTATTGCTGCCCTGAGATTAGGCAGGGGGCCAAAGAGAGGCGATGGCGAGCAAACTATGACTCTCTTGCGCAGTCTCAACCCGTATGCGCGTAAGCCGGCGCGATCTTGCTCGGACCGCGATGGCGTCGGCGCTGTTATTATGCGGAATCTGTCTGTCACTTCTGCTTTTTGCCCACGTACGGAATTGGGAAGATCGAGCTCTTCAAACCGAAGTGGAAAATTGCGCACGGGAGCGCGGTGAGATTCTTCGAGCGAAGATTCTGTCTTCGATGGATGTGCTTCATGCCATCGATTCCTTGTTCATAACACGTCGTCAAGTTACTCGGCAGGAATTTGCCGCGTTCGTCTCCAATGCGCTCAAGCGTCAGCCGGAATTGTGCGCTCTGGGTTGGACCCCGCGTGTTCCAGGCGCCGAACGTCAGGAATTCGAGCAGGCGGTGCGGCGGGATGGGTTAAAGGATTTCCAGTTCGTTCAGCTCGATCGTCAGGGTTACATCATTCCGGCTGCCACAAAATCGGAGTATTTCCCGATTTACTACCTCGAACCGGAAGCGGCAAACCGCCGCGCTCTCGGCTTTGAGCTGGCATCAAGCAAGCTGCGGTTTGCGGCATTGGAAGAGGCCGCCAATACCGGCCAAGGCGTGGCAACTGCGCCGATGCAACTGGTTCAAGGCGGCGCGGGGCACCTCGGGTTCGTGGTCTATCTCGCCCTGTTGGATCCGGCCGCCGCGCCCGGCGCCAGCCGGGCGGATTCGTTGCGCGGATATGCCTCGGCGGTCTTCTGGATCGATGATCTGCTCGATCGTTGCGTGGCGGATCTGAGCGACCAGGGACTGGCCGCGCGTATTTCGGATTCGGCTTCGTCGGATCCGGTCTATCTCCGCGGCGCGGTCGGATCTCTCAAATCCGATTTGAGTGCTACCGCACTCCTGGACGTGGCGAGCCGGCATTGGACGCTCACTCTTGTTCCCACCGATCGGTTCATTTCGGCGCGGACGACCGGGCACGCGAATCTGCTCCTGGGCGCGTCGCTTCTGATCACGGTGTTGCTGGGGATTTGTCTGTACGGCGGCCTCGTGCAGCGTGCGCGGGTCGAACAGCACGTGATCGAACGCACCACCGAATTGTCACGTGAAGTCGGGGATCGCAAGCTGCGCCGAGGCCGCCGCCAGGCTGGCCGAAGCAAAATACCGTAGCATTTTCGAAAACTCGGTCGAAGGAATTTTCCAGACCAGCCTCGGAGGCCATTACCTCAGCGCCAATCAGGCCCTGGCCACGATTTATGGCTACTCATCGGCACAGGAATTGATCGAGTTGCTGCCGAACATCGGCGATCAACTCTATGTCCGATCGGGTCGGCGCGACGATTTCATCAAGACCGTCAGACGGCGCGGAGTGGTTTCGGAGTTCGAATCGCAGGTCCGGCGCCGAGATGGGAAAGTGATCTGGATTTCCGAAAACGCGAGAGCGGTTCGTGGTGAAGGCGGCGAAGTCCTCTTCTACGAGGGAACTGTCGTCGACATCACCGCGCGCAAGGAAGCCGAAGAATCATTGCGGCGTGCGCAGGCGGAGCTGGAAACACGCGTGCTGGAGCGGACGCGCGAGCTTGCCCTTTCCAACCAGGCGCTCCAGGCGGAAATTTCCGTTCGGCAGCAGGCTGAGGAATGCGCTGCCGCGGCCAATCGCGCCAAGAGCAATTTTCTGGCCCGAATGAGCCACGAGATTCGCACGCCGATGAACGCCATTCTCGGGTATGCCCAGTTGCTCCAGCGCGATCGCACGCTGTCGGAGCGGCAACGGTCGGCGATCGAAACAATCATGGCCAGCGGGCGTCATCTGCTCGGCGTGATCGATGACGTGCTCGATCTGTCCAAGATCGAAGCGGGGCGCGCCGAACTGCAGGCCGGCGATTTCGATCTGCTTTCGATGCTGAACGATGTCGCCGGCATGCTTCGCGCCCGAGCCGTGGAAAAGGGTTTGAAGCTTCGCGTGGATATTAATCCGAAGGGCCACGCGCTCGTTCGCGCCGACGAGCGCAAACTCAGGCAGGTGCTGATCAATCTGCTGGCAAATGCCGTCAAGTTCACCGACAGCGGCTCGGTGGAACTGCGGGTACGAAGACTCGCCGACCATCATTTTCGCTTTGAGGTTATCGATACCGGCGCGGGTATCGATCCGGAGGCCCAGTCGCTGATTTTCGAGCCGTTCCGGCAGGGGACGGCAGGACGGAGCGGCGGGGGCACCGGACTCGGTCTGGCGATCGCAAAGCATCATGTGGAGCTGATGGGCGGTGAGCTTTGCCTGGCCTCCTCGCCGGGCGCGGGCTCGAGCTTCTACTTCACGTTACGGCTCGCCCCGTCACTCGACCTGGCCGAAGCGACGGTGGAAAGCGAGCCGGCGTGGCAGCTTGCGGCGCCGCTCCCCGACGGACGAAACATCCGCGCGCTGGTGGTGGACGATCTGCCGGAAAATCGATCCGTTCTGGCCGGCCTGCTCGAGGAAATCGGCTGCGCTGTTGAAACGGCGGCGGGTGGACGGCAGGCATTGCAAATGGCCGCCGCTGAGCGATTCGACATCGTCTTCGTCGACATCCTCATGAACGATATGCAGGGACTCGAAGTCGCGGCGCGGCTGCGCGATCCCGCGGCCGGAGGCGCTTCGGCGGGCGCCAAGCGAGTCGCGGTGACCGCCGCCGCCTTCGCCCACGAGCAGGAACGCTGGCTCGCCTCCGGATTTGATGACGTCATCTCCAAGCCGGTTCTGCGGCGGCGGGTCTACCTGTCTCTGTCGGCGCTGCTGGGCGCGGAATTTGAGATGGCTTCCGATTTGGCCGCGACCGGAGTTGATCCGGCATCGCGCGCCGGGGCTTCGGAAGCCGGCGCCGATTCGACGGGCCTTCCGCTATCGATGCGGGACCGAATCGTCGCCGCCGCGGAGATCTACAGCGTGACCAGCTTGAAACGCTGCATCGACGACGCCGAGCGCGAGATCCCCGCCGCTCGAAATCTCTGCCGGCGGCTGCGCCGCCTCATGCACGATTACGACATGGAGCAGGTGATCCAGGAAATGGGTGGCCGGCGTGCAACCGTCGAAGACGCGCCAGCCTCCGGTCAATCAGAGTCCGATGGGGAAATGTCCGGGGAGGTCGCGGCGGTCGCCGTCGCGCTGAGCGACGAATCCATATGACCGACGTCGCAGAAAGCCGGTCCGCCGGCGCTCAAATCCTGATCGTCGACGACACGGCCGCCAATCTCGATGTCCTGACCCGTCTGCTGGAAGGGCAGGGTTATCAGGTACTGGCGGCCCCGGGAGGGGAGGTGGCGCTCCGCGTCGCCGCTCGCGCCGCGCCCGATCTGGTGCTTCTCGACGTGCTGATGCCGGGGCTTGACGGATATGAGACCTGCCGTCGTCTCAAGGAAATGGAGGCCACGCGCTCCACGCCGGTCATTTTCATCAGCGCCCGCGAAGACATTGAAGGCCTCGTCGACGGATTTCGCGCCGGGGGGACCGATTACATCACCAAGCCATTCCAGGCCGAGGAAGTGCTCGCCCGCGTGGAGACGCAATTGCGCGTCAGCCGCCTCACGCGCGAGCTTCTGCGCAAGAACGCCGCGCTCGAGGAAAGCACGGTCGAGCTGACGGCCGCCAACCGGCGGCTGCGCGACGAGGTGACGCGGCGCAAAAACGCCGAGGACGCTCTCGAAGAGGCTGCCGTACAACCCTCGAAGGTCTCCGATCGCGAAGCCGAGCATTGGGGAATCAGCGGCATTGTCGGGAAGAGCCGCACGCTGGTGCGCATCCTCGACGACGTTCGCCGGCTTCGGAATTTTGGATCCGTGAACGTGGTGGTGACCGGCGAAAGCGGCACCGGCAAGGAACTGGTCGCCCGGGCGATCCATTTCGGCAGCTCCCGCGCCAAGGGACCGTTCATCCCCGTCAATTGCGTGGCCATCCCCCAGGAACTCGCCGAATCGATGCTCTTTGGCCACATCCGCGGCGCGTTCACCGGCGCGACGATGGATCGACGCGGCTATTTCGAAATGGCGCATGGAGGCACCCTTTTTCTCGACGAGATCGGGGACATGCCCAAAGCGCTTCAGGCCAAGCTGCTGCGCGTGCTGGAAGATGGCCGCGTTACCCCGCTGGGGGCAACCCGGGAAAAGCAGGTTGATGTGCGAATCGTCTGCGCGACCAACGCCGACCTTCCTTCGAGAATCGCCGACGGCTCATTCCGCGAGGATCTTTACTTCCGCCTGGCTCAATTCACGGTCGAAGTGCCGCCGCTGCGCGATCGGCGGGAAGACATTCCGCTGCTCGCGCTGCACTTTGTGAAAGTGTTCGCCGAAGAGATGGGCGCCGTGCCGCCGACCGTCAGCCCTGCGGCTCTGAAGGTGCTTGCCACTCATCCCTTCCCCGGAAATATTCGTGAGTTGAAAAACGTGATCGAGCGCGCCCTCATCGAGAGCGGCGGCGCCGACATTCTCCCCGATCATCTCTATCTGATTCAGACTCCCGGAGCCGCGGCGCGTGGGGCCATCGACGTGCAAGCTGATCATTCCGTCGCGGCGCGGCTGGACATATCGGAGCTTCCGTTGAACCTCGAAGCCGCCGAAACCCTTCTGATCCGCCGGGCCCTGGCCGAAACCAACGGCAACATCGCCGAGGCCGCCCGCCGGCTCGGGGTGAATCGCACGCGGATCTATCGCAAGCTCGGAGAGGGGGGTGAGGCGCAGGCCTAACAAAAGAGCGACTTCAACTCGACTATCTCATGTATTTTTCAAATTGCATTTCCGGGCGGTATCCCCGATCCGACATAATCCGACATAATCCGACACTTTTTCGACCTATGTGACCAAATATAGCTGTATTAATAAATATACCGTATATATTCAAAAATCAATCGCGAAGGAGGGTCACATTTCACCGAAATTCGTCCCCGATGACCCTCCTGATGATTTCTGATGTAAAAGCGTATTCAAGTCCCGACAATCCGGCGTCGAAATCGCCATCTGTGGGCCGGGTGATATCGGGGACTTGTTCAACCGCGAAGCGAAAGCGCGAAGAAGAAACCGTATCGATCAGACCCGTGGCGGGCCATCCTTTCCGCCAAGCCGCCGTCCACCGAAATTGACCCGATTTGCATGTATTGCCGGTGGGACAGACATTCCTGTCTGTCGCGGACCGCGGAGCGGAGGCGTTCCCGCCTCCCGAAGCGGTCCGCGCTTCCGTCCAAAACTGGGTTGAAGGATCGTAAACCTCAAACAGGAGCTAAGGTAGGAAAGGCAACGCAGGACGGCGGCCTCTTCTGCCGCCGTCTGGGGGCCATCGACCCAGCTCGGCCGGTCCGCTCGTCGGCCGGTCGGGAGTTCTGTCAGCGGAACACGCAGCCCATCGCCCAGGTTTGACTGGCCAGCGCTGGATTCCGTCCCGCTCCGGGCACAACACCAAGTGCCAATGGTTCGACATGACGCAGTTCGACAGCACCCGCATCGGCGCCCATTCCAGAGACTGGACCAAGCACCCGCTGAAACGATTCACGATCCCGGCGGGAGCGGTACAGCGTCATCTTTTCCGGCACCGCGGTTGAGCACGTGATAGATGACGCCGCCGGGAGCGTGGCGAGCGGTCACTTTTTGAATGCCCGGCAAGTACGCACTATTCTTCCGGCGGGCCAACCGACCCGCGTCAGCGCGCGTGTTTGCGCGTAAATGCGCGTCTTTTGCCCCCTTTATGACGTAATCGTCATTGATACTGCGGGCTCTGACGCCACCTGAACGACACGCAATGCCGAAGGACCGTGCGGTGTGTGTTTTCTTGTGGCCGACCCTGCTTCGAAGGGCTCGGGAAGGGTTGCCGCCAACAGCGCAAACGACACAAAGGGAGAAGACCACCCCGGCCTCGTCTGTTGGCAGCTTTTGGCCGGAAACGGCGCTCCTGGCCGCTTTTACGGCGATTTTCGCGTCGTCAGGATCCGGCTTCGCGTTCCGGCCAAGGCAACTATTCAGTTCGGAGACCTCACGCAGCTTGCAACGAACACAGACAACCGCCTGCCACGATTTAGGTATATGTAAGGATGCACGAGGCGTGCCAAAGTTAGCTGGAAAATAAAATTTATTTCGTTGGCTCCCCTCCGGCGGCTAAGTATCTGAAGGGATGGACGTTCGCCGGCGGGAGCGCTGGCCGCGGCTCGGCCCAAGTCGCCGCGAGCGTCCGTGACCGGCCTGCCGGGATTGGCAATTGACGCGCCGCCGACTGCCAAACGGCGGCGATGCAGTTTGCCGGTAGGACAAACATTCCTGTCTGTCCGCGCTTCCGCCCAAAACTGGGTTGAAGGATCGTAAACCTCAAACAGGAGCTGAGGGAGGAAACAGAGCGAATGCTTACCGTGAGACTGCATTTTCCGGGGCGGGCGATTTCGCGATTCGTGCAATGGATTTGCATCGCCAAGGCGGGGACAACGAGCCGCAGACCGAGGCGGAACCCGCCGCCCTGCGTCTTGCGCGTGACCGGAGACGCCCGTATGGCGATGAGCAATGGACATCCAGAACGGCCAGATGGCTGAGCATCGAGAGCTTTCTGCGTCCCACGGGCCGGCCGAAACTCCGGGAAATCGGCAAGAAAGGCTTATGACCCCTTTTCCTCCCCTCGGCAAGAAAGGCTTATGACCCCTTTTCCTCCCCCCCCTTTTCCTCCCCTGGCATGTCACGCCGCTGCGCCGTCCTTCCCGCGTACTGTGTGTCAGTGAAGCGGCTTTCGCAATAAGTCAGAAAGTGGGACCCCAATCTCATTCGTAAGAAATGAGGGAATGCAGGGCCTCGACGATTCCCTGCATGTATTGTGATTGTGCTCTGAGAGCGGAATCGTCTGCCAGAGTCGCGTCCGCGGCGCTCGCCCTGATCCGCTTCGAATCCACTTCATGCTCTTCGGGAAACATCGTCAAAAGAAGATCCATGTTTGCCTCGCAATTTCGCATTGCCACTTGCCAAGCCGAGGTATCGAGGGCGTTGTCGGAGTTCGCGGAGGAGACGATTGCGCTTGCCGCAACGTCATGGCCTTCGGCTGCAACGACCACCTGCAACATCTTCGTCGAGGCCCCGCTGTAACGGCTGATGGCGCGGATGGCAGAGTCATCGCCAGCAAGGCTCAAGGTGACTTCCGAAGAGATTCGCGCGTAATCAGCGGAGATTCGAGGATTCTGCACCGCCAGAACTTTGCCCCAAGTTCCAAGAAGATGCAGAAATGCTTCGTCATGTCTGTAAATCGATCGAATCGCTGATTCGTCGCCCACCGCATCGACGGTGGCGTCAGCGATTATTCGATTAACTTCGCGCCCCACTTCTACTCCGTCAACCGCGCCACGCACACGAACGTAAATTGCAAGCAGGTCGCGAGCCGCGGCACACCGCTCGTCGATGCTCCTGTAGGCAGAATCCTCTGCGGCAATGGTCGACGATAGCGTACGGACGATGTCGTCCGCTTGGTGACGCAAAGTTGCGCACTGAGGACTTGCGTGAAATCGCGTCAAGCGATTCTGACGCTCGTTGATGACTCGTCCGGGTTCGGCTGCCGCCCGAACTTTTGCCGCGGCCGCAATCGCGTTCCGACGGAGCTGATCTTGGCGGGCAGACTCCGCCGCGAGTCGTTGTCGCTCCACAAGATCTTTCTGAGCCTGCTGGGCCAACTGAAACGCCCTCTCCTGCCGTTGGCGCTCCTCTTCCTTTGCCTTAGCCTCGGCGATTTCACGCGCGATGATTGGCGCAGCGAGGGCATGTTCGCGATCGGAAGAGGTTTTTGCGGCTGTCAGGGCCTCTTGGATGTCGCTTTCGCCGACCTCTCGCTTGCCCACAAAATCGAGCAACTGCTGATACTTAAAATAGGCTTGTTTGGGCTTGTCGTGAGCCGCAAGAGCGTCTGCCTCAGCTTTCATGCTCAGTATCGTTGCCCGATTCGTCTGCCCCCATGAAGGACGAATGATGATGAACGTGGCGATGCCGATCGCCAGAATCGCGCCGATACTCAATCCGACTATAAGCAACGCCGGACTCGACTCAGTTCGGCTCTTGGGCGTCACCGTCGGCGCCTTCGCCTTTTTTGTGGAAGTGGCGTAGCCACTTCTTAGAGCCGGTGGAGAACTCGCTATCGCAGCGGCAAGAGCTGAAATCGCCGGCTCGTCCGGCGGCGCTTCAATCGGTGCTTCGGGCGGAAGTGCAGGCTCGAGAACACATGCCTGCGCACAGCAGCAATCCACTGGCATTGCGCTTTCGGCGGGCAAATGTGATATCGGCACCACATTTCGTGCAATACTTCAGATTCGCCGCAGAAACAACCTTTGCGGTGGTTCTTCTCAATTGGGGCGGCTGGTCCATGCTCCTCCCTTACCGAAAGTGGTGCCGAATCGCCCAAGAGCATACATATTGACGTATCGAAAAGAAAAGTTTGCAACCTCCATGTCCATCGCTTATAAATTTGGTCCCCGTTCGGGAATGGGCGCCGCTGACGTACCTTTCCAATCGCTCCGTCGCGCTGTTCAAGTCAACAGCAGACGGGGGCGTTGTTGAGCCGACAATCAACAAACCTAACGAGTAATGGCTATGCGAATGGGCCGACGGCGTATGAAAGATCGCATCCGCGTCTGGGCAGTCGTTTCGTGAATCGACGGGGAAAAAATCATGGCCACGCTAAATACTACATCCGCCAAAGTCTGCGTGAAATGCGGGGTCGATGTCTCGGGGCAAAAACGCTTTAAGAACTCGATCGGACAGTATTACTGCGAAGCGTGTTCGGCGGCGCAAAAGGCCGTGGACGCCGCGGCCTCAAGGACGGCGCCGACCGCGATGCCGGACGCAGTTGCATCGCGCTCATTTGGACTCATTTCAACCATAACCTGCCCGCACTGCTGGCACGTCTTTGAGCCCGCTGAAATTTTGTGGGTCGCGCAGCACAGCGAGCTTCAAGGCGACAATGTGCTCGGCCCCGAAGCGCCCACGCGTTTCCTGCCATCCCGCTTCACGCTCCAAGGGCAGGCGATTGACGGCCGAGGAAGCCCCTGCCAACTGCTTGCCTGTCCACGATGCCACCTCGTCATTCCGAGGTCCTGTATTGAAGTTGAACCGCTGTTCATCTCCATCATTGGGGGGCCCAAGAGCGGAAAATCTTATCTGCTGGCGGCAATGACCTGGGAATTGCGCCGGCGGCTGCCGTCCGATTTCGCGATCTCCTTCGGCGACGCCGACACGGTTTCCAACCGGATTCTAAACGAATACGAAGAGACTCTTTTTCTGCCGGAAGATCCGAACCGTCTGGTGGCGATTCGCAAGACCGAACTGGAAGGGGAACTTTACGATCAGGCGTTTCTAGGCGGCCAAACGGTCAGCTTCCCACGTCCGTTTCTGTTCAACGTCCGCCCGACTCCGCAGCATGCTTTCGCGTCTCAGCGCGGGAAGATCAGTCGCGTGATGTGCATGTACGACAACGCGGGCGAGCATTTCCAGCCGGGAATGGACACTGCCGGCAGTCCTGTCACGCAGCACCTGGCCAAATCAGGCGTGCTGATGTTCATCTTCGATCCCACTCAGGACTCGCGGTTTCGCGAACAGTGCCGAAGCCTGAGCCAGGATCCGCAGCTGACGAATGTCCGCGGAACGCAGCGCCAGGAGACACTGCTCGTGGAAGCGAGTCTGCGAGTCAGGCTTTACGCAAATCTTCCGCCGAATCGCAAACACAACCGTCCCCTGGTCGTTCTCGTTTCCAAATCCGATGTCTGGGGACCGATGCTGGGCGAAGACGTGACGAGCGAGCCGATCCTGCAAAACGGCATCTCGGCCGGCCATCCGGTTGGAGTCGTTGATGTGCAGCGCCATCGAGCGCGTCTCCCGCAGCCTGCGCGCTCTTCTGCTGCGATGGACGCCTGAGCTGGTGGCGGCGGCGGAGGATTTCTGCGAACACGTTATCTATATCCCCGTCAGCTCGCTGGGTCGGAGCCCCGAAGAATCACCTCTGGCCGATGGCAAGACGGCATTATTCATCCGGCCGAAAGACATTGCCCCACGGTGGGTAACTGTACCCGTGCTGTACATGTTTGCCCGTTGGACAACGGGATTGCTTTCTGGAAATCACCGTTCCGCGCCCGATCATCTGGGCGCTGTCGCGCACGCGACTGTATCGGGGTAGCTGAAGGTTTGGGTGTCGGGGAAGGCGGCCATGAGCCTTGAACTCATTTACACGTCAGTGCCACAAGGGCTCAAACCCGGGTCCAAGGGATTCTGTACAGTCGCAATGACCTCCGGCATGCCCGCTGCCCTCGTCGAGCGGCTCGAATCCCTGAGCGGCTACCGCCCGGTTTTCGAGCTTGGTGATCCGTCCGCCGACCACAATCCTGTGAGCTGGGCACATTGGCGGATTTCGGTCGGCGGCAAGATGCGCAGCATTCTTTCCCGCGTCTGTTTCGCCGGCGTTGATTATTCGCAGCGTTCCAACAAACTCGCTCACCATCTCGTGCTTAATGCTGCTGAAGAAGCCGCAGCGGGACCGGCCTGGCTGATGTCGCAGCCGGGGATTATGCAGACGCAGTGGAACCGTGCTCCCCAACTCCTCCCGGACGGTCGGGCTATTCCACTGGGCGATCGGCCGCCGCGTCCTTGCCGCGCGTGGGAATCGCTGGTCGGCGATGCAGGATTAGCCGGAGTGCTCGCCGGCTCGTTTGCGAGTGAGCCGGCAAAGCCAGCGTATCTGATTTATCAGCCTGGAACCGACATCCTTCCGCTACTGGAAGAAGCTATCGCGCTCCTCCCCGTTGCCCTCCGTTGGCAGCTCACATTCAGCACCTACTTTACTGAGTTACCGTTGAATCTCAGCTGTGCGTGGCGCGGGGTCATCGTCGGTTCCCCGGCGGCAAAAGCCGCGCAGCGCGCGACCGGGCGAAGTTTGGTCCTCGATCTGACCAACGCCGGTGGCCTAGTGCCGGAAGGCGAATTCGCAGAAGCCGCACGCAAAGGAGCGTATGTTGTGACCGCGCGGCCTACGCAAACCGTTTCACGAACGGTGAAGACATCGGCAATGGAAGATGCCCTCGACCCGGAAACGATCCCGTTCCAGGACCGGGATGTTGAATCGGAATCACGAGTGCCCAAGCGTCCAACTGGACCGCTTCGTTCCCGATTTCAACGACTCCCCGACCCAGCAAAACCAGACCTCTTCGATCTCGTGGAAGAGCCTCTTGCTTCAGTCGGATCGCAGGGCGGAATCTATCGGCATGTGGAGAAATCGGCCATGCCGGGACGGCGAACCAAGCTCGGACCGATTATCGCCGTGGCGATTTCATCTTGCGTGGCGGGGATAATTATTGGATTTTGCGTGGCAAGCTCGTTGCACTCCTCGGGGCTGAACGTCTCGGCCGCGTTGACTGCGCCAGTCGTAACAGCCAACCCTCCGACGAAACAGTCGGCCACTGTTGGCCAGAGTGTCAGCTTCACTGCTGACGCCAGCGGCAACCCTGCGCCGAGCGTGAAATGGCAGGAGAGCGACGGTGGCGGCCCATTCAAAGATATCACCGGCAACACCACGGCCAACACTAAGACATTGACGCTCCCGACGGTCCCGCAAACGCTGAACGGGAGCCAATACCAAGCTGTCTTTACTAATACTGTCAGCAGCGCCATTAGCAACTCGACAACACTGAATGTCTCGGCCGCGTTGACTGCGCCAGTCGTAACAGCCAACCCTCCGACGAAACAGTCGGCCACTGTTGGCCAAAGTGTCAGCTTCACTGCTGACGCCAGCGGCAACCCTGCGCCGAGCGTGAAATGGCAGGAGAGCGACGGGGGCGGCCCATTCAAAGATATCACCGGCAACACCACGGCCAACACTAAGACGTTGACGCTCCCGACGGTCCCGCAAACGCTGAACGGGAGCCAATACCAAGCTGTCTTTACTAATTCTGTCAAGAGCGTCGTCAGTAATCCGATAACATTGACTGTCTCGCTGACGCCGCCGCCGTCGTCGACACTGCCAGCAACGAACACACCGACACAAAGAGTCAATGAGCATCCAACCATCAAGCAGATTGAGCCTGCACCGATGGCGCGAGTATCGCAGCAGTTGCGGTTCGAGAATTACCAAAGTTGTATGTCGGCCGATGCCTTCAGCGTGGCGGATCCATCGAAAGGTGCGTCAATTGCAACGATCGGGCAAGTCGCTGATTCGGACAGTATCCGTGTTGTACTTCCCGACGAAAAGCCAAGTTTTGACTACGGTACCGTCGAGGCGAATATTAGCGAGGGCGAGCGGGATGCGGTGATTACCTTAAAGTCCAAATCTCCTGTGGGCGCAATTCCTCGGCCCCCGCATATTGCCACAATTAGCATTCAACCCAGCGGGTCTCTTTCGTGGAAGACCGATCGGGATGAAGCAACGAACGCGGATCTGCTAAAGGTTCTGCGATACGTTTGCATAGTGGTGCTCAGAAATGACCGACCAATCAGAGCGGTTCCGGGAATGTTGTCGCCTAAGAATACGGCGGCGGGACTACTTGATGGCGTATTTACAATCCCACTCGACTGGAAGTGGGACGTTAACCCGCCGATCACGTATCAGCTCAACATGCCGCCGTCGGAAACGGGATGGAAGTTGAGCCCTGATGGTGCCGATTGGAAAGCGACCTGCGAATACGGCGTAGTGAAGTTTACGTTCGCCCTTTCGAATCCCTCCACCGCGACGATCCGATCGCCGGACTTAGGCGACCTCAGAAAGACGAAAAATGAAGATCGCAAAACGGCGCTTGAAGAACTCTCCAAGCCAGACAATCGGCCAAATTCGACCACACCATGGCCCGGCACAAACATGGAACCGGAAAAGCGAGTGGAAAGCTGGAAAAAAAAGCTCGACGAACTGAATGCGGATCTAACCGCACTGCAAAAGAAAGAGCACCCGTCGCAGGATGACACTGCTCAGCAAACGCGTCTTAAGCAGTTTCTGGGCAAAGCGGGAGAGAAGTGGAGCGCCGCCAATACGGCGAATAAAGCGGTAACTGCTATAGATCATTTTCCGCAATTGCACTTTATCGCCAAGCTACTAAATGGGATTGTGATTGGTGATTCTAGCCTGGGCTTTGGCGATAATCCCAAGTAATGAGGCGCATATGAGCCGTTTTCGCGAAGTTGTTGACGCCATACAAGCGACCTTGAGTCCGGTTAGTAGGGGCGAGCCTTCGCCCCAGCTTAGTACGTACGCCGAGGAATATGCAGAGCTCTGCCATCGAGTGAATTCGCGACTGCGACAGTGCGGTGCATATCTAGAACGTGGATTGCGAACCGAAGCGATTCAGTTGGCCGACAGCGAACCTAATCTTCTCGAAGCCGTTTCGGTTTTGGACTTCATGGAAGCCATGTCGTGGCGGAGCTATTGCGAGGGGCATTCATTAGCCGTGCCCCCGCCACTTCTACTTGATACTGCGGCCGCAGTAAATGAAGCCTACGCCGAGCAACAGCCTCTCGAAGGTTTAATGGCCTACCAACGCCTTATGGCTCTGGCTCGTGCGCCGTATCGCAGTCGACTCGCGATACTGCGTCGGATTAGCGATCTGGATCCCGCCAGCCCCCACTGGGAAGATGATGTTCGAGCAATGGAGCGAGGGAGGCTTGATGAGATTCGCCATGAGCTTCCGGCGATGTTGCGACAGAAGAATGCAGCGCACATCGGACGCCTCGCTTCCGAGCTGGAATCGCATGGATGGCGGACCGAAGTTCCCAGTGAACTGAAGAGGGGCGTCCAGCAGGCGCTCGGCCAAGTCCAGGCGACAGACGCCGAGGCGGCGCTTCGCGCACTTCTGCCACAACTTAACACCGCTTACAGCGCGATGGATTACGACGAATGCAGCGGTCTGCTGGTCCAGTGTCAGGAGGCAGCCGCATCCGGCAGGATCGCAATCCCCGATGATGTGCGAGAGCAAATGGATGCCGCCAGCGAATGGGTGAACGAGGAGACGGCCAAACGTCTGACGGACGCTTCATTTCAAGCTGCTTGCGATCAGCTTCAGCAAGCGCTCGACAATGACGTCGGAACGCCCAAGCTTGAACGCGCCTATCAGGCGGCGGGGCGATTCCCACGTGAAATGCCGCCGGAACTCGACGCCCGCTACCGCCAGCGCATCCATGCGCGAATTGGAGCCCAACAACAAAAACGCCGGCTCGCCTATGGCGGGATGGCCGCGGCGGTGCTGATCGTTGGCGCTGTCATCACGTTAATTGTTTACCAGAGCGTTCGCACGCGCGAGATCAACGAGAGCCACGCGGCACTCACTGAGGCATTGAGGGAAGTGGAAAATGGTAATCCCGACCGCGGGAGATTCCTCGCCGCTCACTTGATCGAGCAACATCCACGGATCGCGGGTGAAGTTTCGATCGCGCAGCCTTTGGCCGAGTTGAAAGACGCCATCGCGAAAGAGGATCAGCGGCGGCGTGACTTCGGGCAGCACCTTCAGATCGCAACCGACGCTGGCGTTGAACATCCGAACAATCACGAAATCGATCTGGCCGCGTCGTTTGCCAAAACATCGGAGGATACGGCCGCGATAGCATCATTACGGCAGCAGATCGCGGAGTATCGCGAATCCCACCAACGATCGATCGATGCTCAGTTTGTTGCTGATGCAACCGCGCTGACGGGCGAGGCGGACGGCAAGCTCAACGCAGAATTGCTACAGAAAGATCCAGTGGAGTACGAAAAGGAGCTGGGAGCATTTCATGGGCAAGCCGCTGCGCTTGCCGAACGCAGCGGCGTGAGCACAAGCCTCAGCCGAACTCAGACGAACACTTTTTTCGCTCTGTTGAAGCAGAAACAGGGTGAGTTGGAGCGCGTCAGGGGCGAACAAACGGTGCTCGCAACAGTCAGAACCTCAACCTCATCCGCGGCTGACCACGTAGCGGCGCTGAAAGCCTACGTCGCGGAATGTCCGACTTCGAATCGCGTCCCGGATTTCCGCAAGGCGATTGAGCAGCTTCGCGCCAACGAAACCGTTGAAGAGTGGAGCCGGCTCCGGCAGGATTGGAAGCAATTTATTCCAGAAACGTACGTCGAGGCAGATGCGCGGGTGAGTCAGATTGAAAAGTATCTCAAGGATTACACCGATTCCCCGATTAGCAAGCCCGCAGCCGCTTATCTGGACTATTTGAAGCTCGGCCTGAAAGTCGCCGATCCCAAGGGCGATTTCAAAACGGGATTCGCGGAGCTGTTGAACAACAGACTGGTGCGCGACCTGAAGGTGGTCCAAACCACGGGGGACAAAGTCTATTACATCTTCGGCGCTTTCGATCTGAAGGAATCGCGATTGAATGGTGACGTCGTTTCAAGGACTTTTGACGCGATCGTCAGCCCGGATATCACAAAGTCGCGCCAGATACATCTTGCCGGAGACGAATCTCTCAGGAATCCTATTCCTGTGGATAGCCCTCAAGCCATCTTTGCGCGGCGGGCGATCGGCCGCCTCAGTGCGCTGGACTATCGTGGCTGGGAATCGACCGGCCTGGCCATGACGGGTGACCTGCTTGCGCAGAAAGGATTTGAACATCGTTCTTCAATCCATCCTTTTGCAACGAGCGCTGCAACTCAACGAGCCCGTGCTGAATTGGGCGATGGACGATCGATGCAAGAAGGTGCTGGCGGGCCTGAGTAGTCAGCGCCTGGACGACTCGGACTGGCTCGACCCGGATCGGCCATTGCCGGAGGCGGCAGCCATGAATCTGAAGCGAATCATCGGCGGCTTACCTCCGATGAAAAGCGTCGATGATGAAGTTCATGCCCGGCGGGATGCAATTCTCGGGGAAGTGCCCTCCCGGTTTCAGGCCGCCGGCGTTCTTCTGCGGGCACCAGTCTCAAACGGATGGGAAATCAACGTTGCTGCCGGCGCGGCTGGAAATGTCGCATTTGCAATCAATGATCGCGGCGAGTTGGCGCCGATCGCGCATCGGGCAAAAGGTGGCTGGGACGTGGATGGCGCCAAGATTGCAACCGTGCCGGAAGGGCGCGCTCGTGTTCATTACGTTACCGTCGAATTGATGCTCAACCGAATTGGACTCCGCAATGACGGAATCAGCAAATTATTACCTGCGTGTGCGCGGCAAGGTGAAGGGGCCCTTCGACCTGGAAGGACTTCATACACTGGTCAGGCGCGGAATTCTTTCACGTGTTCATGAGTTATCGACGGATGGAAAGACCTGGATAACGGCTGGCAGATACGCGGAATTGTTTGAAACGGAGGCTGCGATCCGAGCGAGAAGTCAGCCTTCGGAAGCGGAGCCGACGGAAGAATCACCGCCAGAGGAATCCGCATCGGCGGCAGCGTCGCCGGCCGATGCCGGCGCGGACGCCCAGTACTATTACTCGCAAAACGGCTCGGCGGTCGGTCCAGTTGGGCTTCCAATCCTGCGACTCCTCGCGGGGAACGGCACCATTCAGCCCGATGACCTGATCTGGCGAGAGAACGCGGACGCTGGAATTCCCGCGCGACAAGTTCCAGCCCTGGCGACGATACTCTCCTCCCGGGGAGGGCATGCCGAGACTGGAGGACGACGGCAACTGGATGATCCGATGGTGCTCGACCGTCGGTCGCTTGTCCGAGAAGTGACGCGGGTCGACCGATTGAGCGGCGCGATTGGCCTTAGCGTCGGCATCGGACTGCTGATCTGCCTGAACCTCCCCTGGTTCTTCGTGGAGGGCAAGCCGGCGTGGTGGTGGGACCTCTATCGCGTCCCCGGATCCGAGAATTTTGCGACGCTGTTGACAGCCCTCGTTCTTGCCGCCGTCTGCTCTTGTGTTGTCGCTCCAGTCGTGCGAGGGACCGCGCGCGGCATTATCTACATGAGCCTGATTGGTTTGTGCCTCTTGTTTCTGATTGTTGCGCTGGCTCCATCGCAACCAGGGCCGACAACCGATTTCGGCTTGCTCGCGTCGGCTTGCCTCGCCGGGTTGATTGCAATCTGCGCATTTCGTCCCGTCGCGCCGAACTTTGCGCCGGCGCGGGTGGTACAAGGTATTCTGAGCGGCGTCGTGCTTCTCGATTCTTTGATGACGATGTTTCTCTGGATGAGCGAGGAAAAGGGGATGGCGGGCGCACCGGGCTCCGTCATCTTCGGGATTATACTTGCGTTCACGGCGATGATCTGCGGCCTGACGGCGGGTATCCTGGGGTTCGCAGGGCTCAGAGCGAACTTCAACAGCGCCCTGAATCACGCCACGTGGGCATGCGCACTGGCCGCGGCGGTTTTGCCCGCCATCGCGATTCTCGCTGTCACTGCGGGAGCAATGCAGATGATTGTGGGGCCGCTCCGTGAATTGCAGCATTCCGATCTTCAGATCGCCCAGATGCACGGTGTTATTGTCGGCGGGATCCTTCGCAGTATTGCGATTATTTACGGTTGTTTGGCGGTGCTCGGTATCGGATTGCTTGAAGTGCTCATGAATTTGTACGCTCAGCCGAGACTGAGGGCGGCAGCCTAAGGGACATCCAGCAGCTACACCCACGGGAAGGGGCGGTCATTTTGATCTCGCGGGATAAGACGGGGCATCTGCTTATTTGGACGGCGTTCCTGGCGGTCTCCATAATGCTGCGCACCACAAACGGTGGTGGCCCGACAGCGGATGGTGGAAACGCTGTAACAGGAAAGAACACCGCAACTGAGAGTCCGACGACCACGGCAGACACTCCATCCACTGATGATCAGACCCCACCATTTACGGCGGCAATTCCCCCGATTGTTGATGCAACCCCTGTGTCGTCACGGATACCGCCGGCATCTGCAGAGCCCTCGATCTTGATAAAAATAGACCAGATCGATCAAGCCGATTCCATCCAGTTCGTCGGCCCGGCGAAGTTAGACGAAATTGCGATCACAAGTGAAGGAACCACGCTCCGCCTTGGCCACATCCACAGCAACCTCGCCGGCAAACCGCCAGAACCATTGGCGGAGATCACAGTCGATGGGACAGAGGTTTTTTGGCAGTGGAAAGGCAAGTTGTCAAAGTCTGCGACCGACTTGAAAATTGCGGCTTGGCTCCGCTTCTCGGCCATCCGACTTATGAAGGGCGCCGACCGGGTGGCAACGATCCAGCTTTTCCCCAGCGAGGAGAAGACCGTTGTTCTGAAGGCGGCCGAGCCACAGAAATTCGGCCTGAAAATCGATTCCGGCTGGGTGGGCATTACGCCGCCCGCGCCGGTTCCGGCAGCATGGAATATCCTGCGCAGCACGAAGACCTCCAGCGTGCTTCAGCACCAAGACAACGCCGTCGTCCGATTCACGGTGAAGTTCGATCCGGAGGCGCGATCGCTCCGAGCCGACTGGCAGGACGCGGTGCAGTATGCGAAGACGAGGCGAGCGTACGCCGAGTTTCCAATCGGCAAACTCAATGCCGAATTGGAAGAAATACAGAGGCAGAAGAAAGAGGTCGAAAGACAGCTCACTCTTAGTTACGGGACTGACGGTGTTTCGCTGCAAAACCAGCGGCGGCTACAGAGACAGTATCAGGAACTCACGAGCCGTGAAAAGCAAATTCCAGGCGATATTTCCCGGCAGACCGATTTAGGCGCAGAATGGGGAAAGCGGTTGCGATCAACTTCAAAGTATCGAGCCCTTTTCGGTGAACGTCTACCTACCCGCAAACGGCGTGATTCTCTACAAGATAAACTTCGTAAAGGACGCGCCGCCGGCAGAACCCAAGGACCCAAAGCAATGATCGGACTTTTCTCCCAAAAGGAATTTGAACGATGACGGCAGTTAGCTGTATTGGGTGCGGCACGCCGTTGGCCGTCTTGGCGACGGGGGCTATCGCACCCTGCCCCAATTGTGACGAAAAAGTGAGGCGGAATCAGTTGCGTCAATCAACGGGAACCCAACCGAACACGCTTTTGGCGATCGGCCTCGCAACGGCGCTCGCCGTGGCGTTCTATGCGCTTGGTCCATTCTTCCTTTTGCGCGACACGGGTCTTTACCATCTGTTCTGCGGTCACGGATGGGTACCCTACGCTTGCGTTTACCTGTTCTGCTGTGCCCTTTGCATCCTCTTACTCAAACTGCCGCTCATTTGGCGGGAAGAAAGTGCCTTTGGGATTGGCCTGCTCCCCGAGGAACCGGAAGCGACGATTGGCCCGGCGGACAGCGAGCAAATTCTCAATCGGATTGGACGCTTGGAGGACAATCGCCGCTCCCTGCTTCTAGTGGTCCGAATTCGTCAGGCGATCCTGCGGCTCCATCAGCTCGGAACCTCCGAAAAGCTCGACGATCTGTTGCGCTATCGGGCCGACAACGATGCGGCTGCCATGGATTCCAGCTATTCGGCGCCCAAGTTCATCATCTGGGCAATACCCGTACTCGGCTTCGTGGGCACCGTCATCGGTATCAGCAACGGTGTGCAGGCGTTCAGCACGCTGATTCAGAATGCCGCGGACCTTGACGGATTGCGCGAGTCACTAAAGGGCGTCACCTACGGACTTGGCCAGGCGTTTGAAACGACAATGCTCGCCCTTTGCATGAGCTTGATTTTGATGTTGATCATGTCGGTGCTACAGCGTCGTGAAGACGGTCTTCTGGCACGGCTCGATACCTATTGCATGGAAAACTTACTTCAGAGGGTTCAACTCTCGGAAGGCGCAGCCCATCCGACCCGAACGGATATCGCTGCAATGACGGACGCGATCAAAGGACTTACAGAACAATGGCGGGAATCTCAGCGATCCCAGGAACTCGCTCAGAAAGAATCGCGGATAAAGGGATGAGCCGACGACGCACATCACGCGAGGTTGAAATCTTCAACTTCTCGTTCCTCGACATTCTCGCCTGCACGATCGGACTACTGATTTTCATCATGGTTATGGTGTTTATTTTGCAGACGCAGAGCCCTGTTGCGGACACGCACGCGATCGCAAGACATCGAATGGATGATGCGGCACGATTGCGACGGGCGGCCGAGACAGACGCTCAGATTGTCAACGCCCTTGAAGTGCAACTGAGCCGAATCCACGCCCCAGAAGCTCAGCATCTCGAACAACAACGTGAGACCGTTCAAAAGGCCAGAGATGCCGCGAAAGAAGAGGATGAGCGGAAGCGCAGCGAACTGGAAGCAGTGCGAAATCAGCTCATTGCCATGCAGAGTGCCAGAGATCAAACACGGCGACAAGCGCAGCAGAGTCTTGCAGCCGCTCGTAAGCATTTCGATGAAATCAAGGGAGAGCTGGATGCGGCGACGGCGGCCTTGCCTCCACCTGGCGTCGCGTTGGTGCCGTCAAAGCACCCGGGGGCACAGCAAGACGGGTTCAATGTTTTGCATGTCGATTGCCGCTCTGGAGAAGTGGTAGTCTTCCGTGTTGACGAAAAAGGGACCATTGAGGTAGTAGGTCGAACTGCGCTCCGATGCAATCGAGGATTCGAATTCAGCGTTCGCGCGATGCGCTACGACGGCAAGCAGGCCAAGAAAATCCGCTCGTGCTTTTTTGGGTGCGCCTGACGGTGCGGCGACATTCAAGGTCGCTCGGGCCAGCCTTCCTACATCCACCGCAATCGGGTACGAACCGGCGGATTCAACTTGGGATTTTGAAGGGGCAGCGGGAAAGTAGGGGCAATCAATGCACTCACAACGCAGAAGCCGGCGGCAAGTTGACATCTTCAATTTCTCGTTCCTGGACATCCTGGCGTGCGTTATCGGTTTGTTGATCTTCATTCTGACAATTGTCGTAATCAGTGGTGGACGCCCCGCGACGACGGTTTCCTCGGAACTGGCAATCGCAGAACATGAGTTGCGCGATGCTGCCTCGGCCGCCACATCCACTTCCGAGCGTCGTTCACGTGCCGAATATCTGTTGAGCCAACGATCGATCGCCGTGATCGACCCGAAGGCCGCCGCCGACCTCCTCCGCGGTCAAATTCGAATGTTGAGCGAAGAAACCGATAATCTCTCGGAGGCGACCGCCCGCTCAAAAGCCGAATTGCGTGCGGTCCGGCAGAAATTGCAGTCCATGGCGCCAACCGTGAATTCGGATTCTGATATGGTCGCCGCCCTGGCCGAGGTACGAAAAGTCTTGATGAGCGGTCATCGGTTATGGCGGCTAAGATCACGAGCGTCAAAGAAAGGGCCAAACAGCCCCGGCAAGAGGTCGCGTTTTACGTTCCTCGCGTTCGTGAAAGTTCACGGCATCAGCGATGGACAGAAATCTCCGGCGACAAGTTGTGGTGCATCGAATCAAGCGACTATCGCACAACTGCGCTGAATCTAGAGTCAACAAGGTACGACCGATTACCGGGTGCGGCTGGCACGTCGATCAGCGACTTTGTTAAAGGGGCGCATCGAGCCACCAGACCTGCTCACGAATGCCGATCCGCATACTATCGTCATCCAAATTCTATTACGCACTAACGGGTATTCCGCGTTTCGCCAGTTTCGAGAATGGGCGTGGACGAAAGGATATGCCGTGAATTGGGTGCCCTCAGATGCAGACGAACCGATCGTACTCACAAATTCGTCGCAAAATTTTGAGCAGTGATCGATCTCACTTTCTGAAGCATTTTCGATCGTTAGCCGCGAAACCAGCGTTGAAGACAGCTTCCGGTATTCCGGGGCATCATTTTGAATATCGTTGTCGTTTACGCTTCCATTTGGACCCACTTCTGCTCGTCTGCAAACACCTTCACTGCCAACCGCCGCAGCCGTAGGACCGACATCGGCACTGCTGCAAAACCCGCCGTTCGCCGGGCGTCGTTTACCTCCCTCAGGAGTCGAAGAAGCTGCCGACGAACGCGGGAAAAGATAAGGGGACATCCAGGGAAAAGATAAGGGGACATCCAACATTTCTTGAATTTGGGGAAAAGATAAGGGGACATCCAACATTTCTTGAATTTGCCTTAGCTATTAGCTATACGATCAATTCCGTCGCGATCAGTAGATTAAATTCATTCCGCGAATCGTTCCGAGCCTTGCCTGGCGCTAGATGGTGTGCGCGGCGTGGCGAAGATGCGCCCCATCTCACGCGCGCGGCCAGGATCGTCAGAACAATCAATAGTGCCAACTGACACGCTTTCCCAATTACCAGCACCGGCTTGATCAAATTGTTATACGGCGGCCCGAAGACCTGCGCCCAGACGCCGCCGGCGAAGTCGCTGACTTGTTTGGTCCGCCACAGTTCCGGATCGTACCGGCGGACGTAGCCGTCGAGGCGGTCGAGTACCGTTTCCTGCTCGGCGGGAGTCATTCGCCACGGGTCGGGCGGAATTCCCAGTTCGCTTGCAACTCCGGCGATATCCGGTCGCAGCAGCGGACCAATGTTCGCGCGGATGGAAAATGGCCGGCGGGCATCGGTGTCCAAGATCAATGCCGCGGCGCTGCGGATTGCGCCGCGATCTTTTGCGACCGGGAAATCCATCTTGAACGAATCGAGAAATTCGCGAAGGCCAGCGTCCGAGAGGCCACTCGTGTTTGCCGTTCGCTCGACCATCGATTCGACGTCGCCGACCGATTGCTCGCCACATAAATGCAGATAAGCACAGAGCGGCCCCCGGCCGAAGTCGTCGTAATGGCTCTGAGATGTCGGATTTACTGAAAATCGTGCGGGGAGCAGCGGGATCGAACAAAGCGCCATCACGATTCGGCCGGTGCGGATGAACAGAAATTGCGTGCGCGTGGCGGCGCTGCCGAGAATGCAATACTGCATGGCGGCAGCGCGGAATTCCGGGTCGGTCTGCCAGCGGTCGATGCTGGCCGAAAAGGTGCGGAAGGCGGCTTCGTCATGTGGGGAGACGCCGAAGGAGAAGCAAATGAGAGCGGCGATTACTATAGTAGAAGCAATCGGTCTGAGGCTTGGTCCCGATGACCGATGATCAGGCCTCGTGTTGTTAATCTGATCCGCCATCGGAATCGGAGAATGAATCAGGGCTGAATCGTCTGCCAAAGTTCGGCGGTAGCGTAACGCGAGAGGTGGGCGACGTTTGTTGTTGCGATCACCACCGCCGGAATGCCCGCCGTAAGCGCCTGGGCTGCCAGTATGACATCGCCGTCAATCGATTGATCCGAAGCCGTTGATTGCCCTTGTTGCCGGGCAGTCGCCCAAAGCTCCGCTGCTTTGCGTATGGCTGCGGTTGTGATTGGAAGATATTCGAGGAGACTTGAAAGTGAATCGAGTTGTGCAACACCTCGAACTTTGCCAGCGCGCAAAAGCTCGCGGCGGACTCCATAGTCGGCGATCTCTGGAACAAGGACGCGTACTTGAGCACGAACGAGCGACTGCAACCAAAGGGTGCAAGCCATATTTGCGGGCGACCGCTTCGGGTTGGTCGCAATGCCAAGTGGCCCGGCGTCGACAAGAACCGTTCGGTTCACCAGGTCACACCTTTCAACTCCGGCGGGAACAATTTGCGATTGGACATTCGGTCTTCGTCGAGGGCCTTGATGAGATAATCGCCAGTTTCGCGTTGTTCTGCTTCATCGCCTTCGTCGATCCAGGATTGAAGCAAATCAATCACGTGCGCATTGGCATTCGCAGTGGGAACGTGACGATCCAGCAGGCGGAGTGTGTATTCCTCGGGCGACTGCCCGCATTTGCGGGCATCTTCAATCAGCCGGGCTTCCAAGTCCTTCGAGATTTGCAGCTTTAAGGTCATCCGCTTTCATGCCTGGTAAGAAAGTCGACACATCATATCTGTCCGTATCTTGATCGTTCAACTTTCGATGTTCGATGTTCGATGTTCGCCTTTTCCTAAAGCAATCGTTCCCCTTTCCCTCTTGGAATCATCGTGATGATCTTTTCCACGATCTGTTCGACGGTGATTCCTTCCGCCTCGGCGTTGAAGTTGGGGATGATGCGATGGCGAAGGACCGGGGGGGCGACGGCTTCAATGTCTTCGACGGTGACATACAGCCGGCCGCGGATCAGCGCCCGCGCTTTGCCGGCGAGGATCATGTTCTGACCGGTGCGCGGGCCGGCGCCCCAGCTCAGCCAGTGGCGCACGAAATCGCTGGCGCCCGGCTCGCTCGGTCGGGTGGCGCGGATGAGATCGATCGTGAAGGCGTAAACGTGGTCGCCAACGGGGACGCGGCGGACGATTTCCTGAAGCTCCAGAATTCGCCGGGCATTGATGACCTTCTTGATTTTCGACGGAAGGACGCCGGTCGTGCGTTTGAGCACCTCAAGCTCTTCCTCGCGTTTGGGATAGTTGACCATCACCATGAACATAAACCGGTCGAGCTGCGCCTCGGGTAGAGGATAGGTTCCCTCCTGCTCGATCGGATTTTGCGTGGCCAGCACGAAGAAGGGGTTGGGAAGGTCCAGCGTCTGCCGGCCGGCGGTCACCTGGTTTTCCTGCATCGCCTGCAGCAGGGCGGCCTGGGTCTTGGGCGGCGTTCGGTTGATCTCGTCGGCCAGCAGCATGTTGGCGAAGACCGGGCCCTGAAGAAATTCGAACCGGCGCCGGCCGGTGTCAGGATCTTCCTGGAGCACATCGGTTCCGGTGATGTCGGAGGGCATCAGGTCCGGCGTGAACTGAATTCGCCGGAAGGAAAGATCCATCGCCTGCGCCAGGGTCGAGACGAGCGTGGTCTTGGCCAGCCCGGGCACGCCCTGCATGACGCAGTGCCCACGCGCGAAGATGGCGATGAGCAGCTCCTCGATCACCCGCTCCTGACCGACGATCACCTTGGCCAGCTCCGTCTCCAGGGCGTGGTACATTTCGGAAAGGAATTTCGCCGCCTCCACGTCGGAGTAGGAGCCGAGGCTGGTGTTGGGGTCGATGGTGGTAGTCATGGCGCTGACGCTTCAAATCCCAATTTCCAAAAACCAAATCCCAAATAAATTCCAAAGACCAAAAACCAAATTCCAGACTCGGAAATTCGATTCGAACCGCCGAAACCTATTTCAACACTTTCATCGATTGAACGACTGGCCCGGCTTCGCCGCCGGCTTTGCGGATGAAGCGGACGCCGGGGAAGCGGGGGGTGTCGCCCAGTAGGTGCGGGCCGGCCCAGATCCGCTTGCCGTTGGCTTCAACGACTGCAAGGTCGCGGCTCATGGTGAGGCGAACGCGAATAACGCCGCTGGTGGCGACGGAATTAGCCGGCTCGGTATTTCCGTTCAACGCAACCTGCTGGGAATTAGAAACGAGTTGCCAGACCAGTTCGTGGGAACTGGTGGAGCGATCAGGGCTGAAATCGCCGGAGGTGGAAATGAAGACCTGGGCGATGACGGCGTCGCTCGGATGCGGCGCTCGCAACTCCACTTCAAATGCGAACGATTGAGATGCGGGAATGGGAGCATCGGAGACGATGCCCCCGCCGCTCAGATCCGATCCGTCGCCGGCGCGAAGGCCGGCCGAGGAGGCGTCCAGTGAAAGTTTGCCGATGGCGTGCCAGCCGGCGGGCATCGATTTGTCGAAGCTGGCCGTCGCCTCATTGGGGAAATAGGTATTGGCCAGATCATCTACTGCGCCATGTCCCGACTCGCCGCTGGGCATGAGCTTAAACGCCACGACGGCAATCACCGCCAGCACCGCCACGATCCCGAGGATGGCGATGATGCTTGCGGTAGGAAGCGCCGCCTCGTTCCGCCGGGCTGTTCCTTTTCGAGAACGTTGAGGAGTTTGCGGGTGAATCCGGTTCCCGCCCGCACTTCACGGTAAGCGCGTCCGCTGGCCAGGTCTTCGCGGGCGCGAAGAAGCATCTGATATTCGTCGGCGTCGGCAGGCTGCACGCCGGCCGTTCCGGACCGCAATCGAGTAACCGCTTCATGCCACTGCGGACTTCCCGGCCCGGCGCAGCGCGTCGGTCAGCAGCTTGAGGAACGGATCGGTTTCAACGTCAATTTCGGGCATGAGATCGTAGGTTTCCGGCTCAATCCGTCAATTAAAAATCATTGGTGCACCACAAGGACCGCGATCGGGGACAATGGCCACAGAGGGCACTGAGGGGCACAGAGATCACAGAGACCCGAAGAGCAAACTGCGTCTCGGTGCTCTCTTCTATCTCTGTGTGCTCTGTGGCCATTGCATTGAAGCCTTTACGGGTTTTCCTCCGGCTCATCGCCGCCGACGGTTCGGGCCAGGCGTTTGAGTCCGTGGAACATGCGGGAGCGGAGGGTCACGGCCTTGGTCCCCGTGATGTCTTCCATTTCCGCGTACGAGAGGTCTTGGAAGATGCCCAGCACGATCACTTCCTTTTGATCGGTCGGCAAAGTGTCCAGCGCCCGCAGGACGCGCGTGATCTCCTCGCGTTTTTCGACATCATCGGTGGCTCGGGCGGCGACCTGATAGGGATCGCCACTGATATCGATACCGTCGAGGTTCAACTCCGTGATGTTGCGGATCGGACTACGCTTGCGGCGACGCGATTGATTGATCGCCAGATTGCGCGTGATCGTGAACAGCCAGGTCGAAAATTTATGGGGGTAGTGATACGTGGCGCGGAAGCGGAAGGCGCGAAGGAATACCTCCTGCCCGATCGATTCCACGTCTTCGAGATTTCCGAGCATTCGATACAGATAGGAAAGGACCGAGGCGCTATAACGTTCGTAGAGCAGCTCGAAGGCCTGCTTGTCTTCCTGCTGTGTCCGCCGCATCAACTCTTCGTCGGAGGCCTTCCCGAGCGGCACCGGCTTGAGGTCTTCGGTTTCGACGGGAGCCGGGGGAATGGGGGGACGAGCGGCCGGCCGCGCGGGCGCCGGCTTCTCAGCCGGACGTCGGGCCTGCGTTTTGGTGCCCTCCCGAACGTTTCGATTCGCGTCGGATCGCATGGGGTGAAGAATTCTCTTCCATCCGCGGAAGTTTGGATGGTAGTCGAATGGAGTGCGGCGTCAACCGCTAACCGGGCTCGACGTCTCCCATTGGGCGTGCAGGCGCGTGAAAGGGGGACGATTTTGCGGTGACGGACCGGCAACTTCTGAAAGACCTGGGGGATTATAGGATCCTGGAATGCGACACGTCGGTTTAGCCCCGGCGGCCTCGCCGGGCCGCGCGACGCAGGATAAGGAAACAGTTTCGATCGCTATATTGATGGGGATAGATGCGACATTTCACTTTCGAGCGCCGCGAGGCCGCGGCGGCTAAACCTCCGTTAGAAATGTCTCCGCGCGTCATGAGTGCGTTGTTGGGATGCATTGATGGGTGGGCTCCGCGCGGAACTTGTTATACGTGCGTCGGTCGTAGGGCGCATGTTAAAGGTTGCGTGCCCGACGCGGGTTTGATATGACGCCGGGCGGTTGGGTAGGTTGCGATCTTGCCTTCTCCAGTGGAAATGAGGTGCTCCATGAAGCGTTTTCTTGGAATTTTCGTTCTGACTTCGTGCATGGCGCTCGGCGTCGGTTGCGCCACGACCTATTACAGTGTCTGGCAGAAGCTCGGCTATGAGAAGCGCGATATCCTCGTCAGCCGCGTGAAGGGCGCCCGCGACGATCAGCAGGAGGCCAAGGAGCAGTTCAAGACCACGCTCGAGCAGTTTCAGGCCCTGACGAATTTCAAGGGCGGGGATCTCGAGGCGGAATACAAAAAGCTGAGCGGCCAATACGACGATTGCGAATCGCGTGCGGCGTCGGTCACCAAGAAAATCAATTCCGTGGACAAGGTGGCCAACGATCTGTTTGCCGAATGGGAGACGGAACTCGGGGAGTACACGGACCCGAATCTCAAGGAGCAGAGCCAGCAAAAGCTGTCGGAAACCAAGTCGCGCTATGCGGTGCTGATCGCCGCCATGCGCAAGAGCGAGGCGAAGATGCAGCCGGTGCTCAAGGCGTTCAAAGATCAGGTGCTCTTCCTGAAGCACAACCTCAACGCCGAGGCGATCGCGTCGCTGCACACGACGGCGGCGGGTATCGACACCGATGTTTCGGCGCTCGTGAAGGATATGGAAGCCTCGATCAATGAGGCGAACAGATTTCATCGGGCAGATTCAGAAATCGAAGTAAACCCGACGAAAAGGCGGGTTCGATTTTCCGTCAACTCCCACGTATTCCAGAGCTTCGAGATCTCGAGTTGCGCGATTGTCCGACTTCCGATGCCGATCTGAGGCAACTCACCGGCGTTATTCGACCTGTCGAACAACCTCGAACGGAAACGGTATTACTCCCGTCCTCCAATCGACTTAACTTGTCATGAAACCTTTCGGAATCACACCGCTCATCTTCTACTGCATCGTCGCCGCCGCGCCCGCTCTTGCCGCGGACGAATCGGCTTTCACGACGGAAGTGCGGCCGGTCTTCGCCCGTCATTGTCTTAAATGCCATGGGCCGGACGACAAGGCGCGCAAGGGGAATCTCCGGCTGGATAGGGTCGATGCCGAGCGAATCGCGGCCAAGTCGGGAAAGTTTGCGATCGTGGCGGGGACGCCGGACAAGAGCGAGGTGATCCGCCGGATTTTTTCCAGCGATCCGGACACGGTGATGCCGCCGCCGGCTACGAAAAATCCACTGACGGCAGCGGAGAAGGATGCGTTGCGGCGATGGATCGCGGCGGGCGCCGTTTACCGGGAGCATTGGGCGTTTGTTCCGCCGGTGCAATCGTCGCTGCCGAAAGTGGAACATGCCAATTGGCCGCGCAATCCGATCGACCGCTTCGTTCTGGCCCGAATGGAGGCGCAGGGATTGGCTCCTTCGCCGGATGCGGACCGCGAGACGCTTTGCCGCCGGGTTTCGCTCGATCTCATCGGTCTGCCGCCGACGCCCGAGGAGCTTGATGCCTTTGTGAAGGACAAATCGCCGGACGCGTACGAAAAACTCGTCGATCGGCTGCTGGCAAATCCGCATTATGGTGAGCGATGGGCGCGCCGCTGGCTCGACCTCGCCCGCTATGCCGACACCAACGGGTACGAGAAGGATCGCGTCCGCAGCATCTGGCCCTGGCGCGATTGGGTGATCAAATCGCTCAACGAAGACATGCCTTTTGATCAGTTCACGATCAGGCAACTGGCCGGCGACATGCTGCCCAACGCCACGACGGACGATCGCGTCGCCACCGGTTTTCATCGCAACACGATGCTGAACGAAGAAGGGGGGATCGATCCGCTGGAATTTCGCTGGAAGTCGGTGATCGATCGCAACAACGTCACCGCCATCACCTGGCTCGGGCTGACGCTCGGCTGCGCAGTGCCATACGCATAAATTCGATCCGATTCCGCACCGCGAGTACTACCAGATGATGGCGTTTTTCAATGACGCCGACGAGCCCACGATGAGCGTGCCGCAGCCGGACCTGATGGCCCGGCGCAACGAACTGGAGAAACAGATCGCTCTCCGCGAAGCGGATCTTCCCAATCATTTTCCGGCCCAGAGCGAGGATTTGACCTGGCAGACGGCTGCGATTCAGGTTGTCGCGGCGAGCGGGGCGACGGCCGAGCGGCTTGATGATGGTTCGGTCCGCATGAGCGGCAATCATCCGGAGCGGGACAGCTACACCGTCACCTTCGACAGCGACGCGGCGCATGTTGCGGGTCTGAAGCTGGAATTGATTCAGGATCCGGCGTTGCCCAATCATGGGCCGGGTCGTGCGATCAACGGCAATTTCGTCCTCAATCATATTGAGGTTTTCGTCGCGCCGCACGATGGTTCATCGAAGCCGGCGCCGGTCCGAATTTCCGACGCGACAGCCGATTTCTCCCAGGACATGTTCCCCGTGAGCGCGGCCCTCGGCAACGATCCGAGAATCGGTTGGGCTGGTGAAACCAAAGACTCGCACAATGGCAATCGCACCGCCGTCTTCCATTTCAATCAGCCGAACGCTGCGAAGGGCTTGAGCTGGACGCTAAGGCTCGACCAGAATTTCGGCGGCTTCCACACGCTCGGCCGATTCCGCATCAGCCTCGGTCAACCCCCTGCATCGGCCGATCCCAAACCCATCGAAGTTCGCCGACGCGAGGAGCTGAATCGGCATTTCGACGCCTGGCTCGCGGCCGAAGCGCCCAAAGCCGTCCGGTGGTCGGTACTTCGTCCGACTGAGATGAAGACCAACATGGCGCTGTTGAACCTGCTGGCAGATGGCTCCATTCTCGCCGGCGGCGACACGACCAAGCGCGACGTCTATGACTTGAAATTCCAGAACGATCAGCCCGGCGTGACGGCGCTGCGCCTGGAAGTCATTCCAGATGCGAGCCTTCCCGAGGGAGGTCCTGGCCGGACCTCGTACGAAGGGACGTTCGGCGATTTCTTCCTGAGCGGGATGACCCTTTCGGCGCAAGGTCAGCCGGTCGGCTTTCGCGGCGCGACTCAGACGTTTGCCAGCGGCGCTAACAATGCTGCCGCCGCCATCGATGGCAATCCGCTCACCGGCTGGTCCGTCTCCGGTTCGATCGGGAAAACGAATTCCGCCGTCTTCAATCTCGCCGCGCCGCTGGGAGCTGGTAATTTGGCGCTCTCGATGGTCTTCGAGAGATACTACGCCTCGGCGCTGGGACGATTTCGCATTTCAGTTACGACCGATTCGCGTCCGCTGGCGGCCCGCGACGTGCCGGCGGAGATCGAGGATCTGCTGCTCATTCCCGCTGCCCAGCAAACGCCGGCGCAGCGCGATCAACTCATTCAGTATTTTGTCACCATTGCGCCGGAATTGGCCGGGGAGCGCAGCGCCATCGCGGAACTCCGAAAACAGATGCCGGCGCTTCCGACGACGCTGGTGATGAAGCAGCGTCCGTCAGACAAGGAGCGGCCCACTTTCGTCCATCATCGCGGCGAGTTCCTCCAGGCCGAAGAACGCGTCGAGCCCAACGTTCTCTCCATTCTTCCGCCGCTTCCGAAGGACGCGCCGCACGATCGGCTGACCTTCGCCCACTGGCTGGTCGATGGGAAAAATCCCCTGACCGGGCGCGTAACGGTCAACCGGCAATGGGCCACGTTTTTCGGACGCGGCATCGTCGGAACGACTCACGATTTTGGATACCAGGGGGATGCGCCAACACATCCCGAGCTGCTCGACTGGCTGGCGGTGCAATTCGCCCGGCCGGACGGGCTGAACTGGTCGCTGAAACAGCTCGACCGGCTGATTGTCACCAGCGCCACGTACAGGCAGTCGTCACGCGTCACGCCGGAGCTGCTTGAGAAGGATCCGCAGAACCGCCTGCTCGCCCGCGCCCCGCGTGCGCCTCGAGGCGGAGCTGGTCCGCGACTACGCGCTGAAAGTGAGCGGCCTGCTGTCAGAAAAGATCGGCGGCCCCGGTGTTTTCCCGCCGCAGCCGGCATCGGTCACGTCCGAGGGAACGTTCGGCGCCCTGGCCTGGAACGTGAGCGGCGGGGAGGACCGTTTCCGCCGCGGGCTCTATACGTTCATGAAGCGCACCGCGCCGTATGCGATGTTCAACGCCTTCGACGCCCCCAGCGGGGAGGAGTGCGTCGCCCGGCGCGACGTGTCCGATACGCCACTGCAGGCCTTGGTCCTGCTGAATGATGTGGTTTATGAGGATGTCGTCCGCGCCCTGGGCCGCCTGGCGGCCGCCGATCCCGCGACGCAGGTGGACGCTCGCGCCGAGCATCTGTTCCGCAGAATACTCTGCAGAACACCCGACGCCGACGAGAAGGCGGCCATTATCGGCTTTTACACCGCTCAGAAAAACCGTTTCGATTCGCACCAGCTCAACGCCGCCGCGATCGCCGGCCCCGGCCCCGGCGACGCCAACGACCGCGCCGCCTGGACGGCAACGGCCCGGCGCTGCTGAACCTGGATGAGACGATTACGAAGGAATGAAGAATATTGGCCGCGGATAAACGCGGATGAACGCGGATCAGAAAATGAAAGACTTAAATTCAGATTCGAACGGTCTGCTTCACGCTCAACTTACCGAAAAGATAATTCGCGTTTTCTATGAAGTTTACAATGAGCTGGGCCACGGATTTCTTGAATCGGTCTATCAGGCGGCGATGATGATCGCGCTTGAGGAGGCTGGCCTGAGCGTCAAGCAGCAAGTCGAAATTCCGGTCTGGTTCAGGGGCCGGCAGGTCGGATTATTTTTTGCCGATTTGCTGGTTGAGGACGTCGTCTTTCTTGAGCTCAAATCGCAGCGGGCGATCGAACCGGCAAACGAAGCACAGACTCTGAATTATCTCCGTGCTACTACCATCGAAGTAGCGTTGCTTTTCAATTTCGGTCCGAAACCCGAATTTCGAGCAAGGCCTTCAACAATGCCCGAAAGGTGTTTGGCGAACAACTACCCCGAGAGGCAAAGGCTCTGGTCGCCGGCCCTGATCCGCGTGCATCCGCGTTAATCCGCGGCAATAACTCTTCAGGAGGGACGACATGACAAAATCCACGAAGTCCAGCGCAGGAATGCATGAATCAAATCACCCGGCGGCATTTCTTCAATCAATGCGGCGTCGGCGTTGGGAAGATCGCGCTGGCTTCGCTGCTGGCGGGGGAGATGGGGCGTTCTGCGCGCGGCGCGGCGGCTGGAGCTGTTCCTAATCCGATGGCGATTAAGCCGTCGCTTTATGCGCCCAGGGCCAAGGGGGTCATTCACCTGTTCATGGCGGGGGCGCCGAGCCAGCTTGATCTGTTTGATTACAAGCCGGAGCTGGTGGCTTACGAGGGCAAGTCGATCCCGCCATCCATCATCAACGGCCAGCGCTATGCCTTCATCCGCTCGGATGCGGCGGTGCTCGGGCCACGATTCAAATTCGTCAAACAGGGCCAGTGCGGCGCGCAGATCGCCGATATCCTCCCGCACCTGGGAAAAATCGTCGACGAGATCTGCATGATTAAATCGGTCAAGACCGATCAGTTCAACCACGCCCCGGCTCAGATTTTCTTTAATACCGGTTTCTCCCAGCCGGGCCGGCCGAGCATCGGATCGTGGGTCACTTATGGCCTGGGCGCCGAGGCGAGCAATCTTCCCGCCTTTGTCGTCATGTCCACCGGCGCGGGAATCAGCGGCGGATCGGCCAACTGGTCGAGCGGATTTCTTCCGACGGTCTATTCCGGCGTGCGATTCCGCAACCAGGGAGATCCGATCCTCGACGTCTCCAGCCCCGCTGGCGTGGACGCCCGCCTTCAGCGCGATTCGCTCGATTTGATCGGCTCCCTGGATCGCAAGCGTCTTGCCGTCGAAGAGGACCCCGAAATCGCCACGCGGATTTCGCAATACGAGATGGCGTTTCAGCTTCAAAGCTCAGCGCCGGAATTGATGGACCTGCGCAGCGAGAGCAAAGAAACGCTCGCAATGTACGGTTGCGATCCGAATGTGCCCTCTTTCGCCCGCGCCTGCCTCCTCGCGCGGCGGATGATTGAGCGCGGCGTGCGTTTCGTGAACATCTATCACGAAGGATGGGACGCCCATTCCGACCTGAACGGCAACCACCGCGCAAAGTGCGGCGAAACCGATCAGGGTTCCGCCGCCCTGGTGATGGACCTCAAGCAGCGCGGCTTGCTCGACGAAACACTGGTGATCTGGGGCGGCGAATTCGGTCGCACGCCAATGGTCGAAAACAATCCCGCCCTGGGCCGAAGCCTCGGTCGCGATCATCATCCTTCGGCCTATACCGTCTGGCTGGCCGGTGGCGGCATCAAGCGCGGCCTGACTTATGGCGTGACCGATGAGCTTGGATTCAACGTCGTCGAGAACCCCGTCCACGTTCACGATCTTCAGGCGACGATCCTTGCCACACTTGGCCTGGATCACGAACGGCTGACGTTTCACTACGCCGGGCGGGATTTCCGGCTGACTGACGTGTACGGAAACGTCGTGCACAATATTCTCGCATGAGGTGTGAGGCATGCGGGGCGTGGGCGGGCGAACATCGCTCCCTAACGGCTCAGATTTTTGCACAACTTTCGCTCGGAGATTGTGTGCAGCGAGCCGCGACCGTCAGGGAGCGACGAATTGGCGAAACTTCGGCTTTCCCGGTACACGACTCCTTCGCTCCCTCACGGTCGCGGCTCGCTAAGGTCTCATCGCATCGACGGTTCTTGGTGTGCCGAGATGTGCAAGAGCCTAAGCGCTAACGGCCACGGCTCTGAATTACAATTGCGATCAAAGATTCCCTGAAAATCTCTGCGGCCACCGACATAGCCGTCCAGACGCTATTGCCTGATCACGTCGAAATCGAGGTTGGCCGATTGCCACTCGATGTCTCCTGAGTTGCCTTCTGCAAACCCGCGCGATCCGCCGTGGATGGCGTCACGCACCAGTTCAAAGAGCGGATCGGTTGTGCCGCGTATCCCCCGGCTCGCATCGCGAAGGCCCGCATCGGGAGGCACGGCCAATGAGGCCAACGGCTCGCGGTGGTCGCTGGCAATGATTTTGATGTGAGTCATCTCCGCCGACCCTTTTGGAGTTCCGGGAGTAACGGTCGCCTTGAGCACTCCCTTGTCAACGTCTACCGAGACCCCGGGTTGGATCAGTCCATCTCCGTCCTGCGCTCGACTCGGATAGAGGATCTTGAGGTCTCCATTTCGGGTCAGTCCGATCACGGTAAAGTACAACGGTATTCGCGACGTATTGTGGAGTGTTACGTAGAACCTGGCGTGTTCGGCAATGTGCTTGAGCCCGTCGGGGGGGTTGGCCTGATCGACGTTCGCCGCGGAATCGGATTGTACGGCGGCCGAAAAGAGCGCCTCGCCGCCGTCCCGGCGGAGGCTCATCAGCCGTTGGACTCCCGCTTCATATAGAAGATTCTGCGAAAATCGATCCGCGTCCTGCGGGCCTGTGTAACCGATCTTTCGCAAGGGTGCGGGATCCGGCTCCGAAGGCCGCGTGGCCGGCAGCGCGGTGGGGGAATAGAAGCCGATGGTCTGGTTTGCCGGAAAATAGTGGATCATCAAAGTAGGAGCCAATGTCTGGGTCGCCAATTGTATCTGCCTGTACTTTGCCAGCTCCTGCAACTGATCCTTGACCTCAGCCGGTATCTGTCCGTCAATCCCCACAATCACGTGGGTCATTCTTGGGCGGTCGTATTTCGCGACCGTGGTCGCATCCACCGACTTGGGATTGTCAACCAGAACCGTGCAATTCATCGCCTGCACATCCAGCACCGACCCGGTGGCAACGGGATTCTGATTCTGCTGGAGATCGTCCAGGTTTCGGTAGAACGTGAATGCCGTTTCCTTATCGATGCCGCCGAGATTACCGAGGTCGAGAACAACTGTATTCTGATTCGGATCCGTGGAGAGCACGTGGGCTTCGGGTGAAGGAAGGCCTTTTCCCAGAAACAGTTCGTCGGCCTTCCCGGGCGCTCCATGGAATTCCGGATTCTGGTCTTCGAAATCGGCCGCAAACCTGGCGGTGATCTGCGCGGCCATGTCCCGGTAGGTGGTGTTGCCGTGATTGGTTTCCAGCACGCTGAGTATCACGTGCGTGAGCCGGCCTTCGCGGTGGTCGCCACAGGTGAGGTCATAGGCTCTTTCCCCGTCGGAACAGGCGGAGAAAAACACGAAGCCGGGCAGCGGCTTGGATCGGTCGTCCGAGGCATCCTGGCCGGAAGGAAGATCAGCGCCGTACTCCGGAAAAAGATTTTCCTGGGGTCCATCCTTCGATCCGTCGATCGGGATGGTGTGCGCGCCTGGGCGAGAGACTGGTCGATGCCGCGATAATTGCTCCCCGAATGACATGAGTCCGAAACGATCAGGACCGAAGCGCCCAGCCGAGCCAACTGTTGGTGAATCTCGAGCAGCTCGAAGCCGCGAATGACTTGATCGCATTCCATTGTGCTGTCGTCGCAGAGCCAGGCATCGTCATCCGGATCGGAACCCGTCTCCGATTTGAGCCGCTTCACCCGCACGCCGTGCCCGGAGTAAGTGATCACGACATGAATGGGTTGACGATCCGCCAGGGGCAATGCATCGAGCTTTGTCCTCGCCTCGGTGACTCGTCGCACCAGTTCCCGCAGCGCATTTCCGATTCCCTTCCGGGTTGCCGCCTGTTCCGTCAACAGCACCGATTGCGTGACGTGGAAGCGGCTTCGAAAGAAATTCTCCATTGCCGTTGCATCGTGAACACACGAATGGAGACGGGATCTTTCATCCAGTTGCGGGTACCCATCGATCCCGATAAACAATCCGAACGCGAACGGATGCGCAGCGTCACTGGAAAACGATACGTCCCTGGCAAAGGAGGCGGCGGTTGACAATGCGATGCCCAGGGCGATCAGCGTGAAGAAGGCCGCCCGGCTGCGCAAAACGCGTCGATGATCACTGAGTTTCGCGATAGACATGACGCTCACTCCGCTCGGTTTTTTTGTCTTCGGTACGGTGACCGGCAGGGGCCGTTCAAGGCAGCGCCTTGAATGTGAAAAGCCGGAGGCAACTGCTGCATCCGGCTCAAAAGCATCAACTGAATCTCCGCATTACTTTAGTCGTGTAAGGTCCAGGTGAAATTGCCGACGACTTCGGTGATTTCTTCGGCGCAGGTACCTCCGGAGAAAACTCCGCGGGCGAACAGAATGGTGTTTCCGGGGCCACCCACGCTGACGTAGAGATCACCACCCGGCCCGACACGACCGACATAAGTGCCGTTGACGTAGGCATCCAGCGGCTCGATCGCATGACTGTCAATGTGAAGTATGCCGTTCACACCCTTGGAGTCCGAGCCTTTGTTCTTCTTGGCGATGGCCTCGGCTTTTGCGGCCGCCTCGGCCGCCTTATCCAGCTCGGCAGCCTGGTCCGGCAGGAGCACGGCCACGGCCTTCAATTCAGTCGCGTGTCCGCGCTGCCTGGCGAGCTTCGCCGCTTCGGTTGCCAGATCCGCGGCCTTGATGTCGGCCATCTTTCCCGTGGCTTTCTCAACTGCTGCCAGTTCATTGGACAAGACGGCCAGGCCGATCGGATCGGCCTCCGTGCGAGCCGTCTCGATCAGATACCCAAGCGAACGAACCGAGGGGCTGTCGCTTCCCAACTCCTTTGCAAAATCGACCCCTGAAGCCTTCACTCCCGGCTCGACCTTGCTTTCGAACTTTTGTGCCGCCGAGGCAGTTGAAACCGCGAACAAGGCCGAAAGACCGACAATAATCACGCGCTTCATACAATTGCTCCTGCCGGTCTGTGACCGGCGTTTCTGGGTTGACAAACTGAACGATTGCTTGCTTTGAGAATCGAAAATCCAAATCCCGCTGACGTCAAACATAACTCTCTCAACCTCCTTATCCAACAAACCTCGATTAGACCGACAACCGAATTTTTCTTTGCCCCTTATTCCGGATGTTTCGTACCGCAGATGAACGCGACGGCCTCGATCCCGTCGATTCGGCCGGAAAGGTTTTGACGAATTCTTTTCATCTGGTCCTCGATCACTTCCGAGTCGGTTTCAAGGTCCCTGCTCTGTTTCAGGTATTTAACGGGACCGAGCGAATCGAGTTGCAGCAGCGTCCCCGGAAGCAGCGGCCAATTCTGGGGCCGGGATATTGGGTTCACGTCAATGCTGCGCCGGCTTGTGATGATCCCGATCAGTACCGTTTGACTTGAAGCAACCTCTGGAACGGAATATTTAAAGTCCAGTTCGCGTGGCTCGCTCGGCGGGATCTCACGCAAAACGGTTGCTCCCGACGCATCATATCTAAAAACAATTGCATATTTTCCCTGCGGCAACGTGGCCCGCACTCGAAATTCATCTCCCTGACGAAGCGACGGAAGAACGTCCTGGACTGCTTTCCAATCCTGCGGCTGGCGTCTGCCCTGAAAATCGACCGGGAAATCGATCATCGGGTCGCTGGCAAGAAGCGAATTCAACGTCAGGCCAATTGCCGCCAACACGATTGCGCTGCACGTAACGACCTTCAGCCATTTCCCGATCGCGCGGTGACGTTGAAATTTTTCTACCGCGGCGGCAAAGGCGTTTCCGTCGGGGAATCGATCTTCCGGCCTTGGTGAAAGCGCTTTTTCACAGATGGCCTTTAACCGTCGCGGAGCCGCGGCCGAATTCAGCGCCTGTCGATTCCATTCGCACGCCGTCGCTTTTTCAAGGCGGATTCGCCAGTCATTCACGTCGTATAGGGGCTTGCCCGTCAGTAGAAAATAGAGCACTCCGCCAAGTGAAAATACATCGCTGGCCGGACCGACCAGTTGAGTTTGACCGGAGGCCTGTTCCGGCGGCATGTAGGCGGGGGTGCCGCTCACCAATCCCTGTGGATCGCACTCATTTTGCCAGACGTCGCGGGCTCGCGCGACGCCGAAGTCAATCAGCTTCGGTCGCCCGGCCGAGTCGATCACGATGTTCGCCGGCTTCACGTCCAGGTGCGAGATTCCCAGGCGATGCGCGGTGCCAAGCCCGTGAGCGAGTTCGAGAATGATTTCGATCGCGCGGTCGGAATCGATCTTGTTCGCGCGGGCGTACTGTTCCAGATTCCGCCCCTGAACATATTCCACGACGATATAGGGTTGGCCTTCATTTATGCCCGCGCCGTAAATTCTGGCAATTCCGGGGCATTGACGCAGCTTCTCGAGCGTCAGCGCTTCTGACCGGAAAGCTTTTTCATTGATGTCCCTGGCTGGCAGGAACTTCTTGAGGATCAATTCGCCGGCCAAGTCAGGGTCAACGACCCGAAACACCTTTGACTGACCTCCGCCGGGCAGTTCCTGCACAACGATGTAGCGGTCGATGCGCGTTGGCGCCTTTGCATCATTCTGTGGAGTCTGCCGCGGCAGGGACGGCTGCGGACGGCCCGAGCCCAACTCGATTGTTCTTGTCGCGGCGGTATCCTGCGGTTTGCTTCCTTGCTCTTCGACCCGATCGATAGCCGCTTGAAGCAGCTTTACCCATTCTTCATCACTGGCCAATTCCGGGAAGCGCGAGCGGTATTCGTCGAAGTGAACAACGTGGCCCGACCTGCGCCGATACTCGCTGTCGATGTAGATCAGCTCTTCCAGCAGGATCTGCCGTAAAGGCGGGGCGACGCCCACCAGATGATCCTTGATCTCGGGTGAGCCCTGGAGTTTCCAATCCCGCTCAAACAGATCGGCAGCGGCATCGACCTCCATTTGCATTGCGACTAGACCGGATTTTGGAGACATAAAAGACCGTAAGAAATAAAGCTGCTCGCGACCCACTCTCCTGGTCAGGACAACGTCGAACGGCCTCCGGTCGCGAACACCAATGCGCAGCAAAACACCCCGGTCCACCCTATGACGCCCGTTGTTACCCGCCTGCGCGGACGATTGGACGACACTTTTATCCATCGTCCCAAAACGGTGCAAGTCAATTTGCTGTCGATCGATGCCCACAGGCGCCGATCACGCTCGCTCCGATTGCCCCGCCGACAACGTGAATATCCCAATCCAGGTGGCGCAACCCGACACAGAAAAATTGGAGTCGGCGACCTGTTATAAAGGATCGCGAAGCTTGACAAACTCGAGAAGGGCTCAGTAAATGCTCCAAACGGGCGATAAGTCTCGGTTTCATCTCACATTGGGTAGAGCGTGCCTTTGAACGAATTCAATGTATTTCCTTCTCGAGTCCAGTGCGTCGCACTCTTTGTTGGCGTTTCGATCATGGCAACCTGCAGCTTGTCGCGGGGTGACACGAACGCACTCACCCAGCAGTTGGGACAGCTCAAACTGACCGAACGCGCTCAACCGATCAACGGCCAAAACGGCGTGCCGCGCCAGGGCGAATTGTTTGATCCGAATTGGAAGCCGGCCGGCGGCAGGAGCCGCGGCATCGGGGCGGAGAATGTCTATCCGAAGGTCGCTCCTTCTGTGGTCGTGGTCAAGTTGCCCAACGGCCACGGCACCGGATTTGTGATCGACTCCAGCGGATGGATCATCACTAACAACCACGTTGCTGCTGAAGCGGTTCCCGATCCCCAAAGCGGGGCCCAATCCGTAAGTATTTACTTCGGTAAAATGAGCGACGACTGGATGAACGTCGTCGATCAGCCGGTTAAGGCTCTCGTGTTCAAGGTCAGTCCACAGAAGGACCTTGCCTTACTCAAGCTGGTTGAACCGCCGCCCGCCGGCGTGACCGTTGTTCCGCTCACTCTTGCTGCGCACGACCCCAGGCCGGGAAGCGAATGTGTTGCCATCGGCCAGCCTGCATCGGCCAGCTTGTGGAGCGTACGCACCGGCCAGATTACCGGCACGGGAATTTTCCCCGATGAATTGACCGATGTTGTCATCACGCTGCTTTCCCTGAATGGTGGACAGGCGGATCAGATGCGAAAGCAGCTCAGCGCCGCGCCCAAACGCAGAATCCTCTATTCGAACACCGGCATCAACTCCGGAGATTCAGGCGGACCGCTGGTGAACATGGCCGGCGAGGTCATCGGCGTTTCATTCGCCATGCCGTCCTTCAAGGAGGATCAGCGGCAGGGAACCACGTCGTATCATGTGGCACTCGGTGAGTTGAAGGAATTTCTGAAGGAACGTCCCGCCGAGCCGTTGATTGCGACCGATCCGTGGCCGGATTCGGCGTTGGCGGAACTGCGGGATTTGACCGGCTCAGGCAGAGCCGATGCGCTCGATTTTGCGCCCGCGGAACATAAGCCCTGGAACGCCATTCTTTTCGATCTGCTTCACCAGTCCCCGTCCGGCATCACCGTCGATGGACTGGCTGATCCGAGTCAGCGTTCAAATTGGAAATACCAATTCGCGTTGCAACGGGGCTCGATTTGTCGTGCGTACTATGACACGCGCGGGAGCGGCACGATCGATCTGATCCTGGCCGGCCCGGACTTGTCCGGCGCGGCCGAGGTTGCCCTTCGCCGGGTCAAGGGAAAATGGTCCATCGAGCCTGCCGCGGGTCGCCCCCTTGTCTCTCCGGATCATTTTGAGGACGCTGCGCTCCAGGAGCAGTTCAACAGGGTCATACGCCGCATGGGGAAGTAGCCGGTTCCGAGCGGGTCTGAGGCACGCATGCAATCGCCTGACCGAACGCTTTCGCACTCCGTCACCCTCCTGATCGACAAGCTCAAGGCGCCTGACGCCGCGGAATTCCAGGATGCGGCGGGAAAGATCTGGCAGCGATATGCCGTTGAGCTGCTGACCATGGCCCGGCGCCGGCTGGAGCGCGCCGGGATTCGCCATCGTGAAGACGAAGAAGACGTTCTGCAAAGCGTCTATCGGGTTCTGGCAAGCGGCGATACCCCCGAAAAGTACAAGAACCTGCGTAACCGGGAGGATCTCTGGAAACTATTGCTCACGATTACCAATCGGCGGATCAGCAACAAGGTGAACCGACACTACTCCGCCGGCCGGAATCCCGCCGTAGAGGCAAGGTCGAATTCGGACAGTGAGGCTTCTCCGCTGGAAGGGGCGGCGGCTCATTCGCCGACCCCCGAGCAGGATGTGCTCTCGGCAATGGAGGTCGGACGGCTTCTCGCGATGCTGGATGAAACGTCGCGGCGGGTCGCCATGTGGAAACTCGAAGGCTACACCAACGAAGAAATCGCCGCGAAAGATAAACTGGACTGCACCGTGAGGACTGTCGAGCGAAAGCTCCAACTCATTCGCGATATTTGGGCAGAGTCCGACGGGGACGAGTGATTGAAAAGTTCTCTCGTTTACGGAGGGCTTTCCCGCTTACTTCGTGCGCGGCTCCTCCGGAATACCGGGGGAAAGCGCCCTGTCCCCGAATCTGCCACGCACCCTGGGCGACGTGCCGCGGGTTCAGGCCCCTTCATCGTGCGGGTGAATCCGTCGACCATGTCGGGATCTCCCATCGAATGTGGATAGACAAAGCAGGAGCGTCAATCGCTTGGAACTGGCTGATGGTTCCGGCAGGTCAGGGTTCAGGGCGGGTGGGTATAGGGGTTCAGGGTGACGCTGTTGCTCTGAACCCTGAACCCTGAACCCGAACTTGACTAAACATGACGCGGACGTCAGCAAAACGTTGCGAAACACGGCTGAAATGAGTACCCTACGCGGTTACCAGATCGAGCCGCATACTTGGGGTAATGCGATGCAAATACAAAAAATGATTCGGAAAACGCGGGCGGTGGGTGGATGGCTTGCGGTGGCGCTGCTGTTGTGTGGAGGAGTGCTGAAGGCGGCTCCGACGGCTGCAACCCCGGGCGCCGGCCAGAAAGGCTTCGACGTCGACGAAAGCAGGTCGTTGCCGGTTTCGGATACCGCGCCGCCGAGCAACGCGGCGCTGTTTGTCGGGGTGAACAAATTCACAGTCGATGACGGGCTTCGATCGCTGCAGTTCGCCGTGGACGATGCCATTGCCCAGGCGAATTTGTTCGTCCTGGAACTGAAGCTGGTGACGGCGGCCAATTGTTATCTGGCCATATCCGGCGATCCCTCCAGCGACGAATCGAAACGCCAACTGGGCGAACTGACCAAGGCAGGCGTACACGTCGTTACCGCGGAGCGAACGCATATTCTGCATGCGCTCCTGACCGTGAAGGACCTGGGGCATTCATCGGCGGACATCGTTATCGTTTCGATCAGCAGTCATGGCTTTGAGGACAAAGCGACGGCCTATGCCATGCCGCAAGACGGAATGCGCGGCATGCTGGCGGATTCGGCGCTGAGCGTCACTTCGATGGAGCAGAAGCTGTCGGAGTCCAAAGCGGGCAAACGCCTGTTGCTGATCGATGCATGCCGTGAAAAAGCCTCCTCCGACGGTAAAGGCGCCGATACGCTCATGACCGACGCCTTTCATAAGGCGCTGGTGGAAGCGCAAGGCCAGGCGGTTCTGGCCTCCTGCGACAGAGGACAAGTCAGCTATGAAACGCCCGATTTTCACCATGGCGTATTCACCTACTATCTGCTCCAGGCGCTGCACGGTCAGGCCACGGCTAACAGCCAGGGATTCATCACGCTGGGAATTGTAAGTGATTACGTGGCGAAGGGCGTGGCGGACTGGGTGCTCCGGAACAAGCAGGGAAACGCCGCGATACAGAAGCCGTGGTTTGAGGGACCCAAGGACGCACAGGAAATTCCTCTGGCGATCGATCCGGGACAACACAAGAAGGAGGCGGAGCGAGTTGAGACGCTGAAACAACTGCTCGTCGGCGGCAAGATCACCGGAACGCAACTCGATGAAGGCAGGGGGTTGCTGACGGCGCAAGAAGGTTTAGACGATAGTGGGCGTCAGCGCGCAAGATTTATGAGGACCTTGCCGACGGACGTTTGACGCCGGAATATCTCCAGAAGGAGCTCGATTCCGTCAAGCCCGCATTGCCCGCACCCGCTCCGAAGCCTGCGGTGGCGGTTGCTGAAGAGCCGACGAAGAACCCGACTCCGGCCACCGGGCCTTCGACGCCCGCCGTCCAGACACCGGTCCAGCCGGCTGCTCAGAATCCTCCAAAAGTCGCGCTGGTTCAAAGCTCTCCGAATTCCACTAACAATGTCGCGCCCCCTGGCACGACTTCATTCGCAAACCCGCGTTCGGTGGTGAACTCGACCCCGCCGCCAGACGTGCAGCAAATGCCCCCGGATGGCCAACAACCGCCTCCAGGTGGAGATGCAGCACAGGCGCCGACTGTCAATTTTGTCTATTTCCACGATCAGCTCGCGCCTGGGGCACGTGGGTTCAGATAGGGGGTATTAACTACTGGCGTCCACAGAATGCCATCGCGGCAAATCCCGACTGGCGTCCCTATTACGATAACGGACAATGGACACAAACGGAAAACGGGCTCTATTGGCAGTCCGATTATTCCTGGGGAGACATCCCTTTTCACTACGGCCGCTGGATTCGAGACCCCAATCTGGGTTGGCTCTGGGCCCCGGATTACACCTGGGGTCCGGCATGGGTCTTTTGGCGCCACGCTGAGACGGATCAAAGTATCGGTTGGGCCCCTTTGCCGGTGGGAGCAGGTTTTAACGATGGGGGGGTATTGGTTTTTAACGGGGCAGTCGTGGCCGTAGATTATGATTTTGGCTTACAGGATGAGTCGTTTACGTTCATCAGTTACGACCACTTTCATGAAAGATTCTTCCGATTGAGGACCAGAGAATATCGATTTCACGTCGATCGCGTTCACCGGAGTGAGTACTTTCATCGAAGCGTGATCAGAAATGATTTTCGCAGAGACGAGCACGGCAGGTTTGTCAACGAAGGAATAGGGCGCGATCGGATGGCGCACGTGACCAAGGTGGAAAAGGCGAGTTTCCAGGAACGGCATCCCGTTGGAAATCGAGAGGAACTGGCCAGGCATTCGGGCGCAACCGCCACACCGCGGGCGGGACAACCGGCCAAGGCGGCGGAGCCGGTCAGCAAAGTATTTCGGCCGCCAGCGCCGGCGCGGGCAACGCCGGCCCATGGCGAACCGGCGCATGGGGCACCGGCTCCGCATGCAACCCCGGCCGCCGCGGCGCCCGCTCCGCAAACACCCAAACGATCAAGATAGTCCGATCGCGGTCAGCGGCCTGACGTGCCGTTTTGCGACGTGGCAAAGCTCGGATGGGCTTTGTCTGACGTGACGAGGCTGTTGGAGAATCTGACAACAACTGGAAAGTGAGGAGCTCTATGCGTATCCAAAATCATAAGACTTGTGCGGCACTTTTATCCCTGGCCTTCCTGGCGCCCACCGGCTGCAATACTACAACTGGCGCATTGTCGGGCGCCGGCATCGGCGCCGGCATCGGCGCGCTGGTCGCCCGGAAAAATCCCCTCGCCGGCGCAGCGATCGGCGCAGGGAGTCGGGGCTCTGGCCGGTGGGATCATTGGCCATATCAACGAAGAGCAGAGGGAAAAATTACAGCAGCAATCGCCGCAGACGTTGAAAACGATCCAGCATAACGATCAGGTGGCCGCTGCCGCCCAGCCAAACAACGCCGGCGGCGCCGGCACCCCTGCAAGTCCACCGCCCGCCAACAATCCCGCTCCTTCCAACAACCCCAGCGTCGCCTCCAACCCGCCGCCGGCCGCTGCTCCGGACAAGCCCATCCCGCTTGGGGTAGACGACATCAAGGCCATGTCATCGTCGGGCATTAAAGAAGACGTGATCTGTGGTGCGATTACGGAGTCCCAGGCGGTTTATCACCCGCAGGACATCGCCGCAGTGCAAAGTGCCACTCCCCCCATTGATCCCAAGGTCATCGACTGCATGAAGCAGCACGCAACTTCGTAGGTTCAAATTTCCACGATCTATCAGCCGGGTTGAACGTGGAAACGGTCGGAAGTGAGGACTCAATGCGCCCCCCAAAAACGTTTATGCAGCACTCTTATCGCTGCTCCTCATAGCGGGCTCGGGCTGTGCCACAATCAATTCGGTCGTCGAGCGGGGGAAGGAGGCAACGCAAAAATGGATCGCTGGCGTCAATGACGCGCAGAGGCAGATGCTCGCGCAACTGTCACCACAAACGTATCAGAAGATGCAGCACAATGATGCGGTTGCCTCCGCCGCAACGCCTGACAACTCCAGCGGTCCCAACCCTGCCAATTCCGCGCCGCTAAAAATGGCAATCCTCAGAACAACACCCGCGTCGCCACCAACTCAACCCCCGCGGCGAATGCCGAAAAGCCTGACCCGCTTGGAGTGGACGACATCAAAGCAATGGCATCGTCGGGCATTAAAGAGGACGTGATCTGTGATGAGATAACCAAGTCACAGGCGGTTTATCGCCCTGCGGACATTGCCGCCGCGCAAAGCGCGACGCCTCCCATTGATCCAAAGGTCGTCGATTGCATGAAGCAGCACGCAAGCTCTTAAATTCGAGACTCAGCAAAGGGACTGTGCGCCCGATGGGCGTCGGAGCAGCGTTCGTCGAGAATCAACCCGAACTCCATATTTTTTGTCCAAATTTTGAGTGTCGTGTCCCTTTACTAACTGTACCGGTGGTATCTGACCGCCGGATCGGATCGCTCTGGCAGGCGACCGCGCAATTCGTTCTTATTTGGAGGCGGATCTTGAGACTTGATACAACACGTTTTGGCTTAGGCGCTTCGTTGGAATGCCGTGGATTGGCCGCTTTAGTTCTCGGGTTAGTGCTCTGTGCGGCCTCGGTTGCCAGCGCGGATGTCATCAGCTTGAATTTCGACAGCGGGCAGGACGGAGGTGTCCCCGGCGGCCCTGCCGCTACCTTTCCATTAGCGCCGACTGATCTTGCCGGCTTTGTTCATGTCGGAAATTGGAATAATCTCGCAACGAATGTGGGCGCGTCGGCAACTTTGGTGAATCAGGCCGGCGCCGTGGTGCCCGGAGCTTCGGTCACCTACACCAGCAATGGAACGTATGCCACGAATACCAACCCCGCCACCAGCGGCGATTACGATATGATGCACGCCGGGTTGGACGAGGCGGGGATTTCCCTCCCTCATCCCCCAATGGACCGTCGAATACCGGCTCGGTGACAGTCACATTGCCTGTCTCGCTGTCGTCGAACTACCAGGTTTACGCCTATTTCGATGCCATCACGAACAATGGAGCGGTCGTCGCCGGCTACTCAATTGGCGGTCAGACTTACTGGACGCAGGATACGGCCAGCTTCGCCGGAACATACGTCCCGGCCACCGGAACAACCGAGGCGGCGGCAACTCAGGGAAGCAATTACGCGCATTTCACCGGTTTGAGCGGCACGAGCTTTACGCTCACCCTCACCCCCGGCGGGATTGTTCCCCCGTCTCCGGACACGAATTTCCGTGCAGAATTGATGGGGATTCAGATCGTAACACCCGAGCCGACTTCGGTAGCGATCCTCGGCGTGGGCGCGTTGGGCATCCTGAAACGGACTCGTCGTCCGGCCTGAGGGTCATTGAGATCTTCTGCTTGCGGTGTCTTAGAGGAAATGCTTCCAAATCATTCTTAGAGGTGTCGGATGAAACGATTGAGTGCGGTCACTCGTCCTTCACCCGCCAAATGACGCGGACTTGACGGATCTTCGATTCACCGCTCCGTCGAATCTAACTCTCACCAATATCTCGGCGACCTTTGCCGCGGCTGACACCGGTGGAACGACCACGGATGTACACGTTCAAGTCAACGGTGCGTCGATTTTCGACTCCTCCGTCAGCGCGGCATACCCCGGCGGAACGACCAGTGTTTCCGATGGGCCATTCACATTGTCCGCCGGCCAGACCGTGGATTTTCTCGTCGGCTATGGAAGTAACCAAACCTATTTCAATGACGGAACTTCACTCACGGCGTCGATTACCGCTACACCTGAGCCGACGAGCTTGGCGTTTGCGGGTTTTGGCGCCCTTGGACTGCTCGCATGACGCCAGCGCAAGGCGTAAACAGTTTCGCGACCAAAATAATTATCCTCCAAAATGCCGGCAGACCGGCATTTTGGCGTTTGGATCGAACCCTGCGCCATACTGGCCACGTATGATTTCGGTGAAGCAGTCGATCGTCGAAGCGTATCGAAACTCATGTGAATGTTGTCCAAACCGTTAAGTTTGCGTCCCTTTACTTGCTGGATCGTTATCAATTCAAATGGCACAACAGCGGCAGATGCGACGCTGCTCAAATCCGATGAACCGGTGCCTTCTGACCACGCTCTTTGTCGCTGTCACGGGCATCTGCGCCGCTGCCCAGCCTCCAAAACCAATTCATGACCCCGCCGGCGACCGCGCCACCTATTGGGCGGTTCAGCCGATACGAATCCCCACGCCGCCGACAGTGAAGCGGACCGGGTGGGTTCGCAATCCCATCGATTCGTTCGTCCTGGCGAAGCTCGAAGAGAAAGGGCTCTCGCCCAATCCCGAGGCCGACCGCCGAACTTTGATCCGTCGGCTTAGCTTCGACCTGCTGGGGCTCCCACCCACCCCCGAGGAATCTCAGGCCTTCGTGACCGACCCGGCTCCCGATGCCTATGAAAAACTGGTCCAGCGACTCCTCGCCTCGCCGCACTACGGCGAACACTGGGCGCGCCACTGGCTTGACGTGGCCCACTACGCCGACACTAACGGTTTCGAGCGCGACGGCACCCGTGACAATGCGTGGCCTTACCGCGATTACGTGATCCGCTCGCTGAACAGCGACAAGCCTTACGATCAGTTCCTCCGCGAGCAGATCGCCGGCGACTATATTTCTCCAAACGACCCCGATTCGGTTGTCGCCACCGGGTTCCTCGCCGCCGGTCCCTGGGATCTTGTTGGCAATGTCGAGGCGCGGAGCGACGTCTTCAAACGAGCCGCCCGTGCGGGCGATCTTGACGACATGGCCACCGAGGTCATTACCGCCAGCGTCGGCCTGACGATCAACTGCGCCCGTTGTCACGACCACAAGCTCGACCCGATCACCCAGAAGGATTACTACCGGCTGATGTCGGTCTTTGCCGGCCTCCACCGCGGCGATCGCGACGCTAGCGCCGCCCAGGTTGCGCGACTGACTAAGCAAAAGACGGCGGCCGAACAACAGATCCGCTCGTTGTCACGACAGATCGATCAGCTCGCGGAGAGCGCCGGTGCTTCTTGCGGACGTTGTCGCCGGCGGGGATGGCCACGGCGCTGCGCCGCGCGATCGCGGGCTCGATGTCGTTACCGGAAAATGGGCGAACGGCCAGGTCGCGATCGTCGATCACGTCCCGGTCAACAAGCTCGTCAAACCCGATTCGCCGTATATCGATTCGATTGCGATCCCCGACGGTGGACCCGACGGCGCTACGCCGGTGCCGGTCAGTTCCACCGGCGTTACCGCCTTCCTGCCTCACACCGCCGACATGACCTGGGACTTCATCCAACCGGGCCCGGTGAAGAGCCAGGACACGAGCAAACTGGACGAGATCGATTATTCGTCCCCGGGCCACACCATGATCGGGCTGCATGCCAACAAGCTGATCACATTCGATCTGGCGGCGGTGCGCGGAGCCAATTCCGGCTGGTCGGCGCTGCGCTTTCGAGCCGTCGCGGGTTATGGAGGAATCGGGCAGGGAAGCGCTGATTTTTTCGTATTGGTCGACGGTAAGCCGCGGGCCAGCGCCAGAGCCATTACGCACGATCGTGGCGGCTTCAATCTCGATATTCCCCTCAGCCCCGGCGATCGCTTCCTCACGCTCGTCGCCACCGACGGGGGGAATGGCATTGCCTACGACCAGATCTTTTTCGGCGATCCCGTTCTCACCTCCGACGGCCCGCCATCACAGCTCGATACGAATGCGCAGAATCGACTCGCCCAGTTGCGGGGAGAAAAATCTGTGGCCGAGGCCGCGCTCCGATCGCAGGCGGCGCCCGTGCGCGTCTACGCGGTAACGTCGGAGATGCCCGCCCCCGGCCACATCTTCAAACGTGGCGACCCGGAGTCTCCGCAGGAGGAAGTCACCCCCGGCGCCATCGCCTGGGTGAGCGAGCTCTCGCCGGACCTGGGGGATCAGAAGACGCCGGAAGGGGCTCGACGCGCGGCACTTGCGGCATGGGTGACGGATGTGCGCAATCCGCTGACGCGCCGCGTCATCGTCAATCGCCTCTGGCACTACCATTTCGGGCAGGGGATCGTCACGACCCCCAGTGATTTTGGACATGGAGGCGATCGCCCTTCGCATCCGGAATTGCTCGACTGGCTCGCCGATGAATTGCTTCAGCGTGGCTGGTCTCTCAAGGCGATGCAGCGCCTGATCGTTTTGAGCAGCACCTATCGCCAGTCGTCGGCTTCCAATCCGTCTGCCGTCGCCATGGATGCCCAGGACCGGTTGCTGTGGCGCGTCAATCCGCATCGGCTCGAAGCCGAGGAAATGCGCGATGCCATCCTTTTCACGAGCGGGAAGCTCGATCTCACCGCCGGCGGACCGGGCTATAAGGATTTTGAGTACGAAGACGGCTACGCGCCGATCTACCGCTACACCGCGGCTGCCGCTGATCGGCCGGAAACGTGGCGGCGGAGTGTCTACCGTTTCGTGGTGCGCAGCACGCCGCAGCAATTTCTAACCACGCTGGATTGCCCGAATCCGTCGAATTTCACGCCTGCGCACTCGCCACCACGACCTCGCTGCAGTCGCTGGCGTTGCTCAACGACGAATTCGTGTTGAAGCAGGCGCGTTGTTTTGCCGATCGAGTTCGCGGCGAAGCGGGGGAGAACGATACGGCGGCGCAGGTCCGCCGCGCGTTTCAGATCGCGTTATCACGGGTCCCGACCGTTGATGAATCACGCGAGTCAGTCGAGTTGGTTTCGAAAACGAATTTGTTCTACCTCTGTCGAATGCTCCTGAACGCCAACGAGTTTGCGGATATCGACTGAGGTCGGCCATGAAAGCGATATAGACGTAATGAATCACCCGTATCCCTGCCAGCTTCGCAAGCCCGCGATCTCGCGCCGCAATTTCCTGTGGGAACTTGGCGGCGGCCTCGGTGGCGTGGCGCTCGACGGCGCTTCTTGCCGAAGGGGGATTTCTGCGATCGGCCCAGGGCGCAGGCCGCGCCGCTGTCGCTGGCCGCTCGCGCACCCCATTTTGCCCCGCGCCAAGCGGGTGATCCAGATTTTCTGCCCCGGCGGAATCAGCCAGGTCGATACGTGGGACTACAAGCCGGAGCTGATCCGGCGCACGGCAAGCCGTTCGATCCGGGCGGCAAGCTCACCTTTTTTGCGTCCAAACCGGGCAATTGCCAGCCCGGCTACTGGCCCTTCCATCAGTATGGCGCGAGCGGCCGTTGGATGTCGTCCCTCTTCCCGCGCCTGGCCACGTGCGTCGACGACATGGCATTCATCTACTCGATGACCAGCAAGACGGCGTTGCACGGTCCCGGCTGCTTCATGATGAATACTGGATTCATTCAGCCCGGTTTTCCCTCGATGGGCGCATGGGTGACCTACGGCCTGGGTTGCGAGACGGAAAATCTTCCGGCGTTTGTGGTCCTTCCCGATCCGCGCGGCTTGCCGCCGGGCGGGCCCGTGAACTGGGGCGCCGGATTTCTCCCGGCTATCTTGCAGGGAACGGCGATGGAAACCGCCGCCGACCGCCCGCCCATCGCCGACCTTTTCCCGCCGGCCAATGATCCCGACATCAGGCCCGATCGCGAAGCGGCGGCGCGGAGCTATTTGAAATTTCTCAACTCCGAGCACATCGCTCAGCGCCCCGGCGATAGTGCCCTGGAAGCGCGCATCGGAGCTTACGAGCTTGCCGCCCGCCTGCAGCTCAGCGCGCCGGAAGTGACCGACATGACCGGCGAGACCCGGGCCACCCGCGAGCTCTATCAACTCGATCATCAGGATGTCGGTCCCTTCGGTCGCCAGTGTCTCATGGCGCGCCGCCTGGTCGAGCGTGGCGTGCGGTTTGTCCAGATCTTCTGCGGCGCGGAAAACATGGTCCCCCAGGGTAAGCCGCGCCCCAACTGGGACTCGCACGAAGACCTGGTCCGCGATCATGGCTACTGGGGTCCGATTCTCGATGGCGGCGCTTCGGCATTGCTGAAAGATCTCAAGCAGCGCGGAATGCTCGAAGAGACGCTGGTTCTCTGCACCACCGAATTCGGCCGGCAACCGGCGGCCCAGGATGGAAAAGGGCGCGACCACAATCCCGGCGCGTTCACCTGCTGGATGGCCGGCGGCGGAGTCCGGGGCGGGGTCGGCTATGGCAGCAGCGACGAGCTCGGCTCGCAGGCCGCCGAGAATCCGACCTACTGCTATGACCTCCACGCCACTGCGCTTCATCTGCTCGGATTGCAGCACGATAAGCTGACCTTCTATCACAATGGAATCAAACGCCGATTGACTGATGTTCACGGGCATCTGATCCCTGAGCTGATCGCATGAGCGAAGAGACGCCGCCCAAACTCCCGCCGCCTGATTCGGTATCCACGCCGGATGAGAGCGGCGGCGCGCCGCCGTCCGGCGACAGCCGGGTCGAGGTTTTCATCGATCTCTACACGAAGCACGAAGTGCGCCTGCGGGCCTTTGCCCTGTCGCTGATTCCCCGGTGGTCCGATGCGGCGGAGGTGTTTCAACAGTCGAGCCTGATCCTCTGGCGAAACTTCGAGTCCTTCGAAATCGGCACGAGCTTCTTCTCCTGGGCGTCGAAAATTGTTTACCGGCAGGCGAAGGATTTTCGAAAGAGCGCCGCGCGGCGCAACGCTCACTTCAGCGACGAAATCCTCGAGACCATCGCGTCACGGACCTCCGAGCTGGCCGAATCGCTCGACGAGCGGCAATGGGCACTCGACCAGTGTCTCGCGAAGCTCAAGCCGGAACAAAGGCAGATGCTCCGGCTGCGCTATGAGGAGGACGGCAGCGTGGAGACGGTCGCCCAGGCGATGGGCCGCACGGCCGACGCGGTCTACAAGGCGCTCGCCCGCATCCGCAAGTCCCTCTCGGATTGCGTTAACCGCGCGCTCAAGGTGCAAAGCCCCGCATGATTCGCAACGCACCAATTTCCAACGCCGCGCAGGATTCAGATCCATTGGCCGAACCCCGCGCCCTCGTCGATGCGCTGCTCGAAGAGCGATTGAGCGACGCCCAGGCGCGGCGGCTCGGGCAACTCCTGGCCGATCGCGATGACGTGGTCCGGTTTTACATCCAATCGATCCATCAGCACTATCGCGTCGTTCAATACGCCACGTCGTACAACGAATCGGCGCTCCTTCGCGAAGCTCAGGGGGAAGCGTCGGAAGGGGGGCTCGGCGACACGATGTACCTGCCGGCGATCCGCGAGGAGGAGGTTATCCGGCCCAGCGCGCCAATTGCTGCGGCATCGATGGCCGCCCCGCAGTGGGCAAGCGCAACCCCGCGCGGCGGGCTCACTTCAGTGAGCCGGCGCTGGTGGATTGGAACCGCGGCCGCACTCGCTTTACTCGCGCTCGGACTGCTTGCGAGGCAACTGAGTCGCCCGCGACAACAACCGGCATCGGTCGCAGTTGCGGCCCCCGTTTCGGTTGCGACACTGTCCGCCGCAGCCGACGCGCAGTGGAGCGACGACAAGCCGCGGGCCAATTCCACGAAACTGATCGCTGGGCGCCTTGATTTGACCAGCGGCGGCGTGCGTCTGCTCTTCCTTGAGGGGACCGAAGTCATCGTTTATGGCCCGGCTAAATTCGAGCTTCAATCATCCACTTCGATGCGGCTGCTAACTGGCAAACTGACCGCCGAGGTGGATCACGGCGCATTCGGTGGTTTCACCGTCAACACGCCGAGCGCTTCGGTCGTTGATCTGGGAACCGAATTCGGCGTCAGCGTCGCCGCAAGCGGCAGCACCGAAACCCAGGTCCTGCGCGGCCGCGTTCGGATCGAACCCACGACGCCGGCGCGCATCCGGTGATCCTTACGGAAAATCACGGCGCACGCGTCGAGCCGGACTCGACGCGCGTCGTCGACCTGCCCGCGGCCGCGGATCAATTCGTGCATGAGCTGACGCTGATCGATCTGGCCGATATCGTGGCCGGCGGCGACGGCCGGGGCCACGTCGCGCGGCGCAGGCATCAACGTGGCGGACGGATCGCGCCAGCCTCTTGCTCCGCCCCTGGCGGGTTACAATCTCAAGGGAGACGGGAAGTTTCGGCAGGTAGCCGGCATGCCCCTGGTGGCCGGCGTATTTATTCCGCTCGGAGGGAATCAGCCGTCGGTGCTCGATCCGGCCGGACATACCTTCGGCGGCTTTCCGCGCACGAGCGGCTTGAGCTGGTATTGGCTCTGGGCCGGCGGCCCGGTACCGTACGAAAACCAGCCGCACCAAAACTATCAGCCCGCGATCATCGGCGGGCGCGATTTCAGCGCGGGCGCGCACTCGCTCCTGTTCATGCATGCGAGCAAGGGGATCACCTTCGACCTGAGCGCGTTGCGGGCAAAACACCCGCTCCTGGGCCTGACGCGCTTCTGCACCGTTTGCCAGAACACGGCCGGCCTGGCCCGTATCTCGGCCGACAGCGCCAAATCGGATTTTTGGGTATTTGTGGATGGCCGGCTCTGCTTCAAGCGTTCACCGATCCTGTTAAACGATCCGCCATTTGACGTTCGCGTCGATCTTTCTTCCTCCGACCATTTCCTCACCCTGGTGAGCACGGATGGAGGAGACGGCTACGCCGGCGACTTCGTCACCCTCGGCGACCCGAGATTGGAGTAAGCATGCGCCGGCAAACTTTGCCATCCAATCTGCGCAATTCTTCACTTCCTTCTCGTTTAGCCGCCCCGCTTGCAGGGCGCGTCTCGTTGCACCTCCTCGCGAATTCTCCGCAGCAGCGCCGACCATTCCTGCGCGACCGCTGACTCAAATGCCTGAGCAACCCACTTTGACGCGCCCGGCAAGCGGGGCGGCTAAACGAGAAGGAATAAAGAGATCAGGGCAAAGCGGGTTCACCCTCGTCGAGCTTCTGGTCGTAATCGGAATTATCGCGACGCTGATTGCAATTCTCCTTCCAGCACTTAACAAGGCCCGTGAGGCTTCGAACCGCGCCAAGTGCGGTGCCAACCTGCACAACTGGGGCGTGGCTGCGTACAACTTTGCCGCCGACCATAAGGGAAAATTCCCGTGCGGCATGACCCACGGCGCCTATTGCCCCATCCCCGATTGCCTCGAGCCCACGCCGCCGACCAAGACCCAGATGGAGGAGCCGGGGGCGGCCACGTTTGACGCCGTCTTCCCGGGCACGGCCGAGCAGTACCAGGAGTTGTACGGGCTCGACATCAAAGGATGGCAAGACTACGGGCTTCAGCTCGGAGCGCTTTCTTTCGTGCTCGGCTCCACTTCGGCCGGGAGCGCATTCGATGCCTCGACCGCTGTCATCATGGATCCCGGCGGCCTGGACTCGAGCCTCGTCTGTCCCAGTTCGACCTCTCAAGTCTATTGCACTGACTACAACGGCCAGGTCGGGCGCTCGTCCGCACCCATTATCAATACGTCGGCGGGTATACCGAAAAACGCTTCGGCTACAACGTTTTCGGCTACCAGGGAAATCTCAACCCGAGCAGCCTCGTTCCCGCCGTCGATGAATCAGATCTGAACTTATCCGACTGCGTGCTGGCCGCCGACGATCTGCTCCTGATCGGCCCGCAGAGCCCCAACTATTTTGAAGGGGCGAATACCTGGGTCACCAACCACGGCTTCCTGCAGGCCGCCGGCGGAGTCAAACCCAAATTCCAGAACATCCTCTTCGGCGACGGCCATGTCGAAGGCGTCGGCCCCGGCCACTACGCCGACGCCCTCTCCATGACGAGCTGGTCCATCGAGCATTCCCCCAACTGGATGTACTGGTTCTTCGGCTTGAAGCAGTGAACAGATTGTCGCACCAGAGAGCTGATCGCATGAGAAACTCCAATCGGTGCAATTCTTCACTTCCTTTCCGTTTAGCCGCCCCGCTTGCAGGGCGCGTTGGGCGACGCGCCATCGGCGGTTCCGCGCACCAGCGCCGACCGATCGTGCGCGACTGCTGATCCAAACACCTGAGCAATCCACTCGGACGCGCCCGGCAAGCGGGGCGGCTAAACGAGAAGGAATCAAAAGATCAGGGCAAAGCGGGTTCACCCTCGTTGAGCTCTTGGTGGTGATCGGGATCATCGCGACGCTCATCGCCATTCTGCTTCCCGCACTCAACAAGGCCCGCGAGGCGTCGAACCGCGCCAAGTGCGGGGCCAACCTGCATAACTGGGGCGTGGCCGCTTACAACTTTGCCGCCGACCACAAGGGACGTTTCCCGGCGGGGTTCGTTCACGGGGCTTACTGTCCCATACCTGATTGCCTGGAGCCCGCGCCGCCGACCAAGAACCAGATGGAGGAGCCGGGATCGACGAATTTCGACTCAGTCTTCCCGGGAACCGCCGAGCGATACGCCGAGCTGTTTGGCCTGGACATCGCCGGCTGGCACGCGTACGGACTTCAGCTGGGAAGCCTTTCATTCGTGCTGAATGCGCCCTCCACCGGAAACAACTTCAATTCGCCCAGCACCCAGGAGATGGACCCGGACGGACTGGCTTCCAGCCTCCTCTGCCCCAGCTCGACGTCTCCCGTTTACTGCACCGACTATAACGGCGAAATCGGCTCTCTCGTCCGCACCCACTACCAATACGTCGGCGGATGCAGCCAAAAGCGCCTCAGCTACAACGTCCTCGGCTATCAGGGCAATCTCAATCCCAACAGCCTCCTTCCCGCCGTCGACGAATCGGACAACGATCTGGTGGATTGCGTGCTGGCCGCCGACGATCTTCTTTTCATCGCCTCGGTGAACCCCAACTACTTCGAAGGCACCAACACCTGGGTCACCAACCACGGCTTCATGCCATCCACGGACGTTCGCCCCAAATTCCAGAACATCCTCTTCGGCGACGGCCACGTCCAGGGCGTCGGCCCCGAGCACTACGCCGATCCGCTCTCCATGTCGAACTGGTCCATCGAGCACTCCCCCGGCTGGATGTACTGGTGGTTCGGGCTGAAGTGAAGGAGGTCAGACATTCCTGTCTGATACGCCTCCGCGCGTGCGGGCATTCCTGGTGGGTCAGACATTCCTGTCTGATACGTGTCTGCGCGTGCGGGCATTCCTGGTGGGTCAGACATTCCTGTCTGATGCGTGTCTGCGCGTGCGGGCATTCCTGCCCGCCGAGCAGACGCGCGAAGATCGACCCAACCGATCAGCAACAAGAGTCGCGAAACGCAAAGACGCGGCCACTGTTGATTAGCCGCGGATTAACGCAGATGAACGCGGATCAGAAGAACGGGAAACGCTCAATCCGCGTACATCGGCGTTCATCCGCGGCAACAATTCTGCGACTTTACCTTCAGTTTGGTTGCGGCGGCGGACGCTCTGTGTCCTCTGCGTCTCTGGTGATTCCTCTTCGGTGATTCCTGAATTTCCCGATCCCCGTTTTTGACCGATTCGGACAGTGCGGATACATTCGTTTCTTCGCCGCTGGAGAGGTGGCAGAGTGGTTGAATGCGCCAGTTTCGAAAACTGGTCTGCCCGCAAGGGTAGCGGGAGTTCGAATCTCCCCCTCTCCGTTCGACTCGTTTCGAACGACTCGTTTCGAGTCTCCTCTGCTCGCTCACGGCAGGCCTTTCGACTCGCTTCGCTCGCTCATCCCGCGCGCCGGGATCCGACTCGTTCCAATGGCTCACGGTTTTTGCAGAACGGCGGCCTCCGCCTCTTGGCAGACGACAAAATCGGAGGGTGAACCGCGGATGACGCTGATAGCGCGGATCAGACAAGATCACGCAAAATTCTTATCCGCGAAATCCCGGTTCGAGGGTGCTCACCGCAGGTGCGCCCATCCCCGGTCGAGTTTACGCCCGCAACGGCGACCGATTTCGAAAAATACACCTTGAGAGGATTGTTCCTGCACCTCTGTTTTTCGTCGGGTATCAGGGGTCGATGTTACACTTTGCATCACAATGCATCCCTTTTAAGAATGTTATATCAGATTCTTGCGTGACACATGCAAGATAACCCTTAACAACAAATCACTGAAAAACCCTTTGGCCGGAGATGGCCGGTTTTGGCCGCTATTGGCCGGTTTTACGGCGAATTTCATCTCAATAGCAAATGTTGAATTGCCTGCCTGTTCCCCGTGTAGCCGGCGAGCTTGCTCGCCGTCTGCTGGAAGGGAATACGGCGAGCAAGCTCTCCGGCTACACGAGGAAACGAATCTACCTCTCCGAATTGACTGGATCGCGCACGGACTCTGTGGCATTTCCACATTCCCGCTCCTGGCTCCTGGCTTCTGGCTCCTCAAAAAAACCATCTCCTCCTACCTATATGGGCCGGAACCAGCAACCATTTCCTGATTTTTGCCCACGCCGAATTGCGCAGTTCATGGCCGCCGAAGCACTTAAAAAAAATATTTTTGTGTGACCATCGCGCAAAATCGATCGGTCGGATCGATTCCGCTCTGGGATACTGGCGACGGCTTCGGCGTTGAGCGAGCGGCCGACCAGGCGGACGTCCGCCTCGTCAAAGTCGTGGAAGGAAGGCCGCGTTGGCCATCGCGGGGTTGAACCCGATCTGACCGGCGCGAAGTCCGTGGAGCCGAGTGTCGTTTGGGGTTGGCATTGACGTCGCATCGTGCTGCCTGTCAAATCGGACTCCGTCCCATGCACCCAGTTTGCTATGGAAAGATCCAACTAAAAGTGACGCAAACCATTATATTATGGTTCGCGTCAGGCTCTGTAGAAAACGCCTTGCTGAGCTCGCCGTTCGGCGCGAACCCGCCAACGTATTACTTATGACATGATCACCAGTAAGTCGCCAAGGAAGGTGGCGATGGTCGCGCTGGCCGCCGGCAAGGAAGCTTTCAGCGACTACTCCCACGTTTACAGCCCCAAAAAGTTCACGCAGCCACAACTGTTTGCCTGCCTCGTGCTCAAAGAGTTTGAGAATAAGGACTATCGCGGCATCCAGCAGTTCTTGCTCGACTGCTCGGACCTGCGCGACGCGATCGGACTCAAGCTCGTTCCGCACTGGACGACCTTGCAGAAAGCGAGCAAGCGCTGCTCGCATTGCCCAGGTGCGCGAGCTCCTGGCCGACACCGTTCATCGTGTGCTCAAACGCCGGCGCAATGTGCCTTACGCCGCCGGCGACTCCAGCGGCTTTGATGCCCGCCACGCCAGCCGCTATTACATCCATCGTCGCGACGGGGACAAAAGTGACCCGAATCGGCCGAAAAAGCGGGTTTCGTACCACCGCTACGGAAAGCTGATGCTCATCATCTGCTGCATGAGCCACGCGATCCTGGGAATGGTGGCGTCGGAAGGCCCCACGCCGGACATCGATCAACTCGACGGGGTGTTGGCGGAGATCAAAGCCGACGTAAGCGTGAAGCACATGGTGCTGGACGCCGGATTCGACTCGGCGCACAACCATCAGCTGCTTCGCGAAGGGTACAGCATTCTCTCGACGATTCCGCCGGCGCACGGCCGGCCATTCAAAAACCCGCGCGCTTGCCGAAGGACAAATACCGAAGACGCATGAAGACTCATTTCAATCGGAAGGCGTACCGCCGTCGGCCGCAGGTTGAAACCGTCTATTCGATGCTGAAACGGAATTTCGGCGACGCCCTGCGCGGGAGGAGTCATCAATCACGCCGACGCGACATGTATCTGCGGGCGCTGACCCACAATATCGGCCTCGCGTTACTATGGGTTTTCTACAGAGCCGTTCGCGTCACCTTTAGTTCTTCCCGTCACCTTTAGTTCTTCCCGTCACCTTTAGTTCTTCCCGACCGCTTCATCCAGCATGCCCAGGTGATGAACATCACCGGGCGAAGCTACCGCCTCAAGGACCACGCACGCACGGCGGAACAGAAAGAGCTGAAAGGACGGCGGAGTACCGCCGACGGTGATGTGTACTCCCCCCGGAAGACACCAACGCCCATCTGGCAGTATCCTCTGATGGGGGGCCGGAACGGCATCACACGAACCGTCACGGAAACAAATAAGAGTTAATCAAGGCGATGCAGATGAGTTATAGGACGCAAAGCGCTGGCGGGTTTTCAAGTGCAAATCAGTGGCGGGTTTTCGAGCGCTCAATGACAACAAGCCGTCAGTGGTGACCGGCAAGTGCCTTGCCTTCGCGCACACTCACCTTTCGCAAGATCGAAACTTTAGGAGCAGACGCTTTAAGGACACTGCCACCGGAGATGTCGCCGGCTCCGAACAATCAGGCTAATTCTTACTACACAGTTCAGGTTGAATCGGAAGGCGCATTGTCATCAGGTCGCGCAGCTTGGCCTGAAAGCCGAGACTTCGTCAGTCGCGTCGACAAGACATTGCCTTCGTTGGCCTCTGCCGCCAAGTCGTCGATGCGAGCTTGCATTTGTGAGTCAACGCGATGCTAAACGACCATCCAGCGGCACTTGAGGCGACAATCTGGCACCTCCTCAAGCGTTCGTCCTCCTGCCCCGGCCGAACCGAGGAGCTGAGGATGGAATCGCGAAGGCGCAGTTCGGCCATGCTCGCCACAGGCAAGCGGCGAACCGGGGGCGTCGGGAGTTCACACGCGGCTCACAACCCGGGGGACAGACATTCTTGTCTGTCGCGGGCCGGGGAGCGGAGCGGGTACGCCGGCTCCCGAACCGGTCCACTCCGACGCAAACACCACTGAATATCGCGTCTGCTCGGCGGGCAGGAATGTCCGCGCTCGCGGACGCGTATCAGACACGAATGTCTGACCCCCGAAGTTGTGTATGACCCTCACGCTATCGCGACAGGGGTCGTGCTGAAGATGACATTGTTACTCGTCACCGATTCCGTGATCGAGTTGGTCGTGTTGATTTTGGCGACCAGGAAATAGCTCCCAGCCGGCAGGGAGCTGAACGAAAGCTTGAATTTCAGGTTTTGCGTCTTGCCCGGCGCTACGTGGACGGCGATGGGCACGTCCGTCGCCACCGCCAGGTCTGAATTATCCAGGGCCTGGTCGGTTGACGCGAAGAAATCGAAGTCGATCGTTCCGGCGGCTGCGACTCCGCCGAGATTCTGCAGCGTGAAGGGCAGGGTCAGTGCCTTGGCCTTGCTCGCAGCGGCCGGAACTTTGGAGAACTTGCCGGTGAGGTCCGCCAGCGGCGGGGCGAGCAGCACCTGCCTGCTGCTGGCGGCGATGTTGTTCGATTCATTGCTTTCGACGATTGAATTCGCCGCGTCGATCGAGGCGAGGATGAAGTATCGCCCGCCGACAAGAGAGGTGGCGGCCGATCCGGTCAGTGTGAAAGTCTTGGTTCCTCTGGCCTTCAGGTTCAGGGGCGGGGTGGTAAAACTCAGGAGCTGGCTGTCGGAATTGTCCAGCGCCTGGTCAGCCGAGGCGAAGAGAAGGATCTGCACCGCCGCGGCGGCGGACATCGCCGCGCCGATGTTGGTGATTTTAACCGAAACTTTGGGTGCGGCGGTGGGGGCTATTTCCGCCGGCGGGGGTTACGGTCGCCACCAGGTCCGGGCGCCCGCGGCAATCGCCGGCAGGACCAGGAGACTCGCCGAGGGGATCACGCCGCCGGCGTTGAGCGCGACGGAAACAGGCGACGCCAGACTGAACGAACTGCCGCCGACGAGCAGTGCGATCGTGCCCGTGCCCAGGTTGGTGAGGAGGAATGATCCATCGGCGGCGGTCTGGGTGGTCTGCTCGCCGCTATCCGCGCGGCCGTTGTCATTGCTGTCTGCGACAACGGTCACTCCTCCAACGGGCGAGAGGTTCTGCGCGTTGGTTACCGTTCCCTTGATAATGCCGAAACTGGGGGCGAACGAATTAAAGCCGGTGAAATCCACGTCCTGGAGAAACGGGAACTGATACGTCCCACTATTTTGGCCGTTCTTGATCGCAAAGGTCAGCCGCGGCGTTAGCCCAAGGGTATCGACCGTCAGTGAATCGCCTGCATTCACGCTGGACGTGCCGGCGTCGACTTCGATTTTCGTCGTTGCGTTGGGCCCGACGTTGAACGTGTTCGGCCCGGAGTCGGCGCTGACATCCAGCGAGGCGATGTTCGTAAAACTGACCTTCGCCGCACCGTTAAAGCCGCTCACTGTATGTGCCGCTGACCGTGAGGTTGGTGGGAGCGGTCGCCGCGAAATGGAGGTTTATGTCTGCATCGGGCGTCTGGCTGGCGCCGTCGATATCCACCGTTCCCGCGACGCCGGCGGGAGAGATCTCGACACTGCCCGATCCGGATGGCTCGTTGAGGGTAACAATGTTGGAAGCCGACAAAGCGTCGACATTCACCTGGCTGGAGGGTCCGTCGTTGACGTCGAAATCGAGGGTATCTGGGAGAGTTGCGCCCAGGGAGAGGTCCACGATAGAGTTTGTCGGCGCATTGAGCGTGAAGTTGGTGACCGGGTCGTACTGGAAGCCGAGCAGGAGCTGATTCCCCACTGTGAGCTGCGTCTCATCCTCGACTTGGGTGAAGGAAAAGCCATCGCCGCCCGCGCCGGCGGAATCGTTCACGGTGATTTGGGCCGAACCCGCTTCGCCGGTCACCGAGACGAATCCCTGCACGGCCTGGATCTGGTTGGAATCGCCGATGATGACGTCGTCGGATGCGCCGGTTTCTGTCGTGATCCCCGTGAAGGTGCCAGGGTTGGTGTCCGCCACACCGACAATGTCGTGGCCAATGCTGTTGACGAAGTAATTGATGACGGTCGAGCTTGCCGGAAGTTCCTGGATTGCGTAGCCATCGCCGCCCGATCCGCTATCCAGCGTGATATCGGTTTCCGGGCTGGCCCCCGCGCCGGCGGGGGTGAAATTGATCGTCGCCCCGGCGAAGTTCACCACCTGCGTACTGGTCAGCGTCGGATCCTGATGAATAGGGTCCTGCGTGTCCTGGATTTCGATGTCTGCAAGGGTGGCATTGGACGCGACGACGTTGATCGGTGCGGTAATCGCCTGTGCGCCAATGTTGTTGTCTACGTTCCCGATGAACAACTCCAGGCGGCTCGCGCCGCTCGGCTCGACGACCACCGGCAGATCGGTGTTGAAGATCTTCACTATGTCTGTAGCGTCCTTCGTGTCGATCGAAACAACGGTGAAGGGGGACTCGGGACCGGTTGCGTCGTGGCCGCCACCGCTGAGGGTCCATCCGTCGTTGATGAGTTCCTGGTTCAGCGTGATGGTGTCGTCGTCCTCGTTGAAAATGATCTGGCCCGACTGGATGGAGTAGGCCATGTCGTTTTCGATTCCCGAGGTCTGCTCAATATAAGAGCGCCACGCCATGTGCCTCAAGACTGACCGTAAAGAGCAGGCGACGCTCGAGCGGCTCGGACATGAGCGGGCCTGATTTGGATCGGGCGCGGTGGGGGAACGATGGGTCGCGGTGTTTCATCTGCGTGTAAATCTTCTCCGGCGCCTTTGATTCAAGCGATCGTGATCGGCGTGGTGCTGAAAATGATGTTGTTGCCGGTGTTTGACTCAGCGAGCGAGTTGGTCGAGTTGACCTTCGCCACCAGGAAGTAGCTGCCCGCGGGGACGGAACTGAGCGGCAGGTTGAACTTCAGGTTCTGCGTCTTGCCATTGGCCACATGCGCCGCCACCGGGAAATCGCCGCCGAGCTGGACATCGGAAGTGTCCAGCGTCTTGTCGGTGGAGACGAAGAAGTCGATATCGATCGTTCCCGGCGCTGGCACCGTTCCGAGGTTCTCAAGTGAGAAGGTGACCGGGAGCGGCTTGGCTTTGCTCGCGGTCGTCGCGACTTTGCCGAATTTTCCGGTCAGATCCACCAGCGGCGGGGCGAGCAACACGGCCTTAGCGCTGGCGACGACGTTGTTGGATTCATTGCTCTCGGTGACGCGATTGGTCGCATCCACCGAGGCCAGGATGAAATACTGCCCGGAAGTGAGCGTATTGGCCACGGCGCCGGTCAGGGTGATCACCTTCGCCGCTTTGGTCTTCAGGTCCAGGGGAACCGTGGTGATCGTCAGCAGCTTGCTGTCAGAAGTGTCCAGGGTTTTATCCGCCGAGGCAAAGAGCAGGACTTGCAGGGGAGTGGCGCTGGTCATGGCGGCGCCGATGTTGGTGATCTTGAGCGAGACCTTCGGCTTGCTGGTCGCCGTCTTGCTGGCCGCGGCGGTGACGGTCGCGGTCAGATCCGGCCCGCTGGCGGTGACGCCGGGAAGGATGGCGAGGTTCGCGGTAGCCGCCGCACCCCCACTGGTCACGTTGACGGACGTGGGCGTGAGCAGGCTGATGCCCGCGTTCTGGATGAGCAGGCCGTAGGTTCCCGTATCCAGTCCGGCAAAAAGGAAAGTTCCATCCGAGGCCGTGATGGCGGTCTTTTCGCCGGCATCCACGACTCCGTTGTTGTTGGCATCAGCGACGACGGTCACCCCGACGGCAGGGTTGAGATTCTGCGCGTTGAAGACCGTGCCGGTCACCACCCCAAAGGTCGGCGTCACTTCACCCACGCGAGAGAATATGACCGGCTGGCGATCCCTGAAAGTGAAGCTCCCGTGGTCTCCTGAGCTGTCAGCCGACAGATCCAGTTCCGGCTGCTGCCCGGTAGTGCTTACCTGGAGACGATCCGTCGTCGTTCCACTCGACGGATTGCCGTTGATGGTGAAGGAGGTGGTTGGGGAGGCCTGTACGCTGAAATTGTCAAACTCGGATCCGCCGGTCACGGAGACGGAGCCGAGATGTGTGAATGCGACGAATCCGCCAGCGTTCAATCCTTCGATCGAGTCGCCGCTGATCTGGAACGCGGTGTCGGAAAAAACCTCGTCGCTGAGGAGGTTGATCGCGTCGGAATTGTCTGAGGATCCTGTGTAGTCGACCTCTCCTCTGACACCTCCGGATTGGATAGTCACCTCGCTCGAGCCGGCCGTGTCGTTGATGTCCTCATCCGTGAAAGAGGGTAAGACATCGACGAGCGTTTGCGTGCCGGCGCCGTTGGTGTTCAGCGTGATAGTAAAGCCGCGAAGGAAGTCCCCGACCGGCCCCGTGTGAATCTTGTTGGCGGCCCGTTCCCGAATTGAGCGTGAAGGCGTTGACCTCGTTGTCTAGGAAGGAGATCAACGATCGTCCATCCACCTGGAAAGCCATGTTTGAGTTGACATCGGAACTGCTCAGGTCCTGAACCAGGTCGAGACTATGGGCGGTCGGGTCATTCGCGTCGTTGATCGTGATCTGCGAAGTGGTCTGCTGGCCTGTGACAAAGACCTCGCCCAGAATCCCATCGACCTGATTCAAAGAGCCCATCAGCACATTGTCGGAATCACCCGAGCCCGGATCGAGGGTGATGAAGTTGTTGGCGCTGAGCGCCTCGACGACGATCGTATTGTTTCCGTCACCGGAAATCGTGACGGAATCAGTCGACGGTACATCGGATTGCTGTTGCACCACGAATGCGGTGCCGCCACTTCCTGTCAGTAGATTGATGCTGGTGCCCGGGGTGCTGGCATGTGCCGCCGGGGTGAAACTTACGGGCCCCGGGGACAAGCCCAGCACATCCTGGGCCCGGATCGTTGGGTCCTGATGCTGTGTGTCGCCTTCATCGTCGATGTAGAGCTCGAATCCCGTGGCGTTGGTCCCATTGAAGCTGACAGGCGCCGTGACCTGCTGCGCTCCGACGCCGCTTATGCCGCCGACGGACAGCGCGGTGCTGCCGGCGGAGGTGGGGTCGATCGTCACCGGCTTATCGGTGCTGGCGACGACGAACGTGTCCGCTCCGTCGCCGGTATCGACGTTGATGCTGGTGATGAAGGACTCGGGTCCACTGGCGGTATGTCCGTCGGGGCTCACGGTCCAACCCTCGTTCGTGAGGACGACCGACGCGATAATCGTGTCCGTTCGTTCTACGATCGTGAGGGTCGTCGTCGTTCCGTTGGAAATGGCAAAGATCTCGCCGACGTTGTTCACGCCGGCGGCGAGCTCGGTATAGTTCAGGACGTTGCCCTGCGAGACGCTGCTCTGCAAGGTCAGGCCGACGTTGAACAGTATTCGCCGCTCGAGCAGCTCGCAGTTGAGGGGCCGAACAGGGGTCACGGGAAGACGCCGGTTTGCAAATCGATTTTTCATAGCTGAGCGAGAAACGAGAAGTGTCAAGTGATTCTTGAGGCCATCCGCTCTCTTACGGATTTGAAATGTATCAATCAACCGAGCTAAAAACCACTAATTTTATGACACCCGGAACACTCCCACACTCGAAGACGCTTGAAGAAAAACGCTCTGAATCGAGTTTTCTTCACCATGGGAGAACCGCATGCCGGACACATTAATCCCATGCCGGAGTCGGAAGGCCTTGCAGTCGCGTAAAACGATTTGATGGACCGGCCAATCCGTTCCGCCAGTTCCGAAGGTGGCTCCTGATCCGCCTCGGCATCATTCGAGGAGTTTTGAGGACGGTTGTCCGTCATCCGCGATTGTAGACCGCGGGATTCGTACGAACCAATGCCTTCCCGGCGTTGCCAAGGCGCAGAGTTGTCGCCACGGATGAACAATCAGATGAACCCTGCGCGGCCGCCGCCGCAGCCAAACCCGGGGCAAATTCGCAGAATGGTTGCCGCGGATGAACGCGGATGAACGCGGATGTACGCGGATTAAGAATTCGCGGCCGTCATCCCTCGAAGATGAAAAGAGTATTGCCGCGAAAAGGCACAAGAAACGCAAAAGGGGATGCCGAGCAGAGCTCGCGGGTGTTGAGCCAGCCCCGATCTGCAACGCAGGAGAACTGAACGAGAGAAGAGTGGAGAGGATTCGCCGTAGGCTTATTTTCCACGAATTAATCGGTCCATCTGTCTTCAATCCGGGCGGTTTCGCAAGGGAAAGGCGTCTCGTGCGAACTTTCTTTGAATTTTACCGGACCACAGGCCTTCACCCATCCGCCATCACATATCGCTTAAAGAGCCGCAACGGCCGCGTGAAAAAATGCAGGAACTGCAGCACGCGGGGCAGCGAAAACACATTGCGGTCGCGCGGATTGGGAACGGCGGCCCAGGCCAGATAGCGCAGCTTGTCCCGGAATCGCCGCTGCATCCGCAGGTGAAACAGCGACGCCTCGCACTGTTTCCGCAGCGGCGATGTCTCCTGCCCGCTCTGCTGAATATTGAGCATCGCCAAGGATCGTTCTTCGGCAAGCGTGGCCACGACTCGGTCGGCGGCGATCGCTTTCTCAGCGGCAATCGGAATCTGCAAATCGAGAAGCATTCGTGCGAGCGCGAGGCCCAGCAAGAGAACCCGCGAGCGGCCGGATGCGACCGCCTCGCTGAGCGCCCGTTCAACTCCGATACTGGGTTGTGCTCGCAGAAGCTCGGCGATGTCGCAAACCCATTGCAGGCGTTCCCATTGATGCTTGCCGCCGTGCAGGCACAGGAAGGGGAGCAGGTCATCGCCGGCGAGGGTGGGAACTTCGCCGCCGCCGACTCGGACTTGTTGTGCCCGTTGCCACAGCTCATCAAATGACACGTCAAAGGGGAGATAGCCGCGGGAGAGGCCCCAGTGCAGGTCGACGGTCAGTTTCGTGTCCTGACGGACGAATGTCTCTTCGCATTCGCCGCTTGAGATGCAGTTCGACATCGCGATCGGCTTCCCAGCCGGGAAAGCCGAGCGACTTGAGCACGTCCACGGCCGCGGCGGCATCCGTCGGCCTGACGAGAATATCCAGATCGCCAAACGGGCGAAGGCCGACGTTGCCGTAGGCGAGCGCGCCGAGCGTGGCGCCTTTGAAGGAGAGGGCGGGTATCGACGCGGCTTTCAGCGCGTTGTTGAGCTTCACCAGCTCGCGCACTGAGGCGCATGCTCTTGAACGTTGCCTGCCGGCAGTGCGAGACAAGCGATTGCGAAACCGATTCGGGAATTACATCCGCGGCATGAGTCCGCAGGGAAGAACCGACCAGGGGGAGCACGCCGTTACGGCCGGCGATGTCGAGCACGGATTGCCATCGCACGCCGCCGCTCGCGGCCTGTCGAATCCGCCCGGCATGTTCTGGGGAAATGCGCGTCCGCGCACAGAGGCAAATCAGCGTCGCCTCGGCCGAGTTCTTCGGTGGTCGCAGGCCGTTGTTCCGATCAGGCCGCGGCACAATCGGCCTCCACCATGCGAACCACCTGCGGCAAGAGGGCCAGGTCGCGCCGGCGATCCAGCTTTTGCACTTTCACCATCGAGGCAAGGCGGGAAGCCTGGCGGAAATGATCCGCCCGCGTGCCGGTCGCCTCCAGCGCGCTGAGATTGAAAGAATGCTTCACGAGCTGCATGAACGCCTGCTGCGGCGGCAAAGACTGAATCTGCTCGGACGACCCATCTCCCAGTACGTAAACATTGCGAATGGGAAGCGCTCCCTGCGCGAAGGGCCCGTTGGATCGGCACGCACGCTTATCGAAATTGGGCATGAGGGCGGGCAGATCCAGCGGGCGGGCGTCGAGCTGTGCGGCCGCTTCCGGGTAGAGCTTGAGCTGCGGAAATCCCGGATGGGCGATGGGACCGCCGGGCGCATCGACATTCACCGCCACCAGGTCATCGGAAACCAGGGCAAAGCCGCCAGCGTGAAAGGCCGCCGCGAGGGTGGATTTGCCTGTCCCCTTGTCAGCGACGAATGCCACGGCCGTTCCGTTAATCATGATCGAGCTGGCGTGCAACACGAGAAACTGGCGCTGATGCAGCAGCAAGCCGAGCACCGGCCCAAGCAGGTAGAGGCGGATCGCCCGTTCCTCGGCGTCGGGATCGACATCGATGATGATCTCGCTCCCCCCGCGGACGATAAACGCCCCCGCCCCCGCGTACCACATCTTCGCCGTATCGCGCGTGGCGATGGCGCTGGACAGTTCGCCGGGCTGGATCAAAAGATCGGCCCGGTCGATTGGTCCATAGCGCACACGCACGTCGCTGTTTCCCGCGACAGCCGACTCGGGCGCCGATAACTCCGGCAGTTCCAGTTCCGAATCGATGGTGAGGCCGTAAGCAGTGTAATGGGGCATAGGCGCGTTTTCCCCAATCGTTATCGGCTGAATTGAGCCGGGGCATCGCGTACGGAGACCGAAAATAGTTATGGAACCGGTGCGAATTGACGAAAAGGGACTGTGGCGCAGACAAAAACAAAAACGCTCGATTCGCGGACGATTGTGGTCGCCTCGGCCAACCAGGTTTCCAGCGAACTCGCCGGCGAGGCGGTCATCCTCGACCTGAACGCCGGGGTGTATCATGGCCTCAACGGCACCGGTGCACGCCTCTGGTCGCTCCTTACTCAGCCGCGCACGATTGGCGAGATGTGTCAGACCCTTCTGAGCGAATATGACGTTGAGCCCGGCCAATGCGAACGGGACGTCGTCGCCGTCATTGAAAAACTGGCGTCGAAAGGGCTGGTGGAGATTCGTCCGGCGGCGTAGGGCAGAAAGCGAACATAGTCCAAACAAAAGCGGGCCGCGGTTCGTGAGAACCGCGGCCCGCTGAATTGAGCAAAACGGATTCAAATCCGCATTAGGCGGGGAGCTTAAAGCAAATCTGATGCGAGCAGCAGTCGCCACGGACAACGGCGGTCTGCGTCTGCGCTTCGACCGAGCCATGCTCGGAGAGCTCGGGGGCGGTGTAGGGCTTCTTGACCTGTTCGACGGCTTGCTTCTTCGATTCCTGAACCATGGCAATTGTCCTTTCGAGTTAGCGGCGAGACGATAATCACAATCTATATCTCACCCCTCGCGAGGCAAAAAAGAATCGGATTGTTCGAGCCCCAAACCAGGCCTGGCAGGTCTATCAGTGACGTTTAATTCGGCGTGAGCCGTCGGCGCCGGCTGTAACAACAAGACAAAACGAATCACATCGATGCCCTCCGCTGATTGGCAGTCGAAACGAAAGCGGGCCGCGGTTCATGTGAACCGCGGCCCGTCGATTGATCCGAACGGATCCGATCCGTGTTATCCGATGACGGGTTTGAAACAAATCTGATGCGAGCAGTCGCCGCGGACAACCGGCGTCTGCGTCTCCGCTTCGACCGAGCCATGCTCGGTCAGCTCGGGGGTGACGTAGGGTTTCTTGACCTCTTCGTCCGCGGCTTGCTTCTGTTTCTTCTGATCCATGGCAATTGTCCTTTCTAATGGCCGGCGAGACGATGCTCACAACCTATATCACATTGCTCACGAGGCAAAAAAGAATCAGGCATTTCGCGCCCGGCACGCGCGCTGTTGTTATGGGACTCGGTTGGACGTGCTACTGAGTCTGATTGGTTATAGGATGTAATACGGTCGAAAGAATGCGGGCCGTGGTTCATGTGAACCACGGCCCGCCGACTTGATCAAAACAGATTCAGATCCAGCTTACAAGACTTTAAAGACCGTCTGGTGCGAGCAGTCGTTGCCGATAACCGCCAACTGCGTCTGCGCTTCAACCGAACCATGCTCGGTCAGCTCGGGGGCGGTGTAGGGCTTCTTGGCCTGTTCGACGACTTGCTTCTTCGATTCCTGGATCATGGCAATTATCCTTTCGAGTTAGTGACGAGACGATCCTGACTATTTACATCATGTTTCTGACGAGGCAAAAAAGAATCAGGTTGTTCGTCTTGATAAGCAGGTTTGGCAAGTCTGTCAGTGACGTTTAATTCGGCGAGAACCGTTGACGCCGGAAAGCAAGACAAGACAAAACGAATCATGGGTCACGGTCTGTCAAACCGCCCGATGCCGTGTCATGACCTTATTGACACCCTCATCGTCTTTAGAGAAACTTCCGCGAGTGGGTCTGACCGGAACAAATTCAGGGAGATCGAAGATGGATCAGCAAATCGAAAAGTGCAATCAGCCAATCACGAAGTTGCCTTATGTGAAACCGGAAGTGGCCGAGCTGGGCAACGTAGAAGCAATGACGGAGGGTGAGATTCCACCGGGAGGCTCCGGCAAGATCGGGCGCATTTCATCCCGTTGAATTCGTCCGATCCGATTCAGGCGCTTTCCGCAAATACCCTGTATCGACGCATTCATCGCATCGCCAGGGATGAGGGGGTGCGCGGGGTTGCCCGGCGAATCGTTGGACGTTTCTACGGCCGGATCTACCTGCTGGACCGTTCGCTTGCCGATCCGATCGCGCCGTCAACGGTGCGCATTCCCATCGTCATCGAGATGATGCGCGAGGAGGATCTGCTCGAGTACGCCGACTATCGGCGGGGGCACAATGCCGAAGCGGCTCGCCAGTTCCTCGCCGACGGGCATTGCGCATTTGTGGCGCGCTGTCAGGGAAAGTTAGTCGGAAGCTTGTGGGCGGCGGTAAAGCCGGTGCTGGTGGGGGAGATCATGTCCATGCTCCTGATCGAGCCGGGGGAAGTCTACCTTTTTGATGGCTTCACGCTCCCCGAGTTTCGCGGGCAGGGGATCGCTCCGGCATTATCTGCTTTCATGCTGCGTCATTATGCGAGCCTCGGGTTTCGCCGGGCGATCCGGGCGGCCGTCCCGTCCAACGCCGCCGCCTTGAGGGCTCATGCCAAATCCGGTTTTCGCATTTTTATTCTCCGGCGGGCGTTTCGCCTGGGGCCCTGGAGATATGATTTGGCGCGACGATTTTGAGGGTCGAAGTAAAGCAGACAATCAGCGGCGGGTTCGATACATTCACTCAACGCACGTTGGTGTTAAGGGGACCATCATGAGTGAATCGAAGGATCCGGCGGGTGGAACGGGAGACCGCATGCGGCAAGTCGCTCAATTTCGTCCGGGGGTTCACGTGCCGGTGCCGCGCGGATGGGAGCCGACGCAGCCGGCCCAGGAGCCGGAAGGCGTCGAGGCCTACGTTCCCTCTCCGCGGCGGCGTATCGTTCAAAAGAAATCGAGCCCGATGCCGTACGTGATATTGGTGGTTGTTTTGCTTGCCGGCGCCGGGATCGGGATCTTCTACGCCGGCCAGCAAAGCCAGAAGAACAGCACGACAGCCCCTCTCGCCGCGCCAGGAGCTTCGCGCGATTGATCCGGGCTTTGACGTCGCGATTCAGCGTTACACCGGGGGAGGGGACGGGCAGCTGACATTGATGCGCTGGGTTGCCGTCACGAACAAAGGCAGCGACCCGCTTGAAGTGGGCGACGTTTTGATCAACGGCGAGTTTCCGCGATTCCCGCAGCGGCCAGTGACAAGGGCACATTTGCCCGGGTGGATCCGTCGTTGCGCTGGCCACGGACAGCCGCGCCCGGCGGGTACCTCTTCTTTCTCACGTATCAAGTCTCAGCGCCGGAGAAGTCGTACGAAAGGGGAATTCACTTCATTCAATTTCGGACGAGCCGGGGCGATCTGCGATACACGTTTGGAATTGGCTTCTCCAAAGAGTGAACCGGCGTCGTCGAGGATCGATCCGCCGATCACTGTTCCAGACCGCTCCCTCACGGACTTCGACGTTCCCTGCGCGCCGGGACTCATTTTCGAACACCGTCGTCGCGGCTCTGGGGGAAGAACCGCGACAACCGCGCATTTCATCAGGCACGAGCGCAAATTGCGGTCACATGGCGCACCCATTAGAGTTATCCCCATCAGCTCACGGTTGATCCGACGACACGGCTTGGAGCGTACGAATGCGACTCTGCACGACAATTGCTCCAGCATTGTTCACGCTGGGGGTCGCGTTCGCAGTGGCTCGCGCTTCGGAAGACAAACGTGAGCCAGTCCCCGAAGCATCCGCCCAGCAACAGGCCGAGAAATCAATCAAGGATCTCTTCAAGAGCGACTATGCGAATCACGCTGCCAGCACACGCGATGTTCTGGCGCAAAAACTTCTCGCGAACGCCGCCACCGCGACTGACGATCCGGCCGGGCGATACGTGCTGCTGCGCGAGGCGCGCGACATCGCGGCGGCCGTAGGCGATACCGACACGGCGCTGAGTGCAGCGTATTCGATCGAAACTGAATACGCCGTTCCCCCAGGCGATGCGCTGCTGGGCGCGATGACGGCGTTGCGGAAAGTGCCGCTTTCGCCGCCGGCGGCCATGCGTCTGACGATCGACGGGCTGGACGCGATCCATCTGGCGTTGGTCGGCGACCGGGTCGACATCGCCATGAAGATTGCGCAAGTCCTGGTGGCCGTCGCTCCGCGCACGGGGGACGCCGAACTGGTGGCGGCGGTACGCGATTGGGAAACCGACGTGCGCAGCGCGGACGGAGATTCACGTCGAGTCGCGTCGGACCGAAAGGTGCTGGCGGAACAGCCGGAAGATCCCAAGGCGAGCGCATCGGTTGGGAAATACGATTGTCTGAGCCTCGGTCGCTGGGACGAAGGCGTGCGGCTCCTTATCCGAAGCGAAGATCCAAAACTGCGCGCGGCATCGAGCGCCGACCTGGCGGGCAAGGGCGATCCCGCGTCCGCGGAACGCGCCGCGGCGGCGTGGGCCGCGGTGGCCGCCACATCCCACGGCGTAGCCCGCGATCGCATTCTCGCCCATGTTTGTGCACTCTATCGTTTGGCGCTGCCTGGGCTCACCGGCCTCGAAAAAGTCCGTGCATCGAAGTTACTGGCTGAAGCCGTCGCAGCGGCGCGGCCCTGGAACGAAATACCGCACGAAACCAGCTCCAGCGAAAAAGGGATAGACCTGGGGATGGCCAATCGAAATGTCGGCAAGCAATTCCTGATCCAGCTCGAGGTGAATACTACCGCGACCGGCGGGGTGCTTCTGACGAAGCGACATCTCCCCGGCGACGGAAGCCTGACGTTGAGCCTGCAGGGCAACGGGGCGGTGGACGTCACCGGCGACGGTTCTTTTTATCGCGTCGACCTGAACGGAAAGATGCCAATCAACGACGGGATATGGCATACGATCACCGTTCAGAAAAACGCAACGATGGTAACGCTGTTAGTCGATCATCGGTTCGACGGAACGGTTTCCACTCTGATGGAATTCGCCTCGGCATCGACTTGGAAGCTTGGCTGGCACGGGGCGTGGAACGGGGGCGCCTTGGATGCGCAGTATCGCCGCGTTTGGATCGTGGGTTGGAAATGATTGGGCCGGGCGATTCGCCCCGGACTCGGGCTCCCCTCGGCAAGCCCTTCGACGATGCTCAGGACAGCTTGGGCCGCCCCGGCCCGGGGGAGCGCTCCCACGGCTCGGGGACGAGCCGGCTCTCCTAGTAGCTTTCGCGAATGCAGTTCTGATCTCGCCGGGACCTGGCGTGGCGGACGACTTCACAGCAATTGCAGGATCGACTGCGATTCCTGCTCGACCTGCGTCATGCGGCATTGCTTTGGCGCTTTGTCGGGACGCCAGCGGAGGAACTTGGTGCCGTGGCGGAATCGGCCGCCGGTGAAATGATCGTAGCGGACTTCGACGACCAGCTTCGTGGCAAGCGGCTGCCATTCGGAGCTGCGCTCCGTGCTCCAGCGGCTTGGGCCGCCGGGCTTGTTGCCGGTGAAGCCGGGAGGCTTGATCAGGGGGATGATCAGCGGCGACAGCTTCTTCCGCTCGGCGGCGGTGAAAGCGGAGCAGAAGCCGACGTGATCGAGCAGGCCCTTGCTGTTGTAGAGGCCGAGCAGAAGCGATCCGATTTCCTTGGATTTGGACGCATAGCGAAATCCGCCGACGACACAGTCGGCGGTGCGGAGTTTCTTCATCTTGACCATGCCATGCCGGTTGCCGGACTGATAGGGGAGATTGAGATTTTTCGCGATAACACCATCGAGCGCGCCACCGACCTTCTTGAACCATGCGCGGGCGGTCGCAACCCTGTTGGTGGCGGGGGAGAGGACGATTCGGTCTGGATCCTTGAACTGCTTCTTGGCAAAGGTCTCGAGGGCTGGACGACGGCGCTGAAGAGGAGTTTCGGCGAGCGATCGGCCGGTGGCATCAACCAGCAGATCGAAGACCACGTAGCGGGCAGGCGTTTCGGCGGCGAGCTTTTTGATACGGGAGGCCGCCGGGTGAATGCGCTGGAGCAGGGCGTCGAATGAAAGGATTCCGTCGATGGGGATGACCAATTCGCCGTCGAGGACGAACTTTTTGGCCGGCAGGTCGGTCAGCGCCGCGACGACTTCGGGAAAATAGCGGGTGAGCGACTCGCCGCTCTTCGACTGCAAATTTACTTTGCCGCCGTCACGAAAGGCCAGGCAGCGAAAGCCATCCCATTTGGGTTCGTACTGCCAGGAGCCCTCCGCCGGCCAGACGTCAACGAGTTTGGCGTCCATGGGAGCGTAGGTCAGAGGGATCGGAAGGGACACGGCCATTTTAGGCGCGATTTGGAAGAGAAAATGCGAACATCGAACAGTCAATCCCGGCGCGCCGGGATTGAATGTTCGATGTTCGCTTTCCTCCCAACGTTATCGGCCCAATCAGGTCCTTCAGAAGACCACCTCTAAGGCGTTGGGTTGCCCGGGCCGATGAATTGGGGGATAATTCGCGTTTTCCGGCCTTTTCCCCAAGTGCGGAACGTTCCGCCGGGGGTTCCTGGCGATGAACTGCTTCATTTCCATTACGGTAATGATGTTTTCGGAGTGGCGTCGATGAGCAATTTGAAAGACAAGAAAGTGGTCGTATGCGGTGGCGGCGGTTTCATTGGGGGCCACCTCGTCGATGACCTGCTGAAAAAGGGTTATTCCCACGTCCGTTGCATCGATGTGAAGCCATTCGATCAGTGGTATCAGGTGCATCCCGAGGCTGATAACGTCGTCGCCGACCTGAATTTGCTCGACGCATCGATGAAAGCCGTCAAAGGGATGGACACGGTTTATAACCTCGCCTGCAACATGGGCGGCATGGGTTTCATCGAGAACAACAAGGGCCTGTGCATGATCAGCGTGTTGATCAACACGCACCTGCTGATGGCCGCGCGAGAATTCGACGTGGAACGATTCTTCTACGCCTCCAGCGCCTGCGTTTACAACGGCGATAAGCAGACCAGCAAAACGACCGACGTTTTCCTGCGCGAGGAAGACGCCTATCCGGCTCTCCCGGAAGACGGTTATGGCTGGGAGAAGCTCTTCAGCGAGCGGATGTGCCGGCATTTCCGCGAGGATTACAAAGTTCCGACGCGCGTCGCCCGCTTTCATAATGTATATGGCCCGGTTGGAACATTCGAAGGGGGTCGCGAGAAGGCGCCGGCGGCCATGTGCCGCAAGGTCATTCACGCGAAGCTTTCGGGGGATCACAACATCGAGATCTGGGGCGACGGGCATCAGACCCGTTCGTTTATGTATATCTCCGACTGCCTGAAGGGGATTTACACCATCGCCGGCAGCGACACCTTCTACGATCCGATCAATCTGGGTTCGTCTGAAGGCGTGAGCATCAACACGCTCGTCGATATCGTGGAAGGGATTGCGGGCATCAAGCTCAAGCGAAGCTACAACCTGGGCGCACCTAAGGGCGTGAACGGGCGGAACAGTGACAACACCCTGATCAAGAAGGTGTTCAACTGGGAGCCGGACACGAAACTCCGCGATGGGATGGAAAAGACCTATCGCTGGATCTACGACCAGATGAAGGGGCGCTATGAGGCGGGCCGCAAGCCGAGCCTGGCCTCCGCCGGCCGGTAAACGGAGGACAGACATTCGTGTCTGTTGCGGACCGGAGAGTGAAGGCGTAATCGCCTTCCGAGCCGGTCCGTTCTGTTGTGGGGCGCAAGGGAGGACGCAACCGCTCGGCGGACGGGTACGCCCACACTCGCGGATGCGTGACAGACACGAATGTCTGTCCTCCTGTATGGATTCAATCGGGAGCTCGTATGCGAAAATGGTGGATATTGGCCTCTCTTTGTCTGCTGGCCGGGTGCGACAAGAAAATTCACAAAGCGCGATCGGCTACAGTGACGCCGGCCGTCGTGAATTCTTTTGTTATTCGTTGATTGCAATACGGCATGTCGATTGCGGTTGACCCTGCTGCCACTTTGATTGGCGGAAGGGACCTGCAACATGACACGCTTCTTCTGGAAATCGCTGGCCATTCTGTCCACTCCGGTCGTATGCATTGCGGCACAGCCGCAAGGGCTTGCGCCGCCGCCGACGGGCGATCAGTCGCCGGCGGTGATCGATCAGCACGCCGATCCGGTGCAGCTCCGCGCGATTCGGGCCGTTCAGGAGGCGCGCGATCGGGCGACGAAGTGGGAGGAGGCGGCGAGTGAAGCGGTCGCCAAGGTCCCCGACAAGGAACTGAAGGATCAGGTTCAGAAACGGCTCAACGCGCTGACGCCTGACGTTGCCAAGGATCTGCTCACCACGCCCGGCGAAGTGGGGGTGGTGACGATCGCCACGTATAAGGAATCGAAGGCGGGGGAACCGGCTCTCGTTTCCGTGGCTTACGAAGGGCTGGGCGACCATCTGAATGGGAGTTTTTTCCCGCGCGTTGTTTCGGATATGCCGCAGCTCATGCGCGGCGAAAAGAAGGATACGGATCAGCCACTTGTTCTGGATATTCCCGCGTCCGGCTATCTGATTTACGAATTGGAAAAAGGTGACCTGAAGGCCGCCTTCGTCGCACAGGCGACGATGAAGCAGAGCCTGGGGGCCGCGGTTCAGCAGAGCCGGGCGAAGACCGCGCAGATTGAGAACGCCGAGGCGCGTCGCGATATCACTGAAGCTCAACGGAACGCTGCGGATCAGGCCGTGCCCGCGGCGGCAACGCAGCAACCGGCGCTCGCCCCCGATCAGTCCGCGGCGCAGCCGCCGGCTGACGCGACGCCAAATCCAAATTATTATGGATCGAACGGCTACATCGGAGCCGACGGTGGATATTACAACACCTATGGCTGGGCACCCTATGTCGTGATTCCGGCAAAAGCGCAGCTCGATGAGCGAAAGCGCCGTGAGTTGCGGCGCGCGGCGATCGAGGCGGATCGCCAGGCGAAAGGGCAAAATCAATCGGCAACGCCGGCTCCGCCGCCGGCAACCCCAACGCCGCAGAAGCCGAGTGCGGCACCGAACCCGACGCCGGTAACGCCGCGACCGGTTGCAGCGCCTAGGGCGGCGCCAGCGCCTGCTCCTGCGCCGGCACCCACCCCGGCACCCGCGCCGAAAGCGAAATAGGCGCGAACGCCTGCGCACATCGAAAGAAACGTAGGATTGAATCGCGAAGGCGCAAGCGACGGACCAGGGTCGGCGTCTCCGAAGGGGCGATCGCCGGTCCGTCGCTTGTGCCTTCGCGATTTCCCGCTCCAAAAAAAACTGAGTTTCACGCTCTACGAAGCTGGAGCGGACTGTTTCTTTACGAATTTAGCAGACAGCAAAACCTCTTCCCCAATCTGGTGAACCTTTTTCGCTTCGTCCTCGTCTTCGGTCACCGCGTTCACCGTCAGCATGCAGGGGCGTCCACCGACCATTTTGTAGAGGTGTAGCTCATCGGAAAGATGGTCCTTGTGTTTGTAGCGCTCGTGGATTCGGATGGCGAATCGATTGTCTTTCTCAAGCTTCGGCTCCAGAACGATCTCATCCTTCGCCTTGACGTGATTCTCATGGAGTTGCTTGAGCATCGCCTTGGCGGCGCGCTCATTGATCATGGCATCGTCGGGCATGACCTGGATGGCGAGTATCCCCGGGCCGTCCGGCTGAACCCACGCCCCCTGCAGATCGTTTGATGAGCCGACTGATAATTCCCACCCCTCCGGCGGATGGTATTCGATCTTCCCCTTGAGCAGCTTGGCGGTGCGCGGAGCGGAACCGGCGGCGAGGAGCAGGAGCACCGTGAACAGTTTGAAAATCGTGAGCTTGCTGTCGATCCGCATCCCAGACCTCCTGATTCGGGGCATTATCGCCGTTCGGTGATGCTAAAAGGAAGGGGATTCTCGGGCATCGGGTTCCGGAAATGGGAAAATTGCCCCCGAAATTCCGCATGTTGCCCCGTGTGACGCATCACTGTACTATCCCCCTTCGTTTCATCCGGCAAACAAGGTTGACTTTAAGCGAGGAAACAAGCGTATGGGGCTGTGCACCCGCAAGTTGAGGGCCGTATTTGGTGGACTGGCATTCGTAGCGCCGCTGCTGCTGTCGCCGCTGGGGGCGAGGGCGGACGAGTCCACGATGATTCTGCCGAACCTCGGCAGTCAGACCTACGCCGGGATCAGCGGCCACACGCTTCTGGCGCTCGGGCTGATTATCGCCGCGCTGGGCATTCTCTTCGGTCTGGTCACCTACAAGCAGCTCAAGAACCTTGCAGTTCATAAATCGATGGGCGAAGTGTCCGATCTGATTTATGAAACCTGCAAAACCTATCTGCTGAATCAGGGCAAGTTCATCCTGATGCTTTGGGTCTGCATTGCGGCCGTGATGGTCGCATATTTCGGATTTCTGCGCGGCGGAAACGAAGACCCGAACTTTGCGAAGATGCTCCACGATCAGGGTCTGACTGAGTACGGACGCGCCACTCAGGTCGTGATTATTCTTCTCTTCAGCCTCGTCGGCATTGCAGGCAGCTATGCCGTCGCATGGTTTGGGATGCGGGTGAATACGTTCGCCAACAGTCGTACCGCGATGGCGTCCCTGGGCGGAAAAGCTCGGCCGGTTTATGCGATCCCGCTCAAGGCGGGAATGTCGATCGGCATGGTGCTCATCAGCATCGAGCTGTTCATCATGCTTTTCATTCTTCTGTTTGTGCCACGCAACCTGAGCGGACCTTGTTTCATCGGCTTTGCCATCGGCGAATCGCTTGGGGCGGCGGCATTGCGAGTGGCGGGAGGCATCTTCACGAAGATCGCCGACATTGGCGCCGATCTGATGAAGATCGTCTTCGACATTAAAGAGGACGACGCGCGAAATCCGGGCGTGATCGCGGACTGCGTCGGCGACAACGCCGGCGACTCGGTCGGCCCCACCGCGGACGGATTCGAAACCTATGGCGTCACCGGGGTGGCGCTGATCGTCTTCATCCTCCTCTCCGTCGGCGCGAACATGCCGCTCGCCGAGCAATCGTCCCTTCAAGTCCAGCTGCTCGTCTGGATCTTCGTGATGCGGTTGATCATGGTCGTCACCAGCGCCTTGTCCTATTTCATCAGCGAAGGGATATCGGCTGGCAGATATCGCGAGTCACGCACGATGAATTTCGAAGCGCCGCTGACCTTGCTCGTCTGGGTCGCGTCGATCACGTCGATCATCGGGACTTACATCGCATCTTACCTGCTGCTCAGCACACTCCACGTGAACGGGATCGCCCTTACATCGCTCTGGTGGAAGCTGGCGACGATCATCACCTGCGGAACGCTGGCCGGCGCGATCATTCCGGAAGTGACGAAGATTTTTACGTCAACGCACAGCCGTCATGTCCGGGAAGTGGTGACAGCGAGCAAGGAAGGGGGCGCATCGCTCAACGTATTGAGCGGGCTTTCCGCGGGTAACTTTTCCGCCTTCTGGGTGGCGGGTGTGACCATCGGCGGTTTGATGGCCATCGCCTACGGTATTTCCACGATTGGCGGAGCGGAGTCGGGGCTTGGCTCGATCATGCTGGTTAAATCGACGGCGATCTTCGCCTTTGGCCTGGTGGCCTTCGGATTTCTGGGGATGGGACCCGTCACGATTGCCGTCGACAGCTACGGCCCGGTTACCGACAACGCGCAGAGCGTTTATGAACTGTCTCTCATCGAGCAGGTGCCGGGCATTCGCGAAGAACTCAAGAAGGAATACGGCGTCGATCCCGACTTCGAACACGCCAAGGGGTTACTTGAGGAAAACGACGGCGCGGGCAATACCTTCAAGGCAACCGCCAAACCGGTCTTGATCGGCACGGCGGTCGTCGGCGCAACGACACTCATTTTCTCCATCATCATGTTGTTGACGGCTGGGCTGACCACTAACCTCGACAAGCTTTCGATTCTTCACGCCCCGTTCCTGCTCGGAATCATCAGCGGGATGGCGGTGATCTACTGGTTCAGCGGCGCGAGCATGCAGGCGGTCATCACCGGCGACATACCGGGCCGTCGAATTCATCAAGCAGAACATCAAGCTCGAGGGTGGCGGGGAGCGAGCCAACACGGAAGACAGCAAGAAAGTTGTCGCGATCTGCACGCGTTATGCGCAGGCGGGGATGCTCAACATCTTCCTGACCATATTTTTCCTTACGCTCGCCGCTGCGTTCGTGAATGAATATTTCTTTATCGGGTATCTCATCGGCATCGCGTTCAGCGGGTTGTTCCAGGCCGTCTTCATGGCCAACGCCGGTGGGGCGTGGGACAACGCCAAGAAGATTGTCGAAACCGAACTGCACGCCAAGGGAACGGAACTTCACAAAGCGACTGTGGTTGGCGACACGGTGGGTGATCCGTTCAAGGACACCAGCTCGGTCGCGATGAACCCGATCATCAAGTTCGCCACCCTCTTCGGTTTGCTTGCGGTGGAGCTGGCCATCACGCTCAAGAACCCGGACGGCTCGCCGACGGTTCTGCGGCTCGTACTGGCAACGGCGTTCTTCCTGGTCGGCGTCTGCTTCGTCTACCGTAGCTTCTACGGAATGCGGATCGTCGAATCGAAGCCGGAATCGAAGCTCGGAACCGAGCCGGTTCGCGGGTCCCGGAAATGGCCGCGAAATAGGTGCCGACGGGGTTTTCGGATTGAACGCCGATCTTCGCGGCTGCCGAGTCACTCGGTCGAAGTTCGCAAAACACGCTTACTACGCTTTCCGCGCATTTGATTGTTCAAAAGAATGGTCACAGAGATCACTGAGGAGCACGGAGATCACCGAGACGCAGTTCGCAGTCGGCGCCTCTGAGATCTCTGTGCCACAATCCGTTCATTTCTTCGCGGCTTGAGAAGATCATATTGGCCGCTGGAAGATAAATTCGCCGCGGATCAATCCCGTGCGCCGGGAATGAACGCGGATCAGAAGATCGGGAATTCTTAATCCGCGTTAATCCGCGTTGATCCGCGGCAAAACTTCTGCGGCTTTGTCTCCGGTTTGATTGCGGCCGTCGCAGCGCTGGGTCCCTCAGCGGCCTCCATTGGTTATTTCTTCGGATGAAAAGGGCGCAGCGAGCGCGCTGCGCCATAACACTCGGGCGATTGAAGCGACTGCTGCTTAACTGCTTCGATCTCAGCTTCGCACAAGGGGAAGCATTGCTTCGGGCCGGTCGAATCGTGCAGTCGGCTCATAGGTTCGTCCCGTCGCCGCCGATTCGAGAAAACCTGCCATCGCATCGAGAACCGCAAACGCCAGTTCCCCACTGGCTCGGTGAGGGCGGCCGGTTGCGATGGCCTGGGCCATGTCCGCGAGCCCCACACCGCGTTCGTACCCTTTCGCAAACGTCTGGCGCACTTTGCTCCATTTCGAATCGCTCGCCAGACGAGCCATGACCTGTCCGTCGAACACATTGGGATCGGGCACTCGCAGTGTGCCGTTCTCTCCGTACACGGTGATCGGCCAACGGTCATCGTAAGTCGGATGCCAGGTGGCGAAGCTCTGAACGATGGTGCCAACCACGCCATTGTGAAATTCGATCGTTCCGCAGAGATGGTCCGGCGTGGCAACGTCAATCGCTCGTCCGGCCAGCGGGCCGACTGCGACCGCTCGTCTGGGAATCGCCACCGACGCGGCACCGCTCAAACGGCGAATCGGTCCGAAGAAATTGAGCAGGGCGGTCAGGTAATACGGCCCCATGTCGAACATCGGGCCGCCGCCGGGTTGATAGTAGAACTCGGGATTGGGATGCCAGCTTTCATGGCCCCGGTTCATCATGAAGGCGGTGAACGCCACCGGGCGGCCGATCAATCCATCGTCGATGACTTTCCGCGCCGTCTGCAATCCGGCGCCGAGAAACGTATCGGGCGCGCATCCGACGCGAAGCTCGCGCTCAGCGCGCGGCCCTCAGAATTCGCGTTCCTTCTTCGCGGCTGATCCCCAGCGGCTTTTCTCCGTAGGTGTGCTTACCGGCGGCGAGGGCCGCGATCGCGATCTGCGCATGCGCCGAAGGGACCGTCAGATTCAGCACGAGATCGATTGATTCCGAATCGAGCAATGCGCCGACCGTCAGCACCCGGGGAATGCCAAACTCGCGGGCCTTGGCCTCGGCGGCGGCGGGGTTGATGTCCGCCAATGCAACAATCTCGATGCCCGGAAACCGACGGGGGGCCGAGAGATACGCGCCGCTGATCGCGCCGCACCCGATCACCCCGATGCGAACCGGCTGGCTCATACGCTCTCGGGTCCATTCATTTTCGCGCCACACTGGCAGACAAACGGCTTGAGCTGGTGTGGCCGAATGGTCGAAGGCTGTTTGATCTCTATTTCGCACCGGCAGCGCGGGCAGTGAACGCGATCCCCGGCCCGCGGCTCTGTCGCGGCGGGTGCGGCGGCCGGCGAAGGATCGGAATCGACGTCGGTCACATCCGCTTTGCGGTCCATGGCCAGATTTGCGAGCTTGTCGGCCAGTGCATTTTTGTGCCGGAGATTGTGCTCGATTCGCGCTTCAGTGAATTGGCGATAGAGCGAATGCGCCTGTTCATACAGCGGGCGCAAGACGGGGTGCCTGACGCGGTATTCGCCACGCATCTGCTTGATGACCAGTTCGCTGTCGCCGCGAATAATGATTTTTTTCGCCCAGTTCCGTCGCTTTCTTCAGGGCTTCGATCAAGGCACGGTATTCGGCGACATTGTTTGTGGCATGGCCGATAAACCGCCCCAGGGTCACCAGCGCCGTGCCATCCTCCGATCGAATGACGATCCCAATCCCGGCGGGCCCGGGATTTCCCCGGCTTCCGCCGTCAAATTCGAGGGTGAGACGTTCGGTCATGGATTTTGGCCCCTTCCGAGCCAATAGGCTGGACGTTGACTCCCATGGGCGACAGCAATTACAAGAATCTCCTGTGACCTCAGTTCATACACGATTGAAAAGGGAAACTGTTCAAGAAGATAGCGACGAATGTGCTTCTTCGAAGGGATTCGCAATTTTGAATAGCGGCTGGGATTCTTCTTGATTGCTTCTATGCCGACCGCAAAACGCGCGAGAAATTCTTCACCTAACCCAATTCGCCGATCTTCGTACCACTGCGCGGCCCGATGCGTCTCGACCATCGCCTCAGAAAGAATTCGGAGATTCACTCCACCTTCCTCTTTGACAACTCCTTGCGAAGACTCTCGATCGCCTGCGGCCACTCGACTGCCGTATACTGGCCGGAATCCACTTTCGCGAGTGCGCTTCGATCTCCTGGACCCAAAGGGGATCAAGATCAAATTCGGATTCAGCAGGCTCGATGTCCTGAGTCAATCTCGTTGCTAGTTCCAAGCGTTCAGCTTTCGGAAGCTTCAGCAATTGCTCGACGATTTCGGGAGCCAGCTGCATGACAACAATCCTATCGTTTCGACGGGGGTTGCTCAAGCCGGCGATGAGGCGGCAGGGTCGGCGGCGCAAACGCTCGGCGATCTTTTCCGCAAAACCGCGCAAAGCTGCGATCAGTCCGGAAACGTCCGTCGAAGCGAGGTTTCGAGCGGCCGAGCTTAGTGGTTCACTTTCTTGACTTGCGTCGAGGACGAACGGTTCCAGATTCGAGCGGAAATAGTCCGCCATTTCGGACTGGCCGGATTCGGCCAATGCATTCCAAAACGCGAAAATACGCCCGTCGGCGTTGATCCGCAGTAGATACGCATCCACGCCGTCGGCGTAGACATTGTAAGCGGGGTTGACGGCGCCCTGGCCATCGAATCGGGCGAAAAAGCTATGGATTCTGCGCAACGCTTCAAGCAGCGACTGCTGATTGCTTTTCAACTGAGTATTTTCAGCGCGATCGACTCGGGTGAAAAATTCCTCTTCAGTCCACGCATCCTTGCCCGGCTTGGGCTCCGGTGGCGCGGGGTCTTTTTTCTTCGATTCCTTCGGCTTCTTAACTGCCAATTCCGGCGGAAGATCGGCGGGGATGTACAGGATCCGGCGGCAACTCGGGCAGAATACCAGCTCGTCGCGCGAATGCAGCTTGTTGTAAACGTCCGTGACCAGGTCCATGTTGCAGGCCGTGCAAAGATATTCTTCGCGGCGGCGATCAGGCTTGGCGATGGCGGACATCGCTTCCCCTTCGTGGTGTTCGGCGAGCCGTTCGAATGTCGCGCGGGCGGTGGGGGGGAGGGCGTCGGCCGCGGCGTCCCGCGCGGGCTCGAGCGCGCTCACTTCCGCCTGGAGCTTGACCACTGTCGTACCGATCTGAGAGCGCATTGCCTCAAGCTTCACTTTTTCGGCGTCCAACTGCGCGCCAAGGGAAACCGTTTCAGCCTGCCCCTTCTCGATCGCTTCCATGGCGACGATCGCAGAGTCCTCTACCTTCCCGCGATCGACCTTGGCGGTGTTGATCTCAACGAGAAAAGTCTGATAGACCTTGGCATTGGTGGCCGTCATTTGCTGCTCGCGCAGACGTTCGATCTGGGCGTCGTGCGATTTGATCTCCAGGTCGAGTCGGCCGGCTTCGGCCTGATGCCCGCGCAACGATGCAGTCGCGGCGTCGAGCTTTTCGCTCAGGTCTTTGACGCGGCGTTCCTGCACGCGAACATTCTTCTGGGCCGCGTCAAGACGGGCCTGAGCTGCGCGCAGCGCCTGATCTGCCTGAAACAGTCTGACCAGTGCGATATTGGTCGGGCCCATTGCTGGAATACCTCCTGCGCTACAACCACTTCAACGCGTCTTTGCGCCTGACTGCCACAGCCATCCGAAAAACGCGAACCGGGCATTATGCCGATCCATCGTCCGATGGAAAGGGGCCTTACGACGCTGGATCCAGAACGGCCAATCCTCAAGATGAGATATCTGCGCGACAATCAGAGGATCGGAACCGCGCAGAGGCCCATGAACTCGCGCGGTTCCAGCCTCGAGTCGATAGCCTTTGACGAGCGCCGATGAGTCGAGAAAGTGCGCGGGCATCGGGTTTATCGTCGGTCACGAATGATGTCATCCGAAAGCGGTCCTCCTGCCATCTCGATCGGGGAGAAATCCCGCCTTCGATGCCGCTTGCGATGTTTCTCCGCAAGGCGCTGCACAAGTTCGACATTCACTTCCGCGCCTTCCGGCAGGCGTCCTGGCTCATCAAGAGTAATCTGACCGTTTTTGACGTGGCCGCGGTAAGTCATTGATGCCTCAGACGATTCAGAATCCTTAATACCCCGCCCATAATTTTAGCCGAACCGCAGAGCCAAGGCATGCGATTTTTTGTGCCCGCATCTCCGGATCTCTCCGAGGTGTCCTGACCGGCCATGGAACACACGTAAAAGAATTCCGAGTTCTTAATTCCCCGGGACTCAAAATCCCTCGTCTTGAGCCGGTACGATCGGCTCCTTCACGATATTGCTCCACGCCTCGAGCACCGCTGCATCGACGCCGCGCGCAAGGCGTCCCGCACCGGCCCATTTTCGGATTTTAGATTCGGAAATTGAAGAAGCAGCGCCGCCACATCGCGACGATCCGTGAAGGCCTTCGGTTGTCCCTGGCGAGCGACAAAACCAATCAATTTCAGAGCGATCAATTCCGGCGGCGAGACGACCTGCACGTCGTCGATGCGCTCGATCGCAGGAAGTGCATCGACACCGAGAAGATCAACCAGTTGACGATTGCCGCTCTTTTGGACCTGATAAAGGCGATATCCACGACCTGCGGCAACCACCCGAACGCGAATCGCTATTTGAAATCTCGTGTTGAGATGCTGTCGCAAACGTTCGGCAACTTCGCCGGCATTGATGCCGAGGATGTGCACGTCCTGGGTCATCCGCGCTTCTCTGACATAGGCATTCACCGCTTGCGCCAAACAAAGCGACGTCACGCGCCCGCGCAAGAAATCCAACACTGCATCCTGAATCTGGGCGAGCGGAACCGGCTCACGCATCAGAAACTCCTGAAATGTGAGGGAGCCATCGCCAAACATGACAGGCAATGATAGGGCGCTATCGCCCGCAACGAAACCCCGGCCTTTTCAAATGCGGGATCCTGCCGCGTGAAGTGAGTGCGCAATTCACGCAAGCGGCTATACAAAAAGGGCGGAACTTGCAGAAATCACAAATGTCGAGCCGCATTCAGCCACTATCATCGAGACGCCAGCGTGAACATGAGCGACGCGTTCGCCGTCCACGAATCTTTGAGGACGCTGGCCGACTCCATTGCCTGCACCATTAGCCGCTCCTGATCCATCGGCGACCCAAATCGATCGATCCGGGGCACGTCCATGCGAATTGCGGCCGAACCGTATGCTCGCACAACTTCCGCCCGTGCTGGAAGGAGGCCATTCAACGCCGCCGCAATTCCGATTACTCGACCCGCGAGTCCCGGGAGCCGATCTGCACACATCCCCGCGACCGCGCCGCAGGCTGCATCAGATGCTCATCGATCGGCAATATCCAAGTGAAGCGTTCCGCCACGGAGGAATCGAGAGATCGAATCACGCGAAACGTCAGTGATGCGTTCGATTTCGATTAGCGGCCTGCCGATCCGCTTCAACTGAACTCGCAAGGCATCCGTCAGTGTCATGGAATTCGATATTGTTAGCGTCACTGCGATTATCGCAGTGACCATAAGTCAAATAAAAAAAGCCCGGTCTCTTTCGAGACCGGGCTTTCGCTTAATCAAGTGAATCGGAAGCCGTCCCGCAATGTCGCCATTACGATCCCGCTTCGGTTTCCCGAAGCGACGAGGCTGTGCTGACAAGATTTTTTGGCAGATCGCTCTGACAAAATTT
>CAVWFQ010000008.1:0-536806 GCA_963754335.1 uncultured Phycisphaerales bacterium
CCGTACACGCCGCGGCACAAGGGGAAGGTCGAGCGTGGCGTGGGATACGCCCAATCGAACGCGCTGCGGGGCCGCACCTTCAGCGGTCTCGCCGAGCAGAACCAGTTTTTGAGCGAATGGGAATCAACCGTCGCTGACACGCGCATCCACGGCACCACGCGCAAACAGGTGGTCCGGATGTTCCAGGAGCTGGAGAAGCCGGCGCTGGCGCCGTTGCCGCCGGGGCGGTTCCCGTGTTTTTCCGAAGCTCAGCGGATCGTCAATCGCGATGGGCACGTGGAGGTCGCCAAGGCGTATTACTCAGCCCCGCCGGAGTTTGTCGGCCGCACCGTCTGGGCACGCTGGGATGGACGCGTCGTGCGGCTGTTCGATCAACAACTCCGGCAGATCGCCATTCATGCCCAGCATGAGCCGGGACGATTCGCCACCGACGCCAGACACATTGTTCCCGAGAAGCGCGGCGGGATTGAGCGCGGCGCCGCCTGGTGGCTGAACAAAGCCAGCACGATCGGCGCTCACGCCGGGAGCTGGGCGGAAAGCATTCTGCGGGAGCGTGGCATTCACGGTGTTCGCGTGGTGATGGGGCTGGTCAGCCTGACCCATCGTCACCCGGCCCGGATGATCGAACAGGCTTGCCAGGTGGCTCAGTCCCACGGCGCCCACCGGCTGCGGGACATCCGCAATCTGCTCAAACGATCCGAACCCCCGGCACAACAACAGTGCTTTGAGTTCGCCTCTGAGCATCCGCTGATCCGTCCTCTGACGGAATATTCCAAATTGGTCCAAGACGCTTTCGACAAGACACCCGGGGTCGCCGCGGCGACCTCTCATCAAGGAGACCGTTTATGAATGAATCGTTGCAATCCGCTTTGACCAAGCTGCGATTGTCGGGCCTGGCTGCGGCGCTGGACGTGCGTTTGCAGGAAGCCGCCGGCCATCGCCTCGACTACGGCGAGTTCCTGGAGTTGGTGCTGACCGACGAGCTGCTGGTTCGTAACGAGCGACAGATCGCCCGTCGCGTCAAGGTCGCGGGCTTCCGGGAACGCAGGACGCTGGAGGAGTTCGACTTTGCGTTCAACCCGTCGATCAAGCGCAAGCAGATCTTCGACCTGGCCACCGGCCGATTCGTCCGCGAGATGCGGGATGTTTTATTGATCGGACCTCCCGGCACGGGCAAGAGCCACATCGCCCAGGCGCTGGGATACCAGGCCATCAAGAACGGCTCAGTGGTGTTGTACCGATCGATCTTCGACGTGGTGCGCGACTTCCTGCACGAGGAGGCAATCGAACAGCAGGACAAGCTGATGGATCGCTACCTCCGTCCCGATCTGCTCATCATCGACGACATGGGGATGAAGCAACTGCCCAAACGCTCCGGCGAATACCTCTTCGAGATCATCATGCGGCGCTACCAGGTCCGCTCCACGATCATGACCAGCAATCGACCGCTGGAAGACTGGGGCAAACTGATCGGCGATGTGCCATCGGCCACCGCGATCCTCGATCGCTTTTTGCACAACGCCGAGGTGATCGCCATCACCGGCAGGAGCTACCGCCTGCGGAATCAGGCGGCCAGCGATGAGACAGAAAGCTCAAGAGGACGCCGGAGTACCGGCGGCGGTGAAGGGTGCTCCCCCCCGGAAGACACCAACGCCCATCTGGCAGTATCCTCTGATGGGGGGACGGAGCGCGGGCCACGGCGATCGGCGAAGGTCAAAAACCCAGGTTGAATTTGGAACCCGTGAGAAGAATCAGGTATATCGGACGTGGTGGCATTTGAAGTGATAATCAGTGGTGGCATTTGAAGTGATAACTGACAGCTGAGATCGCGTCGTCGAGCTGTGCGACTGTCTTCTGCAGAAACCTTTCGTTCGTGCAGTTCCTTCGAATCCAGTTGATCGCAGCGTCGCGCAGCATGTTTGAACCATGAGCAAATATGGACGACGCCGCGAGCGCATAGCCCGAGTCGGGGAGCAAAACGCCCAAATTAGTTTATCCGCTTTTGTTCCACCTTTGTGGTTCTCGAGCCATCGACAAAAATTGTTGTCCGATCTCAATGAGAGAACATATTTATCTATTATAAAGAAAAAATCTGATAAAAAGCCTAAGAAGTGGCACAATTTGGCACGGTTTGGCACAACGAGCATGCATTTTTGAGCTGAAAAGAGGGTCATCGGGCCACCTCCAAGGTGTACATTTTTCGAATTGGAACCGCCACCGGATGTGTTTGACGCGCTACTGGCTTCACGTACGCCCTTAGTTTCGCGCTGCCGCCTTGGGATCGGATTTGGTCTTTTGGACGCCTCGGCTCGGGACGGGCCGCGACTTTTTGATCTCGTACAGACTCTGATCCGCCGCCGCGAGGAGGGCTTCGACGTTCTGCGTGTGCAATTCCTTTAACGTAGCAATGCCAACGGAAAGACGTGGCGAGGGTTGGACCTTGATCGTCCGGGCCAGAGCGTCAACGAGGGAGCGAAGCCGGTCGGAAAGGATTTGCCCAAATTGGTGGCTCTGACCTTCCATGACAACGACAAATTCATCTCCGCCATAGCGGAAGGGGATATCGGTTTCGCGAACGGTCGAACGAATGATCTGGCCGATGTTGCGGAGCAGGTCGTCGCCGGCCGGATGGCCGAGGGTGTCGTTGAGCTGCTTGAAATAGTCCACGTCGATCATCAAAAGGCACAGGTCATTCTTTGCCTCGTGGCAACGCTCAAAGGCCTGCGGCAGATGCTCGTCGAGCGCGCGGCGATTGTAGAGACCGGTCAATGCATCGCGGCTCGCCTGTCTCTTGAGCGAGCCGATCGTCCGCTCCAGGGCATTGGTTCGATTGGCGACCTGAAGGCGGAGATTCGCTTCCATCGTCGCCAGCTCGGCGCACTGCCGGCCCAGGTCGCGGCACAGTTCCGCGAGTTCGGACGCGAGGGGCGCCAATCGGCCGCCAATGCTTGAAAAGGATTCGATGGGCGCTTCGCCGGATCGAATCTCCGGAATCAATTTCATGAACCGACGGGTCGGCCCGTTCCAGAGTTTTTCGCGACGCAGCGCAGTTCCAGCCGACGGCCAGCATCGCTGTAATCGAAAGCGAAGCCTGTACGCGCTGATCGAACCGCGCGACTGGCCCGCCAGGAAGAGACTGAGGAGCGTGAAGAACGCAACCAGTTCAAGGCTGACCACTGCCAGGTGCATGCACGGCCCCACGGCCGATCGCGCTTTGTCGTCGCTTCGATCGGGCGGTCCGCTCGGGATGTCTGCAGCAGAGGCCGTTTCAGTCATATGCTAAAAGCCAGTGAAGTCCTCATCGGTTCAGTAGATGCGTGAATTCACCCGGCAGTTTGGATTACCGGACGGGAGCGGTAAGACCCACTCCTCATCATGCAATATGTTGCAACCGATACAAACCGTAGTTTATGTCACACGCACTATATGATCTGGTCGTAATCGGTTCCGGCCCCGCCGGGCAGAAAGCGGCTCTGTGCGCCGCGAAGCTTGGCAGCCGCGTTGCGGTCGTCGACCGCGCCGCCAGCGTGGGGGGCGTCTGTATCCATACCGGGACCATTCCCTCCAAGGCGATCCGCGAGGCGGTGCTTCATCTCACCGGCATCCGCGAGCGCAGTGTGTACGGAGAGGGATACGCCGTTAAGCAGACCATCACGATGGAGGACCTGCTGCACCGTTGCCGGCACGTCGTGCGCACCGAAGTGGATGTGATTCGCAATCAGATGGCCCGCAACGGCGTGAGCATGTTCGCGGGAAGCGCCACGTTCGTCGACCCGCACATCGTCCGCGTGGAAGAAAATGATGACACGCATGAACTGCGGGCCAAACATGTGCTGATCGCCGTCGGCACCGAGCCGGCTCGTCCGAAGGAAGTTCCCTTCACGCCGGGCCGTGTCATCGACAGCAACGAACTGCTCACGCTGGCCGCGCTGCCTCGAAGCATCGCCATCGTCGGCGGCGGCGTCATCGGCACCGAATACGCCTGCATGCTGGCCGCAGTCGGGGTGCGCGTCACCCTGATCGAAGCGCCCGCGGCTGCTGGAATTCATCGATGAGGAACTATCCGAAGCTCTGCAATTTCGCATGAGGGACATGGGCATCCGCCTTCGCCTCGGTGAATCCGTGGCCAAGATCGAGCTCAATGGTGATTCAGTCGACGCCACGCTCGCAAGCAACAAAACCGTCCATTCTCAGACGCTGCTTTACGCAATCGGGCGGCAGGGCGCGACGGAAAAACTGAATCTGCCTGTTGCCGGGCTTTCCGCGGATTCGCGCGGGCGGCTCAAGGTCAATGAGTTCTATCAGACCGAGGTCCCGCATATTTACGCCGCCGGCGATGTGATCGGCTTTCCCGCCCTGGCCGCCACCAGCATGGAGCAGGGGCGCCAGGCGGCCAGCCACATGTTTCATCAGATTGCCGAGCCGCCGGCCGTGCTTTTTCCGTACGGCATTTACACCATCCCCGAAATCAGCATGGTCGGCGCGACCGAACAGGCGCTGACGCTGGCGGGCACGCCTTACGAAGTCGGCATCGCCCGCTATCGCGAAATCGCCCGCGGACAGCTCATTGCCGACCCTTACGGGCTTCTCAAACTTCTCTTCCATCCTCAGAGCCGGCGGCTGCTGGGCGTTCACGCCATAGGCACCGGCGCGACGGAACTGATCCACATCGGCCAGGTCGTGATGGCCGCGGGGATGCCGATCGACTATTTCGTCGAATCCGTCTTCAACTATCCGACGCTCGCCGAGTGCTACAAGGTTGCGGCGCTGGACGGGATCAACCGGGTGCGATCGGCGCGGGAACTGGTGGTGGAAACGCCGGAACCGGTGAAGTCCAAAGCGGCGTGAAGCGTGGGCAGTTCATCAAGTCATCAAGCGAATCTTATCCGCCGATGCGCCCGCCCCGCAGCAGAGCGATCTCAATATCGATCAGTTCATCAATGATCTGTCTTTCGGACATTCCCCGTTCGCGCATCTGCGGAACAGGTCCGACGGGCGTACGCTTCCACCCTCGCTCTTGCCAAACCTTGCTTCTTTCGTCCGCTTCAATCTGAATCCCACAGAACCGCAGGCCCCACGAGAGGCCGGTCAAAAGGTTTTCAACATTCGCCACGTTAACCGGGTGAACGAACATCGCGAGCCGATCGCGGCAATATTCCAAATCTTTGATGATTTCGTCGATTTTGATCGCCATCCACGAACCAGGTCAACCGCCAGTTCGGACTCACCAGATTTCACACCCGACCGGCTCGCCAAGTTTCCATTCGCCGTGCCGATGTTTCGGTTCGAACTTCGCCATTAATTCAGCGAGCTTGAGGCGTTTGATCCCCGATTTGGGAATTCCGATCGAATCCATGTCAATAGTTGTTCCAAGCTGAATTGCCCGCCGTTTGGCGAAATTTCGCGGAATGACAACAGCCATTTTGTTTCCCCACTTCCTGACCTTCACTCGCGTCGGCATCATGGCACTCCCGAAGAATGAAAGAAGATGATACCTTGTCTTCCGTTGAGAGCTGTCCGCAAATTCAAGTGGCACGGGTTTTCAACCCGTGTCCGGGATCGAAGACACGGGTTGGAAACCCGTGCCACACACGCGACAGCAGAGGTTCGGTATGCCACGATTTGTATCTGCCCTCATCGGCATCGTCATTTTCCTGAACGCCTCCGCTCGCGCCGAGGACTGGCCCCAATGGCGTGGCCCGCATCTCAACGGATCGAGCGAAGCCAAAGCTCTTCCCGAAACGCTCGACAAGGCGACGAATCTGCAATGGACGACAAACCTTCCCGGCGTCTCCGCCTCCTCGCCGATCATTTTCGGCGATAACGTTTTTGTGAGCTGCATCGACAGCCAGTCCAACAAATTGCTGGCGATGTGCCTGAACCGCAAAGACGGTCACGTCACCTGGCAGAAAGAAGTTGGCGTCGGTTTCCAATCCAACGATCGCAACAACATGGCTTCTCCCTCGCCGGTCACAGATGGGAAAAGCGTCTGGTTTTATTATGGCACCGGGGATCTGGCCGGCTTCGATATCACCGGCAAGGAGCTCTGGTCGCGCAATCTCCAGAAGGATTACGGCAATTTCTCGGTTCAGTGGATCTACGCCTCCAGCCCGCTTCTCTATGACGGCAAGGTCTACGTGCAGGTGCTGCACCGCAGCGAGGATTCGTATCTGCTCTGCGTGGACGGAGCCAGCGGCAAAGAACTCTGGCGACAGGTCCGACCCAATGAAGCGGTTGGGGAAACCAAGGAATCTTACGCCACGCCAATCCTCGCCCAGGCGGAAGGGCGATCGGAGATCGTTTTGATCGGCGGAGACGCGGTGACCGCCCACGATCCGGCCACGGGAAAAGAACTGTGGCGCTGCGGCGGATGGAATCCGACGAAGATCAATCACTGGCGCGTCGTCAGCTCCGTTGTCGCAGCCGACGGTTTGATCATCGCCTGCCCGCCCAAAGGGGGAAAAATCTTCGCCATCAAGGATGGCGGCTCCGGTGACGTGACGGCGACAAACGTCGCCTGGAAGAGCAAAGACTTTTCCAGCGACGTCTGTGTTCCGCTTTATTACAAGGGAAACCTCTACGTCCTGGACGGCGACCGCAAATCGATCGGTTGCCTCGATCCAAAAACCGGCGAGAAAAAATGGTCCGGCGAACTGGGCGGCTCCCATGTTTTCCGTTCGTCGCCGACCGGAGCCGACAACAAAATCTACTGCATCAACGAAGCCGGCGAAGTGTGGGTTTTGTCCGCGGATGAATTCAAGGTCCTCTCCAAAACGTCCGTCGGCGCTCGGCCGACACGCGGCACGATCGCCGTTGTCGATGGGCAGTCGATCGTCCACACCGCCGACAAGGTCTACGCGTTTGGAAAGATGGCGGAAAAGTAAACGGAAGAATATTCGTCTCGATCCGGAACGATTTTGTTACGGATCGATGAAGACTCGTAAACACCTATGGACTTTCCGGCATGAATCGCCGATACTAAAAATCTGTCCGTTTCGCGGTGCATGGAGGTGGCCGCGAAATAATTTCGAAGAGCCTGCGTCTTAGTCTTACTTGTGCGATACTCGGTTCGCGCGTCAGAAAAATAATTCGGGGCAAGATAGAAGGAGACCGCAAATGTCTTTTGGCATTCGGGGAAAATCCCCCTTAGTTACTCGATCACTCGATTCGGTAAATCCTGTTGACAACTACGCTTACGTTGAGCCGTTGGAGCCTCGACAGCTCCTTTCGGTTTCACCATTGAAGCCGGCCGGTGTGCCAAATCTGGGCGTGTTGCCTGGCGCGCACGTTACGACAGATCCGTCGACTGAGGGGACGGTGACCGGCGCAGTGACGGATTCGAGCGGAAATCCGTTGGCGAACGCCACAGTCTATCTCAAGGCGGTCGATAGCAGCGGCGGGGCGACGCCCGATGCGATTTCCTTCCCCATCATTGGCCGGCTGATCGCCCAAACCGATTCGAACGGCGATTTCACGCTTTCAACCGTTCCAGCGAATACCTACACCGCGACTGCGTTCAAGCAGGGATTCGTCGCGACAACATCCGCTTCATTTACCGTAACCGCAGGCGCATCAACTACCGTTCCGATGATTGCCTTGCCCGCCGTGCAGTTTGGAACGGTAACCGGTACTGTGGACGATTCGACCGGCGCTCCGGTATCGGGCGCGCTGGTCTTCCTCAGGCCGGACAACAGTTCCGGTGGACCGCCGGTCAGCCCGGTTCCGGTTCTTTCCGGCATCGCGGCCGGCGGCCAGTACTTCGCCACGACCGATTCCAGCGGTAACTACACGATCAATAATGTCCCGACCGGTACGTACACCGCAACCGGGTCGGCCAAGGGCGATGAAAGCTCGACGACCGCCAGCTTCACCGTCGCAACGGGAAGCAACACGGCGCCGGCGATCACGCTGACTGTCAGAACCGCGCCCGTTACGGGGACGGTCACAGGCAACATTACTGATTCGAGTGGAAATCCGCTTTCCGGGGCGCTCGTAACACTCACGGTCGATACCTCAAGTGGCTCGACGACCCCGACGCCAAGCTTCCGGCTCCTGTTCGCCACCACCGACTCCAGCGGCAATTACACGATCAATAACGTTCCCGCCGGCAGTTATGATGTCAATGCCTCCGACAAGGGATATGTGAAGAACACTTCCGCGGCATTTACTGTCGCGGCTGGAAGCAACACCGCCCCGACTGTCGCCCTTACCGCAATTGTGACGGGAACCGTGACGGGAACGATCACCGACTCCAACGGCAACAACCTGTCCGGCGCACGCGTTACGCTTACCCTTGTCCCCAGCACCACGGGGACCAGCAGCGGGAGCGCCAAGCCCAAGGCCGCCAGCCTGGTTTCTTTGTTTGGTGGCGGACAGCGCGTTTTCTCGATCACCACTGATTCGAGCGGCGATTACACAATCGACAACGTTCCCACCGGCAATTACACGATCAGTGTCACGGATAAGGGATTTCAGAAGAGCACTGGAACGGCTTTCACCGTTGCCGCGGGCAGCAATTCGGTGCCAACGATTACGCTGACCGCGTTGCCAACACCGGTCTTCGGAAGTCTTACCGGGTCGGTGACCGACTCCAGTGGCAACGAGATTACCAATGCCCGCGTCATCATCACGCCGGTAATCGATTCGACTTCAGGCACAACCCCGACACCCGGCCCGCACGCTCACGTTTATTTCGCGAAGACCGATTCGACTGGAACGTTCACGCTGAATAAGGTCCTCGCCGGCACGTATACCATCACCGCGTTCGCCAAAGGGTTCACGAAGAACACCTCGGCAAGCTTCACGGTGGCGTCGGGAACCAATACGGCCCCGACCGTGGCGCTGACCGCTTCGACGACTACAGGTTCGGGATCGAATTCCGGTTCGACGCAATGATTTGAGGCGTTGGGTGTGCGGTGGTTTTGATCCGAATCCTAATCGTTATCTTAATCTTAATCGTAATCCTCTTCGATCGACTGAGATCGATTGGGATTACGATTAGGATTAGGATCATGAATGGGAGCACGGCGGGGGGAGCCGTTTGACACTCCACCACCCGCCCTCTAAATTCGCCTTCATGAGAGCGCTCGGGTCGGCGGTCTTGTTTTCATCGCTTCTCCTGTGCAGTTGCGCTTCGCCACGGCCCTATCCGCGCGCGCCGGACGACAACCGCATGTTTGGCCCCGTCTCGATGCGGATTCATCCCACTTTCACCCAGATCAAGAGCTGGACCGGCGCGAAAAAGCCGGACGGCATCGAAGCAGTGGTTGAGTTGGTCGATCAGTTCGGCGATCCCACCCGCGCCAGCGGCCGGGTGATGTTCGAGCTTTATAATTACCGGGATGCAACCCCCGACCGCAGAGGTGAGCGCCTGGCCAGCCCGTGGATTTCTTCGCTCGGGGACAAGAAAGAACAGGCCGCTCACTGGAGCAGCGCGGCTGCGCGGGTACAGTTTCCAACTGGCCGACCCCGACATTCAGCCCAATCGTCGCTATGTGCTGACTGCGCAGTTCGACCTGAAAGGGGGGCGTTTGTTCGACCAGCTCGTCATCGAGCCGGAGTCGACCGCTGATCGCTCGGGCAAGCACTCCTCCCAGCATCACACCGTTCACGCGCCTGAAGAGACTCCGTCGCGTTGAGGTTTGTAGTGCGGGCTTCAGCCCGTATCTGAAAGCGAAAAAGATACGGCCTGAAGGACGCACCACGAACGGAAGGCAATGTCTAAATTCCCCTCAATCGCCAACGCGGCTGATTCGACTTCGATTCTACTCCGTCGTTGCGCCGCGGAGCTTTCGTCCGATTTCGCATTCGATCGACCCGTCATGGTGAGCCGCGCGCCGGGGCGGCTCGACGTGATGGGAGGAATCGCAGACTACACCGGATCAATGGTCTGCGAATTTCCCCTGGATCGGGAGACCGTCGTCATTTCGCAGGAGCGGGCCGACCGCGAGTTGCAGATTTTCAGTTTCAATTGTCTTGACGCGTATCAGCCGTTCGCATTTCGCATTTCGTTTGAGGCCCTCGCGTCGCATTCGGCCGAGTCGCTGCGCGCCCAATGCGCCGCCGACGGCCTGAGCTGGGCGGCCTACATGGCCGGCTGCGCGTTTATCCTGCACGATCGGGGATTGGTCGATTTGCGCGATCCGCGCGTGCCTGGCTTGAATCTCGCGGTTTACAGCACCGTGCCTCCCGGTGCGGGGATCAGCTCGTCGGCGGCGCTGGAAGTGGCGACGATGTTGAATCTGCGGGCACGCTGGTGCGCGGCCACCCCACGAAGCGCGGAACTCGACGATCCGGTCCGCCTCGCGAGTCTGTGCCAGCAGGTCGAGAATCGCGTGGTTGGCGCACCGTGCGGGATCATGGACCAGATCACGAGCCTGATGGGCCGCTCCGGCGAGTTGTTGCGGATGGTCTGCCAGCCGCACGAGCTGCTTGCGCCGCTTGCGATCCCGCCCGGCATGCGCATCGTGGGAATCGACAGCGCAATCCGGCATCACGTCGGCGCAGATAGCTATGTTCGAACGCGCTGTGCCGCGTTCATGGCGCATCGAATAATTCTGCAGACGATGCGCGACATGGGCCAGGCGGCGGGCGCAGCTGGAAAGCGATCCGATGCGCGGATATCTCGCCAACCTCGATCCGGATGATTACAAGCGACTGTTTCGTCCTCGCCTGCCCGATTCGATGGCGGGTGATGAATTTCTCTCGCGATATGGCCCTACGATCGATCCCGCGACCATCATCGAGCCACCGGTGACTTATCTCCTGCGTCACACCGCCGATCATCACGTGCTGGAAGCCAGGCGTGTGAAGCGGTTCGCCGAATTTCTCGAACAATCGACCGGCGCCGAGGTGCGTCAGCCGGGCGCGCCGCTCGATCGGGCCGGCCATCTCATGTACGCGTCGCATCAGTCTTATACGATGGACGCGATGCTCGGTGCGCCCGAATGCGATCTGCTGGTTACACTCCTGCGCAAGCGGGAGCCGGCGGGGATTTACGGCGCACGCATCACCGGCGGCGGTGCCGGGGGCACGGTCGCCGTCCTCTGCGACCAGACGTCCCGCGCCGAAGAAGCGATCGGCGGAGTGATGGACGAATACGAACAGCGCACGGGTCATCATCCGGAAGTCTTCGCCGGATCGAGCGACGGTGCGTGGACGACCGGAACGTTTGAGACGCGTTTGTAGGGTGGGCTCGGCCCACCTCTTTTTCTTTTTCCTACTCGTACTCCTACTCATACTCTTACTCGGTTTCAATTCGAACAAGACGAGTAGGAGTAGGAGTAAGAGTAAGAGCAGGAAGGGGAACAGAAATTGAGGAGAAGGTGGGCCGAGCCCACGCTACCATGCTGCCGATCGATCCCCAATTCGCCGTCGAAGCGTTGAAAGACTTCCAGTCCGCAGTGCGCGAACGCGTGGTTCAATCGCGCGGGCGGGCCGGGGGGTCGGGCGTCGCGCGCGATTCCGCGGCCGACACGATTTATCAGATCGATACCGAAGTCGATCCCTTGCTCGAGGCATTCTGCCGCGAATGGTCGGTCTCCACTCCGCTCGTTTTGATCGCTGAGGGAATCGACGGGGACGATGGCCGCGAGGGAATCAAGGTCTTTCCGGAAGGATCGCGCGAAGAGGACGCACTGATCCGGGTTCTGGTCGATCCGATCGACGGAACACGCGGCCTCATGTACGACAAACGCTCCGCGTGGACGCTGGCCGGCGTTGCTCCCAACAAAGGGCCGCCCACGCGGCTTCGTGACATCGAAGTCGCGGTCATGTCAGAATTGCCGACATCAAAGAGCGGCCAGGCCGACGTGCTCTGGGCGATAAAAGGGCGCGGCGCGCACGGCCGGCGTATCGATCTGCAGTCCGCGGACGCGTCCCCCCTGGCGCTGGAGCCTTCCACCGCCACCGGCATCGAGCATGGCTTCGCGTCAGTCAGCAATTTCTTCCCGGGCACCAAAGTCCTGGCGGCGCAACTGATGGAATACCTCGCCGCTCACTTGAGTGGAGCCGCAGGCGCTGACTCGCGCGCTCGTCTTCGACGACCAATACATTTCAACAGGCGGGCAATTCTACGAATTGATCGTCGGCCACGACCGTTTCATCGCCGATCTGCGCCCCGAATTTTATCGCATTCAGGGGCACGGCGAAGGAATGTGCTGTCATCCTTACGACTGCGCGACCTGGCTGATCGCCGAAGAGGCCGGCGTGATTCTCACCGACGCCGCCGGGGCTCCGCTCGATGGGCCAATGGACGTGACGAGCGGAATGTCCTGGATCGGTTATGCCAACACCGAATTGCAACGTGCGATCTCGCCGTTGATACAAGCATTTCTGGGCCAATCGCCTTTGTCATGATTACGCAAATAAAATTTTCACCTCGATCGGAAGAAACCGTGCATTCTTCAGAACGTTTGAATTGTCGGCAAATCGAAATTTGTCGCATGTCATGTCTTGGGCAATCAGGAGCACTATGAGCAACATAGTTGAGTTGATGGAATCGCGTCGTTTATTGTCTGCATCGTTGTCAACGCTGATCAGTGAAGCCGGCGCAGTCGAGTCAGGTGACAAGAACCTGGGGAGCGAGTACACGGCGCTCACCAAGACGATCGCCGCCGATGACAAGGCGATTCAGAAAGTCGAAGGCAAAGCCAGCGCATCGGACAAGTCATTGCTTCACACGCTGACGGGCGACGAGAAAACCGGCGAAGGCGCACTCAAGAAAATCGTCGGGAGTACCACCAGTGTCCTGAAACGAGACGGGCTCCCGATCGTGGCTGTCCTGAAGGGCCTGAGCAAGAAGCCGGGCAACGCCGCCCTCGAATCGAAGCTGGTGGCGGACGCCAACAAGTTGAAGGCGGACACCTCCACCCAGCAGGCGATCCTGAACGCCGACGCTACGAATCTCAACACGGTAGCCTCGACGGATCTGACTGCGATTTCCACTGCCAATGCATCGACGAGCGGGGCTGTCGCAACCGCCAAGTCGGATGTCTCGACGGGAACCGGAGGACTTCAAAGCGAAGTCACCACGCTGTTTTCCGATTTGACGCAATTCGAGAACGACGCCACGTCGTAGGCAGGGCAAAACGCGCGGAAATTCCGCGTTGCGAAAAATCAGTGATAAGCCGCAGTCGTTATTGGAAGACGGCTGCGGCTTTCTTGCTGGCAGCGTCACAACATTTTCTGTCGTAACACTGACTATTGCGTGATGATCCGAGATTCGGCTGAAGCCAGTCGTCAGGAAATCGCGAAGGCGCAAGCGACGCAGCGGCGGCGATAGAAATCATATGATCGGCGCCCGAGTTTTCTGAAGCGGATGAATCTTCGCTTGCCCCCGAGTGCTTACTCGTGTTCGTGCGGATGCTCAATCGTCCCCCACATTTCCCCGCCATGATTCGTGCCGCTCCACGTTCCGGCGTAGCGATCGCGATAGAAAACGACTCGGGCGGTGTAGGTTCCAATTCCGGGGACGGTCAGATCGGTCACCGAAATCACCGGCGTATCGCCGGCCCAATTCACCGGAATCGGCAGGGGAATCGTCACGTCCTTGCCGCCGAATTGGATCCGCGCCGTCAGCAGCCAGAGATTTCCCTGCATTTTGGCGGTGCCTGACAATCGTATAACGGTCTTCCTTCGCCGCAGCGTTTTGCCCATCAACGCTGAAATGTCCGACCAGAACTGCGCCCGTCAGCATTTTCTGAAAATTTGCCTCTAGCGCCTTGCGCTCCGAGCGTTGAGTCGTGGCGGGCTGCGTCGTGGGGTGCAACGCATCCTCTGCGGAAACGGGTAATGCGGTCGCGCAAACCGCGGCGGCAAATAAACTCATCACCCTTTTCATAATGCGTTGCATCATTCGCCCATTCTCGGGAAGGTGTCGCGATTCGTGTCACATTAGTGGCTACTGAAGTAGCCACTCCGGCGGTCGTGCCGGATGGCTTGCCGCTACGGCGATCCGAAAATCGCTTCAGTAATCCTGCGCAGCGAACCTTTACCGCGCGTCGTCACCAACGCGCCCGCCGTTGGTGCCACCGCTGTTGGCGGGAAGCTGGCCCGGCTCATCGTAGTTGTCGGCCCCGATCGATCCAGCGGGCGTGGCGCCTTCGTGGTGAGCGAGAACATCCGACTGCGAGTGATATCCCGCCGGGGATGCGCCGGAGAAGCTGCCCGCTGCGTGCCGTTATCACTGCAACCGCAGAGGACCGCTCCCGACAGGCCAAGAAGAATGGCAATTGGATTAGTCAGTCTGGTTGTCATACAGAACCTCCAACTCTCCGAATTGTAGGCCCGTGGGATGTGCTCTTTCATCAAGGTCTTTGGAAAAATGCTCTTCATTGCGGGCGTTTCATCTGGAAGACGCCAAAGTCATATTTCGACTTGTAATCGCAGTGAAAATCGTCGGCGGTTGAGTGGCCGGAATAGTGGTAAACCCCGCCCGCCAGCCAACCCAGGTTTGATTCGCCTTCGAGCGGGACCTGGCCCCCGGCGATCGGACCGGCATTCAGACTGGTCGTATAATCGAAGTGAAAGATCTTCCAATAAGTCGCGGCGAAGTGGGCGCGATATTGGTCGGGGCTTTGTCTGGAGATGACACATTTGAGTGCGCCGGTGTGATCGTCCGTACTGCTTCGCCATGAACCCTGCCAGCGGCCGGTGATATCACCGGGGCCGGCGGGCGCGGCGCTGGCGGAATCCCAGTCGTGGTTAAAGGTCGAACAGCCGCCCAAAACGAAAAGCAACAGGAATGAACAAGCCGCCAGGAGGTAAGTCCGCATCGGAGAGAGTTTACCAAGGACCGATCGTAAATGGTGCAATTCAGAACCAGTGCCCGCGAAAATACCAAAGCGTAAAGTCGTAGGTATCGGCCCGTACCGTTCGCGCAGCCGACAGAATCGATAGGGCGAGCAGGCCCACCACGAACGGTGAAGTTCGGTGCCGACGGGAAAAGCAGGACATCCACGCCTCCTTTGGGCTTTTCGTGTTCTGCGTCTGCAGCGGATTCGAACCGGTCACGGAATATTACTTCGCGAGGCGACGGGCGTGAAGAAAAAAAATGACATTTCTTGCCGCCGTCAATCCGGCGCCACGGCGGCAGTCAGTTCGTTGATCACCGGCGGAACGCTTGGAATGCCGATCGCTTCGCGCAGATTTCCGCCGAGGATCATCGCCTGCTCGGCATCGGTGAGTCCGAGGCTGCGAATCGTCTGAATCCCCAGGCGCGTCGCCTCTTCGAGGTTGTAGGGAAAATCCAGGCCGAAGATGAGCTGGTCGACTCCGGCCTGGGCGACCAGTTCGTCGAGTCTTTCGCGCGGCATGTACCAGAAGCGGCAAAAGTTTGGCGTGAAGATGCTGGTGAGGCCGGCGTAGACCCCGCAGCGCCGGCCGGGAACGGGAGGAAACGGGATGTTGTTGACGATGACTGCCAGGGCCTCGTTGAAAAAGCTGTATCCGCCCACGTGTTCGAGGCTGAACCGCAGGTCTTTGAAATTCCAGGCCACTTCATCGAACAACTTTACGTTGTAGTGCTTGAGCCGATAGTGATGCACGCCGGTGTGGAACGTGATGAACAGTTTTTCGTCCTCGGCCGCGCCATAGGCTTCCATCGCGGCGGGGCAGAGAACGTCAAATTCCTGGGCGTTGGGATGCATCTTGATCCCGCGCAAGCCCAGATCATTAATGCGCCGGACCTGATCGCGAATGTCATCGCGACGGAGATCCAGCGTGCCAAAACCATGTAGCCGGCTGCGACCTGAAAGTTCACCCGCGAGCCAGGTGTTGGGTTCGAGGCCGGTTTTCTGGAGTTGATGGGGAAAGGGAGCAAAACAGACGGCTGATTCGATTCCGCAGTTGTCCAGCAGCTTCAGGAGACGATCGATGGTGCCGTTGGGATTGACCGACGCCGGGAAAACGTGGGCGTGGTTTGCCAGAATGTGATTCGACATGCCTGAAGTGCCTCGTGGTGCCTCAGGATTCTAGCGGGCCGGCAAAGGCCCAACAACATTTTGCGTGGTAGATAACCGGCCTGTCCTGAGCACCGTCGATGGGCCCGTCTTCACGCCCGGCGCCGCTTGAGCAGACCAACCGCTCCGAAGGCCAGGAGTGACAGGGAGGCCGGCTCGGGAACGGAAGCCAGGTAATTTTCGAAGAGGATCCGGTTGTTGTCGTTGCCGGGAGTCGTCGTGCCGTAAGCGGGAACATAGGGAAGCCCAACGGTGCCGTTCTGAAAAAAGGCATCGCTGGCGATCAGCACCGAGCCTGAACCTGCGCCAAGAGCGCCTCGGGGAATTTCCGCCAGCAGGTTGTAGCCACCACCGGTTCCGATCACGCTTACATCGGCGCCGGGGGTGATACTGGCGGATTTATATGCTGAAAAAGTCGAAGTGCCTGTAACGAGATTGCCAAAGGGGCCGTGTGTTGAAATTCCGGAGTGAACGATCGAGCCGAATGTAGTGCTGCCGGTCCCTCCATCTGCTCCACCGACGGAGCCTTCGCCAAGAGCCGTAAGCATCTGGTTTGAGCCGTATTGACCGAAGGAGGCGACATCGCTGATCAGGACGAGCTCGTGCCCTGACAATACAAAGTTCTTCAGCGCCGTGATCTCGCTGGTAGTGAGCGGGTCAATCACCGAGACTTCAGAGAGGACGAAGACGTTGTCGCCGCTGAGGTCCGAGGGGGTCGCCGTCGTGATTGCCGGGGCGATGGTGAGGGATTGACCGGTCGTGGCCGCAAAATTGTTTGTGAGATCCGTTCGAATGTTGCTGTAGGCGGCGTCGGTCGCAAATGGACGCTGGGAGTGAGAACCGTCGAACGACCCAATGACGACATTGGCGCCAGCTGAGCCGGCAAGACCTGCGAGCAGGGCGCAGGGAATTGCGGTTCGAAAAACTGATCGCGTAATTTGAACGGATCGCATTGATTTCTCCAAAGGTTTCTTCAAGCAACTCAAGCCCGACGAGCGGATTGGCGTTGATTCACCATACCCCCGGTTTTTTGGCTCGGCAACCTGAGAAATCGCGAATCTTTGACAACGTTTGAACCGCGATGTCCGGTAACCCCGGCGACGATAGGGATTCACCGGCGGCCGCGCGGTATCGGTGGCTTACGGGTGCATCAGAGAAAACGAGACGCGCCGCCGCTGTTCAAATCGACCGATGCGAATTGCCGCTTGACGAAAAATGCAAACATTTGCCGCACGCGCCCGCTTTTCGTAGCATCCGGTCGATTGGGCGGAGTTCGCTCATTCTGGGGACCATATCGAGGCCGCGGCCAACACTGCGGTGCGCCCATGCGACCGATAACCATCGGGATGATTGTCGCGTTTTTCCTGCCTGCCGGGAAGGCGATGGCGCAAGTTGGGGGAAATCCGCAGGGGCAGGCGCTCCAGGCTGACAATCGGCTTCGACAGCTTCAGCAATTCGAACAGGACACGCGTCTCCAGGCCAATCCCGACGTCCCCCCCGGCGAGCGCGCATTCATCGATTACGGCGGCTACTTTTCTTTCAACTACCTTTCGCTTCAGGATTCAACCTACGACACGCATGGGCTGCGTCAGTACGAATTGGTCGGGTTTGCCCGAATCAATCTCGACGGGGCGCAGGAAATCTTCCTTCGCGGCCGAACCGATTACAACGACTACAACCCCGGCGACAGCTTTGACGGATTCGGCAGCCGGTTGATCAATCCCGATCTCGATCGGGCTTACTATCGGTTCGACCTTCGCCGATACGAGCAGGCCTACGGAAAGGGAGACGGCGGATTCGGGAATCTGAACCTTGTGGCCGAGGTGGGGCGCGACCTCAACTACTGGGCGAACGGCCTGGTGCTTACCGAAGTGCTCGACGGCGCTCATCTCACGCTCGGCAATGACTTCCTGACCATGGAAGCAATCGTCGGAATAACGCCGACCCGCACGGTCGATATCGATCCGACCCGGCCGAGCTTCAATGACGATACGCGGAGGGGTTTCTATGGCCTCATGTTAACCGCGAACGTCGGGGAGCAACGACCGTTCTTCTATTTCCTCAATCAGCGTGACATGAATAATTTCACGTCGGAAATGACCGGCCCGATCGATACCCATTTCCGATACAACAGCTATTACGTCGGTGCCGGCTCCACCGGGCCTTTGAGCGATCAACTGCATTACAGTGTGGAAGCCGTCTACGAAGGTGGCAACACACTTTCGAGCAGTTTCATCAACGGCGGTTTCGGGCCGATCCCCGTTCTACAAACCGAGGACACGATCGAAGCGTGGGCCGCGGATGCGAAACTCGACTACGTTGTTCCAGGCGCTCATCAGACGCGCCTCAGCGGGGAACTGATCCTCGCCAGCGGCGACCCCGACCGTGGCCTCACCAACACGACTTTCAACGGCAATAAGCCGGACACAAAGGATCACGCATTTAATGCGTTTGGGCTGCTCAACACGGGTCTGGCGTTCAACGCCGCCACATCCAATTTAATCGTCACCCGCTTCGGCGCTTCGACTTTTCCGCTCCCCGACAGCAGCAGGTTTCGCCGGCTGCAACTCGGCATGGATTTTTTCATCCTCGGAAAGTTGCGCAGAGCGCCCGATTGACGAGCCGACAAGTGCGGATGCCAAGTTCCTCGGTCTTGAGCCGGATCTATATGCGAACTGGCAGATCGCCAGCGATCTGACGCTCACCTTGCGCTACGGGATTTTCCTGCCCCAGAAGGACGCGTTTGGAACCACCGATCCACGTCAGTTCTTTTATGGCGGATTCACTTTTGCGTTCTGATCATCGACTTGAGGAATCCATGAAAAGCCGATCGATTTGCCGTTGTCTTTCGCTGCTCACGCTGCCGTTCATGGGAATCCTCGTCGGATGCCAGAACGCGCAGGTGGGGCACCCCCTAACGGAAAAACTGAGCGGCAATGACCTGGATTCGCAGATGGAATTCTGGCATTCGCTGGCCGAGCGGCATGTCACGAGCAATGACGAGGCCTTTCATGGGTTGTTGCTTTATGTCGACGGAAAAGACGATTCGGCCGATTATGCTCAGCGCGTGGCCACGCTGAAATCGCGCGGGATGCTACCGGCCGGCTTTTCCGGGCCCGCTCATCAGGCGGTCGATCGCGGCGTCCTCGCCGTTGGCATCGTCAAAGTGCTGGATCTTAAAGGCGGGCTTTTTCTGCATCTATTTCCCAAATCGGAGCGATACGCCGTTCGTGAATTGGTCTTCGACGGCGTCTATCCGTCGAGCAGCCCCAATCAGACATTCAGCGGGACCGAATTCGTTGGCGTTGTCGGGAAGATGGAGGATTTCCAGCGCACCGCCGGCACTGGAAATGCCGTTGAAGAAGCACACCAAATTTCGACTCCACCGCCGGCGCTGGTCGAACCTGTTCCGCCGCCTAAGACCTGATCTTCCCGGTCCGGCGATAATTTCGGGTAGTTTGGGTCGCACTCAAACGACGGCGATGAGTCCATTTAAATTACAATTTTGTCACGACAACTTTGACTGAGCCCTGAATTGCGATAGAATGCTTGCTTCATTTCTCGAAATCAAAAGAGGTTTGTATGCACACTCGTCTTTCCGCACTTCTCGGATTTTGTGCCGCCACGATGATTGGGCCGGTGTTGTGTCTCGCGAATGAAGCCGTCAACAGCAATGCGCCCGCGCCTTCGACCGGACCTGCCGCTGCCGTTGAGCAGATGAAGATCATTATCGCCGAGGTGAAGGGCCTCGTGCAGGTACGCGTCGATGAGAATGCGGCATGGCAGGCAGCAAAAGTTGGGATGGAGCTGGATGCCGGCGCGGAATTCCGTACCGGCCCGCGCAGCAGCGTCTTATGCCAGATCCCTCCGGATCAGACGCTGATCCTCGACCGCCTCGGAACGGTGAAGATCGCCGAGGCAATCAAGAGCGGCAACAAGATCAAAACCGATATGATCATGAAGTACGGCCGCACGAGCTACGACATCGAGACGGCCGGCGCCGAACATGAATCGACGATCCGCAGCCCCAGCAGCACGCTGGCCGTCCGCGGCACTTCGGTGAGCCTGTATGACCAGCCTCCCTTCATGCCCGAAGCCGACAGTTTTCACGGCCGCGCCCTTTATCGCACCGGCCAGAAAAAGTCGTATTTCGGCGGCAAGAAATTCACCTCTATTGCGGCCAATTCATCGAACGCGGCGGATTCGGCGATTTCGAAAACAGTCGTTGATCCCGTTTCGTCGCTCACCCTGACCAGCAGTGAACAGCGCTATATCGCCAACGAAACTTCCCGGGGGGCGATTCTGAACTTCGATTCCACCGCAAACATTCCATTCGTGAAAGACGGCCCCGGTCCCGATTCGGACGCGACCCTCGCCAGCCTTGCGGGCCCAGGCCTGGATGTCTTCCTCCGCTGGAACGGCAACGCGAATCTCAACATGGTCGTGGACCTGGAAGCGGGCGATCAGGCGAAAGTCCTGAGCAACTTCAACCCCAACCAGTTTCTCTACCCCGGGTTCAACCTGAATCATCTGCCCAACGGCGGGTTCATTCCCTACGATGATCGCGGTGGCCCGCGCGGAGGACAGGAAGCCGCCTTCTTTCCAAATCCACCGGTTGGGGTCTATGGCGTTTCTGCCATTTTCGTATCCGGCAGCCCGGTAGACCTTACCTTCAACGCCTACCTGAATGGAAAGCCCCTCGATCTGCTGGCGTTCCAAGTCGACTCGGCTGGCAATTTTGTCACCGACGCGAATGGCAATTTCGTTCTGGTGAAGAACACGCAGATCGTTCGTCCGACCAGTTCCAGTAATAACGACGTTTCAGCAATTTTCTTCGCCCCCGCAAACCCGGGCCTCGAATCACACGCGATTCCGGAGCCACCTCTTACCCTGGACCCGCTGCCGGGCACCACGGGCCAACAGGCGACGGCGAAGCAAAAAACAGCATCTCACGCATCAGTTGCTTCCCACTCGAAGTTATCGCCTCCGGCCAGGAGTTCTACAGTGAAAGTAGCCGTCATGCCGACGTTCCATGCAGTTTCCGTTTCGTCGCCTCGCGGCAGGTAGAACCGATCTCGATACGACGGAAAGCACATTTCGTGCGTCGGTAACATGGCCGCTCAAATGCGATCGACATCGCAAGATACTGCGGTATCTGCCGCGAGCGTCGAATTTTTTCAGTTGGCGAGGCCAGAACTGAGGGTATATTGTGCTGGAACATGGGTTGATGAAGGACCTGTGCAATTCCTGTTTCCCGCATGGTCTTGGTTTGTTGGAGAAAATTATGCGATTGCGAGAATCTTCGCTGCGATGCCTGTACGGCTTTCTTCCAATTCTCGCAGGTGCGGGCGTTTGTTTCGGTGCGGCGGCGGGAAAGCCCAACCTGAGCGGCAACCTGACCAAGGTGACCCAACCCACCAAGAACCAAAAACTTCTGGCCGATCCCGCAGGCGCAATCGAGGGATCGAACAGCATCATGTACGATCCAAGCGTGGCGACGCTGACTCAGGTTTTCGCCGAGGCCGAAACAGGCAGAGTATTGCCATCGCAGCTCCAATATGCGCCGACAGCCACGGGCTACTACCTGGATAAGATTGTGGTCGACGGGTTTGCAGCGAACGGAACGACGCCTGAAGATGTGACAACTAAATTCGATGCCAACTCCAGTGACCCAAATATGCAGGGCCTCAAGTGGGTGCCCACCGCGTCACAACTTCCCGCCATTCAGTCCGGTTTTGTCCAAGTGTTCTGGTCAGATTTGGCGCCGGATGGCAGCGGCAATCTGCCGAATCTCGATAATCCCACCAACTACAACAATGCGAAGGCGGCCGTGCCCGATACGACCGCAGAGACCAACAACGCCGCCGGCGACAACAACACGTATGCGGCGTTTTTCGGTCCGGTGAGTAATAATGCGAATGCTTTTGCTCAGTACGTGGTTTATGCCGACCCGGGTACGCATTTCACGACGGCCGATGAATACACGGCGCTGTTGGACGACGGATCGACGATCAAATACACCGCCGGCGAGATCGGTCCTGCCATCGTAGGAAGCGATTTTGCTCCTGAGCCTTCCTCCATCGCGATGATCTGCATTGGCGCGGCGATGATGCTTCGTCGTCGCCGCTCAACGGTTGGCTGATCCGCGCAACACCCACCTGCCCGGGTCCTGAATCGCGCGTTGAATCGCGGGCCCGGGTCAGCGCCGGAAATTCATCGTTCACTTCCGGCTGAAGCCAGATCGGGCCGCCATTCGACGCCCGCCGTCGCCTTGGTATCCTTCCCCACGGAATGATCCGCCGCGCGCGCAACATCCTCAACAACGGATCGCTCTATGGTCTTCTGTTGACGGCAATGGTCCTGTCGATGCAGCATGCCGGTGCGCTGGAGAACCTGGAGCACTGGTTTTACGACCAGCGCATCAAATACTTTCAATTTTTCAACCCGCCGCCGACCGATCGGCTGGTCCATCTGGATATTGACGATGCGGTGATGGAGTCCGTTGGGGCGTGGCCGTGGCCGCGATCTAAACTCGCGGAAATGATCGACGAAATCGGGGCTGCCCGGCCACGTTCGATCGCCATGGACATCATTTTTACGGACCCCGCCACCGTTCGATGGGTGCCCCGGGGCGATGGAAAATTCGAGGCGATTGACGACGATCAGGTCTTTGCGGCCGCTCTGCGTCGCGCCGGCTGCGCGTTAATCGGAACCTCGCTTCCGTTTGTCCCATCTCAGCCTCCCAATGTGCTGCACGAGGCCGTTCGTGCCGCACTGGTGGAAGACCTGGAACTCAATCAGGCCGAAGTAGCTGCAAAACTGCGCAAACAGGGAAACGCCGATCGCGGACTCGACGAGCAAGTGGCGAGAGAGTTTCTCGCCGCCCGTCGCGAAGCGGTCTATTTTTGCGTGCGCCGCGAGCTCGCGCGCAGCCATACACAGTCGCGCAGCTCCGCAAGATTCTGCTGAGAGAGACCGACGAGAATCAGCGCAATGCGGTAGGGCACGTCCTGGAGGACGCATACCGGCAGGCAACGGCCGATCTGGCCCTGCTGCGCTTCTCCCGTCCGGCGCCGGTGAACGTTTCTCCGCTGCTTCAAGCCGACGAGGAGCATGCGCCGGTCCCCGCGCTGACAAGGGCCGTGGCATCGGCGGCGTTCGTCGATTATCCGCCGGAGTCGAGCGGCACGGTGCGCCGCGTGCCCTTGTTTCTCGAACACAACGGCCGGATGTATCCCCATATTTCCATCGCCATGGCGGCGATGGAACTCGGGGCGAAACTCGACGAATTCAGGTTTACTGAAGATTCAGTCACCGTTCCGCGCCATTTCGGGGAAGGGGATGATGTCGTCATTCCCGTTTATACGATCCAGTCAGAAACCCTTCATCGCTCGGTTCCGATGATGTTCGACATTCCGTTCTTCGGCACCAGCCGCTGGGAGACCATGTACGACAAGGTGGGGGTGCACACATGTCGCTCATCGCCGTGTGGGATCTCTGCCAGACTCGGCATCGACTGCTGGAAAACTCCAAACAGGCCGACGAGGCGCTGCGAGCAGGCTATGAAGCTTCCGACCCAGCCAGGCTGGATGCATTCAACCGGAATCCCCCGGCTCCCGACGACGTGGAGACACGCGAAAAAATGATTCGGGCCCTCCTGGCCGACTATGGACCGTTCTTCGATGCTGCCGAAAAGACCCGGCCTCAGGACCTTCCTGACGACGTCGTGCGCCACGATAACGCAGTTTTGGCGGCGACAGGCAAAGCGCTGCGCATTGCCCTTGAACAATATCCGCGCCTGCTGCGCCAACTCGAAATACAACGCAATCAATTGGCAACCCGCCTGCGTGATCGTGCGGTGCTGATCGGCTGGACCGCCACCGCATCGCTTTCCGATAAAGTCCCGACTCCGCTCCACTCGGATTGCCCCGGCGTCGTGATTCACGGCGTCATTTACAACGCGATCATGACCGGTCATTTCTGGCGGCGCGTGCCCAACTGGGTAAATGCCCTGGTCACCGTCGGCGCGGGGCTGATCGCGACCCTCTTTGCCAGCCGGCTTACACCGAGCCGGGCCTTTGTTTATGCGATCCTCCTGGCGGCGGGATACGCCGTCTTCAACGGCTTGATCCTTTTCGATCGCGGCGGGCGCATCGTCAGCTTATCGGGGCCGCTGATCTGTATCGCCGTGGTTTGGGCGGGTTGCACGCTGGTGCGTCTTCTGGTGGAGAGTATGGAGCGGGCCCGCATCACCCGGCGATTCAGCAGCTATGTCGATCCGTCGCTGGTGTCGTACGTGGCCGACCATCCCGACCAGGTGCGCCTGGAAGGGCAGGTGCGCGAGCTGACCGTCGTCTTCACCGACCTCGAAGGGTTCACGAAGCTGACCGAGCAGATCGGCGAAAAGACCGTCGCGATTCTCAACGAATTCATGGGTATGGCCGTCCCCATCATCCGCAGCCACAAAGGGCTCGTGAACAAATTTCTCGGGGACGGGATCATGTTCTTTTTCGGCGCGCCGCTCGAATTGCCCGATCACGCCGCCCGCGCCATCGCCACCGTGCTCGATCTGCAATCGGCGATGGCCCGTCTCAACGAAACTTTCGTCGCCCGCGGGCTTCCGAAACTCGGCCTGCGCGTCGGAATCAGCACCGGACAGATGGTGGTGGGGGATGCCGGCTCGGCCGACGCCTCCGACTACACCGTTCTCGGAAGCTGCGTGAATCTTGGCGCGCGCCTGGAGTCGGCGAACAAATTGATCGGCAGCCGCTGTCTCATCACCGACCGCACCGTCGAAATGGCCGGAGATCGGTTTCTCATTCGGCCGATCGGAAAACTGTGCGTGGTCGGCATGCAGTCCGGAACGATGACGCACGAGGCGCTGGCGCGGCAGGAGGACGCCACCGACGCGCAGCGCCAGCTCGCCACCCTCAGTCGCGATGTGGTTGAATGCTTCATGGCCGGAAAGCTGGATGATTGCCTGCAGGCCATCGAACGGATGGAATCGGCTCTGGGCCCAAGTAAATTAACGGCCCTCTATCGCGAACAGGTCGAAACGGCCAGGGTTCGACTGAAACCCGGCGAAACTTTCGATTGCCAGATTGTGCTGACCGAGAAATAAGTCAGGGCGAATCAGGTGAACGGGTGCCAGGAGCGATTTTTTGCGCTGGACAATGCCCGCAATGACTGTGCTGGAATCTCGGTCAAATCCCTGGTTGAGTGAGTCTTATTTCCCTGCTTAGCCGCTGCGCCTACGCGGCGTCGACCGAAGGTCGAATGGCGCACGGTCTCAGAGGAGAATCCCTCGAAGGAAACTCGCCTTTTCATACCTTTCATGAGCGAACGACGTGAAGGACAGCCAATGAGAACTGGAACCGGAAGCGTGCGGCGGCAGCTTGGAGGAAAAGGTATGTTCGCCACGGTCCGGCTCAATGCCATTCTCGACCGGCCGGGCCGAGGCCTTACCATATCTTTTGACCCATCGGTCGCAAACGATCCAACGGCGGCACAATACATTCCGGCCGTCACCACCGGGATACGGTACGCCTGGGAGAAAGTTCGCGGCTTCGCCCGACCCGATCGTGCAGTGGTTACGGTGCTGGAGATCGGGGTCCTGATGGTCGACACGACCGAGATCTCGGTACTCTACGCCTCATCGCTCGCGATGTGGGATGCGCTGAATCTACATCCGAAGGAACCGATAATCGGCGGTATTTCGGGGAGATGTCGAAGTGAGTCGCGGTTGCCGGTGCAAAAAACCTCGCCGACGGCCCGGATCGCAGCGGTATAAAATACGCCATTTATTTCTCGACGATGGCGCTGGGCGCGGCGTTCATAGCAGTAGCGGTCGCGGCCAATGCCCCGACTCGCATCCTGCTGGCGTGGACTTCTGTTTCCTTCGCAATTGTCGCGACCGCGTACTGGAGCAATGGCCCGCGGCTATTGCTTAAGCGCAATAATGGATCGCAGCCACTATGGAGCTGGCTGGCGCTTGGGCCTCATTTCCTTCTCACCCGCATTTCGTTCGGCCTTTATCGCCTGGCGCACCCTCGCAACCCGGCGTGCGCCGAAGTGTCGCCGGGGTTGTCGTTCAGCCGGCGGCCCACTCGGTCCGAGGCGACGCACATCGCAGTTCAGTGGTCGGGAGTTCTCGATCTCGCGGCGGAATTCCCGCGGGCGAGCATTGACTCCGATCATTACCTGTCGCTTCCGCTCCTCGACGGCGCCGTTCCGACCAGCGGACAATTGCAACAGGCGCTGGCGTGGATCGATAACAAGCTCGAGACCGGTCCGGTGCTTGTTCATTGCGCCCTCGGCCATGGTCGGACGGGGTGTGTCGTGCTGGCATGGTTGCTCGTCCACCATCGGGTGTCGGATATCGACGCGGGCATCGAACGCCTTCGCGCCTTGCGATCCGGGTTTGGCTTATCGAAAGCGCAATCGGAGAGGGCCAGGCTGCACAACTTATGAATCGAAGCCTGAAATCGGTCCTTGCGCTGGTGATCCTCGTCTCCCTCGTCGCATGCGCAATGGGATGGACGGTCGGGGGAATCGAAGGCGTACCAAGTTCGCGTTTTTGGATGCGGGTGTCGGGATTGCTTGCAGTCGGGGCGCTGATACTCCTTCTTCGCGCAGAGTTCCGCCAGGATCTGGCACCCGATTTCCTGAGAAGGGGGGTTAAAGCTTATTTCGAACAAAACGGCCTCTGCTTAGCAGTGTTGCCTTCGGTTGAAAACAATCATTTTGCATGGCAGATTTTGTTTCAAAACCGATTTGAGCGGGCGTGCAGATCGACAATCGCCTTTCGCCCGGCTGCGCCGACGTTCGGTTTCCGCAAGCCCACTCTAAGCGGCGTCAAAGTTGAAATCGATTGCCCAGGCGGAGCATTCGGCTTCGTATCGATTCCGTATCAGGTCGAATCCGAATATCAAACCAAGCAAGTGCAATTTGAATTGATCGCATCCACCACATTTCCCGATGGCAAAGGAAGATGCTCCGATTCCGCGACGGCCTGGCGGTCGGCAAACGCCATAAATCAGGCGTGGACCTCGCGATCACGACGCTCAGCGTGCTCGCGTTGCATCCTCACTTTACCCATTCGGCGAGATTTAAGGTTCGAATGCCTCAAAGCCTATCCAGTGAGACAATCGGAGAGCCAAGCCAAATGATTATCTGGCGTCCAGGCGACAGTATCCCGGCATGATGCACACAACGTGTATCCCTCGCGACGGTGCCGGGCAACGCGCCCAACTTAGACCGACGGTGGACCGCCACCCAACGGATTGGCGAGTTGAAATGATCTACGACTGCCGATCCTGCAATTTCAAAACGGCGGGTGGGCGTCTCCCGACGGTAACCTGCGGACTCTACTTTTTCGGTCTGATCTGTCTCTGGGTTATCGCCATCCTGTTTGCTCTGAAGATTGCTCGACGGGCGGGAGTTCCGACGGCGTCTCATTTCCACTTGCGGCTGATCATCGTGCCGCTAACTGTGGTCGTGTCGATTGGCGGCGCTTTTCTTATTGAACTGGATCCTCCAGCGGCTGGAATGGCGCGTCGTCTCGCGTAGTCGCTGTCCGCAATGCCAGTCTCGCCGCTGGACCCGAGGATTCACCGAAGGTTTTGGACATGAAGGGGGACACTCCAGCTTATCAAGACCTTTTCCTGTTCTGGAAGCAGGAGTGTCCCCCTTTTTATTTCTTCGGCGGATCGTCTCCGCCTTACCTTTTGGTTCTCCGGTACAATTGCTGTTAGTGCGGCACTGGCTGTTCATCTTTCTGTTTACGATTTCACTTGTGCCCGGCGTCGGAATCGCGGTGCTCCTGTTCGTCGATCGCGAATCCAACACGAGCCGCGAACTGAGCCTGACCGTACCGGGCTCGAACGGCTATGACCATGTCTTTGGCCTCTATCTGACTCAAGGCTAATTTCCTGTGCGGCATGATGCGCACCAATGATCCGGTCGGATGGCAATTTCGCTTTACGGTGGACCATGACGAAAGCGTTGGCTTCAATTGTTTGGTAGTCGCAACGCAGCACATGCAGCAACTGCCGGCCTGGGGCGGATTCGGCGCGGCGAGCCGTACGAATCGGCCGAAGGGGGAAGTGTTTCAGTCGACGTATGTCGTAATGGCGCCGGCGTGGTTTGCGGTTGCGCTCTTCGCCCTCCCTGCGATTGGATTCATGATCTTCGGCGTCCGTAAATGGATCCGACGATTTGCGCGGCGTTGGTCGGCACAATTGCGCGACGTGTCTTCAGATTAGTACGGCGGGAGTGATCGGCGTAAGCCGTGAACCAATACGACGCCGAGGAAAAACACGTTTCTGAGAAGCGCTCCCGGCCAGAACAATGCGATCGCGCGATGCGACTTGGCCGGCGATAATCGATCGGCTGCGAGGGCGTCGGCCAGCCGCTCGATCCACTTGAGGTTCCGCGGCCAATCCATCAGATTCGATGTCCAGTCCACGGGGATTGCCGCCGAGCCCAATGTTAGGCCCCCGAGGGCGCCGACAGTCGCACCGGTGCTGTCGGCGTCGCCGCCGGCGACGATGATCTGTTCCACGGCGGTCCTGAAATCCTGCGGATAGGCGAGCCAGCAGAAGAGGCAGGCAGACACGGTGTGGTTGATGTAGCCGCTGACGCCCTGCTTCATTCCTCTTAATTCCAGATACTGCGTGAGCGATGAGCCGGATCGTAGGTGACTTGCGACCTCTTCAACCAGGCGGTAAATCTCCGTCCCGGCGAGCCATGGCTGGATGAACTGAAGAAATCCTTCGGCTTCCACTTTCGAGCCTTTGGATTTCGTGTCGATCACGTGCGCCGCCGCCAGGGCAACGGCCAGCGACTCCCTGCTCGGCGGCCGGGTCCGAGTGGGTCAGACGCGTGGAGGCGGCGACGAGCTCTCGCAACAGGTTCAAATCATCCCAGGCATAAGCGCCGAGGATTGCTGCCCGCATGGCGGGTCCGTTCCCCGCCGACCAGACGCCCGCGCGAGCCGGTGGGAAACCGATCCACAACTTTAGACACGCCTTTGCCGTCGCCATCCCGACACCGGCTGGCAATCCGAGGAACCACCATCGCAATCGCCACGCCAGCGATCGGGCAAAGCGGCGTGGCTGTCCGCCACTGGCCAACAAGGCCTGGGCGGTCATGCACATGTGTTCCGTGTCGTCGCTCACCATCCCGCGGTTCATCACAGTCGATGGCGCAATGGCGGCCCGCCAAAAATCCGCTCAGCACGGCGGCGCGACAATCCCTCCCGCGACAGACCAATCGCGTCGCCGACGGCTGTTCCAATCATCAAGCCGCGAAGATGATTGTCGGGAACTTCGCTTGCAGCAATGTTCATCATTCATCCCGGCGTGTGATCAATTCGATTTCGCGACGATCATTAAGTTGCACCCACATCTTAGTGTTCGGCATGCGCAGCGGAATTGAAAATCGAGTGGCTGGGATTTCTTCAGATCGAACCAATGGCAAGCAATGTTGCAGATTGTCGCAAAAAGTGATGCATTCTGAAGCTTTATGATGCATCTCATAATGCGAACTCGGATCAATCGCGACGGCGCGGGTCTGAAGTGGGAGAGCACCGTCGCGGCTGGTGCTGCCTGGTTCGGCGGCGCTTGGGAAAGCGAATTCGAGAGAATTATTCCGGCCACGCCGCGCATAATTTGCGAAATTACGGTGTAACACTTCAGGTGCAGGCGTATTTTTGTTGGCAAAGGCGTCCGATTTCCCTAATCTTAATGTGGGGCGCCAACTCGTTTGGGGCTAGTTGAGCCATGGGGACTGTCGTGGATATCGCTCGGGTGGAGTTAAACGATTCCTTTCCGCTTCCGCCGGAGGGCGTCATTCCGCCTGCGCCTGGTGAGCCTGCCATACCAAAGCGACCCGCCCGGCAGACGCCGCTTTCCGACCTTCAGATGCGGATGGTGCTTGACGTTTCGCGCCTCTTGGCTGTCCCGACCGAGCTGGATTCGCTTCTGATGCAAATCGCCGAAATCTGCACCGAAATGCTCTCCTGCGAGCGCGCGAGCATTTTCCTTCATGACCCGGCCAGCCACCAGTTGTGGACCAAGGTGGCGCTGGGGTCGCAGGAAATTCGTGTGCCGAGCACCGCCGGGATCGTCGGGCACGCGTTCACTCACAACGAACAGGTTCACGTTTCGGATCCATACAACGATTCGCGTTTCAATCCCGAGCCGGACCGCAAGAGCGGATTCGTCACGCGCAATCTGCTGACTTGTCCGATGATCGATCTTGAAGGCAAGCCGGTCGGGGCCATCCAGGCGGTGAACAAGCGCGCCCGCGATTTCGATGAATCGGATATCGCGATGACGCAGCTTCTGGCCGAGCAGGCCGGCGTTGCCCTTCAGCGCAACCAGCTCCAGATTGCCGCGATGGAATCCGTTGCCCTGCGGCATGAAATGGAACTCGCCCGCAAGGCCCAGCAGGCGCTGATTCCCAAGACATCGCCGCGCGTGCCCGGCATCGAGGCGGTCGGTTGGACGCTTCCCGCCTCTTTGACCGGCGGCGACTGTTTCGATCTGTGGAAGACTCCGGACGGACGACTCGGCATTCTGCTGGCCGATGCCTCGGGCCATGGGCTGGCGCCCGCGATGGTCGTTGCCCAGGTTCGCACTTTGGTGCGCGCACTTTCGGAAATGGAATCGGATCCGCATCAGCTGCTGATCCGCGTCAACCAGCGACTGGCCGAAGACCTGGACTGGGGACAGTTCGTCACCGCGTTTCTGGGATTTCTCGCGGCCGATGGCACTTTACGATGGTCCAGCGCCGGGCACGGGCCGGTCTTCGTTTGCCCAACCGGAAAGTGCGCGCCGGTATCGCTCGAGCCGCCCGTCCAGCCGCTGGGGATCGTTCCCAATTGGATGGATGACGCGCCGCCTCCGATTCAGCTCGAACCCGGCGGCTCCCTGGTTCTCGTCAGCGACGGCATCTTCGAAGCGATCGACGCAAATGGCGAACTGTTCGGAATTCCGCGCATGCTCGCCTGCATGGACGCTCACCACAGCGGCGATCCTGCCGATCTTCTCGCAGCGTTGCGCGACGAGGTTCGCGTCTGGCACGGATTGCGCGAGCCGCTGGACGATCAGACGATTGTCATCGTGCGGCGGGAGATGTGATCGTCAATCTACTGTCGTCCCCACCGGCTGATTCTTTCCGATCGGATTCCCCGTTCCCTTGATCGCCAGCATGCGTTCCAGCGCGACTGTCGCCCAGCGCCGGGTGTTGTCATCGACTTTGATCTCGTTCACGACGCGCCCTTCAACAAGGTTCTCGATCGCCCAGCAAAGATGCGGGAGATCGATGCGATACATCGTCGTGCAGAGGCACTGGCAATCGCTGAGGACGATGATCTTCTGCTCGGGATGTTGCCGCGCGAGCCGTTGCACGAGATGGACCTCGGTGCCGATCGCCCACTCGCTGCCGGGCGGGGCGGCTTCGATCTGTTTCACGATGTAGGCGGTGCTGCCGGCCAGGTCCGCTTTCGCGACGACTTCACGCTGGCACTCCGGATGCACGATCACGCGCATCTGCGGATAGCGCACGCGCACCTGGTCCACATGCTCCGGACGAAAAAGCTGGTGAACCGAGCAGTGTCCTTTCCACAAAACAAAATCCGCCTCTGCCAGCGAAACCTGGTCGTTTCCGCCGAGATCCTCGCGCGGATCCCAGACGACCATGCGATCGAGCGGATATCCCATCGCCTCCGCGGTGTTGCGCCCGAGATGCTGGTCGGGGAAGAAGAGGATTTTCGCTTTGGAAGAAAGGGCAGCAGGTTGTGACGGAGTAACGGAGTAATGGGGTGTCGGGGTGAAGCCGTCGGAGCGCACTCCGTCACTCCGACATTCCGCTACTCCGTCACCCATTCTCTTCTCTGAACCCTGAACCCTGAACCCCGAACCCTCGTCCCTCATCGCCCACTCCAGCACGTTGCGGCAATTGCTGCTGGTGCAGACGGCGCCGCCATGCTCGCCGACGAATGCCTTGATGGCGGCCGAACTGTTCATGTAGGTGACCGGAACGATGCGCTGGCCCGGACAATGTTCGAGGAGTTGCTCCCAGCATTCGAGCGTTTGCTGAAGATTGGCCATGTCTGCCATCGAGCATCCGGCGCCCAGGTCAGGCAGAATCACGCGAACGCGCGGTTCGGTCAGGATGTCGGCCGACTCGGCCATGAAATGAACGCCGCAAAAAATGACAAATTCGATTTCCTTCTGGTCGGCAGCTTTTCGAGAGAGTTCAAAACTGTCCCCGACGAAGTCGGCAAACTCAACTACTGCATCCTGTTGATAATGATGGCCGAGAATCACGAGCCGTCGCCCCAGCGACTCCTTTGCCGCCGCGATGCGAACACGTAACTCAGCATCGGAAAGCTGCTGATAGATTGGAGGCAGTGGCGATTGCCAGACTTTCATCTCGAATCCTCGACTCTCGAAAACGTTCAATCTACGCAAGATTTTAGGGGAACATGGACCGCGAATCGAATCGGCCCGCTTTCAGGACCGTGAAAATGGGGAGAAGGCAAGATAGAGGGCTTTGGCAGGCAAAGGAAAATAGCGAAATTGGGGGTATGGCTAAGAATGTGCGGCATTTTAGGTCAGCCTATCCGTTGAAGGTGGGACGATGCACACTTAGTGCGCGGGTGTTGCAATCGCCCTGTCGCGAAAAAATAACCTTTTTCGCCCCGTTTTGCCGTTGTGTTAAGGTCCTACCCATGCCTGCGGGTTGGCATCCCGTTTGTGATGCCGCCCGCGGGTTCGCCGTCCATTTTTCCCGCAAGGGAAGGAGTTCACAATGTTCGTTCGGAAAGGATCGCTTGGGCTCGCTGTCTGCGCGGCCCTCGCAGCTGCAGGCTATGTTCGTGGTAACGATACCGCTAGCTCACAGCTTCTGCCTGATCAGTTGAGTCTCTCACAACCGGCCTATCTCGATGACGCGACCACCGCGCCCGCGTCAGCGCCCGCGGCGGCTCCCACGCCTCCGCAACCGCTGATGTATGTGCTCGAGCAGGTCGGCGTCGGCAAGACGCTGGAAGATCTCAAGATCAACTTGTATGGGTGGGTTGAAGGCGGATGGACGCTTGCCTCGAAACATTCCCCGGGGGACCTCATCACAGGCAACGTTTTCAATATCAAGGATAAGGACATCGTCCTGGATCAGGCCGCGTTCAACATCGAGCGCGACGTTGACAAGGCAGCTTCGGCCAAAGCCGGCACCTTTGACATCGGTTTCCGATGCGAAGCGATGTATGGCTGGGACGCGGGCGCAATTCACTCCAACGGCCTCTTTGATAACACGGCCACGCTCGGCGTAACCAAGGGTTATTATCGAAGCCGAACGAGCCCGGAGAATCAGTTCGACATCACTCAGGCGTTCGTCGACGTTGCGATTCCGGTTGGCACCGGATTGCAGGTTCGAATTGGTAAGTTTGACACCCTTCTTGGCCAGGAAGTCATCGAAGCCGGCTCCTCCACCGGTGCGCCGGCCAATGCCCTTTATTCACACAGTTACCTGTTCGGGTACGCAATTCCGCTTACGCAAACGGGCGTGTTGGGGATGTATCAGGTCACCGATAAGCTTGCAGTCCAGGCAGGCATTACCCGCGGTTGGAACCAGTCGATCAACGATAACAACGGTGCAATCGACTTCCTCGGCCAGGCTGCCTATGCCGTGAACGACAAGATTACCGCCACGCTGAATGTCTCGTTTGGCCCGCAAGGCACCAAAGACAACAGTGACTACTGGACCGTCTTGGATTTCATCCTTGCGGACAAGTTGAGTGATCAGCTGACCTTGACCGTCAACGCCGACTACGGCGACGCTCCCCACGTCAACGGAGATGGCAGCGCCCAGTGGTATGGGGTTGCAGTTTACGCCGGGTATACCATCAGCCCGATGTTCACCCTCAATGCCCGCGGCGAGTGGTACGACGACAATGACGGCTTCACGCTCGGCACCGGGAAGGGGATGAATGTGTACGAGCTGACGCTTGGCTTGTCCATCACACCGTTCCCCAACAACGTGATCGCCAAAAACCTGGTCATTCGGCCTGAAGTCCGCGGCGACTATGCGTCGAGCAGATACTTTAATGGTGGAACTGACGACAAGCAGTTCCAGTTTGCGATCGATGCGATTTTCTCATTCTAACGAGATTTACGCTTCTGATTAACTCTCCGGGCGCCGCCGCTTCACCGCTGCGACGCCCGGTTTGCTTGATGGGTGAGCTCGCATTGACCAGTTCTGATGCCATTTTTGTTTCGCTAGTCGATGTGGCCACCCCTGAAACGACTCGTACTGTTGTCCGCGCGATCCGTTTCGCCGATAGTCCGTATAGACTCATTCGTCGGTGAATGCGGGTATGTCTATGCGGATCGATCAAATACTCGGGCGAGGGAAGCCAGCGGTTTCCTTTGAATTCTTTCCACCCAAAAACGAAGCCGGATTCGCGGCGCTTTATCGGACGATCGACGATCTCAAGCCGCTGCATCCTTCTTATGTCTCGGTGACTTACGGCGCCGGCGGAAGCACGCGGCAAAAGACCGTGGATCTGGTCGAGCGTATTCAGAACGAAATCAAGATCCGCTCGATGGCCCACCTCACCTGCGTGGGACACACCGCCGAGCAGATCGGGCAGATCCTTGACGATCTCTGGAAGGCCGGAACTCGAAATGTGCTGGCACTTCGAGGCGATCCGCCCGCTGGTCAATCTCAGTTTGTGGCGACCGAGGGAGGATTCGCCAATGCCGATGCGCTGGTTGCCTTCACACGCGGGCGTCACGATTTCTGCGTCGGCGTTGCGGGATATCCCGAAGGGCATCCCCAGTGCCTGAATCTGACCCGGGATATGGAGCATCTGAAGCGGAAGGTGGACAATGGTGCTTCATTTGTCGTCACGCAGCTCTTTTTTGACAACGCGGATTTTTATCGATTTCGCGACCGGGCCCGGTCGGCGGGAATCGCCGTGCCGATCATCGCGGGGATCATGCCGATTCTGAACGTCGCCCAGATCAAACGATTCATCTCCATGTGCGGCGCGAAGATTCCACACCGACTTCTGACGAAGCTCGAATCCGTCGAGGGTGATCCCGAAGCGGTCCACGCCGGCGGGGTCGAATACGCGACCCAGCAATGTCAGGACCTGCTGGGTCATCAGGTCGATGGCATTCATTTCTATACGCTCAACAAGAGCAAGGCGACCGTCGAGATCTGCAAGGCGTTGAGCACCGATCATGTGTATTGATGAAGGTGCCACCAAAACCCCTGCCGTCCGGCGCAAGACCTGCGACTTTGAAAAGCCGAAATTCTCATTTGTCACAGTCCGCACTCTCCCGCCGGGGATGATCGTCGGCGCGACCCAGATAACGCTTTGCGCCAGGGAGATAGGGGGATGAGTGGTTGCGTTCGTCAAAACGTTTCGCCAGGTGGCTCATTTCCCCCGCCTGCTGCTGAAGTATTCGACATCCACCTGTATAACTGCGTGATGAAGATCGAAACCAACCATCCGCCTTCGGCAACGGTTGCCGGCGCTCCCGTCGCCGAAGTGGAAACCGACGCCTTTTGCTCTGGCTGTGGCTACAACCTTCATGGGCAGATCGTCACTCGCGATGAGCGATTGCAGATCTTGCTGTGCCGCTGTCCCGAATGCGGTCGGTTTTCCCCCGCCGCGACGCTGACCAGCGTTTCAGCCCGCAAGCAACAGCAAGGGGCGCTGGTTGGGGTGGTCTTCTACATTGGATTTCTTGTGTATGCATTGTGCGGCGCTGTGGCCGCCATGGCGGCAGTCCAGTCTGAATTCCTGGAGGAGCTTAACTTTCCCATCCTGGCCCACTTCGACGCCGTACATCCAATTGCGGTCCTCTTGCTTGCAGCCGTCTCCGGAGCGGCAACGGGAATCTTTTTGTCCATTTTTTTCTGGCACTGGAGAGCAAGATTGGCTCTATGGGCTGCCTTGGCTCCAGTTCCGATCGGCATATTTGTGGTTTACACCTGGGTGCCGCAGGCGCAAGCGTCGGGCGTCGCGGCCCTCTCAAATCGGGTTGTATTAAGCGCGGCGATGGCCGTTTGCGTTGAGAGTTTCGCGATGATTGTGGGGCTGCGAGTCGGTCGCAGGATTGGGCGCGCGGCGCTTTGGGTGCTGTTGCCCGCATCCACGCTTCAGCGTATGGCGTTTCTCTGGCTCGTCGATGGAAAACAACCGCCTTCGCCGACAATGGGGAAAAAATAAATACAAATATTTGCGCGGACCATCCGTCATCGGGACTGAGCGTTCCGCACGCGTTCCACCTCAAGGCAAAAAAACAGCCTCCGCGCTTAGCGGAGGCTGAGTCTCATCAAAATGTTTGCGCGGTATTAGTAGCGGTCGCGGCCACCGCCGCCTCGCCCGCCTCCACCACCGCCGCCGCCGAACCCGCCGCGGTCGCGGCCACCGCCGCCTCCACCGCCGCCGAATCCGCCGCGTCGTCCGCCACCACCGCCCCCACCACCGCCATATCCACCACCACCGCCACCACCACCCCGTTCTTCGCGGGGTCGGGCTTCATTGACGGTCAATGCGCGACCGCCGTGCTCCTGTCCGTTGAGGGAGTCGATCGCGGCCTGGGCTTCGTTGTCGTTGGCCATCTCGACAAATCCGAATCCCTTGCTGCGGCCGGTGTCCCGGTCGTTAATGATCTGAGCAGAAACCACCTGCCCATGTTGAGCAAACAACTGCTCGAGTTCTGAGCTATCTACGGAGTAGCTCAGGTTCCCCACGTACAACTTCTTACCCATTGTTGGATCTCCTCTGAATGGGTACTTGGCGGCCCAATGTAAAGTAGGGTTCTTTCCGGGCCAGGTTTGAAAGAGGTTGACATACCAACCGGGGGATGTGCGACGCAGACGGAGGAAGGAACAAACACCAGAATTCCTGAGGCCGATCGACTTACCCGCCACCTATACGCCTTATTTTTATCAATCTTGATTGGGCGGGGTCAAGAAAAAAATCCACGGAATTTGGCCGGGCGGACCCGCCATCCTGCTGCTGAATCAGCGAAAGGGCCGCCTTGGGTGATGATTGGGGGCAGATGATCAGCAAATAGACTAAGTCCTCAGCGTTGCCCATTGAGATGTATCATGCGTTGGCTAATAGCGTTCCGAGCGGCGTCGAGGGCTTTATATTCCCCTGCGGCGATTTCTCGAGCCACTCCCTTGAGCGCGGCCCCCGCCTCCAGATAGACCTTCATATCCGTTGAATCCGCGCTGGCGGAAAGATGCGGATTCGCCGTATAAACAGCGGGCAGATCGACTTTCCAAGCGTCTTTTTGCTTCCGGAGCAGCGTCGCGTATGGAACTTGGATGCTCATTGAATGTCCCACCGGCACGAGACGGGCTTCGGTTCCATATTCATTGACCGTTGCGGCGGAGATCTCCGCTTCAGCGCCTTGTGAGAGCGGTTTGAGCGCGTTGCGCAGATCAATGTCAAGTCGCTCGGCGGCTCCGCCGAATCGTTTCAGCAGTGCAGCATCCACGCTGCGAAGCCCATCGATCAAACCCGCCAAGGCATCGATCCACTGCTTTTGCGATTCGGAGCCGATACAGGCTGCCCTGGCAGTCGCTACATCCCCCTGACCGATGGCTCGAACGAATGTCATCGCGGCATCTCGCGGCGTCGAAAGATTCGACGGAACGCGGGGTCGGGCGATATTTTGACTCGCACAACCCATCAGGCCAATCAACAAAGCAGGAAACAGGGTGCAAACCGTGTAACAGTTTCCGGAGTTCAACGTGGTGGCTCCGAAATAAGACGCCGTTTCTCGGCGGGAGGCGGTTCGCCGGTCGCAAGCGGACAAAAATTTGATCGTTCCCAACTTCACAAGCTTTGTATCGTCTTATCTTTAGAGAGATGCAACCCGCTCAAGCGGGACATCGAGAAATCGAGGTGGCATATGATCATGACTAAGCATTTCATGGATACCCCAACGCCGGAGGACGGTCAGCGAATCTGGGTTGAGCCCATCGGCCTGACGCGCGAGTTGAGAGAATGGTGCAAGGTCGGTCATGTCCTTTGTCACCTCGGGCCGCCGCGCGAGATCTGGGATTGGTTTGCCGAGCATCCGGATGGATACGATTATTTCCGCGGAAAGTATCATCTGGCGCTGCGGAACAGCCCTTATCGAATTGCTTTGCAGCAGCTTGCCTGCGCATCGGCCAAAGAGAATTTCACGCTCCTCTACGAGGGAGACGACCCGGAACACAATACGGCGACAGCGCTTTATGAATTTCTCTCGGAATTGGAGGCGTGGTGTCCCCCGGAGGGGACGTAAATCCCAACCAGGTGAGGACCTTTTTGCTGAACGTTGAAAGTTGAAAGTTGAACGTTCAAATTTCCAACGCTCAACGCTCAACGCTCAACGCTCAACTTTCAACAAATGAAGCCGTCGCCCGTTAGCCCGCCCGCAGTTCGTCCGCTATAGTCCGACTCAGTGGATGCCGAAAAGTATCTCCATGATCTGACCGCTCCGCAGCGTGAGGCGGCGACGCATGTGGATGGCCCGATGCTGATCATCGCCGGGGCCGGCAGCGGCAAAACGCGGGTCATCACACGCCGGGTTGCGTACCTGATCAGTCTGGGAATTCCGCCTTACTCGATTGCCGCGCTGACTTTTACCAACAAGGCCGCCGGAGAGATGAAGTCGCGTGTCAGCGCGCTGGCTGGCCGTCCGCTTCATGATTTTGGCCGGTTTGAACAGCCTTGGTCGATGATCTGCACGTTTCATTCGCTGTGCCTGCGCGCCCTCAAGCATTTCGCGCCGCGCATCAATCTGGCCCCTGATTTCAGCGTCTTTGACTCTTCGGATCAAACCAAGCTGATTAAGGAGGCGATCAAATTACTCGATCTTTCCGCGACGAACTTTCCCGCTTCGGCCGTCCATGGTGCGATCAGCAACGCCAAGAACAAGCTCGTCACGGCCGAGGCGTTCGCGCAGCATGAGGGAGACTTTTATCACCGGACGGTTGCACGAATCTTCACGAAATATCAGAAGCTTCTCGATCAGAATAACGCACTGGATTTCGACGACCTGCTGCTCCGCACCGCCAACGCATTTCGCGATTTTCCAGAGGTTCTGGCCCAGGTGCAAAGTCGATTTCAATACCTGATGGTCGATGAATATCAGGACACCAACTATGCCCAGTACGTGATTGCCCATGCCATTGCGATGCGGCATCGCAATATTTGCGTGGTGGGGGATCCGGACCAGTCGATCTATGCCTGCGCGGCGCGAACATTCAGATTATCCTCGACTTCGAGAAAGATTATCCCGACGCCAGAGTCGTTCGGCTCGAGCAGAATTACCGCTCCACGAAGAAAATTCTCCACATCGCTTCGCGCCTGATCAGCTCCAACACGCAACGGAAGGAAAAGCGACTCTGGACCGAGAATCCCGAAGGGGACCAGGCCGAGGCCTTTCTCGCCCAGGACGAGCACGACGAGGCGGACCTGGTTATGCGGCGGCTTCGCGACCTGCATGAAAAAGAGAAAATTGCCTGGAACGCCATGGCGATTTTTTATCGAATGAATTCCCTGTCGCGCGTGATGGAGGACGCGCTGCGCCGGGCCAACGTGCCGTATCAGATTGCCCGCGGCGTGGAGTTTTACAACCGTAAGGAAATCAAGGATGTGCTGGCGTATCTGCGCGTGATCGCCAACCCGCGAGATGAAGTCAACCTGTCGCGCATCGTGAATGTGCCTGCGCGCGGCGTGGGAGATGCGGCCCTCAGGCAAATAGCGACTCATTCGGTCGGCCATGGATTGTCGCTTTGGGAAGGATTGGAACAGGCAGCGTCAATTCCCGGCGTGTCAACGCGCGCGGCCGGCGGGCGCGGCAGTTCGCCGAATTGGTGCGCGGATGGCGCCGCATGGCCGGTTTGACCGACGTTGTTTCCCCTGAGGGCAAGGGCCGCATTCAGATGCTGACGGAATCCGTTGTCAGACAAAGCGGATTGGAAGCGATGCTCAAGAAGGCTGGCGGCGATGAATTGGAAGAACTCGCCAACGTCAACGAATTGATCAGCTCCGCGGCCGAATATGATGAGTCGCATCCCGACGGATCGCTTGACGAATACCTGGGAATCATCAGCCTCGTCAGCGACGCCGATCATCTTCAAGGGGCCGGCGGGGCGGTGACGCTGATGACCCTGCATGCCGCAAAAGGCCTGGAATTCCCCGTGGTGGCGATCATCGGCCTCGAGGAAGGAATTCTGCCCCACTCCAGGGCGCGAACCGATCAAAACCAGCTTGAAGAAGAACGCCGGCTCTTTTTCGTCGGGATCACGCGCGCCCGTGAACGGCTGATTATCACCAAGGCCGCCACGCGCACCCAACGCGGCCTGCGCGAGCGCACGGCCACCTCGCCGTTCCTGAACGAATTACCGGAAGAGGCCCTGCGAATCATCGATCACGCTGGGCGTGATTTTCGCGATGATTGGCAGGAGCGCAACGAAACCAATCAGGTATCGGCCGCGATCACGCAGTTTCGAGAAGGCCAGCGCGTTCGCCATCCGATGCACGGGATGGGTCGTATCGCGGAAGTTTCAGGAACGGGACAGCGAATTATCGCAACTGTCGAATTTGAACGCGCCGGCCGAAAAAGAATCGTCCTGGGATATTCCCCACTCGAACCAGCATGACCGAGGCGATGATTCTCACTCGCGAGCCGTGGAACCAAACGGAGCGTGCCTGTCCTGAGCGGAGTCGAAGGGCCGGTCTTTTCCCAGGTCGGGGGATGCTCAATTCGCGGCGGCCACCAGCCGACGCACCTTCGTCGCCTTCGACCCCTTGGGGCCGTCCTCAAATTCGTATTCCACCGCTTCATTTTCCGCAAGCGTCTTGAAACCCTCCCCATCGATGACGGAATGATGAACGAAAACGTCCTTGCCCCCGTTCTCCGGACAGATAAAACCAAATCCTTTTTGGTCGTTAAACCACTTGACCTTACCCGTGGCCATTTAAGCCACTCCTTTCAGACATGCGCGAGACAATGTGAATTCGCCCGCGAACGTGCAGGCACCACAAATCCCGCCAAGTCCTTCCCAAGCGAGATCCGTCCCCGTGCCTTGGGAACGAGCTGAACGGTTCCGAAGATAGCGGAGATTTAAATGGAAGCAAAAAATATATCATTCCGTGCCAGGCGGGCGGTTATCCTGCACGCGGTTATCCACATTCTCGATCTGAGCGCCCAACTCCTCTGGCGGTCGGATGCCGCGGCAGTCTGGTTATGATGCCGTTCACGCAGTGCACTCGTGGATTCGTCTAACGTGACAATGGATTCCCAAAAAACGATATAAGTTGTCTTTTTGGATGCGCTTATGGGAAGATTCGGCAAATCGAAACCCGATCGAAAGTCTCAGCGAATCCAGGATTCCCATCAATTCCTTGCGAAATTGATGAAAATTGGGGAAATCCTATTATCGAATTGCATTTATCCCCAGCTTATCCACGGTTGGTTCGGCACTTGATTTCCGTCCAGCTTGCCGCAAGATATCCCTCCCCCTTAACTCATTTGATATATAGGCCTTGAAGGATTTCCAACCGCTGCATGAATCTGCTTGAGACCACCAAACTCTGCAAGACCTACAACGGTCGGGTTGTGGTGGACGAAGTCAGCTTCGTCCTGCAGCAGCAGGAAATCGTTGGCCTGCTCGGTCGGAACGGGGCGGGAAAAACAACAACCTTCCGCATGATCCTCGGAATGGTAGTTCCCGATAGCGGGGCCGTCGCCTTTCACGGTTCGGATATCACCCATCTGCCCATGTACAAGCGGGCTCGCAAGGGGATTGGATATCTTTCGCAGGAGCGCAGCGATTTTCAGCGGTTGTCGGTCTGGCAAAATCTTCAGGCGATCCTCGAAACCCTTCACCTGACTCGCTCGGAACGTCATCTCCGCGCCAACCAGCTGCTGGACCAATATGGCTTGCTCAAAAACCGAGATCAGCCGGCCTTTACCCTCAGCGGCGGCGAGAGGCGAAAGCTCGAAATCGCCCGGGCATTGGTTCGCGATCCGATGTTGATCCTGTTGGACGAGCCATTCAGCGGTGTTGATCCGATCGCCGTCGAGGATCTTCAGGCCGAGGTCAAACGCCTGAAGAATGAATTCGGCAAGAGTGTCCTGATCACAGATCACAATGTCGAGCAGACCCTCAAAGTCTGTGACCGGGCGCTGATCATTGATAATGGACGCGTTTTCCGCGAGGGAACGCCGCGGCAGATCATCAACGATCCTGCCGTGCGATCTTCGTATCTCGGCAACATCTTTCGCGGCGACGAATTTGACGATCAGGAATCGTATGCCAGCCCGGAAATTCTTCGCCGATTTCACGAAGACGGCTACGTGGTGGTGCGCGGCGTTTTTGGCCCTTCCGAAGCCGTGGAGATGCGCGAGCATTACATGCGCCTGTGCGCCGAAGGGCCCAAGCCCGGCGATGAAGGCGGCGATCCTGCCACCGCCGAGGACCCGCTCAACCAGTTCCCCCGCATGATTAACATGCACATGTGGGATGGACCGACTGCGCGTACGGTCGCCGACACCCGTCTGGTCGGACTGGTCCGCCATTTCATCGGCGAGCAGCCGGTCATCAACCAGACGATGCTCTATTTCAAGCCTCCAGGCGCACGCGGTCAGGGAATGCATCAGGACCAGCAATACATTCCGATCGATCCGCTGATCGGCGTGTGGATCGCTTTGGAAGACAGCGACGAAGCCAACGGCCGACTCATGCTGGTCCCGGCTTCGCATCAGTTACCGCTGCTCCCCGTCGAGCGCGCTGATCGTTCCGTTTCTTCGACTCCCGGGCAGGCGTCGATCCCCAATTCCTGCCCGCTTCCGGTCGGTATCGACATGAAACCCGGGGATGCCGTTTTCTTTTCCGGCCGAACGCTGCATGGCTCAGCGCCGAATGCGACGACCGACCGTTTTCGCCGAAGTCTCATCTGCCATTTCGTGGGTCAGCGCCAGGCATTTCACGCCGGAAAAGGGAAAGCAGATGAGTCACCTGAGCTAAGGAGCCGCGCACGCAGTAAGCGGGAAAATGCTCGGTAAACGAGAGAGCTTTCCCGCTTACTTAGTGGTCAAGAGCCGCGCACGCAGTAAGCGGGAAAATGCTCGGTCAACGAGAGAGCTCCCCCGCTTACTTCGTGGTCAAGAGCCGCGCACGCAGTAAGCGGGAAAATGCTCGGTCAACGAGAGAGCTCTCCCGCTTACTTCGTGCGCGGCTCTTTGCTACGTTTCCCGCGCAAAATACTCCGCCTCCAGCGCCTCGAGCTTTTTCGACAGCTCCTCATATTCCGCCTGCAATTGCTTTCCGCGACCAGGATCTTTAAAGCTCGACGCATCCCCAAAACTCGCCTGACATTCGGCGATTCCGATCTCCGTGTCGGTGATCTGTTGTTCCAGCTCGGCCAGCGTCAAACGACCGAATGGACGAAGATAGGGATTGTCGCGCTTGGATGCTGCGCGCGATTCAGCATCGCGCGCCGTTGCTGCGGCCGAACGCGGCTTTTCCGCCTCAGCCGATTTCTGCCGCGCCGCGGCCAGGTCGTCTGCGCGCTTTTGCGCCCAGGCAGCGTACGTGTCCGAAAAGTCGATCAGGTTGGGCGGCTCCAGCACCAGCAGCCTTCGCACGACCCGATCCAGAAAGAACCGGTCGTGACTCACGCACATCAGCGTGCCGGGGAAACTAGCCAGCGCGCCCTCCAGCGCCTCCCGCGAGGCAATATCCAGATGATTCGTCGGCTCGTCGAGAACTAAAACGTTGGGCTTGTCGAGCAGAAGTTGCGCCAGCCGCACCCGTGCCCGCTCACCGCCGCTCAGCAGGCCGATCGATTTGTGGACGTCTTCGCCACGAAAGAGCATCGTCGCAAGAACGTCCCGAACCTCCTGCTGGGTAATGCCGGGCTGGTCAGCGGCGGCCTCCTCGATCACCGTACTTTCATTGTCGAATTCGTCGAGTCGCTGATCGTAGTAGCCGATGTTCAGGTTCGCGCCCCATTTGACGTCCCCGGCGTCGGCGTCGGTGTTTCCGAGAAGCGTTTCCAGCAATGTGGTCTTGCCCGATCCGTTCGGGCCGATGACGCCGATCCGTTCGCCACGCTTGACGTCGAATTTGATCGCCTTCCAAAGTTCCTTTGCACCGAACGATTTGGACAGTTCTCTCACCTGCAAAACCTGATCGCCGGCTCGGCGATCGGTGTTGAGCGACAGCTTGATTTTATGCGCCGCCTGGACCTCGCCGATCATCTGATCGCTCCTGAGCAGTCGATTGAGCCGTTTCTCACGCCCTTTGGCCTCTTTGGATCGTTGTCCGGCTCCGAACCTGCGGATGAATTCTTTCTGTTTATCGATCTGCTCCTGTTGCTGTTCGAAAGCGCGTTGTTGCGTCAGTTCCTGCAAATCGCGCTGCACCACGAAGGCCGAATAATTGCCGGGATAACTTTTGAGGCGGCGCTGCGTGAGCCAGACGATCCGCGTCGCCAGCCGGTCGAGCAGATAGCGATCATGGCTGATGAGCACGACCGCGCCGCTGAAATCCATGAGATATTTTTCCAGCCATTCGATTGCCGCCAGGTCAAGATGATTGGTCGGCTCGTCGAGCAGCAGCAGGTCCGATCCACTGATGAGGAGCTTGGCGAGCGCGAGCCGCGAGCGTTGGCCGCCGGAAAGGGTCTCGACTTGTTGCTCCCACGTCTCCCGGGTGAGGCCCACGCCCAGAAGGGTCGCCTCCAGCCGATGCCGCCAGGCATATCCGCCGGCCAGGTCGAATTCGTGCTGCACCGTCTGATAGCGATTGAGTTTCTTCTGAAGCGCTTCGCCGCTCAGCGGGGCCATCTCATGTTCCAATTCGCGAAGTGTGTGAGAAAGCTGATGCAGCTCGGCGAAAGCCAGCTCCGCCTCATCCAGAACGTTCAAGTTCGGGTCGAACACCGGATCCTGCGTGAGATGCCCGATCCTGATTCCCTTAGCGACCGCAACGACCCCCGCATCGACAACCACCTGCTCCGAAAAGAGCTTGAAAAGCGTGGTTTTTCCCTCGCCGTTCGCGCCGATCAACCCGATGCGCTCGCCGCGCTCGACGTTGAAATTCAACCCGTCGAACAAGACGCGCTTGCCGAAAGTCTTTTCGATGTTTTGAAGAGAGGCCAAGGACATTGGAAAGAAAAGGAAAAAGTAGGGTGGGCTCGGCCCACCCATTTGACCGCCGTTGGGCAAAGCCCATCGTCCAATTTGTTCCACGACGAAGAAGGTGGGCCGAGCCCACCCTACGACTTTTCTTTCTCCGGCTCTTCCGCATCCAGCTCCGCAACTTCCTGCTCCAGCTTCTTGATGCGTTCGGCGACTTCGGGCAATTGCGTGAAAATGAAATAGACGCGCCGCGCGTGATGGGCCGGCATGGCGGGGGTGCCGATCATGGTGGACTGGGATGGGATGTCGCTCATCACGCCGGACTGGGCGGCGATGGTGACGCCGTCCCCGATTTTGAGATGGCCTGCCACTCCGACTTGCCCGGCCATCGTCACATGATGCCCGACGACCACGCTGCCGGCGATGCCCACCTGCGATACGAGCAAAGCGTGCTCGCCGATACGCGCGCCGTGGCCGATCGCCACCAGGTTGTCGATTTTGCTGCCGCGACCGATGACCGTACTCGACAGCGCCGCCCGGGCGATCGCGCACCCCGACCCGATCTCCACATCGTCCTCGAGGATCACCTTGCCAATCTGCGGAATCTTGTGGTGAATTGCAACTCCATCCGCGTCCTTGTGCGTCGCGAAACCGTACCCGTCTACGCCGATTGTCGAATTGGCGTGGATCGTCACTCGGTCGCCGACCACCGTGTCGTCGTACAGCACGACATTCGGATAAAGAATGCAGTCGCGGCCGACCCGGCTGCGCGGCCCGACATATACCCCGGGATAAAGGACCGAGCCCTCTCCGACGGTTGCCGTGGGATCGACGTTGGCGGCGGGATGAATACCGGCATGCGGATGCTTTCGGAATCCGTGCAGTTTGACGACCGCCTGTTGGAAACTGAAATACGGATCTTTGCACTTCAGCAGCGTGCTTCGCTCGCTGCTCACGCCCATCGCCACCACTACCGCCGATGCCTGGGTTGTCTCCAGTTGTTTGATGTATTTCGGATTGGAGAGAAAACTGAGCTGTCCGGCCCGGGCTTCCTCCAGAGAGTTACACGAGTCGACCGTGATATTTCCGTCGCCGACCACTTCCGCCCCAATCGCGGCGGCCAATTCCAGTAGAGTGATTTTCACACGGCGGATAATACAAGTTATTCGCAGCTCACGCGACGCCGACCTACATCTCCAGCAATGCGAACAAGGTCTGGTACACCTCCGTGAGAATGAACGGCGACGGCGATGGTTCGTTATCGAGCCACCATTTCCATTCGATTAAACCGCGATCGACAATTCGCGCAGCCGACGGCTCATCTCCAAGCTGTGCCGCCAGCCGCGCCATCGTCGAATATTCGAAAACCGCCGCCTTGCTTGCGTCGACCGCCTCGCCGGTGCGACCGTAATAATACCGGCGCAGATCGGCGAATCGTTGCGAGGCGAATGCAAGAATCTGCTTTCCAATTTTCGGGTTGCTTCGCGTCACGCCCAGCGCCGTGGTGCCGCATCCGGTCAGTCCCACCACATCGTTGGGTGAAAACGTATAGATGTCCAGAAGGGGATAGAGCGTCTTGAGGTCCGGCTGAACCAGGTCATAAAGCAGCCCGCATGGCGTCACCGCCTTGGCAATGAGCGCATCGCTCTTTTCGGCAACGCTCTTTAGGCTCTCGTCACCCAGCTTGATCGCCACTTCGCGAACCAAGTCAGGGTCATAGTCCACGAGAAACGAGTTGGAGGCGAACGAGCGGGTCTTGTACGTGAAATAATTTCGAATGATCCAGACGCCCTGGTCAACGGTTGCGTGATTGGCATAACCCCGCAGTACCGTATGCGCGACCTGGGCGTCGTCGGGCCGTTGAAATTGCAAAGACCCGATCCAGAACGCGCGGGCCACGCGGAGCGCCTCAGTTGTTCCGCTGGCGTCCACCGGCTGCCCTTCCTTGAAACGCCAAGCTACAAAGCCACGGCAAAAGGGATCGGCCGGATCGTCATTGATCAGATTTTTCAGGCAGTGCGTACGGAGCGTTTGGTAACCGCTCGAATCCCCGGCCAGCGCGAAGCAGAGAAACATCTGTGCCGCATCGATCGTGTAAATGAACCCGTCTTCGCGGCGGAGGCGCGAATTCGCGAGACATTCATTCAGGCTCCGCATGATCCGATCGCGAAGAATGATCATCTCCTCGCGATAAGGCTTGATCGATTTACCGCCGGAACGATCCGGAGCGAGAGACGTGCAGAGGAGGGCGCCCGACCCAGAATTGCCGACCGCCCCAGGAATCGGCGTCGAGAAAAAGCCGGATTGGGAATACGGAAACTCAGGTGTACCTCGTGTTGTGCCATGTGGCACAGCCGCCCCCCGCTGTGTTCCGCCGAAGGCGGAATCTTGCGCCATGGGCTCTAACGCATTTCGACCTTCGGTCGAACACAGCCGAGGGCGGCTGTGCTACATGATATCTTACCTGCCGGCCGGCAGGTATTGTCCCACGAGTTCCGGTTTGACCGCGAGATAGTACAACTCTCCCGGATTGAGCTGATGACCGGCGGTCTGCTCCGCCTTTTCCCCGATTCCCATGAAGATGTCGCATCGCCCGGCAGAGCGGATCGCGCCCCCTTTATCCTGGTCGAGAAGAAACCCATCGAACGGTCGCGTGTTCCCGGAGGCCGGTGCGCCCGAGCCGGGAAATTCATTTTCCGCCAGTGGAATCGGCACCGATGCAAAGGCGAGCATCGCCGGCGGATAAACCTTCTTATCGGTTGCGATCGAGCAGAACGGCGTCACAGGGACGTTCAGCGATCCGTAGGGACCACCCGGCCGCTCGGTGAAAAATACAGTCCGATCGTTGAGCCACAGGTATTTGTCCATCGCCCCGGGATGTTGCTCGAAGTAACGCCGCATTGCCTGATTGCTCATCTGGTCGGCGGGAATCAAGCCGTCGGCGATCATTTTCTGGCCCGGGCTCACGGTCGGATATGGACGCCCGTTGATTCCCGCATATCCCACTTCGAGGATCTTTCCGTCCGTCAATCGTAGTCGCGCCGAACCCTGGATCGTGATCACATACGCATTCCACCGGCTCGTTACCCACGCCAGTTCCTGGCCCGCCAGCGCGCCGCTTTCGATCTCGCGACGCGTGTAATAGGGCACAGTCTGGCCGTCGGCGGTTTTGCGGCTCGCGTTTTCCCCGTCATCGTTGGTGATTAAATCCGCCGGTCTCTTGTAAATCGGCCATTGATACGGCCCGCCGCGCGTCAGGCTCGCGTCGTAGGTAGGCGTGAAATAGCCCGTAAACAGCACCTTCCCGGTATACCCGCTTCCATCCGGCATCGGTGCGCCGATGCTCTGATAGACTTCGAACGTGACCGCGATTTGAGCATTGAATCGATTCGCCGCAACGGGCGGGTTCTGATCGAGCATCGCCAGAAATGCCCGCAATGACGCCACCGCCCGATCGTGGGAGATATCCAGGTATGGATAGCTTCGCTCGCTGGCGGGATGTTTGAGATACGCGAGGCTGTTGTTGATCGATCGCCGAAGATCAGCGCGATTCATCCCGGCAAGGCTTCGTGAAAAATCCGGATATTCCGCCGGCGGAATTTTTCGCAGCGCCATTTCCCCCGGCGGCAGCGGGGCGGTGTAATCGATCTTCGGCGCCGCGGCCTCCGGCGGCCGTTTCGGCCGGCAGCCTGCCGTTACTACGATCGCGATAAGACCGAAACAGGCCAGCCATCCTTTGCGTCCCTGCACCACGCGCAAGCCTCCGTAAAAGAGCGATGATAAGGAGGCAAGGGGATCGAGGATAGATTAGGAGCAGTCTTAATTGAGTCCGAGCTTTTTCGCGAGCGATTCCGGCTTCTTGATCGGCAACGAACATGTTCCGTTCGTGCAAAGGAAAGCGGCGGGAACCGGCAGCGTCGGGTACTCCACGTCGGTGTTCGGAAGCGGCCCCGACGCCGGGTCCCACCAGTCGACGCGCTTGTAAGCCGTTGGCGCGCGAAGCGCTTCCCGGAACAGGATTTCCGCCAGGGAATTGTTCTTGGCTCCGACGATTGTTACATGGAGCGGTTCGCTATTTACCTCGATATCCGCCAGCAGAATTCCCCCGACAAAAAATCCGCGGCCCTGTGCGATCTGGGGCGTCGCCAGGAAACGCATGGCCCGCTGCGCCATTGCGTGCGCCTCCTTTTTCCCGGTATATCGAAAAAGCAGGTTGAAAAAGCGGGCCGCCGCCGCGTTTTCATCAACTTGCGGATGCGGACGATAATCGGGCGCATTCGATTGCGCCGCCGTCGGAAATCCCGCGACGTCCGGCGGCCCGAAATGCCCGGCGATGAACTGGGCCGCGGATTCGGCTTTCTCCAGCCACGTACGTTCGGCCGTGGCTTCGTAAAGCGCCAGAAACGCGCGGCCCATTGCCAGCGTGTCGCCGAGGTACGGCCCTGCCGAATCGTGCTCGCCGTGAGAGAAACCGCCGTCCTTGAGCGCACGATGCTCAATCGCCCATTGCGCCGCCCGTCCGGCGCTGGCCAGATCCGAATCGTCACCGGTCCATTCATAAGAATCGATCAATCCCCGGATCACCCATCCATTTTCGCGTGCGTATTCGTGCATATCCACACGCGGAACTCCTTCGTGCCGCCGTGCGGCGTCATCCAGGGCAAAATACTTCTCGGCGTATTCCCCATCGTGCAGGTCCGCATCCTGGCTCACGAAATAGTCGCCGTTCGGCGAGCGCAAAAACGAATTGATGTAACGTCGGATATCCTGCGATGCTTTTAAATAAGATGGATCTTGAAAGTTCGCCCATGCCAGTGCGTAAATGCGCATCACTTCCGCCTGAAACTGCATCAGTTTTTCGAAATGCGGATGGTCCCAGTCGCCGTCGATCGAATATTGATACACGCCGCCCCAGACCGGATCGATCAGTTTCAATCCCGCCGTCAGCGTCTGTCGCGCCCGACCGGCCGCACCCGTATCGCCCGCGCGGCCCCGAGCCATCGAGTATTCCGCCGCGTCCCAATCGACGAATTTGTGAACCGTTCCCCATCCGCCAAGCTTCGCGTCGTACGCCTTGGCCATTCGATCTTCGAGCGTCTTTTTCAATTCGGGCGCGAGCGAAGACTGCGAGCTGAACGCGATCGGCTTCCCGGCCCGCACGGACGGCCCAGGAGTCGGATCGTCGATAATCGCCTGAAGCAATCGCGCCATCGGCCCCGGCGGAACATAGCCGGAGCGAATCGCGATCTCCCCGCCGTCGGCGTTAAACATCACCGTGGCCGGCCAACCATAATCTTCATATCGATTCGAAATATCCGGACGCGAATCCTGATCGACCTTCACCGCGATATATTTTTCCCGAATGAGCCGGATCACTTCCGGATCGCGATAGGTCACCTCATCCTCGACATGGCACCAGTGACACCAGACGGCTTCGAGATCCATCAGGACGAACTTGTGCTCATTCTTCGCCTGGGCGAAGACCGCGTCAGACCAGGGCTGCCAGGTAATTCCCGGTTCGCTCGGTTGGGTGGCGGCGCCACCGTGAGCGGGCATTACATCAAGCGGCGCAACAAATAATGCAAATACGCCGAAGAGGATCAATCGTGAAAACACGGGTTTGCCGCCTTTCGCACTGGGATACCGATATAACCCGCCGAAGGACGGCAACTATTCCAATTCCGTTCGAACTCGCGATTGGCGTCAAATCTGCGAGGGCAATCGTCGCGATTGATCTGCCGTTGAAAGTTGGACGTTGGGCTCATCGATCCAAAACGGTGCTTCGGCTTTTTCGTGGCACGGGCGTCTCGCCCGTGCGCCGTGGTACTCCACGGCGATCGAAGGTACTCCACCGATCCAGCAAGAGCGAAGCGTTCTCCCGATTCGAATTCGAAAACGCTGCGATTGTATTTTCCTCGGTCGAGTAGGAACAACTTTCGTCTTTACGCCGCACGGGCGGGACGCCCGTGCCACCAGGAATTCAGGCCGCTTGCGAAAACATTTGAAGCATCGACATGAGCCGGATGTTGAAGGTCGATTCGTACTCCAATTAACGTTCAACGCTCAACTTCCATCGCTCAATGTTCAACTGCGGAAAGGACCAACGGTTCATCTGAGCGAAGATTTATCGAACCCCCGCCAGCGCCACCTGCTTTTCCGCGTGATAGCTGCTGCGCACCAGCGGCCCCGATTCGACATGGCGCAGTCCCTTTGCTTCCCCGCGCATCTTCCATGAAGCAAATTCATCCGGATGCACCCAGCGCTCTACTTTAAGATGATCCGCGGTCGGCTGAAGATATTGCCCGAGGGTGAGGATGTGACAGCCGATCGCCACCAGGTCATCGATCACCGATTCGATTTCGTCTTCGGTTTCGCCCAGGCCGAGCATCATGCCGGTCTTGGTGACGAATCCCTGCTGGGCGGCGATCTGAAGCAGCTTCAGCGAGCGATGATATTTCGCCTGCGGGCGCACCTTCTGTGTAGAGCCGCGGCACCGATTCCATGTTGTGATTGAGGATGTCCGGCTTCTGATCGAGCACCTTCTGAAGCGCATCCCAGTCGCCGCAGAAATCGGGAATCAGCACTTCGACGCTCGTGCCCGGCGATTGCAATCGCACCTGCCGGATCGTCTCCGCCCAGACGGCCGCGCCGCCGTCGGGAAGCTCATCGCGATTCACGCTGGTGATGACGGTGTGTTTCAGTCCCATCGCAGCCACCGCCTTCCCCACGCGCACCGGCTCATCCAGATCAAGCGTCGGCGGACGCCCCGTCGCAATATGGCAGAACCCGCACGAGCGAGTGCAGACATCCCCGAGGATCATCAGCGTGGCGGTCCCCGCCGACCAGCATTCGCCCATGTTCGGGCACTTGGCTGACTGGCAGACCGTGTGCAGCCTCTCGTCGTTGACGAGCTTGAGCAGCTTGGAATATCCCTCGCCGCCGGGCATTTTCATCTTGAGCCAGGAGGGCTTGCGGCCCGGCATGTCGGATCCGGGGATTGGTGCGGAGGGGACGAATTGCGTGAGTGCATGGGCCATAGGGATAAAAGCGACAAACTCATTTTAGAGATTGGCAGGAGGTTGATCAAACGAAGAGGATTTGCTCGAAACACGTCCCTAAATCGCAAAAGTGTCAGCACGCCGGGAGAGCCGGGCCGCCTCGGCACGCGGGACGCTGCGGTCGGCTCGGGGACCAGCCGGCTCTCCCAGCGATCGGAAGTCATTAAACTTCTTCAGGTCGCGGGAAGCGCAACTATGCACTACCGCATCGGCATGACACCGGCCGCCGGCGTTATCCCGCATTCCGGGCAGCGGCCGCTCTGGCCACGTAGATCGTATCCGCACATCGGGCAATGTCCCGATTCCTGCCGGCGAATTGACCGTCTTCTTCTCCAGTTCGAAATCAGCATCGATCCTGCCGCCGGCAGCACCGCCAGTAAGACCAACAGCGGAATGGGTACTCGCGATCAACTGGTAGCGTACGCGCAGCGGTTTTGGACGATTGATGGCGGGCGCAAAGGGCTCGGAAACCGCGAACGTTCCGCCGCTCGTCATTGAGATTCCGAACGGAAACCAGTTGCGATAGACGGCCCGTTGTCCAATCGCAAAGCCCGCATAGGCGGTGCGATCGTGTCTCCAGTGCAGCGGCACCTCACCCGGCCAGCGGGAGACAGTCGTGAACCGGATCTGATCGGCGATGACGCAGATTTCGCAATAGACATGGCGCGGCGTGGTGAAAATCGCCACGTCGTATACAAATCGCCCGCGAATCCAGAGCGCAAGCAACGCCGCGCCGACGACCAGGCCCAGAATGCGAAAAATCCAAAATATCCGCTGCGGCATTCGTCGCATTGTAACAAAACGTCGGACAGAATTTCCTTTCCCTGAAATGCGCACTTTGAAGATGCGCGGACTGACGTCCGCGGCTGTGAAGGAGTGGCCCACTGCAGATCGCGCATCCTTGATAGCCGCGGACGTCAGTCCGCGCGTCTTCGCCGGTTCGGTAAAAGTTTCCGTTTGCGTCATACGATGGAACGGAGGGCGCCGATGCGTTTGTCGATGTGGAATCCCGCACCTAAGATGCGCGGGCAATGATTTCAGCATTGACCGGAGAATTGCGGCGAGTAGACGCTGACCGCGTACACGTCCAGGTCGGCCCGGTCCTTTGCGAATTGCTTATCCCCTCGATGGATTTGCAACTGTTGCAAGCAGCAGTGGGACAGGAGATCACATTTCACACCTATTTCTACCTTGAAGGCGACGCCTCCGGCGGCAACATCCAGCCACGGCTGGTCGGGTTTCTCCGCCCCGAGGACCGCGCGTTTTTTCACCTCTTCATTACCGTGAAGGGAATCGGCCCGAAAAAAGCGCTGCGGGCTTTGGCTTTGCCGGTGGGAGAGATCGCCCAGGCGATCGAATCGAAGAATGCGCGCTTCCTGATCGAGCTTCCGCAGATTGGCAAGCGGATGGCCGAGCAAATCGTTGCCGAACTCGCCGGCAAGGCCGCGGAATTTGCCTCACCGATGGTGGACGGAAAGCCAACTGCTGGCGGACGCATGGCCGCCGAGGAAGACGCGATTGCAACGCTCATGGCCCTCGGCGAACGTCGTCTAGACGCGGAGCATTTACTCGATCGTGCGAAACAGAATAATTCGGCGATGACGTCGACGGATGCGTTGGTGCGGGAAATGCTGAGGTTGCGGACAGCGCGGGGATAGGGGAGGCCGAAAGTACTGGGAGAGGGAGACGGAACTCTGTCGCCGATTCGGTTAGGCACCCGTTGATTTCCGCGAGCCCGATTCGTTGGCGAGCACGTGAGCATTCCCTGATCTTTTACGTTTACGTGCCGGTCGATCGGAACGGCACATTCCTCCTCGCTCCCCTTTACGTTTCGCGCTCGACCTTTTACGTTCGTCTCATGGCTCGCGAGCGCATCATTTCGTCCGAGTCAGGCGGCGAGCCCGAGGAGCGCGATAATTTTGCGCTCCGGCCGCTCCGGTTTGCGCAATATATCGGGCAGGAATCGCTGATTCGGAAGCTTCATATCGCCGTCGAGGCGGCCCGCAGTCGAAAGGAACCGGTCGATCATATGCTGCTCCATGGGCCGCCGGGGTTGGGGAAGACGACGCTCGCGCATGTCGTCGCCAACGAAGTGGGGGCGCAGGTTCACGTGACCAATGGCCCCGCGCTGACCAAAGGCGCGGACTTGGTCGGCATTCTCACCAAGCTCAGTTACGGGGACGTTCTCTTCATCGACGAGATCCACCGGCTCAGCGCGATCGTGGAGGAATATCTCTACCCGGCGATGGAGGATTTCAAAGTTGATGTGACGCTCGATCAGGGGGCTCACGCGCGGACGGTGACGATTCCAATTCAGCCGTTCACATTGATCGGCGCCACGACGCGGATTGGCCTGCTGACCGGGCCGATGCGCGGACGGTTTGGGATCAGCGAGCACATTGAGTTTTATACGCCGGAGGCGTTGCACGAAATTCTTCGCGCCAATGTGAAGCTGCTCAAATTGCAGACGGAGGAGCCGGCTCTGTGGGAATTGTCACGCCGAAGCCGCGGCACGCCACGGGTGGCCAATCGCCTGTTGAGGCGCGTGCGCGATTTTGCATCGGTCGAAGGAAACGGGAAGCTGACGCTTCCGATCACGCGTTCGGCACTCGAACTGGCGGGGATCGACGAGCGTGGCCTCGACGAGCAGGACCGGACCTTCCTGCGGACGGTGATCGAAGTGTACGACGGCGGGCCGGTTGGCGTCGAAGCGGTCGCCGCCACGATGGGCGAGGAGCGGGATACGCTGGAAGACGTGATTGAGCCGTTCCTGCTTCAGAACGCGTTCGTGACGCGCACGCGGCAGGGGCGCCGGGCGACCAAAATTGCATACGAGCATCTGGGAATTCCGTATCAGCCGCCGCCGGAGGGAGAAAACCTGTTTGGAAACTCTTAAAATCGAACATCGAACATCGAACATCGAACATCGAACATCGAACATCGAAATGGGAAAGCGGAAATGACCAGCCCGAGCCCCGCGCTACAAACCAGATCGGCTCAGTGATAGCATAAGCCCGCCATGAAGCTCATCATCGCTTACATTCAGCCGGACAAGCTCGCCTCGGTCAAGGAATCACTCTTCAAGGCGGATGTTGGAAAGATGTCGGTCGTCCCCAATGCCCAGGGATGCGGACAGCAGAAGGGCCACACCGAGGCTTATCGGGGCGTGATCACCGAAGTCACTTTGCGGCCCAAAACGCGCATCGAAATTGCCGTCAATGACAAATTTGTTCAGCAGACCGTTGATGCCATCATCAAAGGTGCGCGAACCGGCAAGATCGGGGATGGAAAAATCTTTATCCTTCCGCTCGAAGAGTGCATCCGCATCCGCACCGGTGAAACTGGATTCGACGCGATCGGATAATTGCGCAATTGTGGCATCGGCTCGTTGCGCAAGCCGCCCATCCCAGTGCGGATTTCGAAACCCCTGCGGATCGGGGCCGCAATCGTTTTCCTGGGAGAAGTCATGTCATCACTCGAATCAAATTGCATCGTCGCACTCCCCGGCGAAGGTCCGGCGTACTGGTGCGTCGGTGACAATATCACATTCAAACTGCGCGGCGATCAAACGCGCAACGCCTTCGCGATGGCAGAATCCATCGTGCCCGTCGGTGGGGGGCCTCCGCCGCATATTCACGGCCGCGAAGACGAAATGTTTTATGTGCTCGACGGGGATCTGGTCTTCTTTCGCGAAGGCAAGCCGCTCGTTCGCGCATCGGCGGGATTCGCCGCGTATCTCCCCAAAGGAGGTCTCCACACTTTCAGGAATATCGGATCACGGCCGGCGCGGTTTATTGTCGTTGCGGTTCCGAGCGGCTTTGAGCAGTTTATTGCCGACGCCGGCTCGGTTTGCACCGACTTCAATGCGCCGCCGCCAATTGGGCCGGCGGAATTTGGCCGATTGATGGAGGCCGCCGCCCGACATGGGTTGCAGATCCGGCCCGATGTTCAATTTCCGGATGCCGCCACGGCTTCGTTGCCAGGGCCAGACCGGGCATTTTCAATCATGGGGCAGAAGGTGACGTTCAAGCTGATTTCCGCCGACACTGGGGGAAAATTCACGCTCTTCGACATCACCAGCGCTCCCGGCAGCGCCGTGCCGATGCATTCCCACCGGAGCATGGAAGAGTTCTTCTACGTGATAGACGGCACATATGAATTTCAGGTCGGTTCCGAGCACATCACGGCGGCAAAGGGCACGACGATCTATGTTCCCCGTGGCGTGCTGCATGGATTTGCGAACAAAGGGAAAACCCCGGCCCGGCTCGCCGACTACCATATGCCCGGCGGGTTCGAGAAATTCTTCGAGGAGGCAGCCGTCCCATGGGGCGATTCAGGCGTCCTGCCCGCAGGCAACATCGATACAAGCGCAGATCATCGCTTTGTTCGATAAACACGGCATGGACCTGCCGCCGATGACGTAATGCAGGCATCTCATTGCGGTCCGGTGTCTTCGATCTCGACAAGTCGCGGCAAATATCGGTTCCCCATCTCGCGCACCGAACGGACGAGCAGTACGCCGAACACGGTCAGCACAACAACGAGAAGGATCGCCGTCGTCCAGTGGCGTGGGTGAAATTTGCGAAGGTCGGTGCATAAGCGATTAATGCGAGGACTGACGAAACGACGACCACTGCGTCGAAGCTGTGGCGCTGCCAGTATCCGCCGCCCAGGTGGATCCACATGCCGAATTCGTCGAAGGTCATGCCGAGGCCGATGCCGTAAATCACCGCCGCGAATGCCAGCGGCGCCCGGTGGGGCGGACGAAAATCAGAAAGTATCCGACGATGCTCAGCAGGAAGATGCCGTAATTGAGATGATGAACGTGCGTGTGCCCGACATGCAGGAACATGTCGGGAATCTTCCGCTCCATGATGAGGATCACCAGGATGCGGGAAATGAGAAACGTGAAGACGAATGCGGCCAGAACGAGCCGCGAGTTGATGCGTAAGCTTCGATGGCGTTTCATGCACCCGGTCATCGGAGTGGGTGAGGTTGATTTCGTTCATGCCTCCGCCCTTGCGACGGATGCTCGGATCAATCCCTCAGCCCACCGCGCGTCATCGCTTTCCAGCGGTGGAATGGCCGCCTGAGTGTAATTCAACTCCAAGCCGTAGGAACCATTCTGGTACACGCGATCAATCAGGGATTGCAGGTTGAGAACCGCCTCCGGCTCATCTTGCCGAAGTGGAATTTGAATTCCCAGGAGTCGCTCGCGTAAGGGGAGCAAGCAGTAATCGTATTGCCTGGGTTCCCAGGATCGACGAACGACAGCGTAATAAGGTGTGCGGCGCTCTGGCGCAACGCGCCACGTCGGTACTTCGACGATTGGCTTGCCGGCGCGGAGAAGGTCAATCTCCACCATGCTGACCCCGGCATTTCTCAGTTCTTTCTGTTTGGACAGATACTGATCGCGCGAAACCCCGGTCAACTTGTTCGTAAGAGACAAAAACTCGATGGCTGTGATCACGCGTCCGCCGGCGCGTGCGTCGAGGATTTGAATAAACGCTTCTTCCGTCGCTTCATCGGCAATGCTAACCCGCTCGGCCAAAGCCACGCCCGCCGCGACGGATACCATACCGCTGGGTGACCCGGCCTGCCGCTCGACGACCCGGATGTCCGGATAGATTGAACGAGGAATGGCTTCCGGCTGCTCGACAACGAGCCTTTCGTCAATTCGGGCGAGTAACCCAGCGGAGGCGATCTGTCCCTGAAGATCGTCACATGCGTAAACGCAGAGGCGCTGATGCACATCGCGCCACGCTTGCTCCAGATAGGGATCCATCCCCGGAAAAGGGCTTTTGATCATGTTGCTCCGGTCGTGCCGACTATGAATTGTGATACCCGCGGTCGGCTTGCGTCAAGCGCCGAAAGTCAATCACGTACTTGTCGCCTGCCGCCCCCATTCCTCAAACCTCTGAAGCATTTCGCGCGTGACGCTCGGGCGCGCATCGTGAAGCACATCGTCCAGCACCGTCCGCGTGATCTGCCCATCCTGCCCCGACGCGACGCTTTGCAAAAACGGAATCGTCGCGGCGCGGTCGCAGATATATTTGATGTCGGCCCCGCTATATCCGTCGAGGCGTTGCGCGAGAGAAGGCAGATCGACATCCTCCGCTACCGGGCGTTTGCCCAGATAAATCTCGAGCATCTTGTGACGGGCGGCCAGGTCGGGCAGGGGGATATAGACCTTTTCATCAAAGCGGCCCGGCCGGAGCATTGCGGGATCGAGCTGCCAGGGGACATTGGTCGCTCCCATCAGCAGGATCGGCCGGCCGGCTTTCTTGTCGAACCCTTCGACTCCCTGGAGGATTTGCGGGACGACGCGCTGCATTACGCTGGAGCCTTCATCCCTCCGCGCCGGAACGAGCGCTTCGATTTCATCGATAAAGATAATGCTGCGTGTTTCGTTTGCCGCGGCATCGAAAAGCTTTTTGATGTTCTGCTCGGCCTCGCCGACCCATTTGCTCAGGACGTCGGCCGGAGAGATCCGGAAAAATGTGGCGTCGATTTCGCCGGCGGTCGCCTTGGCGAGCATGGTCTTGCCGGTGCCCGGCGGGCCATACATGAGCACGCCGCCGCCGGCGCGAATCCCGAATTTTTCCGCCAATTCGCCATGTTCGAAGGGATAGATCATTTTCAGGCGAATGTCTTCCTTCACGTCGTCGAGCCCGGCCACGTCGCTGAAGCGCATCGTCGGCTTCTCGCGGACGATCCATTGCTGGGCCGACGTTTCCCCCTCTGATTCACCCGACGCGGAAGCCGACGATCCGCCACCGCGCGCCCCGCCCGGCTGACGCCGGCCCTCTTTGGCGGCGGCTTCGCAATCCCGTGCCAGCTCGAGCAGCCGCTGGGCCATTTCTCGGCGTCCTTCACGCAATTCATCGCCCTGCGCGTTCTTGCTGAGCGTCGCCATCGCCCGTGCCGCTTCCAGCAGATAGATCCGGGCCGAATCCCATTGTCCGGCCCGGCGCGCATCAAGACCTTTCTGGCGATAGCGTTCGAAAGTGTCCCAGGACATGGCCATAATGGGCTGCGATACGGCTTGGCATTATACTCAACAACATCCGGAGACGATTGCGGTGAACCCAAAATCGACCAAAGAAGTTTTGCCATCCCGATTCGAGACTAGCGGGCCGATGCTGCTCGCAGGATTCGTCGAGCGGTATAACGTCGCGTCGCACGCCGGAATCGAAGACCAATGGCGGCGATTCGTGCCCCATCTGGGTCGCATTCCGGCTCAAATCGGTCCTGCTACTTTCGGCGTAAGCTTTAACCGCGATGCGAAGGGGAATTTCGATTATCTGGCCGGCGTTGAGGTGTCATCGGCTTCAAATCTGCCCGAGGGTTTCAAAACGCTGGAATTGCCGGCACATACCTATGCGGTTTTCGTCCATACCGGCCCGGTTGAGACCATTTCGGAAAGCTTTGCCGCGATCGGGAACTGGTTCACGAAGTCCGGGCAAACAGGCTCCATGTCTCCAGCAATCGAACGATACGGCCCGGAGTTTGATCCCCACACCGGGTTGGGCGGTTTTGAAATCTGGATCGCGGTCGAAAGTGGGGTGGGCTCGGCCCACCATGTGAAGTAAAGACAGCGAATTAAAGAGAAGGTGGGCCAAGCCCACCCTACACTGTCTGCGGCTCCGGCCTCTTACTTTCGCTGAATTCAATCGCCGCTTTGACGAAGCCTAGGAAGAGCGGCGACGGCCGCAACGGTCGGCTCGTCAGCTCGGGATGCGCCTGCGTTCCCACGAAATAGGGATGCACATCCTGTGACAATTCGAGAATCTGCATGATCGGCTGGCCCGGGGCTTTGCCGCTGAAGATCATGCCATTCGATTCCAGCGTTGGAATGTATTTCGGATCGACCTCGTATCGGTGCCGGAAGCGCAGGCGAATGCGCGATGCATTGTCGAAGAGCCGGGCGGCGAGGGTATTCGGTTTGAGGTCGATGTCTTTGCCCCCCAGGCGCATGTTCCCGCCGAGCCCTTCGATCTTTTTCTGCTCCGGCAGAATGTCGATAACGGGATCGGAGCATTTGGGTTCAAATTCTGAGCTGTTGGCGCCGGCAATGCCGCAGACATTGCGGGCGTATTCGATCACCGCCATCTGAAAACCGAGGCAAAGCCCCAGGTAGGGCATGCGGGTTTCGCGCGCATGGCGGATGCACTCGATCTTCCCTTCGGTTCCGCGCACGCCGAACCCACCGGGCACGATGATTCCGTGGCACCCTTCCAGTCGGCGGGCGACATTGCCGCGGTCAATCGTGGTCGTGTCGATCCATTTGAATTTGACTTCGGCTCCGAGGTGCACGCCGCAATGTTCCCCGGCCTTGATAATGCTGGCGTAGGCGTCGCGCAGGCTGGTGTACTTCCCGGTGACGGCGATCGTGATTTCCTTTCGAGCCTTGCCGATGCGCTCGACAAACCATCGCCATTTCAAGCGGGCCTGGTCCTCGGCGCGCTGATCGACGCGGTCGTGCAGATCGAGCAGCGTGAGCACTTCGCGATCCATGCCGGCTTCGCGCAACGATTCGGGGATCAGATAGATGCTTTCCACATCGTGCATCGAGAAGACGCGTTTCATCGGCACGTTCGTGTAGAGCGAAATCTTCTGTCGCACCTTTTCATTGACGGGGCTCGAGGCGCGGCAGGCGATGATCGTGGGCATCACGCCTACTTCCATCAGACGTTTGATCCCCAGCTGTGCCGCCTTCGATTTTTGTTCGCCAAGTGTGCCCGGCTCCAGCACGTAGGTGAGGGCAACGTAGATGACTGAGCCTTCCCCCTCCTCGTAAGCGAGTTGTCGGCAGGCTTCGAGATAGAACGCGTTTTCGTAGTCGCCAACGGTGCCGCCGACTTCAATGAACACGACGTCGGCGTTGCTCTTGACGGCCAGCTCCCGCAATTTCAACTTGATTTCGCCGGTCACGTGAGGAATGACTTGCACATCCCGGCCTAAATACCCGCCTTCGCGCTCCTTTTTCATCACGCCGGAAAGAATCTGGCCGTTGGTCGTGAAATTGGCTGCGGAAAGATCCTGGTCGAGCAATCGCTCGTAAGTCCCCAGGTCCATGTCCGTTTCCATCCCGTCATCCAAGACGAAGACTTCGCCATGGCGGTAGGGATTGAGCGTCCCTGAATCGACGTTGAGATATCCCTCCATCTTGATCGGCGCCACCCGCAGCCCCTTGTCCTGCAAGAGTTTGGCGAGCGATGACGAAAAAATTCCCTTCCCCAGCCCGCTCATGACCGTGCCGACCACCACAACGTATCGATGGTGCCCCTTTCGGTAACCCGGAGGCATCGGCGTGTAAAATTCGGTTTCTTCCGTGGACTGGCCAATCTTGGCCAGAATTGCTTCATTCGACATGGACATCCTTCTTACCATGAAATGTCCGCCGGGCCAAAGCGGGGGGAAGGAAAAAGTAAAAAGTAAAAAGTGAAAAGGAAAAAGGTCAGCCGCCGCTTCTTCGCACGTTGAGGTCCACGCGGGATTGAAGTTAAGAATCGAGCGAGCGGATTTTCTCCGTGATGTTTGACCTTAGAATGCCGCTACGTGGCAGAAAGGTCGATTCGATGGGCTTTGTTCTCCTTGATCTCACTTTTCGTGTGGAGAGGGCATTCAAGATAAAGATGCCGAAAGATTGGCCGCTCCAGCTCGGATTGTCCTCGGAAGAACCGAAAAGCGATGCAACGCTACTGCAATATCATCGTTTCGTGTTGCAATTATGTGGACAACAGAACGTCGCGCCGCCAGCCGACAGCTGGGCAGTACTAACGCGCATCGTTGGGAATGCATCAGGCCTCTACGCCGAGGAAATCACGACGGAGACGAAGATGATCGAACATATTGGCCCTTGTGGATAGCTTCGCAAAAAAGGCGTGGCTTGCTACTTTTTCCTTTTCACTTTTTACTTTTTCCTTCTTCCTCCTTCCATCTCCGAACGAACTCGGCGTATTGCTCCGGCGTGTCGATCCCATGGGCCGCTCGGCTGACTTTCAGGACAAAGATCCGTCGGCCGTGCTCCAGGGCGCGAAGCTGTTCTAATTTCTCCAGCGATTCCAGTTTGGTCGGCGGCCAGGACGCAAATTGCAGTAGAAATTCGCGGCGATAGGCGTAAATCCCAAGATGCAAATCGTAAGGAACAGCACGATCGACCTTCTCGGGGTCGCGGCGGAAGGGGATCATCGCCCGGGAAAAATAGAGGGCGTGCCCCTCGCGATCGGTCACCACTTTCACCAGATTCGGATCGGCCGGATCGGCGCCTGAGGGGAATGGGGTGGCGGCGGTCGCCATCGCGTCGTCGGCGTGCGACTCAAGCCGCTCGATCAGGGAATCAACCGTCTGCGGTTCGATTTCCGGCTCATCCCCCTGAACATTGACAATGACTTCATCCCGCAGGTTCCGCGCAACTTCCGCGATTCGATCAGTCCCGCTCGGATGAGCGGCCGACGTCATCACGCAACGGATGTGAAAGGGAAGCAGGGCATCGACGATCCGCTGGTCGTCTGTCGCCACCAAAACTTCACGAACGCGTCTGCATCCGCGCACCCGATCCACCACATGTTGCACGAGCGGCCGACCGGTTTCGCTGGCGAGAATCTTGGCGGGAAAGCGTGTCGAGCCGTATCGGGCGGGGATGACGACCGTTGCATTCACGATGCGCGGCGAGCCTAGTGAGACCCCGGAAAAGTGTCAAACGGCTACCCGTTCGTCGTGCGCGACTTCCTTCTCCCTCTGCCGGTAACCCGGAGGAGCCGCGCACGAAGTAAGCGGGAAAGCACTCGGTAAACGAGAGAACTTTCCCGCTTACTTCGTGCGCGGCTCCTCCCAGAGCACCGGGCGAGGGGAGAGATTTTGGACCGCCGAATCTTTCGCCCACCCGCGTATCATTGGAGTCGGACAGCAAGATTGTGCCTGCTAAAAGGCCGTAATTTGAAGCGGATCTTCATTGACTTCGCAGCAACTTTGCGCGAAGAGTGGCGATCATGAGCCGGGCCATTCCCATCCTGTTTGTCGTCGCGGTCATTGTTCTCTTCATCGTGGTTCGGATGCGCCGCGCGTCCAAAGGGCCGACTGAGGCGCGAATGGCGGAGGAACAGGAAACCGGCCGCGGAACGTTATATGCCGACCTTCCCCTCGCAATCATGATGCCCCTGTCGCTCGCAGCCGAGCCACCGGCGGAGCCGTGGTCGCATTTTCAGTCGGTGGCGTGGCACCTTCGAGCCAAAGACCGGACCCTGGCTTTCGAGGATCTGCATCGAATCACCGCCGACCCGGTAGCAAAGCCGTCGGTACAGTTGTTGGCCTGGCGATTCCTTCGCGAGCTTGGCGAGCAGCCGGACGCGCAGACCGCCGATGCGATCCAGGGCGTCATCATCGAGATTCCGATCCGCAACAATCGGGACGTCCAGGTAATCTATCGCGACGGATCGATGAAAGGACTGACCGCATTCGGCAAATGGACTGGCGGAAATGCATCCGGCGATAGCGCGACCGCCGAACTGATGAATGCCGCCCAGGCCACCCGGCCGCTCCTGCCCCTTTCACCGAGCCGTCCGCCTCAGACGCCCATCCTCCCGCGTGTGGGAATCCTGACTTTCCACGGCGTTTACGTGCTGGATCTTGATCCCAAACTGATCGACACCAGCTCCGAACCGCCATACACGCTGTTTCGCGCGGCGCAAAAAATTGGACTGAAGTGATGCGTGTTCGCTGAGCGCCAACCAGCGTTCCTCTTCGAAGGACCGATAATCCTTGCTCTTTTCTGCGAAAACGGGTCACGCGCATTTTCTGCCGCGGCTTTGGTTTAATCTGGGTAATCCATGCGGTGCCGGCGGCCGATGCATGGAGCATGGTTGCACTGTTCAAAATGCCGGAGCGTGTGGGATCGCCGGAGGATCGGCGCGTCTTCCCACGCAAAGAGTTTCACGCCGAGGTCGAGTCCTGCCGCATGGACCATTCGGTGAAGGCCCGGCGTGAGCCGCGGTTTTCTCTCTCGCTGCGTGACCTGTCGATGGGCGGACTCTCGGCCATCAGCAACGTCGCCCTCGAGCAGGGGGAGCGGCTGGCCGTCTATTTCCCCAAACAGGGGCAACTCAACGAGTGGGATGCCCAGGGCCGCGTGATTCGCTGCGAGCCCAGTTCTTTCGGATATCGAGTCGCCGTTGAATTCGACCCGCTCCCGATGGCAGCGTAATCGAAGGAAAAAGTAAAAAGTTAAAAGGAAAAAGGGGAAGTGAGGACTGAGTAAGTCCGCCTTTTTCCTTTTCACTTTTCACTTTTTCCTTTCCCGAACTCCAACCCAGTCCCGTCCGCCCTTCTGTCCCCCGTCCCTCTCCCCTAGAATGCCGTCGGATGACAACTGCGACGGTGGACGACAAGCCAGGAAAAAAATCCCCCAGAGACTTCGACCCCGACTCGTTCCGCATGACGATCGGCGATCACCTCGAAGAGCTGCGCTGGCGGCTGATTCTGGGATTGCTGGGCTTCGCCGTGGCGATTTTCGGCGTCTTCGCCTTCATTCAAAAGGTGATCGTCTTTTTCTGCGCCCCTCTTTACGCAGCTCCTCAAGCATCACATCAACACCCAGATTTACTACAGGGAGATCACCGAAGTCTTCATGACTTACCTGAAGATCTGGCTGATCAGCGCCTTTGCCATCGCCGGGCCCTGGATGCTCTACCAGATCTGGCAATTCGTCGCCGCGGGGCTCTATCCCAAAGAACGCAAGGTCGTCACGAAATATATTCCTCTTTCGATTGCGCTGCTCTTCTCCGGCTTCGTGTTCGTCTATGTGGTCGTGCTGCCGATCACCATTGGATTCTTCCTGGAATTTTCCAGCAGTTTTCCGATTCCCTCGATCGGTCAGACCGGCATGCCGATCGAGCCGGGAGCGTATAAGCCCACGCTTTTCCCAGTTCTCGCCGGAGATCCCATCCATCCGAAGGATGGTGAAATCTGGATCAACAAGACGGAACAACGTCTCAAGATTTACATGGACGGCGAGTTTCACTCCGTTCCGTTCGGCCCGGCGAATCTGCTCCAGCCCAACCTGACGATTTCGGAATACGTCGATTGGGTCCTCACCTTCATGATTATCTTTGGCCTTTCATTTCAGCTTCCGCTGGTGGTGCTGACGCTGGTGAGCATTGGCGTCGTTGAAGTTGAATTCCTGAAAAAGCAGCGCAAGATCGTCTATTTCGTCATGGCCGTCGCGGCGGCGTTCATTGCGCCGGGCGACATCGTCATCTCGATGCTCTCCCTCTTGATTCCCCTCGTGATCCTCTACGAGTTCGGCCTCTGGCTCGCGATCTTCAACCGGCGGAAACCTGAAGAAGACGAAATCCCAAAAACCAAAGACCAAGTCTCCAAATAAATTCCAATAACCAAGGGGAAAAATCCAAACAGGAGGGCGGAGCCTGATTCTCCCTCTTGTTTGGAATTTTCCCCTTTGGACATTGGTCCCGGCGCCGGGATTGGGCTTTGGATCTTGGTCTTTGGAATTTTTTTGGAAAATAAAAAGGCTGCACGTTGGAGGGTTAGAGCCGTGCAGCCTTGGCGGAGGAGGAAACGAGGATTATTTACGAAGCGTTCAGGTCATGCTTCGCTTGGATTTTTATTTACACATTCTTGCGTCAGAAGCCCCGGACAGCGTGCCGCCCGCAGACCGCCTGCGGGCGGCACTGCCCGTGGGAACCAACCGCGCTCCATAGTTGGCGGGTAACCGCGTTACCCGCTGCCGTCACCGTGACGGCTACGCGATGCCCTAAAGCGAAGGCGATGCCACGATCGGAATTCGTACGATTCAGTCATCAAAAAGGGCTGAAAACGCCGGCAAATCGCCATCTTTTGCAGAGCAGTTTTTTTTGGGGCAGGTCCCGGCTCCCTGGTTTCTCGCCCGATTCGTAAGCGATCCGCGCTCTATTCGCGGAAACAATGCGCAGGTCGGATTCGATTTGATCCGAAAGCTTCAAATTGCGCTCCAACTTTCGTTTATCCGCCCGAGGTGTCTCGATTGACCTTGCTGCAATCGCCTCTCACCTGTGGTAGTTTCCCCTGACCATTCAGAGGAGATCGATCATGAGCGGATCATCAGCAATGTTCGCGCGAGCGCGGATCTTTCAAAGCATTGGAATCACATCATCGTTCGATTCAAAATCGACATTTGCGCGACATGTTCCGCGACGATCCAAGTCGCGGCGAGCGCATGACGCTCGAAACGCAGGGACTCTATCTCGATTATTCCAAGCACCGGGTTACGGATGAAACGGTTCGCCTGCTGATCGCGCTGGCCGAGGAGTGCGGCCTGCAGGCGCGAATCAACGCAATGTTCAGTGGTGAAAAGATCAATGTCACCGAGAACCGGGCCGTGTTGCATGTCGCGCTGCGCGCGCCGCGCAACGCCACCATCATGGTGGACGGCAAGAACGTGGTGCCGGAAGTGCATGCGGTTCTCGATCAGATGATCGCCTTCTGCGATCGCATCCGCGGCGGACAGTGGAAGGGATACACCGGCCAGCCGATCAAAAACATCGTCAACATCGGAATCGGCGGCTCCGACCTTGGACCCGTCATGGCCTACGAGGCGCTGAAACATTACAGCCGGCGCGACATGACCTTTCGATTCGTCTCCAATGTCGATGGAACGGATTTCGCCGAGGCGGTGCGCGATCTCGAACCCGCGCAGACGCTCTTCATCATCGCGTCGAAAACTTTTACGACGCTCGAGACGATGACCAACGGCCACACCGCGCGCGATTGGTTCCTGGCGACCGCCAAGGACCCCGCGGCGGTTGCCAAACATTTCGTCGCCGTCTCGACCAACGCCGAGGAAGTATCGAAATTCGGAATCGACACTCAGAACATGTTCGGTTTCTGGGACTGGGTGGGGGGGCGATATTCGATGGACTCGGCCATCGGCCTGTCGACGATGCTCGCGATCGGCCCCGACGGCTTCCGCCAAATGCTGGCCGGCTTTCATTCGATGGACGAACACTTCCGCACCGCGCCGCTGGAAAAAAATCTGCCGGCGCTGATGGGATTGCTTTGTCTCTGGTACAACGACTTTTTCGATGCCCAGACCGTCGCCGTTCTCCCCTACGAACAATATCTCAAACGCTTCCCGGCCTATTTGCAGCAACTCACGATGGAGAGCAACGGCAAGTCCGTCACGCTCGGCGGAAAGCATGTCGACTACCAGACCGGCCCGATCTTCTGGGGCGAGCCGGGCACCAACGGGCAGCATTCTTTTTATCAGATGATCCATCAGGGAACGAAGCTGATTCCCTGCGATTTCATCGCCTTCGGCAAGACGCTCAATCCGCTCGGCGATCATCACGATCTGCTGGTGGCCAACGTCTTCGCCCAGGCCGAGGCGCTCGCCTTCGGAAAGACCGCCGACGAACTGCGGTCTGAGAATGTGCCGGAGGCGCTGATTCCCGCGCACGTTCGAGGGGAATCGTCCTTCGACAGTGATCCTCGCCGATGTGTTGACGCCGGAATTACTGGGCAAGCTCGTTGCCCTTTATGAGCACAGCGTTTTCACGCAGGGCGCCATCTGGGACATCGATTCATTCGATCAATGGGGCGTGGAGCTCGGGAAAGTGCTTGCGAAGCGAATTGTGCCGGAGTTGCAGAGCAAGACGGAGTCGAAGCTCGCGCACGACAGCTCGACCAACGCGCTGATCCGGAAGTATCGAAAAATGCGGTAGGGTACTTCTTCGCGAACTGCGCGGCACCCGATCGGTTATTTCGAACCCGGAAGTTTAGCCGCCGCGGCCTCGCGGCGTCGTGAATGCAAAATGTCTGATCTCCTTGGGATCAATTCGCGATCGAGCAATCGCTCTTTGTTCACGCAACGCGGCGCCGCGAGGCCGCGGCGGCTAAACCTTGCTTAACGAAAGGTACCACGGCGTCTCCACCGTTCCTCCCCAGCTATCGGGTTTGTGATTGGCTTCGAATATTTTTCGCAACGTCTCATCGTGCGGGACCAACGCCGTCCAGAGCACTCCCGGCGAATCTCTCCACCGCGGGTCGGGAGGTCCGCCGCCGATACTGCCAAATGCAGCGCCCTGAATTTTTCCGTTCCACATGAAATCGCGATTCGTCGCAATCAAGCGATGAATGTCCTCTTTCGAAAAGACAAGCTGATGTTCGAACGCGGCGACGATTCCTTCCAGATCAATTCCGTAATATCCCCCATTGGGATGAACGCCGACCCAGTGTTTCGTCTCTCCGTTCGGCTTGTAATCCCAGGGTCCGGCGGGGTCCCAGTAATTCCAGACGAGATATTTGCTGTCGCGCAAGCGAATGCGCGATCTCATCGTCCTGAACCATTTTTCTGCGCGCTCGCGATAAAGCGGTTTACCGGCGGCATCGTGCATCGCGAGGAGCCAGAGGGCGATCAGGTTCTGCTTGTTGGCGGGGAGGGTGAAGCCGTCGGTTTTCCGCCGGGCGTAACCGTCGGTCCATGAATGGGTCGCGCGATCGATGCCGAAAGGGGGGACGACCCATACTCCGCCGGTTTCGATGTCGCGCCAGCATCCGCGGGAATCCCATTTTGTGAAAGCTGCTTCGGACAGCGCGAGATATTCCGCGGCTTTGGCGCTGTATCTGGGTTGGAGGGTTGGTGTTTTGCGCACAAGATTCGCGAAGCCGGCGAGCGGCGTAAGGGCCATTGCTTCACCTAGCATGTTGTCCGTAAGCAGACCGGACATCACTGGAGTACTGGCGCCGTCCTCCTTGGGCCAACCGATTTGCCCGTCGGGTTCCTTCACGCCACGGTGAATCCAGGCGTCGGACCAGTCGACAAGGCGATCGAGCCATTGCTTATCGCGGGTCGCGAGGTATCCGTAGTAGAAGCCGTTGACGAACGGGCTGACGAGCCAGCCGAGTTCTTCGCCGGTTTCTTTGTCGCAATAGCGGTTGCGCTCGTCAGCAAGGATTGATTTCTGCCAGCGGGACAGCCAGTCTTTCGTGAGCGCGGCGTCGATGCCGGCCGGCGCGGATGGCGGCGCTGAATAAAGCGAATGGCATGTCAGTTCCGCCAACTTCGACGAAAGAACGACCGACGATAGTTTGAGGAATAAACGGCGAGTTAGCGGCGGGGTTGTTGGGTACATATCCAATCGTATCCGAGGCGGCGGGTAACTGTTTACGACTGGAGCCATTGACATCACGATGACGCTTGAGAAGATTCCAATTGTAGGTTGGACGCCGACAGCCGAACACGAGAACGAACGGACTTATGCGAATCACTTTGAAGCCACCGCTTGAGGAACTTGCCAAACGCAAAGCGTGCGCCACGGTTATGCCAAAACTTCGGAGTATATTGTTCGACTGATCGACCAGGGGCTGCGCATGCGCGAGGACGATCAGCCGGGACCTGCGGAGCGGAAACAGATCCGGCAGCGCCTGCGCGAAGGTGCGGAGCAGCGATCCGCACGCGATCATGCCATCGCCGAAGAATGGGCACCGCTTGAAGAGGAGGCGAATGGCAAAGCAGGGCGTGCCAAAGAGGGGTGAAGTCTATCTCGTTAATTTTGACCCGACGATTGGGGCCGAACTCCGAAAGACCCGGCCTGCAATTATCCTCCAAAACGATGTTGGCAATCGTTACAGCGACATCACCATCGTCGCGGCAATCACATCGCGATTTGACCAACGCCTCTATCCGACGGAGGTGCGTGTCGCGCCCGGAGAGTCTGGATACACGAAGAATCGGTCGTGCTTCTAAATCAGATCCGTTCGATCGAAGGCCCGCCTTGGCACTCGTCTCGGCCATCTTAAGCCCGCTACGATGAGGGCAGTCGATACGGCGCTTCGGATCAGTCTCGGACTTGTGAATCTCTGAATGAGAAATTGAAGCGTCGCAATGGAACTGGCAGTTCATTCCGAAATGTTGCGATGCCGCAGCCGGTCCAGGGCGGCGGCGGCGATGATGATTGCGCCGGTGACGATCTGCTGCACCCAGTTTTCAAGGTGAAGCTTGGCGCAGCCATTGTTGACGGTCTTCATGAGAAGAGCGCCGATGACGGTTCCGAGGATCGTTCCCTCCCCGCCGTTGAGGCTGGCCCCGCCGATGACGACCGCGGCGATGACGTCGAGTTCCATTCCGTCGGCGGTGGTGGGGTCCCCCATCGTCACATATGAAAACTGAAGGACGCCGGCGATGCCAGCGAGTGCTCCAGCCAGAATGTAGAGGCACAGCTTGACCCGTTTGACGTCGATTCCGCAGAGACGCGCCGTTTGCTCATTGGAGCCGACGGCGAAGACATGCCGGCCGAATCGCGTATAGCGAAGCACGCCGGCGACGAGCAACGCCAGCGCAGCCGTCATCCAGACGCCCGGCGGAAGGATCATCCAGCGCCGACCCGCCGGAAGGACCGTCAGCAGCGAATTGAGCCAGGTGTCGCGCACGACCACGGTGGAATTGCCGGCCAGTCCCTTGGCGGCCCCGCGAATCGCGCCCCACAAACCAAGGGTCACGATAAAAGGCGCGAGATCGAGCTGCGTAATCAGCAGGCCGATGACACCTCCCCAGATTGCGCCGCAAGGATTCCGCCGATCGCTCCCGCCGCGGGGTTTAGGCCTTGATTGATCAGCAGCGCAATGACGACGGTAACGACCGCGATATTCGAGCCGACCGACAGATCGATTCCGCCGGAGATGATCACGATCGTCATTCCCAGAGCCGCGGTCGCGACGACTGCCGTTTCAAGCACGATTTGCGCGAGGTTGTCGAGGGTCAGAAACGTGTGCGGCCGCAAGACGGAAAACAGACCGAAAACCGATGCCAGTCCGATTAAAGCACCCAGCCGCTGGGTCCACGCGGACCAATTCGCGCGACTCGACGCGGCCGGAGATGTTTCCTGAAGCAACGTCATGATCGGTCGACCGGGATTGCCTCATCGGCGGGAAGGTGGGCTCCGGTCGCTTCGAGCATGATCTGATGTTCGCTGGTCTGGGCAACCGGCCGCGTCCGCCAAGCCGCCCCCGGCACATGACGGCGATTCGGTCGCAAACGCCGAGCAACTCCGGGAGATAGCTGCTGACCATCAGGATCGCGCGCGGCGGACGGCCGCGCTTCGGATCTCCATGCGCGAGCTCGTCGATCAGCCGATAAATTTCGGCCTTGGAACCGACGTCGATCCCGCGCGTTGGCTCATCGAGGATCAGCACGTCCACATCATGATGAAGCAGACGGGCAATCGCGACCTTCTGCTGGTTTCCCCCCGAGAGGACCCCGACCCGCTGCTGGGCGCCTCGACAGCGAATACCCAATCGCCGAATCCATGTTTCTGCCGCGACCCGCTGCCGCCAGGGAATCACAAGCCCAGGCGGCCCGAGTCCTTCCAGTCTGGAGAGCGTGAGGTTGTCGGCGACACTCAGCGAAAGGGCCAGACCTTCGGATTTGCGGTTTTCGCTGACCAACCCGATGCCCTGCATCCACCGCAATTTTGGCGTGACACGGCCCGGCTCCCCGCCGCCTCGATCGACGGCAACAGTCACTTCGCCGCGGCCGATCGGGTCTAACCCGAAGATAACACGGAGCAATTCGGTTCGCCCCGCGCCGATCACGCCGGCGATGCCCAACACTTCTCCGCCGTGCAATGTGAGCGAGGCCGATTCCGGCCTGGGCGGTTCACCCGGGCCGGCCACGTCGCAAACCGTAAGAACGGCCGTGCCCCGCGTGCGCGGCGAGCGAGGATAAAGATCGGCCACGTCCCGGCCCACCATCATGGAAACGATCCGCGGGGAAGGCGTTGAAGCCGTCGCGCCTGATCCGGCGCTGCGGCCGTCGCGCAGCACCGCGAACGTGTCGCTGATTTCCTTCACTTCTTCGAGAAAGTGAGAAATATAAATAATCGAATGCCCCTGCTCTTTGAGTCGGCGAACGAGCCGGAAGAGCAATGCAATGTCTTTCTGCGCGAGGCTGCTGGTTGGCTCATCGAGGACGAGCAGGCGATTTCCCACCGCCACAGCCCGGGCGATCTCAACAAGCTGCTGATCCGCGATTGAGAGTGAGGCGACGCGCCGTTCGAGGAGGATATCGGATCGGCCCACTTGCGCCATGGCCTGCGCGGCCCTGGCGCGGACGCGCCGCCAGTCAATCAGCGGACCGAGCGCTGGTTCCATTCCAAGGAGAATGTTTTCCATGACCGACAGATGGGGCGCAAGGGACAATTCCTGGTAGATCATCGCCACGCCGAGATTGCGGGCGTCCAGCGGATTCCGCGGCTCGTAAGGCTTTCCGTCCAGCCACATCCGCCCTTCGTCCAGGCGATGCGCGCCTGAGAGCACCTTCATCAACGTGCTCTTTCCCGCGCCGTTTTCCCCGACGAGCGCCAGGACTTGCCCCGGGTAAACCACCAGGTCCACGCCGCCAAGAGCAAGCGTCGCGCCGAATCGCTTGTGGATGTTTTCCATGCGCAATCGCGGAGGACCTTGCGTCGCGGGCGATCTGGAGGAGGAGTCCGTCATCGATCGATGTTTCGAATTGCGCCAAACGGTGAAGCGGCGTCAGACTGCTTTATCGTGCGTTGAGCAATTCCCTGATCTCGGGCGAATCGAGGTTGTCGCGGGTGATCAGTCGAACGCCGGTATCGATTCTCTGCTCGACTGTCTTTCCATGGATATGGTCGACGAGCGTTTTCACGCCGTCATATCCCATTTTGAACGGATCCTGCGCGACCAGGGCGTCGATCTCCTTCTTTTCCATCGCGTCGATGAGCGTTTTTGAGGTGTCGAAGCCGACGAATTTGACCTTGCCGGCCAGATCGTTCTGGCGCAAGGTCAGGAGCATGCCGACGGTCGACGATTCATTCGGGCAGAAGATCCCATCGGCCTGGCGAAGCTGGTCGAGCATATTCGCGGATTCAGTTTTGGCCGTATCGACCGTCGCGCCGCCATATCGGTTGCCGGAGAGGAGTTTGATTTGCGGATGGGCGGCGATCGTTTCGAGAAATCCCCTCTCGCGCTGGTCGGTGCTGGCCGAGCCTTCCTGATATCGCAGCAGAACCACGCTTCCCTTGTTCTCCAGGAGTTTGGCAAGCTGTTCGCCGGCGATCTGTCCTCCTTTGAAATTGTCTGTCGCAACGTAGCTGACAAAATCCTTTCCCACGTCTCCCTTGAGCGCCGAGTCGATAATGACGACGGCAATATTCTTTGCCCCCGCCTCGCGGACTGGTCGCAATAGCGCCTGATCGTCCAGTGGAGCGAGGACGATGCCGGAAATTCCGTCGGTGACGAACTGCTCGACCACCGAAATCTGCCCCGCCCGGTCGTTTTCCTTGAGCGGCCCGTTCCAGATGATCTTGACTCCCAATTCCGATCCCGCCCGGTCCGCGCCCGAATGGATCGACTTCCAGAACTCATGCGTCGTTCCCTTGGGGATGACGGCGATCGTCAGCGCATCGGCCGTCGCGGGCTGGGTCGTGGCGTGGGTCTGATCCTGCTTGTTGCAACCGGCCGCGATCAATCCCGAGAAACAGAAAATCACCGCCCATTTTCGAATCATTGAAAGCTCCTCGCATGCACCGCTTCGAGCGAAATGATACTCGGATTGCCGAAAACCGTTCGACACAGTTCGACATAATTCGACACTTTTGCCAATGCTGTGATAACAAGATATAGCGTGCAAAATAGAATGTTGGCAGGATTTTCGGAGGACCACGACGCGCGGAGATTGACGTATTAATAAACATAGTGTTCATACGATAATCAAGTCTTTAGTCGGAATCGATGTACAGAAAAAGCCTTCCCTGTTGCTAAAATTCTATTCCCGTCGCCGCCAGCAGTTAGCGTCCAAAATGTTAAGTTTGCGCCTATATAGTGGAGGGACGAAGATTTTCGAAGCGCGACCTGTCCGGGAACGCGGATCTCAATCGAAGAAAAGTTATTTCATTTTTCAGCCTGTGCCGCGGGCTGCGTGTTCCTGCCGACATCCGCCTTTGTCTCTTGGCATGCCCTGAGCCCGACAAGGCAGCGCATCCATCCGATTTCCAACCAACGACCAACAAGCAACGCACACAAGGAGCCCTCATGGCAACAATTCCCCCTCTTGGATCGAATCGAGTTTCGAAACCCATCCCGGCAACGGCGGTATCGGCGCCACCCGCGGTACCCCAGGCGCCCGCTTCCGTTCCCGCTGCGCCTTCGGAATCGGAACCGGCTCCAATCCCGTCGCTCTCGCCGGCGCAGCGGAAAGCGATCGAGTCCCTTACGCTGGGCCGGAGCATCAAGTCTGCCGTACCAGGAAAAGGTTCGCGAGTTGAATGAGACAAAAAAGCGAGATGGGCCGCGGGAGCCGGGGGAGGAATAGAAACGGAATTATGCACTTGGCGTAACCCGGCACCTCGTGACGCAGGCTACTCATCCCATTCCGCCCCCCGTGCTAAGAAGCAGCACATCGGAACACATGGCGATGAGATAGACCGCCAGGATTGCAAAGCTGGCATTGGATTTGGGTGCACCGATGAAGGCCGCAGACCCAATTATTCCAGTCGCGAATCCGGCCAGGCAAATGAATGCGAACAGCCCGGCAAGGCTTGATTGATCGCCAATGGCTGGATTAACAATAAGAAGGCCCGCAACGATTACATTGGCCGCGCACGGCACCGCCAATCCGACCATGAGCCGCATCGGACCCGTCATTACTTCTCCCGGTTCTTCCCCGGCCGCTTCTTCAGGATGCGTGCCCGGCCGATCGCCAGTACAGACTTCATTGCCTTCTCCCGAAAAGAAAAAATGTCGGGCTGACGATCATCCCAGCCGTCGGGGCGATGTCGTCGTCGGACCAATTTTTGAGGACAGACAAACGGCCGTCAATACAAACGGAGATCGATCGATCGATCGCAAGTCCGGTGTCGCGGGAAAAAGCGGTCTGACCAGCAGCTTCATAGATGTATCGCTTGATTGTGGCGGTTTACAGAAAGCGTCGAGAATGCCGCGCAACTGTCATCCTGGGTCGTCAGGCGGCTGCGCCACACCCGCGAAGCATGAAAGCAACTGTCATCCCGAGGTAATCCGAGGGATCTGCGTGGTTCATACCATCGCGCAGATCCTTCGGAGTACCTCAGGATGACAATTAGTCCGACCCCCGATCGCCACAAAAAGGAGTTGCTCGAATCTCGCCGCGGCCAAGCAAACGAAACACGCTGCGAGGCGCCCTGGTCCCGAACGTTCGTACTTCCGCGCGGTACCTATTTCGATGATCCAACTCCACTCAAGATTTGCCTTCGCGCTTTCGCTGACTTGCCTCTCCACAACGCTAGTCAGCTTCATCCTCGCCGGCCAGAACGATCGGACGCGACCGGCGGACAAAGCCGCGCTCGCGATGGATTACGGCTCCTGCATCGCCAACACTTTCGAAGCGCCGCACAACAACCTGACCGTGAAAGGCGTCTTGATAAAACTCGATAAGGAACACGACGCCAATCTACTTTTCGATACGGAATTGTGTCGGGTGTCTTGCGCCTGGGTCGGCCCGAATCTGCATCTGGCCAGCCGGGTTTTCAGCGAGGACAACGATTTTCACTGCACGATCGAGAAGGAGGTGCAGTTCGCGACGGGGATGACGCCGGGATGGGCGAGCGGGGACAAGTATGACGATCCGCGGGAGCCGAAGGATGGGCCGTTGCCGCATGAGTGGTCGCATTACAAAGGGCTCTATCAACACGGCAAAGAGATCGTGCTCTCATACACCGTGAGGAAGACTGATGTGCTGGAACTGCCCGGCGTGCGGTTCTTCGATAAGCAGGCGCAATTCACCCGCGATTTGCGCCTCGGACCACACGAAAAGCCTCTGGAAGTGCTGATGTTCGAGGCGGACAAGACCGAGGTTTCGCAAGGCGGGGAATTGAAGTCCGACGTTCGCAACGTCATCAGCAGCGGGAAACCAGGAGCGTCCGGCGATCCGATTATTCTCTCATTGAATGACGGCGTGTATCAAATTCTCTCGTTTGTTGGAGTGCCCGAGGGGACGACGACTCAAATTCGCGGCCGACGCGTTTATCTTGGGATTCCGCCGTCAACGACGCCCGTGGTGTTTCGGATCGTTTCGGAAAGGCACGCCGGTACTCCACAGTCCCTGCCGTCGCCGATCGGTCAGATCGACACGGGCACGCCGACCGACCCCGAGCCCCTCACCCACGGCGGCCCGCCTCACTGGACGCAGTCGATCACGACGCACGGCCAACTCGCCACCGACGACAAAGCGCCTTATGTGATCGATACGCTTCCCGCGCCCGACGACAATCCGTATCACTCGTGGATCCGCTTCACGGGAATCGATTTTTTCCCGGATGGGCATTCGGCTGCGCTCTGTACCTGGAGCGGCGACGTCTGGGTTGTCTCTGGAATCGATCATGAATGCAGCGAGCTTACCTGGAAGCGCTTCGCCACAGGGTTGAATAATCCAATGGGGGTGAAAATCGTCGATGGAATCGTCTACACGATCGATCGGAGCCAGATCACGAAGCTTGTCGATCTCAATGGCGACGGGGAAGCCGATTTCTATCAGAATTTCAACAATGACTGTACGCTTACAGCCAATTTCCACGAGATGGCGTTCGATCTCCAGACCGATTCGCAGGGGAATTTTTATTTCTCGAAGAGTTCGGCGATCTGGCGCCGCCTCAGCGGTTGGCGGCCGACGCCGGATGCGTATTGAAGGTCAGCAGGGACGGATCCACCCTCGAAAAACTCTGCTACGGACTTCGCGCGCCCAATGGCGTATCGGTCGGCCCGGACGACAAAGTCTATTGCACCGACAACCAGGGGAACTGGGTGCCATCGTGTCCGATCAATCTCATCAAGAAAGACGCGTTTTACGGCTACTCATTTCATGAGGGCCGACCCGAGCCGCCCGCGGAGCGCGAGAAGCCTCTTTGCTGGATTCCCTACGGTCGCGATAAATCTTCCGGCACGCTCGCCTGGGACCTGGGTGACAAATGGGGTCCGTTCAAGGGGCACATGATCGAATGCAGCTACGACTGCTCGATCTTTGAAGTCATCGAAGAATTCGTAGGCGATCAAGTGCAAGGCGGCGTGGTGCAGTTCCCGCTGCATTTCCCCAGTGGCACGATGCGGGCCCGTTTCAACCCCGCCGACGGTCAGCTTTATCTTGCGGGACTGCGCGGATGGTCGAGCCGGGCGGCGAAGGATGAATGCTTCCAGCGCGTGCGCTACACCGGCAAGCCGGCCTACTATCCGCTCGCCGTGAAGACCCTTCACGATGGGATGGAGGTGACGTTCAGCGGGGCGCTCGATCCGAAGTCCGTCGAAGCCGACAACATCGGCGCCGAGCAGTTCAACGTGATCCGCAAGGCCGACTACGGCTCACCCGAGTTTTCTGTGAAGAACCCGAGCAAGGCGGCCCACGATGACGTCCCGATCAAATCCGCGAAACTGCTATCCGACGGCAAGACGATTTCGCTTGAAATTCCGGGATTGCAGCCGTGTACGAATTTCAACCTCACATTCAAATTGACCGCACTCGATGGAACACCGGTGGAGCAGGAACTGGATTACACGATCAATCGCGTGCCGTGAGACTGAACGCGATTCTATCGCCGCGCGACGAGGACGCGGCGGAATCATCCTCCTCGTAGATTTCGAGGTAGCAATGACATGACTCGCAGGCGAATTCTGTTCATCGGCAATAGTTTCACCAATCGTAATGATCTTCCCGCCACGATCGCGCGCCTTGCTGCCGCGGCTGATCCTTCATGGAAAATTGAAACCCAACGTGAAATCGCCAACGGAATGTCGCTGATGACGCACTGGAGACGCGGCGTTGCTCTAAAAACGATCCGCAGCCGCGATTGGGATTACGTCGTGCTCCAGGAGCAAAGCACATTGCCGCTCAAGAACCGGCCGAGGATGCATGAATCCATCAAACTTTTTGACACGGCCATCAAAGATCGCGGAGCGAAGACGGTGCTCTACCTGACGTGGGCTCGAAAAGCTGCGTGGGATCGACAGGACGAACTAACGGATGCTTACGCAAGCATTGGCCGGGAAATTGGGGCTCTGGTCGTGCCGGTTGGGGTTGCGTGGCAGGAACTGTTTCGTGAAAAAAAGTCGATCGAGCTGCACGATCGCGATGGGAGCCATCCAAACGTCGCGGGCTCTTATCTGGCCGCATGCGTATTCGTCAGCACCCTTATGCGCCAAAGTCCGGTTGGCCTGCCGGGTGTTGACCCGCTCGATTCCGACGTCACCTTGGCATTGCAAGGAGCGGCGTGGAGAGCAGCTCAAGCGCTTTCCGCTGCGAGAGAATGATCCATCAGGTTCGAATCCGGCGACCGGGGAACGCCGAGAGTGCGAGCGAGCAAAAAATCGAGCAGACGTTCGGGCAGGAATGTTTTGGCTCGCCAGCCTACCTGCGCTTCCCAGGCGATAAGACGCCGGACCGGAGGTCGTGAGCTAACGAGACACTGGTGAACTACCCGTGCAACATTCTCGGCGGGGATGGCTTTCGTCGCGGTTTGGAACACATACCGGGACACATTGTCGAGTAAGGTTCCGTAGAGTGCTCGAACGCCCGGGCGCCGATCCATCGTCTCCATCCCGATTTTTTCTTTTCGCCAGATCTCGGACTGGATTGTGCCCGGGACGAGCACGCTGATGTGGATGCCATGTCCCTGCAACTCGAGCCGAAGCGCATCGCTGAACGATTGAAGGGCCGCCTTGCTGCTGCTGTAAGCGCCGAACACCGGCGTGGCGATCCGCCCGGTAATCGAACTCATGTTTACGACTCTGGCCGATCCGTGACCGTTGATGTGGACATAACGGCGCAAGAGTGGGAGCAGCGCCTGAGTGACGGCAACCGGGCCGAACAGATTAACCTCGAATTGTTCACGCCACTCGTCGATGGAGACGCACTCAACCGGACCGACAACGCAGATTCCGGCATTGTTGACCAGCCCGCAGAGCCCGCGATCGCCGACAAGATCCCCGACGCGCGCGGCGGCAGCATTGATGGAACCAGCGTCGGTTACGTCCAACTGAAGGGCGCGAATCCCATGGGGCGTCTGAGCGCCGATTGATTCGAGTCGCGCTGCATCGCTCTCCGAGCGAACGGTGGCGAGGACCTGGAAGCCACATTGCGCGAGATATTTTGCGCATGCATAGCCGATGCCGGTGCTCGCGCCGGTAATCAGCACTGGGCGCGGCTGTGTCAGGCGGTTGTTGATCGGATTTCCTTAGAAATTGACGTCGCGCGGGTCATAGAGTGATCGCCGATGGCAAATGCCATGCCCCCGGGGTGAAATCCGTATTTTTGCCATTACTCGAAAATGTCGCCAAACGTAAATTGCACCAGGCGGGAACCGATCGGTTGAAAGGCGCGGCGCGAAGCATGTCGACCCGGGCGATGAAAAAGTCCGCCGCCAAACAGGAAGAACGGGAAGAAGACGAAATCTACGAAAAGACCGCGGCCTCGGCCCATATCGTTTTCCGGGCCATTCTCGAGGAAGGGCGGGAAGAGCTCGAGCGCTCGACGGTAGCGCTGGCCTGGTCGGGGCTGGCGGCGGGGCTCTCGATGGGATTTTCGCTGGTCGCGGAAGGATTGCTGACCACTCACCTGCCCGATGCTCCCTGGCGGCCGCTCATTACCAAGTTCGGCTACTCCATTGGATTCCTTATCGTCGTATTGGGCCGCCAGCAGCTCTTCACCGAAAACACACTCACGCCGATTCTGCCGCTGCTGCATGAAAAACGACTCGGGGTATTTCTGAATGTCCTGCGGCTATGGGGCGCTCGTTCTCATGGCCAATCTGATTGGCGCAGTTCTCTTTGCCTGGGTCTTTGAGCGCTCCCCTATTTTTGGGCCGGAGGTAAAGGCCGCGCTCCTTTCGATCGGACAGAAATCGATCGAAGCAAATGGGACAACGATCTTTCTCCGCGCCATCGTCGCCGGGTGGCTGATCGCCCTGATGGTCTGGCTGCTGCCCGTCGCCGAGACCGCGCGGGTCAGCGTGATCATCATAATTACCTACGTGGTTGGGCTGGGGCATTTCAGCCATGTGATTGCCGGATCGATCAATGTGCTTTATGCGGTCTTCGCGGGGACCGTATCCTTCAGTGATTACCTCGGTCACTTCCTTGCGCCTTGTCTTCTGGGAAACATCATCGGCGGGGTCTCGCTGGTGGCGGCGCTCAACTATGCGCAGGTCGTTTCGGGAAAAGAAGAAAACGGCTGATCTGGTCGTCCATCTCGCTTGCGGCAGGCAAATCCAGACGCGACAGTATCCGCGAGCGGGCGAGGAATTTCTCATGGACATCGACGTATCTCCGATTAAGATCATCTTCTCCTCGCTGTCGCGATTCGCTTTTGCATTTCTCATCGCGGTGGGTGCGGTCGGCTATGCGGCCGACCGGGATGTCGTCGCGGACGACCTGTTTAAATCCGCCATCGCGTCCTGGCATTTCGCCGATCTCAATGACAGTTCCGGGAAAAGCGACCTGAGGACCGTCGATGTCGCTCAGGTTGGAATCGAGCTCAAAGGTGCGGAACGTGAGGACTCACTAACCACCGGCAACGACGGAAAAGTCGCTCAAATCGCAAGTGGCGGCTATCTCGACGCCGGCCAGGGCGCCGACGGCGCTCTGAATATTACGGGCGCCGCGCTCACCATCAGCGTGCGGCTGCGCAGCCCATCGGGCCATTGGGACGCACCCCTCTTCAGCAAGCATGGCGGACACGATCATCTCGTCTACAACCTTTACTCCACCGCCAACGAGATCAGCTTCGAGATCGGCACACAGGATACGCCGGACGTGTCGCGCGTGACCGTTCCGCTCGACATCATCGGCGCGACCGATTGGCACGACATTGTCTGCCGCTACGACGGCCGAAAGCTCAAGATGTATGTGGATGGCGTCGTGATGGACGAGGCGTATCCCAAAGGCCCGCTGCGCGAGGGAAACACGGTTCCGTGCCTGATCGGAGCCGAATCGTATGGCGATCACGTCAAGGCCGGCTGGGCGGGACAATTCGATCATGTCGCAATCTGGAATCGCGTCCTCACCGACGCCGAGATCATCCGACTCAGCGGCGGCGTCGAGTGCGTGACCGCGATCCAGAAGCGCTTTACGCAGGAAGCGCCGATCCTTCCCGATGCGCCTGATCTATACCGCGAAAAATACCGCCCGCAGTTTCACTTCTCCGCCCGGCAATGGACGCTCCGCAAGCTCAATCCCGGCATGCGCGAAGAAGGGTGGATGAACGATGCTAATGGCCTCATTTATCTCGACGGAACTTATCACTTGTTCGCGCAACGCTGGGCCAAATGCTGGATTCACGCGACCAGCACGGACCTGGTCCATTGGACGGAAACTCAGCCGGCCTTCTGGGAAGACAGGCGATTCGGCACCGGCGTACAGTCCGGCGGAGCGGTCTACGACAAAGACAACACCTCGGGTTTATCGCCCGATCCGAAGACGGCGCCACTCGTCGCCTTCTGGGCCGGCTTCGACAATCTGAGCCAGTGCATTGCCTATAGCCTGGACAAGGGACAGACCTGGACGAAGTACGCGAAGAATCCGGTGCTGATCCATCCCGAGCGCGATCCGAAAGTATTTTGGTATGAGCCGCTCAAGCGCTGGACACTGATCATGTCCGGCGGTCAGTCCTACTTCCTCTTCTCTTCTCCCAACCTGCTCGATTGGACCGACCTGAAAAACCCCATTCCCGACTGCTTCGAATGCCCCGATTTCTTTCCACTCCCCGTTGACGGCGATCTCCATCACCAGAAATGGGTTTTGATCCGCGGCAACGGCCACTATTCAGTCGGCGAGTTCGACGGCTCCAAATTCACCCCCGAAGGTCCTCAGCAGCCCGGCGATTACGGACCCAATTTCTACGCCACCCAATCCTGGGGCAACATTGCCGGTCAGGAAGGAAGACGCGTCCAGATCGCCTGGATGGCCGGGGGAAAATACCCTGACATGCCGTTCAATCAGCAGATGAGCTTTCCCTGCGATCTGTCGCTTCACGCAGGCCCCAACGGTTCGTGGCGCCTGTTCCGAAAGCCCGCGCGCGAGATCGAACTCCTCCACGGTAAGGAACACACCTGGCGCGCGATCACCTTGATCCCCGGAACGCCGACGCTGCTTGCCAGCGTCGGTTCACTCCTCCACATCATCGCGGAAGTGGAAGTGCCGAAAGGTTCAACGTTGAAGTTCAACATCCGTGGCACGCCGGTGACCGTGACGGATCACACGGAGGCGTGCAATTCTCAACCCGCAACTTCATCGAGCGTCATCAAAAAACTCGAGATCCTTGTCGATCGAACTTCGATCGAAACGTTCGCTAATGGTGGGGAGTTGTCGTTATCAGCGTGCTTTCTGCCATCCGACGATGATATTGAGCTGGAATGCACGCAAGGAACGGCAACGGTTCGCTCGATGAAGGTGTTCGAGGTGAATTCTGCGTGGAGACCGCCGGGCAAATAATTTGCTACAATCTTCTCTGATGATCGCGATGAATCCATTCCCCGGGATGAACCCGTACCTCGAACAGCGATGGGGAGATGTGCATGCGGGTCTGGTGACCTATACGCGCGATCTCCTTCAGGAATTCCTTCCGGATGATCTGCGCGTGCGCATGCAGGAACGGGTGTTCATCGAATCGGCCGGCAATGGTGGTCGAAGTGTTTATCCGGATGTGCACGTTTACGCAGCGCCCAGCGCACTCGCCGGCACTTCGGCTGGGTCTGGTGGCGCCGCTATCGCAGAGCCGATCATCATTCGCGTTGCCGAAGCACAGATCACAGAGAGCTATGTCGAATTGATTGACACTGCCAGTGGCGGCCGTGTCGTCACAGTTATCGAATTCCTCAGTCCGACCAACAAGACGCCTGGGCCCGGACGCGATCTATACTTGCAGAAGCAAAAAGACACACGTCGCTGCCAAGCTAACCTGGTGGAGATTGATCTTCTTCGTGGAGGAAATCCGACGACGCTCACGCCGCCCGCTCTGCTCAAACCCGAAGAGCGCACGCCGTATCACGTCAGTGTCTTTCGCGCGATTCGGCCCGATGCGCGCGAATACTATCCGCTGCCTCTCCGAGATGCGCTGCGTACGATCCGAATCCCGCTTCGTGAAACTGACGCGGACGTGATGCTCGACCTGCGGGCTCTGCTCGAACTCTGCTTTCGGCGTGGCCGCTACGACGACATCGACTATGAACTCCCATTGGAGCCGCGCATGACGAGTGATGACGCGGAATGGATAGAACAGGTCCTGAAAGAAAAGCGCCCGCGTTGACGCGCACCTTCCAGCCGCTCGCCAGCTTCGCGGAATGAGCGCGCGGTCCGCCACGCTTCCGCCCCAGCTTCGAAGTGTCCCACAGGCGGGCAAACATTCCGCTACACTCCCCTCAATGCTTTCCCGAGACGAAATCATTCTCGAATATCTCGAGCGCCTTCCCTATCCGCCGTACCCGATTCAGGAGGAGGCGATGTACGCCTGGGCGGCGTGCGAGCAGGGAATGTTGCTCTCGGCCCCGACGGGAACCGGGAAAACTCTCGTCGCCGAGGCGGCGGTCTATGAGGGGTTGCGAACGGAAAAGAGTGTTTATTATTCCACGCCGCTGATCGCGCTGACGGATCAGAAGCTCATCGAACTGCAGGAGACCGTCGCCCGCTGGGGATACGCGAAAGAAAGCGTCGGTCTGGTGACGGGGCACCGCACTGTCAATCCCAACGCGCCGATCAAGGTGGTGGTGGCCGAGGTGCTACTCAACCGGCTGCTCCATACGGAGGGATTCGATTTTGCGGACGTCGGCGCGGTAGTGATGGATGAGTTCCATAATTTCAATGAGCCGCAGCGCGGCATTGTCTGGGAACATGCGCTGTCGCTGCTTCCAAAACATGTGCGCGTGATGCTCCTGTCGGCGACGGTCGGGTCGGCGGCTGAGTTCATCAACTGGATGGCACGGAGCCTCGATCGGCGCGTGACGCTCGTGGAAGGCACAGAGCGGCGCGTGCCGCTCCATTTTCACTGGATTGGCGATGAGTTGCTCCCCGATTTCATGGAGCGGATCGCCCGCGGCGAGGATGCGTTGCGGCGCACGCCAGCCCTGGTCTTCTGCTTTGATCGCGAAGTCTGCTGGAGCACCGCCGACGTTCTGCGAGGAAAGGACCTGTTCGCCGAAGGACAGCGCCAGCCTCTGCTGGATCGGCTTGAAGCATTCGACTTCTCTGGTGGATCGGGGAATCGGCTGCGCACGTTCCTGGCCCGCGGCATCGGAATCCATCATGCCGGTTTGCTCCCCCGATTTCGCCGGATCGTTGAGACGCTCTTTCAGGAGAAGCTGCTGCCGGTCTGCGTCTGCACGGAAACGCTGGCGGCGGGGATCAACCTTCCCGCGCGATCGGTCGTGTTGACGACGCTGGTCAAAGGTCCGAAGGACAAGAAAAAGCTGATCGCCCCTTCGGCGGCCCAGCAGATGTTCGGCCGGGCCGGCCGCCCGCAGTTTGATTCCGAGGGGCACGTCTTTGCGCTGGCTCATGAGGACGACGTCAAGCTCGCCCGCTGGAAGGAGAAATACGATTCGATCCCGGAGGAAACCAAAGATCCGGGTTTGATGAAGGCGAAGAAGTCGCTCCTGAAAAAGAAGCCAACCCGGCGCGCGGGATTTGTCTATTGGAACGCCGAGCAGTTTTTGAGATTGCAGACTGCTCCGCCCGCAAAATTGTCAAGCAAAGGCCGCCTGACCTGGCGATGGCTCGCCTATCTGCTGGACGCCAGTCCACAGATCGAGCCGATCCGGGAAGTGATTCGCCATCGGTTGATGGATTTTCCGACGATCGAAGGGGAGCTGAAGCGGCTGACCAAAATGCTGGTGACGCTCAGCGGGATGGGGATCGTGAAACTCGACCCTCCGCCGCCAGCGAGCTGGTTGAAGGCCGTCAAACCGGCTGCGCCGAGTCCGACAGCGGAGGGAGCGGAGGATGCCGAAACCGGCGAATCATCGGCCGATTCAGACGATGCCGCGGAAAAGAGTGCTGTTCCACAGAGCGTAAGTGAGTTGATGGGCCGCCTGAAGCTTGGGAATGAGATAGGCGCTCTTTCGGTCACGGGAAAGTCGGGCAAAACGGGTGGGGGCAAAGCGGGATCGACTGGGCCCGAGCCGTACGAAGTCACAACCGCCACGCCCACCGAAAAGCTCAAGCAGTTGATGGTCTTTCGTGCCGTGCATCCGCTCTACGGGATTTATCTCATGGATTACCTTGGGAAGGCCGACCCGCAGGAGCTCATCCAGATCCTCGAGAGTTTGCTTGAGATGCCCGGCTCAGTCGCCAAAGCGGTGCGCGTTCCCTGGCCCGACGTGATGCCGCCGGGGCGGCTGAGCGTCGAGGTGATTGATCCCGCCATCCTGACCAGCGGCCTGGCCACGCAGGAGGATTTGTATCCGCAGGCGGATCAGAGCGATGTCCCGCCGGAGCTTCGCAAGTATCCGATTCCGCTGGCGCAGAAGATGCGGCTGCTTTTTGAAAACGCGATCGACCACGCCGGTGGATTGTTCATCACGCCGGTGTGGGCCGTCGGCGACCTGCTCGAACATGGCGGCAACTTCGATCAATTCATCCGTTCGCGCGACATCCTCAAACAAGAAGGAATTCTCTTCAAGCATTTCCTTCGGATGATCTTGCTGTGCAGCGAATTTGCGCAGCTCACGCCGGCGGGAGCGGAGCCGATGGAATGGAAACTGAAGCTCGACGCGATTGCGGGGGTGCTCACAACCTCGTGCCGGACCGTGGATCCGCAATCCACCGATCAGTTGTTGGAAGAGTTGGGGGAAGGGGGTTCGTAGTGCGGGCTTTAACCCGTATCTTCCGGAGGAGAAAGATACGGCCTGAAGGCCGCACTACGAACGAGCAAAGACCGGTCGTTCGAATCAACGCGCCGTCGCTTTGATCGACAGCTCCACGGGCTCTGTCGTCAGAGATGCCGCGGGGACGGTCAGCAGATTCGCCGCGTCGGGCGAGGCGGCCCCGGACGCGATCGCGCTCTCACCGCGGGATAGTCGCCAGGCATAGGTTGTAGAGGGCGTAATCTTAAACTGTTGCAATCTTCGCAGCGTGATATCACTCGTTGCGCTTTCCGGTATGCCCGCCGGAGGATTGCCGATCTTCGGATGTTCAATCCAGATTTCCATGGCAAATTCAGATGGCGTGTCCCGCTCGCTCTTCCACCGGAACCAGGCGTTGATCTGACCCGATTCATCGGCTTTTGCCGGGCTGTTTGACCAGGGCGCTCGCTGATCGCATGAGGTGCGGGTGAAAACCGGATACGCCTCGTTCCGGCGGATCTGGAGCCAGGGGAAGGCAAGAGCCACATCGCAGAACGAAAATTGTCCGATGGGCCGGCTCGACCCCGTATGCCCGAACGGCCCCCAGCCGAGAATCAGCGGCAACCGCCCGTTCAGCGCGGCCGCCAGCAGGGCCGGCTGCGTGGCGGACCACGAATCATTCGTCGCCGAAAAATTCACGATGACGGGAGGATCAGGTATTCCGAAACCGGAAGCGGCTTTCAGCCAGTGAGCGCGTTCGTTTTCCGGGGTATTGTCGGCTGGCGGCGAAGTAAATCCGCCCATTCGGTAGCCGGCATACTCGGTGCCGGCGGGCACGACGACGCGCACCGCGGCGAAAATATCGCCATGCGGCATGCCGATCCCGAGCGATCCGCATCCGCCCATCGAAACGCCGCAAAGGTAGATTCGGTTTCGATCAATGTTGCACTTCGTCAAGATCCATTCAATCGTGTCCAGGACGCGAAGCTCCGCCGGGGCCGGCGCATTGATGTTTGTGGCGAAATTGGAACTTTGCCGCGCCTGGTTCCAACCCCACCATTCATCGTTCGTCGAATTCAGATAAAGGGCGTAAAAATCATCTGGTGAACTGGTCGTCGCGGTCGGCGGGTCGTCGGTGGGATCGACCTTTCGATTGAGGCTTGCATATCCCAGATAGTCAAAGCCCGTCCGATTCGCCGAATGCAGAACGACGCACAGCGGCGCGTTATCGCGCCCAGTTTTGGGGGCCACGAGGTAAAAAGTGTTGTGGTTTTGTCCCCCCGGGCCGGACTCCTGTCCGGCGTGATATCCCCAGTGGCCGGCCTCGCTTGCCGGATATCCCCAGGACTTGCGCTCGCCATGCGTGTAATGCTCGATGGCTCGGCCATCGACTGATCGAGTCGTCGTGAATTTGGGATCCACCGTCGGGGGCCAATCGACCGCAGCCTCGATTGCCGAATCCCCGGTCGAAGTCTGACGCGTGGTCTGGCCATGAGCGAAATCAGCGAACACCAACAGCGTGGTCGCAACCGCGAACCGGATAAATAAATTCATAAGCTTTTTGCCGTATCCGAAATAAACATGCTCCTGATCCTGAGCGAATGTCGCATATCAGACTCGGCGGTTCAAAGGTATCCCCGCTGCCAGTTACTCTGGGCGCGGAACTCTGGGAGGAGCCGCGCACGGAGTAAGCGGGAAAGTTCTCTCCTTTGCCGAGTGCTTTCCGGCTTACTTCGTGCGCGGCTCCTCAGGAGTACTGGGAGAGAGGCAAAAATATTTGCCGTCGATTCAATCACTCACCTCCGAGCGAGCTTCGAATGGCTCCCCCTGTATTGTAGTTACACCCGCAGGAAGATCCGCCTCTTGTACAGGAAGCGCGCCAACGCCAGCAGGAAGACCAGCGCCAGCGTGTCCACCGCCAGAGGCCCGTATTGGCGGAGGACATTGCGTTCGAAATCTCCGCCGATGCATCGCTCGGCCAGGCCGGTGAATCCGAAGAGGCGCTGGATCATGTAGAGCGTGATCGCATTCATTCCGACCCAGAGAAACGGAGCCGTCCAGAAGCGTAATTTCCACGCATCGATGACGAGGTAGAAAATTCCGAGAAGCATTGCGCTGTATCCGCCGGCGACGAGAACGTAGGAGCTGGTCCAGAGTTTTTTGATGATCGGAAATTCCAATCCCCAGGCGTATCCAATCGCGGCCATCGCTGCTCCGCCCAACACAAGGCATACGACCCTCGAATAGGGACCGATCGATTCACGCTTGAGCAGCAGCCCTGCGAATACACCAAGCAGGCAGGTCACGATGGCGGGGAATGTGCTGAGATAGCCTTCCGGATCGTGGTCTCCGTCATATTTATGTAATGGCAGGTAATGGGCATCGACGTAGTTCGGCCAGTTGGCGCCCTCGGCGTAGGAATGCGGACTCACGCCGGGCACCGGAACAAACGCAAGCAAGACCCAATAGACAACCAGAATGCCGGCCGCGACGGCGGCCATCGTTTTTGGGCCGGCGAAGCAGAACATCAGCCCCGCCGCGAGGTAGGCCAGCGCAATGCGCTGAAGCACGCCCATAATTCGAATTTCGCCGTAGTGATGGCCCATTCCGGTGTTATAGAGAATCCCAAACAGGAACAGGATGATCGATCGGATGATGATTCGCCTGACGGCGCTCGCGGTTCCCCGTGTTTGCAGGAGCTTGCCAAGAGAGAAAACGAGCGACACCCCGACCAGGAAGACGAAGAGCGGAAAGATCAGATCCTCGAACGCGAAACCTTCCCATCGCCTGTGCTCCAACTGCGCGGCGACGACCGCAAGCGTGTGATTTGAATTGATCTGCGCAAAGTCACGCACGAGTTCCCCGGCCCCGAGAATGCAGAGCATGTCGAAGCCGCGCAGGGCATCGAGGGAAATGAGCCGGGCGGATTTTTGCGGGGACGTCGACGACGTCGACGATCCCTCCGCTTCGTCAACTTGCCGGGGAAGCGTGTCCGTCAGAGTCATAGAGCCACCTCAGGGAGGAAAGGATGAAGTATGAACGATGAACGATGAAGTGCAAGAAGGGGGGCGAAGAAACGATGAAGTATGAACGATGAAGTGAAGAGGGGAAAAATGAACGATCGCGGCTTTCCGGTCTTCAGTTCATCGTTCATCCTTCATACTTCATCGTTTCCTCAAAGGCCGAGGCTGGATTCGAACCAACGAATCGCGGACTTGCGGTCCACGCCCTTGAGCCACTTGGGTACTCGGCCGGTACGTTGTAAATCGACCCGAGCGACGAAGCACTTGAAGCGGGGCTCGATTACTTCTGCTTCATGTCGGCGGGCGGCGACCACAACGGGTCGCCGGCGGGGATGAACTCGATAGGGACTTCGGTGACGAATCCCTTCAACCACTCAGCGCAATACTCCATGCCGGCTTCTTCGGAGTTGGCGTGGCCGAGCAGCACGAGGGCCTTGGGTTTGCCTTCGGTGACGGCGTCGCGGACATATTCGACCGTTTCCCACTCCTGAGCTTCGCCGATGACCAGGACTTCCACATCATCTCGCTCGAGCATCTTGATGTGCGCCGCCGGCCCGGCCGCACCGGGAAGCATTCCGATTTTCGTGAAGACCTCCTTCGGTTTTCCAACGACGCGAACCACCGATGCGCCGAGCGTGTCCTTGAGTTTCGCGGCAAGATCCGCCAGTGTGATCGGAGGGATATCGAAGAAGGCCTGCTCGCCCGTCCGGCGGAATTTTTCCCAGCCGATTTTCCGCGTCATCCCCACGTAGATTCCGTCCGGCTCCATGCAATGCCAGTGATCGTGGAACCGAAAGACGACCATGTTGTGTTTACGAATGAAATCCTGCTTTTCCGCAAGCACTTTGTCGCCGGCCAGTTGCTCGGTCCGGTCGAGATGATTGTAAAACGTCGGTTCATGCGTAATCACGAAGTTCTTCCCCGCAGCGGCGGCGCGTTCCAGCACGTCGAGCGTGTCGAGATGCGTCGTGACAATGCCGGTGACTTCGACATCGGGATTGCCGGCTTTGAACGTATCGACCGTCGAAGGATTCCAGGGGCAGTGCACATTTGCTTTGATGCGTTCGACCAGCTCGCGCACGGTGGGATGGGACGGGTTCGAAGTCGCGTCACTGGACTTGCAGTGTTCGACGAAAACGACCGCGAAAGCGCAGCGTCGGCACTATCGACATGACTAGGAATTTGTGTTTCATAGCTCGTTTCTCCGCTCGTTTACACGCGTCAGTTCCGGCCCTGTTGTTCTCGACCCGCGCGCTTCACCACGACGGGGCAGAGCGGCACCATTCCGCGTGGAGAATCGCAAGCCGTTCCCACCGCGTCGCCCCGTATCCGAGCGGTTCAAATCGCGGAATGCGGATACAATACGGCGCGGCGCGGCGGCTTCGCAGTATCGTTGAACCGCAATCTCGCGCACCGCTCTGCCACGTCGTGTAAAGCAGTGGTCGCGGTCTTTTACTTTTCACCCGGTCGGCCTTACCTTGCCCGTCGAACTATGCCCTCAATCCCAATCGACGGCGCAACCCTGGCAGCAACGATCCGGCAGGAAGTCGCCGCCGGGGTGCGCGCTCTCAACAGCGAAGGCCGGCGGGTCCATCTGACCGCAATTCTCATCGGCTCTACCTCGGCCGGCGAGCTCTACGCCGACCGGCAGCGACAGGCCTGCCAGGCGGCGGGAATCGACTACGAGCTGCGCGTCCTGCCGGCGGAAATGAACGCCGTTGACGTGCAACATGTCATTCATGGCCTCAATCGCGACCCGTCCGTCACCGGGATCATGCTTCATCTGCCGCTGCCCAAACATCTCGACGCCACCGAATTGCAATATCAGATCGATCCCGTGAAGGACGTGGAAGGGGTCAATCCCGCCAACATCGGCTACGTCGTTTATGGCCATACGCTGATCGCGCCCTGCACGGCGCTGGCGGTGATCGAGCTGATCAAATCGACCGGCGTTTCGCTGCGCGGGGCGGAAGCGGTGGTCGTCGGCGCCAGCGAAATCGCCGGAAAGCCGATTGCACTGCTCCTCACCGAGCGATTGGCGACGGTCACGCTCTGTCACATCGCCACCCACGATCTGGCGAGCCACACCAAGCGTGCGGAAATTCTCGTTGTCGCCGTCGGCCATCCGGGATTGATCGGCGCCAAGCATCTGCGCGAGGGGGCGATCGTCATCGACGTCGGCATCAACCGTGTGGCAGGACCGGACGGTGTGAAGAAGACCGTCGGGGATGTTGATGCCGAAGCCGTCAGCGCGATCGCCGCCAGGCATACGCCGGTGCCGGGAGGAGTAGGGCCGATGACGGTGGCGATGTTGCTGAAAAACACGCTGCGCAGTGCTCAGCTTCATTTGCAAGCGTCGAAATAGCTCCTCCAAATCACAAGGTCCAACGACCGAGTACGGAAAATTCCAAATCCCGAGCTCCAAAGCCCAAATAAATTCCAAAAACCAAATTCCAAGGACCAAACAGGAAAAGGCGCACTCTGAGCGCTCCTGTTTGGAATTTTCCCCTTTGCAGGTTGAGATTTATTTGGGCTTTGGTGCTTGGAATTTGGAATTTGGCTGGCGGAATTGGGGGTTCAAAGAATCCGATTGTACCTCGGCGGACAACGCGTAGAATAACCGATAGCTCACCCTTGGAGGTCCCATGAGTCGTCTTGATCGGCACGTTCAGCTTGTCCGCAACAAGATGGCCCTCTCGTTTTTCTTCCGAGCACTCTCCTGGACACTGCTCGGCTTCGCGGCCGGGGTTTGGATCGCCGTCCTGCTGGCGAAGTTCGCGCAAGTTCATCTGCCGCGTGAGTCGGTCTGGTTTTACGCCTTCATGGGCGGCGCGGTCGCCGGCGCAATGGCCTGGGCCTTGGTGCGAAGGCCTACATCGCAGCATGCTGCAATCGCCATCGATCAGAAACTCGGATTGAAGGAAAAGTACAGCACGGCGTTGTATGTCCGAACGATCAATGATCCGTTTGCGAAAGCGGCGGCGCACGATGCGGAAAAGACGGCCGACAACGTCAGCCTCGCCAAGAGGTTCCCTGTCGAATTTCCGCGGATTGCGATTGTAACGGTGAACGTGGGTCTGCTCGTGCTGTTGTCGGCGTGGCTCATTCCGTCCTTCGATCTGTTTGGCGTGCAGGCGGCAAAGCAGAAGAAGGCGGAACTCGTGGTTTCCAAGCGCGAGCATGCCGAGCATGTCGTTCGCCAGGCGATCGCGCAGATCGAGGCCACGCCGCGAACCAGTTCCAATGCCGAGCCGCTCAAGCTCGCCCGGCAGGAGCTGGCCGATCTGCTCAGGCATCCGGTCAACGATCCGGAGGCAGTGCAGAAGAAGGCTGAATCGGCGCTGAAGGATGTGGACGCCATCAAGGAAAAAATCAAGGAGAATCAGCGCTACGCTGAAGCCCAAAACGAGATGCAGCAATTGAAATCGCTCGGAATGCCCGAGACCGAGAAAGGTCCGGTCGCCGACGCGGCCCGCAACATCGCCAAGGGCAATTTCTCCGACGCCATCGAAAACATTCAGACGGCGGTGGACAAGTTTAACAAGATGGACGCCAAGGAGCAGGAGAAAGAGGCCCAGCAGATGGCCCAGCTCGCCCAGAAGATGCAACAGATGGCCCAGAACCCGCAGGTTCAGCAGCAGATGCAGAACAAGTTGCAGCAGATGGGCGCCAATCAGCAGCAGGCGCAGCAGATGACGCAGCTGATGCAGCAGGCCGCCAACGGAAATCAGCAGGCCCAGCAGCAGCTTCAACAGATGGCCAAGCAGGTTGCCCAGGCCGCCAATCAAAAGCAGGGTGGAAATTCCCAGCAGCAACAGCAGGCCGCCCAGCAAATCCAGCAGGCGATTCAGCAAATGCAACAGCAGGCTAACGGCCAGGCACAGGCTCAGCAGATGGGCGCCGCCGCCCAGCAATTGGCGCAGGCCATGAAGTCGGCCGCGCACAGCGGGCAGGGTCAGCAGGGACAGCAAGGGCAACAGGCTCAGGCCCAGCAGGGTCAACGACAGGGCCAACAAGGCCAGTCAGGACAAGGCCAGGGCGGCCAAGGACAACAATCCGGATCGCAGCAGCAGATGGCGCAGGCCGGCCAGACGATGCAACAACAACTCCAGCAGTTGCAGGCGATGGCCAAAGACGGCCAGGCCGTTGCCGCTGGCCAGCAGGATGGATCCGGCAGCCAGGATGGTTCACAACAGGGCCAAAGCCAGAGTCAAGGCGGCCAGGGTCAGGGACAGGGGCACGGCAAGGACGGCCAATGGGCCCAGGCCAACCCGAACCCGCAGCAGGGAGGGCAGGGGGGTGGCCAGGGACATGGCGGCGCCCGGCCCGATCCGCGGGAAACGCCGTTTGGCGTGAAACAGGAAGTCACCAATTTTCAGATTGACGAAAAAGGAAAAATTCTCGCCAGCAGTTTCGTAAAGGCCGGCGCGATCAAGGGTGAGTCGAAGGTCGATATTTCCAACGAAGCCCTGAAGGATTATCAGGATGCGACAGATGAAGTAGACGAGGACCGCGTTCCCCGCTCAGCTTCGCACGCGGTGAAGGAATATTTTGAGACAATCAAGGACGATGCGAAGTAGCTCGCGCCGCCTTCGACCGAGGTTTCAGGGAATAGGCTTCGCTCAAAAACCAACCGCGAAGGCGCGAAGACGCGAAGGGAAACGCGAAGAAGACAAATAAAGAGATGATGAATTGGAATTCCAATCCTGCTTTTATTTTGCATTCTTCGCGTCTGCCTTCGCGTCTTCGCGCCTTCGCGGTTGGTTTAATTTGCATTGTGTGTGATGCAAGCAGGCTCTGTGGTTTCGACATTCCTGCGGTGAATTTCTCTTTCGAATGTGACAGGACAATCCGATGACCCAACCCGCCGCCGTTCCAGGAGTCGATCCGCAGGTGCATGAGCTCTGCGAGGCCTTTCGCCGAGATTACCGTGCGGTGCAGGCGGAGATCGCCAAGGCGATCGTCGGACACGAAGACATCGTCGACGGCGTGCTCACCTGCCTGTTCGTCGGCGGCCATGCGCTTCTCGAAGGCGTTCCCGGCCTTGGAAAGACAGCATTGATTCGTTCGCTGGCTTCGGCGCTGAACCTCAAGTTCAGCCGCATCCAGTTCACGCCGGACCTGATGCCCGCCGACGTGATCGGCACCAACGTGATCATGGAAAATGACGCCGGCCAGCGTGCTTTCACGTTCATGACCGGCCCGATCTTTTCGCAGATCGTGCTGGCCGACGAAATCAACCGCGCCACGCCCAAGACGCAGAGCGCCATGCTCGAAGCGATGCAGGAAAAGCAGGTGACGGCCGGCGGACAGGTCCGCAAGCTCGAAGAGCCATTCTTCGTGATGGCGACGCAGAACCCGCTCGAGCAGGAAGGGACCTATCCGCTTCCCGAAGCCCAGCTCGACCGGTTCTTCTTCAAGCTGATCGTGAAATACTCCAGCCGGGAGGAATTGCGGGCGATTCTCGACAAGACAACGACCGGCTTCATAGTCCAGATCAATCCCGTCCTCGACGGGCCGAAGATCCTGGCCCATCAGCAACTGGTAAAGCGCGTGGTGATCGCCCCGCACGTGCAGGATTATGCGATCCGCTGCACGCTGGCGACGCACCCGCAGGGGCAGTTCGCGATCCCGATGGTGAACCAGTTCCTTCGCGTCGGAGCCAGCCCGCGCGCCGCCCAGGCGATCACGCTCGCCGCCAAGGTCCGGGCGCTGCTCGACGCAAGGTTCCACGTCAGCTTCAAGGACATCAAGGACGTGATGATCCCCGCCATGCGCCATCGCGTCATCCTCAATTTCGAAGGGGAAGCCGAGGGTATCACGACGGACATGGTGCTGGAGAAAGTCGTAGCCGACGTTCCGACGGCGGTGGATAATGAGGTGGTCGGGGGAAGGCGGTAGTCGAGGTTTGGCAGCCCTTCCCCAGGCGATATTATTCTGCACAGATCTTTCAATTGCTTGTGGTTGTGCCGTCGGCTGATGAGGAGATCGCCGAAAAAATAGTCGCAAGTTTTCGCCACCCCTCAGCGACCGATTCGCCGCGGGACGGTCTCGCGCCAATGAATACAAACGACCATGAATCTGCTCGTCCTCGTTGTTTTCCTCCTGGTACCGGCGACTTTCGTTTACTTCGTCTGGATGATTTATTCCTGGCGCCGCCGGCAAGCCGGCTTGCCTGAATCGCACTGTGAGAAGTGCGGCTACGATCTTCGCGCCAGCTTCGGTCGCTGTCCCGAGTGCGGCACTCCAGTCCCGGACTCGCCAGAGGAAGAATCGGATCGGATAGCCCGGCAACACATTCTTGATCCCCGTCGCCTGAGGGAAGAATGGCCCGCATCTCCGCTCGCGCCTCGAATTCCGTCGGAGAGCGAGGGCGTTTGGACCGTCTATTCGACACGCCACAGCACGGAAGCGGATTTGCTGAAACAACAGATCGAGGCTCGCGGAATCTCCTGCCGCGTTGTGGACCGCGGTACCCTGCGAGTTCGAAGGGCCTCCGGAGATCCCCTGTATTTTGCGCTCGTCGTCCCGGAAGGGGACAAGCAATTCGCCACCGAGATTGTTGACAGCTTTCGAACGAATCCGCCGGCAAAATCCTCTGCCACAAAAACACGCGTCTCGTAATTTTACGCGGGCAGGATTGCAATTCGTTTATCGGCGACGTCGAGCCAGGACGCCGAGCAGACCGATGCCGGCCACGCTGAGCGAAGCGGGTTCGGGAGCGGCGATAAAACGGATTTCACCAAGGCCGGTGTAGTCGCCCTGAGGGGGATTGGCACTGCTGAAATTCGAAGTGATTTCGAAGCGAACGTAGCGGGCGGTGACGCCATTGAGGTTGTTGTAGTTGTCCCCCTGATAGGTATTCAGACCGGTGCCGGGGAGAAACGAGGTCGTCGGAGCGATAGGGGCCAGGGCGAACGAAGAAGTCGGGTCCAAAATCGATCCGCCGGACCCTTCATAATAAATCGTCACGTTCTGAGCGCTGCGGAGATAGCCAAGCGTGTTCCCGGTATCAGTTCCCTCGTTGTAGTTGTAGAGGTGAAAGCTATTGGTGCCGTCACCCAGCAGGTAGGCCTGACCCAAATCGTAAGTCACGGTCACTGTCTGCGTGTTGTTGCTGAGGTAGTCAGCCCCGGTGTGGCCGGTGCTTGCGTCGGTGGGATATACCGATGGAACCGGGGCGCCGGTCGCAAGCGTGGCAGGTAAGCCGCTAAGCCCGGAATAGTCGGTTGTCCGGCCGATCACCGCCCCGCCGTAGTTGGCGGTGGCGGCAGCACTTGTGGGATCAACAATAAATGCCCCGTTGGAGGCGGCGGTGAGCAAACCTGAGCAGGCCGCCGCAAGACAAACGATTACATTCAACTTCATTTTCCTGACCTCCAGATTCATGGTGTCAAACGCTATCTGATAAAGACTACCACCGCGATCTTTAGAAAGCGAATACAATTCGTCTTTCTGAAAGCGATCGAAAACCGGAGTGGCCCGCGTGGCACGCGGTGTTTGGGATCATCGTACGGTATGATGGTGGCCTAAGCATGACCGTTCAATCACCCCAACCCTCCTCTAAGACACTGCTCGATCCTGCCTTCATGTCCCGGCTCGATCAGCTCGATGTCATGTCGCGCAAGATGCTGGCCGGGAAAATGAAAGGCGAACGCCGCAGCAAGCAGCGCGGGCAGAGCGTCGAATTCGCCGACTATCGCAACTACGTCATCGGCGACGATCTGCGCTTCATCGACTGGAACATCTACGCCCGGCTCGACAAGCTCTTTCTCAAGCTCTTTCTGGAAGAAGAGGATCTTTCGCTTTACATCCTGCTGGACGTGAGCAAGAGCTGCGAATACGGCAATCCGAACAAGGCGTTCTATCTCAAGCAGGTCGCCGCGGCGCTCGGCTACATCGGCCTGGTGAACTACAACCGCGTCTCGATCGCCGCGATGGCGGATGGCATCGTCGCCGAGACCGGCGCCATGCGCGGCCGGCGGCGCGTTTCGCAGATGATCGACTTTGTCATCAAAGCTCCAGCCCGCCGGGGCCGAGCCATCTCGCCGAGGCGGCCAAGCGTTTTGCCCTCGGACATCGCCAGAAAGGCGTGCTCGTCGTCCTCTCCGATTTCTTCGACAAAGGCGGATACGAAAACGGCCTTCGCTACGTGGCCGGGGGAAAATACGATCTGTTCTGCGTGCAGACCCTCTCGCCGCAGGAGATCGAGCCGGACTTGCAGGGGGATCTGAAGCTGCGCGACATGGAGGACGACGACACGGCCGAAGTCTCCATCACCGCGCCGCTGATCAAAAAATACAAGGCGAATCTCAACGCCTATTGCCTCTCGCTGAAGGATTACATCACGCGCCGGGGTGGGACTTATCTTTTTACGAGCACCGCGGTTCCGTTTGACACCCTGGTGCTGAATTATCTGCGCGAGCGGGGGTTATTGGGATAACCGGCTCGCTGAAGTGAAGTGAGCCCGCCGCGCGGGTAGTGCGCCAGGGGGAGTTGATGTCCATAGCCGCGAAAGAGATTCGATTATCAGCGTCGCAAGTTTCTCTGCGCAAGGCGCTACGCATGCGTCGGTGCCCGCAGCGCGTCCAGCACCGACGGCTTTGACGTCGGCGGGCTGGGCACCTGTGGCGTCAGCTCGGATTCGATCATGTCGCGCACGCGGTCCTGCTTGGGATAGCGGACCTCGCGGTAGCCGGTGACTTCCTCGGGGCATTTGAAGACGCGCAGCGCCTGGGCGTAGCCGTCGTCGCTGGAGAGGTTCACGCGGTGCAGCAGCTCCACGTACCAGTCGCGGAAGGCGACTTCGCGATGATGCCAGCCGGGCAGTTTTCGCCACCATTTGCAATGGCGGACGATGTGCAGCATCCAATCCTGAGTCGTAATCTGAAGGCGGATGCGATGGCGGCCAATGTTGAACTCGGGGCTGGTGTGATGGCGGTAGACGATCCGGTCGCCGTTGGAAACGTCGATGACGTACTTGGCGATGTCGCGCTGCTTCTTCTCGTATCGCGTCAGCAGATACGAAACGTACGGCTCATCCTTGATCAGCATCACCTTGGCGAGGTTCCAGATCACCGCGATCGTCGCGGAGAAGTTGCGTTCGGCCTTGTCGCGGCGATAGACGCCCCGAATCAGGTCGAGGTATCGCTTGGCTGTCGCATAGTCCTGGTATTGCAGGACGTCGTAGATTCGCAGGGCCAGATCGTATTTGGCGGCCGCGGGCAGATCGCGCATCTGCTTCATCGCCCCCTGGACGAGGCGGTCAAATTTCATCGCGGTCGAACGACCCACGAGACTCGACTTGCGAAGAATGCGAATCTTGTTGGTGACCAGTTGTTCCCAGGTCTCCGGCTCCGGCTTGCGCGGCAGGGCGCGCGGCTCAAGGGCCAGCTTGCGGCCGATGTTGAACGCCTTGAGATTCTTGCGATGCTCGCGGCGGATTGAATCCTTGATCGCCCAGCCGATCGAGCGCGGCGAAACCGGAATCAGGCCAAGCTGGAAGGCCACGCCGAGCATCATGATGTTGGCGTAAAGCTTGCTGCCCAGACGGCGCTCGCAAAGCTCCGAGAGGTTGATCGCGAACGAAGACTCGGCGTTGCAATGGGCGAAAATTTCCTCGCGAAGCGCTTCGGGATCGAAATCCTGTTTGCCGAGCAGCGTGTAGACCGTCGGCTGCTTGTGGGTGTTGAGCACCGCGGCGGTGCGCTGCGGCGAGGCGACGCGGAACTGGTCGCGCGGGTCGATGGCGCGGGCGGCTTCGAGGATGTCGACGCCGAGCAGCAGATCGGCGCGGCCGAAGGGGATGGTGCCGGTCGTGGGATAAGAGTTAGGGTTCAGGGTTCGGGGTTTAGGGTTCAGGGAAGAGGGGGATGCGGAATTCTCGCGGTTGTGGGTTGTTGCGTCACGAGGGAGGCGGCCCGTTGGGCCAGCCGCTACGCGTGCCGATTCTGTATTTTGATTTACTGAACCCTGAGCCCCGAACCCTGAACTGTCGTCCCCGTCCCTCACGAAGGTAATCTGCGAATACACTCCGCCATTGCGAATGGCGAGTCCCTTTTTGTCGGCGAAGATGACGCGATAACCTTCCTTGTGGCCTGCGCGGACGAGGATGGCATTGACCACGCCGATTCCCATGCCGCCGACGCCGGCCATGTGGCAACGCCACACGGACCCGGGCTTCTCCATGGCGTGGTGTGTTGTCGGCTCGGGGAGTTTATCCAGCCCCATGTGCGGCAGGTTGTATCGCCGCCGCCGCTGTCGAATCACCGTGATCTGCTCGAAGCTGGGGCACGGCTTGAGATTGTTGCCGATATCATTGCTGACGCGGACGCGCTCGCAGGCACCGTCGTTCACGCACCAGGTGAGATCAGTGTCGATTTTCTTGCCGTAGTCGGTTTCGATGCTGGTCAGGCCGGGGCAGGCCGTTTGCCTTGGTGCATTCGAGGCAGTTTTCGCACACCTCCGGCGTTACGTTCATGTGCGTCTTCTTCGGCAGATAACCATGCTTTTTGATGGTCTTGCGTTCCTCGCGCAACACCTGGCGATGATGCGTGATGCCGCATTCCTTGTCGGCGATCACGACTTTCACGCCATCGCGCAGGATCGTCTCCTCAAGGACGCTTGCGATATCGGGTTCGGTTCGCGGGGGAGAGCTTGGTCACCGTCAGCGGGCTGGTCCCGGCCATGCCGCGAACGATCGTTTCGATGTCCTGGATGTAGGAGCGGTTGCCAAGGACATCGAGCTCGGTGCCGGCGTGTTCCTGATGGCCGGTCATCGCGGTCGTCTTGTTCTCCAGGATGATGTAGGTGATGTCCTGGCCGAGCTTGATGGAATTGCAGATGGCGATCTGGCCGGAGTGGAAGAAGGTGCCATCGCCCATGAAGACGATCTGCTTGTTGGTGATGAACGGGTCGATGCCGCTGCCCGTTCCGCCGCCCAGGCCCATGCCGGAGTAGTTGTGCATGAGCTGTTCGGTCGGGGCGAACATGAGCATCGTGTAGCAGCCGGTGTCGCCGTGGGCGACCAGATCGACCGGGCCCAGGCCGTGATGCTCGGCCATGTATTTGGGGTCGAGAAGGTTCTGACGCAGATTCCAGAAGCGTTGCCGAGCTGTCGCGGTGCGGGCAGCCGGGGCAGAAGGTCGGCGTGCGCGAGATTACCTTCTCGTCGAACAGCTCGAGCTTGGGTTTGCTGGCCTTGCGGAGAATGTCCAGCTCGGCGCTGAGCCGGCCGTTGCGCAGCTCTGCGGGCAGTTCTTCGGTTCCTTTGATGAGTGGAATCAGAAGCTGAGCCAGGAGCGAGGGATTCAGCCCGCGCGTCTCGGGAATTCCCGGCGTGCCGCGCGGAAACGATTTTCCGTACAGTCGCGCGGCGATCTTTCCGGCGTCCTCGACAGGGAGCGAATGGAACAACCCATCGCGAATGTTCTTCTCGAGAAAACTTCGCCGCTCTTCGATCACGATGACATCTTTGCAAAGTGCCGAAAACTCGGCGACCAGAGCGATGTCCACCGGATAACTCATCCCCATGTGGAGGATCGGAAATACGCCGCTCAGCCCGAGGTCGGCGAGCACGTGATCCAGGTAGGGGCCGGACATGCCGGTGACGATGAAGCCAATGGGGAAGGGGAGGGAGTGTGACGGGGTGACGGGGTATCGGAGTATGGGCGTGCGCTTCCGGTTGCGCACTCCGTTACTCCGTCACTCCGACACTCCGTTACCTTCGCACGGTCGATCCGATTCACTCCCACTTCTCGTGCCACTTTCATCGTGCGCACAAACCGATCCGGAATCTGAAGCTCGTGCTGCCAGGTTCGCGGCGGGAGGAGTACTTTGTCGAGCGGCACGTGGGCGGTGTCGAGCGCGACCTGGTGTTGCGTGTTTAAGGTCGGAAATTGATTCGGACGGCAGATGACCGTGCCGCCGCCGTCCGCCTGCGTGGTGGTCACGATGTAGCCGATGTAGAGTTCGGCGGCCTGGGAGAGCTTGAACGAAAGATCGATCCAGTCCTTCAATTCCTGTGGCGTTCCCGGCTCGACCACCGGCATGCGGAGATGCTCGCAAAGGAACCGGCTGTCGGCGGGGACCTGCGTGCTGTCGCACCACGGATCGTCACCCATGATGATGACCGCGCCGCCCTGCGGATTGGCTCCCGCCAGGTTGCCCAGGGCCAGCGCATCGGAAGCGACGTGAACCCCGACACTTTTCATCGTTGCGATGGCGCGGCAGGGGGCCATCTGCGATCCGTTGACCGCGGCGACGCCCAGCGCCTCGTTATTAGCCTGGAAGGCGCGAACGCCGTTCTTATTGAGAAGATCCTTGATGTCCCCGAGAACGTCGAAAAACCCGGCGACGGGGGAACCGGGATACCCGGTCATGAGGTGAACGCCACCTTCGGTTTCCAGGGCGCCTTTAATGAGGATTTCATTCCCGGTGAAGACTTCCGGGCCGGAACTGCTCAGGAAACGCGGGTCGGTAGCCATTTCAGTCGATCCTCGTGCGGAGGTTTGTGAGAGAGGGTGGAGCGTGGAGGGTCGAGGGTGGCGGATTGTTCCGCGCTACTCTCCACCTTCCACCCTCTACTCTCTCTGCAACCGCAGCGTGGCTTACGGCCGACGGTTCCTTTTCACCGCTTTTCGGCCGCAGGAGACGCTGTTCAACACCGCAGTATCAGGGACTCTTGATTCGTCCGGGATTTGACGGCCGGACGAATCGATACGGTACAAAAGCTCTTGGCAATATCGGACGTTGTCCTTCGACAACGCCATTATTCTAGCAAACTGTACGAGCCATCGCCGCAATGGTGCGATCCTTTTGACGCATGCTGTTTCTGAGGGACAGGGGGGATCATTTATTGGAATTGAGCAGATCTTTGGCCTTCTGCTCGGCTTCGCTTCCGACTTCCTTTGCCTTTTCGACCGCCTGGGTGGTGGCTTCCCTGGTCTTCTCGGCGGCCTCCTTCACGACCGGCGTAGCTTTGTCAGCCGCTTCTTTTACCGCGTCTTTGGTCTTTTCGGCACCACTGGAAATGGCGTCACCGGCCTTCTGTGCGGTGTCCTGGGCCTTCTGCTCGGCCTGCTTCTGATCGTCCTTGTTGCATCCGATCAGCGCGATTCCGCCGGTCAGGAATGTCGAAAGTGCGATCAAACGGATACTTCGGTTCATGTTTCCTCCATTGGTCGTAATTCAAGGCTGATCGGACCATCGCCGATGGGCCCAGGGCCGATACGCTAGTCCGAGCCGTGAAACAGGTCAATTCCGCTGATAGCTTAATTGACCCGCCGGGTCCTGCGAATCCGGATCCGGGTCCACAGGACCCGGCGTGAGGTGAGTTGTGAAGCAACTCCTCAGTTTAGCGGCCGTGCGCGGATCAGCCCTGGGTCGCAGCCACGAGGCCGAGTCTCACGGCCATTTTGACAAGGTCCGCGAGGGAGTCGGCCTTCATCTTTCCCATCATTTTGCCTCGGTGCGCCTTGACTGTGATTTCGCTGATGCCGAGTTCGCGACCGACTTGTTTATTCAAGAGGCCGGTAACCACCAAAGCCATGACCTCCTGCTCGCGAGCGGTGAGTGACGCGTAACAATTCCGCAGCGCCTGCATTCCCGCCTCGTGCTCGAGTGTGGCGTGGCTGCGTTCAATGGCGTTGCGAATGGCGCCCAGCAACACTTCATCGCCAAATGGCTTGGTCAGAAATTCAACGGCCCCCGCCTTCATTGCGCGGACGGTCATCGGAACGTCGCCATAGCCGGTGATGAAGATGATCGGCATGTCATTCCGATCGGCAGCGATGCGATTCTGCAGATCCAGGCCGTTCAGGTCCGGCAGTGAAACGTCAAGCACGAGACAGCTCGGGGCAAAAACTCTCGGGCAGGAAAGAAATTCCTGAGCGGACGCGAATGTCTCCGGCTGCCAGCCCGCGCAGCGGATAAGCGATTCCAGCGATTCGCGCACCGAGAGGTCGTCGTCAACAACAAACACAGTGGGTGTGGCGTGCGGCATTTGAAAAGACCTCAATTTAATGTGTGGGGCTGGCGGAACTCATTATAACCACCAGAGAGCAAGACCACGACAATCGCTCAGTTTGTTTCAAGTGCCGTATTCAAGGCTTCAATCAGAGCCTTCTCGCTGAATGGCTTGAAGAGGCACTCCACGGCGCCTTGTTCGATCAAGTGCGGGCGGACAGTCTCATCGCCGTGAGCGGTGATGAAGACGATTGGAATCTTCTGGCCTCGGTGCGTCAATTCCTGTTGGAGATCAGGTCCGGACATGCCCGGCATGGCGATGTCGAGAATCAGGCATCGGGTCTGGCCGACGTATTCGGATGCGAGGAAATCTTCGGCCGACGAGAACGCCCGGACCTCGTAGCCGAACTCCCTCAGCAGGTCGGGCAGCGACTCACGGACGGACTCGTCATCATCAACAACTGATACGAGTGTACGGATGTTCATTACAATCTCCTCACGATGTGCTCGGCATCCGTCACGGCCGGCGTCCGATCGACGCCGGGACTGTGTGCGCCCGTCGCACCTTCGCCTCCGCAAGGAACGGAAAATGAAAACGTGGCTCCCGGACCCTCATTCGGTGCAGCCCAGAGACGGCCGCGATGGCTCTCGATAATGGATCGGCTGACGGACAGCCCGATTCCCATTCCGCCGCTTTTGGTGGTGTAGAACGCTTCGAAGAGCTTTTCCGCGCCTTGCGGTTCGAAACCGACGCCCGAATCCTGCACAGTCAGGCGCACACGATCCCCTTCGTCGCGCTCGGTTCTGATCACTAACTGCCTTGGACGATCTTCGATGCCGCTCATCGCGTCCGCGGCGTTTAAAATCAGATTCAGCATTACCTGCTGAAGCTGGACCCGATCGCCAGTGACCGGCGGAAGATTGTCGTCGAGTTGCACCAGTACGATCGCCCGGCTTCTCTGAAGTTCGGTCTGCGACAGGGCAATTACTTCCTGCGCGGCTTCGTTGAGGTCCACCGATTCGGTCGTGCCGTCTTTCTTGCCAAAGAGGGCGCGCAATCGCTGGATCACCTCGGAGGCACGGTTGCCATCGCGGATCGTGCGCCGCGCGGTTTCGCGCGCGCCATCGACGTTTGGAGGATCGGCGGCCAGCATTCGCAGGCAGGTGCTGGCGTTGGTGATGATTCCAGACAGCGGCTGGTTGACTTCATGCGCGATCGACGCCGTCAACGCGCCGAGCGTCGTTGCCCTGGCCACGCGTGCGAGTTCCGAGCGTGCCTTGCCGAGCGCCTCTTCCGACCGTTTGCGTTCTGTGATGTCGCGGAGGTAGCCGGTGAAGGACGGCGGCCCGTCCAGCGGGATGCGCGTGATCGCGAGCTCGACAGGGAATTCGCTCCCATCGGCACGGACCGCAGTCATCTCGATGCGCGTCCCAAGCACGGTCGATTCGCCGGTGGCCAGGTGGCGGGCCAGTCCCAGCCGATGCTTCTCCTGCAGCGACGGGGGGATGATGACGTCGGCCAGCCGCGTGCCGAGGACCTCGTCCCGACGGCGGTCGAAAGTGCATTCCGCCGCCGGATTGAACTCCGTGATACGCCCTTCCTGATCGATTGTCACAATGCAGTCGAGCGCCGAATCCAGGATCGCGGCGTTTCGCGTCTCACTGCGATTCAGTTCCCTTTCTTCCTCGCGCAGTCTCTCTTCCGCGACCGTGCGATCGGCAATTTCTTTCGTCAGCTGCTCGTTTGCCGCGGCAAGCTCTCGGGTTCGTTGCGCGACCCGTTCATCGAGTTCGTGGGCAACCCGTTTCTGTTCGCTCAGGAGCCATGCCTCCTGCAGTCCGATCGCCGCCTGATTTGCGGCCACGCTCAGAACAAGTTGCTCGGTTTGTCCTGGGAAATCCGCCCGGTGAGAACCCGCGACCATGATGCCGATTTCGCCCTGAAGCCCCAGATGCAGGGGCACGATCCAAATATCTCCGTTCCCAATACGGGTCCGCGCCGACGGCGGCCATCGTTGTGGGTCTGCTCCCAAACAGTCGTTGAGAATCTGGCCGATCTGTTGCGGCGGGATCGCCAGTTTTCCCGTCTGGGCGACACGAGCCACCTCAACCGGCGCTTCGCCAGCAGGGTCGTTCAATCGCACGTAAATCAGATCCAGGCGGAGCATGCCGAGCAGCGAGTCGAGCAGGGTGCGGACAACCTGTGACGGCTCGCCGCCGGTCCAGATCGCAGGAAGAGCGACGACGCTCAGCAGATCATTGATGCAGCGTTGAAGGCGTTTGACCTCTTCGGCGGGATTTTCGGGTTGCACTTCCAAATTTGACCGCTGGAGGGTGTTACGTAGTCTCGGTGCGCCGTTCGCGCAGCTCGCGCAGGAACTCCTCCGGCGGCACAAAAAACGGATTTTGCTGGAGGATGCCACCAATGATGATCATGGGATGCGTACGCATGATGTCGATCACCGTGTCTCCTCCGAATTTTGCAAGGTCGTACACGCAGATGACCGCGTCGTCGTGGCGGCGCCAGACGTGATTTACTCGCGATTCGAATTCGACGAGATTATCGATGTGCGATCGGCCTTCAGCCGCCCAGTCCATGTGGCAGACGATGCGACTGAGCGGAAATCCGCCCTGGGCGTTGCCGCTGGCCAGCTTTTCAAACACCTCCAACATCCTGTCCTGATCGAAACGCCCGTCCCGAAGGTAGGCTTCGGTATTGATTAGAAGGTCGAATTGGCCGCTTTGCTGGGCGGACGTCGTGTCGATCCCTGCCGCGGCCAACCGTCGCAGATGATCGCCCCGCTGATCCGTGCTCACTACATGAACCGCTTTGTCGCCACACTCAAACCCATCCTTGATGAACGGAAGCAATACGCGATATTCTTCGTCGGCGCCATTGAAGAACGCACAAACATGACGCATTTCGCCGAGCTGAGAGCCGGCAAAGGGAATGGGCGGCGCGGTGGTTTTCACGGAGTATTTCTTCTACGCGGAATTCCGCAACGAACGCCAAAGAGCGCGGTTTACGACAACTCGGAGGGGCATCGGCGTCAGGTTTGCGGCTGTTCGCCATTGTGTCGAATTCGTAACGGCGTACCACCCAAACGATAATCCCTTCCGTGCCGAACGTCCATGATACTTTGGTATTGGTCCGAGGGATCCTCGTCTTGCGAAATGATCGGTCACCGCGCCGCGGTTCAAAGTGCTCAATGCATTTCTTTTGTTTTCGTTTGAGGATGAACGCCCAGTTCGTGCCATGACGTTTCCGTGAGGTTGACCTTGTAATAGGTCGCAGCTTTCTCGATGTTCGCGAACGCCAAAGCACGATCGGCATCGGAGACGTCGATGACCTGATCGAACCGCGCGACCGCGTTACGCACATGCTGTGCGTCGGTCAGCGGTTCTTTGCGCTGCTTCGGAAACGCGTAGACGCTGTCGGGCAGGTCGCTCTGCATCGTCAGCCGTCCGTGTTTCTCGTGAGGTTTCCAGGTTCCTTCCGGCATGTTGTTCCAGCGATAGGTCCCATCCCCAGCGCGGAGAGACCGGGCTTCCATCGCGAAACCCCGGCCCGAATGCACGCCCTCCCAAAAGATCCTGGCTGCCATTTCGCGATCCTCAGGGTGGATCGCGGTCATCCAGGCCTCGGGTCGCGACCGGACGAAGTCAGGAGTCTGACCGGAGAACTCAAGCCAAACTTGATTCACGAAATCCGGGGTCCCATCCGGCTCGAGCGTCCAGGCGGATACGATCTGATCGCCGGTCGCTTGCGCCTCAGCCCGGATCAGATATTGATCGCCTGATGGCAGTACCAAAAGGCCGCGATCTGCGCCTGCGTTTTCGATCGCGATCTTCATCAGTCGCTCGATCAGATGCGGGAGGTCGATCTCGCTGGATAGAGCCTGAGAGGCTTTGACGGCGTTCGCCAGCGTATTCGCGCGGGCAACTCCGGCGTATAGCTTGGACGTTTCCGCGAGTAGAGCGATCAAAATGAATGTCGAAGTGACGAGCGAAAAGAGGCGGCCTACATAAAAACCAAGAGTGGCTATGCGCGTCCGATCGATAGGAAGCAGGTCGTCCGAATGCACAAATCCACCGATGAGCCCTGTGACCGCCAGCTCGATGATCATGGCAAGAATGACGACCATGAGCCATTGATCAAGTACCGAGCGTTGGAAAAACCACAAGACAAAAAGCGCAGCGGCAAATCAGCATTGCGGCAACGGTGAGCCACCTGCCCGCCACCGGATCCACGGGCGGCAACAAGGCAATGCATCCAATGCAACTAACAAGGGCGACCACGACCACACCGCCAACGGTTACCACAATCTCTGTTGGCCTATACGCACGCGCCTTCGTGAAGCCTCTGTTTCTGAACCATAGATAAGCAAAAATGGCCACGGCAAGGCCAATATGCCATAACAGATATACCCTGAAATTGAGGTGCCTAATCACGCCGAGATTTCCCGTCGGGGAAAAAGCCCCTGGGAAAGTCAGTGCGTGTGTGACGACAATCGCCGCCGAAAAGAAGTAGCCGCACGCCAGCGCCCAGATCGCTCGCGAACGAGTGATCGAGAACTGTGCCAGCAGGAGGCCTGCGGTGATAAGGTCGGTGACGGAAATAACCGCATCGAACGCCGGGATGAAACCGTTAACCCTCGGCAGTCGGTAGGTCGCGAACGGAACCGAAGCCGCCAATCCAAGCAGCAACACTGCCGCCCCGACCAGCGCTGAGCGAGTCTGCCGCAGTGTCGGCGGCAAATAGGCCAGCGAAACTTGTGGGTGATCGGTGTTGAAAGGTACGCTCATCGCTCCCCGTCACCCTTGGTGATCAGAGCAACTGCCAGACGCCCATCGCATCGCGCAGAGTCCGGCACACGCATGGATGGAACGCTCATTCAGGTGATTTGAGAGCGAGATTGACCGCGTCGAGCAGCGCTGCCTCGCCGAACGGCTTGAACAGGCACTCGACGGCGCCCTGTTCGAGCATGCGCGCGCGAACCGTGTCATCTCGGCGCGCGGTGATGAAGACGATCGGAATCTCCTGATGGCGAAGTTTCAATTCCCGTTGGAGATCGGGTCCCGACATGCCCGGCATGGCGATATCGAGGATCAGGCTGTTGGTCTGATAGACGCTTGCCGAGGCGAGAAACTCTTCCGCCGACGAAAACGCCCGAGCCGCAAAGCCGAGTTCTTTCAGCAGGTCGGGCAGTGATTCGCGCACCGACTCATCGTCGTCGACAACGGAGACCAGCGGGCGATGCTCTTTCATATACGTCTCAGAAACTGCCTTGTGTGCGCTGCAACACGCGCAAGCATCGCGCGCGAGAACCTCTACCACCACAATGTACGACGCACGCCCCGCGAAGGTCTATGATACTTTGGTATTGGTTCGTTGGGGCACCCCGTTTTGGACGATCTGGGCCGCACCCCATACCAAAGTATCCCCGATACCATCGACCAATAGATTGGCCTGCGCTCGCACTCTAGTGTGATCGCGGCTGGACCTGAAGTCCGGCCGACTCGGAGCCGCGATTCCAGAGGCAAGAACAATGACTGACCTCGCTCAACCCATCCTCGTCACCCACCTTTCCCGCGAAGAAGAAGCCGATCTCGTCGTCCGGATCGGGGGCGGAGATCAGAGTGCCTGCACCAGGCTGGTCAGGCTATTTGGACCTCAGATGATGACCGTGGCCCGCCGCTTCCTACGCTGCGATGACGACTGCGATGATGCGCTCCAGGATGCTTTCATCTCCGCCTTCAAGGCCATCGCCGGCTTCGAATGCGAATCACGCCTCGCCACGTGGCTATACCGCATCACGGTTAATTCCTGCCTTATGAAACTTCGTTCGGACTGGTTCCGGAGGGAAATCTCCATTGAGGAACTTCTTCCGGCGACCGGCTCGCGCGCTGACGGCCGGCGTGCAAGCGCCGAGCTGGATGATCCCTTGTTCAGCGTCGAGACCGACGAACTGCGCGCGTTCGTCCATCGAGCGATTGAGAAGCTTCCCGCTGGGGACCGAGCCGTGCTCTTATTGCGGGATATCGAGCAAATGGATGCCATCGCTGCCGCCGCCGTCCTTGAAACGAGCGTGCACAACGTGAAGAGGCGGCTCCGCCGCGCCCGACAGGTGCTGAGCGAACTCCTTGAACCTCACATTCGATCGATACGAACGTCTAATACCCGCCTGGCGTCGGAGTGCATCTAATTGATGCAACCGCTCCATGGGAGCGGGACGCGGCGCGTCGTAATTGTAATGAGCGCCCTATCGAAAGGAGCCATCTATGGACACGGTACAACTCGAACAGAAGAGCTACGAGATGCCCCCGCGAGAGGGGATCAGCATCGCGCATTTTCTCACCGTCGCTGACGTCGAGCGTTCGGCTCGCTACTACGAAAAGGTCTTCGGCGCTCGCATTCTGACAATGGGAGACGGCAACGCGCCTCCGTACCTTCAGCTTGCGAATATCTGGATGATTCTGAACGTTGGCGGCGGGCCGACCCCGGATAAGCCGACGGTAACGCTCAGCGTCCCCGACCCAAATCACATTAACAGTTTTATGAATTTCCGCGTTGCGGATATTCGAGCCTGCTACAAATTATGGAAAAGTCGAGGAGCCGAGTTCATCACCGAACCGATTCCCAAGTACGGCGAGATTCGCTGCTACATCCGCGATCCTGACGGTTATATTATCGAAGTCGGACAGAGCACCGATCTCACCTACGGTTGACGCCTGGCCAGCTGTACCCGCATTGGGTAGGCAATCAGTCGTGGTTGATGTTCGGATTCCCGCAGACATAGCCTGGGTCAGGACGCCGCCGGAAACGCCCACGGTCTAACCCGGAAAGTCAGGATTCACCACAGAGGCACGGAGGCCACAGAGAAAACAGCACAAGTTGCTCAGTGTGAGATGCACAACCTGCAACTTTTTCCAGACCGAATAGATCGGCGGTAAGTCGATCCGCTCCATGACTTCAATGTGGCCTCAGTGCCTCCGTGGTGAATAATCCGGGCTAAAGGAAACGTCTGATCTGCTGGCCACCCTATGACGGTCTACTAAATTTTAGCTTATGAGCGATTCCCAGTTGGCCGGCACCCTTCCTGCCGGTCCAGGTACGGGTTGGCTGTCGGGATGAGCGCGCGGCGGCGTTAATTCTTCCCCTTTGATCATCTCCTGCGTCGTGTAATCGTAGAACCAGTCCTCGCCCGGCTCAAAACTGCAGATGATTGAATGCCCCGTCTCGGCCGCATGCTTTGTTGCATGCTTGCCTGGAGAACTGTCACAGCATCCGATGTGCCCACACTCAGCACAGCGGCGCAAATGAAACCACCAGGCTTTCGGTGACGCCAGGCATTCCACACATCCGTCGCCGCTTGGTTTTGAAGCGGGATTAATTCCGGGGCGATGTGTCTTCATTTTGGATTCTCCTTGGAAGTTGCATCAGCTCAGACTTCAAGGCACCAGCAGGATCTTCCCAAAAGCGTCTTTTTCTGCTGCTGCGTGAGCCTCGGCCGCTTCGCTCAGCGGCAGTTTGCGGCTGATCGGGATTGCCAGCTTGCCATCTCGCACCGCTTCGGCCATGAACTCGAGCGTCTTTCGGTCGAATTTCGAGAAGACAAACACAGCCTTTACAGATGGGTACTTTGCGGCGTTCTGTGGTTTTCCGAGAACCGAAGCAAACACGCCTCCCTGCTTGACCCGGGCGATCAGCTTCTCGGCGGTTTTGCCGCCGACCGCATCGGCAACCGCATCGAGCGGCGGAAGATTGGCAATCGCGATGTCGTCATCGGTAGCGACAACCTGATCCGCGCCGACAGTCTTCGCCTCATCCATCTGCCTCCTCAAAACTCCGGCGATCACAACTGCTCCGCGATCCTTCGCAGTGAACACCGCCGAACGTCCAACATTGCCCACCGCACCGACGACCATCACCGTCTGGCCCGATTTGACTCCCGTAGCCGAAAGGAGCTGGTTGCCGGTCGTCGTCACCAGCGGGAGCGCCGCCGCGTCGATCAAATCGAGCCCTTCGGGGACCTTTGCCAGGATCGCTACATTCACGGCACAAAGTTCGGCGTAGGTATTGTCCGCCATGGCGAACACCCGGTCGCCGACGGAAAAGCCTTCCGCGCCAGGCCCAATCTTGATCACGGTCCCCGCCATATCGACGCCGATGAGCCCCGGGAAATGGATGGGATAATAATCGTTGGTTAGTCCACGGCGCCGTTTGTAGTCGAGCGGATTCACGCTCGCGGCAGCGACCCGCACCAACACCTCGCCCTTAGCCGGAACCGGGTCGGGGTAATCCTCGAACTTCAGCACTTCCGGACCACCATATTCGTGGACTACGATTGCTTTCATGATTCACCTCCAGGTTGGCCCGGAACAACACTAGCCAACCATTGGACGAAGAATCTATTAGACGATGGTATTGGCCCGGTCTTCACACCGGAAGCGTCGCGCTGAGTGATACAAACGCACCACCGATACCATCGTCCAATACCCGTCTTCCTGCCTGACCGCATCAAAGCAGAGCGTCCGATCGTATCGGACATGCGTAACAAACCCTTCTTTGAACGGATCGCTCATGATGAGCATCGACCATTGCAGGAACTAACCCCAATTCCACTCCAAAGGAGAACGCTCATGAAAATCTTGATGGTTCTGACATCACACGATCAGTTGGGAAACACCGGTCTCAAGACCGGTTTCTGGCTCGAAGAATTCGCGGCTCCGTATTTTGTCTTTAAAGATGCCGGAGTCGAGTTAACGCTCGCCTCTCCGAAAGGCGGGCAGCCTCCGCTGGATCCTAAAAGCGATAAACCCGAAAACCAAACCCCGGCGATGGCTCGGTTCAAGAAAGACGCGGCGGCGCAAAGGCGCTCGCGAACACGGTCAAGCTCGCCGACATGAAATCGGAAGACTTTGACACCGTATTTTATCCCGGCGGCCATGGGCCGATGTGGGATCTGGCCGAGAGCCCGGCCTCGATCGCTTTGCTCGAGTCATTTTATAATTCAGGCAAGCCGATCGCCCTGGTCTGCCATTCGCCCGGCGTGCTGCGCCACGTGATGTACCAGGGCGAGCCTCTCGTAAAGGGAAAGCGCGTGACCGGCTTTACGAACGGGGAAGAAGAGGAGATGCAACTCACCAAAGTTGTGCCGTTCCTTGTCGAGGATGAACTGCTGCGCCTGGGCGCCGTTTTTGAAAAAAAGCGCAACTGGGCGCCTTTCTCGATTGTCGATAGGCGACTCATCACCGGTCAAAATCCCGCGTCATCAACCTCGGCGGCTCAGGCGCTGTTAAAAGTGCTCGCGACGATTGGCGTCTTATCCGCGACTTCCTGATGCCAACTCTGCCGTCGGCAGATGAAAGGTATCCGCTGGCTGTCTGCGATACTAAGGTCCAATAGCCTTCTCTCATCACAGCCGCATCCAACCTTTATGACTACCTACTCGATCACACTCGACCTGGAGAGCACCTCTTCGCTGGATACACGCGAAATGCTGATCCGGGAAGTTCGGCGCGGCTTGCTGGAGCGACCCCGCTCCCTTCCCCCATGGATATTCTACGATGCGCGTGGCTCCCGCATTTTCGAGGAAATCACACAACTGCCGGAGTATTACCCAACGCGCACGGCAGCGCAACATCCTGGCGAGCTGTTCCGACGACATCATCGCTGCCGCCTGCCCTGACACGTCAGACGCCGTGCGCCTTGTGGAGCTGGGAGCGGGCACCGCCTCGAAGACCACCGTCCTGCTTGATGCTGCCGCGAGATTAAAGAGTGAAGTGCTATACGCTCCGGTGGATGTATCTTCCGATGCGCTTGACGTAGCCTGCGAGACGATCGCCACCTCGTTGCCCGAGGTATCTGTCACGCCAATTGTGGCGAACTATGTAACACATCCGCCAGAGCTTGACTCCTTCGACGGAACCACCGTGGGGTTATACATCGGTTCAAGCATAGGCAATTTCACGCCCGAAGAGGCGAGAAAGATTCTTCGGGATCTCAGGGGCCAGTTGCAATCGGGTGATGCGCTGCTGCTGGGGGTGGACATGGTGAAAGATGAGCGAACCCTGTTGGCGGCGTATGACGACAGAGCCGGGGTCACGGCGGAATTCAACCTGAACATGCTGCACCGGCTCAATCGAGAGCTCGACGCTGATTGTGATCCGGCGCGGTTCCGTCATCGAGTTCTCTGGAACACCGCACAGTCGCGCATCGAAATGCATCTTGAGAGTACCCGCGACCAACGTGTACGTATCGCTGCCGCCCAACTTGATGTGTACTTCGAGGAAGGCGAACGCATTCATACTGAGAATAGCTACAAGTTCACAGATGCGGCGATCCGTACTCTCCTAAGAGACGGCGGCTTTGAGGTCGAACAGACGTGGAAAGACGAGCGCGGCTGGTATTCGGTTGCGCTCGCGCGCATCCGGTGAGGATCCGTATGGAACAGTATGATGCCATCGTAATAGGGTCGGGACAGGCAGGTATGCCGCTTTCCCTGGCACTTGCCGAGGCTGGATGGAAAACTGCTATCATCGAGAGGGAGCATGTCGGCGGCACCTGTATCAACGTGGGCTGCACACCGACAAAGACCATGGTCGCCAGCGCGCGAATCGCTTACCTGGCCAGGCGTGCCGCCGACTACGGCGTCCGTTGCGGGTCCGTCAGTGTTGACTTGACGCAGATCCACCGGCGCAAGCAGGCTATCGTGGACGAATTCCGCACAGGGGATCAGCGTCGACTGGAACATGCCAAGAATGTCGACCTCATATTCGGCCAGGCGCACTTCACCGGGCCCAAAGCTGTCGAGGTGAAGGTCAATGCCGGCGGCATGCGGACGTTGACCGCCGAGACGATTTTCATCAATACAGGTGATCGGCCCGTAGTGCCCCACATTGCCGGGCTCAATTCTGTGAAAGCTCTCGACTCCACTTCGATCATGGAATTGCAGGAACTGCCGGAACATTTGCTGGTTCTCGGAGGCGGTGACGTCGGTTTGGAGTTTGGCCAGATGTTTCGCCGCTTCGGCAGTGCGGTCACGATCGTGCAGCAGGGGAAGCAGCTCCTGGGCCGGGAGGATCCAGACGTTGCCGAGGAAATCTGCAAGCTCTTGCAGGCGGATGGCATCGAGGTCCTGCTCGAAACCGAAGCGGTTGGCGTGCATGCCAGCCCATCCGGCGTCGGAATAGATCTACGCGGCCCTGCGGGAGAGAAGACCGTCACCGGCTCTCACCTGCTCATCGCCGCGGGACGAGTTCCGAACAGCGAGCAACTCAACCTCGGCGCGACCGGTGTGAAGGTCGACGCTCGTGGCTTCATACCCGTAGACGATCGTCTTTCGACCAGCATTGCCGGTATCTACGCGTTGGGGGACGTCAAGGGCGGCCCGGCATTTACGCATATCTCATACGATGACTATCGCATCATTCGCAACAATCTGCTTCGTGGCGGGAAATCATCAACGACAAACCGGCTCGTTCCCTACACCGTCTTCATTGATCCACAACTAGGGCGGATTGGCCTGACCGAGCAAGAGGCGCGAGCACTCGGCCGCTCGATCCGCATCGCCAAAATCCCCATGACCTGGGTGGCCCGTGCAGTGGAAACAGCCGAATCGCGTGGCTTCATCAAGGCGGTTGTCGATGCCGACACGCGGCAGATCCTTGGCGCCGCCGTCCTGGCTGGCGAGGGGGGTGAAATCATGTCGATGCTGCAGATCGCCATGATGGGCAAGCTTCCTTACACCGCGCTCGAAGACGGCATCTTCGCGCATCCGGGGTTTGCGGAGGGATTGAACACTTTGTTCATGAACATAGGCAAAAGTGAAGTGAAGTCTCAACCAACCGGAGCGGGGCACGCCGAATCCATCGTGACGCGGGATCGAGTCGTTTGTCGATTGCTCTAACACCATCGTCTAATGGATTCGCCGTCGCGCGATGTCTAATGTGATCTCATCTGCATATCGCATCCGATTGAATCGGATCTGTGCGGCGGACAATTCTTTTGGAAGGAGATCGCCATGAGCCTGAGAACCGTTGCCAGTCAATTCGTGGAATTGTGCAGAGCCGGCAAAAATTTCGACGTCATGCGCACGATGTACGCGCCGAACATCGTCTCCGTCGAAGGCGACGGCAAGGAAACCAAAGGCCAGCAGCCGGTCATCAAGAAATCAGAGGACTGGGTTTCCGATAAAACCTTCAACGGCGAGACGGTGGCCGGGCCATTTTTTAACGGTGCGAACCCTGATCAGTTCGTCGTCTTTTTCACCCTCGATATCACCCCCAAGGCCACCGGCAAGCGTATCACCCTCGAAGAGGTCGGGATATACACGGTCAACAAAGAGGACAAGATCTCGCGAGAGCAATTCTTCTACGATGGGCTGCGCATTAAAGCAAGGAGACAATCATGCTGGCCAACGACAACATTCGCTACACGAAGCTACCTCTCAACAACGGATCCGAGTGCCATCCCCGCGCTCGGCTTTGGCACGCTCATTCCCGACCCCGTCGCAACCAGAGTTGCGACCAAGGCGGCGCTCGAAGCAGGATTTCGCCTGCTCGACACTGCCGAACGCTACCGAACCGAAAAAGAGGTCGGGGAAGGGATGCAGGAGGTATTCAAGGAAGGGAAGGTCAAGCGGGAGGAGGTGTTTGTCGTTACCAAGCTCTGGAATACCAACCACCGTCCGGAACGCGTCAAACCTGCTTTCGAGGCAAGTCTCAAGAAACTCCAAGTCGACTTCATCGATCTCTATCTCATCCACACGCCATTTGCCTTCCAGCCCGGAGACAACCAGGATCCAAGGGATGCGAACGGCGCGGTGATCTATGACAAAGGGGTGACATTGCTCGATACATGGAGGGCGCTGGAGGCCCTGGTGGACAAAGGCAGGTGCAAGGCGATCGGATTATCCGATGTCAGCCTGGAACAGGCGAAGGGAATCTTTGATGCGGCCAGGATCAAGCCTGCGGTAGTTCACGTCGAATCCCATCCGTACCTCCCGGAATGGGATCTTTTAAACTATTGCAAAAAAAATGGCATCGTGCTGCAGGCTTTCGCGGCACTGGGGCATAGTAGTGAGCCCAAGTTGCTGGAAGATCCTGTCGTCATCGCGGTCGCCAGGCGGGTCAACAAGACGCCCGCACAAGTGTTGCTCGCCTGGGCGATTCAGCGCGGCACGGCTCTGCTGACCACCTCGAAGACCCCGAGCCGCATCCTGGAGAACTTTGAAGTTTCCACCCTTCCAGAAGACGCTGTGCAGGAGATTAGCGATGGAATCAAGTCGCAGGTCAGGTTTAATGCGGTTGTGGAGACCGGCGTTCCGGGGTTCATTGCCAGAGGAAAGTAATCTGATGATCCGACACTAAAGACGGGACCTGCGCGAGGTAAGTGCCATGATCGCCCAACGTAAAACCGCCATCGTGACGGGAGCTTCGCAGGGGATCGGCGCGGGAATCGTGAACCGCTTTGTCGAAAGGGGTTTTAACGTCGTCGCCAATTCCCGGAAGATGACCGAGTCTACCGAGGTTGTGGCTTCGGACCGCGTCGCCCTGGTGGACGGCCACATCGGCGATCCGGCAACTGCCGCCGGGATTGTCGAGACGGCCATTGCTCGCTTCCAGGCGATCGACGCTCTGGTCAATAACGCCGGCATCTTCTTCACGAAGCCGTTCATCGACTACACAGCCGACGACTTCAGGTCGCTCGTCTCGACGAACCTCGAAGGTTTCCTCTACGTCACCCAACTCGCCATCAGGCAAATGCTGGCGCAGAAGACCGGCGGAAGCATTGTCACGATCACGGCGGCCCTGGCCCGCAACCCAATCCGTGGCGTTACTGCGTCAGTGCCGATGATCACCAAAGGTGGCCTTGAAACAATTACCCGCCACCTTGCGCTGGAATATGCGCAAGACGGCATCCGAGTAAACGCCGTCGCGCCCGGCGTCGTCGAAACGCCGCTTCACCGGGACACTCCCAGGGACGTGATGAAGGGCCTCTCGCCGATGGGTCGGCCGTCGACAGTCAAGGACATCGCCGACGCGGTCATGTATCTGACTGACGCCGCGACGGTCACGGGTGACACAATTTACGTTGATGGCGGCGCTCATTCTGGCCGCTGGTAATGGAAAGGAGCTGTCATCATGAGCAGTAGCTCAACCACTGCCGAGAATCGTCTCGCCAAACTCGGAATTCGTCTTCCCGATGCGCCAACGCCTTTTGGCGCCTACGTTCCTGCCGTTCAGACGGGCAACCTCCTTTTCCTGAGCGGGATGCTCGCCACTTCCGGCCACGCGGCTACGGTGGTTGGCGGCGTGGGAAAGGATCTTGACGTAAAGGCGGGCAGGGCAGCTGCGTACGCCGCCGCACTCAATGTGCTTGCGCTCACGAAGAAGCATTTAGGTTCGCTGGACCGCGTGAGCCACGTCGTGAGGCTCGGCGTGTCCGTCGCCGCGACGCACCAGTTCACTGAGCATGCCAAGGTCGCCGATGCAGCGTCGGAATTACTTCGAGATGTCTTCGGCGAAGAGACTGTTTCGTCGCGCCTTGTCTTTGGTGTCTCGAGCCTGCCGCTGGGTTCGCCGGTGGAGCTGGAAGTGATCCTGGAAGTGAGTTTCTGATTCGAGTGGGACGAAGTGATCGCTTAGAAAGACCTGAATCAAACGGTCGAGGACGGCTCCGTTTGCTTGCGAAACCTTTTCGCGCAGCAGACATCGGATTCTGCGCGACTTTATTGGATTCAATGTATCGCGTAGAATCAAACGTATGCCCAAACGATCTGATCCCTTCACTGTGTTGGTCGAGCAAGACGAAGAGGGGTATTTCGTCGCCACGGTGCCTGAGTTACGCGGCTGCCACACCCAGGCCAAGTCCCTTGATGTCCTGACCCGCCGGGTCATCGAAGCAATCACCCTCTGCCTCGCCGACGGCCCTCGTCGGTCGCGGCGAACATTCGTCGCTGTTCAGCAGGTGCAGGTGGCCTGATGGCCCGTCGAAAACGGCTCACCGGCAAAGAACTGATCCGCGCTCTCAATAAAGCTGGTTTCCTGGTCGTGCGCGTGCAGGGCAGCCACCACCGACTGCGTCATCCCGATGGTCGCGTGACAACAGTGCCGGTGCATGCCGGCGAAACGATCGGACCGGGACTTCTCGGCCAGATTCTGCGCGATTGCGACCTCACGCACGATCAGCTCGAATCACTTTCATGATCCTCGTCGAGATCGATTGCCGCTCAACTGTCTTGATCCCCCACAATCACGAGTTGCGCGGCAAGCCATATTTGTGCTTGCCGTGCCGAATGAATGATCGCAGTTCTTCACGTTTGAGCGCACTTCGGCGCCTCCGGTGGATCATTCGATGGCAGTTTGCACAGACAACAATCATGTCAAATTCTGGATCGGTATCGCGCGACTCCGGTACATCGTAAATCGGGACGATATGATGCACTTCGATGTAAAGTTCGCCCCATTTGCCGTAGAATTCGCCGAAGTTCAAACCGCAAATCATGCACGACGTGCCGTGGATGAGGATGGCTTTCTTACGGTAGATCGGATCGCGTTCGTAGAACGTGGGAGAGCGATCAGGCGTAGCATAGCCTTGGTCCTCTTGATCGCCATAAAGAGAGTCAGAGTCGGCCTTGATCGTCTGTGCAAGATTTCTCGCCTGCACCTCCGCTTGAAACGCCGGGTCAGCCTCCACCCGTTTACGTCCTTCATCTGATATAGACCAGAGGTCCCGAATTCCTTCGACCATCTCTCCTTTATTGATCAACTTTTGACGGGTATATTGTATGTGGTTGAGCCAACTCTGGGAGAGGTTGGGATGAGGGCCATCCGAATCGCGCATTGAAGACCCTCACACCGACTGATACCAACGTATCGCCGATACCATCGTCTAATAGATTCGCCCGTCGCCGGCTCATAGTGTGACCGCATCGCATCGCATGTCATCCGATCGAATCGGATCTGCGCGGCGAACGGTTCTATTTGGAAGGAGCTTACGATGAGCTTCCCAATGTCTCGAACGAAAACGAATCAATCCGCGACATCGTCATCGCTCGCGCTCACCCGGCGCAGACTTCTTGTTTCCCCGGCAGCAACAGCCGTCTTCGGCGTTGCGTTGCTCTGCTGCCCCAGCAACGAAAAGCTCGCGTCGGCGGCCGACGTCCAAGCCCCTTCGACCAGCGCGCCTCCGGCGAAGTCGGTCGCGGCGGCTGAAGACACCTCAATCCGCCCCTTCCACGTCAACATACCCGAGGAGGCGCTCACGAACCTTCGCCAGCGGATCGCCGCCACGAAGTGGCCGGAGCGGGAAACGGTCAGTGATGCCACGCAAGGTGTCCAGCTCGCGACCATGCAGAAGCTCGCGAACTACTGGGCGACCGATTACGACTGGCGAAAGGTGGAGGCGAGGCTGAACTCGCTGCCGCAATTCGTCACCACGATCGACGGACTCGACATCCACTTCATTCACGTCCGTTCGAAAAATGCGAACGCATTGCCGGTCATCGTCACCCACGGATGGCCCGGATCGATCATCGAGCAATTGAAGATCATCGGCCCGCTCACCGATCCAACCGCCTACGGTGGAAAAGCGGAGGACGCTTTTGATGTAGTCATCCCTTCGCTGCCGGGATACGGATTTTCAGGAAAGCCGACGGCGCCGGGCTGGAATCCTGTCAGTATCGCTCATGCGTGGGCGACGCTGATGCAGCGGCTCGGCTACACCCGCTACGTGGCGCAGGGCGGCGATTGGGGCAATGCCGTCTCAGAGGTAATGGCCCTGCAGCAGCCGCCGGGATTGCTCGGCATCCATACCAATATGGCGGCGACGGTTCCAGCCAACATCTCCAGGGCGCTCTCCTTTCACGAGGCGCCGCCAGCCGATCTCACGACCGAGGAGCGCAACGCGTGGAACCAGTTGGACGACTTTTATAAAAATGGTCTGGGCTACGCCATCGAGATGTCCTACCGACCGCAAACGCTATACGGGCTTGCCGATTCACCGGTCGGGCTCGCGGCGTGGATGCTCGATCATGACATCCGCAGTTACAAGATGATCGCCCGGGTATTCGACGGGAAGTCCGAAGGCCTTACGCGGGACGACATCCTCGACAACGTCACGCTTTACTGGCTGACGAACACCGCGGTCTCCTCGGCGCGCCTTTACTGGGACACCACGCAGATTTCGACGGGCGGAGGCTTCTTCGACGTGAGGGGCGTCAAAATCCCGGTCGCCGTCAGCGCCTTCCCCGATGAGATCTATGCAGCCCCGAAAAGCTGGGCAGAGAAAGCCTACCCCAAACTGATTTACTACAACCGACCCTCAAAAGGCGGCCACTTCGCAGCCTGGGAACAGCCGCAACTTTTCAGCGACGAACTCCGATCGGCGTTTCGATCGCTTCGCTAATCATGCGAAGGTCTAAGACCCAAACCACTCGAAAGGAGAACGAACATGAAAACGTTAAGCGCCAAAACAGAACTCGCCAGTGAATCAATGCCCGCGGCGTCCAATCCACTTGATGTCGTCCCGGACGAAATACCATTCGATGTGCCCTACGGGGTTCCGATATCGCTCGCCCAGGCTCAAGCGGTTATTCAAGCCGCGGTGGCAAAGGCGAAGCAGCGGAATTGGAAGATGAACGTAGCGGTCGCCGATTCCGGAGGCAACTTAGTTGCTTTCCAACGAATGGATGGCGCGATGCTCGCCTCAATTCAGATAGCGGAACACAAAGCGCGAGCAGCCGCGACTTTCCGGCGCCCCACCAAGGTCTTCGAGGACGGTATCCAGCTCATGCATCTCAACTATCTGCTCGCGTTCGATGGAATGATCGCGTCTCGCGGCGGCATTCCACTGATCGACCAGGGCGCGATTATCGGCGCAATCGGCTGTTCGGGAGGCACCGATTCTCAGGACGAGATCGTCAGCAAGGCCGGCGCGGCTGTAATCAACCAACTCCCGGCGACAAGCAAATGACCCGGACCTGAAGAAGGCGCTGAGGGCAATTAGTCCGTTTCTGACACTAACCAATGCAAAGGAAAATCCAATGACAACAACAACTGCCCCCATGAAATCCGCATCTGTGAAATCCGAACAGCTTCGCGTGACCCGGCGGTCGCCGGCCTATTGGCGCGTCACGATCGACAACCCGCCGATCAATGTGATGGGACCGGAAATGGTCCGGCAATTCCAGGAAGTCATGAGTGCTCTTGAGGCCGACGAGGATGTCAGGGTCGTGGTCTTCGACAGCGCGGTCGAAGACTACTTCCTGAATCACTCCGATTTCCTGGCCAAGCTGGAGGACCTGACCTCAATGCCGGCCGGGCCAACAGGTTTGCCGCCCTGGCCGGACTTTCTCGCGCGTCTGACCCGCTTGCCAGTCGCCTCCATTGCCCTCATCCGCGGCCGTGCGACCGGAAACGGCAGCGAGATCACGCTCGCGTGCGACATGAGTTTTGCCAGCCGCGAAAAGGCCATTATCTCGCAATGGGAGGTGGGCGTGGGGATGGTGGCCGGCGGCGGCCCCATGGCCCGCCTGCCCCAACTGATCGGCCGGAACCGCGCCCTCGAGGTGCTCTTGAGCTCGGAAGATATCCGGGGAGAACAGGCCGAGGCCTATGGCTACGTTAATCGCGCCCTGCCCGACGCCGAGCTGGACGCCTTCGTAGAGGCGCTGGCAACCCGGATCGCCGGATTCGATAAATGGGCGATCGGCAACACCAAGCGCCTCGTCAATACGAGTTTGCCGCCGGACGTCGAACTCGGCGCCGGGTGGGATGCGTGCATCGCTTCGCTCGGGCGACCCGCCGCCCAGGATGGGATCAAAGCCCTCATGGCGCGCGGCTTCCACAAGCCGGGAGATGTCGAAAATCGGCTCGGATACTATGTGAGCAAAATCCATGGTTAAATGACTTTGCGCGAAAATGCACCGTCGTTTCATTCCGCCGCCACGTGCGCTCCTTTTGTCGCGACGGAGCGGCGCATCAGGAATACCAGGAAGATCAATACAACCGCGATTGCCGCCGACGCCCAGAAGACATCGAAATAGGCCAGTGATGAGGCCTGCTGATTGCGGGCATTCTGCAGGGCCTGGACCGTCATGTCATGCGACGCGGCAAAGTCCCCGGTGTGTTGATAGAAAAAGGACTGGCCGCGCGAGAAAAAGTCTGTCACGGCTGGATTCAACGGATCAAGCTGTTCATTCAGGCGAAGCGCGTGAAATTGCTCGCGGCGCTCCTGGATGGTCTGCGCCACCGACGTTCCGACGCTGCCCCCTTCGTTGCGCAAGAGCGCCAGCAATCCGACGGCTGCTCCGCGCATTTCCCTTGGAATGTATAAAAAGGCCGCGACGTTCAACGGAGCGAAGATCATGGACAAGCCGGCGATGAGGACCACGCGCGGCCAGACGAATCCCCAGGGGCTGACGGAAAGATTGAGCCGGGACATCCAGAAGTTTCCGACGGCGAGCACGAAGAGGCCGGATGCCATGCAAATCCGCGCATCGACGCCGCGCGACAGCAGTGCTCCGACGACGAAAAGGACGATGACGGCGCCGATTCCCGCCGGCGAGAGGACCAACCCGGACGTGGTTGCGTCATAGCCGAAGAGCGTCTGCAGCAATCCCGGCAGGGAAGTGGTGTTCGCGTAAAGAACTCCAAAGGCGCAAAAGATGATGATGCAGCAGGAACGAAAGTTACGGTCGAGGAGCGTCCTGAAATTGATGAGCGGATTGGCGATTCGCAACTCGCGATAGATCAGCCCCGAAAGACAGACAACGAAGAGAATCAGAAGGGTTTGAACCCTCCAGAACGGATCACCCAGCCAATCCCACTCCTGCCCTTTGCTGAGCATGACTTCCCAGGAGATCATGGTCACGCTGAGCAGGAGCAGGCCAAGCAGATCGAATCGGTTGAGAGATTTGCGCAGCGCGGCGCGCTGAGCCTTGAGGTAGTCGGGGTCGGTGACGACGGCACTGCATACGGCAAGGGCCAGCAACCCAACCGGCAGGTTCAGGTAAAAAATCCAACGCCAACCGTAGTTGTCGGTGATATATCCGCCGAGTGTCGGTCCGACGACCGGGGCGAGAAGCGCCGCGATGCCGAAGAGGGTCTGGGCGGCTCCCTGCTTTTCGGGGGGAAATGCGTCGAGGAGAATCCCCTGGCTGGAGGGCTGCAATCCGCCTCCGGCCAGGCCCTGGAGCACGCGGCAGGCGATCAGCATATTGAGGCTGGTCGCCATGCCGCAAAGGGCGGATGCGATCGTAAAAATCGCAATCGAGAGGAGGAAATAGTTTCGCCGACCCAGACGCGCCCCCAGCCAGCCGGAGATCGGCAGGATGATCGCGTTTGCCGCCAGGTAGCTGGTGATGACCCATTCGCTGTCGGTGACGGGAGCGGACAATCCGCCGGCGATATAGCGGAGCGCCACGTTGGCGATGGTGGTATCGAGGACCTCCATGAAAGTGGGGATCACGACCGCCACCGCGACCAGCCAGGGATTGACCGATCGGCGGGCGAGGGGAAGTTCGAGTGAAATGGCGGTCATCGCAGCGCTCGTGGCTCGCTCGGCACCGACTGCGGTTCTACCATTTTTCGCGATTCATGTCCGCTCGGCTGCGTTCGCTTTCAGCCGACGGGGAGTTTTAACAATCGCTCGTAGAATCAGTTTAGGCGTCTGCCCCCCCCAGTGAATTGGCGTGCGGAATCCGCCCCGATTCTGGTCTCGATTTGAATTTGCGGCTGCAAAAAAACGCAGGGCACCCACACCCTGCGTTCCCCAGGATTTCCAGTCGGGCAATTCGCGACGGTGTGCTGCTCAGAGCAAAGGGCTGGACTGATTCGGCACGGGAGATGTCGCGTGTATCGACGTCTCAATATGATCCGTTGAATGCCGGGGGGACTCAATCAGGATTTTCGGAAGCTGCGTCTGGAAGAACTGAATTTCTAATTGCCAAAAAGGTAATGGACCGGATTCTGTGCGAAGGAGCGGGGGACAAACTCGACATGGCCGTCGATGAACGCGGCGTTGCCTCGCTTATCGGGATAGAAGTTTACGCCTGGATTGGGATAGTTGTATTCATCCGCATAGGTATCGTGTCGAATCGAAATGTAATCGGAAGTCGCAAACCATCCGCCATCGTTGATCGTGTCGAAGTTTTCTTCGACGAGCAGGATCTTCTGCAGCGGGTTGCCTGCGAGGCGCATCAAGCCGGGGTAATCGTGCGGGTCGGCCCGGTTGGACGCGAGAAAACCGTTCATGGAATACGAATAGCAATAAGCGCCAAAAATCGCGGCTTCATTGGGGTGGTCCTCGTAGTCATCGGTGGGGCATCGCAGGATTGCCGCAAGCCCAAGTCCGGCGGCTCCCGTATACGGCGCGATGGCCGATTGATCGATACTCAAGTTGGGCGTCATTTTCTGCCAGTGGATCCAGTCCTCCGGGTAATCGACTCCCAGTGGATTGTTATCGAGCCGCGCCGCGCCGGGGAATTTTCCGTCGTTGTCGGCCGTGTAGGCGATCAAAGCGCGGGCGACTTGGCGCAGGTTAGGTTTGGGAAACCGGGCAAGATGCATCGGCACCATAACCCGCGAAAACGCCTAACGCAGCCGCGTGTCACTGTTGCTGATGCCGCGAAGGGCGAGATTTAGAGCATCGACATTGCTCGCCAACCGCTTAGCTTCGGCGACGTCGATGATCTGTTTGCCGAAAAGCTCGGTCAGGTGCTGATCGAAACTCTGGCTGCCGGATTCGCGGTTGCCGACGGCTCCCTTTAACTTATCGAATTCCCCTTCAAGGATGTATTTCCGGACAATGGGCGTAGCCATCATGATTTCGACGACGGGAATTCTTCCTTTCCCGTCACGACGTTTGGCCAGTCGCTGGCAGAGAACTGCCACCAGGTTCAAGCCTAATTGCGTTCGCTGCAATTCCTTCTGGTCGGGGTGAAACAGGGAGACCAGACGCTCGATGGTCATCGGCGCGTTGGTCGCGTGGACTGTGGTGAAGACGAGATGCCCGGTGTCGGCGGTGCGCAAGGCGGTTGTCAGCGAGAAACTGTCGCGAATTTCTCCGATCAGGATCGTGTCGGGATCCTGGCGCATCATCGACCGCAGCGCGTACTCGTAACTTTCGGAATCGGAGCCGACTTCCACCTGGCTGACCAGTGATTTTGCGTTCTCGTGCTGATATTCCACCGGATCCTCAACCGTGATGATCCGCTCGGCGCGGGTGCGGTTGATTTTGCCGATGATCGCCGCAAGTGTCGTTGACTTGCCGCTCCCGGTTGTACCCGATACCACGATGATTCCGCGGTGGTTGTTGGCCAGCTCTTCGGCCTGTGGTGGAAGATTCAAGTCGGTGAAACCCGGGATCTTGGTGACGATCCGCCGCATGACAATCGCATAGCGCTCACGGCTGTGAAAAATATTGACGCGAAACCGTGCGCTTTTGTCCGGCATGGGATAGGCCAGATCGACGGCTCCCTTGTGATGCAGGATCTGCTTCTTCTCCTCGTCCGTGAGCATGATGTCCACGAATTCCTGCATCTGCTCGTCGCCGGGTGGCGGACAGTCGAGGAATCGAGCTCGACCGTCCACGCGAATCATCGGGGTCGAGCCCGCCTGTAAATGAACGTCGGAGCCGTTAATCTTGATGCACGTGCGCAGAAAATCGAGGAGCGTCAGGCGCCGTTCCTCGATGTGAATCTCCGGCTGCGGCGTATCCCGATCGATGTCCGCGTTTTCAACGATGGTTCCGACTTTGGTTTCCAACGACATGGAGAGAGTCCTTGGGTGTGAATCTCCTGAAGAACGACAACTGAATTATCGGCGCGCTGAACCGGTTTGGCAAATCGTAGAATTGCGGTCGAAAAAGACCGCGGATTTTTCGGGCGGAAGCCTGATGTCTACTGATCCCCGGGCATGGGAAGATCCGCGAACTGGAAGGAGACGGTCACATCCCTGCTTTCAAGCGGAAACTCCCAGAGGAGCTTGGCCGGTTCGCCGGATCGACCGTCGGGCCTGTTTGACTGGCCGAATTGCAGGCTCAGTTCAATGTCATTGTTGATGCCGCGGCTGCTCATGCCACGATGATCGAGCGCGGCTCCCTGGGCATCGACTATTGTCAATTTGTTCATCATGCTCTGCTGCAGCTGAATCCAGGCCATCGGATTCTGCGGGTCTGATGCGATGCCGAGCTTGAGTTCCCAATTCCCATCGCTCCTGGCGAAGGAACGAATTGTAATCGGAACGCCGTTGACCACTTCAGCCTTATCCTTGACCCCCAGGATGTTATCGATCTGGATGGTTTGCGATTTTGTCTGCAACGTGAAAGACGTATGTCCTTTCAGGTTCTTGATCCGCTTGCCGGGATTGTGCGGCCAGCCAAGTCGGCAAAATAGCTGCCAGCAACCCGCTCCGCCCCCATAAAAGCCGCGATTGTCCGGTCCAACCGGGATGAGGGAATTTCCGTGATCGTCGACGGCTTCCTCCAGTTGAACGGTCGAACTGGAGCGCAGCACCTTCAGCTTCGGTTCCGAAAAGGCAGACAGGTTGAGCATGAAATCCGACTGCGATCCGTTCGCGCCGCCGGGAGCCAATTGTACGGTCTGGGTGCGGGTGATTTGGTTGGCGACGATCAGGAACGCCCCGCTGATAACGGCAGGACCGCCCATGCGCATCGCTCCCCGCATCAACTTGACGGTGTCGTTGTACTGCTGCAATTCCAATCCGGTTTGCTGGCTGAATTGCTTCATTGCAACCCAGAACGGTTCACGGTCCACGTCGATGGATACCTTGGGCAAACCTCCCTGATCCAGCAGGTTGTCCGGAAAAACAGGAAGGGGCGCAAGGCTTGGCGCGAAAGGGCAGCCACCGCCTCGCGCGGCTCGGCCTGCTTGAGGTGAAGCGTGACATAGGAGGGGCCGTACAAGCGGTTTTCGTCGATCCTTCGGATCGCCGCTTCACGCGCGTGGTGACCTCAAGGTCCTGGGAGTGCTTCAGGAGTTCTGCCAGAAGGGGGTGCGCATCCTCACCCATTCGAACGAGTGAATCGGCGCATCGCTGTCGAACATGCGGGTCGTCGCTGGCAAGGCCCGCCAGGAACTCGCGCGACGCCTTCGGATCGACGGCGGGCTGAGTGGACGGGGCGGTAGTGGGCTGGGTGGCTGGGCGCGTATCGCTCTGAGCGCTTGCAACCCCCGCGGCCAACGCGATGGCCAGTGCGCTGACTCTGCGCCGAGGTTGAATCGCCCGCGGATCGGCATCGTCTAGATGATGTTATAGGTTCCCATATCGGACCCGTGGATCAATTTCTTCTTGAGCACGGTTGTGGAAACGATCACTCCCGCCTGCACGTCGCCGCCGACCTTCAATAGTGACAAGGTTTGATCCACCGTGACGGCCGCTGGGGAAATAATCGACTTTCCGACGGTCAGGCTCTGGAGGTTTCCAAGAATGTGAACATTCGCGAGCAGGTTGCCCTTGACGATCAGCGATTTCACTGATCCTCCCACCGTCAGTGTGCTGCCGCTGCCGCCCAGGTCGCCGAGGAACGTGATCTTGTTGGCGCTTCCGGTGATGTCGAGCGATCCGTTGCCCAATGAACCGGAGAGGGTCAACGAGGTGAGCGCATTGCTCGAGATCGTGCCCGTCAGGTTGCCCTTGATGGTGACATTGCCGATCTTGCCGCCGAAGGCAGTGATGGCGCCGTCCATATTTCCATAGATGTTGATCTTCGAGATATTTCCGTTCGGCCCCTGGGCGGTGATCGCGGAGTTGTCGATCATGTTGCCGTTCAGCGTGAAGGTCTTGATCGGCCCGGCGATGAGCAGGGAGGTGTTCATGAGATCACCGCCGGGATGGAATGTATTGAGCTTACCGGTGATTACACTCAATCCGTCGATGGTGCTGGTGGTGGTGATGCTGCCGATGGAGTTGGCGAAGTTGAAGACAACGGGAAGGTTGACCGGATCGGTCGCGCGAATCTGATAGGCCTTCACGCGGCTGAGATCACGATTGCCGACGAAATTGTCGTCCTGAATGATTCCGGTGTCGGTGACGCCGGCGATCACCGGAGTGGTTGCGCTGGTTCCGAGCAACGCATGAATGTCGGTTAATTCATTGGGTTCGAATCCGAAGTTAGGATCGAAGGTGTCGACCTCGCTGAGGCGAACATCGCTTGAGAAATTAACGGTGCTGTCGAGGCTGCCGTTGCCATTGGCGACGATCGAACCGACCGACGATCCGCCGCTGAAATCGGTGTCGCGAATCCCGTATCCATCGGTGCTGATCGACTCGATCGTGCCATCGCCAACGGTTGCAAAGTCCGAATCAAATAACCCGAATCCTTTATTAACAGTAACATCTCCTATGTGGTGGTATGCAAACAAAGTTCCGATAACTCCACCGTTGCCATTTACCGTCAACGCGCCCAGGTCGAGCGTGGGATGCGTGATCGGGCTTGGCGTATCAACGATCAGGCCTTTACCGATCGGCTCGGCACTCAAAGCGAAGTCGACAATGTTCTCAAGTCGAGCATTGATGATCGACCCGCTGTTCAAATCCAGGGAAAGCAGGCCGGTATGTGAAACAATGTTCCCGCGAATATCGGCCGGGACGGTGTTGGTGACGCTGCCGATGGCCCCGCCGGCATAAATGCCAGCCCGGCTGAAGTCGCCGCTGCCGCTGGGCATGATGCCGTGGCCGATGTTGACCGTGTTGATCTGTTCGCCGGTGAGAATGGGACCGGCGATGGTGCCGCTCAAAGAGCCGATCGCGCCAGCCACGTCGATGTTCCCGATCATCGGAGCGGAAACCTCGATAATGTCATTGCCTCCGGTCGTGGTGGGAGTAGTCGTGGAGGAGGATGTGCCGGCCTGGGCCGAACTCGTGACGCCACCGCCGACAACGATCGCGTTATGCTGCTGAAGGAACGGGAAAACATTTGATTCGACGGCAATGGGCTGGACGTCGGCCGGGGTATTCTTGGACATCACACCAATCGAACCGCCGCTCTCGAGCAAGCCGATCGATGTGGCATGTACGTCATCGATTTCGCCGGTGGTGTTGTCGATGATGTTGGTGATATTCCCGCCGGTGACGTTCATCACATCGAGCTTGATAGGCCCGGTGAGTAGGATATCGAGCTGGTTACCCGAGCCGATTGTGGGTGCGGGCGGGATCAGAACGGTTTGGAGTGGCAGCACCTTGTTGGTCGTGGTGCCGCCGACGGTGAAGGTCGGGAAGGGAAGCGTGATGGTGCCACCGGAGGAACCGTTGTTCAGAACTCCGCCGTTGATCGCGCCACCACCCGCGCCGGTGTTGGTGTCCCCACCGCTGCCCTGACCCGTGCTGCTGCCCATCGTGCCGGTGCCAGTTCCGCCGCTGTTGCTGCCGGTGTTGCCGGAGTTGCCTGAGCCGCCGGTCGTAACGCCCGGCCCACCGGGAGTGAGCGGCGCGTTGATGGTCACGGTAGGCAGCGCCGGAGTGGCAGGAATAGCCGTCGTGCCGGGAATGGTCGGTGCGCCAGGCGCGGTGGTAACGATCGAAGCGATTTCCGCCGTTTGATTTGGCAACCCGTTTGTGCCAGCCAGGCCATTGACCAGAACACCGCCATCGCACTCGACTTTTTCGATCGCCAGACCGCCGCTGCCTTCGATGCCGTAAGCGGTAATGTCTAATTGGGTTGTCTGACTGACCGTCGTGGTTGTTGTGGTGCTGCCATCACTGTTTGTAACGACGGCGATGGTCGTTGTCGTTGTGCTGCCGTCGGGATTGGTAACGGTGGTCGTGCCGGGGGTGGTCGTTGTGGTTCCGGTTGTTCCTGCCGCCGATGCCGGGGTATTGAGTATGGTCGAGCTCACCAGCGGCTCGGGAGTGATGTTGACGAGACTGCCCGAATCGTCAACCAGATTCGCCGTCTCACCAAACTGGTACAAGGTATCTTCCGGCGTTCCTCCGCCGAAAGTTGCGTCGCGATAGGTGGTGCCCCCGACATTGATGTATCTGACATTTCCGTGAGGTCCGGTCGTGATCTCGGGGCCACCGTCTTGGAAGGTGCCAAAGTCCCCCGTTGTTTGAAGCAGATCGATCGTTCCCGGCGTGTTCGGGTTTTCGGCGGTGTTGACCTCGAACTGGGAGACGAGCGTGGTCATCGACGCCGCCACGACCGAACCGATGTTACCTTCGGCCAGAAGCTTGGCGGTGAAATCACCGGCCGACTGGACCTGCTGCCAACTGCCGCCGATCGTTGCTGGGACCAGAGGATAATTGAAGAACGAATAGCCGGTTGTGGAGCTGACCAATCCAACGGATCCAAGAAGGGGGTTGCTCGCGGTCGGAGTCGCGGGGACGCTGATTTCCGGATCGTCCTTGGGCGTAACCGTCGTGCCAGCCGTGGTGATAATACCCAACGTCGCGCCCTGAATCACGCGCAGTGCGCCGTCGGGAACGTCAACGGTGTCGCCGCTCTGCGAGAGGATGATGCCGCCGGCTTCGAGCGAACCAACGTCGCCGGTCAAAGTGCCGAACCCGGGTGTACCGGAGGGCTGATCGAAAATATTCTGGGCGGCGACAACATTTCCGATTCCGGTGTTCCCGACGCCGTCAATGGTGAGCTGATAGGGAAGGTCGAAGCCAGTGACCGGCGGGCCCCCGGTGGGGGTGAAAACTCCGTCACCAACCTGGGCGACGGCAAAGCGCCAGATGCCCGGCACATTGACCGTGAATTGGATCGGCTGCTGCTGCGTCTGGCCCAGGTCAACCTGATTGTAATCCGAGTAGACCTCGCGACCACTGGGATCGAATACGCCCAGATCCAATGCTCCGGCCGGCAGAGAGAGCTGAGTAACAACCGCGGTAATGGTCTGGCCAGCCAGAAGGGGCACGGCGTAGTAATCGACCTTTTCCGCGATGACGTCGTCGTTCTGGAGAACCCCGTCGAGGATTACCGCGTTATTGGCGCCCGCGCTGGTGTCATTTTCAGGGGCGACGTATTGCGCCGTGGCAAAAGTGTCATTGTTGAAGATGGGACTGCTGGCGGTGGTGCCCGGAGGGCTGCCGCCCAGAAAGCCCTGGCTCCATGGATCGCTGGGCGCCTTGGACTTAAGCTCGATTTCCTGCTGGTCGTCGCCGAGGATGGGGAAGAGGGGATTGTTGTCGGCATTGATGGCGCCGACGATCGAGCCGGCGTAAGACTGCACATTGCCGATCGACCCCATCGTGTGCATGTCGAAGCCGCTGAGATACGTGGGCTTATCCGTCGCAACGTCACTGTCGGTGCCGATTGAGGCATCAACGAGCAACGAGCGGAGTTGCCCGTCGACCTCGAAATTGCTCGGATCAGAAATCACGCCCTGTATCTCGCCCTTGGCGTTGCCCGTCAGCAGCCAGCCGGCGTAGAGCGTGTCCATTGCGCCGTGAACGTCCACGTCGCCGGTGAGCGTGCCGCCGACGTGGAACTGGCCGAGGTTGTTTCCCTGGGCAACGATCAGACCCGGGCTCAGCTCCGTGAACGATCCGGGAAGAACGCCGAAGTTCACGTTCGTCGGTACCGGAGACAGAATAAACGGAATTTGGTTATCCGTGGTGCTATTTGGATCAATATGGCGCGTGAGCGCACCGACATAAACGCCGCCGATATTGGCAGGGGCGGTGATCAGATTCGACATTCCGGTCTGAGCGTTGATGACCCGGAGGCTACCGACGCTGCCGTTAAACGGCGTGTCCGTACCCCCCACCTTGGTTTCCGTGGAGAGGACGATTTCCGCATTTTCGTCGGATTGCGAGACATAAAACGACCAGACATAGTTGGCCTGGATCCGGTTGGCCGGGTCCACGTAAAAAAGCTGGTGGGTGGCGGTGTCGGTTGCGAGTAAAGCGCCCGCTTGTCCGGTGAATGGATCGGTCAGCCCGCTGTCGAAAGTAAGTCCGCCGGGATTCGCGCCGGTCGCACCGTTGGCCAGCGGGCCGAACGGGATCGCCGTACCGTTGCCGACCGAGACGTTGATCACCTGCGCGCCGGCGCCGGTTCCGACGATGGCGATTGGATTTGCGGTTCCCGGGTAAAAGGCCAGACCTTCCACGGGGCCGGAGACTGCGGTGCCATTGACGGTGATGGGTTGTCCGGCGCCGATCGAATTGGTATTTCCCAAAGGCACGCTGTAAATGTTGGGAGCGCCGCTGCCCGCCGTGCCGCCGGTCGTCATCGTCGAAGCGGTATTCCCCGCGGCGATCAGATTGCCACCCCCGTCGAAGGTGATGGCTGTGATCGGCGAGCCGGCGTTGGCGGTGCCAGTCCCCGTTCCGCCAGCGGGGGGATTGGCGGGAATGCCAAAGCTCCCCGGCACGGCGCTGACGCTGCCCTGAATGGCGGTCGGCGATCCGGCATTCACATTCACGCTGAAGAGTTTGGGCACGTTATTTGTCCCGGCCGAGGCGACGAAATAGAGCTGACCATTGGCCGGATCGAATGCGGCGCTGGGAATGCCGGTCACCGTCCCGTTCAACGGAGCGACACCTGCGTTCACCTGGGCGCCGAGGTCGGAGATGACCGTGCCGGCGCCGGTGGTCGGGTCGATCGACACCAACTGAACGAATGTCGTGTCGGGAGTTCCGGTGGGAGACCCGGGCGGGGGAGGAACCGAAATAAAATTCACCGCATAGACGCCGGTGCCATTGCTGGCCAGCGCCTGAATGGCCGGCGTCGTCGTGTTGCCGGCCGCATCAAACGGATCGGTGATGGTGATCGGGGCAATGGCTTGCGCGCCTGGCGGCGTTCCGATCCCGCCGTTGACCGGTACGCCGTTCAGTACGCCCGGCAGGTTGCCCAGGGTAAGAACGTTCTTGCCGTCGACTTGTGCACCAATCAACTGGGCAGTGATGTTGCCAAGTACGTTGACCTTCTCGATGTTTCCCGCCGCATCCTGAAATTCGAAGACGTCGCCGCCGTGCAGTGTCAGCGAAGTCGAGGCGGCAAACAGCAGCCGCGGTTCGAGGACTTCGAGAATGGACTTACGAATTCGCTGTTGAGACTTGATTGACCGGGCAGACGGATGACGCACGCGCATCGGTGCTAAACTCCTCAGTTGCCTCGCCGCCGTTCCATCACATCATGGGCGGGACACCTGTCAAAAAGGGATGAACCATGGGGCCATCTGGCGAGGGCCAAACCAGCAGACGCAAACACGCCCCAAAAGTTCTCTCAGCAGGAATCCCCCGCAGCTCTACTCCACGCGGGCTTCCAGGGATTGTGAGTCGTGCCGAAGGTATCGAAGATGGGCTCCAGAGTCAAAGAAAAACCGTCTGGAGCACAGCCGGACAAATCACCGACAACGATCTTGAATGACGCGTGGCGATGGCCTCCCGTCAGCCAGCCTGGCGACCTACGGCCATTGTTGCCAAATCGCCCATTTCTCCAGGAACTGCCGCCAGGTCAAAAGGCATAGCCATCGTCAGGCGATCCGACTGCCGATTGGCAAGTCGCTATTTCGCACCGGCCAGGGCTGCCCGCTTCTGGCCAATCTGGCGAAGCAGTGCATGCTGCGGATCGGCGAATTTCGCAGTCCCTTCCTGCATCAGCGTTTGCTCCAATTTGGCCGGATCGACTTTCTGATCGATCTCCCGGAGAACGGCATCGGGCGGAAGCTGATCGATTTGACGGGTGTACGTTTTATTCAGCTTTTGCACGGCATCGTTGGTGGCCGGCGGATTGGTTTGAATGTCGCTGCCGGCCAAAGCCGCAACGTATTTGTCCGCCGGGTCGGTCGGCTTCTTGGTCCCGGTGCTGGCAAAAACGATTTCCTGCTGCAATGCCGCCCCTTTGCCCTTCCAGTATTCCTGATTGAGCTGCCATATCCGCTTGACGTTGACGATTCCGACCAGTCCCTGGGCAGCGGGGCTCAGCTCCGGAACGTGTTTCTCGGTATAAACGTCGACACGGGAGACAAAAATGCTGTAAACGCTCTTGAACCCCGATAGTCCACTGGCCCGCCGTTGCGCGCCGCGCCAGACCGCCTCGCGGGCGATCTTGTATTGACGCTCGGAAAAAATCAGAGTGACGTTGAGCGAAATGCCGGCGGCAGCCAGTTCTTCAAGCGCATCGAGCCCGGCCGCGGTCGCCGGAACCTTGATCATCCGGTTCTTGTGGCCCGCGGACCATTTCTTTCCCAGCTCGATGTAACGGCTGACGGCCTTCGCATGAGGTGTCGGAGCCGCGACATCCTCCAGAAGGGGATCGAGCTCGAAACTGACATATCCATCGTTGCCACGGGTCTGCTCCCAGACCGGAAGAAAGACCGACTGCGCCCTGCGCACGAGTTGGTCATCGAGCTGCCATGCAATCGCATCATCGTCCAACCCGCTCTCGGCGAGTTCGGTAATCTTCTCGTCAAAATGCCCCCCTTTGATGATGTCGGAGATAATGATGGGATTTGAAGTCGCTCCCGAAGCGCCGAGGCCTCTGTTCTTCTTCACCAGTTCCGGTTCAACTGAATCGAGCCAGAGCTTGGTGCCGGTGGCGATGAGTGATTGGAGTGACATGGCTCAGAATCCCTTAAATTAAAAGTTTCGCGACCATTAACGCAACGTCGCCGATTATAGACGCTTCATCCCTACATCAACAAACGGATATTCCGAGATTTGGCGCAAACCCATGCCGGGTCCTGTAGACCCGGCGTGAGGTGTTGTGAACCTGCTTCTCAGCCGAACTGGCCGCCAGCACGCACTTCATGTAAATTACCCCTCGATCCCAATTTCCAGTTCGAAGGTGGAGCGATCCATGAAGCCGTCGGTTGAAATGCTCGAAACGCGAATCCTTCTCTCGGGAAACCCGGCCAATGTGAGCAGCGACATTGCGGCCTACAAGTCTGCGTGCGCAACCACACTTTCCGATCTCTCCTCCGGCGAGACAACCTTTCACAAGGATTTCAATCCGATCGTCGCGGATTTGCAGCGGCTGGGCACCAATCACGCCAACGCCTCGCTCCTCAATTCATTGAATCAGGACGGCCTTGGCAGCCTGGCGAAGCTCAAGGCGGATGTTCACAAGCTCACGTCAAAGGGTTTAAGCGACCTGCAGCTGATCGTTCGGGACGAGAATCGGCTGCTCCGCCATCCGGGCAGTCAGCAATTGCTTTTCACCCTGGAGAACGCCGTGAACCAATTCAGGGTCGACGGCTCCGGGTTGCAGGCAAAGATTGTCACAGACGCCACCAATGCCGATTCCCTCGAGGATAAGGATCTCAATGCGATCGCCAGTGCCAACAGCGGCGATGCCCAGACTCAGACCGATGTCGCCACCGCCAAGAGTGATTCGAAGAGTGTCGGCACCACCGCTGAAGGCGATCTGAGCTCGGTTGGTTCCGCCAGTGAATCGCTGATCTCGGATCTCGGGTGATGCAGGATCGGCGTTACTTCGGATCGGCCGGTTCGCTTGCAGGCGCGCCGATCACATGAATGATGCCCGATTGCTCCGCCACCAACTGGCCGGCCTCGGTGACCGCAATGTGGTAATGAACGGTGTCGGGCGTGGCGGCGGGTGTTTCGACGGAAAATTCCTCCGCCTTGGCCAGATTGAGAGTGAGCGCGACGGGCCCAAGATCAGCGCGCATGTATTGGAGCCCGGTCGGAAGCGAAGTGAGCACTTCCCCGCCGGCTAACTCGATGCGGGGTTTTTTCCCTCCGATGAAACGGCGTATCTGGGCGAGGGCAATGGTGCGCCCGTTCAGATCCAGGTCTGTGTCTTCGATGTTGCAGCTGACGCTTCCAGATAGGTAACGGGCCGAGACGCGCAATCGACGCGGATGCAGATATTCCGGAACGAGCGGCGCAGGAGACTGAGTAATCGTTCCCGGAATCGGCCGGCACGGCGGCAAATGTGCGCGGCTCGCCTCGCCCTACATCCAGCGTCAATTCGACCGACGGCGACGTCTCCGGAGTTTTTGGAAAATGGACCTGCACCACAAAATCGCGGACCCTGGACCGCTGCGCGTACGCAACCGGCTTCGTATCGAATGCGATCGTGGGCGGATCGTCAGTGGCCGGACCGGTGGAACTGCATCCCGATACCACAACCAGAACGACAATCCAGAGCGGGCGGCGCCACATGCGGACTCCTGGCGTAAGGGAAATCAAGACATGATTACTGTCGGATGGGCGTAGTTCGGCGTCAATCGGGAGAGTAGTTATTTTTCTGACGGGAATGAAGCCACGGGTGCGCGCGATTTGTCCGACCAAACCAATTCGACCGTGCGACAGTTTAGGCGGTCCGAAAAGGTCTCCCCCTCTCCGGTACCCTGGAAGGAGCCGCTCACGAAGTAAGCGGGAAAGTTCTCTCGCTTACCGAGGGGCTTTCCCGCTTACTTCGTGCGCGGCTCCTCCGGCTGCCGGGCGAGGAGGAAGGAACCATTTATTGACGCACCCCAGTGGATTACACTTCATTTCGCGCCGCCTTGGTGTGTGACGCCATCCCCCGCTATCGTGACCGGCGGAGAAGATCTCATGTGCAACCCCATCGTCTCCGTCGTACTGGCGATCTGCTCCTTGCTTTGCGGCTGCGGGAAGCGCTCCGCGTCGGTTCCGCTTGCTCAATCATCCCAGGTTGACCTCACGACCCCCATCGCGGCAGTTAAGGTATACGGCAAGGCGATGCGTGAGGGGGATGCCGCCACGGCAAAGCGTGCCGTCACAAATGTCGATCCAAAAATCATTGATGCGCTGGCCGCATCCGGCGCGAGTCGCCAGCGGGCGATCGATGCCGCGGTGGCGAAATTTGGAGACGATGGAAAGACCGTCGCCGGCGGATCCGCGCTGCCGTACGGCGAAGCATTCGAGAAAATGCTCGACGAAGCCGAAGTTAAAATCGACGGAGATACAGCCACCGTCACACAGAAGCCAAATGACGCCACTACGCAGAAGACGAAAGACGCCGTTCCAATCGTGCTGAAAAGAGAGGGCGGCGACTGGAAGATTGACTATTCCGAATTGACCCGAAGCGGCGATTTGATGCGGCTGGTGCCGGTCATGAATGCAATTTCCACGGTCAATGACGAGCTGGCTGATGAAATCAAGTCAGGGAAGTACGCAACGGCCGCCGAAGCAACAAGAGCACGTGTCCTGAAAATGCAGCAGGCGATCATGCCGCATCCAGCGTCGCAACCGTAATGAGTTGGTATAGACCAAAATCGACTTGCGCGCCGTTCAATTGCGTCTTGCGCGGCGGGCTCACTTCAGTGAGCTGGACAGGCCGTTTCGGCTCACTGAAGTGAGCCCGCCGCGCAGAGACGGAAGTGGATCATCGCATTTCGCGCGTCGAAAATTGACAAGTTATTCGCTCGCGCACCGTCAGTGCCCGCTCGCGGGCGCCAATCGTTCGACTTCATCTTCCGCCGCCGATGCCAGCGCCCGGACACGCGCATCAGGATCGGATCGGGACATTTCCGTGAGCTGCAGGAGCAGCCTGGGCACTGCGTCGTCGCTGATGCGCGCTGCAAGGGCATTGCAGCAGGACGCGTCGTTTTGGAGGATGGACGCGATCAGCGCCGAGACGAGACTGCCCGCCGGTGCATCGATTCGCAGCAAAGCGCGAACGGCCGCGTTGCGTACCCTTGGATTGACGTTGTCCACCATTCGGCTCAACGCCGGCGCTGCGCTCACAGCGGCGCGGCCGTAGCTTCGCAGGGCCTCGGCCACTTCGATCCGGAAGTCATTGTCAACGGAAACCAGGGCGGCACAGAGCGGACCGATGGCCGTTCCCTTCGTATCGTGCGCCGCCGCCGTCGCCAGCGACTGGGCGGCGGGAATGCGCACGCCATCCTCCCGGCTCCCCAGCGCATCGACCCACTTTGGAATGTCGCGGTCCCAGACTGGCGGCTCCGGTGGAGGTGGATTCGCCGGCCGAGGCGTCGTCAGTGTCGCAACTGGAAACACTTCGGATTGCTGCGGCCCCGCCGGCGCGTGCGAGGGTTCGACCTCACGCAGCATCGCGGCGACAAGACCGCGTTGGGGATCATCCGGGTGAAGGCGCAAGCATTTCGACGGCCAGCCTGATCGCGTCAGGCTTCATCACGGGTGTTCGACCCTCAGACAATTCATCCGCCATCACGCGTGTGTGCGCATAGATGGACGTTCGAATCAACCGACCCAATTGCGGCCTCATCCCTGCAAGGACGACGGGCCCGAGCGAGGCCAGTTTCTGGGCGGCTTCGTCGCTCAAATCCGCCTGCCCGGAATCAAGTTGCCGCAGAAGCCGGGGGATGTCGTCAGAAGTGACGGGGCGTTCCAGCGCACGACTCGGCCGGAAAACGCGACCGCAGAGCCCAGAAAAGCGAGGACGGCGATAGAACGCAGCCAATTCGTAAAATTCCGAAGGCCGGACATACGCAGTCCTCCGGGAAAACGGGTGATTGCAGCAGGACTTGATTTTGAGTGGGTGGGGGAGCGTGGTCAAGTCAGGCGACCCTCTGCAATTCCTCGACGACGCGGACATCCACTTCGACGCGGCACTCCAGAAGCTGTTCGAGCAGCCGGAATTTTTTCCGCCGGCGGTAGATGCGCCGCGCTTTGGCGGCGTCTTCATTCACGTAGCAGATGACGCGTAATCGCCGACCCTGCATCTGAAAGACCAGCCGCGGCGAGGCCATCGATCGGTTATCGAGCGCGTCGGCGGCGCGAAGAAATGCGAGGATCAACCGCATCGACGCGTGGTCATCATCCCGGCGGAGGATGCCGTCGTGTCCCTCAGCGGGTGCTTTGCCGCGATGGTATCGAGTCAGATACGCGAGCATTCGACGTTCGCGGCCGCCGATCGGCAGATCGTGCCGGGAGTCGAGCAGCATTCGCGCGCCCTGCTGCGGATGCGTGTCGTCGTCGACAGAGCGCCCGACATCATGGACGATCGCCGCCATCGCAAGCATCCGACGATTTGAAGCGGTCAGCTCATGCATCGACCAGGTGAGATCGACCAGCCGCTCGGCAATTTGCAGGACGCGGTCTTCATGCTCGACCGATCCAAGGCGTCGCTCCACCCAGCGCCGCAGCGAATGTCGCTTGCAGCACGTGGGCCGGTTCGAGGCGCGATGAAGTAGACGCTGAAAAGGCATTGGCTATTGTTGCAGGCTTTTCTGATTTCGGACGATGCTCAGGGCAAATTTACCTCTTTGCTGTATCCGGCACGCTTTTTCCAAATTCAACGGATTCGGGCCGATAAACTCCGCCGTGAGGAGGTTGATCCGTCGCCACCTCATCGATCAGACCGATCGTCACAGCAGCGGCCTCCACGCTTGATTTCAAGAACCATGCTCTTTGCCATCCATGAAGATCGGATGCGGATAATGTTTGTATTCAATAAAGTTGTTGACGACCTGTGGATAGAATGTGCGTGGTTCGCGCGGTTGGTTCGCAAATCATGCCGAATTTGAGGACGATCCGCAACTAAACAAATGCCCTCGCCTTTGGCACACATTCCCCGCATCGAGGCCCGCGCCGCGCTCGCCGCGCTGACGATGGCGATTCTCTTGAGCGGCGTGAAGTTCGCGGCTTATTTTATTACGGGATCGGCGGCCGTTTTTTCCGATGCGCTGGAGTCGATCGTCAATGTGGCTGCCGCCTCGTTTGCGCTCTACTCGCTCTATTGGGCGCATCAGCCGGCCGATCGCGATCACCCGTATGGGCACGGGAAAATCGAATTCCTGTCGGCGGGATTTGAAGGGGGAATGATCCTACTTGCCGCCGCAGTCGCTGCGACCAAGGCGGTCGAGAACCTGCTCTGGTCTGCGCAATTGCGCCAGGAGCATCTTCACTTCGGCATCCTGCTGCTGGCGGTCGCTTTTTTTGCCAACGCGGCGCTGGGATTGATTCTGCTCCGCACGGGACGGCAGACCAGATCCGATACCCTCGAAGCGGACGGGCATCATCTCATCAGCGACGCCGTCACCAGTATTGCAGCGATCACCGGGCTGGCGGTGGTACATCTGACCGGCCTGGTCTGGGCGGATCCGGTCGCAGCCCTCCTCGTTGCCGGTTACATCGCGTGGGTCGGGGCGCGGCTGATTCACCGGTCGGTCGGGGGATTGATGGACCGGCAGGACAAGTCGGACCAGATTCTGCTCCGTGGCATCCTCGATGCCCACATTGGCCCCGCGGGCAAAGAGCCGCAAATCTGCAGTTATCACAAACTTCGTCATCGCCACAGCGGCCGCTATCACTGGGTCGATTTTCACATCATGGTCCCCGGCGGTTGGAACATTCAGCGCGGCCATGATGTCGCCAGCGCCATCGAATATGAGATCGAGCTCGCCCTGAAAGAGGGGAACGCCACCGCCCATATCGAACCCTGTGCGACCGTGAATTGCCCCCTCTGTGCGGCCAATAGCGGCGTAGAAGCCGCAGACCGGCGATAATCCGGTCTTTCATTCTTTTCGAAGGCAGATCGCTGATCGGTATGGCCGTTGCTGTCCTACGAATACCTTTTTTAACCGGAGGTATTCATGACGGCGGATATCAGCATGGCAGCGATGGGCGAATCGAGCGACGGATCAAACGCTGCGGAGCAATTGAATTCTCTTCTGCGCGGAGAAATCTCCGCCGCTGAAACGTACCGGATGGCGATCGATAAGGTCGTCGACAGTGAAAAGATGATCTCGAATGCCGCCCTATTGCGACAGATTCAAGCTGAGCACGGTCGAGCGGCTCAGGCATTGCGCGACCGCATTCGCGAGCTCGGCGGAGAAGCGGTCGATTCTTCCGGCGCTGGGGCGCTTGGGCCAAGACTGTTCAAGGAACCATGAACATCTTCGGCGATGCCTCCAGCCTCAAGGCGCTTAAGGAAGGGGAGGAACATGGTCTTAAGGACTATCACACGGCGATCGATCAGGTTGACGCCACGTCTTCCCAGCTCATCCAGAACCAGCTCATCCCGGCGCAGCAACGCCATGTCAATTTGCTGGATCAACTGATCAATTCCGTCGGGACCGCGTAAAGTTGTCGTTCCCAGCCCTCTCCCAGGGTACCAGGGTACCGGGAGAGGGAGTGAGTGCTCATTTCCTAATTCGCGCAGCGGAAATTGCTCCGGCCGTCACGACGGATTTGACTCTGCGGTAAAGCGTGCATATACACTCTTATGGAACCTCACTTTCCCGACTCAGCATTTTTTGACTGCCGCGCGTGCGTCTGCGCGGCAATGCGCCGGGCGAGCAGGGCGGTGACCCAGCATTACGAGAAATCTTTTCGAGGTTCTGAGCTGCGGGCAACGCAGTTTACGCTTCTGTCCGTTCTCACGCAGACGGGGCCGCTGCCCCTCTCGTCCCTGGCGAACCACGCCGGCCTCGAGCGAACGACGCTGACGCGAAACCTTCGGCTCTTGGAAGACAAGGGTTTCGTTCGCGTTGAAAGCTCCGAGGCAGACCAACGCGTTCGATCGGTCGAATTGACGCGCGCTGGCTACGACGCGGCAAAAAAGGGGCTGACTGCGTGGAAGGCCGCGCAGAAGAGCGTCGCCCCGATCCTTCGCCGCCATCGAATGGAAAAACTATTGAATAATGCCTGAAAATGTTTTTTGGGCAAATAGGTGTATCTACACGGAGATAGTCATGGAAACATTTGACGTAATCGGAGCGGTGGGCCTCACCCTTTCCGCCGCAATTCTGGCGGCAACATTGAGCGTCGTGATCGGAGGCTCCGCGGCGCGTCGGCTGACGGTCGGTTCATTCCTCGCCGGGTGGTTCGTGTTCGTTCTGATCCTTGGCGGCACTCACGTGCTCGATCCGGAACGGGGGATCGGCGTCCGCGGACTGGGGATCGCGGTGGCGGTCCCCATTCTCGCGATGTGGATTGCGCTGCTGCGCCTGCCCTCGTTGCGAAAGGGACTCGCCGCCGCTCCGCTGGCGGTGTTGGTCGGCCTGCATGTCGTGCGAGTGCTGGGCATCGATTTTCTCCTCCTTCAGGCAGCGCACCGTCTGCCGGCCCCGTTCGCGCTGGAAGCCGGGTGGGGCGACATCATCGCGGGACTCGCAGCGATCCCGGTGGCGTGGATGGTCCACCGCCGGGCGTGGGGCTGGCGCCCCGCATTGATTGCGTGGAATCTCTTCGGTTTGACCGACCTCGTCGCCGCGCTGGGGTTGGGCGTGCTTTCCTCCCCCGGCCCGTTGCATTTGATCTTAGCGGACCCGCCAAATCGGTTGATGACGGTGCTTCCATGGCTGCTCATCCCCGCGTTTGTCGTGCCGCTGTTGGTCGTCATGCATTTGATGATTTTCTTCAGACTTGCTGGACAAGAGCAGGAGGTCGTGGGGCGTCAACTGAGCGCTGCGCCAAATTAGGTTTGACTCAAAGGATTCGGGCGGTGGCGGCTCCGGCGGCGTGCTTTCGCGAAGCCGCAAGCGGCGTTATCGTCAGCAGGACATTTGGCGCCTTGCGCCGGAGAGTCGGACCATGAGATGCTTCTATTTGACTCTGCTTTTGTTCGCGCTTCCACTCTCTACAAACGCAGCGAATGCCGATGCGCCGCCAGCGACGTCATGGGTTTCGGAATGGCCGGCGCTTCAATGGAAAAAGGGAGCGCCCTCTCCGTTCGCGCGATGTGAGTCGCCAACCGCCGTCATCGACAGCAAGATGTATCTGTTCGGCGGATTCACCGACGATCTGGGCGCATCCAACGAAGTTGACGTCTACGATCCCGCGAACGATTCTTGGACGCGGCTTAAAGACATGCCGACGCATGTCACACATCTCGACCCCGCCATCGATGGCCGCACGCTCTGGTTGGCCGGCGGGTTCAAGGGGAAACACCCCGGGCCGGTGACCAACGAAGTCTGGAAATACGATATCGCATCCGATAGCTGGACCGCTGGCCCGCCGCTGCCAGAGCCGCGTGGCGGCGGAGGGCTGGTCATCGTCGATGGCCGGTTGCACTACTTTGGCGGGTACAAGCCGGATCGTGATACGAATTCAAGCGATCATTGGAGCCTGGCGCTTGACGGAGGGAAAGAATGGCAGCGCGAAGCGGATTTGCCCGTTCCCCGCGGGCACGTTTGCGCGGCGGTTCTCGACGGAAAGATTTACGCGCTCGGCGGCGCGCATGGTCACGACATTACGCAGATCGATCAGGACGCCTGCGATCGATATGACCCCGCCACGAAAATGTGGACGCCGATTGCCAGCCTTCCCGATGGACGCAGCCATTTCGAAGGAAGCACCATCATCCGAAACGGCCGAATCCTGGTCGTAGGGGGACGATCCAACAACACGCATCCTTCAAAGAATACGCTCAACACGATTCTCGAATACGACCCGAAAGCGGATTCCTGGCGCGTTGTCGGCGAAATTCCCGAACATGTGCTCGCCCCATCAGCGGCAATTATTTCCGGTCGAATGATCGTCATCGCGGGCGGGCTAAACAATCCACGCCCGCTGACTGCGAATACCTGGATCGCGCCGATGCCGATAGGTGAGTAGTTCGGGTTTGTAGCGAGAGATTTGGTACGTAACTTTCTTCCGTGACGCCGAGACCGCCCGTAGGTCGCTTGCGCCTTCGCGATTCGCCTTAATCGTGTCGTAGACTTGAGTGAGCTTCCGGAGATCAATTCTTTCGAGCGATCAATTCGCGTAAGACGGTCTCGAGCGTCACAATACCTTTGGAAGTTTGATTGCCGTCCTCTTCAAATCGAATCCACCCTTCGTTGAACCCATCGAGCATCTGAATTCGCGGCTCGTTATAGGAACCTATCGCCCTTTTCGCTTTTTGGTCCTGCTTCTTTGCCATTGGCGAGCCCGTTTCTCGACAGGGTCTGCAACGGCCTTGAGCCATTCCAAGGCACCGGGTATCGCATGCCAGCCTTCAGCGATTTGCTCGGTGCAGATAATTGCCTCTTCTTCACTCCCTGGCTGAAAGTAGGGCGGCGTGACCGTCGGCAGAGGAATCCTGCCGGTCAGAAATGGAATGACAAAAGGATTGCGGTCGCGAGCGGCCAAACATTTCAATTTGGCGTCAGGGCTCTTGCCGGCGCGGCGGTATTCGAGCAGGGTTTTCGTGAAGGCCCACTCGGCGGCGAAATCATCGTGGTACTCTGAGCGATTGAGCAGTTCATCCAGCCGGTCCAATTGATTCGCTTTCAAAAGGCATTGCGCCAGGTCGTAGCGATTGGCCTGATTATCGACGGGATTGAGCCGGAGCATCTCATCGAAATGGGCGATCGCGGCCGGCAGTTCATTGTCTGCAACCAGCGCGTGTGCCAACGCCCGGCGCGCCGCATGTACGGACGTGTTTCGATGATCCCCCAGAAACTCCCAGCGTCATTCTTGAATGCCTCAGGTCCAATCTGGCGCTCCCCGGCTTCGACGGCGCGAAGAAGAATCTCACGTGCAGCTTTGACATCGGATTCCCGCTCCGCCAGCAGGCAGAGCGCATCGCAACAATCCGGATCAATGCTCAGCGCTGGCGCACAAGTTGTATCTGGCGGCGGCCGCGCGATTCAAAAGCCTGATAGCAGAGCGCCTGTGCGCGTTCGGCATCATTGGTGGGGACGAAATCGGGAGCCCCACCTTCGAAGGCCGCCGCTGATGAATCGGACGGCTCTTTCCCGCTCAGCTGTTGCGCGAGGAATTTCTGTTTCATGGCGCGCAGCGTGGGTTCCATGCCGATCAGCCCGCGACGAAACTTCATCGCGGCGTCGACCGGTGTGCCGCTTAACTGCTCGAGCAGGATCGGAAGCGAAAGCCGATAGGTCGAATCGCCGGTTGCCGTTCGCACATCTTTCTGCCACTGCCCGCTATCCAATTCATCTTCGCGCGTTGCCGCCAGCGCGCCAACAATCCTTCGGCCCACGAAAGCTCGTCGGGAGCCGGATATTGAATGCCGCCATCGGCTTTGAAGAGCACAAAAATGGGATATGCTTTAGGGCCGGCCACGGGCAATTGATGAATTTCCCACGCTTCGGCGTCCTGAGCAGGGATGTGGTCGATCACGTCGAAAAAAGCGCCCATTTGTCACTTGGCGGGAGGTGTCCTTCGGATTGAGCCGCTTCGTGTTCCGCCCGCGAGCGGACAAAACCCAGGCCAAATAATTTCCCCGCCGCGCCAGAATCTGGGCGAACCGAGTTCCCGCCGGGCCGTCCGGCGATTGAATCTCGATCAGATCGTCGTCGATCAAATGCCGCCAGGGACGGGCCTGATAAAAGGCCTTTGCTGCGTCTGCGAAGCCCGCAAGATGCTCGAGAGTCATTCCCGCCTCATCGAGCACTCCTCGTGCTGCTTCATTTTCTTCTCCCGCGTAGCGTTGAAGCAGGGAGGCTGCCGCTTCGTCGAGCATCGGCAGCGATTCGCGGACGACCACGTCGATCCCCTTTGTTTCGAGCCTGGGCTTCAAGGCAGCGGCCAGCCCAACGTCGCGAACCTGGATCTGAAGAGGCGTGCCCCGAAGCTGTTTATTTACCAGCGGAAGTGATTTGAGAATCAGCGGCACGTAATCGTCGAGCGGAGGGGTCAACTCATGGTGAACGACCATTCCCGAATTCTGATCCACGAACAGGCAAATGCGCGGACGAAAGCTTTCGGCGGGGTTTGGACCGACGCTGACCGGCAGCCGGATCACACCCAGTTCAATAACTCGATCCGCCGATGCCGCTGATTCCGAATTGACGTTCATGCCGGAATATTACGAATTCCAAAAAGAACAACCAACCGTGGAAACGCAGTTACGCTTAGCGGTGGGCAAGAATGGAGCCTCATTGTTGCGCGACACAGTAGAGATATCGCTCGCCGCGGAGGTAGAGCCGGTTGCCGTCGGCGACGATTGGAGCGTAGCTGATCGCCTCCTGGGCGGGAATCGGGCAGGCGCGGGTAAGCTCGGTGAAGATGCGGTTGCACGCCACCTGTTTGAACGTTCCCCCCGGCTTGATCACCAGCGTCGTGCCGTGGTTGTCGAGGATGTAAATGTCTTCGCCGATGAGCGCGGGGCTGGCGGAGATCGGAATCGAGTTGTAGTGAAACATCCCGTGCAGATCGACGACCTGCTCGTAGGCCTCCTGGCCGCGCTTCAGGTCGACTGCGTAAAACGTACCCCAGATATCCGCGTTGTAGGCCAGCCCGTCCCAGATCAGTGGGGAGCCGGCGGTGTCGCGGTCGATCCACCTTCCGTCCGCGGTTTTGTGGATTTTTGCGATTTCGTCGATGGTTTTCAGCTTCGGCCGCCATGTGTCGCCCGATAATCCGGCGCAATCGAGCATGACGATCTGGTTCACGCCATAGAACGCAAAATAGATCGTCTGTCCGATGACGGTCGGCGGAGACCATCCGGTTCCGCTGGCAGCCTTATTGGGGTTCTCGTAAAGCACATGTCCATCGGAGGCGCGGATGATTTCCCCCTCCTGGCTGACGATGACATTCGTATCCGACAGACGCGCGGGAATGACGCCGCTCATGTTGTGATCAACCGCCGGCTGCTCCCAGAGAAGGGCGCCCGTCGCGGCGTCGAGTGCGATCAGCTTGTCCATGTAAACGACGAACTTCCCGTCGATCAGAGCAGGCGAGCTCGCGTAGCTCAACTCGTCCGCTTCAATGCGCGTGATCCAGCGGCGACGTCCCTCCAGGTCGTAACAGGCGGCCACGCCGGTCCCGAACCAGACGTAGAGGGACTTTCCATCGGCGCATGGGGTGGGCGTAGCAAATCCGACGATTCCAAAGTGGTCCGACAAATGGCTGCTCAATCGCGTTTTGTATTTTCGCTTATCGACGGCGAGAAGTGCTTCCTGGATCTGTCGGTGGAATTCCAGCCGCGGCGCTGGCTCGACCGATTGGTTCAACTTTGCAGCAAGGGGCTCCAGGCTCTTTTCGACCGCCGGGTTGGCGTCACGATCAGTCTGCGACATCGCGTCGTAATAATTGTTCGAGGCGGTCCAGAGATGTTTTCCCGTCGCCGCGTCGTAGCAGAGCAGATCATCGGGCTCAGCAGTCAGGAAAATCCGGCCGCCGGAGATGATCGGCGTTGCGTTTCCGCGGCCGGGAATTTCCGCCATCCACGCGATATTCTTCGATTCGTACGGAACCGATGGCACGTCCGCCAGCCGCAGGCAGAAGCGCATTTCGTTGAACCCCTCTCGATTCGCACTGCTGACTTTGCAGACAACCCGGTTCCACCCGCTTTGAACGTTAAACTCGAAGACGGGTGAATTCGGCGTCGTGAGCGCTCGACCATGGTTGCTCAGCTGAACGTACGATCCCAACTCCACCTTCCGCGCGCGGTCGGCGTAAACCTGCTTCCCATTCATCCAGATGCACAGCCCGAAGCTGTGCTCGACAATGGCCCGCAGTCGCCCGGCGCGTGTGCAATAGATGGAGCTGGAGGCGTATGCGATCTCATTGGCCGCATACCCCACTTCCCGGCCCACATCCGTCCAGGGCAATTCCGTCGGGCCGAGCGCAAAATGATCGCTGACCATTGCAAGCCGTTTCCATGGCTTCCCATTCGCAATCTCTCCCGGGTTCGGCTGCAAGAGCGCTTCGTTTGCGAGCGGTGATGTATTGAAATCGGCTATGGAGTCTTTGACCGGGTACGGACCCGCCACGAGCCATTCGGACACGATGCCATCAACGACTTCCGGTGAACCGTCCGGTGTGTTGGCGTCGGGCGGCGTGGCCGAACTCCGCATCCCCTCCATCGCTCCTTTAGGCAGGCGATACCATTCAATGGGCGGATGGGAGTCCGGATAAAGCCCGGTCCAATTTCCCCTCCAACCCACAACCTGCGCGCCTGCGGACGTGGTTGCGAGCGCGAACCAGCCAATCAACAGCAGGCCGTTCCAGCGATTCGCTGACAATTGGTTTCTCACATCGGCGCATACCGAATTGATTGGTCGGCGTTGGTGTCTGGATCGGATGTATCGTCTGCTCGTCCAAGCCCGGCTGCATCCGCCCGCACATCGCGCACAGAACGATTCTCCTGCGAAATTCAGGTCATTCGCGGCCGAAATTCTCTTCATTCAATGCGCTGCGGATGTCGAAACAAGAAAGGGGCTGGATCAGGGAGAAACGGATCGATGAGATTATTTCGTGCCGGAATGCGATCTGAGCACGAGGGGTCTCGAACCGGCGCGCGCTACTGCGCTGGTCGAACGCCTGGAGCATAGAAGCCTGATGTCGGCGGTCATCGGAACCGGGACCGGATTACAGGGGGAATATTACAATACATCAAATCTGACGGACCTTGCGGTCACGCGCGTCGATCCGACGGTGAACTTCAATTGGTCTCGCACCGCGCCTGATCCGTCCATCGCGAAAAACATTTTTTCCGTCCGCTGGCAAGGGGAGATCGAGGCGGAATACAGCCAGACATACACCTTCCGAACCACCGCAAATGACGGCGTGCGTTTGTGGGTAAACGGTCAGTTACTGATCGACCACTGGACGGATCATGCCGTCAGGCAGAACCAGGGCAAGATTACGCTTCAGGCCGGAGAGCAATACAGCATCGAGATGGATTATTACGAGGATTCCGGCAGGTCCGTTGCGAAGTTGAGCTGGTCCAGCCCCGGTCATCAAAATCAGATCATTCCGAGCAGCCAGTTGTATCCGCCCGCAGATACGAGCACCGGCTCTGGAAACTCTGTCGGCACGACGCCGGCCACCCCTCCCGATCCGACAACAGGCGGCTCCAGCTCAAACGCCGGTGCGGGGACGGGATCAAGCGGAACGGGTTCGACCGTGCCGCCGACCGTAGCACCGCCCACGGTAACGCCCCCAAACCCAGTGCCGCCCACTACAGCGCCGCCGGCGTCAGGTTCGACCGGAACAAGCTCTTCCACGGACGTACCGCCGGTTGCGGGCAACTGGACATCGATCTTCGACGATGAATTCACAGGCAATTCGCTCAGCCCGTCTTGGACGAATCAAATGTGGAATCAAACCTGGAACGGCACCGCGACTGTTTCCAACGGAACGCTGGCGCTCAGCGCGCCCAATGCCAACACGCCGGCGCTGCTCAACACACAGGACTCCGCCCAGCCGTTCAGTTTCACGTACGGCTACGCCCAGGTCACGATGCAGGTCCCCAAAGGACAAGGCGTCTGGCCCGCCTTCTGGCTGTTGCCCCTTCAATCCGCGGACCACGATCAGCGTGGCGGGGAGATCGATGTCTTCGAGGGACAGGGAAACCTTCCCAACACGGCCTTCGCGACTTATGTCTGGAACAACCCGTCGCAGCATCTTCAGACGATCGACAACACGGGTACTGATCTCTCCGCCGGATACCATACGTACGGCGTAGACTGGGAAAAAAACCAGATCACCTGGTACCTGGACGGCAAGCCGATTCAAACCATCACCAGCGCCCAGGCGCCGATCGATCCGAACCCGATGTACCTGATCCTCGACGTCTGGTTCGGCGGCTGGAACGGACCGACCGATTCGACGACGCCATTCCCGGCAACGTTGAACGTCAAGTCGGTTCAGGTGTGGCAGAATAGTGGAACGTAAACGGATCGCGACGGAGGATAAGGTAGTGGATTGCGTTGCGGTGCTGGGTTGTCGTAAGACGAATTATTCAAAACCGCCGGAACGATACTCACCGTAGATAGCTGGGAGAGCCCTTCGACTCCGCTCAGGACAGGCCGGCTCGTCCTCGAGCCGCGAGAGCGCTCCCAGGGGCCGGGGACGGCCCGGCTCTCCCGGCGTACCACAATTTGCATCCCACCGATCGATTGGCAAAATCCAATCCCCGTGCGGGTAGTAATGGTTGCCGCGTCGTGGCTTTGCCTCATCTCGCGATCAATCGGGAATTCCATTTTCTCAATACACAGAATAGAAGCGCGAGGAAATGGAAGCACTTCTCATTTTTCGATCGCCCCTGCAGCGGCTTCTTGGAATGCCTTTCGAACATCCGATGCATCGGAATTTGGAAAATTGCGCGCTGAACGAGCAGGACGTACGCGACGCCGCGGACAGGGTCGGCCCACGCCTGCGTGCCGAATGCGCCGCCGTGGCCGAAGGAGCCCGGCGAGAGCGCTTCGCTGACGCCCTGCGGCTCGCGCACCACGCACCAGCCGAGTCCCCATCCATTGCCCGGCGTGAAGCCGGTTTGCAGGGTTCCGCTCTGAATGGACGTCATCAGTTTGACCGTTTCAGGTTTCAGATATTGATGTCCATCGAGCGATCCGCCGTTCAGAACCATTCGCAGGAATCGGCCGTAATCCGATGCGGTGGAATAGAGACCGCCGTTGGGAGCGGGATAGTGCTGATGGTTGGCGGGGTCGCCGCTCTCGGGGAGCATGGGGCGGGCCTCGTGAAGTTCGCCGTTTTCGAGCTTGTAGGATTTGGCCAGACGCGCGACCTGGACACGTGTTGGACAGAAGGTGGTGTCTTTCATCGCGAGCGGATCGAACAATCGCTTCTGGAGAAACTGATCAAACGATTCGCCGGAGACAACCTCGACGATTCGGCCGAGTGAATTGATCCCCGCCTGCGAATAGGACCATTTGCTTCCTGGCACGAAGTGCAGCGGGCGCTCGGGAAAATGGGGGATCAGGTCGGCGAGCGTTTTGGCGGCGAGTCCCTCCTCATGCGTTGAATCGGCAAGGCCGGAACTGTGGGTCAGGAGGTGTTTGAGCGTGACCACGTGTTCTGCCCCGTCGGCGGTCTTGAGATGAGCCAGCTCCGGCAGAAATTTGCCGACCGGGTCATCGATCGACAGTTTCCCTTCATCCAGAAGCATCATGACCGCCGTTGCCGTGATCGGCTTGGTCATCGACGCGATCCAGAAAACCGAATCGGTCTTCATCGGCGTATGATTCGCCAGATCCGATTCGCCGACCGCTTCGAGGCTGACGACGCGGTCGCGGGTTTCGACGAGCGTGACGGCGCCGGAGATTTCCTTCCCGACAAATTCCTTCATTCGGGATGGAATCCGTTTGAGCGCTGCGTCATCGAATTTCGGGATGGATTCCTCGGCCCGGAGAAGACCGCAGAGGGACGAGGACAAGGCCACGGCGACAAGCGGCAGGTTGATAATGCGCATCGGGCGAAGTGTATCCTGCCGGGGACGGGTCGGAAAATTCCGACCCGTTCAAATCCCAAATCCCAAGCACCAAAGCCCAAATAAATTCCAATGACCAAAGAAGAAAATTCCAAACAGAAAACGGGAGGGAACGCTCTGAGCGCGCATTTGATTGGTAACTGGTCCTTGGGATTTGGAATTTATTTGGAGACTTGGGATTTGGAATTTTGACCTCAAGCTGCATCTCGAAATCGCTGGCCGGCGAGGAATCGCTCGGCTTCCCATTCCTCAATGAAATACGACGACTGGCGAATTCGATCGATCAGGAGTACATGCGAATTGGCCGATCCTTCCTGGCCGAGATTGACCCGATACCGCCGGCTGAGCGGCGCGATCTGTTCCTTGAAAATCCCCCAGGCTTTAACCGCGAATCCGTACGATCTCCCGTCATTCCAGACGACGCATTCGCTCTCCGGCTCGTAGTAAAAATAGACGAATCGCCGCTGGCCATTGTATCCCAGCCGGCGATCGACCCCGTGTTCCAGGTTTTCCATCAGCTTCGAAAATTCAGCCGGGACTTCCTCGTACAAGTCTTCACGAATCGGCTTGATCATGAGTCGCTCCAACGATTTGAAAGGATGACATCGAACAGGCCCTGTGACGCATCGATCCGAATGGGGAATGTCTTGAGGCGAACGCATCGTGAAATCGAGAGCGGCCGCGGTCGGACGTGAGGGACGAATCGAAGACACGGCGCAGGGCGGCACCGACCCTACAGTCCCCCCGGTCGTTAAGGTAGGATGGGATCGGCCCACCACGAGGACCTGGAGGAGCCGCGCACGAAGTAAGCGGGAAAGTTCTCACGTTTGCCGAGTGTTTTCCCGCTTACTTCGTGCGCGGCTCCTCCGGTCACGTACGCAGCCCACCCCACAGGAGCCACGGGAAGGTTGTAATTGCCGCGGTACCCGGTTATTCCCCAGGCCGGACATGCCCCAGCGCATTATCTTCATCAATCCGCCGTATGAGCGAATCGCGCCCGGCTATTCGTTCATCAAGACGATGACCAGCAAGATCCCCGCCCTGGGATTGCTCCATCTGGCGGCGCAGGCGCGGCAGGATGGTTACGAGCCGACGATCATCGAGAGCGATGTGCAGGGGCTGACCGCCGCCCAGGTTGCCGCCAGGGTGATCCGCGAACGCCCGCCCTATATCGGCATCACCCTGTTTACGGTCGGCGTCTGGCTGGCGGCCGAACTGTCGCGAAAGGTGAAGGCGGCGTGCCCCGAGATCAAGATCCTCGTCGGCGGTCCGCATATCTCCTCGATGGGGATGGAAACGATGGAGCGTTTCCCCGAGTTCGACATCGCCGTCATCGGCGAGGGAGAAACGATTCTCTCCCGGCTGCTGCGCCAACTCGATGCCGGCGGAAGTCTCGACGATGTTCCCAACCTGATCCACCGCGAAGGGGGCTCGCTCCATGCGACGCGCCGTGAGACCATCCGCTCGCCGATGGACGAATTGCCGATGCCGGCGTGGGATCTGCTCCCGGGCTTTCCTCGCGCCTACGTGCCGGCCGTCTACAGCTATCCGCGCGGGCCGGTCGGTACCATCGCGGCTTCACGCGGCTGTCCGTTTCACTGTAAGTTTTGTGACACCTCCACCTTCGGCGCTTCAGTGTGCGCCTACTCGGCGCAAACCGTTTTCGAGCAGATGCTCTTTCTCAGGGAACGATGGCACGTCAACCACATTCTTTTTGTCGATGACCTCTTTGTCGCCAGCCCGAAGCGGACGAAGGAATTGTGCCGGCTCATTATCGAAAACGGACTGAAGATGACCTGGACATGCAGCGCCCGAGTCGATTGCGTCAAGCCGGACCTGCTGCGCCTGATGAAAAAAGCCGGCTGCTGGGAAATCGAATTCGGCCTGGAAAGCGGTTCTGACGAACTGCTCCAGAAGATGGAAAAGCACGCCCGGGTCGAACGCAGCGAGCAGGCGGTGAAGTGGACCTACGAAGCGGGCATTCGCACCAAGGGATTGTTCATGCTCGGGTATCCCGGAGAAGACCGCCAGACCATCCAGGCGACGAAGGATTTCGTGAAACGCATTCCGATGCACGTGATGAATCTGACTAAGTTCACGCCTTATCCTGGCTCGCCGATCTATCGCGATCTGTATGGCAAGAGCATTCGCGACGATCACTGGGAACAGATGAACGGCATGAATTTCCTCTGGTCGCCGGAGGGCATTTCCGTCGAGGAACTCGACCGCGAATATCAGGCGGTCCTGCTGAGTTTCTATCGCCGCAAGGATGTCTGTTTTGAATACACGCGAATGAGCCTGGAAAATCCCAATCACCTGTGGCGGATGGTTTGGTCGGGGCTGGGATTTGGGCGAGCGAAATTGCTCAGTTATCTGAAAGGTCGTCGCGGGATCATGACTGAGTCCGGCTCGATTTGCCTCGAACGGCCAAAAAAAGCCGAGGCGGCAACATTCCCCGTGCTCGAAGAATCAGGTTTGCGTGTACGGGCGGGAACTCTTCCGATACTTCAATAGGCCTTTGCCGGTTTGACGGCCCCTGAGGGCATCGCGACCAGGCCGCTCGACCGCTGACCGCTGTGGCCGACATCCATCACCCGGCCGAACTCATCGAGCGCCAGATGAAATCGCTCATTGCCTTGAATGCAGTGAAGCGACAAGTGGTAATCCCGGCTCGAGGCCGCGAGATAGGAAAGTTTGTCGGGCGATTTAGGCGAACGAAGTCTGCCCCACGACCCGTCGCCGAGGTAGAGAACGCCGTTGTCGTTGGCGATGCCATCGAGCAGCTTGCGCGTTCGCTTAAATGTGTGATCGTGATGTTCGAGCACCACCGGCAGACGGTACTTGTCGAACAACGGAACCCAGTGCTCGCGATTCTCGACGCCGGTCCCATGCTTGATTCCATCGCTCGGGCCCGTTGTGGGTTCCTCCATTTTTCGGAAGGAGGGATATGCCGGAACGTGGTTGATCGCGAAGACATTTGGATGATCGACGCGGGACTTCAGATTGGATTCGAGCCAGCTCGTCTGCTCGCCGCCGATCGGGGAAGTATGCCCCGTGTCGAGAAGTACGAGGCTCAGGTAATCCCCAAAGTCGAGCGTGGCGTAGCTGGTATCCGAATAGAGGCCGTCGAAGAGCGCGTAAAAGAAGGGGGCTTTCGCGCGAGGTTTTCCCCATCCGCCGTCCACTTCGTGATTGCCGATGCAGGCCACCAACGGAATGAGCCGGCCGTTTCGTCCCACCATATGGCGGCTGTAATTTCGGAGAAAGGTCAGGCTGGTTTCGACCGATTTCCCGTTGTCGTATCCAAGGTCGCCGCCCACGATGGCAAACATCGGATCCTGTCGCGCGGCCTGCTGATTGTTCGCAATGGTGTGGCCGTTCGTCCCGCAGTCTCCTCCTGAAATGAAATGGATAGTATCGGTCGCTTTCGCAGGCATCGTGCGGAAGCGATAGGTCGGCGAACTGTGACCGATGCGAAACTGATAACTCGTGTCCGGCGTCAGCCCGGTCAACTCCGTGCGGAAGACCTTCAAGTCGGACATCGGATAGGGACGAATGAGCGGCGATTCGATTTGCCAGAGGCCGTCAGGTTCGGCGGCATAATAGATTCGGGTATCGGAAGTCTGCCCAATCGCTCCAACCCACTGCGCCGTCATGGTCGTGGTCGGATCGCGCTGCCATGTCAGGAACAATGTGTCCGGCTGAAATGGCGGGACGTCACTGTCTCCGGCGGCGGGAGGATTCAACGCGGGAAGGGTTGAGGAGTCGGCGGCGAAGAGCGGTGATGCCGCCAGAGAAGCCAGCGATGCGGCGATGAATTCGCGACGCGACGTAAATGCCATCTCAATACTCCGCAAAGACTGTGGATTCACGCAAAACGCAGACGGCGAGCGTCTCCTTATGACGTACCGGTAATACTGTCGGTCCCGAAGGGCGTTGGGGATGTGCCCAAGTCGACGCGAACGCTGCTGATTTAGGGACGATTTGGGTTTAACGGGTCACGGCCAGTGATCGCACCATCGATATTGCCGCCAGCGCGACGACCAGTCCGCAATACGTAATCGCGGCTTTCCAGTTCCCCTTTGACACAGATCGATCGGCGAACGCCCGCCCGACACAAAGGAGTGCCAGCACAATCAGCAGTCCGTCGCTGGTGTAATACCAGGCGCCGGCAACGGTGGCGGCGGCGAGGAACTTTTGGACGCGCGACATGGCGTGAAATCCGCGGCCTCCGTCGAGCGTGCCGACCGGGAGGAGGTTGAACAGATTGATCCACGCGCCAACGCCGGCGATCGCCGCAAAAATCGGGAGCTTTGTGGAGTACCACAAACCCAGCGCAACCACCGCCGCCCCCAGCCCGTAAATCGGCCCAGCCAGTCCGATCTCGGCATCTTCGTCCGGGTTCACCACCTGCTGCCGCAGGCGGATCAGCGCGCCCAGACCCGGAATAAAGGTGGGGGCGGACGCCTTGAACCCATATCGCCGCAGCGCGATCACATGGCCCATCTCATGGACGTAGATCGAGAGGACCAGTCCCAAGGCGAATTTCCAGCCCCAGATCGTCCAGTAAACGCCGAGCGAGAGAAGCATCGACAGGAGCGTGGTCCCCTTGGTCAGGCCCAGGAGCAATGCCTTGAGCTTCCATAGCATCAGCCCGATTGCGCCAAGCCCTGCCGCCGCCTTTGAGGCGGGAGACTTGCCGTCGGCGGGTTTGGAAGCGGGAACAACGTCGAACGGAATATCGCGGCCCAATTCGGTAATCTTCGCGGTGATCGCCTGGTGCTGTTTCGATCCCGTCGGCAGGAGATCCAGCATCGTCCGCCAGGCGGCCAGTGCGTCGGGGATTGCGCCGCTTGCTTCAGCCTCCTTCGCGGTCTGCGACAGGCTCGAAAGCGTGTCGGCGTGAACGAGCCTTCCGCACGAGGGGCACGCGAGAAGGCTCGGCGCAAGTTGCGCGCCGCACTGTGCGCAGGCCATCATCTCGGCAAGCTGAGTCATCAGATGATGACCTCCGAATCCGCGGATGCCGGAGCGGCCGGCGCAGCCCGAGAAGGAGTCCGGTTGGGCGATGAAGTAGGGGCCCGTAATCGGCAGCCGGCGGCGAGCAGTCAGCTTCCATGCTTGCCACAGCGCGAAACCGATGATCAGCAGACCGATGAAATTTTGTGCTCCCGAAAGAAACGGAAGGGCGAGCGAATATCCAAATGCGAAAACGATGAGTTCAGCCGGGGCCGTCGAATTGTGGGCGGAATCCATCAGTGCCTCCAAAACATCCGGCATGTAATTGGCCGCGATGCAGCAATAGGTAAGCACCACCGCCAGAACCTGGTAACCCCGCCCGCCGCGGCCTCCCGACCCCTTGCGCACCGCCTTGCCGATCATGTAACCGACGGCGATCGCGACCAATCCGATCTGGAGATGCGCGAATCGGCGGATCGCGAACCAAACAGCGCCCGACCAATCCCGCCCCAAGGCCCAGCAGCGTCGCCTTGGCGACACGGATGGCGCTGCTCCCAGGCAAGGGCGCCTGGATTCGTTCCGCGCATTGAGGGCAGACGACTTTTCCCGCGATCGCGAAATAGGTCGATTCGATGGGTCGTTTGCATCCAAGGCAGGCCTGGCCGCTCAAGCTCGCAGCGGTACCCGCGGCTACCGCCGGCTCGACAGTCATGAATTGCAGGTCACCAGTTGACGCCGGAGGCGTTGGAAGCTGCGACATTCAGATTTTGATCCTTCCCCGATGCACGGGAATCATGAACTCTTCCATCAGAATGCTGGTCTTTTCGTGTAGCCGGCGAGCTAGTTCGCCGTCGTACTATTTCCCTATTCCAAACGTTTGAGCAAGCTCACGAGCCTCGCGAAAGGAAGCGGGGCCAGGATAAATCATGTCGGGTACGTGACTTCAGCATCCGCTGATCGTTCCCACGATGATGATCGCGGCGATGATAAGGTATTGAAGCATTCGATCACTATTAGCCTCTCGGAAGAAAGAAATCCATACGAAAGCATAGGATACGCCCATGAGTGTTTTGTTTTCTCCTCTGGCCTCGCGAAACGTCACCTTCAAGAACCGTATTTTCGTTTCGCCGATGTGCGAATATTGCAGCGACGACGGCTTGCCTACGGATTGGCATCTGGTTCACCTCGGCAGCCGGGCGGTGGGGGGCGCGGCGATGGTTATCGTGGAGGCGACGGCGGTTTCACCTGAGGGACGGATCACGCCATGGGACAGCGGAATCTGGTCGGACACGCACGCAAGCGCGTTCAAACGAATCGTCCGGTTTGTGAAGGAAAACGGATCGGTTCCCGCCATTCAGCTCGCCCACGCCGGACGGAAAGCCTCGACCGAAGTTCCCTGGCGCGGCGGCAAGGGAATGTCTGCCACGGACGGTGGCTGGGAGCCGATCGCGCCCAGCGCGATTCGGTTTGACGCGCAGTCGCCGCTGCCGCGGGAGATGACGGTTCATGAAATCGACGAAGTGGTCGAGCAGTTTGTGGCCGCCACCCGGCGCGCACTGGACGCTGGCTTCGAGGTCCTCGAACTTCACATGGCCCATGGCTATCTGATGCACGAGTTTCTCTCGCCACTTTCCAATCATCGCACCGACGAGTATGGCGGCACGCTCGCCAACCGGATGCGGCTGCCGATCCGCGTCGCCGGCGAAGTGCGACGCGTCTGGCCGGAGCGATCTCCGTTGATGGTTCGGATTTCGTCAACGGACTGGGTCGAGGGAGGATGGGATCTTTCGCAATCCATCGAACTCGCGCGGTCTCTGAAGAAAATCGGAGTCGATCTGATCGACTGTTCGAGCGGCGGCATGGTTCCGGGCGCGAAGATTCCGCTGGTGCCGGGATACCAGGTGCGTTTTGCCGAGGCCATTCGCCGAGAGGTGGGCATCGCGACCGGCGCGGTCGGCCTGATCACCGAGCCGCGGCAGGCGGAGCAGATTATCTCCAGCGGCCAGGCTGATGTGGTCCTTCTTGCCAGGGAGATGCTTCGCGATCCCTATTGGCCGCTTCACGCGGCGCACGAACTGGGTGTGGACGTCAAATGGCCCGTCCAGTACGCGCGGGCGAAGCCGCATTGAGAAAAGGATCGCGGTGTGCCGAAGACGAAGGACGCGCCGGCTGATACCCCTAGGCCAGCGCGTCCTTGTCTGCAAGTAATCGACATCCCGCATTGACCCCTTGCTTCTCCGCGTTAACATTCGAGGACAATCAGTCGAGGCCTTCAGATCGAAAAGCGGAAAGGAAATCATATGGGTTCCGGCAACAACTTCCCCAAGCTCCACAACGCCGCCTGGCCTGGATTGGTCGGGAAAGGCCCTGATTCTGAGCCGCCAATCGATCTGGACACGATGATCCGGCTCACCAGTGAAGCGAGCGTGAACGGCCAGAAATTCGACGGGATGGATCTGTTTCTTTTCGATCCGCACATCTCGATCGACATCGACGACGACGGACTCAGACGACTGGCGGACAAATTTCGCTCGAGCCATCTTGCCGTGGGTTCGGTGGTCGCGCCGGTTTGGCCGCCGACGGGTGGTGGGGCGGCGATGGGATCGGAGGCGGACCGCAAGAAATTCGTAGAGCAAGTCAAAAAGGGATGTCGCATCGCCGAGAGACTTCGGCTACTGGGAGCGCGCCCTTATGGCGTGGTACGCATCGATTCGGCGTCGGGCCCGGGCGACTGGTACGCCGACCCGGACGGAAATCAGAAGAAAATCGCCGCGACCTTTCGCGAGGCGGCGGATGTGGCCGAGGGGTATGGCGAGCGACTGGCCGCCGAAGGGGAAATCTGCTGGGGTGGCATGCATTCATGGAAACGAATGGTCGAGTTGCTCGAGCTGACCGATCGTCCCGCGACGGTCGGTTTCCAGGCCGACATGGCCCACACGCTTCTCTACACGATGGGATACAACGCGCCCGAGGATGCGATTCTTCCCGCTAATTACGACTGGAAAGACAAGAGCAAGCTCGACGAGGCGATTAAGAAGCTGACGCACGAACTGCGCCCGTGGACGATTGATTTCCATGTCGCCCAGAATAATGGCACCGTGCACGGTATCGGCTCACATGACAAGACGGGCCGCCATTGCCAGGCGACCGATCCCACCGGCAAGCTCGATATTCCGAAGCACGCCGGGTACTGGCTGCGAAATGAAAGCGGCGCGCCGCTCAAACGCCTGCGCCACATCTGCTGGGACGGCTGCATGTTCTTAAATGACGTGATGATGAAGCCGAAAACCTGGAACGATATTCTTGGCGCAATGGTGGCCGTCCGCGAACAGCATGGATGGAAGGAATAAGGAAGAAGCCAGAATACAGGGGCTAGAAGCCAGTAGAAGATGGCGCGCTCCTCCTATTCTGGCTCCTGGCTCCTGGCTTCTGGCTTCTCTTACGAACAACAACTGACATGACCACAACAACCGTCCCAGCTCCCGAAAAACTTCAGTTCAAGACTGAGCTCAAGCAGCTTCTCGATCTGATCATTCATTCGCTCTACACGAAGAAGGAAATCTTCCTTCGCGAGTTGATCAGCAACGCCGCGGATGCGATCGACAAGCTGCGTTTTGAGTCGCTTAAGAATCCGGATCTTCTCGCGGGCGCCGCGGGCGATTGGAAGATCAAGCTGATCCCGGATGAAAAGGCGGGAACGCTGACGGTCAGCGACAACGGCATCGGCATGTCGCGCGAGTCGATCGTTGAAGACCTGGGGACCATCGCCCGCTCCGGCACGAAGGCATTTCTCAAGAACCTTCAGCAGGCGGAGGTGAAGGACCGGCCGGAATTGATCGGTCAGTTTGGCGTCGGATTTTACGCTTCATTCATGGTGGCCGACCGGGTTACCGTTGTTTCTCGCGCTGCTGGCCCGGACGCTCAAGGCGTGCGATGGGAAAGTGATGGGCAGGGGGAGTTTACCGTCGAGGCGTTCGACAAACCGTCTCGCGGTACCGACGTCACGCTCCATCTTCGCGAAGATGCAAAGGAATTTCTCTCTCCCTGGACCATTCGGGAAATCGTGAAGCGCTATTCCGATTTCATCGATCATCCCATCGTCATGGATGTCGAAAAGGGAACGGACGAGAAGAAGACCACCGAGGAGGAGACGCTCAATTCGCGGCAGGCCATCTGGCTGCGGTCCAAAAACGAGGTCAAGCCGGAAGAATACGTCGCGTTTTACAAGCAGATCAGCCACGATTTTGAGGAGCCGCTCAAGACGATTCCGATTGCCGCCGAAGGCGCGATGGAATTCCGGGCGATCCTTTTTATTCCGCAAAAGCGCGGGCTCGACTGGATGGCGGGGCCGGAGAAAAAATCGTCGATCGATCTGTATGTCCGCAGAGTGCTCATCCAGCACGAGTGCGAGCAGGTGATCCCGACGTATTTCAGATTTATCCGCGGCGTTGTCGATTCGGCGGACCTGCCGCTCAACGTCTCGCGCGAAACGCTCCAGCACAATCCGATTCTTGCCCGCATCAAGTCCAATCTCGTCAATCGGCTGATCAAGACGCTGGAGGAGATGAAGGAATCGGAATACGAGACCTATCTCAAATTCTATGGTGAGTTCGGCTCGTATCTGAAGGAAGGAGCGGCCCAGGATTGGTCGAGTAAGGACCGTCTCTCGGATTTACTCTTGTTTGAATCGACGAAGACCGAGCCGGGAAAATTCACCACGCTCGCCAAATACGTCGAGGGGATGTCCATCGGGCAGAAGGAAATCTTCTATCTCATCGGCGAAAACCGCGCGATGCTCGAACATTCGCCGTATCTGGAGGCGTTCAAGGCGCGCGGCCAGGAAGTGCTGCTGCTGACGGATCCGATCGACGAATATCTCGTGGGCTCTCTGCACGCCTACAAAGAGAAACCGCTAAAGGCGGCCGATCGCGGCAAGCCGGAGGAAGACAAGGAATCGGAAGAGAAACTCAAGGCCGAAAGCGAAAAGTTCAAGCCGGTGCTCGATCAGGTTGCCGCGAAGATTCCCGAGGTAAAGGAAGTACGCTTGTCTGCGCGATTGAAGGAGAGCGCCGCTGTTCTGGTTGCCGAAGAAGGGACCATGGGCGCACACATGGAGCGGCTCATGCAGCGAATGGGTCGTGGCGACGAAATTCCGCAGTCCAAGCGCATTCTGGAACTGAATCCCAATCATCCCGCCGTTCAGGCGTTGCAGAAGCTCGCGGAAACGAGCCCATCCGATCCGCGCGTCGAAGATTACAGCCGGCTCCTGTACGACCAGGCGGTCATTGCCGAGGGATCGCGCGTGCAGGATCCCGCCGCCTTTGCGCGGCGAATCAACGAACTGATGACGCGCGGTGTGTAGGCCCATCATGCGGTTTTATGCGTCGTGCGGTCGCGAAGACGCGCTGGCTCACGCCGGCGGCTATTAAGGAGTCGCAAACCGCGTCGCGCGCATCCTTCATAGCCGCCGGCGTCAGCCAGCGCGCTATGGGGCGCTCTGTGTACGATTTCGAACGATGCGCACCGACGAACTGGATTTCCATCTCCCTCCCGAATTGATTGCCCAGGAGCCGTCGGCGCAGCGGACGGCGTCTCGCCTGCTGCACCATCGACGCGACACGCGTGAAATCTCCCACGCGTCATTCGGTAATTTGGCCCAACTTCTCCGCCCGGGCGACCTGCTTGTCTTCAACGATACGCGCGTCCTGCCGGCGCGCTTCATGCTGCAGAAAGAGAGCGGCGGGCTGATCGAAGGATTGTTTCTTGACGAAGCAGTCACCGGGCAATGGCGTGTTCTTCTTAAGAATGCCGGCCAAGCCTCCCTTGGCGCCCGAATGCAATTCGCGGGTGAAGAAGCTGTCACCGCGCGGATTGAGGAGAAATTCGAGGCCGGCGAATTCCTGCTTTCGACCATTCCGCCTCGGCCGGCCGGTGAATTGCTGGCGCGGGTTGGCCGCATGCCCTTGCCGCCGTACATCAAGCGCCAAAAGGGGCAGGATCCGCGCGACGCGATGGATCGTGATCGGTATCAGACGGTCTTCGCCCGGGACTCGGGCGCGGTTGCCGCGCCGACGGCTGCGCTCCATTTTTCGCAGGAATTGCTCGCGGAATTGGATGCGAAGGGAATCGAGCGGGCCTTTGTGACGTTGCACGTCGGCATGGGAACGTTCAAGCCGGTCAGCGTCGATCGCCTCGAAGATCACGCGATTCATCGCGAGCGCTATTCGATAAGTGATTCGGCGGCCGCGGCGATCAATCGCGCCGAATCCCGGGGGCATCGGATCGTAGCCGTCGGGACGACGTCGGCCCGGGTGCTGGAGAGTCAGTCGGCCGATGGTCCGCTCACAGCTCGATCAGGCGAGACAGATATTTTCATCTATCCGCCTTATCGCTGGAAACATGTTTCGGCGCTGATCACCAATTTTCACCTGCCGCGCAGTACATTGATCGCGCTGGTGGCGGCCTTTGTGGGCTTGGACGAGCAACAGCGGATTTATGCATCGGCGATCGAGCGGCAATACCGCTTCTTCAGTTACGGCGATGCGATGTTTATCGAATGAAGACCCATCCCATGATCCTCCTCGACTGGCTCATCAAACGCTATCCCGACGCCAAGCGGCAGACGCTCAAGCGAATGGTTGAAAGCGGGCGTGTCCGGATCGGAAATCGCCCGGCGCGGACGTTGCGGGATGAGCTGCCTGATCGAGTGACGGTGCGAGTCATTGATGGGGCGCCTTCGAAGACAGTGGCGACTGAAGTCGCCACTCCGGCGGGATTGTCGGTTGTTTTTGAGGATCGGGACATTCTGGTGGTCAACAAGCCGGAGGGATTGCTGACGAGCACGACGCCGCGCGAGCCACGGCAAACACTGCTCGCGCTCGTTCAGCGGTATCTCGCGAGAAGTGATCCGGATGCGCGCGTGGGATTGGTACATCGTCTCGATCGCGATGCGTCGGGCTTGCTGATCTTCTCAAAGAATGATGCGGCTTATCGTTCGCTCAAGACCCAGCTTTTCCACCACAGTGTGACGCGGCAGTACGTCGCCGTCGTTCACGGCGTCCTCAATCCCGACCGCGGCCGCATCCGTACGCGCCTGATCGAACGCGCCGATGGGTCCGTCCGCTCAACCGACGAGCACGCCGCCGGGAAGGGGGCCATCACGGAATATGAAACGATCAAGACCCAACGAAAAATGTCGCTTCTTCGCGTCATGTTGCTGACGGGTAAAAAACACCAGATTCGTGTTCATCTTGCGGAGAAGGGATCGCCCATCGTCGGCGACCGGGTCTACGGAAAAGAGAATGATACCGCGCCGCGCCTCATGCTGGCGGCAGTCCTGCTGGAGATCAAACATCCGCGAACGGGCAAGCCGATGAAGTTCGAGATTGCGCCGCCGGTGGAATTCCCGATCTCGATCGCATGATCCTCGAACATTGGATGAAACCCACCGCGAAGGCGCGAAGACGCGAAGGAAAACGCGAAGAAATGCAGAAGATAATGGCCACAGAGATCACCGAGGGGCACAGAGATCACAGAGACATTTGATCGAGACCGAGGTTCATTTGTTCGAGACCAATCGATACGAGTAGATCTTTTATCAGGTCCGTGCCGAGTTTGTTTTCGAATCCTCCAGGCTTGGGCTGCGTAAAGAGTGTCTGTGATCTCTGTGCCCATTTCTTTGATTTATTTTCCTTGGTGACTTCGCGGTTCGCAGTTGGTTGGGCGATCGCAGCATTACTGTAGCGACGCATGCGCGCACAGAAGCTGATCCCCGCGAAAAACCAAAGCATTGAACGAGGCGTTTCCGTCGAAGACAAGGACGCTGCCGTGAATAAAACCGCCGAACGCGCTGCTTTCCTGGCCGTCGACGACGAGATGCGTGCCGTCAGGTTCCTGAGCGCCGAACGCGATGTGCCTGCTGTCGGGGCTGAACGCGAGTCGGCCGACGGCGGTGTAACCGTTGCCTTCGACGCCATCAATCACGGCGAATTGCTGATCTCCGCGGCGGCCGATGAACGCGACGCGTTTTCCATCCGGGCTGATGATCGGCGGCTCGAGAATCTCGTCGAACGCGGCCGATCTCTTGCCATCCGTGACGGCAAACGCCTGCCCGTTCTGTTTGGCGGCAAACGCCAGACGTGATCCATCGTTGCTGAACGCGGGAGGGGCGACGATCGCGTCGAACTCCTCCGAGTGCGCCATGATCGGTGACGACCGCCTGCCGGTGGCCGTGAAGTCCGACGATCGCCAGATGCTGTCCGTCGCCGCTGAAGATCGGCGCGCCGAGATCCCGTCGCCTGGTTTTCCCTCGACACCGTCCACGACCGCGAAGGTGCTTCCGTCACGGACGGCGACAAATGCGAATCGCTTTCCATCGGGACTGAAGACGCACGAATCAGGGAGGATCTTGTCGAACGGCTTTCCTTCTTGACCGTCGAGAAAGACGAACCATTTTCCATCCCGCGCAGCGGCGCAGGCCAGCGGCGCGCCGTCGGGACTGAAGAGGGGACTTCCCGCGGCGACTTTCTCGAAGGCCGGCCCGTCTCCTGCGTCGGTAATCAGTTTCCACGTGATGTCAGTCCGCGTCGAGGCGGCCCATCGCTTGCCGTCGGCGCTGAACGCAAAATTCCCGACATCGTCAAATGCCGTCCCTTCGACGCCGTCCAGAAGAACCATGCGCTTGCCGCCAAGCTCCGCAACGGCACACAGGCGTTTGCCGTCGGGGCTGAAGATGAGGCTTCCCTTCGCAAAGGTGTCGTACGCTTTGCCCGTCTTGCCGTCGACGCAGACACTCCATTTCTTGTCGGCAACGCCGGCCATGTAAGCGACGCGATCGCCCGCCGGGCTGAAAACAATTCCTCCCTCGGCAATTCCCTCAAAGTCCGAGTCGCTGGCGCGCTTGTCATCGAGCATCAACTGGACTTTGCCATCGCGCTGAGTCGCATACGCCAGGTGTTTTCCGTCCGGACTGGGCGTCAGACTTTTGATCAGGAGGTCTTTGACGGTCCCAATCGGAGTTTCGTCCACTTTAAGCGTTGGGTCAGGCGCCCGATAGAACTGAGCGTCATGACCAAACCCGTCAAAAGGGTGCATAGCGGGCTGACAGAGGAAGGCATCGATTCTCCGATTTGAAATGGGAAGCCGCGGACGCTTCTTGATACCGGAGGGAACGAAGAATGTGAATTGTCAGCCGAAGAGCGGCCAATACCCCCCATTCGCAACGTAATCGCGCAGGCGTTGACATTCGTCAGCCACATTGTGCGCCAGCGGTTCGCGATGCCCCGGGCAGACCGCGACAATCGGAAGGGAAAGGCATCGCAGCATCGATTCCCGCCCGGCCGAAAGGTCTTCGGTGACCGGTCGAGACATGAATCGCAACCGTCCGTCAATCACCGCAAACGCATCGCCGGCGAAGAGCACTCGGCCTGGGCCGTAATAATAGGAAAGATGCCCGGACGTATGGCCCGGGGTTTCGATCACCTTGAAATCGTTCGCGATCATGTCGCCGTCATGAACGAATCGGGTTGCTTCGACAGCTTGCTGAGGCGCGTTGCCAAGCAGCCCTTTGAGAAGCACCAGGGGCCCTGTTTCAGGAACGAGAGCGGAAAGTCTTCCGCGCAGGCCTCTTGAAGCGGCCTCTCTTGTCAGATGACCCGCTTCGCGGGCGGAGTAATACACTTCCGCGCCCGACAGGCGCGCCAGGGCCGAGGCACCGGCGGCATGATCGTTGTGCCAGTGGGTGAGCAGGATGGCTTTTACATCACTCGGCTTCCTGCCGATTTCGTTGATCGCCTCGAGCATTTCGGTCCCGGTTGATTTCATTCCGGCGTCGATCGCCACCAGCCCGTCGCCGGTCGTCACGATGTAGGAACAGGTGAAGTAGGACCGTCGCATGACGCAGTAAACCGCATCGGTTACCTTGAAAGTAAACGGTTTGGACATCGGCGGGGGATTCCTTCCATCCCAACAATACCGGCAAACCGTGTTGTGACAGCTATTTGAGACAGGTTTCCAGGCTATCTTCAAGGCGTATAGCTACAACGTCCGATAACTCCAATAGATGCTCAACCGATTGCTCCATGCGCTGATCGAATCGAAAAACGAAGCGGCGGATGACGTGCTGCTCGATGCGCTGGCCCTGGGGTCGGTCGCCGAAAAGCAGCTCGCAATGGTTGCCCTCGTCCGACGCAAGACGCTCCGCGGGTTGGGCGGCGTCATCGGCATGTACGGCGAACTTCCCGAAACGCTCCAGGGGGAAATTCTCCGCAATATCAAGGCCTATCACTTTGCTCTGCGCGAATGCGGTCGAAGCGAGCGCCCTGAGCTGCGACTGGCGGCCATGAAGCTGATCGCCATCGGCCGGCAGGGGAAGCTCGCCTACGTTCTCTCCGAAAACCTGCACGAATCCGACGAGCGATTGTCAAAGGGAGCCACGGAGGCGATGGTGGCGCTGGCGCGCTGGATCGCCACGACGACGCGATTGCTCCAGCGCGGCCCCGCGGAAATCCCTCCGCGCCGACGCCGGAGTGAGTGAAGACGCCAAGAATTCATCGGCCCGTGGGTCAGACGAATCGCGCGAGTCTGAGGAACTCGCGACGGATCCCGAACTTTACACCGAGCTCCTCTTCCAGCGATCTGAAATCGAGGCGGCGGTGGCGCGGGCGCTGGATGTGCATCGGGGAAAACATGGACAGGAGATGGTGCGGGCGGCGCTGCTGCTGTGCGACTGGCCCGGCAGCAAGACGCTGGGGATCCTGCATACCGCCAAGCATGGCGGACAGAGCCCGATGGTGCGCCGCCTTCAGCAGCCGCCGGAGAGCGAACACGTCGAGGCGTTTCTGCTGGGGGCAAGCCATGGGCAATTGCGATCGCATTTTGGCGTGGCCTTCGCCCACATCGACGCGGCGCCGGTGCTCGATGCGCTGCTGCGGCGAACGCATTGGCTGAAAGACCATCAACTGGCGCTGTGCATGCACCAGGTCACGCGCGGGGCGTGGTGGGGTTCGGGAGAATTGCGGCACGATCTGGAACGCCGCACGCCTCAGAATGCCGCCCGCATCGGCGAATGGATCGCGGCGTCGGGCATTCCCGATACGGTACAGGACGAACGGCTGGAAGAATTGCTCCGCTATTGCGCGGAAAGTTTCGACGCGCGGCTGAACCTGCTGCGAATTGCCGCCCGCCGGAAGAGGGGGTCGTCGATCAAGCTGCTGCTCGCGCTGCTGTCCGATCCGGACGAACGGCTCGTGCGAATGGCCGCGCGGGAGTTTCTCCGGCGAAAACCCGCAGATTATGAAAATGTCCTGCTCCAGTTAATGACCAATGCCGCTCCTTCGGTTCGGAAGGTAATCGGCCGAACCATCGGGCAGGCGGGGTTCGATCAATTCTGGCAGCGATTCGACCGCCTGGACCGGCCTACGCGCCGCCATGCCGGTCGCGCGATGATGAAACTTCTGCCGGACGCGATTGGGCGACTGGAGCGCCGATTGGCGAGCGGCCCGCCGGAACAGCGCATCAAGGCGATGCAGATGGCCCAGGAGCTCGGCGTCTCCGATCAGCTCACGGCGACGCTGACACGGCTCTGCGAAGACATGAACCCGCGCCTTCGGAGCAAGGCGGTCAGCGCGCTGGGACACATTAGTGCCATTCCCACCGAGGTGCTGGTGGATCGGCTGCTCCACGACAACGACGCGCGGGTTCGCGCCAATGCGATTGAGGTGCTGGAAGCGCAACCGCAGAAGCAACTAGTTGCCGTCCTCGCCGAGCGGGCGCGGGCATCGAACAACCGCGAACGGGCCAATGCGATCAAGGCGCTGCACGGCATGCATGTCGGAGCCGCTGCGACGCAGTTGCAGGCGATGATGCACGACAATCGACCCGAGCACCGGATTTCCGCGCTCTGGGCGTTGCGGCAGACCGGTATCTGGAACTTGCTGATGGAGGTGGGACGGCTCGCCAAAGAGGACGAAAATCTCAAGGTGCGCCGCTATGCCCTGACCGTTCTCCGCGGCGTCGCGGAGCTCGCCAAGGCGCAAAAGGTGAAAGCGGCGGGGTGAAACACATGATTCGATCAATTCGAACAACTCTGATCGGCCTCATCGGCCTGATTATCACCTGTGCGGCGGGGCCAACACAGGAAGATGTGTTCAAAAGCATTTCCCAGAATGTGGGCAACACCAACGGGAACGATTCGAAGGTTTTCCTGATGGTGCTTTGCGTTGCCGTGGGTTTCATCATCCTGCTGGTGCTGATCAATCAGCGCAAGCAGAACACGATTGCCCCCAAAACGCTGCACCATCACGGCAAGCTAATGAAGGAAGTGACCAAAGGCTTGTCCCTCCGCGCGGCGGAGATCAAGCAGCTGCGCCTGCTGGCGGATGAAACAACCGGACGCGGCGGCGAGCCGGTCACCAGTCCGCTCTCTCTGCTTCTATGCCCTTCGGTCCTTGCCGCCGCCTCAAAACGCCGCCGCACCGGCGCCAATCAGAAAATGCTCGAGCAGATTCGCCGCAAGATGCTCAAGTAAGATCGCCGACTACCGCGTTGCCTGGTCGTAATACCCGACGAAATAGAGGAAGCGGTTCTGATTCAGGAGCGGAATGCCCAGCGAAATCGCCTTGGAACGCAAATCCTGATAGTCGTCAAGCGCCTTCTGCTTCTTGTCGTGATCTTCAACCTTCGCCGGATCGTCCCCGTCCTCCTTGGTAAGGACCGGCACGACCGGTTCCTTGCCCATGACGACGAAATCCGTATCGACCGAGACGTTGTTCATCAGCTTCCCGCCCCATTGGGTCACGAGGCGCTTGATGACTTCGTTGTCGGCCGGGTTGGGGGTGCCGGTGTTGTTCAGGTCAAAGTTGCCGTAGACGACGAAGTTGTATTTCGCCTTCGGGTCGAAGACGAGATTCATGATGAGGTCGCCTTCGGTCAGTTGCTGCCCCGGCGTGTGCCGTACGACGCGGCATTCGCTGGTCCCATCGAGGACGTGGACGACTTCGATCGACGCCTTGCCCACTGGCATGTCTTCCTCGCGCATCCCGTTGCCCAGCGCCGGGATGCCCTTGGTCTTGTCATACACTTCGAAGGTCAGGCCCGGCGTCACCGACTGCTGACGGCCGATATTGATGAAGACGGTGTTCTCGGAAGGGATACGGCTGATGTGCCCATCGGACTGCTGCACCGTCGCTTCAACGGTGTTGGGGTGGCGGGCTTTCACCTTGTTGATCGCGGCCTCCAGTTTTTTGGCCAGTTCAGCGTTTTCAGCCTTCGACTTGGCCAGTTCCGCCGAAACCTTGTCGGTATTGGCCTGGATCGTCTTGCCGACATCGGTTGAGGTCTGCGCAATGGTGGTGACTTCCTGATCCTTCTTGCCGCGGTATTCTTCGCTGGCGGCCTCGGCATCGGCCTTGCCCTTGTTGGCGGTGTCCACGTCGGTTTTCGCCTGGGCGACGGCCTTGTCCCGGTCCGCGTTCGCGGCCTCGACCAATTTGGCTGCTGCCAGCGGCGTCGTTCCTCGCTTTGACGGTATCCCCGTTGGCGGCGACGACCATGTCCGCCAGCGTGCGAATCGTGGTCACCAGATCGGTGAACGCGGGCTTCTCAGCGGGCGCGGCGGCGGGTTGCGTTGTCGCGTCGGCGCCGGCGGCGGGAGCGCTTTGTACTTCGCTCAACTTATCCGCCGCATACGCCAGAGCAGCTCCTGGCGGCGGTGTCCGCTTTGGCGGCGGGGAGCATCGAGCCGACAATGTCGCGCGTCAGCATCGAACGCTGCTGGAGAATAACATCGAGGGCGGCTTCGTTGGGCTTCTTCGCCGTCGTCAATTCGAGCACTTCCGGCGAGCCGGCTGCTTCGGGACGAACGTACTCGTTGGTGTGATTAATTGCGTCGCTCGCTAACTTATCGCGCTGCACCATCTGGACCTGGAAATAGATCGCAAAGATGGTGCTGACGACGAAGAGAATGACGAAGATCACGACGGCGGTGATCAAACCCGCCCGCGAACCCTGCTGACTTACGGGGGCTGCCATGGAAGACCTCCAACGCACGTTGCGGCGACAAAGGTGAGAATCAATCTGCGAGGCGGCAGGGCCAAGGCCCGACTCGACTCGCGACGTTTCGGAAGGTGGGACTTCCGCCGATCAAAGCCTGCATAATCTACCGCCCTGTATACTGTACGGTCAAGAAAATCACCGGTTTGCGAGGAAAGTCTCTCAGGCTCGATCGGCTTTGATTCGCGAAGCCGCAAGCGACTGGTGCATACTTGGACGTGGGAAGGTGGGGATTCTACGATCAGGGGAGCTACCGATGCCGAAGACCTTCTACATTATCGACGGGCACGCCCATATTTATCGGGCGTACTATGCTCCCTTTCGGGATCTGACCAGCGCTACGGGGGAGCCGACCCGGGCGACCTTCGTTTTTACGCAGATGCTGCTGAACCTCATCGAGCAGCGCAAGCCGGAATATCTGGCGATGGTGATCGACAGCGGGGATGAGCAAGTCTTTCGGCGCGATTTTTATCCTGAGTATAAGGCCAATCGCCAGAGCCCGCCGGATGATTTTCGGCCCCAGGAAGAGCGTATTTTGCGCATCGTCCGCGATTCGGGCGTACCGCTGTTCGCCAAGGAACGCTTCGAGGCTGACGACCTGATTGCCACCATGACCAAGCGACTGGAGGGGCAGGGATTCGAAGTCTTCATCGTCTCGAAGGACAAGGATCTTCGTCAGCTCCTCGACGAATCCACGAAGATGTACGACCCGGCGACAGACGAAGTGATTGATGTCGCCCGCATGCAGGAAAAGTGCGGCTATTCACCAATCGAGGCGATCGAAGTGCAGACGCTGACCGGCGATTCGATCGATAATGTGCCCGGGATTCCCGGCGTGGGAGAAAAGACGGCCGCAAAGCTCGTCAAGCAATTCGGCTCCGCCGACGCTGTCCTGCAGCATTTGCCCGAGCTGACTCCAAAGCTTCGGGAGAATTTTGAAAAGTATGGGGATCGCCTGGTAATGTCCCGAAAGCTGGTGACGCTGAAGAACGACGTCGATTTCGACTTCGATCCGGAAACCTGCCGGTTTCAGGGGCTCAACGCGCCAGGCGCTCCGGTCGCATCTGGAGGAGCTGGGGTTCAATCATCTAATGAATCGGCTTGCGGATGCGTCGCCCGCAAAAGCCGCCCCGGCGCGAAGCGCAAGCGGCAGGGCCGACGCTTTTCGATGAGAATCTGTTCGGGCCGCTACCTGCCGCGCCCCAGGGCGAGGATGGAATCGCCACCGGCGCGGATTGCCGTTACGAGCTGGTGCAGACCGAGGAGCAATTTGAAGCCTTTCTTTCGGAGCTTCGCCGGCAGAAGCGATTTGCTTTCGATACGGAGACCGATGCGCTGGGCGCGCTGAATTCCAATCTCGTCGGCATGAGCTTTAGTTGGGAAAAAGCGGCCGGTTATTACGTGCCGGTCTGCGGCCCGTCCGGTTCGGACCTTCTGCCCTGCGCCGCGATTCTCGATGCGGTTCGGCCAATCCTGGAAGACCCGACGATTGCGAAAGTCGGGCACAACATCAAATACGATCTGCTGGTGATGCGCCGCGCCGGCGTCGCGCTGCGCGGGATCGCGTTGGACTCCATGGTGGCGGCGTTTCTCGTCGATTCGAGCCGGATCACCTACGGCATCGATCGCCTCGCATTGGAGATGCTCCGCTTCCGTAAAGTGCCGACGACGGAACTGATCGGCAAGGGCAAGAGCCAGCTCTCGATGGACCGGGTGGAGCTGAAGAAGATCGCGTGCTATGCGTCGGAGGATGCGGACATCGCCTTGCGGCTGGCAGACACGCTGGACGAAAAGCTGCGGTACGTGCCGGAGATTCGCAAACTCTGCGATGATCTCGAGACGCCGCTGATCGAGGTGCTGGCCGAGATGGAATTCAACGGGATCGCCATCGATCCCGCCATCCTGAAAGAGCAGAGCCTGGTGCTCGGGCGAGCGCGCCGACGAATTGCGCGCGAAGATCATCAAGGAGGCGGGGATCGAGTTCAATCCCGATTCCCCCAAGCAGTTGCAGGATGTGCTTTTCGGCCGGCTGAATCTGCCGGCCGGCAAACGCACGAAGACCGGGTACAGCACGGATGTCGAAGTGCTGGAGCGTTTGAGCGGCAAGTACCCCATCGCCCGGCTCCTGCTCGACTATCGCAGCCTGGTCAAACTGAAGAACACTTATCTCGATAATCTGACGGAATACGTCAATCCGCGGGATGGCCGGATTCACGGCAGCTTCAACCAGACCGGCGCGTCAACGGGCCGGCTGAGCATGTCCGATCCGAATTTGCAGAACATTCCCATTCGCACCGACGAGGGCCGGCGAATTCGTCTGGCTTTTGTTCCGGGAGATCCGGAGAAAAATGTCCTGCTCACCGCCGACTACAGCCAGATCGAGCTGCGCGTGCTGGCCCATTTCACGGGCGAGCCGGCGCTGGTGAGGGCGTTTGAGGCCGACGAGGATATTCATCGCACCGTCGCATCCGAAGTCTTCGGCGTCCCCCTGGAAGCGGTGACGCGCGAACAGCGCAACTCCGCCAAGACGATCAATTTCGGGATCATCTACGGCGTGACGGTGCGCGGTCTTGAGCGGCGAATCGAAGGGTTGACGATGAAATCGGCGCAGGCGCTGATCCAGGCATACAACAAGCGCTTTCCCAGCATTCACCAGTTTTTACAGAAATGCGTTAGCGAGGCGCGGGACAAAGGATTCGTAACGACGATCCTGGGCCGCCGCCGGCCGATGCCGGATATCGACAACGCCGTGTTGAGCCAGCGCAACGCCAGCGAGCGGATGGCGATCAACAGCGTGGTGCAGGGCTCCGCCGCCGATCTGATCAAGGTCGCGATGCTGAATTTGCATCGCCGGCTGAAGCGGGAAAATCGCCGCAGCCGCATGTTGTTGCAGGTGCACGATGAACTCGTCTTCGAAACCCCGGCCGAGGCCGTGGAAGAGGAGGCGGCGATCGTCCGCGAAGAAATGGTCAACGCGATGAAATTGAACGTGCCTTTGAAAGTCGAAGTCGGATGGGGCAAGAACTGGCAGGAAGTAAAATAAGGAGCTTGATTGGGGCTTGGTTGCAGAGTGCGTAGCGAGCCGCGACCGTAAGGGAGCGAGAACTTGAGAAACTTCGGTTCTCGGCGATGTTCGACTCCGTCGCTCCCTGACGGTCGCGGCTCGCTAAGGTTTGACCGCGCCCGCACGATCGGTGCTAAAAAGTGTATGAACTAAGAGACGCTGCGCCGTGGCTTTGAACCACCTACTTGAGATGGTCCAGCACCATGTATCCGAAGATACAAACCGCCACGACGGCCCCGATCGACAGAAAGATCGCCACCGCCAGCAATGTGGTGAAGCGATTTCCCTGCTTGTGGAGGATTCGCTCCAGCTCCCCGTCTCGATTGCTCTGGTTGTCGCGCATCTGCTCGAGGATCTGTGCGCTGGCCTGTGAGTTCTTGCTCACGGTCTGCATCGCCGATCCGACGTTGTTCAGATTTTCGGAGATGGCCTGATCGCGCTGATCGAGCGACTGCACTGTTTCGCCGAGCGACTCGAGCATCTTGCCATTTACGCCGCCGGACTGGTTGATCCGCTCGAGGATTTCGCCGAGCTTGCCTTGCTGGGTATTTTGCTGCTCGATCTGCTGGTGGATCGCCTTAAGCGTTTCACCCTGAACCCGGTTGGATTCAGGCCATTGCTCCAGGGCCTGTGGCAGATGGGAGAGATATTGAAGGAGTTCATCCTGACGAACCGACTGCTTTTCCAGATTGTCCCGGATCGAGTCCATCAGGTTGGACAAGCCGGCCAATCCGTTCTGGACATTCTCGATGGCGGCGTCACGCTTGGCCCACGGCCGCAGAAACGTGCTGCGCGGTTCGATGGTCCCGGTCAGTACCGGGGAATTGCCATTTTCCCCGTTCAACTCAGTACCATCCGCTTCCCGGGCGCCCTTACGAAACCAGCCGCCGATTCGCGAGATGATGTTTACCTGTTGGTCACTCATATCCCATCCTTGCGTTGAGTTTTCCATACGGACATTATCGGCCGGTTCCCTGCTTTCGCTTCTGTCCGTTTGACAGCGTCGCGCCTTAAATCTACCATCCGTGCGCGATGGGTCAACGACGGCGGCCGCCGGCGGTTGTATTTTTTTTCAGACGATCGACTGCGCATCGCGATTCCATTTTTGATCGGAATGTCCCTGGCCGCGAGCGGATGCGACCGGGAACACCCCGTTCATTCATCCGCTCGCAGCGCCACCGAGCCGACCGTTGCGTCTCTCGTTCCCGCCGCGACCGACATACTCATTGGCATCAATAGCCAGGACCATCTCGTTGGCGTGAGCAACTTTGATGAAAATCCCATCACCGCAAAGCTTCCAAAACTTGGCGACTATCTGACTACCGATTGGGAAAAAATTGGCCAGCTCCGTCCACAGGTTCTGATCACGCAATATGCCGAGGGGCGCACGCCGGAAGGATTTTTACAAAATGTAAAATCGCTTGGAATCCGGCAGGTGAATCTCCATATCAACCGGCTCGATGACGTTTTTACCGCGATCGGCGTGCTGGGTGACGCGTGCCGTGAGCCCGCTAAGGCCGCCGAAGCTGGGACGCGATTGCGAAAACGGATTCAAGGGATCCGGCAGCGCGTGGCAGGGGAGAAACCAGTTCGGACGTTGATCATCCGGGACGATGCGGGAAAGGAAGCGGTGGGACAGGAAACCTATCTGAACGACCTGCTCCTGATAGCCGGCGGTGAAAATGTTTTTCCCCCGACTGCGCCCGCCTATCCTTCGATTGACGAGGAGAAATTGGTCGCGCTTGCGCCGGCGGTCATCCTGCAACTCCTCCCGATGCTTCACCTCAGGTGCAGGAGCAGGCGAAGCGATTATGGACCGCGCTGCCGCAGGTCCCGGCGGTTCAAAATCACCGCGTCTACGCATTAACAGAATGGAATGTGGAGTTGCCTGGTTATGATGTCGGCGATGTTGCTTTGAAGTTCGCAGACCTTCTTCATCCGGCGATAGTGAACTCGGCCGAATCCTCCCAACCATCTACCCGGTAATTTCCATGAAGCGTTGGGACTACCGGAGACTTTTCTTCACGCTGCTCGCATCGCTGATGATTTGGGCGATTGTAGCGCTGGCTTGCATGTGCTTGGGATCAAATGGGCGGATCGCCTGGCCGCATAATCCAGATGTGCAGGCGTTCCGCTTCAAAGTGGTGGGAGTCGCTTCGATCGTCGGCGCGGCGCTGGCGTCGGCCGGCGTTGCCTATCAGGCGATCCTTCGCAATCCGCTGGCCGATCCTTACCTGCTGGGCGTGAGCAGTGGAGCAACCCTCAGCTCATTTCTCTGGCGATTGCCGATTTTTGGCGCATCCGCCGCCGGTTCGACTGCGCTCGTCCTCGGGCAGCAGGGTTTTGCGTTCGTCGGCGCCTTGATCGCCGTCGCGGTGGTCTTCGCGCTGGCCGGCCGACGCGGCCGGATTGAACCGATTACGCTTTTGCTGGTCGGGGTCATCGTTAATTCGATCTGTGGTTCGCTGTTTATTCTGGTCAACGTGTTGTATCCCGAACTCACCGCCGCCACCGGCGGGATGCTTTCATTTCTCGTGGGTGGAATTCAAACCAACCTTGGCACGGGCCAGATCGTGGCGGCTGGAGTGTGCGCCGCCGCCGGATGGCTCGTCCTGCTATTCATCAGCGGCGAGTTGAACGTCGCGCTGCTCGGAGAAACCGAGGCCCGCGCCCTGGGTGTTTCGATTCATCGCCTGCGATGGATTGCCTTGATCGCGGCGTCGATCGTGACGGCGGCGGCGGTTGCCGTGAGCGGGCCGATTGGCTTTGTAGGATTGATCTGTCCTCACCTGGCCCGGCTCCTGGTGGGACACGATCAACGGCGGCTTTTTCCGATCGCCACCGCGCTGGGCGCATCGCTCCTCGCGATCGCCGACGCGGCGACGAGAATCCTCTCCAGTTCACAATGGGGTCAGACGCTGCTGCCGGTGGGCGTATTGACGGCGTTGCTGGGTGGGCCGTTTTTCCTATTCCTCCTTTTTCGGGAGCGGCGCGGTGCAGCGAGCTGATCTAATTCGTTTTGCGACGTTGCATCACGCGCATCGGGAAGGCGACGTTTTGATACTACTTCGCTCCCTGACGGTCGCGGCTTGCTACGGTTTGCAGCTTCCGGTCGGACGCCACGTTCGAACAGTTCCACCGAGAAAGAGAGAACGCGAATTTGCATGTGTGCGCTGCGAGCCGCGACCGTGAGGGAGCGAATTGTGCGTTTGGTGAGCGTGATGCGGATCGCGATATGACCGTCGGATCGTAAAATCTGAAGAGAAGATTCGGCCCCAAGGCCGCACTACGAACCAAGAACGATGCTTCTGCAAGCTGAAAATCTTCAGTTTTCCTACGGTGACAACCCGGTCCTCCGCGGCGTTGACGTTCGCCTCATGCCACGTGAAATCGTTGCGCTTCTGGGTCCCAACGGAAGCGGAAAAAGCACGTTGATCCGCGTTTTGCTTGGCCAGCTTCCGGCCGCCGGCAAGATTGACTGGGAGCAGAAACCGATCGCTGACTGGCGTCATCGCGACTTGGCTCGCAGGGTGGCCTACCTTCCGCAGCAGCCGGCCTGGGAGCCGGGGCAGCGCGTCGAAGAAGCGTTGCTGCTCGGTCGTGCGCCGTATCTGCAAGCATTCGGGATTGAATCGGCGCGCGACATTGAAATCGTGCGCGACGTGAGCAGATTGCTGCACCTCGACGAACTTCTCCCGCGAAGAATGGACCAACTCTCCGGCGGGCAACGCCAGCGTGTCTTCCTCGGCCGCTGCCTGGCCCAGGAACCGGCGGCGCTGCTCCTCGATGAGCCGAATACGCATCTGGACCTGCGTTATCAGGTGGAACTGGGCCGGCTTCTTCTTCAGCTCGCCCGCGAACGCAGCATCGGCGTGCTGATGGCGTCGCACGAGCTCAACCTCGCCGGGTTATTCGCGCATCGGCTCATGCTGCTGAGCGAAGGGAAAGTGCTCGGCGACGGTTCGCCGGATGTCGTGCTGCGGCCGGAGTTGCTCTCGTCGGTTTACGGCGTGGATCTCGTGAGAATTGAGAGGGCCGCTGGGCAATCGCCGGTGATTGTTCCGGGTTTGTAGTGCGGCCTTCAGGCCGTATCCTTCGAACGCGAACAAAGTGGTCGATACGGGCTGAAGCCCGCACTACGAGCCTTATACCAATAATTCCGGCACGACCGTTCCATATCGCGTGATCATCACCGGTCGCCCACCCGGCGTGCGATATTCCTTCGTGGGATCGATGCCGAGCGACTTATAGAACGTCGCCGCCACGTCGTCGGGGCTGATGGGGCGGTCCTTGGGTTGCTCGGCTTTGGCATCGGATTCACCCACGACCTGCCCGCCTTTGATGCCGCCGCCGCCGAGGATGCAGCACATGGATCGCGGATAGTGGTCTCGGCCGGCTTTGGAGTTGATCTTGGGCGTGCGGCCGAATTCGCCGGTGACGAATACGCCGGTGGACTGATGCAATCCCTTGGCATCGAGAGCGCGGAAAAGTCCGGCGAGGCCGCTATCAAAGTTGGGAAGAAGCTTGGTCTTCAAGGCGTTGAAGTTGTCGCCGTGCGTGTCCCATCCGCCGAGCGTGATGGTGACGAATTTCACACCGGCTTCGATCAGGCGCGTCGCAAGGAGGCAGCTTTGCTGGAAGCCGTCGGGACCGAACATCCCAGTGATGTTCTCCGATTCCTTGGACAGGTTGAACGCGTCGCGCGTCTTGTCCGAACGCATCATCGCATAGGCTTTCTGGCCGAATTCATCCATACCGGACAGTAGCCGATCTTCCTGTGCGAGTGGGCCAAAGGCAGTGTCGTAGCGCTTGAGGAGGTTTTGCCGGCGATCGACGTCTTCGAGGGTTACGCCGTTGAGTGTCAGCCCGCGGATCTTGATCTCCTGTCCCTTTTGAGGAGCGGAACCGACTTCGAGCGGGCCGTATTCGACGCCGAGGTAACCCGCCGCCTGATCACCGAAGCTCGGCACGGCCACGTAGGCCGGCATGTCCGCCGGCGCTCCCTTTTCCTTTGCGACGACTGAGCCGTAGCTGGGGAAGTAGAGCGATGGGATCGGCTTGTTTCCGGTGTTCAGATATCGGGAGCCCAGGTCGTGTGCGCCCAGCGTGTGGCTGACCCCGCGCAGAATCGCGAATTTGTCGGCGACTTGCGCGAGCTTGGGCATGTGCTCGCAGATCTCCATGCCGGGAACGTTTGTCTTGATCGGGTTGAACTCCCCGCGATATTCCGCGGGGGCGTCGGGCTTGAGGTCAAAGGTGTCGAGGTGGCTCGGCCCGCCCGCCAGGCGAACGAAAATTCCGGCGTTGCCCCGGGCTCCGGTCACTTCTCCGGCGCTGGCCATCGAGAGGTATCGGGAAAGCGACAATCCAACGCCGGTCATCGCTCCGACGCGCAGAAAATCCCGGCGGTTGATTCCATCGCAGTAGAATTGCTTTCGCATGGGTTGCACCTTGTTAGTGATTCACCTTGAATTCGCGGGTATTGATCATCGCCCAGAGCAGATCGCGCACGCCGTCTATCGGCTCTTTGGCCGCTGTCACATCCGTGCGGGCCTCGGCAAGTTCGTCGCTCGTGGGGGGACGGCTTACGGTACGCAGGAAAACCTCATTGACGGTCTTGTCAACGTCGAGACGCCGCCACCCTTCGAGGCAGCGCGAAGCTCGGCAATCCAGCTCTTGTCATCGTTGATCTTTGCAAGCAGGCTTGGATCGTTGCGGGTGAAAAGGGTCTGCAAGAGCGTTGGATCGGCTGATCGCTCGCAATCGCAATTGGTCACGCGACCCGGCTTGCCGAAAAGCGTAAGGAAGTAGGCGTCCGGCCCGCCTCCTCCTCCGCCTCCCTTGGTCTTCTGGCCGCCCTGCGAAATTCCACCGGGGCCGATGCCGCGGATCTCCATGTTCGTCGCAAAGAGTCCTGCGCGCTCATCGTTGGCGATCGCCAGATCGATGGCGTCGAGCATCACCTCGGCCGGTAATTGTCTCACGACGGCGTGGCTGAAATTCCGCAGATCCTGGGCGTTGGTCGGATTGGTTCGCCAGCTTCGCTGGTACGTATCACTGTTGAGAATTTCCCGGTGCAGCCACTTCAGGTCGTAATTGTGCGAAGCGAATCCATCGGCGAGATAATTGAAAAGCTCGGCGTTCGCTGGCGCGTTGGCGATATTGAGGTCGTCCGGCGGGTCGACAATTCCCCGGTTGAAATAAGAGGCCCAGACGCGGTTCACGATCGCTTTGACGAAATACGGATTGGACTTGCTGCGAAGCCAGTCCATTAACGGCTGGCGTGAATCGGTCCCCTTTGGCACCACGACCAAATCGCCGCCGAGCACTTTCGGCTGGATTTTTGGATCGAAGTTGCCACCCTTGTTTCCCTTCCCAAGAACCTTGCTCCCGTCGGTATTGGCGAAGACTTCCGCCCAGGGAACCAGGCCGCCGGAGTCGACCCGTCGGCGGACTTCATCATCTACAAATTTGCGGACCATCTGGTCTTTGGTGTTGTTCTTGCCTTTGACCTCTTTCTTCTTGGCGTCTTTGGTCTTTTTGTCTTTGTCGCCGGTGGCGTCATCGATCACGAACGCGACGGCAGGAGCGGTAGTCGGCCCCAGCGTCTTTTCAACCTCGGCAGTGCCGGCGTCATTCAATTCTTTGGTGATCGAGGCGTAGGAGATCTCTTCTCCTTCGACAGCAGGGCGATTGCCGACGGCCACGATGCCGAAAAACGCCGTGAACTGCTTGAAATCGGTCTTGGTCCACCGGTCGAACGGATGTTTGTGGCACTGGGCGCATTCCATTCGAACACCCAGGAAATTATGGGCAAACGCCAGCGCCTTTTCTTCCGTGGAGCCGGCGGCTTTGCGCTGCCAGTAGTAGGGGAGCGAAGGATGATTCGCGAAATTGACGGGATCCTGGGCACGGAAATACGAATCCATCTCGACTACATAATCCTTGTAGTTTTGCGTGGGCGAGCTGCGGCTGGTGGACAGAACGATATTCGACACGATCTGGTCGTATGGCATGTTGTCAGCCAGACGCTTTTCCAGCCAGTCGTACCATTGCCGGGAGGTTTGTGCGCCGCCACGATTCACGGCGCCGAGATTGATCTGCGCGAATCATTTCCCGTATAATCGGAGAACCTGGTCGCCCACCAGGCCGCGTATGCGGGGCTGTTCAGCAGTTCGTCGATTTTTGCCGAACGTTTGCTCGTCGAATGATCGTCCAGAAAAGCAACGACCTGCTGCGGCGTCGGAAGTGTGCCGGTCAGATCGAGGCTCACTCGACGGAGGAATTCCTCGTCGGTGCAGACATCGGAGGGAACGATGCCCATCTTATGAAGCTTGTTCAGGACCAGCTCGTCCACCTTGTCGCGCGGTGCGCCGGCCGGGAAGGCGCCGGAAGCGAAATTGGAAACGGGCAACATCACCGGAATGGGCAAAACGCCATTGTCGTATGAGGCGATAATGTGGCTGTCCCCTTTGCCAGTGGCGGTGACCAGGCCGGCTTCATTTACACTGGCAACCGTTTCGTCGTTCGTCTTGAATCGGGTGATCTCGGTAACGTCTTCGGTCGTTCCATCCATCCAATGAGCGATCAACCGAAGCTGTACGGATTGTCCGGGATTCGCAAAAACAATTTCGGCGGGAGTGACTTCCAGGCGTTCCAGCTCGCCGGTCTTATCCGCGTCATTTTTGGCCCCATCCTGAACCCACTTGAGGATCGCATTATATTGCCAGGAGTCCTTCTTGAATCGTTCTTTTCCCTTGTGGTGAACCTGAAGCGTTGGCTTGAGTAGAATCAGGCTTTTTTCCGGCTCGCTGGCGTTGATCCGTATTTCATCTTCGCCTCCCTTTTTCTGCGTAAGCTGGACGTAATCGGCGTCCCATTCGGAGCCGAACAGCGAAAGCTGGAATCCGCCACGGCCCTGGAACGACCCATGGCATTCGCGCGAACTGCATCCGACGCGCGCGAACATGGGGATGATGACGCGGCGATAGCTGGGGTCTTCTGCTTTCTGAAAGTCGGCAAAGCGTTCACTGGGTGTCCGCATTGCCGCCGCCGGTTCGGGCGTGTCCGCGGAAACGGGCACAACGCCGATCCCCCCGAGCAATGCAATTGTCATCAAGCAGGCAGCCGGATGGGAAAGTTTCAGCAACTGCATGGAGCGTTCCTTCGCAATGGTTGAGCCACGAAAACCTCATTCGACGGCCCAGCGCGAATTCAACGATCGCGACTCTGATACACCTTTTGCTAGCGGTATTCCAAATTCGTGTTGCAAAAAAATCGGCGGATTGCCGCCGGTGGACCTTCCTTATAAGGCTGACCCTAATACGCCTGCGCAAACAGCACCTGTGTCGCCGTTTCTTCCCCGCTATAGATGCATTTTCCGCTCGTGCCCGGCTGGGTGAAGGGAATGCACCGGACGGTCGCCTTGGTTTCCTGTTTGATCCTGTCCTCGGCGGCCCGATCGGGCTTGAAGAAGGCGCGGATGAAGCCGCCGTGTTCCTTGAGAATCTGTTTCATGTCGTCGTAGCTTGCCGCGTCGCGCGTGTTTGCGTCTCGGTATGCCTGTGCCCTGGCGAAGAGTGCAATGTGGGCCTGATCGAGGCGCTGGCGAAGAAACCCTTCGGTGATTTCTTCGAGCTTGAGAATCTGCTTCGATCCGTCAATGCGCCCTTTCAGAACGAATGAGCCGGCGTCGGCGTCGCGCGGGCCGACTTCGATGCGGAACGGGACGCCGCGCTGTTCCCAGTGGTAATGCTTGTCGCCGGGACGCTGATCGCGCCAGTCGACGACGATGCGTTGATCCGTCAGCCGATCGAAAAAAAGTCGATGAATCGCGCCGGGGGCGGCATTCTGCCCGGCGGCGGCTTCATGCGGACCGATCAGTCGTTCAAGAATCTGATGGATAAATCCGGCGACTGCGCGTCCGCTCCTCGTCGGTTTTGAAGATTGGAACGACGACCGCCACATCCGGCGCGACGCGCGGCGGAAGAACGAGTCCCTCGTCATCGCTGTGGGCCATGATCAGCGCGCCGATGAGCCGCGTGCTCACGCCCCAGCTCGTGGTCCAGGCAAACTGTTGCTGCTGGTCGCGGCCGAGATATTTGATCTCAAACGCGCGCGAAAAATTCTGGCCGAGATTGTGGCTCGTGCCGCACTGGAGCGCTTTGCCATCCTGCATCAAGGCTTCAATGCAATAGGTCGTCACCGCGCCGGGGAATTTTTCGCTGTCGGTCTTTGCGCCCTTCACGACGGGAATCGCAAGCACGTTCTCCGCAAACTCCTCGTAAACGTCGAGCATCTTCAGCGTTTCCGCCTGTGCTTCGTCGGCGGTCTCGTGGGCGGTGTGACCTTCCTGCCAGAGGAACTCGGAAGTGCGAAGGAACAGCCGGGTGCGCAACTCCCAGCGCATGACGTTGCACCATTGATTGATGAGCAGCGGCAGGTCGCGATAGCTCTGGACCCACTGCGAATACATGTGGCCGATGATCGTCTCGCTGGTCGGACGGATAATGAGCGGTTCTTCCAGCGGCGAAGCAGGGCGCAGGCCATCAGGTGTTCGTTCCAGCTTGTGATGGGTGACGACGGCGCATTCCAGCGCGAAGCCCTCGACGTGCTCGGCTTCCTTGGTCAAAAAGCTCTGGGGAATCAGCAGCGGGAAATAGGCATTGACGTGGCCGGTTTCCTTAAAACGCCGATCGAGTTGCCGCTGAATCGCCTCCCAGATCGCGTATCCGTCCGGTCGAATCACCATGCAACCGCGGACCGGAGCATTCTCCGCCAATTTCGCGGCTTTGATGACGTCCAGATACCATTGCGCGTAATCTTCGGATCGCTTCTTGATGTTCTTAGCCATAAGGGCCGCTTAGGTTAAGGGCTGCCGTGTCAAGCCGCTAGCAAACGCAGCAAATTCACGGCGCGGCAAATCCCCAGCTCCAAATTCCAAATCCCAAAGAAGCTCCAAAGATAAAAAGGGAAAAATTCCAAACAGGAGCTCTTGTTTGGAAATTTCTACTTGGAATTTGGAATTTATTTGGGCTTTGGTGCTTGGGATTTGGGATTTCGGCCTTCAGATATTTGTTTCCCCCAGATTGACTTGAAACGAAAGTTGTTCCAACTGCACTGCCACATCAACGCTCGTCATCGCGACATCCTGCGGCACCGTGAGCGAGACCGGCGCGAAATTCAGGACTCCGCGGACGCCGGCGGCGATCGCCTGGTCGGCGACGTCCTGTGCGGCGTCGGCGGGGACCGCCAGAATCGCCAGGCGAATGCCATGCTTTTGAACGGTTGCCGGAATTTCACTGATTGGTTGAATCGTGAAGGGGCCCAGCTTTTTCGCGAGCTTGGCCGGGTCGGTGTCGAAGACGGCGACCAGGTGAAACCCCTTGGATTCGAATCCCCGATAGGCCAGCAGGGCCCGTCCCAGGTTGCCGGCGCCAATCAACACGACATTCCAGGTTCGGTCGGTGCCGAGAATATGCCGCACCCGGCCAATGAGCTCATCGACCCGGTAGCCGATTCCCGGGTGACCGAATTGGCCGAAATAGGCAAGGTCCTTGCGTACCTGGGCATCGGTCAGGCCGAGGCTCTCGCCCAGCTGCTTGCTCGAGATGGTGCGGCGATCCTTGCGCTTGAACGCCTCGAGTTGCCGCAGATAGAGGCTCAGGCGCCGCACGGCGGGATTGGGAACGGACTCCGGTCGCGGCAGTTCCATGCGGCTCCTGTCAAATGGGATGGCCGGGCGGATTATTTCGTTAAGGCACGGGGCGTCAAGATCAATGTTCCGGCGGCCTGATGACCGATAACTCATTGCTTGACACGTTTTTTTGCGTCGGTTACGGTCGCGTTTCCGCAAGCGGAGAAGCGTTGGAGGCGGAGCCGCGCTGCCGCCGGACGCGAATGGACCGCCAGACCCGAGAACGTCTTGGGGGGTCCGCAGACGTTCCCACGACCCACCGGTTGGAGAACAACCTCTTGATCCCGAATTCCGCTCGAATCCGATTCGCGTTGCCAATCCTGTGCGCGATTTGTATTGGCGCCGTTCCGGCTTTCGCGCAGCGGCTTCCGTCGACCATCAAGCTCGCAACGACCATCGCCCCCGCGGATCAGGCCGCAATCGATGCGTTTGTGCAGAATCAGGTGAAGAATCTGGTGGGAGACAATGCGGCGTCCCAGAAGGCCGCCCGTCAGGTTCTGATCGAACAGGTCGGCGGCAGTCCATCGCCGGCATTTGCCGGGGCCTATGCCAGCTCGATCGATGCGGCCCTTTTACCGCTTGCGGGCAATCCGAGCCTCCGGGTGCGGCTTAATGCCGCCATCGCCAACGGTGAAATAGCCAAACTGGCCAAGAGCGCCGGACAGGCCAGGGCCACGCTCGCGTTCATGAGTGACAAGTCCGATCCCGTCGCATTGTGGGGACTGAAAGCGGCGAGATCGGTGATCCCTCCGTTTGTGCTTCTCCAGCCTCAGGCGCGTACGACCAAGCTGTTGTCCGGGGTTGTCGATACGGTCAAAGCGCATAACGACAGTGGTCCGATCATCGAAGAAGCCTACCAGGCATTGACTCTGGACGATTTCAAAAACGTGCCGCCCCCTGAGGACGCTTCGATCGCCGCCGTGTTGCCGGATGTTTACCGCCTGCTCGAATATCGGATCTCCCTTTATGCCGCCGGGGTTCCGACCTCTCCGCTGGCAGACAATTACGCGACACTTTTCCTGACGCGATCGAAAGTGTGGAAACCCGAAACTCCAGCCCAGCAACTTCAGACCATGCGAGTTTCTTACCAATTAATCGAGGGACTTACCGGGCTGCTCGGAAATCCCAACATCCAAAATCGCGATGACCTGGTCCTGCTGACGCGACAGTCGGGCCGAGCGTTCGAGGTGATTGGCGATGCGACGCAGGATCAACAATTGCACGATGCGGCGGCTCAGATCGCCGACGTTACCGGTCAAACCGATCCCAGCGAATTGGCCAAGCGCACGGCCAATCTCAAGAACACCGCGGCGATGCAGAAAGCGCTAGCCGGCCCGTCGTCCGCCGGCAGAGGCGGCGTCAGCCCGTTCATTCCCGAAGTGGAGACTTCAGCGCACGTCGATCGGTAGCGCGACCGCTACATCCCTCCCCACAAATATAAAAGCCGAGGCGATCGGAGCCGGTCGATTGTTTCGGGATCGATGTTGACGTTGATTCCGCTCACATTGAAATGTCCGCCTCCCGATCCCTGGGGGCTCGACAAGGCGGACCGGGATTCACTGCTCAACAGGTCGAAAAGCGACGGCGCTTCCTGGAATTTCACCACATGGGGGCGCGAAAGATTCGCCTTTTTTGCGGCGTAACTGACGGCGTCGTCCTGATCTCCCTTTTCGTCGACCAATCCGCTGCTGAGCGCCTCGTCGGCAAGATAAACGCGCCCATCGGCGATCGTATCGATCGATCCTTTCAAATAGGATCCGCGCCCGGTCACTACCACCTGCTTGAAACGGGCAAACATCGAATCGGCGATTCCCTGGAGATACGCGCGATCCTTCTCGTTTTCCGGCGCCGTCATCGAGCCGGCGGTTTTGTAGGTCGCGCCTGTCGAAACAATGGTTTTGTCTTCGACGCCATATTTTTCCATCAACTTGCTGATGTTGTAGCTCGGCATCAGGACGCCAATGTTTCCCGTCAGCGTTGTCTCCTCGGCGAAGAGATGATCTCCGGCGCAGGCGGCGTAATATCCGCCGCTGGTCGCCATTCCCCCCATCGATACAACGACCGGGACGCCCGGCTTCTTAGATTTAAATTTGAGAATCCGCTGATAAATTTCATCCGAAGCGGTGACATCTCCGCCCGGCGTATTGATGCGGATGACCACCGCTTTGACGTCCTTGTCGTTTTCGGCGCGTTCCAGGAGCTGGGCGAACCGCGTTTTCTCCCGCTCCATGATCAGCCCTTCCAGCGGAACGACCGCAATGGTCTGGCTCGAATCGCCGCTCGCGAGCGTCAACTGCTGCGTGCGCCCGCCGCCGTCGGATCCGGCGATCAATGCGATGTTCACGATGACCGACACGAGCAGGCCGAGAATCAGCAGGATCAGCACGAGCGTACGAAGAACGCCTCCCCGCCGCGGCGGGGGCGGGGGACGCATGAAAGGGGGATACGCAATCGGCGGATACCCCGGCGGCGGCATGAAAGGCGGGGGTCCATATCCTCCGGGCGGCGGAGAACCTCCGATCGGAGGGGGGCCGGAGATATTCTGCTGCTGTTGAGCGGGCGGAGGCGGGGGAGAAAATGCGCCACGCGGATCGATCGGCGCCTGACCAGGCGGAGGCTGCGGTATCATAGAAAATTCCTCAAATGGGGCACAGCCGCCCTCGGCTGTGTTCGATCGGGGGACTTTGGCCGCTGGCCAAAAACAGCCGAGGGCGGCTGTGCCACATTTGGCCGATCATCACCAGCGCGTCGGCTTGGGAAATCCCCATGCCGCCGCCAGCGCATCGGCGGCCGTTTCCGGGTCTTCACCGGGAAATCGCCCGGCGTTTCGCAGATGGGCATGGGCCAGCTCGTGAGCGATCACATATCGGATAAAAGGTTCGGGCCGGCGTCGCAACGTCCGTTTGAGCACCACCCCGCGCCCGGCACGATGCCGCGTGGGCATCCCGACCGGCACGTAAAAATTCGCGCCCAGCACGGGCTCGTAGTCGCTCAGTGTAAATCCCGGATCCCCGATCAGATCGTCGCGAACCGCGCCGGGGAGTGTTGCCACAACTCCCGCAATGTGATCGTGCAACGATGCATCAAGTGCGAAACCGGATAACCAGAGGTGGATCGATTCTGAAGACATAGGTCGCGGACAACAGTATGCGGGGTCCCGCATCGAAATCCAGACCCCAGGGATTGCAATCCCCGGGGCTTGGACGTTTTTCCTCCGACCTTATGATAAATATTGCGAGATACATCGGGAAGCACGCGGAGAAAGGGGCAGCGGTGCTGTCGATACTTGAAGCGCGCGACAAAAATCGAATAGCGCATTGCGCGCTCAAGCCCAGGGATTACAATCCCTGGGCTTTGAATCGAGCGATTCGAGTGCGGTCGAGAAGCTAAACCGCGGTTGCCTGATGGAATTCCTTGCGCCGATCGGCCATTTGCGCCTTCAGGCGCGCCAGGATCGAGCTGTGCATCTGGCTGACCCGCGATTCGGACAGGTCCAGCGTCGAGCCGATCTCCTTCATCGTCATCTCTTCGAAATAGTAGAGGATGATGATCAGCCGCTCGGCGCGGCGAGAGGCCCTTGGTGATCAGTTCCTTGAGGTCCTTGCGCTGGATCTCGCGGACGGGGTCGGCCCCGCGCTTGTCTTCCAGCACGTCGATCTCGCGCACGTCCTTGTTGCTGTCGGTTTCGAACCATTTGCGGCGACAGCGAGACGAGGCCGACGGCGCTGGCGTCCTTGGCCATCTTCTCGAACTCGCCCATCGGACACCTTGAGCCGCTTGGCGACTTCGTCATTGGTGGGAGCACGGCCGAGCTCGACTTCAAGCTGCTTGGTGGCGCCGTCGAGCTTATGGGCACGGGAGCGAACCAGACGGGGAACCCAGTCCATCGAGCGAAGCTCGTCGAGGATGGCGCCGCGGATGCGGGGGGCGCAATAGGTTTCGAACTTCACGCCGCGCTCCAGGTCGAAGGCGGCGATGGCGTCCATCAGGCCGAAGATGCCGGCGGACATCAGATCGTCCAGCTCGACTTCGTCGGGCAGCTTGACGTGAATTCGCTCGGCGTTGTACCGGACCAGATGGAGATAATTCTCCATCAGCACATTCCGCAGCGGCTCGGTCTTGTGTTTTTTGTAATCGATCCAGACTTCCTTGATATCCCGTTTGGCTGTCTTGGCTGCCATAATAATTCCCAGTCCTTTGGGTGGTTTTGAGGAGCGGCGGCGGCTCGCGCCGGAGTAAAGTGCGGCGAGAACGCTTGCCACGGTTCGTTATCGGTCGGTGCGCTCGTTTTTCGCCTCCACAATTTCGGATTTTTTTGCCGCTTTGAGATTCTCATCAAGCATTTTCTGCGCCATGCCTCCTATTACGAGTCCAACAATCAGTGTCACGACAAGCGCTGCCAGCGCCCGAAGAATGACCGTAGAGAACGTATTATCCGACTGCATTCCCATCAGCAGGCAAACCGCGAAGGCCACCAAAGCCAATGTCGCCGCGATTCTGTTTGCCACAAATTCTTCCCGTTCGTAGTGCGGCATTGGGGCCGTATCTTGCTTTGAGAAGAGGCGGGCTAAAGCCCGCGCTACGAGCTACTTCCGAAACCATCGGCTCATCCGGTTAAAGAATCCGCCGCTGGCCAGCATCTTCCCGGCCACGCCTTGTTGCAGTCGCATCGCCAGTTGCGAGAGGCACTGACTGGCGGGACATCGGGGTGCGCCGAGGACGAAAGGCGTACGCCGCCGCACGGCGGCGGGAACCTGTTCGTCGGCGAAGACATACCCGGCATCAAAGACGCTGACTGACAAAAACTGCCGCGCTACCTTTGCGATTCGTTCATGCACGACCCTTCCCTCGTGTGCCGAGCGCACCTGGTTGACCAGCAGGCTCACACGACGATCGCTCCCGTCGCGGCTGAGCACCTTGATCACCGCGTAGGCATCGGTGATCGCCGTCGGCTCCGGCGTGGTGACGACCAGGACGTGATCGGCGGCGCGGGTAAACGACAGGACATTCGGACTGATGCCCGCGCCCGTATCGATCAGGATGATGTCGGCCTGTTCTTCCAACTCGGCCAGGGCGCCGATCAGGCGCTGCCGGTCGTCGTCGCTCAGGTCGGCCATCCGCGCCAGCCCCGACGCCCCGCCGATCAGCGAGAATCCGCCGGGCGTCTTGACGAGCACCTCGTTCAGATCTTTCTTCCGGGCGATGACGTGCGAAAGGTTCCAGGGCAGATCGATATTGCAAAGCACATCGGCGTTGGCCAGGCCAAGGTCGGCGTCGAGCAGCACGACCTTCTTGCCGGCGGCGGCGAGTTGAATCGCCAGGTTGACGGCAATGTTGCTCTTGCCGACGCCGCCTTTGCCGCTGGTGACGGCAATGACGGTGGCTCGCCGACCCCCCTGGGCGAGCGTTCGAAGATGAGTGGCCTGATCGATGAGAACGGTCATAAGTCAATCCTGGCAGATCGTCGATTCAATTCCACGTACAGCTGCCGCCCGTTACAGCGAGTCGCCGAGAATCAACTCGGCAAGGCGTCTTCCACGTCCTACTTCGATATCGTCCGGTACATCCTGTCCGGTCGTAATATAAGACAGACTCTTGTTCACTTTGCGCACAATGTTCAGCACGACCCCCACATGCGGCGCTTCGTCGAGCTTGGTGAAAATCAACTTGTCCACGCGCACTTCGGCAAAACGGTTGACGGCCAGTTGCAGGCATTCGTCGCTCGCGGTGGTTGAGAGAACCAGATGCACTTCGTCGGGTTCCGCGGCCGCCAGCAGTCCGCGCAGCTCGTTGAGCTTGAGCGTGTCATTGGGGCTGCGGCCGGCGGTGTCGATCAGGAGAAATTCGCATTGATGCATCGCGCGGACCGCGTCTTTCAGATCCTCCACGCCGCTGACGACCCGCAACGGCGAGCCGATGATGTCGGCATAACGCTTGAGCTGATCGACGGCGGCGATGCGATACGTGTCGAGCGTGATCAGCCCGACGCGGTGCTTTTCGCGGAGCTTCAGATTGGCCGCGAGCTTGGCGAGGGTGGTGGTCTTTCCGACCCCGGTCGGGCCGATCAATGCCACCACATGCGGCCGATTCGCCCCGCGAACGAACGATCGGGCCGGCGGTGGGGAGCATCTTGTCGATCTGGTCGGCGATCTTTTCTCGCATGAATCCCGCCTGCGTGAGATGTTCGGGGCGGACCTGCTTGTGGACGTTCTTGACGATCTCGCCGGCCAGCTCGGCATTGACCTGCCCGTCGGTCAGGTGCAGGTAATGCTCGAATAACTCCTCCGGGAATCTGTGGCGCCCTCTGACGGTGCGCGTGACCGACCAGGTCCTGCACCATCGTCTTGAGCGAGCAGACTTCGTTGGTCAATCCCATCAGCACCGCGGCGCCGGCGGCGGGGGTTTCCAAAAGGAGTTTTCCATTTTCGACCGGGTTTCGAACGACGGGCGCGGCGGGGACGGGGGTCGGAGCGCGTGTCGAGCGCGGCCGGCCCACGCGGTTCGGCTGGCGCGGGACGCACCGAGCGGCGGATCGACCGTGCGCCGACGTTCAGCCCGCGGCCGGCGGTGATCTCCACCATTTCCCGGCGGCGGAAGCCGAGCCAGTTGCGCGTCTGTAACGTGCGGGTATGCAGAATCACCGCGTCGGGCCCCATCGAGGTTTTCACCTGCGAGAGGGCTTCTCCCATGGTCGGCGCTTGGAAAGTTTTCAGATCCATAATTTTCCACGCGGGCTTTGCCCGCGAGCCGGTCATCCCGGCCCCTAACCGTTCATTCCCACCAGTCCCACAGCCTCAACCGACACATCGGAGACCACTTCGTTGTACGCCAGCACCGCCACGTGCGGCAGGCTCGATTCGATCATTCGTCCGAGCGCGGAACGAATCTGCGGGCTGCACAGCATCACCGCCGATCGGCCCGCCTGCGTCAGTTCCGTCACTTTGGCCGCGATATTGCTGCACGATCTGCTGCGCGGTCTGCGGCGGCATCGTGTTGGTGGTGCCCCGCTCGCTGCGCTCCAGGTGGCCGTTGATCAGTTCTTCCAGGGCCGGGTCGAGCGTCAGGCACCAGAGGCGGTCGCGGTCATCGACGTACTGCTTGCAGATCGTGCGGGCCAGCGCGTTGCGGACGTATTCGGTGAGCACGTCCAGGTCCTTGGTCCGGGTCGAGTAATCGCCGAGCGTTTCGATGATCGTTTCCAGATCGCGGACCGGCACCCGCTCGCGCAGCAGATTCTGCATGACCTTCTGCAGCTCGCCCGGCTTGATCTGCGTCGGGATGACTTCCTCGACCAAAGCCGGCACGCGCGCCTTGAGATTGTCGATCAGGTTCTTGACTTCCTGGCGGGTGAGCAGTTCGTAGGCATGCGCTTTGATCGACTTCGGTCAGATGCGTCGCGAGCACGGCGCGTGGCTTCGACGACGGTGTAATTGAGCAGCTCGGCCTGTGACGCTGCGGCTCGGTGATCCAGTAAGCCGGCAGGCCAAAGGCCGGCTCGGTCGTCAGCGTGCCGCCGGGAATCGGGCCGGTGGTGGCGCCGTTGTCCATGGCCAGGAACTGCTCGGGATAGGTGACGCCGTTGCCGATCGTCTGGCCTTTGATCTTGACGACGTAGTCGTTGGCGCCGAGCTGCATGTTGTCGCGGATGCGGACCGGCGGAACGATGATGCCCAGGTCGATGGCGATCTGCCGGCGGATCATGCTGATGCGATCGAGCAGATCGCCGCCCTTGGTGGTGTCGACCAGCTTCACCAGCCCGTAGCCGACCTCCAGTTCCATCGTGTCGAGATCGAGGAGTTTCTCGACTTTTTCCGGCTCTTTCTTCGCGGCCTGCTCGCGCTTCTTCCTGGCGGCGGCGGCAGCGGTTTTCTTCTCCGTTCGCGTCAGACGTCCAGGCCAGCCCGCCGCAGCAGCCGCCCAGCACGAGCAGCGGAATCTTGGGCAGGCCCGTGAACATCATGAGCATGAGAAAGACCGCGGCGATGATCAGCGCCTTGGGCTTGGCGAAAAGCTGACTGATCATTTCATCGCCGAGATTTGCTTGCTGCTGCTGCGGGTGACGATCAGGCCGGCGCGCCAGCGAGACGACGAAGGCGGGAATCTGGCTGACCAGCCCGTCGCCGATGGTCAGCTTGGTGTAGAGCTTCAGGCAGTCCATGAGCCCCCAGTGCTGCTCGACCATGCCGACATACAGGCCGCCGAGGATGTTGACGAACGTGATGATGATGCCGGCGATGGCGTCGCCGCGGACGAATTTGCTGGCACCGTCCATGGCCCCGTAAAAGTCGGCTTCCTGGGCGATGTTCTCGCGGCGCTCGCGGGCCTGCGGCTCGGTGATGATGCCGGCGTTCAGGTCGGCGTCGATCGCCATCTGCTTGCCGGGCATGGCGTCCAACGTGAACCGCGCGGCCACTTCCGAGATGCGGCTGGCACCCTTGGTGATCACGACGAACTGAATGATGAAGATGATGATGAAGATGATGATGCCGACCGCCAGCGAGCCGCGGTGACGAAATCGCTGAAGGTGTGCACGACTTCGCCGGCGGCATGCAGCGCGGAGGTCGGATCGCCGGAGGCGGTGAGGATCAGCCGCGTGGTCGCGACGTTCAGCACCAGCCGGAAGAGCGTGACGGCCAGCAGCAGCGACGGAAAGACCGCAAATTCCAGCGGGCTTTTCACGTAAATGGTCGTCACCAGCACGATGACCGAAAGCGTGATATTGCAGACCAGCAGCAAATCGAGCATGAACGGCGGCAACGGGACCAGGATCACCAGCAGCAGCGCGATGAACGCCATCGGGAACAGCATGTCCGCGGTTCGCGTGGACCTTCGACCAGAAGACGGATTGTGAGGCGATGGTTGCCATAACTTCTTAGATCAACCGGCGACACACATCGCCTGGTTCAAATCACGCTTCCTGGCCTTGCTTTTCCGGTCAGTTCGTAGACGTACGCCAGGATCTCGGCGACGGCCGAGTAAAATTGTTCGGGAATTTCCTGGCCGACTTCGACCAGCTTGAACAGCGCCCGCGCCAGCGGCTTGCGCTCCAGGATCGGAATGCCGGCTCGCGATGGCGATCTCGCGGATGCGCTGCGGCCATGAATCCCTGGCCCTTGGCGATCACCGCGGGGCGTGCATGGCGTCCGGGTCGTACTTCAGGGCGACCGCGAATTCGGTGGGATTGGTCACGACCACGTCCGCGGTCGGAACGTCTTTTTTCAGCTGTTGCGTGGCGTTCTGCATGGCGATCTGCCGGCGGCGCTGCTTGATCTTGGGATCGCCGTCCATGCTGCCGCATCTCGTCTTTGACTTCCTGCTTGGTCATCTTCAGTTCCTGCTCGAACTGCCATCGCTGATAGACGTAATCGATGATCGCCAGGACCAGCAGCGCGATCCCGATGCGGATGCCGATCGAATAAACGACGTCCGCGCCGAGCACGAAGATCTGCATGAAGGCCAGCTGCTGCACCATCACGATCTGCGCAATGCGGCCGTGAATCGCGGAGTAGCCGACGGCTCCAAGCAGCAGAATCTTGAGGATGTCCAGGGCGAGCTTGGCAAATCCGCGGGTGCCGCGCGAACAGTTTTCCAAGCCCGCGCGCCGGATTCAGCGCCGCGAAATTGAGCGCCAGCCGCTGCGGGTTGAAGTTCAAGCCGACCTGCGCAATGTTGGCGAGAATCGCGACAATAGCAATGCCAAGCAGGAGCGGAGCATCGCGCCGGCGACAAGTAAGACGGCCCGCAAGGCGGCATCGGTGGCCGGACCGGGTCGAGAGTCGGCCATCGATCCGGGGCTGAGCAGCTCCGTCAAAAGCGATTTCAATGCCGTCACCAGACTGCGGGCCGAACCCGTTGAGCAGCATCATCGCCGGCAAGATCAGAATGGCGGCGGTGAGATCCTGGCTGCGGGCGATGTTGCCCTGCTCGCGCGCTTCTGGCGACGCCGCGGCGTGGGGGCTTCGGTTTTGTCGCCGTTGTCTTCCGCCCATTTATCCCTGGCCTCGCCCCTGCGCGGCAGGTTGCGGGCTGCCGTCGTATCCGGTCCACGTCCGAATCCATCGAATCCTTCGACCGATACGCGAATGACACGAACGGTCAACGTAAGCCCGACGATCACCACCAGCATTCCCAGCACCGATCGAAGGCTCAGGCCGATCGCCATCACGTTCATCTGCGGCATGGTCTTGCCGATCAGGCCCAGAATCAGATCGACAACGAGCATCGTGACCAGCATCGGCGCGGCCAGCTGGATCGCGAGGACGTCGCGCTCTGGAACAATCCGATCAGCAGATCGAGCAGCGACTGATTCATCCCCAGCGACAAGCAGCGGCAGAATCTCGAAGCTGGCCCGGATCGACTGCAGACATGGCCCGATGCCCGCCGGCAACGAGGAAGACGACCAGCGTCAGCATGAAGTACAGATCGCCGATGATCGACCCCTGCTCGCCGTATTGCGGGTCGAAGACTTCGCCGAGATTGAATCCCATCTGCTGGCCGATCATTTCGCCGGCCCACTGCGCGGCAATGAAGACAAAGCTCATGACCATTCCCATCGCCAGCCCGAAGGCCATTTCTCCGCCGATGCCGACAGCCGCTTCCCAGGTCGTCTCGGGCAGGCGTGGAGGCTTATCGACCGACGCGAACATACCCACCGCCAGCACCAGGGCGAGCATGATGCGGCACGCGCTTAGGAACCTTGGCACTGCCGAACAGCGGCGCGTAGAGCATCATTCCGGCGATGCGGAAGAACACCAGCACGAAAACGGGAACGGATTGCAGACGCTGACTTCCATGTCGATCCGATCCGCAGTTCCTCAGAGTTTGAACATCACGGCGCTGTACTCCAGAATCCGGTGGCTGATCCAGGCATCAGCACGATGGCCGCGGCGACCATCGCGACGATCTTGGGAACAAAGGTCAGCGTTTGTTCCTGAATCTGCGTGACCGCCTGAAAAACGGAGATGATGATGCCGACCACCAGGCCGATGACCAGCATCGGCGCGGAAATGATCAGCGCGAGGATGAGCGTCTGACGGACGAGATCGGTGGCGTGATCGAGGTCCATGCCCCACACACCCTTCCTTGGGTGTTGATGCGTTCCATCGGCTGAATCGATGTCGCAACGGCCGGCGATCGGAATTGCCCTTTCCGCGTCTGCCCGGAACACATCCATGTGTCCCGGCGAAGACTGAACCCGGCCTATGTCAGAAAGCTACCCATCAACCTGCCGGTAATCAAGCGCCATCCGTCGACGAGAACGAAAAGCAACAGCTTAAACGGCAACGAGATCAGCGCCGGCGGAAGCATCATCATGCCCATGCTGATCAAGACGGTCGAAATCACCATGTCGATAATCAGAAACGGCAGATAAACCTTGAAGCCCATGAGAAATGCGGTCTTGAGCTCGCTCAGCATGAACGCGGGAATGAGCGAAAGCGTGCTTACATCGGCCCACTTGTGCGGCGTCTCGTGCGCGAATTCAGTGAACAGGTAAACATCTTCCTCATTATTGTTCTTTCGGATCTGACCGATCATGAATTCGCGCAGCGGAACCTGGGCGCTGGCAAGAGCGGTTGGGTTGTTCGATCTTGCCATCCAGGTAAGGGCGCAACGCCTCATCGTTGACGCGCTGCCACGTCGGACGCATCACGAGAAATGTCATGAACAGGGCCAGGCCGATCAAAATTTGATTCGGCGGGAGTTGCTGCGTCCCCATCGCCTGGCGGAGCAGCGACAGCACGATGATGATCCGCGTAAAGCTGGTCATCATGATCAGAATGGCGGGGGCCAGCGAAAGAACCGTCAGCAGGACGATGATCTGCATCGCCGACGAGAAGGTTTCGCGCTTGCTCAAATCCGGAAGTTGCAGCGCACCGGTCAGCGGGTTCGCCGGCGCCGTGGTCTTCGACGTATCGGTGGGAACCGGAGGCGAAGAAAGCAGCGGGGCCGTCTTGTCCTCGGCGCTGCAGATCGCGCCCAGAGTCAGCACCAGCAAGAAAACTGAGATAGAAACGAGAGATTCCATTCTCATCGTCGATCCTGACAGTCGGGTGGGCTCCGCCCACCATCCTTTTTTCCCGTGGCGGGCCGAGCCCACCCTACGATCGCCCCAACTCACGCGACACCAGACGCACCTGCTCCATGAGATTCCCCAGCTCGGCGCGGGTAGCGGCAACGGCGGCCGGGTCTTCCGAGATATCGAGTTTCGATTCGTTTCCGCCTGCTTCCTGCATCGCGTGCGACTCGGCCTGTGCCTCCGCCGTGGCGGCGAAACGCTGGAAGAGGTTTCCGAACGGTTTGGCCGGGGACGTCCCGTTCGATCTCACTTGCCCCAGCAATGCGGCAACCTCATCGGCTTCGGAGATCTCAGCAAGGCTCGATAATTGTTGCCCGTTGTCGCTCACGACGAGCACGCGCCGGCCCACCCGGATCAATACGACCTGCTGTCGTGGGGACAACGGCGACCGCGATAAAACCTGAACCGCCCCTGATCCGCCGGTCGCTCCCGGGGTTGCGAAAAACCGGCGGGCGACCCAGCGCAACGCGAAGATCAATCCAACGACCAGGGCCAGCGCGAGCAGGACACGGGCGCTTCCAGAGACGGCGCAGACGATACGGGCGAGGTGCCCGATCCATTGGCGGAAGGAACGGGAGTGGAGGTATCGTCGGCATGGCGTTTGATCGGAAGTTCATCGAACGCCGAGGAACGTGTCGGCTGAATGACGGAGCTGGAATTCGAACCCGGCGACGAGGAGGAGACCGTGTGGTTGGCGTCGGCCGCATGCGACGGTCCAGCAGCGTTTTCGTCGGCGCGAACCAAGGCTGAGAACGCAATGAGCAGTGCAAACGTCATCGCGGCCGCCTCGATCAGGCGGGCACCGCGCGCGCTTCCACCCACCATTGCGCAGCCGCCGATCATCCCTCCTCCTTGACTCCGGCGACGATTTCGTTGACACGGACGCAGAAATTATCGTTGAGAACCAGGACTTCCCCGCGCGCCACCAGGCGGTCGTTGACGAAGACGTCGACGGGATCGCCGGCGAGCTTGTCGAGTTCGACAACCGAGCCTTCCGACAGTTTCAGTACGTCCTCGACGAGCATGCGGGCCCGGCCCAGTTCGATCTTCACATTCAGCTCGACATCGCGAAGCAGATCGATGCTCGAGACCTGTGCGTCCTGCATCACCTGCTGGAAATTGGGAAGCTTGAATTCATCTCCGCCGAGCGATCCCATTCCTTCGGCGCTGTCGGCCAGGCCGGTGGCCGCCGCCGCAAGCGATGCGGGATCCTCAAAGCTGGCGCCCTTGAGCAATTCTTCGATTGCGGCGGCATCCAGCATGACGGGGCTATCTGCGCCGCTGCCGGCCGGCGGGGGATCGAAAGTGGGTTCGGCAGAATCGACCGCGGCCGGCTCAACCGCCGGAATCGAATCCGAAGCGGCAGGCGGGGGGTCAACCGGGGGGGCCTCATCCTGGGCCATGACTCACCATCCTTGGCGTTTGCGCGGTCCTTGTCGCGAGTCGGAGCTTCTCGAACCCGCGACGAACTACTGCTCAAAAGTCGGTCCGGAAGGGAATGCACTTGGGAACCAGGACTTCGGTAATCAGCCCTTCGCCGACAATTTCGTCGAGCTGATACTTCACCTGCCTACGTAACGTCTCAAGCCCGGGTTCGGAACCGCCTCCCAGCTTTTCCGGATCACTCTGAGCAATAATGGTACGAATCCGATCGGTTATCAAGGCCTCTCGGTCGGCAATGATGCTTTTTACCTTGTCCCCGAACTCTGCTTTCGTCGAGACTACGATCCGCACGTCGTACAGATAAGTGCGTCCGCTGATCTTGTTGGGGGAACGAAAATCGATGACCAGGATCTCGACGGATTTGTTCTTGTCCGCATCCGTCGCCGACGCCGGACCTTTCCCATCACCCTTTTCGGTGGTCGCAAGTTCAACTGCCGAGACCGCCTTGGGGCCGCCGCCACCCAGGAACTTGAAGCCGGCGAACAGCACCGCCGCTTCGAGCACCATCGCCCCGCCGAGCAGGACCGGTAGCTTCGTGAGCAGACCGCCACCCTTGGCCTTTTTCTCGCCGGCCCCGCCGGCCGGGGCCGCTGGAGCCGAGTCGTGCTTTTTCTCTGCCTTGTCTGACATTCTGCCGAGTCCTTCCCTTGTCGGCGCGTCCGATATCCGGTGATGCCTGGACGGCCTGTCAGCGCATCTATCGGCAAAGTCTGGGCGCAACTTCGGCCCGCATTCTTAGGCCCAATGCGGCCGAAACAGTGCGTCCGCTAAAAATGGATAGCTTCGCTTGAAATCAACCGCGAAGGCGCTAAGAACGCGAAGGCAGACGCGAAGCAGTAAAAACAAATTGGGAATTATTTTATGTGGCACGGGCGTCTCGTCCGTGTCAATGTCCGAAGACACGGGCGAGATGCGCGAGACGCCCGTGCCACTGAAGTTCTGAAATGACTTCTTAGCCGACTCGTCCTTAAATCGTTCTGCTGTATCATTCTGCGCTGATCCGCAATACAGCCCGTTCTCTCTGAAACATTTCAACCGGCCCCGCGTCTGTTCATGGGGTGATGTCATGAAAGCAGTGCGGGTGGTTGTAATCGCATCCTTCTGCCTCGCATTCGTGGCTATCTCATTTGCCGCAAATGGTAATCCTCCCAATGCTCTGCCGGGCGCGGAAATTGATCTTCGCACGGCGACTGCTTTGGCGGATCAGATCGTCGTCGGAAAGATTTCCAGAGTGGGGCCGAGTCGGTTTCTTTCCTGGCAGAGCGGCATGCAATATGAAGATGTCGCGGTCGATATCGAACAATCTCTGAAAGGGGAACCAATGTCTCGAGTCATCTGCTTCGTGGGGACTCCGGATCAGACCATCGAAGGGAAAAAACTGCCGCCGCAACATTTGCCGGCGTCCGGCCGATACATTTTCTTCGTCAGTCAGCAGCCGCACGTGGACGAGGTCCCGCACGGATTCAAGTTGGAGCCGGCGACCGCCGAGGCAATCGAACAAATCAAAGGTTATTCCTCGCAATTACCGACAACGCGGCAATTCGAACGGGGAATATCGCAAGCTGCCACGCGCCTCAATGATCTGACCATCAGCGATCTGACCGCCGAGATTATTCTGCCCGACCCAATTCCTTCAGGCCATTCGCTTTGGGCAAAGCTTCGCCTTACCAATCATTCCGATGTTCCCATTCGCATCTGCACACTTGGGCAATGCTGGCGCAGTTTCGACGCGCATGGCCGGAATTCCGATACCAACTTGACGCCCGGCGAATTCAAGTCAGATACGCCAGCGCTCGTTGAATTTGCCAAATGCGTCAAAACGATCGATCCCGAAAAATCGTTCGATATCCCCATCGATTTTGCTGTCGAAGACGACCATGGCAACGTGCGTCTCACGGCTCGCTATACCGTGACGGCTGACATAGCCCGGAAGCTCGATATTTGGGCCGGAAGCGTCAGGTCTGACCCGGTGACGGCCAATCGATGAATCGGAGACGAACTCGTCGCGGATAGATTCGGATCTGACGTTGAAGCCATGAGCGTAGCGAATCGAACCAGCCGCGAAGGCGCGAAGCTGCGAAGTAAAACGCGAAGAAGAATAATTCAAAGAAATGGCCACAGAGATCGCAGACTCAACCCGTCGCCTGGTATGCTGCAAAGAATCCCGCTCCCAGAGTCTTCCAGTTAAACAGGACATTCTCGTCGTTGGCCGGCGGTGGGACTGTGCCATTGGCCGCGATGAACACCCGACGCGAGTTTCCCCACGTTCCGAGCATGCCCCACTCCAGGATGATGCCGCCGGGATTCTGAATGACGTTTGACGGGTTGAGCGAGGCGACCGCCGGTGGCCAAGCCGCCGGCGGCACGATCGTTGGCGTGGTTACCGGCGGCAGCGTTGCCTGCCAGGCCGCGAGCGCCGCTGGGTGAACATTCGTCGACGTCCATTGCAGAAAGCCCGTCTCGTATCGGGCTAGCGGCATCTGCCGAAACTCGCATTGCAACGGCGTGATCGCGAAAAGACATGTCGCCAGCAGTATCCCCGCAACGATGCGCGGAGCCCGCCGGGTAAGCACGAAGATCAGGACCAAGCCGGCAAGGGCCATCAACCACAACAGAAGGCAGCACAGATCGAGGCGTGTAACGATAAATGACGGGTCAACATTCCTTCGGCCTTCGCGAAAAAATCCTGACGCAAAGCTGAGCACCTGACCTGCGGTTAAGAGAACCGCGGCTAAAATCAGCGACACTGGATATGCGACACGAAGCGGCGTTGTCCGCGACCGCTTGATCGGCAATGTCGAACCGGGCAATCCGTTCATTGGCGTCCACCTTCGACAGAAAAAAACAGCCCGGGGCAGAGAGCTCAAGCAGACCTAAAGGAGCGAACGGGCAGAGCCACGGGTGCACTAACGATTAGTTCATTGACCGTCCGTAGTTTTTGTTTTCTCCAGAGATCCTCCCGAATTTCATCGGTTGCCAGGCCAGCCAAATATCCTGCCCGCGTTGCCGCCTCAGGCCATCAGTGCGCAACGTTAGGCGGGCCGCTCCACATTCAGGGCATCGATTGGGCGTGGAACGCAAATCATAGCGGTAGCTTCGCGCCCACAACGCGCCGGCAGCCAGACACAGAATCAGGGAGGCAGCCGTGAGCATGTGAGCAATGCGGTGGATCACAGTCTTGCTCGTTTCGGCACTGTTCCACATTAGCTTTTCAACCAAAGCGCGCGCGCCGCGACCTGTGGCGGGAAACTGGGATTGGTGTGAAAGCCCCAGTAGCCGACGAGCAAGTTGTCGCTGGTCCTGTATTCCCGAGCCCAGAGTGCACAGATCGCCATTCACATCAGGAGGGACACAGCCGAGGCGAATTTGAACAGCCGCCGCTTCATCTGGCTGGAATTGTACCACGTCGGCGTCGGCGGTCGGGAGCCACATCAAATTCGAACTTACCGCGAAGGAGCGAAGGGCGCGAAGAAATACAAGAAAGCCTCAGAGGGGTTTAATATTCGCCCTATGTTCCAGATGGTTTCATTGCATGAGGGCGCGCGGTCACCCGCGCGATGCTCTCCTCCAGGCGATCCATGTTGACCGGCTTGGTGAGATGCTCGGCGAAGCCGGCTTCGATGCTGCGGCGAATGTCGTCGGCCATCCCATATCCGCTCAGCGCGATTCCGCAGATGGGTGAATTCTGACGGAGCAGGCGAATCAGATCCAGGCCGGTTCCGTCCGGGAGGCCGATGTCGCTGATGAGCAGGTCGTAGTTCCCGGCTTTAGCCATCCGCACCGCGGCGGCAATGGTGTTCGCGGTGACCACTTCATGGCCGACGGTTTCCAGGAGCCGGGCAAGCGCCTTGGCGCTGTCGATGTGGTCTTCGACGAGCAGAATGCGCACCCGGGCGCGGTCCGAAGAGCCGGCCATGGGAACGGCGGGCGTCGGGGATTCATCATCGCGCGCGGCCGCGGCGACCGTCGGCAGTTCGACTGTGAAGGTCGATCCTTTGTCCGTCCCGGCGCTGGCGGCGAACAATTTCCCGCCGTGCAGTTCGACGAGCCCTTTGCTGATGGAGAGTCCGAGGCCCAGTCCGCCGAACCGGCGCGTGACGCCGTCGCCGCCTTGTTCAAACGGATCGAAGACACTCGACAAGAGTTCAGGTCGGATTCCGATGCCGCTGTCGCTCACGCTGACTTCCAACTCTCCTTCCGGGCGATTTCGGGATCGGAGCGAGATGACTCCGCCGTCGGAAGTGAATTTGATCGCGTTGCGGAGAAGATTCCAGAAGACCTGCTGAAGGCGGGCAAAGTCGCCGTGCACATGATGGTGCGTCGCCTCGAGCGCATCCGCAGGTGCAGGCGTTTTTCGCTCAGTCCGCTCATGCAGACTTCGGCGGCACGCCGGATGGCATCGTGCACGTCGAGAAGCCGCGGATCGATCGTCAATTTTCCCCGCGAAACGCGCGTCAGGTCGAGCAGATCGTCGATCAGGCGCGTTTCCATTTCAACATTGCGACGGATCATCTGCAGATCCGCGCTCAGCTCCGGAGAAATTCCCGGCGGCTCCGGCGCAGACGACAGCCAGCACTGGAGTCAGGGGCGTGCGCAGCTCGTGGCTCAGGACGGCCAGGAAGCGGTCCTTCGCCTGGCTGGCCACTTCCGCCGCCTCCTTGGCGGCCCGCAGTTCCTGCTCAGCCTGCCGGCGAGCGGTGATGTCGCGCACAATCCCGGTAAACAATCGCTTTTGCCCCTCCCCGACCAGCTTGACCTCACTGACCGACAGGTCCATCGGAAAAAGAGTTCCGTCCCGGCGGCGTCCGATCACCTCGCGGCCGATCCCGATGATTTTCGCGACCCCGCTTTGGAGATAATTCTCGACATACTGTTCATGCTCGCCGTGATAGGGCTCGGGCATGAGCAGTTTCACGTTCGCTCCGTGCAATTCCTCGGCGGTATAGCCGAACATGGCCAGTGCGGCGGGATTCAGCCACTCAATGGCGCCACGCTCATCGATGGTGAGGATTCCGTCGGCGGCCGTATTGAGAATGGCGGCGAGTCGTGCTTCGCTGTCGCGGAGGAGGTTGTTGGCGAAAGCGAGCTCCGCGGTGCGCTCCCGGACCCTCTCATCCAGCTCATCATGCGCCTGCTGCAGCGCTTCTTCGGCCCGCTTGCTCTCGGAGATGTCAAAGGCGATCCCCTGAAGGAAGAGCGGGCCGCCGATTTCGTCCTGCACGAGCTGGCATTCGCCGTGCACCCAGACGACTCGCCCGTCGCGCGCGATCAGGCGGTATTCGGATTTGAATTGCACGCCGGTTGCGCAGGTTCGTGCGAATTCCTCCGCCCAGCGCTCCTGATCTTCCGGATGCAGACGACGGAACCACAAAAACGGATTCTCGAGCCATTCCGATTGCGAAAATCCCAACAAAGCTTCGATCTGCGGGCTGATGTAAAGCTCATGCACCGTCTCATCAAGCGCCGCCATGAACGTGATGGCGGGCATCTTCTCGATCAGCGCCTTGTAGCGGAGTTCCGGTTTCCACGAATTTGCGGTACCGGCGGACTTTGTCGCATTCGTGGATCCTTCCGCCGTAACGCCAAACGGAAGGTTGGAGCGCGGCGATCGCCCCAGTTGCGCCATCTGCTCGAGGAGAAATTTGGCCTGCGCCGGCCCAAGTTCCCCGGCGCCGCCCAGGCTCGCCGCCAGGTTCTGGATCATTTCCGCCGAATCGGCGGCGTCCGACGGTGGCGTCACCGAAGCGCGAGCGGGCTCGGAACCGGATTCTGGCGACGCCATGGCCCGTCATTCTAAGAAATGAATCAGATAACGCCTATGTTGTAAGTTGCTGCGCGGACGCAGGCGTCTTGATGCGACGACTTGTTGGAGTGAGATGTCGAAAGTTCATTGGGATGGCGAACTCCGCGTCAACGATTCACCCCAGAAAATTCGCCAATTCCGCAATGGTGATCGGCAGCACTCGTGGTTGCGGACCGTCCTCGTTCACTCCCTCCTTTGGGGCGCTTGTGAGCCAAAGCAGTGAAGGTGCGCCGTTGGCACGAGGAGCCGCAAGACCGCGAAGATCGGATTGGGATAGACCCGATGAGCTGGTCTTCGCCGCTACGACGACTACGGCATCATAGCAACCGGCGTCGGAACTCGTTGGCAGGCGATCGTGCAGCTCTGTCTTGGTCAGACATTCAAGTGCCGTTTGCACGGGATCGAAGCTCGAAAGGGCGCAGCTCACGCACCATCCAGACGCGAACCTCCTTCGGCGGCAGAAGTGGGGCCATCAACTGTGCTTCCTCTTCGCGGTCGAGCTTTGCCAGCATCGCGGTGAGGGAGCATATATTAGCCCGAAACAGTTCCGCCTCCGGACGCGGCGGGTCTTCGATTCCCGTGATCGAGCGGCATCCGAATCGCGTGAACGAATCGACAATTTCCGCGGGTCCGGTGGCGAGCAACAAGCCGTTGGCGTAGAGATTCGCCAGATGCAGTACCCCGGCGAGCCGCTCATCCTTGGACGGGTTTTTCACGCCGCGGTGATACGCGTTGATCGGACGCCGAATGGCGTCCGGCAGACCGAGCGATTCGGTTAATGTCTCGCTGATCTGGCGACGAGTGACTCCGAGCATCCGCCGTTCAAGTTCCTCGAGCGGCTTGCCCGTCTGGGCCTGCATGTCGATGATCTGCTGGCATTCATTGTGGAAATGCGCGCGGACCAGCATCTCGCCCAATTCGTGGCAGAGGCCGACCACGTAGGCGAGAGGGGCGCTCTCCTCATGCTGCAACTGTTCGATCTGCTCGCACAACTGGGCGACAGCAAAAGAATGCTGCCAGCATCGGATCGGGTTGAATCCATCGGCGCCACTTTCAGGCATGACATCGAAGATGCCAACGGCGATGGCGATGTTACGAATGCTGTTGAAGCCGATTCGCTTAACCGCCTCGGGAATGGTTGACACGATTCCCTTATTCGATGAATAGGCGGCGCTGTTTGCGGTGGACAAAACGCGAGCGGAGAGCACCGGGTCGCGGGCGATAAACGATGCCAGTTGGCTCATCTCACCGCGGGGTGATGAGGCGAGCGCCATCACCTGGGCGACAACCCCCGAGAGCGTCTTGGCCTTCACCGCGTCGCGGGCACGGCTGAGACACTCTTCCTTGTCCAAAAGCTTGGGAATGTCCACCGCCTGGGCAGCCGCCGCGGTTGGTTTGGCAGAAGGAGCAATCGCCGTGGGTGGGTCGGCCGTCGCGACAGGATTTGCAGATGCTGTCCTCCCAGGGTTCGGGGATGATTGAACTGTTCGCGCAGGATTCGATACCGGCGCTGCATGAGGCCCAGCCCTGGCATCTGGCGGGCCATTACGAGCGGCGCTGGCGCCCTGCTTGCCGAGGTGCTTTTTCACTCGCTCAAGAAGATCTTTGACGGAAAACCTGGACTTGAGGAGATACTCGCGCACTCCCAGGCGGATCGCCTGGATCACCCGGTCTTTCTCGGCGGCTTCAGTGAGGACAATGACCGGAGTGGCGGCAATTTTTGGATCTTCCCGAAGCTCCCGGAGAAACTTCAGCCCGTCCATTCCAGGCAGTGCCATGTCCAGCAGGATCAGGTCAGGTCGTGTGGTCCGCGCCTTGGCCAGACCATCATTTCCATCCGCGGCTCCGACGGTTTCGTATCCGGCCGTTCGAAGGCAGGCGGCGACGGATTCCCGAATGATTGCCAGGCCTTCGACGATCAGGATCATGACTTCCCCTTTGATCCGCGATGCGTCCGCCACTTCCAGAGCAATGGTAGTGTGAGACCATGCCCCAGGAATGGGACGATCCATAGATAGACTCGGTTATGGAGATGCGTCGCTTTATCTCGGACAAATTAAATCTGTCCTGTTGCTCAGGCATGATTATTTGCTGAACGGAAACTTCCCCGGCCCGCGTGGCTTGGCCGGCCCGTTCCCGTCAATCGGTTCGTATACACGCACGTAGTCGATCACCATCTCCGCCGGAAATTTCGTATCGGCATCCGGATTCCCGAGAAATGCTCCGCCGACCGCGACATTCAGGATGATGTAGAACGGCGATCAAACGGCGCGGGCCAGCCAACCATTGTGGTCAGCGCCCGAATTCGGTTGAATCCCATTACTCGGATCCGCGAATTCTTGATGTTGCCGTCGATGGGATCAAAGTTATGATCCTCGGATTCTTTCGCGGGGTAAGCCATGAGTGTATGGGCTATTTTTCACTGGTTCTCGGGCGGGGCGAATCAGTACATGCGGCTTGACCACTGCATGAATCACGACATCCCCTGGATCGCGCTTACGGTCACTTTGGATCTTGCCGTTGCCGCTGGCTACATCCTGATTGCGCGACACTGGTGGGTCAATGAGTCCTTCTCGACCTGATGCTCCCCGACGGCGATGGCGCGGAGCTTCTTCGCATCGTCGGCCGCGATTATCCCAAAACACGCGTGGGCGTCATCACCGGCGTCGCCGACCCCGAACGCCTCAAAGATGTACGGCAACTCAAACCGGCTTTTGTCTGCATCAAGCCGGTCAATGTCGGGGAGTTGTTGCGACAGATGCAATGAGCAATCCGTGCTTCATCGGAGGCAATCATGATCCGCGGCGTGCACACCATGTTTTATTCATCCGAGCCGGCCGCGCTGCGCGAGTTCCTTCGCGACAAACTCGGATTTGATTCCTGTTCCGATGTGGGCGGCGGCTGGCTGATCTTCGATCTGCCCGAAGCCGATATGGGCGTTCACCCGGCCGATCCCACAAACGGTACCCCTCGGGTACACACGCCATTTCGTTTTATTGCGACGACGTTTACAAAACCGTCGAGGAGTTGAAAGGACGGGGCGTCGAATTTGTCGATCAGATCCAGGACTTTGGCTACGGCCTGGTCACACACTTGCGCGCCCGGCAATTTTCAAGTTCAACTGTATCAGCCCAGGTATGTCAAACGAGGCGGGAAATCAGGATAAGACAACAGCCGCGGCGGTTCCTCGAAAATCGGTCCGGCGACAAGTCGCGCGGCTCCCTTTTTTTTCCGCACTCTCAGTGCTCTGGGAGGAGCCGCGCCACGAAGTAAGCGGGAAAGCTCTCTGGTTTACCGGGTGCTTTCCCGCTTACTTCGTGCGCAGGCTCTTTCGGACTGTCGAGCGTACCGTTGCGCCGTGAAGCTGCGGACTTGCGTGCAGGTTAGCTCGCGGCCCACACAACCTCGAAATTTGATGAAAATTCTGAAAGTCCCTGTCGGACTGCGCGGCGCTGGTTTACTGGCAATAATCCATAGAATTTCATCGGCGGGACGGTTCGATCCCGCCCCTTGATTGGCATGATCGTAACCGCTAATCTGCCCGGCTCTAATTCCCGAAACGTACCGAATATTTTGCGTTCACCTCTATGTCGCAAGCATTCCAGTCGGCTCCCGATCGTTCGCCAACTTCCGCCCAGTCGCTGCCGCTCTTGCCGCGGCGGGGGTTCGGCCAGACCAGCCGGCGCGATACGTGGTGGGTTTATCCGACGCTGGTTTTCCTGGGATTTGGGGCATTCATCGTGTATTCGACGTGGGCGGCGTTTCAAAACGCCAATTACACGTATGGGCCGTATTTGTCGCCGTTTTATTCGCCGGAGCTTTTCGGAGGGCCGCATGCGTGGTTCGGGCCGAAGCCCAGTATCTGGCCGTCGTGGATTCCGTTCTCACCGGCGCTTTTGATCCTCTGGGCGCCGGGCGGGTTTCGTTTTACCTGCTATTACTATCGCGGGGCGTATTACAAAGCGTTCTGGGCGGATCCGATTTCCTGTGCTGTCGGTGAGCCTCGGAATTCATACTGGGGTGAAAAGACACTGCCTCTCGTGCTGCAAAACGTTCATCGATATTTCATGTATCTGGCTGTGATCTTCCTCTGCCTCCTGGCATTTGACGCGTTCAAGGCGTTCTGGTGGGCCGACGCAACGGGCAAAGAGCACTTCGGCATCGGTCTGGGCTCCATCATCATGGTGGTGAATGTCTATCTGCTTGGGAGTTACCTGTTTGGCTGCCACTCACTGCGACACCTGATCGGTGGCTGGCGCGATCAACTTTCGCGAATGTCCACCGTCGGTCAGAAGGCCTATAGCTGCGTCACCTGCCTGAACGGGCGTCACATGATGTGGGCCTGGCTCAGCCTTTTTTCAGTGGGGCTCACAGATCTGTACATCCGGCTTTGCGCGATGGGCATTCTGCACGATATTCATTGGAGCATGAAGTAGTGGCCGACTACACGACTCACACGTATGACGTTTTGATCGTCGGCGCCGGCGGCGCGGGACTTCGGGCCGCCATTGAGGCATCCGCCGCGGGAGTCTCCGTCGGACTGATCTGCAAATCGCTCCTCGGCAAAGCCCACACCGTGATGGCCGAAGGGGGCATGGCGGCGGCGATGGGAAACGTCGATGACCGCGACAACTGGAAAGTCCATTTCTCCGACACCATGCGCGGCGGACAATACGTCAACAACTGGCGCATGGCCGAGCTGCACGCCAAGGAAGTGCCCGATCGCGTGCGCGAGCTCGAAGCGTGGGGCGCTGTCTTCGACCGAACCAAAGACGGAAAGATCCTTCAGCGAAATTTCGGCGGACATCGCTATCCCCGGCTCGCCCATGTCGGCGACCGGACCGGCCTCGAGATGATCCGCACGCTTCAGGACCATGGCATCCATCAAGGGATGGAAGTGCACATGGAATGCACGATCGTCTCGCTCCTGAAAACCGGTGATCGCGTTGTCGGCGCGCTGGCTTACGAACGGGAGCACGGGCGCTTCCGGCTCTTCCGCGCCAAGGCGGTCGTCCTCGCTACCGGCGGGGCGGGACGGGCCTTCAAAATCACCAGCAACAGTTGGGAAGGGACCGGAGACGGCCACTCGCTCGGCTATCACGCGGGGGCCGAACTGGTGGATATGGAATTTATCCAGTTCCATCCCACCGGAATGGTCTGGCCGCCCAGCGTGCGGGGAATTCTCGTCACCGAGGGAGTGCGCGGTGAGGGCGGCGTTCTGCGGAACAAGGAAGGCCGTCGATTCATGTTCGACGACATTCCCGCCAACTACAAAGACCAGACGGCTGACAGTGAAGACGAGGGATGGCGCTATACGCAGGGAGATAAGAACGCCCGGCGTCCGCCGGAATTGCTCACCCGCGATCATGTCGCCCGCTGCATCATGCGGGAAGTAAAAGCGGGGCGAGGCAGCCCGCATGGCGGAGTCTTTCTTGACATTTCCTGGATTAAGGAACGGCTCCCCAACGCCGCCAAGCACATTCAGAAGAAGCTTCCCAGCATGTACCACCAGTTCAAACAACTGGCGGACATCGACATCACCGCCGAGCCGATGGAAGTCGGGCCGACCACGCATTACATCATGGGTGGAATCAAAGTCGACGGGGATACGCAGATGACCTCCGTCCCCGGGCTCTTCGCCGCCGGCGAGTGTGCTGCGGGAATTAACGGCGCTAATCGCCTGGGCGGGAATTCACTTTCGGATCTCCTGGTATTCGGGAAGCGGGCCGGTGAATACGCGGCCAAGTATTCGCGGGACAATCCGCAGCTTGAGGTTAACAGCGAAGAAGTCGATCGGCTCGCCAAAGAGGCGCTGCTTCCCTTCGAGCGCGGGGCGAGCGCGCAGAATCCCTTTCAGGTGATGTACGATCTCCAGGAGATGATGCAGAGCCTGGTTGGGATCGTGCGGCGGGAAGACGAAATGCAAAAGGCGATGGAGGGGCTGACGCAGCTTCAGCAGCGTGCGGCCCAGGTCGGCACGCCGGGCAATCGCGATTACAATCCCGGCTGGCACACCGCGCTCGATCTCAAGCACCTTCTGACCGTATCCGAGGCGATCACCCGATCGGCGATCGATCGCAAAGAGAGCCGCGGCGGGCATTTCCGTGACGATTATCCCGACAAGGATCCGGCCCAGGCCAAATACAATGTGGTGACGTCTCTCGGACCTGATGGGCAGATGCAGTTGCGGCACGAGCCGATCAAGCCAATGCCAGCGGAACTTGCGGCCATTATCGAGGAGATGAAGTAATCATGGCGCAAGCCACCTTCAGCATCTGGCGCGGCGAATCGTCGACCGGCAAACTGGTCGACTATACGACCGACGTTTCCGAAGGGATGGTCGTACTCGACGCGGTCCACCAGATCCAGGCCACGCAGAGTCCGGACCTGGCCTGCCGCTGGAACTGCAAGGCGGGCAAATGCGGATCCTGCTCTGCGGAAGTCAACGGCAAGCCGCGCCTCATGTGCATGACCCGGCTCAACGACCTGGATCTGACGCAGAAGGTAACGATCGAGCCGATGCGGGCGTTTCCCCCGATTCGCGACCTGGTGACCGACGTTTCCTGGAATTTCCGGGTCAAGAAACAGATCAAGAAATTCAAGCCGCGCAAGCCGGACAACGCCGACGGCACCTGGAAAGTCTTTCAGGAGGACGTCGATCGGGTCCAGGAATTCCGCAAGTGCATCGAATGCTTTCTCTGCCAGGACGTCTGCCATGTCCTGCGCGATCATCAGCTCAACGAGAAATTCATCGGTCCTCGCTATTTCGTCTACACGGCGGCCCTGGAGATGCACCCGCTCGATACCGAAGACCGGATCCCCGAGCTGAAACAGGCCGACGGGATCGGCTATTGCAACATCACCAAGTGCTGCACGACCGTCTGTCCGGAACACATTCACATCACGGACAATGCCATCATCCCGCTGAAAGAACGCGTGGTGGATCGGTATTACGATCCGATCAAGTGCCTGCTGCGCGTATTGCGATAATCCAAAAGGATCGACTCACTTCACACGATTCGCGCGAAGCCCTGCTCGAAACAAAAAATCTTTTCCGCGCACTACGTCTCGGCAATCTCCAGAGGATAGCCGCAGAGATCACGGAGGAGCACGGAGATCACAGAGACATTTGATCGAGATCGGCATCACTTTGTTCGCAACCAATCGTTCCGAGTTGATCTTTTATCAGGGCAGTGCCAAGTTAGATTCGAATCATCCACGCGTCGGCGGCGTACTGCGTCTCGGTGATCTCTGCGCTCCTCTGCGATCTCTGTGACCATTTCTTTGTTTAGTGAGCCTGTCAATTCGCTCCGCATTCTGCTCCGCAATGGACCGCACACGAAAACAACGCGTACAATGCACGATCTCGCGTCGATCCAGATCTTGATCGGAGGCTTTCATGACTCGGCAGTTTGTTCCCTCCAATGCGCTATCGCTTCTCTTGCTTCTTTGCTTTTCGGTTGCCGCTTCAGCCAGCAGCAGCACGACTGCCCCCTCGGCCGGCGAGCAGCGGAAGCCGGACGCTGCCCCCGGGCCGGAGCTCTCTCCGGATCAAGTGGTGAAGACGGTCATGGAGGCAATGCAGCAGAACGACGATCATGACAGCGGCATCGAGACGGCGTTCCGCTTTGCATCTCCGGGAAATCATGAAGCTACCGGTCCGCTCGAACGATTCATTCCGATGGTCAAGAGCCCCGCCTACAGCCCGATGCTGAATTTCAAGTCAATCGAATACGGGCCGCTTCAGCAGGATGGGGATCAGGCGAAACAGGGGATTCGGATTGTCGCTTCCGACGGCACGAAGGTTACCTATCTGTTCATCCTTTCAAAACAGGTGGATGCGCCGTTCAAGGATTGCTGGATGACCGACGGTGTGGTTCGGCTCAGGGAGCCTGGAGATCCGGGTAATCGGCAACCGGTTGCGCCTGGGCCGGCACCGGTTAAGACGTGAGAACGAATTGGTTCTCTGTCGCGAATCGGCGTTGATGACGCTCGCACCCCGGCCTTTGGCCGGGCGCTGAAAGGCATGCGCTCAGCGCGGGTTCACGAATTCGCTCAAGCTGCCATTCTGACGATGAGAACCTGACCGTCCGTGGAGGATTGCGCGTCCCTGATCCACCCCAGGTTCAGGATGCCTGCCAGTTCGCTTTCCAGCGCGCGGGCGGCGGCCGGCGTCTTCGCACCGAAGCGGCGTTCGAACGCAAGGCGCGGGGAATGAATCGCGAGGAAGAGGCTGTTCGACTCGTTCCATTGCCAGGCACTGGCGGGTTGCGAAGTCTCGGAGACCAGATTGGCAAGCAGCGCCGTGGCGACCAGGGCCGCCTGCTGTTTTTGCGAAATTGGCATATCCAGCGTGGCCTGGTGCTCCAGAAGCGATGCGATCATCGCGCCGATTTGTGGCTCCGTGGCCGATGCGATCTGCTCGCGATGGACGGCGGGATTAGCTGATATTCCTGCAAGCATTGCTTCGCTCTCGCCGCGGGCCTGTACGCGGACGGACTGGCTGTCCGAAGGCAGACCTTCGATGAGTTTCGCGGCCTGGGCGCCTTCGTGCAGGACGATTAACTGGCGGATGGATGTCGCGGGACGGCCGGCGCTCTCCTCGGCCATGAAGATCGCTTTTGCCACCGCGCCGCGGATGCGTGTGTTCAGGAGTTGTTCGAGCGATGTCGGCAGCCCAAGGCTTTCGAGCAGTTCCGGGGTCAACGCGTCGATCTGCATCGTCCGCGAATGGGCGTAACAGTACTTGGCAAGCTGATTGGCGACGTACACCAGCTCCACCGCCCGGTGCAGGGCAGGCGGATCGGTCGGGTCGAACGCCCGGTCCGGATGATGATGCCAGCGGATCGCCCGAACAAGGTCGGCTGGCAGCTTCCACTTCAAGCCGAGTGCAGCGCCGATCGCCGCATGGTCTCCCCCCAGGAGAAGCGCTTCTCGATGCCGGGGCGTTACGCCATCCGCATTCTCCATGCCGCTGGATCTCAGTTGTGCGGCGCGGTCGCGGAACTGGCTGAGCAGGGCAAGCTTTCCGATGTCGTGCAGCAGCGCAACCGTGGTTACAAAACCGCGATCGACGCCGCCGGCCATTTCGGCCAGCGCGTCGGCGATGTAGGAGACTGCCAGCGAGTGAACCCACAGCTCGCGGGCCTCGTTGTCCGCCGGATCATTTGATGCGCCAGCGCCGAACGGAAGCACGTCCCCCAGCCGGAGTTGCAGTACCAATGATTTCACTGCGCCGAATCCCAGATAGCTGACCGCTTCGGAAACGCTCGAAACTTTCCGCGACAGCCCGCTCGCCGCGCCGTTGACCATGCGCAGCAGAGAGGCCGCCAGGGCCGAGTCGCGCGAGACGACGGCGGCGACGCTGGCAGCAGTGGCCTTGGAATCCTGGACTTCGCGCAAAAGGTCGGTCACGACCTGCGGTAAAGGAGGAATGAGGTTGAGCCCCGCCCGCACCTCCGGAAGGAGTTCTCCGACGGAGTCGGGAACGTCCTCGGCCGTCGGGACTCGGATCTCATATCCGCCCGGCGCGACGACGACACCGGTTGATTCTGCTTCGGATTTGATCGCTGCCTCGGTCCTGGGGACGGAGGCGACTCGGGCGTTGCCGCCGCCAAATAGGCCTTGCAGCCATTGCATGAAGTTTGCCAGGAAGCCGGACGACGCTGGGATGTTCGGAGTGGCGGGCGTATCAGAGCTCATGTTTCTTCCGTCGCAGAATGTTATGAGACGCGCGGACGGCGTCCGCGATCCGGTCACCCTATTTTGTCGGGTCTTTGCGGCGGAGGCTTTTGAAGTGAAGGTTGAATTTGCCGGAAATCCGCCGCCCGGGCGAAAAAAAACCACCGGTCATAAACCGGTGGATCGCGACAGGTCCGCAAATTTTTCTGAGCTTCGCAGCAATTTCCAATTACGCGAGCAGCACTACGAGCCGCGGATCCGGCTGCTTGATCAGCTTCGGCCCATGCACGGTTCCGATCTTGCCAGAAACCAGATGAGAGGCCGAATCAATTCCACCGTGGGCGGAGAAGGTCTGGATCAAACTTGCCACTCCGCCGAAAGCGGTATCGCTGCTGTCGAGGAAGTTTCCCGCGACCGGATCGACGCCGGCAGCGATAAGCGAGTTGCTCACTGCACCGGAAATCGTGACGGTTCGGATCTTGCCGGGGCCGTATGTGGTGGCGCTGTCGATCAATCCGGTGGAATCCAGGCTGGCGCCGCTGATGATCTGGGCGCTGGTGAGCGACGCCAGCTTGAGCGAGGTGATTGGACCGTCGCTGACGATGGCGGCGCCGCTTTCAACGTTGCCGAGTGTGGCCGTTCCGAGTCCCTGCGAGGCATAGAGCGTGCCAAAGAGGTTGGCGCTGCGGGCGGTGAAGGTCTTGAGGTTTCCGGTCACGGTGATGTTGGCGAAATTGACCGAGCGGGACCCGCCGCGGGTCGTGACCGTCAGGCCGGTGCCCGTTGAAAGATTCGCGTTGGTAGTGCCAACCTGCGTGATGCTCAGCCGGACCTGATCGCCGTCAAGGAAGGCGTTGCCGGTCGCGCCTTTGAGCGCGAGGGATACGGTGGTTCCGTCCGGGGTGGTGAAGGTCAGCTTGACGTTCTTCTTGTTGATCGTCCCAAACGCGCCGAGGAAACTCTCGGCGGGTTGGGCGCCCACGGAGCCGGGCACGATCAGGCGGCGCAAAGCGCTGGTGGACCCAGAACCGGTCGATTGGGCGCTGGTGCCGACGACAACCTGGCCGTTGTTTTGCTTGGTCCCGAATGCCTGTGTTACCAGGTCCCCGATATGCAGTTCGCGGGTTGTGGAGGGATCGGCGGCAAAGGTCGCCTTCCCGCCGGAGCCAAAGTCCGCGATCGGATTGCCGTTGGCGTCGAACGCCGCCACGGCAGTCATGGGTGAATTGTTCTGAAGCGAAGTTCCCAGCACCAGGATTTGCCCGGTATTTTCCTGGATGATCGAATCAGCGTCGTCGGTTCCGCCAAAGTTCGCGGAAGACATTCCGTTCACACCGAAGCTGGTATCGACCGAGCCGTTGGAGAGCAATCGCACCAGTCCGAAATGGCCGTCGGAGGTGTGCTTGGCGACAAGAATGTCGTCGCCTTGAAGCGCAAGCCCGACGACGTGGTCAGGGCCGCTCAGGTTCTGGTTGACGCCCAGGCCATTCACCATCACCAGCCCGCCGTTGCCGAAGGAGGGGTCGGCTTCGCCGCTGGCGTCGAGACGGACCACCGCGACGCCGGCGCCGGCGGACCCGGCGGCGACGAGGTACCCGTTGGATTGAAGCGATATGGCGCCCACCGCCCCCGTAGACGATCCAACTTCAAAAAGTTGCAGCCCGCCCTGGGCAAAGGTCGGATCCAGATTTCCGTTGGCGTCGTAACGGGCGAAGGCGAAATTCCCATTGGACGATCCGCCGGCAACGATCTGACCCGAGGCGGTCAGCGCCAGGCTGTAGGCCGTGTCGTTGTTTCCGCCGAAACTGCTCAGCACCGTGCCGCTTGAGCCGAAGGTGGCGTCGAGGTTTCCGCTGAAATCAAACCGCTGAAGCAGGAAATCGCTGCCGTTTCCGCCGGCCACGATCACATGGTTGTTTCCCTGGATCACCATCGCGTAGTAGGCGAAATTCTCCCCGACTGGCGTCATGATCATGCCGCCGGTTCCAAAGGACGTGTCAACCGTACCGTCGGGGTTGAGCAATTCCAGGACGCCTTGCGATGCGCCCGAAGATGAAACCCCTTCATATCCGGCGAGCATCAACTGTCCATCGGGCAGGGTCACGATCGATTGGGCGATAAACGGCGCGGTGACCGGCTGCCCGCCGTTGAAGCTCGTATCGCTTGGATCTCCGGGAGCCGCCACATTGGCGGTGAACGAAGCGGTGACAACAGCGGCGGCGTTTCCGCTGGGATCCTTCACCTGATTGGAGTTGACCGCGACGGTGTACGCTCCGTTATTAAGATCGCTCCACCCACCCAATGGGGCGGCGACGGTATAGGTGACCGTTAGAGTCGGGGCATCGCCGGTCGAGGTCGTGGAAAAATCGGTCACGTCCAGCGGACCCTGCGGGCCGCTCACCGAAATGTTCCCGATGCCAAGCGTCGATGCGCTGACATTGCTGTTCGGATCGGCATAGGTCACGGTGACCAGTTCCGGCTGGGTGCTGGCGGCGGTGATGTTGGGCGCCGAGATGCTCGCCACCGGCGGAGAAGTGTCCGGCACGGTCGCGTTCACACTGAATCCGCCGGTGCTCGCCAGAATCCCGTTTCCCGCGAGGTCCTTCACGCTGCCGGCGACGACCGTGACGGTGTATCCGCCGTTGTCCGAAGCGTTCCAGGGCTGCCCGCCGGGCGATCCGACCGTGTAGGTGGCCACGATTCCGGCCGATGTCGTGCTCGTGTGTACGCCGCTGACCGCGAGATTGCCGCCGGGCCCGGTGACGGCGATGTTGCCCACGCCGATGGTCTGCGGATCGACGCCGCTGCCGCCGTCGGAATAAGTCACGACGACCGTCTCGGAGGTGCCGCCCGGCGAAGTGATGTCCGGAGCAGCGATGACCGCGATGGGGGGAGTCGTATCGAGAATTCCGGCGTTCACGGTGAAGTTGGCGCTGGTCCCCGCAACTCCATTTCCGGCGACATCGGTCACATGCCCGTCTGCGACGCCTACCGTGTAAGTGCCGTTCGCGGTCGGCGACCATGCGCCACCGGGCGCGGCGAAGGTGTAGACCGCCGTCACAGTCGGGCCGTTCTTGGAAGGCAGCTTGCTCAATGTCACCAGAGAGAGTGGGCCGTCGGGCCCGTTCACCGTGACGCTGCCGGAATCGACCGTACTGGCATCGACTCCGCTGCCGGAATCAGAGTAAATGACGGTGACAATTTCATTGCTCCCGCCGGGAGTTGTCACATTAGACGCCGAAATCGTCGCCGTCGGCGGGGTCGTGTCCGGGACCGCAATGGCGACGTTGAAGTTCTGCGAGCCGGCGGCAACCCCGTTGCCCGAAGTATCGGTAACGGTGTTGGCGGCGAGGGAGATCGTATAGTTTCCGTCGTCCGCCGCGCTCCACGCTTTTCCGCCGGGCGCGGTCACAGTGTAAGTCGCCGTAATCGAGGTGGCATCGTTGCCGGACGCGTTGACGCTTTGCACCGTTAACGGTCCGCTCGGCCCGGTGACGGTGAGATCGGTTTTGGCAATCGTTGACGCTTTGACGGCGGTGTCGTCAGTATAGACGACGGTGATGATCTCGGTGCCGCCACCGGCCGAAGTAATCGAAGGCGCGGAAATCGCCGCGGTCGGCGGGGTGGTGTCGGGAACCGCAATTTGTACTGCAAAGTTCTGCGAGCCTGCCGCGACCCCGTTCCCCGAAGTGTCGGTTACAGTATTGGCGGCGAGGGCGACCGTATAGTTTCCGTCGTCCGCCGCGCTCCACGCTTTTCCGCCGGGAGCAGTGACGGTGTAAGTCGCCGTGATCGAGGCGGCATCGTTGCCGGAGGCGTTCACGCTCTGGACCGTTAACGGTCCGCCCGGTCCGGTGACGGTGAGATCGGTTTTGGCGATCGTCGATGCCTTGACCGCGGTATTGTCGGTATAAACGACGGTGATGGTTTCAGTGGTCCCGCCGGCCGACGAAATCGCGGGAGCAGAAATCACCGCAGTCGGCGAGGTCGTATCCGGCGCGACGATGGCGACGTTAAAGCCTTGCGTTTGGGCCGCGACTCCGTTGCCGGAAGTGTCGGTGACGCTGTTGGCGGCGAGGGCGATCGTATAGTTTCCGTCGTTCGTCGAACTCCAGGCTCTCCCGCCGGGCGCATTGACGATGTAGGTCGCGGTGATCGACGGCGCATCGCCACCGGGAGGTACGCTTACGCTTTGAACCGTCAACGGTCCGCCGGGGCCCGTAACGGTCAGATCTGTTTTAGTGATCGTCGATGCCTTGACCGCGACATCATCGGTGTAGGTGACCGTGATGGATTCGGTGGTCCCGCCTGCCGAAGAAATCGCGGGGGCGGAAATCACTGCCGTCGGCGGGGTCGTGTCGGGAACAGGAATTCGTACGGCAAAGTTCTGCGACGCAGCCCCGACGCCGTTGCCGGAAGTGTCGGTGGCGCTGTTGGCGGCGAGGGCGATCGTATAGCTTCCATCGTCCGCCGCGGCTCCATGCCTTTCCACCGGGCGCAGTGACGGTGAAGGTCGCGGTGATTGAGGCGGCATTGCCGCCGGGAACGTTCACGCTCTGAACGGTCAAGGGCCCGCCGGGACCGGTAACGGTCAGATCCCCTTTGGCGATCGTCGACGCCTTTACCGCGACATCGTCGGTATAGGTGACCGTGACCGTTTCGGTCGTACCGCCGGCTGACGAAATGGAGGGCGCGGAGATGGAAGCGGTGGGGGGCGTGGTATCGGCGGCGGGAACATTTACGTTAAACGAGTCCGAAGCGCCAGTCGCGTTATTCCCGGCGGAGTCTTGGACAGGACTCGATCCGATTGCGATCGTGTATTTCCCGTTGTCCGCGTTCGCCCACCCGCCGGGCGGTGCGGCGATCGAGTAAGTCGCGGTAATTTGCGGTGCATCGCCGTTCGGGGGATTGGTGCTGACCAGGGTAACGGGAAGGTTGCCCGCCGGGCCGCTTACGGACAGGTTGCCAGGGCCAATCGACTGACCACTGACGTCTACGTTGTCGTTATAAACGACGGAGAAGGTCGCAGGGTTCGCGGACCCCACGGTGATGTCTGGGGGCGCGGTAATGACCGCCGTCGGCGCAGCCGTGTCCGCAATGGCGACCTGAAAGGTTGCGCTGGCCGGGCCAAGCGGCTGGCCGGTCGTGTCGGTTGGCGAGTCCGCCCCGACCGAGACGGAGTAAGTTCCATCTTCGGCAATCGTCCAGCCGCTTTTGGCCGGCGGCGGCGAAGCGACGGTGTAAACCGCCGTTACATCGTTGCTTTCGTCGCCGCTGCTGACGAAGGTGACTTTAAGCGGATTTCCGTTCGGATCGGTTACGGAAATGTCGTTGTTCCCGAACGTGCTGGGATCAATTGGCGCCGGGCTGGTGTATTCGACAGAGATGGATTCGGCATCGGATGAATGCGAAATATTGGTCGGGGTAATGGTCGCGGAAAGAAAAAGCCGATATTCCAGAGGCTCGATCGAAGCGCGCACTGCCCCCTTCAACACGTCCCCGCGGCCTTTGATGGGCGATGAAGCACGATTGGACCGGGATCCAGACACAACCTTACGGCGATTGCGGCTCACGCTTCTCTCCTTGTACGGATTTTCCTCAACTCAGATCGCGTATCACTCACAAACGAAGAGTAATGCGCGCTGCACCTGCTCACCCAACTGAGAGGTTCGGAGTGGTGGATGGCCGCCCGACACCCGCCCACTTCACCCACAGGGCTGATCTTAGCCGGTCCTTCGGCAACATATTCAGTTTCAGAAAGTGCAGTATAAGGGTACTCAGCCCGGGTGTCTACAACAAATCGGCCGCGAGTATCCATCGTTTCTGCTGACGCAGTCGGAGCTAAAGTGAGTTGGAATAATAGCTTATGATTACAAGAAACGTCCAGGCGACTGGAATGAGCCGCTAAGATGGGGGGATCTTGAATATACAGCGTGTTGAGAACCTTAACAAAGCTTCCCGGCTTTGGGCTTCACGGATAGGCTCTCAATCCGTTAACCTGTCCTGACTTGGCGAAGGAGATGACAATGAAATCGGTGAGAAGCGAATTGCTTTGCGCGTTCGTGGCAACGGGATGCATGGCTTCTGCGGTCCGCGCTGCCGTCGATGAGCCCTCTGAATCTCGGCTGGTTCCCCCCGTGACCCTGTCGCTCGAACCGATTTATGCTGCGGTTCCGCCGACCTCATCTCCCGCAGGAGCTCAAGCGCCGGTGGCGCGTGCTCCGCTCATGTCAGCGCTCGACGGAGTCGGGGCTGGCCAATATCTCGAATCGGCTCACATTAACGTCTACGGCCACATCGAGGGGAGCTATACCTACAACTTTAATAATCCGGCCAAGGACCTGAATCTCGGCCGGGTATTCGATATCGACGACAACCGGCCGCAGATCAATCAGCTCGATCTCAACATCGAAAAGATCGTCGATCTGACCACGCACCAATTCGACGTCGGCGGACGTCTGGAAATGCTCTACGGCACCGACGCGCGCTTCCTCCACGCCAACGGCCTGCTCGACCACCAGGCAGACAACGAATATCAATTCGATCTTCCCCAGGCGTACCTTGATCTGGCCATCCCGGTCGGCGAAGGAATTCGGTTGCGCCTCGGAAAATTTCTTTTCTTTAAGCAGATCGATCCCAACGCCAGTGTCTTCTTTTCCCACAGCTATACGTTCGGAGCGGCCCTCCCTTTCACGCTTACCGGCGTGACCGGCACGTACAACTTCAGCGACCAATTGAGCCTTGAAGGCGGGATCTCGCGCGGGTGGGGCCAGAGCCTCAGGGACAACAACGGCGCGATCGACGGCCTGGCGAAAGTCCGCTATTCGCCGACCGATCGTACGACAATCACTCTGGCCGCGATCACGGGACCCGAAGATGACAACGACAACGGGCATTACCGCACCACCCTGGACCTGACCGTGTCTCAACTCATCGGCGACCAGCTCACGCTGCTGCTCGACAGCGTTTATGGAACCGACGCCGCCGGAGCGCCCGGCGGCAACGCCAACTGGTACGGCGTCGCAGGATACGCCGTCTATAAATTGAATAATTACGTAAGCCTTGGCGGAAGATTGGAATGGTATCGCGACGAAGAGGGGTTCACGACCGCCGTGGCACAGAGTCTGTACGAAGTCACGCTCGGCGTAACGGTGACGCCATTTCCCAACGATGCCCTCGGCGCCAATCTGAAGGTCCGGCCCGAAGTGCGGTACGATTACTCGAACCGGGATTTCTTCGACGGTTTGTCGCGTCACGATCAGACGACGGTGGCAATCGACGCGATCTTCAACTTCTAAAACAAACAAGAAGGCGGCGGTACGCGACCGCCGCCTTTCGGATTCAAATTGATACGGTGAATCAGGCCTGTCGACGTCGGCGCGCCATCAGACTAACCGCTCCGAGCCCCAGAAGCCCGAGCGAAGTGGGTTCGGGAATCGTCAGCGTCGCATCCAGCCCAGTGGTCTTGTTACCGTAGCTCAAGTTTACGTTTGAACCCGCGACAACGAAGTCAACGGTATCGCCGGCTGTAAGCGCCAGAGGCGTATTTGCGGCCGGTCCAACCGGGGAGCTGGCCAAGGCGCTGAAAATCTGAACGCCGTTAACGAAAACATAGGCTTCGGGCGCGCTGTTCGTAGCGTTCTGGGCTGGCGAAAAGATCGCCGTAAGGTCGTAGACGCCAGTCGTCGGAGCTGTGAACCTTACGACGGTCGGTCCAGTTGCCGGTCCCAGTGTCAATTCATTGGGCAGCCAGGTATTGCTTCCGTCGGTGTCGGTGGCCGTGCTGCTGCGATTATGAATGACGTTAGGATCGATGCTGCTCGTGTTGCGCCAGACATCCAGGTCGGAATATTGCGGCCCGAGCGCGGAGCCCAATTCCGGGGTCGTAAAGCGTGTGAATGTCGACTGATCAGGCGCGCCGGCAATCGTTCCGCTATCGAGCCCATAGGTCCAGATGTCGGTCGAAGTGTTGCTGGACGGGGAAAAGTCGTCAGCGGCGTTGTAAATCGGATTCGCATTCGCGATGGGTGAAATCAAACAGGCCAAGCCCAATGCACTTCCTGAAAATAGAGCGGAATTGCGAAGTCGGTTTCTTGTCATTTTCTTCTCCATTCGAGATAACGATGTTTGCGGGGACAGACTCAGCCCTAATATACTCAGCGCATTTCAATCGTACATTCTAAACACATTTGATGCAAGGCAATTGGTTCACAAATTTTTTGGCGGATTGCACTTTGTGTGGGATTTTTCGGCTATTTGACTACTTTGGTGGCAAGTCGCTTCGCACTTTGGCGAACGATCCGGTCGTTGGATCCGGTCACCCCCAGTGCCCGATCAGGCTCTTCGAGCTGGCCGATCAATTCCAGCACATGTTGCGGCCATCCGTTATCACTTTCCGAAATCCGGTGCCGTTGCTGCCACTCGAAGGCCGCCAGATGGTATCGCCGGGCCCAGGCGATATGTTTGGATGTCCAGTAATCGGCTTCCGCGGCGCTTCGCTGCGTCAAAGCCCGGACGATCCGGCAATGGTCGCGCCACGAATGCGCCACGCGCGAGAGAAGACTGACCCCCGGAAGTTGCGCCTGGCGGCCGAACACCTGTGTCATCAGGTGCAGGTCGGACACGATCTTGCGCAGTCGCCCGTTGCCCGATGACTCGAGCAATTTCATGTGGAACGCCACATCCAGAATGTTGAGCTTGTCGGCGATAGGACTGCTGGTGGTGGTTACGCCGGCTTCGCGGAGTTGCCGGGCGAGCGTCAGGTATTGCTGGCACAGTTTGCGCAGCTTTTCGATTTCCGCATCGGAAATCAGGGGCGCTGCACGGGCGACGGCGCCTGCCTCGAGCATCTCGCGAAGATCGAAGAGTTCTTCCAGATCTTTGCGATCCCAATCGCGCACCACGGTTCCCAGCCGCGGAACGCTCCGCACCATCCCCTCGTCCTGCAGTTGATTCAGCGCCTCGCGCACGGGAGTGCGGCTCATGCCAAACTCCTTTGCCAGCGCCTCGGGCAAAAGGACGGCGCCTGGCTTGAGCTTTCCGGTCAGCAGTTCGCCCCGGATTTGCTCGTAGGCCCGTTGCTTTAGATTGACCGCCATGTTTTGGGTTCCCCTTAACGATGCTTCGTCTATTCCAGCGACCACGGGCAGTTGTCGTCCCCTCCGCCGCTCCCGCACGCCGTCTGTTTCGGTTGAAGCCGTTCGACGTGTCCGTCGGCGAACGAATAATTGCAGGCGTTCTTGTGGCGGATCGCCGCCTTGTCGAGCCGGATAAAGTCGTGAGTATTGGGGTAGTAATAGATGCTGTCCGCCCAGAAGCCCGAGTCCGCGCTGGGCGAAGGCAGACCATGTTCATTGGACGCATCAGTCAAAAAAATGACCCGCGATGGATCCCTGATCTGGGTCAATTTCGGCTGGGTGAGATTGTCCATGGCGCCCGCCATTGGATCCGTTGGAGGACCCGCCTCATAATGCACGCGGTTGGCCGCGTAGCCACAATAGCCCCATTCGTTGATAAGCGGATCCCAGGACATGGTCATGCTCGGAAACGAAGCGGTCACACTCGGCAGGCCCGGGACGTTGTCGTCGTAGCTGGGGCAGTGAAAAACGCCCGTGTTCTTGTTGACATACGGATATAGCATCGACCGCCAGGTGTAGCTGGGCAGGCTTCCGTAAGCGCCGCCGGTCGGTCCCATCCAACTCGTGATGGAATACCCCTTCGCTTCCATGCTGTACATTTCAATCGCCATGCCGAGTTGACGAAGATTGCTGGCGCATTGAACCGCCTTGGCTTCCTGGCGTGCGCTGGAGAGGGCGGGCATCAGGATCGCGATGAGCACCGCGATGATGCCGATCACAACCAGCAGTTCGACCAGGGTAAAACCCTTGCTCACCCCGGCGCCGGGATTCGACGAGGGTAAAACCACCCAGGCGAAATCGCGGCTTGCCTGCTCGTCGAATGTTCGTTCGCGGCATGCTTGACCTCCGCTGCGCAAGGATCCGAACGACCCAAACGCCACTCGCCATTCTCGCAGATCAAAAACGAAACGGCAGCGGAAAATCCGCCGCCGTCTCAATTCGTGCTTCCGTTTTCATTCGCCTGCGGAACAGATGCGGCGATTTTCGATCACTGATTAAGCCTGCCGCCGGCGGCGGAGGGCGGCAAGGCCGCCGAGGCTGAGCAAGGCCAGGCTGCTCGGCTCGGGAACTCCGTACTCGTTGTAAAGGGAATTCAATACGGATTGCTGGTTGTAACCTGGGGCTGCGTTGTTATAGACAAGTACTTCCGCAATGTTGCCCGTAAGATGCTGAAGACCTGCTGGAACGAACGCGTCCAGAACGCCAATTGCGGCGACTTCATGCGTATCGTAGGGGATGCCGGCAACCGTGTCGGAAGTGGAGTGTTGATCGATGATGGTACCGCCTACACCGTTGTATGCATCGGCATTCTTTGTGCCGCCATTGATCGAGTTCACGAGCAGATAGGTGTTTGATGCGGCAGTGCCAGGCACCAAGGTCGCCCCCGTGGTGCCGCCCAATGCGTCCGCCCCATCGGGGCCCGTAAACCATTTAGGTTGATTTGGGGTTCCGGGGTCGAGGGGACCGTTTTGCATTGGAGTATGATCGGAAATCCCGGTTGCCCAGCCATTGGAACTTCCATTGTTATGATAGTCCGTAATGAATTCGTCGGAATTATGGATCGAACCTGAAGGCGTCAGATTTCCGATGACGAAAATACTCAGATTCTGCAAGCTGAGCGCAGCGGCGTCATTGAGCACCAAGCCGGACAATCCATCAAAGTTAATCGCAGCGTGACTGCCGTTCGGCGTGGCGATGGTGGTAACGGTCGGGGTGCCGATTACGCTTGCGACGCGATTCGCACCCCCATTGATATCACCCCACATGGTCACTGTCCCGCTGCTGGGGGGAGTAAGGTTTTGGCTGGCGTCGAGACCGAGCACCAAACCCGCTGTGGGCACACTCGAGGCAAACGCACCGCTCGCCATGATCGATGAAGCAATTCCCACTCCCACCAAGGCCGCTTTCAAACGATTCCCGCTCCGCATATGCCACTCCTAGTCTAAGAGAAATGAACCCTCATCACGCCCGCAACAATCAACTGATTCGCATATTCAAGCCTGTTATTCCAAATAAAATATATCAGGAATATCTCGTCAATATAAATCCCCGGTGCGATATTTCAAGTAAAAAAATAAAATAATTGCGAAAAATTATTTTGAGGAAGACCGTATTCGCGTCAAATGATCATAAACGCTTAATTCGGTTCGAGTTTAACGGGTGGCGGGGCAGGGGGGCGCAGGCGAGCCTGTGCCCCGACTTCAGCCGGGAGATCGCGGGAGACCAGGCAATTCGGAAACGCCGTCAGGTATAGCTCGCCCCCCAAGTCGGGCGTCGGCGGCGTGGGCAATGTGGCGAGCGAACGATGCAATGAAGCGAATGTTTTGCGATCGGCCACCGGGGGGCGGATCTCCCTGGCCCCTGCGTCCTTCCCCCAGCGCCGCGCCGCTGTTGATCGCGCTTCCAGCGACGGCCGATCGGGAGCGGGGGGACCGCCGTATCGATCGCGGAGTCGTTGCCACAGATTTTCAAACCGGGTCGGGTCCCAGCCGGCTTTCACGTAAAGTTGAAAAGCCAGCTTGTCGGCCTCCGTCTCCTGTTCCGCGGTGAAACGTTCGGAAACAAACTGCCACGCAACCAGATTAAGGGGACGTTTCGGATCCGGCTTCATCGCCAGGCGTTCCACGTCCCGGTTAATGATGTGGGCATACGCGTGCGCCATCGCCGCCGCCAGCTCTTCCTCTGTTTCACAGAACTGGAACAACCCGCGGTAAACGTAAACATGCCGTCCGCCGGTCGTGAAGACATTCAGTACGGGCGTGTCGACGAGATGAAATTGAATGTTGGAAAAAAAAGAGTTGGCGACTCGTTGCGGGACGGCGTCGTGGGCCGCGTCGCTGAGCCGGACGCCGATGAGTTGAACGTACTCCTTGAGGTCACTATCACTCACGTCCGCCGCTGAAATGGCGCCGTCGTGAAGACGATCGGCCTGATCCACGAAGATCCGCGCTGGGGCCGGCGCAGCCGCTGGCGAAAAACCAGCCCAGGCAAGCCAGTCCCACAAGAAATCGCGCCGGGCAATTCATGTTTGAACAACACGTTCCGATTCCGCGCGGTCATCCGCGCCGCCCGCACGATCTTAATGACGCCAGCTCACATCGACAACGGGCCTGTGAAGACAATCCCCGTTTCGGGGGCCGGCTCGGTGTTCACTCGCGTTGCCGGGTGATATGGCCTTTCCGTTTGAAAACTACTCCATTTCACGGCGTAGTGGAAAAGTCGGGTTACCGGAGGAATGGATTCTTGGAAATTTATTGACTTTGTACTTGAAATCAACTGCTGATCGAGTATCTTCAATTCGCGCTTGACGGATGGAGGGTATCCACCATTAATGGTTCGCTCCGTCGAATTGATTTAACCTTCGGGAGTTTCATGCTTAGTAGGACGTTTAATCGTTACGCTCTGCTTACGTTCGCTGGGATGGGACTCGCCAAGGCTGCCTCGGCGGCTGTCATCACGTCTCCCGATCTGGGAAGCGGGAGCACTCACATCTTTGAGTTCACTTACTCGGGCTCGGGTACGGAGAGCGGTTCCTTTACCGTGCCGTCAGGCGTTAGCTCTGTTAGTGTCCTGGTCGTTGCCGGCGGCGGCGGCGGCGGTTCCGGCTACAGCGGCGGCGGCGGAGCGGGCGGACTCATTTATAATTCGTTATTTGCGGTCACTCCGGGCCCCGTCAGCCTGACGGTTGGCGCCGGAGCGCATCGGATCAAAGCAATCCTGGCAAGGGTGATGCGACGGCAGGACTGTCGGGTGACAATTCGACATTCTCCAGCCTGACCGCTTTGGGCGGAGGCGGGGGCGGGTCAACCGGGTCCCCAACGAACCACACAATCGGAGGGTCCGGCGGTTCCGGCGGGGGCGAAGGTAATGGCCAGGGTATCGGCGCGGGGACCGCGGGCCAGGGAAATAGTGGAGGCGGTTGGGCGGCCGCGGCTCCGTATACTGGCGGCGGGGGCGGGGGCGCTGGCGGCGCTGGCAGCATGGCAGGACTTACCGGCGGCACCGGCGGTCTGGGCTTGGAGTACAACATCTCCGGCGCTCCTCAATTCTATGCGGCCGGCGGCGGCGGAGGTGGAACAGAAAACGGCGGCACCCCTGGCATCGGTGGGTCTGGTATCGGCGGCGATGCCCGAACCGACCCTGGCGCGGGATTGGCTACGGCAGGGGCCGCTAACACAGGCAGTGGCGGTGGCGCCGGTTATGGCACCGGGTCAAACGATTGGAGCGGCGCTTCCGGAGGCTCGGGTATCGTGATCGTATCCTATGTTACGCCCGAACCCTCCTCGCTCGCGCTGATCGGCTTCGGTGCCCTCGGCCTGCTTGCAAGCGGTCGCCGGCGCCGTACCGTCTGAGAGCTCGGAACAATCTTTCTCAAGCATGAACCGCTCGGCAACTGCTCGGGCGGTTTTCTTTGCGCTATCCATCATTCCTTCGTTATTGCCGCAGACCGCAACTGCCAGAGAAATAGTCCAAAGCCGGTTGACTTGGTTACTGCGGCTTGGGCCAATAGAACCTGCCGCCCCACCCGTCGGCTATGTTGAGAATCTCAAAATCAGAAGCGGATCGAAGGTCCACATGCCCATCCTGCCATCCTACCGCCAATGGGTCCTTCGGAGGTGAGAGAGCTGTCCCCGCGTTGAGGAGCGGATCGCGAGAATGGAAGGTATACCAGTGATACGCCTGGGGTCCGGCGTCCAAACCATTCAGGTCGGCCAGGCAATCTGATGTAAGCGGCGAGTGCGGAGCCTGCGATGTCTTAAGTGGAAGGGTGACGGGATCTACCTGGAGCTGATAGCCCGCACAAACTTGCCCCATCCAGCCGGCGTAGACGTTGATCGTCACACTGTAATAGTCGCCGGCAAATCCGTCCGTCACCAGAGGCCACGATTGTTCGACGGATTCAGGATCGACCGACATGGGACACCTGAGCGTCCAGGGAGCATGGAGGTATTTCTCCGCGACCAGGTGAAGGTCCAGCTCGCGCTGATAGCTGGACCACCACATCGGCTGGGTGTTGAGCTCGTTTCCATTGATGGGGGGAGAACGCGCGGGAAAAGAATCATTGTAGTCGGCGGCATAGAGCAGAAGTCCCGCAACGACCTGCCGTTGATTCGACATGCAAAGCGTCTGGCGTGCCGCATAGCGGGCGGCGCTGCAGCGCCGGAAGGAGGATGGCCATGAGCACCGCAATGATCGCAATGACAATTAAGAGCTCCACAAGCGTAAAGCCGGATACTTTGCTGTGGATACGGAATTTCATGTTTGCCATCTTCCCGTGGTGGTGAAACGTTTTCAATCACTGATTCTCATTGCCCTGATTGCCAGCCCGCCTCAAGGCCGATAGTATTTTCGTCCGTCGGTCGCCGCTCCGAGCTGCGAAGGGGGACGCATGCAGGCGAGCGACATGCTGTAACCCGCGGGCGAGGTTCTGAGCCAATGACCGATCTGTCCATTCCTCCTCAAAGGGGCGATCGCCCCTCGATCTTGATCGAATCGCTGGAAGCGCGCCGCCTCTTCACCCACGCCATCGCGGAAGATGGGCCGCATGTCACTGGCGAAACATTCATCGGACCGGTCACCGCCATGACCGCGGTCGTGCTGCAATTCAACCAGCACCTCGATCCAACGACCGCGAACAATCTTGCCGCGTATCACATCGGACGAATCTTCAGTAGTGACAGCAGTGGCGGCGGATTCGATCCCATCGGCTTCCTGACCGTCCACAAGGGGGCGAAAGGCTCCTCCACAGGCCCGACCGGAACCAACCGGCCCCAGGAGATCCTTCATCCCGATACCACGCTGGGTTCGGCCGTCTATGACGATGCCACCGAAACGGTAACGATCACCTCGGCCCACCCCTTCCGGGCCAACGTATTTCTGCGATTCGTTCGCGTGGCCGGCACCGGTCCCAACACCGTCCGCAATACCGACGGCATCGCCCTCGACGGAGCCGGCACCAATCACCCCGGCACGCAAGACAACATCCGTTACCGTTTTCGACGGACCGATTCGTTCACCTACACGGATGCACAGAAGAACAAAGTGACACTGAAGCTATTCGGCCCGGGCACCATGATGCTCTACATTCCGCGCCACGGCGATCCTTCCCCCATCGTCTTTCTCTACCAGACTGATCCGAGCGCCAGCATCCTGACCGGCACGATCAAGCCGGGCAAAGGCAGCGATGGAACGACCACCCTCCAGGAGTTGACGGGAACCAGCGCGGCTCAGATCCAGCTTTCCTCCAGTTTTGAGATGACTTACACCCAGCCGTGAGTTGGCGGTTCGGGGAATCTCACAGCAGTTTTCATTTTGCTGTGTAGCCGGCGAGCTTGCTCGCCGTTTGCTTCGGGGAAAACGGCGAGCAAGCTCGCCGGCTACACGCGCTGAAAAGCTGGAAAACCGCCTCGGCTGCCGAATTTCCTTAGCCTTTTCTTTCGAATTAGGTGTGGCCCCGATTGCGGATCGACCATACTTCCCCGAAGGATGTCAGGTCATTCCGCACGACGGTATTCCGTAACTATCCGCTCCAACCCAGGTCAAGAAAGATTCCGGTGGGAGCGATCAACCGTCTGGCGCAACTTCGCTGGAAGTTGCAAAATGAATACCAAAACGGCCGACAAGTGCATGTATGGGGGAGCATGGATTCGTCGAAGTCCCGGTTTACGATTTTGGGCTTCTAAATTATTTCTTGATTTGTAGTTGAAGATTACGGGAACGTCGCCAAAGATCGGGTCGGCGCCAAAAAAACCTCTTGGCGCAATTGACGTAGTGTCTTTACCGGCCCTTGGCAGCTCGGTTACGATTCTGCCGGGCGTTCCACGCGCTAGTCTCGCCGTCTGCTGGAGTTTCCCGATGTCCTCTCCGCAATCTACTTATACAAATTCAATATTTCAGGTTCCCATCGCGCGCAACCCCAATTTCACGGGTCGCGAAAAAGTGCTGAACAGCCTGCATCGCGCCCTCAACGCATCCGGCAATTCAGTCCAGGCGCGGATTATTTTCGGCAACGGCGGCGTCGGCAAGACCAATATTGCCGCGGAATACGCCTACCGTCACGCTGACGAATATAAAATCGTCTGCTGGCTGCGCGCCGAAGAGCCTGCCCCGCTCATTTCGGGTTATGCATCGCTGGCGGGGCCGCTCGGCATCTCCGCCGAGGAATCGTCAACGCTCGAATCCCTCTGCGACGATGTCCGCCGGGCCCTGGAAAAACGGAGCGATTGGCTTCTTATTTTCGACAACGCCCGCGGATCGGAAGACATTGCTCGTTTCCTACCCAAGAAACGTTCGGGGCATGTGCTGATCACCAGCCGCGACTCCCACTGGCGCGGCGTCGGAGAATCGATCTGCGTGCTCGGACTGGAGCGGATCGAATCGCTGGAAATGCTCGCAAAAAGCACGGGATTGGAATCGGATTCGGCGGCTGTCGATATAGCGCGAACGCTGGGCGATCTTCCGCTGGCGCTTGGACAGGCGGCGGCCTGCATCAAGGAGGCGAGGCTCAGCTTTGCCGATTATCTGCACCTGCTCGAAGGGCAATGGGCAGAGTTCCTCGGATCGCATCGCACGGCCGGCGAATACCCCGATTCGGTCGTGCTCAGCTATGAATTGTCGCTTCGGCAGGTGAGGGCTGCCTCCCCCGACGCGGCTGATCTGCTCAACCTTTGCGCGTTTCTTTCTCCCGATGAGATTCCACTCGGGCTTCTCGCCTGCGGGAATGTCTTTGTTCCTGAAAGACTGGCGCTGACGCTCTCCGACCCGTCCTTGCTGGAAAATGCGGCCTCGATGCTGGCGCGATACAACGTGGTGCGGTTCAATGGCGAAGCCGTGTCGCTCCATCGCCTGGTGGCGGCCCTGTCGCGCGATCGGCTTCAGCCGGAAGAGAGACGGCAGTGGGCAACGGCGGCCCTGCGGCTGGTGGCCAGCGCATTCGAGTTTGACGGTGATGATGCCCTCACCTGGCATCGATGCGCTCCGGTCCTGCCCCACGTGCTGGCGGCCACCGCCGTCACCGAAGCCCAGGAGATCGAGCCCGCCGCGACTGCCCGATTGCTCGACGACGCCGGGCAGTATCTTCTCAAGCTCGCGCAATTTGCCCAGGCCCGGCCGCTCTTCGAACGGGCCCTTGCGATTCAGCGCATGATTTACGGGCCGAACCATCCTTCGGTAGCGGCGGTTGCGAACAACCTGGGCCGCTCGCTGACCCGGCTCGGCCGGCTTGACGAAGCGCGCGAGCATTTCGAAACGGCGCTGGCCATCGACAACGCCACCTACGGCTCGTCCGATCCGCACGTCGCGGCGGTGGCCAACAACTACGGACGGTGCCTGCATGCCGCCGGCGAAGTTATGGACGCGCGACGCCAGTTCGAGCGGGCGCTGAGCGTCTACACCAATCATTATGGCGACGAGCACTTCAAGACCGCGAGCGTCGAGAACAATCTCGGGTACGTGAAAATGCGCGGCGAAGGACATGTGGCGCAGGGCGTCGAGCATCTCAACCGCGCCCTGACCGTCGCTGAGTCGTCCGGCGGGCCGCGGCATCCGAGCGTCGCCCGAATCCTGATGAACCTGGGAACCGCCAAGCTCAAGACCGGGGACGCCGGCGCAGCAAAGGAATTGTTCGAACGCGCGGTATCGATCGACCGGGAATGTTACGGCAACAGCCATCCCGATCTGATGCACGATCTGCGTCACCTCGGCGATGCGCTCATGAAGCTCGGAGACGTGCCGCGCGCCCGGGAATGCTACAAGCAGGCGTTGTTCATCGCCGACGCCGCGGGCCGCAATCCCAAATGGCTCGCCGATTGTTTGAACCGCCTCGGCAATGCGCGCAAGGCCGAAGGGGACGAAGATGGCGCCAATCGCTGCTGGGACCGCGCCTTCGAAGTTGCGCGCAAGATCGCCGCCGGTACGAAGACGGAAATCGAAAGCGACACGGACTCCGATTCACCGGCCCGAGTGCCCGCCAAATTCGCGTTGACGGATCTGTCGTAGATTAGACGAAGAGAGGATTGAAGATAGAGAATGGAGAATCGCAAATCGCGAACTCCGTTATGATCGTTTCTACCTTCCATCTTCCATACTCCCCTGTATCCCATCGCTTCAAGTTTGCGGACGGGTGTCGAACTCCTTTTGTTCAGGCATCTCAACGCTGAAAATATTGAGCGAATTGTCGAACTCCATAGGCGAACACACCGCACAAAGCCAACGCCTTGAAATATGCGACGACAAAATCCCTTGCCGTCGGACTCGCTTCCGTCCTCGACCACGATCGCGTCCCACCAGTCGAGACGAAGCCGCCATACATTGGCAAGAGCGCAACGATACCAAGTGCAAGGATGATCGCGCTAAACATGAGAAGACGTGGCGGCCATGTTGCGCTCGAGGCCCCCAGCGCCGCGCCGACGATAATCGCGGGAACAATCAGGTCGACCACACCCGCAATGTACGCCTTCCCGTTATCAGGATCCCTGTGAAGATACGCATCTTTTAGATGACGCGCTACCGGAGTAACGCTTGTTCCGGCGTACCAATGCAAAGTCACTTCAATGGTCATGACCGCCAGGCAAGTGAGAACAATTCCAAGCACGCTCAATTTCATCGCGCGCCTCCATGGGTCCAAGATATCACCCAAATGACACGGCTAGTCATCAGCCAATGTTACTTCGACGACGCGTATTCCCGTCTTTTCCATCAACAGTTTTGTACCTTCGATAACTTGATCCGCCAGATCTGGTGTGCACCATTCGATTAGCCTGATCGCTCGCGGATCTTCGGTTACAAGCGGAATCTCAGACCTCCTTGCGTCTGACTCCCCGGGAATGACGAACACACTTGTTCGGCCCTTATTGCCGTAAGCTCCAATAAACCGAATAACGCTAACCACGTCAATGTTATTTTGCATCTTCTTCAATGTCGTTGCGTGCATTCAATCGGGAATGATTTCACGGTAAGGCATGTAATCCATTAGCCCGCCAGTCGGCTGGCCAATCATTTTCGGGACTGCGAATCCGTATCATTCTTGCGACCCCGAATTATTTTTCAAAATCAGAGGCATGCCGGTTTAGTTCATGATAAATGTCCTCCGCCTTGCCGCGCCATCGGTTACTTCCACGATTGACTTCGAAGGTGTGTGCGTCCGTGGTGATAACGACTTTCAACGGATAACCGCCTCGCGGGCGACCGCCGAACAACTTTAAAGGCGATATGTCGTCCGCCAACTCGACCTTCTTCACGGTGTCATAGGGAATGGTCTTGTTCAGCCATTTCCAGCGGTACACTAAAGTGACGGCTTGATCGTTAAATCTTACAACTTCAACAATTGGGAGAATGATTAATTTGATAAACATCAAAATAAAAATCGCGGGCAATACGATGAGAGTCCCTCCGATCAGCCACTCCCAAAGGGACGCCCGCGGTGCTCTCCTCCCCTGCCTGCGAGCCAACGCGCGAATGTGAAAAGTTCCAATCCAGAAACGGCCGGCCTTATAGCCCACTCCGATTGCAACACTCAACATGAGGACTGCCGCAAGCAGGTATTGCAGCCAACCCGTGAACCCCGTCATGTCGTTCCACGGCAGGGTCATGGGTTCTCTAAACCGTCTTTCCCTTGACCCTCACACTGCTCATAATTGTACGGCAGAGGGCATCGAATTCCTCCAGGCCGCCTTTTCCTCCTTCTTACAGCATGGGCTCTAATTCGCTTCTCATGGCACGCCTGTCCTTTAACGACATCTTGAAAAAGCAACCAAGAGGGCTCTCCAGAAATCTACCGCGGTCGTCGGCAGCTCAACTCGAATCGCCTCACTTTTATCTCCGCGCGAACCCATCTTCCCTGCAACCGGAACCATTGGCTGGAGCTCTAACCGCGAATTCGATTCCAGGGATAACTGCACATCATCGGTGGAACGATCGAATTTCCTTTTTGCAGAGATGTCGAGATTCGCATATTCGCCCCGAACGTAAGCCCGATCCTCAAACTCGAGCAGATGTTTCAATATAATTTCCGGTCCCCGGCTCTCAATTTCTCTTTCGCTGAAGTGAAATAACGGGCCAGAATCAGCGAGCCACCCAAACTGAGGGTCGCGAGCGAAGTTCATAATGACGAAAGCACCGGTTCGTCGATCTCGTCTTAACGAAATTAAGGGCTCAATGGGGTAACTCCTCTGTTATTAGAAGTGATTTGAATTCCAGATTCTTGTTCCGTGGCACGGGCGTCTCGCCCGTGTTATTGTCGAGAGAGCATGGGCGAGACGCCCATGCCACACATGCCACACGGGTTGTGAAATCGCTTTTAGCCGACTCCGATTGCAACGATCAAGATACGGACTGCCGAAAACAGGTGCTGAATCCGACGTGTTGCCCTTCATATCGTTCAATGGCAACGCCATTTATCATCTCGCCTGATATCCAATCGATTTCAATTGTGCATCGAAATCCGCCGGCAAATCGGCGATGGGCTGGTCCGTGCATTGGGCCGCGAAGTTCAACATATTTCGAAGCAATCGCTCGGCCGCCGGATGCGTTCCCAGATTTTCGCGTATTCGCAGCGTGCTCAAAATGAATCGGCCGGCGCCAAGGGGATATTCCGCCACCATCAATCCGGAAGAATAATCCTGCGACGCCTTGATCGCGCCGGCGATCGCCTCGGCTGGCAGATCTTGGCCGGTGAAGACAGTGTCCGGAACGATCTCGCGGTAAAAGGTGTAATCCATCAAGCCGCCGGTCGGCAGGCCTTCGAAGATCGGGTGCTTTTTGCTCCATTCGTCCTTGAGATAGAGCCAGCCGACGATGTCGGTGAAGGCCCCTTTGTGAATCAGCGGGAGATTTGCGGCGGCGGCGTTTCCTTTCGCGAATACGTGGGGATCGAGAAAGACGACCGTCGATCCCCGCTCCATATGGCGGGCGAGCTCCGCAAACGGAAGTGAGCCGGCGGGCGCGGCGCCGACAAGGATCACTTCGCGTTTCGATTGCGGATCCGGGGAAAATAAACGGGATTTGATCTGGTGCGCGGCGAGCCACTGGGAGAGAAGCGGATCCTGATCGCAGAGGACGATCTCCGATTTCACGGCCGGCATAGACGCCGGGTCATCGACATAGAAGCAGGCTTCCCCGCTGGTGCCGGCGCCGCCTTGCTGGAGCGTGGCGAGCAGCCGGTATTTTCCGGCTGGCCCATTGATTGGAATTTCGGCGCTGAAAACCGGAATCGCCATTGCCGGTTCGATTCCATTTTTTGCGGCTTTGACCGTGACGGTGACAATGCGATCGAGCAGAGCAATGTTGTCTGGGCCAACGACCTGGATTCGAGCGGGATATTCGCCGGGACGAAGCACATCTTCGTTGGCGAGCACCGCCTCTACTTTCGCATTTGCACCGCGATAAATATTCGCAGGTTCGGCAAAGAGACACCATTTGAGCGGTGCCCAACCCTCGAACATCGCGTCGACCGTTCCCGGCTTCAGCTCGCGGAAGGTCGTTGTCAATCCTTCGCCGCAGCTCACATGATCGTTCATGCCGGTAAGGCTGTAGCCAATGATGTTGGTGTTGGAACGGATGCAATTGAGGCCGAGCGATCGCTGGCCCGCCATCTTTCGCTGGCTCTCGATGAAGAAGTCTTCGGGACGTGCGTAGAGCTCATCGAGCTTCCAGGCCTTGTAATCGGCGAGATAGCGATCGAGACGGTCGCGGTAGAAGCGGGCATCCTCGACATCGGTTTTTCCAAGTTCTTCAAAGTGGCGCGTGGTGCGCCACAGATCGACGGCGCTGCCGATTCCGTATTCTGAAAGAAACAAGGGCAGATTCCCGCCGCTGACGTGGCGGAGCATTTGAATCGTATCGGCAGTGTGGGGAACGCGCGGATAAATGTGCTGGTCGCTGAGCAGATCCTGCCATTCGGACGCGCCTGGATTGCAGATGCTTCCCACCGTCGCAGCGCCGTTCTCGGTGTAGCGTGTGAAGGTGGCGCTATCCGGCTCGTCGCCGGGTCTCAGCGAGCCGTAGCTCCAAGGGCCGCGCGAGTCCTTTCCAGTCGAGAAATCCCTGGCCAGGTCGTATGTGGTGCCATTGCCGGAAATCGAAGCCGAGAGCGAAGTTGAATCACTGCCATAGCTTCGATTGCCGTAACCGACGACGAGATCGATCGTGTCTTTTTCCGCCGCCGTAACGGTTCCGTCGAACGACTGCTCGTTTGGTTTTTCGTGGAGGTTCAGCCACGAGGCAAAGAGCGCTTTGCCGTTTTGAAGAACATGTACATCGGTGGTCGCCGGCGAAACGGGAAGGCCGGTGAAGACAGCCTTCAGTTGATATGAACCGGCGGCGGGGCAGGTCCATCGGGCGACGCTATATTCTCCGTGCTCACCGGGATGAAGTGCGACGCCCCCCGGAAGCCACTTAAAACCGAAGGGTGTTTCGATCGGGAAGTCCCTGGGATTATGCACGATCCACGGCTCGCGCGCTGCTGGCCCGTGCCATATTTTCACTTCGGCAAAAGGGCCGCCGCCATTTCCGGTGAGGCCGTCGAATCGGCCGGCGTTCAGGAAAATCAAAGTCGCGGGATTCAGCGCGCGAACCAGCGGAAGCATCGTGATTGCGTGATGAAAAGCCGGATTGTTCACGGATTCGTTGAGCAATCCAAAGATGACGATGCTCGGGTGGTTGCGGTCGCGACGCATCAATTCGGAAACGGAACGGTCAAACCGTTCGACCATTTTCGGCGAATCTTCGATCGCCCACGATCCGAAATGCTCCTCGTAAACCATCAGGCCGATCTCATCGCACAGATCAAGCTGATAGCGCCGGCGCCGCCCCAGATGAAGCGGACCATGTTGAATCCCATCGCTTTGAGGTCGATCAGATCGCGACGAGCCATGTCCGGGTCGGGAGGCAGCTTGAGGCCGACCGGGAAGTGATTGCAGGTATGCGTTGAACGAAGAAAGATTCGCCGGCCGTTGAGCCGGAAATATCCCTTCTCCACGCGAAAGTCGCGAAAGCCGCAACGGACGCTCCGCTCATCCTCATCGTTTGAGGATTCGGGACGCAGGACCGCCCCCACGTGATAAAGGTATGGATCGTTCAGGTCCCACAGATGGGGCGAGTCGATTTTAATGTCCGTCTCATACGGCGTATCGCCCGGCTGCGTTTGGACATCCGCCGATGAACCGATCAGCCCTTCACCACCGGCGGCGCCGGATACCGAAATGTGAAGATGAACGCGCGCAGCCCCTTTAGATGCATTGCGCAGGTTGGCGCGAACATGGATCACGCCCGTCGCGGGATCCGGCTGCGCATACAAATCTTCGATGCGAACAGCCGGCGCAACCATTACCTCGACTGATCCGGTAATCCCCCCGTGATCGTAAGCCGATCCGGCGGAATAAGGGACAACGTGCGCCTGATGGGCAGTTTGGTTGAGGACGATCCCGTCAATCGGCGTGTTGTCGGGATTGAGAACGCGCACCGAAATGTGATTGCGCGCTCCCGGATGGACCGTATCCGTCACATCGATGACAAATGGCGTTTCGCCCCCTTCATGGCTTCCGACATGAACGCCATTGAGCCAGACGTCGCCGAGATAATCGACGGCCCAGAATCGCAGCAGCGTTCGCCCACCGGCATGAGGATTGGCCGGTGCATCAAATTCCCGCCAGTACCAGGCCACGCCGTGATACGCGGGGAAGTCGTCCTGGATGATCCACGGAACGCGTGCCGGCTTGGCCGCGGAAGTGGGGGCGTCGAACCAATGTTGTTCGCGGCCGACGTTTTGCGGATCGATCGCCAGCTTCCAGGCTCCATCAAGGCTCGTGATGGGATTGGGCGCCGTGGCTGCCCATGCGGACGGGAGAAAAAAGTGCAATGCAAAAACAAGAAGTGCGAGAGTTGACGCGATCGACTTTTGTTTAGCCGCCCCGCTTGCAGGGCGCGTTGCGCTGCGTGCCATCGTCGGTCGCGCACGGTACGCGCGGGACAGTCGCGCGCGTTCAATGATCCTGGTCGGTGAGCAGTACCGTCCAACGCGCCCTGCAAGCGGGGCGGCTAAACGATAAGGACTGGGACAAGGCGTTAACCTGAGCGCTCGACCGTTCCACATGATCGGTTGCTCCGGGAGAAGTGAAAAGCTCCGCTTGAACCGCGGCACTACGGCCGCAGATAAAATGAATGGTCCACGCCCGGGCTGACTTCCCCGCACGCGGAGGTTTGATTATAGATCGCGGTGAGTTCGGTGATGCTGGCGCTCTTCCAGCTAACGCTTCCGTCGCCGAAGAGCTGATTTTGTCCCTCCATCTGGAGAGGATTGAGCGGGCCCTGCGAATACGCGAAGCCGCGCTGGTGCCCGTGGTTGAACGCCCATTGGGAGGTGACCCACCACCGAAAGAGAATGTCAGACATGAGAAGCCGGCCGGCTTCCGGATACTTCATGGTCAGATCGTCGTAAAAGTGGGCGTAATAATTGTGGGACGGCGTCGTGTCGAGCTTGTCCCATTCGTCGAACCGCCCAAAGTAGTCGTATCCGAAAGGCTGACGCCCGCCGTTCCATTCGGTGGTCAGCCACCCCTGATCGTAATACTCCGCTTCATCGTTGGGACAGCGCCAAACGCCGCCGATTGTATGCGATGCGAATTCGACACCGCTGACGTACGGAGCCATGCATTCGAAATTCCAGTAAGCCGAAACATCGAGCGGGCTGTTTCCAGTCGGCGGCGTTCCGGATCCCCGATAATCCGATCCGAGCCAACAAACCAAAGGAAGGATGTTGACGCTCGGGCTGCTGTCAGTTCCGTCGCGCGCCTGAAGCGGTAGCTCTTGGCGGTTGTCGTTGGCGTACATGATCAGCCCGATCCCCAGCTGATGAAGGTTGCTGGCGCAGGCGGCGCGCTTGGCCATCTCGCGAGCGCGATTCAAGGCGGGCAACAACATCGCGATGAGAATGGCGATGATGCCGATGACGACGAGTAATTCGACCAGCGTAAAACCGTTACGACGGCGGGAAAGTTCTTTTCGCTTCGAATACATAGGCTTGCGCCAGCTCAATGATGCTGTCGAAATGCGATCCGCTGCGACAACTTCCGCCGTGATTATATCGCTCGTTCCGGATGGGATCTTTGTATTTCTCGGGCAAAATTCTCCGGTTTTCGGACCTTCGGCCTAATGAGCCTTGGGAGCCCGAACCTTTTCGGATACGCGCCTCAGTTAGCAAACGAGAGATTATTCAGACCGGCGCCGTCGAGCCAGGAGGCTCATTGCCGCCAGGCCCAGCATGGCAGCGCTTGCAGGCTCGGGCGTCTGAACGTTTGCGAAAAGACCCGTCGAATTCGACCCGATCCCGTTCGAACCCGCCGACACGATGAACTGCACGGTGCTTCCGGCGGCGAGCAACTGCGTAATTGAAAACGGCGAAACGGTGCCCGAGCTGCCGGCGTATCCGGTGCCGACATTCGAACTGTTTGCATTCGGCCCAGAGAATTTTTCAACTCCGTTGACGTAAACACTGATTCCCGCATCGCCAGAGCTCAACGCCTCAAACGACCCCGAAATCGTGTAAAGGCCCGTCGAAGGAATTACATATTCAACGTCCGCGTCGGCGCTTGGCGAGGCATACCCGTCTGACGTTGGGCTGCCCGGATGAAGAAGAAGCTGCTTTCCCTGAATCGTGGCGCCGAAATTTGTCGCGATGTCACTGCTGGTGATATTCCCAAGAATCGCCGGCACGCTCACGTTGTTCGGATAATAGTACCCTTGAACCCCTGCACCGGTGCCATTGAATCCAGTCATTCCGCTGTGAACAAGCCCTGTGGTGCTGATGCCCGTGGTCGGATCCAGAGTGTAGCCGTAAGTGTACGAACCATTGGGATCGACGGGTGTGCCGCCGGTTTCATTGGCGACAAAGGCATCGTTGACATTGTACGGGGTGGCACGCAATCCGGACGTCGCAAATCCGATTGACGCGATGAACCCGCCGATAAAAATAGTGGTCTTAATCATTTCCTACACCTCGCCGATTCGTGAAGATGGGGCCGAAACACCAAACTGTATCTGAACGGAGTATACACCATTGTCAAATTCCGTCTTCCGCTTTTCGGGCAGGGCTCTCCTGTTTTCGGACTTTCCGGCGCCGGAAGATAGACGCCTTTGTCGAAAAGAGTCGTAAAAAAGTCGAATACCGGGAGCATGTTCGAATTGGTGTGGTATTGTGTTAAGAGTTCATTCGGGCGGCCGGATGTCATCTACGGGACGGTAAGCACTACGGAGGTTGATTATGCGGAACTTTTCAGGCCTTTCTCAACGTTGGACCAGCGCTACCATTCTGGCGGCAGGGTGCTCGCTTGGAGCCCTTAGCTCGGCCTTTGCGTCACCCGTTCTCACTCCCACGATCGTCAACATCGATCTGGAGGGATATCGTACTTCAGATGCAATGGGCGGCGGTAACAACGGAGTGCAGGATAAGACGTTTGTCGGGCAAGGCATCGCCGGGGGCGGTACGGTCTTCAACGGAATCACCCAGGCAGCATCCTCGAATGGTAGCACTTCGACCACCGTTGGTGACAATCAGACGCTTAGCGGCTCGAATCTGCTGGATTCGCAAGGCGGGGTGACCAGCGTCGGTTTTACGATTGGACAAGTCGGATTGGACAACGAGAGTCCAAGTGCTGCCGCAAACACAGCCACAAGCTCATTGTTCAGCGATTATGTTTTTAACCATTCGGCTGGGAACACCACCAACGCCAGCTTCAATATTTCCGGTCTGGCCGCCGGAGTTTCCTACGATGTCTATCTCTACTTCGGCAATGCACCTTCCTTGGCGATCACCGGCGGAACTCCCGGAACTGCTCCAACCGTGGGCATCTACGGTCCACCCAACACCGAGAAGTTCACCGTCACGGCGGATGCCCTCGGCAACATCGCCGGAACGATGGGCGCCGGCGTTAACGTCTTCAGCGGACTCACGGTTTACGCGGTTCCCGAGCCGGCCTCGCTGAGCCTCCTCGGCGTTGGTGGCCTGGGCCTTCTCGCCCGCCGTCGCCGCGCCTGATCGCCAACTTCGTTTTCGAAACGCAGCTAAATCCGCCGGCCCGAAGGTCGTATAAAACGCCTTTCGGGCCGGTTTTTTCATTTGACCGGAATTGTCGCCGTTCGGATCGCCTTGGTTGCCGCTTACATTTAGGTCTTTAAGGTCTGCAAATCAGTTCACCGCAAAGCATCGGAAAAAGGTCGAAAAACGGGAGCGTATGTGGATTTGAGCAGTAATATGTGAAGAGATCATTCGCTGTTGATCCCGCCGGACGTTCGTCTGCGAGGGTTCCTCGGCTTTTCCCTGCGATGGAGGTGGATTATGAACCTGAAGCGACTATTCCAAGGTAACTTTGCGGCAGCCGCTTTGGCACTGCCGGCGGTGGCGGGAGCTACCGTTCTCAACGTAGACATCAACGGGCGCCGAAACGATCCCCCGCAGGACCCTGTTGGCATCACTTATACGGGAACCGGCCCGGCGGGTGGTTCATTTGTTGGCGTGACTGCAGATTCTGATCCCACGATGTCGGGATCAGACAACGATAGTCAGACATTCTCCTACACAAACCTCGGCGGAACCGGCGTCAACTTCAGCGTTGGGCCTGCTGGCGGCGACAATAATTCCCACCCAACCAATGCAGCCGACATCAGGCGCTGATAGGCGAGTACGTCTTCATGTTCGGCGGGGGTGAGACTATTTCAAATCTACCTGCGAATTCCACCGCCAGCCTCTATCTTTACAGTGACGGCCGATTCGGCAGCCTGACCGTGACTGGTGCCGGTGCACCATCCACCCCCGTGTCGTCCTCTGCATTTTCGTCTGGAGTCTATACTTCGGGCAATACTCTGTTCTTTTCTGGAATTCAAACTGGTCCCACCGGGACAATTACTATTGCCAATTCCTCCGGACTTTCCGTCATCTCCGGCTTTTCGGTAAGCACTCCGGAGCCGGCTTCGCTCGGTGTTTTGGCTCTCGGGGGATTAGGCTTGTTGGCCAGGCGCCGTCGGGCCTGACTCGAAGGAACCCCAGGCTTACCTTGATCGCAATTTCGAAAACGCTTCGAAGGCAAAAGCCTCGAAGCGTTTTTATTTGTAATAGGAGTTCGGTTTGCGGTTTCTCAATCGAGCGTTTACGAACGATCCGCTTCTCCCTACCGTTTCTGAGCGCATGACACCTCGGGGTTTTCAGCATGCAGGCGTTTTTCCCGATCGCCAATCGTTGTTGATGCTCTATTTTTTTGTTTCAAGACGGTTGCCTTCGTTGCCGTTCTTCGGTTGGGTCGCCGACGCAGTCGTGGCGTGCTTCATGTACGTCTTGGGAGACATGTCCATCATTGCCCGAAAAGTTGCGTTGAAATGGCTCAGGCTTTCGAAGCCCACCGCCAGGGCGACATGGGTGATCTTGGCGTCGCTGGCAGTCAGCAAAGCGGCGGCGCGATGGACGCGGTAGCTCTGCAAGTAGCGGCCCCAGGGCATACCCAGCGTGTCGCGAAACAGGCGCTTCAAACCGGTTTCGCTGATCCCGATTTCACACGCCAGATCATTGCCATAAATCGGCTTGGTATGATTCTGCTGCAGGAAGCGGAGCGCGCGAGCGGCCATGTCCCAGTCGGCGGTCGTTGCGACGGCGCTCATGCCATTTCCGCGCCCTCCCGGCCAGCGCATCAGCCGGGTCAGCATTGCCGAGAGCGATGCGCTCAAAAGCAGCTCGCGACCGAATTGGTCTCCGTCAAACTCCCGAACCATCTCCCCAAATCTGCGCCGGAAGAAGCGGTCGAGCTGCGGCTGTCGGGCGGACCAGCCGGCTGGAAAGGGGCTGGCGGGCCACGAAGCGACGCAGCAACTGGAGCGCATCGCGGCCGGGACCCACATTCAATACGCCCCGGGAAGAAAATAGACCGTAACGAATGAGATCGGATACTCGGTAACCTCGAACCAGTGGGGAACGCCGGGCCCCGCCAGGAAGAGGTCGCCGGGCTCGCGGGTTGCTTGTTCTTTTCCGACAAACTGGATTCCGCTGCCGGATAGGATGGTCCCAAACTCAAAGTAAGGATGTTCTTCAGGGTAAGGAACCGTCGTCCCGCTGCGCACGACGCCGTGCCGCACCCAGATGGGGCACTGTTCGCCGAGCGGCTGCGTCGATTCGCGCACCTGCGAGAGCCAAATCAGCTTCGGCGCGCTGCTGGGATGGGCCGTTATTGGCATTTCACGCTCATCTGCACCGATGTTGCCCCTTGCGCCGCCGGCATGGAACAATAACGGACTGTCAAGCAAATTGCAGCAGGATTTTCGGCCCGGTTTCGCCGCTTTTCGACCAGCTTTCCAATCGAATTTCCAATGCCGAAGGCCGCTCAGGGCCGGGTGCTGGGGTCGTCCTTCTGGAAGACCATTTCATGCTGCTGCGGAAGATCATCGAAGGTCTTGACGAACCGCAGTCCGACCGCCGCCATTTCCTTCCTGGCTTGCGCTTCGGTCATCTTGTGATGGGGTTTGATGTTCAAATCCGGATCTTCGCCTCGATATTCCAGGTCGATGACGCGTCCGCCAACGCGCAACGACTTCACGATCGCCAGCATCATCTCGCGCGGGTGATCGAATTCGTGATAGGCGTCGACCATGATCACCACATCGACCGCCGACTCCGGCAATTTCGGATCGACGATCGTGCCGAGGATCGGCTCGACATTTTTTACGCCGCGCGATTCGGCCGTGTTGTGGATGAACCGGAACATCTCCGGCTGAATGTCCTCGGCGAGCACTTTCCCCTGCGGAACGCGCGCCGCGATGCGAAAGCTGAAATACCCCGTGCCCGCGCCGATGTCGGCGACCACATCGGTTGGTTTGAGGTCCATCAGTTCGATCGCTTTCCGCGGCTGTTCTTCCTTTTCCCGGTCAGGGCGCTCCAGCCAACCCGCGGCAAGATGGCCCATCACCTGGGCGATCTCCCGGCCCATGTAGACCTTGCCGATTCCATCGGGGCTGGCGGGGCAGCTCTGATAGGCCGATGGGTCGGCGGGTTGGGTGGCAGGGGGGATCGGAGTCCGCGCGCAATCCGATCGTCGTCCACAAAACCATCGTGATCGCGAAAAGAGGGGAGGCGGCCCGCTGGGCCGCCGCGAAACGTCGAATCCGTGCGCGCGGGGTGTGTGTCAGAATCGGCGGCAGAATTCTTTCCCCCTCTCCCAGTACTCTGGGAGAAGCGAGCGGATCGGGCGACTGCCCGCGAGCGGGTTGGGGTGAGGGCCATCCGGATCGCACGTCGAAGACCCTCACCCCGCGCCCTCTCCCGGAGTACCGGGAGAGGGAGAGACTTTCTGGACCGCTGAATCTGTCACGAACGCGGGCGCACGGCGGAACGATCTTTTTTCTCATCGATGCATTCCTCGTTAAATCCCCCTGGTCGAATCCTCTCGTCGCGATATATCACATCATGCTGATAGTTGTTATCGCATTGCGTTCCCTCCCGCGTTTTTATTCGCGGGCCGCCTGAATGATCCTGCAGCTGAACGTATCCAGTAACGCCGCGGCGCGGGCGTCATCCACCACGGCGGGGCGGTAAGTGAGCGCCATCCGCAGACGGTTTCCGAGTGTCGTCGTGGTCATGACGACCGGAGCCACCGGGCCGGTCGGTGCGATTCGGGTGTAATTGAGAATTGGCGTCGAGCCGTTCCACGTCGGGAGCAGCGCGTCGAGCCGCACATTGGAAAGACCGCCCGCCAGCGGAAACTCCTTGCGGTAACAGTGATAGAGCCGGCCGGGGGGCAACCACCGCTGCCAGGCCAATGCGGTCATCCACCACGCGGTGCTCGAATGCGTAACGCCGGAACGGCGGTGTGTCAGGTTCTGGCGGGCGGTGGAGCGCAGCAGCCGCGGCCAATCCGAAAGCTCATCAGGACGGCAAACCAGGTGGGTGAAGCCGAGATAGAGTCCGAAGTCGTCGACGTCTCGACCGGCGTAAGAACGGAGATCGACGATGTTGCCGACCGCCACGTCCCGTCGATTCTCGCGGGCCTGAAACGGCACATGCCGCTGGCATGCCTCGGCCAACGCAGCGAGCAACGCATCGGATACCTTCAGTCCCTGCCGGCGGCAGGTGGCGCGCAGCTCGCCGGCCACCCCGTCCGGAACCTCCCCCAGCAGGACGCGCACAGAAAAATCGGTTGCGCCGCTGACCGGCTTGCGTACCCGACGCAGACGATTGTGCTGGCGAAACAGGTCGAGCACATGCCCCTCCAACCCGGCCCCCGAGTGCCGGCGGGCGCACAGGTCCAGATATCCGGGCGGGATCGATCCGTTCAAATGCGTTTGGCGGCTTTGCTTCGAGCAGGAGAGGCGGACGATCCAGTCGCCGAGCAACCGCCTCACGGAACTACTGTCCGCTACCCAGTGGCGGTAGACGATTCCGCAGATTTGTGTGCCGTCGCTAGCAGCCGCGATGAACGGACGAAACGGGGATCCATCCAGATCCGCAAACTTTCTGTTCAATTCATCGCTGAGATGATCGGCGACGGACGTGCAAGCCGGCAGCTCGGTCACCGGATCGCAGGCATCGTCGGCCGGCGTGAAGTGAACGGAGCGCCCCTCGATCGTGATCGGCCCGATTCCAAGCGAATGGATCGCTTGCGTCCAAGCGCTCTGAACTCGATCGAGTGAAACGCTCCCCGAAATCGTCGCGAATTGGGCGGCGTTGTAAGGATGGACTTGTTCCCAGGTCCTGATCAGCCGTTGCAGGAGATTCAGCCGCGCCGCGTTCATCGCCGCGCATTTTTTATCTGAATCCTGATCGTAATCCTAATCTTAATCGTAATCCGAACCCGTCGCGCTCAATTGTTGAGATCTTCCCGCTGATCCCAGATCCCCGCCACCGTGGTGGAATACCAGTCCAGGATTCCGTCGACATCACCGACGTGTAAGGTTTCGACATGTCCGTCGAGATAGGCGAAATTGCAGCTCAACTTCGGATGACGAAAAATACACATTGAAGGCGCGATATCGGAATTGGCATGTTCAAAACAGATCCAGGTATCTGAAGGATGAAGCGTCTGCGTAATCTTCCGCGGCGGTTCGGTTCGGTGGTTCGCCACCGAATAATTCGCCAGCCGTTGGAACGGCCCTTCGGCGAAGCCCACTTCCCACGACGGGTGAACGCCGTTGAGCATATATTCCGTGAAGACGAGATACCCCGGCGATGCAAACACCGCCACCGCCTCGCGCGGATCGGCGCCGTAAAAGGTTTTCACACGCCCGCTCACGCCATTACGAAAGGTCGCCATGGCGTTACCTAAGTTTGAGTAATCAGTGGATACGCCTTCAATCGGATCCGACGGGCACACCAGCACTTGCGGATGGAACAGTCCGCCGGCGTCGGTCGATTCCGGGAAAAAACCCGACACGATGAGCGGATAGATTCCGCCGCCCCAGTAACAATTTCCGCCGGCGGCATCGTCGCAGTAGTAGTAAGGAAGGATGTTCTGGTTGGCCGAGGCGTACCCATTCACCGCGATGGCGATCTGCCGCATATTGCTCAAGCACATGGTGGTCTGAGCCGCGGCGCGAGCGGCGTTGAGCGCGGGAAACAGGATCGCAATCAAAACTGCGATGATTCCGATCACGACCAATAGCTCCACAAGCGTGGAGCCGTGGCCGGCCGCGCCAGGTTGAAAACGATGACGTATGCGCGACAAGACGTGTCCAAATGTGATCCGTCCTGGCATAAGATCCCTTCGAATTATCGTCATCTTTTTTCATCTTGACAACAAAATTTCCGAAGGGCGAAAGACGAACGAATAGTCTCTGGCACGTGGCCTGCGTTTATGAAGCCTTGCCGATCACCGTCTCCAGACCCTTGGCGATCAGTTCAGATCGTTTCATGCCATGTCGTTTTGCGTATGCGTCCGCGCACTTAAGCAATTTGAGTTCAATACTGAGGGCGACCATCTTCGCCCCCTTTCCCACTTTCGGTCGACCCGCCTTCCGCTTGAAACGCCGCCATTGGGCGACTTCCTTTGCATTGAGTGGTCTTGACTCCGCCCGAACCTCATCTGGCGTTTTTCGGTCGATTTCCTGCCAAATCCGATCCTTCTCATCATCAGGAAGGGCAATGAATTCCTCGATGGCCGAACGCTTGGTTCCGAGTTTTGGCTTCGATTTTTTTTCCATGATTTGTTGTTTTGAGTGACCTCGATCACGATCTACCGGCGTCGTCGCCTCCGACGAGTCGTCACCGGCATCGCATGAATAACAAAGGCGGTCGAGCCATCGGAATCTAGAAGGTAAATGACCTGAAGCACCCGGCCTGCCTGGCCGCGGCCGACCACCAGCCATTTCTCCTCTCCCATCTTGCGCGGTATCCACGACCCGCGTTCCGTATGACCGATTCCACTTCCCAAACTGCGACCCTGTGTTTTTCCAACTTCTCGATATTCCACTCGATCCATCTGAAAGCGGTCGGCGAAGGCACTAATTAAGTATATAGTATTTGTCAATCGATGCAAATCTTGCGGCTTACCGATAGAAGGACGGGCCGCTGGAAAGTGACCGTGTTTCCGAATTCGTTGCATTTGCACCGTGCGAGGAGTAATACCGGGGCTGAAATGAACGAATTGGGATCGCAATGAATGCAGTTCGAAGCCTATTGGTGGCTCTCTTCCTTCTTGGCGGATCCAGTGCGTGGGCAACGCCGTCCGAAGAAGCATTCGATCGCCTTTACGGCGAACGAGTCAAGAACGTGCTCGCCACGCCGACAAAATCTGACGACCTGCTCCTGGCCCGCGATTTATATAACGATGCAGATGGATTCGGCGCCGATCCGTCGCTTCAGGTTCTTCTCTATTTGAAGGCGGTCGAGTTTGGGATATCCGACCCCGGCGGCGACGCCACCGTCGATGGCGCGGTCCAACAACTCGCGAAAGTGTCGCCAGCAAACGAGCCCGAAATCTGCATTCGGCTCGCGTCGCTCCTGAAGCGGCAATTCGCATCGGCTTCTCGCGCCCGGCGCATTGGGCTGTCGAACCGCTACCTCAGCATCCTTTTACAGGCCATCGATTTTGAAGCGGCCGCCGGGCGAACAGCGGAGGCGACCGCGCTGTGCGATGACGCCCGATCAGTGGCATCAATCGCAAAACCGGATCAATCCAGCCCGGTTCGGGCCAAAGTGAGTTGGATTGCCGTTCGGCAACGGGCCGGTAAACGGATGGCCGAACTTCAGACCATTCTGAAAGACAAACCGGACGATCACGCTTCCGCCCGCGAACTGGTCCAACTTCTCGCTCTTCAATTCGACAACCCGCAGAAGGCCTTCGATTACCTCGATGCAGCCGACGACAAAACGCTGAATAGCGTCGTGCCCCTCGCGATGAAAAAGGAAGAGGGATTATCCGAAGCCGAAGCGGTCTTTCTTGGCGATTGGTACCACGCGGCTGCTAACAATGCCGATGACGCAGCCCGCGAAACCGCGCTCCGCCGTGCTACCGGGTACTACCGGCACTTCCTCGGCGAACACGCACAGGACGATATTCAACGCCTGAGGGTCAAGTTGGCCGTGCGCGATATGGAGCGGCAGTCTGCGAAGGAAACCGGGTGGACAGATCTCTTATCCCTGGTGAAAACCTCGGATGATACGATTGCCGGCGCCTGGCACTCCGAGAACGACGGAAGCGTCAGCTCGTCGGAAGAACCCGGAGTGTCGCGGCTTCGCATTCCGATTTCCGCGCGCGGCAGCTACGAGCTTTATGTCCAATTTATTCGCACCGCAGGCAACAACGATGTCAGCGTTTTTCTTCCCGTCGGAAAGGGCAGCGTTAATTTGATTCTAGGCGGCTGGCATGGAACGCGAAGTGGGTTTCGGTCGATTGGCGGCAGAGACGTCGACAGTAATGAAGCCGTCGTCGTAAGCACCGCAGGCCTCGAAAATCTTAAGGAACACACGCTCAACATCCATGTCGGGCTCCATGAAAGTAACGCCGAGATCACTGTGAACATGGATGGAAAACCGTACATCCACTGGAAGGGGCGTCAGATGGATCTCAACGTACCCGGCAATTACGGCCTGCCTGATCCCACGCTTTTCGGGCTCGGCGCTGTTGAATCCGCCGTTACATTTCAGGTGGTTCGAATCCGAGGCGCTGACGGGCGATCTCATTCCGCTTAAACGATGATCAGCGGCCACTGCGGCTTGCCTCCGGCGCGTCTTCGTTCATTCGGTTTTTCCCAAACGGACAGACGCTCAACAGCACACACTCCCCGCATCTCGGATTGACCGCCCGGCAAATCCGCCGTCCGTGCTCGATCAGGAGCACATGCATCTCGTATCGATCGTCGGGCGCGATCATCGGCTTGAGCAGATCGTGGGCCAGATCGGCGTTCACGCGCGGCCCGATCACGCCAAGGCGTTTGGCGATGCGATGAATGTGGGTATCGACCGGGAATACCGGGCTGCCGAAGGCGAAGAGGAGGACACAATTGGCGGTTTTGGTCCCGACGCCACGAAACCGTGTCAGGTAGTCGAACGCATCCTGTTCGTCCATCGCGGCCAGGAATTGCAGGTCGATCCGTCCGCGCTCCGCGCGAATGGCTCGAAGGATCTGCTGGATGCGCGGGGCCTTGAGATTGCTCAACCCGCTCACGCGGATCCACCGTTCGACCTGTTCGACGGGGGCATCGGCGACGGCCTTCCAGGTGCGCAGTTCCCTCCTGAGCTGCCGATACCCGGCGGTGCTGTTTGCCCGGCTCGTGTTCTGCGACAGGATCGTCCCGACGAGCACGTCCACGCCTTTTCCCCAGCATTTCCAGGAACGCGTGCCGTAGGTTTTTCGCAAGCGACCCAGCGCGACGGATAAGAATCGAGTCGCGTTGTGTTGCGAACGTGTCATGAGAACGGGCGCTCCGGATCATTTACTCCGAAGGACGCGCTGGCTGACGCCTTAGGATTTTACACATCTTTCGATTGGAGAAGTGCGTAGCGAGCCGCGACCGTAAGGGAGCGAGGAATGGAAAAACTTACGCTTTCCGCGATATTCGACTCGCCGCGCTCCCTTACGGTCGCGGCTCGCTAAGGTTATTTCCAATCGGATCTTGTTGGTGCTCCGAGATGTGTGAAAACTTAAGGGCTGACGCCCGCGGCTATGAAGGATACGCATAATGTCGTTTGCGGCTTCCTTCATAGCCGCGGGCGTCAGCCCGCGCGTCCTCGTCAACCGGGCCTTCTTGACTCCATTTCCGCTTGCTTCTATCGTCCATATCTTAAGTTGTGACGGCCGAGCGGACCTCCCCCGGCTTCAACGTTTAGGGAAACGCCGGCCCTTTGCCGGCATTCAGGACCCTCGCTTATACCGCGCTATTGGAGATGAGCTCATGGCTTTGAAAGTTGGCATCAATGGTTTTGGTCGCATCGGTCGGCTCGTCTTCCGGGCCGGGATCAAGAACCCGAATATTCAATTCGTCGGCATCAACGATCTCGTCCCGCCTCCTGATCTGGCGTATCTGCTGAAGTTCGATTCGACTCACGGCAGATATGATGGCACCATCGAAGCCAAGGATGATGGAATTGTCGTCGATGGGAAATTCATTCCCTGCGTGGCGGTAAAAAGTCCGGCGGAGCTGCCCTGGGCAAAGGTCGGCGCAGAATACGTCGTCGAATCCACCGGCTTTTTCACTGATTTTGCCGGAGCCGAAGGGCATCTCAAGGCGGGCGCAAAGCGCGTGATTCTGTCTGCCCCAACAAAAGACCCCGAGCGTGTGCCCACGCTGTTGATGGGCGTCAACGAAAAGAAATTCGACCCGGCTCTGCACAAGGTCGTCTCCAATGCCTCCTGTACCACCAACTGCCTCGCCCCGATCGCGAAGGTCATCGATGACAGCTTCGGCCTGGCTGAAGGACTGATGACAACCGTTCACGCCACGACTGCCACGCAAAAGACGGTGGACGGCCCCAGCAAGAAGGACTGGCGCGGCGGACGCGGCGCGGGACAGAACATTATTCCCGCCGCCACGGGAGCGGCCAAAGCGGTTACCCTCGTGTTGCCGCAATTGAAGGGAAAGCTGACGGGGATGGCGTTCCGCGTGCCGACCCCGGACGTTTCGGTTGTCGATCTCACCTTTAAAACGTCCAAGGCCACCAGCTACAAGGAAATCTGCGCGGCCATGAAGGCGGCGTCGGAAGGTGAACTGAAGGGAATCCTCGGTTACACCGATGAAGAGGTGGTTTCCACCGATTTTCTGGGTGATCCAAGGTCGAGCATTTTTGACGCCGGCGCGGGAATCGAACTGAATGCCAATTTCTTCAAAGTCGTTTCGTGGTACGACAATGAGATGGGTTATTCCAACCGTGTCATCGACCTCATGTTGTCGATGGCCCGAAAAGATGGCATTGTCAAATGACGCCGATATTGCCTTCCGCCCGTTGCATGCGGGTAAGTTGAACCTCGGCGGAAAATTCCTACACTCTCGGTCGTTCGCAGCCGCGGGGGCTCGCATGGGACGCCGCGAGTTTGACAGGCGTTCAAACCGGGCCGCGTCGACACGGAGTTGATATCAATGGCTGTCGCCAACGAAGTGGAGAAGCGTGTCGGAGCCAAAAAGAGCGCCGCGGAGTCGGCGTCGCACGGGACCAACGGTCACGCTGCTGGCAACGTCGAGCGCGAAGTCGAGATTCAGCGCCTTCGCAGGATGATGCTGATCCGGCGATTTGAAGAGCGAACCGCCTACGAGTATCAGAAGGGGGGAAAGATTGGCGGGTTCTGCCACCTCTACAGCGGGCAGGAAGCCATCGCCGTCGGCACCGCCGCCCTCTTCGACAAATCGCGCGATTACCTGATTAACGGCTACCGCTGCCATGGGCACAGCCTTGCCCTGGGCATGTCGCCGCGGGCGGGATTCGCGGAGTTGTTCGGCAAAGCGACCGGCTGCTCGAAGGGGAAGGGCGGGTCGATGCACTTCTTCGAAGCAGACGTACACAATATGGGCGGCCACGGCATCGTCGGAGGCCAGCTTCCCCTTGGCGTAGGACTCGCCTTTTCATCCTGGTACAAGAAAGACGGCGGAGTAACGTTCACCTTCATGGGGGATGGGGCGATCAATCAGGGGACCCACAACGAATCGCTCAATCTCGCCGGCCTCTATAAGCTTCCCTGTATTTTTGTGGTTGAAAACAATGGCGTCGCCATGGGCACTCAGGTCGAACGCTCCAGCGCCGAAAAGGATCTGGCCGAGCGCGGCTGCGGCTACGCCATGCCGCACCGCAACATCGATGGAAACAACATTGATGTGGTCATTGCCGAATTCGGCAAAGCCGTCGAGCGAGCGCGGGCCGGCGAGGGGCCGAGTTATCTCGTCGCCAACACCTATCGCTTCCGCGGGCATTCCCTTTCTGACCCGATGAAATACCGAAAACTTCCCGACGGAAAATGGGCGCCGGAAGTCGAGGAGGCCAAGAAACGCGATCCAATCCTCCTGTACTCGATTTCCCTGCAGCAGAAGGGGATCATCACCAGCGAACAGATCGACGCGATGGAAGAAGAGATCAACGCCGAGATCGTCGAAGCTGTCCGGCAGGCCGACGAAGACCCCAATCCGCCGATGGAAGATCGATTCACTGATATTCTTGCTGAGAAGTATCCCCTGGAAAAATGAAGGAGAGGGCTCAGGGTTCAGGGTTCAGGGTTCAGTCAATGCGGAATCGAGTCTGCATTCACTGAACCCTGAACCCCGAACCCTGAACCCTTCAAGTATGCCCCAAATGTTTTTCCGAGAAGCGCTCCGAGCGGCGATGACCGAGGAGATGGAGCGCGACGAAAACGTCTTCCTGATGGGCGAAGAAGTCGCCCAGTACAACGGCGCCTACAAAGTCTCCGAAGGAATGCTCGATAAATTCGGCCCACGCCGCGTTATCGATACCCCGATCAGCGAGGCGGGTTTCTCTGGCATCGGCGTCGGCGCGGCGATGGCCGGCCTGCGCCCGATCATCGAATTCATGAGCTGGTCCTTCTCGCTGGTCTGCATGGACCAGTTGATGAACAACGCCGCCAACGTTCGCTACATGTCGGGCGGACAGTTCAAGGTCCCGGTCACCTTTCGCGGCGGAAACGGCATCGCCCATCAGCTCGCGGCCACCCACAGCCATCGGATGGAGAGCGTCTATTCCCGTATCCCCGGCCTGATCGTCGTCACCCCCAGTACCCCGGCTCAGGCCAAGGGCCTGCTCAAGACAAGCATCCGCTGCGATGATCCGGTAATCTTTCTCGAATCCGAAAAGATGCTGAGCGACCAAGGCGAAGTGCCCGACGGGGAGTTTCTTCTCCCGCTCGGAAAGGCGAGCGTCGAGCGAGAAGGCAAAGACGTTACGCTGCTCAGCTACGGCCGCCCGATGGAGCGCGTCGTCCGCCCATCGGTCAAGGCCCTGGTGGAGGAGCACGGCATCGATGTGGAATTGATCGACCTGATGACCCTGCGCCCGCTCGATACCGAAACGATCCTCAACTCCATCAGGAAGACCAACCGTTGCGTGATCGTTGACGAAGACTGGGGCTATTGCGGGATGGGTAGCGGCATCATCCAGAAAATCCAGAAGCCCGCATTTGATTTTCTCGATGCCCCCATCGAATACGTACATTCCGACGAAATCCCCGTGCCGTTCAACCACTATCTCGAAGAGGCGATGCTCCCGAGCGTGGATCGGATTGTGGCTGCCGTCAAAGAGGTCTGTTATCGGTAGGGTGGGCTCGGCCCATCTCCGTGTGGTTTTGGTGGGCCGAGCCCACCCTACTTGAAGAGAAAACTATGCCCGCCGAGATCACCATGCCTCAGCTTTCCGACACCATGACGGAAGGCACCCTCGTCAAGTGGCGAAAGAAAGAAGGGGAGAAGGTCAAGAGCGGCGAAGTCATCGCCGAGATCGAGACCGACAAAGCCACGATGGAAATGGAAGCCTACGAGAGCGGAACCCTCGCGCACATTGCGGTGGCTGAAGGCGAGAAGGTCCCGGTTGGCACGGCGATCGCCGTCCTCGCAACTGGCAAGGAAAGCCCCGCGGACGTCAAGAAACAGCTCAAGGGGGGAAGCGCCAAGACCGCTGCCCCCGTGTCCGCCAAAGCGGCTGCTTCCGGCGGCAAATCCACGGAACGCCCCGCAGCCGGCGGGGTCGCCACCATCGAAGCGCCGTCGCGCGGCGAGATTCGCGAGCCTGACGAGAGCGACGGACATTACGCGGCCCGCGAACCCGCCACGCCCGTCCCCCCCATCGCCAGTAGCCATGGCGGCAACGGCCATTCCCGTATCAAGATTTCTCCCCTCGCCAAACGAATTGCGACTGAGAATTCCATCGATCTTGCGCAAATCACCGGCAGTGGCCCGAGCGGCCGCATTATCCAGCGCGATGTGTTAGCGTTTCTGGAGAGTCCCGCCGCGGCGCATCCATCGGCTGCCGAGCCGACCGTCACGGCAACAGCGCCGGCGGCTGAAATCGCCCGTCCCCCGCGCGGACAGACCGTGGTCATCCCGCTCACCAAAATGCGTGCGACGATCGCCACGCGCCTTCAGCAGGCCAAGCAGCAGATCCCGCATTTTTACACGACTATGGACGTGGACGTGGAGGAGATTTCCAATCTTCGCGGTCGCCTCAATCAGCAGCTCGAATCGGAAAAGATCCGCCTCTCGCTCGGCGACTTTATTGCCAAGGCCGTCGCCGCGACGCTCGTGCGTCATCCCGCCCTCAACGCCACTTTCGACGGCCAGCAGATCACCCGCCACGGCGGGGTCAACCTCGGCATCGCCGTCGCATTGCCCGACGGTCTCATCGTCCCGGTCCTCCGCGGCGTCGATCAGATGGGCCTGAAGGAAATCCGCACCCGCAGCGCCGACCTGGTCGATCGCGCCCGCGCCCAGCGCCTTCGCCGCGAAGAGCTCTCCGGCGCGACTTTCTCCGTGAGCAATCTCGGCACTTACGGCTTACGTGAATTCAGCGCCATCATCAATCCCCCCGAAGTGGGCATCCTCGCGGTGGCCGCCGCCGAAAAGCGCGCCGTCGTCCGCAACGATGCGATCGTCCCGCGCACGATGATGACGCTGACGCTCTCAGCCGATCATCGCGCAGTGGACGGCGCGACCGCCGCCGACTTCCTGCGGACGCTCAAGCACCTGCTGGAAGATCCCGGGATGATGCTGGTCTAATCATCTCAACCATCACAACTAACCCAATGTTTCACGCATGGGTGTTGTGCAAGGTTTTTCTTGTTTCCGCTGATTCGGTCATTTAGCATGATTCGAAATGGCGGACCCATCGAAACACGACGACATCTTTCAGGACACCGCTTCCCGCGCCAGCGATTTCAAATTCGATAAGCAGGTCGCCGGCGTATTCGACAATATGCTGACCCGCAGCGTGCCGTTCTATCTGGAACAGCAAAGCATGATTCGCGAAATCGGCCGGAAGTTTTACATCCCGGGAACGAAGGTGTACGACCTGGGATGTTCGACCGCCACGACATTGATCAATCTCAGCGCGGGTATCGAGCGGGCGGGCAAATTGATCGGCTACGACAATTCCGCGCCCATGCTCGAGCAGGCAAAACTAAAAATCGAACAATTGGGTCTGGGTGACCGGATCGAGCTGAGGCTTGCCGACCTCAATGACGACCAAACCGCGCTGCGGCTTGAAAATGCCAGCGTGGTGACGATGTGCTGGACGCTTCAGTTCATTCGCCCCTTTCGCCGCGACAGCCTCATCAAGTTGATTTATGACGGGTTGGCCGATGGGGGAGTCTTGCTTGTGGCCGAAAAAATACTCACCGGCAGTTCCGACATGAACCGCTTTTTCATCGAGTTTTATTACGACCTCAAAAAGCGCAACGGCTACAGCGACCACGAAATTCTCCGCAAGCGCGAAGCGCTCGAAAATGTGCTGATTCCTTATCCGATCAGTGAGAATTACGAGTTGTTCCGTCGTAACGGATTTCAGATCGTCGAAACGTTTTTCCAATGGTTCAACTTCGCCGGATTTCTCTGTGTGAAGAAATCGGGATTGGCGGGATGAGGACTGCTTCAGAACACTTCAAGTTTGCTCACGCCGGGTCCTGTGGACCCGGATCCGGGCCCACAGGGCCCGGCGTGAAGAGGAATTAAGAAACGCCTTCTGAGCGGGTAACGTCAACCAATGCGAATCGCCGATTGGGCCAGATCGATCATCCCGAAACCCACGCGGCAGTGGCTGCGCGGCAAGCAGCGCCGCTACCGGCTGCAATCGACACGAACCGGCACCGTGAATTTCGGACAACTGCGCCGGCTCAAGCCCATCAGCGGCGTTTATGGTTTTGATCGCGGCCTGCCGATCGATCGCTACTACATCGAGCGGTTCCTCTCCGAAAACAGCTCAGACATTCGCGGCCGGGTGCTGGAAATGGGGGACGATTCTTATACCCGCAAGTTTGGCGGCGATCGCGTGCGGCAGCGCGATGTCCTGAATGTCGTGGAGGGCAACCCCAATGCCACCATCGTGGCCGATTTGACTTGCGCGGATCAAATTCCGTCTGATCTTTTCGATTGCCTCATCCTCACCCATACGCTCCAGATGATCTATGACACTCCGGCCGCGATCCGCCATCTGCATCGCATTCTCAAACCCGGCGGGGTTGTGCTTGCGGCCGGCCCGGGCATCAGCAGAATCGCCCGCCGCGAAGGAATCGACGACTGGGGAGAATACTGGCACTTCACCTCTCAAGCTTTCAAGCGTCTGTTCGCGAAGGAATTTTCATCGCCTTCCACAGTGAAAATAAGCGTGTACGGCAATGTCCTTTCCGCGATCGCCTTGCTGCACGGGCTGGCGTCCGAGGAACTCACCAGCGACGAATTGAATTCCGTCGATCCGAATTTCGAAGTGCTGGTCACCGCAAGAGCCATCAAGAACAATTGAACTACAAGTTTTCAGGGGGGTCGGAATGGCTGAGATGCTTCTCAAAATCGGCCTCATACGCCGCGAAGAGTGTTGGCTTGTTCCGTATGATCAGCAGGTTCTCTGCGTTGGTGTCCTCCGACTGATCCGTGAAGTTGAATGAGCCCGTGATGATCGTTCCGCCGTCAATCAGCATGACTTTATTATGAGCGTCTTTGTGTTGACCGTCGCGCCAGACGGGCACGGTTCCCTTTGGGAAGAACGCCTTGGAATAGATGCCGCCGATGTTGTTCTTGTCGAGGATGATTCGAACAGTCACGCCGCGCTTCGCGGCGGCCTTGAGAGCATCGGCAATCTCGGGAGCCGTGATCAGATAAGCATTCACGTCAACGGTCCGCCGGGCACGATCCAACTCGTTCAGGATCGCCGCCATTGCCCCGCCATCGGGTGAGAAATAGACAGTGATATCACTTTGAACCGCCGCCGGGGGCCTGGCCAGACGGGGAGTTTTCGCCGTGGTGTGAACCGCCGTGCAACCAGAGAGCAGCATCATCAGAAAAACACTGCCAAAACGTTCCATCGCGGCATTATACCGGAGCCGATCAGCGCGAGAGGGGGCAAAGTTTTTCGCCGAGAAGGGTGTCATGCCAAACCCCGGCCCCATTTGGCAATCTCCGTCATCAGGTATCCCATTCTCAACGATTCATACATTGTCGTGATCGCGAACAACTGCTACATGTTGAAATGGTTGAGCGAATCATCAAAGGAAATTTGAAATGGAACCAATGAAGCCCATGAAGCCGATGGAACCAATGAAGCCAATGGAACCCATGAAGTGGATGGATCCCTGGTGGCCGTCTGATTTAGGAAGTCCCAGTTCCGCCGGAAGCCAGAACGACCTGCGCTATGCGTACTTTGCAAGCGCGCATCGCCTGTTGATCCAGCGTGGCGGCGAGACGACCTGGTACGACACCGCGGACCACCAGATCGGCGGCGCGTCCCAGCAGCAACACCAGGGCGACGGCGGAGCCACCTTCACCAGCCAGCACGGCGATGTGGAACTGAGTGAATTGAAAGTGGTCGAGCCGAACGAATGACGTCGCTTATAGCACGAGACGCGCGGCACAAGCACATCAGATGCCGCCGTTTCGGGCAGCGTGCAAACTGTTCAACCCGCGGTCGGGGAACAGGGTGGTCTGTCCCGCGACAAGTCGCCGGGCTCCCTGAGCGCCGAAAAGGGAGCCGCGCGACTTGTCGCCGGACCAATGTTCATCAAGTCGTGACAAAACTCCGTCATAACAACAGCTTCAGCACTTCGATCGGTTGATCCGCGATCGCCTTCGCTCCCGCGTCGACGAGTTCCTTTCGCTCGCGAAATCCCCATGTCGCCCCAACCGGCAACATGCCGGCGGCCACCGCAGTCCGCATGTCGGTGTTGGTGTCACCCAGATACAAAAATCGCTCCGGCGGCAACTGCATCAGTCCGGCAATGTGCAACGCTCCAGCCGGGTCCGGCTTGTTGGGAAATTGCCCGCCCGACCCCTGCACCACCTCGAATTCCCCGCCGGGCAGAAACCGTTCGACACATTGAACCGTAAACGCATGCGGCTTGTTGGATAACACCGCCGTCCGAATGCCGCGCTCCTTGAGCCCTTGGAGCAGTTCGACAATTCCCGAATACGGCGCACTGTGGTTGGCCCAGTTAGCGCTGTAATCCTCGCGATACGCCGCCGCTAGCGCCGCCACGGTCTTCGCATCGTGATGACTTTCGGGAAGAGCGCGCCGGGCAAGAATCTCCACGCCGTCTCCAACCATCGTTCGGTACTGGTCTGCCGGATGCGGAACAAATCCCATGCTCTGCAGCACCCGATTCACCGAATCGGCGATGTCCCTGAGCGTGTCCAGCAGTGTGCCATCCAGATCGAACAGGACGGCGTCGCATTTGCGAATAGTCCTGCCGTCCTCACGATCGACCTCCTGGGGCTTGAACGAATAAGGCATACGACTTCTATACTTGACCGAGTGATCCGCCGCCACGATGGAGTGCATCGCGCCGGGCCCAACCCACGCAAGTCACGCGAAAAAAAGAGGGACACTCCAAAAAGTGCCCCCGCTCAGGGGTGCACGGGAAATGAGTCGCCGAACATCGGCCTTCCGACTTTTGGATTGCTCCTGGGTCGCTTCGTCCTTTCCTGGACTATCATAATTGTTTCATTGTGCGATGGAGCAGGCACAGTCGCTTTATAATTCAATCTCGCTTCCGATATTTTGCAAATAAAGTCGCATGCCCGCCTTCGTAAAATCCTCAACCGCCTTCGCGTGATCAATTTTTATGAAGCCGAACGTATCATAATGGACGCCAAGAACTTTATTCACCCCCACATACCCAGCGGCTTTGATCGCGTCTTCCACTCCCATCGTCAGGCAGTCACCTATAGGAAACACCGCAAAATCAAGATCCGCCCAAGCAGGTACCAACTGCATATCCAATGTGAGCCCGGTATCGCCGCTATAGTAGAAATTGCCGTTCGGCGTTTTAAACGCAAACCCGCAGGCGACACCCGCATAGCTGCCATCTGGAAAACTACTGGAGTGCTGGGCAACGAAACTTTTTACCGTTCCAAAATCGAAAGCAAATTGTCCTCCTGGATTGATTGGGTGGGTGTTTTTGAGATCGTGTTTGTTAAACCAGTCATAAAGCTCCCAGTTCCCCAGGATCTTTGCTCCGGTTCGCTTCGCGATGCGCACTGCGTCAAAGATGTGGTCATAGTGGCCGTGAGAGACGAAAATGTAGTCAGCCGGAATTGTGTCCACATCAACAGCTTTGGCCAGTTCATTGGGCGTAACGAAAGGGTCAAACAACAATGTCTTACCGCCAGCCAATACGGAGAAGCAGGAATGTCCGTAGTAAGTTAATTTCATGGCTTCATTCTAGAATCGTTTCGCCGTGCCGGCTATCGAGCGACGGGCGCAGAGGTGGCAGCCTCTTCAATCAGTTTGGCTGTTTCCTTCGGATGAGACATGTAGGCCACATGGCTGGAATTTACTTCGACCGTCCTGGCATTGGCGCGCTTCGCCATCATCCGCTCCTGGTTCGGATTGATCGATCGGTCTGCGGTGGCCACCATGTACCAGGTGGGCTTGGTCTTCCAGGCGGGATTCGTGACCTTATGGGTGAACGCGTCGGTGGAGATCGGCACCTGCGACAGGGCCATAAACTCCGCCTTCTCCCGTGGAATGTCCGCGGCGAAGTCGGCAACGAAATGCTCCTGGTCTACCCACCAGTTGCCGTTGCTGTCGGACTTGAATGCCTTGGAAGCTTGCGGCACGGCCTGTTCGATCGACGCACAGCTCTCACCCTCATCGAGCGCAAATGCCGCAATATAGACCAGAGCCGCAACGTTTGGATGATTGCCGGCCTCGGTGATGATGGACCCGCCATAACTGTGGCCCACCAGAACCACTGGCCCGTCCATGGCCTCGATCGCGGCCTTTGTGTACTTTTGGTCATCGGCGTAGGAGGTTTCGGGGGGTTGCGCCACCGACACCTTGTACCCATCATTCTTGAGGATGATAGCGACGGCTTCCCAGCCGGAGCCGTCAGCGAAAGCTCCATGCACCAGAACCACGTTCTTAATATGCTGTTTCACGACGATTCTCCTTTGCAGTAAAGATTCACTCGGACTTTTGCAAAGAGCGGACCGAACCCCGACTGCGGTCAAAGCCTGGAAATCGCAATGTGTGGCGTGTTGAAAATGCCCAATTACGAGCAAATGCTCGCGAGCGGGCATCGGACGCGTCGTCAGGATTTGAATTGATGCTTGTTGATCCCGAGCGCGCGGATTCGCGCTTCGAGCGTTTGACGTGGCAGGCCAAGCTTTGCCGCCGCGCCGGTTGGTCCGGCGACGCGCCCTTTGCACTCGGATAATGCCGCCGAGATCAGATCCTTCTGCTGCACGTCGAGAATCGCAGTGAGTTCAGTGCCCGCAGGCATTCGGCGAAGCGGTTCCCCCGACACCCACGCTTGGTCAATCGACAGGGTTTCTTCCTCGCACAGGATGACTGCGCGCTCGATGACGTTTTGCAGTTCGCGAATGTTGCCCGGCCAGTCGTAAGCCGCGAGAAGCGCCAATGTCTGGGGAGCGATTTCAGGCACGGGTTTACCGGCCCGGTTCGCGTAGCGGCCCGTGAGATATCTGGCCAGTAACGGAACATCCTCTTCCCGCTCACGAAGCGGTGGAAGCCGGATCGGGAAGACGTTGAGCCGGTAGAACAGGTCCTGGCGAAAGGCGCCAGTGACCACCGCGGCCGGCAGATCGCCGTTGGTGGCGGCGATGACACGGACATTCGACGCAATCGGATGGCTGCTCCCTACTCGTTCAAATTCCCGCTCCTGCAACACGCGCAACAGGACGACCTGGGTTTCGAGCGGGAGTTCCCCAACTTCGTCGAGCAGGATCGTACCTCCCTCAGCCGCCTCGAAGCGTCCAATCCGGCGTTGCAATGCGCCTGTGAAAGCGCCTTTTTCGTGTCCGAACAGTTCGGACATGATCAGTTGCTGAGGAATGGCCGCACAGTTGACCCGGATGAACGCGTTCGCCGCGCGTTTGGATTGACGGTGAATGGCGCGGGCGAGCAATTCCTTGCCGGTTCCCGTCTCGCCAAGGATCAGCACGGTGGAGTCGGTCGGCGCCACCTTTGTTACCTGCGAAAGGACGCAGCGCAGTGCTGGTGACGAACCGACGATCTCCTCAAACATCGACGAGGCGTCGATTTCCTCGCGGAGAGCGATGTTCTCGTTGAATGTCTGGTCGCCACGGCGCTTGCGATCATCAATATCCGTTCCAGTGGCGTACCAGCGGACGACCCGTCCGTGCTCGTCGCAAAACGGGTTGTACCGAATGAGAAACCAGCGATACTCCCCATCGTGCCGTTTGGCCCGCTGTTCGATCTCGAACGGTTCACAGCGCCGCAGAGCCGCCTGTCTTTCGTCACGCAGACGTTCGATATCTGCCGGATGAAAGATTCGTTCGCGGAAGTCGGGCCGGGTTACATCGTCGATGGTAAGGCCGGTGTATTCGAGGGTCACGCGGTTGGCGTAGAGCGCGACGCCGTCAGGATCCTGCACAACGATCGCATGGGGGATCGCGTCGGCCACGCGGCTCAAGGCGGTCTGCTGGTCGAGCAGGCTGGCCTCGGTCTGTTTCAGGCGATCGATATCGGTTGCGGTCCCGAACCATGCCGAAATCCCCCCGCGTTCGTCGTGGACTGGCTCCAGCCGGAATAGGAACCAGCGGTACTCGCCGTCGTGGCGGCGCAGGCGCGACTCGATTTCGTCGGCCTGTCCGCTGTGCATGATCGCGGCGGATTTGGCCAGGAAGCCCTGCAAATCACGCTCATGGATACAGAGCTTCCAGGCCGAACCGTTTGATTCAGCGGCCGCGTGTCCCGCGTATTCGCGCCAGCGGTGGTTGAAAAGATGGTTAATGCCGTCGGGCAAACTGCACCAGGCCAAAGCGCGCGCCGCATCAAGCTCATGCTCAGAGAAAGGGAATGGTTCTTCTTCGTTGCACACGTGGGAGGTATTCGCAATCATATCATGTACCCTTCGGCCATTCGATCAGCCAGGCTGAGGGTTGCCGGGCCGGATCAGGCAGTACTGGAGTTCAAATCCAAATGGGAGCATTCCACGGCTCGATCCAGGTACGAACTGACGAGCGCGCGGGCATTACGCTCGTGGCGCGGCGAGTCGCGGATTTATTGAAGATCGGAATGTTTGTCGGCCCTGCGGTCGGGGGATGGGTGGGAATTTATCCGCAGGGGCATGGCCAGGATGAGAAAGCCGGCGGGCGGTTCGCCGAATTATTCGATGGCTACGTATTACAGATCCTCGTGCATGATGACGACGTCTTTGCGTATTGGCTCTACCATCGAGGATCGCTTTGCGATTCGTATTGGTCGACGCCTGGCTACTTTGGTGAACGCGATCGTGCTGAGCAGGAGAAAATGACGGGCCGGGCCGAAGCGTTTCGTCCGCTGATCGGTAATGCGGCGGAGCTTCTTCTCCCGATTCTCGATCGCGCCAGCGAGCAGCCGGAGTTCATGTCTGAAAAACTACAATCGTTCGCCGGGGTGCTGGGAATAGCGAACGCATTGCGCTCATACGAATCCATCGACAGTCAAGACGGTGTGCCAGCCGATCAGCGGGGAGCGTTTGAGCCTATCGGTCCGCGGGCCACCGCCGCCGAGGCAACCGTGCCCGCGAAATCTGAGGATGAGGCGCTGACCTGGCTTTCCAGCGGCTGCCGCAAATTCGTTGCCGGCGACTATGCCGGCGCGTTGATTGACCTGGATAAGGCGATCGAACTCCGCCCCGAAATGAAGATGGCGCTGTTCACGCGCGGATCGGTCAAGCATCTGTCCGGGGATTCTGCCGGTGCGATTCTCGATCTGAGCCGCGCGATCGCTCGTTCCCCCGATATGGCAACAGCCTGGGAAATGCGCGGTTTGGCCAAGCTTGCGACGGCAGATTTCGTAGGCGCGATGCTCGATCTGACCAGGGCAATTGAACTGGACCCCGATTCGGCGAGTGCGTATGAAAATCGAGGCGAGGCGCATCGAATTCAAGGCGATTTCAAGAACGCCGTGGCTGATTTCAATCGGGCTGTGGAACTTGATCCCCAACGTCCGAAAACATTAAACAATCGCGGATTTCAGAAGAAAAAGATGGGCGATCTGCGCGGCGCGCTTTCCGATTTTAATAAGGCGATTGATCGTGGCGCGGAGCCTGGTTTCTACAAAAACCGCGCGGATGTGAAACGGGCGCTTAACGATATCAGCGGTGCACTGGCGGATTATGACCAGGTGATCCGTCTATCGCCCGATCATGCTCTTGCCCTCAACGGCCGGGCGCTCGCAAAATCTGCGGCCGGCGATCACACGGGTGCGATCGCCGATTACGATCGCGCGCTCGAAATCCGTCCGGATGATCCGGCGATTTGGAAGAACAGAAGCCAGGCGAGACAACGCACCGGAAATCTGCCCGGTGCGCTGGCGGATATCGAGGAAGCCATTTCGCTCGGTGGGCCTAAGGCGGTCTTCCTGGCAGCCCGCGCGGATCTGTCGCGGCTGGCAAAGGATTTCGCCGGCGCGCTGCGGGACTATGATAAAGCGATCGAACTCGGGCTTCGGAATGCTCCGACGTTCAACCGCAGAGGGGTCGTGAAGTTCGCCCTCGGCGATATGACCCGTGCGCTCGCCGATTTCGACACGGCAATTGCGTCGAATCCAACTCCCGACCTGTTGTTGGCGATCTTGAAAAATCGAAATGAGCTACTGACGAAACTGGGGAAACCCTAAGGAATCGGGGAGAGACGTGTGCCGGGGTGGTCCGTCTTATTTGCTCTTATTTGAAGCAGAATTTGCCCCAGCACCGGCCGAGCGCCTCTTCAACTTCGTCCTTGTGATACGGGGCATGCCGAGCCAGGTAACAGAGAAACCGGCACACCGCCCGACCTTGCCCCGGGGTCAGCAATGCTGATCGCTCATCGCGAAAAATAATCGAATAGATCGCCATATACTCCAAGCCGGCGTGCGGGCTGTCGAATTCATCATCCAGATGCCGCAGAACCCAGATCATGTAAGCCGGGATGTAAAACACCCATCCCTTCTCATCCAGGAAATTGAACACGTCGTCGAAGGAGCAAAGCTTATCGTCTGGGAGTTCCTGCCAGCGCTGCTCCAGGTCGTTGACGCGCACCGCAATTTGATCTGCCTTCGATTCGTAATCGTCAATCGCCCTGGCTTGGTGGAGGGTTATTCCGTCGCTGAGCGTAACGTCAGCAAACGCTGACGAAATTTCAGCGATGACTTCCAAACGGAACTGCTGATTCGAGGCTTCCGACATGGTTGTTTTGCATTTTATTCAGTTGCGGCAGCTTGTCCCCTCAATTGACCGCCCTCCTGGATCGACCGGTGCAAAAAGGGGGGCATTCCGCTCGCATCACTTCGGTCTCTACTTTAGGCACGTATCGCGCCCCCGCTACTGACCTAGACCAGCGACCACCGGAAACGGTGGTCGTTTCTTTATCCGGCTGAACGATCTGCCCATCCGCAAGGAGAAGCATCGGACCCACCGCGACCTCGACCAGCCGATTGAACTCCGAATCGGTGGCAGCCTCACTAAACGCCTCACGGGCCTCGCTGAACGCCGCACGACACGCCGAAGCCATTGCGCCGGCGCTCTGGGCCGTCTGCTCCCCGACGTGATCCAGTGCCGCCCGCACCTGATCCTGCTTTGCCTGGGCCGCGGCAATCTTCCCGCTGATTGCCTTCTTTGTTAGCGCCTCAATATCCCGGTCCACGAGCAACCGGAGATAATCGCCGATTTGCGAATCGAGTTCTGCTATCTCGATTTTGAGCCGGCCGGCTTGTTCCCGATGCCCGGCAATCTGCTCCTCGGCCAGGATGACAGCCTCCGCGATCATGTCTTCTGCGTCCTCGAACATATCCGCGAGCGCCGACATCACCCGTGCCTTGAGCTTGTCCTCACGAACGTAACTCGCGTTTTTGCACGCGCCCGGACCTTTGCTCTGCCGGCAGCCGCAGCCGTAATAGTGATACTCACCCTTCGCATTCTTGCTCTTGCGGGCGTAGCAAACCGTCCCGCACTTGCCGCTTCACCAATCCCGCCCGCGTGCGCTCAGCCAGCGCTCGCGAGTAATCAGCGGCCACGACGAGCTGAACGCCGCGAGCGAGAGCGTTACTGCCTTCCGTCACGCTCATCACCCGCACGCCGCACCGCTCCAGGTCCTCGACTAAGACATGCGTTTCCGCAGCCCTCCCCAGGCGGTCGAACTTGTAAAGGTAAAGTGTGTCGATCTTCCCGTCCTCCGCGTCCTGCACCAATTGCAGCAGCTCGGGCCGACCACCCATGGTCCGACCCGTGCGGGCTCGATCGATGTATTGCTTGAGCGATTTTCCTGCCGCACGCTCGCAGCTTTCAATCTGCACTTCGATGGAGGTGCCATCATCCTGCTGGTGCGATGAGTACCGGGCATAGAGTCGCATCAATCTTGTTTCCCATGTGTTCTCCTGTAGTCCTGAACCGCACGTTTTGCGATCCACTCGACCATGTAACGCCGAGCCGCTACGCGGTCCACTTGCAGCGCTACATTTGAACAGGTTGGCAACGCGCGCGGCGCCGCATCGGGCGCGCGGGTGGGAATAGCGAGATTTGTTCCCCGCCCTCGCTCATGTCCCGCCCACCGTGTCGTCGAACCCGAGCTTGGTCCGTTCGACTTCAAATCGGTCCGCAAAACTCCTGGTCTGCCAATACTCGCGCATCTTCGCCGCAAACAGGCCGAGGGCGCTGTCAAAGTCGTCGATGCCCTCACGTACCGCGAAGCCCGCCAGGCAACCCGCGGCGTGAGACACATACCATTCCGCCGGAGCCGTTCCGCCTTTCCGGTATTTGCGCTCGACTTCCAACGCCGGGCCGAAATTCGTCGCCGCCGCCTGAACGATCGCCCAAACGGGGTGGACCGATCGGCGCAACACATTCGGGTTGTCTTTCACGCGAAGCGATAACCATTCGTCGGTCAGATACCTCCAAATGCCGTTCGCCCGCACATGCAGATCGTCGAAACACTCGACGCCAAGCTCACGCAGCACTTCCCGGCGCAGCTGAAACTCGACCCGCCACACATCGGCGATCGCAATCAATTTCCAGAGATCGGCAAACCATAGCTTGTCCCCGGCCTGCTGGACTTCCAGTGCTTTGTCGTAAATCCTTGCCTGAATCGGAGACGATTTGCTCCCCACGTAGAACGTTTCCAGCCGCTCGCCATGGCAGTGGTGTTCGAAGCTTTTGCTCTCCGACACCACAAACTCATTGAGGAAGCCAAGACTCAAGCCGCCAGGAATGAGAAAATCAGTTGATAGGTCTGCGCGGCTGATCTGGAAAAAGCAGTTTTTCCCACCAAGCTTCTCAACGAACGCCTTTACAAGGGCGATCGCCCGTCCGACCCCGCGTAACCAAAGCGCTTTGGAGAGAAGCTGCACATAGACGTTTGGATAGTCCGGCTTCGCTTCACAACGAGCAATCCAAAGGTGAAAATCCGCCGTTTGCAGGTCATAGGCATACATCGGGGCCTTGCCCCGTGGGTGGATGAGACAGCCTTCAACGCCGCAGTGTGTCCATGAGATGCCCTGGGTTTTCTCCGCCGATTTCTTCCCGCGCTCAAGTTGCCGGTCCAACTCTGCCCAGCGCAGACCCCAATCGACATAAACGCCAAGATAAAGACTGTCGATGCCTGAAAGCAGTGGCCTGCACTCACTGGCTACTGAAACTAGCACCTGGCGTGTTACAGGAACCGCCAGGTGCTCCAACAAAGGCGGGGCGGCGGGGGCGGCTGAAGCCGCCACCACGCTCGCCCCGCCGACCCCCAACGCTCCACTACCATCGCCAGCAATAACAGAAGCCATGATCATCCTTCCGGTGCTCGACGCACCAAGGACACCCATGGCTTGCTACCGCCTCACACGAGGCATGGCTGGCTACCGGGCACAAATTCGAAAATTACTCTCTCCGGATTCCCTTGCCCCGATCGCCACCAACTTCTCCATCAACCGCTTTAACGAATGCGCCGAGCTTGTCCTTGCCGGCTGGGGCGAGCACCATCTCGCGTTCATTCCCGTTGTCATCCTCAACAACGAGAGGCAGCGGCAAGGCGATTTCGCGCACGCGGATCTCCTTACGATCATTTCTTCGCGGTTGCATTTGCACCTCGTTTCGATTTCTTGATGACCCGCCCCTGTGGGTGCTTCACGATAAAATCAGCCGTCCAATCCGGTCGTTCGCCTTCCAGCTCGCGTCGAATCGCTTCCTGCACTTTGGCTACTGCTTCGCCCTCGGCAAAGTGCCGGCCGATCCGCTCTTCAAGTTCCAGTCGCCACGCCTTCAGCTCGATCACCGCAAGGTAGAGGTAAGGATTTTCTCGCACCAACTTGCTGCCGAAAATGCCGCGCTGCTCCTTGACCTTGTGGAAGGCGAACACGGTCAGCCGTCCGTCGCGCATTGCCCGATGGATCGCCGCCCGCGACACCCCGGCGTAGGGCGATCCGCCACCAGGAGATACCAATCCTCGCGGGAAGCTTTCTGCGAGGGCGTCCCACCACCGCATGTAATCCTCGTCCGTACCCTCGGCCCGGTAGATCCGAGTACCATCGGCCGGCGGTCCGATCGCCTTTGCCAACTCGCCCGAGATCGTCACATTCTTTGCCAATTCAGCCATAGACACCATTATAGCATCCGTCATCGTTTCGTCAACACATACGCTTATGTAACCCTTACATGAAGGACTCGGCCAATCGCCAATGGCATGGGCCGCCGCAGCCACCGGCGCAACAAGGCAGGCCACGACCCCAACCCCGCAAGCGGCTCAATCGCAAAGCCACGCCGGCGGCCCGAAGATCTGTGACTGATGAAGTCAGAAAGGTCGTCGCTTAATATCCCGCCCGCGCCGCCGGCCCCCTCGCTCAGGTTAAAGCCTTCGTCGGCACGGCCCCGCATTCCGGGCATTGTTCGGGCGAAGCGCGGAGGTCGTAGCCGCATTTCTGGCACTTGCCTAAATTTCTGGAGCGCCGGCGACGAAGAAGAAAGCGCAGCGGAAGGAAAGCGCTCATCAGGAGCCAAATCCACATCGGCACCAACAGCTCAGCCTCCCGTGACCAGACACTCCCGCGCGAGCCTGAAAATTTTGAGTTCCAACCAAAGCCGAGCGCGCTTGCCTGCCAGCCATTCATGGGGCCAAACGGGTCAGCGTCACTCGAACACTCCGCGCTCAGCGTCACGGGCGAGGGCCAGGAAGCGGCCGGATCTGGTGGAGAGATGCCGAGCGGATCCGGTTCAAATTGCGGAGCATCGACGCTCCAGACGATCAAGATGGCAAATCTCCCCGAGCCAATGGTGGCGGTACACGATTCACGTCGAATGTAGTTGCCTTCACGCCCGCTTCGCATTGCATCCACTCTCCCGCTCGCGTGATAGCTCCATACCCAGAGAACTCCCGTCGCGGTGCATATCGCAAGGGACGTTGCGGAAAGGATCGCGAAAATGACGCTCTTCACGTTGCCATCCTTGACGACACCGCCCCACACTCCGGGCAGCGGACTGGGCTGGCGCGTATATCGTAGCCACATTGCCAGCATAAGCCGTTCGGTTGCCTCAGCGAATTTCTACGACGGATTCCCAATTCTAAACCTGGGACGGCAACACTCGCGGCCATAATCAGCCAATACGGAATCGCCGCCCGATGGAACTCTTGCCTTTGCAGGTAACCGGTCGTTCGCGTATGCAGCAAAAGCGGGATGATGTTGTTGTCATCTACGTCGTCAAGCAAGCGCGCGACCTGCGCGCCAAGCTCGGTTGCATTCGTAAGGTCGATGGTTCCAGCCTCCCATCGCGGCCAGCCCCGTTGCCTTTCGGGAGACCATTCGAGAGAAAACTCAACCGAACCCTTGCGCGAACAGATGCAAAATGCCCTCCTCAAATCCGGATTGAAAAAGACATAGTCCGAGCGTTTCTCGCTCCGCGCCCATAGCACGACAGTCGCCGCGCAAATTGGTAAAGATAGCGCCGACAGAATGGTGAAGAGGCGACGACGCATGGACGGCATTGTAGCATTGCGCGAGTCACGCTGCCGACTGAAACCGCATCCAGAACCCCAGTCGCATCACTTCGGTCGCTAGGCTAGGCACGTATCACGCCCACGCTGCTGGCCCAGCGGCTCAAGCCGAAACCTTCGGCGTTGTTCCACATTCTGGACAACGTTCGGGTGTGGCTCGAAGATCGTAGCCACAGCGCCGGCAGACTCGGCCCACCTTCCCGCAATTTCTTCGATTCACGATTCTCCTTCGCCACCACACGGTGGGAAACACAGCTGTAGTCACCGCCAGCAACCAGAGGGGAGCGGCGGATTCCAGACCCGTTGTGTGACCTATACCGTCGGACTCCAGCCACCGAAAATTGAATCCTTGAAGTAATGGAAGCGAGACGGTCTGTGCAACTGACGCAGTGGAAAACCGCAATCCATGGGGAATGTATTTCCGTTCCAGCCCCCACGCCTCACCCGGACCTTCGAGCCGTGTGCTCGCCCAACTAAAGCCAACTTCGCCGCGTGCTGAATACGCACTAAACCGAAAGTGGGTCAGCCCCCTAGCAGGTTCGGAGTAATAGGTTCGATGGAAATCGCACATGTCGCAAACAATGCGACTTCGCGCCCAGAGTGAGCACGCCGCCACACATATTGCAGCGGACAGCAAGCTTAGCACGTTGAGGATCAGGCGTCCCATGCTATCAGCCCAACGCTACCGGCCTAGCCGATCAACGGGAACGTTCGCTACCGCTGAACCACACTCCGGACACCGGTCCAGCGTGGCCCGAAGGTCATACGCGCACGATGCGCATCTTCCCGCTGCGATTCTTCGTCTCGCCAAACTTCGCCGATTCCAACCGAATGCCAATACGAGCAGTGACAGGGTCAAAACCGACACGGTTGCCCACCGGGGCGATTCAAGCTGACGAATCTCCGGCACGTTCACGTTGTTCGGTTGTTGCCGAGTTTGCTGGACGCTGAAGCCGAGCAAATCGCTGTCGCTATGTGCGCGGCAAATGAGGACCGGAAGCGTCGGTTCCAACGGGCCGTAGGGGATTCGCGTTTCCGTCAGCGTAAACCGACCGTATTCGGAATGCAGGAAATAATCGACCGTCGACCATTGGCGGGTTCGCCGCTGATGTTCGAACGAGCGATCACCAGTTAGCGCCCACAGCAGCGCTACGGTCAGTGTTACCGGTATGGCGGACCGAAGGACGAGTCGCCGATGAGGCATCGGCGGAAATCTTACGACGTCGACGCTCACGCAGCCGCCACGAACCGCATCCAAAATTCCGCCCGCATCACCTCGGTCGCTAGGCAGGCACGTATCGCGCCGCGCCGCTGGCCCAGCCGGTCAGCTTGAAACCTGGGTCGGCACCGTCCCACATTCCGGGCAACGGTCGCGCGTGGCGCGGAGGTCATAGCCGCAGGCTAAGCAGCAGCCGTCACTTTCTCTCGTAGGCCTCAATTTCGAAAACAGATGAATTGCTGGTAAGACGCAAAGGACAAAGAGGCAGAGCGTGAAGGGGGCAATCGGTAGCCAATGCGCTACCCGACCCCATGCGAATGGAAGGATCCGAGACGGTGGTGATGTCGGCGAATAAGGTGCCGAAATCATGATGCGGCCGAAAAACGAAACGGTGTAGGAGCCGTATTCGCGGTGAAAAATATTATTATCCAAGCTTAGTTCCATCCCCCACCTGAAGACTGCCCCGATGGTGAATGCAACCATCGACACCCCAGAGAGAAAAGTGATCAACCGGCGACGCATCCAATGGGGGATTGTACCATTCACGCTGCTGCCGCGAACCTCGTCCCAAACTCCGCCCGCATCGTCGCATCGTAGCGGTCGCTAGTCCAGGAACGGATCGCGCCGGCGCCGCTGGCCCAGCCGTTAAGGTTTAGACCTTCTCAGCTCCGCTCCGCACTCCGGGCAACGGTCAAATGAAGCGCGGAGATCGTAGCCGCATTCCAGGCACGTCGTGGCTCCCAACCGTTGACGCAATCGGCGGCGAACATGTGCGATACCGCGCATCGTTGGAACGGCCGCAGTCAATACCACGATAAGCCAGATTGGGATGCCCGCCGCGCGATCCGTTTCCGACCAAGCCCAATCGGCCGAATCAAATCCAAGGCGGGCGGCGACGGTGTGATTGGGCTCTGCGAAAATGCCATTTCGCTCGACCGGCGAGGCTTCGTATAACACGTCACCTCGCAAATGGGTGCGCGGGTCGGGCTGCCAGTTGGTCGGCCTGTCGCCTCCGCGGTCCGGGTCGCCACGCGCTGAAGTCCAGCTCAGACAAATTATTCCATCGGCGGATCGCAAACTCGTGATATTCCATTCTGTAACCCGCTCGACCACGATCCCAACCCGCGGGCCGGGGGTCGTCACATCGAATATGTTCGCCCGTGTGCGGGTTAGAGAATCATTGGTGCGATAACTGCGAACCCACAGAGCTATCATCAGCCCGCAAACCAGTAGTGAACCCGCGGAGCAAACGCTGAACAGCCGACGACGCATCAGGGGGGATTGTACCACGTCGCCGTCACGCAGCCGCCACAAATCGCGTCCAGAATTCCGCCCGCATCACTTCGGTCGCTAGTCCAGGCACGTATCGCGCCTCCGCTTCGAACCTCCGACCGCCACCGTCAGGAACCCCAAAACCGTGACGCTTTTTACACAATTGTGGCGCGGATGACCCCAGCTGCCGGCTTCGGAAAAACGGAGGGGAAGGAGCCAGAAGCCAGATATCAGATGAGGCGAACCATGCATCCCGTTTGAGATTTTTCCCCTTTGGTTTTTGAGATTTATTTGGGATTTGGTGCTTGGAAATTGGGATTTGCCGCGAACGCGACCTTTCCCCCCAGATATGTTCTCAACACTTTCGTCTGTTCGATTTTCTCCGCCGGGCAATCAACCAGATTGGTATCAACGACGATGAAATCCGCGAACTTGCCCGGTTCGATGGAGCCGATCTGATGTTCTTTGAAAATGAGCCAGGCGTTGTCGATCGTGTACATGCGGATCGCCTGCTGGCGCGTGAGCGCCTCTTCGGGGTGAAGTGGCATTTCGAGCCACCGCGCCCGGCGCGTCACGGCGGTGGCGATGCCGAGAAACGGATCGTACGGATTGATCGATCTTCGTGGGCCGATCTTCTGCATGTGATCGGAGCCGCCGCCGAGGATTGCGCCGGCTTGGAGCAGGTCATGCAATGGCTGAAAACGGGAGAGACGATTGACGCCGAATTGGCAACTCAAGGTGCGGGCGTCGAGATAGAGCCAGACGGGTTGGATGTCTGCGCTGACGCCGAGTGCGTGAAATCTTTTGATGTCGTCGGGGTGAACGAAGTTGCAATGGGTGATGCAGGGGCGAGTCGCCTGAAGTGTGCCCGGCGGAAGTTCGCGCTCGATCTGTTCGTAAGTGTCCAGAAGCGTTCGGACGGCTCCGTCTCCCACGCTGTGGGCGGTGAATTGCAGGCCGGCCTCGGCGGCGGCTTTGGCGATCGGAAGAAGTCGCGTCGGAGGAATCAGAAGCACGCCGCGGTATTGCGGGTCGGTGATCGAATAGATTTTGCTGACGCCCCATGGCTCGAGCATGTAGGCGCTGCCGGTGAGCATGCCGCCGTCGAGAAAGGTCTTGATGCCGATGATGCGAAGCATCGGGTCATCCTTGCGCAAAGGACTCTCCGCGATGCTTTGAATGTGATGGCGAATGGAATCGATCGTGCCGAGCGTTGTGACGTGCTCGGATACCGCCAGGCGGACGGTGAGCTTGCCGGCGTTGCGCAACTTCGCGTATCGAGCGATCGCGTCGGGCTCAGCGGCGCGATCGCAGACGCAGGTGAGGCCGGCGGCGTTGTAGTCCTTGAAGAGCTCGATCGTTCGCGCTTCCCGGTCGGCTTCGGTTGGCGATCGGCCCGAATCGGCGCTCTTCACGTAGCGGGTGCAGCCGCGAAGGATCCCGGTGGGTTCGCGCGTGATCGGGTCCTTCTCGGCATAGCCCGGGCCGCCATCGGTCGGTTTGAAATCGGCATCAATTCCGCTGAGCTTCAACGCGAGCGTGTTCAGCGAGGCGTCGGGGCCGGTGGCGAAGACGACGGGATTCTTCGGGGCGGCCGCATCCAATTCGGCGCGGGTTGGATATCGTTGCTCGCGCAATCGCGTGATGAAAACCTGGCTGAGCTCGACCCAGTTTCCCTCGCCGACGGCTTTGGCGTGGGCGCGGATGTAGTCGAGAACATTGCGGATCGATTCCATTTCCGGCACGTCGTGGTCAAATTCGGTCATCGCCGCATCGGAAGGGTGGACGTGGGAATCGATCAAGCCGGGAAGGACGGTCGCGCCGGCGAGGTCGAGCAGCTCGGTGGAGGTTCCTTTTGTTTTGAGGATTTCGGCGTCAGTGCCGACGGAGAGGATTTTGCCGTCTTTGACGGAAAACGCCTGGGCGGTGGAGAATTGTGGATCGACGGTGAAGATGACGCCGCCATGAACAATCAGATCGGGTTCGGGAGTTGCGGCATCGAGTTTCGGGATCAGCAGGAACAGAACCGCGGACAGGACGAATAACGGTGCACATTTCATTTGAAATGGATTCTATCAGGAGGCCTTGAATTTAAGTGGCATGGGCGTCTCGCCCATGTCTGAGCACATCGACAAGGGCGAGACGCCCGTGCCACAGAAAGACTTGTATCGGGAAAGGGTACTAACGCCTTGCCGCCAGCGGCGTACGAACCTCAGCAGGGTATCGTGGTATTACAGACTCAGGCGTCGGGTTTAATCAATCAAATGACCGGGAAAATGCGAATGATGAACGGTTGTGAACGGGAACGATCCCTCTTTTCTCGGCCAGTCAATCTTCCGATTTTGGCGACATTGCTGTTTGCCACAGTCTCGACCGCTGGAGCGGCGGAGCCGCCGACATCGGTCCAGCCTGATCTTTTCTCGACTCAGGTCCAGCCGCTCGTCAAACAGTTTTGCCTGGGATGTCATTCGACCGAAAAACACAAGGGGGATCTCGATCTGGAACGATTTGGTTCGCTCGCCCAAGCCCACAAAGATGTAAAGCCCTGGCAGTCAGTTTTGGAAATGCTCGAATCGGGAGAGATGCCGCCGAAGAAAAAGCCGCAGCCGACACCGGAGCAGCGGCAGCAGCTCATCGCGTGGGTTCACGATTTTCTCGACGCCGAGGCCCGGGCGCGGGCCGGCGATCCGGGATTCGTTCCGCTGCGGCGGCTCAGCAACAGTGAATACGACTGGACGATTCGCGATCTGACCGGCGTCGATTTGCGGCCGGCGGCGGAATTTCCGGCCGATGGGGCGGCGGGGGAGGGGTTCACCAATGCCGCCGAATCACTCTCTGATATTTCGCCGACCTTGTTGAACAAGTACCTGCTGGCGGCCAAGGAAGTGGCGGCCCACGTGGTGCTGCTGCCCGATGGATTTCAGTTCTCCCCTGGGAAGACACGGCGCGACTGGTCGGATGAAAGCGTGGCCCGATTGCGCAAGTTTTACAGCGCCTATCCCAGCGACGGGAAATTGCCGCTCGAGCGCTATCTGACGATGACCCTCCGTTATCGCGATGCCATCGCCAGCGGCCAGATGACGACCGATGCGGCCGCGGCGAAGGAGGGGCTCAGCCCCAAATATTTCGGCATTCTCTGGAAGACGCTGACGGATGCGACGCCATCGCTGCCGCTCGATCTGATTCGCGCTCATTGGCGGTCGGCTTCGGAGCGCGATGCTCGGGCGATCGTCGCGGACATCGAAGGATGGCAAAAGCATCTCTGGTCCGTCGTTCCCGTTGGCAGTTACCGTTACGGAAATATCATTCGAGACGTGCCGAACAACAGCGCTGTCGCCGACACGCAGGCGATTCGATTGGCGGTGAACCCTGCCAGCGGGCAGGACGAAGTCACGCTTTATCTTTCATCCCGCCAAATCCTGCCGGGCGCAAACGGCGGGTCCGTCGTCTGGAGCCGGCCGCGATTCGAAGGGCCGGATAAGCCCGTTCTACTGCTCCGCGACTATCCGAAATTCGGGCCGGGATTTGAGCTCAATCACGCGGTGCTGTTCGCGGATGTGGCGAAGTATCTCGCCAGCGTCGCGCAGGCCGCGGGTGATAAGACCCGAAATCCTGATGAGATTGCCGGGCAAAACGGATTGAATGCGGAATTGCTGAAGCGATGGATCACCCTTTTGAACATCGAACGGCCGGATGAGCATGCATCGGAATCGGGATTTGTGCCGCGCGCCGTGTCGGTCGTGCCGTTTACGCTTCTCGATACGCATGACGAGGAACGTTGGCCATCGGTCAAAGGATGGCGAAGCAAAGAGGGGGAGCTTCCCGTCGTTCTTTCGAATTCTTCAGACGTCGAAGAGCACATTCCCGGCCGCGCTTCGCCGCATCGGGTTGTGATGCATCCCATGCCGAGCGAATACGTCGCCGCCGTCTGGAAAAGCCCGATCGACGGGAACGTGCATGTGCAGGGACACGTCGTTCATGTGCATCCCGGCTGCGGCAACGGCATAGCCTGGTGGATCGAACACCGACATGCGGACCACGCGGGCGTCCTGGTCGAGGGGAAGATTGGCCCGGCTCAGGAAGCGCGGGTGCCGGCGCGAAATCTCAACGTTGCCAAAGGAGATCTGCTGATCATTGCCGTCGATGCCAACGGTGATCACAGTTGCGATCTGACTGAAATTTCTCTGAACATCACGACGCCGGGCAATCCGGCGCAGGAATGGGATTTATCGAAGGATGTGGCGGATCACATCCTGGATGCCAATCCGCACGCCGACCGGCTTGGAAACAAGGATGTGTGGAGTTTCGTGAAAGGGCCGACGCGGCCGGTGATCGGCGGAGATCCGGGCGGCGCGGTGATCGCCAGCGAATCGATGCTGGGCCGCTGGCGGGAAGCCGTCATCGATCCGGCGCGCCAGGATGAAGCGGCAAAGCTTGCGATACAGGCTCAGAAACTCCTGGCCGGCCCGGCGCCGACCAACGCCTTTGCGCAAGATCGGCTTCTCTACGATCGACTGATATCCGTCGATGGCGTTTTGCTTCGCGGCCTGGACCTCTCGAAATTAGCCGGCAATGCAAATCCGGCCACCCATTTTGGCCTCGAGGCCTCACGCTTTGGGACGGATTCGACCGGGAAACCGATTGATAACGCAAGCATTACCGCGCCGGCCGAGTCGGTGATCGAGATTCGATTGCCGGCTTCGCTCCTTAAGGGCCGGCAGTTTCTGGTTGAAGCAAAAATCAACGCCGCCGCGCCCGCCGGGGCGGTGAAGATGCAGGCGCTCGACAAGCCGCCGGTCGATGGAGCGGGACTGGCTGAGTCGAGCGCAATCGTGGCGGCACGGGACGGCGCTACTTTGAAGCAATTGCTCACGGGATTCGATGAATTCAGAAAAACATTTCCGCTGTTTGTCTGCTTTCCGAACGTGATACCGGTCGACGAGGTCGTGAATCTGAAAATGTATCATCGCGAGGATGAGCCCCTCATCCGGCTGTTTCTCGACGATCGGCAACGCCAGGAAATCGATCACCTCTGGGACCAGCATCTTTTCATCTCCCAGCAGGCGATTGCGGAGAATCGATATCTGCCGACGTTTATCGGCTTCGTAACGCAGGATCAGCCGAAGGAACTGCTCAATTACTTCATGGATGCACGGCCGGAGTTCCAGAAGCGCGCCGATGAGTGCCAGCAGGAGATGGACGCGGCGGTTCCGCTTCAGATGCAGGCCCTCGCGGATTTTGCGGCACGGGCCTGGAGAAGGCCGCTTCAGGAGGCCGACAAGTCGGAATTGTCATCGCTCTATCAATCGATGCGGGCGAAGGGGATGTCGCACGATGAGACATTCCGCGCCGTTCTCGCCCGGGTCCTGGTGGCGCCGGCGTTTCTGTTCCGGCTCGAACAGTCCCCGCCGGGAAAGACTGCCGGCCCGATCAATGACTGGGAACTGGCGACGCGACTGAGTTATTTTCTCTGGTCGAGCATGCCGGATGCGGAGTTACGGCAATCTGCGGATGCGGGACGATTGCATGATCCCGCCGTACTTGCGCAGCAGACGCAACGGATGCTGAGCGACGACCGCGTTCGCGCGCTGGCTGTCGAATTCGGAACACAGTGGATTCATGTCCGCGGGTTCGACGAGTTCAAGGAAAAGAGCGAGAAGATCTATCCCGAGTTTGACGACAAGTTGCGTGCGGCGATCTACGAGGAATCGATCCTCTTTTTCCAGGATCTTTTTCAGCGGGGAGAGCCGGTCGATCGTATTCTCGACGCCGACTACACCTACCTGAACGACACGCTGGCAAAGCATTACGGCATCCCGGGTGTAAGCGGCCCGCAATGGCGCAAGGTGGACGGGGTGAAGAAATATGGTCGCGGCGGCATCCTCGCACTGGCGAGTGTGCAATCGAAACAGGCGGGCGCGGCGCGAACCAGCCCGGTTCTTCGCGGCAACTGGGTGGTGGAGACGCTGCTCGGCGAAAAACTGCCAAGGCCGCCGCCGGATGTGCCGAAACTTCCGGAAGAGGAGAGTGCGTCAAACGGCCTGACCATGCGCCAACTGGTCGAGAAGCACACGCAGATTGAATCATGCGCGGTTTGCCATCAGCGAATGGACCCGTTTGGATTCTCCTTCGAACGGTACGATTCCATCGGCCGCCTGCGTGACAAGGAATCCAACGGGCAGCCAATCGATTGCCATGCGATGCTCAAGGACGGAACGCAGTTTGAAGGAATTGATGGGTTGCGGAACTACCTGCTGACGAAAAAGCGGGATGTGGTGGTCCGTTTATTCTGCCGTCGATTGCTCGGCTATGCCCTGGGCCGGTCGGTTTCGCTATCGGATCAGTTGCTGATCGACCAAATGGTGGCGGCCGTGAATCGGCCGGACGGCCGGGTAAGCGATGCAGTGCTGGAAATCGTCCGCAGCCCGCAATTCCGGTCGATTCGTGGAAGCGCTTACGCCGAAGACGAGTAATATTTGTAGCATCGGCGTCTCGCCCGTGCAGTTGTCTGGAACACAGCCGGGGGCGGCTGTGCCACATTGAAGGAATGAATCTCCATGGCCGGCTTTTATCCACTTTCGCGTCGATCGTTCCTCCGTGGCATGGGCGTGACCATGGCGCTGCCCTGGCTGGAGTCGCAGCCCGTCTGGGGAGATGAAAAGACGAGCAGCGCGGCGGGGTCGTCGAATCCGCCGGTGCGGTTCGCATGCCTTTTTTCCGGCAATGGATTTCACAGCAAGGAATGGTATCTCAGCGGCGAAGGAAAAGACGCAAAACTGGGCAAGGTGCTGGAGCCGCTCTATCCGTATCGCGAGAAGATGATCTCGTTCCGTGGGCTTTACAACGCCGAGGCGCTCATCGGCGGCATTCACAGTTGCCAGACCGGAAATTTGCTGACCGGTGCTCACCTGGCCAGCGGCGGGGAAATTCGCTCGGGCATCAGCATGGATCAGATGCTCGCCAACGCGCTGCGCGAACAGACCAAAGTACCAAGCCTGGTGCTCGGATGCGAACAGTCGATCGCGGCGGTTCACAAGAATTATTCGATGATCTACAGCTCCAACATTTCATGGAGTTCCGCCACGTCCCCAACGCCGCTGGAGCTCTATCCCGCGCTCGCGTTCGATCGCCTGTTCCGCGATGAAGTGGGCCGGGCCGACAAGAGTGTGCTTGATGCGGTGAAAGACGACGCCAGCGGGTTTCGCGGGAAGATCAGCGTTTCGGATCAGCATCGACTCGATGAATATCTTTCATCGGTGCGCGACGTCGAACAGCGAATCGATCAGGCGGGGAAGGATCGAAGACTGCAAGGATGGCGGCCGACGATTACCAAGCCGGACATGCCGCGCCCCGCGGATGGGATTCCGCAGGACATTGACGATCACATGCGGCTCATGTCCGACATTCTTGTGCTGGCCTTTCGGACCGATACAACGCGCGTCGCAACGCTCAAGCTCAACAACGATCATTCATCGCTGCGATTTCCGAAATTGAAGATCGATTACATGATCCATCATCTGCTCTCGCACTCCGATGGAGCCGACTGGTTGCGGGTGAATCAATTCTTCGTCGAGCAGGTCGCGTACATCGCCCAAAAGCTCGATCAGGTGCAGGAGGGGGACCGGACGCTGCTGGATAATTCGATGATCCTTTACATGTCCAGCATGATGACCGGAAATCACGACAACCAGCAATTGCCGGTCATCATGCTCGGCAGCGGCGGCGGGCAGATCAAGACCGGGCGGCAGATCGATTACCTGGGCAAGCCGAACCGGAAGATGTGCAGCCTGTATCTGTCTCTCATGGACAAGGCTGGTGTCCATCTCGATTCCTTCGGGGATTCGAAGGAACGGCTGGCGGAAGTTTGACCGTGCGGCTCGGATGCGCTTCGCGGATCAAGCCAAGCGCGAAGACGCTAAGGGCGCGAAGGAAAACGCGAAGAAGAATAGATTGAGAAAATGGCCACAGAGATCACTGAGGAGCACAGAGATCACCGAGACGCAGTTACGCCGCCGACGTCTGAACGATTCAAACATAATTCGGCACTGAGCGGATAAAAGACACGCGCTTACAGAAGCAACTCGGAACCAATGTCGTGAACGAACGAACCTCGGTCTCGAGCAAATGTCTCTGTGATCTCTGTGTCCCTCAGTGATCTCCGTGGCCATTCCGGCGAAGCCAAATTACTTGTCAATGTTCTTCATGTTTGCTTCGGCATAGCGCTCGCCGGCTACGGCTTGGGGGGGACGGCCGATTCCAGTTCGTCGGCATCGGCGGCGGTGAGCCCGATCGATGCGGCGGCGGCATTTTCTTCGAGGTACAGTCTTCGCTTGGTGCCGGGAATCGGAACGAAGTCGAGCCCCTTGGCCAGCACCCAGGCGAGCGCCAGCTGGCCGGCGGTGGCGCCCTTGCGCTCGGCGATCGCCTTGACCCGCGTGACCAGTGCCTGGTTCTTGTCGAAGTTCTCGCCAGCAAATCTCGGGAAGCGCTGGGATCGCGAGTCCTTGGCGCCGAGTTCGCTCTTGCTCGTGATCGCGCCGGTCAGAAAGCCGCGGCCCAGGGGGCTGTACGGAACAAAGCCAATGCCCAATTCACGAAGCGTCGGGATGATCTGATCCTCAGCGTGACGCTCCCAGAGCGAATACTCCGTCTGCAATGCGGTGATCGGATGAACCTGATGCGCCCGGCGGATGGTGGCCGGCGATGCTTCGGACAATCCAAGGTATTTGACCTTGCCCGCTTTAACGAGGCCGGCCATCGCGCCGACGGTCTCTTCGATCGGCGTCTGGGGATCGACGCGGTGCTGGTAGTAAAGATCGATGTAGTCGACGCCGAGGCGTTTGAGCGATGCGTCGCACGCCGAACGGACGTAATCCGGTTCGCCGCTGATCTTCCAGAAAGTCGGGTCATCTTTCTTGCGGATGTTGGCGAACTTCGTGGCGAGGAAAAATTCGTTCCGCTTTCCGCGAATCGTCTTGCCGACGAGTTCTTCGTTATCGCCGATGCCGTAAGTGTCGGCGGTGTCGAGAAAGTTAATTCCCAGATCGAGCGCGCGGAGAATGGTGGCTGCGGATTCGACGTCGTTTCGCTCGCCGTAGAATTCGCTCATTCCCATGCACCCGAGACCCATGCGGGAGACGACGGCCCCTTGTGAACCGAGTTTTACTTTGTCCATAACAAACTCCCGGAGAAAAGTAGGCGCAGCGAGTCCGCCACGACGGGGCAAAGCGGCGCGTCCACGCGCCGAAGCGCCGCAGGTTGTTCCCGCCGCGTCGCCCCGTATCGATTGGATGGTGAATCAAGACGGGAATACGGGGCGGCGCGGCGGCCTCGGCAGTGAAAGAATCCGCTGTTTCGCCCGCCGCTCTGCCCCGTCGTGTGTGGATACCTCGCGCGAGGCGCGATCTTGCGCTGCGACTCAGGAGAGGGATTGTGCTGATTCGCGCAGCTTGGCGACCGCATTCCGCTCGATCTGGCGGACGCGTTGCTTGGAGAGCCCGAGCCGTTGTCCAACCTGATCGTACGTCGCCGGTGCGTCCTGGCCATTCAGTCCATAATAGGCCAGGAGAACCGTCCGTTCGCGCTCGTCAAGACGCGAAAGAAGATGGCCGACCTGTTCGCGATCGGCGAATTGCTGGCGATCGGAAAGCGGGCGCGGATCGGGTATGTCTGCCAGAGCAGAGACATCGAAGTTTCCGGCAGAGCGGGCCGCGAGCATCTGCGGCACCGAGCGGGCAAAGCCTTTCATCAGGGCGAAAGTCGCATAGGTGCTGAACCGATAGCCGCGATGGGCGTCGAAACTATCGACCGCCCGCATGAGTGTCAGATTTCCTTCACTGATCAGCTCCATGAGCGAAAGTCCCGGCCGCAGGTGCTTGCGGGCGACGCTGACCACCAGCCGCAGATTGGCGCGGACAATCTGGTTCTTGACTTCAGTTGCGCGGCGAAGTTGGCTTTCCAGAAGATTGATGTCGCGGGCGTGGGCGAACTGCGGCTCAAGCCGGCGACGGGCGGCGATGAATCCGAATTTGTGAAAGTTGAATTTTAGAAACAGCGCGCGTTCGCCTCCCGCCGACAGCAGCGGTGTGCGATACAATTCCTGGAGATACGGGGGCAGATCGCGCGGAACGCGATTCGATTCCGGTGCGCTGCCCGCGCCCAGTTCCCCGTCTTGTGCGGCGATCGCGTCGATCGTTTCGGCGGCTTCGCTCTGATGGTAAAGCGGATCATCGATGAACTTCACTTTCCGCCGCGAAAGCCGCTCGACCCGGTCTTCAAGAATGACGCGATAAACGGCGGCGCGAGTGCGGCAGCTGCGGCGCACCATCGCTTTGAGAGAATGACCTCGCCGCGCCGCGCGAAGAATGCGGCCGCGCTCGGCTTCAGCAATTTCCGCGGCCGCCAGCGGGAAGACCGCTTCGTCCGGGCGCTCCTGATCGTGCCTGCGGATCGTGTGGAGGATCGTCGCCGGCGAACGATTAAGCCGGCGGGCAATCCGACGGGAAATCTCCTTCGAGCAGCAGCGGCAGGAGCCGGCGAGGCGACGGGCGCGGCGGATGATCTCATCACGCTCACTATCGCTCACGAGCGAAAAATTCGTTCCGCGCACCACCTGTTCGCCATGAGCGGCGAAGAAACGCTCGACGCTGTTGAGAAGAAACCCGACCCGCCGTTTGCCGTCGGCGAAGGTGAACCGGCGCGCCGGCAGGCCTTTGCGACGCCATCGCTGGATCGTCTTGCTGGTGACGTTGAAACGCTCGCAGACATCTTCAATGGCCAGCACCGGCTCACCCGATGCAGGGGCGTACAAGTTCAGCGTGTCACTGACGCTTTCGATCAGCAGACCCAGATCGTGCTGCAGCGCGATGCCGGTCAGCAGATCGTCCGCCACCGTCTTCGGGCGGTAGCCGGTAATGCGAAATACGACGAACTCGCGTGGGTACGCCTTGGCCGGATCAATCGTATGGAGCAACTCTTCGGCGGCGACGATTTGAGTCAGACGGGTATCGTGCGGCGTGAACGGCATCTGCCGCGCAAGCTCTCCCAGGCTGTCGATCCGAAATTTAGCCACGGTCGGTATTATCCTTACGTCGTCCGGAACGGTCAAGGTTCTGTATTTCCAATATCTAATCGATTTGAAGATGCGTTGGATGCGGTACTTGCGCAACTTTTACTTTGACGCTCGATCCCGTAGGTTTTGAGCATGGAAGTGAAGTTGCTGGACTTGCAGGGGCAGTACCTCCCGATTCGCAATGAAATTCGGCGGGCGATCGACGAGGTGTGTGATGCCCAGTCGCTGATCCTCGGACCGCGCGTGGAACGGTTTGAGAAGCAATTGGCCGCCTATTGCCGCACAAAACACGCGATCGGAGTGAGCAGCGGGACGGATGCATTGCTTTGCTCCCTGATGGCACTGGGGATCAAAGCCGGCGACGAAGTGATCTGCCCGTCCTTCACTTTTTTTGCGACTGCAGGCTCGATCGCCCGACTCGGCGCGACGCCGGTCTTCGTCGACATCGATCCTCGAACGTTCAACATGGCCGCGGACCGGATTCAGGAAAAGATCACGCCGCGAACGCGGGCCGTCCTTCCGGTCCACCTTTTCGGGCAGCCGGCAAACATGGAGGCAATTGATGCAGTTGCCGATCGGCATGGCCTGAAGGTGATCGAGGACGCCGCCCAGGCGATCGGGGCGCGCCGCAACGATAAACCGGCCTGTTCGATGTCGCTCGCCGGCTGCCTCAGCTTTTATCCGACCAAAAATCTGGGCGCCTTCGGGGACGCCGGGGCGATCTGCACCAGCGACGATTCATTTGCCGAGACCTGCCGTTTACTGCGCGTGCATGGCTCGGGCCATCAATACGATCATAAGCTGATCGGCGGGATGTTCCGCCTCGCGGCGATTCAGGCGGCGATCCTCGAAGTGAAGCTCAAATACCTCGATGGCTGGGATGCAGGCCGCCGACGCAACGCCGCGCTATATGACGAGCTGCTCCGGGGAAGCGGGGTCATCACCCCGTTTATCGAGCCAGGGAACTGGAGCATTTACAATCAGTATGTCGTGCGCGTGCCGGACCGCGATCGGGTGAAATCGCGGCTGGCCGAACGCGGAATCGGAAGCGCGGTTTACTATCCCATTCCACTCCACCGGCAAAAATGCTTCGAATATCTCGGCGTCAACGAAGGAGCGCTTCCGGAAACAGAGCGAGCCTGCCGCGAGGTGCTGGCTCTTCCGGTTTATCCGGAATTGACCGAAGAACAGATTCGCTTTGTTGCCGCGGAATTGCTGAAGGCGGTGGTCCGATAAACACTTGCACCAGGATGCCAGCGTCGCGGTCAAGACCGCGACGGACTCGGACCGATAGTCTTGCGGTGAGCGATTCGCAGAACCCTGTCGCGGCGCCCGAGAACGCGCTCATCAGCCAGCTTGCGCTGCTTCAGAAGCAGATCGATTCCCTGTACGAGCAGCTCACCGAATCGCAGCGCCTGGCCACGATCGGAACCATCGCGGCGGTCATTGCACACGAGTTCAATAATATCCTCACGCCGATCGTCAGCTACTCGCAATATGCCCTGCAAAGCGCCGAGAGCGCCACGCCGGACATGGATCTGATCCGCAAGGCGCTGACCAAGTCGTTCGCCGGCTCGACCAAGGCGGGGCGGATCTGCAATTCGATGCTCGGTCTGGCCCGTGGAGAGTCATCGCTCGGCGTTGTCAGCGTGCAAAAGCTGGTGGAAGAAACGCTACTTGTTCTGGCGCGCGACCCTCAGAAAGACGGGATCGCGCTTCGCGTGCAGGTGGCGCCGGAATTGAATGTCCACGCCGACCCGGTTCAGCTCGAACAGGTGTTGCTCAATCTCCTGATCAACGCGCGTCAGGCCATGCTGGGAAAACCCGGCTCAATTTCCATCCGGGCACAGCAGGCCGACAACGGAGAAATTCGTATCCAGGTCGCCGACACCGGACCGGGAATCCCGGAGAAACTGCTTCCCAAGATCTTTCAGCCGTTCTTTACGACCAAAGGCACGACGCGGCGTGGCGAGACGCGCGGAACCGGCCTCGGACTGGCCATCTGCCGCGAGATCATCGAACATCACAAGGGGCGAATCGAAGTCGAATCGGAAATGGGGAAGGGGACGACTTTCAGCATTTATCTGCCCTCGCCGGGGAAGGGTCCGGCGTGAGTACGGTTGGAAGCGGAATTCTAAACGAGTTTCAGTTGCTTCAGAATGCTGATGATCGATGGCTGCTTCCACAGCCACTCAACATCGATCCAAAGTCCTTTTAGAGCTGTGCTGTGATAGATGCCGGCTGCCGTAACAGGAGTTTCCTCGTAACGGTTGTCGATTCCAAGCTGGAAAATTTTGCCTGCTTGCGGATCGGATCGATCAGCAAATACTCCCCAACGCCGCCTTGCTCGAATTCAGAATATTTTTCCGTCTTGTCAACCTTACGGCTTGCCGGACTGATGATTTCCACAACTAAATCCGCTGGTCCTTCCAGATAATTTGTCTTGAGCCTTGCGAGGTTTTTCTTCGCGACAAAAAGGCTATCCGGTGCTCGACCCGGCAAGGCAGGCCCGGTTTTCATCTGGAATGGATCGAATAAAATCCTGCCCAGGTCGTGGGTCTGTACATGGACTAAGAAAATCGCCAGCAGAAACTGAGACAAGTCCTGATGATCGCCAGACACCGGTGCCATCGCGATGACCTCACCATTGACCCATTCGACGTGTTGATTCTCGCCGTCCCAGTTCAAGAACTCTTCGTAGGTCAGAAGCCGAGGGACCGGCGTGTTCGCGGTGGTTCGAAGTTGCTGAGTCATAACTGCTTCACCTCAACTATAGCATCAATCCGCCGGCACGCAGCGGCCCACCGACCACTCGCACAGCGCCGTCATTTTCTCCGCCATCGTGACCGAAAGCGGCGGCGAACCTGCCAATGCGGCAAGGATGTGATCGGTTTTCAGCTCCGTGCCGGCGGCGAAGGCATCGTGCAGCGCGCTGACGACGGCGGCTTCGATTTCGGCGCCGCTGCGGCCATCGGAAGCCTCGGCGATGCGTCCCAGGTCGAACTTTTTGGGATCGCGCTTTCGCTTGCTCAGGTGGATGGCGAAAATCGCGGCGCGGGCTTCGAGGTTGGGAAGATCGACGAAGAAGATTTCGTCAAATCGCCCCTTGCGGAGCAGTTCCGGCGGAAGCGCCTCGATGTCATTGGCGGTGGCGACGAGAAACACCGGCGCGGTCCGGTCCTGCATCCAGGTGAGCAGTGCGCCGAACATGCGCTTGGAGAGCCCGCCGTCTGAGCTTTGGCTGGCGGCTGACGCAAAGCCCTTTTCGATTTCATCGATCCAGAGCACAACGGGAGCCATTCGCTCGGCCTGTTGCAGCGCATCGCGCAACCTTCGGTCGCTCTCGCCGATGTAGCGGTCGTAAAGCGCGCCCGCGTCCATGCGGAGCAGCGGCTGCCGCCATGCGGTGGCGACGGCCTTGGCCGCCAGGCTCTTTCCGGCTCCCTGCACGCCGAGCAGGAGAATTCCGCGCGGCGATGAGATGCCGAACGCCGCCGCATCATCGCTCGCGCATTTCTCGCGACGGTGAAGCCAGTCCTTCAGCCGGGAAAGTCCCCCCAGTTCGTCGAGATTCACCGGGGATTCGACGTATTCCAGCAGCCCATCTCCCAGCGCCTGCCGTTTCTCGGTAAGAATGCGATTGACGTCGCTGGAATCGAGCCGCCGTTCGTCATCGCAGACGACGTCGAGAATAACCTGCCGCGCCTGCCGGCGCGTCAGGCCGCGAAGGTTCTTGATGATGGTCCGCAGGTCCTGGCGGCTGAGATTGCATTCAATGCGATGTTCTTCGTTGGCATCCCGCAAAGTCTGCTTTACGATCGCGTCCAGCTCGGTTTCATCCGGAAGCGAAATTTGCAGGGAGACGGTCGTTGCGCGGATGACCGGAGGAAGTTCGCTCAGATGGTCAACGAGCAGCAGCGTCGTGCCGCTGCTCGAGAATTGCGCGATCGCTTCGCGCAAAACGCGGCAGGGTGCGCTCATCCTTGAGATGGCCGGCCAGGTCGGCCATCACCCACACGCCCCCCTTTTGATTCTCGGCGGCATAATACAGGGCCGCCGCTGGGTGCTCGGTATCAGGCAAGGGCCTGCTGCCGGCGATCAATCCGTCGCGGATCCCCTTCGACACGGTCCACAGCCACAATTCGCTTCCACGCTCCAGGGCGATTTCGCGCAGTAACCCAAGAACGTAATCCTCCTCGAACGTGCTGACGACGGCGCAGGGGTGGCGCGATGCGATCAGACGCTCAATGTTCTGGCGATCGTTCATGTAGGGTGGGCTCCGCCCACCGCCGCACAATGTGGTGGGCCGACCCCGCCCTACATTTTATCGGACGCTCTCAAGCCGCATAAGGGCAACGACCGATAATTTCACGAAGTAGACCGCATACTGGAGACTCGCCGATGTCCGTCACCATCGATCATGAAACGCTGCCGGCAGAGGAATTGGGCCTGAGCACCGTCGGCCACGTGCTTTCCAGGCTCCACAAGAACAATCGCCTGGTCATCAGTCTTCTCATCGACGGACAGGAACCGGACATCAGCCAGATCGCGCGTGTTCGGCAGTCGCTGCTGACTGGCCATACGCTTTTCATCGAAACGATCGAACCACGGCAAATGGCTCTCGACGTGCTCGACGAAGTCGAGTTTCAGCTCAAAGGGGCCGACAGCCTCCGGTCCGAAGCGGTTGATCTGCTCCAGCGCAATTGCGCCGTCAAAGCCATGGAAAAGCTGAGCGGATGCTTCAGCACCTGGCAGCACGCCCAGGAAACCGTCCGCAAAACCGCCCAGCTCCTCAGCATTGATCTGGATCAGCTTCGCGTCGCCGGCCGCACCATTCAGGGCATGCTTCGCGATTTCACGGACCAGCTCAAGCAGATCAAGTCCGCCCTGGAAGTCCGGGATTTTGTCACGCTTTGTGACGTCCTTACCTACGAATCGACCGATGCCGGCGCAATCTGGACAACCGTTCTTCACGCGGTTCGCGAAGTTGCGCGAGGGCGCTGACGCTGGCAGAGAAAAAGTCAAAAGTGAGCAGAATTATGCACTTGAGATTGTTGGTCAATGTCAGGAATGACACACACCGAGTCGGCCGCTCCGCCTTCCCGATTTTCCCAGTTGTTTGCCAACGATTCGTTTCACATCAGTCGGTGAAATCTGAAAAATTCCCCGCATAAGTGATCCGCCGCCAGCGATCCGGCACTTAAGGGCAGCCCTTCTGACCGGGATGTTTTGGCTTCTCCAGCATGTCGAACGCTATATCCGTTGTTTGGATTCCTCGCGCCTTGCATGTATCCTTTATCTTTTCAAGCTCGGAAAATGCGGGGATGTCGGTGAATGTCATCCGATTCAGTTGCGACGGTTGCGGCACGAATATCAAGGTCGATGCGCAATCGGCCGGTCACTCAGGCCGGTGTCCAAATTGCTTAAAAACATTCCGGTGCCGCCTGCGATTCCTCAGCCCGACGTACGACCATTCAATGAGACCCAAGCACCATTTGACGACGGTTTAGACGCTATTGCCGCTGCCGTAGGGCAGACGCGCACGAGCGAACGCTCGCCCCTCGCTGAGCCAAGTGTCAAACGGCGACAAGAGCGGACCGCCGTCCACATGAACCGCAAGGTCATCGTGGCAATTTCCGCCGGCGTTGGGAGCGCTGTCATTCTGATCCTTGCATATTTATACACGCCGCGCGTCTCAAGCTTTTTCGGAAGTGCACCATACAGCAACATGCCAAGCATATTAAACGATATGGAAAGCCAGGTGTTAAACGACCTAAAAGGAAAAGGGTTCAATAGCTTAGGCGAAGCCGATCGAGCGAAAGCGGAGGGAAGATTTTCATGGGATGATATGCAAATAATCGACGCACACGCCGTGAAAGTTAGCAATGAAAAACTGGTGTCCATCACACCGCCGCCCTTTGATCTTGATTCAAGTGCGGCTGATGTGTTTCGTGATCCGGCGCTTCAACATCCTGTGTTTGAGCTAAGCCCGTTTTCAGGGCGCAACTACAATTTTCGGTAGCGATCACAACCTCGGTGCCACTCGATCGATTCAAGTTTTCGTCTCCCAACACATTCGGCGGTAGTCGGGAGTTTCACGTCGAAGCAATTGACGCCGACGGAGCGATCATCAAAAAATGCGGAACAGAATTAGCATCTGATCTAAGTGCCAACGAGCGCGGCACACTCAAATTCAAGATTAGTGCGGAAGACGCTCCGAAGATTGTTCGTTTCGAACTAGCAAGTCAACCAGTGAAGAAATAATAACGCCGTGTCTGCTATCCACAGGTAAATTCATGGACGAACTCATTTGGGCGAAGTGGGGCTGTGGTGGTACGTGGCCTGATGTAACCAAGCGGATTAACGAAATAATCAAATCAGGAGAAGAAGTCGCGGTCGATCCGCATGAGCTTAGAGAAAATGAATTTGATGCTCCGAACGATCCTGTACCAAATCACATTAAGAAGCAAGCTCCACTTCTCTAGCGGGCGATTGTTGCTTTTTACGGAAGGTGACATTCTTTCCGCCGGTATCGTAAGCGCACGGCTGACACCGCGAGCATCATTCCGCTTACAACCTCAAACGGATGTTCCTTCATCTTCAAGAATTCGCCAAGATCGCATTTTGAAAATCCTTGGACGGCTAGCCTCGAATGAGGGTCTAACCGCAAAAGAGATATTGGGAAAATTCCCGAAGCGGCCACCGCGTCCGGAGGAAAGCACTATTCGACGGCACGACTTGCCTGCGATGATAAAGGCAGGACAAATCATCAACGTTCGTGGTCTTGGATACATGCTTCCATCAACTAAGCGCAACTAGTGATTCGTCAATCTTCGATTGACGGGTCAAGAATTTGGTCGCCTCGTCTACTACTGACGCAGATCGTACGGAATGACGCGTCACGCTACCCGTCAATCGAAGGTGGATGGAACACCAGGCGCAAAAACCGCGCACAACGGCGCTGCATCAGCGCCTAATCGACAAGCCAAATCCTGGTCGTATAAGACCAAGTACGAAGTGATCGAGGCCGGGCATGTGTAAAAACCGCTAGTCAGCGGTGACACGCTGCCAGCCTGGTAGTTCTCATCACGGAAAGCAGTGCATCGTGAGATACCGATTCCGCAACGGGCGCTACGCCACCAATCGACGAGAGCGCCACCTTAGCAAGCCCCCATACGGGGGTTGCTTGGGGTTACAACTGCCAATCGCGGTCGTGCCGAAATCGGCAAACCCTCTCGACCTGCAATACGGATTGGGTATCGAACCGGAGCTTTTAAAGAAAACTGTCAACGCCTCCGTCGCTGCAACTGCCACAAACGCGCCTCCTGTACCTTTTCCTCGACTACTTTGAGGAATTCCGGCTCAACATATCCTCGCTTAGTGTCTCCCGTCACGTCCACGATGATTTCCTGCGGAACTTCCACTTGCCACAAGAGAACAACACGGCACCATTTGTACAACCCGGTGGTGCTTCCTGTCTTTGCGTCCCAAGGCATTTCGATCGCAGGGTCGTCCGGATCATTCTTTGGGTCAGTGGAAATTCCGTGCCCGAATAAGGGGGCTTTGCGATTAGTCGGATGAGTTAGCGTGACAAGAATCGGAAGCGGGTTGTCCTTAACGATGCCATTGCGGTCAGGCACTTTTGCCCAAACTATTTGACCGGGTGCGTATCGTGCTTTTGACACACGGCAGTTTTCGCATCACTCGCCGGTCCCCGCAAGCCCGTCATATCTTCTTCCCACCAACTCTGCGGGGGTGGGTTCGCAGCGGCGGATTTGATCGATTCTTCATATGTCATCCCCGCGAAGGTTGCTGGCGCTTTGAGGCGGAAGCGAAAGAACCGAAATACTGCAGTGATTAAACCAACGGATTCTGATTTCGGTTGTTTGTTGGTCTTGGTGAGCGGGTCAAGAATTGTCATTTTTACCTCGTTGATTATCGGCGCGGTGGTCCCAGCGGTCAACATAAAAACGCCCGTTATGGGCGTTTTCGTTTAATTGACGAATCGTCAACAAAACTGCCCGAAAATTGGGTCTTGCTCATGCAAAGCGGTATTGCGGTACTTATTCCTTTCCTGAACCACCGTTTCTTCGCCCCGCGCCTCCCGGTATAAGCTTTGGGCATGTCCGCCGCGCTTCTTCAGGAACAATGCGAGCTGGGGCAGCGCCAGTTGATGGAGATGGACTATCTCCAGGCCGAGGCGACGCTCGCCGCCGCCGAACGAGCAGCCTGGGACGCTAAGGATTGGGACACTCTATCACGGCTTTATCTGCCCCTCCAGGAAGCGCGCCGACAGCGACGCCAGCGCTCTGGTGAAGGGATTGTACGGCTCGATCTCATCGCCGAATCTCCCGATGATCGCATCGAAGGGCGTCATGTCGTCGAAAATTTTCCGTTCGGACAATTGCTGGTCGCGGGATGGGGAACGATTGCCCCGGCAGTGCGCGTTCGGGAATTGCAGGCCGAATGGGGACTTTTCGTCGAGACCTTCCTGGCGCTGTCTATCCGGCGGCAAAGGGCGAACGGCTGGTCGCAATCGTGCCGCTTGAACGGGACGGGCTTCCACCACTGGCGGAGCGATCAGCAGAAGAATTACGGCGGCTGTTGCCTCCGAATTCCGTTGTGATGAACGCGCAGGAGCTTTCGCCCGGAAGTCGAAAGGGGACGCCGGAGACATACGGGCAGGTGATGGCGCTCTGGGAGCAGTTGCACATTCCCTTTCTCCAGTCCGCCGACCAGCAACTAGATCCCATCGCCAGGATGGCGGGTTATCGCCTGGCAATTCAGGTTGATTATGCGTGTGAATTGGCACACCAGAAACTATCCGATGTAGCGGCGCACCTGGCACGGAGGTAATCGATCATGACGCAATATTACGGTGGTGGCGGTGGCGGTCGCGGTTTTCCGTTTCACTATCTGATCGCGGCGATCATCGCCATCGCGGGAATCGTGATGTACGCGATGCGCACGACGGTCAATCCCACAACCGGCGAGCGGCAGCACGTGGCGATGTCGCCGCAACAGGAAATTCAGCTCGGGCTCCAGTCGGCGCCGCAGATGGCGGCGCAGATGGGCGGCGAAGCCGATCCGGCCGATCCGCAGGCACAGGAGGTTCGGCGCATCGGAGAAAAGGTCGTTCAGAACAGCTCCGCTTCACGCGACAATCCCTATCAGTTCCAATTTCATTTGCTGAGCGATCCGCAGACCGTCAACGCCTTTGCGCTGCCGGGCGGACAGATCTTTATCACCCGCGGTCTGCTGGTGAAACTGGAAGACGAGGCCGAACTGGCCGGCGTACTCGGTCACGAAAGCGGGCACGTCGTCGGACGCCATGCCTCGGAGCAAATGGCGCGATCGCAACTGGGCCAGATGCTGGTGACGGCGGTGGGGGTGGCGGCAACGGATCGCGATCATCCCGGCGGCGGAATGTCAGCCGTCATGATCGCCAATGTCGTCAACCAGATGAAGACGCTGCAATTTTCCCGGAAAGATGAATCGGAGGCCGATGCGTTTGGTTTGCGTTTCATGTCCGAAGCGGGGTACGACCCGCGGGCGATGCTGGATGTGATGAAGATCCTCCAGAGCATTACCCCGGCCACGGGGCGCCAGCCGGAATTCCTCGTGACCCACCCCTATCCGGAACATCGCGCTGAGGCGATCAACGCTTATCTAAGCCAGAAATATCCGAATGGAGTGCCTTCCGATTTCTCGCGCGGAAAGAAACTGATCAACGGAATACCCTGAGGATAAACCTCAAAACGGAACTTTCCCAATCGCGGCTATAATCCATCCATGCGCCAGAAGCTCATCGACCGCCAGGTGGTTTACGAGGGGACGAAAGTCCGGCTGGAGATCCATCATCTGGAGAACGAGGAGACGGGCAAACGCCATCGGCGCAAGGTTCTGCGCGATCCCGGCGCGGTCGTGGTCATGGGTTTCCTGCCGGATGAGCGGGTGGTGCTGATCCGCAACTATCGCTATGCCGTCGGGGCGGCCCTCCTGGAACTGCCGGCAGGGACCCTGGAAAAGAACGAAGACCCGATGAACTGCGCCGGCCGAGAGCTGCTGGAGGAAACCGGCTATCTGGCCACGCGGCTCAATCCACTCCTGACTTTTTACACCTCGCCGGGAATTCTCGGCGAGAAGATGTATGCGTTTGCGGCATACGATTTACATCAGGCCCAGGCAGCCCCTGAAGAGGGGGAGCAGATCGAAGTCCTGCCGGTCACCTGGGCAGAGGCGATGGATATGCTCAAGAACCGGGAGATCCAGGACGCCAAGACAATCGCCACGCTGTTGACCTACGATCGCTTTTACCGCCAACAGAAACACTGACCATGGGATGGCAAGATCGAAGCTATTACCGGGATCGCAGCTCGTCGCCGGGGATGAGTGCTTTGCGATGGCTAATGGACGGCGACATTCCCCTTTTTCGATTCAAGGGAATCGACGTTCAGCTTCACGCGTCATTTGTCATCTATGCGGTGCTCGTCCTGGTGTTCGGGGTTGCCCGTGGTTCGCCGTGGCAGGTAAATGTCGAAAGCATGATCATCCTGTGGGGAATCGTGCTGATCCACGAATTCGGGCATTGCTTCACGGCGCGCTGGGTCGGGGGCGATGCAGACCATATTCTGATGACACCACTCGGCGGTCTGGCTTTCGCGACGCCACCCCGACGGCCGCTCCCGACTTTCCTCACCGTGGCGGGCGGACCCGCAGTGAATGTGATCATCTGTCTGATAACCGGATCACTTTTGTGGGCGATCCTGCGCTGGGGCCACACGTCACTGTATCGCTCCCTCTTTGATTTCGATGGATGGCTCAGTCCCCAGTTTCATCTCAGTTGGATCTATGTCGTCAGCATGGCATTGTTGCTGTTTAATCTGCTTCCCATCTTCCCTCTCGACGGCGGGCGGATGCTTCAATCGATTCTCTGGCCGAAATTCGGCTGGTATAAATCGATGCTCTTCGCGTGTAACACGGGCATCATCGGGGCAGTTGTTATGGCGATGATTTCGATTGCGACCGGCCAAGTTCTGATGATCATTTTGTGGGGAAGTCTGCTCTTCTACTGCGTGCAGTTGCTGCGCAGGTCAAAGCCGAAGGTCCCTCGGAATTCGAAGATTATAGTACGAATCTTTCGTACGCCTCAGAGAACGCCGTCCGGCGTCGCAAACAAGGGAGGTTCGGCCGATGGAAATCGAATCGCATTCGTCGGCAGGCTCGCGCCGAAGCGCTGGAGCAGGAAAGAATCGATGAGATTCTGGCCAAGGTTTCGGCGCAGGGAATGAACAGTCTGACGCGGGCGGAGCGGAAAGCGCTCAAGCGGGCCACCGAACGGCAAAGGCAACGGGAGCTTCAGGATTCGCGGAAATATTGAATTGAGGGTAGGCACACTTCCTTTCAGGCAGGCCGCTGGATAGGAGTGGGTTCTGACGTTACGCTTGAGCCCGATGAGCGATTCGGCATTTCAGAAGTGCATCAACCCCGCCTGCGGGACGACTTACGGAATCGATGAGGTCAAAGTCGCCTGCACGAAGTGCGGGTCACTGCTCGACATCGCTTACGACTGGTCGCGCCTGCCGGTGCCGAAAAACCTTGATTTTTTCGAGCATCGGTGGAGCACCAAGGGAGCCGACGCGGCCGGACGGGCCGACTTTTCCGGCGTCTGGCGCTTTCGCGAACTTCTTCCCTTCTATCGCAGCGAATCGGAGATCGTCACCATCGGCGAAGGGCGTACCGTTTTGCAGGATGCCCAGCTTCTGGCCCGGCAGATGGGGATGCAGCCGGGCAAGCTGTTGCTCCAGTACGAAGGGCTCAACCCCAGCGGGAGCTTTAAGGACAACGGAATGACGGCGGCGTTCACGCACGCCCGTATGGTGGGCGCGAAGCGCGTTGCGTGCGCCTCGACCGGCAACACCAGCGCCAGCCTGGCGCTCTTTGCGTCGCTGGCTGAAATGCAGGGGATCGTCTTCATCGGAAGCGGCAAAATCTCAATCGGCAAACTTTCCCAGGCTCTCGATTACGGTGCTCTGACGTTGCAGGTCAAAGGAGATTTTGACGCCTGCCTGCGCAGGGTGCGCGAGATCGCCGTCGATGTGCCGCGCATGGGCATCTATCTGATGAACAGCGTCAATCCCTTCCGTCTTGAGGGGCAAAAGAGCATCATGTATCGGATTCTCGAGGCGCGCAACTGGGAGCCGCCGGACTGGATCATCGTTCCCGGGGGAAACCTGGGGAATTGCTCGGCCTTCGCCAAGGCGTTCATGGAGCTCAAAGAGCTCGGCCTCGTGAAAAAGACGCCCCGGCTCGCGGTGATCAACGCCTCGGGAGCCAATACGCTTTTCGAGCTCTTTACGCGGCAGGGCGTTCGCTGGAAAAACGACTGGTACGACGTAGACGCCGTTCAACGCCATTATGCGGTAATGGACGAGTCGAATTACGAGGCGCACACCGTCGCCAGCGCCATCGAGATCGGTCGTCCTGTCAATCTGCCCAAGGCGCTTCGGGCGCTGGCGGTGATGGAGGGCGTCGTTCGTCAGGCGAGCGACGAGGAAATCCTCGAACATCGCGCGATGGTTTCGCGATACGGGTTCGGCTGCGAGCCCGCCAGCGCAGCGAGCGTCGCCGGGCTGCACATGCTGCTGGAGGAGAAGGTGATTTCCCCTTCCGAGACAGTGGTTTGCATTCTGACCGGACACGAATTGAAAGATCCGAATGCGACCGTGAAATATCACACCGGCATCGATATGAAGGCGGCCCAGGACCTTGCCCCGCGGACCGAGCCGCATGGGGGTCTCTCCAACCGCCCCGTGCAGGTCCCCGACGATCTGGCCAGCATCATCCGGGCGATGGGCGGAGAGCCCGATGCGCTGCCGCGGTCCGTGCTGACGCACGGCAATTAGATGACCGTGCGCGAATATGCACGATCGAATCAGCTTTTATCCGCTGTCCCATAGGGCAGCGTCACCACCCGTGCGTGCGCGTACTCGCACACGCTCGTTGAGGGAGGATCCATGGGTAATGACGTCATCTCCATCGCAATCACCGGAGCAGCAGGACGAATGGGCGTCGGTTAATTGCCGTCGCCAGGCAGGAAGGCGGGTTCAAAATCGAAGGGGCCATCGAGCGCCCCGAGCATCCGGCACAGGCCCAGGATGCCGGGGAGATCGCCGGCGTCGGAAAGATTGGGTTGCCGATCTCGTTTGATCTGCGCCCTACCCCGCAGGTGCTGATCGATTTCACCACGCCGTCGTCGATGCGGCATTGGCTCAAGACGTGCGGTGATCGCGGCATCGCCATGGTGATCGGAACCACCGGATTGCAGGAAAAGGACCATGCCGCAATCGATCGCGCCGCGGCGCGAATTCCGATTCTTCAGGCGCCCAATATGAGCTTGGGCGTGAACGTACTTTTTCAGATTGCCGGCCAAGTCGCCAAACTCCTCGGCGATGCCTACGACATCGAGATCGTCGAAGGCCACCATCGATTTAAGAAAGACGCCCCGTCCGGCACCGCAGTGGGACTGGCGGATGCGATTCTCAAATCGCTCGGCAAATCGCCCGACGTCCTGAAATATGACCGCCACGGCGCCGACGTTCCGCGTCAGATCGGCGAAATCGGCATGCATTCCCTTCGAATCGGCGATGAAGTGGGTCGTCACACCGCCTATTTCGCTGCACTGGGCGAACGCCTGGAGCTGACACACGTAGCGACTAACCGCGACACCTTCGTCCACGGCGCGCTCCGCGCCGCTCGATGGCTCGCGGATCAGAAGCCGGGACGATATGCGATCGCCGATATGCTGGGACTGAAATGACACTCCGCCGAAAAGCGTGCGCAATTTGCCGATTTCAGGAAGGCGGCGGGGTTATGACAAGTCTATAGTCTCTCCAGACCCTCACCATTGATCAGCACACGCGAGGACTCGATGCCCAACGCCCGTAGATGTTTTTTACGGCAATCTAAAAACGGGTTTACGCTGGTGGAGTTGCTGGTGGTGATCGGCATCATCGTCGTGCTCGTGGCGTTGTTGTTTCCGGCGCTCTCGCTGGTGCGCCGCGGCGCTCAACGGGTCGGTTGCCTGAGTAACCTCCATCAGATCGCGGCGGCCTTCCAGATGTACACCACCGACAACGAAAATACGCTTCCGGATGGGAAAGATAACGCCACGTCGCCTTCTCTCTTTCTCGCCTGGTTCCCGCCGGCCCAGATCAAGCAATCTGTGCTGTGCGCGTACATGCGCACTGACCTGTACGCGAAAGTGCTGGTATGTCCGGCCGATCCGGATCCTGATCATCATCTCAATACGTTTGGCGCCGTCTACCCATACAGTTACGCAATGAATAATGCGTTGTCCGGGTTTGTACGATTAAGGCAAATCTCCAAACCGTCGCAAAAAGCGCTTCTTGTCGACGTCGAGTTCTGCGACAACTCCCTTTACGACTATTGGTATAGTCCTGCAGCCGGTTTGGGGGTCGTGGAACGCCTCTCGACCCGCCACGATCCGCGTTGGCGGCCCCAGGACGTCTACGAGACCGCCATCACCGATGCCGATCAAGCTGGCATGTTTGCCAATGCCCTTTTCTGCGACTTTCATGTAGGACCGCTGGAGGCCTCGCACGAAAACGATCCTGCGTATTTTGCACCGTGAACGGACAGCAATTCGGCGGACTTCGACGCCTGGCCAGGTCATCTCATCCATGGCGGCAAACGGCACGATATTGCCGGAGAGGAACCCGATGCCAAAGCCCAGGCTTTTCCCCGCGCGACGGGTCCCCCTCGCATTTACGCTCGTTGAATTGCTGGTGGTCATCGGCATCATCAGCGTGCTGATCGCGATTCTGCTTCCGGCACTCAACCGAGCCCGCTCTCAAGCCAAAATGGTCGTCTGCCGCAGCAATATGCGCCAGTTGGCCATGGGCATGCTCATGTATGCCAATGACAACCACCAGTTTGTTCCCATCTGGAACTGGGAATTCCCCGATCCCAGTTACGGACCGGGCACCGGCCTGAATTTCAGCGGCGTGATGACCGACAGCAACTTCGTCGAGCAGGGTTTGATCTGGCCTTATACGGGGGATCGCGGGATCTACGTCTGCCCGGAGTACCCACTGATCACTCAGAACGGAGCCGGCACGCTATACGGCTTCCCGCCACAATGGACTTACCAGGCGAACGGGCAGCCGGCCTGGAGCATGGGATTGACGCCGGGGTTTATCACCAAGATCAACCGCATTCAGCCGGACGTGAACACTGTTTACATGCTGATGGAACAGGACGTCGGCGACAAGGGCGCCTGGGATAACGGGGTTACGATCTGCTACATCACCTACGATTTTATGCCCGGTCAGGACTCGCTCGGCCAATACCATTTTGGAGGGGGAAACATGGCCTTTTACGACGGCCACGTCGAGTGGATGCGTCGCGATTCTTATCTCAAGCAGGTTTCGACCCCTCAGGGCACTTTGGACCTCTGGGGCGGGTATATCGGATACCAATACTGAATTGGAACGCCGGTATAATGTCTTGTGCCCATGCCGATTAAGCCGGTCCATTCCGATCCTTTGGAAATGTTATGGCTTTCCGATGTGCGGGAGGCGGCGCAGCCACTCGATGAACTGACGCCGATCTGGGTGCGCCCGGAGAAGTCACCGAAGGCCTGGCGATTCCATTTCCTGAACGCCATCCCTACTGCGAATTCGGCATCAACTTTTCCGGCGAGGGAGTGCAGTACGTTGGCGGCGAGAAAGCCACTCGCCGTCCCGGCGACGTCTTCCTGGCCCCGCCGGGCCTGCCGCACTGGCACGAGATCGTCCGCTACCCGACGCGATTCATCACCGTATATTTTCTCCCCAGCGTTCTGATTGAGACCGGCGGGCGCGACGGGATGGCGCTGCTGCGCCGATTTTCTGAAGGCCGCTCGATTTCCGACCGGCTCGTGCGCCGCCGACCGCGCTGCGGCGACGGCTGGAGGCGCGAATGCAGGAAGTGGCAACCGAGTTTGCCGGGCGCGAGCTAGGCCGTCAGCTCCGACTGCGCACGCTTCTGGCTGACATGGTGCTCGACCTGGTCCGCTGGGAGCGTGCGGATGATAATGTTGACGGGCATTCAGGAGATTCACTGCGGGACCAGGCGAACTGGACCCACATCGAAAGTGCGCTGCGGTATCTTCACGAAAATTACTCCCGCCCGATTTACGCCAGCGAGCTCGCCGACGCGATTTGCGTGAGCCAGACACGGCTGAAGGAATTGTTCCGGGAAGCCCTCGGAATCCCCTGGGGCCGCTACCTTCGCGCTTACCGCATCCAGAAAGCGGCTTCGCTACTTGCGACAACGGATCGTGGAATTATCGATGTGGCTGCGGCAGTCGGATTTGAGAGCGTCAGCCACTTCGAGGCGACGTTTCGCGAATATATGGGCCGGTCACCAAGACACCATTCCAGTTAGGACGGAAGTCAACTCAGTTTTGCCGAAATTGGCAAGTCTTCCGCCGAGAAACGGAAGATTGCAATTCGATGCATCCATATATTGAAGGTCAGTGGTCAGATTCTGCGGTCCTGCATTTTGAGTCGCGCAGGTCGATGATCCAGGTCTAACAACGCGAAGCTTCGCGAGAGGAGATTCGAATGAGGCGTTTTTCAGTTGGTCTGTTTTCGGCCGCGGTTGCACTGGTGGGCGCGACTTGGTCAAATGCGGCTGTTATCATCGTTCCCACCACCGCAACACAAAACAATAACTATTCGGATAATAACGGCTCGGCCACTGCATCCCATACCACCGACGGCAGCGGGTTCACGCCGTCGGGTCAGGCGGCGATCAGCAACGGGTCTCCGGTCCCCACATCTTATCCGACGAACGACGTCGAAGGCACCACTACCTTCTACAACAATTTTGTCGCTTATTCCGGTTTGGCCCCAGTCGTAACCTACACGTTTGCCACTCCAGTCAGCATATCGGACATTCACTTTTGGCAATACAGCGGTGATGACCCCACTCGTGCACTTGCTTCTGCGGAGATTTGGGTAGACACCGGCAGCGGCTACACTGACGCCGGACCGCTCAATACATCTGCTTACACCGAGCCTTCGGTCGGCACACAAGACCCCGGAATGGATTACGCCTTTTCCGCGACGAATATCGTTGGCCTTCAATTAAGAAGCCTGACGCCAATGACTACCTCGCAACAATACGGACCGTTCGTTGGGTTCAGTGAGATCCGATTTATCGGCACGCCCGAACCAACCTCGCTCAGCCTTGTCGGTCTCGGCGGCCTTGGCCTGCTCGCCCGTCGTCGCCGAGCGTAGCCGTACTGTTGAAAATTGAACCGGCCCCGTCGATTGGCGGGGCTTTTTTACGCGCGCGAACGGCTTTCGAACTCGCCCTCCCTTCGAGTTACGAATTGACGACGTCGGAGGATGTGGATCGCCGATCGATCGACAGCCAATTCGAAGCGACATTTCGATAACATAGGGACGTTCATAAAGACGCCATCCAGGTAATGGAAATCAACTCAGTTTCGCCGAAATTCACCAGCTTTCCGCCGAGAAACGGAAGGTGCGCAGTCAATGATGAGGTATAGTGCTTTAGGATCCTGATTCTGCAATCAGAATTGGGCACAGGCGGATCGCTCTATTCAGGAGGAATTTGGATGAAAAACTGTAAAATTGCGGCCGTATTCGGAATGGCGATGCTCGGGCTCAACGGTCTGACGCACGCGGCAACCATCATCGTTGATCCGACCTCGGCGGTCGACGGCAACACCGGTTACCTCGGTCTCGTATCGGCCACAGACACCATCAACAGCACGGGCCTCAGTGATGGCGGTGCCTCGGTTACAACCGGCTCTGCAATTCCGGCGTCCTTTCCGACCGTCACGCCTAATCTTGCGGGCTTCACAGATAATTACGACACGGACGACATGATCGGCCCTTCAGGCGTCGTGATTACATATTCGCTCGATAAAGCGTACACGATCACGGGAGGTCACTTTTGGCAATACAGCGGCGATTACGAGGCGACCGGAGAGCGAAGCTTAACTTCTGCCGAGGTTTGGGTATCAACCGACGGAATGCACTACACTGACGCTGGAACTCTCACGCCCGGCTATGTGGAAGGGCGGCCCTACGGTACTCCTGATCCCGGCGTTAACTTCTCGCTGACCAGTACCGCGAATGTTGTCTCCATCCAGTTGCGAGACCTCATGGCCCCTGGTGATCCCAACATCACGGCAGCTTTCAATGAGATTCGATTTTTTGCAAATACGCCGGAGCCGGCCTCGCTGGGTCTGCTCGCGCTCGGCGGACTTGGTTTCCTCCGCCGCCGCAGGGCCTAAGCTGACGACATTGACCACCCGTTAAATCTTATGCGACCCGATCATGCCCCATGGTCGGGTCGTATTTATTTGTCACATAACAGGTTGCCCGATTCGCAGCCCGTGGAAGTCGAAATGTTTCCGCGAACCGATGGTATAACGGTGAGTATCATTGGCTGATAGATGCTTAACGCACTCTCAAATCCTTTCGGCATCCGCAACGCGGCGATTTTAGCCTTCCTTGGGACGATCGTTTTAACGTTTCTTTCCGCTCGGGCCGATAATATCGAGTTTTTTGAGAAGAAAATCCGCCCGCTGCTCGTCGAGCAATGCTACAAGTGCCATAGCACCGCCGCTGGCAAGTCAAAAGGGGAACTGCTGCTGGATTCCAGGGACAATCTCCTTAAAGGAGGAGAAAACGGTCCCTCGATCGTTCCTGGCGATCCGGAAAAGAGTCGGCTGATCGAAGCCGTGCGGTATTCCAATCCCGATCTGCAAATGCCGCCCAAGGGGCAGCGTTTGTCTGCGGAACAGGTGGCGGACCTGGTCGAGTGGGTGAAAATGGGAGCGCCCGACCCGCGGACGGGACAGCCTGTTGTTTCGCTGGCGGGATCGTATGACTATGCCGCCGCGCGAAAATTGTGGGCGTTTACTCCGCCGAAGGATCCGGCGATTCCCCAGGTTCAGCATTCGGACTGGGTGAAATCGCCAATCGATCGATTCATTCTTTCGAAACTCGAAGCGGCTGGGTTGTCTCCAGCGCCCCCGGCCGACAAGCGCACGCTGATCCGCCGGGCGACTTACGACCTCACGGGTTTACCTCCGACGTCGCAGGAAGTGGAGGCGTTCGTCGCCGACAATTCTCCTGATGCATTTGCGAAATTAGTCGATCGACTTCTCGCTTCCCCGGCATATGGCGAGCGGTGGGCGCGGCACTGGCTCGATGTCGTTCGCTACACCGATTCCTTCGATTCCCGCGCCGTCGCCGGCGGGCAGGATATCACGGCGGCCTGGCGCTACCGCGATTGGGTGGTGAAAGCATTCAACACCGATCTTCCCTACAACCAGTTCATCGCCGATCAGATTGCCGGCGATCTGCTCCCCAAAAAGGGACCGGACGATTTTGACGGGCTGATTGCCACCGGCGTGTATGTCATGGGCAACTGGCCCGGGGGAGACGCCGACCGGAAAAAGATGCTGACCGACGTCGTTGACGATCAGGTGGATTTGACCGGACGCGCCTTCATGGGACTTACGTTGGCCTGCGCTCGCTGTCATGACCACAAATTCGATCCGATCCCGACCGCGGATTATTACTCGCTGGCAGGCATTTTCTTCTCCAGCCATTTTCTTCCCGACCCCGGTTCGCCAACCGCTGGCGGCCCGCTTCTGAGAATCCCGCTCATCAATGCCGCCGAACAGGAAAAGATCAAACAGCGGGATTTGCGCATCGCCGATTTGCAGAAGCAACTCGATAAGCAGACCGCCGATGCCTATCAGAGCTTAATCGAAGCCAATCTGGCTGGCGCGGATCGTTATCTCGCCGCGGCGTGGGAATTGAGCCGGGCGCCGACCAGCACAAAATTGGAGACGATCGCGAGCACGCATCAGGTCGACCCGCGACTCCTCTCGCGTTGGGCGAATTACCTGCGACCGTACACGCATACGCGTGTTCCCCTCGCTCCCCGCACGATGCTCACACGGATCGTGCATCGCTCCAATGAGATCGATGGACTCGACATGTGGATCTGTCCCGACGGCCGGGGCTGTCCGAACGCCGTTTTCAATCACAATTTGCGCGAAGTCGCCCACGATACGGTTACGCTTCCCGCACACTCCGTCGCAATCCATCCGGGGCCGAGCAGCGGCGTCGCCATCGGGTGGAAGAGCCCGATTGCCGGGGTGATTCAAATTCGGGGAAAAGTCATCGACGCCGATGCTCATTGCGGTAACGGCATTGCCTGGCGCATCAGCCGGCTGGAGGCGGCGTCAGAGCAGTACCTGGCCGCTGGACAATTCAATAACGGCGGCGCTCAGGATTTTGGGACCGGCGACGGCGGCGCAGCGCTCCAGTCCGTTTTTGTTCAGGCGGGGCAAACCATCCAACTTGCGGTCTATCCCAAGGGAGAATATTCGTGCGACAGCACCGTGGTCGAATGGGAGATCGCGCAGACCGGCGACAACAAACACCACTGGCAACTTGCGTCGGACATGCTCGATGGTACGAACGATGATGAGAAAGCAAACCCCCACGCCGACCGGCTGGGCAATTCCGATGTCTGGAACTTCTACGAAGTTCCAGACCTTTCGCTTGCGGAAATGATCGCGCCGGATGCGGCCCTTCAGCACTTTGCTGATTCGGCATCGGCTTTCTCGGCTGACGCGGCGCTATTTCAGCACTCGTCCGTCGCTGTTCGCGACGCGCTCGCCGTCGAGCAGGCTCGCGCGCTCGAGCTTCAGCGCGCGGGCAAGCCGCTGTCGGATCTCACCGGCGAGGAAGCGAATCTGTATCGGACACTTTCCGATTCGAAGAGCGCTTTCTGGGCCAATCGCGATGAAAAAGATCTTCCGTCAGCCGATCAGGTAGCGCTCAAGTCCACGCGCGACCAGATCGAGACGATTAAAAAGGAAGCGAAGGAATCGCCGTATTGTCACGCATTGCAGGAGGGGGGCTGTCCCAACAGCATCTATTCGGGAATTCACGACGCGAAAATTCATGTTCGCGGCCGTTACGACCGGCAGACCACTGAAGTGCCGCGGCGTTTTCCGCGCATCCTGGCTGGGGACGATCAGACGCCGATCACGCAGGGAAGCGGCCGGCTGCAATTGGCCGAATGGATCACGCGTCCCGAGCATCCGCTCGTTGCCCGCGTGATGGTCAACCGACTGTGGCAGCACCACTTTGGCGAAGGAATTGTGCGAACGCCCAACAATTATGGAAAGCTCGGCGCTCCGCCGACCCATCCCGAGCTTCTGGATTATCTCGCTCTCCAGTTCATCCACAGCGGGTGGTCGATCAAGACGATGCAGCGGCAGATCATGCTCACCGCCGCCTACCAGCAATCGAGCGAGCCGAATCCAGAAACCTACAAAGCCGATCCGGACAATTTGCTCTTCGGCCACGTGAACCGTCAGCGGCTCGAAGCCGAGGCGTTGCGCGATTCGTTGCTGGCCGACACCGATACGCTCGACCGGACCCTGGGTGGCCCGGCCATTCGCGAGTTGGACAATCCACGCCGGACGCTCTACCTGATGACGATCCGTTCGGAGCGGTCGGATTATCGTTCACTCTTCGACGCCGCCGATCCAACCAGCATCGCGGAAAAGCGGATCGATTCTACTGTTGCGCCGCAGGCGTTATTTCTCATGAATAATCCGTTCGCGCTGAAAAAGACCGCGACTCTCGCGGAGCTGGTGATGAAACAAGGCCCTGCGGATGAAAGTGGTAAGATCGACTGGTTGTACCGGCGACTGTTCTGTCGTCCGCCGCAACCCGAAGAGGTCGATATCGGCCGGCAGTTGATCGAGAAAGCGCGGAAGGAAAAGCTTCCTTCGGGAAATGCGACAGTCGAGCAACTCGCCTGGCAGGAGTATTGTCAGGTGCTGCTTTGTTCGAACGAATTTGTGTATATCGACTAGGTAGGGTGGGCTCGGCCCACCTCTTCGGAAAACAGGTGGGCCAAGCCCACCCTACAAGGTGTCATGAACCATTCATCCCTCAGTCGTCGTCAGGCACTCAAGACCTTTGCCAATGGTTTTGGCATGCTCGGCCTTGCAGGCCTGCTCGCCGAAAACGTGGTTGCGGACAATCTCGTGCGCGGCGCAGAGGTATCGAGTAGTCCGCTTGCGCTGCGACCTTCCCTGTATGCCGCCAAAGCCAAGCGGGTGATTTTCCTGTTCATGTCCGGCGGGCCTTCGCACGTCGATCTGCTCGATCCCAAGCCGCTGCTGACCCGCGATAGCGGCAAGCCGTTGCCGTTTCCGATGCCGGCCCTGATGCGCACGAAAACGGGCAATCTGCTCGGCTCCCCCTGGAAATTCCAGAAGCACGGCCAATGCGGCACCGAAGTCAGCGAATTGATGCCGCATCTGAGCGGCTGCGTGGATGACATCTGCCTGATCCGCTCGATGGTGGCTGACAACATCAATCACAACGGCGCGTGCCTGCAGATGAACACCGGCGAACAGACGTTCTCCCGTCCGTCGCTTGGTTCATGGCTGCTCTACGGGCTGGGGAGCGAGAATCAGAACCTGCCCGGTTTTGTGGTGATCAGCCCCGCCCAACCCGCCCAGGGCGCGCCGCTCTGGAGCAGCAGCTTTCTGCCGGCGTCGTACCAGGGTACGCTCGTTGCCGATCTGAAGAATCCGATCGCCAATTTGTCCAATCCACGTTTTGCTTCCGCCGTGCAGCGCGAGCAGCTCGATGCGCTGGGGCAACTCGACGCATTGCATCGTGCCAAACGCGAGGAAGACAGCCGGCTCAGTGCTCGCATCCAATCGTTCGAACTTGCATTCCGCATGCAGCGCGAAGCGCCCCAGGCATTCGACATCAATGACGAATCGCCGGAAACGCTCAAGCTCTACGGCGTCGGTGACTCGGTGACTGATCCGTTCGCCAAGCAATGCCTGATGGCGCGCCGGCTGGTAGAGCGCGGCGTGCGCATGGTGCAGGTCTATCACACCCAGACCGTCAAACGCAGCAGTTGCCAGCTATGGGACCAGCACGGCGGGCTCCGCGCCGAGCTGACCAACAACTGCCAGGCGACGGACAAGCCAATCGCCGGCTTGCTCAAGGACCTCAAGGCCCGCGGCCTGCTCGAAGACACGCTGGTCATCTGGGGCGGCGAGTTTGGCCGCACGCCCACCGCGGAGAGTAATGACGGGCGCGAACATCACCCGTTCGGATTCTCCATGTGGCTCGCCGGCGGCGGTGTCAAGGGCGGCCTCGCCTACGGCGCCACCGACGAGTACGGCTGGCATTCGGTCGATAAGAAAGTCCACGTCCACGACCTGCACGCGACGATCCTCCATCTCATGGGAATCAATCACGAAAAGCTGACCTATCGCTACAGCGGCCGTGATTACCGGCTGACGGATGTGTACGGAAAAGTCGTACACGACATCCTCGTGTGAGATCAAATGCGATTCACCACCGAGGCACGGAGGCAGCTTTGTTTGCCTTGAGTCGCTGCTGAATGAGTCATTTGTTTTATTTCTTTTCATCTGTGGCATCCGTGCCTCTGTGGTGATCCTTTCCTTCCGGGCATAATGTGCCGGAATGGGGAACCGAATCCTGGTCTTGTCAGCTTCTGTCGGAGCCGGTCATATGCGGGCGGCGCAGGCGGTTGAGCTTGCGCTTCGAAAGATCGCGCCCGAGGCGACTATCCAGAACGTCGATCTGCTCACGCTCACCAACGCGGCCTTTCGCAAAATTTATGGCTCGGCCTACCTCGACCTGGTGAACAAAGCGCCGCATGTCCTCGGCTATTTTTACGACATGATGGATCGCCCGCGCGCTCCGGACTCCAAGCGCGATCGCTTGCGGCTTGCGCTCGAAAAAATCAATCTCACCCGATTTCGCGAACTGCTCGAAGAAGGGAACTGGGATGTCGTCGTGAACACGCATTTTCTCCCGGCGGAGATCATCGCCAGCCTCCGGCGCGACGGAAAATTGAGCCTGCCGCAGATGACGGTGACGACCGATTTTGAAACGCATCGGCTCTGGGTCAATGAGCCATGCGATCTGTACACGACCGCGACAGAAGAAGGGGCGGCTTATCTGCAGCATTGGGGCGTTCCCGCCGATCGCGTCCGGGTCACGGGCATTCCGATTCATCCGGTCTTCGCCGAGCCGAAGGAGCGATCAACGTGCCTGGAATCGCAGGGCCTGATTGGCGACCGACCGATCCTGCTGCAACTGGCGGGCGGATTCGGCGTCGGGCCGATCGAACGGCTCTTCCGCGAAGTGCTCGAGGTGGAAACGCCGCTGGAAATCGTCGTCGTCGCAGGAAAAAACGAAGCCGTCAAAGCTCAACTTGAGCAAATTGCGCCGCCCCCGCGCCATCGCGTGAAAATCATCGGCTTCACCACCGAGATCGACGAGCTAATGGCGGTGGCCGACGTGGTGCTCACCAAGCCCGGCGGGTTAACCACATCGGAAGTGCTCGCCCGCGGAGCCGTGATGGCGATCGTGAATCCCATCCCCGGCCAGGAGAGCCGCAACAGCGACTTCCTTCTGGAAAACGGCGCGGCGGTGAAGGTCAACAACATTGGGACCATGAAGTTGAAACTCACCGAGTTACTGGGGGATCGAGAAAAACTGGATCGGTTGAAAGAAAACGCCCGGCGTCTCGCGAAGCCGCAAGCGGCGTTCGATGTGGCGCGGATGGCTCTCGCGCTGACGCCGAAACAGTGAATAGGGGGAGCAAGTAAAAAGGAAAAAGTAGAAAGGAAAAAGGGACATGCCCGTCTCGGGACGGGCCGCCAACGCGGGGATTGATAAGACGGTATTGGTTTGGGCGAGAGTCAGGAGAGAGATGGCACGTTTACCGGCGTTCATCGGATGTGTTTTGATGGGAGCTTTCGTCGTTGCCCGCGGAGCGGATCAAGCCCCATTCTCACTGGCGGCGCTGGGCGACTGCGAGAAAATCACCAAGGATGGACCGGTCCCGCCGTCTCCTCATTTTTGGGATGCGCAATCGAAACGCCTTACCCTGCATGGCGGGCGCAACGAAATGCTGGGCGCTCAGCTCATGCTTCGTGCGACGGCGGGCGACGTGAAAGACGTCAACGTCGAAATCGACGACCTCAAAGGTCCTTCAATTATTCCGGCTGCCAATATCCAGCTCAGCCTGGAGCTGTATCAATTTGTTGTCGATGGGTCCTGGTCGTGGGGGCCCGCCAGCCAGATGCTGCCGAGCAAAAAATGGTATCCAGAGGTGTTGGCGCCGTTCCTCGACCCGTATGACTCCGCGCACAAGCCAGTCGGCGCTCCGTTTGTTATTAAGACTGACAACGGACCCAATCAAGGCGTCTGGATCGATGTCTACGTGCCGAAGGATGCCGCTCCCGGAAAGTACCAGGCGCCGATCCGTATCAGCCAGGGCGGGGCGGTGAAGCTGACCGCGACACTCGAACTGACCGTGCACAACTTCACATTGCCCGACCAAACGCACGTGGACGGCTACGGCGAAATATACGGACGAGCCTATGGGTTCCACGGCGTCTCGTGCAACCAGGACTCTAACAAGTGGTGGCAGGTTGCCAGGCGCTACCACCAAATGGCGCATCAGCATCGTTTTGTCATCAGCGAGCGCAATGGCGCTGGCCCGTCCCCGGAAAACTGGAACGTCTACGACAAGACCTACGGATCGGTGCTGGATGGCACGTGCTTCACTCCCGAACAAGGGTACACCGGTCCGGGGCAGGGGACGGGCGTCGCATTCTGGCGCACTCCCTTTGCCCAGTCCTACGACAGCAAGGTGCCAGACTTCGATGACGCGAAACTGAAAGACTACACGGATCGCGCCAGAGAGTTCTGGGAGCACTGCCGGAAAAACAAGTGGGAGAACAGGCGCTTCTTTGCTTACATCATTGATGAAGCCGGCAGCGATGCCCGATCGAAGAACAGCAACAAAAAACTCCAGGAGGCGCTCGATCAGGGCGCCGGCGCCAACCACATCAATCTGATGTGGACCTCGCACACCGACCCGGCGACGTTCGCGAACGATCCGGCCCGCGATCTGCGCGGAGTGATTCGGTGGTGGTCGCCCAATGGAGGTGCGTGTGATCCGGGATTCCTGCAGCCGCGCGTGGCGGCCGGCGAGACCGCCTGGTTTTATCACGACGGCCATCCGAGCGTAGGTGTGCATGGCGTGAACGCAACGGGTGTGGAACTGCGCACCTGGGGCACGATTTGCTGGCGATACAAGCTCAGTGGATCGTACTGGTGGGCCATGGATCTGGGCGATGCCGATCACCCGCTCCAGCGGCCATGCTACAAAAATGGCGAAACACGCTGGGGGAACGGAGTGCTTTTCTACCCCGGAGCGCGGCTCATGGATGTGGGACTGCCCAATATCGACGGCCCGCTCTCCTGCCTGCGCATGAAGGCCTATCGCCGAGGCTTGCAGGACTACGAATACGGCTGGCTCCTGCAGCAGGCCGGCCGGCAGAAGGTCGCAGATGATGCGATTAAACATGTGATTCCCCTGGCGCTGACCGAGGCGCTGCCAAAGAACATCAAGCCCGGCGCGGGAGGCGATTCCCAGAAAACCGAGCAAGCGGGCCGCCCGTACGATCGTGGCGGCGGGTCCGATGGCGCACCCCCATGGAGCACAGATGTCAACGACTGGTACCAGATGAGAGAAGGCCTGGCGGCGGCATTGGAAGCAGCACGCTAGCGGAGGCGACTGACGAAAATCGAGGCGCATCCTCGGCGTGGTGAGGTCCGGTGGGGGACGATCCGAAGGGTGGATTCAGTCGGCGGAGAAGAACGTCGCGGCATAAAGGTCCGCGCGAGCACCGCGCGGATCCTTCGGAGTACCTCAGGATGACAGCACCGTACTGTTCGTCTGATTGCCGGCGCAGTGCGGCCCATTTGCTCGTGGAATCTTGGGAACTGTCTGTCGAAAACGCATGTGGCGACAGCGCAACATGCCCTTCGCCTGATACTTGAAAAAATATCGACGATTACCAATGCAAGGAATATTCCTCCCTTCCCGCCGTTAAACATGGCGGCTTCGGCTTACGCACGAATGCCTCGGGAACATTGAAAGAGGTCGGACATGCGTCCTGATTTGAGTTGCGGTATTCGATGGTTGCTCGTGTCGGGCGTCCTATTGGTTGCCTGGAGTACGACGCTTCAAGCGGCGCACGCAACGCCCGCGGCCAGATCCGTCGCGGCGGCGGAGGTTCAGCCCTTGCGAACGGCGTACACGACCCTGTATGTCGCCGATCATGACTATCACGGGCACCGGATCCGAGCGATGCACGCATTGGAGAAGGCGTGCGACCTTCTGGGCGCCAACATTCGCGGCGACGGAAGGGGACATGAACAGCAGGCGGTTTCAGACGAGCAGCTTGGGCAGGCAAGACAAACCGTCGAGCAAGTTCTTCAGGGATTTGCTTCGGGTAAACATTCCGGGGTGGCCAAGCACCTTCGGGAGGCGATCGCTCAAATTTCGATTGCTCTGAAAATGAAATGATCGGGCATCGTACATCAAGAAATGCGACTTGCCGCCGGAAAATTGATTCATGAATATGGTCAATATCATCTGATATGTAGCTATATTTTGTTACAGAGGTCGAAAAAGTGTCGGATTATGTCGGATTATGTCGGATCGGGGGTATCGCCGACGGGTCTAATTTGAAAAATAGAAGAGCACGGAAATTGGTCGCGATCTGTCGGCCGATAACCCAGCGGTCGCAAATCATCGGGAAAACCTCGTAAGCGTCGGGTCCCACGCTAAACAGGTACATCGGGTCACGGATTTGGTCGAAAAGGGTCCGGGATATCCAAAACTACCTCTTTCTGGACGGCTCGGCTAGCCGCACCTGCTTTCCCCCAGTCTCCCGAACTCGAATATCTTTCAGCGCCGCGGTCGTCTGATACGTGGCGACGCTGAACGGCTTTCCCGCGTCGATGTCCTGCCTGAGCGCTATCTTTTTCCCCGTGGTATCCACATCCACGATCTTCTCCTTGTCGACCCACGCTTCGAGCTTGTTCGGCGTGACGCGCAGGCGGATGGTGTACCACTGATCCTTGTTGAACCTGTGATACGTGGTCGTTTCGTTGTGGGCGGCGTCCTTCTCATCGAGGCTGGAGATGCCGCAGGTGCCGCCGCCCCAGCCGCCGATGATCAGGGAGGCGAAGGTGTCGTTGACCGGGAAGGTCATGCCGCAGAAAAAGTCGGCTCCCTCCGTGCGCTTGGCCTGGAGCTGAACTTCGTAGTTCATCGTTGGAAGCTTGCCGGAATAGGTGACGCCAGTGAGCGTCACGCCCATCGGGATAACGATGTTTCCATCCTGGACATCGGGATCGGCGTGGCCGGCAAAATCAGAGACCGTCCAGCCGTCCAGGTTCTTGCCGTTGAAGAGTGATTTCCAGACGGCTTCGGCGGGTTGAGTCGAGGGAGCGCTCGCGGGGGACTCTTCCGCCCGGGCAGCAGCGAAGACCAGAAGAGCGATAATGAGCGTCAACCATGTCGCGTGTTTCATGAATGTCCTCCCGATCGCAAAGTTTAGCCGCCGCGGCCACGCGGCGCCATGGGGAAGAGCGCCGCGAGGCCGCGGCGGCTAAACTTCTTCTCCCGGGCAAGTTCCTTCAAGCCGCGGCAAAGCCAATTCAAAATCATGACCACTCTTCTCGGAACTCGAACCTCGCGCGCGAGCCTCGTGCCTCCGATTGCAACTTGCGATAGATTGTACCGCACCTCAAAACCATGCAAGAGAAGCCTGCAAAAATCTCTGTAAATCGGCGCTGTTTCCTGAAGACGGCGGCCGCGTGCGCTGCCGTGGCGCCCTTTCGCTTTTCCCAATCATTCGCGGCCGGGCAAAGCAGCACGTCGCCATCGGCGGCCGCGCGGGATTTTCATGCCTCGTTCGCGGTGACGTCATTCGAAAACGATCCGGCTCTGCTGCCGACCTTGCGCAATGCGGGAATCAATCACGTCTGGCTTTGCGGTTTTTTCTACGGGTACTGGCCCTGGCCGATGGAAAAGATCCGGGGGTGGCGCAAGAAGATCGAGGATGCAGGATTGGCGGTGAGCGCGATCAATCTGGCGCTCGGTCATCCCGGCGATTCGCTCGGCGCACAGGACGGAAAGATTCCGCTTACGCCGCCGACCCGTTGGAAACCCGGCGTTTTCCCGAACGGCCAGACTTACGCCGGCACCTCGGTACATGCTCCGGCGGCTCAGGAAAATGCTGACGCGCTCGCGAAGCTTCAGGGCGAGGGATTCAGCCAAGTCTTTCTCGATGACGACTTTCGCCTGGCTCGATTGCCAGGCTACATCGGCGGATGCTTTTGCGACGAACATCGACAACGTTTCCTCACCCTGCATGGCTATTCGCCGGAGCGGTGGAAGGAATTGCTCGACGATGTAGCCGGCCGGCGGCGCAGCCGCATGCTCGATGAATGGATTGAGTTCAGTTGCGACGACTTGAGCGCGTGCTTTGCCACGATGCGCAAAGCCGCGCCAAGATCGATCTGGGCTCGATGGTGATGTACCTCGGCGCCGAGAAGGCCGGCATCCGGCTGTCCGATTATGCAGGCCTGCCGATGCGCGTCGGGGAGTCGAAGTTTGATGATGGCTCGTTCGCCTCGGTGAAGGCCAAGACCGAGGAATTGTTCAGCGCTTTGTTTCATCGCCGATTCGTGAAGCCGGAACTGGCTTACAGCGAAACCACCGCATATCCGTCGAATTCGCTTTCGGCGGCCAATATGGGTGCGAAGTTGAACGTTTCGACGATCGCCGACGTGCGGCACACGATGTTCATGTCGGGACTCACTCCCGTTCCGCTCACGCACTGGAGCGCGATGGCGGATCACATCCGCCGACACCGAGACGCTCATGCGGTCCTTGCCGGCCATGTGCCGCAAGGACCGTTCAAGCAGCTCTGGACCGATGAGGACCGACGCGTCTCCGACGACAATCCGTTCAGTCTTTTCCTTGCCAGCGGTGTTCCGTTCTCAGTATGCGACGCACCCGCGGCGGAGGGTTTCAACTTCCTTTCAGATTTTGCCGCGCGCGCCCTGGACCGAAATCCGGCTCCGGCCTCCGCTTCGAAATTGATTGTTCGTCCCAGCGCCGGATTGCGCGAAAATGTGGCGCGGACTGTCGCCGAATCGTTGGAGGGGATGTTTGCCTTGAAGCACGAGGTGATGAAGCAGTTGCCGGAAGTGCCGGTTGTCGTCGAGGATCAGCCCGTTGTCTGTGCCTGGTATCCAACGGCCCGCGCGATCTTTCTGTGGAATCTTTCCGATCAGCAGATGAACTTTACCGTACGATGCGGCGCGGAGAATCGGTCGGTCCGCGCAGAGGCCCTCGACTTTGCACTCATTCGGATATGAATTCCGAATGTAGGGTGGGCTCGGCCCACCTTTCTTATTTGTGGTGGGCCGAGCCCACCCTACGCGCTCGCGAGGCGGTCATCGAGTTCATCCGGATTGCCGCTGGGCCAGTGACGGGCGATCAATCGCAGCGGGCGCAGCAGAAAATAGAGCGACTCCAGCGGGCGCGGGAGCCGGATGTGGCCATGATCGCGAAGGGTGGGCTTCATCGCCCAGAGGCAAAACCGCAGACGATCGCGCATGCGTTGGCGGATCGTCAGGTTGAACAGGAGGTTGCGGGCGTGGGCGGAGAATCCCTCGGAACGATGAACTGTTTCGAACAACCGTCGTTTGGAGCGGGCACAGATCGACCCCAGCGTGCTGTCATTGCGGATCGATTGTTGTACCGGCCGTGATAAACGAACGCTCAGCAGATCGCGCGCGAGCATCAACGCCAGCAGCACCATGCGCAGCGTTCCCGCCCTTCGGCAATGGCGCAGAAACACCTCCCACTCCAGGTCAGAATAGCGCGGAACGAGCATCGCGATGTCGCAGATCCACATCAGTCGTTCCCACCCGTGCTTTGCGCCGTGCTGCGCCAGATAAAGCAGCAGGTCGTCGGTTGCCAGCGTTCGCACGCTGCCGGTGGGAAGCTGGACCCTCTGTGCGCTGCGCCAAAGTTCCCCGAACGTGGTGGGCACGGCGTGGCCCAGCGGCAGCAACGCCCAGTGCAACTCTACGACGGTGTGTCCGTCCGGGCCGGTCAGTGATTCTTCATTTTCAATGTTCCGATGCGGCGTGTCAGCGATCGGTATTTCCGTGCGCTTGAATCCGGCGCACAGCATCGCTCCAATCGCCCGTTCCGCTTCGTCCGGACTCACGAGAATATCCAGATCAACCGAAGGGCGCAGGCCCGCATTCGGGTAAGCGAGGACCGCCAGGGCGGGGCCTTTGACGGCCAATGCCTGCACTGAGGCCGCTTCGAGGACGCCCATCACATTGACGAGTTGATGCGCCTGGTGAATCGAAATCGACGCAGATTGAAACGACCTCTTTTTCAGGGCACTTGCCAGATCAGCGGGAAGATCGGATCGGCCCTGGCAGGCAATTGCGAGTAGTTGCGACACGCCGTGCGCGCCCGCCGCATTCAGAATTCGTCGCCAGGCCGCTGAGTTGCGCGGAGCTTGCTCCGGCGTCGGCCTTTGGTACGGCAAGCCGAGCACCGATCGGCAGGCGTAAAGAAGAAAATCACGCTCCGAGGGCTCAATTTCGCTATGCAAAATGATTTGCGCCATCGCCATGGACGCTCCGGCTCTGCGAGAATTAAGCCAGCGCCAAGTTAGATCTCGAGATGGCCACCCACGGAGTTTCCTCCGTGGGTGGCTCGAATCCTGCAAGCCGGGAGCTTATTCAGGCATTCTAATGCCGACGATCGGGAGGCAGCTTGCTCCCCGGACCGCCCTTCCCTGCGTCAATTCCTGGACGGTGCCTTGGGTCATGACCTTCGGCTCCACGTACGGCTTCTTCGACTCCTTCTGCTGAGACATCAGACACTTCCTTTCTGAAAAGGGAACGGGTTGGAACACTGATTCAATCCAGCCTTCACCGCACGAGAAATTAGGCTCGCGCGGTTTGCGGCTGATTTTCGATGATTTCGATAAGGCCTTTGGAATTCAGCTCACGGAGAATCGAGAGAACATCCTCTTCGCAACGCGCCGGCTCAACTGCGTACTCAGCGAGAATGCAGTCGCGGATGGCGGCGACCGTCGAAGATTGCTGCACCAATTGCCAGATGCGAGCACTGGTCGGGTTTAAGCCGTGGTAAATCCCTGCCTTGAGGTCAAGGATAACGGCCTCATCGCCCAGCTGGCTGGAAATCTGGTCTTTCGACGCAACTACTTGCGAACTGAGAGTTAGCGCATTTTCCACACCCACAAATTCTCCGTTCCGTCTCGTTTCACCCACAAATTTGAAACTGAAACGACCTGCAAACTTAGCGGGCACCATTTCGAAATGCAAGCTCAAATATCAAAAACTTAATCGTCGGTGAACAGGATTTCAGACGGTGGCGGCCGGCACAGGGCGCTGCACGGTCGGCCGGGACAGGCTCTTGCGGATCAAATCCGCGAGCTTGGCCGGATCGGCGGCGTCAAGTCGGGCCAGCACGCGCTCCCAGCGGTATGCAAAACTTCCGCGCTCATCGCGTCGCTTGTGTTTGAAAAGCGTATCAAAGGCCCGACGCCGTTTGCGGTACTCGCCTTGAATCTGCCCGAATCGAATTACAAATGCTTCGATAAACGCGTCGGCGAATGCCGACGCGTCTGAAACGTGATTGGTTCTGCGTCCGATGGCCGCGGCGTACGCGGGAACCGACTGCGACAACTCGCGATGGTAATCGGTGAAGGTACCAGTGGGGTCGGCCACGACAATCTCCGCCGGGAGGCCGTCAGCGTTTTCGACAATCAGCTCGTCTCCGTCGTCGAAAACAACATGCCCGCGCAAATCGGCGCGGCCAAGGATGAGATTGGGAGCGGCGGCGCGTCCGAGCAACGTTGCAAAACGCATGGCGAATCGGTCGTCTTCGAACCGGCAGAGCGGGACTTTGTCGGTTGCCACGCCGGCCATGTAATCCCGCTCGAAATAGGCCGACCAGATCGGCGATCCATGATAGAAGGTATTTTTCCCCTTGTAAGGTTCCCCGATTTTCCGGGCTGTGACGCGTGGGGAGAGATTCATTCCAAGCTGTCGGCAGCCGAGCCGGCGATCGAGGATGTACTCCGTGTACTCTTCGGCCTCGAGGATGGCGCTGAGCAAATCCTTCCCCTCATCCAGGTGTTCGCGAACCGCCCACTTTTGCATTCGGATGATCCGCAGGATCGGGTGGGCATTGTCGCGCTGCTTGATCTCCGCGAGATAGACGCCGCGGCGTCCATCGAAAGGCTGTCGCGACGAGAGCGAATCAACGACGCGCCCGATATTCACGTGTTCCAGATCGCCGTAATCGCGGACAAAATTGAAAATGAACCCGCGGGCTGCGTGATCGCAAATTCGCTTTCCAGAAGATTTGCCCGGCGACTCGTCTTCTTCGTCGAAGACCGGATCGAGGATGAGTTCGCCATCTTCAACTCGTCCGCCCGGGAGCCATTCCACCTGCATGAAAAATTCGGCGCTCAAACCCAGCAGAGACTCTTCCGAAATCGCCATGTCCGCCCGATTGATCAGCGACGCGTACATCTGACTGCGCCAGAGTGCGGATCCGACGTCGTCGATCCGCATTACGGGAGGCGTCACCTGCTGAAACCGGATACGCAGGGTTTCGTAAGTGTCTCGCAGCTTGTCATGGCCAAGGGAGGCGAAGTCATAAGCGGTAAATGCCGCCGCGATTTCCAAGCGGGCTGCCGTGAAGAATCCCACCTCCGGATTGCCCAGCCGATTCAGCCGTATGCAGTTGTCGCGAATTTCTTGTAAATGAGCGCGAGCTCGGATTCCGGGAGATCGGAAAGGCCGCAGAATTGGTGATAGGTGAGCAACCGAGTCCCGCTGCCGCAGTTGAAATAATAAATCTCGCGCCCCCCAATCCCTATTTTGGAAGCGGCGATCATGCGCTTCATTTCCTCGGCGGACCGCGGAAGGGGGCTGATGCGCCAACATTCCCCGCGTCGCTTGATCGCTTCGCGCACATGGGAATCGAGGATGTGGAGAAAACGGATCTTCTTTTTGGAAACAATCTGCTGCAGCAGTTCGTCGGCTTCGAAGGCGAGCTCCATGTCAGCCGGATCGGGGCGGATGAGGATCAAATCGTCTTCAAGTACCAGATCGACGGCGGCGAGCCACTCGCGTTCCTCTTCGGCCTCGGTGAGCGGGGGGAGGCCGTGGAGCTTTCGCTGGGCATTCATCGCCTCAACGAAAGCGACGCGCTGCGTCGCGTGAATGCCAGGCAGGGTTACGATGGTGTTCGCTCGCGGGAAAACAGTTGCGATGCGGGTGCGCGGCCGGCCGTTCTCGTCGCGGGAAAGCAAATCATCGCCAATGATCTGGGGCGTCATCCGATCCTGTCTGACAACTTCTCGTCGGCGCTGCCGCTCGCCGGCCTCGTTCCTCGGAGCCGCATTGGTGCCGCCTCCGCGTAAATCGTGCGCGAAACCAGTGAAAATTTCCATCCGAATTCAGGAATTCTTTCAACACTTCGGTCCGATAACCTCTCGACCGGCACGATAAAATGATCTTGTAAAGATAGGCAAGGGGGATGTGACGAATGAACTGATGCGGAAAATCGTCGGCTTCAATCACCCCAGGGGTTTTGCCCTGCTTCGTTTGAGTCGATGAAAGAGTTGTGACATGCGGTTTTCTTGCAATCTCCAGTGTCTGATATAGATTACAGTGAGTACGGAGTCTGATCGCAGGGTGATGCCAGCGTTCGCAGAGACGCCTTTGGCGAGCGGGCGATCAGACAGGAAATGAAACGACTCGAATTTGGAAAGGAGCCCCTCTTGCTTCCCGGGCGACACATTATTAACGCGGCAGTTCGAACGAATGCGGTTTCAGCCGCGTTAGGCTTCAGCCTGCTTGGCATGCTGGGAGGTTGCGACACAAAGAGCTTTATCGATCCCAGCGAAATGGGCCGTTACGAGCGCGAGCCGCTGGCGATGCCGATCCTGAACACCGTCGATCCGCATATCGAGTCAAAAAATGAGGAATTTGCCAATGCGACCGATCCAACCCCAGACGACCTGAAAGATTACACCGGGGATTATCGCATCAGCCGCGACGACGTATTGAGCGTCGCGATTTCTGATCTTCAAGGCCCCGGCCAGGAAACCGTCAAGACCACCCGTGTGACTGAAAGCGGATTCATCAGTCTCCCCTTCGTTGGCGCCGTTCACGCCGAGGGCCTCACCGAAATCGAATTGGAACAGGGCATCATCGAGGCCTATCGCAACGCAAACCTCATTCAAAACGCGCAGGTGTCGGTATCCGTTGCAGAGCCACGCGGGCGGGCGTTCAGCATCCTGGGCGCCGTCGGCGCCCCTGGCGAATATCCGATTGCCGAGGCCGACTTTCGCTTGCTCAATGCCCTGGTGACAGCACACGGCAGCTCATCTTCGCTCATCGAGTATGTCTATGTGATTCGCCGCTCCGAACAGCCGCATTTAGGGACGGGCCCGACAACCCACCCGGCTGGCGGGGCAGCGGCTCCAGCTTCCGGTCCGAGTTCGGATGTGTTGGCGCCTCACTCTGAGGCATCGCCGATCAATCACGTGTTACATCTGGCGGCCGATGTCGCCGATGCCCCCGCCACTCAACCGGCGACGGAAGCATCTCCGGCGACCACGCCGGCCACGGCTCCCGAAACCGCCCCCGTTGTTTCGCCGACGACCGCTCCCGAGGCGGCTCCGGCGACTGCGCCGACCGGGCCAGGGACTACCGCTGGCGGGACGACCCAGCCGTTCGAGTTCAATGAGCCGGAGATGCCCGGAAAGCCTCGCGTCATTCGCGTTCCCCTCCAGGCGTTGCTGAGTGGAGAACTGCGATACAACATCGTAATCCGCCCCAAGGACATGGTTTACGTCGAGCCGCTGGAGAACGGCGTTTACTATATGGGCGGGCACGTGCAGCGTCCCGGCGTCTACACTTTGCAGGGTTTTCACGTAACGCTCAAGAATGCTGTAGTTTCGGCGGGCATGCTTGACGCGGTCGCTATTCCGCAGCGAACGGATATCATTCGGCGCATCCGGCCTGACCATGAAGTATTCGTCCGCATCGACCTGGATAAGGTTTTTGCCGGGCAGCAGCCGGACGTTTATCTGCGGCCCGACGACCAGGTGATGGTTGGAACCAACGCTTTGGCGCCCTTTATCGCGGCGGTTCGCGGTGCTTTCAGAATCACCTACGGATTCGGTTTCCTTTACGACCGAAACTACTTCCAATCGTCCAACAGCGGCGGCGGTTTCTAAGTTCGGCGGTCCCCAGGCATGGGAAGGGCTGGCTCGGGAAAATTTGAAAGAATTGACGAACTACCCGGCGTCCATATCGTAAAACGCGGGTTGGCGGAGCACATTTGGGTTTGCCACACGCGGCGACGATATCTGTTGTCTCGTGACTTGTTTTTATCGCGAGACGCCCGAAGCGAGCCATAGCCGGGCTTTTGGACGGCTCATCGACGATTGCCAAGCGGAGCGGGAGGCACGCTTTTGACCAGTATCTCTTCCAATTTGACTCGGCCATATGAGCCCTCCCACGCCGTTGAGGCCCGCGATGACGAGCCCCTATTCTTTGGCTTGCCGACGACCGCGTGGCTCAAGATCGCAGTCATTACCCTGCTGATGGGAATGGTCTTCTGGCCGAATCTCCGCCGGCTCTGGTACAAAACCAATCCGATTAACGGCGAGCCCAACTGGGGCCATGCCATCGTCATACCCTTCATCGGACTTTATTACCTTTACATCAATCGCGAAACGTTGCTGGCGTCGGAGGTTCGCACCGCCTGGTCTGGTCTGGGGATTCTCCTGGCGGGCATTCTGCTTTTTGCGTACGGAATCTGGCCCGGACAAAACGACTACACCAAAGATCTCGGTATGGTGGCCACGCTCTTCGGGACGGTCACCTTGTTGTGCGGGTGGCAGGTGATGAAAATTGCCTGGTTTCCGATCGCATTCCTGGTTTGTGCGCTCCCGTGGCCCGGCCTCGTCTACAGTCAGATTGCCCAGCCTCTGCAGCACCTTGCGGCTGAGGTGGCCGTGCACGTGCTGAGCTTTTCCGGCGTCGAAGCAGCCGTTTCCGGGACCAAGATCATCATGGCCTCTTCTCACGGGGCACGGACTCTGAACGTCGCTGAAGCCTGCGCCGGGTTGCGCTCGCTAATGACCTTCGTGTCGGTGGCGGCGGCAGTGGCATTCCTGACCACCCGACCCCTGTGGCAGCGTATCCTTCTGGTCGTCAGCTCGGTGCCGATCGCCATTTTCTGCAATGTCATGCGTGTAGCCGGCCAGGGATTGCTCGATCACTATGTAAGTCCCGCGCTATCCGAGGGGTTTGCCCATCAGTTTGTCGGTCTGATCATGTTGATCCCGGCGTTTTTCCTGATCCTCCTGACGGCCTGGATGCTCGACCGTCTTTTTATTGACGAGGTTTCGGATCAGTCGGAATTGAAGCAGCGTCGAATCGCGGCCGCGGCCCAGCGCACCCCACCCGTCTCTTTGGTTGGGGTGGGCCCTTCGACTACGCTCAGAACAGGCCCGCAGGCGGTGGTGACTACGCCGCCGGCGACGCCACCAGCGCCCAGGCCTGCGGCTGCCCCGCGTCCCCAGACCCTTCCGCCCCGGCCGGGCGCGATGGGTGGAGGCGTCCGTTCATTCACGCGACGCAATCCCTCCGGCGGGGAATCGCAACCCAAATCGGAGGGCCGCCCGTGAGTTTGCAATTTATCCTTGCCGCCGCCGATACGGAGAGTCGAAACCTCTTGCCGGTGTTGCTGACGGTCATCGTCTTGGCCATCGCGGCCGTCGCACTATACGCGGCTCCGTCGCTGCGGCGGCCGGCACGGAAAATTCTGACCCAGCCTGCGTTTCTCGCCGCCGTCCTCATTCTGGGAGTCTCTGCCCTCGGGCTCAACGCCGCCACCAGTTTTCTCCAGCTTCACTTCAAGAAATTGCCGGTTCCACTGGCGGTGCAGTCGCTCAGCGAAGGAATGCCCGCAACAATCGGTTCATGGGTTCAGGTTTCCAAGGACGGAGCGATCGATCCGGAAATGGAGCAGGTGCTCGGAACTTCCCAGTACGTCTTTCGTGACTACATCGACACGCGGGAGTGGCCTGATCAGATCGATCAGATCAAGGATCTCTCCGATTCGGATCGTGACGCGGCCCTGATGCGAATGCAATTCCAAAAGCCGCAGTCTGTTCTCCGACTTGCGATCACCTATTACACGGGAATGGCCGACACCGTCGCTCACATTCCCGAGCGATGCCTTGTCGGCGACGGATACGAAGTGACGACCTACGACACCAAATCGGCGCGGTGCGGCACTTATGAGCAGGGATCGGATTCAGGAAAACCACGCGACGTGAAATTCCGCCTTGTTCATTTCGAAGATCAATCCGGCACGCGCCGCGTCTCGCGCGACGTCGGCTACCTGTTTCATGCCAACGGAAAGTACGAGGCCAATTCGTTGGACGTGCGAGCCGATCTTCAGGATCTGAGAGAGCGATACGGCTATTACGCGAAAGTGGAAATGATGCTGACTCGTCCCCCGGGCACGCGGGTGGAGGACGCGCCAATCGTAAACACTATGACGGATTTTCTGACGTCGGCCCTGCCGGAGGTTGAACGTTGCCTGCCCGATTGGCAGAAACTACGGGGCAGGACGGAACATTAGCGGCCGTGAGACGGCCCCGCCCCATTCCACAGCCCCTGCGATCCGGCTGGCATTCCGCCAGCGAACGAAAAAACCAGAGAGCCTGATCCCATGGCAAAGCGCGTCAACAAAAAATTCCTACTTGGCCTGACGATCGTAGTGGTTGGGCTGGTCGTGGTATTGATGGGCGCCGTCTATATTCAACACCACCGCAATCCCGCTCCCTACATCGCCGCCGGCGACAAAGCCATGGCTGATCAGCGGTTCGAGGAGGCCGCTGAATCGTATCACAAGGCGATGGGCCTGGACCGCGGAAATGTTGGTCTTTCCCTCAAATTCGGAGACGCCCTTGATCATCTCGTCAGCGTCGATCCGCAGAATCTCGGCGCGCCCGGGACGCATGGCAGAACATCCTGGTGACGGATCCGGCGAATCTGCCTGCTCTCCAACGCCTCATTCAGTCATACCAGGATGAGCTGGAAGCCGAAGGCGCTCACCCGGCCACTTCCACGTTTACCAGCCTGCACGATGCATCGCTGAAATCTCTCAAACTCAATCCGAGCGACCTACAGGCCCAGGCCACTCCGCATGTGACGACGATTCGGCAGTATCTGGCCGGCATCTCCACCGATTCCAAGAAAGTGGACGAAAGCGTGGAGGCGGTTCTGGCGCTGCTGAAGAAGGATCCGGGCAATTCCGACGACCTGTTCTTCGGCGTCTTTGGGAAGTTGCGCCGCGCCCTGGATCGAGTGAAGGTCGGCGACGTCGACATCATGGACAAGGCCGTTCCGGACTCGACAACGATCATCGAGGAGGCGCTCGAGGCGAGCCGGACAGCGCTGCCATCCAATGGCGCAGCTTCTCAGCTCTATTCATTTCTCGCTTCGGTCGACTCGAAAAATGCCGAACATGATAAAGCCCTGGCGGCCGCGGCGGTCGAACGCGCACAAACCCTGGTCACGCCGGCGGACCCAAAATATCCGCAAATCGTCTCAGCGGGGCTGGGCGCCGCCATGGCGGCCAAAGACACGGCCCGTGCCGAGAAAATCGTTCGGCAATTTTACGCCAATCGCCCGAGCGATCCGCAGGCCCAGTTGGCCCTCGGCCAGTTTCTTCGAACCGTTCCCGGCAAGAGCGATGAGGCGATGTCCGTCCTCGCCAGGCCCGTCTCCGCCGCTGGCCTCGAGGGATTCCATGCCCTGACGGCGCACAGCATCGAAGCGGAGCGAATTTACCTGCTTTCCATGATGCGGGCGGAAGCCTATGTCGCCACCACCGATCCGGCGCCGGAAGTTGCTGCTGGATGAAATGCAGGACGGTCTCAAGAGCCTCGAGCAAATGTCCGGTTCGGAGTCGATGGCCCAGCTTCGCCTGAAGGCGCACATTCACGAGCTTAAAGGGGAAAGCATCGAAGCGATGGCCACCTATCAGCGGGCGCTCAACCTGATGGAACGCAACGGCGTGAAGGAATACGACGTCATGAATGACGCCGCCCGCCTTGACCTTCAGTTGGGTCAAACCGGATCGGCGATGAAGCTTTTAAGCCAGATTGTCGATTATAACGGCTCCTATATTCCCGCCCGCCTCTTTCTGGCCCAGATTTATCTTCAACAGGGCGATCCGGATTCGGCGCAGCAGCAGCTCGATGTGGTCGAGAAACTGGCACCTCAAAGCCCGGAACTTTCCAAGCTCCGCATCGCTCAACTATCACAGCAGAAAAAGCCGGAGGCGGCCAAAGCAGTTTACGCCAAGCTGCCCGAATCCAACCTGAACGAACGGCTGACCAAGGCGCAAGCTCGCTTTGCAGTCGAAGGATTACCCCGAGGCGATTCGCCTGCTGGAGACCACCCGAAAGGAAGCGCCCGAAAATGCGTCGGCCATGCTCGCACTGGCGCAGTCGTACGCCGTCCGCGACGAAAAGCAGAAGGCCCGCGACGTGATCGTTGAGGCGCTCAGCAAGAACCCGACGGAACGCCGCCTGCTGATCTATCAAAAGCAGTTGGAAAACGCCTCACCCGCGGAGCTGGAAAAGTTAAACGAACAGTTGCAGCTCGCCGGAGCCGACGATTACACGAGAGAAATCCAGGAATATCAGCTCGCGTCGGCGCATGGCAAATCGGATGACGCCCTGAAACACCTTCAGGCGGCCGACAAGATCAAACCGGACGACAGGCTGGTCGCCCAGCTTTATTTCGAGTTTTACCTGACCCAGGGCAAGTTCGATCTGGCGAAACAGGAAATTCCGACGCTGGTTCGGCTGAAGGGGGATGAATCGGACGGATGGATTTCGCGGACGCGCCTGGCGATGGCGCGCGGAGACTGGAATGAGGCCGTCAAAGCCGGCAAGGAGATCGTCAGCCGCCGCCCGGAGTTTGCCGTCAGCTACGTGCTCCTGGGTCAGGCGTACCTCAAGGACGAACAGCCGGAAAATGCGGCGCGGGAATTTCGCAACGCCCTGGACCGGCAAAGCACCAACTTCGACGCCTTGCGCGGCCTGGTCGACGCGTTCTATGCCGCCAAGCAGCCCGATGAAGCCGGCAAGGTCATTGCTGAAGGCCACAAGCTGTATCCCGACAGCTCGCAATTTCGCGAGCTTGCCCTGAACTACGACCTGTTTTATTCCAATCACCCTGAGACTGCGGTGGAGGAACGAGCCAGGATTCTCAACGCCGCTCCCGAACAGATTGGAAACTACCTGTCGATGGCCCAGGCAGACGTGCGCCTTGCTCAGCTCAAGGCCGCCGATGCCGACTTGTCCAAAAAATACTCCACGGACGCCAGAGCCGTCCTTGGCAAGGCCGAAACCAAGTGGCCGGATGACATTCGGGTCGTCAGCCTCCTCGCGCAGTTGCAGCAATATCTGGGGCAAGCCGCCGATGGCGAGAAACTCCTGCTCGATCTGTCGCAAAAGCCGGAATGGAAAGACAAGCCGGATGTCTATCGTCTTCTAGCCGAATACGATCAGCGCGGCGGTGATCTTCCCGCTGCCGAAAAGCAGCTGCGGACTGCTTACGAGAAATCCGACAAGTCGGTCGACGTCGAACTGGCGCTGGCCTCGCTGCTCGTGCGGGTCGGGAAGCTCGACGATGCGATCAAGCTGCTTTCGGACAATCCAAATGACGCGCGGGTGATTCGGCAGCGTATCGGGACGTTTGTCGCCGCCGGAAAGATCGATGACGCCGAGCGGGCGACGAAGGAGGCGTTGACCGCCTCCCCCAATTCGATGGATCTGCTCAACCTGATGACCGGCGTGTATCTCGACGCGCGCCGTCCGGCCGATGCGCGGGTCGCGCGCGCAATGCGTTAAAGGTCGATCGCAACAATGAAATCGCGCTGTTTCAGCAGGCCAAAGCGGAACTGGCTTCGCCTGATCCGGATGTGGAATTGGCGATGCGCGACCTGAATGCGGTGAAGGATCGCAATCCCGCGTTTATTCCCGGGCGGCTGCTTCTGGCGCAACTTCTCCAGCACCGCGGTGATTCGACCGGCGCTATTCGGGAGTTGGAAGATGCGGTACAGATCTCCCCGCTGCAACGCGATGCGCGCCTGGCGCTTGTCAATGCCTATGGCAGCGCTCGGCCAACACAGTGGGAACAGCTCGATCGGGTTCTTGCCGCGGCTGAAGCCAACCCGCAGTTGCGCGACGATCCGATCTGGCTTCAGCGCGACGCTGGCGCACTTGCCGCGCGTAAGCAATTTCCCGAGGCGATCGCGAAGATTCGCGCGGCGCTGAAAATCAGTCCGGACAACCCCCAGATCGTATCCACCTACATTCTCCTTCTGGTTGATGCCAGGGATTACCAGGGTGCGTTGCAGGAAACGGACAAGCTCCTCGCCGCCGGAAAGAAATACTGGTGGATTTATTACGCCAGCGGAATGGCCAGGGCGGGCGCCGGCGACAAGGCGGCCGGACTTGCCGATTTGGACAAGGCCATTGCCGTGGGCGATGCCGCCAATGACGGCTCCGCCGCGACCCAGGTCCTGAATGAAATGGCCGCGAAGATCTCCTTCGACGAGGCTTTGCACCGCGCCGAGAAACGGGCCCAGGAGGATTCGGCGTGGCGATTGTTCGTCTTGCAGATGTATCGCAACAAAGGGGATTGGGCGGATGCCGTGAAAACAGCCGAGGCGATCAATGCGGATAACGGTAATCTGACGCCGGCGCAGAAGCTCGTCGTTGTCGATACGCTTGCCGCCGGCTATCAGTCTCTGGGCCAATTGGACAAATCGCGGGATGCGTATTTGCAGTGGATCAACCTTTCGCCCACTGATCCGGTGCCGCTGAACAATCTCGCGTATATGCTGGCCCAGGATATGCATCACCCCGCCGATGCCAAGGCATATAGCCAAAAGGCCTTGCAACTCGTTGAGCAAGCCGGTGGCGACGTCAATTCCGTCCGCGATACACACGGCTGGATTCTCACGCTCTGCGGAGGGCACGATGCCACGGCGGGGATGAATCTCCTGCAGCAGGCCGTGGACGAAAATGGGAACTTTATCGAAGCCCGTTATCACTTGGCGCAGGCCTATCTGCGCAGCGCCGCCCCGATGATGCCGAGGAACAGTTGCAAAAGGCCAGCGCGCTGGCCAAGGCGATCGAAGCCAATCACGGGCAGGTCAGCCCGGAGATTAAGAACGGAATACAGGAAGGTTTAGATAAGGTTCGGCAACTGCGATCCGAGAAGAGTGCGGCGGCGGACCGCCCCTAATTGCATGGAGGCGGATGGACGATGTGTTATAGTGCTTGCCAGTTGATCTTGATGAAAGTGCGATGCGGAACGGCTAAGGCGGATTTGCTTTTTCTGCCGCGATAACGGCCGATTTTTTTTTCCGCACAGGAGAATGATTCATGACGACTTTGCCCCAGACCACCCCGATGCGATTGCCCCGGCCGGTGGCCCCCTCCCAACTGGCGATGCCGGTCGGGGTCGCGCCTGCGGTACATGCCGGCGCCAACCCGATGACCGGTGGAGACATCTGGCGGATGCTGCGCGCTAACGCCTGGTTGATTGGAATCATCGTTGGAAGCATGCTGGCCCTGGGCGTCGTGGCCAACACCTGGCTTGCCTCTAAGCATCCGCGATTCACCGCTACCGGCCTGATCCAGGTCCACCTCGATTCCGAGTTCCCTCAGCGGCCCGGCGAGATCCGGGTCAGCGGCGGAGCCAGTTCGCAGGAAATCGAGATCGAGCAGCACGACCAGGTAAGCCGCATCAAACAGCCGTCGCTGCTGATGCGCGTCTTGCGCGGCCGGCGGTCCGGGATACGCAGTGGTTCAAGGATTTTGTCACCATCGAGCGCGGCCAACCCGTCGAGGATCTTGGCGCCGCCAAGGCCGATCTCATGGAATCGCTGGGGGTGTCGGCCATCCCCGACTCGCGCCTGGTTGCCGTTTCGATGACCTATTCGGTTCCGCATGATTGCTACACGCTTGTCAATGAAGTCATCAGCGAGTTCCTTGAAGAAATCACGGCCAACCGCGTTGATGACCAGTTAAAGATGACTCAGACGCTCGATGCAATGCGTCAGCAGTACGAAGGCGACCTGAAGACCAAGGGCATGCGCATCACCCGCATCAGCGAGCAAATGGGAGAAAACGGACTGACGATGCAGGGGCAGGGAAGCAAGGATTATCAGCTCCAGGCCTTGGTCGGAGAGCAGGTTCACTCCCAGGCGGAGGCCAACAGAGCGCAAAGCGAGTTGCAGTCGTTTCAAGACCAATTGAAGAACGGCGGCACGCCGGCCATCGTCGAGGAGATGATCGAGCGAAACAACTCGTACCTGTCGGACCAGCGCTACGCGGACGATGCGGAAGTCACGCTCCATCAACTTGAGCAACAGCTCGGAAAGACCCATCCGCTGGTGATCAGGGCGCGGTCGACAGCCGAAAGTTGGGAAGAAAAATTGACCTCAGTGCGCGAGGAGGTCAAGCAAAAGTCGACCGCCTCCATGCAGGCTGCGCTGACGACCGCCGCCAGCGCCGCCAAGCAGACGCTCGACTCGGTGGACAAGCGCATTGCCCAGCTCCAGGGCGACGTTGTGGAGCTTGCCAAGATGCGCAACGAATACGAAAATCTTTTGGCAGACCAGAAGAATCTGACCGAACAGCTCGAGAAGGTAAAACAGAATCAGAATGAGACTTCGATCTTAATGCCCGGGTCTGGGTTCTCGAACGCCACTTGGTCCAGCCGGCCGGTTGTTCCGGATAAGCCATCGTTTCCCAAGCTGTCCCTTACCCTTGCCGTCTCGCTCTTTCTCGGCCTGGCGGTGAGCCTCGGCATCGCCTTCCTGCGCGAAATCACCGATACGACTGTCCGTTCCCCGCGCGACATCGCCCGGGTCGGACAGATGAATCTGCTGGGGATGATCCCGCACGAAAGCGACGATCCGCAAACGGCGGGCGCGCGCCTGCCGCTGGCCATCTTTGAAGCGCCGCATTCGATCATTGCCGAGCAGTTCCGTCAGGTTCGCACGCGTCTTCAGCATGCGGCTTCCCTCGATACCACGCGCAGCCTGCTCGTGACGGGTTGCGGCCCCGAAGACGGCAAATCAACCGTTGCCTGCAACCTCGCCGCCGGCCTAGCGCTCAACGGCCGGCGCATCCTTCTCGTCGATGTCAACTTCCGCCGGCCTGAGTTGCACAACATCTTTAACTTCCCCAATGACGTTGGATTTGGCGACGTGCTCAACGCCCCCGAGTTATATGAAGAGTCGATCCACGAAACCGAGGTCCCCAATCTATCGGTCCTTACCAGTGGAAACCGGCCCTCGAACCCGACCGAACTGCTTGAGAGCCAGTTGCTGATCGACTTCATCGAGCATGCCTTGGAAGAGTACGATCACGTGATTTTCGACACGGGTCCGCTCCTCATCGTTTCCGAGACGATCGCCCTGGCGCCGCGCGTGGACGGCGTGATCACGGTCGTCCGCGCAAACGGCAACAGCCGCGGCCTGCTCCAGCGCATGCGCGATCAGCTCCGTCAGCTCAAGGCCGAGCATCTCGGCGTCATTCTCAATGCCGTCCGCAGCCAGGGAGGCGGTTATTACGGACCGATGATCAAGACCTACTACGCGTATCAAACGGCCAACGGTGCGCCCGTTGTTGCTCAGCCGCCGCAGGAATAGGTAGAAGCCAGAAGCCAGAAGCCAGAAAGAGGAAGCGAATGCTTCTGAATTTCTGGCTTCTGCCGTTTCGGAGCGGTCCGCCGGGGTCGTTTCTTTTTGTTCGTTCTGGCTCCTGGCTCCTGGCTTCTGTATTCTGTCTTCCCAATGCCCGAATACGTAACGATCGTCGGCGACGGCGCGATGGCCACCGTCTGCTCGATTCTCCTGGTGGCCGGCGGTCATTCCGTGAGAATGTGGGGGGCCTTCGAGGAGTCGATCGAGCGACTGCTGCAGAATCGTGAAAACCAGCGATTCCTCCCGGGCGTTCGCGTTCCACCGGGTGTGGAACTCACGGCCAACGACGACTGCTTCGCGGATACGACGCTCATTCTTTCCGCCGTCCCCACGCAGTTCATGCGTTCCACTTGGGGCCGGCTCGCCCCCCACACGCCATTGGGTGTTCCCATCGTTTCCGTCGCCAAGGGTATCGAAGTTGGCACGCTGTCGCGGCCGACGCAGATTATCGAAGAGGTGCTGAAAACCGCGCATCGCAACGGCGACCGTGATTCGAAACGCGGAGACACGTCGGACTCACTTATCTCCGCGTCATCGCGTCTGCCCGACTCCGCGTCATCGCCGGGGGCCGTAGCTGGGTCAAATCCTCTGGCGGCTTTGTCGGGTCCCAACATCGCCGCGGAGTTGGCCCGGTACCTTCCCGGCACCGCGGTTGCGGCCGCGGCCGATCCGGCTTTGGCCGACCGGGTCCAGGCGGCGTTCTCAACTCAGTGGTTTCGCGTTTACACCAATGCGGACGTGATTGGCGTTGAACTCGCGGGCGCGACCAAGAACGTTATCGCGATCGCCGCCGGAATCCTCGACGGACTCGGCGCCGGCAACAACGCCAAGGCGGCCCTCGTCACCCGTGGACTGGTTGAAATCACTCGGCTCGGAGTCGCGCTCGGCGCGCGGCAGGAAACATTCAATGGCCTGGCGGGTCTGGGCGACCTGATCACCACCTGCGTCAGCCCCGAAGGTCGAAACCGTACCGTCGGCGAACGTATCGGCAAAGGAATGAAGCTCGCCGACATCCTGTCGAAAATGGACAGTGTCGCCGAAGGCGTCCCCACCACACAGTCCGTCATGGAACTGGCACGCCGGGGACACGTCGAAATGCCGATCACCGAGGCGGTTTATTCCGTCCTTTTCCAGGATAAGGACGTTCTCCATGCCCTCACCGATCTGATGACGCGTGACCCTAAGCCGGAACATGCCGGCCGGTGAGAGGAAGCACTGATGGTATGATGAGCGCGCTGAATGTATCGTATTTCTTGACGATTTTATCGTCGCCATAAAAAACGCTGATGGCTCCGCATTTTGACACGATGAGACGACGTTCGGCATGGTGGCTAGGGTTGTGCTGCGTGGCCACGATTTTTTGGCAGTGGCGATTCGTGGATAACGAATCGCTGGGCGTTTACGATTACCAGCTAACGGCCAATGTCGGGCTTGCACCCGACATCCATCAATTCTTCTACTTCTTTTATTATTTCAGGGTGTTTCCGGTCGGGGCGATTCCCGAGGGTCGAACCCCTGAAGATATCTGGCATGTCGATTTTTTCGGGACACCACCTTTTTGGCCCATCAGCCGGGCCGGAGCCGAGCGATATGTCCGCGAGCATGGCGACCGCCTGATCATGGATTTCAGTCAACCGGCACCGACTATCCGCAGCGGAGACTTTTCCAAGCTCTTCCTGTTTCTGCCCCATGCGTGGCTCACGGGGAGTCCTCTGAACCCCAACGTCAAAGTTTCCAACGAGATCCTGTTCAGCGGGGCGCTTCTCTCCATCCTCGTAAGTTTCTGGGCGGAAGGTTATCTTCTGCTTGGGATACTGATTGTGCTATTGGTGGGGTCCGACCCATTCCAAATCGTTGAAATCTATCGGAACGACAACATTAACGGACTCCCCATCTGCGGAGTTCTTATCGGAATGGCGCTGCACCTTCGGTACATGAGCGGACGTGTACCGATCGACCACTGGGCCTGGCCAACCGCCGCGGCGATGGGGATTTTCGGCGCATTGCTTCTCAATGTGCGGAGCGAGGCGGGAGCGGTCCTTCTGGCGGCGCCCTTCGTTTGGCTTCTGGTTCCGAGCACCCCTTGGCTCAAACGCGTGGCCCTTGTCGGTGTCCTGACCGGATCCTGCCTGTGCACCGAGCGACTACTTGAGAGCTTTTGGGTTTCCGAATTCAACCGTGCCGTAGCATTTGTCAGGACGCACCGAGGCCATGATTACCCCGGGCCTTTCAACCTGCATCACGCCGTTTGGCACCCGATCTTCATGGGACTGGGAGATTATGGATTCAACCGTGGCTACCGTTGGGATGATCGCGCTGCTTTCAGCTACGCGATCTCCGGGTTACGCGTCGAGAATCACCGGGAGTATCCTTACAACAGCTCATTTTACTATTTGGACGACACCTATGACAAGGAGAGATGGTATCGCATTTATCCCGGCGATCTGCCAGGGTACGATCGCATCTTGAGGCAGAAAGTCCTGAAAGCGATTTATGATGATCCCAAATGGTATTTAGGTATACTCTATCGGCGTCTCGTGCATATTCTTAACACCACGAGCCGATCGGATTTCAGCGCTGGCCTGGGATGGATCACTGTAAGTTTTAGTGGCTGGTGGATGCCTCCGACGGTATTAATGCTTTTGCTGTGGCGAAAATGGTTTTTGGTCAGCGTAATTGTGTTCACCTTCCCATTGAGCGCCACAGCCCTTTTGATTTACGCCGGACGCGGCACTCCACTTTATAACATCTTTCATCTGATGACCCTGGCAATCTGGCTGTACCTGATTGGCAAAGGGGTTGTCAGCCCGGCTTCACCTCTGTACTGGCGCAGGTGGGCGCAGCGAGCGAAAGATTGCTTCGCGACTTTCGAAATAGAAACGCGAAAATTCTCAGTTGCTTGCGACGCTCCCGCCGCCGCCGATGAAAGTCTTCGATTCGAGGGAGGCCGATGAAAAATAGATCATTCGATCGGGATGTATGTGTTATCGGAGGGGCCGGTCACGTCGGATTGCCGCTGGCGATGATGTTGGCAAATGCGGGATTACGCACGGTGATCTTCGACACCAACCCGCAGTCCGTCGCGCTGATCCGTCAGGGAAACATGCCTTATGCCGAAGAGGGGGGCGAACAGCTTCTCAAGCGGGTTTTGAGCGGCGGCTTCCTTGAGATCGAGAGCACCCCCGAAAAATTGGCCTGTTGCCGCCACCTCCTCCTCGTCGTCGGCACGCCGGTTGATGAGCATTCCAATCCCAGTCTCTCTGCCATCAATCGAGCCGTGGACGGGTGCTGGCCCTGGCTGCGAGATGGCCAGATCCTCATTCTTCGCAGCACCGTTTTCCCTGGAACAAGCCGATACCTGCAGCATCGGCTTTTTGACGGCGGTCTTGATGTACATGTGGCGAATTGCCCGGAGCGAGTCACGCAGGGCCATGCTCTAGCAGAGTTGGGGAAGTATCCGCAGATTATCAGCGCGTTCGAAGCGAAAACACTTTCGTCGGTGCGGGAATTCTTCTCGCGGATCTTCACAGAATTCGTCGAGTTGAGCCCGATGGAGGCTGAGCTTTGCAAACTGATGACGAATTCCTGGAGGTACATTCAATTTTCTATTGTCAATCAATTTTATATGATTGCCACCCGTCATGGATTGGATTTCGATCGTATCCTGCATGGCTGCCGCCATAACTACGGCCGAATGGCCGATGCACCGGGTCCTGGATTTGCCGCCGGACCCTGTCTCATCAAAGACACCATGCAGTTGGCCGCCTTCAGCCAGAACCAGTTCGCCCTCGGCCATTCAGCGATGCTGATCAACGAAGGCCTCCCCAGCCATCTGATCGAATTGTGCAAGCGCGATATCGATCTGTCGCGCAAAACCGCAGGAATCCTCGGAATGGCCTTTAAGGCGAACAGCGATGACCCGCGTGATTCTTTGAGTTTCAAGCTCAGGAAGCTCCTGACCTTCGAGGCCAGGGAAGTTCTATGCTGCGATCCGCATGTGAAAGACGGTTCATTCGCGTCACTTGAGCAGGTCCTGGATCAGGCTGATGTGTTGTTCGTTGGCGTTCCGCATACCGCGTATAAAGACCTACCGATACCTTCGGGAAAGCGGGTGATCGATGTCTGGAATTGGGTGAGAGCGGTCGATCCAGCCTCACCGAAAGCATTAGCGGGAGAAGTAACCCGCCGTGGATCGATGCCATTGATTCATACCGAAATTGCCGACTTGGAGGGTGAATGAATGGGTTTCGACACCAAGAGACTGTTGCGCTGCGGCGACGACGTTCGGATTAGTGATTTCGTGGAGATCCGCTATCCCGAGATGGTGACGATCGGGAGCCGTGTTGCTATTGACGCTTTCGTCTCCATCAGCACGCAACTGGAAATAGGCAGCTTTGTTCATATTGGACCGTCGGTGAGTGTTGTCGGGGGCAAAGCGGCTAAGTTCGTGATGAAAGACTTTGCGGGCCTGTCTGCCGGGTGCCGCATCATCTGTACTTCCGATGATTTTCTGGGGAGCGGATTAACCAACCCGATGGTGGACGCGAGATTTTCAGGAAAGCAGACGGTTACAACAATCGTTATGGATAAACACAGCCTCCTGGGCACCAACTGTATCGTGTTTCCAGGCGCTCAGATCGGGGAAGGTTCGGTCGTGTCGGCCGGTTCGGTGGTGAAGAAGCGGCTTGAGCCGTGGACCGTCTACGCCGGAAACCCCGCGGTTGCTGTCGCACCGCGTCGAAAGGATAAGATTTTGGAGTTTGAGGCCAAAATCGACGAGGTGCGCAGACAGATTCCAAATCAATCCGAATCATCAGCAGGATCCAAACTGCTTTGAGGTGATAGCCGGAACGGAGTGTGAAAGTGACGACCGAGGAGTTCTTACGGGAATTTGAACAGATAGCGAATATCAAACCGGGAACTCTGGCCGGTCGGCAGGTTCTGGCGGATTTGCCCCAATGGGATTCACTGACGGCGCTGCAGTTCGTCCTGTGGGTGCAGAATCGGTTCGGAATCGTGGTAGATGGGGAGAAAGTTTCACAAGCCGTCACGATTGATGATTTGATTGCCCTGAGCGGAGGGGCGATTCAAGACTGACACGACTGTTCAGCGCCAAATTGGAACCGTGTAATGCACAAAGCCGAGATCGCGGCAATTGAGTATTTCCTTCCACCGCTTCAGCGAACCAATGAAGACCTCGCAGCCCTGTTCCCCCAATGGACAGGAGCTCAGATTTTCGCCAAAACAGGTATACGCATCCGTCACCTTTCAGCGGAGGGGCAGACGGCAGCCGACTTGGCCGTGTTGGCGGCGGAGAAAGTACTTAGCTCCGGCAGAGTTGCTCGCGACGAGATTGACTTCCTGATATTCTGCACGCAGTACTCGGATTATCTGCTGCCGGCGACCTCATGCGTGCTTCAACATCGTCTGGGCCTTTCCAGATCGGTCGGCACTGTTGATGTCAATCAGGGGTGCTCCGGATTTGTCTACGGACTGGCTTTGGCCAGCGGACTGATCGAGGCCTCGATTGCACGCAATGTGCTCCTGCTGACGGCCGATACCTATTCTAAACTCATCGGTCCTCAGGATAAGGCGCTGATGTCTTTGTTCAGTGACGGTGCGGCGGCAACGATCATCAGGGCCGCGTCCCAGGATCGCGGGGCGCCATCTCTTGGGCCATTCGTTTTAGGAACGGATGGGTCGGCGGCCCATCAGTTGATGGTCCCGGACGGCGGCGCACGGCGACCACTCGGATCAACTGACACCGGTGGAACTCCGCCGCGGATGTGTATTCACATGGACGGCCCGGCGATTTTCACATTTACATTGTCGCGAATCCCGCCGCTCGTGAAGGAACTTTGTCAAAAAAGCGGAGTGATGATAAACGCCATCGATTGGTTCGTTTTCCATCAGGCAAACCGCTTCATGCTTGAGGCGTTGCGAAGTCAGCTCGGTCTACCGACTGAACGGTTCGTTATCGATCTTGAGGAAGTCGGAAACACCATCAGCAGTTCGATTCCCATCGCGATCAAGCGCCTTTATTCCGCTCGGGACATCCGAGCCCCGGCCTGCGCGATGCTTGTGGGTTTTGGGACGGGGCTGTCGTGGGGGGCTGTAATGGCGACATTGCCATCCGATCTATAGCAACCATGCGCCGCCATATACCATTCTGGACGCCGCAGGTCGGGCTCGAAGCGTACGAATTCCTGCAACAGGTTCTGGAAAGCAATTTCCTGAATGATGGCCAGTTCACTACACGATTCGAGGAGCAACTGGCCAAATCGACCGGCGCAAGGCACGTCATTGCGGTCACAAGCGGCACCGCCGCATTGTACCTCGCGCTGGTGGCGTGCGGCGTGGGTCACGGCGACGAGGTTCTGATCCCTGACGTCACTTTCATTGCCACGGCCAATGCCGTAACCATGACGGGGGCGACACCGGTATTGGTCGATATCGATCCGGACACGTTGAACATTGATTCCAGCCTGGTAGTTGGCCACTTGACCCCGCGCACCAGAGCAGTGATGCCGGTTCATATCAGCGGAAGGCCGGCCAAACTCGACGCGCTATTGGAGATTTCACAGCGGAAGGGAATCCCGCTGATCGAGGACGCGGCGGAAGGATTGGGTTCGCGGCACGATGGTCGTTGCCTCGGGACCATCGGACTGGCGGGATGCATTTCGCTTTCTCCGAATAAGACGATCAGCACCGGACAAGGAGGCGCTGTTCTTACAAACGACGATGCACTGGCCGCGCGGGTGCGCGAGTTGAAAGACCAGGGGCGCCCGTTTCGAGGAACCGGCGGCTCTGACGTGCATCCGCGCGTCGGCTACAATTTCAAATTCACCGATCTTCAGGCGGCCGTGGGCCTTGCACAGCTTCGGCATCTTTCGGCCCGCCTCGATAGACTCCGCTCGACGTATCGAATCTATTCAGAAGAACTTGCAGAGGTGCGCGGCATTCGCGTGCTGGACTTCCATCTGGACGGCGGAGAAGCGCCACAGTGGATTGATGCGATCGCCGACCGTCGCGATGAACTGGACCAATACCTCCTCCAAAAGGGAATTCAATGCCGTCGTTTCTGGTTCCCGCTGCATTGGCAGCTTCCCTACCGGCAGCCTCCAAGTCGATTTCCGGTTGCGTCGGCCGTGACGCCCAATGCCATCTGGCTTCCGTCAGCGTTCACCCTTTCAGACGACGACGTGCGCGTGGTGTGTGATGAAATTCGGAAATTTTATCGTCAATTGGATGAATGACGCGGATCACAGCTGAAAAAAAAGATAGCGTGCTGGCTGCCGAGTCGTCTCGGCAGCCGGTTCAGTCGACGGAACTCGCCACGCCAAAACTCACGGTCATATTGCCGGTCCGCAATGAGCCCGAGCATTTATCGTTGGCAGTACGGGTCTTCGACGAAGTGATCGAGATCCCAACTGAGATTCTCGTCGTGTACGACTCGCCGTTGGATACGACCGTGGCCGCGGTGATGGCGCTCCGGGCGGGCTTCCCCCACCTCCGCGCATTGCACAATTCGCTCGGACCCGGTGTCATCAACGCGATTCGGACCGGTTTTCAAGAGGCGCGGGGCGATTACATTTTGATTGCGGCGGTCGATGACGTGAGTTTGGCGTTGGCAGTGCCGGAAATGATCGCGCTCATGATCGACGGCTGCGACCTGGTCAGTGCGACTCGCTACGCCTATGGCGGCCGGCGGCTGGGTGGGTCCTTGCGCGGACGAATGCTGTCCAGGACGGCGAACTTTCTGCTCTGGTGGTTTGGCGCATCGGCTCTGACCGATTCGACCACCGGTGGAAAGATGCTGCGGTGCGCTCGGATTAATGAAATATCGTTGGAGTCTGATCCCGTCGGTTGGGCGGTAGTCTTTGAGATGGCCATCAAAGCCCAACTGCTCGCCTGGGAACTGGGTGAAGTACCCATTATTTCCGTCGACCGTCTTTATGGAGGGCAATCCTCGTTCCGTCTGGGGCCTTGGGTCGCCGAGTATCTGAAGTGGTTTTGGCATGGGTTTAGGGAACTCCGACGGCTAAATCTGCCCGCCACTCATGTACGAGTGCCTCGGACCACCGCGTTACAAAAGCCAGCGTCGCGAAACCATGTTCCCAGTTGCGGTCCTATTGGTCCGTTGTTGACGCTGTCGTCCGCGTCGCGCACGAGCAGTTCGGGCGCGCCCTCATTGCTCGTGACGGGAAGACTTGCCGTCCTGGTTTTGCTTCCGGACGAAGCGGCCGATCTGGTGATGATGAGCAAGTTCCTCAAGGCCGCGGTGGATTGTTCTCACGAGGTTATAGTGGTCTGCGACGCGAGCGCTATGGGGCACTTTCAGAATGCGCAAGAAATCGGCGCCCGTTTCGTGCCTCTTCTTCGGCCTCAGAATTCGATTGGAGAGGCCCTGACGGCGGCCGTTGAAGCCGCAGACTCTGAGTATGTCTTGATCTTCGGCCTTGACGAGACCGGCCCGATTGAGGCGATAGGGAACATGGTCGATCTGATGGATGGTGGTTGCGATTTCGTATCCGGAACGCGATATGCGTCAGGCGGGCGCCGCCTGGGCGGCTCGCTGATTTCCAAAGGGATGTCGATGCTGGCCAATAAGATCTTCCATGAGGTTGCCGGCTGCGTTCTTACTGATTCGACAACAGGTATGAAAATGTTCCGACGTGAAGCGTTTGGTCGATTGCACCTGGAAACAAAGCCGATTGGATGGGCGGTCACATTCGAAATGTCAATCAGGGCGCAGCTTGAGGGTATGATCCTGGGAGAGGTCCCTATCGTTTCCATCGATCGCCTCTATGGCGGAAAATCCACATTTAAGCGTGCGTCCTGGGTATATGAGTATTTGTCGTGGTTCCTCCTGGGGATAAAGCGCCTTCGAGCCGCAGCGAGGCTGCGGAGTCCAATCGTTCGACGAATCGCCGCCTGCCGGGCTATACGATAGGCTCAATTCATGAGCGGGAAATGTTTACTAATCACCGGTGGCACGGGTTTCATCGGCGCCGCCTTGGCCCGCAGGCTCGCCCGCGAGGGAAACCACGTTCGGGTGTTCGATGACGACTCGCGTGGCGCCGCGACGTCTCGGTGAAATGGCACGGCAGGTCGAAATCGTGCACGGCGACATCCGCGATCCCGCGGCCGTCACCGCCGCCGCCAGAGGGGTCGATGCTGTTTGGCATCTTGCCTACGTCAACGGCACTCAATTTTTCTATTCGAAGCCTCATATCGTTCTTGATGTTGCCGTGCGCGGGATGCTCGCAGTCCTTGAAGCGTTAGCTGCGCACGAAGTTCCAGAATTGTTTCTCGCCTCGAGTTCCGAGGTTTACCAGACGCCGCAATTGGTTCCGACCCCCGAAAATATCTCGCTCTCGATCCCAGACCCGCGCAACCCGCGATTTTCATACGGCGGTGGCAAAATCATCAGTGAACTGATGGCCTTGCACAGCGGTCATGAGGCACTCCGGCGCGTCGTGATCTTCCGCCCGCACAATGTCTACGGTCCCGACATGGGCGACGAACACGTGATACCGCAACTGTCTCAACGTATGGCAGTGCTGGCGGCGACGGCGCGCCTGGGCGCCGTCATCGATCTGCCCATTCAGGGGACGGGGCAGGAAACGCTGCGCGTTTACGTTCATTGACGATCTGGTCGAAGGGCTGATGCTGTTGGCCGAAAAAGGCGAACACCGTGGCATCTACCATGTTGGAAGCGATGTCGAGGTAAGTATTGCCGAGTTGTCCCGGCAGATTGGCCTTTGCTTCAATCGTGAGGTCCGAGTGATCGCCGGGGAATTGTCTCTCGGCAGTGCGATTCGGCGATGTCCGGATATCGCCCGGATGCGATCGCTGGGTTTTTCGCCGCGTGTCTCACTCGCCGACGGATTGCGTTTAACCGTGGACTGGTACGTTCGGCGTCACCTCTAAGCCTGTACGATTTCAATCCATACTCGTTAGGAGCCGAATGCCGCTCACCAACACTGCTTCGAGATTTCCTCGCCCCGCGAAGCTTGCCGCCGGTTCCGGCGGGAGCGTGGTCGTGGACCGCTGTCAGGTGTGCGATGCAATTCCGCTGGAGTCGATTCTTTTCGTTGGTTACCTGCCGCCGGTTAACACCATGGTGAGCATCGGTTCGCCGCTGGTCGAGCAGGCTGCCTATCCCGCCCAACTCCTGCGCTGCCCCCGCTGTTCACTGGCGCAGATTGGCTTGATCGTGGATCCGGCGATTCTGTTTCCCCCCACCTATCCCTACACCAGCGGTACGACGCGAATTCTGCCGCGAGAATTTTGCCGATCTTGCTCGGGAGATCGCCACTCTTTACCCGTTGCGGCCGGACGATTTGCTGATCGATGTAGGTTCCAACGACGGCACATTGCTAAGCAATTTCACCAGTAGCAATCGCGTCCTCGGCATTGAGCCCACGAATGCCTCCAGGCTTGCGCTGGATCGAGGAATCGAAACGGTCGTTTCCTTTTTCAACGCCGAGGCTGCCACTCGGGCGCTCCGAGAGAAGGGGCAGGCGAAGGTGGTGACCGCGACCAACGTATTTGCGCATGTCGAAGATGTTCACGAGGTTCTCAACTGTGTGACACGATTGATGAGCGGCGATGGACTATTCATTTCTGAATCTCATTACTTCCCATCTCTGCTGGAAACCGTCCAATACGACACCATCTATCACGAACATCTTCGATACTATTCGCTGAGCAGCCTGCAGTACCTGTTGCAGATGCACGGACTGGAGGTAGTCCATGCCAGGTCAATACCAACTCATGGAGGCTCTGTCCGCGTTTACGCGTCCCGATCCGGCCGGTATCCCATCCGTGATTCCGTCCAGGGCATGCTCGAACGGGAAAAGACCGCACTCGCACCCGGGCAACTCTCGAACTTCAGGTCTAGAGTGATCCGATCGAAAACCAGCCTCTATGAAATTCTCAATCAGGTCAAATCCCGGGGCGCGCGTGTCTTTGGGATCGGCGCCCCCTCACGAGCCAGCACTTTGATCAACTACGTGGGTCTGGACGAGAGCCTCTTAGAGTGCGTTCTCGAGATCAAAGGCTCATATAAAATCGGAAAATTCATGCCAGGAACGCTTATCCCGGTTTTAGAGGAATCAAAACTTTTCAAGGATCAGCCGGAGTATGTGATGCTGCTTTCCTGGCACATCGCCGATGAGCTGATCGAAAAGCTCAAAGCGAGTGGTTACCGCGGCAAGTTTATCGTACCACTGCCCCAACCGCATGTGATGGAATAGTTGTGGCGGTGCAACACGTCAATCAGGGCTGCGATCGTGCCGATCATCACTGAACACTCCACAAGCGTAACCGTCGCGTCGCTCGCATTTGAGAATCCGAATCCGCCGATGGGTGGATGGCATTATTCAACGGGCGGCACAATCCATTGTTCCGGTCCATGCACCGAGGCTTCGTTTTTGCGGAGTCGGGATCAGGCGATCGTTGCCGTCCCGCGGCAATATTTCGTCGAGAAGAGCGAGGTCAAGCATGGCCGCGAGAAATGCAGGTGAAAACGCCGGACATTCGCAATACAGCCGTTCGAGAGTGACCGGGCATTCACCGAATGGCACCGGCGGAATGTCGCGGCGTTCGCTCCTGAAGGGCGTCGGATCGTCCGGGGTGGCGGCAGCGATCGGGTCACCTGCCTTTTTGCGTGGGGTCGAGCCACCGACCGGGCCGGCAGCAGACTCATCAATTCGTTCCTCCCTGACACTCCGTGTGAATGGTGTTCCTCGAACCCTTCGCATCGATCCGCGCACGACGCTGCTCGATTGCCTTCGCGAACATCTCGCCCTCACCGGTACAAAAAAAGGATGCGATCACGGTCAGTGCGGGGCATGCACCGTCCACGTGAACGGCCGACGAGTCAATTCCTGCCTCAGCTTTGCCGCGATGCACGACGGAGATGAGATCACCACGATCGAAGGCATCGGACAGCCTGGCAATCTGCATCCGATGCAAGAGGCGTTCGTGGCCTGCGACGGATATCAGTGTGGCTATTGCACTTCGGGACAGATCATGTCCGCCGTTGCGCTATTGAAAGAGCCGTGCGGACCGGCCGACGCGGACGTGAAGGAATTGATGAGCGGAAACATCTGCCGGTGCGGCGCTTACCCAAACATTGTGTCCGCCATTCAACAGGTCCGGCAGAAATCGTGACCGGGAGACCCAGCCGTGGAACTCTTCCAATTCGAGAGACCGAAGAATATTGCCGCCGCCGTCAACGCTGCCGCCCAGTCAAAGACTGCCCAGCAGGGTGCGTCGATCCGGTTTGTGGCCGGCGGCACTACACTGATCGACCTGATGAAACTGAACGTCGAGCGGCCAACGCGCCTGCTCGACATCAACCATCTTCCGCTCGATCAGATTGAAGCAACGCCCGATGGCGGGCTGAAAATCGGCGCGCTGGTTCGGAATTCCGATCTGGCTCATCACCCGACGGTTCAGCGCGATTATGCCGTTTTGTCCCAGGCCTTGCTTTCGGGGGCAACGGCGGAATTGCGCAATATGGCCACGACCGCCGGCAATTTGCTCCAGCGAACGCGCTGCATGTTTTTCCGCGACACGGCGATGCCGTGCAACAAGCGCGAGCCGGGGTCGGGATGTCCCGCAATCGTCGCGGGCAATCGCGGTCTGGCAGTCCTCGGGACCAGCGAACACTGCATTGCCACCAATCCCTCCGACATGAACGTAGCCCTTGCGGCACTCGAAGCGACTGTTGCTGTCGAAGGGGCTAAAGGAAAGCGAATGTATGCGTTCGGCGAATTTCATCTCCTGCCCGGCGACACACCCGAGCGTGAAACAGTCCTCGAGCCAGGAGATCTGGTGACGCACGTTCAGCTTCCCCCGCCGGTGAAGGGAGCCAGATCCCTCTATCTCAAGTTGCGCGATCGAGCTTCGTATGAGTTTGCGCTTTCTTCGGCCGCGGTCGTGATTAATGTCGAAAACGGCAGGATCGCGCGGGCACGCATTGCTCTGGGGGGCGTCGGAACCAGGCCGTGGCGCGCTCCCGAAGCCGAGGCCGTGCTCACCGGCCAGACGCCCGATGTGGCACTCTTTCGCAAGGCCGCGGAAGCGGCGCTGCAACAAGCCAAACCGCAAACGGAAAACGGATTCAAGATCGAGCTGGCCAGGCGATGCCTGGTTTATGCTCTCACGCAGGCTGTCTCCTGACCGGATCAAAAATGCCAGACGCCGCCACACAGGAAACGTTCCCATCGGTCATCGGCAAGCGGACTCCGCGCATCGACGGCCCCTTGAAAGTGAGTGGCGGGGCGAAATACACCTCGGATTATCAGTTCCCAGGACTGCTTTTTGCCGTTCCGGTGTGCGCAGACCATCGCGAAGGGGCAACTCACGTCGCTGGACACTTCCGCCACGGAAAAGATACCCGGTGTGCGGGGCGTCCTGCATCGCGAAAATATCGGCGACCTCTTTCGCTCCGTGCCCGGCCCCAGGTTGAGCGGAATGTGCGACGAGAGACGGCCGCCCTTTGAGGACGACGTGATTCGCTATTACGGTCAATACATTGCATTGGCTGTAGCCGAAACATTCGAAGCCGCGACAGAAGCGGCCGCAGCTGTTCGAGCAAAATACAAAGTTGAATCCCCGGACGTTTCGGACGAACTGAAGAGCGACGGTAAGCCGAAGAGCGAAAGCGAACGTGGTGATGCTGACAAGGCGTTCGGCCAAGCTGCGGTCAGGATCGATCAGACTTATTCCACGCCGGTCGAAACTCACAATCCCATCGAGTTGCACGCCACTGTCGCAGTCTGGGACGGAGCATCGGTTACACTTTATGAATCCACCCAGGCAGTCAATAACCATCGATCGGTGCTCAGCCAGATGCTCGGTGTACCGGACGAAAACGTCCGGGTCATCTCCCGCTTCCTCGGCTCCGGATTCGGAGGCAAACTCTGGCCCTGGCCGCACAGTCCGCTGGCAGCCGCCGCGGCGCGGAAGTTCCTGCGTCCCGTCAAGCTTGTTGTCTCGCGGAGGATGATGTTCCAGAATGTGGGCCATCGCCCGCGAACACAGCAACACGTGAAGATCAGCGCCACGGCCGAAGGAAAGCTCACCAGTCTTTCGCAGGATTACGTCTATCACGCCTCGATTCTGGACGACTACAAGGAAAATTGCGGGGAGGCGACGCCTTATCTCTATAGCGTTCCCAATCTCCGTGTGACCTCTGGCTCGGCAAAACGAAACGTCGGTTCGGCTACCTCGATGCGCGGCCCCGGAGCCGTACCGGGACTCTTCGCAACCGAGTCAGCGATGGATGAATTGGCCATCGCGCTCAAGATCGATCCGGTTCAGCTCCGCCTCCAGAATGAGCCGGAAAAAGATGAAGGCCTGAAAATTCCCTTTTCGTCGCGGCACCTTATTGAATGTTTCAAAACAGGTTCCGAAAAATTCGGCTGGGCCAGACGAACGCCGGAAGTGGGGTCGATGAAGCAGGCGGATCGTATTCTGGGCTGGGGCATGGCCGCCTGTTCATGGATTGCCGAAAGGTTCGCCGCGAATGCGTCCGTGGCCCTCCTCGACGACGGCTCGGCCCTGGTCTCATGCGGCACGCAGGATATCGGTACGGGCACTTACACCATCCTTGCCCAAATCGCGGCTGGCCGGCTTGGATTACCGCTGGGGAAGGTTCGCGTCGTGCTCGGCGACACCTCTCTCCCCGAGGGACCGATCTCTGGCGGATCGATGGTTACCGCCTCGGTCATCCCCGCCGTCCTCGAAGCCGCCGAAAAATCCATCGACCTGATCCTCGACGCGGCGGGCAAAGTTCCAGGCTCTCCGTTTGCTAAATCCAAGCCGGACGAATTGGTTTATGATGAGGGACGCGTCCGGCGTAAGGATGCCGCGCCGGAATCCGCCGTTGCTTTCGAGACGATCCTTAAGCGTGGCAACATGAAGTTCGTCCGTGGCGCGGGAAGCAGCAAAGCCACTTTCGGCGAGAAACCGAAGCTGTCGATGCATTCCTATGGCGCACATTTCATTGAGGTGTCCTGGGAGCCGCAGATCGCTCGTTTGCGCGTGAGACGCATCGTAACGGTGATTGATGCCGGCAGAATCCTCAATCCCCTCGCTGGTCACAACCAGATCGAAGGCGCGGTCGTGATGGGCATCGGCATGGCGATGCTGGAGAAAACTGAGTACGACCGGCGCAGTGCGCGCCGCTCAACAGCAATCTGGCCGATTACATGGTGGCTGTAAACGCTGATGTTCCGCCCATCGATGTGACTTTCCTCAACTATCCCGATCTCGCGCTGAATCCCCTGGGCGCCCGCGGTATCGGCGAGATCGGACTTGCCGGCGTCGCCGCCGCGATCTGCAACGCGGTCTATCACGCCACCGGGGTGCGCGTTCGCGATCTGCCGATCCGACTCGAGAATCTTATGGTCTGATCATGAATCGCTCAGAAGTTTCCGAATTGATCGCCCTCGCCGCCCGGCTCCTCGACGCCGGCGCGCCAGCAGCACTCTCGACGCTCTTTTGGGCACGCGGATCCACCTATCGCCCTCTCGGCTCACTGATGGTCAGCGGGCCGGGATCGATCGTCGCCGGGGGTATCAGCGGCGGATGTCTCGAAGAATATGTCGCCCGCCAGGCGCTGCGACTGACCGAAGATCAGCCCGCCGCCTTGATCTGCTTTTCATCTGACAGCGACGAGCAGGCGCAAGACATCAAGCCGACGCTGGGGTGCGGCGGATCGATCCAGGTCCTGGTCGAGCGCCTCACGCCGGCGCACTTCCGATTTCTTCGAGAACTCGCCGGCGCTTTTGATCTCGACGCCGCCTCAACCTTCGCAACTATCGTGGAATCGAAGACAAACGACCTCAGGGTCTGTCGTCCGCCTCAGCTATCACTGACTATGATCGGCGACACGAAGCTCCGTCTTTTGCAGCGTCAAACCATTGCCGCCGGCCGATCTCTGCACGATACGATTGGAGAAGGAACGGCGGCATTGGTTCATTTCGTCCCGCCGCTGCGTCGGCTGGTGATCTTTGGCGCCGGCAACGACGCGATCCCGCTGGTCAACCTTGCCCGGTCGCTCGGCTGGCATGTTGCGGTCATCGATCGGCGGGCACGCCTTGCGACGAGGGCGCGGTTTCCGCACGCCGATCAGGTCGTGGCCGGTTCATGGGATTTGGCGGTGGACCAGATCACCTTCACGTCGCAAGCCGCCGCCGTGCTAATGACTCATAGTCTACAGGATGACGCGGAGATCCTGCCGCTGCTCGCGGAATCTCCGCTGGCCTATGTGGGAGCGCTCGGGCCGGAATCACGACGCCAGCGCCTCCTGGAAGAGGCGTTGCACCGCGCGCCGATGGAACAGCGGCGCCTGGTTCAGTTGCACGGCCCGATCGGCTTGGATTTGGGCGATCGCTCGCCGGCCGGCATTGCCGTGTCGATCATGGCGCAAATCCTGGCCGAGATGAACGGCCGAGACGCCGGGTCGCTCTCGCGCGCGGTTCCGCTCGCATTGGAACGTTCATTTAATTACGCGGTAGCCGATGCCTGATGAACTTCTCATCGCGATCCTGGCGCCGGGGCATCGCGCCGGCTCGGCCAGCCAAAGCAACTCGTGGAGATTGAAGGGGAAAAGCTTTTGAGAAGAACCTGCCGAACCGCGATTGAAGCGGCAGTGGGGTCCGTCGTCGCCGTGATCGGCTGCGGCGGTGACGAGTGCGCGTCGGCTCTGGCGGATTTGCCGGTCGAAATTATTTCAAACGCCCAGTGGATTGAAGGGCTCGCCGCGTCCATCCGTTGTGCCACGCGCGCCGCGATCGACCGTCGCGCCGGCGCGCTTCTTATACTGCATGCGGATCAATACCGGATTACTTCCGCGGATATTTGTCATCTCGCCGCAACAGGCGCAGTGAAGGGGAATGGACCGCCATGCGTTCCTGCAGCGGAGCCTATAAAGGGCCCCCGGTTATTTTTCCCAGGAACAGCTTCGATCAGTTGTTGGCCCTGCGCGGCGACGCCGGTGGCCGCGAAATCTTTTCGGCGCTTCTAGACACACGACACAACGAGTTGTTTCTCAACCACGCCAGCGCGGATTTAGACCTTCCAGAGCAATTGCTCGAAATGAATCGGTGGTCGAGCCAGCACGGTTCTCACCTTACTGAACAGATCAGCGCCAATCAAAACCAGAATGGGTACTGAAAATCCGCTACCTCGTAAGCGGCGGTGCCATAGGCGTTGTTGGGATCGACCCGCATCTGGCTGGCCGATCGCCATTCGACGCTGCCGTCTGACCAGGCCACGTGTTGCCCTTTGAGTCCCCTTGCATCGGTCCACCAGGACGGGTCGAGGGCGCTGTAGGCGCCGGTCCAGGGGGAGACGCGACCGCTCCAGATATGCGTATAGTACCATCCCGCGCCCGCGTCCTGCGTGAGGACCACGTCCGCCCACAGCACGCCGCGGCTGATTCCGTGAGCTCCCACGGTCCGGTCCGGCAGAAGGATCGTGCCGTGGCGTACGTGTGGCCCTTCATTGAGGCGGGCGTAATAGCCGAAACCGGTGTACCAGTAGTGTTCTTCGGGACCGCTATTGATGGTAATCGGCCCCTTCGACTGATCGGATGCCTCGGCAATGGGATTCATGATCATCGACGGCAACTGCGTATCAGGCGTCGCATCGGTAACTACGGCCGGAAAAGTCAGGTATGGTCGCAATTCATTGATCAGCCGCGATTGAACATCGCCCGGGAAGGTATCGCCGTAAAGTGAGTTGAACAGAGGCTCGGGATATTCTCCATGGTCGCCTAGATAAAGGGTTGTCCCTGCGGCGAGCTGACGAAGGCGAGAGGCGCAGACGGTATCAACGGCGGCTTCGCGTACCGCGGCGACGGCCGGCAAGAGAATCGCGATGAGCACGCTGATGATCCCGATGACAATCAGCAGTTCCACCAACGTAAACGCGCGATTTGCGTTACTTCTCATCGTTCACCATTTTCGTGTGCGGATCGCCTGGGCCAGTGCGCATAGTTCCGTGCCCTCGCGTATAGAACAAAGAGTGCGCGCACCAGCCGCTGGGTAACGCGGGCGAACGCGCTCGCCGGACCAAAACGGCGTTACAGACGTCGGCGTCTAACGAGCAGCCGAGTCCCAAGCAGAGCGAGCACGCAGGCCGACGCCGGCTCCGGCACGGATGACTCGCTGATCACAATGTTGTCGATGCCGATTCCGCCGTTCGTTGGCGTTGACTCATCATGAAACGTCAGCACCAACGTCGAACCTGTCGCACCGGTAACCGAAATTAGAGAAGGATTACTGAAGCCGGGTGAAGCGGGAGTGAAGGTGCCCCCGACGGTCCCAAGAGCGCCGGAAACTGAGTAGTCCACAACAGGCGGATTGGAATCGTTGTCTGCGGCGGTGAAGGAGAGCAACGTCACCTTGAATGTTGGGGCTGCGGTGAAAGTGTAGGTCCAGTCGTGTGTTGCATTGCTGGACTCCCCGTTGCCGGGAAACGTGACGCCGGGGACATTCTGATCTGCGTACCAGTCAACGTTGGTATAAGCGACGCTGACGTCGGGTGTGTCGCCGGTATTGCTGCCGTAACCTGGAGTAACGGGACCTCCCGCCGAGGTTGCCGGATCGAACGTCAGCGTCGTCGCCTGTGCAAACTGCCCAACTAACAGCGCGCCTGCGCTGACGCAGATTGATACGAAAAGCCGCATACAAGGACCTCCTGAAACAGTGGGTAACGGAGAAAACATTTAATCGACCCTCGGATCGCCGAGCGCGATTGCATCTGAGAAAAACGTGTCGCCGCCATCATCGGTGACGAGCGTGAGGTAACGTGCCCCGGCGGTAATGGGCACCTCCACATCAAAAGGGGGATCGGTCTGCAATATCGATTTTTGAAAGCGCAGTTCGCCGTCCACAAAGACGCTGAAGCCCGACCGAATCGAATTAACCTTGGTGACGACCCCCGAAACGCCTGAGTTGCGAGAGAGATTCACGCAGGCGGCGCTGAAGGATTTGAAGTCCCCGCGATGATGGGCCGTTCGCATCGCCAGCAGATCAAAAGTAATCCCCTTGTTGGCATGCATGAAGATCAGGCCGTGGCCCGGCGTATTGTAATCAACGGATCCGATCACCGTGGAGAACGGGACCAGGTTGCTCCAATTTTTCTCGGCGGGAATGCTGCCCCCGGCCCAAAGCCAGTACCAACTACGGTCCTCCGCGCGAGAAGAGATTGGAAGTATGTCCGACCGGGTCAAGAACAACCGGGTGGTCGCCTCCCCGCGGAATGAATACTCCCGCCACGAATCGCCGCTCCGGGCAGGGGTGAAATCTGCCGTCACTGAAAGACCAGGCCTCGGCCGTGGTTGGCTCGGCGGAGACGGCCGATCCATCCAGCGCGCTGATTCCTGCGTTGCGCCGTCCCTGCGTTCCATCGCCGCCGGCGACCACGTCCACCAGGTCCAGCGGGTCCAGACTCCGATCCAGACTCCGCGCAAAAGCGAAGTGCAGCGGCGCCGCGCGGATGACCGCCGACGCGTCGGCGGCCACTTGCGCCGCCTCGCCTTGGTGCAATGTTTGGACATCCGTGGACCGCTGGGCGGGCCCCAGTCCATGCGCCTCAACGGTGCCGGTAAAGACTTCCACGAATGTCGACCGGTCGTTTCGCGCTTCGACGCCGAATTCCGTCCCGAGATCCACGACACGGGCTGACGGGGTTGTTACCGTGAAGCCGCGGGCATTGCTGGGAACGACCGCGGTCAGCTTCCCGGCGTCCAACTGCGCCTGTGTGGGAGAAGTAATCTGAATTCGAGCCGGTCCCTCCAGGATCAGCGTTACCCCGTTGGCATAGGCGATCTTCGCCAGTCCCTTTTTGAGGTTTAACGGACCAGAGGGGAGAGGCTGGCCGATCCGAATGGCTCCGAAGGGGGATTCCCACTCGGCGTCGGCCACGGCCGCCAGCGTCGTCCGCGGCGAACGATTGCCCATCCACAGCCAAAGCAGCGTCCCGAGCGCCAACACAAGGAACACCGCGGCTGCGCGCGAAACATGACGATGTGGCGCACCCCTCGGGCGCGGGTGAGCCGACAAACTCGGCGCAACAGAAGGGCGCGCCACAATGGGAGCGGGAAGTCGCGCCTGAACTGGAGCGCGTGGCGCCGCGACGGCCTCTTCGAATCCCTCCAACGCCGGCAGGACCATCGAGCCGGTTTCGCGCCAGTCCGCGTCGCTTGTTCCGTGTTCGAGGTTTTCCAACTGGGCGCGCCCCTTCAGCAGTTCGCGCAGCCGCTGGTCGATAAACGCCAGCATCGCGAATTCCTGCGCGTTGGCGCCGCTGTCGCCGATCCATCGGCACAAGGCGGCGGCCTCCGTCTGGCTGCAATTTCCGCCGAGGTAATGGCTGATGAGTTCTTGAGGATCACTCATGTCGCGGCCCCACGTCTTCCAAGCCGTCGTTCAATGCATTGGCGGAGCGCAAGACGGATCCGATGCAAGGCCATGTCCACCGCCGACGGCTTGCCCCCGATGCGTTCGGCGATTTCCGCGGATTTGAGCTCGAACTGATAACGCATTTTCAGAAGCTCGCTGGCCTTGCCGGTCACGCGTTTCAGGCAGTGCTCCAGCGCCTCGCTGACCGGATTGAACCGGTCGCGCAGCGTCACATATGCGTCGGCGATTCCGTCGATCGTTTCACTGTCGAATGCCACCCGGCCGACAGCGCTTCGCCGTCGAAAATCCAAAACCTTATGGCGTGCAATTCCGATCGCCCAGGCCACAAAGGACCGCTGGGCGTCGTAATCAGCAAAGCTTTCCAGGACTGCCACCGCCACTTCCTGAAGAACGTCCTGCGCATCGTGAAAATCCGGAATGAGCGAAGCGAGAAACGCAGCCACAACCGGCTGGTTCGCGGTCCACTGCCTGGTTACATCAGCCCTCGAAGGCATTCGCCTATCCCATTGTCCGAGGATCGCATTCCGTCTGGCACGCAACGAACGTCAAATGGAATTCGTATCTGGAGGTGGATATCTAACGGAAAAAATAATTTCGCTCGCAGCGAAAACCGGTAGCGCTGGCAGCCCCGGCGAATTCGCAGGTCGGGCAACCCTTGAGGTGTGATTAGTCGAGTGACACCCGTGGCGTTGTGGTGGGCAGTGATTTGCAAAAGCGACGCGAACGAATGCCATTCGTTCGCGTCACTTCTAAATTAGTAGTAGCTGTACCGGTCAAAAATCTCAAACGCGACGACGACGCGTCAGGAGCTTGATCGTGCCGATTCCAAGGATCGACAGGGATGCCGGCTCTGGAACCAAGTCGAATTTGACCACATTTCCGTTATTCAGCGTAAATGTGATCCCGTCCAGATTGTCAGTGATGGGCGTCTGCTGCCCCGAAAAACCTGAGATAAACGCGATGTACTCAATCGTCTCGGTGCCGTAATTGGCATCCAGATCGTTCAGCCCGTCGGCGGAAGTGTTCACCGCCGTGTCTGTCTTATCCCCGCCGTGGACATTGGTGACGGCGACAGAATTGTCGGTGGACCAAGCGTGCCAATTCGTATTGCCGGCTTGCGGGTTCGGCGACTCGAAGCGATTTAAATAAAAAGTCGTATCCTTCGGATTGCTGCCGTCATTCACCGTATAAATGCGAAGGTCCCAGTCCTCGGTGGTGCTGCTGTTGTTCTTCGAATTGTAGGAAATCGACTTAAGGTCGGAGATTTTAAGCGTGCCGAGGGCGGGAATCTGGGTTGGAACGATATCAAACTCGGAATTGATTCCCACGGAAATAAATGAGCTACTTCCCCACCCGGGCGCGCCGTCCGTCGTATCGCCGACCGCAATGCCACCGCCGGCGTCCGCACTGGCGCCGTATCCAGTGCCCGTCTGATCAGTGGGTGTCACGGTGTAAGTGGTCGTGCCAGCCCCGGCCCAACTTGGGCTCAACAACGGGGAAAACAAAATTGCCGCAACAGCAAGACGTGAACTTTGCCGCATTCCGAGACTCCAATCTGTGTATTGCACACAAATAAATTCAGAACCAGAAGTGTCGGAGCCATTGTGCTCCGAAAGACTTACAGAAGTCAAGAAAAAACAAATTGCCGGCTCGAATCAACTGTGCAGCGTATCAGTGATTCCAATCCATCTGAGAGTATTGCAACGCTCCCTTGGGGACCATTTCGACATGGCCATCGACAAAGCAGATATTGCGATACTTCCCGGGCGGGCCGCCCCAGTTGTATTCGATGTGAGGATACCACCAGGGAATATCGGACTCGGGCGCGGCGATCAGCCATGAGCCATTCTGAAGCGGCGCGTGATCCAGGAAGAGAATTTCCTGAGTTGGATTTGCAGATCGCGTGATCTTCGCGGGCGGGTTACTGATCAGGGCGTTGTACAGGTTGCTGACCAGCGGAAACGCGGGGTTTCCGTCGGGATAAGGGCCGCCGTTGGAAGCCCATGTGATGTCGGGCAGCTCGACCGCCCGGCCGCACTGAAAGACTTCATAGCTATTCGTATAGGGATAGAGCTTGTAGACGAAGCTGTCCGGGTCGGTGACCAGGACGTAGCCGGATTGCTGCGGCGGAACAAATTCCTTGTTGTCGTTCGCGTACATCGCCACCGCCATCCCAGCCTGCCGCAGGTTGCTCATGCATCGGACGCGTCCGGCTTCCAGACGCGCTTTGGCAAGGGCGGGAAGTAGCAAGGTAATCAGAATTGCGATGATCCCAATCACAACCAGGAGTTCCACCAGCGTGAAAGCGGTGCCTTCACCGGCGCGGTGTGGCTCGGCAGGTTCGAAACGGGTGGGCTTGAGTTCTCGGAGTCTCATACCGCGCTCTCTGTCAGAACCACCAGGAGTAATACCATGGCGTGTAATTGGTATGAATGATGTCGCTGTTCCCGCCGGGCCCGAATTGGAGCGGCGATGGATAAGTGATCCACTCGCCGTGGCCGTCGGAAAATGATTCATTTCCGCCGGCCGGGATCGTCCTGGAATCCCGGGCGAGGTGGTTGATCTGCCAGCCGGCCTGTCCGGCGTTGGGATCTCCATACTCCACGATGTCCGCGAAAAGTGGCTCGGCCGTGTCGTTCAACGAATGCGGACGGCGCGACGGATCTTTCTCGATCGATTGGTTGGCCGCCGTCATTCCCGCGCCCAGGTATAAGTACGAAGTGAATACCGACGTGGAGACCCACCCCGTATATCCCCAGAAAATCCGGCTGTCCGTCCACCCAAACTGCGGATTAGAAGGACACTGCCAGATGCGATTCAATGCTTCATCACTGCTGGAGTAAGGCGTCGAAGGGTCGGGGAAACCCATCTCGAGGTACATATCCGTTCGAAATGCGTATGGCGTCAGCCACAGTGCATTGCTGCGTTGTTCCACCGGAAACACACCCTTGTTCTGGTTCGCGTACATGATTGCGAATGCAGCCAGTTGCCTGACATTGCTCAGACAGGCGGTTCGTTTTGCCGCCTCCCGCGCCTGGCTCAACGCCGGCAGCAAAATCGCAATCAGCACGGCGATAATCCCAATCACCACCAGCAGTTCGACAAGCGTAAAGCCGCGCTGCTTCCTCGCTTCAGGACACTCAGAATTGAACGATACCACGCTTCTCATTCGATTTGCCGAGGTTCGTAGTCTACACGCGGAATCAAAAAACGGTAGCGGAATCTCAACGCAGGCCTTGCGCGATACGAAACCGGCCCAATCCGATGGCTTGGGACTGGCTTCTATAATGTGCTTTGGCTGAACGTTTCTGTGCTTACGTCACGTTGAAGCTGAATAGTCCGCTGTCTCCGCCATCTGGATTGACTACTTCGGCAGTCCAGGTTCCCGGAGTGCTGACCAACCCGATGCTGCCTGTGATTTGAGTCGAACTGACCATCAAGTCTTCGTCAGTCTCATCGTTGACATTGCCGGATGGATCGGTGAACAGGAGCTTGAGCCCGCTTTCAAATCCGCTGCCGTTTATAGTGATTGACTGGTGACCGAAGAACGCCACCACTGGGCTGACGCTGGCGATGCTGACGGGCGGGGGCAGGGGGGGCTTTGCCTGCACGTTGAAGCTGAACTGCCCGCTGTCACCCCCGTCAGGATTGATTACTTCCGCGGTCCAAGTGCCGGGCGTGCTGACCAACCCGATGCTGCCTGTGATCTGAGTCGAACTGACCGTCAAGTCTTCGTCAGTCTCATCGTTGACATTGCCGGATGGATCGGTGAACAGCAATTTGAGCCCGCTTTCAAATCCGCTGCCGCTGATGGTGATCGGCTGGTGGCCGAAGAACGCTACGGTCGGGCTGACGCCGGAGATGCTGACGGCGGGAATATCTACGCTAAAGCTCCCCTGGATTCCAAGTGACCGGCCGCCGTTTTGATTTCGCACCTGTCCGGCTGTCATCTCGAAGGAATACGCGCCGTTCCGCGCCGTCGTCCATTCGCCCGTCGGGGCAGCAATGCTGTACGTGGCGATGATATCGCGGTGCTGGCGATCGGAACTTGTCGTAACTCCAAGCACCGCAAATCCCGCACTGTCCGTCAAATCACCAGCGTTGATGGTCTTGATGCGGATTGCGGATCGTGATCGAAATTCGACGCTGATCTGCTCGGGGTTGGTATTGGCCGTAATGATCGGCGGGGCGGAGACGAGAGCCGTATTGATCGCCGCCGAGAGAAATTGGCGTCGCTCGAGAAGTTCAAACATTGGAATCATTATGCCACTCTTTTCGCACCCCGGCCGATCCTGTTCGGGCGGTCAACAAAGGTATCCTGCGGGATAGCTCGCTGCCGCCGATAATACCATCGCCGCTTCGAAAGCCTCTTTTTTATGCGCGAATGCAACGTCCGATAATTCATCGGGCGGTTTCAGCTCTGAGAGAAATAGAAAATGCGAGTAATTCCATCGTCGATTCGGCCCGCACCGTATCAAGCGCGATCCTCCCTCGCGAATCGGTCGTATAGTCGATAATCTCTTCGACGCGAATTTTTCGCTGGAGAACGCACGCATGCCCACTCGATTTGCCCGTCCGATTTGGGTCACTCTGATCGCCGCGTTTTTGTTGTCTTCAGGCGTCGCCTGGGGCGAAACGGAATATCAGAAGGAAACCAAGTGGTACACCAACTATGAACAGGCCCTGGCGCTTGCCAAAAAGCAGGAGCGGGTGGTCATCGCCTACTTCTGCGGCAGCGACTGGGACCCCTGGACTCAAAAACTCGACCATGACGTGCTGGATACGGACATGTTCCGCACATGGGCGGCGGCCAATGTCGTCCTGATGAAGATCGATTTCCTCAAGGAAAAGCATCAGTCGTCGCTCATCACAGCGCAGAACGACAAGCTGAAGTTGCAGTTCAGCATTTCAAAAGTCCCGATTTTCATGTTTCTCGATAGCGCCGGATATCCGTTCGCCCGGGCGGGGTGGGAGGAGGCGAAACTCCGGGACACCGAACGAACCGGAGCGCCCGGGAGTGGATCAAGTTTCTCGACGCGACACTCGCAAGCAAGCCGAAGGATGAACCGCTGTTGCAGGAAAAAACGCTTGAGGCGGGCATGGCGTTTGGCCGGAAGCATTTCATCTCGATGCTCGTCCTGGTCTCCCAGGGGCATGCTCCCCGGCCGACGGCCGATAAGGCCGATCTGCTCCACAATCAGCAGTTCATCCGGTTCGTTAATCGCAATCTGGCGTTCGTGAGCGTTGAATGGCCGGAGGATTCGGATACTTCGCCGCAGGCGACCTCGGTCCGCGCCTTCCTGACCAAGTACAATGTCCAGCCCAAGCCGCTCCAATTGCTCGTCTGGGACATGCAGACCAACAAGGTTAAGGGAAAGATTACCGGATTTGACCCGAACCACGTTGATGGGCTGGTAGGGACAATTGAGTCGCAGCTTCCAAAGCTGGACTACAACAACGGCTGGATCGAAGATTACCGCAAGGCCCAGGCGATCGCCGCCCAACAGAAGCGGTATATCTTCCTCACCTTTACAGCGATGGATTCCAGCGACTGGTGTAAGAAGATGGATGAGGAGGTCTTCGAAACGGATGATTTTAAGAAATACGCCCGAAAATACCTGGTACTGATGAAGGCGGACTTCCCGAAGGCCACCACCCAGCCGGAAGGCCTCATCACTCAGAACAAGAACCTGGCGGAGCAGTTCAATATCCGCGGCTATCCAACGATTATCGTGTTAAACCCGCTGGGACAACGAGTTGGAGATTCAAAATACATGAAAGGGGGATCGGAAGTGTTCCTGAAGGAGCTCTCCGCCATCATCAAGAAGGATACTGACCGGCGTGCCATGTTGGTTCCGATCGATCAGACCCAATGACGAATTTCCCCCGGCTGCCGAGATTAAACGCAGCGCAACTTTAATTTTTTGAGGCGCACTAATAATATTGCCGCTTTGGCGTTGTACGTTGGGGTGTGCTCGCCGAATGTAACGGGGCAGGTGAAGGGAAGAAGGCGATTGCCTTCCAGGTTTGGGAGAAAAGGCGTCGCGATTATTACGAATGGGGATCGATAAAATCGAACATTCGTATAAAATGTTTGCGGATTAAGCTACGGCAACGGAAAATTGCGATAGAGATAAAGGCGGCGTCTCAATTCGGATCCGGTGCTGGCAGGAGTTACACGATGGCTTGGTTCCCTCGCGCGTTTCAATCCAGTTTGGTTTGTGCCGCACTCGGCCTGTCGTTTGTCGCGACGGTCGGTGTGCGCGGAGATGATGCGGTCGATCCCAATAATCCCGATGTCGCCAGACATAAGTCCAGCGCTTCGGATCTGCTCCGTCAGCGCATTCTCGAAGCCGAATCGGGCCAGCGCGACAACATCGGCCACGCCCCTAAGTCGCAGACGCTTGTCGGCCCCGACCTCAACGATCGCGAGAAGGCCCTCCAGGCGATCAATCGTATGAGCTTTGGCCCGCGACCCGGGGAAGCGGACAAGGTTGCCGAACTCGGTTGGAAGGAATGGGTCAAACAGCAGCTCAATCCCGACTCGATCGATGATTCTGAGTGCGACGCCGAAGTGGCCAAGCGGTTTCCCTGGACCAAGATGAACATCAATGAGGTGTACGACAAGTACGCCGAGGACAAGGAAACCCGCCGCATCGTTTACACCGGACTTCCCGATAGCTGCTTCTATCGGGCGGCCATGAGCAAGCGGCAGTTCAAGGAAGTGATGGTCGATTTCTGGCGGAACCATTTCTGCGTCGATCAGCCGCACAACGATGAAAAGAGCCGCTCCTGGACCGATGTCGATTACGAAGAAAATGTCATTCGCAAACACGTCTTCGGCAAGTTCAAAATGATGCTTTTCGATTCGGCCCGCCATCCGGCGATGCTCGAATACCTCGATCAGGAACTGTCGCGCAAGAAAGAGGAGAACGAAAACTTCGCCCGCGAGGTGATGGAGCTACACACCGTCGGGGCCGACAAGGGATACACCGACTACGATGTGGCCGAACTCGCCAAAGTGTTTACCGGCTGGCGCTTCAACAAATCGTATCACTTCGAATTCGACAAGGGCATGCATGAGCCCGGCACCAAGCACTGGATGAAGATGAACATCCCCGAGGGGTACAACGGCGGGGAGCTCGCCCTCTACACCCTCGCCACGAGCAAGGCCTGCGCCCAGTTTGTTTCGACGAAGCTGGTGCGATACCTGGTCAACGACAATCCGCCGGCCAATCTGGTGGCGCAGGTCACCAGCGTCTTCATGGAAAGCGGCGGCGACCTGCCCAAGGTCTACTCGGCCATCCTGATGAGCCCCGAGTTCATGAAGCGGGACAACTATCGCGCCAAGTTCAAGACCCCGTATTGGTTTACGATCAGCGCCCTCCGCGCAACCGATGCCAAGCTCGACAGCCTCGACGAAACCGCCAAGGTGGTCGGCACCATGGGCGAGCCGATTTATGAGTGCCCGGATCCAACAGGATACTTCGACGCGGCTGAGCGCTGGATGGACTCCGGCGTGCTCACCAAGCGGTGGGATTACGGCCTGAGCCTCGCCCGCGGTGGTGTGGCTGGTGTCAGCATTCCCGCAGCCTTCACGAATCGCTACAGTGGGCTCAAGCCCGCGGAACTCGAGCAGAAGCTGATCGAGGACCTGATTGGCGGCGACGTGGGCGATCGCGAACTGCACGTATTGCAGGAAGCCGCCGCTCAAAACGATATGCCGCAGATGCTTGGGATTATTCTGGGCTCGCCAAGTTTTCAGCAAAAATAACCGGTGCCCCGGATCGCATAATGACTTGGAATCTGACATACTCAACTTTTAGCCGCTCGCCGCAGGCGAGCGTTACTACCCGTCATGTTCGCCCCGCGAACGTGTCCCTATTCTCGCCGATGGATCGGCACAAACCGCAGGAGTCGCTATGAGTTCGCGTCGTGATTTCCTCAAGGCGTCTGGGCTCGTGATCATGGCTGGCGCTGCCGGCTATTTGACCTCCGACCAGTTCGTCAATGCGCAGTTCGTCAACTACGGCGCTGAAAAGAAGAATGGCAGCGGCGATTCGCGGCAGCGGCCGACGCTCGTCACGATCTTCCTTCGCGGCGGGGCCGATGCGGTGAACGCCATCGTTCCTTACGGCGATCCCCTCTACTATACGTACCGCACGCACATTGCCCTGCATGCCAACGCGGGTGGCGGCGGCAAGGGTAAAGGCGCCGGGCAGAAAGGCGTCATCCCCATCAATGGCAGCAGCTACTGGGGCGTGAACGCAGGCATGGAGCCCCTGATTCCCCTCATTGAAGCCGGCACCGCAGTGCCGATCATCAATGTCGGTTCGCCGGACGGCACGCGCAGCCATTTCACCGCCCAGGACTACATGGAGCGCGGCGCGCCGGGTAACGGCGGGGTGACGACCGGTTGGCTCAATCGCTATCTCGAAAAGACCAAGAAGCCCTTCGACGCGCCGCTGCGCGGGCTCTCCGCCGAGAACCTCGTGCCCCGCGCCCTCCGCGGCAGCTATCCGGTTCTCGCCGGAAATAACCGCACTGAGCAGATGGCTCTCTTCGAAGACCTCTACTCTCCGAAGAACCTCGTCAACATGACTGCCCGCGACGGGGCCGGCGACGAAAAGGGGTCCCGCCTCGATGATCTCGACACCAAGGGACCGAAGGGCGCGCTGACCTCAGACATGACCCGCGACACCATCGCGGCGTCCGGCGCTTCATCCGTTGAACGAATCAAGGCATTGGAGAAAGCATCTCAGACCCCCAACGACGCCTCCTATCCCGGCGGCGGCCTGGGCAACCAGCTCGCGACGATCGCCCGTGTCATCAAGGCCGATGTCGGCCTCGAAGTCGCCCAGGCGGATTACGGCGGCTGGGACCACCATAGTGGGCAGGGTGGGGCCGGCGGACGGCAGGCTCAGATGCTTCATGAGCTCAGCGCCAACCTCGTCGCCTTCCATCAGGATCTGGGCAGCCGCATGGATCGCGTCATGGTTCTGGTGATGTCCGAGTTTGGCCGAACCGTTCACGACAACGGCAACAACGGAACCGATCACGGCCGGGCCGGTTTCATGCTCGCCATGGGCAACATGATTCACAGCGGCGGTGCCAAGCAGCCGGTGCTCGGCACTTGGAACGGCTTGCAGGACCTCGAAGGCGGCCGCTTCCTCCCCGTCAAGCACGACTACCGCGCCGTGATGGCCGAATCGATCGCCCGACTCTTCCATGTCGACCCGTTCAAGACGGGAATCTTCCCCGAGTACAACGTCAACCCGAAGACCTCTTTCGTCAACTTCATGCGACAGATGCCGGGAGACGCGTAAGCAGCTCTCTGCTGAATTTTTGAAATTCGACCGGGACGGCTTCGCTTCTTGCCAAGCCGTCCCGCCCGCTTTAGTAGCTTGCCCGGATATCCCGGGATAATTAAAATTCCTCCATCGACAGAAGTCGATCCCTTCTGAATTTGCATGAATCGAGCAACGCGGGGTCAGACATATTGGGAAGCCTGTTTTTGTATTTGCGGCGTCCGTCTTCGATTTGGGGCATCGGCGTGATCCTCACGCTGCTCGTTGTGCATTGGATGCCTGTCTCGGCCGTGATGGGAGCGGGGAAAAGCATTTTCGACAATGACCCCGCGCCGGATCCGACTGAGAAACCCAGCGAGGCGAAAAAGCCTGCGCCTCGACCAGCCGAGGTGCCTGCGCCTCCAGCGCGACCGGCCGAGCCCGTTGGACCCGCGCCGGCCAAGTCTCCCGCGTCGCCTTCCTCAGCTGGCACGACGCCGGGCGAAAGCGCACTTCCAATACCGTCGTCGGCGGACATCAGCCGGTCGGCGAAACTCATCAAGGAGTTGTTCGGATCCGAGCTTGCGGATCACACGCCGGCGGGGCGTCGGGCGCTGGCCGCGACGATGATGAACAATGTGGACAAGAACGTCGACGACCCGTCGGCGCAATACGTCCTGCTTAGCCAGGCGCGCGATCTGGCTGCATCGGCCGGCGACGTCTCGATGGCCGCCGAAGCCGACAGCGAATTGTCGCAACGATTTCGCGTGTCTGCCAGAAGCGCGACAAAAACACGACTGACAGCGCTCAGCTCGGCAGTTGCGACGCGAAATCGCGCCGGCCGTTGGCCGGCCGAAGAGGCATCTGACGCAATAGACGCATTGAACGAGTCGGCCGACACATCGGTGCGGATCGGCGACCTGGCCTCGGCCGACAAATTTGTTGAACTGGCCCAAACCGTTGCTCAATCGTCAGGCGATGTTGCGCTGACCGAAGGGGCCCGCGGCCGCTCCGCGCGGCAGCGCATCCTTCACGACGAATTCGACGCATTCGCGCTCGCCCAGGCGACGCTTTCAAATGATCCAAAGGATCCGCCGAGTAATCTGGCGGTCGCCCGCTACCTGTGCGATGTCAAACTCGATTGGCAGCGCGGACTTCCGCTTCTGACGAAGGGATCCGATGACTCTCTGAAGCAGCTCGCCGAACGAGAACTCACGCCTCCGGGAGACGCGACTGAGCAGGAATCGCTCGGCTCCGCCTGGTGGGAAGCGGCCGACCGCATGCCGCCGGCCCAACAGGAGTGGCTTCGCCGACGGGCACTTTATTGGTACGAGCATTCGGTGCCGGGATTGGACGGGCTGGCCAAGGTACGCGCTGAAAATCGATTGGCGGACCATCCCGAATTGATGGACGGCGAACTGGCGCTCGCGATGGGCGGCGTCAAAATTTCCAAAGCGGTCTACGGCGCGGGGGATCAATCCGGCGATTTCACGGACGTGTTGCAGAAGGCTCTCGATAGCGATCCATATCTGCCCATCGTGGCCAACAATACGATTATCGGGGATCCGGCGCAGGGCACCGTCAAATCGGTCCGGGTTACTTATGCGTGGCACGGTAAAAGCACAGACATCGAAATTGGAGAGGAGACGGCTGGAGTCTTGCCCGTCATTCCCGAAACGGGCTTGAAGATCCGCGGCGCCAGCAAGCGATTCAGGATTATCGCGATACGGTGGGGCTGGGGTGCTCAATCTCGCGATGTAACGGCGGTGCTGGCGCCGCTGCTGCAGGATCCCACAAAGCCATTCACACCATCAGCCGATGACGTTGCACCAGATCCCGCCTCTGGAATCCATAAATGGCTGGTTGTCTGGTTCGACAACCATGGACGGCGCTTCGCGCGGCTTTGTCGTGACGACGCATGGCCCATCACACTGCTGCCCGCCAATTGACTGCGCCTATTTAAGAATCACGACCCAGTCATGATTGCACTTGTCGGGCGGCTGGATTGTCCACTGTCCAGATTCATCTGGCGAAACCGCCGCCGCGGGTGATTCGATCCCGGTGACCGGGTCAAAATAGGTCGCGGTGTAATGGGATTCTTTCTCCAGATGTTCCACGATGGCATCCATGGGCAACGGTGAATAAATGATCCGAACTTGTCCGGGAACGCCCGCCGCGTAGGGAACCTCGAAATTCTGTGCCGGCGCGGCGCTCCGCCGCCCCAGGGACCGCCGCCGAGAGCGGCGAGCACTTTGGCCGCGGGCCATTGGGCGTCGTCGAAATCGTTTTTTTCCCATCCGTCGGGCGCGGTTTGAAAGGTGCGCCAGTTCGCATCGGATGGGATCTTCACTTCACTTCGATCCTGAAATGTCACATTTAACGCGCAGATCAGGCCAGCCGGGTTTTGTTTGACGTCCGAGCTCATGTTTTCGGCGCGAACCGTCAGTACGTTTTTTCCCGGATGGAGCATCTTTTGGAGATTGCCGAAAGCGTGATGGTCTTTCCAGTCAGCGCCGGAGCCGATTTCCTGTCCGTTCAGAGAGGCCGTGTAGCGGTCGTCAGCGGTGATGACGAGCGTGGCATGTTCAACGGTATTGCCGGCGGGAATGTCGAATGTCCGCCGGAAAAACCGGGCGGCGATCGGCGCGTCAACCGCCGGATTCCCTTCCGGGTACCAGATCCAACTGCTTCCTTCCAACGGTTCCTTTGCTCCGGTCGTCGCATAGGCGGCCCATTCGGGGTGAGGCGAAAATTTTTCGATCGGAAGCGTCCGCAGCAACTTCGCGGCGAGGCCGACTTGAGTGGATCCCGGCAGGTTCATCGCTTCGTCCCAGGGGATGGGGCCGTAGCTGCCGCCCCAGGGGGAATTGCCGTACGGCTTGTCTTTCTGGTTGAGCTGCCAGATGCCGTTCGCGCCGTACGTGAATCCCGCCGCGCCTGACAAATAAGTGGCCCAGCACATGAGCCGCGGAATCTCGGCCGGCGTTCGTCCGAGAAGCGCCTCGTAGGCGACTTCGCCGTCCACGACCGGCATGGGCGGCTCGGCCGCGTACGAGGCGCGGATCGTCGAGACCGTCGGCGCGAGTACTTCGCGCATCCCGTGGCCCGTTTGCAGAAAGTCGAAATCGAAGATGCTCTGGTCTTTGAACAACAGTCGCGCGCTCAGCGGAGCTATGCCGGTCGGATGCGCGGTGAGCGGACGCGAAAATGCATTGATGGTGCGAAAATATTTGAAGATCTCTTCCCATTGCGCTGTCTGCTTTTCTCCGCCGCCCGGAAATCCGGGCGCCAGATAAAACGGGAGATTGAGTTCGCCGGCCTCGCAGAAGACGACCGGCAGCGCGCCCCATCGCGCTTGGACATATCGAAGATGCTGCTTCATCTTCTCCACGCCGAGCCATGGCAGGTGATAGCCCCACGCCCCGACGATGCACGGCACGATGCCGTGATCGGCAAGATAAAAGATCTTCTTGTCGGCGGCGTCGAAATACTGCGGTCGGATGGCCCGATATTTTTCTTCCCACGCGAATCCGGTTTCGTTGGCCGATCGCGGATCAAACGCCGGCTGATCGGGATAGAGTCCCGCGACAATCTGCACGACGTTGAATCCCTTGGCCAGACGATCGGTTGCCAGTTTGGCAAATTCATCGGGCCAGCTCAGGCGGGTGCTGAGCCCCATCCACCACGTGTCGCCGAGCCAAAGGAATGGCGTGCCGTCGGCCTGCTCGAAATGCCGATGATCCGCCGCGATCTTGAGCGGGCCGTGCTTATAGAGCGGATTGTCTCCTGAATATGCGGCAATGCGCACGACGCCTTCGACGCCATTCAGTCCTTTGTCCGATGCGTCGGAGCATTCGGTTTTGAAATGGTGCTCTCCAACCTTGCCGGAGGCGTAACGCACTTTCCAAATTTTCTCCCCATCCCAGAACGCGGGAACACGGAAGGATGCGCCGGTTGGATCGGTAAAAACCACGTCAAGTGTGACGTCGTTAAACGGATCGGCGTGCGGATTTTCAGCGGTGAACGTGATTTCGGCGATCTGATTCGCCCCAGCAGTCGATCCGCCGCTCTCTGCGAAATTTGCACGTCCTGACTGGGTCAGGAACAAAACTGCAATTGCAATCGCGATCGCTTTTCCGAATTTCATCGAAATGCCTCCGTCTGTATCCGATCCGGGGAATTCAGCGCCGCCAGCGCCTCCCGCAAGCATAAGCCAATCCCGCGTCAGAGTGTAACGCCCGCCGAAGCGTCGCTGCCGAAGCGTCGCGTAGACGACGATTGTCCGTTGGGATAAACTCCGTTCATTTGCCGCCGCGATAGCTCAATGGCAGAGCACTGGTTTTGTAAACCAGCGGTTGTCGGTTCAAGTCCGACTCGCGGCTTTCACTTCGGATACGGCAGGGGAGCCAAGCGTTCGTTTTCGCTGGCTTGGCGATGGGATGGGGAATGGCCAAAACCGATAGCGCATCATCAGGATGGGCCATTCTGAATGGTCGCTGCGATCGTCGATGATCTGCCGAATCTCCGCAAGGTCGTCGGAAACGCGCTCGGGCTGCGCTCCTTGGACAATGGCTTCTGCGAACGCCGTTAGCCGGCTTGCCATCTCGATCAGGAACCCGCGCTGCGCCGGGATAGCCCGTAGAAGCCGCGAAGGTTTAGAAGCCGGTTTGTGATCTGCTCGACGATGGCGTTTGCCTGCGCCGCAATTTCCTGGCGCGTCCCGGGTTCGTCGTCGCCGAAGTTGAGCCAGTTCGTGGCGGCCGCAAGCATTTCGTGGCCCAGTTTCTGAATTGTGCAAACCGCATTGGAGCGGCGCCATTTTCCCCCCATCAGCGGACGCAGCGCGCGACGCCGCCAAGGCGATGCCGCCCACATCGGAGCGGCCGCCATGGCCAATGCCAGCAGCACACACATTTGCTCGCCAATCGGCAATTTCATAATCGTGGATTTTCGTCCGGGTCTCAGTACAGTACGGCGGATTTTGCACCAGTAGCGAACGGAATCAACTTAGAATGCCACGACGCGACGACATTCATTCCATTCTCATCATCGGCTCGGGCCCTATTGTCATCGGCCAGGGGTGCGAGTTCGATTATTCCGGCGTGCAGGCCTGCCGGCGCTCAGGGAAGAGGGATATCGCATTGTCCTGATCAACAGCAACCCCGCGACGATCATGACCGACCCGGAATTCGCGGACGCAACCTATATTGAGCCGATCACGCCCGAAGCGGTCGAAAAGATACTTGAGCGCGAGAGCAAAGGCCCGAACCCCGTCGATGCCGTCCTCCCCACGCTGGGCGGCCAGACCGGCCTCAATACCGCGATGGCCTGCTTCGACAAGGGAATCTTCACGCGATATGGCGTGCAGATGATCGGAGCCAACCGCCAGGCCATTTATCGCGGCGAGGACCGCCAGGTCTTCAAAGACCTGATGATCTCGATCGGGCTGAAGGTGCCCCGTAGCGGCGTCGTCCACAATCTTGAGGACGCCCGCCAGGTCCTGGCTGATATCGGACTGCCACTGATCATCCGTCCGGCCTTCACCCTCGGCGGCTCCGGCGGCGGGATCGCCTACAACGTTGAGGAATTCGAAGCGATTGTACAGCGGGGGCTCGACGCATCGCCGTACACCGAAGTATTGATTGAGCAGAGCGTCATTGGCTGGAAGGAGTTCGAGCTGGAGGTGATGCGCGACCGGCTCGACAACGTCGTCATCATCTGCTCGATCGAAAACATGGACGCCATGGGCGTTCACACCGGCGACTCGATCACCGTCGCGCCCGTGCAAACGCTGACCGACAAGGAATATCAGCGCATGCGCGACGCCTCGATCGCGATCATTCGCGCCGTCGGCGTCGAGACGGGGGGGAGCAACATTCAGTTCGCTGTCAATCCCGACACCGGAGAAATGATCGTTGTCGAGATGAACCCGCGCGTCTCGCGATCCTCTGCCCTCGCCTCCAAAGCAACCGGCTATCCAATTGCGAAGATCGCCGCCAAGCTGGCCGTCGGCTACACGCTCGACGAGCTGCCCAATTACATTACCAGCAAGGCCGACAAGAGCCTCTACACCAGCGCCTGCTTTGAGCCGACGATCGACTATTGTGTCATCAAGATTCCCCGCTGGACTTTTGAGAAATTCCCCGACGCCGACGAAACCCTGACGACGCAGATGAAAAGCGTCGGCGAAGCGATGGCCATCGGCCGCACGTTCAAGGAGGCGCTGCAGAAGGGGATCCGCTCGATGGAGGTGAAGCGGTTCGGCTTCGGCCTCGACAAGTACGACAAGTGGTTGAACGCGCAGAAAGGCAATGCGAATAGTGGCACGGGCGTCCCGCCCGTGCAGCATGGGCAGGATGCCCATGCCACCAATTCAACCCGTGGCTTGCGATCATCCGCTCGCGCCGCGGCCGGCGTGGACGATGACGACAAAACGACCCAAGGCGAATCCGCCGCTCAGGAATGGCCGATCCCCGACGAAAAACTTCGTCGCAAGCTCGCCGTTCCAAGTCAGGGGCGGCTTTATTACCTCCGATACGCGCTCAAAATGGGTTGGACGATCGAACAAATTCATGAACTGACCAACATCGACCCTTGGTTTCTGGCGCAGATGAAGCAACTGGTGGATTTTGAGCAGGTCCTCACTCAGCCGAGCGTGGTATCGGCCGCGCAATCTGGCGATGTGGAGTACCTTGCGCAATGGCTTGGCGAGACCAAGGCTCTTGGTTACAGCGATATACAACTCGCTGCCGCCTGGGGAATCAATGCAGGCAAGGTGAGAGAATACCGCCGAAAAGTCGGGCCGACCCCCGTGTACAAACTGGTAGACACTTGCGCCGCCGAATTCGAGGCGGCGACACCCTATTATTATTCCACATATGAGACGCGATTTAAAATTTACGGAGATCTCGACGCCACTCAGCGGCAGAATCCGTTGAGCAGGCGAATTCAGGTTGGAACGCAAACGTCGCCGCGCAAAGAGTTTCTTACGGTTGTCGAAGACGAAATCCGTCTCACCGACAAACCAAAAGTCATCATCATCGGCGGCGGCCCCAACCGAATTGGTCAGGGAATCGAATTCGACTATTGCTGCGTGCAGGCGGCCTTCGCCATGCGCGAGCTTGGTCTTGAATCCGTGATGATTAACTCCAATCCGGAGACGGTGAGCACGGACTACGACACAAGCGATTTGCTCTTCTTTGAGCCACTCACGCACGAAGACATTCTCAATATCTGCGAACGGCTGAACGGCGCACCGTTTCTCCACACTGTTCCGGATCTGACCGTTGATGAGGATGGTTATAGCTTGCTGCAGATTGGCGGATCTTTGCCGCCGGGAATACCTGAAAATTGGCAGGTGATTGTTTCGGAGAAAGCAAAAGAATTGGACCTCGGGCCCCTTGGATTAGTTCAAGTTGGAGTTGCCGGAGACACTCGTTCGCTCCATTGCGTCACCCAAAGTGGGCAGCTCTGGCAGTTCGATTTTAGCCAGAAGACGTCGGCGTTTGTTGGTGCGGCCCCAGATCCGTCACCGAAATGGATGTGGGACCAGGGCATCAGTGAAGACACCAAGCGCCAGATTGATTCGTTCAAGCAATCCCCCGCCGGTCTCGTCAAAGGCGTCATCGTGCAATTCGGCGGGCAGACGCCTCTCAACCTCGCCCGCGGCCTTCAGGAAGCCGGCGTTCCCATCCTCGGCACGACCGTCGATTCAATCGACGCCGCCGGTGATCGCGAGCAGTTTCGCGAGTTGCTTCAGAAGCTGGGCCAACGACAGCCGGAGAATGGAATCGCGCGAAATGTTCCGGAAGCACGAGAGGTGGCGCGACGGATCGGGTACCCGGTCCTCGTCCGGCCCAGTTTCGTGCTAGGTGGCCGCGCGATGGAAATCGTCTTCGACGAAGGACAGTTGAACTATTACATGGCCAACGCCGTCGAAGCGTCCGGCACGGGCGCCGGCGTGACCGATTCCCCGATCCTCATCGACAAATTCCTCGACGCCGCCATCGAGTGCGATGTCGATTGCATCGCTGATTTCGATCCCGCGGGCTCCGGCGATTCGGGCCAGGCGATCGTAATCGGGGTGATGGAACACATCGAGGAAGCGGGGATCCATTCCGGCGACGGCGCCTGCGCTCTTCCCCCGTATTCGCTCTCGAGCCAGACGGTCGAGCGGCTCAAGACGCAGACGCGGCGCTCGCCAGGGCCTTGCGCGTCCGCGGACTGATGAACGTGCAATATGCGATCAAAGACGGGGACATTTACGTGATCGAGGTCAACCCCCGCGCCTCGCGAACCGTTCCATTCGTGAGCAAAGCCACCGGCATTCCCTGGGCGAAGATCGCCGCGAAGGTGATAGCGGGCCAACCATTGGCGGAGCTGGGCGCAAAAGAGCAGCCGGATCCGGCCCACACATCGGTCAAGGAATCGGTTTTTCCTTTTGCGAAATTCCCCGGGGTCGATGTGATCCTGGGCCCGGAAATGCGCAGCACCGGCGAGGTGATGGGGATCGACTCCAATTTTCCGCTGGCATATGCCAAGAGCCAGATCGCCGCCGGATCGGCCCTTCCCACGAAGGGGACCGTTTTCATCTCGGTTCGCGACGGCGACAAGGAGGCGATCGTTCGTGCGGCGCGAACGCTCGCCGGCGAGGGTTTTCAGATTGTCGCGACCGCCGGAACGCATGCAGTCCTTGCCCGCAACGACGTTTCATCGACCCGAATCAGCAAATTGAGTGAAGGCCGGCCCAACATCAAGGACCTGATCAAGAACGGCCAAGTTCAGCTCATCATCAACACGCCGACCCGCAAGGGGCCGCAGACCGACGAAGGGAAGATCCGTGCCCTTGCGGTTTTGAACCGCGTGCCGATCGTCACGACGATTGAAGGGGCCAATGCTGCCGCGCGTGCAATCGGCGCAGTGCAGAAAGACGGGTGGGGCGTGCGGCCGTTGCAGGATTATTTCAGATAATGAGCAATGTCCGGTGGGAATGCTCAGGTGTTGAGAACTTCAAGCAACTCGCGAATCTGACCGGTCTGCGGATCATCCGGGTTGGTCTTCAGATAACGATCCAGCCAGATCGACGCCGGCTGCGACAGACCGCACCGGGCCAGGACCAGGCCCAGATCGCGCTGCAGGTGGCTTTGTTCCGGCCAGAGCAGCATCTCCAGTTCGAGCACGGCGGCCACGTCGTTGTAATGCCCGCCGCTGCCGAAGATATTGAGCAGGTTTTGCAGCATGCGCGTCAGCCAGTGGCGGTTTGACGCCGGCCGCAGCAGGTCCTGCGACCATTCGACTTCGCTGCCAAACATTTCCTGCATCCGCTCATGTGTTTCGTCTGCCGTAAGGATTCGCCCCTTGGCAAACGGATCGATCAGCATCTGCTGTCCATCCACTTCCATCCCCACCATGAAATGGCCCGGGAGACCGATTCCCCACGCCCGCAGCCCAAGCCGCTCGGCGACGATCTTATAAACCATGCTGAGCGTAATCGGCAGTCCTTTTTTACGCTCCAACACCGCCGGGAGGTAGCTGTTGAGCGGGTTGTAATAATCTTCGTTGTCCCCGCAGAATCCCTGTTCTTCAAAAAGGAATTCATGCAGGTGCGCCAGCAGCGCCTGCGATTGCTGGCCGCGAACGCGCGATCGCACGGTATCGGCATACCCCTGCAGAATGGCATCCACCGCAGCCGGATCGACTTCTTCCATCTGATGCGCCGCAATGGCCACGGCACCCTGCAAGAGGGTGTCCGGAGAGTCAAGCGCCGCAAGCTGGCGAGACATCAATTGAAAAGATTTGGAAGAGCAGCAGAGCGGCAACGTGGGCTTCATAAAGATCTCCACTGGAGCGACACTTTTGAGTATCGTCCATTGCTCCTTCCTTCATGCACATTCTATGCCGCGCGGGTGAGTGATTCTGAGGCGTTGCGTTCATATCTCGTTGGGGGCATACATCTACCTCCCCCATTTACTTGACACCCCTTGGCTTGCCGATAAAGTTAAGGATTCGACCCAACGCGGCGGAGATTTCGGCGATCGGTAACCGGGCACCAAGATTAACCCGCCTTCGGACGAGAGAGAAATTCGACAGTAGCTCAATGGTGAAGTCCCGACCCGTCGGGATTAACCGGCTGTCGTGTGAAAGCGTTGGAAAAATTCGGCAGTAGCTCAATGGTAGAGCAGCCGGCTGTTAACCGGCTGGTTGTAGGTTCGAGTCCTACCTGCCGAGCTTGGAAAGCTCGGATCGCGGTCCTTTTTTCGTGTACATCCTCGAAAACCCCAAAGGGCGTTTTTACATTGGTTCCAGTGACGACGTCGATCGGCGGGTGTTGGAGCACAACGACACAAAAGGATCAGTCACTTTCACCCACAAGAACGGTCCCTGGAAGCTCGTTTGGCGAGAAGGACATCCCACCCGTGCATCCGCCGTTGCCCGAGAACGGCAGATCAAGTCGATGAAATCCTCGCGATGGATTCGCGAAAACCTGCTCAATGGTTGAGTCCCGATTCATCGGGATTAACCGGCTGGTTGTAGGTTCGAGTCCTACCTGCCGAGCTTGGAAAGCTCGGATCGCGGTCCTTTTTTCGTGTACATCCTCGAAAACCCCAAAGGGCGTTTTTACATTGGTTCCAGTGACGACGTCGATCGGCGGGTGTTGGAGCACAACGACACAAAAGGATCAGTCACTTTCACCCACAAGAACGGTCCCTGGAAGCTCGTTTGGCGAGAAGGACATCCCACCCGTGCATCCGCCGTTGCCCGAGAACGGCAGATCAAGTCGATGAAATCCTCGCGATGGATTCGCGAAAACCTGCTCAATGGTTGAGTCCCGATTCATCGGGATTAACCGGCTGGTTGTAGGTTCGAGTCCTACCTGCCGAGCTTGGAAAGCTCGGATCGCGGTCCTTTTTTCGTGTACATCCTCGAAAACCCCAAAGGGCGTTTTTACATTGGTTCCAGTGACGACGTCGATCGGCGGGTGTTGGAGCACAACGACACAAAAGGATCAGTCACTTTCACCCACAAGAACGGTCCCTGGAAGCTCGTTTGGCGAGAAGGACATCCCACCCGTGCATCCGCCGTTGCCCGAGAACGGCAGATCAAGTCGATGAAATCCTCGCGATGGATTCGCGAAAACCTGCTCAATGGTTGAGTCCCGATTCATCGGGATTAACCGGCTGGTTGTAGGTTCGAGTCCTATCTGCCGAGCTTTGGAAAGCTCGGATCGCGGTCCCTTTTTCGTGTACATCATCGAAAACCCTAAAGGGCGTTTTTATATTGGTTCCAGCGACGACGTCGATCGGCGCGTGCTGGAGCACAACGATACAAAGGGATCAGTCACTTTCACCCACGAGAACGGTCCGTGGACGCTCGTTTGGCGAGAAGTGCACGCCAGTCCTTCATCCGCCGTGGCGCGGGAGCGACAGATCAAGTCGATGAAGTCATCCCAGTGGATTCGCAAAACCTTTCTCAATGGTGGAATCCCGATTCGTCGGGATTAACCGGCTGCTGGACTTCGGGTAGACCCAGGGCCTTGGCAAGCCGTTGCCATCCCCACAATGGCTCGCCGCACCCAGGGCCTGTTGGCGCCTGAGCGACAATTTCATTGCGTCTGTTCAAAGGAGTATGATCGTCTCCACGGAGTTCAAAATTGTTTTTTAACGCCGTGCGTCTGGTCATCCCCAAGGGAGGGCACCTGTGGAACGGCTTTCGCTGAAGCGGCCACCAAATCCGATTTTTGACGCCGTCGCATTGGCCCCGCCCAACCTCGTCGGCTACAGCTATTTTGACGCCGGTGCCGTCGCTGCGTTCAAGCCTCAGCAGCGGGGATTTGACTCGACTAATGCGACGTGGCTCGCCGATGCAGCCCTCCTGGCCTACGCGCAGCCTGACTTCGCGTGGCCTCAATTCCAAAAAGCGTCGTTGGTGCCAGGAAAGTTTTTCAGTGGCGCCAGTACCCAAGTCTACGCCGCGCTGACGGACACATTTGTTGTCGTCGCCTTCCGCGGCACCGAGGTTCGAGACGTAAGAGATTTTCTTATTGACGCCGTCGTAACCGACGCCGAGTTCGTCCCCGCGACTTGGGCCGGCGGGGGCAAAGTCCACCAAGGGTTTCAGGATGGTCTCGATGAGGTGTGGACACTCCCGCAAGGAGGCGGTCTGGGCGCCTTCTTGCAAAGCGTAGAAACTGGTCCGCAAGGGCCTCGTGTGATATGGTTTACCGGTCACAGCCTTGGTGCGGCATTAGCGACGCTTGCAGCGGGTCGGTTTGCAGCGGCGAACGATGGTGCCTCACCTTGCTATCTGTACACATACGCGTCGCCGCGTGTGGGAGATGTAAATTTCGCGACGGCATTCCCGCTTAAAAATGTCTGTCGTTTCGTCCACGACAACGATGCCGTGCCGCGACTGCCGCCTCCCAATCTGGGATTCAAGCATGTCGGTGATCCATGGTGGATAGACGGTGACGGCAACCTCGTTCCTGGAGCGGGTTGGTTGACCGCTCCTGGCGAGACGCTCCATGGTGCCGATTTGGATTTGGTAGGAGCAATCAAGCTCAATCTGATTGATCATGCACCTATCTATTACGCGACTTACATCTGGAATGCGTTTGCGGCGTCCGTTGGCAATCCGCAGCAATGATTGCGGCTCTGAAAACAAGAGCGGGATTGGTTCTCATGAATCCATTCGTCAACGTCCGTGACCCGATGCTTTCCGTTTGGCAGTCCGCGGTCTCAAAAGTTGTGTCGCAAACTGAAGGACTGACCGGCCCCCCGAGCAATGCTCATCCGTTCATCGCCGCAACGAATGCGATGGTCGCGGCGGCCGAGGATAAGTTGCAAAGCAGTAAGGGCACCGTGTCGCCGGCCCTAGACGTCGCCAATGCTGTGGCCAGCCTTTCGCGGTCTGATCTGGCCGCGGGCGTTCCAACTTCATCTCCAGGTCAACCTTCCGCCGCGTTCACAGGGCGCCGACGATCGTTCCCTTGGATTGCGCCAAAACGGCGTTCCAAATCGCCCAAGCCCGTCTGGTCGGCGACACTGCAAAGGCCCAAGCGCTTCAACAGGCGTTTGATTTCGGAAGTTGCGACGCGCGCTGGATGGAATGCGTCACCGAATATTTGGCCAACGCGGGGCGCTTGGGGCAGTCCGCGATTCCTTATCGGAAGTGGAATAGTCTTAGCGATTTTGTCATTGACGGAGTTCTCCCTGACAAGGCGACGATCGGTATCGTCGGCGATTGGGGAACCGGAGGCCCGCGCGCCGCAACGGTCCTGCAGCAGATCGCCGCGCAGGCGCCTGATATCTTCATCCACCTGGGGGATATTTATTATTCTGGCAGCGCGGAGGAGACCCAGGAAAACTTTCAGGCAGTCTGTGATCAGATCCTTCCGACAAAGACACGGCGGTTCACCCTTGCAGGCAACCACGACATGTACAGCGGCGGTGCACCGTATTACGCCCTTCTTGATAAGATCGGCCAGCCCGCAAGTTTCTTCTGCCTTCGCAATGCCAATTGGCAGCTGCTAGCCATGGATACCGGATACAACGACTTTAACCCTCTGAATGTCAATCAGGCGATCACGTCCCTGCGTCAAGACGCGGTTACAGACGAAGCGGCCTGGCATCTCGACAAGATTCAGAACAGCGGTGGTCGCAAAAACATCGTGATGTCTCACCATCAGCTCTTTTCCGCGACCGCTATTTGCGGGAAAGCGGTTAACGGAAAGCTCTTGAATCAGTTGGGTGGAGTCCTAAATCAAATCGCACTTTGGGTGTGGGGCCACGAGCACAGCCATATTATCTTCAACCCCTACAGCGGGCTGACCCGGGGCCGGTGCATCGGTGCCAGCGCCATCCCGGTGCCGACTGACGACCCCTCCCAGGATCCATACCGCTCCACCGTGCCCAACGCACCGACGTTTTCAGGAGTACGTCTCGGAAAAGATGCTACGGGTAGGCTTTATAGCCTTGGCTACGCAATTCTTAAGCTCGACGGAGCAAACGCCACACTGAATCACTATGACTACGCCACTCAGGCACCAATTCTGTCGGAGGCGATTTCGTAGGTGATTCAGATCAATCACGCCCGTCATCGATCAAGGTTGGATTGGTGAGAGTGATTTGTCCTACGAATTCTCAAAGGCGTTTGCGGCTACTCTCAATTCGGGGCTCGCGCACGGACAATCTGGCCACGGCCCGGATGAAAATCTAGGCCAGCCCTGATGTTTGGAGGCTAAGTGAGCTCTCTCCTATGGCGTCCCGGCCTTCGCGCGCAGCAGATCCGCCGCGCGGAGGAAAGGCGGAGGTAGAGCATGTGCGCGCCGGTGATGTTGTTGACCCGCGCCAGGAACGTGTTCCAACCGGGTTGAAGGTGCGCCTGAGCCGCATCCTCGTCGAGCACTGCCGGGCGCGAAACCAGGTGCTCATGGATTTTGGCGCCATTGAGCCAGAGACGGATCCCATCATCCGAGCCAAGCAATACAGCGGCCGGCTGCTCGCGTGGCGACCAGACCCGTAGCAGGGCATAGGCGGATATGTGATCGGCGTGGCCGAAGAAAGATCCGAAGTCCACAAAGCCGACCGCATTCAGAGGAGCGGGTTGCCAGTTCAGCATCCGAGATTCAGTTCCGGCCGCGGCCGCCGGTTTTGAGGGATCAGGATTTTGCTCCGGAGCAAAGCTGTTCGCGAAATCCTCAGGATAGGGTCCGATGACCCAGTAGCCGAGTACGCACCACGTCTCGTCAGTTTTGATGGCCAGATATCGGCGGCAATCTTCCGTGGCCTGATCGCAATCATTCATCAGCGCATGAATTCGAGCTCGCAGACGCCATCCGGCCGCGTTCTGCGGCTCGGCCGCGAGCCGTCGATCGAGCACGGGCAGGTAGAGCGGAGAGCGTGCCGCCAGATAACCGACGGTGGCATCGCGGATCATGATCATTCCGCCGGTATCGGCCGATGCGAGCGCCATGCCATCAGGACTCCACGCCAGGCAACGAACCTGATAGGCGTCGCCTTCGAATGTCAGCGTTTCCTTGCCCGTGACTGGATCCCAGATTTTGACGGTATGATCCTCGCTTCCCGAGGCCAGCCGAGTCCCATCCGGGCTCCATGCAACGGAAGTGACGCGTGTCGTATGTCCGGCGAGCGTGAGTGATCTTTTACCCGTCGTTGTGTCGCAGATCATGATCGTCTGGTCACCACTGGCCGAGGCGAGCCAATTCCCGTCGGGACTCCAGGCAACACAGTTCGATTCAGCGGCGTGCTCGGAAAACGTGAAGACTTCGGATCCAGTCGCCACAACCCAGACCTTCACCGTCCCATCTGCTGACGCACTTGCGACGTGCCGACTGTCGGGACTCCATGCGACGGAATAGACGTTGGAATGATGTCCATGGCAGATTTGCAACACCATGCCGCTGTCAGCGTCAAGGATCCTGATCGTCATATCCTTGCTGCCGGAAGCGATTCGTCGGCCATCAGGACTCCACGCCAGCGAGAAAAGTTCCTGCGTGCCGCCGTTGAGCGAATTGATCGGCTTGCCGCTGCTTGCATCCCAGATCCGGATGGCCGTGTCGGATCCGGCCGAAGCGAGCCGTTTCCCGTCGGGGCTCCAGACCACGGAGCGCAGGAAGCCCGCATGCCCCCGCAATGTGAATGGTTCACCGGGCTGCGTCATGTCCCAAATCTTGATCGTGCCATCGACCCCGGCTGAGGCGATGCGCCGGCCGTCGCCGCTCCATTGCAGGGAATTGACGCCGTCCTGGTCTCCACGGAATGTATGCGTTTCGGGTCCTGCCTCCGCATCCCAAAGCTTGATGAGTGCGTCCTCCCCGGCCGAAGCCAGCCGTTTTCCATCGGGGCTCCACGCGACTGAATTGACCGGTTGCAAATGCCCGCGAAGGGTGAATATTTCGTGTCCGTCGTCTGCCGACCAAACCTTCAATGTCTGATCGTCGCTGCTCGTCGCCAGCCGCGTGCCGGCCGGATTCCAGACGACCGAGGAGACACCTTGCGCGTGTCCCCGAAGCGTCAGAACCTCCTTGCCCGTCTGGGAATCCCATATCCGGGCGGCTGGGTCATTTCCGGCCGATGCGAGGCGCTTCCCATCGGGGCTCCAGGCAACGCTGATCACCCAGTTGGTGTGACCGTTGAGGACGGGCCCGGCGGTTCCGTCGAGGGGGTTCCAAAGACGGACAGAGTAGTCCTCGCTGGCCGAGGCCAATCGTTTTCCGTCCGGGCTGAACGCGACGCCGAAAACCCGCTGGGTGTGACCGCGCAAAACAAACGACGACTGACCTGTTGCGGCATTCCAAAGCTGGATATTCCGGTCCTCGCAACCCGAGGCCAGTTGCGTCCCGTCGGGGCTCCAGGCGACGCAATAGACGGGATTTCCAATGCCTCCGAACGTGAGCTCGTTTTTGCCTGAATCGGCGTTCCAGATCTTGATATTCCCGTCCCAGCTCCCCGACGCCACTCGCTTGCCGTCGGGGCTCCACGCCAGTGTCCAGACATCCCGTTCATGACCGCGCAGAGATCGAAGTTCCCGTCCGTCCGCCGACCAGATTCGAACGGTCCTGTCTGAGCTGGCCGAAGCCAGACGCTGCCCATCGGGGCTCCACGCCACCATCCTGATACCGGAGAAATGTCCTCGAAGCGTGAGCAGATCGCGATGACAAAGTCGATTGAGGTAATACCACTCCCAATTCCGCAGATCGGGTCGCTCCTGATCCCACGGCGAAAGCCGTTCACGCACGCGTCCAAGTCCGCTGGGGGAAAGGGCCGCCTGACCCGCCAGGTTCATTTGCGCGAAATACAAGCTTTGCCGTAATTCCCGGCCTTGCTTCTCCGCCTGTTGGCGCAAACCCGCTTCCTGAAACTCGGCTGCGACCGCCTTTCCGCGTTCTTCCTCTTTTTCGTCGGCCAGATGTCCGTTCTCGTTGGCCAGCGTGTGCTGCGTCTGTTCGAGCGATCGAAAGTGCTTCGCGGCCAGGATCGATCCCACGACGATCACCGCTGCCAGGGCAGCCACCCCCGCCAGCGCCGCCGATTCACCCCGATGTCGCGACACCCAGCGGACGGCGTGCTCCGTCCAGCTCACCGGCCGAGCATGGATCGGTTCATTTCGCAGGAACCGTCCGAGATCGGCGGCAAGATCGGCGGCGGTTGCGTATCGTTTTGCCGGATCCTTCTCCAGGCATTTGAGGCAGATCGTGTCCAGGTTGCGCGGAATGCGCGGAACGAGTCGGGCCGGGGCCACGGGTTCGTGGTTCGCGGCCTGCCACATGGTTTCCATCGATGTGGAACCCTGGAACGGTGGGCGGCCGGTCAGCATCTCATAGAGGATCACGCCGAGCGAATAAATGTCGGCGGCCGGTCCTGCCTGGCCAGTCTTGCCGGCAGCCTGTTCAGGCGCCATGTAGCTTGGCGTTCCGACCCGCGCCCCGGAAAGTGTCAGGGCACTGTCTCCCTCAAAACGACGGGCGACGCCAAAATCGGTGATTTTGGGCACGCCCTCCGCCGTGAGCAGAATGTTTCCCGGCTTCAGATCGCGATGGACTATTCCACCGCGGTGGGCAACGTCCACAGCGGCGGCGAGCGTGGCCAGCAGCGCGGCTGTCGGGCGCGCCGGCTGCGGTGCGCCATCCAGTTTCTCCGCAAGGCTTCCTCCATTCACCAATTCCATGGTGAAGTAGGGACAACCCCGCAAATTGCCCACGTCGTGAACCTGGACGATATGAGCATGCTGAAGTCCGGCGACCGCCTTGGCTTCCAGCACGAAACGCGAGAGTTCTTCCGGCCCCGCATACGCTCCGGCGAGAAGCATCTTCATCGCAACGGGACGATTCAGGGCAACGTGAATCGCCTTGTAGACGACTCCCATTCCGCCGCGGCCCAGCAACGATTCCACTTCATAACCCGGAATTCGCGGTAATTCCCCAGGTTGAAATCCGGGCGGCAACGGCTCATCGTCTTGCGCCGCATCCCGTTGCGGAAAAAGCGCATCGAGAGAAGTCTGAACGCTCCGCAAGCTTCGCCAGCGCCGGCGCACTTCCGCCAGCAGTTCGGGATACTCCGCGCAGGCTGCTTCCGGCGAGATGCCGGAATCCATCATGTTTTCGAGCAATTCCAGGATTCGATCTTCGTCAGTCATTCGGCGTCTCACCGTGCGAGCTTGGCTCCGGCCGAAGGTCGCTCAGCTTTTTTGACAGCAGAAGCACCCCTCGATTCAGACGCCGCTGCACGGTCTTAGGCGAAACCTCGATGACGGCAGCCGCCTCGGCCTGGGTCATTCCCTGGATTCGCACAAGATCGAACACCTCCCGTTCGTCTTCCGGCAGCGATTCGATTGCCTCAAGGATCCGAAGAGCGCCGGCGCTGATTCCCGAACCGCTGCTGGGGGGATCGGCGGCAAAATCTTCGCGCAGCGCCACCGGAGGCGTCTGTTCATCTAAGCGTCGGGCCAGGTCATTCAGCTCCCAGCGCATGTGCTGGGTCGCCAGGGCAAAGAATTGTCGCACCGTTCGCGGCCTCACTTGCGCAACGCTTTGAGCAGCCGTTCGACGACAGCGCTGAGCATTTCGTCCGAATGCAGATTCAGGGGCGGCTGGGTCAGCCGGGGATAACTGCGATACAGGAGCGAAGCACACAGTATATGCAGCCGCTGCACCGCCCGGGTCAGCAATGCCCCGACGATCGGCTCGGCCGACGATTTTCCATCCACCCCGGCGAGTTCAACCAGGTAGCGGTCGATCGCGATCGTGGTGCGGTCTTCTGACACCCGCCAATCGTACCGGGCGATTATCGGAAAAACACTCGGCAACCGATTCGCAGCTTGTCGGCGCAAATTGCCGAACGGGCGAAAACCTTGCAAAATCTTCTTCGCCGTAGAACCGCGACTCCTCCGTCAGGTACGGTTTTGCACCAGGCGGCCAATTCCGTGCCGCCGATCTTTTGAATTCCTGGGATCATGAGCTTTGAGCCCTCTTGTTTCAGTCGCAATGGCCATTCAGGCGAAATCCGCCCCGTGGCACCACTGTTGCCTTAGGCGATTCGCTTGTCCTGCCTCCACGCTTAGTCAGTTGGGGTCGGGTAGCACGCTTGGCGAACTGGCAAAAACCTCCGGGGACTGCTCATGACGGACCATAAGCTGATCGAAACCGATTTTTCCTCCGCAAGCTCGATGCTTCGAATGCTTAAGAACGGGGCTCAGGGAAGCGATCCCTGGCTGGCGACGTTGGCCCACGAGTTGGACTGTCCTTGGTGAAGTCGCTGGTGGAATTGCATGGCGGAAGCGTGACCGCGTACAGCGATGGTTCCGGCAAGGGCTCGGAATTTGTCGTGCGTCTGCCAATGTCCACGGACCAACGCCGCGCCGGAGATATTCATGCTTAATCAACAATCAGCGACACAAATCGACCCGTTCGTTGGAGTCTGTCAAGTCGACAGCACCGACGGCGAGGTCCGCATGACCTCGCGTCGCAGCGCGATTGCCGCGTCAGTATCCCTGGCCACGACGGAATGGCTGGCACGACGCAAAGCGCTTTCGCCCGAACTGCGCCATCGTAGGCACCATTTGGGTCGCTTCGGCAGAGACGTAGGTATACAAAATAGCCGCCAACAAATGTCGCCGCGCCGGATAGTCCGGCGCCGCAGTGACAAACGAAAGGAACGACCATGAACACGATCACGACCAAAGACGGAACTCAGATCTATTTCAAGGACTGGGGCTCGGGTCAGCCCGTTGTTTTCAGCCATGGATGGCCGCTGACCGGGGATGCCTTTGAAGACCAGATGTTTTTCCTGGCCTCACGCGGATATCGCTGCATCGCTCATGACCGGCGAGGGCACGGTCGTTCGAGCCAGCCCTGGAATGGCAACGAGATGGACACCTACGCCGATGACCTCGCCGAGCTCACTGCGGCCCTGGACCTGAAGGAGGCAATCCACGTCGGCCACTCGACCGGCGGCGGGGAAGTAACCCGATACATCGGCCGCCATGGTACAAAGCGCGTCTCCAGGGCGGTTCTCATCGGTGCGGTGCCGCCGTTGATGTTGAAGACCGCCGCCAACCCCGCCGGGCTTCCGCTAGACGTCTTCGACGGTCTCCGTACGGCGTCACTCGCTGATCGATCGAAGCTATACATCGATCTGGCGACCGGTCCTTTCTACGGTTACAACCGCGCGGGTGCTCATGTCTCGCAAGGCGTCATCGATTCCTTCTGGATGCAGAGCATGATGGGGGGCCACAAAAACATGTACGACTGCATCAAGGCCTTCTCCGAGACTGATTTCACCGAAGATCTCAAACGCTTCGATGTGCCTACGCTGATCCTTCACGGCGACGACGATCAGATCGTGCCGATCGTGGCCGCGGCGTTACTCTCGTCCAAGCTGGTCAAGGGCGCCAAGCTGAAGATCTACAAGGGCGCCCCTCACGGCATGTGCACCACCTTGAAGGATCAGGTGAACGAAGAACTGCTGGCGTTCTTCAAATCATGAATAAATGACGCTTGCGCGCTTTTTCCCCCTCTCCCGGTACTCCGGGAGAGGGCTGGGGTGAGGGTCTGAGGGGAAGATCGTATGCGATTCAGTCGTGAACATTGCCGGCCACCCAGTGGCTTCACTCTAATCGAATTACTCACGGTCATTGGGATTCTCGCGGCGCTCCTGGCGCTGCTGTTGCCCGCCATGAATCGTGCTCGTCAGAGTTCCCGGCAGCTCCAGTGTGCGACGAATCTCCGCAGCCTCGGTCAGCTTTTGCTGATCAGCGCTCTCGACCATGACGGCTACATGCCGCTCGCCGGTAACGTCGCGCCCGGACCCACGACGAACGGCCTGGACAGCCCCGAGGCCCTGGGCGATTTCTCGCGAAAGCGCTACGTCTACTACGACAACGGCGGCGGCGTTTTCTGCGTGACGGCCATGCCGGCGGCGTTGGCTCCTTACGTCATCTCCCGGGAAGTGCGCGGCGACTCGTGGCAAAATGTGGATGCGGATATCCAGGCGACCGGCCCGCTTCAGGATACCTTCGTCTGCCCTTCGGATCAGAATACGATTGACCGCACCTACGGAGCGTCGCGCTGGATCAACAATTACGGCAGCGCGACCTATCTCAATGGCTGGTCGAGTTACGGGATCAACGCCGAAGTATTTGCCTGGACAGACAATGGCGTTGGAGGCACATCGGGGCATTCACGCTTGCGCGGTAAATTTACGGGAATCCCTCATCCGTCCGAGACGATGCTGATGTGTGATACCATCGCCGCGATCGAGATCTGGGTGCTCGAAGCCCAACTTTCGTTAGGCGACGTCTATCTCGGAACCGGCGGAACATGCGGCAGCGGCGTTTTCGACCTGGTTCGCCACCGCGGCAGAATGAATGTTTTATACGTCGATGGCCATGTCGATAGCCCGCTCATCCTGAGCAACGGAGCAACCAGCGCTTCCGGAGACGCCGGAACGCCCGGCAATTCGCCGAGCGGCGATCTTATGGCGGTCTCGATTGACAAGGATTTCCCGTAGCCTTCGCCCGCTCCCAGACATCTCGGCTCCCCGGAATTGCTCAACCGGCAGTTGCCTGTCCGATATAAGGATGTGGCAGGACATTGTTAGCCGAGCCGAATCATGGACCGCGATCGCATTGGATGCGTAGATTTTCACCGGTCGCTCCGCCAGGGGCGAATGATGCGCCGCGGGTTTCTCCACGCCGGCCTGATGGGCACGGCGGGTCTGACGCTTTCAAGCCTCCTGGCCAAAGAGGCACGCGCAGCGGACTCCACGCGATCGCGCGCGGGAACCAAATCGGTCATCATCCTCTGGATGCGCGGCGGGCCTGCCCAGCACGAAACCTGGGATCCCAAACCCGAAGCGCCGGCGGATTATCGCGGAGAATTCGGAGCCATCTCCACCAAGGTGCCGGGAATTCAGATCAACGAATTTCTCCCGATGAGCGCTGCGATCATGGACAAATGGTCCATCATTCGCAGTCTGCATCACGAGGATCCGGGGCACGCCACCGCCGATCAGATGTGCTTCACGGGTTATCCCGCCGACCCGCGAACGCCGGACATGAACGTTTTCCCAAGTTGTGGCTCGATCGTGGCGCGGCAGCTTCAGCAGCAGGATCCGTCCATGCCGGCCTACGTTCTGATCCCCAAGGCGGAGCCGGGCACGGGATCGGCCTATCTGGGGCCGCGGTACAGCCCATTTGAAACGATCGCCGATCCGGCCGCCGATGGGCCCTTTTCGATTCCGAATCTCAGCCTGCATGCCGGCCTGACCCTGAATCGGCTCGACAGCCGGCGGGCGCTCCTCGGTGAAATTGACGACATGCGCCGCAACGCCGACGAGTCTGCGCAGTTCCATACGGTCGATCGATTTCGCCAGCAGGCGTTTGAACTTCTGACCAGCGATCGTGCCCGCGATGCTTTCGATCTGGACGCCGAGCCGCGCGCCCTTCGCGAGCGATACGGATTTTATCCCGAGTTCAAAGCGCCGACGCCGGATCGCTGCGGCTGCCCGGCGTGGAGCCAGCGGATTCTTCTCGCCCGGCGATTGGTCGAAGCGGGTGTTCGCCTCGTGACCGTCGATCTGCGCTGGTGGGACACCCACGTGATGGGATTTGAGTCGTTGAAAAATGGATTTCTGGCGCGATGGGATCAGGCCTATTCCGCGTTGATCGAAGACTTGCACCAGCGCGGATTACTTGAGACGACCATGGTGCTCGCCTGGGGAGAGTTCGGCCGCACTCCGCGCATCAATGCCACTGCCGGTCGCGATCACTGGCCCAACGTGTTCAGCGCCGCGCTGGCCGGCGGGGGAGTGCAGGGCGGGCGCGTCATCGGATCGTCAGACAAATTCGGCGGTGAGCCGAAGAGCAGTCCCAAGACGCCGCAGGACGTTCTTGCCACGCTCTATCGCCATCTCGGGGTCGACGTTCACGCTGAATATGACGATTTCTCCGGGCGGCCGCATACCGTGTTGCCGTCGGGGACGCCGATCGATGAGCTTTTCTAAGAGTCAGGACGGCCCCTTGGTTTCAACAAACATATCTCGCAACAGTTCCGGCGTCGTTGGCTTCAAGTGCGCGCCTTTTCGCCACCGAACCCTGAAACCTTCATCTTCATCGGTGGTTAATGCGATTTTTCCTCCGACCGGGATAAAACTGAACTCCCAGTTGCATGCCAGACACCAGGCGATCGACGCTAAGATGCGTCCGTTCATTGCCAGTGTCCCGGCTGATAAAACCAGGTGCCACGGGGCGTTTGAACCCAGCGATCCGGTACCCAAACCAGGCCCGGCCGAGGACCGATCGCCCAGCGCCCTTCGACCCAGATATACCGGTGGCCGCGACGAATCCAATGTCCGCCGACCCACACATATTGGGGCGCAGGCCGCGGCGGGACCACCTCAACGCGCGGCGCGGGAGGCGCCTCCACCACGACCTCATCCGGAGCCGGCGCGGGAGGCGGCGCTGCTTCTACAACAACCTCATGATGATGGTGCACGCAGCCGGTGAATCCGGCTAATCCTCCGGATAGAACCACCAATCCAATCCATCGTCGAAAAGACCCAGCCATCGTTACCTCCGCAATGTGTGAGGACCCCCAGCTCGGTACCATGTGCGCCAAGCCGTATTCCCCGTAAATCAGACGGCGCTGGACCTGATTCGGTTAGCATAAAAGTGCTCCGGCCGACTCGCGTCGAATTTTTCACTCCCAGCGATGCCCACAATCGCGGCAATCAAATCGAGGCGGAGAAAACGGTGGCACGCCCAGGAACAGGACCGAATAGAACACCCACCACCACGGAAGCGCGAGGATCTGCAGCGACATTGAGCCGCAGCGCGGGCACCATTCCCGGCCGCTCTGGCGCGCCTGGAGTATGATCCTCGCCCGATTGGCCTGCCGTTCCGGAACCAGCAATGCGATTCCCCCACTGGCGCCGCTTCGCGCTCCGCCGCGGTGAGATCTTCGCCGTCGCCCATAATTGATGGAATCTGTCCCCGGCCGAGGGCGGCCCGCGACTGGTGCCACTGGGCTACGGTCGAGCAACGCGTCACTTCCAACCAGTGGTCGATTTCGATCCGTTCCGGCCGATAGTAATCGACCGTGCCGGCGTGAACAGCCGCCGGCGCATCGCTTTCCAGCAACACCGGTAACGGTGGCGGACGCGGACCCTCAAAACCATCCAAAGGCAAGTCGGGCTGGAAGTATTGTACAGACCTCTCGTGCAGCGCCTTGTTTGTATTGCGTTCGTCTTGCGGCAAGACGGGCGACGGCGGTGGAGCGACCTCTCCGGTGAATTCGGATAGATGGTTCTCCGCCATGCCGTGATCATAACGCGCCATTTACCCCGGAACTCGAAGCAATCATCACTTTCGAACCGCACGCATGAGTCCGAAATTCTAACAACCGAAGGCCGAACGCAAAAAATATCTTCCGCAAATGAACGGGAGACGTAAAGAATTTTCCCTCTTTTTCCTTTCTACTTTTTACTTCTTCCCTGGAAATCGCTGCATTCATCGGTTACACTCTCGGAGTCAACCGAGGTGCCCATGCGAATCCTCCAACTCAATTTCCCTCTTGTCAGTCGCTGAGCAATCGGCGTGTTTCTGCTTTCAATCTGTGAATAGCTGATGCGCGTGCGCCATGCCTCGAAGCTTTGGCTGCGCGCATCGAGGGAGCCTTTGTGAGAAATCGAAAGAAGCGATGGAATCGCCGCGCCTGCGGTGCGCCGGCGATTTCAGTATTTGAACAGGCGTTGTTGGGAGAAGAGAACTCCGACCGAACCCCTTTCGATCCGAGCCGGGATCGCAAGACCCTGCAACTTTGCCGGCAGGTTCAACGCGCCCTGACGCTGGCGCTGATCGGCGAATGCAGCGACGACCTGCTGCGCGATCTGTATATCGAAAGCGTCGAGCCGATGGGCGGGGCGGGGCAGTTGCTCGTGCGCGTGGGGATGCCACGGGAAGCGATGGCCTCGGCCACCGACGTCGTGGCACGTCTCAATGCCCGGTCGTCGAAGCTGTGCGCAGAAGTGGCTCAATCAATCTGCCGCAAGCGCGTTCCCGGCCTTTCGTTCATGGCTGTGCCGAACATGCCCACTGAGGGAGAAGGAGTCAGCCATGAACGATAAGAAGGAGCAGGCGCTCGCGCCGGTCAAGAGCTGGCTGGCGATGCCGATGGAGACGCTGGCCCGGCAGGCCATCGAGCGCGTCCGACGCGCGATGGATGTGGTTTACGTCGCGGTGATGCCAGACGTTCATCTTGCCGGGGATGTCTGCGTCGGGACGGCAATGGCAACGCGCCGGCTCATCTATCCCGGCGCCGTCGGCGGAGACATCGGTTGCGGAATGCTCGCCGTTGCCTTCGATGCGCCGGCAGACTCGTTTCGAGATGCGCGAAACGCCGGCCTGCTCCTGCGCGCTCTGGGAGAACGCGTGCCGTTTCAACGCCGAAGCCGCCAGCGCGCATTTCCTCTTCCAGGTCAAATCAGCCCGGCCGATCTCTCTCATCCTTCGCTCTCGTCCATCGCGCAAGACGAAGGGCACCTTCAGCTCGGTACGCTGGGGGGCGGAAATCATTTCATCGAAATGCAGGCCGACGAAGACGACCGGCTCTGGCTGATGATCCACAGCGGCTCGCGCGCGATGGGACAGGCCGTCAAATCGTACCACGCGTCGCGCGCATCGATCCGCTCGGCCGGGATGTTGACGCTCGACGCGGAACTCGACGAAGGCCAAGCTTATCTCCACGATCAGGAATGGGCCCGGCGCTATGCCGATGCCAACCGGCAGGCGATGCGCGATCAGGTTGTCGAAATTCTGCGCGGGCTATTCAACATCGAATCGGTCCGGTTCTCCGAGATTCGCTGCGATCACAATCATGTTCAACGGGAGGAGCACTTCGGAGACGCTTTGTTCGTGCATCGCAAGGGAGCGATGCTGGCCGGAGCCGGAACGGCCGGCGTGGTCCCGGGATCGATGGGGACGTTCAGCTTTCATGTTGAAGGCCGGGGATGCCCCGAGGCCCTGAATTCCGGAGCCCACGGCGCAGGCCGGGTCATGGCGCGCTGCGCCGCGCGGGATCGCTACAGCCAGAGCGATCTTCGCCAGCAGATGCAGGGGGTCTGGTTCGATCCGCGCCGGAGTCAGTCGCTGCGGGAGGAGTGCCCAAAATCCTACAAAGACGTGCGGTCGGTGATGCGCGCTCAGCAGGAACTGGTGAAGACGATTCGCCAGTTGCGGCCGGTTCTGGTTTACAAAGGAGGCTGAGCGGTCGAACATTGATCGAATCGATTGGCACTTGTCTTTAAGAGCCGCGCACGAAGTAAGCGGGATTGTTGAAACGTTTACCCAACGCTTTCCCGCTTACTTCGTGCGCAGGCTCTTAAAGGGCGCTTCGCTTACAATCGCTCGTGGAACGCCCGATGGTGCATAAGGTCGCACAATGTTGCACGAAACGGAATTTTTTAACATTATATTGCTTACAAAATAATGTAATCATTTCCTTTAAGAATGAAGCGTGATCATACACATCAATGGCAACCGTCTCTACTAAGAGCCGCGCACGAAGTAAGCGGGATTGTTGTACCGTTTACGTAACGCTTTCCCGCTTACTTCGTGCGCGGCTCTTAGAGATTGTTCGCTCCCACCGGTTGTTCAGTTGCCGTTCGCTTCTTGCGCCGGCGGAGGCGCGACCGGGACTGGTTTCGCGCCGGCTTCCGGCTGCGGCAGGTCCTTCAGGCCATTCAGTCCGAACAGTTCGAGAAAACGCTTGGTGGTTCCGTATAGGATCGGCCGGCCCGGCTCTTCGGCGCGGCCGGCGATCTTTACGAGATGTTTTTCCATCAGGCTGCGGATCGTCTCGCCGCAGGCGACGCCGCGGATCGCCTCGACGTCGGCACGAAGGATCGGCTGCTTATAGGCGATGATCGCCAGTGTCTCCAGCGCCGCCTTGGTCAGCTTGGCATCGATCTCCTTTTGATGCAGCTTCTTGAGGTAATCGCCAAAATGAGGGAGGGTCAGGATCTGATATCCGCCGGCCACCTGCTCGATGCGAAATGCCCGCCCGGTCGATTCATAGTCACTGTTAAGCTGCTGGATGGCGTTGCGCACCGGCTTGGTGCTGGAAAGGTCAAGCAATTCCGCAAGCCGGCCGGCCGTCAGCGGATGGTGGGTTCCCAGTAGAAGCGCTTCGATCGCGGCGGAGTCGGCGGTTTCTGCGCCGGATTCGGCCGTTGTATCGCTCTCGTCAACCAATCCATCCGCCGGCTCGACGTTTTCGGTCTCGCCGTCGCTGGCTTCGGTTTCGGCGCGAATTCCTGTTCCTCGGCTTCGATGGCATCCTCCAGAGCCGTTTCCGGCTCATCATCGCTGACCAGGCGCATCACCATGGGCTTGCATCTCCAATCTCTCGCACATTATCGGTCCTGAGACCCGAGTACGTGTAGAAATAGAGGTTTGCCAGGCGCGCCGCCCCGCGACTGCTTCTGATACCGGCTCCGCTGCATCGATGCAAGCCAGGGCAAGGATTCAATTCGACGGGGTTTGCCAAATTTTTCGGGAGAGTCGAATTCTCGCCGGTGGGACAGACATTCTTGTCTGTCGCGGGCCGGGGAGTGGAGGCGTAATCGCCTCCCGAGCCGGTCCGCTCTCGGTAATAGCCGCTAAAGAACGCGTCCCTTCGGCGGGCGCGTACGCCCACACTCATGGCCGCGTGACAGACAGGAATGTCTGTCCCACCGAAAACCTGCGCAACCAAGTTAGAGGTCGCCCGGAAATTTGGGCAAACCCAGTCGACCGTGTCACCGCGCCGCCGAGTCCCGCTATGCACGGTTCGTAATCAATCGTCGCAGAACCCGACACGGCACGGCGAAATTCATTAGAGAACGCTTTCTTGCCGAAGGATATAGTTGGAACATGAAAACGGGGATACGGAATTTATTTGACGGCCTGCTCAGCGTGGGGGCGGTACTCCTTTTCGTGCCGCTTCTCCTGACCATTTTCGATCATGCAACGCGTCCCACCGACGATGCGCTGATCGATCATTTTCACGATCGATAGTCGGCCGCGCGCTCAGGGCGCGATGAGATAATAAACCGTCGCGGGGCGCAACTTGATATCGTCGGCTGACCCAATCGGCTTGGTCGGGTAACCATTGAAATCCAGCGGCGTGACTTTCAGATTCGCCGCGTCGGGCCGCTTGAACCTTACGGTGCCGCTCAGATCCCGCACCAGCCAGGGATCGCGGCCAATGTCAACGATACGCTTGAGCCCCTTACCGGCAGGCTCGGTGCGAAAATCCGTCGAGCGTTCTTCGGACATCACCTGAAGCAGGATCTTCGCCGAAGTGGCGAGCGGCTTGTCGTCGAGACTGACGGCAACCACATGGCCGAGCTCGAGATCGGATGAAACTGAAAGATCCTTCGTCTCGGTGGCGCCGGCAAGCTTGAGATTGCCGCTTACGCCTTGGGCGGCGGGGGCGTCGATGGTCAGGGCACCCTTCCCGTAGTCGAGCTTGAGCTGCTTTGTGGTGCTCGTCACGGTCTGAGCAGTGTGATTGATATAGGGAGCGAGATCGACGAGCTTCGGTTCCCCGCCCTCCTTCGTGAAGTTGACGTCAGTGCGTCCGGCGTAATGAACCAGCGGATCAATCACGCTGTCGCTCTTCAGCTCGGTTCCCTTCGGAACATCTTTCAGTCTCAGTTCATCGAAGCTGGCATCCTGTGGCATCGGCGTTCCCGCCAGTGCTTCGATGTCGGCGATCTTCAGATTCAGACTGACCAGCAGATCGCCGGTTGCGACGAGTCCCTGGCGGAAGATCAACGCCGCCGCCGGAGACTGGCCCATCGTCGCGGGAGTCATCAGAGTCCAGGGTTGCATGAAATAGCCGGGCTTGACCGACCAGCGGTCGCTATCGAGCGCGAACATATCGAATCCGCCACTGTCCTGAAGCGCGCCGTAGCAGGCGTAATAGAGCGGGGCCTCGGATCGATACCGGTTAGGACGCTCAAAAGACGTCTCCGAAATCATCGACGGATGGTTGTCGTAATGCGGATCCATCACGGGATGAACGAACATTTTTCCTTTGCCCGGTGATTCTCCATCGAATCGCAGGGCGCTTCGATCGGAATAGGTCTGCGTATTCATGACCGCCCAACCGTCGTTGGGTCCCTGGCGTACGCCGCCGAAATATCCGTGGCGATCCACGAAGTCGGCGACGGTGTTCGTGTATTTATCGAGCGGCCCGAGATATTGCGGATTGGCGGTGGTCCAGCCGGAAGTCGTGATGGAGCCTTTGAAACCGAGATCGCGCAGAAAGTGATAGGTGTCCCCGTAATACTGCCGCTGAAACTCGGCCATGAAAGCGGCGGTATCCCGATCGCGCTCCGTGCGCTCGCTGAAGAGGTTCCACATCGGGCGAAACCCGACGCGTCCTTCGGCGAATTTGTCGCGCGGCACGCCAAGGCCCTTCCAGGCCTTCGACGCGGCTTCGAGCGAGCCATATTTCTTCACCAGCCAGTCGCCGAAATCCTTCTCGATGATGCGCATCTGAGCGTCTGGGATATTTCCGTCGCTGAAGGTCCAGAAGAAAAGCGAATCCTCGTTCTGCATTTCGATCGAGGCCAGTGCCGGTTCGTCGATCAACTTTTTCCCGGTCGCCTTGCTCGGCGTGGTCAGCAGGGCAACCCACCATTTGTGATATTGCTTCTGGAAATCCGGATTGAACTCGACGGCGGCGACCGGAATCTTGTTGCCTGGATATCCAGTGAGGAAAGGGCAGTCCGGCTTGGGATTGAAGAAGGAATACCAATAAATCGAGAAATCGGTGTAGATCCCCTCTGATTTCATCGCTTCGACCACGGCGATCGCCCGGTCAATTTTCGCGGGGTCGGGATTGCCGTCGGCGTCGAAAGGGGGCGCATGCAGGCGAACCAGATTCACGCCGTACTTGGCGAGGACACGAGCGCAATGGCGAAGCTGCTCGGGAGTCTTGAGATCGTCCGGCGGCCCGTCGACGCCCCAGAATCGGACTGTCTTTCCGGTTTTCAAATGAATGAAATGCCCATCCTTCGTCCCGATAAATCCGTCGTCTCCGGCTTCCTTTTCATTCAGCGGGCGAAGGTCGAAGGCGCAGTTCGGGTCGAATTTATCTTCCTCTGGATCGAACGGGAACCATCCCTTTCCCGCCTCGGCGATTTCGGCCGGCGCCGATTTCTCGCCGGGCTTGCGGATGCCGTGTGGCGTAAATTTCTCATCGGACAGGGTGAAGCAATCGAGCATGCCGTGGTTGTTGTTGTCGCTGTGCATGCGGAAGGAGACGGAATTGTCTCCCTGCTTCAGCGTCACATTTCCGACATGCTCCCAGGCCACGAAACGAAGGTCCGGCTTGTCGTCCTCGGCGAGATTCACGCTCTCGCGCTGCTCCTTGTTCATGTCGATTTCGGTCCACTCGCCGTCGTTGACCTTGTAAGCCAACTTGGTTGCGATCGGGTTGGCGCGGATCCAGAAGTCGAAAGCGCCCGCTTTGGGCGCCGCGACCGAGTATTCGATTTCGGCGGGCTTCGCGCTCCAGTTGGAAATGAAATCTCCGCCGGAAAGCTGATCCTTGTGCACCTTGTCATACCACCAGGGGTGGCGCGTGACGTTGGATTTGACTGGATTTTCACCCTCAACCCAGATCACGGTCGCTCGAAGCGACGAAACCGAGAACAGAATGCTAAATACCGCGGTTAGAAACCGACCACAAAAGTTCATGCCTTCTCCGTAGGGTGGGCTTGGCCCACCGTCTTTTTTCGCTCGTGGTGGGCCGAGCCCACCCTACAAAAGGCGACCGCGCCGATGGTTGTTCATTTCGCGCGCCCGATCATCACGCTCGGCCCGGCGGCAATTCGGCTGACGATCTCAGCGTTTCGCGCGCCGTTGGCGCGGGCCTGATCGATGTACGTTACCGCAAGAGATTCTCCCTCATTGACCCGGATCGCGCCCGGCACCTGCTCGCCGATATCCAGCGCCGTGCGGACCGATCCTTCGAACACGCCGGTGTCCGCGCTGGTTTCTTCGAGGATCGCCACCGCCTGTTCTCCGACCGCGTTGCGCACGGTGACGGAAATCTTGTCCTTCACCTGATCATTCAGGTTCATGTCGCGATCGACGACGCGAATGCGCAACGGCTCGCCGCCCGCAAAGGCACTGACGAGTTTTGTCGAAGGCCGCCCGCCTTGCTCGAACGCCAGGCGCTGGGGAAATTCCAGACGGCCGTCCGATCCGCCCAGGAGCATGTCGCCCCAGGTATCCGGCCGCCCCCACGTGCCGACGTTTTTCGATGCCGACCAGTAGTAATGCAGTCCTTTTACCCCGGTCTCGACCGTTACATTCAGCCCGAGGATTTTTCCGGGAGCCAGATCGGCATCGCGCACGCGCTCGGTGGGCAGGCAGAATTGCAACTGATATCCATTTTGCGTGGTCCTGGCAAAACGTGGCAATTCCGCAGGCTTGAACTCGAGATAATGAAAGCCGGTGCGACGGTCGTACACCGATTCGCCGCCGGGCGCATTTTCATCATCCAAACTGCCGAAGGGCCACGCCCAGAATTGCTGGCCGGCGCCTTTGCCTCGCTTCAACTCCTTGGTGTTCATCGTATCGAGAAAAATCTCGAAGGTGTCGGCGTACGGGAAACTACTGGTATGAGTCTTGTCGATCTTTCCGTTGGCGTCGATCATATCGACCATGAAATAAAGACCGTGGTTGTCCCACGCTACTTTCACGGGGAGGTCATCGACGATCTTGTACTGTTCCAGTCCCTTTCCGTCGCCGCGTTCGGGGCGAAGATGAATCGCGGGAATTTCCTTCCAGGCATCGAAATTGTCCCCGATCGCGATCGGGCGGTTGAGATAGGGAATGACCGCGAACTGCAAAGACTTGAATGCCGGTTTGAACGGTTCGTCGTTTTTCGCGACCGGCGACGCCTGCGTCGTCGGAGCCACGATTTCGGCGGGATGAACCGCGCCGGCATCGCGCTCGGCGAGCGAAGATTGCCCGGTCGCGCCCTGGCGGTCATATGTCTGGCCCTGCTGAAGTCCCCGGTTTTTAAGGGCCTCGACCATGGCTTTGTATTTGGCTTCGTCGAAATGCAGTGAGTAAGCCGGTCCGCGACCAGCGCCGGTGCCTCTCGGACCGGCGCCGGAGCTGCCCGCGCCAGGCGCGCCGCTTCCCGTGCCCTGGCCCGATTGTCCTGCGGATCCGCTTCCCGGAGACTGGTTGTTCGCGAAGCCGGCAAGCGGCTTGCCTGTTCCTCCGGCGCCGTTTCCGTCACCGTCTCCGAGTCCGGCCAGAAGGCCTTTCCATTTTCGGCGCAGGGCGCTGATCGCGGTCGCATCTCCACTCTGCGCGTCAGCGTCGGACGATGCGAGGACGCCGCCGCGACCGCCGCGGAGCTGGCCCTGCAATCGCGCGACTTTGTCTTTCAATTCGCCGACGACCGGCGTCGGGCCTTGAACGCCGTTGACCGCGCCGTCAATATTGCCGCCGGCCACGTTGCCGGCGACAGCCGATGCGACCCCTGCTTCGATCGCTTTATCGGCGGCGCTGTTCGCCGCTCCAACCTGCTCCTTCGACGGTTCGCCCTTCGCGATTTTCGCCCGATCGAAAAAACCATTGTGCTCGGCGTCGCTGAGCGCGGCTTCGCCGACATGCGCGTCGCCGGTCACTTTCTTGTCGAGGGCGGCGGCGATCGCCTTTTCCAGCGACGCAGTATCGGCCGGGTCGGCGGCAACGCCGCCTTGCTCGAGCTTCTGCTTGTAAGCGCCGATCACCTGGTTCGTAAGGCGGGGCAGTGCGTCCTTGCGGAATTCGCCGTCAAATTGTCCCTCGATGCGCGATTTGACCCCGGGGCCGGAGGACGAATCGTCTTTGGCCTGTTCGGCGGCCTTGATCGATTTTGCCTCGGCTTGATCGGATTCGCTATTGGTCCCGTTTTGGGCACCCTGGATTGCCGCACGAAGCTGATCGACTTGCCGTCGCGCGTCGACGACAGCCTTGCCAAATGCCGCGGAGTCCCCGGTCTTTCCTTTCGCGTCTGCTTCAGTGAGGCCTTTTGAAAGGATGTCCGTTGCCTTGCCGATCTCCGCCAGTCGATCCTTGAGTTCAGTCGCGGTTGCCGGCACATCTTTCTGGGCGGTCTGCAGATCGGTTCGCGCACCGGCGACCGCCGACTCGATCTGCCGCACTTTCTCACTGCCGGCGTCGGTTGCTTGTTTTGCCGCGGCGGGATCCGCGCCCGCTTGCGCGGCACGGTCCTTGACCTGATCGAGAATCTGCGCCGCTTTGTCGGCTGTGGATTTGGCCGCTTCCAGCGCGATTCGGATATCGCGCACGCGCTGATCCGCCGCCGCACGATCGGACTGCGCCGCGCCGTTCCACGCCTTGGTTACCGCCGCGCCGACGGTATTTTTCACTGCTCCCTTGTATGCATCGGCGACCGCATCGCCGGCCGGGCCCTGCAACTGCTTGAGCAAATCCGCCGCTACGTCATCCGAAGCCGTCTGATCCAGCGCAGACCGAACCGAGTCGAGAAATTTACCGCTGAATTCAAGCCGGCGGCTTTCCAGGTCACTGTCGGAAACGTTTGGGTCGATCAGGTCCTGGGCGAGATGATTGATGTCGTTATCCGTCGCCTTTGCCGCTCGGTCCCAGACCTTGTTCGCCTGCGCTTCGGTCAGTTTCTTATCCAGCACCTTGTCCAGCTCCTTTTTCAGAGCCGCCTGAATGTCCTTCTTCACATCATCAATGAGCGGTGGGGCGTCGGCCGGCGCGGTCGTCGCCGAACTATCGGCCGCACCCTGCGCATGTTCGAGATTCGCCGCGCGGCTCATGGCGCTGGCGCAGATCCGTGAAGCTGACGCTGTCGAAGCCGCTTACGCGTCCTTCGCTCGCCCGCGCCTCAAGCATCGCCACCCGATCGCGCACGTCATCGCGCGTCGGATCGGCATCCGGTTTGGAGACCAGATCAGACAAATGCGCATCGAATGACGCATCCGACACTACCTCATGCACGCCGTTCAGGATGATGGGCGTCGCCGCGTCGGTGAACGATTTGGCCAATTTCTCAACTTCCGCTCCGGCCGGGTGCTGGCTCGAAGCGGCGATGTCCAAAAGCCCGCGTGAAGTCGATTCGCCATATCCCCCGGCGGTCGGCACTTTGCCCTGGAGTATCGCTTTGACACGCTCCATTGTGGAGGCAATGAGCGATTCGTCGATTTTGTCGCCGGCGGCGGCGAGGCGCTTTCGCAGCGCGCCGCTCAGCAAATCCGTCAGGCGCTGAATCGCTTTATCGTGAAACGCACTCGTGAGATCCTGATTGATCAGGTTCGAAATCGGCTTCGCGCCCGCCACGCCAACCGCATTGCGGGAAGATTGTTCCGCCCACCAGGAAGCCCGCCCGACCGCTTCGTTCGCCCCGTTCCATTGCGCTCCGATTTTCTGCTGTTGTAGCTGAAGCACCGTCAGCTTCTGGCTGGCATCCGCGGCATTGCCCGCGTCGAGCGCACCGCGAACAAGCTTCAGGGACGCGGTTGCCAGGGTGATGGGTGACAGAGTCTCATGGATACGATCCATCGGCTCAATGCCGCCGTTCATTTTTCCAGACGCCACGGCCAGCCGAGTCAGGGCGCTCTCCGCCGCTTCCTCGGCGCCGGCGGCTGTGGTGAGATGCGCGGCAGCGGCTTCGCGGTGCTTCTTGATCTCGTCGGCGGCGGGGGGGTTCCTGCCCGCGGCCAGCTGCGCCGCTTGATCGATCTCGCTCGCCGCGGCGTCTAATTCCGGGATGACACGCCGTAATGAGTCATCGATGGTCTTGCGGTCCAGATCCGTCGCGCCGATCGATTTTCCCGTGTCGTCGCGCGTTGAATTGACGAAGGCATCGGCAGCGGCGCGCACCGGCTGCGCCACCTTCGGATTGAGCAGATCCTTGTAGTGACCCACGATCTCAGGCACGACGCGGGTTTCGACCGCCGTCACGAAGGCGTCGGCGTCGACCGCAGCCGAATCATCGTTGATCGATTGATTGACCGAATCGATCAGAGTGCGATTCAGGTCGGCCTGTATATTACGCAGGTCCTGTTCGGTCATGCTCTGGTCGCCCAGCGCCTTGGCCAGTTGCTGCTCGGCGGGTTGGACTTTGGGCTGAATCGCAGTCCAGGTCTTTTCCTTGTCCTGCTGTTTCAAATCCCCGGCGATCGCTTCAAACGCCTTTCGCGTTTGCTCAGCCACATCCTGCGCGGTCTGTTCGAGGCTCTTCTTTTTTGCCTGGGCGAGAGCCGCCGCGGCCGCCTTCCGTTCGTCTTCGTGCTGCTGTTCCAGCCGAGCCTGCTCGGCGGCGAGACGCTTCTGCTTCACGTACGCTGGCACGCCCCACGACATTCCGAGCACGAGATGTGCCGCGATGGACAACCCGATGAACAATCGCAGCCGTTGCCGCGTGAAATATCGACGCCAGCCGGGGGAAGCCGCCTGGGGGGACAGAAGATCGTTGTTCGGTCGACCGTCATTCATAAGATTCCGGACGTGGAAATGCGAGGATTGAGAATGGAGGACGGAGGATGGAAAAAACCATCGCCTCTTTTTCTATCCTCCATTCTCAATTCTCTATCCTCTCTTCGAGGCTTCTCCCAATGCGTTCTCCGGCGTTCCAGGCTCCAGTTGAAAGCTGATCTGCGGTATGCCGGCAGTGCGCACCGCATTCCAGACCTGAATGAGCCGTTCGTATCGAACGTTACGATCGCCGACGATCACCACCAGCGATGGCTTACCCGCAGTTCGCTGGGCGGCGTTGTACGATTTCAGATCCTCGACGAGCTGGCTCAACTTGTCGTAACGCTGATCAGCCGTATCGGCGTTCGGTTTCAGCACGTATCCGTCGGCCGTGATTGTTATCATCCGCGCTTCTTCGACGGGGACAGACTGAGTTGCATCGGCGAGCGGAATCTCGACGCTGAACCCTTCCTTCAGCGTCGGCGCGGTAATCATGAAGATCACCAGCAGCACCAGCATTACGTCCACGAGCGGCGTGACGTTGATCTCGGCGACGCTTCGCCGACGGCCCCCTTTCCTGCTACCGAAACCCATTGCCATTGCAGCGACTCGTTGTGAGGTTCACGAAGAACGCGATTCGGGACCGGCGGAAGTTACTACTGCGCCGCGCCCGGCACGTGCCGCCCCGCTCCAACCACAACCGGCTCGCTACTGCCGTGGCCGGTGGCATGCAACGTGGGAAGGTGCGTAAATACGCCGGCTGACAGAAGCCATTGTGAGAGTGATTCGGTGAACATGTCGGATTGTTCCTGGAGTTCGTCCATCCGCGCCATCAGCGAGTTGTAGGCAAACACCGCCGGTATCGCGACTGCCAGTCCCAACGCCGTTGCGATCAAAGCCGCGGCAATTCCGGGAGCCACTACGCTGAGGCTCGCGCTGTGCGCCGAGCCCAATACCTGAAACGTTGACATGATTCCCAGCACGGTTCCGAAGAGGCCGATGAACGGCGTCGCGCTGGCGATCGACGCCAGCACGTCCATCCCCCGATGCATGCGGGCGAATTCATTGCGCCCGGCGTGTTCCATCTTCATCTGCGTCCGTTCTTCCAATCCACGCGCCGACGCGATCGGAATGCCGCCGCCCGCCGCAGGCCCCTGCGGCCCCGGACGCTCGCCGACGGCGGCCATCGCGGCGGTATAGATCAGCACGTCGGGAGAAGGCTGCAGGCGAGGAAGGTGGGCCGCCAATTGGGCGGTGTCGCGCGACGACTCGAACAAAGTTCGAAAACGCCCATTGCCAGCGCGGGCCGCCCGGATCACCTTCACCTTCCATAACACGATGGCCCACGAGACGATCGAGCAGATGATCAGCAGCACGAGGATCGAATTTTCGATTGCGCTGGAGGAATGAACTGAATTACTGACCAGCGTCCAAAACGACGTGCTCCCCTCGGAGAGAAAACAACGACCACTGCAAATTGACATCATGCGGCAAGCTCCAGAGCCTCACGAATTTATCCGATGTGGATCTCCCGCACAAACCGCCCGTCGAAAACAAGCAATTCAAGCTCATCAAAGCAGTCATAAACGCACCGAACCAGGAGCCGACAGGCTCCTGGCTCGGTTGCGTTCATTTATTCGGTGGGCCGCTATTGAATCGTGATTCGCCGGCCATAGCACCGCGTCTGAATTATCCGGCATCATCCAAAATGAAATGGTAAGGTTGGAAGGCGTTGGGGCAGGACGAATTGCACGGTTTGCCCGCCGGAGAACTCGCTGGTGTCGCCGCCGGGGGTTCCCGCGATCAACCGGGTCGCGGTGGAAGTAACTGTCTGGCCGACAGGGTTCGTCAGATTATTGAAGCCCACGTTGAACGTATGGTTGCCGCTGGAGCCGCTCAGGCTGACGCTCGTTCCGCTGCCGCTGGGGGAAGTCGCGCTGGCAAGATTGCCATTGCCGTCGGTCGTGACGGTGATGTACCCCAGGCAGGTGGCGCCTGCAAGGGTGAAGAACTCGAGCTGATACGTGGAATTCGCCGCGGCTTTGTTGAACATTCCGGCGACGTTGTTGCTGATGCCGGCCAGCGAGGTCGCGCTGGTCAACGTGGGCGCGGCCTGGTTGTGATTGCCGCCGTTGGCCAGGTAAATACCCGGTCCCGCGTTGTTATAGATCGAATTGCCGCTGATCTGATTTTGAAAGGAGCCGGCCGAGACGGTGATCCCGTCGTCGTGTCCGACGCCATCCACGTCGTACTGAGTATCGGGAAGTTTGCCGTTCGAGAAAATCTGGTTGGCCTGCTGGGTCGAGGTGCCGGCGATGATGCCGGTGCCGCCGATCGTATTCCCCTTCAGGCCATAGTCCACGCCATTGACCGAATAGTCTTCCAGATCGATGCCGCTCGACTCATTTTGAAAAATGGCGTTGCCCTTGATTGCGTTGTAGTCGGCTTCAATGGGTTTTTTTGCGCCTGAGACCGAGTCGGTCGCCTGCATGTTGCTCAGCAGGATGCCATCGTAGGAGCTGTTCGAGATGGAGTTGCCGAGAATGTGATTGGCGCCGTTGAAGACGGCTATGCCGATGGCGTTGCCGCCGACCGGTTCGGCGTTGGGCGCGTTATCGCTTCCGATTGTGTTTCCGTCGCCGGCCAGACCATCGCCGACGGAGTTGCCGCCGCCCTGGAGGAGAATACCATCCTGGTAAGTATTGCCGATCCGATTGGCGAAGATACGATTCGAATTGGAATTGAGCGAATCGAGAATGCCGATCCCCGCTTCCGTGAAATAGCTGTGGGTAATCAGATTCCCATTGGAGCCTGATTCCAGCAGAACGCCGTCACTGCCACCGGAGGTGGTAACGCCGTTGAGGGTCGTAGTCGACCCGTACACGTCGAAACCGATATCGGAGCCGACAACGCCGATGTCCTTGATCACGGAGTTAGCGCTCTTCACGACCAGACCGGTCACGTCATCATCGTAAATCGGCTGGACGTTGATGACGACGACCGGCGCGGCGCTGCCGCTGCCGCCGGGTTGTGAGGACCCGTCGATCGTCACGGTTCGAGTCAGTTGCGGGAGTTCGGCGCTTAGCGAGATCGTGTGAACTCCGGTGCCGGGAATATTGAAGTCGATGACTTCGTTGCCGCTCTTGTCGTTGTCGGCGGCGGTGATCGCAGCCCTCAGTGTCGTCGCGGTGAATTTGCCGGGCGCCGTCTGATGGATCGATCCCGCTCCGTCGCCGGTTGTCAGGACCGTGTATGTCGCCGACATGAGCTGCCGGCCTTCCAGCGGTTCCATGGGGCTGAAATGGCGAGTCGAATTGCTTCGGTTCTTACGAATGTCGTTTAGTAGATTCTTTTTCACGATATCCTCTTTCGGGTTACAGGCTCGTTTAGAGTTCCTGTTGCTTTATCTGAATAAGGTCGGAAGACGCTGTGCCAGCACAAATTGCACGGATTGACCGTTCGAGAACGCGCTGGTGTCCCCGTTGGCGAGGCTGGTTGCGGTCGCGGTAACCACTTGGCCGCTCGGGTTCGAGAAGTTGCTTAAGCTCACGTTGAAGCTGTAGTTCCCCGCGCTTCCGGTTAGTGAAACCGACGCGTTGCTGCCCGTGGGAGCGCTGGCCGTGAGAAGTCTGCCGCTGCTATCGGTCCCGACGGTGACGTAGCCCTGGAAAGTCTCACCGGCACTTGATTGACCCGCCGGGCTACTGAAAAACTCAAGTTGATACGTCGAGTTCTTCGGACCGTTAAAGGTTCCCGTAATGGTATTGGTGAGGTTATCAAGTGACGTGGCGCCGGTCAGCGTCGGCGCGGGCAGCATGTCGTTGGCCGTGCCGTCCAGTTCGATACCCAGCACTTCATTCGAGAAGATCGAATTCGCGTGGATCGTATTGTGCACCGAGCCACTGGAAACATCGATTGCCGCCACAGTGAAGCTGATGGTGTTCTGCGAAATCTGATTGGAATTCGATCCGCTTTCGATCGAGACGCCGAAGCCGTCGTGCGTCTGAATCACGTTGTTCGTGACTTTCGTATTTGAGCCGAAGACGTCGACGGCGTTGTCAAATCCTTCATCCGCGCCATTCACTGTTGTTGGAAGGGTGCCGAAAGAGTTCTGGGTGATCACGTCACTACTTGAGTTCGCGACCACCCCGCGGCTGAAGTGATCGATCGACAGGCCGCGAACGGTGCTCCCGCCGGCATTGAGGACGAGGGCATCACTGCCGCCGCCGTTGGCTCTTCCATCGATCTCGATCTTCGGGATGAGGTTGCTCTTGGGTTGGCTGTTGCCGTCAATCAGAACGGAATGATTGATCGCGGGCAACGGTGACGTGGTATAAATGGTGAGAGATCCGGCGGGGATGTTGAAGTCGATCGTATCGACGCCGCTGCTCTTGTCCTTGTTGATAGCGGTGATCGCCGCCCTGAGCGTCGTCGCATTGTACTGGTTGGTTCCCGTCTGGGTGACGGTGCCCGCTGCGTCACCCACTCCGGTGACGAAGTAAGTCGCGGACATGAGCTGCCGCCCTTCCAGCGGTTCCATCGGGCTGAAATGGCGAGTGGAATTGCTTTGGGTCTTACGATTTTTCTTGAAGTTCGTCTTCACGGTATCCTCTTGTGATTACAGGCTCGTTTGGAGTTCCTGTTGGTTGTTTGGGTTTCAATCATTGACACGCCAGTGCTTAAAGCATGCACGGTGCCAATGCCGTCGGGCTGGAAAATCGTGATTTGTGAGTGAATAACGCAGTTCCGCGCCAACGGGACGATTAGGGTGTGGGGAACCGCACCCACTTCCCCCAGCTTGTTTGGTGTGTACACCCAATGTTCAGACGAACCCCGCACTGCCCTTTGCAAAAAAAAACTGAACCGGGCGCGCAAGGCGCCCGGTTCAGTTCGGGTATTCCAGATTCGTCAAACTTAAGAGAGCGATCATTAGCTGTCGATCTGAACGGTGATTCCGTTCGAGAAGGCGCTGGTGCTGCCGGCCTGGTTGGTGGCCGTGGCGGTGAAGACCGTATTGTCGGAAGCGATCTCCTTCTCGAAGCCGACGCTGAAAGTGGCTGTTGAGCCCGAGCCATAGATAAATGGCCTCGTCCCGCTTTCCGTGGACGAAATTCCGCTGAGATAGCCCTGGTCGTCCGTCGTGACATCGACCGAGCCAAAGTAATTGGCACCCTGGTTGGGCGTTCCCGAATAGGTGGCGAAGAACTCGAAATGATATGTCGAGTCTGGGGCACCCTGGAAAGTGCCTGTCAGGTGAGGACTTTGCCATCCGTAGGAGTCCGCATAGCTGAGCGTCGGTGGTGCCTGGTTGTCGTTGGCGCCGGCGGCCAGCTCGATGCCGTAGCTGTTGTTGGTGTCGTTGTAGTCGATGTAGTTGTTGCTGAACTTGTTCTGCGCCGATCCCGTGCCGACGTAGATTCCGTCGAAGGTGTTGTCGTAGATAGTATTGCCCTTGGAAACGTCGCCGTCGAAGGACCCGGTGTCGCCGATGACATTCCCTTTCACGTGGTCGAGGGTGATCCCGTTCTGGGTGTTGAAGCCGATGAAATTGCCCTCGACAGTGTTGTGGTTGCCGGCGATGGATTTGGCTTCACCAGTCACCGTGTCCGTGGCTTCATTATTGAATCCCATATAAACGCCGACGTCGTTGTAGTTGATTTGATTGGCGAAGACCTGGTTTTGGCCGCTGTTCAGCTCAACGCCGATCGCATTCGGCAGGTCATTACGCCCGATCGTGTTGCTGTTGGCATAGGTGCCATCGCCGATCTGATTGTGATGTCCGTCGATCTCGAAACCGTTGTAATTGCCCCCGACGGTGTTCCCGTAGAACTGGTTTGAATCCGAATCGACTGAATCGTTGATCCCGAATTGCGCATCGGTCACGAAATTCGTTACAACCACGTTGGAGTTGGACTGCGATTCGAGCATGATTCCCGATCCCTCGTGGGAATTGACGGTGTTGTTGCTTACCGTCGTGTTCGAACCGTAGACGTCGATCGCCTTATCAAATCCATCATCCACTCCGTTGAACGAGGGCGCTTCCGTGCCAAGCACGTTCGAATCGATGAGATCGAAGGTTCCGGTGGTGACGATCCCCCGGCTGAAATGATCGATCGCCAGGCCTTTGACGATACTCCCGTTGCCGTTGACAACCAGCGCGTCGCCTCCTCCTCCGCCGGTCATGGCGTCGCCGTTGATGTCAATCAGCGGAGAACCGGAATAGCCGGGCTGCGTGGTGCCGTCGAGGGTCACGCTGTATTTGATCATCGGAAGCTGTGACAGCGGCGCGATCGTTTGCGTGCCCGAGCCCGGAATATCAAAGGCGATCGCGTCGGGCCCTTTCTTCCCGGCGTCTTTATTGACCTGATTGATCGCCCACCGGAGCGAGCCGTGGTGGGAGTTATCGAGGGTGTTGGTGACCGTGTAGGTCGCCGACATGAGCTGTCGCGGCTCCAGCGGTTCCATGAGGCTGAAGACTGCCGGCGCGGCGGAGGCCGGGCGGTTCTTTCCGGCATTCTGACGACGATGGGTGGCGCGGTTTTGCATGATTGCTTCGATCCTTTCGGTGTTGGGTTTCTTGTTCGATCCGCTTTTTCCGGCGACAGCCGAAACATTACGGATCAGACATCACGAAGGGATACCCGGACCTGGCGCGACACCTGCGCCACCGATTACCGCGGCGTCACGCTTCGCCGATCCAGGTCAACGAAAAAACCGAACCGGGCGCCAATCGCCCGGTTCGATTTGGTGCGGAGAGGGGAAGGCCAGGAAGCGGTCAAGGCGCGACATAGACATTCACGCCATTCGAGAAGGCGCTGGTGTCGCCAACGGAATTGGTAGCCGTCGCGGTCACAACGTTTGCGGTGGCGGAGATCGCCTTGGAGAAGCTGGCGTTGAATTCGGCGGTGGCGCCAGTTCCGATCACAGTCGCTGACGCCCCATCTTCCGTAGACGAAACGGTCATCAGATAACCCTGGCTGTCGGTCGTCACATCGACTGACCCCATGTAATTCGCACCCTGATTGGGCGTACCGGAAGTCGTGACGAAAAATTCGAGATGATAGGTCGAGTTCGCGGCGCCTTGGAAAGTGCCAACGACGCTGGGGGCAGAAAGACTGTAGGCATACGCGGAATAAAGCGTCGGGGGGGCCTGGTCGTCGTTGGCCCCGGGGGCCAGTTCGATGCCCAGGGTGCCGTTCGTATCGATGTAGTTTCGGCTGAACGTGTTTTGCACCGACCCAAGGCCGACGTAAATTCCGTCGAACGTGTTGCTAACGATCGTGTTGCTCCTGGGGTTGCCGCCGGAGAAGCTTCCCGGGCCGCCGATGTTGTTGCCTTTAACCTGGTCGAGCGTGATGCCGTTCTGGCCGTTGTATCCGATGAAGTTGCCTTCGACGGAGTTGTGATTGCCGGCGATGGACGAAACCGTGCCAGTAACAGTATCAGTTGCATCGTCGTTGTAGCTCATCAGGATACCGACAGTGTCATTGAAGGTAATGACGTTGGTCGCAACTTCGTTGGTGCCGCTGTCCAACTGAACTCCAACCTCATTTTCGGCCCCGCTCTGGCCAATCGTGTTGCTGTCGGCCCAGTCGCCGTCCCCGACGTGATTGTGATGCCCGTCGATTTCCATTCCCGTGACATTATTGATGATGGTATTTCCGTAGAACTGGTTGTTGTCCGAGTTAATCGAGTCGTCGATGCCGACGTAGGCCATCGTCACGGTATTTTTGCTGACAACGTTTGAGCTCGATTCGGATTCCAGCATGATGCCGGTGGCCCCATAGGCATTGACGGTATTGTTGGTCACGGTCGTGTTCGAACCATAGACGTCGACCGCTTTGGTGAATATTTCAGAGTAGCTGCCGACGTAAATCGACTCGCCGCCGAGCACGTTTGCGTTGATCAGATCGTTGTTTCCTTTGGCGACGATCCCGCGGTAAAAGTGATCGATCGCCATGCCTTGAACCGTGCTGCTGCAACCGCCCAGGACCAGGGCGTCGTCGGCCCCGTAGTCGGATGAGCTGCCATCGAGTTCGATCAGAGGCGTGCCGGAATAACCGGGTTGGGTCGTTGCATCGATATTGACTGAGTACTTGATTCCGGGAAGCTGGGTCAGGGGCTCGATCGTTTGCAAGCCCGAGCCGATCGCGAAGTTGATCGTATCAGTTCCCTTTTTTCCCGCGTCCCTATTGACCTGGTTGATCGCCCAGCGGAGCGATCCCTTGTGGGTATTGTCGAGCGTGTTGGTGACCGTATAGACGGCCGCCGACATCAGCTCGCGGGCCTCCAGCGGCTCCATCGGACTGAAATGGGACTGAGCGGACTTGGCCGGACGAGCTTGACGGGCCTTATGATGACGACGATTGGCGGTGGTGTTTCGCATGGCTTCTTCTTTCCTTTTGGGGTTGTTAAACCTCGGTCACCATGGGGATACCCGGCTTCGACTCTGCCCCTCGCCCGGCCAATCAACGTTTCAGGGCACCGTATTTGTGGGTTTTCAGGTGAAGACATGACCCGACCGAACGCCGAACTCTACGACCCACAGAGGATCAAGAGCCTTTTCGACGAGATAGCGGGGACCTATGGATGGGTCAATTTCAGAGTCGATGTGTCGCAGCGCAGCCGCCAAAACCTTCGCCTGTCCGGTCAAGGTGATTCAAGCGGGACGTCTTCCGGCATCCCTTCGAACCCGCCAGCACCGATATGGTGGTGACTTCAATAGACTTCCGGCACATACATCTCTTGGGGCACTGGCTGGCGGTGATAATCATTGTGATGGACGCGCTGTGGCAGGGTGATTGTGGGATGCTCGACCGGCCCATACTTCACCAGCGATAGTAAATGATGGATGCAGTTAAGGCGGGCTTTTTTCTTATCGACCGCGTGAATCACCCACCAGGGCGCCTCGGGAATATGAGTACGCGCCAGCATGATTTCCTTGGCCCTGGTGTATTCCTCCCAGCGCCGCCGCGACTCCAGATCCATCGGGCTCAGTTTCCACTGCTTCAGTGGGTCATGCGTGCGGCATTGGAAGCGAAATTCCTGGGCTTCGTCGGTGATCGAGAACCAGTATTTGACTAACTGGATTCCGGATTGAATCAACAGCTTTTCGAATTCGGGGGTAGCCTTGAAAAAATCCTCGTATTCCTGATCCGTGCAGAATCCCATCACGCGCTCCACGCCGGCGCGGTTGTACCAGCTCCGGTCGAACAGGACCATTTCACCGCCGGCGGGGAGGTGGGAAATGTAGCGCTGAAAATACCACTGCGTTTTTTCGCGATCGTTGGGGGCCGGCAACGCCGCCACCCGGCAGACGCGCGGGTTGAGCCGTTGCGTAATGCGCTTGATCACGCCCCCTTTTCCGGCGGCGTCGCGTCCCTCGAAAATGATGACGATCTTGTGCTTCGAATGTTGCAGCCAGTCCTGAAGTTTCACGAGTTCGCGCTGCAGCCGGAACAACTCGCGGAAGTAGCGCCGCCCTGGCGGCCTTTGCCGCCGATTTCTCGTCCGCCGTCTGGTTGGCCGGCGCGGAGGCGCTTCCTCGAAATCCTCGAGTTCCATTTCCAGCTCTTCGTCGAAGGTGTCGACGACGTCGGAATGGATGCGTTGGAACAACTCTCGCTCATTTCCGGAAGGTTCTTGATTCATAAGTATCTGCGAGTCTCGCGATGATTATTCAGGAATCATTAAGATGGGCGGTCGCGGAGCAGAATGAGCTTGGCATTTCTTTGTGGCGGCTTCGCGGGAAGCACCAGGAATTTGTCATCCTGAGGCACTCCGAAGGATCTGCATCGTAGTCGTGGGACGTAGATCCTTCGGATGACAATTGGTGCGAGTCCCGATCGCCAAAAGATGAGTTACACCCGGCTGTCGTTCGATGAATCACCGCCCGATCGATCGCGCTTCATCCACCGCTCCAAGGTCAAGCGGGCCAGCCTTGGAAAGACGGCGTCCGCGAATATCCAATTCTCCCGGCGCTTCGGGGATCAGGCCATGTAGATCCAGGGCCTTGCCGATGAGTTGCGAAGTCGGCTGCAAGTCATAGGCATCGAGCGATTGAAACCGGATCGGATGTTTGATCGATTCTCCGCCGCCGGTACTCCTGAACTGTGGATCGCAAAAGAAACCCGTCGGCTTTCCATCGAGATTCTCCTGTCCGCTGGCTGCTCGCCATTCGGCGAGGCTGTCGAAATGCTTTCCGCCGTAGGTGATGCTGAATTTCCCGTCGGTTCGCCAGTAGCAATTGTTCTGAAACTGATATCCCGGCGAAGCGACTGCGATATCGCCGGCATGGCTCGCGACAAAGATGTTGTTCCGAACGTCCACTCCGCTCCCCATGCCCAGAAATGCGTGCGGCTGCAGGCCGTTGGCGGCGCTGATATAGACCGTGTTGTTGTAAATATGCCCGCGCATCACCGCGCCTCCAGGTCATGATCCCGCCGGAGCTGTTGGGGTTTTTCTTCGCGTCGTTCTCGCTGATGTTGTAGCGGATCGTGTTGTCCGTCACCGGGCCGGAATTTTGAAAGCTGCCGTGCTGGTAGCCGGACCCTTCGTTATCGTGAGAATAGTTGTATTGGAGGATGCAGTGCGAGCAGCCTCCATCGAGATCAAAGGCGCATCCATCGTATTTGATCGTCGTGATCATCCGATAGCATTCGTTGAATTGGCCGATGCAACGGTCACACTCGAGAAAGACCAACCCGCCGATACCGCCCTGCGAACCTTTCGGATTGGCGGATTGTCCGCAATCGTAGATTGCGCACCGTTCGACCATGCTGTCGGTCGCATTGAAGATCTGAGTGGGCAGGCAGAGGATCGGATCGCCGACCGGATCGCCGTAAATGTTGTAGACTACGCAATCGCCCAGATAAAAATGCGTAAACGTGTTCGGCCCCACCGGTAAGAACCACGGCTTTCCGCTCGTCCTGCTCGATCCCCAGCAATAAACGCCGCCGAGCAGGCACTCGTGCACCGTGCAATGCGTGATCCGCACATCATCAAATCCGACCACCTCCTGCGTTCCGACTGGCGTGTGGGCGACGATCCCATCGCGAAACCCGGCAACATCCAAACCGTCAGCGTGAATGCCCCGCCACGGCTGACCCGTTTTCGCCGAACTGAAAATATCGAGGCCTTGCGCCGTGTTGGTGGTGTGGCCGTTCGAATCCACGCCGGAGCCGCGCAGGATCAGGTTTTTCACTTCAATATAATTGCAGTTCTCGACGCGCACGCCAAACGAATCGCCGGCGTCAATGGTCGCCCGGCCCTTTCCGTAAGAACCGATAACGATTGGCGATTTGGGGGAACCCGAAGCACCTCGAACCAGCAAATTCCCGGGGAAATGATCTCCACCTTCGAGGAGGATCGAATCGCCGGGATAAAGGGCGGCCCGATTGGCGCGGTCGACGGTTTTCCAGGCTTGATCGGGTGAGGTTCCGTCTTTCGAATCATCGCCCGAAGCCGAGAGGTACCGAGCCGTACCGGTCGACGGAGGACGATTCTCGCAAAAGGCCGGTTGAGAAATGGAGGCAAGCACGATCAGGGTAAGGCAAAAAATCCGCAAAAGTGTCATGCATTGTATGTTAGTTCATTCGATCAAAAACTTCCCGCCAATCAGTTCTTAGGCGCACGGATGCCAAGGGGGCCGCGTGCGGCGACAGTAAAGCCATCGCCACCAATCGCGTCGGCGCGACTCAAATGAGATATAATGTGCATATGCAAATTCCTCGGATCACTCATGATCCCAACGTGATGGGCGGCAAGCCGTGCATTCGCGGTCTTCGAGTGACGGTCGGAACCGTTCTTGGATTGCTCGCCAGCGGACAGTCCCGCGAGCGAATCCTGGTAGCGTATCCGTACCTTGAGCCGGACGACCTGGATGCAGCGCTGTCTTATGCCGCCTGGCGTATGGAAGAACGCGAAGAACCGCTGGTCATCTCATGACCGTGCGCCCTCGGCCGCCCAGCGTTCGAAAAGCCCATGGCGTCTCGCCCCGTGCCACTTAAATTCTGAAACCGCGCCCAAGCCTGTCGGCGTATAATCCCCCGGAACCCACGCGCCTTGCCGAAGGTGCGCCATGAAGACGATCGGAGCCGAAGCGGCGATCAGAGGTGTGTTGGTGGATTTGGCTGGCGTCGTCTACCAGGGGGAGGAATTGCTTCCGGGCGCAGTAAGGGCCCTCTCACGCCTGAAAGAGCGCATCCCGAAGGTTCGTTATCTTACCAACACCACGCGCTCGACCCGGCGATCACTAGTTGATCGTCTTCGGCGGCTGGGCCTGACGATCGATGAATCGGAAGTCTTCAGTGCCCCGCAGGCGGCTCGTCGGCTGCTCCATGAGCGGGGGCTGCGTCCATTCCTGATCGTGCATCCCAATCTCCTGCCAGAGTTCGAAGAGTTCTCAAAGACCGACCCCAACGCCGTCGTTCTCGGCGACGCGGGACCGGCGATCACCTACGACGGCTTGAACCGCGCGTTTCGACTTTTGATGGAGCACGCGCCGCTGATCTCCATGGGACGCAATCGCTACTTCCGTGAGAGCAGCGGGCTTTCGCTGGATGCCGGCCCGTTCGCCGCCGCCCTGGAATATGCCGCTGGCGTTCGCGCCGAAGTGGTTGGAAAGCCCGATCCGGAGTTTTTCCATCTCGCATTGAATGACCTTGATTGCCCGCCCGCCGAGGCGGTGATGATCGGTGACGACGTCCACGACGATGTCTGCGGTGCTGTCGAGGCAGGCCTCCGCGGCATCCTCGTCCGAACCGGCAAGTACCGCGCCGGCGACGAAAAACAGCTCACTGCGCCCAGCGCCACGGCAGCAGATGACCTGGCCACGGCGGTTGAGCAGATTCTCGCGTGACCGCTACGGATTCCAGACATCCGCGACCGCCGGTGTATCGGCACTCGCCCCGAGTGGCGGCAGGCCGTACATATCTTCGATCGTCCTCAGCACGTTGTAGTGATTGATCTGTTCCGCATACTGCCCCGGCCGAACCATCGGCCCATCGAAGAGCAGGGGGATTTGATTGTCGACCGCCGAATCATCATTTTCATCCCAGGTCACAACGAGCAGGCTGTTGTGTTTTTGTGCCCAGGTTGAATATCGCTTCATGTTGGCACGCAGCCATTGGTCCGCCTGGGCAATCGTTCCATCATGCATGTCATGCTTCAGGTTTGGAACGACAAACGACACAGTTGGCAACTTCGAAAACTTGGCGGGAAATCGAGTGAACGGCAGATTTGCCGACGCCGGGACATCAGCAAACTGATACCAGGGGTTATGGGCTGCCTTGTACGCCCCGACGCTTCCGCCGGTATATCTGATCTTCGGGAGCGATTCCGAGTAGCCGGCGAAACGGTATCCCGCCGCAATGATTTCTCCGCCAAGGCTTGGAGTCGTGTACGGCCCCGCAGGCGCCGAGTCGTCTACGACATTTTGCGTAGAGCCGGAAAAGAGGGCGAGGTAATTCGGCTCGCTTGGGTGCGTGATCGCCTGGGCGTCGGTGAAAACTGCCGATCCAGCCGCGAGCCGACGCAGGAAAGGGTCCTGAGGTTTCGAAGTCTGCCCCAGGATTTCGTCGTACGTGTGGTTTTCCTCGATCACGACCACCACATGTTCCGGGCGCGGCGGCGTGGAAGTATTGGCGGACGCGGGAGCGGCTCGACAGTGCAGACGATGTTCGAGCAACTCAATCCGTGGCGCTGTCCCAATCAACCGTGACGACAAGCTCACATCTCGATGTCGGCGTCTTGGCATCCCCGACATGGTAACCGTGTTCTGATCGGAGATTCGTTGTGCGACCTTCAGGTCGCGTTGATTCAGGGATTAACGTCCGGCTTGCCCCAGAAAAAACCTGGATCGGTGTCGCCGGGAACGCGCACGCAGGCTTCGCATTCGGAGTTCGGCAGCACGTTGCCGCTGGAATCCTCGGCATAACTGAACCAGCGGGCCGAACCATCGCTCAGTACACAGTTGGCTCCGAGCGGGACGATGTTGGTCTGGCCGTGCGCCGCCAACTGAGCGCCGCCGATCCTGGAGTGAGAAACGTAAAACCACCCGAGTCCGAGGTTAGACTTATTTTCGGTCAGGTCGCCACCCCCGCGTACATCATGCAGACCATTCCCAGTTGCCGCAGATTGGAGAGACAGACGGCCTGTTTTGCCGCCATCCGCGCCGTCCGCAAGGCGGGAAGAATGATGGCAATCAATACTGCAATCATTCCGATTACCACCAAAAGCTCGACCAGCGTAAAAGCCTTTGAATTTCGCAAGCCATAGGCGCGGCGGGATCGTCGCAGATCGCGTCGAATCATACTCAACCCTTAACGGATTCGCGATGATACGTGATGCCATCCGGGCAAGCCACATCAAAATGCAAGCCCAATCCATCTCGCAAAAAAACACAAATCATTCATGAAAAATCTCCTCACCTCACCAAAGCACGATAGATTACCTTGTTCAGACCCTATGTTGATTTGATGAAGCGGCAAAGACGATAAATCACCTCTGCCCGAAATCGAAATCGGGCAAATCGGACGGGAGCAAAATCGCGAACCGTGGTCCGCGTGGTGGGCCGAGCCCACCCTACGAAAATTCCTCCCTCCTCATAGAAAATGAACAGTCGGTGGCAGGCGCGGTATGCTCGTCGATATGGACCATCGACGTCGCTCTCTTCAAGTCAACCGGCGGTTGAAAAGTCTGATTGCCACGGTGTTCGTTTTGTTGATCGCTGGTGAGCGCAGCGCGGCCGCGGACGAACAATTGTCCGGAGATCCGCGAATGGGCGTCTGCGTCCATTTTTCACAGGGATGGGATTTCGAAAAGCTAATGCCCCTCATCGAGCGCTCCGGCCTCGGCTGGATCCGCGATGATTTGGCGTGGGAAAGCGTCGAAACCGCGCGCGGCAAATATCAGATCCCCGATCGGACACGGGCGTGGATCGATGCCGCCCATGCTCATCATCTGCGGTTGCTGCTGATCCTCAACGGTGGAAATAAACTGTACGAGGATCGCTATGACGCCGATGCGTTTGCAAAATGGGCGGCGTGGAGCGCCACTGCGCTCAAGGGCAAAATCGATGCGATCGAAATTCTCAATGAGCCGAACAACTTCGGTTTCTCCAAGTTCTATGGCGGTGGACACGAAGGGGAAGGGGATTCGCCGTGGGTCGAGCGCTATGTGAAGCTGATGAACAAGGCGGCGGAGGCGATCAAACAGGCTAGCCCTGAGCTTCCCGTCATCGGCCTGGGCGCGGGGTCGATTGTTACTTACCGGCAGCTCAAGCTCGGCATCTCGCATCAGGTTGATGGGCTGGTCGATCATCCTTATTCCAATCACACCGTGCCGGAGTTGTTGCCGTATAACGCCGAGCAGATCAACAAGCAGTTCGGCGTCGCGATCTGCGATCAGCGCGGGACCTTCGCATCACTCGTCGACGGCTTCCGCATCACGTCGGCAGACAATCATGGGCCCAAACAAATCTGGCTGACCGAATGGGGATTCAGCACATTTGAGCCGCTCGGTCCGGCGCAATTTTCAGGCTTCACCGAAACCGCTCAGGCGAAATATGTGCTGCGCCGATTCGCGCAATGCGCGGGATTGGGCGTCGAAAAAACATTTCTTTACGAGTTTCGCGACGGGGATAATCCCCACGACGCCGAGGATCGCTTCGGGCTGGTTCGCGCCAATGGCGAGCCCAAGCCTGCCTATCGAGCGCTGCAGAATCTCACCGCGTCATTTCGGGGGCTCAAAGCAGCGCCAGATAGCGGGAGCAGCCGGGTGAATGTTTTTCCCGCCGCCTGCTGGCCGAAGCAGGAGCCGGTTGCGGAATATTCATTCGTGGACGAAGCGGGTCAGCCCGCCGTCGCGATCTGGGCGACCGATCCGGCTGATGGCGACCTTCAGCCGCGCGTCGGGGACGTCGAGCTGGATTGGGGAACAGGCATAAAGCAGATCGCCGCGGTCGATACCTTCACCGGCTCAACTCGCAACATCGAATTCAAGGAAACTCACGGCCGATTGCAGATCGCGGCGATGGTTCTGCGCGACTACCCCGTTCTTCTCAAGGCCAGTGGAACCGCGGGAGCCGCGTCGGCCGTCGCCGCGCCGAAGGACCTTCGCCTCTTCGAGCATGGCGTGCCGTGGGCTTTCAGCAACGGCCAGGAATTTCCCGGCGCCAATGGCAGCTTTGCGCTCACCGAGAGCGACAAGAAACCCGCGGGGCTTCTTCACTACGATTTCACCAGGGGAGGCGCGTACGTCTCGGCGCAGACTGACGTAAACATTCCCGATTCCTCCGACGAATTGCGTTTTTCCGTCCAAGCGAGCCAGCCTCTGCGGGTCGTCACGATGATCAACGACTCGACCGGGCAGACGCTCAAGTATGTCTCGGCGGTTTCGGGCAACGGATCGTGGGAGACCGTGCGGATCAGACTCGCAAAAAAGCCGGATGAGCACTGGGGCGGCTCGGGAGATGGCGTAGCGCATTATCCGCTGACGAAATTGGCCATCGCAGTGGAAGCTCCACAGGGGGCTCGCGCCGGGGATGGCGCATCGCGGAGGCGATTGTGCTGGAAAAGAAATAGGTAAGAGCGGGCGAAGCTCTTTCCCGTGGCAGGCTTTTCAAGCCGTGGCCGCGGTCCTCCGCGGCAATCGACAACCTGCGATGAGCGTAGTCGAATTCGTGTTCCGTAAATGAAGGCGCGCGCGAAGCGTTCTTTGGTCATGAACGGACGAATTGCCTGGCTCTTACTGCTTGGCCGGAGTACCAGCCAACGTGCGGGAGTACCCGCACGCACGGGTTGAAAACCCGTGCCACGAAAAGGCGGCGTGTCCTGTCACCGACGTCGCGTCAGTGAATTGGAACGTTGACACGGGCGAGACGCGCGAGACGCCCGTGCCACGAAGAATTGATGTCGTTCTCAGACTGCTTTTTAGTGCTGAATTTCCATTTCCTGCCGCGACGGCCATTTGGAAACCTGCTGGGTCGTCGGCAACTGCGATGCGTCCCACCCGCCGCCAAGTGCGGCGACGAGTTGCACGGCGGAAGTGGATTCGAGAACCTGGATATTGAGCAGCGTCGTTTGATTGTTCAGCAACGTTGTCTGGGCGGTGACGACGTCGATGTAGGGATCGACGCCGGTCTGGTATCGGACCATTTCGAGTTCCACAAATTTTTGCGCCGACGCGACCGCCTGGCTCTCCTGTTCGACCTGCTGCGAGAGAATCCGCAGCGAAGCAAGATGATCTTCGACTTGTTGAAACGCGGTCAAGACCGTCTGGCGATAGGTTGCGACATCGGCATTATAAACGGCGATATATTGATTCACCGTCGCCCGGCGCAGGCCCGCATCGAATACGGTGTAAGAAACCGACGGCCCAACCGACCAGAAACGATTGGACCAGTTGAAGAGGTCTTTGAGGGTCGAGCTCTCGAAGCCGGCTCCGGCGCTGAGTGTCAGGTCGGGATAATAAGCTGCGGCGGCGATTCCGATTTGCGCGTTGGCAGCCGCCATATTGCGTTCCGCGCCGGCCACGTCCGGCCTCCGCTGCAAAAGCTGAGACGGCACGCCGATCGGGATCGGAGGGGGAGCGGTGAGCGAGGGCTTTACCTCGATGGAGAATTGCGAAGGATTCTTCCCCACCAGCACTGCGATCGCGTGCTCAAATTGCGCGCGAAGAACGCCGACGTTGGTGGCCGTGGCCTGAGCGCTTTGCAGGGTCGTCTCAGCTTCGATCACGGAGATTTGATCCGTCAGGCCGGTTTCAAACTGGGCACGAGTGTAATCGAGCGATTTCTGATCGAGATCGATCGTGTCCAACAGGAGTTTCCGCAGGGCATCCTGGCCGCGGAGTTGGAAATAGGTCATCGCCAGACTGCTTTGCTCGCTGAGCCTTTCGTTTTCCAGATCGGCCGCGCTGAGCTGGCTGTTGTATTGCGCCTGCTGAATCGCACTGCGAACTTTTCCCCACAGGTCCGGCTCCCAGGTCACATCGACGGGGACCGTGAAGAGCGATCGAACCGAGTTTCCGCTTCCGCCGGTCGCCACTGAATTGGATCCGCCGGAGACGATCGTCCCGCTCGGCGAGCGCGACCGCGTGTAGGCCGGCGTGAGGGTCACGGTGGGGTAGAGTTGGGATGCGGCCTGCTGGATCAGCGAGCGCGACGCCATGAAATTCTCGAAGAATTGTTTGATGTTCTGGTTATTGATGCTGACTTGCTCTTCCAGGCCATTAAGCTCTTCATCATGGAAGATTTCCCACCATTTTCCGCGTAACAACGCATCTTGCGGCTGGGCGACCTTCCACGGAATTTGAGCGGCGTTGAACTGCGAGGGAGATTCCTTGTAGGCACTGGGCTGATCCTCTGACAGCGGTCGCGGCGCTTGATATTTCGGGCCCACCATGCAGCCGCTCACGGCGAGAATTGAGCCCGTGGCGAGGAGCACCCGAGCCCACCACGCCGGGCTGTGCACCCGGATCCGGGTCCGCAGGACCCGGCGTGAAGAGGTGAGCAGTGGATTTGAGACAACTTCTTATCCTTAGATTTGATCATGCTGTCACTCTTCCGCTTGGCGAAGCATTACGCCGGCACCGGCGTCAATCCGGCCCCGCCATGAAACGTATCTACGTGGCTTTCCCTGTACGCGGAGCCGCAATCGATCAAACGCCAGGTAGATGACGGGTGTCGTATAAAGCGTAAGCATCTGGCTGACAATCAATCCGCCGACGATAGTGATTCCAAGCGGCCGGCGAAGTTCGGAGCCGGTTCCGGTGCCGAACGCAAGAGGCAACGCGCCAAAGAGGGCTGCCATCGTCGTCATCATGATGGGGCGAAATCGAAGCATGCATGCTTCGAAGATCGCATCGGCGCTGGTCTTTCCTTCGGTTCGTTCCGCCTGCAAGGCAAAGTCGATCATCATGATTGCGTTCTTCTTGACGATTCCGATCAGCAGCACAATTCCGATGATCGAAATGACGTTCAGGTCCACGCCAAAGAGCATCAACGCAAGCATCGCCCCGACGCTGGCCGAGGGCAGCGTTGAGATGATCGTGATCGGATGGACCAGGCTCTCGTAGAGAATGCCCAGGACGATGTAAATGGCAAAAAGAGCCGTTGCGATCAGTACCGGCTCAGTGCTCAGCGAATTCTGATAGGCGGCGGCAGTGCCGGCGTAAAGGCCGTGGATCGTCGATGGCGTTCCCATCTTTTTCTGCATGGCGTTAATTCGCGTCGTGGCGTCGCTGAGCGCGACGCCGGGCGCGAGATTGAATGAAACGGTGACAGACGGAAATAGGCCGGTATGGTTGATCGCTAATGGGGTTGTATTGGTCTGGCTGTTTGCGACGGCCAGCAGGGGAATGCTGCCACCGCCTTTCTTCTGTAGATAAATCGATTTCAAACCTTCGGGACTTTGCCAATACTGGGGAGCGGCCTCCAGCACGACATAATATTGATTGAGCTGCGTATAGATGACCGAGACTTCGGACTGTCCGAAGGCCCCGTAAAGGGCCGAATCAAGCGATTGGGCGGTAAGCCCGAGTTTCGCGGCCGAGACGCGGTCGTAGGTCAACAGCTCCTCGAGCCCGCCGTTCTGCTGATCGGTATTCACGTCCTGAAGCCCTGGCAACTTCTTCATTTCTTTCAGAAGAACGGGCCCCCATGTGAAAAGATCCTGTACGTTGTCGGATTGCAGCGTGTATTGATAGGTCGCGCTGCTGCCACGTCCGCCGATTCGCAGATCCTGCGATGCCTGAAGGAACGCGGCCGGCGCCGGCAAATGGCTCAGTTCGGGGCGCAGGCGATTGATGACGTCAAACGCGGTGACTTTGCGATCATTGAGCGGCTTGAGGGTGATATAGAGATTGCCGGTATTGGTCGCGCCTCGGCCGCCGCCGGTGAAGGCAATGACATTCGCAACCGCCGGATCTTTCTTGATGACGCCGGCGATCATCTGAATGGAACTGTTCATCGCGGGAAAAGAGGCGTCCTGCGGACCCTGCACGTTGCCTTGCATCGCGCCCGTATCCTGTAGCGGGAAAAACCCCTTGGGAATCCTGATCACCAGCACCACGTTCAACGCAATCGTCAGTGCCAGCGCTACCAAAGTAAGCAGAGGATTTTCCAGACACCCACTCCAGGCTGACACGATAAATCTTCAGCATGGCGTCAAAGATCCACTCGCTCGCCAGATAAAAGCGGCCATGGCGGACGTTTTTCTCGTGCTTCAGAAGAAATGCGCACATCATCGGCGTCGTCGTCAGGGAGATGACCATCGAGACAAGGATGGCCGTGGAGAGCGTCACCGCAAACTCGCGAAACAGCCGGCCGACGATTCCGCCCATCAGCAGCAGGGGGATAAACACCGCGATCAGCGAAATGCTGATCGAGACGACGGTGAATCCGATTTCCTGCGCGCCCTGCAGCGCGGCGGCGAACGGCGCCATGCCGTTCTCGATATGGCGCGTGATGTTTTCCATCACGACGATCGCATCATCCACGACGAATCCGGTGGAGATCGTCAGCGCCATGAGCGAGAGATTGTCGAGGCTGTACCCCAGCAGATACATCACGGCGAAAGTGCCGATCAGCGAGATCGGCACCGCGATGCCGGGGATGATCGTGGCCCGGCCATTGCGCAGAAAAAGAAAGACCACGATGACGACGAGCGCGATGGAAATGACGAGCGTCCGTTCGACGTCATTGACCGAAGCGCGAATCGTTGTGGTCCGGTCCAGGACAATCGTCGTGTCGATGCCCGAAGGAATGGAAGCCTCGATCGCCGGCATCGCCGCCCGGATCCGATCGACGGTGTCGATGATGTTCGCCCCCGGCTGGCGAAAGATAATGACATTGACGGCGCGCTTGCCGTTCAGATACCCCCCGGTGCGGATGTCCTGCACCGAGTCGGTCACCGTGGCGACATCGGAGAGTCGGACGGCGGCGCCATTCTTAAAGCCGACGATCAGCGGCTTATAATCCGCGGCGTGGGAGATCTGGTCGTTGGCGACAATGTCCGCCGTCATCACGTCATTGGCGATCTGTCCCTTGGGGATATCCGCATTCTGAAGGCTCAGCACCGATTGCAGGTTTGCGATGGTCAGCCCGTAACTGGCAAGTTGCGCGGGATTGGCATCCACGCGCACCGACGGCAGCGCGCCGCCGCCGGGGTTGACCTGGCCTACCCCCTGTATTTGCGAGAGTTTCTGCTGGATGACCGTTGAGGCTTCGTCATAGAGCTTGTCCGGCCCATATTTGTCCGAAGTCAGCCCGAGAATCATGATTGGCGCGTCGGCGGGATTGACCTTGCGATAGGTGGGATTCGAAGGGAGGTTCGCCGGCAAGTAGGTACGCGCGTTGTTGATTGCCGCCTCCACGTCGCGCGCGGCGCCGTCGATGTTGCGGCTCAGATCAAATTGAATCGTGATCGAGGTCGAGCCCAGTGAGCTGGCGGAGGTCATCTCCGTAACACCGGAAATATGTCCGAGCTGGCGCTCCAGCGGCGTGGCGACCGCCGAAGCCATGATCTGGGCGCTGGCGCCGGGTAAACCGGCGCTCACTGAGATCGTCGGAAAATCAACCTGCGGCAGGGGGGATACCGGAAGCACCTTGAAGGCAACCAGCCCCGCGATGGCGACCGCCACCGTCAGCAGCGTCGTCGCGACGGGTCGGTGGATGAACGGGGCGGAGCTGTTCATGCCGGCTCGACTCCTGTTGAGTCCCTTGCGACGTGCGGCTCTTTGTCCTTGCGCCCGAAGCGATGCGCGATGTTGTCAAAAAAGATGTAGATGACGGGCGTGGTATAGAGTGTCAGCGCCTGGCTCAGAAGCAACCCGCCAACCATCGCGATCCCAAGCGGACGCCGCAGCTCAGACCCAAAACCCCGGCCCAGGGCGAGCGGGAGCCCGCCCAGCAGCGCGGCCATGGTGGTCATCATGATCGGACGAAAGCGAAGCAGGCTGGCCTCATAAATTGCATCCGTCGCGTTCTTTCCATCCTTTCGCTCGGCCTCCAGCGCAAAGTCCACCATCATGATGCCGTTCTTTTTCACGATGCCGATCAATAGAACAATGCCGATGATCGCGACCACGCTCAGATCTTCATGGAAGAGCATCAGGGACAGAAACGCCCCCACGCCGGCTGAAGGGAGCGTTGAGAGAATGGTGATCGGATGGACGAAGCTCTCGTAGAGCACGCCAAGCACGATATAAACCGTGACCAGCGCCGCGAGAATGAGGAGCGGCTCATTGGTCAGCGAATTTCTGAACGATGCCGCGGTCCCCTGATAGTCCGCCTGCAGGCTGGGGGGGAAGTTCATCTGTTTTTCGACCTTGTCGATTGCCTTCATGGCGTCTCCGAGCGCGGCGTTCTTCCCCAGATTGAATGAGACGGTGATCACAGGGAACTGGCCCTGGTGGTTGATCGACAGCGCTTCGGTCCGTTTCTCGATGTGGGAAAAAGTCCCCAGCGGCACCGGGTTGCGCGCGACCGTGTTGGTGTTGTTGGCGGCGGCGGTCCCGATATTGGGCACGCCCGCCACCGGATTGAGGGTCAGGGCATTGCCAGGCGGAAGCAGCGTGTTGGGCGACGGCGTGTACAACACCGAACCCGTCAGAGCATTGGAGCCGGCGGTAGCTGAGCCGGAGGCCGAGAAGGAGGATGCCGCCGAGCCGCCGCTCGCGCCGCTGAGAGGTATTTGCCTGAAGATAAATCTGATTCAACCGCAACGGGTCCTGCTGAAACCAGGGCTCTGCCTCGAGGATGACATGGTACTGATTGAGCTGGGTGTACATCGTATTGATCTGGCGTTGCCCGAACGCGTCATAGAGCGTGTTGTCGATGGTGGTGGGGGCAATACCCAGGCGGGAAGCGGTGACTCGGTCGATCACCAGCGAAAGGGCGAGGCCGCCTGGTTGCTGGTCGGTGGCGACGTCCTGCAATTGCGGCAAATCCTTCAGCTTCTCCACGAACTTTTGGGTCCATTGGTTCAGCTCGTTGGAGTCAGCATCTTCCAGCGTATATTGGTATTGCGTCCGGCTGACCCGATCGTCGACCGTGATGTTCTGCACCGGCTGCATGAACAGCTCGATTCCGTTCACTTTTGAAAGATCTTTCTGTAGCCGGCGGATCACATCGGACGCGCTGATGCTTCGATCCTCGAGCGGCTTGAGATTAATCGAGAATCTGCCGCTGTTGAGGGTGGTATTGGTGCCATCGGCGCCGACGAACGAAGAAAGACTTTCCACCGCCGGATCACGAAGGATGACCTCTGCCAGTTCCTGCTGCTTTTGTGCCATGGCGCTGGCGCTGATCGTTGGGGGGGCTTGCGATATGCCCTGAATGACGCCGGTGTCCTGCACCGGGAAAAAGCCCTTCGGAATCAGGACGTAGAGAATGACCGTGAGTGTCATCGTGGCCAGCGCAACCAGCAGCGTGATCGTTTGATGCCGAAGAACGAATTTGAGCGTGCGGCCGTAGAAGGCAATCATCCCTTCGAAGCCCTGCTCTGAAAGCCGGTACAACCGGCCCTGTCCCTGCTTCGGATTGTGCCGGAGGATGCGGGCGCTCATCATCGGGGTGAGCGTCAACGACACGATGGCCGAAACGATGATGGTCACCGCCAGCGTCACCGCAAATTCGCGGAACAGCCGGCCCACCACGTCTCCCATGAACAGCAGCGGGATCAACACGGCGATGAGGGATACGGTCAGCGAGATGATCGTGAATCCGATCTGCTCGGCGCCTTTCAACGCCGCCTCCATGGGCGGGTCGCCTTCTTCTATATATCGCGAGATATTCTCGATCATCACGATCGCGTCATCGACGACGAATCCGGTCGAGATGGTCAGGGCCATCAGCGAGAGGTTGTCGAGGCTGTAGCCCATCGCGTACATCACGCCGAAGGTGCCGATCAACGAAAGTGGTACCGCCACGCTGGGAATGATGGTGGCGCTGAGACTTCGCAGGAACAGAAAGATCACCAGCACCACCAGCCCGATGGTCAGGAACAATTCGAATTCGACGTCGGCAATCGAAGCCTTGATCGGCGTCGTCAGGTCAGTCAGTGTCGAAACTTCGATGCCGGCCGGCAGGTTCACTTCAAGCTGCGGCAGGATTGCCTTGATCCGCTTGACCACGTCGATCGTGTTGGCGCCCGGTTGTCGTTGCACGTTCAGGATGACTGCCGGCGTTTTGTTCATCCAGGCCGCCAGGGCATTGTTTTCGATCCCGTTGACGATGCGGGCCACGTCAGTGAGCATGACCGGCGCATTGTTGCGGTAGGCGACCACCACATTTTTGTAATCGTTGCTGGTGATCAACTGGTCGTTGGCATCGATCTGATAATCCTGGCGCGGGCCGTCAAAGTTCCCCTTCGCGGCGTTGACACTCGCCTGCGTGAGCGCAGTGCGCAGGTCTTCCAGATTAATCCCATAAGACGAGAGCGCGGCGGGATTGGCCTGGATTCGCACCGCCGGCTTATGTCCGCCGCTGATGCTCACCAGGCCGACGCCGCTCAACTGCGAAATCTTTGGCGCCAGCCGCGTATCAACCAGGTCTTCCACTTGTGAAAGAGGAATGGACTTGGAGGTAATGCCCAGCGTCAGGACCGGTGCATCCGCAGGATTCGTCTTACTGTAAATCGGAGGCGAGGGAAGATTGGACGGCAGAAAGCTCTGCGCGGCGTTGATGGCGGACTGCACCTCCTCTTCCGCGACATCCATGTTCAACGTGAGACTGAACTGCAGGACGATGACCGAAGTGCCGCCGGAGCTGGTGGAGGTCATCTGGCTCAGCCCCTGGAGTTCCCCGAACTGACGTTCAAGCGGCGCCGTAACGGTCGTCGCCATGACGTCCGGATTCGCTCCGGGATAAAAAGTCAGCACCTGGATGGTCGGATAATCGACTTCCGGCAGCGCGGATACCGGCAACTGAAGAAAGCAAACCAGGCCGACGAGCAGGATGGCGGCCATCAGAAGCGACGTCGCCACGGGCCGCAGGATAAATGGACGTGATGGACTCAAGGCGCGTCACTCCCGCTCGACTTGGCGGTAGTCGGATGATCCGCATCGCTCGCAGCTGAGTTGGTTGTGGCTGTTTCTTCCTCGTGATGTCTCCGTGGCCGGGTGGTGGCCGGCTGGGTCTCATCGCTCCCGGCTGATTCGGTTTCCGCGGCGGGATGTCTTCGGGATCTTCGAGTGGTCGGTTGTTCTGTATCGCTTCCGCCGGACGGCGCGGTCGTCGATTGTTTTGCAATGGAGACCTTTGCCTTGTCCTGTAATCGTTCAAAACCACTGTTGGCGACCACATCGCCGGACTTGATTCCATCAACCTGCGTTATCCCTCCATCTGTAATTCCCGGCTTGATATCCTTCACGTGCGCCGTCTCATCCTCGATCAGATAGACGAACGATTCGTTCCCATTATGCTGGATGGCGGAGGAAGGGATCAGCACAACGTCGTGCAATGTGGTTACGAGCAACCTCACATTAACGAACTGATTGGGGAAGAGCCTTCCATTTTCGTTTTTGAACTGAGCGCGCGCTTTCACGGTGCCGGTCGTCGTGTCGATCTGGTTGTCGAGCGTTAGCAGCGTGCCGCTCCCAATCTTCTTCTGAGCGCTCCGATCAAGCGCGTCAACCTCAAGCTTGGCGCCGTCGGTCATGTGTGACTGGATGAGATCGATGCTGTCTTCCGACACGTAGAAAATAATCGTGATGGGAGAAAGCTGCGTGATGACCAGGAGCGTGACATTGCCGGAAGATTGCACCACGTTCCCCTGATCGACCAGGCGAAGGCCCACCCGGCCGGCGATCGGAGCGGTGATCTTGCAATAGTCCAGTTGGACCTGGTCAAATTGAACCGTTCCCTGATCGTTTTTGACCGTCCCCTCATCCTGAAGGACAAGCTTTTCCTGATCGTCGAGGATCTGCTTGGAGATCGCGTTGCGCTTCCAGGCCGTCTGGTAACGCTCGAGATCCATTTTGGCCTGCGCGAGCAGATTTTCATCCCGCTGCAACGATCCTTGCGCCTGCAGGAGCGTCGCCTCGTACGGGCGCGGATCGATATCAAGCAGCGGATCTCCCTTCTTGACCAGTTGGCCTTCGTCAAAATGGACGGTCATTACCATTCCATTGACCTGGCTGGTGATCGCGTTGGTGTAAACGGGAGTCACGGTCCCGATCGCTTCAATGTATTGTCCGATGTCCCCCGTTTTTGCCGTGGCAACGGTGACCGTCACCGGCCCCGCGCCAGCGCCCCTCCCGGGTGTGGGAGCCTTCTTCGTTTCGTCATGCTGTCGCAGCACGAAAAAAAAGATCGCGCCGAACACAAGCAACACCAATGCGATGATTAAGATCTTCGCTAACGTGTGCCGATTGCGCGGCGGCGGAAGCCGGTGATCGAGAGGGATGGGCGGATGGGGGTCGGGGTTGGAGTTCAAAGTTCTATTCCCATGCGGGCAATCTTAGTTGATTCAAATTCGCATCGCGCCGGACGGGCGTCAGAAGCCGAGGCGAAAGCGGTATCTTACAAGCTCAGAGGCAGATCAGCACCGTGAGTCTGCAGAACATCTGCGCAAGCCATGCGATGATCGGCGCTTCGCATCTGCTTTGGAGACACGAGATTTCTCGTGATGTTGGATTGAAATGCCGCCCTGTGACGAATGGGCTAGCAGCAGGTATGCGATATGACATATCTCATGGGGACGGCTTTTCATAACTCAAGTTCGGTGAGTCCCGGATGATCGTCCGGCCGTCGCCCTTGCGGCCAGCGATATTTTCGGTCTGCCTCCTGAATCGGCAGATCGTTGATGCTGGCGAACCGTTTCTGCATCAGGCCGTGGGCGTTGAATTCCCAATTCTCGTTTCCGTAGGAACGATACCAGTGGCCCGAATCGTCATGCCATTCGTACGCGAAGCGGACGGCGATGCGGTTCTCGCCAAATGCCCACAGTTCTTTGATGAGGCGATAATCCAGTTCCTTGTTCCACTTGCGGATGAGGAACTGCACGATCGATTCGCGCCGGAAAGAAACTCAGAACGATTTCGCCAGACGCTGTCGCGCGTGTAGGCCAGTGAAACGCGATGCGGATCGCGCGTGTTCCACGCGTCTTCGGCCATTCGGACTTTCTTCGTGGCCGTCGTCGCATCGAATGGAGGGAAAGGGGGCTTTTGTGCTTCAGGCGTTGGGGATGTTGCCATGGTGACAAATGCTATTCCGTCGTCGCGATGACGCAACTAAAGAATGAAGACACTCCGCCGCTTGCGGCTTCGCGGATCGCCGCCGCCCCGAAGCCACCGGCCGTTCCGAGAATCGAATTCACGCAATCCAGGGAACAAGAGACTTGACGGGCGTCTCCGATCTTGCGCTGATTCATGAAAGAAAAGAGCGGCGAAATTTACGGCGGCGGTGTTTCGCGAAGCCGCAAGCGGCCGAAGCAGCTCGCGCAATCGCGTGTTTTCCAATACCGCCAATGCATGCTCACGGATTCGTCGGATTGGCCGCCACCTGAAGTCGATGCAAATCGGGATTGTTGACCTGAGTGACGAAAAGGTCGCCCGGTAAAAGTTGAAGCGTGCGTGCGTCACTCCATTGCCAGGTTTCACAGTGCCCGTCGGCGAAGGACAGGTTGGTGGCGTTTTGGTGGAACGGACCCGGGATGTCGAGCCACTGATCGGGAAAATCGCCGTGGGCGCACCAGACGCCGAAGCCGGCGATGTTGTAGCTGTCGCCGACATTGCGGGGGTCATATTCATCGATGAAAACGAACGTATCGCAAGGCTGCTGAATATCGGTCAATCGGGCGATCATCGGAACTTCGCCGTTCATTTGCCAGGAGAGGTGATAGCCGCTGGTGTCGTTCAGGACCCAGTTGATCGAGTAACTGCGCAGGTTCGACTTATTGAAGTCAGACGGGCAAACGTAGACGTCCGTATTAGAGATGTACGGGTAGAGCTGGCCCGTCGTGATCGCGTCGAGGCTGCCGCCGACGGAAACCCAATCGTCCGGCGACGACGTATCGGCATCGATCAGTTGTCCCTTGTGCTCATTGGCATACATGAGCCAGGCCGCTGTGAGCTGGCGCTGATTTGAAAGGCAGGCAACGCGACGCGCCGATTCCCGGCGCGCGCGCAGCGCCGGCATCAGCAGCGAGATCAGAACGGCGATGATCCCAATAACGACCAGAAGCTCGACGAGCGTAAAACCTTTATCGTCGGATCTTCGCATCGCTCACTCCGAGCCGGGCAACAAAAGAATTGGCGGCGAGGGGATATCATATCCAGCCCGCCGCCAAAAAACTTCCCGCGCGAATGCCAACCGAGCGCATCTATCGGATTCTTCATCGCCGGCGACGGGCCATCAACCCGATCAGGCCGAACCCCATCAGAGCCAGCGTTCCCGGCTCAGGAATGGCACGCAACTCGAAGGCGTTGGTCTGGGCGTCCCCGTAACTGGTGTTCCCATGGTAAGTGAACGTTTCCGAGCCCGATCCGGCGATGAAGGTGCCAACGATGTAAGAGCCCAGCCCACCCTCAGCCGGGGGCTGGCTGTTGTAATATAGGGAACCGCTGGTGTTCGTACCGTCAGAAACCGTCTCATTGCGGGTGTTTGGGGCTGAGCCGCCTTGATTGCCACGCGAGTCGTTCGACCACGTCTCGAAAAGATAGGACTGACCAGTCATCAGCCCAGTCAAGGTCAGCGTAAGGTCGGTGCCGCCTGTAACTTCGCCAGGAGCCGGCGCAAAGACGACTTGTGCCAAAAGTCCCTGATAAGAGGAGGAGAGTCCGCTGAACGGCGCGGAAGTTGATCCGGTGTACGGGCCGGAGCCGTTGTACTGCCCATCAATCCCGGCGACCGTGATGTTGCCATGCGTAACCGTTCCAGTGGGAGTGGGACCTGGAGGTGAATTACTGTACGACGCGTCAAACGCAGCGAACTTCACGCCGTTGATCGTTTTATTCGTGACCGTGCTGTCGCCAAAGGCTGCGGAGTAGACCAGCGTCCCAGTCGTTTTAACGTCGCTATCGCCAGTAATGACCTGCGGAGATTGCCAGACGATCGGGGCCGCCTTGACGGCTAACGGGAAAGCACCCGCCGCCGCAAGCACACCAGCCGCGGTGCACCAGTATTTCTTTCGTTGAACCGTCATCGCGTCTCCTCTCGTTGAATTGAAACTCGCACCACGGCTCGCCACCGGTTCGAAGCCAAGCGGCCGCATTTTTCCCCGATATAACGCCATGCTAACGGAGGTCCGTTTCCACGAAGGCAAGGATGATACCTACTTGTTCTCTTTCTGTCAAACGAAAAAATTCATCTTGAAGTGGTTATGAGTCGCGTGATTTCACCCATTTTTCTGCGTAATTTAAGCGATAATTCCCTTGACCACGTTTCCGTACACATCCGTCAGCCGGTAATCCCGCCCGCCATGGCGGTAGGTAAGTTTTTCGTGATTGATTCCCATCAGGTAAAGCATTGTGGCGTGCAGATCGTGCACGTGAACGCGGTTCTCGACGGCTTGGAAACCGAACTCGTCGGTGGTTCCGTAGGTCAAGCCACCTTTGACGCCGCCACCGGCGAGCCAGGTGGTGAAGCCGTAGTGGTTGTGGTCGCGGCCGTTGGAGCCTTGTGAGGTGGGGGTGCGGCCGAATTCGCCGCCGCAGACGACGAGCGTTTCTTCCAGCAGTCCGCGTTGCTTGAGGTCGATGAGCAAAGCGGCCACCGGCTGATCAACCACCTTGGCGAGGCTGCGATGCCCGTCGTTGTTGTTGGTGTGAGTGTCCCACGGCTGGCTTTTGCCGCAATAAATCTGCACGACACGAACGCCACGTTCGACGAGCCGGCGGGCGAGAAGGCAATTGCGCCCGTAGATGGTTCGATCGACGGAATTTTCAGCGTGGGCGACCAGACCGGCATCCGGTCCGGTCAGCCCGTACAAATCCAACGTCGACAGAGATTCGGTGCTGATGTCGAACGCCTCTTCGGCGGCAGTCTGCATACGAAATGCCAGCTCCAGCGATTCGACTCGAGCGTTCAGCGCGTTGTCCTGTCCCTGCCGATCCAGTTGAAATCGATTGAGGTCCTGAATCAGATCAAGCTCGCGGCGCTGGGAACTCGCGGACAACTCATTGTTGTGCAGAAACGGAATTACATCGCGCGGCTTGTAATCCCGCGTCAGTGCCACCTGGCATCCCTGATAAATTCCAGGCAGAAACCGGCTGCTCCAATTCGACGGCCCGTTGACCGGCTGGCCTTCGCCGAGCACCACGAACCCAGGCAGATTTTGATTCTCCGTGCCTAATCCGTAGAGGAGCCATGATCCGTAGGAGGGTCTGATTGGTGTGATGTTTCCGGTGAACATCATCCAATTGGACGACTCGTGGACCGGAACATCGGTGTGCATCGAACGAACGACGCACAGATCGTCGGCGCATTGGGCCAAGTGAGGGAAAAGCTCACTGATTTCCATCCCCGACTGGCCGTACTTCTGGAACTTGAAGGGAGAAGGCATCAAGCCGCCGGTGGCGTTTTCGGTCTTGAGGTTTGACGTGCTCTGGGGGCGCTGGCCGGCGTATTTCAGAAGCGCCGGCTTGGGGTCAAACGTATCGACCTGCGAGGGCGCACCGTTCCACCAGAGATGAATCACGTGCTTTGCTCGCGCGGGAATGTGATCGATCTTTGGCGCAAGCGGGCTTTGAACTGCGTCGAGCGCAGCGCTCGAAGCGCTCTCACTCATTGCCGCCAGGCCAAGCAGGCCGATCCCCTGGCCGCATCGGCTCAGCCACTCGCGGCGTGAGAGGGGCCGGCGAGCGATGGCAGAACTGTCCATCAAGCCGGGTCCTGCGGACCCGGATCCGGGTCCGCAGGACCCGGCGAGATCGACCTTCATTTTTTACCGGCATCTCAAACCTCAAGGTAAGAAGGCAAATTCATTACTCGACAAAACCGCCTGGCAGAGTTGTTCCAGGGGAGTCATCTTGTCCTGCGACTGAGCTGCCGCTTCCAGAAACGCATGGCATCGCGCTGCTTCCGGCGGTGTGATCGGCCGCGCGTAGGCCAATCGCCAGGCCAGATCGACGCGGGCTTCGTCGGTGGAAGCGGCGGATTGTAATCGCTTCGCGAATCCCTGCGACATCGCCAGCATGAAGGGGCTGTTCAACACGAAAAGCTGCTGCTGCGGAATCGTGGTCACATTGCGATGGTCGCTGGCCACATTGGGCTCGGGAAAGTCGAACATCGTCAAGGTCAGATTCGGCGCGTAGCGGCTGACGATGCAATAGACCGTCCGCCGGCCATTGTTCGGATCGTCGGCCAAGAATCCACGCAAGCGGATGAAGGCGGGGAAGCCGGGCGCTTTTTCGCCGGGCTCCTTTGGGTCGAGCGCCGGGCCGCCGATCGCAGGATCAAGCTTTCCGGAAACGGCGAGCATCGCGTCGCGCCACGCCTCGACATCCAGACGCCGCGTCGAGAAACGCCAGAGGTAGCGATTGTCGGCGTCTTTCGCGAGGTCGGCCCCGTCGCTGGCGCTGCTGAGTTGATAAGCTTTGCAGAGCATGATCTGCCGATGCAGCCATTTGACCGACCAACCCGATTCCATGAATTGTGCGGCCAGCGTATCGAGCAATTCCGGATGGGTGGGCTTGTCGCCGCGAGCGCCGAAATTTCCCAGCGTCCCCACGATGCCGCGGCCAAAATGATAATGCCACACGCGGTTGACGAAGACCCGGGCCGTCAGCGGGTTCTTCGGATTGATGACGGCGTCGGCCAGATCCAGGCGAGTGAAATGGCCGCTCGGCGGCAAGCTGGCTCTCCTGCTGTAGAACCGTGAGGAAGCCCGGCGGCGCGGCTTCGCCGAGGTTTTCCGGGTTGCCGCGAACCAGAACGTGCATCGCTTCGCCGCCGCCGCTCACGCTCGGACACAGGGGCGGATCGGACGGCGACGCGCTCGTGAGCCGCATCAATTCGGCTTTCTGCTCTTCGAATTCCTTCTTGTCCGCTTCCGTCTGAACAACCTGCACATCGCCGGGAGCCACGGCAAATGGTGCATTGCCGCCCTGCCACAGCGTTTTGAGCAAAGCCTGCTGCGACGCGTCCGCCGCAACCGCATTGAGCGCGGTCATAACCTGTGCTTCGATCCGGGTCGTTTGCACGCGTACCAGACAATTCGGGTCGGCGGGGAGCCCCTGCGTGCTGTAGATCTCCGCGGCCTGGTCGGCCGCCGTCTGCCATTCCGAGAGAAGCGGACCCGGTTTGCTGGACGCGAGAAACTTTATAACGCGCGTCACGAAATAAGGCTGAAGATTTGCCTTTCGCGCAATTGCAACCTCATCGGGTTTCAGCTTTTGCTCGCGCTGCGTGCGAATGTCCCACGCGGCGAGCAGGTACTGATCGATCCGCGCCAACTCGCTGCGGCCGATTCGCTTACCCTCCTCGGCGGGCCATTTTTCGACCTTTTCTTTCTGGTCTTTCGCGGCCTTCGCCTTTTTCTCCAGCTCGGCGACGACTTGCGGCGCCGCCAGCGCGACGGTCGGTCCAGGTCGCGCCGTTATACGCCGCTGCCAGCGAGTAATAATCGCGCGTCGGGATCGGGTCGAACTTGTGGTTGTGACAACGGGCGCAGGAGACGGTCAGCGCCAGCAGGCCTCGCGAAAGCGTATCGATCCGGTCTTCCACTTCGTCAGCTTTTGCCTTGGCCTCCCCGGCGGCCCCTTTGCGAAATCTCGGCCCCAGTCCCTGAAATCCCAGCCCGCCGAGGCGCTCGACATAATCCGTGGTTGGCTCGGGAATCAGGTCCCCGGCCAACTGCAGGCGCAGGAACTGGTTGTACGGCATGTCCTTGTTGAACGCCCGGATCACCCAGTCGCGGTAGGTATACGCATTGGGGGCGGGCGTAAGAAACGAATTTCCCTCGTCATCGGAATATCGCGCCAGATCGAGCCAGTACCTTCCCCATCGCTCGCCATAGTGTGGCGAATCGAGCAGCCGATCGACGACCTTCGCGAATGCGCCCGGACTGCCATCCTTCTCAAAGGCGTCGATTTCCTCAAGGGTGGGGGGGAGCCCGATCAGGTCGAAAGTTGCCCGCCGAATCAGCGTTTTCCGGTCGGCCGGCGCCACCGGTTTGAGCTGATTTTCTTCCAGCTTGGCAAGAATGAACTGGTCGATGTCATTTGTGCACCACGCCGCGTCTTTCACCTGCGGTGCGGGATACGCGTGTACGGGTTGGAAAGACCAATGGGTTTTTCCCGCCGCCATGTACGCCGAGGCGGCGGGCGCATCCGCGGCCTTCAGGCCAGGTACGGCCAAAGTGGAGATGCAAGCCGCAACTCCGGCAAAAGCCAGTGAACAACGAACGGCTTTGGGAACAGACGCGAACATCACAAGTTTGTCCCGACGGAAGCGTGGGCGACTCTGCAACGACGACGGCGTCGATATTGCCGACATTGATATCGGCTGATCCGTCAAACAATTTACCGGTCGCTTGAAAGGCTGTTGTCGGAAGATGGGGCAGGGCGGGCGGAACTGAAAATCAGCCGGAGTCTTACGCAGCGAAACGGTTCTGCGCTCGTCGGCGCAGAGGGTTTTGTTGAAGTGCACGACGAGAAAGACGTCAACGTTACCACGGTCCCCACCTGATCATCGCGTCAGGAGCCTGCAGCTGATCTCGATTGGTTACGGCGTCTGGCCAACTACACCGTTCGTCGTCGGCGCCGGACAACGCACATCCCCGCGACGCTCAAAACCGCGAGCGATCCCGGCTCGGGTGTAAAACTCAGGCTCACGTCAGCAAAATCAATGGAATTGCCGGAGGAGTTCAAAGAAATCGAAAGCGGCTGGCCCAGATTCGTGTCACCCGGAAGGACGGTTACCGTTAAAGTTTGAAGCAGAAATGTTCCCTGCATCGCGGGTTGAACCAGGTTCTGAGCTGTAGAATCGCTGCCCGCCGAAAGCTGAATCGACCCGCCGCCAAAACTCTTGCCGATTCGCCACCCGAGATATACATCCAGGACATAAGTGCCGACCTGCAGTTTCGAAGTGAGGGTCTGAGCGATCGTTCCGCCGTCGTCGTATGCAAAGTTTGCGGTGCCGCCGGGAATACCACCGGGATAAATCAAAGTCGTGTTATCCCCCTCCGTGTTATTCTGTACTCCGGCGATGTTCGGATTTGTCCATCCGGGAATTAAATTCGGAGCGCCTTGATACGTGGTGTAGGCACCAGGCGCGAGCATCGGATCCGAAAAATCGGCGTTTGTCACCGGAACCAACGTTGCGGAAGCCAACGGCCCCGCCAAGACCAGCGCTGCCATGCCAGTAAGAAATTCAAGTGCCGATTTTCGCATGAAATCTCCTGATGGCACCCAGCGAGTGCCGGCAAAGTTTTGGCTACGGATCGATTAATAGAACACTAACCTCCTGGGGAGGCTAACTGCGCTATTCCATCGCGTCAAGGGAAAAGCGGAATTTACGCTTCCGTTTCAAGCCGATCAAGTTTTTTGCGGACTTCGAAAAAATGGCGGGTTGGGTCGGCGAATAGTCCGCCAGATCTATCTGCCGACAGCCCAACTTCGGCCCGCTACTTCAACAATGAAAAATGTTTATGAAAATGCCCCAAAAAATGACTTGCCGATTCCTATAGGATGGGGGTATGGTGTGGATTGTTCACATTTCATTTTCTGGAAATGGTACAGCTTCACGGTTGGCATTAGGCCGATTTACGTTACGGAACTCGGCTATTACAACGATGTCGGATATCTTGCCAACGGGGCGTCGCACGAGGTCGCGATTTACAACGATTCGACTCAAGCGCAAGTCGGTTCGGTGGCCACGGTCGTTGGCACACCTGCCACTGTCCTGGCCGCGGTCCAGGTCAGTTCGCTTACGTTCCTGTCCCCATCTTTGAGCTGGCGGCCAATACAACGTACGACGTATCGGCTTCGAACATTTCGGGAACGGGCGTGTCGAGCGGAAACGGTTGGTACCTCGTGCATGCCTCGGTTGCCAGTGACCCGGATCTTACCTACGGCACTTCGCGTTATGAGCAGACCGGCTCAGCGACAGTGGGTTACCCCGAACAAACCCATTCCCCCAACGACGCCGGCAACATCGGCGGAAACTTTCAGTTTGTGCCGGAACCCGCCAGCCTTGGCCTGGCTTGTCTCGGATTCTCCGCGGCGATGCTGCGTCGCCGCCGGTCGAATTAGTTTTGAGACATTCTCGTTTTTGGAATTTGGGATTTTCTTCCCTCATCCTCCTCCGGTTCGTCGCGGAACGCCGGATCGATTGACGTCGGCGCCGAAGGTCTGATTGTGACCCACCTGATTCGGCCGGCCGAAGTGCTGCGACGATTTCTTCGTCGGAGCGGTGGACTGGATGAAGCTGGCCGCTCCCTGGCTCGCGGACTTATTCAGCCCTTCCTTCAATTGACGAAACGACGCGCTCTCGTGCTTTGCCGCCGAACCGGTGGCATTGCCGCCGACCGCGGAGGCGAGCTTGTGAGCGATCATCTTTGCCGCCGCCTCGGCGGCGTTCGAGGTATTGATCTGCGGCATATTCTCTGTAGCTGCCTTCGCGGTCTTCTTCGCCGCGCCCTTTTTGGGAGTTGAAGCCGCCGCCGCGACAGCGTTTGATGCAGGGGGTTGCTTTGCTTTTGGTTCCGACTTCTTCGCAGTTTTCTTCGAGTCCGCCATGATCAATCTCCTATTTGCTTATCTTACCTTTAAGAATTGGGAATCACCACAGAGGCACAAGAACGCGACGGAGCGCAAGGCACGCGGTCGTTTCTTCTCTGTGGCCTCTATGTCTCTGTGGCGAACATTTCCTATCAAAGTTCTGCCAGCCGCTGCTGTTTGTCGAGTTCGAGCAGGGCATCCACGATGAGATCGATCTGGCCCTGCATGACCTGATCGAGATTGAAGTTCTTTTCCCCGCCTCCTTCGCCGCCGAGGCGATGATCGGTGCAGCGGTTTTGCGGGAAATTGTAGGTGCGGATGCGCTCGGAACGGTCGCCGCTGCCCATCATTGATTTTCGCGCCGATGTCACTGCGGCATGTTGCTTGGCCCGCTCGCGCTCATACAGCGTGGCCCGCAGCAGCGCCCAGGCGCGTTCCTTGTTTTGGGTCTGGCTCTTGTGCTCGGTCATCTTGAACTGAAGGCCGCTCGGTTTGTGAAGGATGCGCCAGCCGGTTTCGACCTTGTTGACGTTCTGACCCGCCCGGCCCGCCGCCGCGGACAGCCGAACTCCTCGACGTCCTTGGGATTGATGTCGATCTTCACGTCCGGCAGTTCGGGCAGGACCGCGACCGTAGCGGCGCTGGTGTGAATCCGGCCCTGCGCCTCGGTTTCGGGCACGCGCTGCACGCGGTGCCCGCCGCCTTCGAAGCGGAGATGGCGGTAGGCCGCATCTCCCTTGACGTTGACGATCACTTCCTTGAACCCGCCGCGCTCGCTGGTGGAGAAGTCGTTCACGTCAAACTTCCATCGCTTTGTCTCGCAGTAGCGGCGGTACATCTCGAAAAGACTTCGGGTGAACAGCGCCGCCTCTTCACCGCCGGTGCCGGCGCGAAGCTCGAGAAAGAATGATTCGACCGGCTGATCCACCGCGGCCAGGAATTCGTCGGTCAGGTTTTGAAGCATTGTCGCGGATTTTGTCTCCGCTTCCGGAAGTTCGGCGCGAGCCAGTTCCGCCATGTCCGCGTCGGCCTTGCCCTCGGCCATCTCGCGCAAATCGCGGACGTTCTGCTGGGCCTGCTGAAATGCCCGATACGCGCTCGACGACCGGCCCGAGTTGCCCAGCCTCCTTGCTGATTGCGATCATCTTCTGAGGATTGGCGTGCACCTCCGGATCATTCATCTGCGCCTGCAACTCGTCGTGGCGGTGCAAAAGCTCATCGAGCTTGCGAATGAGGCCGGGAGCGGCTTCGGAAGTGGACATGGGCTGCCTCTTTGAAAAACTTTGGAGTGAGAACGAAAGACCGCTGACAAGGAATGTCCGGGCTCTAACGACGGGTCATCAATCCAAAGCGAGCAACCATGATGTGATTTTAGCGGGTGCGGGGGCGGATTGCGAGGCACGGAATGGGCGCTGTCTTATTTCGTTGAAATTAATCTTGCAACAAGCTAAATTACGTGAATACATGTCGGTGCTTTGACTTCTTCGATACGTGAGCATTATTTCCCGATGCGACGTTGAAAGAGTCATGAATCGCAAAACCGCATTTACCCTCGTCGAGCTTTTGGTCGTCGTCGGCATCATCGCGGTGCTGATCGCAATGTTGATGCCCGCGCTGGCGAAGGCGCGTTACGAAGCGACGGTCGTCAGTTGCGCGTCGAACGAACGACAATATGTGGCGGCCATTTACATGTACGCCGCTGACAACAAGGGGTATCTGCCGCGTTTTGATTTCGGGCCGACAGGGCTGAATGTGATTGACGTGGGTAACCAGTACTACGACGTCCTGTACAACAGCTACGGCGTGCCGTTCCAGACTTTTTTCTGCCCCGCCTCCAGCGAATATCTAACCTCGATCTGGGATACCTCTTTCGGCTTTTTCCTCGGCGGTTACGAGGTCTGGATCCCGCGCATGCTCGGCCCGTGGACCGTTCCGCCGGATCCCGGATCGCCATTGCTCACCGTCAACGGAACGGCGCTGATTCGAAGCCCGATCAAGCTCGGGGAGCCGGTCATTTCCAATACAAATCCGGTCCTGACCGACACCGCTCTGGTCCACGATTACGCAGTGGGTGATCCCACCACGTTCGATGTGGTTCATGCCGATCAATCGCAATGGTGGTCGGACTACTCGGCCCATTTCTGGAAAGGGCACTACCAGGATTGCAACGAAGCGTTCATCGACGGACACGTCGAGCGCATCGCCGCGGGGGCGTTGATTCTTCGCTATCGCAGCGGCAATGCGTGGGATTGCTGGTAGTGAATGACATCGCCTGCTTTGGCGGCTCATCGTATAATCACTTCGATGCCGGCTCACGATTGGACGAAAGTTGGCCCGGGAATTTTTCACGACTTCCATCTTTCATGGATCGCCGCATTTCTCCGCACGCTCAATTCAGGGTTTTTGCCGTCGGATATTTATGCCCAGGCCGAACAACGGCCGACGGCTTTGGCAAATGCTCGCCCTAAAGCACACTTTGTTGGCAAAGTTGATGATGCGGCACGGAGGTGGGCCGCGGATTGCGGATGGCGCGTTCCGCCGGAATGGCGATGCTCTGCCTCGTGGGAAATACGGCAATCTTTTTTCTGATTGTCCGACTAAAGGGACTTTGGCTGGAGCCGTAACGTCGCCCGCGGCTCCCATTCAGTTTTTTGGAAATTTCAGAAGCGCTTGCCGAGCGATCAGCTCATCTGCTCAAGTAAGTGAACTTCCGTCTGTCACCGGTTAAACTCGATCTCACCTCATGCGACAAAGTCGAAGACGCCGTCTTGCCCTACTTTCGCTGATAAATCTGCTTTCGCTGTTCGTTCTTCTGTTGCTGCCCGCATTGGCTTTCGCGCGCGCCGGCGGCGGTGAAGGCTACAGCGGAGGCGGAGGCGGCGGTGGTCATGGCGGAGGCGGCGGGGGCGGGGCGATTTGGCTGCTGTTTCAACTGATCTATCTCTGCATCGTCCATCCGGTGATCGGCATTCCGGTTCTGATCATCATCGTGATCTTCTTTATTTACTCCGGTCAGCAGGGAGCGGGTGCATATCAATCCAACGTCATCCGTCGTGGCGGCGCGGTGATCAATCAGCAGCGCAATAACCAGATCCTGGACGCCATCGCGTCGCGCGATCCGAACTTCAGTCAGTCCGAATTTACGACTCGCGTCTCTTCGGCGTTCATGAAGATCCAGGACGCCTGGTGCCGGCAGGACCTGAGATCGGTGCGGCCGTTTATTTCCGATGGCGTTCACGAGCGATTCAGCCTTCAGTTCGCGGAGCAGAAGGCTGAAGGGTATCGCGATCAGATGGATCAGATCGCAATCGATGACATCTCGATTATCGATCTGGCGAGCGATGCGATTTATGACGAAATTTCCGTCCGCATCACGGCCCGTGCCGCCGACCGGCACGTTTCGCTCACCGGTGGACGCAGCGCGAGCGTGGGTTCGGTGCAGGTGCCGTTTGTAGAGGTCTGGTCATTCCTGCGGCGGCGGGGGGCGGCTACGACGGCGGGCAAGCCGGGATTGATCGAAGGGAACTGTCCCAACTGCGGCGCGCCGGTCGAAATGAACGAGGCGGCCAATTGCAAACAGTGCGGCGCCTGCTTCGAAGCGGGCAATACGACTGGGTGCTCACTGAAATCACCCAGCAATATGAGTGGCGTTCAACCGCCGGTCGGACCGTGCCGGGTCTGAATCGGCTTCGCGAGGAGGATCCCGACCTCAACGTCCAATCGCTCGAGGATCGTGCCTCGGTGATTTTCTGGCGAAAAGTTGCAGCGGAGCGGACAGGCAAAGTCGATCCGCTGCGCAAGGTGATTGCCGCCGATCGCGTGGATGAGTTTGCAGCGGGCTTGCAGGTTCCACCCGGAGGGCGGCGGATTTTCTTTGCCAAGGTCGCGGTGGGATCGGTCCAGGTGGTTGGCTTTCCGCCGGTTGATGCGGCGGCGGGACGCCAACGGGCGCTGGTCGAGGTGCGCTGGAACGGCCTGCCGTTTGCCGTGGACGGCTCCGGCGGGATTACTTCCGCCGGCGGAATGATTCCCTCTTCCATACGATCTATGTTCTCGCTCGCGCAGCCGGCTCAAAGACCGAAGTCGCCAAGGGAATTTCGTCTGCCCATTGCCCCAACTGCGGCGCTCCCGAATCCGGCGGAACGAGCGGCGCCTGCGAGTTCTGCGGAACGGCACTCAATGACGGCCAGCACGGCTGGGTCTTCGAGGAGACGCTCGATTCCTCGGATCCGCGTACCAATGCGCTGATGGCATCATTCAGACGCGAAATTGAACTCGGCGGCCGCATTCCCTTGGTAACGCCGACGCAACCCATTTCGGGAATCGGTGGAAACGGCAGCGCGGGTCGCGGGCGGCGCCGGGCAGCCTCGGCCTGCTGGCGTGGGCGATCAAGGTCGCTTACGCAGATGGAAATCTCGACGACGCCGAACGGAAAATGCTGGAGCGGTTCGCCGCCGCCCGGAATGTCCCGGCGCAGCGGCTGGCACAACTGATGAGTTCCGCCCAATCCGGCGCCTTGCAAACACCGGAGCCGGACGACGCGGCGCAGGCGCGCGAGTGGCTTACCGCGATGGCCGCGACTGCCGGCGCGGATGGAAAATTCGATCGATCGGAATTTGCCGTCTTGCGAGCGCTCGGCGACAAGGTGGGGCTCAGCGACGGCGATGTTCGCGATCTGATCGCCAAAACGCGATCCGATCGTTATGCCGAGGCGCAAAACGCCCTCCGGGCCGCCAAAAACCAGCAGGGGCCGGGGTGAATCGCTGTATGGAAGAGAATTCTTGAAATATAATCGCGCTGCTCGGTGCGCGAAGTTAAACTCTGATGGGTTCGTAGTGCGGGCTTAAGCCCGTCCCGATCCCAAAGGTCGCTGCAAGACGATACGGCACTACGAATGTAAGGAGATCGCCGATGGGAATTTTTAACATGCTTCACGGGCAGTTGATCGACATCATCGAATGGCTCGACAACACCCAGGACACCATGGCGTGGCGTTTCTGGCGGCCGGACAACGAAATCAAATACGGCGCCAAGCTGATCGTTCGCGAGGGACAGGCTGCCGCTTTCGTTAACGAGGGGCAGCTCGCCGACGTTTTTCTGCCTGGCACCTACACGCTGACCACCCAGAACATCCCGATCCTCTCCAAGCTCAAAGGGTGGAAATACGGATTTGAGAGCCCCTTCAAGGCCGAGGTCTATTTCCTCTCCACCCGCGTATTCACGGACCTCAAATGGGGCACGAAGAACCCGATCATGCTCCGCGACGCCGAGTTTGGCGTGGTTCGCCTCCGCGCCTTCGGGAACTTCGCGGTCAAGGTCAAATACCCGCCGGTCTTTCTGCGCGAGCTGATCGGCACCAACAGCCATTTCACCCTCGATCAGATCAACGACCAGCTCCGCGACATGGCGACGGCGCGTTTTGCCGACGTGCTCGGCTCGAGCAAGATCGCCGCGCTGGACCTGGCCGGCAATTACGATCAGCTCGCCCAGTATATCATCGCCAAGATTCAGCCGGAATTTGCAGCCTTCGGCCTCGAGCTCGTCAAGTTCCTCGTCGAGAACATCTCGCTTCCGCCGGAAGTCGAAGCCGCGATGGACAAGCGCACGAGCATGGGCGTGATCGGAAATCTCCAGGCCTATGCCCAGTACGAGGCCGCCAGCGCCATCGGCGACGCCGCCAAAAATCCCGGCGGGATCGCCGGCGCAGGGGCCGGCCTCGGCGCCGGGCTGGCGATCGGCCAGCAGTTCGCTCAGGTGATGAATCCTCCCGCCGCGGCTCAAAACGTCGCCGGCGGACCAAACACTTCCACCGGCTCACCGCCGCCGCTCCCCGAATCGCCGAGCTATTTTGCCGCCATCGACGGAAAGCAATCCGGCCCGTTCGATCTGGGCAAGATCCAGGAGGCGATCGGCCAGGGCAAACTCACGCGGCAGACACTGGTTTGGGCCAAAGGCATGCCGCAGTGGATCGCCGCCGGCCAGGTGAGGGAACTGACGCCATTGTTTGCCGATGTGCCGCCGCCGATGCCGCAGAGTTGAATACGTAATTCGCAAACACATGCGAGATCGGCCACTTGCGCCGGTCGTTTTCGCGCCGGCGACGTCGCCGACGCCGAACCCGCGGTGCCGGGGTGGCGATTCGTGGTTGATCACCTTCTGAAATGATCCCGCGGTGATGAAATCCGCCTGCCGCCGCTGGATTGCTCAACATTCGTACAACGAACGGATTGCTTTCCAGTCATTAAGACTGTTCAGCGGAAGAAATGATGCGCTCTCGGACTTCATTTACGATTGGAGTATGCGCTCTCTTGATTTACGTACATCCCCTCGGCGCCGAAATCACCGGCTGGCGGGGAGATGGAACCGGGAAATATCCGGCTGCGACGCCTCCACTGAACTGGTCCCAGTCCAGCACCAGGGTTGAGACTCTGCGATTCTCGGCCGAGACGCCCATTGGCGCGGACGCGGGCAGCGTGATGCAAGACGGCGTGATTCGGGACTGGCTCGTCGTCGGGCCTCTCCCTTTGTCGCAGCGCAGCGGAGCAGAACCGAGCGCACTCCCCGACGAACCAGGTCTGGCTCCCGTGGCCGGCCAGGAGGCGGGGACGAAAAAGTGGCGGAAGGTGACCGTCGAGTCGGCGTATCTTGATTTCACGCGTCTGGTCGGCAAGCCGGAAGACGACGACTCCGCTGCATTTGCATTTACGAATATCTATTCGCCGCTTGGCGGGAGGTTCCGCCTCAGCCTCACCACAGTCGGTCATGCACGCCTCTGGGTCAACGGCAAGCCATCGAAACAGATGGGGACCCGGATTGTGATGGACCTGGCAAAGGGTTGGAACCGGCTGCTCCTGAGGGTAACCCGCGGCGAAAACGACTGGTACGTCGTGCCGGTGTTCCGCGGCGAGGGGCGTTGCGACTACGACCAGAGCGGTATCGTCTGGCGAACTTCGCTACCGGGGACGGCGCCCGGTTTTACGGAGGCGGAATCGGCGCAGGAGCGCCGATTATTGTCGGCGACAAGATCTATCTGCTCAGCGAGCCACACGATTTAATTTGCATCAGCAAGGCTGATGGCAAGGTGCTCTGGATCCGCCGGGCGGATTTTTTTGAGGCGGCGGGTGATGGCGACAAAAAGCATCCGGCGTACGCGGAAGCTTCAGCGTTGGCGGGAAAAATCGATTCGGTCAACACATCATTCATTGCGGGCGCGGCATCGGGAGAACAGCTTGAGGAAAAAGCCAGATTGGAAACAGGGCTGCGCAAACAAATGCAGCGGATCGACGCTGCGAAATACGCCAACCAGCCGATCCCCGATGTCGGATTCTCCGGCTACACGCCCGCGACCGACGGCCAATTCATCTATGCGTGGTTCGGCGACGGAGTCAGCGCATGCTTCACGCTGGATGGCGTTCGACGGTGGATCCGGGTTGATCAGCGGTCGGCCGTCGAACATGGGTTTTCATCGTCGCCGTTGCTGGTGGGCGGGAAATTCGTCTTCTTCATGCGCGATCTGATCGCGTTGGATTGCTCCGGCGGCAAGCTAGTCTGGCAGACTCCCATCGTGAACGCTGAGGACCTGAACCCCGGCGACTTTATTCACGGCTCCCTGGTTTCCGCGAAAATCGGCAATGCCGACGTGATTCTTCTCGGCAATGGCACCATCGTCCGCGCCGCCGACGGAAAATTCATTCTGCATCCGCAAGGCGATAACCAGTCTGTTCCGACCCCCGTAATCGAGGGCCGCCAGGTCTTTCACGTTTCACAAGGCAATTCGAACCTGACCATCCGCACGCTTCCCGATCATTTGGACGATCCGATGAAGTTACCGACCCAGACGATCGCGATCGATCTCTCGGCGTTTCCGAAGCATTACCTACCATGGCACCTCTCGTCTCCGCTCATCCACGAGGGGCTAGCTTATCTGGTGAACAACGCCGGCGTGTTAACGGTCATCGACGTCGCCGCCGAAAAGATCATTTACCAGAAACTGCTCGATCTGGACGTCTTTCAGGATCACAACGAAGGCGCCGCCCGCGGTGTCGGCGCGAGCCCGATCCTCGCCGGCGGACATATCTACATCCTGGGCAACAGCGGTACGATGCTCGTCATCGATCCCGGGCGGACCTTTCGGCAGATTGCCAAGAACAAGATTGAAAACACGGTGATGGTCGGCCACTGGTCCGAACGACAGGAGCGCTCCATGGCCAATCCCGTCGCCGACGGCAATCGCCTCTACCTGCGTGGCGAAGATGGGTTCTATGCGATCGGGCCGCGCTAGAAATTCTCCGATGCAATCCAAGGCAACTACCGTCGAGCAGTATCTTTCGGATCTTCCGCCAGAAAGTCGGGCGGTTGTTTCCGCCGTGCGCGAGATCATCCTTGAAAATCTTGATGCGGATTACGCCGAAGGAATGCAATACGGCATGATCGGTTACTTCGTGCCGCACCGCGTTTTCCCGCCGGGCTACCACCGCGATCCTAAACAGCCGTTGCCATTTGCGCATCTGGCCGCTCAGAAGAATTACTTCGCCACCATTTGGTAATCGTGGTGGGCCAAGCCCACCCTACTTCACTGTGGCTTTTACGGCGCCCTCGTCGTATTTTTGGCCGTCATGGAACCTCTCCAGCGCCTCGCATGTTCCTGGTGTGGCGTTCAGAATCTGCCCAACGCCACTTCATGCCAGGCGTGCGGCGCTCCGCTCGATGTAAAGAACCTGGTCAGCGATTCGGGATGGCGCGAGCGCCGCGCTTGCGCGACATGACCGAGGTTCGATTCGGGGCCGGAAGTTCCTGCCAGATCGAGGGAGAGATCGTTCCGGTCGCCGAGATCAGCCTGGGGGAGAATGACAGCATCTTTTTCGAGCATCATGTGATGCTCTGGAAGGATGACAACGTCCGCATGGAAGTGATGCCGCTCCAGGGGGGCATCAAGCGCGTCTTTGCAGGAATGCCATTTGTCGTGAGCGTGGCCAATGGGCCGGGGCGGATCGCCTTCTCGCGCGATGCCACCGGCGAGCTTCTCCTGATGCCGTTGCATTCGTCGATGGAGCTGGATGTGCGCGAGCATGCATTCCTGCTGGCATCGCACACGATCACTTATGGATTCACGCGAATTGCCGGATTCGCCAACATTCTTTTTGGCGGGCAGGGAATGTTCATGGATCGCTTTGTTACCGGCGGGGCCGCCTCCGGACTGCTGATTCTGCACGGCTACGGCAACGTCTTTGAACGACGGCTCAAAGCCGGCGAGAGCATCATGCTCGAGCCGGGCGCGTTTCTGTATAAGGACGCATCGGTGACGATGAACGTCGAACGGCAGAAGCTGACGACAGGCCTCTTCGGCGGCACCGGCATGAACCTCGTCCGCATGACCGGCCCGGGCCGGCTCGGAATTCAGTCGATGTATCATCATCATAAGGCGGAGTGAATGTGTCAGTGGTCCGTGGTCCGTTGTCCGTTGTCCGTTGTTAATGCCTCAGGTAATGAGATGTTTGTACGATCCACTGACAACTGACAACTGACCGGCCAGGCGATCAATATGGGCGAAAAGCGAAGATACATTTGTCCTTCCTGTGGTCAGCCGGCCGATTCGTCTGCGAATTTCTGCGTCAACTGCGGCGCGCCGGTCGATGTCCGCCATGCGACCGATGCCTCCGGGTGGACGGAGCTGCCGCCGGTGAGGGACATGGCAAAGATTCAATTCGGCCAGTCCACCTGCCAGATCGAGGGGAATTATGTGCCCGTGGCAGACATTAACCTCGCGTCGGCTTCTGATGCGGTTTACTTCACGCATCATGTATTGCTCTGGAAGGAGCCGCAGGTCGAGATCTCGCGCATGCAGATGGCGGGCGGGTGGACGCGGCTGTTTGCCGGCCTGCCGCTGGTCATGACGCAAGCGCATGGGCCCGGGCGCATCGCGTTTTCAAAGGATGCGCCGGGGGAAATGCTGGCGCTGACGCTCCAGCCGGGACAAACCGTGGACGTGCGCGAGCACGTGTTTCTGCTTGCCGCCGGCAACGTGGCCTACGGCTTTCACTCCACCGGCGTCTGGTTTACGACCGGCTCCGGTAAAGACAGTGAAACTCACTATCCGATGGGCCCGTACCTGGATCAGTTCACGGCGCTTCGCGAGCCGGGACTGCTCCTGCTGCATGGTGAGGGAAATGTATTTACCCGCGTGCTCGCTCCGGGCCAGACGCTTCTCGTGAAGCCGACCGCGTTGCTCTACAAGGATTCGACGGTGGACATGCGCCTCCACCTGGAACATCCCGCCGGCACCTGGCGGTCGTTCCGCTCGTGGGGCGAGCGCTATTGCTGGCTGCGGCTCCGCGGGCCGGGCCGCGTCGCGGTGCAGTCGGCCTACCACCATTTTGAGGATCCGGGGACGAGCCTGACATTGACCGCCCCGGGAACGACTTCCAAGCAGTGGGCGGGGTATTAAATCGGTATGAGCATCAGTTACATCACTTTCATCAGTGCGCTCACCGCACTCGTCGCTTCGATCGTCAGTCCGTTTGTCACCATCCAGACGGCCAAGCGCCAGATCAACGCCAGTGTGATCTCGGCCAACCGCACGCGGTGGCTGGAAGTGCTTCGCGAACAGCTCGCCACGCTGATTTCGGAGTTTGTGGCCGTGAAAATCGTGCTCATCGAGGAAACCAGTTGCCAGCTTTCGGTGCGGCGCGATTACAAGCCGCTGCTCGATCGAATTGAACGGCTTTTCCTTACCATCGCCCGGCTTCGACTCATGCTCAACACAACCGAAGACGATCACGTGAAAGTTGCGGAAATGATTGACCAGACGTTGCATCACCTCCGGTACAACGAAAACGCCGTCGAACTCCGGCGCGCGATTGATGAGAACATCGCGAGCATTACGCGCCAGAGCCAGGCCATCCTCAAACGCGAATGGGAGCGGGTGAAATCCGGGACTTGAGACGGATATTCGCCAGGCGTGCATGACAGATTCGGCCATCCAAAAAGTCTCCCCCTCTCCCGGTGCTCCGCGGTATTCGGGAGGAGCCGCGCACGAAGTAAGCGGGAAAGCCCTCGGTAGCGAGAGAACTTTCCCGCTTACTTCGTGCGCGGCTCTTGTCAGATTACTGGGAGAGCGGGAAGAAGGTCCGCCACGCCGGCTATCCGGTCGGATCGGTGATCGTGAAAGAAAAAGAGGGCCAGGGTCAGGGTTATCGTTCCGAATCGACAGGCCGCTGGGACGGCAAGATGCTCGATGGCGTCGGCGGAATGGTCAAGCGGCCGCCCGGCTTCGATCCGGAACACGGTGACTGGGAGTATTTACTTCGAGAAGCCCAAATCAATTGAGAGCGGCCGGATCTCATCGTGCGTGCAATGCCACGGCGGAGCGTCCGCTAAAGACCAAGTGTTCGGGACTTGGGCCAGGGGGAATGAATTCTAGTTTTCAGATCCAACCATCCGGATGTCGGGGAGTTTCACCACCGGCTTTGCATAGGGGGCGTAAACTTCAAACTCATCGATGCAGCATTCGGCGGGGTTCACCCACACCTTGACGTATCGCGCTTCCACCGGCGCGATCTGGATTTGCATCGTGCTGGTGGGGCTGAAGTCGGGAACGGTCGAGAGATCGGTCCTGGGCAGCGCGGGATGCCAGGCCTGACCGTCGGAGGAGACTTCGATTCGGATTTCGCGAATGGCCCGATCGCTGAACTTTCCCTCGCGGTCGCGGCCCAATTTGAAGCGGCCGATCATCTGAGTTTTGGCCAGCTCAATCTGAAACCACGCGTCGGGCGCGTTGGGGATCCAACTGTGTTCGTTGCCATACTGGCCGTCATTGAGACCTTTGGCTTGATGCTTTTCGAGGGGATACGCGGAGGAGGCGATGGCCGGCTTAGCGCCGTTGCCGACGAAGGCAAGATTGGTCGGGCCATTCGGCTCCTCGAGCGCCGCGAACGGCGGAAGCGTGTCGGGCACGCGCGGATTGAATCCGGTTCGTGTCGCATAAAATCGCCGAATCAGCGGAACGCCCGCCGACCGGGTGATCGTCAGGCGAACCTGTGATGCCGTGATGGGCCCAAGCGTATGGATTTTTTGATGTCCGATTGTTTTGCCATCGGCAATCCTCTTCCACTCATCGCCGACGAGCGCTTCGACGGAATACTGCTGTATCCGTTGGCCCGAGGCGATGTCTTCCTGGATGATCAAATGATCAATTTCGGTGGGTTGCTTCAAATCGAGCGAGAGGGAAGAACCCTGTCCATGGGCCATCGCCAGCGGAAAGCCGATGGCTGATTGAATGGCATTCCCGAGTTCGGCGACTCGATGAAAATCGGTGTCGGGAATGCTTCCATCGACGGCGGCCGAGACTTCCAGCAGGAACTGTGATCCGTTGCCGACTGCATCGAGATAAGACTTCAAGAGCAGATCGAGAGATTTCGGCGATCCATCGGGTTGAACGGAGAGAGCGGTATGGAACTCGATCGGCGCCCAGTAAACGCCGGCAGGATCGCCGTCGCGGCTGTCGGGCAAACCGTTGCCCGCAAGCATTTTGTCCCAAGCCGACTTTGAAATGGCGTTCCAGTTCACAACCGGTGGAGTAGCGTTCGCCGGCGCAACGGCCCGAATCGAATTGAAGGGGCCATTAAAGAGAGAGGCGTTGGGTTGCCATTGTTTTACGAGTTTCGCGACGCGTTGACTGAGAGCCGGATAAAGACCTCCCTCGAAGTAGATCTCCACCTGGGGTCCGTAATTGGAACAGAGCTCGGTGAGCTCGCGATGAAATAGACGTTGTAGGGCTCCTGCCGCGCCGGATCTGAAGTAAGGCCGCCGCGACCTGCGCCGAACGACTGATCGATTGGCGAGAGGGCAAATCCGACCGCGATCCCCCGGCTGCGGCAGGCCGTCACCAGGTCCCCGAAGAGATCGCCCTGGCCGGCTTTCCATTTGGCGGAGGCGATGGAGTTTTTTGTCGTGGCGGTTGGCCACCAGCAAAATCCATCGGTGTCTTTGACGACCACCATCATATAGCCGGCGTGCTGGGCGATCGCGCAATCGGCAAGGCGGTACGGGTCAAACTTTGCCAGCGTCAATTGGCCGGGGTCGGAGGGATGGATGAGCCGTACGAACTGGCCACTTTCCAGATCCGCCCAATCGACTTGGGCATCGGAAGGAACGGGAAGGCCGCCAGCGAGCGCCGACCGACCGATCGACATCGCCGCGGCAAGAATCAAAATATGCCACATTGCGACTCCGGATAACCTGCCGGACGGCAGAAAAAGTGATCGAAAATCGAGGACAGGGCCGGATGCGTCGAAAACAGGCAACATCCGATCAGAAAAACGTATGTAAAATCAGACTGATCGCTAAGATACCGTTCGCAGACTCGGGCGTAAACTCGCCCGATTTGGATGACGGTAACGAACCGGAGTCAATTCTATTCGTCCAATGTAAAGAAGTTCGCGGTTGAAATTCAAGATTGAAAGGCGTTGGCAATTACCCGAGCACGGACCATTATCGCATTGATCGCGCCGATCATCGGCTGGACGGTGGCGGGGGTTGCTGTTGCCGCGCCCGACAGCGATGGAATCGCCTTCTTCGAGAAGAAGGTCCGGCCGGTTCTGGTCGAAAAATGTTACACCTGCCACAGCATTGATGCGAAAAAAGTCAAAGGCGATCTGCTCCTGGATTCTCGTGATGGCATGCTCAAGGGAGGGGAATCCGGCGTTGTGCTCAAGCCAGGCGACCCGGATGGCAGCCTGCTGATCACTGCAATTCGCTACAAAGATGATGACCTGAAAATGCCGCCGAAGACTCCGCTTGCGCCGGAGGTGGTGGCGGACATTGAAAAGTGGATTCGCATGGGTGCGCCGGATCCCCGCATCGTCGCGCCAACGCCCGCCGGGAGCGCCAAGGCCCGATGGTCCTTTGCGCCATTGAGTCATGCAGAGCCGCCGAAGATCAAAAATGCCGGTTGGGCGCAGACGTCTGTCGATCGATTTATCCGATCCGCGCTGGAGGAAAAGGAGATATCGCCGGCGCCGCCCGCCGATCGGCGAACGCTGGTGCGCCGCCTCTATTTCGACCTGCTCGGTTTGCCGCCGACGCCGGAACAGGCCGAGGCGTTTGTGAACGACCGCGATCCGCGCGCCTACCCGAAACTCATCGAGAAGCTGCTGGCTGATCCGCATTATGGCGAGCGCTGGGCCCGACACTGGCTCGATGTGGCGCGCTACGCGGATTCCAGCGGGTATTCGACCGACACGGATCGTCCTTTCGCCTATCAGTATCGCGATTTTGTCATCCGTGCGATGAACGAGGATCTGCCGTTCGACACGTTTATCCGCTGGCAGTTGGCGGGGGACCTGATCGCGCCGCAGTCGTCTGATGCAGTGGCCGCCACAGGCTTTTGCACCAATGGGGCGTTCAATACCAATTCGCCGCAGGAGAAGGATCGCTGGGACGAACTGGACGACGTTGTTTCGACCACGGGGTCGGCCATACTGGGGCTGACGGTCGGGTGCGCGCGCTGCCACAACCACAAGTTCGATCCGATTCCATCGCGAGATTATTACCGGCTGGTCGCAACATTTTTCAGCGCCAGCGCGGCGATCGCCGCCTGCCCCCGCGACGGTCGATGGATCTGGATTTGACCGAGACACGCCGTCTCAGTGCCATGCCGATCAGCGACGGGCTGGATCCCGAACCTCACACGGCGCCGCGCGGCGACAAGGCGCACTGCCTCACCGACGGCGGCGCCGATCAGGCGATGGGCTGGCTCCTGAGCCGCGGCAATCCCGAGGCGAAGGTCGAGCGGCTGAATCCGGGATTTCTCCAGATCCTGAGTCATCAGGCCGAATCACATTGGTTGACCGGAAAGGTTCACCCGCGCGTGGCGTTGGCCGACTGGATGACCGATACGCAGGACGGCGCGGGAATGCTGCTGGCCCGCGTGATGGTGAACCGGATCTGGCAACATCACTTCGGGCGCGGGCTCGTCGGGACACCCAGCGACTTTGGCGCGCAGGGGGATTTGCCCACGAATCCAAATCTGCTTGACTGGCTGGCGCGGCAGTTCATCGACAGCGGATGGAGCGTCAAGTCGATGCACCGACTCATTCTCAACAGTGCGACCTATCAGGAATCGGGAGCGTGGCAGGAGGCGTCGGCCGGGGTCGATCCCGAGAATCGATTGAACTGGCGTCATGAACCAATCCGGCATGAGGCGGAAATTGTCCGCGACAGCATCTTGTCCGTCAGCGGCGGCTTGAACGAAACGATGTATGGTCCGGCGATTTTTCCCTACATCCCGCCGGAGGCGATTCTGGCGGCCAAATTTGCGACCTGGCCTGCCGACGTCAAAGACGGCCCGCCAGTCTGGCGGCGTACGATTTATGTTTTCGTGAAGCGATCCGTGCCGGTGCCGCTGCTTCAGGTTTACGATTATCCGGATACCACCAGCAGCGTCGGCAAGCGTTCGATGACCACAACGGTGCCGCAGGCACTGGCACTGATGGACAACGCGTTTGTCTATCGGCAGTTGAAGATGTACGCCGAACGCGTCGCCCGCGAGGCCGGCGCGGATCCCGCGCGCGGGTGACCCGCGCCTACCTGATTGCCCTGAGTCGGCCGCCGACGGCTCATGAACTGTCGATTGGGTGCAATTTCCTCGCCACGGATGCGGATCGCGCGGGCAGCGCGAAATTCGAATGTGGCGGCCGCCGAGGCGCAGTCGCTGGCGCTGCTCGATTTTTGCCAGAGCCTGATCATGTTGAACGAATTCGTGTATGTGGATTAAACGGAATGACAGTGCATCATTGAAGGTATCGTATGAACAGCAACACTCCTCATGTTTCTTCGGGGCATCTCTTGAACCGCCGCCAGCTTCTTCAACGGGCCGGCTGCGGATTCGGAATGCTGGGGTTGTCCGGTCTGCTGGGAGAATGTGGCTTGCTCGCGTCGCCGGCGCAGGCCGCCGTACCTTCCATCGCCGCGCCAGCCTCCTCGATGCATCTGCCGCACTTTGCCGGCAAGGCCAAGCGGGTGATCTGGTTGTTCAACCATGGCGGGCCGAGCACGATCGACCTTTTCGATCCCAAACCGGAGCTGGAGCGCTCCGACGGCAAATCGATGAACATGGGAAAGAATGTCGGCTTTTTTTCCAGCGAAGGCCGGCTGATGAAGAGCCCGTTCAAGTTCAGCCGCCATGGTCAGACGGGAGCCTGGTGTTCCGATGCGTTTCCCAACTTGTCCCGATGTGTCGACGAGATGGCGTTCATCCGGTCGGTCACGTCCGAGTCGAACAATCACGGCCCCGCCCTTTATCACATGAACACCGGGATGACCCGCGTTGGATTTCCCAGCGTTGGATCATGGGTGACCTATGGCCTGGGGACCGAGAACCAGGACCTTCCCGGCTTTATCGTCATGCTCGACTATCGCGGCGCGCTCGAAGGCGGACCGTATAGCTGGGGCAGCGGATTTTTGCCGAGCGCCTATCAGGGAACGCCTTTTCGCGCGAGCGGCAGCAGCCCGCTACTCGACCTCGACCCTCCCATGGGCACGGATCGGCCGGCGCAGCGTCGCCAGCTCGACCTGGTGGCCCAGTTGAATCAGCAGCATCTGGAAGCTCACCCGGCCGAGGCCGATCTACTCGGACGGATTCAGAGCTTTGAACTCGCCTACCGGATGCAGATGCGCGCGCCGGAAGCGATCGACATTTCAAAGGAAGATGAACGAACCCAGGCGATGTACGGGATCGATAAGCCCGTATCGCGCTATTACGGAACGCAACTGCTGATGGCTCGCCGGCTCATCGAGCGGGGTGTGCGATTCGTCCAGATCTACAGCGGCGCCCACGACGATACGCTGCGGTGGGATGCGCATGCCGACCTGGTCAAGAATCATGGCGATCGCTGCGCCGAAACTGATCTTCCAACAGCGGGCCTGCTCCAGGATCTGCGCCAGCGCGGGCTACTCGAAGACACGCTGGTCGTATGGGGAGCCGAGTTCGGCCGCCTGCCGATCACGCAGGGGAACAGCACCGGGCGCGATCACAATCGATACGGCTTCTGCCATTGGATGGCCGGCGCCGGCGTCAAGGCCGGCGCATCATATGGCGAGACCGACGAAATCGGTTTCAAGGCCGCCGTGAATCCCGTCTCCGTGCATGACGTGCACGCAACGATTCTTCATCAACTCGGTCTGGACCACACGCGCCTGACTTATCGCCGCAACGGCCGCGACTATCGGCTGACCGATACCAGCGGGCGGGTGATTCATGAAATTCTCGCGTGACCGCGGGTGCGTGCCCCAATCGTCGGCGGAGTCTCTTCCCCCTCTCCCAGTACTCTGGGAGAAGCGAGCGGATCGGGCGACTGCCCGCGAGCGGGTTGGGGTGAGGGCCATCCGTATCGCGCGTTGAAGACCCTCACCCCCGCGCCCTCTCCCGGAGTACCGGGAGAAGGAGAGACTTTTTGGACTGCCGAAATCTGTTACGCACCCTCCCAATCGCAGTCCGGCCGTTTAATTCTTGACTTGATGCTTCGGGGGTTTAGCATCGCCGCCCTGTTGCATTCGGGGGCCGAACTGAATTTCACGGAGCATTCCATGGCGAAGAAAAGCGTGACCGATCTGGATGTAAAGGGCAAACGCGTGCTGATGCGCGTCGATTTCAATGTGCCGCTCGAAGCTGGAAAGATCACCGACGACCGGCGCATCGCACAGGCGCTGCCGACCATTAAGAATGTCATCGATCGCGGCGGGCGGCTGGTCCTGATGTCTCACCTGGGCCGGCCGAAAGGGGGGCCGGAGCCGAAATATTCCCTTAAACCGGCCGCCGAGCGGCTCGGACAGCTTCTTGGCAAGCCGATCCGTTTTATCGAGCATTGCATCGGGCCGAACGCCGAAAAGGCAGTCTCGGAATTGAAGGACGGCGACGTGCTGCTTCTCGAGAACCTCCGCTTTCATAAGGAAGAGGAGAAGAACGAGCCGAATTTTAGCGCCCAGCTTGCAAAGCACGGGGAGATTTACGTCAACGATGCGTTCGGCACCGCCCATCGCGAGCACGCCAGTACGTTTGGCGTGGCCCAGGCGCTGGCGGGCAAGCCGCGGGCGACCGGGTTGCTCATTCAAAAGGAACTCAAATTCCTCGGCGAGGCGATCTCAAAACCCGCCCGCCCCTTCATTGCGATTCTCGGCGGCGCAAAGGTTTCCGACAAAATCAGCGTGATCGATCAACTTCTCGGAAAAGCCGACGAGCTCCTGATCGGTGGCGCGATGGCCTATACGTTCTTCCTCGCGCAGGGCAAACAGGTCGGCAAGAGCCTCGTCGAGCGCGACAAGGTTGATCTCGCCAAACAGCTCCTGGCACGCGCCGGCGGAAAGATCAAGCTTCCCATCGATAACGTGATCTCCAATGAGATGACCGACACCGCGAAGACGAGCATCGTCGAAGGGGATATCCCCGCCGACATGGAAGGTTTCGACATCGGCCCCAAGACACGAGTTGCCTACGCGGAGCGAATCGCCAAGGCAAAGACGATCGTCTGGAACGGGCCGATGGGCGTGTTCGAGAAAAAGCCGTTTGCCGAGGGAACGCGCGCCGTTGCCCGAGCCGTTGCCGACGCCACCGCGAACAACGGAGCGATCACGATCATCGGCGGCGGCGACAGTGCGGCCGCCATCGAGCAGATGGGATTGTCGGAGCACGTCAGCCACGTCAGCACGGGTGGCGGCGCGTCGTTGGAATTCCTTGAGGCAGGGCATTTTTCGACCTTGGATATTTTGGATTGAAGAGGAAGAAGCCAGGAGCCAGGAGCCAGGAGCCAGAGGCTGGGAGCCAGGAGTCGGAAGGCAGAAGGAAGAAGGGAAAGTAAGAATCAACTTTTATCGAAGGGACGGTGGTCGATGGGGTGTCAGAATTTTCGGGAGTTACTGGTTTGGCAGAAGGCGCACGCATGGGTGCTTGGCACGTACGTGCTGACCTGATCGTTTCCTCGGGAAGAAATGTTTGGGCTGACTTCGCAGTTTCGGCGGGCAGCGATTTCGATCCCGGCCAATATTGCCGAACGATTTGTGAAGCGCGGCCGGAAGGACAAGATGCGATTTTTCAACATTTCGCAGGGATCTCTCGAAGAGTGCCGCTACTATCTGATCCTGGCGCAGGACCTTGGATTTGGAAACACGGAGGAATTGCTCGCTCAGATCGACGAGGTAAGTCGAATGCTTAACGCTTACATCCGTGCGATTGATTCCCAGCGATGGAAGAGCCTCTCCGCCTTCTTCTGGCTCCTGGCTCCTGGCTCCTGGCTTCTTCACTCATGACCACCGACCCCTTCACAACTACCCGCCCCCTTATCGCCGCCTCGATTCTCTCGGCGGACTTTTCGAAACTTGGCGCCGAGATCAAAGATGTTCTCGATGGCGGCGCCGATTTTCTCCACCTCGACGTCATGGACGGCCATTTCGTCCCGAACATCAGCTTCGGTCCGCATGTGATCGAAGGGGCGCGGCGAGCCAGCGATGCTTTCTTTGACGCGCACCTGATGATTTCCGACCCGTTGCGATACGGGCCGCCGATCGTCAAGGCGGGTGCGCAGAACCTGACGTTTCACGTTGAAGAAGTCGCGGACCCGGTCGCGGTGGCGGACAAGTTACGCGTGAGCGGGTGCCGGGTCGGCATCACGTTACGGCCAGCAACGCCGGTGGAAACGATCTGGCCGGTGATCGAGCATGTCAACGTGGTTCTGGTGATGAGCGTGGTGCCGGGATTCTCCGGGCAGAAATTCATGCCGGAAGTTCTTTCCAAGGCCCGGGAGATCAAAAAACGCCTGCGGCCCGATCAGCGGATGGAGATCGACGGTGGAATCAACCACGAAACGATCGCCGCGGCGCGCGACGCAGGGGTCGATTGGTTCGTCGTCGCCAGCGCGATCTTCGATCATCCCAACCGCGCGGAGGCGATTGCGGAGTTGCGGGAGAAAATTGCTTAGGCGCTCTGATGCGCGAGCGGACACCAAGAGCCGCGCACGAAGTAAGCGGGAAAGAGTCAGGTAAACGGACAACAATCCCGCTTACTTCGTGCGCGGCTCCGAAATGTTTTCTCGTAACCCATTCCCAGTTAGAGTGTTCGATCATGGCTGAGCCCACTTCCAACGACGCGGTGAAACTGCATAAGGAAGGCGTTCCTGAAGGCCTCTGGATGCGCTGCCCCGAATGCGGGGACATGCTCTTTCGCAAGGTTGTCGAGGACGCGCTGCATGTCTGCCCCGGCTGCGAATATCACTTTCGGATCAGCGCCCGCACGCGCATCGAACAGATTGTCGATCCCGGAAGCTTTGAAGAACGCCACGACGATCTGGAGCCGATCGACACGTTGAAGTTTATAGACAAAAAGTCCTACAAGGACCGTCTTCGCGACGAACAAAAGAAGACCGGCAACAATGACGCGGTGGTCTGCGGTAAGGGATTCATCAAGGGGCGGCCGATCATGCTGGCGGTTATGGATCCCACTTTCATGATGGGCTCGATGGGGAGCGTGGTGGGGGAGAAAATCACGCGAACGATCGAGGAAGCAGTCGACGAAGCGCTTCCGCTGCTGATCGTCAGCTGTTCCGGCGGAGCCCGCATGCAGGAGTCGGCCCTTTCGCTGATGCAGATGGCCAAGACCAGCGCGGCCTTGGCGCGCCTGGATGACGCCGGCGGTCTGTTCATCAGTCTGCTGGCGGATCCGACGACCGGCGGGGTGACGGCGAGCTTTGCCATGCTCGGGGATTTCATCATCGCCGAGCCCAAGGCACTGATCGGTTTTGCCGGGCCGAGGACGATCTGGAACACGATCAAGGTCGAACTGCCGGATGGATTTCAGCGTTCGGAATTTCTCGAGGAGCACGGATTCATCGATTTCGTCGTGCATCGCAAGGACCTGCGCAACGAAATCGCACGGCTGCGGGATTTCTGCGTCGATACCGCAGGATCTAAAATTCCGGCTCGGGCAAAGAATCCATGATTCGCGCGTAGCTCTCCTGACGCCATTCCGGAGCGTTGCCGGCCTGAATGTCGGGAAAGAATTGTTCGATGTTTTTCCGCGTGATGCCCCAGAGCCCGAAGAGTTTGACGCCGGGCGTATCGACCACAGCTCCGCCGAAATCGAGGGGGTAGCGGCGCGCCGAGGTCGTCGTATGCCGCCCCTTGGCGGTGTATCCGCTGATCGCGCCGATGCGGACGTCGAGATGGGGCTGGATGGCAGAAATCAGGCTGCTCTTGCCGACGCCGCTGTGGCCGGCAAGCACCGTCGTCTGATCGCGCAGCATGTTGCGCAGGGAATCGAGCCCGATCTCTTTCTCCACGCTCGTTTCCAGCGTTTGAATACCCATCGATTGATAGTGGGCCAGGCTTTTTCGGTCCTCGGCAAGAGCCGCTTCGTGCTTGACGTTCTCCGTGGAAAGATCAATCTTATTAAGGCAGACGATCGGGCGCAGCTTTCCGCTCTCGGCGGCGATGACCATGCGGTCAACCAATCCCCATTTGACGTCCGGCAGCCGAATCGAGGCGACGATCAACATTTGCCCGGCATTGGCAACGATCGGATGCTGTTCGGTTCCTTTGAAACTGTCCGCACGGGAGAGGACCGTTTGCCGCGGGAGGATTTGCTCGATCACACCTTGCGGCGGAACTTGCTGGCCGGCGCCGGTCTTCGCGTCTTCGGCGGCGACGGGCCGGAAGCGAACGGCGTCGCCGACGATGACCGCAAAATCGGTCATCTTGTTCAGCGTTTTGCGGACCACACAGAGATACGTTGTTCCCGCGCTTTCAACCACGCTGTAAAGACTGTAAACCTGAATGATCTGGCCGAGGGGGAGCGAATCGATATCTCCGCCGGACTGTTCCTCGGCCCGCAGAAGGGCGGTGCGGAGGATTTTTTCCTGTTGCGATTGTTTTCCGCCGAAGGTCGTTCGATGAACGGGATCAACGCGATCTTCGTCGAGATCGCCGGCGTTGTAGCGGCCGGTCAAGTCTTTCTCGCGGGATCCTCTCCGTCTATTACGCATGAATTCCTGAAATTTCCGCGATTGAAGATGACGCGAGCCGTTTTGTTTGACCGGGGGACGAGCGACAACTAAGCTAATTCATGATGTAGATGAATTGTCTGTTCTGTTCTGTACCCGGCTGTCCGTTAACGTAACAATCTGTCCGGCAGAAACAACGACGGAGGTATTCCTTGGCCGTGCCGCTTCCGGTATTGAATCACCGATCCGACACGGGTGGGACGCGTTCCGGCGGCCCCCCTTCGACAGCAACTGACGATTTTTTCGACGACTACGAGAAAAAGGAAAAATGCGGGCTCTTCGGCGTCTGGGGACCCAAGGATGCATCGCAAATCTGTTACCAGGGGCTTTTTGCCCAGCAGCACCGCGGCCAGGAATCGGCGGGAATCGTCGTTTCCGATGGCGTGACGCTCAATGGTCACGCCGGGATGGGGCTCGTCAGCCAGGTTTTCACCCCACGTTTGCTTCGCGAGGAATTGGCGGGTCATGCCGGGATCGGTCACGTTCGCTACTCGACGACCGGCTCGAGCAAACTGTGCAATGCCCAGCCGCTTCTGCGGCAATATCTGATGGGCCCCGTGGCGGTCGCGCACAACGGAAACCTGATCAACGCGCAGTTGCTTCGCAGGCAGTACGAAGAACACGGGCATATCTTTCAGAGCACGACTGACACCGAAATCATCGTTCACCTCCTGGCCAAGCCGACTCACGTTGAAAAGCACGATCCGCTTCCGCACGTATTGAAACATCTGCAGGGGGCGTTCAGCCTGCTATTCTTGTTTCCCAATCGCATGGAAGCCGTTCGAGATCCCTGGGGCATCCGTCCGCTCGTATTGGGGAAAACTTCGGGGGGCCACTGGTGCGTCGCGAGCGAGACCTGCGCGTTTGACGCCATCGACGGCGAGTACGTTCGCGAGATCGAGCCCGGCGAAATCGTTCGCATCGACGAGCATGGGATGAGCAGCCGTCGTTTCGACCATCCGGCGGTGGAACAGGCCCATTGTGTCTTCGAGCACGTCTACTTTTCGAATCCGGCCAGCCGCATCTTCGGCCAGAACGTTCACCTCGTGCGCGAGGAACTGGGCCGGCAATTGTGCCGCGAGGCGGCAGTCCCCGCGGATTTTGTCATGCCGATGCCCGACTCAGGCCGCAGCGCCGCGCTCGGTTTCGCCAAGGAATCGGGCACGCCGTTCGAAGAGGGAATCGTCCCCAACCGCTTTGTCGGCCGTACGTTCATTCTTCCCGGGCAGGCGGCGCGCGACCGGGCAGTTTCGATGAAGTTAAACATCATTCCCGACGTGATCCGCGACAAGCGGATCGTGATCGTGGAAGATTCGGTCGTCCGCGGCACGACGACCCGCTCGAAGATGCGCACCATCCGCCGGGCCGGGGCCAAGGAGATTCACCTTCGCGTTTCCTGTCCGCCGATCCGTCATCCCTGTTTTTACGGGATCGATTTTCCCACCAGCGAAGAGTTGATCGCGCACAACCGGACGGTCGATCAGATTCGGGATTTCCTGGAGGTCGACAGTCTCGCTTATCTGTCTCTTGAGGGAATGCTCGGCTGCATGAAGCACGCCGAAGAGTCAGTATTGCACCGCCTGCTGGAGCGGACATTATAAGATTCCGATCGACCAGCCGCAGAGCAAGTTCAACTTCGAGCGCGAGCAGTTGCGGATGTTTTGATTCCTTATGGCTGAGACGTATCGGTATGGGGGAGTTTGGCCGGCGGCTCTCCAGCCGCCTTTGATTTGCGTATCCACTCCGCCGCTTTCACTTCGTTGCGTTCGATGCCAAGACCGCCGGCATAGAGGTATCCAATGATTCGCATCGCCTTGGCGTCGCCGAGTTCAGCTCCTTCGAGTGCCCACCGCAGCGCCTCCCCATAGTTTTGTGAAACGCCCTCGCCCTGCAAATACATTATTCCCATCCCGGTGATCGCGTTTACGTTCCCATGTTCCGCGGATTTTCGGAGCCACTTGATTGATTCGGCATCGTTTCGTTCGGTTCCTCTTGCCTCGTGGAGGCAAACCGCCAGATTGTCCATCGCGTTGGCGTCCCCCTCCTGAGCGCCGAGCAGAAACCACTGAAATGCCTGCTTTTCATCGATGGACACTTCGCGCCCGGCGAGATAAATGTTGCCAAGATTGGCGGCGGCCCCCGCGTTGCCTCTCTCAGCCGCGAATCGCCACCACTTGACCGCTTCTTCAATATCCTTATTTATTCCTGTTCCATTGTGATAGGAGGTGCCCAGGTCGAGGGCCCCTTCGGCGCTCCCAGCTTCGGCGGATTTCCGATACCATTTGGCCGCTTCCTGAAGGTTTACATCGACGTCGTCACCCTCGCGATAAAAGATGCCAACCATGTCCATCGATCGGGGGTCACCCAGGTTCGCCGCCTTTCGGAACCACCGCATTGCCTCCTTCAGATCGGTTCCAACGCCGTGCCCGAAACGATATCGCTGACCCATGTCGAACATCGCATCACGATCGCCTCGGTCAGCCGCTTCACTGACCTCGCTCAGCGATTTCAACTTCCATGATGTTTCTTCTGAGACCGGCGATGTTGCGGGAACCGAGGTTCGCGCGGTAGCAGGCGCACCATCGGCGAAAGAAATGCAAATCATCAGGCGCGACATGCCGGCCAGCAATCCGAGGTAATGTCTCGAGGACGCGTTTTTTCGCACCGATCCTCCACATGGCTATGATTGGCAGAGGCGGCCCCAAGAGTCGTCCGTGCGATCTTTAAACGCATCCGCCCTCTATTCGATGGGAGGATATCGCCGATGCAATTTTTCTCAAAATCGGGAGTGAGCGGTGTACATTGCCGATCGGCATATCCGAACCGCGCATCGGAGCCGGTTCTCGAATGTTGATCGCTAACTCGGGAACCGCTTTTCTTATCGGTGTGAAACTTTGCAACGCTACGATACGACGATCACGTCCGCTTCAATTTCGATCTGCGCCTCGGGATCGATCAGTTTTGCGACTTCGACAATCGTGGTTGCCGGGCGAATTTCGCCGAAGACTTCACCATGCACTTTTGCCACTTGTTCCCACTTGGAAACTTCGGTCACGAACATGCGGGTGCGGATCACCTGTTCGAGCTTGCCGCCGAGCGCTTCGATTGCGGCGGCGACAATTATCAGCGAGCGACGCGTTTGTTCTCCGAGATCGGGTGAATATTTCCCATCGGAGCCGATGCCGACCGTTCCCGTGACTGCGATGAAATTTCCACTTCGCACCGCGCGGGAGTAGCCCATTTTCGGCTCCCAGCTCGAACCTGAGGATGCGCATTTGCGGCCCGCCCGTTCGGTTACGGTGATCTTCACGTCGTTTGCCATCCCAATCGCTCCTGAAAATGAGCAGCCATCGTAATGACTGCCGGCAGGCGTTCAATACGTGCGATATTCATGTTTGAACGAACCATCGGCCCACAGATCGAAGACGCTGAAACCGGCCGGGTGGGAGTGGTAGGGGCCTTGCCACCAGTTGCCGCTGACCGCTCCGCCGCAGATGAATGTCGTTCCCAGGTAATCGACGCGGTCGACCATGTGAATGTGGCCGCTGATGCAGAGGCGGAGGTTGTATCGCGCCGCGTCCGGCGGAGAAAAAATCCGCAGCAGTTCGCCGACGCGCGGGTGCATCGAGCTGTCCGAGACGAAATAACCCTTCTCCTGCGCCACGCCGGTGTCGAACAGCGCACAGCCGGCCAACAGGGGCACGTGCGTGATTACACAGATCGGCGTCGCAGTTCCCGTGCGGCGCAGGTCTTCGATGAGCCATTCCGTCTGCGCATCGTCCAGGGCGGCGTGATAATGGTTGTCGCGGCGGGAGATGTTGTCGAGAAAGATGAAGTGCCATCCGCCGGCGTCGACGCTGTAGTAGGTGCGATCCAGCGCCAGGCGGTCCATCGCCAGTGCCTTTCCGTAGCCGCGATCACTGGCCGAAGCGCTCGGGTTGCCCCAGCCGAGGATGTCGTGATTCCCGAGCAGGGCAAACGTGGGAAGGTCGCTGTGCGCGGTGAGGAGTCGCAGATAAACGTCCCACTGCGCGTCGGCGTCGGCGCGGTTGGAGTTGAAGCTGTCCATGATGTGGTCCCCGCCGGTGACCACAAAACTCGGCGCAGGATCGAGACGGCCCAGCTTCTGCAGCGCCGCCGCCAGGCCCGCTTCGGCGCGGGCATTGCCATAGACATGCTGATCGGTCATGTGCGCAAAGCGCAATGGCGGCGCGAGCGAAAATTCCGGCGCCCGGGGGGGCGGCAGCGAAAGCGATTCGCCCTGAATCGGCCTGGCGGAACCCGCGCCCAGGCAGGCGAGGCTGCTCGCCAGCGATGAACGAAGGATTTTTCGTCGACTCCATCCGGTGCGGGCGGTGAGCCCGGTTGCGGTCGCGTCCATGCTGAGCACTCCTTTGCTCTGACAGACTCGCCAATTGAACAGATGCTATGTCTGCGAATGATGACCGGGAGATTCGGAATTGATAAGGCAAATAAATGGATTGTATTCAGGAAACATGTCGGCTTGATGAGGAGCTCGACGCTTATTTGTGGAACTCAAAATGACGATTGATACGGGCGCGATTTTCGGCGCGGGGCGGCCCAGTTCAACCATTGGGCCCGGCGGATCAGAATCGCGCCGAGGGCCGCGCCGCCGAGGTGGGCGGCCTGTCCACCGGCGTTCTGGCCGCTTCCGATGATCGTGTAGATGGCGATGCCGATCAAAATCCACGCGAGCCAGCGGAGGCGCAGGGGAATCGGCGGAAATAACAGCATGACCGTCGCATCGGGGGCGACGTAAGCGCCGGCCACCAGCACGCCGAAGATGCCTGCCGACGCGCCGACCATGGGCGTGTCGGGCGAATCGTGAAGAACGTGCCCCATCAGCAGCGCCAGATAAAGCACCGCGCCGGCAATGCCGCACAGCAGATAGAACGCCAGGTACCGGCGCGACCCCAGAAAATCTTCGATCAACGGCCCGAAAATATAGAGGGCCAGCATGTTGAAGATGATGTGAGTCAGGTTCTGGTGCAGAAACTGGAATGTGATAAACCGCCAAAGTTGCACGTGCGCAATCGCCGCGTCCGCGGTAAACGCCCCGAAATATGTGAGAAACGGAACGGCATGCCCGTAAGGCCCGGGCGGCCTGACGTAGAGGAGACTGTCGATGAGAAATACGACGATATTGATGACGATCAGCCAGGTCGTGACCGACATGGCATTAAGACCGCCTGCCTGCGCCGGGGCGGGTTCTTTATAGTAGTCACGGTCGGCCAAACCCATAAAATGAGTGTATGCGGAGCGTGGGCATCGGGATAGTGATCGCGGCGATGGCCGGCGACTTATCGCTCCCGGCCGCTGGGATCGGGCCGACCACGGCACCGTCGCTGGCCGATCGGCAGCGCGCCGCCGACCTTTCCCGCCGGGCCAGCGATCTGATCGACCAGCATAAATTCGTCGAGGCCGAAACGACGTTGCGCCAGTCCCTGGCGATCATTACCGACAATCCCACGCGCCTGTACAACCTGGCTTGCGTTCTCGTCGCCCAGGGGAAAATCGGTCCGGCCATGGATGCGCTGGAGCATGCAACGGACGCCGGCTTCACCGATTTCACGTATCTCGAACATGACGCCACCCTGGATCCTTTGCGGGACCTGCCGCGATTTGCCGCGCTGTTGGATCGTAAGGAACAGATCCGTCATCACGCGGCGGAGCGCGCGCTGGCGCAGTTGAAGGCCGAATTCGGAGATTCCTATCTCTATGACTCCGATGAGGAGATGAAGCTCGTTTTCGCGACGAGCCTCGATGAGCAGACGCTCAAGGCGCTCAAGCATGACTTGCAGGTGCAGGCGAAGAGCCAGTGGGAGCAGCTTTTTTCGCATCGCTCGGACGAATTCATCCGCGTCATCGTCCCATCGTCGTCGGATTTCCGCCGGCTCGTGCCGATGTCGCACGTTGGGGGGCGTTACGACGACGACACGCGCACCGTCATCGTGCAGCATCTTGGCCAGTTCATGGCTCACGAGTTTACGCACGCATTGCATGCCGCCGATCAACACGCCGTTGGACAGGAGCACGCGGTCTGGGTGAGCGAGGGGCTGGCGTCGCTTTACGAGGCGTCGGAGGAAGTGAATGACGCCCTGGTTCCCCATGAGAACGCGCGCTTTACCGTCGTGCGCCTCGCCGCCCGGCGGCATACCCTCATCCCCCTCGACGGACTCGTGAAAATGTCGCGTGAATCGTTCGGCGGAAGGGCCGATCTCGCCTACGGCGAATCGAGCGCGCTCATGCTTTACCTGTTCGACAAGAACCTGCTCCGAAAATTTTACGAGAGCTATAAGTCGACCTGGAGCGACGATTCATCCGGCCGGACGGCGCTGGAGCAGACGACCGGCATGCTGCTTCCGCAACTGCAAAAGGCCTGGGCGGATTGGGTCATCGCCCGGCCTCCGCGAGCCGAGGCGGTGCGCACCGACGGCCCGATCATCGGCGTGCGACTGGCGGAGGCCGTCGACGGACTTCGCGTCGAAGAGGTCATGGCCGGCAGCCCCGCTGCCCGCGCCGATGTGCGGATCAACGATCTGATCGTCTCGATCGATCAGAAAGAAGCGCGCGATCGGACGACTTTCAACACGCTGATCGCCGGCCATCAACCGGGAGATGAGCTGACGCTTCAGATTCGGCGCGGATCGACTTACATGGCGATCTCCGTCGTCCTGGCAAAACGCGGAGCGCCGGTTTGGCGATAATGGAAAACATGATGCAAAATTTGATTTGTGGAAATCCCGCTATTCGACGGACCCTCGCCTGCGGAATCATCGGGTTTGCCGCCTTGTGCGGGATCACCGGCTGCGCGAACGACAAGGCAGCCATCGACCTGCATACGCTCGATCCGAATGACGGCATCGTGCTGATGCGGCAACACGATTCGCCGGAACGGCTCGTGTGGGTTTCCGCGGCGCAGCTTCATCTGGATGGCCAGCTCCGGCTTGTCGATGAGAAGGGCCACTTTGTTCCGGGTGTCCTGATCCCCGCTAATTTCTCGGCAATTCGCATCGATCCGGCCGGCCGGGTTTTCGTGGGCGCCGGCGAGGGCGGGCGAAGTTGTGCGGGCGGGTGGCGGTTGTCTCTCGCCCGGTTTTTGATCGGGCGGTGCATGAGAATTCAAATCCACTGGACGCGATGGAAGCGATCTGGAGAAGCGAGCCGGACAACGTGGGGGTGCTGCACGTGGGGTCGCCGACGAAATAGCGTCTCAGGGTTTTGCGAGGAAGTCGATGACCATGACATCGTCGAGAACCGGGCCGACGAGCGCGACGAATGCCTTATGATCGGGATGGACCAGGTAGGTATCGCGGTCTTTTTCGTTCTTGAACGTGACCACGAAGCAGTGCGTGAAGCCTTTGTTGCGGTTTTCAGGGCTGACATTGGTTCCCCAATGGAGTGACGCGACTTCGGGAATTTTGGTCTTCAGCGCAACGAAGGCGTTTTCCACTTCGGTGATTTGATCTTTGGTCGCCGATTCCTTGAATTTGAAGCTGACGACGTGATAAAGCGTCGGTGCCCCCTCCGGCTTGCCTTCGTCGGCAAAGGAGAATGAGCAGCAGAGAAAAACAATCGCCGAAAGAAGCAGGGTAAGGTTCATGACGGGCAAACGTATCGCAGGGCTGGACGAGCCACAAGCGCGGCGGGCCGGAAGAGCCGCGCACGAAGTAAGCGGGAAAGTTCTCTCGTTTGCCGAGCGCATTCCCGCTTACTTCGTGCGCCGGCTCCTTTGACGTCCCATCAGCGACAACCCGCAACCCATCAAAACCCAACCGAATTCCGTCCGGCAGCTTGCGATTGGTTTCGTCGTGTTTCAGCAAATGCCCGATGTGGGTGAACCAGGTTTCCCGCGCTCCAATCCGCCGGGCCGCGGTTACGGCTTCCTCAAGCGAAAAGTGAGAGGGATGCTTGTTGGGAGAAAGAGCTCCAAGAACCAGCACGTCCAGATTCTCCAGCAATCCGTACGAAGCTTCGGGGATCCCGCTGACGTCGGTGCAATAAGCGAGTCGCCCGACCCGAAAGCCAAGCACCTCTCCGTTGCCGTGTTCGAGCGGCACGGGTTGCCAGCTCTTCGCGCCGATTTCGAAGGGGCCTTCGATCGGCCGCAGCACCAGATTCGGCCGGAAGACTTTCTGCTCAGGAGGCGGAGGGCCGAGAAAGGCGTAGTGAAAACAGCGCTGCAGCGAAGCCTGCGTCTTGGCGTCCGCCCAGACATCCAGGCTTTTGCCGCTGATGGCATTAAAGCGACGCAGGTCGTCCAGCCCCATCATGTGATCGGCATGGCCATGCGTGAAGACGACGGCGTCGATTCGATCGATCCGGTTGGCGACGCATTGCAGACGCAATTCCGGGCTGGCATCGACAAGGACGATCGTATCCTGATACGAAATGACGACGGAAGGCCGGGTACGCTTGTCGTGCGGGTCGCTGCTGGAACAGACCGCACAGTGGCACCCGATCATCGGAATGCCGGCGCTGGTGCCTGTGCCAAGAAAAACAAGTTCGACGTCAGACATCGGTGAAATGATACGCGCCCCTTCACGACGGGACAGAGCAGCGCGCAATATCGCGGTCTGGGCGCTGTTCAAGCCGCCGCGCCGCCCCGTATCGCTCGCGCACTCTGAGATACTAAATGCGGGGAATACGGGGCGGCGCGGCGGGAACGGTCCGGCGGCTTCAATGATCAAGTCGGCGCCGCTTTGCCCCGTCGTGAAAGTTGCGCTATCGACCGATCAACCCACTTCCAGATCGGTTTCCAGTTCTGCGGGAAGTTCCTTCGCTGGCGCGTGGTCCCCATCGGCCTTGCCGTTGGCATTAAGACCGAGCTCTTCGATCAGTCGCGCCGGGACTTCGCCGGTGTTTTTGCACTTGGGGTATCCGCTGCACCCGAGGAATTTTCCGCGGCGGCCGGAGCGGATGACCATCGGCTTGCCGCATTCGTCGCAGTCGATGTCGGTGGTGATGGGGCCGGTCTTCCCGTTGCCGGCGGAGGCGGGGATTTCGCCGGTGATCTTCGCGGCCATTTCGCGGGCCTTCTCGGAGCCTTCCTTGAGCAGCGGGAGAAGGGCTTCGACCTGCTTGAGGTTGTCGCCCTCCAGCTTCTTGGCCATTTTCGTGCTGCGGCACTTGGGGAAGGTCGAGCAGCCGAGGAACGGGCCGCGCTTGCTGTTGCGCAGGAGCATGGGGCTGCCGCATTTTTCGCACGGCACCGTTGTCTTGATGGGGGGCGCCTTGGGCGGAAGGGGCTTGCCCTCCTTGTCGAGATTGATGATGGTCTGCGCACTCGGGCGTGCCATCTTCTTTCTTGACGGAGTAGCCGGAGCAGCCGAGGAATTCGCCGAATCGGCCGCGGCGCTTGATCATTTCCCGCCCGCATACCGGGCACTTGTACTGCGATACTTCGCGCAGCATCGGCTTGCCCTGCGGATCGACCGGCTGGGTGCCGTCGCATTCGGGGTAACCGGTGCAGGAAAGGAAAAATCCGTTCTTGCTGATGCGATAGACCATCGGCCGCTCGCACTTGGGGCACTTGTAAGGCGAGGCGCTTCCTCCCGCGTGCTCGATCTTCCCGAGTGCGCCGGCCACGGTTTCGTGAAACGGGCCGTAAAAGTCGCGCAGCAGCTTGATCCAGTCGAGATGCTGTTCTTCGATCTCGTCGAGCTTCAGTTCCATTCCCGCCGTGAACTGCACGTTCATGATTTCCGGGAAGGCCTGGATGAGCTTGTCGGTCACGATCGATCCGAGCATCGTGGCATGGAATCGGCGATCGATCTGCATCACGTATTCGCGATCCTGGATCGTCTGAATGATGCTGGCGTACGTGCTCGGCCGGCCGATCCCGAGTTGCTCCAGCGCCTTCACCAGGCTCGCCTCGGTAAAGCGCGGCGGGGGCTGCGTGAAATGCTGGGTCGGAGAAATCTCGATCGGGAAGACCGGCTGTTTCTCCTTCAGGTCGGGCAGGAGCTGATCTTCGCTCGTGATGCCGGCGACGCGCATGAACCCGTCAAAAACGAGTTTGCGGCCGGTGGCGCGGAAGACGGCGTCGCCGCCAGGCGTCGTCGTAGCGAGGGTCACGCTGGTCTGGTCGAATTCCGCGGGCGGCATCTGGCACGCCACAAACCGATTCCAGATCAGTTGATACAGCTTGGCTTCGTCGGTTCCGAGCTTGTTTCGCGACTCCGTGGGAGTCAGGTTCGCGTCGGTGGGGCGGATCGCCTCGTGGGCTTCCTGCGCGCTCTTGTTGCTCGACGCGTAATGGTTCGGCTTTTCGGGCAGATACTTATCGCCGAACTCCTTCTTGATGAACGCGCGAGCCATCGTCAGCGCCTCGGCTGAGATGTTCGTGGAGTCGGTACGCATGTAAGTGATCGCGCCCGATTCATAGAGCGTCTGGGCGAGCCGCATGGTGCGCTGGGCGCCAAGGCCAAGCCGGCTCGAAGCCGCCTGCTGCAAGGTGCTGGTGATGAAGGGGGCCGAGGGCTTGCTCGTCGTCCGCTTCTTTTCGATCGATCGGACGGCAAACGGGGGACACTTACGCCAGATGGCCGGTAAATCGCGTGAGATTTCGGGCCGGGCCCTTGGCTTCGGCGTCTTCAGTGGTGTTTTCCGCGTCAATCACGAGGCCAAGCAATTCGGCGGCCTTGCGGGCGTCATTCTTATTGCCGGCCTCGAATTTCTTTCCGCTCAGCTCGACCAGGTCGGCGACGAATGCGCCGTGATCGGTGAGCCATTTTTCACGTTCGAGCTTGGTTCGCTCGCCGTTGCCGGTATTGGTCAGGAAATCGGTCCATTTCGAGCAGAGCAGCTCGCAACTTTTGGCGTCGGAATCGGAGGTGAAGATTCCGCCGATCTTCCAGTATTCGGCCGGCGTGAAGGCTTCAATTTCGCGCTCGCGTTCGACGACCAGCCGCACGGTGACGCTTTGAACGCGCCCGGCACTCAGCCCGCGGGCGACTTTTCTCCAAAGCAGGGGAGAAATCTCATAACCCACGATGCGGTCGAGAATTCGGCGGGCCTGCTGGGCGTTGACCCGGTCGATATCGATCGCCATCGGGTTGCGGAACGCCTTCTGGATTTCCGATTTGGTGATCGCGTTGAAAATGACGCGCTTGGCCCGGGCATCGGGGATGCCCAGCGCCTCTTTCAGATGCCAGGCGATCGCTTCGCCTTCCCGGTCCAGGTCGGTCGCGAGATAGACCACATCGCTCGTCTTGGCCAGCTTTTTCAGTTCGCTGATGACCTTGCCGCGGCTTTCGAGCACCTCGTAATCGGGCTGAAATGTTTCAAGATTGACGCCCATTCCCTTGGAAGGCAGATCGCGGACGTGGCCCATGCTGGCCCGGACGACATAATCGTCGCCGAGGTACTTGTTGATCGTCTTCGCCTTGGCCGGCGATTCGACGATCACCAGATGTTTTCCGTTGGATTTGGCCATTCCGATAACCTGACCCGTCCGCCGACGGAGTGCCACGACCTATCGACCCGTGGCCCAGCCGACCTTAGTCTCCGGACCGCCGATAACCTAACTCGGCGTTCGACGCTGGGTTTCTTTCCCCAAAAGGGCGGGCAGTTTGAACAGCTTATCCACTACCTGTCAAGCGAGCCGCCGAGTTCGGACGCACTCCCTACTACGCGAAGAGTTCGTCCGGGGTTCAGCACGCTGAACGATATAGAGGTCAAGGCGGCGTTCATAAATATAGGTTTTACATGAATTTATAAGCGTCATCGCAATCCTGAGGGACTTGAAGCCCCTTAGCTGGGGAAATGTCGCATCCCACCAATGTCGACGAGTTGCACGCCAAGTGTCCGAAATAAAGAGGGCAACCGATCCACTTTTCAGACAGCGAATATTGCTTATTTGTAATCGAATCGGCGCCAGGCCGACATTGAAGAGCGAGCTTCAACAATGCGTGAAAAGCGATCAAACCCCCGCCGCGGTGGCGCGGAGATGGAAGCCTTCGAGCAGCGCGTGCTCCTTTCGGGATATGCCCTTACCACCCTGGCGACGATTCCGGCGGTCCAGCCGGTCAACAGTGTCAGTCCGCTCAACCTGGCGGAAGATTCATCGGGGGACTTTTTCGCCGTCGGCCGAAGCGGCGGGGCAAATAGCGATGGCGAGCTATTCGAGGCGGTAAACGGATCGAGCACGGCGAGCGTGCTGGCCTCCTTCGGGGACGCCACGCCTTTTCCCTCATCACAACTGGTCGTGGATCACGCCGGCAATATCTATGGGTTGGCGTACGGCGCGATTTACGAATACGTCAAGTCGAGCGGGAACATCATTTCGCTGGCTTCGCCGGGCGGCACCGCCGGTCTGAATCTGGTCATGGATTCGGCGGGGGACCTGTTCGGCGTGACCCAGAACGGCGGCACTTACAGCGATGGAACCGTCTTTGAACTGCTCGCCGGCGCGCACATCATCACCACGCTTGCCAGCTTCAACGGAAGCAATGGAAAGACCCCCATCGGCTCCATCGTCCTCGACGCCGCCGGAAACCTATATGGCACGACCAGCGCCGGGGGGGCGAATCAACTTGGCGTAGTGTTCGAGGTGGCCCACGGGAGCGGCGTCATCACGGACCGGGGAAATTTTAACGCCACCAACGGCGCGACGCCCGAGTCATCACTGATCATCGATTCGGCGGGGAACCTATACGGGACAACGTCGGCCGGCGGAAGCGCCAGCGAAGGGACGGCGTTCGAAGTGGCGGCGGGAACGAACGCCATCACCCTGCTGGCCAACTTTTCCGGAATTTACAGCAACGGCGACGAAGACGGAATCTTTCTCGACAGTTCCGGCGATCTGTTCGGAACGCAGGCGTTCGGCGGAAGCAACAATGCCGGCGTCCTGTATGAAATCGCCAAGGGGAGCAATTCGGCGAGCGTCGTATTCAACTTCCCGTCCAACGCCAGCGGATTTGCTCCCACCGGGCCGTTCCTGACCGATTCTTCCGGCGATTTTTATGGCATTGTCACGTCGGTGACAAACCCGCCAAGCGGCAATGTGTTGGGTGACATCTACACATTGCGCCCGAGTTCGTCTCCGACACCAACGCCGACCCCGACGCCAACACCGACTCCCACGCCAACACCAACGCCAACTCCGACACCAACGCCGACTCCGACACCAACGCCGACTCCGACACCAACGCCGACTCCGACACCAACGCCAACTCCGACTCCGACACCAACGCCGACACCAACACCAACACCAACGCCAACTCCGACACCAACGCCGACCCCGACACCAACGCCGACCCCAACACCGACACCGACGCCCACCCCTACACCCACGCCGACTCCCACCCTTACCGCGACATTCGGGAAAGTTACGCTGCCGGCCACCGTTGTTGCCGGCGCGAAATTCAAATCCTCGGCGACGATTGACGTTTCCGATGCCGGCTCGGCATTCAACGGATCGGCAACGGTCACGCTCTTCGCATCGATCAGCTCAAGTCCGGCCGGAGCGACAGCGATCGGAAGTCCAATCACTTCAAGACTGAAGCTTGCGACCAGCAAATCAAAAGCGTTTGTCTTCAGCGTGACCCATTTGCCCGCTTCCTTGTCAACCGGTTCGTATTACCTCGTTGCGGAAGTGACCGACGGAGGCGCGAGCGGCCCTCCCGCGATTGCAGGCAGCGGGCTGAATGTGGCATCGCCATTTGTCGCGCTTTCCGGGTCGAACCTTGCCGTCGTAATCGGTAAGCCAGGAAGGAAATCGACGGCGACCGTAAAGGTAACCAACAGCGGTAACATCGCGGCGACAGGAACTCTCGGCGTGGCAATCTCCGCACGCCCCGTGGGGACGGGCGGCGAAGCAGACTCCATCGTCCAACTGGTGTCAGCGAAGATCAACATCAAGCCGGGGGCAACGGCGAATGTGAGACTGTCATTTCTAATCCCACCAACCCTGCCGACCCAAACCTACTCTCTGGTTGCGCAGCTTGATCCCAACAACACTTTTGATCAAAGCGCCTTGCCGCCGCTGATCGTCGGTATGCAGATATTCACAGTGAAGTAGCCCGCGTGTGCTGCCTGAAGCGCCGATGGTCATCTTTCATCGCATTGGCGGAGCGCCCTTATCGCAGGCGCATCCATCTTTTTCGAGGGCGGTATAGGTGTCGTCCGGCACCAGGCCGAGCCACGCATCGTAATCCGGGGTGAGAAACAGTTCTGAGTAGACGCGTTTGTTGAGCGTTTCAACGTCGCCGCGGAGTCGATCTGTCTCGTCTTCTTCGAGCCATTGATGAATCTGAATGTGGAACAGGTATTCGTTTCGAACGGTGTCCAGAGCGATGGCGGATTCGAAACGACGCAGAGTCCGTGCAAACGGCGTTTTCCCGTCCACTACGCCGCCGGTGGCCCGTTCATCGGCGCGTACGCTGTCTCGTGGGAGTTTGGCAATCATCATCTGACGGCTCGACCGGTCGAGCCGCGAACTCTCCAAACGGTTCTGGGCAAATTTCTCCCACCACGCCATGGACATTCGCGGGAGGAGCGGTTTCAGCCGCAATTCCGGCGTAATTTCCTCCAGCGATTCCGATTCGGCCGCCGCCGGCGCGGTTGATGGGGAGGTCTTCTGCGAGATGGGGCGCTCGACCATGGACTTGGCCCCGGCGAGCGGTTCAAACTCAGTCGGCTTGCGATGTGTTTCAGGGGCGCGTTTGGATTTCTGCACCAGGGGAAACTGCCGCTCGGGAAAAGCGGTGATCATCCATTGACTGAGATCGGTCAGTTCGCCCTTCAGCAGGCGTCCCTGCATCTCGCTCCCATACATGCCCGTGCGAACGGCGTCGAGGAGCCATGCCCGGCGAAGCATATCCGCCTGGATTCCATGCCAGGAGCGCAGCGCTTCGGGATTTCGGCCGGAGAGTTTCTCCGATCGTTCGAGGGCCGCGACAAACGCGCGGGGACCGTACAGGCCCGGAATTGCATCGAGCACTGTTCCATCGGCATCGAGAATGTAATGAATGCTGTTACCCGTGATGGTGCGCTTGATGCGCCGGCCATCGCCCATGTCGATTGTCACCAGCGGAGCCGGACGTACGCTCTTCCAATGAAGGACATAATGTTCCCGCAGATGTTTGGAGACTTCGGAGTTGGCATAGAGAACGGTTCTGAAGAATCGGCTGTTGGCGCAACTGTACTCTTCGTCGAGATTCCCCAGCAGGCGCAGCGATAGAATGTGGCGACCGGTTCTTGCCGCTTCGGCTTTGGCGGCATCAAGATCGGTGTACCAGAACAGATCCGAGGCATACGCGTCGCGCTGTTTGGCGACAGAGTCGATTGCCGTCCGCAGGTTCATCGCACGCGGGTCATCCAAAGGCATCACACCCGACCGCATGTCCCGGACTAATCCAACATTCGCCGCCAGAACAGAATCCAATCTCGCCTGCCCGACGTCGCGGCGACCCCCGGTTGCATCGGCGTCGTTCGCGGCCGCGGCCGAAGCATACCGCGCCCGATCTCCCGCTCTTTCCGCGGGTTTGCTCACCAAATTGCCATCGAGGCAGCCAGCAGTGAAGAGAATGCAAACCCCCAGGATGAGGGTTAAGCTGCTCATTCGTGAAATTACAGCCGATTCGTCGCGCAAAAGTCAACGAAATTGTCCTGGCAACTATGCTTGCCATCGAACCGTCAAGCGCAGACAACTGTTGGTCGGATTCTGGCATGACCATTAAGTGGGACTGAAGGCGCAATGCGACATCAATCCATCGATCCAACGTTGTTTATCGAGAATCGCCGGCGATTGAAAGAGCTTCTCGCACCCAACTCCCTGGCGGTTGTAAACGCCAATGACACGATGCCGACCAATGCTGATGGGACGCTGGCAATGCAGCCGAATTCGGATCTCTTCTATCTCACCGGCGTCGAGCAGGAGGAGAGCGTGCTCCTCCTGGCGCCGAATGCATTCGACGAGAAACTCCGGGAAGTTCTCTTTCTTCGCGAATCCGATGAGCAGTTGAAAATCTGGGAAGGGCACAAGCTGTCGAAAAAAGAGGCGACGGAGATTTCCGGCGTCAAGAACGTCAAATGGCTGTCGGAATGGCGCGGCGTGTTTCACTCGCTCATGTGCGAAGCCGAACAGGTCTATCTCAACAGCAACGAACACAAACGGGCGGACGTGATCGTCGAATCGCGCGACGCCCGCATCATCACAGCGTGCCAGCGGCAATATCCGCTGCACCGCTATGAGCGCCTCGCACGCCTGATGCATCGTTTGCGCGTCGTCAAAGGAGAATTGGAAACTGAGCTTCTGCGCAAGGCGGTCGAAATTACCGGAGCGGGCTTTTCCCGTGTCGCCAAGTTTCTCAAGCCCGGCGTCACCGAATACGAGATCGAGGCCGAATTCATCCACGAATTCACGCGCCGCGCGCGAAATTCGCCTATGGCCCGATCATCGCCTCGGGCGCCAACGCCTGCGTGCTGCATTACGTTTCCAATGACCAGACGTGCAGGAAAGGGGAATTGCTGCTGCTGGACGTGGCGGCGTCTCACGCCAATTACAACGCCGACCTGACGCGGACGCTTCCGGTGAGCGGGCGATTCTCCCGCCGGCAGCGCACCGTCTACAACGCCGTGCTAAGGGTGATGCGGGCGTCGATCGCGGGGGCAGTGGTCGGCAAGCTGCACCGCGACTGGCAGAAGGAGGCACAGGCGATGATGAATGAAGAACTGCTTTCGCTCGGGCTCCTGAAGAAATCGGATATTCGCAAGCAGACCGAAAGCGAACCCGCCTGCCGCAAATATTTCATGCATGGGCTGGGTCACCCGCTGGGGCTGGATGTGCATGATGTGGGATACACCGATCAGCCATTCGCGCCCGGATGGGTGCTGACCGTGGAGCCGGGGATTTATCTGCCGGATGAAGGATTCGGCATCCGGCTCGAAAATGACATTGTTGTGACTGACACCGGCCCGGTTGACCTCATGGCTGATATCCCGGTCGAGGCTGACGAGATCGAGGATCTGATGAAGCGCCGCTGACGGCGCTTATTTCGCGACGTCGTCCTCGTCAACCTGAACGGTCGAGCCGGCGGCTTCATTGATCCACCGTTGCGTCGAAGAGTCGACGCGAACGCCGATCAACGACCATTTGTCTTTCCCTTTGTAGTAGAGCATCTGCACCCTGAGCGGCGTCGGGTCGTAGTGGGCGAGAATGGAAATATACTCCATCGCCTCCCCAAGCTTCTTCCGTTCCAGTTGCGAGTGACCCAGGCATTTTGCGCCGGAGCGGTCGTGGAATTCATCGGCCGCCCGACCGATCTGCGACCAGGCATTCTGCAACTCCGCGCTGGGCGCGGCGCGTCGAATGGCCTCGGAGGGCCTGCCCGCCTCCCACGTCTGCCAGAATGCGTCCAGTTCGGTCGCGTAGGGCAGATCGCCGGCACGATCGGCGCCGGCGGATTTCACCCACTTTCCAGCCACGAGAATCCCAGACAGACCGATCACGGCGATCAGGATATGGCGTTTCACGTGTTTTACTCCGAAGAAGACGTTGGCCCACCAAGAGGTTATGCGTTGAGCGGGCGAAGGTCATCTTTGAAGTCGTGTTCATTTGTGCGATGGGGAAGGAATAAACGTTCAACATCCAACGTTCAACGTCCAACTTTCAACGGTCGGAGGTTCTTTAGTTGAACGTTGAAAGTTGGACGTTGGAGTTGACGTTTTTTCTGCCGCCTGCGAAGTGGTTACGCCCACAATCCCCGAAGTAGTTCCTTATCCGCAACGCTCAGCGGAAACTTTTTGCTCAATGAATGTCCCCCGATGCCCGCGAGTTGCCGAAGGGCCTCGTGGATGTGTTCGGGGCGGACGCGAATGCCTTTTTCCTTGTCGCAAGCCAGGGTTTGCGGATTGACCGCAACCTGGAATTGCTTCTCATCGGTCGCGCCGATAACGCGATTGCCGCGAATTCCCGGCCCAAGGAACATGGCCGAGCCGATCGACCAGTGGTCCTTGCCATTCCCCTGGTTGTAGGTTGGCGTACGACCCATCTCGCTTTGGATTACCACGATCAGCTTGTCGCGAATTTTCAGCTCCTCGGCCCGGCGAAGCGTATAAGCGATACCCGCGAGGAATTCAGGGATTAACTTCATCTGATCGACGTCATTATTCGCGTGGCTGTCGAACTGGCCGATAGTCAGGTTCGCCGAGACGCAGACGCCGGCCTTGAACGAGGCCAGGGCGATCTCCGCCTGTTGCGAGAGGTTTTCCTTGGGAATGACGGCTGGAATGTAGGGCGTGATGCGCGCCAGTGCCTTGGAGTTGACCTGAGCCGCGTAGAGCATGCTTTGTGCCCGTTGCTGGCGCGGCAGCGCGGGTTGGGTGGCGCGGAATTCGTTTTCATCGCGAAGGGCCTGCTCGATCCGCGCCTGTGCAAAATCGTCGTGGTAGGGCGATTTGAGGTTGCCTTCGACGTCGTCGGCATTGGCAATCCCTTTGAGCGATTGCATATAAGGAACGCGCGACATCGCTACGATGTTGCCGGTGGCCGAGTAATTTCCGAAGGTCAGGAATGCCAGCGGACAGGCCGGCCCTTTGCAGGCGGCCACGAGGGCGGCGAAGGTCGGATAGGCGAGGCTGTCGAGCTTTCCCGTCGCCATGTAGCGTGCGCCCGGGCCGTGATTGTTCACCGAGTAATCGAGGCCGTTCACGACGAGCAGCTCGCTGGCAAACGCGCCGAAGAAATCCTCGTTGCTCATCCCGGCCGAGATATGCCCCGCGGTCGGCGCGAACTTGTGCTGCCCCTTCGTGAGAATGTCTCCCTGCTGGTAGAGGCGATTGATGCCGTCGATCCCTTTCGGGTCCATCAGGTAAGTCGTGTCCCATCCGCCAGCGGCGTTGAATACGATGTAATAGGGCCCGTCATAGGGCGGCTCTTCTTTGGTGGCCGCGGCGAGCAATGAGCTGATCCCGCCAGGACAGGCGAAGCCGAGGCCGACCAGGCCGCAGAGTTTGAGGAAGTCGCGTCTCATGGCGATTCGTTACTCGTCAATAAATTCCGGCAGGGCAATCAGGGGGTGCCAGAACTCCGGTTTCCCGTCCAGTCGACGACCGTCAAGTTGGGAATTGCGGACAAATCGGAATCCGTTGTAACGATCGCACAATCTTTCACCGTCAACGCGATTGCTGCGATCATCATGTCGACGACCTGCATTTTTCGTCCACGTTTCTTCAAATCCCCCGCGATGCGTCCCTATTCGCGGGCGGCCTTTCGATCGAACGGCCAACTGCGTAATTGCCTCAATCCGTGTTCTAATTTGACAATGTTCTTGTCGCGGCTCGAGCTCAATTCCAATCCATAAAACAGCTCCGCAATAACGGGCTCGCAAGTCCCAATGTGGTCCCCGCGTTCGCGCGCTGCGTGTACTTGTTGCGAGAATGGTAACCGCCGACCGATGAAAGCGTTCAACGCGTTGGTGTCGAGAAGGAAGCGATTCAGTCCCAGAGCTCCCGCAATTTTCTGGCATGGTCGTCGGAAGCGGCCAACTCCCAGTCTTTGCGTTGCGCTCGATCATCCGTCCAAGCCTTCTCTTCTTCGGCGGTAAAAATAAGCGGATCCAGAGAATCGTACCACCGGAGCCAAGCGTCGATTCCTTCCGGCGTGTCGTCCCAGACATATTCCTGATCGTCGTCAGGGTTTCTGGGGACGATTAAAAGCCGCGTGCCCTCTGGCAGATTCAGCGGAGTCTCTGTCTCGATGCGGCCGTTTCGGACAAGTGCTTTTATGGATTCCATGATTCTACCTCATTTTACCGCTGTTATCCTACCATGCCAAAGCACGGGGCGAACCTTTCAACGGAGGTCAGGTTTTCTTGCGACCGCCATCACTCATAAAGAAATTCCGGCCGTCGGAGAAGGTACGTCACCACGGCACGCCACGCCCGAATCGTGTATTTGGGATCCGGTGGGCGATCCACCGGCAGGTCGTGGCCGCACCAATAAGTCTCGCGCGGATCAATGTCTTTGCGCTCGACGGCGTCGGCGACAACTCCCGCGAAGAGCCGATACGTTCGCTCCACTTCCAGCGAATCCGGAGCATCGTGGCGGCCCAGCACGCGCTCGTGCAGATAGGCAACCGCCTGATGGATTTTTTCATCAGCTTGCGGAGATGAGCCGGGAACGACGTCAGGTTCGATATTCGGGAAAAGCTTCCGGTCAACCTGTGCCCGAGTGAAATCGAGTGCGGTCTGTCTGCACGCGACGTCATCAGCCAGCAGCCGCTGAATCGCCCCCATCGCTCCGCTCGGGTCGGCGGCGCGCTCGGTCACTTCCTTGGAGTCGATGCCGCCGTACAACATGGCGAGCTGTTCGTCCATTCTGCCCCAAGGCGTCCGAAGATTGCGGTTACTTTTCGCTCGATCTGCTCCGGCGCGAGCATCCGCACGAGGCCGACATCGTCCAGCTCTGCCTGCCGGGCCGGATCGGACGCCGCGGCTGCCAGGCCGTTGGCGCGATAGAAATCGGTCAGGACCCAGTCCTTGAAGACGTTCTTCAGATTGAACCCATTCTGCGAAAAACGAACGGCGATCGATTCAATCTGCTTCCGCTGTTCCTGATAAGCGCCGCCGTTTGGCGGCGAAGAGCGGAGTCCTCCAAATCTTTCGGAGGCTTCAGGACTTTGCGGCCAGTCAGGATGTAATAGACATGCTCCACCATCGCGACCGCGAAACGCGGATCTTTTGCGGTCCGCTCGCCGAGCCATTGAAGGGATCGCCAGCGCTCCTGGTCCGGCAGATCTTCCCCTTCGAAGCCGGCGGCGAACATATCCTTGAACCAGCCCTCTTTGCGCTTTCCGTAAACCCCGTCGAATCGCCAGTAGTCCTGGAAGAGTCCGGCCACCGGATCGAGCGGTCTTGTGACAGACGACGCATTCCGACGCCTGCATGGTGGGGACCTTGATATTTGGCCGTAATCGCGGCGGCATCGGAAACTCGGGCGGCCAGCTCCAGAACATCGACGCCGAGAAACTGCTGATAAAACATGCGGGCACGAAGCCGATTGCGATTGGTTTCCGTCGTCGGGTAGCGGCGAAGATACTGGAACGTGGTGAGCAGGCCGGCGTGCGGATAGAACCCGGTCGCCGATTCCTGATCTTCATCGTGGGAGCGTCCCATGAGCGCTTTGAGCTTCGACGGGAATGTATTCGAAGGGATCATCCGGGTTCTTGAACTGCGATTTCAGCATCGTCGAAAATGCCGTAGCCGCGCGCGTGTACGGAGTGACCATGATGTAGTCTGCCGTCACGATTTCGGTGAAGGGCCGGTCATTGCGAACGATGTGCTCGACGAGTTTCATCGGCTCGCCGAGGAGGGCCCTGCGGTAAACGTCAAACATTTTCCATCCGGCCCGTTGCCGTGCCTGCGGATCGGCAATGCGGCTCAGGTCAAATTTCTCCGGCCAGTTGCGCAGTCTTTTCAAAATGCTCGTAGGAGAGCGCACGTCTCGGCGTTATCGAGCAGGCCGACGGTGAGGAAAATGTCGTTGAACCCTTCGCGGAGTCGGGAGTAGAACGCTTCCTCCTGCATCATCGCGTCGAGCAGGGCCGGCATCGCCTTTCGCCCCTGGCTCGTGACGGCGGCCGTTTCCGCATCAGTGGGAAGACGAGCGGCCAGCGAGAGGGTGACGCGCCGGAGCAATGCCCGATCGTCGAGCATCACGATCCCATCGAAGAATGGCGGGGCGTTTTTGTCCTCTGCCACCGGTTGGGATGTTGCCGTTGGCCCATCGAGTCGATGGACGAACTTCGCCAGGATGCGATAGCCCGCCGAATCCGCGCTGAGCGCTTCCTTGCCGCCGTGATGCAGCTTGCCGACCGCTTTGAGCAGGAGGCGCGATTGATCCCCTCTTTTTCGGCGTGCCATCTCGGCGAACGCTTGAAGATTTCGCTGCAATACTTCGTCCCGGGCGTGCCCCAGGCTTCGCTGCGGGTCTTCCAAAACGAAGTCGCTGTCTTCGGCGTCGCCACCGGTTTTGTGGCATTTGAGGCACGATTGCGCGCCGACGCCGGCCCACACTTCATTGGCAAAAAAGTCGTCCACAATCGCAGCACATCCCGAGCCGCTGTAGACCGGTTTTTCGTCGGCGAGACTTGGACTGATGAGACCCGCCATCGTGGTTACGATGAAAAGGAGACGCAAAATTGGCGGCGGAATGAGGGGCGGCATTGATGTCCCACCGGCTGGCTTCGCCGCGATCAATTCACAATACTGGAATGCAGCTTGAAGCGTAACCTCGGCGGCTCTTGCGGATCTTGTGTTGTTGGACTCAACGACTTCTCAAGCGATCCAAGTGGGCTATTTCGCCATGCTAAGCGCATAATAACCTTCGAAAATCGGCTGGTTGCGATCGCAGATGATGCCGAGATGGCGGAAGAATGTAGCGTCCTCAATGCGATCGAAGCTGAAATCCGCGACACGGGCCGCCAGGTCGTTCTCAATTGTGACGCGCATATCGAACAGCTTCTCGTACTCATATCGCATCTCAATACCGTAGCATCCGCAATCCATCGAAGATTCCAGCGCCAATCCGTAACAGCTGCACTACCGCAACGGCCGATCCACTCAGACGACGAGCCTTCGAGGTTGCCCAATCCGTAGCGGAGGCAAGGCCCTCTTCGTTGTCTTCCCAGGCATAGATGCCGTCACCGAAATCGGTTGGCACGCGCATGCGCACTTTTGGCTTCACGTCGCCACGAACGAAGTAACGATACCCGATCTCACGCCGAAATTGTCGGATATCCTCCAACACGCGTTCTCGACTTCGGCATCTGTTGATTCATCAACGGTAGCATTTGATGCCAGACATCGTTAAGTCGCATTGGCCCGTGCGCCCTGAGGCTGGGTGGTGGGGACTAAGCCCGCCTCCTGGCTTCGCTTCTGATATTCAATATTGAGCTGATCCGCCTTCGCTTTCGCGGCGGCGACGGCTTTAGCCGCTTCGTCCACGGCGGCCTTTTTCGGGGCTACCGCGTTCGTGGCCGCGGCTACCGCCGACTTGAGGTCTTCGATCGCCTTCGGCGATTTGGCGGCATCTTCCTTTTCTTTCGCCAAGGCGGTCTGGGCGCTGGTGACGGCGGCCATCGCGGCTTTGGCGGCTTCGGTGCGGGTGGCCACCAACTGGTTCGCCGCGGAAAGGTCCGCATCGAGCGCGTCGATTGTCGTCTTGGCGCGGACGGACGCATCGGCAAGGTTCTTGTTGTCGGTGGCCTTGGCGGATTCGGCGGCGATCTTCTGCGCCACCTCGCCGGCCTGGCGCATCAAGTCCTGCTTCTGCGCGACGGCGGCCTGGGCAGCGCCGATGCCGGTGTTTGCCGAGGCGACCGCCTCATTTGCCTTGCCGACCGCGTCTTCGCGGGCCTTGATTCGCGCCGGAGCCTCGGCGAGGGATTTTTGCGCTGCCGTCAAATCGGCGTTTGCCTTGTCCACGCCGGACTGGGCGGCGGCCAGCGCCTGGGTCATCTGATCCTGCTCGGCCTGCTTCGCGGCCAGCTCCCTGCGAGCCGCATAGACATTCAGGAAAAATTCGCCGACCTGCATGCGGACCACGTCCTGGCGCGCCACGACCAGTTGCGCGTTTGCGGAATCCGCGGCTGTCTTCGCGACCGTGACGCGCAATGTTGCGGATTTCACTGCGTCAGTGCGTGGCAGGATCAATTTCTCGGCCGCCGCAACCTCGTTCTTCGCTTTGGCGAGCGTATCATTCGCGGCCTTGGCCTGAGCATTTGTTGCGTCAATCACTTTCTGTTGAGGAGGGAAAGCCTGCTGTGCCGCCGTCACAGCGGCCGTCGCTGACGCCATCGCCACTTGCCCCTTCGCAACCGCGTCGTTGAGTGCTGCAACCTGCGCGACTTTCGCGGCCAGAGTTTTCTGCGCATCGGCCAGATCCGCGGTTGCCTTATCGGCGGCCGCCTTCGATTGTGCCGCTGCCGCCGCGAGCGCCTGGTTTGTGGCATCCTTGTCCGCCGCCGCTTTCGCTGCGGCCGCCGCCTGATTGGCCGCGTCGGCGGCGGCCTGCCGCGGTGGGATGGCCTGTTCCAGGCCCTTCTGTTCGTTAGCCGCCGCGTCGCGCGCCGCGACCGCCTGCTGGCTCGCCAGCGTCAGCTTGGCGGCGTCCGCCTGCCTGGCGACGATCGTTTCCTGCACGGCTTTCATCGCCGCGATCGCGCCTTGTGCGGCGCTATTGGCCGTGTTGGCCGCGGCCTGCATCGGGTCGATTTGCTTCTGACCCGCCGCCAGGCGCTCTGCGCGGCGGCCAGATCCTGATTCGACTTATTGAGAGCGTCGGTCGCCGCGGCGACTTCCGCACCCGCCTTTTCGGCGGCCGGCTGCAATGCGGCGATCCGCTTATTCGCGGCGTCGATCCGCTCGGCGAGCGGCGGGGGGTTGGCGGGCAATTCGCCGATTCGTTTTGCGTCGGCGACGTTCCAGACGCGGATTTCGCCGGTCCAGTCGCCGGCGATGACGCGCGTGCCTTCGTCGTCAAACGTGCAGTGCAGGGCAATGTCGTTGAACGCTTCGAATTGCTGCAACTGCGATCCGTCGGCCTTCCAGACGCGCACGAGATGATCGCGGCCGCAGGAGACGAGTTTGCCATCGCGGGCAAACGCCATCGATAACACGCCGCCGCCGTGCGCCTGCCAGGTCTTGGCTTCTTTTCCGCTGTTCATGTCCCAGAGCTTGATGAAGCCGTCTTCGCTGGCGCTGGCGAGGATGTTGGAATCGCCGCGGAACGCGACCGCGGTGATGGCCGCCTTGTGGCCGGCCAGGTTGTAAAACTCGCGATTGTTTTTCGCCTCCCAGACCCACAATCCGCCGGCCCGATCCCCGCTGGCGAGCAGGACATTATCCGCGCTGTAGGCGACGGCAGTCACCCAGTCGGTGTGCTTTTTGATGGCATCGATCAGCGCGCCATCCTTGGTTGAAAAGACCTTGAGAACTTTGCTCGGCCCGCCCAGCGCGACGCGCGTCTGATCGGCGCTGATGTCGGCTGCGAGGACCGCATCGAATTCGTCGCCGACGTCGGTAATCCGATTGCCGGTGGCGACATCCCACAATACCACCTTGCCGCTCTTGGCGGCCTGTCCGCCGCCGACCAGGAGAATCCCACCGCCCTGCGAAAATTTCACGACCTGCGGCTCGCCTTCCAAAAAGGGAATGACGCCCAGCAGCGACAAAGTTTGCGGATTATAGAGCAGGACCTGGTGTTGGCTTCCAACAGCGACGACCGGCGCCCATGGGCTGTTCGCCAGGGCGCTGAGTGCGCCGGCGCGTGCGCTGTGCACGAATGGCTCAAGCACCAGATCGCGCGGCATCGGCGGAGGCCCGGCCGGCTTCCGGCCGGCGACAGCGGTGAAGGTTAGGTCGACTTTTGGCTTTTTCGAGACGACCGTGCGCCAGTCGCTGTTTCGATCGCGCCGCCGGCGATCCAGCGCTTGATCAGGTCCAGCTCCTTGTCCGGGAGCTTGTCCTTCTTGGGCGGCATCGTCGGATCTTCCTGATGCGTGACGACGCGATAGAGAAGGCTCCCGTCCGGGTCGCCGGGATTCACCACCTGGCCATTGTTGCTTCCGTTGATGGCGGTTTGCCAGGCGCTCAGGTCCAGGCCGGCTTTTTTCTTGTCAGGATTGTGGCAGGTCAGGCAGGAGTTGCGAAAGATCGGCAGGATATGCTCCTGGTAGTTGATCTTCTCCTGAGCCGACGCCGCCAAAGCGAAGATGAAAAATGAAGTTAGAAAACAGACGACGGAGGATAGAGGACGGCGGATCAAAGCTGGAAAGGCTCTGCTATGAAAAAAAATGCCGTAGCGACCAAAACAACTGTCATCCTGAGGTACTCCGAGGGATCTACGCGGTGCGAAATCTCGCGCGGATCCTTCGGGGTACCTCAGGATGACAATTCCTCTCTTCATGTCCTGCCGTCCTCTAACCTCCATTCTCAATCCTCTCCTCACTCTAATGGTTGAATATGAATTCCTGCGAGTTGAGCAACGCCCAGAAGAGATCGATCACGGCCTTGCGCTGATCCTGCTCCTGAGCAAACTGGGCCTGAAGCGATACGATCTCGGCGGGGAACGGTTTGCGCGAGAGAGTGCGGAGATAAAGCTCTTCAACGATTTCATACGGCGATTTCTTGGCCGCCAGCATCGCGTTGATGACCGGGCTGTTATCGACTTTGTTGTGAACGGTATTGCCGTTGAGCAGGGCGAGGGCCTGCGAGAGGTTGGGATCCATCTTGACCTCGCAGGAACAGGCGGTGTCGCGGGTGGCGCGGCCGAAGGTGGTCAGAAAGTAATCCGAGGTATTGCCGTCGGCGATCTGCACTGCCCGCGCGCCCAGGGGAAGGCCGCGGAATTTTTCCTTGGTTTCGGTCGCTTCCCCGATGCAGTCGAGAATGACCTCGGCGGCGCATCCGGCGAATCGCCGAGTGTGAGAAATTCCGAAGGTCCTGCTCGTTGGTGGGGTTCGACTCGGAGGCGAGCTGATACGTGCGCGAAGTGCAGATGTCGCGCACCATGCGCTTGAAGTCGTAATGGTATTCCTGGAACTTCTGGCCGAGGGCATCGAGCAGCTCGGGATTGACAGCGGGGTTGCTGACGCGAACGTCGTCAACCGGATCGATGATCCCCTTGCCGAAGAAATGGGACCAGACGATGTTCCCCAGGTTCTTGGCAAAGTATGGATTCTCCGGCGATGCCAGCCATTGGGCGAGGACGATACGGCGGTCTTTGCCCTTCACATCCGGCACATCCCCGCCGAGAAACTTAGGCGCCATGACGCGTCCGCCGACCGGGTGCGTCACCTCGCCGCCGCCGCTGTTGAAGACGATCAGCTCGCGCGGATCTTCCGCCTGCTTGCGCCCGATCTGGGAGAAGAACGCGGCGAAGCCGTAGTAATCGTTCATCGTCCAGCGATCGAACGGATGGTTGTGACATTGATGCGCACTGGACGCGCATTCCCATGAAGACCTGGGCGGTGTTCTCCGCGAGCTTCAGGGTGTCCTGGGTGATCTGGTAATAGTTGGTGGCCGGCTCCTTGAATGTTCCCCCGTTAGCGCCGAGCAGTTCCTGCACGATCTTGTCCATCGGCACATCGTGCGAGATGCGGTCCTGGAGCCAGTTGTAATAGAGCAGGGCGGATTTGTAGCTGAAGTTCTGTTCGCCGCCGGAGCGAATCTGCAAGAGTTCCGCCCACTTCATGACCCAGAGCTCGACAAATTCTTTTCGGCCGAGCAATTCGTCTACGAGCTTATCGCGCTTCTGTGGGTCGGCGCTGGCCATGAAGCGGTCATGCTCATCGCGGGTCGGGAGCAGGCCGATGACGTCGATGTAAACGCGGCGAAGGAAAGTTTCATCGCTGCACAGCGCCGAGGGAAGAATGCGGAGCTTCTTGAGCTTGGCGTTGACCAGTCCGTCGATGTAATTGTTGTCTTTCAGATCGGCCGGCCATGTGAAGGGGATGCCTTTGGGAATGACGATCACCTGCGCACCCATCGTAAAGGTGGCAAAGCGCGCCATCACGAATGCTTCGCCGCGCGTGCCGGCGGTGACCATTCCATCGTCGCCGATCTTCGCGGAGGTGTCGTTGTTGCTGAGGAACAGTGCGACCGGTGTCACGTCGCGAACCGAGCCATCGGAGTAGTGCGCCCGGACGGTCATCTGCTGTCGCGCCCCTTCACCTTCGAGCACCACCTGCTTCGGCAGAATTTCCATCGAGACCGGCGTGGCGACGGTCGCGGGATCCTCCGGCGCCGGCGTCGAGCCAGCGCATGACGGCGGCATAGAGGGGGCTGTCTTCCTTGAACCGCGTGCCGCCGGTGTGGGGGACCTTGCCGGTTGCCTTCGTGAGCAGAAGGCTTTCAGCGGGAAGGGCCAGGTTGAGGCGGCGCGTCGAGAGTTCCCGGGTGAGCCGTTGATAATCACCGTCAGGGTCGTAGCCGAAAAGCGAAAGATGGAATCCATCCTTGCCGCGGGCCGACCCGTGACACGCGCCGCTGTTGCAGCCGGCCTTCATGAAGACAGGCATGACGTCCAGCTTGAAACTGACGGGACGATCCGCGGCGGCATCCTTCACCGTCACCGGCAGGGTCGCGACCTGGTCCTGATATTTCACCTTGATCTGGCCCGCACCGTCGGCGACCGGACGCACCATGTTCCCTTCGGCTTTGATGATCGCCGGTTCCGGAAGAACCAACTGCACTTGCGAGGTCACATCACGGCTGACGCCGTCCGGCTGAATGACGCGGGCGACGATCGCCTGCTGATCGCGGCTGGTTCGCAGGTTCACATCAGATGGGAAAACTTCGAATACGAGTCCATTGGTTGTCGGCGCGGCCGGCGCCTGGGGTGGCGCTACGGGTGCAGCGGCGGGCTGTGTCGAAGGTGGCGCGTCCGCCCACGTAAACGGCGCGAAGGTCGCGCATCCCAATGCGATGATCAGAGATTGAATGACGATTGAGCGGACGTGCATCAGATCACCTGTTTCATGGCTCGTTTACTTCTGCTCCGCCTCGAGGCGCAACTTTTCCAGGCGCGACAGCGGCCGCTCGGCCGTTGCCACCGGCTTGGGCGGCGGGGGCGGAGCCGCCGCCACGGCTGGGGCATTGGCCTTGGGCGGTGGCGGGGGATCGATCCGCAAAACGCTGCCGCGGGCCAGATTGTGAACGATCGGCTCTCCATTCTGCGTCACGATGATCTGGCAGAACAACGTCGGCTGCTGGCCCAGTGGACTCTTGTCGTCCGTAATCACCGTGAAAGTCACGCGCTTGTCGGCGGCCGTGATCTGCTGATCGGCAGCTGTCACGTTGGGGGGAAGGCCGAGCAATTTTACAGTCGCGGGTCCGTCAAATTTTGTTTTCTGCTCGAAGAAGACGCTCACCGGCGCCGGCTTTCCGCGCTCGGCGGCGGCCATTTCGACTTTCGCCTGGAGGTAGACCGGCGCGACTTCCAGTTCTTCCAGTTCTGAAGAGACCCATAATGGGCCGGTCACGTCCGCCATGCCGAGGACGCAGATCTTCCATTTGCGGATTTGCGCATCGTCCTGGGCGCTCAGCGGGTAATCGATTTCACTCTTGTCCCCGGGCATGTCCACCGACGGGACGGCATTGACCCCGGGCGGGTTGAAGAGCATTCGCACGGAGATCGGACCTTTGAAATCCGGTGCGCGCTCAGCCACCACTTTGAGCTTCATCTCGCCGCCCTGCACCAACGGCACCTTCGGCTGAATAATGTGCAGCTTGAATGGGGCTTCTTTCGTTACGGCCACCGCAAGCTTGTCGGTGCGCGGAACCGTAGAGAACCTGATTGTTGTTGGCGACCACCAGATCGACGTGCTGATTGAAATGCCCCTCGACGTCGATCTTCGGATCGGCGGGTTTGGCCAACAGCATGCAGAGCTTTCCCGCCACCGGCGCATCGGGAGCGGCTTCGAAGACAACCGGGACCACGTCCAGGTTGCCCGCCATGTTTTCGCCGAGCATTTTGACACCGGCGGGCAGATCGGGAGAAATGAGGGAAAGCTCGCCGCCGAAATCCGTCCGTGTGCCGCGGATGAGCGTTGCAAAACGGTTGCCGCGCGGAACCACGATCGTCTGCCGTTCCTGGGAATTAACGTTTACTTCCGGAATGCTGAGCGCCAAGCCGGGCTTCACCGCGGTGATTTCGATGCGATAGGTGTAATCGGATCCGCCGGCGTGCAGGTGGTCGGTCACGCTGACGAGATATTCTCCGTCGGCCGGGGCGGAAAATCGGAGATAGCTGTCGGGTCCTCCCGAGTCATCGTTGCTGGCCATCCCGCCGCCCTGGGCGTTGTAAAGCGTGAGCACGGAATCGAGCGGGGAACGCAATTGCCGCGCGATGACGTGAATGTCCAGCGCCTGATCTTTTTTCGCCTTGAAGCGGAAAAAATCGATGTCGCCGGGCTGGCTGATGATGCCGTTGAACGCCACCGGCAACTCTCCGTCATATCGAGTTGCGGTGGCGGGATCGTTGTTCGGCTCAACTTCCAGCACATTCGGAAACGGCGAAGCACGGGCGAAGTTGGGAGATGGGGCCGTCAGCCCGTTTTGCTCCGGCAACAACGGAATGATCGGGGTCGGCGTGGTGGGGAGTTTGATCGTTTGCGAAATCGGGCCGCCCACATCCGCCAGGAATTGCAATGCGAGGTCTTCCCCGCACTTGCCGCCGAGAGGATAGACCGTCAGCGGCCGGGGATAGTCGCCCACGTGAAGCAGATATCGATCGTCGCCGCCGCCACCGTAAGACGTTTCGCGGATCTGAATGACGTAGGTCCCGTCGGCGGGCGCCAGGACCGATGCAATCGGGTCCTGCTGCGCCAGGGCGGTATCGTCCGACACCGCCAGCTCGAATCGTTTCATGTCCAGGATCGCCACGAATGGATCAAACAGCGCCCCGCCCAGACGGATGCCGTGTACCTCGGCGGAGATCCGCTGCCCCTTTTTCGCCTCAACGGCGAAGTAATTGACCTGCTCGTTTTCGATCACGCCGGCAACGGTGACGTTCAGATCGATTTTCTGAGGCTGAGCGAAATCGGTGTTCGGTTTTTTCGAATCGACGATGGGGAACGGCCCGACATAAAACGTGCGCAGTTCGGAAATGCCGGTCGCCGTGCGGATGCGCAACTGGTGTTCGCCGATCGGGGCGTCCTTGGCGATCTGAACGTGGACTTTCAATTCTTCCGGCTTGGTTACGTCAATTTTTGTGACGGTGATGCCCGGTGAATAGAAGAGAACCTCCTGGGCGTCGGCCAGACGCGGACCCTCCATGAAAAGATCCATCTCAGTGCCGCGCTGTCCGCCGCGGGGGATGACGATGCGCAGTTCCGGGGAGGCCGCCTGCAACGTGGCGGTAATGAGAAGGAGCAGAATCAGCGCGGGCGCGACTTTCCGGGCCCAGGGTATAGATTGATAAGAGGTGATGCTCATACCGATCCCCGGCTCCGCCGGCGGTCTTCTGATTGCCCCCTCTCCCAGTACTCTGGGAGAGGGTTGGGGTGAGGGCAATTCCTCAGGACCCTCACCCCCGCCCTCTCCCCGAGTACCGGGAGAGGGGGAAGGAATTGCGGCTATCGAATCTGCTAACAGGCTCGAAGATTCATCTACTCCGACTTCGACAGAATAGTTCGGCCCGACCCATTTCGCTCACGCAAGGATATCGTCGCATACCTTCGCGCCGCGAACCAGATCGATCGGGCGTCCGCCCGGCGCGATCAGTTTCTTTTCGGGGTTGATGCCAAGCTGGTGATAGATGGTGCTCGCCATCTGCTCGACCGTGAACGGGTCGTTGGCCGGCTCGGCGCCGGTCGGATCTGAACTGCCGTAAATGAGGCCCTTCTTGATTCCGCCTCCGGCCAGCACAACGCTGAAGACCTTCGGCCAGTGATCGCGCCCTTCGGTGGCATTGATCTTCGGAGAGCGGCCGAATTCGGAGCTGACCATCACCAACGTCGAATTCAGAATGTTGCGCTGTTCGAGATCGCGGATCAGGGCCGCGAATGCCTTGTCGAAATGTGGCTGCTGGGTGCTGATGCCGTCTTTGATGCGAACGTGATGGTCCCAGCCGCCGAATGTGAGCGACACAAACCGTACGCCACCCTCGACCAGCCGCCGGGCCATCAGCATGCGCATGCCGGCTTCATTGCGGCCGTATTGTTCCTTGATCGCATCGGGCTCGGCCTTGAGATTGAACGCCTCGCGGGCTTCCTTCGAGCTGATCAGGCTGTAAGCCCGCTGATAAAACGTATCCATCGCCGTCAGGGAATCTGACTTCTCGAGCTGCCGGAAATGGTTATCGACGGTGGCGAGCATGCTCTGCCGCTCGCTGAATCGCTGGGGATCGATTCCCTGCGCCAGAGCCAGGTCGCGGACGGTGAAATTTCCGTTGGCCGGGTCGGCTCCGAGGCTGAAGGGTCCGTAAGCACTGCTCAGATATCCGCTTCCGGCGTACGGGTTGGGCATCCCGGGGACGCAAACGTACGGCGGCATGTTGTTGCGAGGGCCGAATTCTTCGGAAACGATGCTTCCCATGCTCGGGAATTGAAGCGCCGGGCTCGGGCGATATCCCGTGAACATGTTGTGCGTGCCGCGCTCGTGGGCGGCTTCGCCATGCGTCATCGAGCGAATGACGGTGATTTTGTCCGCGATCGCAGCCGTCTCCTTCATGTGTTCGGAGAAGACTTCGCCGGTCAGGCAGGTGTTCACCGTGCCGAGCGGGCCGCGGTATTCGACCGGGGCGAGCGGCTTGGGATCGAACGACTCCTGGTGCGCCATGCCGCCAGGCAGGAATATATGAATGACCGACTTGGCCGGCCCTTCCTTGGCGGGGTGGGTCGCGCCCGGCATGACGATTTCACCCTCGTCGGCCTTCGCCGTGGCGCGGAAGAAATCGCCCAGCGACAGACCGAGTCCGCCGATCATTCCAACATAAAGAAAGCTGCGACGCGACGTGCCGCCTTGCACGTGATCGCGGCCACCACAGAAACCGAAAGGATTTCCACTTCCCATAAAAAGCGCTCCGAAATCAGACTTTCCCCTGCCTTGTCACTATTTGTTAGCGGCAATTCCAATGCCTGTTGTGGCCAAGTCTGCAAATTTCGCCCAATCCGATCGTGCGCGAACGTGCACCACCGAATCAACTTTTAGCCGCTGTCCCAGAGGGCAGCGTCACCGCCGTGCGTACACGTAACCGCGTACGCTCTTTGAAGCAGAAAGGCCTGACATCCAATTAATCGAGAATTTCAGGCATTTTCCGTGAGCTTTCGCAAATCTGCGAAGTAGTCGGGATAGGTTTTGTTCACGCATTGCGGGTCCATGATCGCCACATTCGGGATACGAGTACCCGCCAAAGCGAAGCTCATGGCCATCCGGTGATCATCGTACGTGGCGATTCTTGCCGGGTTTGGCAACTGCGGCGGCGAAATAATCAGGTCATCCCCTGTAATTTCAACAAAAGCGCCCAATTTACCAAGCTCAGTGCTTAAAGCAGCGATTCGATCGGTCTCTTTAACCCGCAACGTATGGAGGCCGCGGATGGTGGTTTTGCCCTCCGCGAAGAGGGCGACGACTGCCAGCGTCTGGGCCATATCCGGCATGCCTGAGAGATCGATATCAATCCCGTGGAGGCGTGGGGGCCCGCTAATCGAGATCGAATCCGCGCCGACCACTGCCTCAGCGCCCATTTGACGCAGCACCTCCGCGAATCCGATGTCCCCCTGAAGACTATCGCGGCCAAGCCCTGGGATCGTGACCTTCGAGCCGGGGTGTATCGCCGCGGCCGCCAGGAAATAGCCGGCGTTGCTCGCATCCGGCTCGACCGCGTAATTCGTCGCCTGATATCCGCCGATAGGAACGATGATTTTCCGGGGCTCACCCGTGTCGGCATCTCGCACCACGTGGGGCGTGTGCCCGAATTGGTCCATAAGTCGCATCGTCATCGCGACATAAGGCCAGCTCGTCTGTGTGTCGGATAGTTCGACGCGCAATTCGTTGCGGAAAAAGGGAGCGATCTGCAGGACCGCCGAGAGATATTGCGATGATTGCGAATTTCCGAAGCGAACCAGTCCGCCGGGCAATCCGTCGGCCGCCACGATGACCGGCGGAAATCCGTCCTGCATCACATAAGAGATACGCCCCCCCAGGTTTTTGAGCAGCTCTGCCAGTTGCCGAATCGGCCGCTGCCGCATGCGCGGGATGCCGTCCAGATTGAATTGGCCCTTTCCCAGGGTGCAGAGAGCCGTAAGAAATCGAATCGTCGTGCCGCTGTTGCCACAGAACAGATCGGCCCGATCGGCTGGAATCTTCCCGCCACAACCTTCGATTCGGACAGTCGAGGTCTTTCGGTCGATACGGGGGTTAAACCCGAGCCGGGTCAGACAATCCATCATGACCAGCGTGTCGTCGGCGAAGAGCACATTGGAGATTTCGCACGGGCCATAAGCAAGGCTTGCCAGAACGAGCGCGCGGTTGGTCAGGCTCTTGGAGCCGGGTGGGGTGATAGTCGCGTCAAACGGCGCGTTGATCGTATCGATTGTGCGATCGGTCATCGTCCTCCAGAATACGCGTAACGAGGGGAAGTAGGAATTGGCGGGAGGGCGGTGGGTCAGACATTCCTGTCTGATGCGCGTCTGGGAGTGCGGGCGGGCATTCCTGCCCGCCGAGCAGACGCGACATTCGGCGAAGTTGTGCAACAGGGCGGACCGGCTCGGGAGGCGGAGTACCACCTCCGCTCCCCGGCCCGCAACAGACAGGAATAGGAATGTCTGTCCCACCGGGGGAACTTTCCCCGGACATTTCCGTCAATGTGAATGAACCAATGAATCCGCCGATTCGCTGAAGACTCCGAAAGGAACCGCATGCCGCGCCCTATCTCGTTGAAACTGATCGCATCTCTGCTTCCCGTGGCCATGGCGATGGTGTCGCCGTTCGCGAGTGGACAGGTCGCTGCCCCCGCGCCAGCGCCGGCTTCGAAGCCGGCCAGCACGCCGGTGCCGGTGCGCGAGGTGGTGCTTTTTTCGAGCGGCGTCGGTTATTTCGAGCATTTCGGCACGGTGCACGGCGATGTCGCAACGGAATTGCGGTTCAAGAAGGAACAGATCAACGACATTCTCAAGAGTCTCCTACTTCAGGACCTGGACGGCGGAAAGGTCACCAGCGTGACCTATGGCAGCCAGGGACCCCTCTCTCACACGCTCAAGAGTTTCCAGGTCGACATCAGCTCCAATCCGCCGCTTTCCGATCTGCTCAATCAGCTTCGCGGCAGCAAGGTGACCGTCACAACCAAAGAGGGCGCGACGGCGGGCACCGTCCTGGGCGTCGAAAAAAAGCAACGGAACCTCGGCGATAAAGACCATCCCCAGGTGATCGACGTCTGGACATTGAATCTCTGGACCGGCGGCAACATCCGCCCCGTCGATCTGGATCAGGTGACCGATCTCAAACTCGACGACCTCCAGCTCCAGGAAGAGTTGAACAAGGCACTGGTGGCCCTGGCCCAGGCGCGCGACCAGGACACCAAGCCGGTCCAGATCCACTTTCAGGGCCCGGCGGACCATCGCGTTCGGATCGGATACGTCGTCGAAGCGCCGGTCTGGAAGACGAGCTACCGCCTGGTGCTTCCGCCCCAGGGTGGCGTTGAAAAGCCGAAGGATCCGGCGGATGAGAAAAAAGAGCCCGCCGCGACGCAGCCGGCGGCGGGGCCGGAAGGTCATTTGCAGGGGTGGGCCATCGTCGAAAACCAGACGGACAGTGACTGGAACAACATCGAGCTGTCGCTCGTGAGCGGCCGGCCATTAAGCTTTATTGAGAATCTGTATCAGCCCCTGTATGTGCCCCGGCCGGTCGTTCAGCCGCAGCTCTACGCCAGTTTGCAGCCTCAGACCTACGGGGCTGGGATGGAGCTTCAGAGTCAGCAGATGGAACAATTCGGAAGACGCGATTCCGAAAAGCGCGCTCAGGCCATGGAACGAAACCGTGGGCTCAACATGGCCAAGGCCGCTGCCGCCCCCGCTCCGATGGCGGCCGGCATCGCCGGCGATAAGGATGAGGACGCCAAGCAGGCGATCGATGCACTCGCCTCTGTCGCCTCCATTGCGTCGGCGGCGAAGGTCGGCGAACTCTTCGAATATACCGTCGGCAGCGTGAGCCTGCCCCGGCAAAGCTCGGCGATGATCCCGATCATCACCGATGCGATTTCGACATTGCCCCTCAGCATCTACAACGCCTCGGTGCTGGCCCGCAATCCGCTGCTGGGCGCCCGCCTCAATAACACCACCGGCAAGCTCCTCCCCGCCGGCCCGCTGACGGTATTGGCTGAGAACAGCTACGCGGGAGACGCCAGCATCGAAGATCTCCCCGCCGGCCAGAATCGGCTGATCAGCTACGGGATCGACCAGCAGGTGCTGGTGGACAGCACGCACAACACCAACTCCAGCAGCCTGCTGACGGGCCGGATCATCAAGGGAGTTCTGGAACTGACGATCAAGCAGGTCTTCAGCCAGGACTACGTGGCGGAGAACAAAGCCGAACATGCGCGCACGCTCCTGATCGAGCATCCGTTCCGTCCCGGCTGGAAGCTGACCGCGCCCGCCAAGGCCGATGAGACGACCGAAAGTCTCTATCGTTTTCAAGGAACAGTGGGAGCCGGCAAGAGCAGCAAGCTGACGGTCCAGGAAGAACTGACGCAGAACCAGCAGATGGCAATCCTGCCGATGGACGTCGGCCAGGTCCTCCAATATTCCAAGACCGGCGAAATTCCCAAGCCCGTCCGCGACGCATTGGAAAAAGCAGTTTCACTGAAGAACGATCTGACGGACACGCAACGTCAGATCGCCGAGCATCAGCAGAAGCTGTCGGAAATCACCCAGGAGCAGACGCGGATTCGCGACAACCTCAAGACCGTCCCGCAGAACACAGATTACTACCAGCGATTACTCAAGAAGCTCGACGAACAGGAGACGGCCATCGAGAAGCTGCAGGGAGAAGTGAAGACCTTGCAACAAAAGCAGACCACTCAGCAGCAGGCGCTGGAAAGCTATCTTCAGAATCTGGATGTGTAGGGAACGAATCTGCTTTCACCACGACGGGGCAGAGCGGAGTGTACTCGCTCCGCGCCGCCCCGCATCCGGACCGCTCCCCAAGTTCGTTTTCTTTTGACAGAATTCAATGAATCTCCCAAACTTTCAGGATGCCCCGACTTGGGATGCTCTGGCGCCACTGCATCATCAACACTCGATGCTCCTGGTTACACGGAAGCCCGAAGGGATTCCGATGTCGCAAGCATGAAATTCACTCTTCGGGCGACTATCGAAATCTACCTCCTGCAGGTGAACACGAGGACTTGCACCGATACTACCAGCGGATCGCGCGCCCTGCGGTCAAGATCCCCCGCAACCTGCGTGAAGTCATCGGACGAGCGCTGATCATCTATTTTCGTGAGAACGGATATCGTCTCTACGCAGTCGCGGTCAGCGAGATGCATGCGCACTTTGTTGTCGAGCTACCCTAGGCGCTCAAAAAGGTGAAGTTGATTGTAGGAGAGGCAAAGCGCATTTCTTCTCGCGCCGTAAAGAAAGCGCTCCCGGGCAGTGTCTGGTCCGCGGGTGGGACGTTCAAACCCGTGCGCGAGCATTCGCACTTGAGAAGTGCTTACGACTACGTCTTGTTGAAACAGGGACATGACGCGTGGACGTGGTCGTTTAGAGACGGGAGCGACGCTGGGACCTTTGCGCGGGTGAAAACGAGATTTGTCAATCCTTTGCGAAATCGATGAAGATTACGGTCCGGATGCGGGGCGGCGCTGCGCGAGTACGCTCCACTTTGCCCCGTCGTGGCGGAAAAATGAATGTACCAGCACACTGTATTCAGGGAGACGAACTTCAAATCGTGCGCAGTGGAGAGCGACATCCCAGCGTATCTTGACGACTTGTATCGACTTCTCAGTTCCGATGAACGATCGCGTGCCGATTCCTTTCGGTTTGAACCCGATCGGCGTCGATTCGTCTTCTGCCGAAGCGCCCTTCGGCGATCGATTGGTTCATATGTCGGGAAACCCCCGGGCGAAATTTCTTTCGGATATGGTCCGTATGGAAAGCCGTCCATTTCGGACGCTTCATGCCCCATCCAGTTCAACCTGTCGCATACGAACGGCCGGTTTCTGTTTGCATTTAGCAGGGCGATGCCGGTCGGCATTGATGTTGAAGCCATTGAACCCGCTCGCGACTGGGAGGCTGTCGCGCGCCAGTTTTTCCACCCGAACGAGCAGCGTGCCATCGAGAGTTTGTCTCCTTCACTTCGATCCCATGCCATCAAAACGATCTGGACCTGCAAGGAAGCGGTCCTGAAAGCACGCGGCGACGGCGTTGGAGGCGGCCTGGAGTCGTTTGAGGTGATTCTGCCGTCCGGTCCGTGGGACCTGGCACGCGTTCAATTTGATGACGCGCAGGGTGGCGAGGAAATCTGGTTGCAACCTCTGGATGAGGGCCCTGACTTCGCCGCCGCCGTCGCGGTGCTGGGCCGGCCGAGCGAAGTACGCATTATCGATTGGCAATCGCTATAGCATGAGAGGCAATTGCGAACCGGAAAATGCCCCTCACCCCAACCCCCTCCCGGCGTACCGGGAGAGGGAGAAATGCATGGGAAACGCATCGCGTGCCTCATGTGGTTTCTGCGGCTACAATACGCCTCGAACCAAACGAGGCTATATGAATCAGAAAGATTTCAAGATCGACGTTTCCACCCGCATCTCCCGATTGCCGCCATACCTTTTCGGGCGCATCAACAAGATGAAGTACGACAAGCGGGTGGCGGGAATCGACATCATCGATCTGGGGATGGGCAATCCGACCGATCCCACTCCGGAGTGCGTGGTGAGCAAGCTTTCGGAAGCAGCGCTGGATCCGCGCAACCATCGCTACAGCGTGAGCAACGGAATCGCCGGCCTGCGCAAGGAAGTGGCCAACAAGTACAAGCGCAAATTTGCAGTCGATCTCGACCCCGAGACGGAAGTGATCGCGACGATCGGCAGCAAGGAGGGGTTCAGCCATCTCTGTCTGGCGCTGCTCGGACCGGGAGACACGGCGGTCGTCCCCGATCCGGCCTTTCCGATTCATATTTATGCCGTCGCCATGGCGGGGGCGAACGTGATCCGCGTGCCGCTCGGAAACGACCAGGCTTTTCTCGACCGGATCGAAAAGGTGATCGAAGGCTTGTATCCGACCCCAAAGCTCCTGATCCTCAACTATCCGCACAATCCGACCGCGGTCACCGTGGACGACGTCAGCTTCTGGGATCGGGCGATCGCGATGTGCCGCCGGCATGGCGTCATGATCATCAGCGATTTTGCTTACGGTGAAATCTGCTTCGACGGGTATCGCGCTCCCAGCTTTCTCTCGGCCGCCGGGGCGAAAGACATCGGCGTGGAATTCACGACGATGAGCAAGAGCTACAACATGGCCGGCTGGCGCGTTGGTTTTTGCGCGGGCAACGCCGAAATGGTCAAGGCCCTGGCGACGATCAAAGGGTATTACGACTACGGGAATTTCGCCCCGATTCAGATCGCCAGCGTGATCGCCATGCGCGAATGCGCCGACACGCCGGACCGGCAGGCGAAGATCTACGAAGAGCGCCGCGACGAAGTCTGCCGCGGTCTCGACAAGCTCGGCTGGACCTATGAGAAGCCGCGGGCGAGCATGTTCGTCTGGGCGAAGATCAATCCCGCCCACTACAAAGCCGGCGAAGGAACGATCGATTTCTGCCTGCGCATGATGGACGAAGCCGAAGTTGCCCTGGCGCCCGGCCGCGCCTTTGGGGAAAACGGCGAAGGATACGTCCGCATCGCCGTGGTCGAAAACGAAGAGCGTTTGCGCCAGGCAATGCGCAATCTCGATCGCGCTGAATCCGCGACAGCCCAAACCGAAGCGGCAACCCGCCACTGCAGGGTAATTCTAAATTGTCGTAGGAATAAACCAGTGTCAGCACGCTGGGAGAGCCGGCTCGTCCCCGAGCCGTCCGGAGCGCTCCCACGGGCCGAGGACGGCCCGGCTCTCCCGGCGTGCGATGTGCTCTTCATTCCCTGCGATTTGAAAATGCGCCTCTAATCCTTGTAGGCTTCGGTGTGCAGATCCCAGGCCTTCTCGTCAATCGCGGGAAGCTTGAAATCATCGGCGGATAAACCGCCCTGCGGGTTGATGCGGATTTCGGTCAGGAAGGTTTTCTGCTCGCGGGTCTTGTTTGCATCAACCGTATCGATCCGGCCGGGGAATCCGATCTTGCGATCGACCCAGACATCGATCGTGCTGAAGTGACGGGCCAGGCGAGTGTCGGGGTTACAGACCAGGCGGAGGTGAAGCGTATTGGCCGGGTCGTCTTTCGCGGGCTTGATCAGAGACACATCGAATTGCTTATGCACTTCCTCCTTATCCTGCCCGATCAGGAGAGGAAAGGGGCCTTCGCCGAGTTTGAAGAGATTCATCTTCTGACCGGGCTTGAGAATTTGCCGCTTGGTTTCAAGCTTTTTGTCGTAGTCGCGATCGGTGAGCCATTCTCCGTCGAGCAGGTATTCGGTCTTTTTGTCTTCAGCGATCCGGCCGGAAATTTTCTTGTCGAACAGAACATGAATCCGCCCGCCGCCGTTGCTGTCGGTTTTCTGGAGCCAGATTTTGCCGGCGCGGGTCGTGTAGTCGGCGAGGACCGGGTCCCCTTCGGTGAGACGGACTTTCGCGTCAAATTCCTTGAGCGATTTGCCGGATTGATCGAGCGCGTCGAGGATTTGATCAACCGATGCATTGGCAGGGAGGGCCGTGTCAGTCTCGGCGGCGCGCGCTGACGTCACCAGCGACGAGATCGCGGCACATACAAGGCAAGCCGAAATTCCGCAGGATGCAAAGAGACGATCCATGACACTCCTTTGCCAGTTCAGACACTTGATCGGCATTCAGGCTAGCTTCGCTGATTCGGCCGTTAGAGATTTCAACAGATTCAATAACTCGGGCAAATCCTTCACCTTGCGATCCGGTCGCCCTGCGAACGTTTGAACCCGCCCATGGCTGATCCAGACGGTATGAGTGCCGGCGGCATTCCCCGCCTGCACATCATAGACGCCGTCGCCGACCATCCAGACCGCGGAAGTTGCCAATCCCATCTTCCTGCAGGCGAGCAGGAGGGGCGCGGGATCCGGTTTCGGCACGGCGTCATCGCGGGTAATGAGCAGTCTCAAATTCAGCGAATGACGCTTCAATACGGTCAGCACGCTTACCCGGCTGTTTCGAGTGATCAACGCCGTCGAAACGTTCATTTCTTGCAGCCAATCAAGCAGTTCGCGGCAACCCGGGTTGAGCGTCGATCGGGCGGCGGCGGATTCCTCGTGGCGATGCAGGATCGCTTCGGCCGCCTGGCGTTCCGCGTCGTTCATTATCGCGAGGGCCTCGAGGATCGGCCGATCGCCGATCCCCATGTCCGCCTTGATCTTCGGAAAATCCAGCAATGGCTCGGTCAGTGTTCCGTCCATGTCGAAAAGGATGCCGGCGGGAAACATCATCTTCCGATCGCGATACGCGCGTGGGATTCTGCCAGCTCCGCAAGAGCCTCCGTCGCGAACTGTACATCGGAAGAAGTTACGAATGGGCCGAAGCTGAATCGCGTCGTGCCGCCCAGTTCGGCGGTGCCAATGGCCCGATGCGCCAGGGGAGCACAATGAATTCCCGAGCGGGTCAGGATGCCGAAGCTCGATTCGAGGGCGGCGGAAAGCTCCTGCGGCTCGAAACCTTCAACGCGAACGGAGAAAACGCCGATGCGATTCTTTGTCCCCGCCGGGCCGAAATAGCGGAGTCCGGAGATCTCCTTCGCCCGGTCGATAAACGCCCTGACCAGATCCAGGTCGTGCGCGGCGAGTTTCTCGATCGTCTGGTCGAGAATCCATTTCACGCCTTGCGAGAGCCCGATGATTCCGATGGCATTGTGGCTTCCCGGCTCATATTTGTCGGGCATGAATTCGGGTTGGCGATCCAGCTCGCTCACCGAGCCGGTGCCGCCTTCACGAATCGTGCGGAGGAATTTTTCGATGCCCGGGCGAATGTAAAGAAATCCGGTGCCGAGGGGGCCGAATAAGGCCTTGTGTCCCGGGGCGGCGAGCAGATCGATCCCGTCCGCCTGTACGTCGATGGGAACATGGCCGGCCGATTGGGCCGCATCGACGATGAATGGAACATTCGCGTCGCGGGCGATTTGTCCGATGGCGCGGATCGGCTGAACCGTTCCGGTTACGTTGCTCGCGTGCGTGATGGCGATAAAGCGCGTCTCCGGGCACAGCGCCCGGCGAATGTCGTCAGGATCGACGAGTCCAGTCGCTGGGTCGACCGCGATGCGTGCCTGGGTGAGCCAGCCGCGATCGGCCAGCGCGTTCATGGGGCGAAGGATCGAGTTGTGATCGATGTGCGTGCAGATCGCGTGGTTGGTCTCTTCGGGATCGACCAGCCCCTTGATCGCAAGATTCAGGGCATCGGAGCAATTGAGCGTGAAGACAAAATGCTCGGGGCGTTCGCCGTTAAAGAGGCGATTGAGCCGACGCCGGCACTCGAAGATCAACGCGCCGGTTTCGACGGCCTCCTGATATGCTCCGCGCCCGGCGCTGGCTCCGAGCTCGGTGGCATAACGCGCCATCGCATCGTAAACCGCCGGCGGCTTGGGGAAACTGGTGGCGGCGTTGTCGAGGTAAATACGGCGAGAAGCCATACGCAAATCATCTCCAAATCCAGGAATTGGAATCATAGAGACTGCGCGAATGAAGGCAAAGCGATATACTTCGCTCATGCGATTCACGCATATCGACATCGAGAGCGCCCTGCGCCGCGTGGCGGATCGGAAAATCGAGGAGGCAATGGGCGAGGGAAAATTCGACAACCTGCCCGGCAAGGGCCTGCCGCTGGAACTGGAGCCGATCCCCGCCGATGAAAATGCCCGAATGACGTGGTAGGCGCTGAAAATCCTGCGCAATGGCGATTTCACGCCGGAAGAGGTCGTCTGGCGGAAAGGGATCGATCACCTTCGCGAAAGACTGGAAAAGACAACGGATGAATCGGCCGTTTGCCGAATCGTCGATCAAATCAATGACCTGGTCCGGCTTCTCAATACGCTCGGCACCAACGCGATCAACCTGGCGGTATTGCCAATCGATCGCGAGGCCGCGCTGGAGCGATTTCGAAAATCAATTGTGCTTAAGAGTGGTGAACCTTTTGAATGAGAGGGTCTTACTTCTCATGCCGAGTTCCACACGACCCACTTGCCATCTACGCAAATAAATTGCAGCGGAAGCATCTTAGAGCGTTTCGCGCCGGTTTTCATACGAACCGACCAATCGTCGTGCGTCTCGTCGAACCGCCCTCGACATACACAAGCACCGCGCGCTTTCCAAACACAAAATGAAACTGCTCGTCAGTCTTCTCAAGCTCCGTTTGAGGATCATTTATCAACTTCGCGATTGCCGGCGGAACATGGTATTGCACGCCGTAGGCTCTTGGCTGCCAGATACTTTGACCAAACGACAGGGCGTTCGCGACATCATCGCCACGGTGCTCCTGAATCATCTGCTTGATCGAGTTCATCGCGGCGGTGACTTGACGCGCGTAGTCAGCCTTATGCCCATCATCGTCTTGGAGTAGTTCGGCGTCAGGCATCCCACAATCCACATCAGCATCGAAATTCACCGCTTCATTCATACCAGGGGCCTCGACGTTCCGCTTGAGAACTATATCGGTTTTTGACCCTACCTTCCGTGTGAGTGAAACAACGATCGGGTGCCGAAAATCCCCCGTAATTTGGAAATGATTTTTCCCCGGTCGGAGCCATTGGTTGATTGGCTGTGTTTTAACGCCCGAACAAAAATGGGTCACGGGGTCATCATTGACAAAGAGTTTTGCCATTCCCTCCGCCGAACTGTCCCGAGCCCCCGCACCTCTTGGAGCCGTCAAATCAGGAGCGCTTCGTGCAATGACGACCGTGTACTCGGCGATTCCCTGGCCGAGAATGTCACCTTCTACCGACTTGGCATATAAGGCCGCAGGAAGTTGTTCAGCGATCGATACCATTGCACAAGCCAGAACAAACGCGCAAATGGAGCCGCTTCTAGAGTCATTCATCGCTCCCACTTTTAACCTCACGCGCGGCACCCTGATAACCCTGAAATTCCCCACTTTCATTTCCGTGGTCTAATGTGACCTACCCGAATATTTTCTCGGCACCGAATATATTCCGTGAGAAATCAACTCATGCCTCATTGCGCAAATAGGCCGCTATACTGTGCGGACATGGTGTCCGCTGTACCCGGAATGCTTGATCGGCTGGCCTTGGCAACGGGGATCAAACATCGCGCGCTGGAAATCGGATTCGATCTGGTGGGAATCGCTCCAGCGGGTCCGTCCCGCCATCGTGATTATCTACGGCGCTGGCTCGACGAAGGGCAGGCCGGAGAGATGGGCTACTTAAGCAAACGCTTCGAAGAGCGGACCGACCCGTCGGTCTATTTGCCCGGCGCACAAACGGTCATCTGTGTGGCGATGAATTATCACACGAACTTGGAGCCGACCACTTCAAAAGGGGACGCACTCGGCCGGATCGCTCGATACGCGGTCGGCGATGATTATCACGAACTGATCAAAGGCCGCTTGCATCAATTGTCGGATTGGATTCGCGAGCGCGAGCCGGACGCGACGACGCGGGCGGCCGTCGATACCGCTCCGGTCATGGAAAAGGAACTCGCTTCCCGCGCTGGGATCGGCTGGCTCGGCAAAAACACGTGCGTGATCAATCCAAAAATTGGCTCCTGGATTCTCCTGGGAGAAATCCTGACAACGCTCGCGCTGCCGTTCGACGAGCCGGCCATCGACCGCTGCGGATCCTGTACACGTTGCATCGACGCCTGTCCGACCGATGCGATCACCGCGCCTTATCGGCTTGATGCCCGCCGATGCATATCGTATCTCACCATCGAGCATCGTGGCGAAATTGACAACGAACTACAGCCGCTCATGGGCGACTGGCTTTATGGATGCGACATTTGCCAGGAGGTTTGCCCCTTTAATCGTCATGCGCCGGACACCGGGGAATCTGCGCTTCAGCCGAGATTTGCCGGAGGGCAATTGGACACAACTGAGGTCTTGAAATGGACGGACGACATTTATCGGGAGCGATTGCGGGGGAGTGCGATGAAGCGGGTCAAGCTGCCCGTTCTCAAGCGAAACGCGCGGATCGTGGCGGAGAACGTTAGCGAAAAAAGGGTTTCCAATCAGCGTGGTAAAACGTGATCGTGGCACGGCTTTTCAAGCCGTGTGTGCCGGTACTCCGGCATGTTGGCTGGTACTCCAGCCAACGCAGCAAGAGCGTATCAAGCTTTGCGATCTGATGCAGGGCTCTTCGCTCTCGCTTTCAGCGACGGAGTACCGTCAATCGCCGCGGCGTACCGCGGCCACGGCTTGAAAAGCCGTGCCACAACGGAGGCGCATGCAGAATTGGATCACGTTTGGAATAATGCTCGCGGCGATCTCCGCACCGGCGGGCGCTGCAACTCTCAGGTTCTACGTTTCGCCCGGCGGAAATGACGCCTGGTCGGGAAAGCGTGCCGACGTCGATGCGGCAAAGACGGACGGAGCTGTTGCGACGCTCAAACATGTGCGCGATCTCGTGCGTGAAGCCAAACGGGCAAGCGGAGGATCGGCGCCGACTGCAATCGAGGTGGTATTGCGCGGCGGAAATTATTTTCTGCCAGAGCCCCTCGTGCTTACGCCGGAGGATTCGGGAAGCGCCGCCTGTCCGATCCGCTGGATGGCGTTCGAGGGCGAATCGCCGGTCATCAGCGGCGGTAGAAAAATCGAAAACTGGGAAAACGGATCGCTGAATGGTCATCCAGTCTGGATGGCGCGCCTCGGGGCGGCGGCGCAGGGAAAGGATGTTTTTCGCGAACTGTGGGTGAACGGGCAGCGACGGCAACGAGCGCGGTGGCCGAAGAAAAATTATTTCTCTGTCGCTCAGCCGATTCCGGAAGCGGGAAGCAGTACCTACAAAGGTGGCCACGCTTTCGGATTCAATGCCGGGGATCTGAAAGCCTGGCCCAGGGCGACGGCCGGTGAAATCGTCGTCTTTAACCGCTGGGTCGAATCGCGGCTGCCGATCAAAGCGATCGACGAAACGAATCATCGCGCCGAATTTACCAAGGCTGCGGTCTTTTCATTGGACGGCGGCGATCCCTATTTCGTCGAGAACGTGCCTGAGACGTTGAGCGAGCCCGGGGAATGGTGCCTCGATTTATCGGGAACGCTCTATTACCTGCCGATGCCGGGAGAGGAACCGGCCAAAGCGGAGGCGATTGCGCCGCGGCTGACGCAGGTGATGCGTCTGGCGGCGGACACGGGCGCGGACCCTCGCTGGATTACCTGAACTTTTCGAATCTGACTTTTGCGCACAGCGAATGGTATTACGACCGCGAGCGGGACGACGCCGAGAACATGGCGCGGCAGAGTGGCTTCAACCAGGCGGCCCATGGCGTCAGGGGAGTCGTGGAGGCGCAGGGAGCCAGGCATGTGGTCTTCGATCATTGCACGATTGCGCACGCGGGAAATTACGCGATCGACCTGGGACGCGGGTGCCAGGATGTCAAAATTCTGAATTGCACCTGCACGGATCTGGGCGCCGGTGGGATCAAAATCGGCGATACGGGACTTCACGGCGATTCGCAGCTTGCGGTCTTCGGCAACGAAGTCTCGGATTGCGTCATCTCAGATAGCGGGCATCTGTTCGCCAGCGCGGTCGGCGTCTGGATTGGACAATCGCACGACAACCGCATCACCCATAACGACATTCACGGCCTCTATTACACCGGCATCTCGATCGGCTGGACGTGGGGATACGGCCCGGCGGAATCCCGCGGCAATCTCATTGAACTCAATCACATTCACCACATCGGCACCCATGCAGACGGTGAACCGCCCGTGCTGAGCGACATGGGCGGGATCTATACGCTCGGCGGAGAACAGGGAACGATCATCCGGCTTAATCGATTTCACGATATTGCCGGACTGCGCTACGGCGGGTGGGGTATCTATTTCGACGAAGGAACCACCGGGATCGTTGCGGAAAAAAATCTGGTCTACAACACGACGCATGGGGGATTTCATCAACATTACGGAAAAGAAAATCGGGTGTGGAATAATATTTTTGCTCTCGGCCGGGACGGGCAGATTCAGCGAACGCGGATTGAAGACCACATCAGTTTTCGATTCGAGCATAATATTGTGTGGTACCAGAACGGCGTTCTGCTGACCGGCGACTGGAGCAAATTGAATGTCGTTTTCGACATGAACACCTATTGGCATGAAGGCGGCGGCGACATTCAATTTGGAAACAGGACCTGGGCACAATGGCAGGCGGCAGGCGAGGATGCGCATTCATACATTGCTAATCCGAACTTCATCGCTCCACATGACGGCGACTTCAGCTTTCCTACTGCGCCGCCGGCAGAGTTTGAGCCGTTTGACGTTTCTTCGGCCGGCCCGCGTAAAATTTCTCCGGCGAAATGAGATTAAATCGTGATTGTGCGAAATCAGAGCAGTTTCACGAAAATCTCCGTTTGAATCACCGGGGGTGTTCTGGCACAATGGGCCTTGCGGGCGATCGAAACGGACGGGATTCATTTCATGCTTCTTCAGACCAACAGCTACATCGTCCCGAAAGAAAAGCGGGCGGAACATTCCCGGCTGCTTCGCCGCTTTCGGGCGGCTCTCAGCAAACTCGGATGCGACAATTTCGAGATTTATGAACAGGTGTCGGCCAACTGGGCAGGCAGCGACGCAAACGGGCGATTCGTGCAGATCATGCGTTTCCGCAACCGGCAGCACCAGATTGAAGTGCAGCAGGCGGAGCGGAACGACCCGGCCGCCCAGGGTTTGATCCGGGAGTTTTGCGAGCTGATCAATTTTCCGTATCAGCAGCAGCAGGGATTGTTCGCAGTCGGTTATTACACCAGCGTTCTGCCGGTTGCCGGGGGGCCGTCCGAGGAGCCCGCCGCGACCGACGCGAATGCTGGCATCGCGGCGCCGCCTGACGAGCCGGCGATGGCGGCTTCCATCGCCGGCGCCCAAACCGGAACGGAAGAGGCGGTCGACCACGGCCCTTCGACGGGGTCCAGGACGGGCCCGGAAATCATTGAGCCGGCGGCGCCGCGGGAACCGCAAGCGGCAGTCGTCGCTGAGGAGGAGCTTTTCGCCGCGCCGACTGAGCCAATCCAGTCGGAATCTGCGCGACTTGATGAATCCTACACGCCGATCGAACAGCACCCCGAACGTCATCCGGAATCCGATCCGCTGGAGTTGGACGCCAACTCAACGATTCCAGCCGAGATTGCGATCGGGACTGAATCGCCCGGAGAAGAAGAGCGGATCATCACGGAATCGCCGGCGGCAGTGGAAACGGCGGCAGTGGAACCCCTGTCGTTCGACATGCCGGAAATCGTCGAGGTTGCCGAGCCTTCGCTGGAGCCGATCGAGGAGTTGCGGACCGAAGAATTTGAGACGCTGGACAGCGAAGCGATCGGCAAGGCGCTCGATCGCGCCCTGGATGCCGACGTCTCGAAATTCGACCCGCGCCCGGCCAGATCGAACGGGCTGACAAGAACGGAATCCTCGACGACGATGCGGCGCTTGAAGCACTGTCAGATCGCCAGTTCGACGCGCCGCCGCCGGGACATGAGCTTCATGAGCAGGAGGCGGCGGATTTCAATGGCCAGAACGGGAATGGGAAATTAGGGCACAAAACCTAACTGAGCTCGGGCAAACATGTCCGATCGAGTCAGCTTTTAGCCGCTGTCCCATAGGGCAGCGTTACTACCGCGCGTGCGCGTACTCGCGCACGTTCATTTAGGTGACCCCACTTGGGAAACCGCCGCTCAACAAAGTTCAAGGCGATTCGCATCGTTATCACACTCCTCGGTCTTCTGGGGCTGGCCGGCGCGATCGCGTTGGGCGTATATTCCCACCGCCTGGTGACGACGGGCGTGCGGGCCGACGGGAGGATCGTTACGGTCAGCGTGGAAACGGATGCCCGCAACCATCGAACGTACACTCCCCAGTTCCGGTTCACCGATCGAAAGGGGCTGGAGCACACCGTCGAGTCCAACGAGGCATCGTCGTATTCGGGTATTTATCAGGTCGGTGATCGGGTCGGCGTGATCTATTTTCCGGATGGTGAGGAGAATGCAAGGCTCAACGAATGGGGCGCGATCTGGAGCGACACCGCCATCGTGGCGGTGGTGGGATTAGGGCTATCCGCAGCCGCAGTATTGATGTGGATTGACCCGAAGTTGGATCGAAAACATTAGACCACCTGCACGCGGCGTCCGACCCGCCTCTTGCGATTGATCATCTGCCGGCCCTTTTTGGTTCTCATGCGGGCGCGAAAGCCGATATTGCGGACCCGTTTGATATTGCTGGTCTTGTGTGGGTAATGCATGGGGCGGACACTTTAGCGGGATGCGGCCGGTCCATCAACCCTCACCGAAAGATTCTCAAAACCCTGGTTTCCCATGGAATCGGTGGAGCGCAGCGTAATCTGATGCTGGCCCGGGGTCAGGGACTTGATATCGAAGGAAACCGTCTCCTCTGGACTGTCATAAATTCCGCTCGTTGGCAAGACAAGTTGCCAATCGGTCCTGGAATCGACGCTGTAATCGACAGCGGCAATCGTGCTCGTGCGGTCGCGGGTGCGCAGATCGACATGAATAGCGCCGCCGCGCTGCTGCCACTTGAGGTCCCCAATGACCGGCGGAGTGTTGTCCACGACGACCGGGTTACTGACGCGGCTGGCGGTTTTGCCCAAGCCGACCGGATTGGCGTTGGCATCCGAGGCCATCACCTTGATCTCATAGCGGCCGTCGGCGACCGCCCGCGTATCCCAGTCGTAAGTGGCGTCGAGCAGCTTGTCCTTGAGCAGGATCCACGGCTCGCCGGGGCCGCGGCGGAAGTAAAGGGTATATTCGAGAACATCGTTGTTCGGATCCGACGCATCCCAGGCAATGGTTGCCTTGTGGCTCGGCTCGACGCGACGGATTTCCCCGCCTCCCGCGGCGGCGCTGGTTGGGGAGCCCTGGCCGCCACTATCCGAATCGGGAGAGCTGGCCACATGCACCGCCTTGATCTGCGGCGGGAGATTGGGGATCTGGTAGGCGATATTGACGTCCTGCAGCACCGGAGTCGCCTTGCCGTTCGCACTCGTAAAACTGACAAGATACTGAAGGAAACGGGCCGAGGGGGATGTCATCGGCACGAATTCGGCGGCGGGAACGGGATCGGTCCACTTCGACCAGGTTTTCTCCGAAGCCTCCTTCACATTTCCGCTCCGGCTCGAGATGGTCAGCGATGTATCGGCCGGAAGCGAGCCGTGCATCTGCATCTTTCCGAAGCGGCTGATCTGCGTCGCGTCGAGAACCGGGCTGGTGAATGTACCCTTGCTGGCAAAGCCGGAACTCAGCGTGGCGATGCTGCCGACATTGGCCATGCCCATATAGACGTTTCCGTCTGACGCCGCCAGCAGGCTGAGCACCTGCTTGGGATCGACCTTGGCCAGGACGACGGTTTCTCCGGCATCCGGATTCACCTGATAGATCTGTCCCTCGCTCCCCGTGGCGATGAGCAGGCTGCCGTTGTTTTCGATCATCGCCAGAACCAGAACCGGCTCGCGGAAGATTTCAGTGACGAAGCCGTTGGGATCGATCTTGTAGACTGCGTTGCCTTCCGGTCGCGGCTCGCCGGTATTTCCCGTATCGACGGTAGGTTGCCGGTTTGGCGGCTGGATGCCACCTGACTGGTTTGGAGAACTCGGCTCGGTTTGTGGTGGTTGCGGCTTGCCGGGATTCGGGGGAGGGACCGGCGACGGGTGCGGACGCCTCGGTGAATTGCCCTCGGTCGGCGCGGCCGCCTCCTTGAATTCGGCAAGCATGACGGGAGAAGAACTTGCCCGAACCTGCGGCTCCTTGGGAATCGGGTCAGGCCGGCCGGGATTGGGATCAGGCGGCGCGGGCGGCTTGGGTTCTTCACCCGGCTTGCCGCCGGGAATGGGAACTCCCGTCTCCCCTCCTTCGGGGCGGCCGATCTTCTCCTGATCCGGCGCCGGTGGCTGAGGGGGCTGCTGCTCATCGCGCGCTTCCCCGGTAGCAGCATAAAGATTTCCCTGCTTGTCGAGCGCCAGGGAAGTGACTTCCGATTCGGCGGCATTATAAAGGACAAAGCTTTCGCCGGTCTTACGGTTCACGCGATAAACCAGGCCGTGCGGATCGGTACCGACGAACAGCGAATCCTTCCCGTCGGAGATCATGCTGAGGAGATTGTTCTCGTCGGTTTCGAGCAGGACCTTGCTGCTTCCGTCCGGGTGAAGTTCGAAGAGTTTGCCGGACGGCCCGGTCGCCGCGTAGACGTTTCCATCGGGGGTCGACTGCAAGGCCCAGATGTATTGGACCGAATCATCGGAAAAGATTTGCTTTGGTTTCTCACCCGCCTTGGCGATGCTGAAGACGCGCCCCTTTTCCCCGCCGGTCCCGAGCAGCAGGTGTCCCGCCTTGTCGAAGGCCAGGGAAAGAATGTCGGTGGCGTCGGGAATTTCCAGAAGCGTCGAGACTTTCTGTTCCTTGATCTGGATCAGCGCGGCGTTGGGGCCGGTTCCCGCATAGATCGTCCCGTCCGGCGCTTCGATGAGCTTGTTGACGGTGCTGATGCGCGGGTCCTGCTCGAGGAGGGTCTTGACGGCGCGGGACAGTTTCAATTCGCCGAGATTAGTCGCCACAACGCTGTCGAACGTACCGGCCTTGAAGTCGGCTTCGGTCGACTGCGACCAATAGCTGGTGGTCACCGCTTGCGCGGAAGCGGACGCGAAACAGAGTAGCAGCAGAGAGATCAGTTTGTTCATGGGCAACTCAAGGTCTGGAATGCGTAGTTGGGCAGCTCCGATTCGATTGCCGACGAATTTCCCCCTCTCCCGGTACTCCGGGAGAGGATTGGGGTGAGGGTCTTCTGGAATCTCGTGGTCCCGTCACGAACTCTCCTTCTTGGGAGCGGCGGGTTCGTTCGGCGCGGGCGTATCGGCGGGTGCAGCCGATTTTGTCTTGCCCGGCTCCTCCGGCTTCGGCGCGGCGCCCGGGGCTTCGGACTTGCCGCCGCTCCGCGGCCCACCCACCGCGACCTTCGGGCTGCGGTCGATGGTGATCGCGAATTCGGCCGATCCGTCCATCACCAACTCCGTCGGCACCACTTTCACATTCGAACTGACGTAGGCCGTGGTGGTGCTGCGCCCGGCTCCCAGCAGGATCTGCCGGCGCGAGCTGGGAAGGTGCGACAGGGCGGTGCGGCCCAGCGCTACGCCATCCGGTTGGCGGACAAGCCGCAAATAGAGCGCGTTTTCTCGAATGGCGGTCACGTCGCGCAGCACTGAGAAAACGTCCTCGACCTTCTCGGCCGTGAAGCGGAAAGGCTTCGATTGCTGCTCATCCAGGAAATAGCGCTGGGCATCGGAGATGACGAGTTGGTAAGTCCCCTGCTGGAGATCGTGGGGGACGTCCATCTCCACTTCAAGGATGGCCTCTTCCGCCCTGAACGGCTTGTAAGTGACGAAGGCTTTGATGGTTTCGCCGGGCCGGTACTTCGCGCGTGGCACCTGTACATCCATGATCGTGGCCGACCGCGCTTCAGGAGAGACGTGAACCGTCCCGCTGACCTTTTTGATCAGGACGCGGCGAAACGGATTTTCCGCGGCCGCCGTCATGGGAACGCCGATTTCGTTGAACAGATCGGCCGCATTGGAATTCACCGCGCGATTGGCGATGTGGAGCTTCTCTCCGCCGGCAAATTCCAGGTCGATGTTGTAATCCAGCGTGTTATAGGGGGGCAGCTCGCTGACGCCGGTGATGGCTGAGTTGAATGCCATGCTCGCCAGCAGCGGCGTAAAGCGCGGATGCAATGCGCTTTGAAAATGATACGTCCGCGGCGGCGTGCCGTCGGCGTAGGTGACGGCAAACTCGATCGGAATGGTCGGCGCGACGGGCCCCGTCTCTCCGGCCACACCCACCGTTTGATCGGTGCTGAGCGTCCCCAGCGGCTTGCTCATGGCTCCGAGCTTGAAGCTCGTCTGGAGGTTGGCGATGACGTAATTGATCGATCCGGCTCCCATCGGAAGAGACGTCGCGCCTTCGCTGTTGAAAGGATGGCCAAAGCCAAACCAGTGATCCCCAATAACTTCAGTACAGGTGCCGATCGCGGTCATGTCGACGTCGCCGGTCATGAGCGGAACGGCGAGCACCGAGCCCGGCTCAAGCGGCGGGTCGGGCTGGTCGGCGGCGGAAGACGACCCGCCGGCCTGCAATGCCGCAAAGCCGAGGCTCTTGAACGCCGGGGCATATATTTCCAGCAATTGAGGAGACATTCCGCTGACCATGATGGGCGTGGTCAGAGGTTGCAGCCGGGGAATGCTATCTCCGTCTCCGGTCATTCCGATCGTGCTTTCCGATCGCGATTTAATCGCCTGCAATACCGGCGCGATCGAGGCATGGCGACCGGGAAAAGGGAGCAGGCCGGCGTCGGCCAGCGACCACTTCATGGGCACGTCCGCCGCCGCCTTGGCGTCGCCGCTGTTAGCGGCATCGGCGGGAGCGGTGGTCGGCTTCGTGGCAGCCGTCGAATCGTGTCGAGCGGTCGGCAACTGGAGCATGTATTCGATCGGCTGCACGCCGGCGACCGGGTCCTTCGTCAGCGGCCAGCCGTACGCGAAGGCGCCGATCATTCGATCGTGACCGGCGTCGTCGTGAAGATAGATCGGCGACCCGCTCATGCCGGCGATGCTGCCGGTGTGCTCGAGGAATGGACCGAAACATTTGATCAGCACCACGTCGTATTTGGGATTGAAATTATGCAGGATCGAGAGAACTTCGACGTCGAACTTTTCGATCTTCGTCCCCTTGAAGACGGAGAGGCCATACCCCTTCATCCCGATTTTGACTTCGGAGACCCGCATGTGCCGGGCAGGATCGAAAAGGGTTCGAGCGGCTGGCGCGGCCGCCGGGGTTTCGGCCAGAAGGGGGCCCGCGGGCATCGCGCCCGCGGCGACGACCATCCAGAACACGACGCAAGTGAACTTCATCAACACCTCAAGTCGGGCTTATGTCGGCGCGGGCGAATTCATCGTAGGAACCGTATGCCTGTCCCGCAAGATACAACTTCCGCTCATTGTGGTGCATGCTTCCAGCCTGCTTCTTCGAAAGAGCAGGCTGGAAGCCTGCACCACAATTGCCACCTGAACGGTCACTGCGGACGAGAGTTGTTACGTCGCGAATTGACACCCGTTCCGGACAAAGATAGTTTGTGCTCAGTCGGCTGCCGCAGCGACAATTGTATCGGACGACGCTGCCAGCGCGGATTTTTGTCCAATTGACGCCGCCGATCCGAGGCGCGTCGAAGTCATTGCCAGTGGAATCCCAGTTTCCCTGATCGGACGCGGCGGAGCGATTTCCCGATCACCGAAACTCGCATTCCATTGCTGTTGCAGATTACGACTTCGACCAGCGCACGTGGCGATTGGCGTTCGGAGAGCCAACAACCGTGAATGCAGAAGCGCGCGACCGTGCCCAGGCCATCCTCGGGTATGAGTTCAAAAATCCCAATCTCCTCAAGGAGTCGCTGACTCACGCCTCGATCGCCGACAATCGGCTCGACAGCAATGAGCGGATGGAGTTTCTCGGGGATGCGGTCCTGGACCTGATCATCTGCGAATTGCTTTACCTGAAGTTTCCGCAATATCAGGAAGGGGACCTCACGAAGATCAAATCAGCCGTAGTCTCCAGGCGAACCTGCGCCGAAGTTTCCAACGAGACCGGGCTGACCGACCTGCTGATCATCGGCAAGGGAATCAGCTCGCGCAGCGCCATGCCCAGTTCGCTCGCCGCCGCCGTTTACGAATCGATCGTGGCGGCGATCTATCTGGACGGGGGATTCGACGTGGTCAAGAAATACGTGATTCAGACCATGGGCCCGAAGGTTGACATCATCGCCGCCGATACTCATCAGCAGAATTACAAGGCCGTCTTGCAGCAGCATGCACAAAAGGTGATGGGCGCCACGCCGATTTACGAACTGCTCGACGAAAAGGGCCCCGACCACAGCAAATGTTTCGAAGTCTGCGTCAGCATTGACGGTCGCCGCTTCACATCGGCCTGGGGACCGAACAAGAAAATGGCCGAGCAGAAGGCGGCCCTGCTGGCGCTGGAGGACCTGGGCGTCTTCGATGCGCGCGAAGTCGATGAGGCGATTGACGAAACTTCAGTAGAGGTCCAGGAGTAGTCCGTCGCGACGCGGCGCAAATTACTTCCACGACGGGGCTTTGCCCCGTCGTGAGGGAGATCGCACGATCATTCACGTAAATCCTCCCCGGCGGTACGGAGTGAAAAGGAACCTTTCCATGACACTACGTTCCCGGGCCGGATGGGTGTGCGGGCTTGTGATCATCGCGACGGCTAGTCCAAAGTTTGTTTGGTCTGCCGAGGCACCGCCGCCCATTCGCGTGCTCATGCTCGGGGATCACGGGCATCATCGCCCCGATGCGCTGGCGAGGGTGCTGACGCCTATCCTCGCGCAAGAGCAGATCGTCGTCACTTACACGGATGACGTCGCGTTGCTCAACGCGAAGAATCTCGATCAATACGACTGCCTCCTCCTTTATCTAAACACGACCGAGCTACCTCCCGCCAACGAAAACGCGCTCCTCGATTTTGTCGAACAGGGAAAAGGACTTGTCGCGGTGCATTGCGCCTCGGCGGCGTTCGGCAACAGCGCCAAATATCTGCACCTCGTCGGCGGCCGATTTCAAAGCCACGATACCGGCGTCTTTCGCACCCGAATTATCGACGCCCAGCATCCCGCGATGCGCGGCGTCAGCAGCTTTGAAAGCTGGGACGAATCGTACGTTCACAGCGACCTGGCCGACGATATACGCGTGTTGATGGTTCGGCCGCACGATGGGCGGTATGAGCCATGGACGTGGGTGCGAAACCAGGGAAAGGGGCGCGTTTTTTATACGGCGTCGGGACACGACGAGCGAACGTGGAATAATCCCGGCTTTCAGAAACTCGTTTCAGCCGGCATCAAATGGGCGGCCGGCCGCGTGAACGATGACTGCGCCGGCGATTCCCTCGGAGCACGTCGATCTTTCGGCATCGGTCAAGATCGGCGGCGCGAAACTCGACATCCCCGGACCTCTGGCGCCGGCAGACTCCATGCGGCACATGCATCTGCCGGAAGGATTTCATGTCGAGCTGGTGGCCAGCGAGCCGGATGTCGTGAAGCCGGTGTCGATGGCGTTCGACGAACGCGGCAGGTTATGGGTCGTCGAGACGCAGGATTATCCCGAGACGATTCTTCCGGTCGGCACGCCGGGGCACGATCGCATCATTATCTGCGAAGATACGCGCGGATCCGGCCGGATGGACAAGTTCACGGTCTTCGCCGATCAGCTTAACATTCCGCAGGGAATCTGTTTCGCCAATGGCGGCGTGGTCATCCCGATGTCCCCCGACATTCTCTTTCTCAAGGACAGCAAAGGAGACGGCGTTGCCGACGTGAAGAAAGTCCTTTACAGCGGATTCGGCCGCGGCGACACACACGCCATGGATGGCAACTTTCAATATGGATTGGATAACTGGATCTGGGCGACCTGCGGCTACAGCGGGCTGAACATTAAGGTTGGAGATTCGAATTATCACTCCGGCCAGTGCATCTTTCGATTCCGCGCGGATCGGTCCGCTTTTGAAATCCTGACGCCGACCAGCAACAACACCTGGGGACTCGGATTCAACGAGAGCGGAGAGACGTTCATCTCCACCGCCAATAATTCACACAGCATCTTCATGGCGATCCCAAATCGCTATTTCGAGTCCGTGCGCGGCTGGTCGGGGGTCGGGAGCGTCGAAATCGAGGACCATAAGAAGGCGCACCCCATCGGCGAGATTCGGCAATGGGACGTGCTCGGCGGATACACCGCCGCCTGCGGACACACCGTCTACACGGCCCGTGCCTTCCCTCAGGAGTATTGGGACAAGGCGGCCTTTGTCTGCGAGCCGACGGACCACATCATTCATGTCGATCTGCTTTCGTCGGCCGGCAGCGGATACGTCGCCCACGACGGATACAACCTGCTGGCCAGCGACGATACCTACGTCGCGCCGATTCAGTCCGTCGTCGGCCCGGACGGTTCGCTCTATTTCATCGACTGGTACACCTATGTCGTGCAGCACAATCCGACGCCGGCCGGCTTTCATACGGGGCCCGGCGGGGCGTATGTCACTCCATTGCGCGATAAGAAACGCGGGCGGATTTACAGGATTGTTTATGACGGATCCAAATCGAAGTCGTCAATCGCCCATCTCGACAAGTCGTCTTCCACCGATCTGATATCGGCGCTCAAGAGTGACAACATGTTCTGGCGAACGACGGCGCAGCGGCTCCTTGTCGAGCGGCAGGACAAATCCGTCGCGCCGGAACTGGCGAAGCTCGTCGCGGATCAAAGTGTCGATGCGACTGGGAACAATCCCGCCGCGATTCATGCGCTCTGGACGATGCACGGGCTCGGAGCGCTGGACGGGACGGATGGCGCCTCGCTGGCTGCGGCCGTCGGTGCGCTGAAACACCCGGCGGCGGGCGTTCGCGAAGCGACGCTGCAAGTCCTGCCGCGAACGCATGAATCCCTCCAGGCGATACTCGCCGCGCAACTGCTGGCAGATCCGGATCTGCATGTGCGGCGCGTGGCATTCCTCGCCGTGGCGGACATGCCCCCGTCGCCGCCGGCGGCGCAGGCGGTCTGGGCGGCGCTGCAAAGCGAGGAGAATTTTCGAGACAACTGGCTGCGCGATGCGGCCACCGCCGCCGCGGCGCGCAACGATCTGAGTTTCCTTCAAACTGCCGCGGCCCAGGACAAGTCGGCCACGCCCGCCGCGACTCAACCGGTCGTTTCCAACGCCATCATCAATGGCGATTTTGCCGCCATGAATGGAGAGATTCCGGCCGACTGGAGAACGACCCGTTATTCGGGTGATGCGGTATTCTCGACTGTTCCCGGCCGCTCCGGCCGCGCGGTGGAAATCAGTTCCCGGGCCGGCGCGGACGCCGGATGGATCACGACATTCAAAGTCGAGCCCCATACCGCCTATCGCCTCAGCGGGTGGATCAAGACCGACGGGGTGAAAGCGGGATCCGGGCTCGGCGCGCTTTTCAACGTTCACGAGCTTCAAAGTCCGCGCGTGGTTACGCCCGCCCTCACGGGTACGAACGATTGGAAGCGCGTCGAAATTCTTTTCGACAGCGGCGACCATCGTGAGCTGAGCGTCAATTGCCTGCTGGGGGGGTGGGGTCACTCGCAGGGTTCGGCCGCCTATGAGGACGTGCGCGTCGAAAAAGTGGGGCGCGACGAGGCGGGGGGATTGGCGGTGGCGCGAATCGTCGCGGGTCATTTTGCCCGCGGTGCGCCAACCGAATCGGTGGGGGCGCTGCTCGGCGTTCTGAAATCCGCGAAGCCCCAGGCGGCCGCGGCGATTCTCGATGGTCTGGCGTCCGGCTGGCCGAACGGAAAAACGCCGGCCGGGGAAAATCTTGCGACACTGTTAGGCGATTGCCTCGCCGTGTTGCCGCCTGATCGGCAGGAATCGATCGCCCGGCTCGCGGCCGTCTGGGGAATTCACAGTGATGCGATCGCCAAAGCGAACGTGGCCGCGGCCGCGCGAATTGCCAAAGAATTGTCAGATGCGACGCTTCCCGATCCATCGCGCATCGCGGCGGCTGAAAAGCTGATCGCGATTGCCGATAATTCGGATTCGATCGGTCAGATCGTCCGACAGATCAAGCCGCAAAGCACTCAGGCATTCTCCGTCGGACTGATTCATGCGCTGGGCAGTAGCCGCCAGGATGCCGCGGCGACGGCGCTGATCGATCGGTGGCGCTTCCTCGCTCCCTTTGCGCGGTCCGAAACCATCGAAATGCTCGTCCGGCGACCGCAGTGGACGGAGTCGCTGCTCAGAGCAATGGAAAAGGACGTGATCACCCGCTCGGATCTCAGCAATCAACAACTTGGCGCCCTGACGGGCAATGCGGATAAAAAGATCGCCGATCGGGCAATGTCGGTCCTTGCCCGCCGTGGCGAACTCCCCAATGCCGATCGGCAGAAAGCCGTCGAGGCGATGGCTTCGGCCGCGCAGAAAAAGGGAGACATCGAGCGCGGACACGCCGTCTTCCTGAAGAATTGCGCCGTCTGTCATACTTTCAATGGAGCCGGCGGGCCCGTTGGGCCGGACCTGACCGGGGTGATGAACGGAAACAAGAACGAGATTCTGATCGCCGTCATCGACCCAAGCCGCTCGGTCGAAGGCAATTACCGAATGTGGGTCGTGAACACGAAAAATGGCGAGAGCTTCGGCGGCCGCCTTGTATCGGAAACCAAAAACGCCTTCGAGATGCTTGACACCACCGGCAAACCGCACACCATCTTGCGCGACGATGTCGAGAAGATGGCGATGCAGAACAAGTCCATCATGCCCGATGGTTTTGAATCGCTTGGCATCGATCAACTGACGAATGTGATCGAGTACGTTGCGCAGCCGAAGGAAACGCTGAAGGTTCCAGTGGGTCGCTAGAGGATACCAGGGATGCCAAGATCCGCTTTGTCCCGGATCCAATTCGTGGCACGGCTTTCCAAGCCGTGCGGGCTGGTACTCCAGCACGTTGGCTGGTACGCCAGCCAAAACAGCAAGGGCGGAGCGTGCCGGTTTACGGGTATGAAGAACGCTTCGCTCCAGCTTCCATCGACCGAGTACGGTCGATCGCTGCGGGTTACCGCAGCCACGGCTTGGAAAGCCGTGCCACTAAAATAATCCGCAAGAGAATTAATCGGCATTTTTGAGGAGACGAATCATGGACCGCAAAATCAACATGGCGATTATCGGGTTGGGTTTCGGGGCGGAATTCATTCCCATCTATCAGCGTCATCCGAACGCCAACATGTACGCGCTTTGCCAGCGAAACGCCGACAAGATGAAGCAGCTCGGCGACGCGTTCAACGTTGAAAAGCGGTACACGAGCTATGACGAGTTGCTGAAGGATCAGAAGGTGGACGCCGTCCACATCAACACGCCGATCACCGATCATGCCCCGCAGGCGATCAAGGCACTCAAGGCGGGAAAGCATGTCGCGTGCACCGTCCCGATGGCGACCACCATCGAAGAGTGCGGCCAGATCGTCGAGCTGACGAAAAAGACCGGGCTCAAATACATGATGATGGAGACGGTCGTCTACAGTCGCGAGTATCTGTTCGTGAAGGAGATGTACGACAAGGGTGAGCTGGGCCGCGTGCAGTTTCTCCAGGCGAGCCATCAGCAGGAGATGGCCGGCTGGCCCGGGTATTGGGAGGGGATGCCGCCGATGTATTACGCGACGCATTGCGTCGGGCCGTGTCTTGCGTTGACCGATGCCGAGGCGGAATACGTCTCCTGTTTCGGCTCGGGCCGGATCGATGAAAAGCTGATCCCCAAGTACAATTCCCCGTTCGCGGTGGAGAGCACGCACATCAAGTTCCGCAATTCCGATGTGTCGGCTCGGATTTACCGCTCGCTCTTCAACACCGCCCGCCAATATCGCGAAAGCTTCGACGTCTACGGCTCAAAGAAAACTTACGAGTGGCCGCTGGTGGAACACGAAGACCCGGTGATCCACACCGGCGAAGTGCCGACGCGCGTGAAAGTTCCCGATTATCGCGCACCGCCTGCCGGAAGGAATCCGCAGGTTTACGACCAAGGGAGTCTATGACAGCGATGAAAATGTGCATCTCTCCTTCAAACAGGGAAGCGGCCATGGCGGATCGCATCCCCATCTTGCGCACGAGTTTTTGATGGCCCTGGTTGAGAATCGCGATCCCCTTCCCAACGCGATTCAGTCCGCCAACTGGACCTGCGTGGGAATTTGCGCCGATCAATCCGCGCTCAAAGGCGGCGAAATCGTGAAGCTGCCGGCGTTTTCGATGAAATGAGTTGGTCATTCCCTTTACGCGATCGATGTACAGCGCCGTTCGGGGAATGGCCACAGAGGTCACTGAGGGGCACAGAGATCACAGAGACATTTGTTCGCGCGCGACATCCATCAGCTCTCAAAATCTTTGCTTTTTGATGAAATTGAATTTCTCTGTGCGCTCAGGAACGATGCCTCGCACGAAAAGAGCACATTCTGCGTACGGTATCTCTGTGATCTCTGTGCCCCTCAATGTTCTCTGTGGCCATTCTCTGTATGGCGATCGGATTGCGAACCGTTTGGAGCAACAAAAAAGAACGGCCTGTCGAGACGCGAATCTCGAAGGCCGCCGGGAAAGAGTTCTTTTGTCATGCACGGGGCAGGGATCAGATGCAGACGTAGCGATAACCGAACTGGATGAAGCCGAAGACGTTGATGAACGAATAGGATTGCCAGAAGCACATGGGAATTCTCCGTTGAGTTCACTTTTTGTTGTCAGGAAGCACATCGCTTCCCGTACGACAGACCGATCAACGAATCCGCTGCTAGCCCGACATCTTGCCGACGTGATTCCCAGACGAAATTCAATGGCCACTGAGGTCACTGAGGGGCACAGAGACATTTGTTCGCGAGCGACGTCCATCAGCTCTCAAAATCTTTGCTTTTTGATGAAATTGAATTTCTCTGTGCGCTCAGGAACGATGCCTCGCACGAAAAGAGCACATTCTGCGTACGGTATCTCTGTGATCTCTGTGCCCCTCAGTGTTCTCTGTGGCCATTCTCTGTATGGCGATCGGATTGCGAACCGTTTGGAGCAACAAAAAAGAACGGCCTGTCGAGACATGAATCTCGAAGGCCGCCGGGAAAGAGTTCTTGTCCTGCACGAGGCAGGGATCAGATGCAGACGTAGCGATAACCGAACTGGATGAAGCCGAAGACGTTGATGAACGAATAGGATTGCCAGAAGCACATGGGAATTCTCCGTTGAGTTCACTTTTTGTTGTCAGGAAGCACATCGCTTCCCGTGCAACAGACCAATCAACGAATCCGCGCAGCAACCGACATCGCCGGGAGATTATTTTTCTGTTTCGTCCGATTCGGGCTGTGCGGCGGCTTCGCGGGCGGCTTCGAGTTGTTTTTTTGCCTGGCTGTAACTATCGAGGTCATCGCTACTGAGGGCGTAGCGACGGTGTCCGATCTGAGCCTTGGATTCCCAGATGGCGATCCTCCGATCGATCTCTGCGATATCCGCATCCCGTACGATTTCGTCGGGATCAGTTGACCCGCTCGGCGGGGGGAGATCAGGTTCTGGCCCTTGAGAAGGGCCAGAGCAACCTGTTCATTGTCCCGGGCGAGAGCGCGTCGGAGTACATTGACGGCGGCGTCAGTCAGACCGGCGATCCGAGCCCGGGCCGATTGTTCCAGTTCCAGACGCCAGGCGTTGTAGGCGGCCCGGAAGTCGGGATCGTGGTTGAGCCAGTGGGAGATCGTGTTTCGGTGGACGCCAACGTCGTGCGCCACGCTCTTGATGCTTCTGCCGGCGACGATTCGCGACAGCGCGCGCTGCTGTTCCGACGAAAGCCGCGATTCGCCGACTGGTTCACGGGCAGAGTCCTCCGGCATGCGCACGACTTCCACGGCCTTCGCCGTGGCTTTCGAAGGGTCCGATGGGTTCGATCCGGGGTTGCGGGGAGTAGCCATTTTCAGGTCCTTTCTGTTGGTAAAACGACTCTAACAGAAAGACCTAACTTATACCAAACAAATTCTATCGGCCGCCATAATTTTTGTATCAAGCAATATTGTGATATACCTGTGCATGCTTGACCAATTCTGCACAGTCGAACGCGAATGCGCTTTGAAAATCGACAGTATTCAATGAGGATGGATACCCCCAATTTACCTTTGCGGAACTGGCGTAAGATGAACCCATGAAATACCGCCGGCTCGGCAAAACAGATCTCAACGTCTCCGTCATCGGCATCGGCACCTGGCAATATGGCGGAGAATGGGGCAAGACCTTTGAGCAGGCGGAGGTCGATGCGATGTTCGACCGTTGCCGCGATGTGGGGATCAATCTGATCGATACCGCCGAGTGTTACGGCGATCATCTTTCCGAGCAGTTCGTGGGAAATGCCATCCGGCGGGATCGGGAAAAGTGGATCCTCGCCACCAAATTCGGCCATCACTATCACGGCTACCAGAACCGGACGCAGATTTTCGATCCGAATGACGTGCGCACGCAATTGGAAGCGTCCCTGAAGGCGCTCCAGACCGATTATATCGATCTGTATCAGTTCCATTCCGGGCGGAATGAGGAATTCGACACGCCGGGCTTGTGGGAAATGCTCGCCGAGCAGATCGAAGCAGGGAAAGTGAGGCATCTGGGGATTTCCGTCAGTCCCAACGACAACCTGTTTCAGGTCGATCGGGCGACGGAGAAAAATGTTCAGGCCGTCCAGGTCGTTTACAACCGGCTCGATCGGAAGCCGGAGCAGGGGCTTCTCGCTTCATGCCAGCGCCAGGATCTTGGCGTCCTGGCGCGGGTGCCGCTGGCCAGCGGATATTTGTCGGGGAAATACAAGCCAGGCAGCACGTTTGCCGAGGGAGATGTGCGCTCCAAGGCGGACCGCCAGAAAATCGATTCACGGCTCGAAGAAGTTCAGCGAATACAAAAATCCGAAGTGCCGCCCGGGGTGGATATGGCGCAGTGGGCGCTGGCGTGGTGCCTTAAGAATGAGGCCGTTAGCTGCGTGATCCCGGGGTGCAAGGATGTGAAACAAGTGGAAGCGAATGCCGCCGCGGCTGAACTAAATTCCAAATTCCAAGAACCAACGTAGAACCAAATTCCAAATCCCAAGCACCAAAGCCCAAAAAAATCTCAAGGACCAAATTCCAAAAACCTAACAAAGACCGCGCGCTCAGAGCGCTCCCGTTTGGAAATTTCCCCTTTTGGTGTTTGGAATTTTTTTGGGCTTTGGTCCTTGGGATTTGGAATTTTCCGCGCTCAGAGGGCCCGATGTCCAAATTCGATTGCCTTAACTGGCGAAGTAGGCGCTGCCCACGACACAGCGTTTTCAATGATCCTCAGCACGTTCGAATCATGATAGCTCGGATAGGATTCATGCCCCGGGCGGAAATAGAAGATCCTTCCCGCGCCGCGCGTCCAGGTGCATCCGCTGCGGAAGACTTCGCCGCCGCTGAAGTTGCTGATGAGGATCGTTTCCAGCGGCTCGGGGATATCGAAGAATTCGCCGTACATTTCTTCCTGGGCGAGCGTGAAATGATCGTCGATTCCCTGGAGGATCGGATGGCCCGGGCGGGTCACCCACAGCGTTTCGCGATCATCGGAGATCCGCCATTTGAGGTTGCAACTGGTGCCCATGAGTTTGCGGAAGATCTTGGAGAAGTGGCCGCTGTGGAGGACAATGAGCCCCATGCCCGCCATCACGCGGTGATAGACGCGTTCGACGATCAGATCCTGCAATTCATCGTGGGCCAGGTGGCCCCACCAGATCAGGACATCCGTCGTTCGGACGCGCTCGTCGGTCAACCCGTGCTCGGGCTCATCCAGCGTCGCGGTCGCGACCTCAAGCGAACTGTTTTTCCGCAGATGGCCGGCGATCTGCTCGTGCATGCCGCGAGGATAGATCGCCGAGACGGCCGGATTGTTCTTCTCGTGTCGGAATTCGCTCCAGACCGTGACTCGGATTCCCATGCGTGCTCCCTGGCGTTCGTGTTCCTTCAGGCTTCTGTTCGACGTTCGATGTTCGATGTTCGATGTTCGTTTTGTCAACGCTCAAAGGGAAAGACGAACATCGAACATCCGGCTCATGTTCCCAAACCAGTGCTTCAACGCGACGGCATTTGTCATTTTCGTGGCACGGGCGTCCCGCCCGTGGCCGTGGTACTCCACGGCGATCGGCGGTACTCCGTCGATCCAGCAAGAGCGAAGCGTTCTTCGATTCGACCGCAAAGAACACACTCAAAGCCCGATAAACCGCGCAGAATCCGATTGTTACGATCGCAAGGGGCGAAACGGGCATCGAAGGGTCGATACTAACCCAATTCAGCGGGTGGCTTTGCAGCCGTGTTCGGACTGCAACCGATAATGTCGATACGCCCGCTCATTGGCGGCAATAACGCTTCGGGGAATGCAAATGAAACCTTTTGCAATCTGATGAATCCAAGAGTGCATCGAGGCGAAAAGCTGCTAGAATCAGGCGAGGGATGGATCCCCAATCCAAAGAGGTTGCCATGCGGAATCGAAATCGTTTGCTGATGTTCGCTGTATCGGCCGGCTCTGTGGTGCTGCTGGCAAATCGCACGCAGGCGCAGTTTCGGGCCGGGTCGGATGGACATGCGTTTGATGCGAACAACCGCGTCGGCAGCGGCGGAGTGAATGGGCCCGGCCGAGGATCGGAAGGGGGCGTCAGCGGCAACGATATCGTCACCGGCAATGTGACCGGCGGCCGCCAGTTTCGCGGCGGCGTTGACTACACCGATCCCTGGGCGTTTCGCGGCGACATCGCCGGACGTGGAGTGGATTCGTTCATACGCGATTCCTCCGGCGTGCCGACGGCGTACGCTCCCGCTTTCAGTTCCGATCAGCCGCGCGCGTTTTACGGCGATTCGCGCGGAGTCGTCGCGCCGGTCGGATCGGCGAAACTCGGCTTCACAGGCGCGTATGTCGGCACCAGCCTGCAGTCGTCCAATCCATATTCCTCCTCCCTTGTCCAGGCGCAAACTGACGTCATCCAGAGCAATCGCATCGGATCGACACAGGTCGTCGGCTACGACCAGAGCCTGAATAGCAGCGTGCTCGCCTTGCCTGGAAGCCTCGACTCGTCGGCGCCGAATATGCAGAGCGTACTTCTGGCGACGCCACTAACCGGTGTGATGCAATTGAACGGCCAGAACTCCGGCGACAATTTCATTCTCGATCGATATCTGGCGACGCGCCTCCCCGGCGAATCGCTGCCGCAGGACATCAGCAATGCGACCATTCAGCGGATGCAGCAGGATTTGCAGGTGCAATCCGATACAGTGACCGGCCAGCCCCTGAATCCCCCGATCACGGATAACTCGCTGAACGGCAGCGGCAATGCAGGAAAGAAAAGCGGAAACGGCAGCCAGCCCGGCGCCAACGGCCCGATTCAATCAAGTCCACTCAATGGAAGTCAGTCGATCTCGAGCGATCCGCTCAACCCGGCAATCAATCCCCAGCAGCCGCTCGATTCGCAGGGCGCGGCCCCGGAATCGTTTCGCCGCAGCCTGACGGTCCCTCCGGCTCGTCAAAGCTCGCAATACGCCGAATTGAGGAAGCGGCTGGATAAATACAACGCCGACCACGGCATCACCGACGAAGAGGCGAATCGCCAGTTTCGTCTGGAACAACACGCACTCGCCCAGGCCAATCCCGCTGCCGGCCAGAAAAACACGGCCGGCGGAACCACGCGACCTGCAAACCCGGGCCAGGTTGCGGAAAACCCCATCGCTCCCGAAAAGGAAAACGGGCCGCCGGTCAAGATCACCTCCCTGGCCGCCGGGGTGAAGGCCAAGGGTCTGCACGATCTGCTGGCGGCGGGTGAAGATCTTATGCGGGAAGACAAGTTCGCCTCGGCGATCCTGAAATTCAACGATGCCGAGAAGGTAGCCCCCAATAATCCGCTGACCGCGCTGGGAAGGGCCCATGCCGAACTCGGCGCGGCTTATTACGGCAAGGCCGAGGCGGATCTACGCCGCGTCGTTGCGGTCGATCCCGCGCTGCTCATGGGTCAGTTCGATCTGAGCGCCGTCATGAATGCTCAGCGCCTGGCCTACGTGCAGAAGGATTTGAAAGACCTGGCCGCCAAAGACACCCGCTCGGAGCGTCCCTGGTTCCTGCTGGCCTACATCGCCTACAACACCGGCGACAGCGCCGCCGCCTCTCAGTATCTTGACGAGGCCCAGAAGCGAACGATGGCCAACGATCGGGTCATCCAGTTGATGAAGTCGCACTGGGCCTTATCGACTCCGACGACCAAGCCGGCGCAGGACCTCAATAAATAAGACAGCGCTGTGCTTGTTTCCCCTCGTTGAACGTTGAACGTTCAGCGTTGAGCGTTGAACGTTGAACGTTAATTCTCGAATTGAACGTTCAACGTCCAACGCTCAACTTCCAACGCTCAACTTCCAACGTTCAACTTCCAACGTTCAACGACAGAAATACCAACGATTTGATTATCAGTCGGACGCGCACGGTCCCGGCCCGCCACATCGCCCGCACATGCCCGGCGATGAATCCATCGAAGCGGATTTTCCTGACGACTCGCCTCCAACCGCGAAAACGCTCAGCGCCCGTGTCGTCTTTTCCGATCCGCATTTGGGGCACTTGCACCGCTCGCCGCCGCTCATCGAGCGAACGAGCTCTTCGAATTTCTCGTGGCATTTCTCGCAGGCGTATTCGTAAATGGGCATGAGGAAAGTCTCCGAGTTGGGCATTCGATTCAAAAGGGCGGCCCACATTCCGGACAACGCCAAATGCCAGCCGCCCGAGTTCCGTACAGATTATACCCGCATTTTCCGCAGCAGCCTTCTTTGGGTTGCCGCCGTTCAACGATCCTTCCAATCGCCATTCCCGAAAACGAGCTGACGATGACAGTCGATATTGCGATCACCAGCTTCTGACGATCTAGGTGAATGTGGAAAATTCGATCGCAGCCCAACAGAAACGCAACGCCGATCGGCGCAGAAAGGATTGACAGGATTTTCAAGAACGAATGCCTTGTCATAGATCGTCCTTGTCTGTCCCCTCTGCCCGACTATCCTACGCACCATCCACCGCGGCGAATAACACGCCGTGCGGCCCAAGCAACGCGGAAGGAAATCGACATGGCGGGACCAATCCAATCAGTCTTTGACACGACGAAATTCATCAACACTTCCCAGCTCGGCGGAATCGAGGCCTACACGCTCGACGAGGGCCCCGCTCGCGGCGTGCGCCCTTATGCGTGAATACCGGCGGCGGACTGCGCTATCGCATCCTCGCCGACCGCGGAATGGATATCGACCAGGCTTCCTGGAATCAGCACAATCTGACCTTTCTTACGCACAAAGGCGTCACTCCGCCGAGCCGCGGATACGACCGCGGGCTCGACTGGCTGCGCAGCTTTTTTGGCGGACTGCTGACGACGTGCGGGCCGACCAACCTCGGTCCGCCGGGCCAGGACGGCAGCGAGGAGCTTGGGCTGCATGGGCCGCATTCCAATACCGCCGCGGCGATCGAGTCCGTCATTCTCCCCGATGCCCATACGGGACGAACGCGCATGTCGGTCACTGGATCGGTTCGATACGGCTCATTTTACAATCCGTGCGTCGAGTTGCGCCGGACGATCGCCTCGGAACTGGGCGGGAGTTCGATCGACTTCACTGACGATTTCTACAACGCCGGCAATCAGTCGGTGCCGCATGCATGGCTGCTTCACATCAACTTCGGTTATCCGCTCGTTGATGCCGGCGCAGAGCTTTGCTGGGACTCGCGCGCCCCTGAGCCGCTGGACGATCCGGAATGCCAGCGGCGATTCGCCCCCGGCTCGGATTACAAGCGCATCCCCGGCCCGCAGGAACGAAACCGCGGCCCGACGTCAGCGGTGGCGGCGATTTTTCCCAAGCCAACGGATCGCAAGGGAAACACCACCGTCGCCATCGTCAATCGCAAGCTGCCGCTGGCCGTGGCCATTCATTACAACACGCGGGAATTCCCGCGCTGCGGCAACTGGCAGCACTTTGGCCCGGGAGAATATGTGACGGCGCTCGAACCGATGAACGGCACCGTCAATGGCCGTTGGCGCGACCGCGAAGAAGGGCTGATGGACACGATCGAGCCGGGCGCTCATAAGCGATATCACTATTCGATCGAGGTGGTGAGCGATCGGAAGAGGATTGAGGAATTGCGGAAGCTCTATGGCAAGAGTTAGCCCTCCGGCGTGTCGATCAATTCCTGCAAACGGCTTGCAAGCTCGGCGGGAAATCGATCCTTCCACGTCGAGTCGATCAGTCCGACCTCCAGCATATCCTGAAGGTGCACCTGGTCTTTGCGGCGAAACGACGTGAGCTTCATCCGAACCAGCGCCTCGAGCGACAAGACGCGAAACTGGTCCGGCTTCTCCGACTCATTCACATCGGCCGATGGCAGGAGATCACCGGGCCGGATGGTTTCCCTTGCGGGGACGATATGCACCGCGTTGCGCGGAGTATGCATCGGACCGTCGAGGAACATATCGATACCGGAGACCTGTTGTCTAATGAATCCAACCGATTCCAGCGCTCGCGCCGCATGATCCAAGTCAGTCCGGCGAAGCAGTAGATCCACATCCTGCGTATTGCGCACTGCCGTCGGATCGATTGTCGCAACCCATGCTGCCACCGCGTTTCCACCGACTACGGCATAGGGCACGCTCGCCGCGTCGAGCGCTGCGGTGGCACGTAATAATCTTTCACGTACGCGTTCCACGGCAAGTACCATCCTGTCGAGAAGCGTTTGATAAGTCGACGCCGGTATCACAATCGGGATTATACCGCTGGCCCATGGATCACGAGCGCGTTCGAATGAAATTCCCGATTCGCCCGCTTGGGCGACGATTTCAAGGAGCCGCGCACGAAGTAAGCGGGAAAGTGCTGGTTAAACGAGGGAACTTCCCCGCCTACTTCGTGCGCGGCTCTTAAGCACGCATTACGAGTTCGTTCGCAACGAATTCCCGACTCTCCCGCCTAAGCGAGGATTTTAAGGGAGCCGCGCACAAAGTAAGCGGGAAAGTGCTGGTTAAACGAGGGAACTTTCCCGCTTACTTCGTGCGCGGCTCTTAAGCACGCATCACGAGCGCGTTCGCAGCAGATTTTCCGACCATTCCAGCGTGAACTTCGATTCGCCTTTGAGGAGCTGCGACAGCTTTTCGCCAAGCGCTTCGCTGCGCCATCCCTGCATGAGCGGGCTATCCGTCGGGTCACCCCCGCCCTGAAGCAGGCGGTAGAACTCGCCGATCTCCTGCCGGTTGGTGAGGAGCGATGGATCGATGCCTCGGCCATATGCCAGGCACTGCGCCGACGCCCAGAGCGCATCGGCACGGAACTTGTCGGCGGGGGAGGGTTCAATTTCTCGCGGCGATGGGAGCGAATCAACGGGGAGATCCAGGGCGTGCAGCGTCGTCTGCACGATTTGCGCCCCGTGCGCCGCCTCCACCGGACGCGGCAGGCCGCGCACACGGGCGAGCTTTTCGACGGACTTGACCGGGGTGCGGGCCAGGTCGATCAGGATTTCATCGCGCAGAAACACGCGCGGGGGAACATCGTGGGCCCGAGCTGAGACGTCGCGCCAAACCGTCAATTCGCGCAACACCGCCAGATTCCGCGGCTGTAGCGCGCCGGCGCCGCGAACGCGCAGGTATTGTGATTCGGGATCGAAGCGGTAGAGCGACGTATTGCATTGGGCCGCGCACTCCGACGCCGCCCATTCGGCGTGCCCTTTTTCCTCCAGTCGCCTGCGCAGTTCCGCCCGCATCAGCGGTAGATAGCGCACATCATCGGCGGCATAGCGGAGTTGCACTTCCGAGAGCGGCCGCTGGTCCCAGTGTGTGAAGGTAAGGCCTTTTCCCAATTTCACGCCGGCCAACTCCATCACCAGTTTCGACAGCGATGCCGGATAAGGAAGCGCGACGAATCCGGCGGCGATCTGGGTGTCGAATACGTTTGCGGGAGCGCGGCCCAGGTGGCGGATGACCGGTTCGATGTCCTGTTGGCCGGCGTGGACGATCTTTTCCACCGACGGATCGCAGAGCAATTCCCAGAACGGACGCAAGTCGATTTTCGCCAGCGGATCGATCAGCACCACGCGCTGCGCGGAAGCGGTTTGAATCAAACAAAGCTTGGGAAAATAAGTCAGTTCGCCGATAAACTCCGTGTCATAGGCGAAGGATCCGGCGGATCGCAGATGTTCGAGAAGTGAATCCAGCTCCGAATCGGAAGAGACCATGTCAGCGGCGCCGCGGGCAATCAACGGATGGTCCGGCAGGTGAGAGTCGTCAGAAGCAGGCGGCTCATCGAGATGAGCCGACGCGTGGCTGCGGGCGCGATGCGCGGAACGTGAATAGGGGCGCTTGCGGTTGGTAGCTGCCGGATCGTTCAATGGTTCCATGTTTCCACTTCCGCGGGACTTGATGCTTTCGCCGACGCCTCATGCGACGGCACTTGACGTAGAATATGCGGCGGGGGATGAACCGGCCAGCGGTCCGATAAACTTTGATGACCGAAGATTAATCCCGTTCCATTCCGATTGGCTGGCGGACTCTCGAAAATTGCGACAAATTTGCCATCGATTTACTTGAAATCGGGCATTATGTCTGTTTAAGATGCGGTCGAAGAGGGAATAGTTGAGGCGGGGACCAGAACATTTCTGGGAGGAGCAGTCATGAATCTGACCTACGCGGTGGACCGCCTTTTGGACAGCGGCTGGAGATATCTCGGCGAGATCGATGTCGAACACCTGCCCGATGGGCGGCCTTTCCCATCGGTTATGTCGGTTCAGCGCGAATTCGCGCGGGCCGGGCTCGAGCTTTCGATCAAGCAGAATCTAATGTTTGGTTGTTATAGGGCCACTTGGGGTCCGATCGGCGAGCCGCTCGATCCTTCCCACGCCGCCGACGCGCGGCATGGAATGGTGGTCGGGGATTGCGAGCGCGAATCCGCTGTCTATGCACTCTCCCAGCTTCGTGCCGCCCAGGCCGAGTATCAGCTCGGCGGGGTCGGACTCGAAATGGCCGGTGCGCTCGTCTGAGTGCGCGCGGTTTGCTTTTCGGATGTAATGATTCGTTGACTCGGTCGAGACATTCCGGGTCTCACCTCTCCCATTTCATCGACGTGATTTGTCCCATCAGGAATGTGATCGAATAACGCTCGCCGACCTGTGGTGCGCCGGCGATCACATGCTCTGGAATTCGTACGATGGTTTGCGTGGTCGAGGGTTCATCCAGCCGGATGATCTGCAATTCGAAATAGCGATCGCCATGAATTGTGAACGGGCGGAAGGCTTCAATTCGAACGGTCCATGAGCCGACAATGGGAAGACTCATTCTCGCCTCAAAGCCTGGCGTAAGTGTCGTCGAACCCGCGGATGCCGGCGGAGGCGCCGAGAGCCGTGCAGCAGTCGGCGGCGGTGCGATTGGCCAGTTGCCCGGCTTGGCGCAGCGGCATATTCCGTATCAGGCCGGTCAGCAGGCCGGCAAACCACGTGTCGCCGGCGCCGGTGGTGTCGACGACTTTGATTGGATAGGCGGGGACGTGGATGGCGGGTCCGCTGCCGTCTTCGAGCAGGCATCCCTCGGCGTCGAGCTTGATCCCAATCAACCCGCGCGGCATCCGCTTGCGGAAAGCGGCAATCATTCCTGCCGGTTCCCGCTCGCCGGTCAGCGCGATCGCTTCGCCGCGGCTGGGAATAAATGCGTCAAGGTGCGGAAGGATCGGCTCAAGTTCTTCCCAGGGTCCCGGCGGCGTGACTGTTTCAAGAACGATTCGTGTCTGAGGCGCGGTGCTTCGCAATTCGGCGAGCAGGGGAGCCAGATGCGGCGTGAGCGCGGGCAGCAACCCGAAATACCCGATCTGTACGTATTTGCATTTTGCGAAAATTGGAAAGCAGCGCCGAAATAGAGCCGGATCGATCAATCGCGACGCCCCAAGCGTGTGGAAAAAGCAACGCTCTCCGCCGGGTTCAACCGCCACGACGGTCGCGCTGGTCTGCGCGTTGGGCGTGGTGAAAACGGCCGATGTATCGACTTTGTTTTCCCGCAACTGAGCGGTGACGGCCGCGCCGAGTACATCGGTTCCGACCAGTCCTGCCGCCGCGACTTTCATCCCAAGCCGCGCCATGGCGATCGCCGTGTTGGGGGCATTGCCTCCGGTCGTGAGCGTGACCGAGTTGATCAGGTGCAACCCGCCGGGTGACAGGTGGATGGCGCAGATCGATCGGCTCCCCGATCAAATCCGCCACGATCAGTCCGAAAATGGCCGCATCCATTTGATTTGCAACGCGAGGTATGGAGGCTCAGGGCTTCTCGATTTCCAGGTGGGAATAATCATCGAGGTTAAGCGTGGTCAGTTCGCCATCGTCTTTGCGGAGCGTCAGTCGATCAAGCCAGAGCTTGTCACCCAGCGAGTGGGCGAACCAGCTTCCGGTCGGCTTTTGCTCATAAGCGAGGATGGTGCCCGTCACATCGCTGGCCCAGGCGAAATCGCGGCCGCCGATCTGCTGGGTCACCTTCACGCGCGCTCCGGGCTTCAGACTCTGTCGAATCGCATCATCCATGGTAAAGAAAGTTAAGATCCAGAAGTCAAAAGGTCAAAATTCCGAGCTTCCCTCTTTTAGCGGCCGCCCGAAGGGCTGCGTTTTCCGCCGAGCAAGATACGCCCTGAACTCATTCATTTCGCTCTAATCCGTCGAAACATTGCCAGAATGAGCTGGTACGATCCGAACGCGATCAACCCCGCCGCGACGATCGCGAGCAGCCAGCGTCCCGAGGGCTCGCCCCGGATCCATGCCAGCGCTCCTCCGAAGCCCCGCGCTTCCTTTGGATCGGTGCGATAAGCTGCCACGACGAGAAAGATGCCGATCGGGATAAACGCCACCCCGCGCGATCAATCCGAAACGGCCGAGTGCGTTGATCAGACGCCGCGCCATCGGACTGACGCGGAGCGGATCGTTGATGTTCATTCGCCGCGCGGCGGCGACCTGCACGAGCGCGAAGACGATCATCCCCACGCCCACGCCGGCCACCGCCCACCTTCCCAGCGGGAACGACATGAGGATGGCGGTCCATTCCACGGTCGCACGATCTTCACGTCCGCGATGTTCCGCGGCCATGAGGTGGGCCATCTGGAGGAGCGTGTGAATGATCCCGACGACAAAACCGCAATAGGCAAACCCAGTGAACAAGAAACCCAACCGCCGGGCGTATCCCTTGTAACTATGGCCGAAGTGTTCGGGATCGAGCAGCCCGCGAACGAAAGACCAGACGGCGAACCCCGCGAGTCCCAGTGTGAGCAGCACGATCAGAACCCAGCCGAATCTGTGTTCGGCGAGGAAACGGATGGCGCCGTGCGTGCCGGAGGTTCTCCCGCCGGGGTTGGAGGCCGCGACGATCGCCAGGCTGCCGATGACGCAATAGACGACACCCCGTGCGGCGTAGCCGGCGCGGGCCAGCCCCGCGATCCATGGCGCCATCGGCCGCGCCGCTTTGCGCAATTCATTCTCCGCTCGAACAACCGCCTGCGGCGCCTTTGTCATGCTCCAACGTTATCGGCCATTCCGACGTCCAGTCGGAATCTTAGGTCAAGGTGGATTAGAGGGCCTCGAATATCGAGCGGCCGAGGTGGCGGGAAAGGAAAGATCACCAATGCGCGCGAATCGGGCGGATCACTCGATCCGCCCGATTCGCGCGTTACGCTGCCGGGAAAGCGGCTTCTCCAAAGTGCATGGCTCAGGGAACTGGCGTCACCGTGACAGGAAAGTAGAAGTCGTTGTAATCCATGTCATTGATCGGCGCGTCGGTTTCATCTTCGAGCCCGATGTAGCCGTTGTATTTGCCGGTCGTCTGGTTGAATTGCAGTCGTGGCGTGCCGGGATCCGGATACGGCACACCATCCGGCTGTGTATCGGTCGGCTCGATGGCAAAGGCGCTCGAGTCGGTCGGGAACGTGTAGGTGTAAATCGCCATGATCCCTGGAACCGAGCTGAGGTCTGCCGTAATCGTCCCGGTCACGGCCGCTTCAATCGCGGCTGCCGGGGAGTCAGCCTGAATCTCCTCCGTGGAAGCGGTGAGCGTGCCGCTATTATTGCTGGAGGTTGTTCCACCGACCGGATCACCCACCGTAACCGTGTAGTACTGTTCGGACCCGGCGCCGGTGATGCCGCTGACGGTTGACGGCAGCGAAATGGCCAGACCCGTCTGTGCAAGCACCTCAACGAGCACGCTTGTTGTTGCAGGAAGGCCGATCAGCGTGACGGAGGTGGTTGAAGAGGAATAAGTCGTCGGGCTGGACCAGGTCGTGCCGCCATCTCCGCTGTATTGGACCACAAATCCAGTCGCCGTCGGGTCAGCATTCGTCCAGCTTACGGTCGCGGTGGTGCCGCTGAAGGTGGCCGAAAGATTGACCGGCCCATCTGGAATGGGCGCGACACCGGCGATCCCTTTGACCTGCGCCGAAGTGAGGGCGGCGCTGTAGATCTGGACATCGTCGATTGAGCCATTGAAATAGCCGGACGCAGCAAAGGGCTCCTTGCCGATGACCAGATCGCCGGTACCGGCGGCGAGGACGCCGGTGGTGGCCAGATAACGATCGAGCACGCCATTAACGTACGTCTTGATGTACCCGCCCGATTGCGAATAGACGCCGGTGACCTGGTACCACACGCCGGGCGTGAGAGTGGTCCCGGGGCCGGCGAAGCGGTCGTTGTAATACTGATCCGAAGCGTCGCGGATTTCGAACTCAGCCTGACCATTTAAGATGCCGAGCTTGTAACCGCCGCCCGCTCCGGTTTCATTTCCGAGGATCTTCATATCGCCGGTATCGCTGTTGATCTTGACCCATGCGGAGACGGTGACCGTTCCGGCCAGATCCAGGCTGGTCGAACTCGGAACGGAGACGTAGCCGCTTGAACCGTCGAAACTCAGCGCCGATCCGGAATGGCTGCCGCTGGTCCAGGAAACTCCCCCTTCGAGCGTGCCAGTAAGGCTGCCCGCGGAGCCGGTGCCGGTCGTCGTTGAGCCGGACCCTTCATCGAACGTGAACCAGGATAGCGGTCCGGCGGAAACGTCAGGCGTGCTGGAGGCTTCGTTGGATTGTGGGCTTGCTCCGGCGCTATCGACCGCCGTGACGGTGTAGAAGTAGGTCGTCCCGTTGCTGGCGGTGGAATCGGTATACGTCGTCAAAGTGATGCCGGTCGCGAGCGGCGTGCCGGATTCTCCGCCGGCCGAGGTGCCGCGATAGATGTTGTAGCTCGTCGCATCGGTGTTTCCCGTCCAATCCAGCGTCACGGCGTTGTCTCCAGCCGTCGCCGAAAGATTGGTCGGGGCCAGCGGAATGCCGTGATACAGGTCACTGATCTGCGACGCGGTCAAGGCTGACTGGTAGATGCGGAGATCGTCGAGCGACCCATCGAGGTAGCCGCTGTCGGCCGTTCCGTCGCGCCCGATGATCAGATCCCCACCGCTGACGGCGAGGGTGCCGGTTGTCGTGAGCTGCCGATCCAGCGCGCCGTTGACGTAGGTGCTGATGGTGCCGGTGGTCGGGTCCCAAACGCCGGCGACGTGATACCAGACGCCGGTGCTCAGCGCGGTGCCGCCCGTGACGGATCGATCGAGATAATACTGGTTCGATGAATCACGGATCTCGAATTCGACTTTGCCGTCGAAGATGCCAAGCTTATATCCGCCGGCGGTCAGGTCCTGTGTGCTGGCGATCTTCTGGTCGGTTTCGGTTCCGCCCAGTTTGACCCAGGCCGCCACGGTGACCGCGCCGCTGGTTTGTAAATCAGACGAGCTCGTCGCGTCGAGATAGCCGGTAGAACCGTTCAGCGTGATCGCGCCGTTGATGTGGCCGCTGGAAGTAAATGCCGCGCCGCCGTGAAGCGTGGCGTTGTTTCCATTGCCCGAAGAGTCGGCGGCGGTGCTTCCACTGCCATCGTCGAAGGTAAAAACAGCGCTGCTGAACAGTTGCCGTGCCTCCAGCATCTCGACGACCGGCTGCACAGCGCCCTCAATCGGATCAACGCTCCGATTAAGCGAATCGGCGAACCAAGAATGACCAAATGCAAACGCCCGACTGAACAAATTCTGTGACATGATCCACTCCCGTTGTTAGACGCCCTTTGAGATCTGCAACAGAGCGACAAACTAGGGAGTAAAAAAAACGCGACAATTGGCTTGAACAGGGGACAGGTGACTACCCTTTGCATTCCGTTTACGCTTGCGTTAATGAATCCCGATGCAGCATGATGAAGTGATTCCGATCCTGGATTTCGGTTCGCAATACGCTCAGCTCATCGCCCGCCGGGTGCGCGAAAAGGGCGTTTACAGCGAGCTGGTGCGGCCCGACATTTCCCTCGACGAACTCCGCAAGCTCAACCCTAAGGGCCTCATTTTCAGCGGCGGCCCGAGCAGCGTGTATGAGCGGAATGCGCCGCGGTGCGATCCGCGAATCTTTGACCTGGGCGTGCCGGTCCTCGGCATCTGCTACGGCATGCAGCTCGGCGCGGAACTGCTCGGCGGGCAGGTCAAGCCGGCCAAGGCGCGCGAGTACGGCCGGGCCAAGCTGACGGTGAACACCGACGATGCCGCTCGTGCGCGGGCTTGCCCAAAGAAACCACCGTCTGGATGAGCCACGGCGACCAGATTCACGAATTGCCCGCCGACTTCATCCCCCTGGCGACGACGCCGACCTGCCCTTATGCCGCGGCGCGGCATCGCACGCGGCCGTTTTATGGCGTGCAGTTTCATCCCGAGGTAACCCACACGCCGCGCGGCGAGCAGATCTTCCAGCAATTTCCTCTACGACATCTGCAAATGCTCGGGCTTGTGGACGATGGGCAACTTCGTCGAGCAGACGGTCGTCCGAATTCGCGAACAGGTCGGCAAGGGGAAAGTGATCTGCGGCCTGTCGGGCGGCGTCGATTCGGCCGTCACGGCGGCGCTGCTCCACAAGGCCATCGGCGACCAGCTCGTCTGCATTTTCGTCGACAACGGCCTGCTGCGGAAAAACGAGCGCGATCTGGTCGAGCGCACCTTCCGCGACCATTTCAAGATCGATCTGCGCGTGCACGACGCATCCGAACAATTCCTGCGTGAGTTGACAGGCATCACCGATCCGCAGCAAAAGCGCAAGATCATCGGCAAAGAATTTATCGAGGCGTTCAAGCGCGAAGCGGCGAACATCGAAGGCGCCGCATTCCTCGCCCAGGGCACGCTCTACCCCGACGTGATCGAAAGCGGCCACGGCTACGCGGGCACCGCCGCCAACATCAAGCTCCACCACAACGTCGGCGGCCTGCCCGAAGAACTCGGCTTCGAACTCGTCGAGCCGCTCCGCGAGCTGTTCAAGGACGAAGTCCGCCAGGTCGGCGAAGTGCTCGGCCTGCCCGAGCACATCGTCTGGCGACACCCCTTCCCCGGCCCCGGCCTGGCCGTGCGCATCATCGGCGACATCACCCCCGAACGGCTGCGCGTTCTGCGCGACGCCGACGAAATCGTGCTCGAAGAATTGATCGCCGCCAACCTCTACCGCAAGACCGCGCAGGTCTTCGCCGTGCTGCTGCCGATCGGCACGGTCGGCGTGATGGGCGACGCGCGAAGCTACGACTGCGTGATCGCGATCCGCGCCGTCGAGAGCCAGGATTTCATGACTGCCGACTGGGCGCGGATCCCGTTCGACGTGCTGGCCACGATGAGCAATCGCATCATCAATGAAGTGCGGGGCGTGAATCGAGTGGTCTACGACATCAGCAGCAAGCCGCCGGCGACGATCGAGTGGGAGTGAAGCAGGTGGATGACAGATTCGGCGGTCCAAAAGACTTCCCCCTCTCCTGGTACTCCGGGAGAGGGCGCGGGGTGAGGGTCTTCAACGCGCGATACGGATGGCCCGTCCTGAGCGTCGTCGAAGGGCCCTCACCCCATCCCTTTCCCAGAGTACTGGGAGAGGGGGGAAGAAGCTCTGCCGCCGATTCTGTCACGCACCTGAAGCAGGTTTGCCCCACTTTCGCCGAATGAAATGTTCATGATGCGGTGGTAAGATGATGGACTTTCACAGGATCACGGCGCGGGGTTAAAGAAATGATCGGCGGCAACGAAATTCATCTTGATGTTTCGTCCGGCGCAGCCGCGCTTGATTTAGCTGTGCGAGCAGCATGGCGGGAATGGCCTCAGGCGGTTTTTGTCGCCGACGGTTCTTCGAAGGTGATCGAGCGGTATGATGAACTCCAATTCCGCGAAGCTACAGTCCGAGATCGAGGCGGCGTTCGACGGCATGCCTCGAGGTAACGGGATCACACTTCATCAAGCGAATGCGATGGACGATCGCGAGTCGCTCTCGGATCAGCTTGCCGCGCGTTTCGCTCGATGTTGATGAACGTTGGCAGGACGTTTCGCACGAATGGATCGAACAGATGCCAAGCGCATTTGCGTTCCTCGATAAACAGGGACTTCGATATTACCTGCCCGCAGTCATGGTTTGGGACCTGAAACACGGTGCTCCTTCCGACTCCGGCGCCGCTGACCTGATGGAGACAATCCTGTTAGAGTGGCAGGGTGTAGATCTTCCAGCGGATCTCACTGATCGGCAGAACCGAGCGGTCGCTGCATGGCTCGAATTCAGGGCAAAGACCGGCGCCGAATGCCAATGCGAAGTTGGCGGCTTCGCCTTGGGGGGAATTCCTTCCACGACTTCGGTGATTTTCCTATAACTCTTGGGCTTTCTTTCCACCGGCGAACCGCGCAACTACAATTTCATCAATGACTTTGCCAGAGCCGATCAAGCGTTTCACGCCGGCAGAGTATTACGCCCTGGAGCGGGAGGCGGCATACAAGAGTGATTACTACAACGGCGAGATTTTCGCGATGGCAAGCGGAACTTCCGTCCACAGCCTCATCTGCAGCAATGTTGTTGGCGAATTGAACGGCCGTCTCAGGAAAACCCCATGCACGACCTACGAGTCCAATCTGCGTCTCAAGGTTAAAGCGACCGGATTACGCTGCTATCCGGACGCGAACGTTTATTGTGAACCGCTCGAGCGGGATCCTGACGACTCTGCCGGCGAAACCTACGTGAATCCAACTGTGCTGTTTGAGGTTCTGTCAAAGACGACCGATGGATACGACCGGGGGTTTAAGGCCGAGAATTACCGGCGCATCGCTGCCCTCAAAGCGTACGTTTTCATTTCGCAGGAATCCCCTCATATCGAGATTTATGAGCGACAACTCGATGGCACATGGGTGCTGCGCGAGCGCGCGGAGTCGACGCAACAATCCGTTTGGCTGCTCTCGACGTCGATCTGCCGCTCACGGAGATCTACGAGCGCGTCAAATTTCCTGCCGATACCGGGGTCGCGCCGGACGCGACGGCGAATTGAGCGTCATCCCGCCAGGCTCTCGATCGCTTCGGCAGCACTCACCGGGTGATCGGCCTTCCGCGGCAACATGAAGAGCGTTACGAAGATTCCCACCGCCGCGAAGAAGAGCATGCTCACGAACACCCAGGTGAGCCCACGGCTGATCACGTCCTGCGCCTGCCGAAATGCCTCGACAGAAATTCCGGCCCGCGAATGGGCATCCATCAGAGCGGCGGGGTTCACGCCCATCGATTTGAGACGCACGAAATCGGGCGCGATCAAAACATTGAAAAGCATGCCGAGCAGGCCGATGCCGATGGCTCCGCCGATCGTTCGGAAGAACGTGGTGCTGCTCGTGACGATGCCGCGCTGCTGCCAGGTGACGGCGTCTTGTGCCGCCAGCAGATAGGACATCGAAGCGGGGCCGAACCCAAATCCGGTGATGGCGAGGATACACGTCAGCATCCATTGCGAGGCATGCGTCAGCGCGCAGACCACCAGCCCGATGAACCCGATCGTGACGAGAGAACAGCCCAGCAGGGCGGTTTTGCGGAATCCCCATTTGATCACCAGCGGAGCGGCGAATAAGCCGCTCAGCGCCCAGGTGAACATGACCGGCGTGACGACGCCGGCCGCGGCGCCGACACCGCCTCCGCGACCGCCCTGGACGTAGAGGGGGACGTAGGTGTCGAGACTGAGAAAGCCGATCCCCAGCAGCACGTTTCCGGCCATGGACGGCCCGATGGATCGCTGAGCCATCAACGCCGGGGGCATCACGGGATTGGCGGCACGTCGCTCATGACGAACGAAAAACCAGGTTGCACCCAGCGCCGCGGCAAGTAGCCAGAGCGCCGTCGGTGCACTCCAGCCGCCGGGTCCCAGGCGTGAAACCAGCGCGAGCGTGACCGTGCAGGCGATCGCCAGTGCGCCGACGCCGGGCAGATCAAGATCAGTCGAGTGCGGCTTCTCGCGATCGTGATATTTCCAGATCAGCACGATGATGCCGAGGATGCCGAAAGGAAGATTCACGAAAAAGATCGATCGCCAGCCGAGCGTTTTAACCAGCAGCGCCCGAGCGCCGGGCCGCCCAGCGCGCCCACGCCCCAGACCGCGCTGAAAAATCCCTGCACCGACGGGCGTTCTTCAAGCGTAAAAATATCGCCGAGAATGGTGAGGACGACCGGCATGATTCCGCCGGCGCCCAGACCCTGAATTCCGCGGTAGAGAATCAACTGGCCCATCGAATGGGCCGTCGAGGCAAACATCGACCCGACCGCAAAGACGCTGATGGCCAGGAGAATCACACGCTTGCGTCCCCATGCGTCGGCGAGCCGTCCGTAAAGCGGCATGCTGACCGTGCTCGCCAGGAGATAAATAGAGGCGACCCAGGAGTAATGTTCGAGTCCGTGCAATTCGCCAATGATCGTCGGCATCGCAGTGCTGGTGACGGTCTGCTCGAGAGACGCGAGCACCATCATGAGCATCAGGGCGGCGGTGACATATCGCCGCCCGGCCAGCGCGCTGCGCTGCGGCTTCGACGGGGTTTCAAATGAGGGCCGAGTGTTTTGCGCATCTGCAAACCGATCAGAGATAAGAGCTTGACCCACGCTGTCTTCCATCCTCACATTTCCTGGTTTGTAGTGCGGCCTTCAGGCCGTACCTTCATTTGTGGTGCGGGCTTCAGCCCGTATCCTCTTATTCGGAAGAATCGGGCTGAAGCCCGCACTACGAGCCTTCGAGCCTGTAAGCCTATGCCGCAATACGATCCGTATCTGCAATGGATTGACACACAGCAGGAAACGATGATTCGCCGTCTCGTGGATTGGGCTGAAATCAATTCCGGAAGTGGCAACATTGCAGGCCTGAGACTCATGGCCGAGGCGATTTTCCCCTCGCTGGCAGAGCTCGGCGGCGAAATCCGCACGATCGAGTTGCCGCCGGTCAAGACGGTTGACGCCGGCGGCAACCTGCAGGAATTGCCGATTGTGCCGGCGCTCCACGCTGTGAAAACCCAAGCCACCGCGATCCTTTCCGTTTTTCTCGGAATTCACTTCGACACCGTTTACGACGCCTACCATTCATTTCAACGCGCTAAACGAATTGACGACAACACGCTCAACGGTCCAGGCGTGGTCGACGCCAAGGGAGGCCTGATCGTCTTGCTGACGGCGCTGCGCGCATTCGAGCGCTCGCCGTGGGCAAATGCTTTAAGCTGGGAAGTGCTTCTCAACCCTGACGAAGAAATCGGCTCACCGGGCTCACGAAAAGTCCTGGAGGAATGCGCTCATCGCAACGATCTGGGTCTCGTATTCGAGCCGGCGTTGCCCGATGGCGGTCTGGTCTCCAGTCGCAAAGGATCGGCGAATTACGTGGTGGTGGTGCGCGGAAAATCGGCGCATGTGGGCCGCGATTATGCCGCAGGGCGAAATGCACTTCATGCGCTGGCGTCGTTTGTCGTCGAAGCCGCCGCGATGCCCGATGCATTGCCGGGAATCATCCTGAACGTCGGTAAAATCGAAGGAGGGGGACCGGTGAATGTCGTGCCGGACCTGGCCATCTGCCGCCTGAATCTGCGTGCGACGACCGCCGAGGAAATGATCGAAGCGCACGCGCGACTGGAATCACTGGTCGAAAAACTGCGGCGTCGGGATGGCATTCATGCGGTGCTTCACCGGCTGTCGGATGCGCTGCCCAAACCACTTGACGATGCAACCGGCGCCCTGCTCGACGCGGCGGCAAAGTGCGCGACGGAATTGGGAATCGGCCCGATCACGTTCAAGCCGAGCGGCGGCGTGAGCGACGGAAATCGACTTGCCGCCGCCGGGCTCCCGACGCTGGACACGTTGGGGCCTCGCGGCGGGAATATGCACAATTCCGACGAATTTGTCAGCATCGACAGTCTTGCGGAGCGCGCAAAGCTGACGGCGCTTCTGCTCATGAAGATTGGCTCCGGCGAACTGAAGTTCCCCCGTCGGGGTGAGCTAAAATGAACATGGAGGTTCGGCGATGACCAAACCGCTTGCTGCTGATTTGCTCCTGGCCGATCCGCGACTCGAGGCGGCGCGGCGGTTGATGCTGTCCGCCCTCTCGGACCATCAACAGCGACTCACCGGAGTGCGCCCTCCCGACCCTGAGCGTAAAACAAGCTACGAAGAATCGATCAAACAATTCGGCGCATTGCGCGGCGGAGAGTTGTACTACCCCTACCTTGGCAGCGGCATCGGCCGGGGCGCGCTCGTCGAACTGGCAGACGGAGGCGTGAAGTACGACATGATCAGCGGGATCGGGGTCCATTACTTCGGACACGGACATACCTCGGTCGTTACCGCTTCGCTGGACGCCGCGATTTCCGACATCGTGATGCAGGGGAATTTACAGCAGGATCGGGAGGCGCTGGACCTGACCGCAACGCTCGTCGAGCAGGCAAATCTCAACGGTGCCGCGATCCGCCATTGTTTGCTGACAACGAGTGGCGCAATGGCAAACGAGAACGCGATGAAAATCGCGTTCCAGAAAAAACATCCCGCGTCGCGGCTGCTCGCCTTCGAGCATTGTTTTGCCGGGCGGACGCTCGCGCTCGCCCAGGTGACGGACAAGGCCGCCTATCGCGTCGGACTGCCGACAGTTCTGGCGGTCGACTACGTTCCGTTTTTCGATCCGGCCCGGCCGAAGGAAAGCATCGGCGCCGCTTTGACAGCGCTACGGCAGCATCTCTCACGGTATCCGAAGCAGCACGCGGCGATGGTGGTCGAACTCGTACAGGGTGAGGGAGGGTACCACGCCGGCAACCGTGAATTTTTCCTGCCGCTGTTACGCGAGCTCAGATCGGCGGGGATCGTGATTTTCTTTGATGAAGTGCAGACCTTCGGGCGAACTTCACGCCTCTTTGCCTTCCAACATTTCGGGCTGGATGAGTTCGCGGACATCGTAACGATCGGAAAGCTTAGCCAGGTTTGCGCAACCCTTTTCAGCGCGGAATACAAGCCACAGGCCGGTTTGGTCAGTCAGACGTTTACCGCGGCCACATCGAGCCTGTTCGTGGGGCGGGCTATTATCGGTCAGTTAATCAAGGGAAATTACTTCGGTCCGGACGGTCGGATTCAGCAGGTCCACGACAGGTTTGTGTCGCGGCTGGAAGCGATCGCCCGGAAGCATCCGGGCTCGGTCGCCGGGCCGTGGGGGCTGGGGGCGATGATCGCCTTCACCCCGTTTGACGGGTCGGCCGATACCGTAAAGGGATTGCTCCGCACGTTGTTCGATGCCGGCGTGATTGCGTTCATGGCCGGATCAAACCCAGCGCGCATCCGGTTCCTTCCGCCGATCGGCGCCATCGCCGACGCGGACGTCGATGTTGTGTGTGATATTCTGGAGAAGACGTTGGAGGAGAAGATGGAGGAGTAGGAACGTGACGGAGTAACGGAATGCCTCACTGTAAACGCACTCCGTCTCTCCAATACCCCGTCACTCCGTTACAATCGTCCTCCGTTACAATCGTGCTTCTTTCTTTCCGCACCCATGCTCGTTTTGCGTCCCATCAAGCTCGACGATCTCGACCAGCTTCTGGGGCTGGCGACGATGACCGGCTTCGGGCTGACGACCCTTCCCCGCGACGCGGATTTGTTGCGCGAGCGAATTCTCGAATCGGACAATAGCTTCGATCGCATGAGCAAGCGTCCGCGTGGCGAAACGTATCTCTTCGTCCTCGAAGATCTCAAGAACGGAAAGGTCGTCGGCACCTGCGGCATCGTTTCGAAAGTGGGGGGATTCGAGCCGTTTTATGCTTATCGCGTCGAGACGTCGGTCCATGAATCGGAGATGCTCGGAGTCCGAAAGGAAATCCAGAAGCTCCAGTTGGTGGTCGAGCACAACGGCCCCAGCGAAATCGGCAGCCTCTTCCTTCATCCCGGCTACCGTCAGCACAACAATGGCCGGCTCCTTTCTCTGGCGCGGTTTCTGTTCATGGCCGAGCACTTGCAGCGGTTCGATCCGGTGGTGATCGCGGAAATGCGTGGGGTGATCGACGACCGCGGCCAGTCTCCGTTCTGGGATGCGATCGGCAAACACTTCTTCGAGATCGATTTTCCCAAGGCCGACTATCTCAGCATGGTGAACAAGAAGTTCATCGCCGACCTGATGCCGACCCATCCGATTTATGTTCCTCTGCTTCCGCTTGACGCCCAGGCCGTGATCGGCCAGGTTCACGAGCAGACCCGGCCCGCGCTGAAAATGCTCGAGGACGAGGGATTTCGAAAGACGGGGATGATCGACATCTTCGAGGGCGGCCCCGTTGTCAGTTGCCGCCGCGATGAAGTGCGCACCGTCAAGCAGAGTCGCCGGGCGCCCATCATCGATGTGGCCGACGAACTGCCCCCGGCCGGCGCGGATGAGCACATCATCTCAAACACCCGACGCGATTTTCGCGTCTGCAAAGGTCGGCTGGAAGTGCGCGGCGAGGAGGGAGTTCGCATCGACAATCGGACGGCCCTTAGCCTGAATGTGAAAGTTGGGGACGTTGTGAGACATGTGCCGATGCGGCCAATGCCTCACCCCGCGGCGCGAACGAGCGAGGAGTCTGAAGAAGTCTCGGAAGCGGTTCCGGGGTTTTGAGTGGTCAACCGGCGGCTTATTGCGGCAAATCGATCGTTGACTGATAATCGCTATTCCCGATCAAAGGTAGACTCATGTCCGCAACCCTGATCATCCACGACCAAACCGCTTCCGGCGAGACCATTCATTCGATTCCGCTCGAGTTTCCTTCCGAGCGGATTACCGTGCTCGATCTGATTCGCGAGCGCGTCTATCAGGAAGTGGAGGATTACAACCACAAGGCCGACTCCACTTTCCACGGGCTCGTTCAGCCGACTGGCTCCGAGCTGATTCTCAACGGCTCCAGGCCCGGTGGCTATCGTCGGCCGGCGCATCAGCCGATCGATTGGAAACTGCAATTCAACAAGGCGGTGGACGCGTTTGGAAAGAACGGTTTCTTTATCCTGGTCGACGACCGGCAAGCGGAGGATTTAGAGCAGGCCGTCACGATCGGGCGCCAGACGACGGTAACTTTCGTGAAATTGACTCCCATGGTCGGCGGGTGAGATTCCGGCACCATTCTTGGCGAGGGCCAAACTCAGATGCAGTCCCTGGACCTGGAGCCCGGCGAAGCCAG
>CAVWFQ010000009.1:0-384138 GCA_963754335.1 uncultured Phycisphaerales bacterium
TAATGACGCAAACAATGTTCGGACAAACCAAAGCCATCCTGCCCGACCGCCAAACAGTGCGTTCGCCTCTCGGCGAAGTCATTTTTCTCGCTGCGCCGACGGTCGCGCAGATGGCCTCTTACACGGTCATGCAGTTCATCGACACGCTCATGCTTTCGCATGTCGGCGTGACCGAGGCGACCGCCGGGGCAAACGCGGGGCTATTCGCTTTTTCCGTGATCAGCTTTGGCATGGGCGTGCTGTTTGTGGTGAATACACTCGTCAGTCAGGCCTATGGCCGGGAAAGTTTTTTCGAATGCGGGCGCTATCTCTGGCAGGGGATCTGGTTCTCTCTTGGCGTGGCGATCTTCTTCGTGCCGGTGCTGATGATGGCTCGGCGCATTTTCACCGGCATGGGTCACGAACCCTTTCTTTCAGAGGAAGAGGGAATTTATCTTCGGATCGTCCTTTCGGTCTCCATTATCAAATTGAGCGGGACGGCGTTCGCGCAATTTCTTCTGGCGGTTAATCGCCCTCAGGCCGTCTTCGCCGCGACGATCGGAGGCGTTGCCGTCAACGCGGTAGCCGCCTGGGCGATGCTGTTCGGACACCTTGGGCTGCCGCGCATGGGCGTCGCCGGGCGGCCTGGGCGCAAAACATCGGCGTTGCCGTCGAAGCGAGCCTGCTGATTTATTTCGCCACGCGTCAGCCGGGCCGAACGCGATTCAACGTTTCCGACTGGAAGCCGCGCTGGTTGGAGATGCGGAAACTGATCGAGGTAGGCGTGCCATCCGGCGTGCAGATCGTCGCCGACGTGCTCGCCTGGTCCCTCTTCAGCATGTGGGTCATGGGGCAATATGGCACGCGAGCCATGGCAGCGAACACCTACATGATGCGATACATGGTCGTGAGTTTCATGCCCGCGTTCGGGGTGGCCACCGCGGTAACGGCGCTCGTCGGGCGGTATATCGGCCGCGGCGAACCGGATACCGCCGCCCGTCGCGCAACCCTGGGTTTTCGCCTCACTGCCCTCTACATGGTGAGCTGCGGCTTGTTCTTCTTTCTTGGGCGGCATTTGCTGATCCGCATGTTCACCAGCGATCCGGAAATCCTCCGCATCGGAGCCCAGTTGCTCGTATTCGCCGCGATCTATCAATTCTTTGATGCCGTCTACATCATTTACAACGGCGCGCTCGCGGCGCCGGCGATACATTCGTTCCCGCGCTGGCGACGGGATGTCTCTGCTGGGGAATCAACGTACTGGGAGGCTATGGAATCGCACGTGAGTGGAACAGTTTCGGCCCCAGGGGACCCTGGCTGGCCGCCACCGGCTATGGAGTGATCCTTGGACTGTTCATGTATTTCCGATTCCGGCGCGGCCATTGGCGAACCATTCATTTGGAACAAGACTCGGATGCCGATACAGTAAGTGGTTTCGATCCACCGGTGATGGAAGATCCGGTGCAAGCACGGTGATTGCGAGCGAGTGACCGTAGCGAGCCGCGACCGTAAGGGAGCGATCGAATGAACTTGTGCTTTGCTCTCGCAATTTGTGTACTTCGCTCCCTCACGGTCGCGGCTCGCTAAGTTGATTCGCGCCCGACCTGCTTTCGTGACCGAAAAACGCAAACATTTTGATACATCGAATGGCGACGGAAACCGACAAAAAGAAGAGCTACAAAGAAACGCTCAATCTGCCGCAGACCACCTTTCCGATGGCTGCCAATCTCGTGCAGAACGAGCCGGCCCGTCTGCGCAAATGGCAGGAAAACAAACTCTATGAACGGATTCAGGAAGCTCGTTCTGGCGCAGATCCCTGGATCCTGCATGACGGGCCGCCGTTCGCGAATGGCGACATTCACATTGGGCATCTCGTCAATAAAACGTTGAAAGATGTGATCGTGCGCTTCCGCACGATGCAGGGATTTCGCTCGCCGTACGTGCCGGGATGGGACTGCCACGGATTGCCGATCGAGCACAAGATCCAGCAGGAGCTCGGCCCGAAGCTGCGAGAGATGAGCACGCTGGAAGTGCGCGAGCGTTGTTTTGCGTATGCCTCGAAATATGTCGGCATCCAGAGCGAGCAATTTCAACGGCTGGGAATCCTCGGCCAGTGGGATGATCCCTATCTCACCATGAGCCCCGCTTACGAGGGGGCAACGCTCGAAGTCTTTGCCCGATTTGTCGAAGCCGGCCTGGTTTATAAGCAGCTTAAACCCGTCCCCTGGTCGGTCTCGAATCGCACGGCGCTGGCCGACGCCGAGTTGGAATATCAGGATGTGACGGACAATTCGGTTTACGTGGAATTCAAGGCAATCGTTTCTCCCTCCCTCGCGGGGAAGCTCGGACTAACCAGTGACGCTGACGTTCGCTTTCTCGTCTGGACGACAACGCCGTGGACACTGCCGGCGAATTTGGCGATCGCCGTTCATCCCGACGTGACCTATGTGGCGGTTCGATACGCCGCGGGGGGTGCCGATCGCGTTGGCCTGGTTGCTCAGGAACTGGCTGAGCGCGTCGCGGGCAAGCGATCGGTTGAAAGCGGCTTTGAAGTTTTGAAATCGGTCACAGGTAAAGATCTTCTCGGTGAGGAATATCGTCATCCCTTTATCGACCGAAGCGGTCGGATCGTCGCCGCCGACTACGTTACCACCACCGATGGCACCGGGCTGGTCCACACCGCGCCCGGGCATGGTGAGGAGGACTACGAAACCGGAATCCGCGAAGGCCTGGATATCTACAGCCCCGTCCTTCACGACGGACGTTTCGATCATTCCGCGCCCGATTGGCTGCAGGGGAAGACCGTCTGGGAAGCCAATCCGATCATCAGCGTCCGATTGACCCAGGCGGGCGCGCTCTTCGCCGAGGAGAAAATCTCTCATAGCTATCCGCACGATTGGCGAAGCAAGACGCCGATCATCTTTCGCGCCACCGAGCAATGGTTTGTAGCGATCGATAAGCCGTACGCAACCGCCGCCGAACCCGCTGCCCGGTCACTGCGGGAACGTGCGTTGACGGCGGTCCATTCGGAGATTGGGTTTGTTCCGGAATGGGGGCAACATCGCATGGCGGGAATGCTCCAGAGCCGGCCCGACTGGTGCGTCTCGCGGCAGCGCGCTGGGGATTGCCGATCCCGGTCTTCTATAACGAGAAGGGAGAATCACTCCTCACGCCGCAGTCGGTTCGCGCCGTCGCAAGGCGATTTTCCGAGAAGGGGAGTGACGCATGGTTTACAGACAGCCCGGCGGAATTGCTTGGGAAAGATTTCCGGTATCCGCCCGGCTTCGACGCGAAAACGCTCCGAAAGGAAAAGGATATTTTCGATGTCTGGTTTGAGAGCGGAAGCTCATGGCACGCCGTCCTTCAGGCCCGGGCGTATCTGAATTTCCCGGCGAATCTGTACCTCGAAGGATCCGATCAGCATCGTGGATGGTTTCAGCTTTCGCTGCTGCCCAGCCTCGGCGCCACGGGGCAAGCGCCTTTCAAAGAGGTCCTGACGCACGGCTTCGTCGTGAAGCCGGATGGAACGAAAGTTTCCAAAAGCGACAAGGAATATGTCACCGCGACGCAGGAGGTGGAACGGCACGGCGCGGATCTGCTGCGGCTTTGGTGTTGCAGCGTCGACTATCAAGGCGATATTCCCGCGAGCCCCAAAGCAATCCAGGAATTCGGGGATAAATACCGCAAGATTCGCAACACGCTTCGATATCTGCTGGGAAATATCTACGACTTTAATCCGGCAACCGACGCGGTCGAAGTGAATCTCGACAGCCTCGATGGCTGGGCGTCGGCTGAACTGGATCATCTCATTCGCGAGGTGACATCGGCCTACGAAGCGTATCAGCTTCATCGCGCCTTCCGCCTGCTGCACGATTTCTGCGCCGTGCAGATCAGCGCCGTCTACGGCAATGCGATGAAGGATCGATTGTATTGCGATATTCCATCGTCCCCGCTGCGGCGGCGCTGCCAGACGGTCATGCATCGGATGCTGATGACGCTGACGAAGATGCTCGCTCCGATGGTCGTCTTCACCGCCGACGAGACATGGGAGTATATCGTTCACAAACCGGAAGATGAGGCATCGCTCCCGAGCGTCCATCTTGCCCGCTTGCCCATTCCCTGCGTCGAAAACATCCCGGATGTTCGCAGGGAAGAATGGCGACTGCTCATCGAGATGCGCGACCAGGCGACGCTCCAACTCGACAAACTCAAAAAGGAAGCCGGGCTCAACAAGGCAATCGAAGCGGAGATCATTTACGAAGTGGACGACGACGAACTCCGCCGACGGCTGCAAGCCTATGGCCCGGATCTGGAAGATCTGGTCGGGGCGGGCTTTCATTCCCTTGCCGAAAAAGGGCCCGAGGGGCCGGCGCTGCGCGTCCGGGTCGTCGATCGTCGAAATGATTACGCCGCCTGTGCGCGATCCTGGAAGCGCCGGCCGGATGTGGGAAAGGACGGCGAGTTTCCTGATTTGTCGTTGCGTGATGCCGCCGCGGTTCGCGCAATTCGAACAACATGAAGATGGTGCCGCGGGATGAGCTGGAATTTATGTCGGATGCAAAACTCAAACTCGCAGTCCTTGTGAGCGGCGCGGGCAGAACGCTGCAGAATATTCTCGATGTGATCGCGGCTGGGCAACTGAACGCCGAAGTCACGCTGGTTGTCGGTTCGCGGCCCGATCTGCACGGTCTGCGGCGGGCCGCGGACGCGAAGATCATGAATTTCGTCGTCGATCGGCGCGAATTCGAGAATTGCGAACATTTCAGCAACGCGGTTTTTTCCCTCTGCGACGACGCCGGCGTGGGCCTGGTTTGTCTGGGGGGATGGCTTTGCCTGCTGGAGATTCCCGCCGATTATCTCTTACGAACGATCAACATTCATCCGGCGCTTCTGCCGAGCTTTGGCGGCCAGGGCATGTTCGGTCGCAAGGTGCATGAGGCAGTCCTCGAACACGGGTGCAAAATCAGCGGATGCACCGTTCACTTCGTCGATGCCGCGTACGACAATGGCCCGATCATTCTTCAGCGAGCCTGTCCTGTCCTGGAAGAGGACACAGCCGATACCCTGTCGCAACGGGTGTTCGAAGAGGAAAAGATCGCCTATGTCGAGGCGATCCGATTGTTCGCCGCGGGAAGATTGAAGATCGAAGGACGAAGGGTGATTATTTCACCAGCGCCTCCGCGGTGAAAAATCCGCTTCAAACACTCCATAAATGGGCCCGTTCGACGTCGTACGGATCGAATTCGGGGCTGTTCCATATCTTCGCGAAATCGCCACGGCGAACGGCAGGGAATTCACATTCGAAAACCGGGTACATCGCCGTGAAACGGATCGTCCTTTCCGGCAGCACCACCTCCATTTGGGCGGTCATGTCGGCTCGCGGAGCATAAGAGACGAAACCGGCCATTTCTGAATCGCCGACAATCGGCCCGTCCAGCTCGAAAAGCTCGCCGTCGGCAAAGGAACGCTCGCCGCGAAGATGCTCCGCCAATTCCGTCACGGCCAGGCCCCAGCTTTCATCCGGCGAATTCACGCAAACGATGAGCTCGGGCTTGCTTTCGGTCCAGTCCGGATGACTCGCTTCGGACAGGCCATACGTGACGGTTGTCGTCATGCCGGGTCGCGGACGATCGTGATAAATGAAACAAACGACGGGCGGAAGATCGGGATGGCTGGAATCAATTTTTCGAAGGCTGTCCGCGTTCCCGAAAATCCGGGTCATCTCTTCGAAGTATTGGCGCGGGTTAGTGCTCATGGGTCGAGCGGGAGTATACCCGCAACGACGCCTTACCGTCGTCTGCGCTTCAGAGCGAGCAGCCCTAAGCACAACGTGCTCAAACTTCCCGGCTCGGGAAGTATCGCCGGAGGGCAGGGCGGACATGGATCGCAAGGATGCCCCACCGACCAGTCCGCCCGGCTGTGGCAGGTTCTGTCAGCGGTTTTCAGGCAGGAATAGAGGTAGACAAAGCAATCGCGGCCCGATGCATCGGCCGTTTGAAAATCGGTCTGCGGAATATCAACCAGAAACCGGTGATGGCATGCGCCCTCGTCGGACTCGTCGTCGGTGATGAGCGGATGGTGGGCATCGCCGCTGGCGCATAAATCGAAAGCGAGCGCGCCAACTCGCGGGGAGCAGGGGGCATGCTTCAAATCAGCGTCGCACGAAAGGTAGATCTTCAGAGAATTGAAAGCGGCCCCGGTTTTCTTCGCATCGGGCGAGTCGATGTCGAGAATAAATTGGCGGTAGTCGATTCCGTTGCAGTCCACGGTCGGCACATCGTCCAATCGAAGCGGCGAGCCGAGCGAGGTGTGACCGGCGCAGGACGGGGCGCAGTTCATTCCGCGCTCGAATCCGCGGTGGTTCGCGCTTAATTCCAGAAATTTGTCGACTTTTTCGTTCTTGTCCGATTCGCCGTCATCCGCCAGGCACAACATGTTTCCGAAATTCGCATGGTGCGCATCCGAACGCATCGGCCCGATCGCCGAAGCCGGGCAGTGGGCAGCCAGACCGAGAAGCGACAAAATAGAAAGAACGACACGACGATCCTTCATCAGGATTTCCTCCAACCGCGCGATGCCAGCATTGCAATGCGGGTAGTGGAGTGTTCCCCACGATCGCGCGGCAGACCAGAAAATGAGCTGGCCGCGAATCCGATTTCGCTTTGCGGCCAGTCACTCTGGGTGAGTTGTGAGGGGCTTTACGATGCCGGGATGGAGGTCTATTCTGCCGTCATGGGAAAGCGTTTCCTGATCACCGGCGGGGCGGGTTTTATCGGTTCACATCTGGCGGAGCGACTGCTTCGCGATGGGCATTCAGTCACGTTGCTCGACGACTTTTCGACGGGTCGGCGAGAGAATATCGCTCATCTTGTCGCTGGACCCCAATTCGAGCTCGTCCGCGATTCCGTGGAAAACGAGGCAACGGTGGGAATTCTGATGTCCAGCTGCGACGCGGTCTTTCATCTGGCGTCGGCGGTGGGAGTGCAGCTCATCCTCGACGAGCCCGTTCGAACCATCCGCACGACGATTCATGGCACGGAAGTCGTTTTGGAGGCGGCCAATCGATATGGCCGCCCGGTGCTGATCACCAGCTCTTCGGAGGTGTATGGGAAGGGCGCGCGCGTCCCCTTCAACGAGGAAGATGACGTGGTGATGGGGTCGACGCAATCCAGCCGCTGGTGCTATGCCTATAGCAAGGGAATCGACGAATTTCTTGGGCTCGCCTACCACAAACAATTTGGGCTGCCGGTGACAATCGTCCGGCTGTTCAATACGGTCGGTCCGCGTCAGGTGGGGATGTACGGGATGGTGTTGCCGCGCTTCGTCGAAAGAGCCTTGGCCGGCCAGCCGATTCAGGTCTACGGCGACGGGAAGCAGACGCGTTGCTTCTGCCACGTCCAGGACGTGGTCGATGCCCTCGTCAGGTTGATGGAGACGCCGGCTTCGGTCGGGCGGGTTTTCAACCTGGGCAGCGATGAGGAATTGTCCATCAATGATCTGGCTGAGCGCGTGATCCGTATCGCGCGTTCCAGCTCGAAAATCGAGCATCTGACGTATGACCAGGCGTATGGACAGTCCTTTGACGACTTGGCGCGGCGCGTCCCTCTGCTGAATCGGATTCGTTCCGTCATTCCATTTTCACCGCGAATGCGGCTGGACGAAATTATCCAGTCGGTCGTGAATGAACGGCGAGGGAAGGAATAGGGCGGATTTGGTAAATCAGACCGTATGGCTATCGAATATGAACCCGACATAAACAAGCGGGGTATAAGCCAGATCGTTTGTCGTCACGACCCGATTGATTTATAGTCCTGGTTTGAAGCGGCAAACGCTTGGCGGGATCAAAACGGAGTTGACCCGCAGCAGGAATTGGGCGTATCGGGCGGCAGGCGGGAGCTGATTCTTATGTTTGGTGTCGTGCTCGGCCAGATCCCCACGAAGGTTTTCACCGTCGATGAGGTCCTCTCCAATTATGTTTATGTTTTCTATGCCTCGTTCGCGGTGGCGTTCGTCTTCACGCCGATCATGCGCGCCGTTGCGCTTTATTACGGCATCATCGATCAACCGGACCGGCGCAAAATGCACAAAGTCCCGGTTGCCTATCTCGGCGGGGTGGCCGTCTTCGTTGCCTGGCTGACCGGACTGGCCGTAAGCCAATACCTGACGCTTCATCGCATCGATCCAGGTTGGCCGACGAATCATCCGAAGATCCATTTTGGCATCGTGGTCGGAGCGATTCTGATCGTCATACTGGGCCTGTGGGATGACATCCTCGGGCTGCGCCCGTGGGTCAAGATCCTGGGACAGGTCGTTGCCGCACTGTGCCTCCTGGTGGACGGAGTTGGCGTAGGGTCCAGCGGGCCGCTGGTCGTCCCGATCGCTGCCCGGGTTCTTCCGTGGTTTGGAATTGCCGTAACCCCGGCGGTGACCGCGGCGGTCGGCTACTTCATCGTGGTCACCAGCGCCCTGCTCGTGATCGTGGTGATCGTTGGGTGCTGCAATGCCTCGAATCTGATGGACGGGCTGGACGGATTGTGCGGTGGGGTCACTGCCGTGATCGCCGCCGGATTTCTTTTTATCGCTGTCCATCTCGCGATGCGTGGAGGCGGCGTCAATACCAACTGGGATGCGCTGCGCGTGGTGCTGGGACTGGCGCTGCTCGGGGCGGTCCTCGGATTCATCCCCTACAACTTCAATCCCGCGTCCATTTTCATGGGGGACACGGGAAGCATGTTTCTGGGATTTGCCTGCGGGACCATGATCATCCTCATGGCGCAGGAGCGTGCAAAATGGTTTCTGGCGGCGATGGTGATGTTCGCGCTGCCGATCCTCGACACCACCCTGGCATTTGCCCGGCGTTGGATCAACGGCCGCCCGGTCTTCAGTCCCGACAAACAACATTTCCATCACCAGCTTGTCGGCCGCGGTTTTTCCGTCAAACAGACTGTGCTGATCAGTTACAGTCTGGCCCTCTTTTTTGCGTTGCTCGGGGTGGGCATTGTCTTCATAAGAACCCGTTACACCGGCGCAGTTTATATGGTCATTTTCGGATCCATCATTGTGGCCGCCTATAAGATGGGGATGGTTCACGAGCGCCCTGCCCCGACCTCTCCCCCAACGCTCGACAGTGCTGATGCAAGCGACTTTGCCCCTACCATCGACGAAAGCACCGTGATCGAGGTCAACCCGACCGAATCCGATGCGGCTCCGGTTTCTGCGATATCGGAGGAGGATTGAGGAGAAAAGCCGAACGAATTCTAACTTTATCGGACTTTTTTTGTCGATTATTTCACGGAAGTGCTGGACGCACCGGTGGGGAAATGACAAAATTTTCCCATCGGACAAAGTCGACCGCGCCCGCCTCCGAAAAGATCAGGGAGATGTCGGTTTTACAAGGGTGACTCATGGACGTGACTGTGATCGGTTGTGGATATGTCGGGTTGGTGACGGGGACCTGCCTGGCCAGCATTGGTCATACGGTTCGGGGCGTGGAAAAGGATCCCAAGAAGCTTAAAACCTTGCAGGATGGACATTGTCCTGTGTTTGAACCAGGCCTGCAGGAATTGATGCAGGAGCATTATGCCTCCGGGCAACTTCAGTTCACCGACAGCGTTAAATCCGCGGTGAAAGACGCGGAAGTGGTCTATCTGTGCGTCGGCACGCCTCCCAAGGCCGATGGCACGGTCGATATGAGCTATCTCGAAACCGCCGGCAAGGAAGTCTGCGACGCCCTGGCGGAACTGAAAAGCGACTTCCTGGTCACCATCATTGTGAAATCGACGGTACCGTCCGGGACCAACCGCAAGCTCTACAACTTCCTCAAGCAGCAGACCAATGCTCACGTTCAGGTCGTCAGCAATCCCGAATTCCTGCGCGAGGGATCGGCGGTGCAGGACTTCCTCTCGCCGGACAGGATCGTGGTCGGCGGGGACAGCCCGGATGCCTTCCGCATGATGCGCCGGCTCTATGACCCGATCGTGAAACGCGAAGAGGCGTTCATGACGATGAACTGGGAGTCGGCCGAACTCACTAAATACGCCGCTAACACCATGCTCGCGGCGCGCATTTCATTCATGAATGAAATGACGATTCTCTGCGAGTACTACGGCGCTGATATCGAAGACATCCGCAAAGGGATCGGAACCGATTTCCGCATCGGACCCGCGTTCCTCCGTGCCGGATGCGGCTACGGCGGATCGTGTTTCCCGAAGGACGTGGCGGCGCTCGAGCACATCAGTCGCCAGGCGGGACACGAGAGCCTTTTCGTCAATGCGATTCAGACGATCAACACCAATCAGAAGAAGCGGTTTGCCGAAAAAATTATCGACAAGATCGGCCGGCCGATCGAAGGGGCGAAGATCGCCGTCTGGGGATTGGCGTTCAAGGCCGATACCGACGACATCCGCGAATCGGCTGCGCTCAGACGTCATCCGATATCTGCTCGACAAGGGCGCGCACATCACCGCGACCGATCCGAAGGCCATGGAGAACATGAAGCAGGTCTTCAAGACTGAAGTCGAGTGGTCGCCGGATCCGGTGCATGCGTCAGTCAGCGCCGACGCCGTCGCGCTGATGACCGACTGGCCCCAGTACAGCACGCTCCCGTTTCGAAAGATCGCCGCAACAATGAACACGCCGATCATCTTCGACGGCCGAAACTGCCTCCACCGCGACGTAATGCGCGAAGCCGGCTTTCAGTATTACCCCATGGGCCGTCCCGCGGTCGAAAACGCCCTCCGGCTGAAGCACAAGGTTTAAAGACGATCGCATTTTTCGGGGTGCGATTGTAATTTCATTCCTGGGCGCTGACTCAGCCATCGGCGAAGACATGGGCAAGCTGGCCGAGCAACAGATCAAGCAGGGGAAAGACGTCGGCATCCTATTGGGGCCGGGCCTCATGAAAAGCGGCAAGGCGACCCGTGTCGGCGTCTTCTGCGGCCAGATGTATGCCGCCCAGTACACTGACGCTCAAACCCGCCAGGCCGGCTTACAGCCCAACACCGTTGTCACGCAGACGAGCACACCTGACCCGCGTCGCATTCCGCCGGACCTGGAGATGGGGAGGCCGGACCTGGGCAAGGGGCCGATTGATTTGGGCGCTGGGATCAAGGGGACGGTCCCGATCCGCGCAAAGCAGAGTCTGGCCAAGGGAGATTATGTCATTCGCCTGAGCGGCAGCGCGGCGGGGCAGAATTTCTGCTTCTACGACCATTTCGGCGGATGGCTCACCGACAAGCAGAAGCCGGTCGCTTTCAAATTTGGCGCGACGAAGGATGCAACGGCCAAATACGCCGGCCCGCTGGTCGCTTTCATCGACGTGTGTGAAATGGCCGACGACGGCAACGGCGGGCAATCCGTCGAGGTGATCAGCCGCACGGCGGTTCTGGTCGTGGACGTGAAGGCGGGCGGAGCGGGGAAGCCGTGAGCGCAGCGGTTGACCCCTCACTGCGCCATTTTGAAAACATAAATTCTGTCCAGCGCGATCGCGTGATTGGCCCATGACCGCACCCGAAATTGAATCATCTCATCCTTCTGAAAAACAAGGCCAAGACTTATCGACGTCCACTTACCGGCCACAAAGCCCCGAGGCATGGATGAGGCCATCGGTAGTCCGGTGCCATGCCGCACTTCAAGCGTACAAACCGGATCCAGGCCGTTCGCGTCGGCCGCCGGATGATCGGGTTGAATGCGAAAGACGAAGAAATATCTTCCGGCGGGGCATGCCGCGTTGCCGCTGATAATTTCCAGCACGCCGCGCCCATCGACGACGCTGGCAATCTCCGAAAAGCTGCCGGCCAGTTTGTCGCGCGTGCCGCCCCGCAGCTCGGTGCCGTTGACAACGTGAAGGAGCTTGGCGCCCGCCGTGGACTGCGCAAGCATCGGGCTGTGCTCAACCACCTCGGCCAGGACAGCCTTGGCTTCGGCGGCGGGGTCCGCCGCGGCAACCTGCAGGCTTTCAACCCGCTTTTCCATCTTCGCACGCACAAGCCCCTTGGCCTCATTGGGGTCCTCAAGCGCCTGCCGGTACCAGAAGACGGCCCGTTGCTGCATGGGCTTTTTCCAGAGGACTACTGCTTCGTGGTCCGCCGCTTCCCACCAGGCATCGCCGAGCTCAGTGCTCGCCTTCGTCGCGGCCAGCTCCTTTGCGGCCAGCCCCTTTAGCGTCGCATCCGATCCTTTGGCGAGCATTGGGAGACCGTGCGTCCAGTCGCCCTGCACAAGGCAGAGATAGCGTCCGGCGTCAAAGTTCGCCGCCGGGTCGTCGGGCTTTTTATTGAGCACGGCCAGCGCGGTGGTCATGCGGTTCATCGCCACCTGTTTGTCGTGGATCAATTTGACGCGCTGCTGGATCACCGAGCGATCCGCGCCGCCCGAATTCTGCTGTAGGACAGTTCCGATCCGCTCCGCCTGGGCATAGTCGTCAGCGGCTTCCAGTTCGTCCAGCAGCGCGAGGCCGACGCGCTGATTCTCTTCGCGATTGCGGACGAATTCGCGTGCCGGCATTTTCAGAAGCGACTGCGCCTTGAGGCCGGTCGCATCGACCAGGAATTCCTTGGCCATGGCGTCGGCCGCCTGGAAGGCCAGCGGCAGATCTGATGCCTCCTGCGCCGCCTGAACAGCGCCGCCCAGCAGAATGAATTCGTCGGAAGGGGCATTGGACGACTTTTGCGCTTCCAGAAGCAATTTTCCTGCAAGCGCCTTGCGCGGGCGCAGAGCGGTCAGCCAACTCGCTCCCATAAACTTCTTTCAACAACGATCGGGATTTGTCCCGGTCCGCCTTGGCGGGTATTCCGCGCCTCACCACCTCGACGGGCGCGGGCTCCGCCGAAGGATCCGTGGATGGCGCCTCGGCGGGCGCCGCCGGATGAGTCGCTGGAGGAAAAACGGAAGATGCGGGCGGAGCGGGCTGTGGCTGCGCGGCGCAGGCTGCGGAACCTTCGGTTGGACCACAGCAGGCGGCTGAAAATCCTCGTCGAAGATGCTTCCCGCCCGGCTGAGGCCTGCGAAGCAAATCAGCACAAGCGCCAGAGCGGCGAGCCAACTTTTCCTCGGTCTTGGAAAGAGATTGCCACAACCTCTGGACATCATGACCCCATTCGAATGAACACAGAAACCCATGACCCGAAGGCGCATCGTAATCCATCTGGATTGAAACTTCATCAGCGAGATGACGAAGTGAGACGGTCCTGCCGTTGGCACTTGGCATGTTGCGACAAACCCCACTACCTTTTAGAATCCGTCCCCACTCGATTCATTTTCACCTTTTACGGCGCAGGAGATCTACACATGCTTTCGGGAAAGATAACATCGCAACGTCGGTTTCGTTGGGCGGGGATTGCTCTCGCGGCGGTCGCGGGCGCCACAGTCTTTGTTCACGCTGAAGAACGCCTCGGCAAGTGGCTGATCCACGACATGTCGCGTCCGCGTCCGCCGGTGATTACGCCGGGAACGGCCAGCACCGCCGAAAAGCCCGGGGATCCACCTTCAGATGCGATCGTATTGTTTGACGGCAAGAACCTCGATAGCTGGGTTGGCTCCAGCGGAAAACCGGCGCAGTGGAAAGTCGAAAACGGCTACATGGAAGGAGCCGGGGAAAGCATCAAGACCAAGGAAAAATTCGGCGATGTGCAGCTTCACGTCGAATGGGCCGAGCCGACACCCGCGACCGGATCGAGCCAGGGACGCGGCAACAGCGGCATCCTGTTCGAGGAGGGGCGTTATGAAGTTCAGGTTCTCGACAACTACAAGAATGACACCTACCCCGACGGCCAGTGCGCCGCCATTTACGGCCAGAACCCGCCCCTCGTGAACGCCTGCCGTCCGCCCGGGGAATGGCAGACCTATGACATCGTCTTCCACGCACCGCATTTCGATGGGAAGGATCTGAAGAAGCCGGCCACCGTGACCGTATTTCAGAACGGCGTGCTCGTTCAGGATCACTGGTCGATCGTGGGCCGCACTTTTCACGGCCACGTCCCCACCTACGAAGCACACGAGCCGATGCAGCCGCTGGAACTGCAGTTCCACGGTAACCCCGACCGTTACCGCAACGTCTGGATTCGCCCGCTGGAGAAGCTCGAATATGAAAATGGGGGAGCGCGCGAAGAAGCGGGAACGCTGCCGGAGGGGACGAAAAAAGCCGAATAGACGATAAACTTACTGAAAAGTTGAAAAACGGTCGGATGCGGAAGCGTCCGACCGTTTTCTTATTGAATGTGAATACAGCGGTTTCGCGGCGGATCCACAGGGCCGCTGTTTTAGTCGCGTTTTGTCTAGGGGGAATTCAGACTTTCTTGAACAACAGCGAAGCATTGTGTCCGCCAAATCCAAAGCTGTTGCTCATGGCGTATTCAACTCGGCGATCTCTGGCCTTGTGGGGAACATAGTCAAGATCGCATTCCGGGTCCGGATCGTCGAGGTTAATCGTGGGGGGTAGCAGATTTCGATTAACGACCAGCGATGTGAGCACCGCCTCGACTCCTCCGCTGGCGCCGAGAAGGTGGCCGAGCACGCTCTTGGTGGAACTGATGGCCAGTTTTCGGGCGTGGGCGCCGAAGGCGGCCTTGACGGCCCGGGTTTCGGCGAGGTCGCCGAGCTGCGTGCTGGTGCCGTGGGCGTTGATGTAATCGACCTGCTCGGCGTTGATGCCAGCGTCTTTCAGTGCAAGCCGCATCGATTGCGTCGCGCCGATTCCTTCCGGCTCGGGGGCGGTGATGTGATATCCGTCTCCGCTCATGCCGTAACCAATCAGCTCCGCGTAAATCCTGGCGCCGCGTTTCCTGGCGTGCTCGAATTCTTCGAGGATGACCACGCCGGCTCCTTCGGACATGATGAATCCGTCACGATCCTTGTCCCAGGGGCGGCAGGCGTGCGTAGGATCGTCATTCCGCGTTGAAAGGGCTCGGGCGGCGCAGAAGCTCGCCATCCCCAGCTCGCACAGCGCGGCCTCGCTCCCACCGGCGACCATCACATCTGCCAGATCGAGTTGGATGAGCCGGCCGGCGTCACCGATGGCGTTGGCACCGGTAGCGCAGGCCGTCGCGACCGTCGTGTTCGGGCCATGCAGATGGAAATGGATCGAAACGTTGCCGCTGCCTGCGTTGGCCATCAGGCGCGGAACCGTAAAAGGACTGACCCGGCTGACGCCGCGGCTGATCAGCACCTTGTTCTGCTCCTCGATCGTCTCGATTCCCCCGATTCCGCTGCCGATGATCACGCCGCTGCGAAAACGATCTTCTTTGTCGAAATCCAACCCGGCGTCTTTCACCGCGCTGATGGAGGCCGCCAACCCGAATTGTGCGAATCGGTCGATGCGCTTGGCCTCCCGGTGTTCGACACCGTATTTAGCCAGGTCAAAGTCAAAGCACTCTCCGCCGAATGCGCACCGGATAACTGCTGATGTCCCATCTCTTGACCGGACCGATGCCGCTCTGGCCGGCGCAGACTTTGTCCCAAACCTCGTCGGCGGATTCGCCCAGCGAGGTGACCAATCCCAATCCGGTAATGACAACGCGACGCCTGGACATGTGCGGTTTTACAAACGGTTCCGTCCGTCAAGGGGCCGCGCCGGACTTCCAAGCAGCGCACCCGCTGAAGTTTGATTCGGGCAAATCCTATTTGCTCGAATGCGTCTTAATGTAATCGATCGCCTGCCCGACAGTCTGAATCTTCTCCGCTTCTTCGTCAGGGATGGATAGTTCGAATTCGTCTTCGAATTCCATCACCAGTTCCACGGTATCGAGCGAGTCGGCGTTGAGGTCATTGATGAAATGGGTTTCGCGCGTGATTTCGCTCTTGTCGACGCCCATTTGCTCGCTGACAATCTCGATCACCTTCTGTTCCAAATCTTCCATAAGTATATCCACCTGCCCTGAAAAGTACGCCTCCGAGCCGCACGGCCCAAGGGTGCGAAAACTATAGCGGTGACGACATTGTTTGCAACACTCGGGAGTGTCAGTGTTCCGTTGTCAGTGGTCCGTTGTAACGGATGGCCCCAGCAACGGACAACGGGCCACTGACAACGGACGATCCGTCACATCACCATTCCCCCGTCGACGCAGAGAACCTGACCGGTGACATAGCCGGCGGATTCGGAGGCGAGGAACGCGACCGCCGCCGCGATCTCCGCGGGCTCCCCAAACCGGCGGAGCGGAATCGCCGCGCGGGCCGCATCCTTGATCTTGTCGTTCAATCCCTCGGTCATATCGGTTGTCACAAATCCCGGGGCGACGACGTTACAGGTGATCCCTTTGCCGGACAACTCGCGGGCCACTGATTTGCTCAGGCCGATCAGACCGGCCTTGCTGGCGGCGTAATTCGCCTGGCCGGCGTTGCCGGCGACTCCGGAGACGCTTCCGATATTGATGATCCGGCCGCTCTTCGATCGCATCATCGATCGCGCTGCGGATCGGATCGCGACAAACGCGCTTTTGAGGTTGGTGTTGATCACGGTGTCGAAGTCCGCGTCGTCCATTCGAAGGATCAAACCGTCCTTGGTGATTCCGGCGTTATTCACCAGGACATCGAGCCGGCCGTGTCTGTCGGCAACCTGCTCGATTGCAGCCGCCAGGGCGGCTGGGTCGGCGACGTCGCAGGCCACTGCCTCGGCTGACCCTTCCTGAGCCGTAACTGAGGTGACGACCGCCTGAAGCTTTTCGAGATTGCGGGCGATCGCCACGACGTGCAGGCCGTCCTTCGCGAGGCGTTGAACGATCGCCGCCCCGATCCCACGCGAGCCGCCAGTCACTATTGCCACGCGTTTTTCGTTCATACGGCCTCCGAAGCTTCTCGGAATGTTCTTAGGCGTCCGAATCTGTCACGCGCTCCCTTCACTTACCGCCGAGGCTTTCGACGGGGAGCCGGCGATTGATGCGCTTGGCCAGGCCGGCCAACGTGCGGCCGGGAGCCAGTTCCACAAATCGGGCCCCTTCATCGGTCAGAATCCTTTTCATCGTCCGTTCCCACTGGACCGGCGAAACGATCTGTTCCACCAGCCGCCGCTTAATCGATTCGGGTTCTTCATGCGGACAGGCGGTAACGTTGGAATACACGCAGACGCCCGGCGGTGCAAAGCGCACTCGCTCCAATTCGTCGCGCATCCGGTCGGCAGCGGGTTGCATCAATGGGCTGTGAAACGCCCCGGCCACCTTGAGCGCGGTGGCCTTGAACCCCGCCGCCTCGGCCCCTTTAAGCGCCCGCTCGCACGCGCCGACCGAACCGCTGATCACGATCTGGCCTGGCGCATTCAGATTGGCAGGCACGAGCACTTCCCCACAGGCGCACTCGCGACACAATTTTGAGACCGCTTCCTCATCCGCGCCGAGAATCGCAACCATTCCGCTCGGACACGCGACCGCCGCCTCCTGCATGCAGCGGCCGCGGGCCGCGACGAGTTTCAAACCTTCCTCAAAGGAAAAAACGCCGGCCAGGTGGAGTGCCGTGTATTCTCCGAGACTCAAGCCGGCAAAGGCAACAATTGAAGCCGGATCGATCGTCCCCGCTTCACGGGCAACACGAAAGCTCGCCACGCTCGTGACAAAAATCGCCGGCTGGCTGATGTCCGTCTGATTCAGCCGCTCTTCGGGCCCGTTGAAGCAGAGCGAAGCCAGATCGAAATCGATGATCTGATTCGCCTCGTCGAAGGTCGCCCGCGCAATTGGGGACGTAGCGGCAAGGTCTTTCCCCATTCCAACGGCCTGGGCGCCTTGTCCGGGGCAGAGGATGTAGGTCTTATCAGCCATCGATTCTTCTCCTACTCATACTCCTGCTCCTACTCTTACTCGGATTCAATTCGAAATAAGACGAGTAGGAGTAGGAGCAGGAGCAGGAGCAGGAGTATGAGTAGGAAAATGCAACGTCCATCCTCGCATTTTCACACCCTAATCACCGCATTCGCCCAGGTTAGTCCTGCCCCAAAGGCAACGAGGATCACGATATCTCCGGTTTCAATCTTGCCTGCCCGCCAGGCCTCGTCGAGCGCGATGGGGATCGAGGCGGCGGAGGTATTTCCATAGCGGTCGATGTTCACGAACGCCTTCTCCGCGCCGATGCCGAGTTTGTGCATCGCCGAATCGATGATCCGCTGATTGACCTGATGCGGCACAATCAGTTTGATGTCGTTCGCGGTCAATTCGCACTTGCGCATTGCATCTTCAATCAATTCCTCGAACCGCTGCACGGCGAACTTGTAGACTTCCCGCCCCTTTATTTTCATGAACTGCCCGCGGCTTTCGAGCATCGCGGCATCAACGGGATGGCGGCTGCCCGGATGGCAGCAGAGCAGGTCCCAGCCGTGTCCATCGGCGTGGAGACTGCTGTAGATGAGCCCGCGGCGTGGATCATTGCACTGCTGGAGTACAACGGCGCCGGCTCCGTCTCCGAATAAAATGCAGCTTGAGCGGTCCGTGTAATCGGTGATCCGGCTCAGGGTCTCCGCGCCAATCGCCAGCACGTTGCGGTAGCGGCCGGCCTTGATGAAATTTGAGGCCGTCTCCAGCGTATAGATAAATCCGCTGCACGCCGCCGCGATGTCGAAGGCCGGCGTGGAGTTGAGTCCCAGCGCCGCCGCCACGAAGCAGGCCGTTGAGGGAAAAGTCATTTCGGGGGAGATCGTTCCGCAGACCACCAGATCCAGCTCACCGGCCTCCATGCCGGCGGCTGCAAGGGCCTTGCGGGCGGCGCCGGCCGCCAGCGTCGCGGTCGACTCTCCCTCCGAAGCAATTCGCCTTTCGCGGATTCCGGTGCGCTGAACGATCCATTCATCGTTCGTGTCGACCATCTGCGACAGCTCGGCGTTGGTGAGCCGTTTCTCGGGAAGATGGCTGCCCGTGCCAATGATGATGGAGCCGAATTGGGACATGGATTGATGCGGTCCTTCGGGCGCGCCGCGACGCCGGATCACTCTTCGCCACCAGGGATGCTGGCGGCGATCGTTTCGATGATTTTCTGATTTACGCCACTCGAAACCAGTTGTTTGCCGACCCGGATTGCGTTCTTGATCGCACGGCTGTCGGAGGCCCCGTGACAGATCAGGCAATATCCGCCAACGCCCAGGAGCGGCGCGCCTCCGTATTCCTGCCAGTCATGGCGCTGGTGGATCTTTTTCATAATCGGCTTGAAGCGCTCCAAAAGATCGGGAGAAGCCTCCTGCAGTTCGGTCAAGATGGTTTGAAACAGGCCTTCAGCGAGCCCTTCGGTGAACTTGAGGACGATGTTTCCCACGAAACCGTCGCAAACCACCACATCGACAATTCCCTTGAACAAGTCGCGTCCTTCGACGTTGCCAACGAAATTGATCTGCGGCTCATCCCGCATCAGCTTGCGAGCGTCTTTGACGACGGTCGTTCCTTTGGCGTCTTCTTCGCCGATAGAAAGAAGTCCCACGCGCGGGTTTTCGACCCCGCAGACGGCTGTGGAATACGCCGCCGCCATAATCGCATATTGTTGCAGGTGGCGGGGTTGCGGGGAAATGTTGGCCCCCACGTCGCAGATCACGACCGGGCCGTAAAACGTTGGCAAAATGACCGCAATGCCGGGACGGCTCACTCCGGGCAGCGTTCGCATCCGAAGTTGTGCCGCGGCGACGCAGGCACCGGTATTGCCGGCTGAAATCACGACATCTGCTTCTCCCTTGGCCGCCATCTTGCACATGACGGCGATCGAGCTGTCGGGCTTGTTTCGGATCGCCTCGACAGGAGGGTCGTCCATTTCAACGACCTGCGTCGTGCCGATTGACTTGAACAAGGCTTGCAGATCCGGGGAGAGTCCGCTGTGGGCGAGGCTTTCGCGCACGATCGTCGCATCACCCACCAGATAAATCATGTCATCGGAAGCGAGCAGAGGCGCGGCTTCCCAACACCCCTTGAGAATGGCCCCCGGGGCTCGATCCCCGCCCATCACATCAACCGCAGCTCGCACCAGCCGTCCTCCGAAATGTCGCGACGCCCGATTCCGTAATCCATTACGGAAATCCAATCGGCAACAGACGAGCCGTGCACAGGTCAGGTCGCTTCCGGCTCCATCTGCAGGGCCAGCTTCGGATTCACATATCCGCAGTTATCGCACGCGCAATGCGGTAGTTTGGCGTTGCCGCATTGTGGGCAGCGAACGTAATGAATCGGGGTCAATGCGTGATGCGAGCGACGCTTGCGCTTACGGGACTTACTGTGTTTTTGAACGGGAAGCATGCCAGACTCCAATCAATCCAGGCCAACGCAACGATTCCATCCCTTCAGTGCTCGGCAAAACCAAGGCAGCAAAAGGAGACGGCGGGCCTAGACCCGCCGATCCGGAACGAGCGGGAGATTAAAGGGTTGCTGGGGGGCTGTCAAGTTGTCGGTACGTGGCGAGAACACCGAATTGGGCGGGAGATAGGATTGCGAATTTCGGCCTTTCCGATCTTCGACATTCGATGTTGAATGTTCGATGTTCGAATTTCCGTGGACTGGCGAAGGTGAACATCTAACACTCAAAATCGAACCTCGAATTGAACAAAATACAGGGAAACCGATCGATTCCAATTCAATTCCCATCACTGACACCCCATCGAAGGCAAAGACCCTCGATCCGATCGCGAACTTCGTTGATCGTTTGATGGCCGCGGGCCGGACCGAATTCGCGGATGAATCGAGATTGCGCGGTCAAATACCTTAGAGCCCGCGCGATCGAATGTGTAAAAAATCAGCCTATCGATCCCGACCATTCGGGCTGCGAGTAATTGGAGAATCGACATGAGAACCCGGTTTCCGCCAAACGCGCCACAGCCCCAGAAACCGGTGTGGATTGCGATCGTTGCGGGTTCGCCTGAAGGCAGTTAGCTTCATCTCCCGCCAGCCACCTTGAACTGAAAATCGAAAAACGACTGAATCGTATCCAGCCAGCCGAATCGGTTGATCATGTTTTCGCCATGCTCTTTGCCGGGGCGCTCGACCAGCGTTACCTCCACGCCGGCCTTGCGCAACGCGTCAGCCAGTTCCCGGCTCTGGGCAATGGGGACGACCGGGTCGCCGGCAACATGTTCGATCAGGAACGGCGGATTGTCCTTACTCACAAAATGAACCGGGCTGGCGGCCAGTGCGAGATCCTTATGCTCGGCGATCGATCCGCCGAGGAGTTTGTCGACGGGATTTCCAGGCTGGCCGACGTGCAATCGATCATCGGGCATCGCTTGCGATTGGATGGTCAGGAAATCAGTTGGGCCGAACCAGTCGGCGACCGCCTGCACGCGGTCGCTTTGTTGTTCATTTCCGCCGATGGGAGGAAAAGCGTGCTTTCCGCCGGCGGTGCCGAGCAGGGCGCACAGGTGTCCGCCGGCGGAATCGCCCCAGACGCCGATGCGATCGGGATCGAGATTATATTTGGCGCTGTTTGCGCGGAGGAATCGGATTGCCGCCTGGCAATCCTGGATCTGGGCGGGGAATCTGGCCTGCGAACTCCAGCGATAGCTGATGCTGACGGCGGCGTAGCCGCGATTGGCCTCGGCCAGCGACCAGCATCCGTCCTTCGCTCCCGACTCCCATCCGCCGCCATGGATGTAGGCGATGACGGGAACGGGTCGGTCGCGCTTGGGAACGTAGAGATCGAGGGATTGCGCGGAGCCGCCACCGGGGACATATTCGACGTCGCGCGTGATGGCGACGTCGGGGTTCAATTCGACGGGTTGGCCTTTGTTTCCGATGAAGGTGACCGTCGTTGATGCGAGCAGAAAACAAATGATGCCCACTCTCGTCTCCGTTCTGGGTTCACGACATTCAAGCCCAGGGATTCGCGAGCGTCCCCGCCGATCGGGCGCTTTTGGGCTTTTGAATAAATTTAAGTTGTCCGTCGAATCGCCGCCATCCCTGGGTCTTCGGGCAATGCAATCGCGAAGGCGCAAGCGTGACGGCGATGGAGTATTCAAGGACGTGCGCCTTGACCCGTAATTGTCGGCGCGTCCATCCTGAATCCCTTCAAAGCGTTCGCGTCAACCCCCCGTCGATATCGATAACCGCTCCCTGCAAATATGCGGCGCGTTCACTTGCCAGAAAAGCAACCATATCGGCAATCTCTTTGGGTTCCCCAAATCGTGCAATTCCCATCGTTCTGGTCATCTTCTCCGAAGCAGCTTCGGCGCTTGTGCACTCGTCTGCGGCCAAGGCCTCGATGCGTGTTTGGAGGCGTCCCGTAAGGATCGAACCGGGGTTGATGGCGTTGACGCGCACGTTTTCTTTCACGCCGCGGTCGGCCAGGCACTTGGTGAAGTTGAGCATGGCGGCGTTGACCGATCCGCCGATCGTGAATTCGGCACTGCCGGTCCGGCCGCCGACGCCGGCGATGTTCACGATCGAGCCGTGCGAGGAGACGAGGTAAGGCCATGCGGCGCGACACAGTCGGACTGCGCCGAAAAACTTCAGCGCGTAGCCGTCGGCCCAATCCGACTCAGTCAGCGTCAGGAAATCGCCGCGCTTCGTTGCGCCGGCGTTGTTGACGACCAGATCGATCCGGCCAAAGCGCTCGATCGCGGCGGCGACGAATTGCGCCGGCGCGTCGGGATCGCGAAGGTCCGAGGGAAAACTGAACGCATGTCCTCCTTCGGCCTCGACTTGCTGGGTCAGCTCGGTGAGCTTCGCCGCGTCGCGCGCCGTGAGTGCAATCGACATTCCTTCAGCCGCCAGGCGCAATGCGACGGCGCGGCCGATTCCGCGGCTTGCGCCGGTGATCAGCGCGATTTTTCCATTCAGGTTGAGATTCATGGCGCTCCCTGAATTCAAGTGGCACGGGCGTCTCGCCCGTGGGGTCCACATTGTTGCCGAAGCACGGGCGAGACGCCCGTGCCACGAAGATTTGGTTCGACTTCACACATTAAATTTGACTCTGACGTTCAGTCGCTTCAAAGTTTGGTGTTCAGATACTTACGGCGGAGGCGCATTGCATTTGAAATTGACCTGTCTGGCGTTGCTGATGATTTTTGGCATTTCAACGCGTGCGGCTCGCGGAGCCGACGACATCGTCCTTGCCGACTTCGAAGGCAAAGACTACGGCGATTGGAAGACTACCGGCGAGGCCTTCGGGCGCGGTCCGGCACAGGGGAAGCTTCCGAACCAGATGGTCGTAACCGGTTACAAGGGGCATGGTCTGGCCAATTCTTATCTCGGCGGCGACGGTTCCACCGGAACGCTCACCTCTCCTGCATTTCTCATCAATCGATCCTACGTCGGCTTTCTCATTGGTGGCGGTGGATTTGCGGGAAAAACCTGCATGAACCTGCTCATCGACGGAAAAGTCGTTCGCACGGCCACAGGCTCGAATCTAATCCCCGGCGGAAGCGAAGCGCTCGCGCCGGCCAGTTGGGATGTGAAGGAATTTGCCGGAAAGACGGGTGTGATCGAGATCGTCGATCGCGCGACCGGCGGATGGGGGCACATCAACGTCGACGAAATCATTCTGACCGATCGAAAGCCCGCGGGCGTGAGCCAGAACATCCAGCGCGAAATTGTGCTGAAGCAGAATTATCTTTATCTCCCGGTGCGCACCGGCGCGAAGATGCGGCGCGTGTCCCTCTCGATCGACGATCATATCGTCCGCGAGTTCGACATCGAGTTGGCCGATGACGAGCCTCAGTTCTGGGCTTCGCTGAATGTGAGCGCGTGGCGCGGCAAGACGGGAGTCATTCACGTCAATCAATTAGCCGACGATTCCAAGGCCCTTGAATCAGTCGCCCAGGGGGACGAATTCAAAAATCCAGACAATCTCTATCGCGAAGCGCTTCGCCCTCAATTCCATTTCTCCCCGCGCATCGGCTGGACCAACGATCCCAATGGCCTGGTCTTCTATCAGGGAGAATACCACTTATTCTTCCAGCATAATCCCTACGGGTGGGCATGGGGAAACATGCATTGGGGTCACGCGGTCAGTCCGGATCTGGTTCATTGGACAGAGCTGCCGATTGCGCTCTATCCGCATCAATACGGCGACTGGGTCTTCTCCGGGAGCGCAATTGTGGATCGCGATAACACGGCGGGATTCAAATCGGGAGATAAAGATGTACTGGTGGCGGCGTTCGCCAGCACCGGTCGTGGCGAATGCATCGCGTACAGCAATGATCGCGGCAGGACCTGGACGGAATTTGCGGGCAATCCGGTGGTCCGCCACAACGGGCGCGATCCGCGCCTGCTCTGGTACGCGCCGGAAAGCACTGGGTGATGGCGGTTTACGATGAAAAAGACGCTTTCAGAGGCATCGCGTTCTACACATCGCCGGATCTGAAGACGTGGGAGTTCGCCAGCCGATTCGAGAATTTCTTTGAATGCCCGGACATGTTCCAGCTTCCGGTGGACGGAGATTCGAAGAACATGCGCTGGGTGCTCACTGCCGCCAGCAGCGAATATCGGGTTGGCCAATTCGACGGCAAGACGTTTACCACGGAAACGGAGAAGCTTCCCGGCCAGCGCGGCATGATGTACGCAGCCCAGACCTTCAGCAATATTCCCGCCGACGATGGTCGACGGATCCAGATCGGGTGGGGGCGCGTGGAAACCCGCGGCGTACCGTTCAATCAGATGATGTGTTTTCCGTGCGAATTGACATTGCACACGACGCCGGAGGGCATCCGCATGTTCTGGATGCCGGTGAAGGAGATCGAAGCGCTTTACAGCAAATCGCAGTCGTTCAAATCGCGGCCGCTGAAGGAAGGGGACAATCCACTGGCCGACTTTGCCGCCGAGGGGGCCGATCTGGCGGCCGAGTTCGAACCGGGCGCCGCCGCCGAAGTGGGATTCAGGATTCGCGGCATTGATGTCCGTTATGATGTGAAATCCAAGTTGCTCTCATGCAACGGCGTCCGCGCCCGCTCGGCCTGATCGACGGCCGCCTGAGGCTCCGCATGCTGGCCGATCGAACAACACTCGAGATTTTCGGAAACGACGGAAGTGTCTACATGCCGACTTCCGCTCTTCCGTCGGGAAAAGATCATTCGTTTCAAGTTTGGGCGAAGGGGGATGGAGTGATCCTCAAATCGCTGGAGGCACGCGAAGTGAAATCGATTTGGACTCCATGAGCGGTCATGAGACGTACTTTAGTGGCACGGGTTTCCAAGCCGTGTCCTATTCGAAGACACGGGTTGGAAACCCGTGCCACTTTAATTCAGATCATCGCAAGAACATGCGCGGCGGGCGCGTTCGCGACCGCGGCATCGCTGTACTGCGGATCCGCGAACATCATCGTTTTTGCCTGCGCCGCGAGATTCATGGCGGCGGCCAGGTTGGGAGTGCGCTCGGCGTCGATACCGGGCGGCCCGGATTCAACGCCGAGCAATGCGGCCCCGACTGCCACTGCACGAAGTGAATCAACCAGTTGTGAAACCGAACCGACCTGCTGGGCCGCGCTGTTTGCGATCGAGGTTGCCTGACTGAGGTTTCCGCTCGACAAATCGTTTGGGCCGCCCGCCAGAAGCGTGCCGAGCGTTGCGTTCGGGTCAACCGTTCCGTTCGGGCTGGCCGTTCCAAGCGTTTGTGTTGTGAGCGACGGAATCGATTGGCCCGCACTTACGTAAGTTCCGCTAAGCAATAGCCGGCCGAGGAATCTCGACGACCCGGAGATCGAGTCGAGCGAATTCAATGCCGCATCGATAGTCGATTGGGAATCGGCGGTGTTCGAAACCGATTCAGCGGGGCTCGATCCGCCAGGTTGGCCTAGAACATTTTGAATCGTGCCAATCACATTGCCAATTTGCATGATCGCGCCGGCCGCGGTGGCAAGGGCGTTGCTCGCGGCCACCGAGGGATCGAGGCGGCCCTGGAGACTGATCAGGCTCTCGTTGATTGATGACGCGATGGTCGCATCAAGCGACGCCGCAAGCGGGTCGAATTCAGTCGCGGCAAACGAGGGATCGGCTTGAGCCGTCGAGGCGATCGCAATCCTGGACATGCCGCCGGCTTGCACTGCGCGCACCGCGGGCAATCCCTGGGAGATGAAGCTGATCGACGGCACTTTGACTCTTCCTCGGCTTTCCCCTGGCCCCTGGCGAGGGCCATCCCTGATTTACGATATGTGAGAGGCGGTGGGCAAACTGGCTCCAGCGACTACCGGTCCGATAATCTCGAACATCAATGGCGTCGTTTGGTAGACTTTGGTTGTGCCGCCCAAGCCCCGATTGCTCGACTACCGAATGCCGCAGGCGTCGCACTCAACGCGGCCAGGGGTCAGAAAGCTTATACTTGGAATTTTGTTCGGCTCCGTCCTCGCCGGCCTCATGGCGGTCGCGTGGTTTTTGGGCTATCTCGCGAGCCATTTTCAGGGGAGCGCCGATACGAGCTTTATTCACCCGCCAGTTCCGGCATACCAGGATAGGTAATAGTCGGTCATACCGTTGCGGCAGAGCCATTTCTCGTGCTCAAGGCGCAGCCCGGCTTGTTGGTTCCATTTCTTGCGTTCGTAACTATCGAGGATCACCCAGGTGCCAGCGGGCACGTTCGTTGGCGTGAATTGAAGCCTCGGGAAGTAATTCACGCGAACGTCCGCATAATAAAAAGTTTCGGGTTTTGAAGTCACCTCGCCGCTGGCGGCAACGGAGGCGCCCGCGCCCACAAGCTGTCGCAGAACTCGCCCGGTCTGGAAACCGGAAGTCAGATTGCGCGCCCCGGCTCGTTGCAGCGAAAAAGGAATGACGACAAAGACCATGAGCGGAATGAACCACCAGGCGGTTCTCCACCCTGCGTTCAGACGTAGAACGATCCAAACCGTCGTCGCCGCCGCGAGGACCACGCTGACAATAAGCAAGAGGCCTTCGTGGTAAAAATGCCGCGCGTTCCAGGCGAGGCCGACCGCCGCAACGACGAATGCAATGGCCGAAAACGCGATTGTGCCGCGGATCCAGTCCGATCCGCGGCGCGTTGCGACGCTGGCGACAGCCACCACTCCGGCGAGTGGGCACAGCAGCGGGAGTGTCACATAGCCGTATCGTGGATTGATCTGGCCAGTAAGAACGCAAAACACCCATCCGAGTAAAACAGAGCCGGCCAACGCGATTGCAATCCGATCTCGCTCCCGCCCCCCGTGACGACGAATGCCATCATTCAGCGCGAGGGGAATGGCCAGCGAAACGGGAAGAGAGAAAAGGAAAAGCTGAGCGGGCATTTCGAACCAGGAGCGCAGAAAATCTGCGAAGGTCGGAATAATGCGGTCCTGCGCTTCCTGAAGGCCGCTCAGGTCCGCCCCGAACCCACGATTTACCAGTGAGTGGTGCGCGGCGCGCAGGTAGATCGCGAAGATTACCGCGCCGATTATCAGCGGCAGAACGTAAGCCGTGGCGCGCGACGGTGTCGATTTTGCGCCCGAGGCGAAAACGCCTTCATCGTCGTGGCTCCCTCTGCGATCCAGCTCCGCCGCGATGGCGACCCAAATCCACACCCCGAGGATGATCGGTGCGCCGCCGGGGCCCTTGGTCATGAGGGTCGCGGCGATCGCCAGCCCGCCGGCGATGACCCACGGCCATTGCAGCCGCGGCCGCGCCACGAGCAGCTCGATGCCGCACAATGCGGCCAGCGCAGCGAAGAGCGTGTCGGTCGAATCGATGTCCGCCACTTGCCATTGCCCCCAGAGGGCGATCATTCCCACACTGCAAAGCCCGGAGATGATGCCGGCGGTTCGTCCGAACCATCGCCCGGCGAACCAGCAGAGTGCAAAAGCCAGGATCGCGCCGTCGAGGGCCGACGGGAGTCGCCAGACGAAGACGTTACCGCGGCCCGAGATGGCTTCGGCGGCGGCGATCAACCAGTGATGCAGCGGCGGCTTGGTGGCGAAAGGTTTGCCGAACAACATCGGCACCAGCCAATGTCCGCTTTGGAGCATTTCACGCGCGGGAAAAATGCGATGGGCTTCAGTGCCGGCCAATTTCGTGAGACCAAGCCACGGAACGTGCATGCATAGGCACAGCAGGGCGATGAACAGTGAGTTGCGCAGGCTCGCTCGCTCGCCAAACGGCGCGCGGGCGAGCGCCGGTGCGGAGGAGTCGCGGATCGGATCTGTGGTCGGGGAAGAGTGCATCCTGAGTTATTGGCAATACGCTGTTGGTTGATTGTGGCACGGCTTTCCAAGCCGTGGGTGCCGGTACACCGGCACATTGGATGGTACCCCACCTAAAGCGACAAGAGCGAGGCGAGTCTTCTTCAGACCATCAAAGAACGCTTCGCTCTTGCTTACATCGACGGAGTACCGTCGATCGCGGCGGAGTACCGCAGCCACGGCTTGGAAAGCCGTGCCACCGGATTCAATTGGCCAGGATGTGTTCTTCGGCGAGTTTCTGCTTCCATTCCGGCAAATGCTGCTCGACAAACGGAATGAGTTTTGGATTGCTTCGGCCGTACGATTCAGCCTCGGCGAATGCATCGCGCTCAGATTTGCCTTCGATCAGCATCCGATACGTGGCGATGATGCCGCCCGTCCGCTGCGCCCGGATTGGCAGTGCACCAGGACGGGGACGCCGCGCTGGTTGGCATCGACGATGGCCTTGATCGCCTGCGGATAGAAATCAGGATTGCCGGTGCCGTTGCCGCCAAGGCGCAGGTTCAATCGCGGAATACCCATCGCCGCCGCCGTTTCGCGCTCCGTCTGCGCGTCGGGCGTGTTCTCGTAAGACAGATCGACAATCAGGCCAATCTGGTATTTCTTAAGGGTTTTGGCCATCAGGTATCTGGAAATCTGTCCGCTGCGATAAATCCTTCCGGGCTCGACTATGCCGAAATTGGTGGGGATGAAATGCTGTTTCAGCCCATAATTCCAGATGGCAAATACACCTCCGGCCCCCGCAATTACGACGGCGATCCAGATCCAGTTGCGACCTGGCTGCTTGCGGGTCATGGCCTGAGGCTTTTCCCCATATGGGGCGGAGCGGTTCGGATTCGAAAGGGAAACCGGAGTTTGCGCGGCGGACGCCATGGCCAGACGTTACGATAACGAAAGTGCGGCGGTTCGCAAAGTTTGACGACGGCATGTTCGGAAAACACGGGTGCGCGACGGATCCGGCGACCGAAAAGTTTTTCCACTCAGCAGGTACTCGGGAGGAGCCGCGCACGAAGTAAGCGGGAAATTTCTCTCGTTTACCGAGTGCTTTCCCGCTTACTTCGTGCGCGGCTCCTTAAGTCCCTTTTCATCTTCGAGCGGTTCGGCGTTATATATGGGCACTCCTTCAAGGAGCTGAAATGACCGATCTACTCAAAAAACGCTGCCGGGCCTGCTCGGGCGCCCAGGACAAGTTGAGCGAGGCGCAGGTCGCCGCAATGCTGGGTGACATCCCCGAATGGAAACTAGCCGGCGGCGAGATCGCCAGGACATTCAAGTTCAAAAATTATTACGAGACGACCGCCTTTGTAAACGCCACGGCGTGGGTGTCGCATCGCGAGGATCATCACCCGGACCTGGAAGTTGGATATAACACCTGCCGGGTGCGCTACAGCACGCATTCGGTGGGGGGATTGAGCGAAAATGATTTTATATGCGCGGCGAAAGTCGACTCGTTGATGAATATCTGACGCGTGGCAATGCGCAGTTAAAAGTGGGAACCAGGTTTTCGTTGATGAGGGATTCGTAGGGCGCTAACTGGGGTGACGCGGCATCCTGATGATTCCGTTTCCTGCTATCCTGCTCATCGCCGCGACGCTCCTCCCGCTGGTGGGCTTCGGGCTGATGATGTTTGGGGGAAAGCGACTGGGGACGCCGCTGGCCGGTTGGGTGGCGATCACGCTTTCGGCGGCGAGCTTCGCCTGTTCGATCGCCGCCATGATCGCCTGGTTCCAGGGAGGGCATTACGTCGAAGGGGATTGGGGAAAAGGACAGCTCCCCATTTTTCTTTCGACAAAATGGCTTCCCATTGGCACTTCGCTGAGCGGAAAAGGCGTCAGCCAGGACCACGTCGGCTACCTTGACCTGGCGATTTACATCGACACGCTGACGATCCTGCTGTTCACCCTGGTCTCCCTTCTGTCCTTACTGGTCCACGGTTACAGCATCGCCTACATGCGGCGCGAGAGACGCTATCCGCAGTATTTCGCCTGCCTCGGCCTGCTTTGTTTCTCGATGTTCGGCCTGCTGATTGGCGGAACGCTGCTTCAGCTTTTCATTTTCTGGGAATTGCTCGCGATCAGCGTGTATCTGCTGGTTGGCTTCTGGCATGAACGGCGCACCCCCGCCAATGCCGCAGCCAGGGCATTCGTCATGGCGCACGCCTGCCGATCTGGGATTTCTTGCCGGGATGGGGGTCCTCATTTTCAGTTTCGGAAATCTTTCCCTGCCTGATTTGTGGAGTTACCTCGCTCCGGCCGGATCGGGGCAGCCCGTCCCGCTTCCGGGAGGCTTTATGATCGGCCGAACGCTTCTCACGCTGATGGGAATTGGAATGGTCGTTGCGGCCGTCGGAATGAGCGGTCTGTTTCCCCTCCATGCGTGGTTCTCCAGTGGAACCGAGGCGCCGACTCCGGCGAACGCTCTGATGCAGTCGGCCACCGTTTCAGTGGCCGGCGTCTATCTGATGGCCCGGCTCTATCCTCTACTTACTCCAAGCGCAAGACTCTTCCTGGCGATTCTCGCGGTCACGACACTGGCGATGGGCGCGCTGATCGCGCTGGCCAGCGCGATATCGAACGGGTCCTGGCCTGGTCGACCCTCTCGCAAATGGGACTGATGATGCTCGGCCTGGCGATCGGAAGCTGGACGGGCGGACTGTTTCACCTGATCGCGCACGCATTTTTCAAATCCTTGCTGATACTGGGGGTCGGCAGCATGATCTTTGCTTCCCGGCGCGAGAGAGATCTGCATATGATGGGCGGCCTGGCAGCCCGGCTTCCGCTGACGGCGGCGACCTTCGCGGTCGGAGTCCTGGCCATGTCGCAATTTCCGTTTTTCTCCGGGTCGTACAGCGCTTTTCGAATCGTCGCCGACGCGGGCGCCTTCGTGATCGCCGCGGTGCAAAGTGGACGCTCCGGGGCCTACTGGGCGCTGTTTGTCATTCCTGTTGGGGTGGCGTACCTCACTTCTTTTTACATGACGCGATGCTGGATCCTCGCTTTCGCGGGCCGGCCGCGCGATCCGCGAACTTATGAGCGGGCTCGCGAGCACGCGACGCTCTGGTTCCCACTGGTGCTGCTTGCCATTTTCAGCATCTTTGCCGGAAAATTTCTCAACATCGAGCCGTTGCTGGACTCGGCCGTGCATGAATCGGAGGCAATCGTTCGGGATGTGCAGTCAAAGGACGAATTCTTTCGCGACCGACCCAGCGTCGCCGCGTTTGCGGGAATCTGGAAGGAGGGCGAACCAGATCAGCCGGATACCGCAGTCAGCGCGCTTCGGTCGCGCGGCGCGGCGCTGGCGGACCACTGGCTCAAATGGGCCTTCGCCGTCGGAATCATGCTCGCCGCGGCGTTCTATTCAAAGGGTCTTGCGATTCCCCAGAGGCTGCTTCGCGTCCCTCCGCTCTGTTGGGTGCACCAGTGGCTCTATCACGAAATGTACTTCGACGAGCTTTATTCCAGTGTCTTCGTCGCAACCATGATCGGCGCTTCGCTCGGCTGCGCGTGGGTTGACCGCGCAATCGTTAATCGCGCCTTTGGGCTGATCGTATGGACAACGCGCCGATTTTCACGAGCGGCGGCAGCATGCGAGAAATATCTCGTTGACGTTCCTTTTGAACGTCTTGTGCGCAGCGCGAGCCGATTGGTCCTCGCGGTTCGAAGACGCCAGGTGCGGTGAGTCTGGATTGGGCAGGATGTACCACCTTTTGACGATTCTCCTGTTGCTGCCGGCGCTGGGCGCCGCCGCTCTCCTGACGATGGAAAGACGCCGCCAGGTTCCCCCCATAGCGATTCGGTTCACTGCGCTGGGGGTTTGTCTGCTCACGTTTGCGTCTTCCATCATTGTGCTGGGCCTTTACCGATGGGACCGCGACCTGCAAACCGGCGATCTGGTGGGAGTCCTGTCGTCGCATCAGCATGGCATCATTCGCGCGGTCGATACGTTGGGCCGGCAAGTGACCGTCGAAATCGAACATGTCGGGGAGCCGCAGAAGCTGGGCATGGGGGAAGTCAAACTCATCAGTGCCTATGCGTATAGCGATGGCGGCCGACTCGCCGACGGCTCCAGCGGTTTCGGCGTCGTGCAGGGCGTCGAACATGCCAATTGGATTCCGCCGATTCACGCGGAATATCGGGTTGGGATCGATGGGCTGTCCCTGCCATTGATCGTGTTCACCACGCTCATCTTTTTGGTGGCGTGTGCCGCCGCATGGAGGGTCGAAGGGCGCATCGCCGTGTATTTCGCTCTTTTATTGTTGCTCGAGAGCGCGCTTCTCGGGCTGTTCCTGTCGCTGGACCTCTTTCTCTTCCTTTTGTTTTTCGAACTGTCGCTGGTTCCGGTCTTTTTTTTGATCTCGTTCCGGGATGGGCCAAAAAGGGAATACGAAGCGGCGCGATTTTTCCTTGTTTCACTGCCTGCTTCGATATTTCTCCTCATCGCCGTCATCGGCGTGGAGCTAAACGCGCACAGTCTGGATCTGGTGCAATTGCCGTCTCGTCTTTCGATGATTTTCGGCCCTGGATCGCAGCACGCTTCGCTGGGGATGGGCCTGTTCGTGCTGTTGATGCTGGCGTTTCTGATGCGCATGGGTGCGCCGCCGCTGCACGCCGGTGCCATCGCCGCCGCCGTGGAATCACCCGCGCCGCTCGCGATGATCGTGTCGACGCTCTTTCCGGCCGCTGGCGGATACGCCGTCCTGCGAATTGCATATCCGCTCTTTCCACATGCGGGAGCGCAATGCTGGCTCGCGGTGGCAATTCTGGGTGTATTCGCGATCCTGTATGGCGCGCTGTGTGCGTTCTCCGAACATGACTTGCGGAAATGGGTGAGCTACCTCTCGATCTCACAGATGGGGTACGTCACGCTGGGAGCGGCGATGATGACGACGGCGGCCATGAGCGGGGCCCTGTTCATGATCGTGTCCCACGGAATTGTGATCGCCATGCTGACTTTTCTGGCAGCACTGATCGATCAGCGCGCCGGTCATCGCCGGGTCGGCGGCTTCGGCGCGATTGCCGGCGGCATGCCGCGGTTGCGGGCTTTCACATTTGTTGCGTTTTTCGCGGTAATGGGTTTGCCGGGCTTCTGCGGATTCATCGGTCAGATCATGGTCCTGATTGGCTCCTTTCAGGCGGCGCGAAATGATTCAGTCCTGGTGGGAGGGCACTTTGCATCGGGCGCCGCGATCTGCGCCCTTGCCGCGATTGCGTCTCTAGGCTCGGTCCTCACCGCCGCCTGCGTTCTCCGAGCGTTGCGGCAGATGGCTTTCGGGCCGGTCGAGCCACGGTCAGACGCCGAAGCCGACCTCAATGAAAGGGAAATCGGGATCCTTGCCCCACTGGCGGCCCTGGCGATCTTTCTCGGCGTTGTTCCCAACTTTGCATTTTTTGCAATGACTCAAAAGACGATCGAGGCTATTGCCGGTTCGGTCGAGCGCGGCGCTGACGTCCGAGGCGGCGCGGAGTGATGCCAACGTTCAATGAATTTCATTGCGACCCGGGGCGTCGCGGCGTGCTGAAATGTAAGGAAATGCAACGGTTTTTGACACATTTTCGATCGCGAAGGCGAACCGAGCGCCGCTCGAACAGGGCAACAATTGCAGCAACTTAATGATAACCAAATTTGCCCGTCGCGTCGGCGTGACTAGGATTCAGAAATGGTTTCCGGATCGGTTGCAGTCGTCGATGCGCTCAACAGCCTCCTGGAGGCTGAAGCGGACAGCATTTTTCGTGTGATGGGGGAGGGCTCGCCGTATCTCGAACGTCTGCCGCCATCGCTTCGCCCGCCGATTCTCAAGCTCGCGGCGGATGCAGTCAGGCATGCGCACGATCTGAGAAATCTCATCGTCCAACTCGGCGGCAGACCGGCCGTGACCGATCACATCCAGCCCGACGAGCATTATCTGAAGTTTTTGCCTGGAAAATTCCTGCTTCCGAAGCTGGTTGAAGCGAAGGTGCTGTGCGTGAGCCGTTATCGAAACACGCTGTCGGCGATCGAGCAGCAGGCCCCGCCGGAGGTTCTAAAAGTACTGAAGAGACACTTGACCGAATATGAGGAAGATTTGAAGACGCTCCAGAGCGTGGGTGAGCAAATCTCGGCCGCAACGACTCATTAATCAACGCGAATCTTGCGCGACTGTCTGTATCAGGCGGAGACCGCGAAGCGCCGGCCCGTGCGCAGACGCCGTCGACGAGCGCGATTTCCCCGCCACTCAGGCGGTCCATCGCCTCGATGACTCGATCGCAGAGATGGGCGCTGGTTCTTTGCTCCAGGCCGCGCAAGACCGTTCTCACGTTCGATTGCACCTCGTGCCAGAAGGAGCCGACCATTCCAGGGCCCTCGCAACGTGCGAAGCTGAGCGCGGAGAGGAGAAAGCCGGCGACTTCGGTCACTGAGAGGGCCGGCCATGGCCCCACCGTGTCGAGGAGACCCTCGGCCGAACGCAAGTCGCATGCGGCGATCGAAAGCCCCGCCGCGTAGACGGTGAAATTGGCCCGGCGTGCGGGAAAATCGCTGGGGTCGGCGCCGCGGGCAAACTGCGGATCGGGGTCGGGCACCCGTCCATCCGCATCATGAATTCGCCGCATGGTTCGAATTGCGTCATGCAGGAGCGTGTGCGGGTTGTGGCTCAGGCTTGCCGGACGCATCCGATAACCCGCCACGCAGCGATCGACGCGGCCGAATGTCCCGCGCTGGCGCGCCACGCGCGCCCACAGATCCCAATCCCCGCAATTTTTCAGCGTTTCGTCAAAGCCTCCATTGGCGGTCAGCACGGAGCGGAGGACGATGACCGCCGCCGGCATCGACAGCACGTTCGACGAAGCCAGCGCGTCAAAAAGCGGGCGCGAGCCATGATATGAACCCATCCAGTCGGTGGGGCGACCGTCATTGGTCGAGTATCGAAAACATCCGTGGGCGGCAAGGCAATCGTAGCGGTCGCAATGATCGGCAAGCGTCGCCAGGGCTTCGGGCTCGAGCCAGTCATCGGCGTCGAGGAACATGACATACTTGCCGCGGGCCTGGGCGATGCCCTTGTTTCGCGCTGCTGCCCGCGCCGCGGTTGGGCTGGCGAAATACGTGAAAGCGCGGATCGAAATGCGCAAATCCCTCAGCGACTTTCAAGGAGCTGTCGGGGGAGCCGTCGTCGACAATGATCGACTCCCACGATCTTTCCGTCTGGGTCATGAGGCTGTCGAGCGTCCGTGCGAGCGTCAGCTCGCACTTGTAGGCAGGCGTGATGATGGAAATACGGGGTGGGTAACTTAAACGCATATCCGTTGCGCGCGGTATGAAGCTTATACCCGACTTTCATCCGGGTTCAACCGCGTTGATGGATTATTGCGAAAAAAAACTAAGTGAAGAAAAAGTTATCTTAGCGTTAGTATTGAACGACCGAATGGACCGGATGCGGAGCGACGCGCTCGCGGCCGCCAAGACCCTTCAGTTCGATCAGGACCGCGGAAGAAACGACTTCGCCGCCCAGTTCGCAAACCAACTCGCAGCAGGCTTTCATCGTTCCACCGGTTGCCAGCAGATCATCCACCACCAGAACGCGCTGCCCCTTGATGATCGCGTCGGCGTGCATCTCCAGCGAATCGGTTCCGTATTCGAGATCGTAGGTTCGCGAGATCTTATGATGGGGAAGCTTGCCCGGCTTGCGCACGACAACAAATCCTGCCGACAGGCAACATGCGATGGCCGTGCCGAAGATGAATCCCCGGCTTTCGGCGCCGACGACCAGGTCAATGTTCTTGCCGCGAAACGGGTTGGCCATCAACTCGATGGACAGCGCCAGCCCGCCCGGATCCGCCAGCAACGGCGTGATGTCGTGGAACAGAATTCCCTTTTTAGGGAAAATCGGGGATATCGCGAATGAGCCGGCGAAGTTGTCCTTGCGAGTCAGACATTCGGCTCCTTCTCGAGACTACCGGCTGAGCGTCTCTATTGTGGCAACCACATTTTCCTGTTTGAGGAAGCGCTTAAGATCGGTGTCGAGTTCGTCAGGCGTGGCGCACGATCGGATCTGTTTTTCATAAAGATCAAGCATTACCGGAAACCCCGCTGCCGGCACATACGCACGCAGCAGGACATGCTCGAAATTCTTGGTAAGTGATTTAAGCGTCGGTCGCCATTCCTGTCCCCAGTTAGTGGAGAAGCCAGGATCCAGTGAGCAGAGTAGGTGGCCTTGTTTGAATTTCTGGATCGCGTCGCAAAACGACTGGAGCATTTCCAAAACGAGTTTCTGCTCAGGCCGTGGTTTGGGCTGATGCTGAAGCACGTCAAGATATTCGTCGATCTTCGTCATTCGCCTTAACTATACCGAAAACTTGCAGCGATGGCACAATGGTCCGACGCCGCCGCTGGAACTGGGACGATACGAATCGATTTCTCTACGAGTGTTGCCGGGCCGCCGGTCAGTAAGCGTTTGTTGACCAGAAGCTGATCCCATGTGACCCACTGATTGTTCGCGCTTCGCGACATGCGCGATGTGCCAGGCGGTAACATTGCCCGGTTGAAACCCGGCTTGGATGCCACCTCGTAAACCGCCGGTTCGCCAAGGTGTCGCCACATTGGATTATAGAAATATGGCAGTCGATTTTTTTCGTTTATTGCCCATTCGTGCTCCCGCACTGCAACTAATCTGTCGGTGTTGGAGCTTGCGGTTCCAGTAAGCGGTTGCTCATGGGGTTCGCAGTTAAAATCGCCCAGCAGCAGCATTGCATCGCTCGTTACGGAAGCCCGCTTCGCGTAAAATTCGCCGACACGCTGCCCCGTGCGAACTCGAAGGTCGTTTCCTGTGACTTGGCCGGCGTAGTAGCTTGAGGGCCAATGATTCAAAACGACCCAAAATCCTTGCCCGTTCCCTCTCACGAGCTGGAATTCCGCCGCCAACCAATGATAACGGCTTCCATTGTGCGGCATCCCCGTTTCCACAGACGCGGCAGTTCTGCGAAGCACGCGCGGATCGAACAGAATCATCATTCCCGTATCGGGATCATTGGGGGGACCCGGCGGAGGTTGTTCCCAGATAATATCATGCGGAAGCTGCATTTCCGTTTTGATCGCACGGCCCGCCGCTTCCGAACCGAGTTCACATAGACCTATCAAGTCCAATCGGTTATGGGACTTTGCATTTTGCAAAGCCGTTGACAGGCCCGTTACTTTAGCAGCGAAGTCTGCCTGCGTTTGCGGCCCGCGGCTTGGATGTTGTCCCAGCCCGTAAAGGCTGTCGCAGTTAAGAAATGCTATGCGAAAATTCACGCAGCGAATTTACCTGAGACGGTAACGCGGGTCGAGCCGAGCTCGACGGCAGGTCGATTTACACGGCGCAGACCCCAAAAGGCACGAAATTGGAACGTCAGGTCATTGTCGGTGGAGGCAAAGGGGATGTAGTTTATACGTAGGTGGTTATCCACGCGAGCAAGGTCGAAACTGTTAAAAAGGCGTGATCGACAGAACTCGGTGTCGCCCGACTTTACTTCTTCTTCGATTGCTCATGCATCCCCACGAGCATTGCACCACGGAGCTTGGCAAGAGACTCGTGTTCGATCTGACGCACGCGCTCGCGGGTGAGGCCGATGCGCTCGCCGATCTCCTTGAGGGTCATGGGATCTTCGCCGTCGAGTCCATAGCGGAGCTTGAGGATCTTGGCGGCTCGATCGTCGATCGCTTCCATCAATTCCGAAAGATGACGCAGCTCATCGTGGCTGCACACTTCCTCGTCGGGCATGGGATTGTGCGTGTCGGCGACGAGCTCGTTGATCGTCAGTTCCCCGTCATCGGAGCCGGATTGGGTGGGGGAGCCGTAGGCCTTGACCGCCTTGCGGATGATCTTGAGCTTCTTGATGGAGAGCTTCATGTGGGCCGACAGCTCTTCATTGCTGGGGAGCCGGCCCAGGCGCGTTTCCAGCTCGCGCATGGCAACGCGCAGCTTGCCCATCATTTCGACCATATAGGCGGGAATGTGGATTGGCTGAACGCTGTTGATCAGGGCGCGCTTAATCGCCTGCTTGATCCACCAGGAGGCATAGGTGCTGAAGCGGCAGCCGTTTTCGGGATCGAATCCTTCGACGGCCTTGAGCAGGCCGATGTTTCCTTCTTCGATGAGGTCGGGAAGGGAGAGTCCGCGATTGATGTAGTGCTTGGCAATGTTGACGACCAGGCGCAGGTTGGAGCGGACCATGCGCTCGCGGGCTTCGGGGTCGTTGTCGCGAATGATGCGACGCCCCAGCTCCTTTTCCTGATCGCCATTGAGCAGGCTCGATTCGTTGATCTGCCGCAGGTAAAGCTGCAGCCCGGTCTGAACGGCTGTCGAGGCCATAATCTGCCACCGCCTGGCGTCGCAACCCACGGCAGGATCGTGGCGACGCTAATAAATAGAATCGATGCCGCCGCGCAGCATGTTCCCGCGACGTCCCTGCTTAAGCCGTATCGGTCGCATCAACGGTCCACTTTTTTGAATCAGCCACTTTTGCCTTGACATCCCGTTCGAAAAACGATAAAACCGCTTTTATAGGTCATGCAAACGTTTGTATTATTGTAATTGTATATGTCTACCATCGAGCAAGTAGCGCAGAGAAGCGGAGTTACGGCGGGCACGGTTAGCCGAATACTCAATTCCAATAGCGCGCTCTACAAGTCCGAAACGCGCGAACGCGTTCAATTGGCCGCACGGGAACTGGGTTATCAACCCAACCGGCTGGCGCGATCGCTGGCCACCGGCCAAACACACATGGTCGCGGTCCACGTGGTTTGGCTGCACACCCAGTTTTACGCAAAAATCTGTGACGCCCTCGAGCGCGAGCTATCGGCCCATCACTATCACATGATGTTTCAGAAGCTGCCGGAATCGGTGGCGATCAGAGGGGATGCGGTTCCTCAACCCAGTTGGCCGGTGGATGGCGAAATTGTCGTGGACGGGGGGCCGCGCTTTGAAGGATCGAGCAAGGCGGTCTTCTCGCCAAAACGCCCACTGGTCAGTGTCGGCGTCTATTGCCTGCCGGATGTGGATCACGTCCAGATCGACGTTTATCAGGCGGCGACGGAAGCCTTCGAGCATTTGCTCTCCACCGGCCGGCGTCGGATCGCATATATCGTCGATGAGCCGACCCGGCAGGGAACTGCTGAGCCGATGCTTCGCGCCTATCGCGATTTCATGGCGCGGACGGGTCAGGAACCTCGCTTCATTATTCCTGCAAAGCGATTTCCAGAAGATATCGACGCAGCCGTCAGGGCGCACTTCCAAAACACCAGAGTTTCTGAGCGACCCGATGCGCTTTTTTGCCACGGCGACATTGTCGCGCATGTGGCCCTGCGCGTCCTGGGTGAACTTGCAATCACCGTTCCGAACGAGGTGGCAATTGTCGGCTGCGGCGGAGGCGACGAGACTGCATTTCAGTCGCCGTCTCTGACAACGATCCGATTTCCGGTTTCGCAGATGTCGCAGTTGGGATGGCAGTTGCTTCAGCGGCGAATCGATCAGCCGGATGCGCCGATCGAACGCGTGATGCTTCGCGCCGAGTTGGTGGTTCGCGAATCTTCTGCTCTCGCCTCGAACGATTCACTGAATTCCCTTGTGAGGCCTGGCCCGCGTGGGCTGGACCCTTTCGATTAACTCACGTGTTTCACCGGAGGAGATTTTATGACTGGATCGCATTTGAAAGCCGCGGTAGTGCTCGCAGTCGCTTTATTTATGGCCGCGATCTGCGTGCCGACGGTTTCGGCGATTTCGATCGTGAACGCCGATTTCGAAACTGTCTACAAGACCGGCACGTTCACGCCGGTCACGACCGTTCCGCTTTCGGCTTCGACGAGCGGTACGTTTACCAATTCAGCCTTCTTCAACGGCGGCGCACCGCAATCTTATAATGTCGATATCCCCGGCTGGACCGCGACGGGTTCTGGCGGCGGAATCGAAAACCTCGGAACTCCCTATACCCCGACCGATCTGACGAACTCGGGCTATATTGGAATGTTCGATACAACCGCGGCGTCGATCTCGCAGACGCTCAGCAGCAACATTTCCTCGGCAACGCTCTACACGCTCTCCTTCGAAGTGAATCGCCGAACGGATCAACCCAATACGGGTACGGGCGCGACGGATTTTCCGACTTTTGCCGCCGCTCTTACCGCCGGCGGCGTTCCGCTTGTTCCGACCGGACCTGTTTCCTACACCGCTCCCGCCGCCGGTGCTTCCAATACGTATACGATTTCCTTCGACTCTGGGCAGGCCTTCAACGCACTTCAATCAGGTGCGCTCGGCATCACGATTTCCGTCGCCACGGGCCAGGTGAACATCGATAACGTCGTATTGACTCCTGAGCCGGCCAGCATCTCGCTGATCGGCCTCACCGGCGTTGGTCTGCTCGCTCGACGTCGGAGAGCTTAGAAGCCGGCATCAAATCGTGGTTGATATGACACGACGTCCAATGCAAATCACCGACGTTTGGGTGAACGCCCGGCAGAGAGCAACGTTGGCTGGTTGTCGCGCTGGATTCACGCTGGTGGAACTCCTCGTGGTGATCGCAATTATCGCGATCCTTCTCTCGATCCTGATTCCCACTCTCAGCGCGGTCCGCGAGCAGTCCAACCGCGCGGTCTGTGCGTCGAATCTTCGGCAGTGGGGGACGGCGCTGGTTGCCTACGCATCGGCAAATAATGAATCCTTTCCGTACTGCGATGGGCCGCACCTGAGCTGGTACGGGCCGCAATTTCGCAAGAGCTTCGCCGATGCGTATCTGACGCCGCTTGTGAAATTCCGTTCCGACTATGCCTTCAACGACCTGCATCACGTTCAATATTGCCCAACGAACATCGGCTATCGGGACATCATGATGGTCGATGGTTTTATTCCGCCGGGTGATATCGATTTGATTGGTTATTTTTATCTCCCCGGGCGATTGCCGCCGGACCAACAGGCTGTGATCTGGCCCTTCCCGGAGATCTCGTATGTTCACGAAACCTGGGCCACGCGAAAGCGGCTGTTCCAATCCGACGAACACGCCCCGGTCATGATGGATATTGCCGAGCAGATGGAGCCGCAACTCGGCGGGTGGTTCAACACGGGCATCGGGCCGCGCTCCTCCCATGTAAACAAAGCAACGGGCGTCCCCGCGGGCCAGAATTATCTCTATCAGGATGGCCATGTGGTCTGGCGGGATTTTGCAGGGGTGGGCATCGGCGCGACGGTGCCGACGAACTCGACCTTGTATTACGACGTTCCAGTTGACTGATGCCCATGACGCCGCGCCAGTCCTTTCTTTCCCGCGGTTGGTGCGCTTTAGCCGCGATTGCACTTTGCTTTGCCGCATCGGCGTACGCCGTCGAGACGCCGAATGGATCGGCATCAATCTTTAATCCCGCCAATGGGAATCTCGCCGCTTCAATCCAGTTATGGCTGGAATCGGAAAATCTGAAGCTGGCGGATAACCAGCCCGTTACCACATGGCCTGATCACAGCGGCCATCATCGCAACTGCGTTGCCACGAGTACCTCGATCGTGGGAGGCGTCGGCGCGCCGGGACGCTTTGTGAAACAAGGCGTTATCCATGGACATTCCGCCGTTCACTTTGACGCCACAACGGGATTCGCCTCAACGCCGCAGAACCCTGTCCCGATCGAAGGCGATGCCGAGGCGAGCTTTTTTCTGGTATTCAATCTTCAGCCAACCGACGCGCCACCGGCGTTTGGGAGCATTCTCGGCTTCGGTGATCCAACGGCTCCCGTCGATCCCGGAAAGCCGCTCGCCGCGGTTGTGATCGTGGACCGGACGCGCGATCACGCCTTGTCGCTGGCCGGCGGATGGAATCATGATGCATCGCTCGGTCCCGGATCATTCCGGCCACTTTACGGACGGTCGCTGGTGCTGAGCGTTATCAGGAAGCGCGGCCCGATCAGCGCAACGACGCGGTTCTATATCGATGGCGAGTTTGCCGGGCAGGCGCGCCCGTGATACCGACTTTATCCGAACCTCCGCCAGATGTGCGCGACCGCCCGGATATCGGGGCCTTCATCGGCCATGCGACCCCCTGGGCAGGCGGTATTTGCGGCGATGTCGGAGAGATCATTGTCTACAACAAAGCGCTCGGGGAAGGGGACCGCCGGTCTATCGAGAGTTATCTCGCGCACAAATTTGGCGTCACGCTTCCACGAGAGGACATTGCGCGCGCGCGAAATTCACCGCTTCCGAAGCCAATTACTGGGCTTATCAGCCGGTAAAGGACGTTTCCCCGCCGGAAGTGAAGGCGGCGGCATCCTCGCCGATCGATCGCTTCATTCGTGCCCGGCTCGAAACCGCGGGAATTTCTCCCGCGCCCGGGCGGACAAACAGACGCTGATACGCCGGGTCACGTTTGATCTGACCGGTCTTCCGCCGACCCCGGAAGAAATTGATTCATTCGCAAAGGACGGGTCGCCGCAGGCGTTTGAACGGGTAGTGAATAGACTGCTGGAAAGCCCTCATTATGGAGAAGAGTGGGGCCGTCATTGGCTGGACGTGGTTCGTTACGGCGACACGACGGCCAATGATGCCAACGCCGTGATGCGGTATGCTTGGCGATATCGAAACTACGTTATCGACTCGTTCAATCGCGACCTTCCATACGACCAGTTCCTGATCGAACAGTTTGCCGGCGATCTGTTGCCCCCTTCGGATCGGCCCGGCGAACAGCTCCGCCGCACGATTGCGACGGGCTTTTTAATGGTCGGCCCCAAGGCGCTGGCGGAAACCGACAAGGAACAGTCCCGGCTCGATATCGTGGACGATCAGATCGACGTGACCGGCCGTGCGATTCTCGGATTGACGCTTGCGCTGCGCACGTTGTCACGACCACAAGTTTGATGCGATTCGGACGACGGATTACTACGCGCTGGCGGGGATTTTCCGCAGTACCGAGCCGTTTCAGAATGAAGAACGCAACGCATCGATGTGGTGGGAATTTCCGGTGGCGGCCCAGCCGGGCGTCCCTTCGGTGATGGTGATGGCTCCGCGCGAAACGACGCCCAGGGATTTGCGGGTTCACATGCGGGGGAGTCATTTCAACCTCGGAAAAGTGGTGCCGCGCGGTTTTCCGCAGGTCATTGCCGAGCCGGTCGCCGGACATTTCCCCGGATGCGAGCGGCCGACTTGAGCTGGGCGCTGGATCGCAAGCAAAGACAACCCGCTCACCGCGCGGGTGATGGTGAATCGAATCTGGCAACACCATTTCGGCCGCGGGCTGGTGGCCACGAGCGACAATTTCGGAACGCGCGGCGAGCCGCCAACACACCCGGAGCTTCTCGACTGGCTGGCGGCGCGGTTTGTCGAAAACGGCTGGAGCGTCAAATCGATGCACCGGATGATTCTTCTGTCCGACACTTATCAACAGCAATGCGCCCCCACACCCAAGGCGCTTCAGGAAGATCCAGACAATCATCTCCTGTCGTGGTTCGGGCGCCAGCGGCTTTCGGCTGAAGAAATTCGCGACGCGATCCTCCTCATCAGCGGCTCGCTGGACCTGTCGATGGATTCGGGCGAGTCGTCCGAGGCGCTCTGGCAAAAAGCGGAAGTGACGGATCAGAAATCGAATGTCAGGCCCAACCGCCTCACCGGCGACGATCCGTATTACACGGCGTTTCGCAGGCGCACCGTCTACATGCCGGTCGTCCGCAATTCGCTGCCTGATGTGCTGGCGTTGTTCGACGCCGCCGATCCCAACTCAATCGCGGCGGTTCGCAACGACACCACCGTTCCATCGCAGTCGTTGTTCCTCATGAACAACCCCATGATGCGCGAGCAGTCGGCTCACCTGGCGGATCGCCTGTTAAGTGCCGAGAACGCGGATTCCAAACGGGTTGAGCTTGCGTATCTCAAAACTCTGGGTCGCGAACCCAGCCCGGGCGAAGTCGAGCAGGCGATACAGTTCCTCAAGAGTTACATCTCCGCTCCGGCGCTGCAATCGCGGCCGGAAACCGAACGGCGCAAGCTCGCCTGGCAGAGCTATTGCCAGGTGCTGTTCTGCGGTAACGATTTTCTGTATCGCGAGTAGAGGATCTTGATGAAAACCGAAAGCCGGCTGGCAGAGAAACAGGCGTTGACGCGACGCGATGCGCCTGCGCCGCCGCCTGTGGCTTCGGCCATATGGCGATGCTTGGTCTTCTCGGCAACGAGAAGAGCCGAGGATCGGCGCTACCTCTGGACATCGCGAGCGCCGGCCCGTCCATTTCCCGGCCGATCGGAGCGCATTTTCCGGCCCGCGCGAAACAGGTCATTTTTCTTTTTATGCACGGCGGCGTTTCGCAGGTCGACTCCTTCGATCCAAAACCAAAGCTCGCGGAGATGAACGGCAAGCCATTGCCGATCGCCAAGCCGAAATTCGAATTTGCTCCGACCGGCAATCTGCTCGCCTCGCCCTGGAAGTTCGCGCGATACGGTCAAAGCGGTATCGAAGTGAGCGAACTTTTTCCGCATATCGGCTCGATGATTGACGATATTTGCGTGATCCGATCCATGAACAGCGGCGATCAGGTCTCGCATGGTCCGGCGCAGCTCAATCTTAATACCGGCAGCGGAGTCGCCGCCCGGCCCTGCACCGGCGCATGGACGCTTTATGGACTCGGCACAGAGAACCAGAACCTACCCGGTTTCATCAGCCTGAGCCCTTCGCTTTATCACGGCGGAGCGCAGAACTACGGATCCGCTTTTCTGCCGCCAAGCTGTCAGGGAACCCGAATTGGCGACGGGAGCACGCCATTTCGCAACGCGACGCTTTCCAACCTGGCGCGGCGCAGGATGTCTCGCTGCAGCGGTTGCAATTGGATCTGCTGGCGACCCGCAACCGTGAGCAATTGACCCACGTCGCCGGCGACCCGCGCCTGGAAGCTCGAATCGCCGCTGCGGAGATGAGTTTCCGGATGCAGGCCACCGCGCCGGAGGTTTTGGACATCACGCGGGAGACAGCCGCCACCCGCAAACTTTATGGAATCGACGAAGAGCCGACTGACGAATATGGCCGCCAATGCCTCCTTGCGCCGCTTCGTGGAGGCCGGCGTAAGATTCGTGCAGGTCAATCACAGCTACCCGCGCAATTACTGGGACGCCCACAGCGGTCTGCGGGACAATCACACCACAAATTCGAAAAAGGTGGATAAACCGATCGCGGGACTGCTCGCGGATCTGAAATCGCGTGGGCTTCTCGACGAGACGCTGGTCGTTTTCGGCACCGAGTTTGGACGAACGCCCGCCGCCCAGGGAACTGACGGTCGCGACCATCATCCCCACGCCTTCAGCATGTGGATGGCCGGCGGTGGAGTGCGGGGCGGCATGACTTACGGCCGCACGGATGAATTTGGATATTACGTGGTCGACAAAAAGGTCACCATCCCCGATTTTCATGCGACGATTCTGCATCTCCTCGGGTTGGAGCACACGCGATTAACCTATCGTCATGCGGGCCGGGACTATCGTCTGACGGATGTAAGTGGCGAAGTCATTCACAGTATTCTGGTTTGAGGGGTGAAATTGATCGCGAGCTTTTGTTTTCGGAGAACCCTGCCCGTTCGCCGACGGATTTTTTCGATCGCACGTCGAGCGGCGCATCGCTTGACCATCGTAATTGAGCTGCCGTAGCATCTTGACGTAAGTTGGCAGGTGACGCCGATGAATTATTTGCATCAGGAATTTGACGCCGGGCCCGGCGATATTGTCGAGGTGACTCTTGATCACGCCGCGAATGTTCAGCTTCTGGACCGGGGCAACTTCGAAGATTATCAGCGCGGCCGCACTTTTCGCTATTTTGGAGGGTACGCGACGCGATCTCCGTTTCGGCTTCAACCTCCGCGACAGGACCGTTGGCATTTGGTGATTGATCTCGGAGGTGCAGCCGGTTCGGTGCGCGCGGGGGTTCGAATCATCAATGCGGTTACTACCTGAGGGGCAGCGAGTGGCAAAGCAAACAATCTCGCCGGTGATTCGGGTTGCACCACTCGGAGAGCTAAGAGTGTACGCGATTACGGAAGGGGAGCTCGACGAGCTTGAACGCGGATCGCCCTCATCGATTTTCCTGAACTTCGCGTTGTTCTTCTGGGGAGTTGCAATTTCCCTTTTCGCGGCAATCCTCAGCGCGAATATAGCGTCAAATCGGATATTCACGGTGCTTGTCGTTTTTCTGGCAACAACTTTTGTTGCGGCAATCATTCTCAGCGCATTTTGGGGAATTCACCATCGCTCTTCCGCCAGCCTCGCCAGGCGGATCCGAAGTCGTATGCCGCCTCCGGCGGTTCAAGAGGGGTCGACCACTGCCGGAACCGCTTTGCTCCCGGAATAGTGGATCTCCACGGAACAGCGATCTGCTTCGGAACCAGGTATGCGAGCTTCAGTTTCAGGGCGATCGTATTCGTTCACTTCACTCATGGAAGTTCTCGCCAAGGCCTCGCCGCTTCGTTCCGGCGATTGCCTCGCGGGACTGGCCGCCGGAGATGCGCGCGAGCGGGTCGCAGCGCAGGTCGCACTGGCTGACATTCCGCTGCGGCGATTCATCGATGAGCCGATCATTCCGTATGAATCAGATGAGGTCACCCGGCTCATTATCGACACCCATGACCGAGCCGCATTTGCGCCAGTTTCCGATCTCACCGTCGGGCAGTTTCGCGAATGGCTGCTTCGCTATGAAACGACAGCGGATGACCTGACGGCCCTCGCACCCGGGATGATGCCGGAAATGGTGGCGGCTGTCAGCAAAATCATGCGCAATCAGGATCTGATCCTGGCGGCGTCCAAGTGCCGCGTGATCACGCGGTTTCGCAACACCCTGGGATTGGCGAACCGCTTTTCCGTCCGGCTTCAACCGAACCATCCCACCGATGACCTGGAGGGAATCGCCGCATCGATTCTCGATGGCCTGCTCTACGGATGCGGCGACGCGGTGATCGGCATTAATCCCGCAAGCGACAGCACTGCTGCATGCCGGCGTCTGCTGGAATTTCTCAATGAGCTGATTGCCAAATACTCGGTGCCGACGCAATCGTGTGTCCTGGCCCACGTAACGACGCAGATCGCCGCGATCGAAGCCGGTGCGCCGGTCGATCTGGTCTTTCAGTCGATCGCCGGGACCGAAAAGGCGAATAAATCGTTCGGCGTGTCCCTCGAGTTGTTGCGCAAAGCGCATGAAGCGGCGCGATCACTGAAGCGCGGAACCGTCGGCCAGAACGTGATGTATTTCGAGACGGGTCAGGGATCATGCCTGTCGGCCGATGCACATCACGAGGTCGACCAACAGACCTGCGAGGCGCGGGCTTATGCGGTCGCGCGCCATTTCCAGCCGCTGCTGGTCAACAGCGTGGTGGGATTCATCGGCCCGGAATATCTTTTTGACGGCAAGCAGATCATTCGGGCCGGCCTGGAAGATCATTTTTGCGGAAAGCTCCTGGGGTTGCCGATGGGATGCGATGTTTGCTACACGAATCACGCCGAGGCCGATCAGGACGACATGGATTCGCTCCTGACACTGTTGGCGGTGGCCGGGTGTAACTACGTCATGGGCGTTCCGGGAGCCGACGATGTCATGCTCAGCTATCAATCGACGAGTTTTCATGATGTGCAGTACGTTCGTCAGGCGCTGGGACTCCGGCCGGCCCCGGAATTTGAGGAATGGTTGGAGAAAATGGGAGTGACCGACTCGGCGGGCAAACTCAAGCCGATCGACGCACGGCATCGGCTACTGGAATCGCTTTGAAGTGGCACGGGTTTCCAACCCGTGTTCTAATTCGGAGACACGGGTTGGAAACCCGTGCCACGAATACGCGAACAACGGATGGGTGATTCTCTCTCACATTCCGATCCCTGGTCGTCGCTGCGGGCCCATACATCGGCGCGGATCGCGCTGGGCCATGCGGGGGGGAGCCTGCCGACGGCGGCAGTTCTCGATTTTGCCGTCGCTCACGCCGCGGCACGCGATGCGGTTCATGCTGAGCTGGATCTTGAAGGGCTTGAAACGTCGCTGGCTCCACTGAACCTGCCGTGTGTGCGACTGGCGACGGCCGCCACGAATCGACAGATCTATCTCCAGCGTCCGGACCTGGGCCGACGGCTTGATGAGACGAGTCGCGAGCGATTGGCCCGGATACAAGATGCGCCGACGGATGTCGTGATCATCGTCGCCGATGGACTGTCCGCTCCGGCGGCTGCGAAACAGACGTTTCCGCTACTGCACGAGTTGTTGCCGCTTCTCAGGTCGGACCCGATTCTGGGCGGGCCGCTCTTTCTGGTTCGCCATGCAAGAGTGGCTCTTGAGGATGAGATCGGATTTGCTCTGAAAGCGCGCCTGGCGCTGATGCTGATCGGCGAACGACCCGGGCTGAGCACCGCCGAAAGCCTGGGAGCGTATTTGGTTTTTAATCCTCGGCCCGGTCGGACCGACGCCGAGCGGAACTGCGTTTCCAATATTCGGCCGGGGGGACTTTCTCCGGCGATCGCCGCGGAGACGATACATCATCTCATCGTGCAATCGCTTCGGCGCGGGTTGAGCGGGGTGGCGCTGAAGGACGATCGGCAGGCAGCTTGCGGATCTGGCCTCATTTCTAGTCATCCGGCTGCACTTAGTCCTGTTCGCGAATGATTTGATCGACGAGAGGATCTTCAACCCAACCGGGGGTATCAGGACCACCCGCTGGTCCGCCTGTACGCCGCACAGAAGCAACGGGCCGACTTCGGCCGCGCGGTAGTGCAGATTCAACGTCTCCGTGCCGCACTCGGGTTCGAGGCCGCTAAAATGACGTTGAATTTTTTCAGCAATCAAGGTCAGCTCTACGATTACAAGACCGAGGCATGGGATCCGGCGTTAAATTCCGCTTTGATAGATGCGGGCATTCGCGCTGAGGACGAACCGAACGAGATTCAGCGATTTGGCTTGGGGTTGGCAAGCGCTTTAGAAGGGCCGGAGAGCCCATATGGCGACGGCTTTTTTAATGCGGTTCTGATGCGATTCATCGACGATGGGCCGTTTGCGAGAAAGGCAGCCGTACAGGCAATACGCCCTTACATCTCGACGAACCCCAGCCTTACGATCGCGGGCCGTCGGTGGGTGACTGTACCAAGATGATTCAGGACGCCCTTCAGGATCGTTGGCTTGAGCTGCGGAGAAACCTGAACTACGACCAAGACGCAGCCGACCGGATTCTGGGCGGCGCATTGGCGTATTACCTTGATGAGCGATTCAGCATCACTGACGGCCGTAAGCTCGGGTGGCTGCGTGAGCCAGGCTGAATTCTCCTAACTCGGAGAAGTTTTCATTTCGCTGTATCGGGTTAGCCCCGAAGCGGAGCGCAGTGCGTTCAGACGCTAATGCAAACCGCGCCGTCAGCCTGCAACACGGTCTACTCATGCGCTTGGCGGCGGTGGTTGAGCGATACCAGAGAGTACACAACTCAGAAGAACCCATCGCTTTAGCGACTGTTTGGTTTCTCTCGCTCAGATCCAGGCGTTTCGTCCTTTCTCACATCTCTCAATTTACCGCTCCTTCACGTCGACCAACCCCACATCCACATACTGCCCACCTTCCGTCTGGTGGCAGTGAACCGCGATGAGATTTTTCCCAGGCCGCAACGCCGCCCGGCCAGAAGCCCGCATGGAGAGCACGGCATAATTGCTGATGAATCCGGATTCCTGACCGGCGAGGACGCCGTTGATGTAGATCTCCACGTCTTCATCGTGATGGCAGGAGAAGGCGAGGTTGGCAAAATCGCCGGCGGGCATTTCGAATTCGCGGCGAAGCCAGATGTCGTCGGTTTTCCAGACGGTTCGCACAACAGCGCCCGGAGTGCCGGCGGTGCCGAATCCGCCTGGGCCGGTTTTCCATCCCGATGCGTCGAAGCCCGGCTTCGTCCAGTCGTTTGCAGGTTTTTCTGTCGTATAGCTCCAGGTTTGCCCGGCAAACTGCGATGAGGGAACAATGACTTTCACTTGCGGGGGGACTGGAAGCGGCGCCCAGCCGCCCACTTTCGTTTTGTCGCGGCTCGACCATTTCTTCCAGGTCGGCCCATCGGAGAGCATCTTGATGAACATCCCGCCGACGACGGAGCGCGCGTGCATTCCGTCGCTGTGAATATCGTCGGTGACGTACGAATCGACGAGTGGCGATCTCGCGGTCGTCCTCGTCAGGTAATCGTAAATGGGGGAGACGAGCGCTTCGAAATCGGCCGGGTCGTCAGCGAGCGTTGCGCTCCAGAGCGACCAGTCGGTTTTGGTCAGATGCGTTCGGGAATCGAGGGGGACGCCATATTTCTGGATCACCTTCTTGTAGTGGGCCACCTCTTTCTGGGCGACTGAAGGGGGGAAGACATTCAGGTCGAGAATCTTGTCCCACACCAGGTTGTATTTCTGGCTCCAGCTATTGGGTTTGTCGAAAGCGAGTCGATAGTGATCCGCCTCGGCGGCCACCTTTGCCCAATGCGCCGCGTCGGCTCGAGCCAGCCCGGCATACCGATCGGCCTCGGCGATTTCGCCACGCATCCGGCACAAGTCGCCGTAACAGGCCAGTCCGAGAATCGCTTTTACGGAGAGATTGGCGTTGTGCGCCAGGTGGCCCATGAAATCGTCGGTGCAGAGCTGTTCCTCCGGATCGAGGCCGTATTGCTCGAGGTACTTCGCCCACTGCGTAAGCTGCGGCCACCAGGTCGCCGAGAAATCGGCGTTCCCTTCTTCGCGCGCAGCGCGTCGCAGAGAATCAGCATGTTGCCGCTCTCTTCGACAGGCATCCCTTCGCCGCCGTCATCGGTGCCGCGCGCGATGGGGTAGGTGCCCAGGTCGTGCGGTGCGTTGGGAAATTTCCAGTGGCTGGAGGCGGCATAGTTCATCACCGCCGCAAGCGACGCTTTGGTCAGTGTCGGGCTGAAAAACAGCAGCTGCGGTTCCATTGGAAAGATGACGTCAACGGTGGCGATGTCGCCGTTACTGGTATTTTCCTTTGTGAAGAGGAGCGGTTGCTTGTTGGCGTCGGCGGCCAGGCCGGTCGCCGCCCAGCACTGGCGATAGGCGAGCGCCGCGATCTGTGCATAGCGCGCGCCGCCAACCTTTGTCAGGTCGGTCATAACTTCGTCGTCGAATTCGGCGCAGCGCTTGGCGAGCGATGCGTAGTCATGATCCGCAGTCTGGAGCAGATCCGCAGCAGTCGCACCGTCGCGCCGCCAGTAAGGGCGCAACGGCTTGCCAAAGAATTTGATCGCGTAAATCTCGTCCAGGGCAACTGTCACATGGCGCGAAACCGGCTCCGCGCCAACCTTTCCCAAATCGATGGCAAACGCCATGACCGGCTCATCATCTTTTGCCGCACGTGGCATTCGCTTGTCATCCTCCGCCGGCAGCTTTCCGTCTTTGACGAAAGCATCGAGCAGCGCCGCGTTGCCGCCAATTGCGCCGCAAGTGCCGCTGGTCGGCGTGGCGAGGTAAACGTATCCCCAGTCGATGCGGATATCGTCGCCTCCTTTTTCCAGAATGGGTTGGTCAACTGATCCAATTCGCAAGGCCGTGAGATTGCCCACGTTTTGCCGCGACCAATCAACTGTTTGACCCGGGACGTTCACTGCCAGCAGGGAACTGGCCGAATCATAAATGCTCACTTCATGCGGCGAGCCATCCGCCGATTTCACATCCCAATTGATATAGCTCAGCGGACGGGCATAAACATCCAGATCGGCGGGGAGAGCCGCCGTCATGAAGGTGAGTGTCAGGTGTACCTGCGGATTTTCAAATTCGTAGATGCTTCGCGTGGGCAGAACGCGCAAGTGAGTCTGCGGCAGCGGTGGAATGCTTGCGGGCTCCGCGCCGATCAGGCGGTAGGTCGTTCCATCGATACGAATCAGGCTCCCCAGCGGATGTTCGTGATGCGTCCAGTGACGGGTCACGTCGTCGGTCAGATGGTCAGCCTCCGACCAGATGCTCAGGTAAGGATCGAAGGTGACCAGCGGAACGGCGGGGGGACGAAATGGGGCTTCGTCCGCCGCGACACGATTGCGGCTGGCCGGCCCCATTAGATAAAACAAAGTGGCCACGATGCTAAACAATGATTTCATTGTCCGATGCTCCAATTTGCTCATGTTTGGTTTTTCGTTCTTCCACATCCCTCTCCTCAAATGCTGACGGTCGAAGTTATGCCGATGTCGTGAGGAACTTCACAATTTCGCAACGCAACGGAGCTGCGGGTAATATAGATTGCCGGCGGAGGTGTCAGTGGACAAATTGCGATTGTACCTTTCCGAATTTCTCGGAGCGTTCATTCTCGTTCTGATTGGCGTCGGTTCGATCAGTGGATCGCACGGCAATCCGGCCAGCCTGCTGGCGATCTCCCTTGCATTCGGCTTTGCCGTTGCGGTGGTGGTGGCCGCAACCGGGCATATTTCCGGGGCTCACATCAATCCGGCGGTCACGCTCGCCGTGCTTGTCGCCGGGAAAATCAAATTTGCCGACGCGATTTCCTACATGGTTGCCCAATTGCTCGGCGCGACTTTCGCAGCGTTGGTGCTGCGCGGCCTCCTCGGTCAAAGCGCGGCCGCCGTCGGTGTTACGAATATTGATTCCTCCGTTTCGATTATACAGGGCCTGGTCATTGAAGTGGTCCTCACCTTCATTCTCGTGTTCGTTATTTTCGGCACCGCCGTGGATATGCGGTCTCAAAAACTGCCGGCGTTGTTCATCGGACTGACCGTGGCGATCGACATCCTCGTCGGCGGCCCGTTCACCGGTGGTTCGATGAACCCGGCGCGCTCCTTCGGTCCGGCGCTCGTGAGCGGGATGTGGGCAAATCACTGGATTTATTGGTTGGGGCCACTGGTCGGCGGAGCGTTGGCGGGAGTCGTTTATTCCGAAATCTTCCTTCCGCGCACGCGTTCGCAGGCGGATCCCGAAGTTCGCACGGATGCCGCGCTGCCAGCCAAGAACTGAGCCGCGGGAAAAAACCTTTGAGTGTGGTTTAAGATGAGTGAAGCAGTGGCGAAATTGACGACGACATTCGCGGTCCTGCTGATTGCCGTAAGTGCCGGCTGTCGCGAGGACCTGGCAACGGCCAAGCGACGGTTTTTCATGGCGCTTGAAGGGGCGGACCTTCAGGCCCCGCGTGAAATGCTTGCAGGCCGGCCCGATCTGGCAAAGGCGTCCAACGAATCCGGCGTTCCGGCGCTGGTTCTTGCGGTCGGACGTGGGAATTCTGAACTGGTCGAAATGCTGCTGAAGGATGGGGCGGATCCCAATTCAGCCGGCGATGGAAAAACAGCGCCGCTCCAGGCCGCGCTGATGCAAGGCTCCAATCCGCGCGAAACTAAGCTTCTTCTCGACGCCGGCGCCGATCCCAACATCGCCGATTCCATGGGGATAACCCCGTTGATGCGGGTTTCACAGTTCGGGGATTTGCCCAGTGTCCAGGTGATGGCGGAAAAGGGAGCGGACGTGAACGCCGTGGACACCGTGTTAAAACGTTCAGTCCTTCACTATGCGGCCCTTTCCGGCAATACCGAAGTAGTCAGCTATCTTCTGGACCATGGCGCGAATGCGAAGGCACGCGACGGCGATGGCTCAACTCCATTACAAGTTGCCGTGGCGTCAAGCAGGCCGCCACTTTCGGAAGAGGAACTGCGAAAAAAGGTGGTGGAATTGGCGAGCACCAACCCCGCCGCCGCGGCCCATTTTGCGGCGCAGAATGCGGTGCACCGTGTCGCCTATGGATCATCACAGGGAAAGGATTTCAGCGGCGTCATTGCGGCGTTGAAGCAAGCTGGCCGCGGTAGCCGTGGAGGGATCACCGCCGCTGCTGAAAAAATTCGTGCCGGGCAGTGCGCCGGCACATAGCTCAGGTGTCTCATCTCTTACCTGGAGGACAGGTCATGGCGGACAATCGAGGCGTGGCTTACATCAAGCCCGGCGAAGTGAAGATCGAAAACATGGATTTCCCCAAGCTCGCGCTCGGCAAGCGCAAGTGCAATCACGGGGTTATCCTGAAGATCATCTCAACCAACATTTGCGGGTCGGACCAGCACATGGTTCGAGGACGTACGACCGCGCCAGCCGGATTGATCCTGGGGCATGAAATCACCGGAGAGGTGATTGAAGCCGGTCGCGATGTGGAGTTTATCAAAGTCGGCGATGTTGTCTCCGTTCCGTTCAACATCGCATGCGGACGGTGCCGAAATTGCAAGGCCGGGCGAACCGGAATCTGCCTGAACGTCAACCCGAGCCGGCCGGGCGCGGCCTACGGTTACGTCGATATGGGCGGGTGGGTCGGAGGTCAGGCCGAATACGTCATGGTCCCGTACGCCGACTGGAACCTGCTTAAATTCCCGGACAGCGATCAGGCGATGGCAAAGATCAAAGACCTCACGCTCTTGTCCGATATTTTCCCGACGGGTTTTCACGGCGCGGCGACCGCGGGAGTCGGTCCGGGCGCTATCGTTTACGTCGCCGGCGCGGGACCGGTCGGACTCGCCTGCGCCGCATCATGCCATCTTCTGGGCGCCGCGATTGTGATCGTCGGCGACATGATTCCCCAACGATTGAAGCAGGCCAGGAGTTTCGGGTGCGAAACAATCGATCTCACCAAAGAAGCTTCACTTGCCGACCAGATCGAGCAGATCGTCGGCGTTCCTGAAGTGGATTGCTCGGTCGATTGTGTCGGTTTCGAGGCCCGCGGCCATGGACATGACGCCAAGACTGAACAACCCGCCACGGTCCTGAATTCGATTATGGAAGTCACCCGCGCCGGTGGCGCGCTGGGAATTCCGGGTCTCTATGTGACCGGTGATCCCGGCGGCGTCGACGCCAACGCCAAGATCGGGAATCTCGGCATTCGCATTGGTTTGGGCTGGGCGAAGAGTCACAGCTTCCACACCGGCCAGTGCCCCGTCATGAAATACAACCGTCAACTGATGCAGTGCATTCTGAACGACAAGATTCAGATCGCCAAGGCGGTCAATGTCACCCTGATCACCCTCGACGACGCACCCAAAGGGTACAAGGACTTTGACAAAGGGGCCGCCAGGAAATTTGTGATCGACCCGCACGGCATGGTCGCCGCCTGAAAAAGGGCGATCCATTAACGTGACCAAAAAAGCGTGCCGCCGGCGAATGTTGAATCGCCGGCGGCACGCTGTTTATTTCACGGAGAAGATTTTAGCGAGTTCCAACCGAAGGTCGGCGGCGGATCACTGATCCTGCACCTGCGATTGCCAACAGGGCGCCAGCGCCGGTTCAGGAACGGTTGTCAAAGTTGCGTCAAGTTGCACGGTTTTGTTGTTTACATTGTCGCCGTATGCAACAAAGTCAATCGTGGTTCCGGCCGTCAGCAGCAGCGGGATGGCGGGGTTGTTCGCGTAATGGCCTGGCGTTGCATCTGAATTGGCCGCTCCGTAAAGGCGAACCCCGTTTTCATAGACGTATACATCCGGCGGCGTGTTGACAGTCTCGACGTCGGTATATGTGGCGTCGATGTTGTAGTAAGTCGTGGTCGGCACCGTAAATCGAACCACGGTCGGCCCCATATACGGCCCCATTGTCAACTTGTGAGAATTCAAGGTCAAAATCGAGGCAAGATCTTCGGTGGCTCCCGTCGGGTTATAAATGACATTGGGATCGCTTCCGCCGTTGTCCCAAACTTGAAGTTCGGTGGACGGATCGCTGGCCGTCGTGTCCTCATCCCTATATCGTGTAAATTCTGAAAATGAAGTGGTATCAAACTGGTCGGCTAGACCCGCTCCGTCCACGACAACGGTGGTATAAGTGCCGTAGGTAAACGGATTGGCTTGTGTAACCGTTTGAAAGTTATCCACATTATAGATGGTCGCACCAAAGGCCGCGGGGATGAGCCACGAGCTCAATCCAAGTGTGGAAATTCCAATCAGTTTCGACGCTGAATTCATCATCTCTCCTCATTGAAAACAATTTAGATCCGCACAGTACCTAAATTTTTTGAGATGTCCAACGAAAATCCCCGAAATTTCCAGCTTTTCGTAATTGCCGTCCGGTAATTCTTGAATTCGGCAGTCTTTACACGCGAGAACCGCATATTCTCTGATCGAATATCTGGAATTCCCCCGAAAGCCTCAAGACCTCATCAACATCGCTTTTCGAGGGGTCGATGCATAGATGCCGGCATCTTGCGCCGGCGTCTATGGATAGCCCGATCACTCCATCCGCGTGTGAGCGCTCCGCGTTCAGCATCGTTGAACTGGTCTTTGTGCTCACGATCATGGCGATCGTCTGCGCGATCGCCGTCCCGCGCTATGCGGGAGCGACCCAGGATTATCAGATCGGGATGGCGGCCCAACGGATTGTGAGCGATCTGGCCCTCGCGCAGAATCGCGCCAATTACGGCAGCACCTCGGTTACCCTCACATTCAACACGACTTCGAATTCCTATCAGATCGCGGGAATGACGGATCCTGACCGTCCGACCCAGACGTACACCGTGAATCTGAATGTCGAGCCGTATCGTTCGACACTCGTTTCCGCCAGTTTTGGCGGATCGAACCAGATCACCTTCGATGGATACGGCACGCCAACCCAGGGGGGAACTGTCATCATTACATCGGGGGCACAGCAGCACACGATCACCGTCGACCCCACGAGCGGAAGGGCGTTCATCCAATGATTTCCGCTTTCGCCCGAAGCTTGTCCAGTCCACACCGACCCCGCGGGCGCGGGTTCACGCTTGTCGAGATGATCACCGCGATGAGCATTTCGACAATCCTCCTCGCGGGAGCGGTTTCGACGGTCATGCTTGCCGGCAAAGCAGTGCCTACTTCGACCGATCCTTCCACCAGCGCCATGACCGCCGGCCGAATTGTCGATCAGATCGCCGGCGAACTCGAGACGGCAACCTTCATTCTGCAACTGACGCCGACCTCAATCGCCTTCACGGTTCCGCCGAGAAATGGGGACGCCGCGCCGGAGAAAATCAGCTATAGCTGGGCCGGCACGTCCGGGTCGCCGCTGACGCGGCAGTACAACAATGGGTCGTCCGTTTCGATGATCGATCAGGTCAATTCATTCAGCCTGACGCCGGTCGCCGCCAGCTCAACGGAGAGCTATCCCGGCGTGGCGACGGAAGACGCCACCGATTCACTCCTGATCGACTACAGCGGAACGAGCAATCTAAGCAGCCAGAGCGTTAACACGACCACATTTTTCGGCCAATATTTCGCCTCATCTTCGTGGCCGGCGAGCGTGGTGGGTTGGCGTCCGACCCGTGTTTCGTTCAATGCCGAAGAGGCGAGCCTTCTTGGAGGATCGACCTCCGTGCAGCTTCGGCCCGCGCTGGCGAACTTCACTCCGTCCGCAACGGTCTGGCAGCAATACACCCTTGCCGGCTCCGGGCTGCTCGCCAGTTACGCCTGGCAGCAGTATTCGTTCACCGGGATCGACCGCTTCGCACCCTCGGCCGGCGTATGCCTGGTCCTTCAGGGTGTATCGGGCCTTGGCAACACGCTGAATGTTCAATCCAATACCGGCTCAGGAGTTCTCCAGAGCACGAATACCGGCGCGTCTTGGAGCTATGGCGGCGTGCTTTCGATGCAATCGCAGCTTTATGGAAAACTGACCCGCTCCGGCGCCACGCAATATGCCGCGAGCTATTACCTCAGCGCGCTGCAAGTCGGCTTGCAGCCGGGCCGGGTACGAACTCGATGGTTACCACCACTGCGCAGGCAATGAACCATCCCGAAGAGCTGACCGGCTACTGGGAGCTGAAATTTAACAGCGATCCGACGGCGCTCGACGTGAATGGCGACCGCCAGCCGGACTGGGTCGTCGCCGGCGGGGGAACTTTCAATACCGCAACCCTCTCCAACGGAGTCTGGTTGGCAAACGGCGCCGGGCTCAACAGCAATCCCGGCGACAACTTCGCCAAACTCACCTTTATCGACCTGCGGTTCAACGCGACGACCAGCGGAAGCTGGGCCGGCTTCTCGATCAACGCAGCGCGCAGCGGCACGACCTGTGCGCCAATCCTGGCGCATATCACGATGCAATCTGATGGTACGCAGACGATCAGCGTCTGGCGAAAATTGAACGATTCCACGACCGACACGCTTCTCACTGTCCCCGGCCTTGCCGCCCAGCCCACCGATCTGCATCTGGTCATCGATCCCGCTTACGCGAGCGTTGCCATCAGCATCAACGGCGTCGAGTACGGCTCATTTACCTTCAACGCCTATACCTCGTCCGATCCCGACCACCTATGCGGCCCTCAGCTCGAGCGGGAGCGCGCAATTCAGTTATGTGCGGATACGGGAGCGATTGAACTGAACCATGCGAATCGCACGGATCATTTCCCGCCATCGCCGCCGTGCCTTCAGCATGGTCGAGGCGACGTTGTCGACGGTGATCGTTTCCGGACTCCTGGTGGCGGCGATGAGCAATGTCGCCTCCTCGCGGCTCGTCCGCGGCCGCATGGCCGACCGGACGCGCGGCCAGGAACTGGCCATGGACCTGATGGCGGAAATTCTGCAACAGAGTTACGCCGATCCCTCCAGTCCTGAGAGCGGCCGGGCGGCATGGACGGACGTCGATGATTACAATGGGCTGATCGATTCGCCACCGGCAACCAAGAGTGGAACCGCGCTGACCGATTGCACCGGCTGGAGCCGCAAGGTCCTGGTGCAATCGATCGACCCGACTTCGCTCGCCGTTACATCGAATACCAACACCGGCATCAAGCAGATCACCGTCACCGTTTTTCATGGAACGCTGCTCGTGGCCAGCGTTGCCGCCTATCGCACGGCTGGCTGGGCCGACACCGTACCGAATCCATCTTCAACGACATCCGAGCATCCCCCCGTGGCGTCGGCGACCGGAAGTCCGCTCAGTGGCAACGGCGGACAACTCACCGTCAATTTCAGCGGCGCAGGTTCCAGCGACCGCGACGGACATGCCCTCTCTTACATCTGGAGCTTTGGAGATGGCAGTGCGGGAACTGGCGTGTCCGTTTCCCATCACTACGCCGCCACTGGAACTTACACCGCCACACTTACCGTTTATGACGGATTCGGCGGTGAGTCGATGAGTTCACTCAACGTGACGGTTACGCCCTAAATCCGCATGCACCACGGCAATCGAAAACATCGCGGCAGCATCTACGTCGTCCTGCTGGGCATGTCGATGCTCGTCGGCGTAATCGGGCTGGCGGCGATGCTCGCCGGGCGCGTCCAGGTTCATGCCGGCGCGGCGGCCGCCAATTTCTCCGTTGCCCGCCTCTGTGCCCGCGCCGGTCTTGAAATGGCGATGTATCGCATTCAAAACGATGCCAACTGGCGCACCGACTATGGCAATGGTGCGTGGCTCACCAACATTTCCCTGGGCCAGGGCATGTATTCCGTTTCAGCCTCTGATCCCATCACCGGCGACGTCACGGTCGCCAGCAATCACCCAGTCCTGCTGACTTCCACCGGCATGATGGGCGCTGCGTCGTATTCGATGCAGACCCAGGTGCTGGTAAATCAGCCGGCGATTTCGTGCGCGAACGTGAATATGTGCGGTGGTGGGGGGATCTCTGTTTCCAAAAGCACGCTGAACAGCAATCAGACGGTGACCTCGAACAGTTCTTTCTCCGCCGACAACAAGAGCACCATCAGCGCGAGCGCTCAGGCGATCGGGTCATTCGGAGGCGGCGCCGCCTATTCGCAACCGCAGCAGTCCATTACAACCGCGCTGACGCTCCCGGACACGACACATGTCTTCGACTATTACAACGCCAACGGCACGGCGATTTCCTATACGTCTCTGTATCAATCCAATAACACGCAGATCGTCACCAATCCGAGTTTCGAGTCGAATGTTTCCGGCTGGTACGTTCTATCCCCCAGTTCCAGCAGCGCGAAGCTATCCCAAAGCAATGCTCAAAAGCAGGACGGAACGTTTTCCATGCTCATGTCCGGACGAAATGGCTCCGGCGATGTGCCCGCCCAGGACCTGCCGGTTCTGAGCATTCGCAATGGAGACACGTACGCCATCCAGGTGCCGGTGTACGGCTCCGGGCTCCTGTCGACTGTGCAAGCCACGATCGTGATTCAAAGCAGTGCGGGCACGCAGTCCTTTTCGACGTCCAGTCAGACCTTCAGTCTTGGGGGCGGTTGGGTGAACTGCAAAGGCAACGTCACAATTTCCTGGACCGGAACGCTGACCAAAGCCACGCTTACGCTAACCTGTTCCAGCACAACGGGGAATATTTACGTCGACAAAATTTCATTGACGGACACGACGTTTTCGGGCGGCGCATATGTAATGGATCGCGTGCTCCTGAGCCCCAACTCTAACCCGTATGGCACGACCAATTCCCAGGGCATTTACATCCTCAATTGCAATAATCAGAACGTCACCATTGGCCCCTGTCGCATCGTCGGCACGCTGGTGTTGCTCAACGCCGGCAACAACAGCACGATTTCCGGGCCGATCACCTGGGAGCCGGCGGTCTCCGGGTATCCGGCCCTGCTGAGCAACGAGCCGATGACGATTTCCTTCACCGGAAGTGGCGGCTTGAGCGAAGCGACCTACGGGATCAATTTCAATCCGTCCGGAACGCCGTATCCGTATTTGAACGGCGTTGCGAACACCACGGCGTCGGATGGTTTTCCGTCTACGATCAATGGGCTGATTTATTGCGTTGGCAATCTGAGCTTCACGTCGGCCTCTAACGTCAACGGCTCCGTGATCGCCAGCGGGCAGATCAACCTCAATTCCGCGACATTGAATCTGACTTACAACCCCGCGAGCTACCTGAGTCCACCACCCGGTTTCATCAGCTCATCGCAAGCGGTTTACGCCTTGCCCGGGTCGTGGCAGCGCGTGACCCACTGATCCGCGCTTTTGTGCTGCGCGGAAATACGTTACCTTTGCGGGCGCGACTAAAAACGCGATTTGTGATCGAGAGTCCCCGCGCAATGAGCGTGATGGATCGACAGGCACGGCGATATGACCGAACCGAGCCGCTTCCCATCGCCTCCGCGGTATCTTTGTCAATACGGAACGGGTTTCGACGGTGGCGACAGGGCGATGGAAGAGCGCAATGTGCTGGTTGGTGCTGGCCGCGGCAGGGATGGCCGCGCTGTCGCCGCCGCCTGCCCGCGCCAGACGCCGACCACCGATCCGGCCTCCGCGGCCCTCTCTCCCGATCAGGCAGTTAAGGCGGATCTGGACCGGCTTTCGTCGGCGTTAAGCGGCCGCTCGTCCTCCCAGTCGCAGCGCGACGAAGCCGCCCGTCGTCTTTTGTCGCGCAGTTCTCCGGGCGCCATGGGGATTCTTCTTCAGGCGATTCGGGAGCGCGGACATGATCCCGCGCTGGCCGTCGCGCGAGCATTAATTGATGATCCACGTCCCGATCCGCGCTTCGTTGAGCCGTTGGAATCCCTGCTTGGATCCGAAGCAAACCTTCACGAAGCCGCCGCCCGGGCGCTGGCACAACCTTCGGCGAATGATTCGGTTCGCGCCCGACTCATTTCCTTCGCCCGCGACACCCACCAGCAGGCCGCCGCCCGTGTCGCGGTCATTCACGCGCTGGGGTCGATCGTCGACCGCTCTGTCGCGCAGACGCTGCTTGATCTGCTCTCCGACGAAACGCTCGGCGGGCCGCCGATACAGAATGCCGCCGGCGACGCGCTGGTGGAAATGACCGGATTGGCCGAAAACGGGAGGAATGCTCAGAAATGGCGGGACTGGTTCGCATCCCTCGCGAATAAGAACGACGCTGACTGGAGAGCTTCGGTTTATCCCGGCCGCGCTGCCCGGCTGGAAAACGCCGAACAGAAGTATCTGCGGCTGGCCAACGAGCTTGATTCCATCCTGACCGAGCAGTATCAATCCGCGCCCGCCGCCAAGGAAAAAAACGCCATCGTCATGCGATATTTGAATTCCGCCGAACCCGATGTCCGCCTGATCGGAACGCGAATAGTCCGCGAAGGATTTCAAAATGCCACGCCGACCCCGCCGCAGGCGCCGGATCGCCTGAAGGAACTGGTCGGCGACAGTGACCGCCGCGTGCGTCTGGAAGCGGCGCGCACGCTCAGGGCCATCAATTATCAGGAAGCGCAGGGGCAATGCTGACGCAGCTCGCCCAGGAGCCGGACCCTGATGTGAAAACGGCGCTGATCGGCGCGGCGGCGCAAATGGGGGGCGTCTCGGCGGTTCCGCTCCTGCGCCGCCTTCTGCACGATCCATCGCTGCATGTGGCGGCCGCGGCCGCCGACTCCATCAAATCGCTTGGCCCCTTGATCTTCAAAGCTGATCCGCGCGTGGCCGCGGATATCGCTCAGGAGCTGTGGAAACTGTTCGAGCAATATAACCAGCAGCCGGGCGGGCTCGATTTTTCGGTGTCGGCCCTGCAGGCGATCGGGCCGTTGCGCGATACGTCTCTGGTGATTTCGATCATGAAGCTTCTCGACAACGCTCAGCCGGAGAAAATCCGCTCGGCGGCGTTGCACGCATTGGCCGATATCGGGGATCCCCACGCCACCGACACCATTATTCTCTGGCTCGGGCAGGAACCTTCTCCGAACCTGCGGATGGATGCGATCGAGGCCCTCGGCAAGACGGGCAGCTTCACCGATGATGCCGACGTGTTGTACGGCTATTTTGGCCCGCGTAGCCAGGAGCCGAGCGCCGAAGTCCGCCAGCGCGCCTGGATCGTCTTTCAGAATCTGCTCCCCACCGCACCCAAGCAGGCGCTGGTCGAATGGGCCTCACGCCTGCACGGAGATCCCCAGCGCTCCATCGAAGTGCAGCAGGCTTTGAACGCCAAGCTACAGAAAGACGGCGACCTCGAGCAACTTGCCCCTTCCCGGCAGACCACCGGCGAAACGCTGATGAAGCTCAACCGCCCGCAGGAGGCCGCCGTCAGCTTCCAGGCGGCGCTCGACTATTGGGAAGGAAAAAAAGTCGAAAGCTCGGTGACCGATCTCCTCGTCGGTCAGTTGACGGATGCGTTGTTGCAGTCGAAGCAATACCAGCAGGTCGCCGCCTTTGCCGGCAAGCAAATCACGGCCAATCGCGCCCAGCAGGAGACGATGGGCTCGAAGATCGAGAATGAAGCCGACCGACTCTTTAACGAAGGGGATCAAAAAAACGACACCACCGAGCTGAGAGACGCGCTCAACCTCATCAGCGAGGCGATGAAAATCAAGCCGCCCCTGGACGACCGATATCGCGACCATCTGACTGCGACCCAAAAACAGGCGCAGGATCGGTTGGGAGGGAAATAGCCACGTCAAATCCCATATGAAGTAACCCCCGTGATCCACGACCTCGCAAATTTCCCAATGGATCGTGTTCGTGTAGTTGTCGTTTAAGTCTTCCGCGGGCATCCAGGGGAGCGCGTTCTGCGTTCGATTCCTCGGTGACCTCTGTGCCCTCGGTGATCTCTGTGCCCATTCAAATGGTCTGCTGTTTCGGTCCTCCGCTGGAAATGGTTCAAAGTCTGTTTCCCCTTCAACTTGACTGCCGCTTTCCGGTAGCTACACATGACAGAATCCGTGCGGGCCGGGCAGTGGAAGGACTGTCGATTGGGGTGTCGTTGAAGCAACTGGTTCGCCATTCGGAGGTTTCATGCATCGCGGGCTAATGGATTGGCGGCGGTTGTGCTTCGGCTCCTCTATCTGCCTTTCGACCATCGCGTTTGTCGCGTCCACTCTCCCGCAAACCCTGGCGGCGGATGATTCTTCGGCATCTTCGTCGGGCCAGCCGGTCGATGCGGCGACGAAAAAGCTGATGGCGGCCAACGGCCTGTTCCAGCGCAGTCTCTTCAAACTGGCCGGCGATCAATACGAGCAATTCCTCAAGGAAAACCCCGACCACCCCGAAGCGACAGCCGCCCGCTACGCGCTGGCCGTCTGCCACTATCGCCTGAACGAGCTTGCTCCCGCGATCGAGCAATTGCGGAAGGTGCTCGTCGATCCGAAGTTCGAACAGCGCGACGAAGCCCTCGCGGTTTTGGGGTACTGCGAGCTGTCCGACAAGGAGTATAATGCGGCGCTGAAGGATTTTGCGGAGCTGATTGAGAAGTATCCCAAGAGCAAGCACGCCGAGCAGGCGGCACTGTATCGCGCCCAGACGCTTTATCTCGCAGGCAAGACCAAAGAGGCCGCCGCGGCCTGCGATGAATTTCTCAAGCAATATCCCAAGAGCGAGCAGGGGGCGACGGCCGTTTATTTCCTCGCCCTTTCACAAAAGGCCAACGGGGAGAATGCCGAAGTGGTGCAGTCGCTGGATCGGCTGAATTCGAATTATCCCAATTCGCGCTATCAGCTCGACGCGATGTTGCTTGCGGGGCAGGCGCTGGAAGCGCAGGGCAAATTCGCCGAGGCCGCTGAGCAGTATCGCCAGATGGCTGCCGCCGCGCCGAGACTGCGCAAGCCCGACGCGCTCTACAGCCTCGGCGTGGCGCTTTACAAAGAGGGCAAGTTCGCCGATGCGGTCGCGCCGCTGGCGACGGTCGTGAAAGATTTCGGATCGAGCGCGTATGCCAGGCCGGCCAAGCTGCAGCTTGGCCTGTCCGAGCTGGCGGCGGGTAAGACCGCTGATGGCCGGGCCGTCCTCGGGCAAGTCGCCAAGGAGGATCCCGCGCGGGCGGCTGAGGCGCAGTATGGCCTGGCGCAATGCGACATTACGGATAAGAAGTTCGAATCGGCCTTCACCATCCTCGACGCGCTCTCGAAGTTGCAACCGGCTCCGCCGAATCTTTCGCAGATATTGCTCGATCGAGCGGTCTGCCTGATGGAGGCGGAAAAATTCGAAGAGGCGGCGAAGGAGTTCGAATCGCTTGCAACGCAATATCCGAATAACTCGCAAGTCGCCGAAGCGCTCTATCGGCAGGCGTTCTGCCTGCACAAGCTCGCACACTACGATGCGAGTCATGCGGTGTGCGATAAGTTTGTGAAGCTTCCGCCCGGGGACTTCAGCGGGCCGGTCGCCGAGCTGGACGCGGAAAATCTGTTTCTCCTCGCCAGGTACCCGGATGCCGAAAAAGCATTCGATACTCTGGCAACATCCGCGAAGGACGAGCAGAAGCAGCTGCGATTCAAGGTTCGCGCGGGGCAATGCGCGTATTTCGCCGGAAATTACCCCAACGCGGTCGAACGGCTGACGCCCATTGCCGCCGATCCGCGCGTCGCGGCGAGCGAGGAATTGCAGACGGGAATCTTTCTGCTCGGCGACGCCCAGCTCCAGCAGGGGAAAAACGCCGAAGCCGCCGCCGCGCTGAAACAGTTTCTTTCCGTGACGAAATCCGACAAGCGCGAAGCCCAATTCAAGCTTGGGCTTGCCCAGATCCGGTCCGGCGATACCGCCGGCGCACAGACCACGCTCACCGAACTCGCGCAAGCCCCGGCGGATTCTCCGTGGGTCCAGCGCGGCTTATTCGAATTGGGACAGTTGCAATACAAGGCCGGCCAGGGTGAAGCGGCTCGCGCGTCGCTCAGCAAGGCGCTGGCCGCCAATCCCGCCGCTGAAGTCGCGGCGCCCGCCGGCTATCTTTTGGGGTGGGTCAACTTCGACGCGAAGAAGTATCCCGAAGCCGCCACGTCCTGGGGCGACATGGCCGATCACTACCCAACCCATGCACTGGCGGCGGACGCGGCGTATCAGCGCGGGGTGGCGCTGAAGGAGGCGGGCAAGAGTGACGACGCGCTGGCGGCGCCTCCAGAAATTTGCCCAGGGCCACGCCGACAGTCCCAATGCCGTGAAGGCCCGGCAGCTCGCCGCTTCGATCCTTGCTTCCCAGGGAAAGGGCGCCGAGTCGGCCGCCATGCTCGCCGATCTGGCCAAAGATCCGAAAGCCGGCGACAACGTGCTCTACGAACTCGCCTGGGCCCAGCGCGGCCAGAAGGATATGCCCGGCGCACAGGAGACCTACAAGCGGCTCTTGAAGGATCACGCCGATAGCAGGTTCGCTCCGGCCGCCCGCACTGAGCTGGCCGAGTTGCTTTACTCCGAAAAGAACTACGATCAGGCCGCGCCCCTGCTGGAGGCGGTCACCAGCGATGCATCAGCCGATGACAAAATTAAATCATCGGCTTCGTACCGATTGGCGTGGTGTTATCAAAAGCTCAATAAGCCGGACAAGGCCTCTGCGATCTTCACCGAATTTGCAGGGAAATATCCGGATGATCCCCAGGCTCCCGCCGCGCTGCTGCAGGCCGGCATCGCACAGGCCGATGCGGGAACTCTCGACATTGCCGAGAAAAATCTCTCGACGCTCCTGAGCAAATACCCCGACCACAAGGATGCGCCGATCGCGATGCTCAAGCTCGGCGAAGTTCAGGCGGGACAGAATAATTTCGATGGCTCCCTGAAGACCAATCAGGCGTTCATCGAGAAATATCCAAAGGATTCGTTCGCCTACCGCGCCAACTTTGGCGTCGGTTGGGCGCTGGAAAATCAGAAGAAGTACGACGATGCCCGCGCCGCGTATCAGAAAGTGATTTCCGCCAGCAATGGGGAAACCGCCGCCCGCGCCCAGTTTCAGACCGGCGAAACGTATCTTGCCCAGGAGAAGTTCGAACAGGCGATCCCGGCCTTGCTGGCCGTCGATGACGTCTATGCTTATCCCAAGTGGTCGGCGCGGGCATTATTCGAGGCAGGCCGCGCATTTGAGCAGCTCAAACAGCCGGAACAGGCGCGCCAGCAATACACGCAGCTCGTCAATAAGTATAAGGATGCCCCCGAAGCCGGGCTTGCGCAAGACCGGCTCAAGACGATCAAAGGGTCGTAAAGGATTTATCGCATGCGGGTCTTGAGTCGTATCAGGCGAAATGGAACGAACTGGCTGCTGATGCCGGCAGTCCTGGGCGCGGTGTTGTTCCTCATGACCGCGGCACGCGCTACAGCGCAGGAAGCGACAGATAGCGCGGCCGCGACGCAGCCCGCGGCCGCGCCGAACATTTCCGTTGTCGATCTGTTCTTCAAGGGCGGGATTTTCATGTATCCACTGGCGCTCTGCAGCATCATTGCGGTGACGATTATCCTGGAACGCTTTCTGGCATTGCGGCGGGGGAATATCGTGCCCCGAGGGTTTCTTCAGGGACTTAAGACGGTTTTCCACGACACCCGTGACGATCGCGACGCTGCTCTCGAATACTGCCGGCAGCACGATTCGGCCGTCGCGCGGATGGTTGCCGCCGGGGTCAAGCGGATGCCACGTGGGCTGACGGCGGCCGAGAAGGCGATAGAGGACGCCGGCGCGAACGAAGCGCTCAAGCTTCGCCGCAACATGCGATTTCTTTATGCGATCGGGAGCGTCGCTACCCTGCTCGGGCTGATCGGAACCATCTGGGGGATGATCAAGGCCTTCCAGGTCGCGGCGGTGGCAGGAGTCGGCCGAGTCGATCAGCTCTCGACGGGAATTTACCTGGCGATGGTCAACACCTTCAGCGGGTTGGCTGTTGCCATCGTCGTGACGCTTTTCTATTACCTTTTGATCGGCCGCATCGAAAGGTTGATCTCTGAGCTTAATGAGGAATTGAGCGAATTTTCCGATGAGTACGGATTCAATGCCGCGCCGGAAATCGAAGTCGGCGTGACCAACACGCTTTGAATGCAGCAATTGTGGTAGCGTGAGTTGAGAGCAGCATGCGAATTAAAGACCCGTTCAACGAAGGGGAAGAACCATACAATCTGGTCCCGCTGACGGACATGGTCTTCAATCTGCTGATTTTTTTCATGTGCGCGACGACATTTGCGCAGGTGGAGAAGGAACTTGGCGTGCAATTGCCGCACGCATCGCAATTTCAGCCCATTTCCGCGCCGCCGCGACAGCTCATCATCAATATTCGTGAAGACGGGACAAAAGTCGTCAACGGAAAAACGTACGATGACACTGGCTTATCGCACCTTCTGGTGAGTACGATCTCCGCCAGTCCGGGGACCGCCGTGATCGTACGCGCCGACGAGCGGACGATCATGCGCAACTTTGCCGACGTCACGCGACTGTGCCGCAAAGCCGGCGTCACCGAAGCCAAGATCGTTTACATCGACGATTCGGGGAAATGATGGATGCCGATCCAAAAAAATCCGGTTTTCACTTCGGCCGATGGGTGTCCGGCGTCATTGTTCTCGGGGCGTTGGCGGTGGGATCCGCTTATTGGTTCTATGGACAAAAAGTGTGGACCGACGGGGTGGCGATCAAGGTCGCTGATTCCGAAGCCCGTGTCCGCGAAGTGATCTGGACCGCGCCCGAGCCGCTCCCGGCTGAAATCAATACCGACAGCCACGAGTATGAGCCTTCGATTGCTCCCGATGGGAACGAGCTCTTTTTCGTTCGCGGCAAGCCGGGCAGCGGCGCATATTTACACCAGTCATCGCCACGACGGCGCTTGGACACCGGCCGAGTCGCTGGCGGCTGTCAATGGTCCGACCGATGACCTGGGGCCTCGCGTCACCGCCGACGGGCGATTCCTTCTATTTTATTCCGATCGTCCCGGTGGTTACGGCGGCTACGACATCTGGGCCGCTCCACGCGCTAAAGACGGTTCGTTCGGAACGCCGTTCAATCTCGGCCCGACGGTCAACAGCGAGTTCAACGAGTTCAGTCCCGATCCGACCCCCGACGGCAAGCATCTGATCTTCGCGACGAATCGAACGGCTGCTCTGCGGGAGCAGAAGGAAAACTGGAAGTCAACGATCCGGGAAAACCACTCCGGCGATTACGATTTGTGGATCGCGCGACTCGATTCGTCAAATCGCGAAGGCGCGGTTCGACCGAGTTCACCACAGGTAAGCGGCGGAGAAGCGGCGGTCGCGCCGACGACCGTTCCGACGACGAATCCCGCGGATGCGCCGTCGGAAGCAGCAAGCGCTATCGGGCCGGCCACTCTTCCTACGACCCAACCGGATACCGCCATCCCGCTCCAATTCACCGCGGCGCATGAGATTGAAGGCGTTAACACCACGTACACCGAAGGCGCCAGTTGCATGTCGCCGGCGGGAGACTTTCTTTATTTCGCCTCCGACCGGCCGGGTGGGTTTGGCAAATTCGACATCTACCGGGCCCGTGTCGAGAACTGGAAGTTTACGGCGGTGGAAAATCTCGGCCCGAGCATCAATACAGCAGACAATGAAGCCGACCCTGCACTCGGGATGGGGGGGTATCGGCTCTATTTCAGTTCCGATCGACCGGCGTCGCGAGGCGGATACGACCTGTTCGTCTCCGATTCGCGCAAAGTTTTCGCGCAGCACACCGGCCATCCGCTTCCGCACCTGGGCTCGAGCGTCTGGGTCATGCTGGTTTCGCTGCTTATTTTGATTCCGCTCCTGCTCAGCCTGCGCGGGTGGGGCGAGCATCGACTGAATCTATTGCAGAAGTGTCTGCTGCTCTCACTGCTCGTCCACGTCCTGATCACGTTTTCGCTCAGTTTCGTCATGGTCAGTCAGCAGATGCGCAAATATGTGAAGAAAGAGACGGGCATCGACCTTGCCATCAGTCTGCCGAAGGAACTGACCGAAGCATTGGCGATCCGCAATCCGGTGACTTCTGATTTGCCCGCGCGATCTGGCGGCCCGCCGGAGCTCTCTCCGCAGAATGTTCCTGCTCCCGCCGAAGCCCAGGCCCTCGCCGCCCCCAAACCGATCGATGTGGCCACGCCGCGTGCCGATCTGCCCGATCGGGTGAAAGTGGAGATTGCCGCCCCGCAAGTCGCGCCGCCGACTCCAACACCTGCGCAGGTTGCGATCACCCCTCAGCCGCCGCAAGCCGAGAAAATTGATATCCACGTCGCGTTGCCTCATGAGTCCAAGCCGCTCAGCGCGGCTGAACAGCCGGCGGTTGCCCTCGCCCCGCCGGTCGATGGATCAGGTAAAAGTGCCGATCCCGGAAGTATTGCCAACGCCTCCCCAGTTGAAGGAAAGCGCAAATGCGCCGACGGCCAAGCCAACCGTTGCGCCCGAGGTAACCGCGCCGGCCATCACGCATGTCGCGCTGCCGGCCGCGAAAACAGCCGTGGCAGCGCAATCCACGCCTGAGGTGAACAAGCCGCAGGCGGACGTTCGGATCAGTTCGCGTGCGCCCGTGTCGCAGAATCAGACGAGTGCGCCTGCCATGAGTGAACCGGGCTCGTCCGGGCCTAAACAATCCACGCCAAACGTCACCTCAGCGGCGGCCACGACGGAATTGCCCGCTCCGAGCACCGCGGTTCATGAGCAAAGCGCCGTTGCGGCTCAACCCGTTTCAACGCCGTCGATTCATCCGACTCTCCCGCCGCCGTCCGCCCCGGATCAGCAGATAGCCACTACCGATGCGCCGCAGGCGAGTGTTCCGTCGGTAGCGGCTCCAAAGCAGCAGGTTGCCGAAGCGTCGCCGGTCGCGCACGCGGCTTCGGCTGAGTTGCAGCAAATGACGGCCACGCCGCGGGAGCAGATCGACAAGAGCGTGACGGCGGGCGCCGGTCCTGCTTCGGTGGCGGCGGCGATTCCGCAGTCGAAGCCGGATGTGAAGAGCCTTACCGGGGAAAAAGCATCAGCCTTTTCGCATTCGTCCGGACATCCAAGTCTTACCGGTGGGATCGACACGCCCGCCGACGTTGCGCGGGACGCATCCCTGGTGAGCACTCCGCAGATCGCGCTGGCGGGCGCTTCGCCGAAACAGCAGTCCGATGAACGATTGCCGACGGCGTCCGTAGCCTCGGCGGCTCCGACAAGCCAGTCCCCGCTCTCGCAATCTGTAAATCCCGGCGCATCCGGTGCAGCGAAAGTCGCGATCGATGCCGCGCCGGCACGGTCCGATGCTCAGCCCACAACGCAACCCGCATTCGCGGCGGCCCGTACGAGTGATCGAGTTGCCGCGTTGCTCGCCGGACCCTCCTCCTCCGAGGCCGCACCCGCGCCAAGTGCTGACCCGGCGGCCGCGGGGCCGCAAGTCGCCGTCGCGACGCCTCATGCATCGCCCGCTTCTGCGTCCGACAAACCGCTCGTTGCCGATGGTTCGCCGTCGGCGGATCCGACCACGCGTCCCATCGCCGCCAATTCCGTTGCGAGTCTCGTGGGGGATAAGTCCGGGCAGATCGGTGTTGCAGATGGCGCGATCGGCGTCGCTCCCGCGCTTCCCGATTCAACATTGGGAACCGGCGGCGCCTTCAACGGGCCGCGACACAGCGCCGGGACTCCGGCTGGAGCCTCCGAAAGCGTTGCGGTTGCGCTTCCCGATTCCTCGCCGGCCGGCGTCGATCCGATCCTGCCGCATGCCGGAGCGAAACAAACACAATCGATCGCCGGTGCACAACCGATCGAAGGGGCCGCTCCCGCCGCTGGTTCGCCCCTCGCGTCTTCGCGGCTCATTTCTGCCTCGGGGCCTCCGGGCACCGCCCCGGCTTCGATCGGGCTTCCCGCCGCCACGGTCTCCGCGCCGCCTGGGGATTCGATTGCCGTCGCTCCGATCCTGCCACGTCCGTCCGCCATGCCCAACACCACCGGCGCCGGCACAAGCCAATGCAACGCCCGTGGCGGGGATTGATGCGATCGAGGGCCCACGTCTGGCATCTCCGGCGATTTCCGGATTTGCAAAACCCTCCCACGATTCGGCCGGATCCGGCTCGCCGGTCGCGAGTTTCGCCAACGCGGATGCGATTGCCGGATCGCCGAAACGTGTGGCAAATCCAATTGAATCACACGGTCCTTCGGAATTTGCGGTTGATGTGAAAGCGGTGTCGCCGGATGGCACGCGAACCGGCAGAGGAAAGAAGGGGGATGAATTCGGCCCCGTCGCCAGTGGTCCGGCCGGCGGCGTTTCGGGTCGCCCGCTGCTCATGTCCAACGATGTGGCCTCTCCGGACGTGGCAATCGCGCCGCTTCCGGGCTCGCAGGGACCCGGCCGGCTTACCGCGCCGGATTCCCCTTACGCCCAGCGCACCGTCGAACAACGAAAGCCGCTCATCGAAAAACTCGGCGGAACCAGTGAGTCGGAGGCGGCAGTGGCCCGCGCCCTGGCCTATCTCGCTCGATTCCAGGAGCCCGACGGCCGATGGACCTATGTCGCCGATGATCTGCCCGCCGGCAAGCGCCGCGAGCGCCGCATGACATGGCCTACACCGCCTTGTCGCTTTTGGCGTTTCTCGCGCAGGACAATGCCCCCAATCGGCCGGGACCTTATCGCGACGTGGTGGGTCGAGGGGTCGCGTATCTAATTACCCAGCAGGACGATAACGGCGATCTGCGCGGCCCGGCCGACCTGCGCGGCGCGGGCTCCGGACGCGGCAACCTGTACGACCAGGGGATTGCAACCCTCGCGCTGGCCGAAGCGGCTCTGATCACCCATGACCAGCACATTACCGACGCGGCATTCGCCGGTGTGCGCTTCATCATTTCCTGCCAGAACAACGAGACCGGCGGATGGCGCGATGCGCCGCAGGAACCCGGCGACACGAGCGTTTTCGGCTGGGAGATCATGGCACTGCACAGTACCGAAATGCTCGGATTCGAAATTCCGGAGCTCACGCGAAAGCGCATGTACAAGTACATTGAATATGCCACGTCGGGCCGCCGTGGCATGCTGGCCTCCTATCTGCCAGCCGGAACTCCGACCGCTTCGATGACTGCTGAAATGGCCTTCTGCCGCATGATCCTCGGGCAGAAGCTCGACGAGGCCCAGATCAAAGAGGCGACCGATTTCCTGGCCCAGGAGCCGCCGGACCTCTCCCGGCCTGATTTGTACTATTGGTATTATGCGTCCCTTTCCATGGTGCAGATGCAGAGCCGCTCCTGGAAGGTCTGGAACGCGTATACGCGCGACGGGCTCGTTCGCATGCAGCAAAAGGGGGGTCCCAGCGACGGCGCCTGGAAGGTCAGCATGAAGCGTGCGGAGCGCCGGCAACATATTCACCACCGCCATCGGAGCGCCTCACGCTGGAAGTCTACTACCGCTACGGCCCGTTATTGGAACCCGCACCCGCCCACTGATTACGCATTTTTGCTCATTTATTCGCCGAAAATGGCATTCCTGCATTTTGGGGGTATTTTTACATTGGCAGGCATGCGTAAGATCCGCGTCTACCGATGTGTCGGTTGATGTTTGCATATCGCGACATCGAGCATGGCAAAAGTTCTGATTGTTGACGATCATCAGCCCACGGCGTCAGCCCTTCAGCGCCTGTTGCGCATCATCGGTCACAATGGAGTCTGGGTGGGTACAGGAGCCTTGGCGCTGCGGTCGGTCTTCGATTCGCCACCGGATCTGGTGTTGCTCGATGTGATGATGCCTGGGATGACCGGCCTGGACGTGTTGCGGGCGGTGCGTTCTGATCCCCGCCTCCATTCACTTCCGGTCCTCATTTACACCGCAGCGGAGGAGCCGTCTTACCGCGAAGAAGCGCTGCGACTGGGTGCGCAGGAATTCTGCGTCAAGGGGGAGACCAACTGGGCCACGCTCGAGGCAAAAATCACCCGTTACCTCTCGGATCTGCCCACCGTTTAATCCGCGATTTTCAGTTTCTCCCTCGCGGCGAGCACTATTGCGGCGGCCTCGGCAGGCGTTTGCGCCAGCGCCGTGAGGTGCCCCATCTTCCTGCCCGGGCGCGGCTCTGCTTTTCCATATAGATGCAGTTTCACGTTGGGCATGGCGCAAACCGCCGGCCAGTTTGCCGTATGCCCGTTCCACAGATCGCCAAGCAAGTTCGCCATGGCGGCGGGGCGAAGCTGCGTGGTCGAGCCGAGCGGTAGGCCGCAGACGGCGCGAAGCTGCTGCTCAAACTGGCTGGTGATGTGCGAATCGATCGTCAGGTGCCCGGAATTATGAGGGCGCGGCGCAAGTTCGTTAACCAGGAGCCGGCCCGATCGGGTCAGGAAAAACTCCACGCACAATACGCCGACCACTTGCAGTGCGTCGAGGATGTTGCGGGCAATCTCCACTGCTTCCCGTTCGACGGCCGCCGGGATATCCGCGGGGCTGATCGACAGGTCGAGGATGTGATCGTGGTGAGTATTGTCGATAACGCCCCAGTTTGCGAAAGACCCGTCCTGCCCGCGCGCTGCCACAACTGAAACTTCACGCTCGAAATCGACGAACGCCTCGAACACCCGTTCGACGGCGGGGTCGGGCTTGATGGCGGCCAAGGCTTCGTCCATCGACCGAACGGTGCTCTGGCCTTTTCCATCGTAGCCGAAGGAAGCGGTCTTCAGAACCCCGGGAAAGCCGGGATTGTCCGCGACGATTCGCAAATCCTCCAGCCCGCGCACAACGCGAAACGGCGTCACGGGAAATCCGTTGCTGGAGAGAAACGTCTTTTCGCGGATACGGTGCTGCGTCGTATGGAGGACCGCGCCGTCCGGCCGCACCGGCGCATGGCGCGCGGCCGCCTCGGCGGTCGCTGTGGGAACGTTCTCGAATTCAAAGGTAACCACGCTGACGCTGCGCGCGAATTCGCCGACGGCGTCGAGATCGTCGTAGGCCGCAATGATCTCTTTGTCGGCCACCTGGCCGGTAGGCGTATCCGCGTCCGGCGAAAACGTGAAGACGCGATATCCCATCCGTCGGGCGGCAATGGTGAACATCCGCCCGAGCTGGCCGGAGCCGAGCACGCCGATCGTCGCGCCGGGGAGGATGGGAGGGTGAAGGGAGGACAAGGCAGATGGTTCTAATTGGGAATGCGACCGATCAAACTTTACCGCGAACGGAAATCCTGCTCTCTCGCCCAGTACTCTGGGAGAGTTGGGGTGAGGGCAGTCTTTGACACGCCCATATAAGACCCTCACCCCGCGCCCTCTCCCGGATTACCGGGAGAGGGGGAAGTCATTTGGTGGCCGCTTGTCTCGCCTGTCGGCGCCACAGGCGACGCCTTGCGGTCAGCCGCCTCCGTCGGCCGCGGCGGCCTGGCTTTTCTTGCGGCGGACGGGGGGCTCGGCGGCGGGAAGTTCTTCGCGCATCACCTTGTCCGTCTGGGCGGCGCGAAATCTCCGCAGCTTCTCGCGCAACTCCGGTCGCGACCCGGCCAGGATCGCGACGGCCAATAAAGCCGCATTGGTCGCACCGGCTTTTCCGATGGCCAGCGTCCCCACCGGGATGCCGGCCGGCATCTGGGCGATCGACAGCAGCGAATCCATTCCGCTGAGGGCATGGCTTTGCACGGGAACTCCCAGCACCGGCAGCAGCGTGTGTGCCGCGGCCATCCCCGGCAAATGCGCTGCTCCGCCGGCGCCGGCGATGATCACTTCGAACCCGCGCTCCTCCGCCTGCGATGCGAATTCCGCCATCAGCTCCGGCGTGCGGTGGGCCGAAACGATGCTGCACGCGTGCGTTACGCCGAATTGTGTCAGCATGGCGTCGGCATGCTTCATGGTCTCCCAGTCGGATTTGCTCCCCATGATCACGGCGACCAGAGGTTTTTGTTCATCTCGCGGCATGGAGCGTTTCGCTTTTCAACACTGAAACCAGACCGGGAACATCGATAAAATCACGGGGAATGGAAAGATTTCAATCAGGACGCCTGACATCCTACCATAGGGCCGCAAATGTCGGAAATGAGCACACCATTCACCCATTGGGCCGAATTCGATCCCGCCGGGGATTTTGAGGCCTTTTTGCGTTCTGTGCCAGCCCGTTGGGTGGTTTATCTGCTGGACGACGCGGATGATCGGCCGGTGCAGCTTCTCTGCGTGAAAAACCTCCGTGCCAGCCTCAAACGCCGGCTGGGCGGGGACGAAACGATCGGGCTTTCCAAGCGCGTCAACTATCGCGAGTTGGTCCGGCGCAATTCGCTGGCGGCGCGTGGATAGCGCCTTCGAAGCCGACTGGATTTACTACGAGGCGGCCCGCCTCGTCTTCCCGCAATCGTATCGGGGCATGGTTGGATTCCGTCCCGCCTGGTTCATTCACGTCAATCCTGAAACGAATTTCCCGCGCTTCGTCAAAACGATCGACCTCGGCAAGAGCGGCGTGCTTCTCGGACCGGTCGAGGACAAACACGCCGCCGCCCGGCTCATTGAGCTCATCGAAGACTCATTTGACCTGTGCCGCTATTACCAGATCCTCGTCGAGGCCCCCAATGCGATGGCCTGCGCTTACAAGCAGATGCACAAATGCCCTGCTCCGTGCGACGGCTCCATCTCCATGGCGCAATATCGCGGAATGATCGAATGGGGCGTACGCACTGCCATCGACCCGGCTCCAATGATTCGCGATCAGGAACGGCGGATGCAGCAAGCCGCCGCCGAGCTCCGATTTGAAACCGCCTCTCGGATCAAGTCGTTTGTCGAAGAGCTGAGGCAGTTCGGGAAAGGGGCCTTTCGGCACGTCCGGCCGTTGCCCGATTTCGTTTTCCTCAGTCTTCAGCATGGCCCGCGCGAGGGAACGGGAAAGGCCTTTCTCATTACCCCCGGCGGGATCGAAGAGGTGCTCGGCATGATCTGGGCTGCCGAATCGCTCGATGTTCCCGCGCTACTACGTGTTGCGCTTGAAGCAGCGTCGAAACACTCGCCCGGCCCAATCGACGAAGCGGGCGCTGAGCGCGTCGGCATCGTCGCACAGCATCTATTCACAGCCAAAAGCAAACATGGCGCGTTTCTTCCCATGGGCGCGATCGACGAAAAATCGGTCGCGAAGGCATGGCGCGATCTGCAAAAGCAAACACGCGATGAGGAGACCGCCGGAGAAGGGGTGCTCAAGGAACTTCAGTCGATTTGAATTCGGATGCCCTGACATCAAAACGTACGCTCCACTTCCTTATCGTTTAGCCGCCCCGCTTGCAGGGCGTGGCCAATTTCGTGCCATCGACAACGCGACGACTGTCATGCAAGGTGGTTTTACGCGCCGATTCTCTTCGCTTCCCAATCCGATTTCCTGTGCCGAAATCCGGCCTTCATATTGACCTCACCTTTGATGGTGTCGCCGCTGATCTTCCCGGAATATTTCATGGTCACATCATGCCCGTCAACTTCGCGATCCACAGAGAAATTGACCTCGTCGCCGTGAACGGAGCCGTCGTAGATGTTGCTGTCGGGGCCTTTTCCGTGGAACGAGCCAGTCAGCTTCTCCCCCTCCTGCTTGAGTTTCACGGTGATGGCGATTGATTCGCCATCGGGTGCGTCTGGCTCCAAGTCCACGCGCCGTTGGCGTCAGCCCCCTTGGTTGAAGCCTGAAACACCATCGACGAAAACGCGATGCAGATGATCGAAGCGGGCAACAAAGTGCTAATCATTTCCTGCTCCCAAGGAACGTTTTCCGACTCGCGCTATTGCGAGACGACCAATTGATCCACCGTAAACGCCGGCGCGATTTCCGTCCCCTCGCTGGATTCCTGGGCCGCAATTTCCTTGAGCGCGGAGTGACCGGTGAATTTCACCCACTGGTCTTTCTGGAGCGACAGTATTTTGCCCGCAATCTCGGCATCATCCGGGCTGATTTTCAGGCGAAAGAGTTCGCCATGAGAGTCGCCGCCGAATTGCACCGCCACCCAGGCCGAATCCGTCTTCTCGCCGTTCACATCATGCTGTTCGCTGCGGGGTGCCGCCGCGATCTGCGCCACCCAGTCGGTGACTTTGTGCGGGTTGGCGACGAAGTCATTCAAAGCCGTCAACTTCTCTGGCGATTTGGACGATTCGTAGGCCGCCTTCGCGGTGGCGTAATCCTTGAGAAAAGAGATTTCGTCGGCGGGCATGCCGTGTTCGTTCCGATTGCAGCCGCAAAGGAAGAGCGATGCAACGCCAAAGATCGAGAGAAGAAAAATGCGCATGAGGGATATCTTACAGGATCTTCGGTAACGCGGAGATATGATGGCGATTCCATGTCATGCGATTCAGAACAAACATTCAACGAAGGCTTTGCTGCCTACGAATCTAATGATTACGCCACAGCAGCCGCAATCCTCCTTCCACTCGCCAACACGGGTCATGCACCAGCGCAGCAAGTGGTGGGTGAAATGTACCAGTTCGGAGACGGTGTTGAACGGAGTGCCGAAAAGGCTCTTCACTTCTGTAAGCTTGCGGCGGATCAGGGAATTGCGAGAGCGGCTTTAAACGTATTCTTTCTTCTGGGAGCAACCGATGGTGCGGGGCAGCCGGGCGTACAGACGCCGCCGAAAGATGCGGTTACCGCACAACGTTATCTTGACCTCGCAGTGATTGGGTTTCGAAAACTCGCCGCAGTCGGCGATATGGAGGCGATGGCAAACCTCGGCTTCCTGTTCCATCACGGTTTCGGTGTGCCGCTGGACGGTGCGGAGGCAATCCGCTGGTACACCAGGGCGTTCGACGCCGGCGGGTATGGGGCCGCCAACAGTCTCGCTCTCGTCCATTACGAGGGGGATATTCGATTTCGGGACAAGGCCAAAGCGTTGTTCTGGTATTTGAAGACCAAAGAGTTTAATTGCCAATGTATTGGAATCAGCGAATTCGAGGAGCTTCTCAAGTCCGGCCCGAATACAACGTCCGGTTGGACGATTCCGGGTTACGGAATTTCTATTCGCCGGCCTGGCGCGGTCATTTCACTGTCGGAGTGGAAGGCAGCCGTGTCCGCAACGGAGGGTGTTCACTTGAACAGCAGCGAGATCTCCCTGACCAACCCAACGACGGGAGAGGTCATCAGAATTCCATGCCCGGACGGTGACGTGGATCTATTTCTTGCTGGAGAGGAAAAATGGGTTCCCGCGTTCCACTGTGCTCGGACAAGGGCGATATCACTCTTCCATTCTCCGGCGAATTCTCCAACCTCACGAGTGCTTTGCGATCAGCCGCGCGTAAGTTGGCGAAGTGCCTGGGAGCGGAGCTGGTCGGAGACGGTGGCGAATTGTATGAATGACAACCACACCGTCGTTCCTTGGGGATCCGCCTTTGTAGGGTGGGCTCGGCCCACCATTCTTCTTGCCGCCGGGCGCAGCCCGTCATTATTCGATCGTTGTGAAAGAGGTGGGCCGAGCCCACCCTACATAAGCAATTCACCCTGCGCGACGATGACCGCTTCGCCGCCCAGAATCACACGATCACCTCGAATCTCGACGCTGACCGTTCCACCCCGCGCGGATGCCTGATATCCGACGAGCTTCGATTTGTTGAGCTTTCGCCCCCAATACTCCGCCAGGCAGCAGTGAGCCGATCCGGTGACCGGGTCTTCGTCGACGCCGACAGCGGGACCGAAGAATCGGGAGACAAAATCAAATTGAGGTGGATCGCTCCGGGCCGTGACGATTACGCCACGGCATTTCACGGCCGCGAGCTGCTCGAAATCGGGTTTGATCGCTCGCAGGACCGACTCCGATTCCACCTCAACGAGGAAATCAAACTGGCTCTTTCCGACATGAACCGGTCGCACTTTCAACGCTTCGATCAGGCCGGGTGGCGGGTGCGTCTTCACCTCCCGGCATATCGGAAAGTCGAGTTGAAATCGCTCTCCCTGACGCATGGCCCGCAATACGCCGCTTCGGGTCGAAAACGGGACCTCCGACCAGTCGGGCAATTGGCCCAGATGGGCCAGCATTTTCGCCGCGGCGAGCGTGGCGTGGCCGCAGAGATCGACCTCAACTCTCGGGGTAAACCATCGCAAATCGAATCCATTGCCATTCGGGACCAGGAAAGCGGTCTCCGAGAGGTTCATTTCCATTGCCACGTTCTGCAGCCAGTCTGCATCTCGCCACTCCGCCAGCGCAACGACGGCTGCCGGGTTGCCGGTGAAAGGCCGGTTCGTAAAGGCGTCGATCACGAAATACCGAATCGGCGGGTGCTGCTTCATCGTTGATCCTTGAATTCACCCAGACGCTTCCTGCCAAGCTTCGGATATTACGTTTTCGATTTGGGCGCTGCCAGATGCTGCATGGTATTGTCTTGCGAACGGCTTTCGATTCGAGGAATCAAGAATTTGAGTCGGCAGCATGCGACTTCGAAAATGCCCAAGTTGCAGGGAAACGGTCGGGGCGGAATCCGAAATCTGCGCCGTTGCGGCGTGAATTTCCGAAACGCTCAAATCCGCCGCGTCGTGTCGTGGACACTCCTGGTATCGGTCGTCGCCTGGATGGTGGCTCATTTCGCCTTCAAGATCATCTGAATCCAATTCGACACATCCGTCGGCGTTGATTCACTCCTGCCGGGATAGCGCGGACCGGTTGTAAAGGAGCGTAAGCGTCACGGACAGGACGCACAGCACCGCAACCGCGGGAGCCGCGTGAAGCATCTCGCCGTTCCCGTAGTCGATCCAGATGGAGATGGGGAGCGTGGTGTGATTCGGTCGAATTCCGAAAACCATTACGGTGGCGCCAAACTCGCCCAGCGCCCGGGCGAAGGCCAGCATCAAACCGCTCGCCAGGCCGCGCCGGGCCATCGGCAGGCTGACATACCAGAAAATCTGCAATCGATTCGCGCCGATGACTCGCGCGGAATCTTCCACTTCCCGCTCGATCGACGCGAACGCCGCCCGCGTTGGCAGATAGAGCAGCGGCATCGCCACAATTGCTGCCGCAATCACGGCTCCCTCAAACCGGAACATGATCGAATACGAAAACCAGTCGTGCAGATAATGGCCCACCCACCCGCGACCGCCCAGCCCCATGATGATGAGATATCCCACTACGGTCGGCGGAAGGACCATCGGAACGACGATCAATCCTTCCAGCAGGCTTCTTCCTGGATATCGCGATCGAGCGTTGAAATAAGCAAGGGGAAGGGCCGCCATTAACGCGACCAACGTGGCGACGGCGGAGATGCCAAGCGACAACGCGATGGCATCCCGCAATTCATGGCTCATCGGGTCGGCCGGGTTGCCGCCGGCGGAGGGGGCGTAAAGCCGAACTCCTTCAGCGTCAATTGCCCCTTTTCCGAAAGGAGATAATCGAGGAATTTCTCTGCCGCTGGCTGCTTTTTCGACGCGGTGAGGACCGCCGCGGGATAGACAATCGGATCGTGGGCGTCCGCTTCGACAACGTACGTCACCCGAACTTTATCGCCGGATTCCTTTGCGTCGGTGCCGTAGACGAGGCCGGCGGAAACTTCCCCGCGCTCCACGTAATCGAGCACCTGGCGGACGTTGGTCCCAAACACGAGCTTCTCCTTGAGGGCGTCGAAGACGCCTTCGTGTTTGAGCGCCTGATGAGCGTACTGACCGGCCGGAACGGTTTTCGGCTCACCGACGGCGATTCTCGTGATCTCGGAACCAGTCAGCGCCTTGATCGAATCGGGCGATGCCGTGCTCCCCGCCGGAACGATCAACACCAGCGAGTTGCCCGCGATGACCCGGCGTGTCGCCTTGTCGACCAGACCCGCCTTCTCGAGATCGTTGACCTGCTTATTTGCGGCGGAGATGAACAGGTCAACCGGTGCGCCATACTGAATCTGGCTTGCCAGTTGCCCGGAAGCGCCGAGCGTAAACTCGACGACTTCCCCGGTTTCCGCCTTGTATTCGGCCGCCACCTTCGCCAGCGCATCTTTCATGCTGATGGCGGCGGCAACGGAGATCGTTTCCGCGAACGCCGTTGAGGTGATCGACAGGACAAACGCAACGAGAACTACAATCGCTCGTTTCATCGAGCTCGATTATACGAGCGTTATATAAGTCCGTATACGGCGGCTCAGCGATCCGAATCCGTCGACCGTTGGAATCCATCGGTCTCATGATCGATCGCCGTTTCGATGTGGACTTGAAGATCGCGGAAACTGCGCAGGACTCGGCCGCCCAGTTCGGTCAGTTTCGCGCCGCCGCCTCGTTTGCCGCCGATCACGGTGATTACCAGCGGAAGTTTCCATTGCCGGTTCATCGCGTCCAGAAGCATCCATGCCCTGCGATAGCTGTACCGTAGTCGCCGGGCCGCTTCGGAGAGTGAACCGGCAGCCTCGATCTGCTCGAGCAGATCGGCGCCGGCATCATTCAGGGCCAGTTTTCCGTCGCGTTCGATCCAGACCTTGGCGCGGCGTGGCCGGGGAAGTTGGCCGTTTCTTCTTTCGCACGCTTATTCGCCCGATTCCGTGGAGATGATCACTTCCGTCGCCTTGATCACCGCGGTGGCCGGCGAACCCTTCTTGAGTTTCAGCCGCTTGGCGGAACTGACGCTGATGAGCGATACGACCTGATGTCCGCCGCCGATGTCGATGACGACTTCCGCCATGACGGCACCCAGTTTGATGGAGGCGACTTTTCCGGGAAATTGATTGCGTGCACTGATGGGCATGAAATTCATTCTACACACAACGAACGCCACTCCGCTCTTTCGCGCGCGGATTCAGTTGCTATGGTGTGAATCGGGTTCGCGATGAAGAAGCGAAAGAAAAAACGTCTCCGTCCCACCGACGAAGGAACTTATACTTGCCCGACCTGCGGCGAACCCATCGTCATTCCGCTCGACCCCTCAGCCGGGGATGAGCAGCAATACGTCGAAGACTGTCCCGTTTGCTGCAACCCCAATGTAATCCATCTCGAATTCTTCGCCGAAGGCGAGCCGGCTCGCGTCTGGGCGGAGGCGGAATGAATCCTCGCCGATTCATCTTCCCCTGGTGAGTTGATCGACGCGCTTTAAAAGGGTCGGCATTAGCGTTGTGTATTCAGCGATCGGCGCGGCGTCAATCCACTGTTCAAAGACGACGGCCGCCGCCCGTCCCTCGGATTTCACTTCGTCATATTGGACGTCAATGGCGACGATCATGGTTCAAATTCTAGTGGCGGCACGATTGATTTGGCGGCCCATAGGATTTCCCCCTCGCCCGGTACTCCGGGAGAGGGCGCGGGGTGAGGGTCCTTAACGCGCGATCCGGATGGCCCTCACCCAGCCCTCTCCCAGAGTACTGGGAGAGGGTGAAGAAACTCCGCCGCCGATTCATTGACGTACCCGATTCTTTGGCAACAACTGACGTTACAATCCCCTCATGCGCGCGATCACATTTGTTCAAGCGCTTCAGGAATCCGGCCGCGTTCGCGTGAGCGCGGATGCGCAGCCGCCGGAGCAACTCTCCGAGGCGGTGCTGGAATTGGATCGAATCGCGCGTCCGCAGCTCGCCTTCGATCCGCCGGCGCTCACGCCTGCGGCGGGGGAGTGGGCGCTGCTGATCCTGTATCGTGCCTGTCAGGCGTTGGCGCATCGGGAGATCGAGGGTGATGCGATGCGGCGAGTGCTCTCGCTGCCATGCCCGCAAAAACCATCGCCGGAGGTCTGTTACTCGGCGGACCTTGCGTTACGATTCCTGCCCGACCTGCTCGTTTTGTCGCGCGGCGTCGCCGAGGAGGATCCGCTCGTCGCGGGTTTGATGTCGATCTGCGCCGCATGGCCGCTTTCGTCGGTCGGCGTCAAAGGATTGAAGGATCTGGATATCCGCCCGTTTTTCGCCCATGCGAGCCTGAGACGGCTCTATGCGGATCGTATCATCGAAAAGGGAGATCTCTCCCGGACGGGCGATCCCACGGTGCGTGAAGCCGTCCGCGAGGCGCTCGGGGCATACCCCGCCTTGGCGCCTCGGATCGCGGAGGCTCTGAACGAGGAGATGCCAGCGTGTCCCTGACGTCTAACACTCCATCGAATGACGGCGCTGCGAATCTGGGCTTGCGGCTCGGGAAGGAAGTTCTGGATCCGATGAAGCGCGCCTTCGTCGGGAAGGACGAGATCATCGACCTCATGGGGGTGGCGCTCGTCGCCGGCGAGAATCTTTTCCTGCTCGGACCGCCCGGCACCGCCAAAAGCGCCCTCGTGTATGAACTGGGGCGGCGGTTGCGCGGGCGCACGTTCGAGTATCTGCTGACACGATTCACCGAGCCGAGCGAATTATTCGGGCCGTTCGACATCCGCAAGCTGCGCGAGGGGGAACTCCTCACGAATACCGAGGGGATGCTCCCCGAGGCGTCGCTCATTTTTCTTGACGAATTACTGAACGCCAACAGCGCGATTCTCAACAGCCTGCTCATGGTGCTCAACGAGCGCGTTTTCCGCCGCGGCCGCGAAACGCGCGACCTGCCGGCGATTGCCGTCTTCGGCGCAAGCAATCGCCTGCCGGAAGACGATGCCCTGGGGGCGCTTTTCGATCGGTTTCTCCTGCGCGCCGTCTGCGAAAATGTGCCATCCGAGCGGCTCAGCGATGTGTTGCGGGCGGGGTGGGATCTGGATCGCCGCGCCGATGGGGATCAGGCCACCCTGGGAATCGAAGACGTTCGCCGGCTGCACCAAATGCTTCCGACCGTGGATCTTTCTGAAGTTCGTCCGAAGCTGGCGGAGCTGGTTGTTCGGCTTCGTCACGCCGGAATTTCTATTTCCGATCGGCGCGGTGAAATTGCAGCGCCTTGCGGCTTCAAGCGCCCTGCTCTGCGGACGGCCTCGCGCCGCTGTGTCCGACCTGTGGGTGCTCCGCCATATCTGGGATGCCGTCGAGCAACGCGAGGTTTTGTCATCGATCGTAGGCGATGCCCTCGCGGCCGCGCCGGTCGACCCCGGCGATCATCCCCGATCGCGGCTCGATGACGCGCCGGATGCAGAAAGCCTCGCCCGCGATCTGGACGAGATCGGCCAGCGACTCGGCGACGCCAGGACCTTGGAGTCGGACCGCGCCGCTTTGAGCGACCGACTCGGCATTCTCGCCGGGCGCGTTCAGTGGGTGAAATCTCCCGAGCAGCGGGCGTTTCTTCTCGAGCGGGTTGATTCGCTCTGGAAAGGAGCGGATAAGCCATGAGCGAAGCCTGGGCGATTTGCGTGCCGGCGGAAAAACTGGCGGCGAGCGGCGGCATCCGCCTGCGCCCGCGAATTCTCGTCGCCATCATCGACGGCACGGCGTGGCTGCGCGGCGCGGAACTTACTGATGAACTCGATCATGCGCTTCGGCTATTGCGCGGAGCAGTGCGATATCACCTTGCCGCTGGCGGTGCCCTCATTCCTCCCGGCTTGCGAATTCCCATTGGCAAACTGCCCGAGTTGGAATGGAAGTCGCTGGCCGATTTGCTCGTTTTCCATCCGCAACCGCCGGCGCTCCCGGGCCAGCTCGGCCAAAAAGCCCCATTGCGTCTGGAGCGTGGCGGAATGGAAAGACTGCGCATCCGTGCTGATCGCCGCTTTCGCGGACTGGCGGCAATATGCCCTATCGGTGCCGCTGGTGCGCCTCCGTCCGCTCAGCTTTGCTCTTTCCGACGCCGGCCGCACCGTGATCCGGGGAACGCCGCTTCCGCCAATCGCCGGGGAACGCTATGTGGAAGATCAGGGAATCGCGATGCCGTGCGGATTGCGAATGGTCCCCCCAATCGATCCCCCGACTCTCCATGAGATGTTGAATACGCAGCCGGCCGATCTGTGCTCTTCGATCAAGACGGCTCATGGGAACTGATCAGCGCCGACGATTTTGTTTCCGCCGATCGCGCCAATGTGCTGCGCGACCCGGGAAGTGGTAAGTGCGACGCATTCTTAGAAAAGTGCGAGCCGCTCGACGAGGAAGTTTTGCCCCGGCGGCCTCGCCGGGCCGTGCGACGCGGTGAACGGTTTAGAGCATATAGACGTGAAAGGCGCGTTTGTCGTTCCAAACGCCGCGAGGCCGCGGCGGCTAAACTTCCGTTAGAATTGTCCCCGCGCTGCCGCGATGACTGAGAGGGCGAAATCGTGCGGAATGTTACGTTGAGATATCCGTGGTGAACGCACGCGAGTTGCGGTTGCCCAAGATCGAATCACGAGATTCTGATGTCCGATCCACACATCCGTGCCGCGTTTTACCTCTCTCCGACGCTCGACGCCTTCTGGCGATGGAGCCGGGACGGGGAGGTCCTGACATGGGCTGACGATTCGACGATCGCATTTCGTCCGGAGATTGAAGCCGTGTTGCGCCGCCTCGCGCCGGGCGGGTTGCCGCCCTTCGGGGCCGTGGCGCTCGTGTTGGCGGCTTGCCGGAACGGCTGGACGACCTCCACCGGCCGCGAAACGATCGCTAAATACGTGAATGTGTTCGGCACCATGAGCACCGAGACATCCGCCGTGCAAGGCGCCCAAATTGTCTTCGGCCGGGTGGTGCGGGACGTCCGATTGCTCCTGGAAGGCCTCGACGCGCTCAGCCAATTACCGGCCGATCTACGGCAGGGGATCGATGCAAAGTCGCTCCTTGCCGAAGTCGTCTTCGATGCCGCTCGTAACCGCTCCACTGTGGCCGACGCAGAAGGCGTGATTCGCGCGTTCGATGAAGGCATTGATGCCAATACGCTTCGGCCGCAATTGTGCAACGAGGAATTGCTTTCTCAGTTTGCCCACCAGGTGGATGGGCTGCACGAAGGGCTTGCGCGGATCGATCCGGATGCACTCGCCCGGCGGGCCGCGACTGGCATCGACCTGGCCGTCTCACCCGCTTCCGATGATTTGTCGCTGCCGCAGCGCGTTCGGCAGCTTCTGGCGGAGTTGCGCGATGATCCCGAGCTGGCCGGGCTGGCACAACTTGCGGCCGATCTGATGGCGGCAGTGGGCGTGCCTCGAAAACTCCGTTCGCATGAGGAACTTTCGCTGGGTGGCGTATCGGATATCTCCAATCGCGGCCCTCTCGACCGGCTCCTGATCAGCGAACTCGCCCACGACGACCTGACGCTGGCGGTTCGGGTCGCGGTAAACGAGGCGCTTTACCTGCGCCGTGAAACACCGCCGCGCGAGCCGCCGAACCGCCGGGCCATCCTGATCGATTCTGGAATTCGCATGTGGGGGGTTCCAAGGGTTTTCGCGGCGGCCGTCGCGTTGGCGATGACTGCCCTGCATGATCCCAAGGCGGAGCTCTCCACATTTCGCGCTGCTCTGGTCGGAATCGCGCCGATCGATCTGACCCGGCGCGGAGGACTGGAGTCTCACTTGTCCGTGCTCGAGCCGGCGTCGCATCCCGGCGCGTCGTTGAACGACTTTGCGGCGAATGTGAATGATCGCGAAGCCGGCGATTGCGATCCCATCCTCATCACTCACCCTGACGTCCTTACCGATCCGGAATTTCTCTCGGCGGTTCGCTTCGCGAACCTCAGCGCGATGTATGTCGCCACGGTCGATCGCGAGGGTTCGTTTCGCCTGCACGCTCTGACTGGCAAAGGGATTCTGTTGATCCGCGAAGCGTCGCTTTCGCTGGATGCCATTCTCAATCCGCGCCCAATTCCCGCCAGGTGCCGGCCGGTTCCGCTGTTGGCCGAAAAATCGAACCAGAAACTTCCGGCAATCTTCCATGCCGATCCGTTTCCGCTGCTTTTGTTTCATATCCCATCGCCGAAGCGTTCATGCGCGTCCGAAACATTCGGTCTGATTGCAGCCACCCGGGACGGCCGGATTCTGCAATGGAAAGATCGCTTCCATGGTGCATTCCAGATCGCTTCCGACCTGCCCTTCGGAAGCGTGCGACTCATTTTCCTCGACAGATATTTCAAACAGGTCAAAGTTCTCACGACCCCCCAGCGCGGGCTCGATCTGCGCCCTGGTTACCGTCGATCTGCAAAGCGTTCGATGTGTTTTCCTGCCGATCCGATTGCGCGAAGTGTCGCCAACGGCGGTCTATCACTGGAAGGGGGGCCTCTTTTTCGTCTATCGCGGCCAGGTCGATTGCTACGACACAAGCCGCGGGCTTCTCGCCGCTTCGGTTTCCGCGCCACTTCGGCATGTGCGTGAACGGTTCTTCAAACTCGCCGGTGATTTGGTGACAGTTGTTTTTGACGGATCTTCCGAACTGAAGATTCAGAAGTGTCCGCGGCCATTACTGTACAGAGCCGTCCCATTCGACCGGGAAGGATTTGACGGTCCCTGGATGTTGACCCGCGATGGCCGACTGATCGACCCGACCGGAGCCGAACACCAGCCCGCCTGGCACTCTCCATTTGAGGCGCTTTCAGGAATAGCCGCCGATGGGAATCGATTGGTGGCCAAACTCCAAAAGCGGGCCGGATTGCTGAATATCAGCAAGCTGGACCAGGTCGAAGCAACGCATGGGCCGTGGGAAAAGGCGCTTTTATCGCCGCAGATTTGGTATCCGGAATCCCGCTACGGTCCGCGCAACCGTTTTCACAAAATTTCGGTGGATCGCGAGGCGAGGATTTGTCTTCATAAGGGCCGCGAGACGCTGCGTCTGGATTTCACCCGGAACGATCCAGTCTTCAGGTCAGAATCGACCGACCCGGTCGTGCCGGCTAACGCCAGGAATTTCAAACCGTTGCGGGGTGCAAACCGAACGCGCATCAAAATGAGTCTGGCGGAATGGAAGGATGGTAGCCAGGCGTGGCTGGACGTTCGTGGACTTTTGCACCTGAGGAGTTCTGATCGATCCGTTCCCGAATTGACAATCACGCTGAGCCAGCAGGAGCCGGCTTTCTGGTCTTCGGATGGAAAGGTATGCGGGCCAAATTACTTTATCGGCGATGCGACTGCCGAACCGGCTTATTTTAGAAATGTGGTCAACGGTTTCGTGGCAAGAGTGCGATGATTGAATTCCGTCTCAACATGCGCCGGGCGCCGGAAGCAGTTGGAACCGCCGAAGCCTGGTTCATTCCCGGCGGTGATGCCAGCATCTGGCTGGAGGAAATGAGCGGGTGGGACTTGCCCATGTCGCAGTTGCGACTGTTCGTTGTACCGGCATCGTTGGCGGACCGGACGCCGATCGGCGCACTGGTCCAAATGCCCGCCGACGCCGCGCCCGCAAAAATCCGCCGCGCCCGGCCTTATGCGCAATTGGGGGGCCGGCTCTATCTTCCCGTGGATGCCGTTCTCGTCCCCGCGCCCTCCGAAGTGGAATTAAGGGAAAAACTCCGCCAGGAGGTCAACATCCTTCACCCCGCCAGCGGACTGATCGGATTTGCCCGCGAGGACGCCCTCCGCGTATCGGGCCTGCTGGAGGTTTTGCCGCGTCGTCCGGCGAACTGGAACCGTGCTGTGTGTGGAGTCGCCGCAACGAGCCGGCTGATTGCCGTCGAACCCGACCAGCCGCCGCAACTGCTGGATATCGTTCAAGCCGGGCGGGATGATATCGGTTCGCAATCGCCTCAGGATGCACCGCGCAGCGATGATGAACACCTGTTTCGCGAAATGGCTCAACAAGTAACCTCGGCGTCGCTCGCTCTAGGCGCTCGATTGCTGCTTGGCGCCTTGAACCTGATACAATCGCTCGGCGGCATGATGCCGCGAAGCAAGCCGAAAGGTCCGCAAAAGGCAAATCCTCCAGCCGCTCCAAAGTCGCCAAAACCGGGGACATTGCGCAACTGGCTGTGGCGCCGAATTCAATCGCTGAGCAGACCTTTGAACGAGGCGCGCCTGCGCGAGTTGCGACGTCTTCAGAGAATGCTGGAAAGCGACCCTGACCTTGGGTTGCGCTACGCCATTCCCTTGCGCGACAGCGGAACCCGTGGCTCGGCCGAGCAATCCGACCGCCTCGGCGCCGCGGGATGTGAATTTCAACTTGCTGAATGCAATGGGAGGCGGCCGGCCGGGAGATCCCTGGCTGATACCGACGGATATCCGTCAGTCGCTTCAGCAGCGATATCGCGAGGCGGCCAATCGTGAGCTCAACCTCGGGCGGCACCGGCGCGCCGCTTACATCTTTGCCGAACTGCTTGGCGATTACGCATCGGCCGCCAGCGCGCTCGAGCAGGGGCGCTGCTTCCGCGAAGCGGCGGTGCTCTACCGCGATCGTCTGAACAACCGCCAGAAAGCCGCCGAATGCCTCGAACATGGCGGGCTTCTGAGCGAAGCGATCGAGATCTATAAGGAGATGAGTCTCTTCGAGAAAGCAGGGGACCTTTGCACGATCCTCGATCGGCTTGACGATGCCGCCGGGTTCTACCGGCTCCAGGTGGAATCCTATCGACGACGGTCCGATCTTCTTCCCGCGTCGCGATTGCTCGAGAGGAAACTGAACGCTCCGGACGAAGCCTTGCAGTTGCTGACCGCAGCGTGGCCCGATTCGAAGGCAGCCGGCGAATGCCTGCTGGAATCATTCCAATTACTTGGCCGGCTCGCACGGCACGAGGAAGCGTCGTTGCGCATTTTGCTTTTGCGACAATCGGTGCTCAATCCCGACCACGCGACCACCGCCGCCAAAATTTTATCCGAGCTCTCAACCCACTACCCGGAGGCCGGCGTGCGTGCCATATCGGCCGACGCGACGCGCGTCGTCGCGGGGCGGCAGTTGTCGCGCCCCGCATTTCCCGATCGGGCGACGATGGCGCGTGCGGTGGCCAGGCTAGCGCCGGAAGATCGGTTGCTTGGCCGTGATGCCGAACGGTTCGCCCGCGCCGGGCGCACTGCGCAGCCGGCCACGCCCGCGCTACCTCCCGTCGGCGATCCGTTGGTCATCCGGCAATTCGCCCTGCCGTCGATGCTCGGCTGGCGGACGGCTGTCGCCAGCGGAGACGGGTTCTATGCGTTGGCGGTCGAGCCGGCCGGCGATTCGAATTCGACCATCCGCGTCGTGCACGGGTTGTGGAACGGCAATGCCCAGTTTCGGACCCTGATTATGGCCCCGTGTCGCGCCGACCCGGACTGCGACTGGACGCTCCATCCCGTGCCAGGCTTGGCCCGGGTAATCGTGATGCCGCAGCAGGACGACATGCCGGCCGAGCTTCCGATCGCCACCGGATTTCCAGTCAACCTGCAGAACGGCACGCTCGCATGGCTTCCCAAAAAAGGCGTGATTGCGTTGTCGGTCGATGAACACGCCGTCGCCTGGGTGCTGCGCGCCGTGTCGGCCGCCGAACTCGCCCTCAGCGCACACCGTGTTGAGAATGGATCCATCCTCTTCAGTCATACCGTGCCAGAAGAAATGGGGTTTCCCGGCGAGCGGGTTCGCATGGTGTCGCGAAACTCCCGCGTCTGCATCACCTTCCCGTGGGGAATTCTTCGCTTCACGCGGCACAATCGGCTTCGAGCAGGATCTGATCGCGCCTCCCGTTCGTCATCTTGCAGTCACGTCACCCAACGAACACTATTTGCTCGCCGCTTCCAACGAATTCGGCGGTCATCTCCTGACCTCCGAATCAGGTGGTGTTCAGCCTTTTGGCGAAGGGTTGGCCGACGCGCTCCTCACCTTCACGCGCGGTCGGTGCCTCATCGCCGCCGACTCGCGCGGCGGCCACGTCTATCGGACCGAAAGTGGAAGGGCGGTTCGCCGGGGAGCCTTCGCCGTTTCAAACGCTTTGATCGCGATCACCCCAACCAACATCATTCGAGAATTTGCAACGTTTGTCGCCAACGGGATGGTTACGGTGTATGGGATTCGGGAGTAATCTTTACTGAAGCGAATGAAACGAAGGATTGAATCGCGGAGGGCGCAAACGGCGACCTTGCGATCGCTCGTCCGGACGCGCCGACGCCGGCCCGCCGCTTGCGCCTTCGCGATTGCCCCCAATAAATAGGCGTTTCACCCCGTAAACATGGAGCAAACCGTGTCAGCCATCGACGATTCATCTCAACCCGTTCCGATCGATCCAAAGCCGGAGAGCACAAGTCGCCTCACGCGCTGCAGCATTTGCGGGCGATACAACAACGTGACCGGACCGATGGTCGAAGGCCCCGCTGAAATCTACATCTGCGCGGATTGCACCGAGGTTGCCTATGGGATCGTGCTGCAAATGCGCGGCCACCGGGCCGCCGGCGTCGATCGGATTCGGGACAAGCCCACTCCGGGGTCCAACTTGGTGGAGCCGCCAATCATCATGCATCCCTTCCGTGAGCGTCATCGGGAAGGTCGTTTAATTCGTCTAGCGCCTCAGGGGACTTTCGCAATTCCCGCTCTCTTAGGATTCGGTGAAAGGGGCTCGATGGATGAGCTAAGCTGACAGGAGCGGGACGCGCCGTTTTTGAATGCTTCCGCGCTGGCCCATTGTGCCTCAACGAATTATCTTGAAGGCCGTATCGCGCGGAGTAAGTGCAATACCGCCCTCAGCCCGATCCCTCTCGCGGAGTACTGGGAGCGAAGCTGGAAAAGGTCGACGAAGACTCGGTTGCAAGCGAAGGTTTTTTACGAATGACCGCAAAGACAACGGCCGCTCGCCTCGATTCCCGTAAATTTGACAAAGGAAATTGCACCCTCAGCACGCTCGTCGTACTGACGCTCCTGACAGGATGCGTCGTTGCCTGGTGTTGGGCTCACCACGAGCGCCCGTTCGGCATTTCCGAGCGGGCGGCCTGGACGACCAGTCAGGTGAGTGGTTCGCCGGAAGCGCCGGATCCCTATCTGACGCAGCGCGCTTATCCCAAACTGAACTTCGATCGTCCGCTGGACATCACCTGGACGCCGGATGGGAAATGGGGATTTGTCGTATCCCAGCATGGGAAGATTTACTCGTTCAAGAATGAGCAAACCGTTGATCATTCGGATCTGGCCCTGGACCTGTCGCAGGTGCGGGGACTCGACAAGATTCCGGACTGCAAAGGGGCCGGCGACAGCTTCGGAATGATCCTTCACCCGAAGTTTGCGGAGAACCATTACTGCTACGTCTGCTACTCGCTGGACTGGACGACTTACATTCGCAATCACAAAGATGGCACGCGCATTTCGCGGTTTACGGTCAGCAACACCGATCCGCCGACGATTAATCCGAAGAGCGAAGTGATCGTTCTAAGCTGGCTGCAGGGGGGGCACGACGGCGGATGCGTGAAATTCGGGCCGGATGGATATCTGTACATTTCGACGGGGGATGCCGGGGATCCAAATCCGCCGGACCCGTTCTCGACGGGGCAGGATATCGGCGATCTGCTTTCTTCTGTTTTGCGGATCGACGTGGATCGTCCGGACGGAGAGAAGGCGTATTCGATTCCGCCGGACAATCCCTTCGTGAAAACCCCGGGCGCGCACGGCGAGGTCTGGTGTTATGGCTTGCGCAATCCATGGCGAATGAATTTCGATAAGCAGACAGGGAATCTCTGGATCGGCGACGTGGGGTGGGAATTATTCGAATCGGTCGATTGCGCGAAAGCGGGCGGAAACTACGGCTGGAGCATTATGGAGGGACCCAATCCGGTCCATCCAAACGGCAGGCGCGGACCGACGCCGATCAGCAAACCGCAGGAGGCGATGTCGCACGTCGAAGCCGCATCGATTACCGGCGGGTTGGTTTATCGAGGCAACAAGATTCCCGGCCTCAAAGGCTATTACATCTACGGCGATTGGCAGACGAGTCGGCTCTGGGCGGCCAAGTGCAATGGAGACACGCTCGAGCCGTATCAGACCATCGCCCATACCGACCAGCGCATCGTCGCCTTCGGCGAAGACCCCGATGGCGAGCCGGTGATCGTCGATCATATTGGCGGCGGGTTGTGGCACATCGTGCCGAACCCGGATGTCGGTCGTCCATCGCATTTTCCACGGAAGTTGAGCGAGACTGGAATTTTCGCGTCGGTGAAGGACCAGAAGCCGGCGGCGGGGGTTCTGCCGTTTTCGATCAACGCGCCGCAGTGGGTCGATGGGGCGACGGCGCAGCGATGGGTGGCATTCCCGGGCAACCAAACGATGACCTGGGGAAAGGGCGTTTGGGGAGACGACAAGCCGGCATGGCCGAATGACACGGTGCTGGTGCGGCTCGCTGTCGATGGAGATGCGCGATAAGGATCCAGGCAGCGGCAAGCTTGTCGAGACTCAGCTTCTGCATTTCGACGGCCGTCAGTGGCAGGGGTACACCTATGCCTGGAACGACGACCAGACGGATGCGGAGTTGCAGCCGTTCAACGGGTCGGAGAAGACCCTGACGATTTCCGATCCAAATGTGCCCGGCGGAACGCGGCAGCAGCAATGGCATTATGAATCACGGGCTCAGTGCATGACGTGTCACAACGTCTGGTGCGATTATGCCCTGGCATTCAATCTGCCCCAGCTCGATCGAACCGAGAGGTTTCGAAATGAGAGTGGTACCGATACGCTCGATAATCAGGTTCGCACTTTCCGGCACCTGGGGCTGCTGATCACGCCCAAGCCGCCACCTCCGCCGGATCCTAAGGCAAAGCCGCAGCCTCCGTTTCCGCCCGGCCCGGACCCGGAAAAGGAAGCGCTGACGAATCCGTATGATTCGACCGGGGAACTCTCCGAGCGGGCCCGCTCCTATCTGCACGTCAACTGCTCGGTCTGTCATCGATTTGGCGGCGGGGGGACTGCGCTGATCGATCTCAGCAAGCCGATGCACCAGGAACAGATGAACGCGGTCAATGCGGCTCCGCTTCTGGGAAGCTTCGGGATCGACGATCCGCGGATCATTTTCGCCGGCGATCCGAGCCGGTCGGTTCTCCTGTATCGCGCCTGCAAGCTTGGAAGCGGGCGTATGCCGCATATCGGTTCCGACAAAGTGGACGAAAAGGGGACGGAACTGCTGCGAAAGTGGATCGGTCAACTGGCGAATGTAACCGGCACGCCGGACATCAGCCCGGCAACGCTTAAGGCGCGATCGGAGCAGACGCAATCGGCCCAGGCGATTATCGCGGCCGGCGCCTCGCCGGCCGCGGTTGATGCGGCGACGGATTCGCTTCTCTCGACGACGAGCGGGGCGATGGTGCTCCTGGGTGGAATCGACTCGGACATGAGGCTGCCGTCGGCGGTGAAGCAACAGATCCTGTCGAAGGCGATCGCCGCGCCGCTGGAGCCGGTGCATGATTTGTTCCGGCGGTTTGATCCCAAAGAAGCGATGACGGTTCATCTGGGGACAAACTTCGACCGGGCCGGGCTCGTCGCCAGAGCGGGCGACGCAATCCACGGTCGCAAAGTTTTCTTCGAGAGCGCAGGCGGATTGTGCGCCAAGTGTCATCGGATTGATGGACAGGGGACGGATTTCGGCCCAGACCTCAGTCACATCGCCACCAAATATGACAAGGCGGCGCTGTTAGAGAACATCGTCGAGCCGTCAAAGACCATCGCCGAGGGATTCACGAGTTATCTCGTCAAGACAAAAGGGGGCGACGTCATCAACGGATTGCTCGTCAGCAAGACCGATTCCGAAGTGGTGCTCAAGGATACGACCAAACAGTATCACGTGCCGGCCGCCGATATTCAAAAGATGGTGGCGCAAACGGTTTCTGCAATGCCTGAGGGATTGCTGGCTGATTTGAGTCCGCAGGATGCGGCGGATCTGCTGGCATTTCTGGCAACGCTCAAATGAACAGAAGCGGTCGGGCGTGCGGATTCAGTCCTTAAGTCTTCAGACATCAAGGTGCATGATGAAATATCGCTGCGATAGGATCTTAGCGAGCCGCGACCGTAAGGGAGCGATGGAATCGCGGACGCCTGGAATCCGGAGTTCTGTTCATTTCACGCTCCCTACTAACGGTCGCGGCTCGCTACGCACCTTTCGAGCAAGAAATGTGTGAAATCACAAGGATTCAGCCAGCGGCGGCTTGATCGTCCTCGAGAGGGGTCTCGCGGCCCGCCAGGAGCTCAAGCCGGTGTCGGTCCTTTTTCAAACGCCAGACGAGATATGCAACGACGCCGAGGTTGAGCAGGACGAACGCGAACTTGACGAGATGGGGCCGGTGGACAAATTCGTAAATCTCGACGGGAATCAGAAGGCAGGTGGTGGCGATGGTGAACCATTCCGCCCAGCGTTTCTCGAGGTAAAGGCCGATTCCCTGAATGCTGAAGAGAATCGTGTAGGCGAAGAAGCCCGCGCCGATCAGCGCAAGCTTCCGGTTATCGACGAGAAGCACACGGGCAAGCAGCCACGTGGCCACACGGCTATGAGGATCAAGATTGGCGCGATCCACCCAGCGAAGCAGGATGCGCGTCAGATCGCGATGTCTCAGATGCAGCGTCGCGATCCCGGCGGCCAGCATGAACGCGGCTTTGAGGAGCTTGTAAACGGCAATCCAGCTGAGCAGCCCGCGCGAAGTCGAATCGCTGGCAGCTTGAACGGGTTGGTACGCAGGCACACTTGAGTTTAGGTGCTTACGATCATTGACGCCGGTGCGGCTTGAACGGCCGTCGAACCCCCCACGCCGGGTCCTGTGGACCCGGATCCGGGTTCTCAGGACCCGGCGTGAAGAATAGCTGTGAATCAGCTTCTAAACGGCTGTGTCGGCCAGATCTTCAGCCTCACTCTGGTGTCCGTTGCCATTGGCGCTTCCGTTGCCATTGGCGCTGTGTCCGATCGATTTGGCGGATTCGGCCATGTGAGCGAGCATGCGATTAGGCGTTTCGTTCGCGCCTTTGACGACTCGATCGAATTCCTCGTTGATGAGGCCCTGGACCGTGCGCAGCTCATCCTGGATTTTCCGCCGCTGATCGAGAAGGGACGTTACCTGTTCGTCGATCCGTTGCAGCGTGGTCATTCGTCCATGAGCCTTTTGGAACAGGCTCACCGCCGCGGAACCCTGGGGTTGGGAAACAGTTTCATTTGCCACGATCAGACTCCTTTCAACAGGTGCGGTTGATCCATCAACCAAAGCGGTAGTGGCACGACAGGGATTTTATCCGGGGAACCCGATGTCTGCCCTGCCCAAAGCCGCTATGCAAAGGCCATCGTACATTCGGAGAATACGAATGCAACCCGTGCCAGTTGAAGTAATATCGGACGAAGGAAGGCGAAACCGCCAATCGAAGAGGAATAACTTGCCTCTTGCCTCAGGATATTTGAAATTCGGCTCTGAGCCGATGAACGACGGGCCTCAGCAATAAACGTCGTATTCGATGGGATAAGGAATGAGATCCGGCCGCACCAGATGCAGCTTCCGCAGGCGGACTTCCGGGCGATAGAAATAATTGTTCGACTGTTCCGACCCGGGGGAAGCCGCAGGCGGCGCGACGGGCCGCGGGGCGGCGGAGACCGTCAAAAGGCAACTGCCGAGCAACAAAAGGCCAGGCAAACGACGGCCACGGAATGTCATAGAAAAAGCTTTCTGAAGGGCGCAACCCGGCCGAGCGCATTGCCGGATTTCCTTCGTCCCGCCTCAATATGCGGGGCGACTATCAGACTATAGCCTACTCCTGGACGGGCGTGGAACCAACGAAAATCCGAATTTGCGCCAAGCTTTCGTTTAACAGATGTCAATCCCGGCAAGGCGTAACAATGAACATGCCGTTGTTAGACCGAAGCATTGGATGAACCCTGTGGATCCGCGGATTGAGGATCGGTCGCGGCACCCGGGGGGATCTGAGAGTTAAGGACATTGGCAAGCAGGGGACCGACAACCCCCAATAATTCCTTTAAAATCAGGCCAATCCACCCTTTGTGTTCTTTTCCGTGGCCGTTGGAATTGCCGTTTTCCTCATGAGAAGGCTTATTTGGATTGAGGGCGGCCTCAATCCGGCGAAGCCGCCGCAGAGCTTGCTCTTCTTTCGAAGGAACAAGTGTCACGGCGGCAACAAAACCAGCTACCGCGCCTGCGCCGACGCCAATCCACGGATGTGCGTGCGCCCAGGCGACCGGGTTTGCGCCTTTGGCGAGCGACGCCTTCATCTCATGGGCGGCGCGAGCCATCGCCGCTCTGGCAGCCACGGCTTGCTGCGAAAGATAGGCCGATTCGGTGAGCCTGGCGACGTCCCCTTCAGGGGCGGCCGTCGAGGTCGTGCCCGAACCGGGTCTGCTGGCTGCGTTTTCGACGTTCATATTTTTCCAAGGTGTTTTGCCGCGAGGTCTTGGTCAAACGAGATACGGCAATGACCACAACGAATCCAAGCAGAAGTAAAAACACCGAACCCGTGATGAGATCGGCCGCCCATTCCGATCCCGCAGGCAACACCTTTGCCACGGCTCCGGCAACGCCGACGAGCGCCAAAACGACGGCCGTCACAACGATCGCCGCCACCGCAATCAGGCCAATGATTCCCAGCGCGGCCAGGATGATGACATTGCGGATTCCGAGCCGCAGGCCGTCCAGCTTGGCGGTGATGTAATACCCGGCATATTCGCGAATCTCAGCGAAATGGCGAAGGCTTTCGCGGAACGCCTCCGCCGGTGAAGTCGCGCCCGCGGGAGCGTCGGGCGCCGGCTGAGCGTCCGCAGGCGCCGACTGCGCAGGCGACTCGGTCGCCTGGGTATGTCCTTGGGAATCCATGGTCGCCACCTTCACTTGCCTGACGCACGCAAGCTCAATTTAACGCCGGTTTACGACCAGCCTGGAGATTCCGGCACTTCTCAACTTCGCTTCCAGATCAGGCCAAGTAACAGCCCGACCCCGGCGGCGATCAGGAGGGCCTGCATGGGCTTTTCTTTCACGTATCCCTCGAGATTCTCTTCCCAATCATGGGCCATGCCGCGGCCCTGATCGTAATAACCGCGCGCCTGATCGGTGAGCTGCTCATACTTTTCCCTGGCGGCGTCGCGAACCTGGCCGCCCAGGTCCCGAAGATTCTGACTGACTTCTGAAGCTTTGTCGCGAAGGTCGGCCTGGCCCGCGGTTGATGGATCGTTCATGCGTGACATTTGAAATGCTCCTTATACCAGTGACTATTGGAACAGTTACTCCAGACACTATAAAAGGACCGACCGGCGCGGGCAGCGCGAAAAATGGCAAAATTCGACGTGGGATGAAATGTGCGGGAAAAAGTCAACGTCCGGGAACGACGAAACCGGGATGCGCGGCGTAAAACAAAAACTTGTCACTCCCGGTCTTGTAGGATAGGCTTGTATTCACGACAGCGGAGCAACAATTCGGTCCCGTCATCGTGGTCGCCGAGACACTTCGAATCAGCAGGAGCAAATCGTGGGAATCAGACAAACACTCAACGAAAATCCCGTCATTACGGCCGGCGCCACGGGCGCCATCATCGTCATTGCCCTGATCTTCATTCTCTTCCAGATGTTCGGGCACAGTCGCACCGGCGGTGGACACATCTCCGGCAAGGCTTTCTATTCTGACGACGACGGGAAGACCTGGTTCACTGATGAGGCATCGAAGCTTCCGCCGATCGATCATGATGGGAAAGTCGCCTATCGCGCCGCCGTCTTCAAATGCGCTGACGGGACCGAGTTTGTCGGTCGTCTGGAGAAGTTCAGCGACGAAGCCAAAGCGCAGATGGAGGCGCAGATTCAGAAGAATCCCAATGCAGCGCCGGTATTGCAGTACACCGCATCCATGGGGGCACTCGAGGTAAAGCTCCCCGGTGCCACGAATTGGATGAAGCTGATCGGCAGCTCGCCCGACGAACTCCGCAAAGTAATGCAGCCGGCCTGTCCGAAGGATGGATCCAATGTCGGAGTGATTCAGGTTCGCCCGGAATGACTTTTGGCGTGTTTGGCCGTGAAACTTCTGGCGGCCCTTTGTGGCACGGCTTTTCAAGCCGTGAGTGCCGATACTCCGGCACCTTGGCTGGTACCCCAGCCAGAGCTGCAAGGGCGAAGCTTTCTTTGCATTCAAAATTGAAGAACGCTTCGCTCTTGCCTTTCATCCACGGATTGCGGATTCGGCTATGCTCACCGCAGGCCGTCGATTGCTGCGGCGTACCGCAGCCACGGCTTGGAAAGCCGTGCCACGGGAAAACGAATCCGCCGATTCTGTCACATCCCGCCGCCGCTGTTTATCCTGTGATATCGATATGTGCTGCGTCTTCATCTTCTGATGGAGCGGCCTTATCTTCTTCTCGCTCGTGGTGGGTGAGATGCCGTTCGGGATCGCCGCGCTCTTGAGCGCCGTCGCCGACTAGCGTCACGATGTCAGGGCTTTCAACTTCGAGTTCGGGTTCTTCGGATTCCCCGCTCGCGTTCTCGTAGACGATCGGGGCGCGGCGTACCTGTTTCTCCCGATCAACCACAAGCTGACGCTGGGTCTGGGGGGAAGCGAGGATGGCTCCGGCCAATGGATTGATTTCCGTCATCAACGGCTCGCGCGGCGGCGATGGTCATCGTTAGTTATCGGCATAAATTGCCAGTTGAATTGGAATTTTTTGCCGTAGGGGTGAAAGCCAGGTAATTCGGGTGAGCCTGAGTTGAATTGCTTGTGTTGGAGCGGTGTTTCGTGCGCGCCAATATCAACCGCCGATCTTCAACGTTCAACATCCAACGTTCAACGTTCAACTTTCAATGAAGGGAAACCGCCTGTCTTTGAACGTTGAACGTTGGATGTTGAACGTTGTCTCATTCTTCTATTCATTTCCGGTGCTGGCCGCCTTGGGCAGCAGGCTGGGTGGAAGGATCTCCGCCGCGATGCTCCCGTTCACCTTGGTTGGATCGATCGTCTGAACGGCCGTGGGGGAATCGATGATCTTCATGTTGAGTGCCGAGTCGGTGCTGAGGGCTCCTTTAACTCCAACAAATTGCCCGATCAGGTCGGCGTATTTCGGCTCCGGCGTTCGCACATAGGCAACCGTGCGGCCGGTGGCAGGATCAGTCAGGCGATAAAGCGTGGAGCCGGCATGTTGGAGACTCGAGCCACGCAACGTGCCGACGGCGGTGTAAAGCTCCACACTATTGGACTTGATCCGCTCTTGGATCTCTTCCCGCTCGGCGGTGACGCGCCTTGCCGCGCTCCTTCATCTTGTCCTGCGAAGACTTGGTGGCGAGGAATTCCTGTTTGGCCTCGTTGCGCAATTTGAGATTGGCCAGGCGTACCTCGGCGACGCGGCGCATGGAATTGGGCAACGCGTCCTGTTTCAGCAACGAATCGTAGCCGCTCAGAAGCGGATCCAACGCCTGCTCGGTGATCGGTTTTTCGCTGGCGGCGGCATACAGCACTTCCAGCTGGTCGTACTGTGTCGAGGCCGCATCCGCGGGTTGCGTCGTCGAGGCAGCCAGGGCGGTGGAGTTCTCCCCGACCGGCTTGGTTGTCGAGCTCGCAGCAAGGCCCGCGCTGGGTTCGGTCGTTCCGCCGGGCCGAGCAGATTCCTGTAGGGCGCCAGTGCCCGCTCCCGAACTCTGCGCCGGTGGCATCACCGGATTTGGCAACGACCTTCAAAAAGTCGACGAAATTCTTGCTGACGTAGAGGACGCTTCCTTCGGGCGGTTTGATTTTGAAATATTCGTCCTGCTCTCCGATGATCGTCACGTCGTCCCCTTCATTGACCTTCGCCATCGGAGCAATCTTCATCATGTTCAGGGAGCTGCCCACCTTCGCAATCACTTCGCGCGAGGCCCGGCCCACGCTGCCGTCATTGCGACGATCGATATAAACCTTCGGAACATAGGCGAAGCTCCCCTCCGGCGGGCGAATCTTCAGCCAGTTGTTGTGCAATCCGATGACGGTCACCTGCGTGCCCTTGTCGAGCTTCATGGTCTGATAGGAATTCTCGCTCGCCCCGCTACGGACGTAGACGCTGTCGGCGTTCACCACGCCGAGTAATTCGTGTTTGGCGTTGTCGACATCGCCGGGAACGGCCTCTTCGCCGAAGAGAGCGGAAGCCGAAAAAATAAGAGTAGTCAAAGAAACGACGGCGAGAGCGAAATGACGGGCCATGAAGGCACCTCCGTGTGCGGGTCGGTCTGGGGCCGGGTGCAACTTCCCGAGCCTTTTATCCTGGACAGGACGCGTCACATTCGATGCCGAACAGCCCATTCGCTTCGAAGCACGGCCTGTATGCAGGGAAGTAATACCAAATTATCGGACGATGTAAAGCAGCTTTTGCGCAATGCGCGAAAATTGCGCCTTCCTGCGGAGGCGCTACCAACTCATTTTGAAGTGAAGCAAAACACTCTTTCACAAAGCGGACGCTACAATATTCGCGATGAAAACGCGCATACTTCTGGTTCGCCACGGCGGGACGATGCTCAGCGCCGCCGACCGCTTCGCCGGCTCGGTGAACGTTGAACTGTCGGAGGAAGGGCGGGCTCAGGCGGCGGCCCTCGGCCGCCGGCTGGCGAACGTATCGATCGACGCCGCCTATTGCAGCCAGATGGATCGAGCCATCGACACGGCGACCGCAGTCGCCTCTCATCATGGCCTCGTCCCGATTCGCCGGGAGGGGCTTCGCGAAGTGGATCATGGGCATTGGGAAGGAATGGTCCACAAGGAAGTCGAGGAGAAGTTCGCCGCCGAGTATGCGGCGTGGGATGCCGATCCGTTGACCTGCGCCCCGGCCGGCGGCGAAACGGGACTGGCTGTCCTCGTTCGCGCGGTGCCGGCTCTGCGCGAGATTGTTGTCGCCCATCCGGGGCAGACGGTGCTGGTCGTCTCCCACAAGGCGACCAACCGCATTCTCCTGGCGAATCTGCTCGGCATCGATCTGCGCGTCTATCGCGACGAGATCGCCCAGGACCTGGCCTGCCTCAATGTTCTGGATTTTACCGCGCCGTGGAAGGCGCTTGTCAGAGTGATGAACGATACGTCGCATTACGAGGCTATTCCCCGTTAGGCGAGTTATTCGCGTTGGGGATACGAACGCTGGTAAAGAGTTTATTTTTGACGATACTTTCGGTCTCCTTCGAGGATAACAGGGGTGCCGGGCAATGGCGACGCGACAATCCGGATGGTTCCGATGTCCCTCCTGTGGCCAGGTTTTTACCTGGAAACCGCAGCTCGCGAATCGACGGGTTCGGTGTAAGTGCGCCACCCGTTTTGTCGTTCCGCCGCGCGATGAATCCGATCAGGAAAATGTTTTGCCTGCCGATGTCCTGGAAGAGATTGCCCCGCCAAGGCCTGCGGATGTGTCAGATGCCGTGCCATTTGCGCAACGAGCATCCATTCCCGCGCGCTCGCCGCTCCCATTGCCGGGAAGCACCGAATTTTATACGCGTGAGATCGCCCAACGAGCGCGGCGACAAGAGACCATTTCAGAGGATGGCTCCAATTTGAAGCGCCGCGATCTGCCGATCGCGCTGATTCTCGCTGGCCTGCTCATTCAAATTGCTTCTCTGAGGCTATTCAACGAACTTCCGGGCAACAAATGGGGCGGCGCGGTTCAAACACCTTCCAGCGTGACCGTTGCTCTGGCGATCGCGATCTGCCAGACCATTATCTGGACATCACTGCTCATCATTGGATCAGCCGTCTCGGCGAGGATTCTTGGAATCAGTTTCGGCACGATCGGCAGGGCCGCACTGAAGCTCTGCGGCATCGCCACGTTCACGTTTGGGGTCGCCAGCGCTGTCGCTTCGATAGATCCGGGCCGGTTCAGCGTCACCGGAATCGTGATGGCACTTCACATCGTGATCCTGCTTTATTGGGTGCTTTTTGCCTATTTGTTTTCGTTGGAAATAATGGAAACACTGATGACGGTAGCGATTGTCGTGCTGATTCAGTCCGTTGCAGTGTGCGGATTCTGGAAGGCCTGATTGACACGGTTTGAGGAGAATATCGATGCCGGAAGTGATCTCGACCGGATTCGGATGTAAAGCGTGCGGGAGGCGTTTTGCCTGGAAGCCGGCACTTGCGGGCAAGCGGGTCAAGTGCTCCTGTGGAAATGTTCTAACGGTCCCGGCTACCGCTCCGGCCGTCGTAGCGCGACCGGCCGCCGTTGCGCATTCAGCTCCGCCTCCCGGAGCGCATGGAGGAATGGACCTGTCGGCGCTGGAAGAAGCGGCGATTGCGCCTGCGCAAGACACCGGCTATCGCTGTCCCTCTTGCCAGAGTAACCTCATCCCCGGAACGATTGTGTGCACGACCTGTGGCTTCAACCTTCGGACCGGACAGAAGACAGGTGCCGGTGCGACGCGAGCCGCTGTGCTTCCGGCCCACGCGCCCGCAGCCGATGGTCCGATGATACCCGGCTGCGCTTCGCGCCCCGCCGCCCGCCCGGTGGACTCATCGGACAAAACGAAGATCATTCTGGCCGCCGGGGGACTGGCGCTGGTTGTGGCTGCGGTAATAGCCTACAAATTTCTTGCCGGCGGGGCGGGTGCTCAAAAGGCCATGCTTGGCGACGATGGAAAGGTGATCCAGGCCATCAAGGATGAAGGCGGACAGGATCTCGAAGCGTGGATCGGCGATGGCAGCCAGCGAATGGTTATGGGGATGAATCAGGGGCAGGCGCTCTTCACTGCCAAAAAATTGAAGGAGTTGGTGCTCGCCGCGTCATCGCCTTTGGCGGGATGCTCAGCCGCACCCTGGCCATTGAGCTGCCCGGCGATTCCAAACAGCGTCAGTCCCTCTTTGAATGGGCCGCCAACTGGAACGAAAAATTGTCGGAAGAGCCGCCGCATGATGTCGGACAGCAGTATATCTGGATCAATATGCACATCTGATCTGCGATACGAAAAGTCCGCCTTTCGGCTCTGTTTCGTCACTCCCGCTTCCCCTGCTTCAGCCAGATGGATCAAGCCATCGATACATCGACCGCTGTCCTCACTCTTCCCTTGGCGCTCTTGGCGTCCTTGGCGTTCAACTTCTTCTGAATCCGAGGGAGCCGTGCGACTTGTCGCCGGACAGGACACCTTGTTTGACCGTCCGCGAGGGTGCCGCAACGCGGCGTTCTGCTCGGGAATCCGAACGTCAGGTGGCGTCGCCTTCAGAGCGGCTGCGGCCGCGACGATTTTTGCTACGTGCGAACTCATGGTTCTTATCCTCATGTAAAAACTGTCCTCCTCTATATATAGGAGAAAAAGTTAACATTTGAGGACGTAACTCTCAGCCGGACAGAGAGATAAATTTTAGCAAGTGGGAAGGGTTTTTTTGCGCATGAAACGTAATGAATAGGATGCTTTTGTTCGCAAGCGTAATAGGGTTGCGCGTCGGTCAGGGTGTGGCGCGATGGGCCGGCTCACTGAAGTCAGCCCGCCGCGCGGGGTGCTGCGATCGAGCCAGCGTTTATCGTTTACCAAGGGTCGTTCAAATGATCGAACCACGGCCTATCGCTCGCGCACTTGGGCGATCGCGATCAGCGCTTTTTCCGCTGACCGAATCGTCTGGTCGATCACTGCGTCGGTGTGCGCGATTCCAACGAACATCGCCTCGTATTGCGAGGGGGCGATGTAGACGCCGTTGTCCAGCAAGGCGTGAAAGAAAGTTGCGTAGGCCTGAGTGTCGCAGGCGGTGGCCTGGGCAAAATTCGTGACTGTCTGACCGGCGGTCTTGACGAAGAAGGGGGTCAGCATCGACCCGACCCGGTTGAGGCACAGGGGAATGCCCGCCGACTTGGCGGCGTCGATCAGTGCTTCAGCGAGCATGGCACTGCGGCGTTCGAGCGCCTCGTAAGCGCCCGGCTCGCGGAGAATTTCCAGCGTGGCGATGCCGCCGGCCATGGCCAGCGGGTTGCCGCTGAGCGTGCCCGCCTGGTAGACGCTGCCGGATGGGCTGACGAGCTCCATGAGCTTGCGCGGGCCGCCGTATGCGGCGCAGGGCAATCCGCCGCCGATCACTTTGCCAAGGCAGGTCAGATCCGGGCGAACGTTGTACCGTCCCTGCGTCCTCCCAAAGCGACGCGAAATCCTGTCATCACTTCGTCGAAGATCAGCAGCACGCCGTGCTCATCGCAAAGCGTTCGCAAGCCGCTGAGATATCCTTCAAGCGGGGGCACGACGCCCATGTTCCCCGCGATCGGCTCGACGATCATGCAGGCGATCTTGTCCTTGTATTTTTCGAAGAGGGATCGGGTGCCGCTCAGATCGTTATAGTGAGTCAGCAGCGTCCCGGTCGCTACTGACGCGGGAACGCCCGGGCTGCTCGGAGTTCCCAGCGTCAGCGCGCCACTGCCGGCCTGAACCAGAAGTCCGTCGGCGTGGCCGTGATAACATCCGATGCATTTGACGATCAGTTCGCGTCCGGTGGCGGCGCGAGCCAGGCGGATGGCACTCATCGTGGCTTCGGTTCCGCTATTTACGAACCGGAGCATTTCCATTGAAGGGACGGATTCGACAATCAGCGTTGCAAGAAGCGTTTCGGACTCGGTTGGTGCGCCAAAGCTGGTTCCCCGGCCAATCGCCTTGGAGAGTGCGGCCACCACCCGTTCATTGGCGTGTCCGGCGATCAGCGGGCCGTAGCTTCCGACGTAGTCGATGTAGACGTTTCCGTCGATGTCGGTGATCGATGAACCTTCGCCGGATCGGATGAAGAGGGGCGTGCCGCCAACCGCTTTGAATGCCCGGACCGGAGAACTCACGCCGCCGGGCATGAGTTGTCTTGCTTTCAGAAAAGCCGCCTCGGAAGCGGCGACCGTACGTGGGGTTGGATCGGACATAGGATTTTTCCGACAGAAGGGGATCTCGTTACTCTCATTCAGTGTGCCGCTTTCCGGAAGGAACGCAATGCGAGATCATGAGCCCGGCATTTGAGTGAGGGTAAGGCATTCTTGCCATACTGGCAGCATAGTTGCCCCGACTGTCGATTTGGCATTTCATCGAGGTTGAAGGTATTGCTTCGGGGCGGAAGGGGTATGTTTAACTCTCGTCGAAGTATGAACTTACGGATCTCGATATCCGGCGCGTGATGGCACATTGTTTGCGAAGATAGGAAAAGTTCGCGCAGGTTGACTGCGCGACGCTTTCGCTAAAGGAGTTTTCATGGCCAAAATCATTGGAATCGATCTGGGCACGACCAACAGCGTTGTTGCCATCATGGAGGGGGACACCCCAAAGGTGTTGATCAATTCGCAGGGGAATCGGATTACACCTTCGGTTGTAGGTTTCACAGAGAAGGGGGAGCGCGTCATCGGGCAGACCGCTAAACATCAACAAGTTACGAATCCCAAAAACACGATTTTTTCGATCAAGCGATTCATGGGCCGCCGTCACAGCGAAGTGGCCCAGGAAGAGAAGATGGTTCCGTACACCATCGTCGGGGCGCCTGAGGAACTGGTACAGGTAGAGGTGCGCGGCAAACGCTACACGCCGGAACAGATCTCAGCGTTTATCCTTCAGGACCTGAAGAAGACCGCCGAAGATTATCTCGGCGAAAAAGTAACAGACGCGGTGATTACCGTTCCCGCCTACTTCAACGACGCGCAGCGCAAAGCGACCAAAGATGCCGGCGAAATCGCCGGTCTGAAGGTCTTGCGCGTGCTTCCGGAACCCACGGCCGCGGCACTCGCTTATGGCCTCGACAAGAAGAAAAACGAAAAGATCTGTGTCTTCGACCTGGGCGGCGGCACGTTTGACGTCTCGGTTCTCGATGTGGGCGACGGCGTCTTTGAAGTGCTGTCGATCAATGGCGACACCCATCTGGGTGGCGACGACTTCGACCAAGTCGTCATTAATTTCCTCGCCGACGAATTTAAGCGCACGGAGGGGATCGATCTTCGCAAGGATCCCATGGCATTACAGCGGCTGAAAGAAGCCGCGGAAAAGGCCAAGATCGAGCTTTCCGGGGCAATGGAATCGACGGTGAACCTTCCGTTCATCACCGCCGACCAGAGCGGTCCGAAGCACATGCAGATCACGCTGACGCGCAGCAAGTTCGAGCAATTGATCGAGCCACTCGTTGAGAAGTGCCGCAAACCGGTACTGGATGCACTGAAGGACGCGAAGCTCAATCCCGAGCAGATCGACGAAGTCGTGCTTGTCGGCGGATCGACGCGTGTGCCGATGGTGCAGCGACTCGTCAAGGAGCTCTTCAAAGGCAAGGAACCCAACAAGAGCGTCAATCCCGACGAAGTGGTGGCGATTGGAGCCGCCATCCAGGGCGGAATCGCAACTGGCGACGTGAAGGACATCCTCGTCCTCGACGCCACGCCGCTCTCCCTCGGCGTCGAAACGCTGGGCGGCGTGATGACCGTTCTGATTCCGCGGAACACGACGATTCCGACCAGCAAGAAAGAGGTCTTCTCAACCGCCAGCGACAACCAGAATGCCGTCACGATCAATGTGCTTCAGGGCGAGCGGGAATTCGCCAGAGACAACCGGCTCCTGGGGACGTTCAATCTGGCCGACATCCCGCCTGCACCGCGCGGCATGCCGCAGATCGAAGTCACGTTCAACATTGATGTGAATGGAATTCTCGCTGTCTCGGCCAAGGATCTTGGGACCGGCAAAGAGAGCAAGGTCACGATTCAGAACAGCGGCGGGTTATCGAAAGACGAGATCGAGAAGATGAAGCGGGATGCGGAAACGCACGCCGCCGAAGACAAGAAACGCCGCGAGACGATCGAGATGAAGAATCAGGCCGAAAACCTGGTCTTCGCCACGGAGAAGACGCTGAAAGATTACGGCGAGAAGGTTTCCGCCGACACGCGTGGTCAAATCGAAAACGCGCTGAACGCTCTCAAAGATGCGATCAAGAGCGACGACGGGGACCGGATCAAGAAGTCGATGGAAAATCTCAATTCCGTCTCGCAGAAGCTGGCCGAAGAGATGTACAAGTCGGGCGCCGGCAACCAGGCTGGCAGCGCCGGCACACCGCCTCCGGGCGGGGATCGCGCGACTGCCGGCGCAGCGCGGCTCAGGGCGGCGCGAAAAAGGACGATGACGTCATCGACGCCGAGTACGAAGTGAAAGAGTAAATCTGCTGGTGCAAGCAAACATCGAACGTTCGACGTTGAATTCAATTCATGTCGGGCGTTCGATGTTTGCGTTTGGGAATGGAACTGTCGCACCCGACTTTGATTTGCCGACGACATGGGCCGGCGCACATTTTCCCCTGAGGTCGCTTCCCCGCTATGATTTCGCGAATGCTCGACAGGTCTTTCAGTAAGTGGTGGCTCGCCCGGGTGCAGCCATTTCGCGACGTGCCTCCCGAGAAACTCGCGGCCGAACGGGAGGCGATGGAGCGGCAGCAGGATTTCAACCGGCATTACGCGGAATTTCTCAACAGCGCGGTTTTTCCCTCGATCGATGCGCTCGTCCAGTTGCTCAGCAAGAACAGCATCGTTCATCGCGTTTCCACCTGGGGCAACCAGCTCTCGCTGCGCATTCATCTTGCCTGGCGGTGGGGTGAACTGGTGATCATGCAGAGTCATGAGGATGCAGTCACCTTCGAGCATCACATTATCACTGAAGGCGAAAAACGCGGCGACGACTCGGCCGAGGATCATTCCCACCAATACGATCTTCGCGACGCGATCCCGGCGGCGATTGCCGACGAGCAGATCCAATTCTTCCTCGGGCGTCTCGCCCAGGATCTTTTTGAACCGGAGCCGGAGCCGGAGATTCCGCCGGGAGAGCAGACGCCCAAGGGGTGACAGAGCCGCGCACGAAGTAAGCGTTGTGTTTTCCGAAGAATGACGGAGCCGCGCACGAAGTAAGCGGGAATGTACGCGGTAAGCGAAAAACAATCCCGCTTACTTCGTGCGCGGCTCTTTGGAATGTGAATTCGCCAATTGTGCGCGAGAAAGCTACGATTGGGCATGATGTCGCAGCGTCCCTCAACCCGCTCCGCCGAATACGATGTGATCGAGCCGATCGGTGAGCGTGTCGTCATTCGCAAGGACGACAACAAACGCCAGACGCGCACTGGCATCGTCCTGCCTGACTCTCACGAAATTCCAGTCATTACCGGCCGCGTTATTGCCGTCAGCAAGGCAATCGAAAACGACGAGGATCAAACCATCCGCCAGTACGATAAGGTTCTTTTCGATCCGCGCGAGGCGATACCGGTTGAACTCGAGCACGACAATCGCCTGTTTGTGGTCTCGATTGATCGTGTGCTGGCCATCTTTCGACGATCTGACAAGAGCGCTACGGCGCCGCGAGCGGCGGCCGATCCGGACGAGAAGGGAGAATCGTGAGCAGCAAGAGCATTGCATTGGTTGGCCACTGCGGTCCGGACGGCGGATTTCTACGGATGACTCTTTCATCCATTCAACGCGGAATTCAGATTTTCGCCGCCGATGATGAGGAGGAACTCCAGCGGGTGTTGGCCGGAGGAGTCGACCTGCTTCTGATCAACCGTCAACTCGATTGGGGGTTCGATGAGCAGGAGGGGATTGCCGTGATTCGACGACTCCGTGCGCCGCTATCCCCATCTCAAGATGATGCTGGTGAGCAATTATCCCGAGGCCCAGGCCGCCGCGGTTTCGGCGGGGGCGCTTCCCGGTTTCGGCAAGCGCGACTTGCGGTCGGCGCAGGTGACCCAATTACTTCGTGATGCGCTTGCGGATTCCTCGGAAGACCTGCAAAGGACACCGTCAGCAAAGATTACCGACGGATAACCAGTGATCGACGGGGCAGTCACAGCCCGCCGATGTTTTGTCCGTCGCGCCCGTGGGATGTTACAATAGAGTGATGGGAACTACGTTGCGCATCCAGACGCGTGTATTGCCGGGCAACCGGGTTGAGGTATCCGCGCCCGGGCACCAAGAGGGCACTCCAGTCGAGGTACTTCTCGTCTTTCCGGACGAATCTGCGACGCAGCCTTCAGCCTTAGAGATTATCGAATCTCTAAAAGGGCACCGCCTATTCAAATCAAATGCAGAGGCGGATGAATATCTGCAGGCGGAGCGCGACTCATGGGATCGTTGAACATCCCTGCCGGCGCTTTAGTTTATCTCGATACAAACGCTGTCATATACAGCATCGAAACCGATACAAAGTGGTGGCCAATTCCGGAGGCATCTGAATTAAATCGCCTCAGGCGCTACGAGATCCTCGTAGGTTTCACGGCGGCGAATGATCTTGTAGCTTGACCCATCGACCAGCACTTCGGGAACTCGCGGACGGTTGTTGTAATTGCTGCTCATGGCGAATCCGTAAGCGCCGGCGGTGAAGACTGCGAGGAGGTCGCCGCGCCGGGTTGTGGGAAGAAGGCGTCCCTGAGCGAGGAAATCGCCGCTCTCACATATCGGGCCAACGATGTCGACGACTTCGCCATCTCGCGGCGTGCGATCCTTGTCGCGGGACTCGGGAACATTCGCCGCATCGGCTGGTTTCGCGGGCCAGATAAAGTGATAGGCGTCATACAGCATTGGCCGGATCAGATCGTTCATCGCGGCGTCAATGATGACGAACTTTTTCTCGCCGCCAACTTTTCGATAGAGCACGCGTGTGAGCAAAATGCCGGCGTTTCCGGCGATGTATCGCCCCGGCTCGAGGGCGATTTTATACGGCTTGCCCGCCAAAAGGGGAATCAGCGCTTTGGCATGTTCCGTGATCGGCAGCGCCTGTTCCGGGCGCTCATAGTCGGCGGCGTATCCGCCGCCGAGGTCGAGCCATTCGATTTTGTGGCCACGGCTGGCCAGGCGGTCAATCAGCTCGACTACCTTTTTCGTCGCGTCGATGTATGGCTGCACTTCGTAGACCGGCGACCCAATATGAATATGGATTCCGCCGATGCGGAGGTATTTCAGAGAGCGATACCGCTCGAAGACCCGTTCGGCCCGCTCGATATCGACGCCGAATTTTGTCTCCTTTTTGCCGGTCGTGGTGTAGCGATGGGTCTTGGGATCGACGTCAGGATTGATGCGGATGGCGCCGATTGCCTGCTTGCCCAACGATCCAGCCACGCGATCAATATTTTCGATTTCGGCTTCGCTCTCGATGTTAAAGGCGGCGATGCACGCCTCGATTGCTTCGCGGATTTCCTCATCGGTCTTGCCTACGCCGGCATAAATGATTTTGGCGGGGTTGCCGCCGGCGCAGGGCTCGAAACAGTTCGCCGCCGCTGGTGACATCAAAACCGCACCCTTCGGCAGCGAGCAGCCGGCAGATATGAAGATTGCTGCAGCTCTTGATGGAATAGCAGATCGTGGCGTCGAGAGGAGCGAATGCCTCAGCCACCTGACGATAATGGCGGAGCAGCGTCGCTTTCGAATAGACATACGCCGGCGTTCCTGCCTCCCGGGCAATCTGTTCCGCCGGGACGTCCTCGCAATACAACTCGCCGTTCTTGTAATTGAAAAAATCCATGTCGGTTGGATGGTATTCGACCGTGGATTCAACGCCAAATCACGGGGTTGATTCAGATCGACGTCGGCGCCGGTGTGCGGGCCGCGTCTTCGACGGGGCGGAAATCGCGCGTGCCGCGACGAATTTTCAGGACGTGGAAATCGATTTCGCTGTTGATCTCAGCACCAATCAGCAGCACCAGCGCGTCAATATAGAAAAACAGGAGCAGGATCACCACGCCACCGAGCACCCGTAGGTTTTGGCGTAGGTTTTTCCGCCGAGTCTTTCAACATAGATGCGAAATGCCACGGCCAGGACGATCCAGACGACAATGCAGAAGAGCACTCCTGGCGTCAGCCAGCGGAAACGATGACGGACACTCGGTCCGATGTAATAGACCAGCGCGAGCAAGCTGACCATGAAGAGCAGAGACAAGGACCATCGCGCAACGTCGAAGATGAGGATCAGATGTGCGTGGCGTCTGGCCGCGCATGATCCAGAGCTTGATCGCCGACCCGATGGGCAGCAGGCAGAGTATTGCCAGCATCAAGACCGTTACGACAATCGTGAGCGTGAGGGCCAGACCCCGTTGGACAAACAGATTTCTCCCGCGCTCGACGTCATAGCATCGGTCCAGGGCCGACATGGTCATGGTCATCCCGCTGGCCGCCGACCAGAGCGCCAGCGCACAAACCGGCGAGCAGCACGCGCTTTTTTCTGCTCGTGCAAAAGGTTTTCGGGGATGAAGGCCACGTTGTTCCAGATCATGTCCGCCGATTCGCGCGAGGGGATCTCTGCGTAAACCAGGTCGTGAATCTCATTGACCGCCCGCTGCTTTGCGTATTCAGGCAAATGAGGCAGCAAGGCCAGAAGAAACAAAAGAAACGGAAAAACGGCGAAAAGCCAGGAATAAGCGAGCGCCGCTGCCCACGTAAAAAGATTGTCGTCAAGAACTTCCTTCAGGACCCGCCGGCAGAAAGTGATAAATCCAACTTCTTTGACGCACTGACGAATATCCCGAATCCGAGCCATCGGAAGATTCTTTCGGGATGTGGCATGGAAGTCCATCCCGCCCACTGGTACGGCGCGAAAGCTTCCCCTATTATCCGCTCCTTCATCAAAGGAGTGAGCGATGCGGTTCGGCATCTGTATGCCGATGGACCGCTCGGCGAAGCTGCGGAGCGCCGGGTGGGATTATCTGGAAGCCCTGGTCCATCAACTGTTGCAGGGAGCGACGCCAGATGCGCAATGGAACGGGCGTGCCGAAGCGGCCGCCTCGGCGTTGCCGATTCCCGCGGCCAACCAGCTTCTTCCCGCGACAATGAAGATCACGGGGCCGGCGGTGAACTTCGAGCAGCTTCGAAAATACATGCAGGTTGTGACGCGAAGAGCCGCGGAAATCGGAATCAAAACACTGGTATTCGGTAGTGGCGTGGCGCGAAAGGTGCCGGAAGGATTCGACCGGAATGAAGCCCGGCGGCAGATTATCGAATTCGTGCGAATGTCGGCGCCGATGTGCGCAGAGCACGACGTAACGCTCGTCGCCGAGCCCTTGAATCGCGGAGAATGCAACATCATTAATTCGCTCGCCGAAGCAATGGAATATGTGCGGGTGATCGACCACCCGAATTTCCAATGCCTTCTGGACAGCTATCATTTTTGGCTGGAGGATGAGCCGCTCGAAAACCTGGCCGATGCGATGCCCTGGATTCGCCACGTTCACGTAGCTGATAAGCTCGGTCGCAGCGCACCGGGCGAGAGCGGAGCGTCCGATTACCGTCCGTTATTTGCAACGCTCAAACGCGGCGGCTATCGAGGGTCGATTACGGTTGAGACGATCGATTCCGAGAAGGTCGATTCGATCCCCGATGGCGCCAGGCGCGTAGTCGAATTCCTGAAACAACAATGGAGTGAGTCCTGAACTGTCGTTCGTGAACCCCGATAACGAGGCCTTTTATGCTGATGAAATACCGTTTGTTTACTCCCGGCCCCACCAGCGTTCCTGAAGCAACCCTGCTTGAACTGGCCAAGCCGGTTCAACATCACCGCACGGCGGAGTTTCGCGCCATGTTCACGGAGGTGCAAAAGCTCCTCCAGTTGGTCTACCAGACCAAGAATACCGTTTACACCATCACCGGATCGGGTACCGCCGCGGCCGAGGCGGGCATCATCAACACGCTCGGTCCGGGCAAAAAGGCGTTGTGCGTCACCAACGGCAAGTTTGCCGAGCGCTGGAGCCAGGTTTGTACGACCTACGGAATCGAGCACAAGGACCTGAAACTCGAATACGGCGATCATGCCACACCAGAGCAGATCGCAACTGAGCTGAAGGCGGCCAAGTACGACGCGGTGATCATCGTCCATTCCGAAACGAGCACCGGGACGGTCTGCGACCTGGAAGCGATCGGCAAGGCGGTCCGTGCCAGTGGCGACACGCTGCTGATCGTGGATGGCATTACCAGCATTGGTGCATTGCCCTTCAAAATGGACGAATGGGGCGTGGACGTGGCCATTACGGGAAGCCAGAAGGCGCTGATGCTTCCGCCCGGCCTCGGCTTTGTCTCGCTTTCCGATCGCGCGTGGGGGGCGGTCGAATCCACAAAGGGACGCGCCGACTTCTATCTGGATCTTAAGAAATACAAGAAGAGCATCACTGACAACGATACGCCGTTCACTCCCGCCAACACGCTCATCGATGCGCTGCGCGTCAGCCTGAAGATGATCGAAAAGGAGACGATTGCCGGCGTGTGGAAGCGCACGCACGTGACGGCGGAAGCATTCCGGCAGGGCGTCAAAGCGCTTGGTTTCGAGTTATTCAGTAAGCGACCGGCCGATTCCGTGACCAGTATCCGTTACCCTGCCGGGGTGGTCGACAAAGACTTCCGCGGCCAGCTCAAATCAAAGCACAACATTCATATTGCCGGCGGACAGGGTTCCATGGAGGGGCAGCTTTTCCGCGTCAATCACATGGGATACAGCGACGCCTACGACGCCCTGGCCGTCGTGGCGGCGATCGAACACGTGCTGAAGGGTCTTGGCAAGCCGGTAACGTTCGGCGCGGGCGTGGCGGCTACGCAAAAAGTGCTGGCGGAACTGTTTTGATTGCGAACCAAACTATTCCACTTTGACAACGGTCGCGCCAAGTCCGTCCATCAGCGCTTTCACCAGCGGAGTTTGTTCGCGAATTGCCGCGACGATCTCGGCGGTGAGGCGCACCGGCGTCGCAGTTGGTTCTGACGCCGGAGCGTCTCGCGTCGGCACCACATCGCGCACCGGCGTAGAATCGCCAGGGCCGGGGACGGTTGCCTGTGGTTCCGATTCATTCGAAGCCACTTCCGCTGGCTCGATCTCGAATTTCACTCCGATGTTTCGATTCAACAGCCGGGAGAGGCCGTCGCTGACCAGGTCTTTTTTTCCATTGCGATCGAGCAATTTAGCGTAGGTTTCATTCTGCGCACTATATCGGATCACGGCTCGCCCGTCGTCGATCGCGGTCAATCGGCCGGCCGAAAGCAATGACATCAACGCCGGTCCGTGGGCAGTCATGGCGATCAGGAGTGATTTCCAAAGTTCAGGAATCGATTCGGCAGTAACAGGTTCGACGTTTGCATCCGCATTTCCCCCTCTCCCAGTGCCCTGGGAGAGGGTTGGGGTGAGGGGGGTATTGGATTTACGCTCGGAAATACCCTCACCCCGCCGCTCTCCCGGAGCACCGCGAGAGGGAGAAATCGCCGGAGCAGCTACGGGCTCAATGTTTTTTTTTTGCGCCGCAGCCGGCGAGGGGGCGGACGACGGTCGCGGGGTCGGTGGGCCGCCTTTCCCGTCCAATCGCGACACCAATTCGCCGATCGAGGCGAATTGATCCGCCAGAGTCAGCCGAACCAGCGTGGCGTCGAGCAGGGCCCGTCCCGCCTGGGATTGGCGGATCTGCCGGCGGAGCTCTTCGAGGATCGCGATATCCTGCGTCAAGGCGGCCGGATCGAAGCGGGCCGCCTGCGCGGTCAGGTCGTCGCCGGAAAGTCCCGGCACATCCACCAGTTCGCTCTCGAAACCGCAGGTTCGCACGATTAACAGGTTGCGCAGATGATCGACCAGCGCGCCAATGAGGGAGTCGACCGAAAGCCCGGAGCGAATCAGTGAATCAGCCTGTTGCAGGACAGATTTCACCTCGCCGCCACCGATCGCGCCGGCAAGGTCGAAGAGGAGCTGGCCGCGCGGCAGGCCGAGAAGCTGCTCCACCATTTCGAGCGTCAGATGCTTTTCGCCGGCGCTGAGCATTCGATCCAGCAGCGACAACGAATCGCGCATCGATCCGGCTCCCGCCTTGGCAATCAGCAGCAGGGCATCGTCGTCCGCCTTGATCTTTTCCTGTTTGCAGATCGCTTTGAGGTGATCGGCGATCTCGCGGGTCGAAATGTTTCGGAAATCGTACCGCTGGCAGCGTGAGAGGATCGTCGCCAGCACTTTTTCCGGCTCCGTCGTGGCGAGGATAAATTTCACGTGCGACGGTGGCTCTTCCAGCACTTTCAACAAGGCGTTGAAAGCGTCTTTGGAGAGCCCATGCACCTCGTCGATGATATAGATTTTGAAGCGGGAACGGGCCGGGCGGAATTGGGCGTTGTTGATCAGATCTCGGATGTTGTCAATGCCACGATTCGACGCCGCATCGATCTCGATGACGTCAAGGTCGTCGCCGCGCGCGATCGCCACGCAGGAATTGCATTTTCCGCAAGGCGTCGCGGTTGGCGCATCAAAGGATTCGCAATTCAGCGCCTTGGCGAGAATTCGAGCCATCGATGTCTTGCCGACGCCACGCGTTCCGCAGAAGAGATAGGCGTGGGCGACACGTCCCGATTCGATCGCTTTTTTCAGTGTCTGCGCAACATGATCCTGTCCGATCACTTCATCGAACGTTCCAGAGCGGTACCGGCGAGCAAGGACGGTGTAGGCCATCGTTCCGGCGCAGTGTAGCAAACCTCCATGTCAGCACAAAGTCACGATTTGCTCCCCGGTGAACTTTGTTTGCTTACCTGCAAAACAACGCAACAATCGTTACGATTCCGAGCCTCAATGGCCAAAAACCGCACCCAATTTCTTTGCAATCACTGCGGCAGCGTTCACCCCAAGTGGGTTGGCAAATGCCCCGATTGCGGAACCTGGGACAGCCTCGAGGAATACAAGACGCCAACGCCCGATGCCCGCGCCGCGTCCCGCACTTCCGGCCTCTCACAGAGCGGCGACGTCGCGCACGGCGGCGAAGTACTCAAGCTCAACGACATCGACGAGTCCGAGGTTCCTCGCCAGCGTACTGGTATCGGGGAATTCGATCGCATCCTCGGAGGTGGAATCGTGCCTGGATCGGCGGTGCTGATCGGCGGCGAGCCGGGCATTGGAAAGTCGACGCTGTTGCTGCAAGTCGCCCACGAACTCAGCAAGGCCAAAGGCACATTGCCCGACGTTGCTCCGGTCCTTTACGTTACCAGCGAAGAATCCGCGCGCCAGACCAAGCTCCGTGCCGCGCGACTCGGCGTCGAATCCACCGGCCTGCTGGTCCTGGCCGAAACCAACGTTGAACGGATCATCAACCAGATTCACAAATTAAAACCATCAGTTGTGGTGATCGATTCGATCCAGATGATCTACAAGCCGGAAATGCCCGCCGCCCCTGGATCGGTCACGCAGTTGCGGGCTTGTTGCATGGATCTGGTTTACCTCGCCAAGTCGAGCGGCGCTGCCGTCCTGCTTGTCGGACATATCACCAAGGCGGGTACGCTCGCCGGACCGAAAATCATCGAGCATATCGTCGATACCGTCGTCTATTTCGAAGGCGATCGCTTTCACGCTCATCGCATTGTCCGTTGTGTCAAGAATCGTTTTGGCAGCACGCACGAGGTCGGCCTGTTCGAAATGACGGGAAACGGATTGGCCGAGGTCAAAGACCCGGGAAACCTCTTCATCGAGCAATACGGGCCCGGCGGGACGCCCAGCGGTTCGGTTGTGACGGCCGCAATGCAGGGGAGCCGGGTCCTTCTGCTGGAAGTGCAGGCCCTTACCGCGTCAAGCGTGATCGGCGCCGCCAAACGCAAAACCAGCGGTGTGAGTTCCGATCGCGTTTCGATGATCATTGCAGTCCTCGAAAAACGCGCCGAACTCCGCCTGGCGGCGGATGATGTATTTGTGAACATCGCCGGCGGCGTCAAGGTCGTGGATCCCGCGATCGACCTGGCAATCGCCCTGGCGATTGCATCCGCTCACTACAACCGCCCGCTCTCAGCAGGAACACTCGCGATCGGTGAGTTAGGTCTGGGCGGGGAAATCAGGACTGTTCCCCAGATCGAACAGCGGTTGCGCGAAGCGTCGCGCCTTGGTCTGGGCCACGCGATCATCCCTCACATGGGCGGGCACATCCCCAAGCTGGGCGGGATGGCGCTGCACGAAGTGAGGCGCCTGTCACAAGCGATGGGAGCGATGTAAGCGGGCGTGCGCCCAGCGATCCCGCCGGAAAGCCTCACAGAGGGCTGCCGGTTCATCAAACCAATCAAAGTTTCGAAAAAAAAATCTTCTTTCGCGCAGGATCGTGCCAAAAACGGTGTATTTGTTAGTGGAAGGCGCCATCGGCGTGGACACTTTCAGAGTGGGGAAGGCAGGGACATGGGGAACCCTGCCTTTTTTGCTTCATGAAACGGACTCAATCCCTTTCGATTAGTTTGAGGTAGCCCTCCGCCATCTCCGATTCATTAAAAGTGGCACGAACAGCGTTTCTGTTGCAAAATGCCGCGAGACAGTCACCTGTTCGGGGGATGGGAGCATCGCGTCATGCGTTTAACTGGGGCGCTTTTTTCGAGCCGTGGTGGAGGCGCCCCGAGATTCACTCAGTCTTGCGCACTCCTCGCGATGGCGGCTCTGAAATACAATGGCGCGACAGTTTTCTTATTGATCTTTGTCTGCGGGCTTGAGCCGGCTGTGGCGCGGGCCGCTGACGAGGCGGCCGCGAAACCGCATTGCGGGGTGGTGATCGATCCGGCATTGCAACAATCCCCCGCGGCAATTCTTTTCGAAGCGTCGATATTGCAAAATGAAAAGATCGTCCCGGTCGAACGTTCTCAGATCGACAAGGTCCTTCACGAAGAACAACTTGAAGCCATGTTCAGCGCGGACGCGGTGGGGAAGCGCAGTGCGTTCGGGCAAAAGGTGAAGGCGGATCTCCTGGTGATGGTTCGCGACGCGACGGTGCTGCCACAAAACGCCGCAGATCCGACGGCCAAAGGGATAAGTCAGCGAATCGATCTGATCGTCTGCGAAACGAAACACGGATTGCGCCTGGCGGTTGCAACAATCGCGGCTTCCAGTGATGCCAAAGGAGACGCGACAAACCTGCGGTCGGTCTTTGATGCGGCGCTCGTGCGATTTCGGCAGAATATCCGCCAGATTATCGCGGTTCCGCCGTTTGCCAGCCAGGACCTCACCCATGACTTTGATTACCTCGAGGACGTCTATCCACGGTTGATTGGCCAGTCGCTGCTCCAGCGGCCGGGGGTGTTGGTGGTCGAGATCAGTGAGGCCAAGGCGTTGGCCGATGAGCTGGCGTTGACCAACAGCGCAGACATCCAGCGACAGCTTCCGTTTTATTTAAATGGCACATACCGGCACGAGGGCCTGGGCGATGCGTTCCGTGTTACGATCAACCTTGAGTTCAAGAGAGGGGACCGAAGTCTGGGGAAGCTCGAGATCGAGAAAGCTCCGCCTTCGGCGGCCGCCGCGCAGTTGACCGGGGCCGCGGATAAACTGGCAAAGGGCGAACTCGACGCCGCCGGCAATCACGCGGCCGCCCAGGGGGACAACGCGGTCGAAGCCGGCGAACTGGCGTCGCAAGCGAAGAATTTCGATCGCGTGGGTGATTGGCGACAAGCTCGAATATTGTCAGAGGCGAGCCTGCTGCTCGACAGCCACCAGCCGCAAGTGCATGCCGTGGCGTTTCGCGCTTTGAATGAGCTGGCCGAGCAGACGAGCGGGTCTTGGAGAATGATGCGGTTCGATCTCGCTCCGCTGGCCATCCGATACTTCCGCGAATCGCTGCCTCACCTCGAAGCCTATCTCGACGCAACGCAGGTGAAATATCAAGGCGGATGGAAGGGGGCAAACTTCGACATCGCGAAATACTGGTTCACGGTCAAGATGGAGGTTGTCCGGCACAGACGACCGATTGAACTTTGGGATGAGGCAAACAAAGAGGCGACGGCGGCCGTGTGGCGGGTGCTGCACCGCAAGTCAGCGGCGAAGATTGACGATGACACGGCTGAATACTGTTTTCCCATGCTGACTGATGAGAACTTCATTCGAGTTGCATCGGATACTGGGGTTCACGCCACCGACGCCCAAGTCGCCGCCGCCGCTGAATTCCGCATGAATCTCTTAAAGGAATTCGCCTATCGAAAGGATCCGCTCAACCTCAGCCATTTTTGTTTTCAAGCACTGATTGTTGAGTACGACGATCCACGCTGGTTCGAATTTTTGCGGCAGGCACAGACGATTCCTAATGCCATTATCGCAAAACACGCCGCGTTCATTCTCGACAATGATTTCAAAGTCGCGGAAAAAGGGCGGAAGTATCGGGAGGAGCACAAAAACGATCAACCTGCCTCCGAACCCTCCGTCGCGCCGGAAATTGGCGACGCTGAAGTTCTGTTCAAGCCAATCGCCTTCACGAATGTCAAAATCGATCAGGACATCCCGCGCATGGCCAACCGGGTGATTGGATGCATGCCGGGGGGCCCGGCGTGGACATCTTCTGGACCGAAAACCTCATCTTCACGATGAGACAGGAAGGCGTCCTGGACTTCGCGAGCGGATGTGCTCCGCCACGGCCGAAACAGGACGCCGATCCAAATCCAGCGGATCCATGCTGGATCTGGCTCAAGCCGAATTCCGGCTGCTTCGATGGACGGCTTGCCTGGTTCTTTATCGAGCTTTCGCCGGTTCGGTATCAGTCCAATGATACATGGGAAAAAGCCTATGAGCGGGACCCCATCGTCGAGACGGCGCTCGTCGCCTATGACCGGGAGCGCCACGAGCTCTATTGGATTGGAAGAAACGAAGGCCTTCCTCCCGGCACCAACGCGATTGCCCCGCTTGCGCCGGGAAAGATCTGCGTGGCTGGTAACTTCGGGCGGACCTGGTGCGGGATTGCTTCAGTTGAACTTGAAAACAGGCCGTCGAACGTGGGAATCAAAGTCATCTATGAGGCCTGGGATGTGATTCCGAAGATCTCCCCGGCTGACGATTCTCTCTCGATTGCCTATCCGATCAGATATCTGCAAACCCTGGCGCCGCCGACCGGAGCGTCGCCGCCGAGTCCCGATCGTGGCCCGCTTCCGCGCGTGCTCGCTGGTCGCTCCAACAATGTCGGCTTTCTAATGATCGATCCGAACGACGGTTCCGTGAAGAAATTCGCCGATCCCCTGCTGCAGACGTTTTCCACGGCGATCTACGGCGATGAGATCTATTACGTTGGTGTCGGGCCGCAGACCAAACTTTGCATGCGGCAGGCGTCGATCGCCGATCCCAGCCCAAAAGATCCCGCCTGGCTTATGCCGTATCGCAAATTTGTCGTGAATGGTGGAGTTATGCATCTGATGGACGCAAAAAAACATCAATGGCTTGTCTCACGCGATGGAAGACCGCCTTTTCGTGCCCTTCGTGGGTATGTTCCGGGTGACGACTTCACCGAAGGGACCTTGGCGATGACTAATCACTACGGGCTGACGATTGTGGGCCATGGGAATAATCATGATTTGATGAAAGTCGTGTTTCCCAAGCCGCTTCCGGAGGGAGCCAAATAAACGTTTCAGGCGGCGGAAGCGAAAAACAGGTTGTTTCCCTCATTTGTGGGCTAATGATGGCTCGACTGGACAGCCCGAGAGGAGCGCCGGAAAAAAAAACCGGGCTCGCGCATCCTAATGGGGGGCAAGCGGAATTCCGAACAGGGCGGGAGTTGTTGAGAGTGGCGGATCGACCGGCGGATGACCCAGAATGGAAGTCCGTGCTGGCCGATCAAGTTCGGCGCAATGGCTCGCTTTTTTTTCGACTTGCGTACGGGATCCTGCGCAATCGCGATGCCGCCAAAGATGCCTGCCAGCAGGCGCTGCTCATCGGCTGCGAGCATCATCAAAGTTTCAGGGATGCCGGGAAAATAAAAACCTGGCTCGCCAAAGTGGTAGTGAATGAAAGTCTCCGCACGCGCCGGCGCAACGGAATCGAGAAGCGTGTTCTGGCCCGACACGGGCCGACGATGAGCGCAACGATATCGACCTCCGACCTGGAAAATGGGGAAATGCGAGAAACGCTTCTGGATGCCCTGGAAAAACTGCCTGAGGAACTTCGCCTCGTTGTTGCGCTTCGGACAATGGAGGGCCTGTCCGGCAACGAGGTCAAGGATCTGCTGGGATGCAGCGCCGGTCAGGTGGCAAAACAGCTTCACCGCGGATTGGAATTGCTGAGAGGCTTGCTTTCGACGGGCGGATAACCGCCGAGCGAGAACCCAATGGCCTGTGAAATATTTCGAGAGACGCTGCTCGAACTCGACCTGGACGAACGCGATCGCAGTCGCGTCGGAGAGGCGCTGAAGCATTTGGAACGGTGCGCCGCTTGTCAGGAAGCCTTCCGAGATTTTGATGGCATTCAGTCCGCGATCGCGATGACTGACCGAAATGTCGAACCCCGGGAAGGATGGACAAGGTTTGAAGATGAATTAACTTGCCACGTCGCGATGCGACCCAGAATTTCCCCGTGGTATCGACCGCTCGGCGTCGCCGCGGCGGTATTGATAGTCTGTGGAGCTTTTGCCCTCGGACTGTCTCTGGCACGTGTTGGAGGGCGGTCGATCGCCGTGGTCGCGCCCGGGTTGACTGAAGAAGCCGGTCCGCAATTCACGCCCGGCGATATCAATCACGAGGTGACGGCGTTCCGACGGGTTTCCGAGGTGTACGACGGTCGGGCTGGGTGGATTTCGGTGGCGAAGGGGGCTTCGGACGTGGGGATCGCGGAGAGCAACGTTGGTGCGGCCCAAAGACTGCTCTTGCTCCGTCTCACTGTCCTGACCGGCGGCCGGCAAATCTCGGAAGCCGATCTGATGGTCATTCCCGGGCAGACCGCCAATCTCACTGTTCCGCTGGAAGACGGAGCCGCGTTGCACTACCGCGTGGGCACTTCGACGGATGAACCGACGCATCTCGCCCTGTGGCTCGGGTTGCGCACACCGACCGGGACCGAGCCCATCGCGGCTCTTTCCGCCGATCTCCGGTTACAGCCCGGGCAAAAAGTCACCGCCGGCGAGCTTTCCACAACTTCCGGGCGATACGTTTTGAAGGTGGAATTCGCCCGCGCTTCGCTCGGATCGGAAAGTCGGCCATGAACGCTGCCGCCTTGCTCATCATCCTTCTTTCCCACGCGGGGTACTGGACCAGCGGGTCAGGGAACGAAATCAGCGTGGAGTGGGCCGCGGCGGCCCCGATGCCGGCTGCGGATTTACATTGGGAACTGATGTTCGGCACGGTCAACATCGCTTCGGGACAGACACCCATGGTCGCACAAGGGGGCAGGGCGGTCGTTCGCATCACTTCGCCGCAAGTCCGCGTGCGAACCACGCTGCGATGGCAGTACACGGTACAGGCCGGGGCGGGCGGGAAGGAACTCGACCGCGGCGATGTGCCGATCGTGATCTTCCCGCGGAATTTGATCGAGGGACTCGCTCATCGAATCGGCTCGAGCCGCATCGCGGTCTGGGACGAAAAAGGTAAATTGGTTAAAGCATTGAATGATGCCAAGGCCCCGTTTCATCGCTATACGGATGCATCCAGGCTCGGCTTTGCGCAGGCAGATGCGATTCTCGTCGGCGCCGACACGCTGGAGGCTTCGCGGTTCGATCAAGGCCCGCTGTTTTCTCTCGCCCAGGCGGGCGCATCGGTGATGATTTTTCGACAATCGCGCTGCCCGGAGTTGGGGACGTATCCCGTGGTGCGGAGGACGGCGCCAGCCAGGTTCGATTGGATGACGGATTACCCGCTGTTGCGCGGGATGGACTCGGCCCTGTTGAAGTCATTGACCGCGCGGTTCAACGAATTCCTGGCGGTGCGTCTCCCGGCAGACGAGCCGGTATCGCCGATCGGAGCGTGGCCGCGCGAAGTGGCGTCGGCAAGCCCCGCGGCGGTTGACGCACTGCTCGCCACCAAATCGATCGGGAAAGGGCGCGTGGTCTTCTGCCAGATTCAGCTCGGCGACTGGTCAGAGGATCCACGCAGCCAGATCTTTCTGATGAACGCGGTCGACTATCTTCTCTCGCCTGCCGCACCGACTCCGCGTCCGAGCGAACGGCCCACAACACGGCCTGTTGAGTCGCGGCCGTTGCCTGTCATCGCCATTCCACCGGGGGACCATCCATGAGCTTTTTCAACGTTTTGAGATTAGTCATTATCGCATGCTCGAGTTTATCGACGGCGGCCGTTCACGCCGGCCTTTCAAACAGACACGATCGGCATCATCGCGATGACCCGGCTCAATCGCCGGCGGATTCGGACGTCGCTCCCGTCCTGTCCACAGCGAAAGAGGCGGGCAGTGATCTGACGGTCGCCATCCTCGATTTTGATTCCAGCTCCGGCAATCCCGATTTAGGCAAACAGATCAGCGAAGCGCTAGCCGCCACCCTGAGTGGCGAGCCGGGATTTAAGCTGGTGGATCGATCGACACTCGCGAGAACGCTTCAGGAGCACGAACTGAATCTCGCCGGGCTGGTTGCCCCCGATCAGGCCACGAAGATCGGCAAACTGATCGGCGCGCACATCATCGTGACCGGAAGGATTTTTCAGCTCGATTCGCAGCTCTATCTCAATGCCAAAATCATCGGCACTGAGACAAGTCTGGTCGTTGGCGTCCTGGTAATAGGGGAAAAGGATGCAAAGACCGGCGACTTGTTGATGAAACTCTCCGACGAGGTGGCGAAGAAGTTGCGGGCAAAAGGCCCCGAACTCGTCGCCCAGCCGGATGCCGGCAAGGATCCGCTCCCTGAGCTGAAAAAAGCATTTGCCGGCCGCAAACTCCCTGCTGTTTCCGTTCAAATCCAGGAACGGCATATCGCTTCGGGGCCTGTAGCGCGGATCGATCCGGCGGTTGAAACGGAGATCCGATCTCTCTTGGGAGAATGCGGATTCAAAGTCATCGACGGCGACGCGACCCAGCAGGCCGAAGCCGGCGTGAAGCTGATCGTGAGCGGCGACGCGTTCAGCGAGTTCGCCGCCAAGATCGGCAATCTGGTGAGCTGCGAAGCGCGAGTCGAAATCAAGGTAACTGACCGCAAGAGCGGAGAAGTGCTTTTCAGCGATCGCCAGACGACCCGGGCGGTCGATCTGGCTGAAAACGTCGCGGGCAAGACCGCGTTGCAAAAGGCCGGTCGGATTGTTGGCATCCGTCTGCTTCAACATCTGGCCGATACGATGCCGGAGAAGAAGAAGTGGCGCGGCGGCGACAAGGAGCAGTAGGCAGTAGGCGCAAGCAACGCAGTCTACTTTGCCGGTTCGGCTGCGGCTTTTTCTCTGGCATCCCGCGCCCGCTGCCCCCGAGAAAGGCGCGTTTCTTGCCTAACTCAGAACGGCCTGAAATAGCCCAGGGAAAGAAAAATCAGGGTGAGCAGCGCCGCGAGCATCGCGAGCGCGAAGAGCGTATCCCACCAATGCCAGATCCTCACTGTCGGCGCATGTGTCTGCAGCATGATGTGTATTATCGGCGCATCAGGTCGAAATTCTTCCCTCGGAGTCGATTTCCGGGATTGGAAGAACGGGAAAACCGCGCTCGGCGGAATCCGCTTGCTGATAGCCGGCGAATTCCAGTTGCTGATAGCCAAACCGGCGGTAGCCGATCGCGGAGGCGGCCCAGCTCAGGACGAAGATGGCGATGATTGCCACGCCGACTGCGCCGAAGTGATTTCCCGTTGATGCAACGCCGTCCCAGAATGCGCCGTGAAAATTGAACTGATCGCCAATGATGCCCAGGACTTCGATTCCGCCGACCACCAGCGCGATGAGCACGGAGACGGCGGTGATCGTCATGTTGTAGTAAAGCTTCCGCACCGGATGAACGTACGCCCATCCATACGCTCCCAGCATCAGAATGCCGTCGGCGGTATCGACCAGGCACATGCCGGCGGTAAAGAGCGCGGGGAAGATGAGAATGGACCAGACGGGCAATCCCTGAGTCGCGGCGGCCGCCGAGATTCCCAGCAGCCCGATCTCCGTGGCGGTATCGAAACCCAGGCCGAACAAAAATCCCACGCCGTACATTTTCCAGCTTTGATCGACCAGACGAAGGACGGGCCGGAAAATCCGGCCCATGATTCCGAGTTGATTCAGCGCCGCGTCGAGGTTCTGTTCATCGTACGGCTCTCCCCGGCGGATGCTTCGAAACGCGCCGACCACGCCGCGCAGCACCAGCAGATTGATCGCCGCGATGAGCAGAAGAAAGAGCGCCGAGACCGAAGTGCCGATCAGTCCGCCGACCCGTTGAAATTCCGGGAATTTCGTCTGGATCTTCGCCGCCGTCAGAGCGATCAGGACAGAAAGCAATACGACGACCGTGGAATGGCCAAGTGAGAAGAAAAAGCCGACAAGAAGTGGCCGCTTTCCGTCCTGCATCAGCTTGCGCGTGACATTATCGATCGCGGAGATGTGATCCGCATCCAGCGCATGGCGCAGTCCAAAGGTATACGCGAGCGTCGCCGTTCCAATCAGGATCGCAAAATGATGGAAGCTGAGGAGCGCGGTCGCCCAGATGAGAAGATTCACCAGACCAAGCGCGCCGAGAACCAGCCCGGCCTTGGTGCGGAGGCGCATTGGGGGGTGCACACGGGTCATGAACTATCCTGCCCTGCGGTTGTACGCCGTTCGCACTATTAAATGGCGCTTCGGTTAGAAGGGGAAGGGGAAAATTTCCGCCCATTCCGATTTTATTTTTGGATTGCGTTTGTCTGTGCGCTCACTACGGTTTACGAGTGGAATGCGCGGCAGCCATTGGGCCGCGGAAAATCAACTCGACGGTGGCAAATGGAGCGGCGAGTCATCGCCATTCAAGGAACCGTCCAGGGCGTGGGGTTTCGACCCTTCGTCTTCGGCTTGGCTTCCCGGTTAAATCTACGCGGATTTGTCCACAACAGCACCGGCGGCGTGCGCATCGAAGTCGAAGGGGAATCCCCGCGGCTCGATCAGTTTCTCAGCGATCTCACGGCTGACCCGCCGCCGCTGGCGCGGATCGACGATCTCGTGTGGGAGCGGCGTCCAATGCTCGGCGAATCCGATTTTCGCATCAAGCCCAGCGCGATCGAGCCGGGCGGCCCGGTGGTGATCTCACCCGATGTGGCGACATGCGACGAATGTCTGACCGAACTGTTCAATCCCTCCGACCGGCGCTATCGCTATCCATTTCTGAATTGTACGAATTGCGGACCGCGTTTGACGATCGTGCGAAGCGCCCCCTACGACCGCGAGCGGACGACGATGGCGTCCTTCGTCATGTGCGCCGAATGCCGCGCGGAATATGAAAATCCAGCCGATCGGCGCTTTCATGCCCAGCCGACGGCCTGCCCGATTTGCGGACCGCGGCTCATGGCCGCAAACGCGCACGGAGAAGCCGTCGCGATCGATGATCCACTGCGATGGTTTGCCGATGCGTTGCGCACGACCGGATCGGGGCCATGAAGGGACTCGGCGGATATCACCTTGTTTGCGACGCGCGATCCGCAACTGCAGTCGCCGAGCTGCGCCGTCGAAAGCATCGCGAGGAAAAGGCGTTTGCGCTGATGGTTCGCAATCTCGCCACGGCCGAGAGGCTTTGCCAGATGTCCCCGCTTGAGCAGAAACTCCTGACGAGCGCTTCGCGACCGATCGTATTGCTGCGTCGTCGCGCGGCGGGAGAGGTTGTCGAAGCGGTTGCGCCCGGCAATCCGTCCCTGGGAATCATGCTGCCCTATACGCCTTTGCACCATCTCCTGATGGAAGCGGTCGAGGGAATACCGCTTGTGATGACCAGCGGAAACAAATCCGATGAGCCGATCGCCTGTAATGAGCCTGATGTTTTTCATCGCCTCGAAGGGATTGCCGATCTTTTTCTCTTTCACGATCGGCCGATCCACGTTCGTTGCGATGATTCGGTGACGCGCGTCGTAGCGGGAGTCGAATCGCCGCTGCGCAGGTCGCGCGGATACGCCCCCCAGCCGATTCGTCTTCCCGTCGCATGCACCGATCAGATTCTCGCAGTCGGCGGGCAGTTGAAAGGGACGTTCGCATTGGGACGGGAGAGGCAGGCAATTCTCAGCCATCACCTGGGAGATCTCGACCACTTCGAGGCGTTCTGCGCCTTTGAAAAAGATGTGGCGCTTTACGAAGAGTTGTTCGCGATTTGCCCGCGCTGGATCGCCCATGATCTGCACCCCGACTACGCCTCGACGCGGTACGCGCGGAGCGCGCGGCCAAAGAAGGGATTCGCCTGGTTCCAATCCAGCATCATCACGCCCACATGGCCAGTTGCATGGCCGAGCACGGACTGGATGAGCGCGTGATCGGCGTCAGCTTTGACGGCACGGGATTCGGAACCGATTGGCGAATCTGGGGCGGGGAATTTCTGGTCGGCGACCTCGGTTCATTCACAAGAGCCGCGCATTTCCGTTATGTTGCAATGCCCGGCGGTGAACGAGCCGTTCGCGAGCCGTGGCGTATGGCGCTGGCATATCTGTCGGATAGTGAAACGGACTGCCCCGACTTGCGTCAGCGCATCGATCCCAGATCCTGGCAGGTGAATCAAAAAATGCTCGAGCGGAAGGTGAACGCTCCACTCACGTCCAGCGTCGGCCGGTTGTTCGACGCCGTCGCTTCGCTGATCGGCTTGCAGGACTGTGTCAGCTTCGAAGGGCAGGCGGCTATGCGATTGGAATGGATCGCCGGCCCGGACTGGAGGGCAGATCCTTACCCCTTCCAGACAGGTCCATGGGCGGATCTGGATAGCGCCGGCGCAAATCGATCTTCGTCCAATGATCCGCGGCATTGTTGAGGATGTGGCTCATCATCTTCCTTTGCCTGCGATTGCCGGCCGATTTCACTCCACACTCGTCGAAATTGTTGGCGCGATTTGTTGCCGGTTGCGAGAAAAGACGGGCATTTCCAAAGTTGTCCTGAGCGGCGGCGTTTTCATGAACGCGATCTTTGCAGAAGGGGTGGAGAAAAATCTGAAAAAGAAAGAATTTTGTCCGTTCCGCCAAACACGGGTACCCTGCAACGATGGTGGGCTGAGTTTGGGGCAATTGGCGATTGCCGCAAAGACGATCAAGTCCGACACGCCGCGATAGGAGGTCGCATGTGCCTGGGAATTCCGGGCCGGGTGGTGAAGACTTTCCAGGAGCACGATGTGCTCATGGGAAAGGTGGACTTCGGTGGCGTGTCGAAGCAGGTCTGCCTCGAACATGTGCCGGATGTCGAAATTGGTCAGTACGTTCTCGTTCATGTCGGATTCGCGCTCTCCAAAATTGATGAAGACGAGGCCCGCCGCGTTTTTACATTTCTCGACGAAATGAAGCAGCTCGACGAGCTCGAAGTGCCCGACAATGCTGTCGAGCCGGAGGCAGCCCCTCCATGAAATACCTGGATGAATATCGCGACGGCGAAACGGCCGCAAGCTCGCCGAGGCGATTGCGCACCGTGACGCGTCCCTGGGTCATCATGGAAGTCTGCGGTGGACAGACGCACAGCATCGTCAAATACGGCATCGACCGCGTCCTGCCGGAACAGGTTGAACTCGTTCATGGGCCCGGCTGCCCCGTCTGCGTTACCTGCCTGGAAATGATCGATCGCGCCCATGCCATCGCATCGCGGCCGGATGTAATCTTCTGTTCTTTCGGCGATATGCTCCGCGTTCCCGGGTCGCGCGGAGACCTGCTGCAGCTCAAGAGCCATGGGAGCGACATTCGCGTCGTCTATTCGCCGCTTGACGCGGTGAACCTTGCCGCCTCCAATCCCAAGAAGCAGGTCGTATTCTTCGCGATCGGCTTCGAGACAACGGCTCCACCCAATGCGATGGCGGTCTGGCTGGCGCACAAGAGGAAGCTGAAAAATTTCAGCGTTCTGGTATCGCATGTTCTCGTCCCTCCTTCGATGACCGCGATTCTTCAGTCCCCGGGCAATCGCGTCCAGGGGTTTCTGGGTCCAGGACACGTCTGCACGGTCATGGGCTTCACCGAATATGAGCCGATCGCGCGGCACTATCGCGTGCCGATCGTCATCACCGGTTTCGAGCCGGTCGATCTGCTGGAAGGCGTTCTACTCACGGTGCGGCAATTGGAGGCCGGAGAGGCACGGGTCGAGAATCAGTACGGCCGTACCGTCTGCCGAAGCGGCAATCTCGAATCGAAAAAACTGATGGACGAGGTCTTCGAGATTTGCGATCGCAAATGGCGCGGCGTGGGGCTCATTCCCAAGAGCGGATACAAGCTGCGCTACGAATATCGCGACCACGACGCTGAACGTCTCTTCGAGGTGGAGGACATCCAGACCCAGGAATCGAGCGTTTGCATCAGTGGACAGATTCTCAGAGGGTTGAAGAAGCCGCACCAATGCTCCGCATTCGGCAAGACCTGCACCCCGCAGAATCCGCTCGGCGCAACGATGGTTTCAAGCGAAGGGGCGTGCGCCGCCTACCACGCCTACGGCCGCCATCTTCAGGCCACACGACCCGGCTTGGCGACGCAGCCGAGCGAAAGCGAGCTGGTGCAGATCGGAGGCGCTCCGTGACCCTGGCAACTCCTCCGCAGTCCCCAGTCGTCTTCTCCCCCGGGGAGTTGGCGGGAAAAATCATGCGGCAGTGTCGCGAGGTGATCGACACCAAGCAGCAGTTTTTCAGCGAGAATGCCGAGCGGATTTCCGAGTGTTGCATCGCCATGGCAAAGGCGTTCGATGAGGGAGGTCGGCTTCTGGTTTTCGGCAATGGGGGGAGTTGCTGCGACGCCGCCCATATGGCCGTTGAGTGTATGCATCCGATTATCGAGAAGCGGCCGGCGCTCCCCGCGATCTCGCTGACCACCGACACGGCGATCCTCACCGCAATCGGAAACGATCAGGATTTCTCCCTCGCTTACGTTCAACAGCTCCGCCTGCTCGGACGCCCGGGCGATATTGCCATGGGCATGTCCACGAGCGGCAAGTCCGCCAACGTGAACCGGGCCCTTCAGGCGGCCAGGGAAATGCGAATGCTTACCATCGGCTACGCCGGCCGCGACGGCGGGCGAATGCCGGCCTCCTGTGATTACTGTTTCGTAGTCCCCAGTTTCAGCATTCCAAGGATTCAGGAAACACAGGAAACTCTACTCCACATCATGTGGGATTTAATTCATGTGATCCGAGGAGAAGAAGACGTGCTGTAATCTCGACGCGAATCATCAGAGGAGAGTCGATTGAGCCAGCTTGTTGCCGACATTGATGCCGCCGCCTTCGGCTCCTGCCCGCTGCCCCAGTCGCGGTACGATCACATCCTCCTTGGTCATGGGAGCGGCGGGGGACTGACCAATGAGTTGATCCGCAGAGTTTTCCTCCCTGCCTTCGCCAACAAAACCCTTGCCTGCCTCGAAGATCAGGCGACGCTCGATCTGAACGGCGTCGCCGGCGGCGACCGCATCGCCTTTACCACCGACTCATTTGTCATCCGCCCCATCTTTTTCCCCGGTGGGGACATCGGGAGCCTCGCCGTTCACGGCACCGTAAACGATCTCGCCGTCGGCGGCGCGACGCCGAAGTTCCTGTCGGCGGCATTTATTCTTGAAGAAGGTTTACCCCTGGAGGACCTGCGCCGAATCGTTACATCGATGCGCAAAGCGTGTGACGAATCGGGAGTGCAGCTCGTCACCGGCGACACCAAGGTGGTCGATCGCGGAAAAGGGGACCAGATCTTCATTACCACGACCGGCATCGGCGTTACGCCGGCAAATCGCCGGCTTTCCATCGCCAATGCCCGGCCCGGCGATCAGGTCATCGTCTCCGGAACAATCGGCGATCATGGAATCGCCATCATGTCGGTCCGCGAAGGAATCGAATTCGAAACAGTGCTTGAAAGCGACTCAGCCTCCCTCGCGGATCTGACGCGGGTGATGCTCGAGGAATGCCCCGCCATTCGCTGCATGCGCGATCCAACGCGGGGCGGGATCTCCAGCGCACTCAATGAGCTGGCTGACGCCTCGAAAGTCGGCGTTCGCCTCACGGAAAAAGCGCTGCCGGTAAAGCCGGAAGTGAAGGCCGCCTGCGAGATGCTTGGACTTGATCCGCTCTACGTTGCTAACGAAGGAAAATTGATCGCGATCGTCCCTGCGGACGACGCCAAGCAGCTTCTCGCAGTGATGCGAAAGCACAAGTTCGGCCGCAATGCCGCGATCATCGGCGAAATCGTCGCCGATCACCGCGGCATGGTCGTCATGAAATCATTGGTCGGAGGCGAGCGTGTCGTCACCATGCTTGCCGGGGAGCAGTTGCCCAGAATCTGCTGACAACCTTTCGGAGGTTTGCTCATGCCTGACGCCACATCATCATCCGCCGCCCCGTACGGTAGAAAAACGCAACGACCGTCGCCTGTGAAGGACATTCACATCCTTTGGATCACCGCGGGTCTTGGCTGCGATGGAGATTCGGTCTCCATCACCGCCGCCACGCAGCCCAGCATCGAAGACGTGCTGATGGGCGCAATCCCCGGCCTTCCCAAAGTGCATTTACACAATCCCGTTCTCGCGTACGAGAACGGGGATGAGTTCATGCATTTCTGGTACGAAGCGGACGCCGGGCGACTCGATCCCTTCGTCCTGGTGATCGAAGGTTCAATCCCCAACGAAACGATCAAGGAAGAGGGGTATTGGGCTGCCCTTGGAACCGACAAAAAAACGGGTCAGCCCATCACGACGTGCGCATGGATCGATCGCCTCGCCCCCAAGGCGCTGGCAGTCGTTGCATGCGGAACCTGCGCGACGTACGGCGGCATTCATGCCATGGAGGGAAATCCGACCGGAGCCATGGGCCTGGCCGATTACCTCGGTTGGGATTGGAAGAGCAAAGCCGGCCTCCCGATCGTCAACGTGCCCGGCTGCCCCGTCCAACCCGACAATTTCATGGAGACGCTGCTCTATCTGCTCTATCAAGTCGCGGGCCTGGCGCCGATGATTCCGCTCGACGATCAATTGCGGCCCAAGTGGTTGTTCGGCATGACGGTTCACGAAGGATGCGACCGTGCCGGATTCTACGAGCAGGGGGATTTCACCGAAGAATATGGCTCGCCCAAGTGCCTCGTCAAAATCGGGTGCTGGGGACCGGTCGTCAACTGCAACGTCACAAAACGCGGCTGGATGGCCGGCATCGGCGGCTGCCCCAATGTCGGCGGCATCTGCATCGGCTGCACCATGCCCGGCTTCCCCGACAAATTTATGCCCTTCATGGATGAGCCGCCCGGGGCCAAGCTTTCCACCCGAACGATTGCTGTTTATGGCCGAACGATTCGCTCGTTGCGCTCGTTCACCAATGCCACTGTCAACAAGGAACCCAAGTGGCGTCATCCCCGGCCGCAACTGACGACCGGCTATCACCCCACGACCTATTGATCCTCCGGCACCGAATCAGCGCCACCGCGAAAGGACCCAAGCCATGACCACAACCATCGCCCCTCAGAAAAGTGCATCAACTGAAAAACGAAACCTTGTTGAAATGTCGTGGGACCCGATTACCCGTATCGTCGGGAGCCTCGGCATTTACACTAAGATCGACTTCGAGAAGAAAGAAGTCGCCGAGTGTCACAGCACTTCGTCGATTTTCCGCGGATACAGCATTTTCATGAAGGGAAAAGATCCGCGCGACGCCCACTTCATCACCAGCCGCATCTGCGGAATCTGCGGCGATAATCATGCCACCTGCGCGACTTACGCCCAGAACATGGCGTTCGGCATCCAGCCGCCGGCGATCGCCGAATGGATCGTCAATCTCGGCGAGGCCGCCGAATACATGTTCGACCACAACATTTTTCAGGACAATCTGGTCGGCGTCGATTTTTGCGAGCAGATGGTCAAGGAGACGAATCCGTCAGTGTGGGCCAAGGCCCAGAAGACGCCGGCGCCACACTCGGACCTTCATCATTTCAAGACCATCGCCGACATCATGACCGCGCTGAACCCGTTTACAGGCGAGTTCTATCGCGAAGCGCTCTCCATGAGCCGGATGACCCGCGAGATGTTCTGCCTGATGGAAGGGCGTCACGTTCATCCCTCAACGCTTTATCCCGGCGGCGTTGGAACCGTGCCGACCGTACAACTCTTCACCGACTATCTCGTCCGCCTGATGAAATACGTCGAGTTCATGAAGAAAGTCGTCCCGCTGCATGACGATCTATTCGACTTCTTCTACGAAGCACTGCCCGGCTACGAAAAGGTCGGTCAACGCCGGATCCTTCTGGCGTGCTGGGGCTCATTCAATGACCCCGATCACTGTGATTACACCTATAAGAACATGACCGCGTGGGGCCGGAAGATGTTCGTCACGCCGGGTATCGTCATTGACGGAAAACTCGTCACGACGGACCTCGTCGATATCAATCTCAACATTCGCATTCTTCTCGGCAGCTCGTATTACGATGACTGGGAAGATTCCGAAACTTTCGTCAAGACCGATCCGCTCGGCAATCCGGTGGATCGCCGGCATCCCTGGAACCAGACCACCATTCCGCGCCGCAAAAGCGCAATTTCGCCGACAAATACACTTGGGTCATGTCCCCGCGCTGGTACGACAAGCGAACCCAGGAACACCTGGCGATGGATACCGGCGGCGGACCGATCGCGCGCCTCTGGGCAACCGCGCTCGCCGGTCTCGTGGATATCGGCTACATCAAGTCAACCGGGCAGAGCGTCAAAATCTATCTTCCCAAGACGGCAATGGCGCCCGAGGTCGAGTTCGAATGGAAAATTCCCAAGTGGAGCAACGCCATCGAACGTGACCGCGCACGAACTTATTTCCAGGCGTACGCGGCGGCGGCGGCGCTTCATTTTGTCGAGAAGGCGCTGGCCGAGCTTCACGCCGGCAATACCAAGACCTGGACCGATTTCAAGGTTCCCGACGAAGCGATCGGTTGCGGATTCCACGAAGCGGTGCGCGGCGTCCTCTCGCACCACGTCGTCATCCGGAAGGGCAAGATCGCCAACTATCATCCTTATCCCCCGACTCCCTGGAACGCCAATCCGCGCGACATCTACGGCACACCAGGCCCATATGAGGATGCGGTGCAAAACACGCCCATTTTCGAAGAAAATGGGCCGGATAAGTTCAAGGGGATCGACATTATGCGGGCCGTCCGAAGTTTCGACCCCTGCCTGCCGTGCGGCGTGCACATGTATCTTGGCAACGGCAAGACGCTGGAGACCCGGCACGTACCCATGTTCGGTGTTCAGAAATGAACGATCGTGCGCGAACATGCACCAGCGATCCAGCTTTTAGCCGCTGTCCCGTAGGGCAGCGTCAACACCGCGCTGCGCGACTCGCGCACGCTCATTCAGCCGTAGCGACCAGGAGCGTTTGATGCCCGGTAACCCGCAAGTCCATCCGCCGCGCGAGCAGATCGCACGGCTCGAATCTCTCATTCAGGAAGTCGATCGATTCAAGGATCCCGCTTTGCGCGACAAGACGCGCGAGATCGTGCAGTTGCTGATGGATTTGCATGGCGGTGTGCTGGAGACCATTCTCCAGCGCATCGCCGCGACCGGTGAATCGGGATTGCGGATGATCGATGACCTGGCTGCCGACGAGATGGTCTCGGGCCTGCTGCTGCTCTACGGGCTGCATCCCCTCAATCTCGAATCGCGCATCCGTCAGGCGTTGGAAAAGTGCAAACCCTATCTCCATTCGCATGGTGGAAACGTCGAACTCCTTTCGGTGAGCGATGAGGGCGTGGTGCATTTACGCCTTGAGGGAAGCTGCCACGGCTGTCCGTCATCAGCGCTCACTCTGAAAAGCACCATCGAGGAGGCGATTTACGAAAAGGCGCCGGATGTAACCGGAATCGAAGTCGAAGGCGCCGACAAAGAGCACGCCGATGCGCACGCCGGCCACAATGAGGGCAACGGCAACGGTCGAATCGCCTTCGCTCTTCCGGTCATGCGATAAGCAACGTCCTGCGCGTTAGGATAGGCATTTGATGGTTTCTTCCACTTCAACTTCAGCTGAGGCACAAGCGCCGACGGGCGCGGCTTCGCCCACGGATCGTCCCTTTTCCCTGCTTCGTCAGTTTGTGCGTCGCAAGCGGCCGGTCGAGCAATGCGAGTTGTGCGGCCTTGCCCTCGGCCCTGAACATGCTCATCTGCTGGAGTCCGCGACGCGAAAAATCATGTGCAGTTGCGAGGCCTGCTCCATTCTCTTCGATGGTGGCCGACCGGATGCTCGCTATCGTCGAATCCCGCGCCGAATTGAGAAGCGCGACGATTTCAAAATGTCCGATGACCAATGGGAAAGCCTTCACCTTCCCATCAGCCTGGCGTTCTTCTGCCAGAGCACGGCGGCCAAGCGCGTGCTCGCGATGTATCCGAGCCCGGCCGGCGCGACCGAATCTCTTCTCTCGCTCGAGAGCTGGAAGGATCTCGTGGCCGAGAATCCTTTCCTTGCGGAATTGGAGCCGGACGTTGAGGCGTTGCTCGTTTACCGTATTGGCCAGACCCGGCAATACTTCCGCGTTCCGATCGACGAATGCTTTCGCCTCGTCGGCCTGATCCGCGCCTATTGGCGCGGGCTGTCGGGAGGAACCGAGGTTTGGGAACATATCGGACTCTTTTTCAAGAGCCTGGACGAACGCTCCTCGCCGCGCACGGGAGGGGTTCATGCCTGAACTGGATTTTCAGGTCGAGAAGGCTGAGCCGGTGCAATTCGCGGCTTCGCCGATGCTTAATTTTGCATTGCGCGTCACCGGCAAAGCCGACGAAGCCGGCGGCGCTGCGGAGCAAATGATTCATGCCGTTGCTTTGCGCTGCCAGATTCGAATCGAGCCTAATCGTCGGCGCTACGAATCAGTCGAACAGGAACGCCTGCTTGATCTTTTTGGCCCGCCATCGCGGTGGGGTCAGACCTTGCGGAGCATGCTCTGGACGCACACGAGCATCGTGATCCCGCCCTTTACCGGCGAAACGCTCGTTCAGATGCCCGTGCCGTGCTCGTACGATTTCAATCTGGCGGCTTCGAAATATTTTTATGCGCTCGATGATGGACAGGTGCCGCTCTGCCTGCTTTTCAGCGGCACAATTTTTTACGCGGATCCCGACGGGGCCCTCCAGGTCGAGCAGATCTCCTGGGAGAAGGAAGCCAATTTCAAGCTGCCCGTTTCCATCTGGAAACAGATGATGGAGATGTACTACCCGAATACCGCCTGGCTTTGTCTGCAAAAGGACGCGTTCGACCGTCTCTATCAGTTCAAGAGCCGTCAGAGCATCCCGACCTGGGAGGCCGCGATCGAGCGCCTTCTCGACGGCAGCGAGGAAAAGGTGCCTACATGAATCGCGCTTTGGTGGACAGGCTCGCCCGCGCGCTCCTCTACGAGGGATATATCCTTTATCCCTATCGTCCGTCAGTGAAAAACAGCCAGCGCTGGACCTTTGGCGGACTCTATCCTCAAAGCTGGACTGATTCTCAGGTCGGATCCGACGCCTCGATGATGCAGACCGAATGTCTCGTCAACGGAAGCGAAAAATCCCGACTCCAATCCGCGATCCGCTTTTTGCATCTCGTCGATCGAACCGTCGGCCAGGTGCTCGACCCAATCGCTGGTTTGGCTGGGCCCGAACCGGAATTCCGGCGCGTCCAGATGCTTGAGGTGGATGGAAAGCGCTATGTGCCGTGGCAGGAGGCGGTCGAGCGTTCGGTTGAACTTGACGAGATGACAATCGCCAATCTTCTTGTTTCACCGATGCGGCGGCCGTTCGAATTCCCGGCAAAAAGATGGATCGAGCCGATCCGCTCCGAATCGGGTCAGACCCAGGGACTATTGATTCGTGAGCAGCAATACATCCGGGGCACCGTCGGACTGGCAGCGGCCCGCCTCGAAGCTGATTTGTTCCGCATCACAGCGCGAATCACAAACGACACAGATTTTGCCGACCCGACGCGCGGCCGGGACGAAGCCCTCATGCGATCCCTGGTTTCGACCCACACGATCCTCGGCGTTTGCGAAGGTGAATTCGTATCGCTCCTTGAGCCGCCTGACGAATGGCGCGATCAGCCCGCCGGCTGCAAGAATATCGGCGCGTGGCCTGTTCTCGTCGGCGCGGCCGCGGAGCGCGACACCATTCTCTCGTCGCCGATCATCCTTTACGACTATCCGCAGCTTGCCCCGGAAAGTCCCGGCGATTTGTTCGATTCGACGGAAATCGATGAGATTCTCACGCTGCGCATCATGACGCTCACCGATGAAGAAAAGCGAGACGTCGCTTCTGTCGATGAGCGCTCGCGCGATTTGCTGGCCCGGACCGAGTCACTCGCTCGGGAGCAACTCATGAATCTTCACGGAACCGTGCGCGGCTTGCGGCAGGTAGCACAGGAGCAATCCCATGGATAGCCCCGATCCGTTCCATCTCGAGATGGAAGAGCGTCCGCGACTCGAACGGATCACCGTTGACGGAATCGAACTGCGCGCCGGCGACCGGGTGCGCCTTCGGCCGCTGGGCCGGGCCGACATTTTCGATATCGCCCTTGATGGCAAGACGGCGCGAATCGCTTCCATCGAACAGGATTACGAAAATCGAATTCAAGTGGCTGTCACCGTTGACGACGATCCCGGAAACGATTTTGGACTGGAAGGAAAGCCGGGCCATCGTTTCTTTTTCGGCGTTGACGAGGTCGAGCCGCTTGACGATTCCCCAACCCCATAGTGCCAACTTCGTGGCAGGAGACGCCCATGAGCATGACCCATTCGGCCGGCGGACATACCGATGGAAACGAAGACTCAGAAGCCCGCGACATTCTCTGCCTGTCCGGCGGGGCGGCGCTGATCATCCTGGGCGCCGGCCTGGTGATGACGCATCCCGCCCTCCGCAAAAGCGCCAAGGCGGCTTTTGCTGCCCTGATGCCGGAATTTGAGCAGCCTCTCAAAGCCGGAGTGCGCGGCGTGCTGCCCGACGTCGAGCGTTACCTTCGCCTTAAGGCGATGTGATCGGCGGCCGCCTGAATGATCGACCGATTTCAGATTGATCCAGGACAAAGCCGCCTGACCGTTCAGGCTTTCGCCAGCGGTATGTTGTCGGGGTTTGCGCACAGCCCGATCTTTGCCGCCGGTGATCTGCACGGCTGGCTGCGCTTCAATCCCGACAAGGCCGCCGATGGCAGCTTCGAAATCGTGGTCCGATCCGATTCCCTCAATCTCACTGACAAAGTAAAGGAAGACGATCGGGCTCAAATCATGGCCACCATGCAAAATCAGGTCCTGGATATCGCAAAGTATCCTGAAATCGACTTTCGCAGCACCGGAATTGCAGCATCCAGAATTGCAGATAACTGGTATCGTCTTTCAATGCAGGGTCACATGCGTCTTCACGGCCGATGCAATCCATTGTCGGTAGATGGTCAGTTGCGCATGACGGATGAAGGAATGCAATTAAGCGGTGAGTTCCTCCTTTCAATGGCAGCCTTTCGGTTGAAGCCGGTTTCCGCGCTCGGCGGCATGGTCAAGGTAAAAGATCAGATCAAACTCAAATTTGACTTAGTGGGGGGTCGGAAATTGGAGGCCGCGAAATGACGCCTCTTCGCATTCTCATCGCTGGAATCGGAAATATCTTTCTCGGCGACGATGCGTTCGGCGTCGAAGTCGCGTCCCGCCTGGCGCAGCGTCCGCTTCCTGAGGGCGTGCGCATGGTCGATTTTGGCATTCGCGGTCTGGATCTGACCTACGCGCTCCTTGATGGGTGCGAAGTCGCGATCCTGGTGGACGCCGCCCCGCGCGGTTCGCCACCGGGGACGATTTATATCATTCAGCCCGATCCGCTCGAAGGCGTCGAACCCGAACCGGGCGAGCTGTTGATCCAGACTCACGGCATGGATCCCGCCAAAGTGCTTCGCCTCGTGGCGGCGATGGGTGGGCGATTGCAGAATCTCCTGGTCGTCGCGTGCGAACCGACGCCGCTCGACTCCGAGGATGACATGCAGATGGGACTTAGTGCACCCGTACAGGCCGCGATCGAAGAGGCGGTCCCGCTCATCGAGAAACTGATTAATGATATTCGCGAGGGGCGCTATCCGCCCTTCGCTCAAACGTCGAATCGACCCGTTCCCGTTTCTGATTTATCGAAAGGAGTTGTCAATCATGGCAACAATGATGCGTCCCAATCGGCTCCTCAGCCACTTTTCGGATAACAAAGGCGCCCACATGAGGCGTCATCCGATTCTCGGCACGCTCGGCCTGCTGGTGATCGTTCTCGGCGTGATCGGGCTTGTCTCGATTCTGCCCGACATCTACCGTTACGCACGGATGAAAACGATGTGACAGCGTGTGGATGTTCGTCGGAGTCCGGCAAGGGCATTTGACCATGCATGAATTGTCGATCGCCCTCAGCCTGCTGGATGTTGCGGAGATAGAAGCTGAGCAGCGTGGCGTGCGGGTGTCGGCAATTCACGTTCGGGTAGGCCCGCTTTCCGGCGTGGTGGCTGAATCGCTGAGGTCTGCCTACGAACTCGCCCGTGAAGGCACCTCCTTCGAGCAATGCATCCTCGTGCTGCAGGAGACAACAGTTGCGGTATACTGCCCGCGCTGTCAGGCGGAGCGGCCGGTTGTCTCTGTCCAGGACATTCGCTGTGCTGACTGCGGTGAGATAACGCCCGACATTCGACGCGGCCGCGAGCTTGAAATTTTTGCCATGGAGGTCATCGATGCCCCCGCAGACGCGACTGGTGGAAGTGCGCCAGAAAGTGCTCAAGCAAAATGACGTGGTGGCCCGCGAGCTTCGCGTGGGATTCCACGGCGCGGGGATTTTCGTCGTCAGCCTCGTTTCCAGCCCGGGTTCAGGCAAGACCGCATTTCTGGAAAAGCTGCTCTCGCTCGTGGGCAAAACCAACCGCGTTGCTGCGCTGGTCGGCGATCTTGCAACCGACAACGACGCCCAGCGCCTCGCACGCAGCGGTGCGCCGGTCAAACAAATCGTCACCGGAACGGTCTGCCATCTTGAGGCTGACATGGTGAAGAATGCCCTGGATGGCTGGCAGCCACCACAACTGGATTACCTCTTCATCGAGAATGTCGGCAACCTCGTCTGCCCCGCGAGCTACGATCTCGGCGAAGATCTGCGCCTCGTCCTTTTTTCGGTGACTGAAGGGGAAGACAAACCCCTGAAATATCCCACGATCTTCAACACCGCGGACATCGCGCTCATTACGAAAATCGATCTGGCGAATGCCGTTGGATTTGACGCGGCCGCAGCTCATCGAAACATCCTGGCGGTGCGCCCCGGGATGCAGATCCTTGAGCTGTCCGCGCGGACCGGGCAGGGGATGGAAGAATTTCTGCAGGTTCTTGAGGAGCGCCGCCGTGAGATGGTGCAACCACGGGAGTTCGCGCCGGTCGCCACGGCTCTTTCATAGAAGTTGACGTCCGGCACGTCGGAGCAATCATCGATCCGCCATGCCGGACATCACCGACAATACTCCTCATTCTTGCGGCAGTTCGCAGCCGCGGCAAAATTTCAAAATGCCTTGAAAAAGGGCCCTCAATTCGATTCTTCCCCATTTGACTCATCATTCGCGCCCATTGACGGTACGATCGTATGGCAAATCTACGGCCAACGGAGCGGTCGATGCGGGCAGAAATTCTACAAGTCGTGCTGGTCCTCTGCGTTGCAATGGCGAGCGCCTCAGGTGCCCCGTCGACTACGCAGCCCACGCGCGCCGGCCCGGACTGGTGGTCTCTCCAGCCACTGAAACAGCCGTCGATTCCGTCTGCGCCCAACCCACAATGGCCGCTCAATCCGATCGACGCCTTTGTGCTCCAGCGGCTCGAATCGGGCAAACTGCATCCTTCGCCCGTCGCCGAGCGCCAGGTCCTGCTTCGCCGGCTTTGTTTCGATTTGATCGGCCTTCCGCCGACTCCGGAGGAAACGGCGGAGTTTGCAGCCGACGATCGCCCCGGCGCATACGAACGGCTTGTCGAGCGTCTTCTCTCCTCGCCACGATACGGCGAACACTGGGCGCGACACTGGATGGACGTCGCACGCTTTGGCGAGAGCGACGGCTTCGAGCGCGACGGCCTCCGGGCTAGCGGCTGGCGCTATCGGGACTGGCTCATCGACGCGTTCAATTCAGACATGCCATACGACGCCTTTGCCCGAATGCAGATCGCGGGTGACGTGCTTCAGCCGGGAGATGCCGGCGGGGTCATCGCCACCGGATTTCTCGTGACCGGCGCGTACGACGAGGTCGGACAGAAGCAGCAAAGCGCGGCGATGCGGGCCGTCGTCCGCCAGGATGAAATGGAGGATCTCGTCGGCACCACGGCCCAAACCTTCCTGGCGCTGACGGCCAACTGCGCCCGCTGCCACGATCACAAATTCGATCCGATCCGGCAGGTTGATTATTATCGGCTCTGCGCTGATCTGGCTGGCGTGACCCGCGGGGACCGCAATATTGCCGGCGATGTTCAGAAAAAAGCCGCGGAGGCGCGCATTGCCGCTCTCGATGCGGATATCCAGGAATGTACTCACCGCATTTCCGAGATCGAAGAGCCGGTGCGGGAGAAACTCACCGCCAATCGGGCGCTGCACCCCGCTCGACCATTGCCGCTTCCGGCCCCAATTGCACGATGGACATTTGATCGCGATCTGAACGATGCCGTCGGCTCTCTCAATGGCTTGGCGCACGGCGCTGCCAGCGCGTCGAGCGGCCTCCATCTGGATGGCGATCAGGCATTTGTCCTGAGCGTTCCGCTCGCGACCGATCTTGCTGAAAAGACGCTCGAAGCCGTCGTCCAACTCTCCAGCCTGGATCAGCGCGGCGGAGGCGCGATCGGAGTGCAGACGCTGGACGGATCAGTGTTTGACGCGATCGTGTTCGGCGAGCGCGAGCCACGCCGCTGGATGGCCGGAAGCAACGGATTTGTTCGCACGCAATCGTTTATCGCCCCGGAGGAGACTGAGGCCGTGCGCGCTCCGGTGCGTATCACGATCGTTTACACTGCGGACGGCACCATCGCCGGCTACCGAAATGGCGTTCCCTACGGCCGATCCTATCAAAGCAGTGGCCTGATCAAATTTCGGGCGAAAGAGTCGCAGATCGTTTTGGGATTGCGTCATCTGCCGCAGATGCCGGGAAGATGCTGGCCGGAACGATCGTCAGTGCCGCGCTCTACGACCGCGCGCTCTCCGCCGACGAAGTTGCCCGCGCGGCGGGGATCGTGTCGTCCACGATCAGTTCGGAGCAAATCCTGGCGGCCATGGATGCCGCGCATCGCGCCCAGGTCAATCAACTCTCATTCGAAGTCGAGCGGCTTGTGAAGCAAAAAGACCTTGAGCGATCGTTTCGCGCCTACGCCGTCATTCCCGGACCGATCGCTCCGACCCACGTGCTGCGGCGTGGAAATCCTGCCGCGGAGGCGGAAGTGGTTTCACCCGGCGGGGTTGCCGCGGTAGGGGGCGCATCGGCCGATTTCGGTCTTGCTCCCGACGCGCCGGACGCCGATCGACGGATCAAACTCGCCCAGTGGATCACCGACGAGCGTAATCCGCTTTTTGCGCGCGCGATCGTCAATCGGCTCTGGCAGTATCATTTTGGCGTCGGACTGGTCGATACGCCCAATGATTTCGGATTCAACGGCGGCCGACCTTCTCATCCCGAATTGCTCGACTGGCTCGCCACGGAACTCATTCGCCGGCATTGGAGCATCAAGCAGATGCAGCGTTTGATCGTCACGTCGGCGACCTATCGGCAATCATCCGCCTTGAATGCGGACGCCGCGGCGATGGATCCCGGCAACCGGCTACTGTGGCGGCAATCCCCACAGCGGCTTGAAGCCGAATCGATCCGTGATGCGGTCCTGTCAGCGGCAGGAGAGTTGAATCTTGCGGCCGACGGGCCCGGTTTCCAGGATTTTAGCACGTTCACCCATAACACGCAGTTCTATGTAGTTCACGACTATGTGGGGAAGAGTTTCAATCGTCGCAGCATTTATCGCACCTGGGTGCGGTCAGGGCGTAATCCGCTGCTCGACGTCTTCGATTGCCCCGATCCGTCGACTCGCGCACCGAGGCGAGCGCTGACCACCACGCCGCTTCAGGCGCTCGCTCTCTTGAACAATTCATTTGTCCTGCGGATGGCCGATCGTTTCGCTGAAAGGTTAACGCGCGAAGCGGGAAAGGATCCCGCGGCCCAAATTGCTCGCGCGTACCAATTGGTCTTTGCGCGGTCGCCAGACACTGAGGAATCTGCCGCAGTGCGCCAGTTGATAGAACGCGACGGGTTGCCGGCGCTCTGCCGCGTTTTCTTTAACTGCAACGAATTCGCTTATGTGGACTGAGAGCCGGCCTTGATATTTTGTGTGGCACGGGCGTTTCGCCCGTGCTCTTTGCACAGGGACACGGGCGAGACGCCCGTGCCACGAAGAAACAATGAATGACGCGAATTGTGAATTCCTGCTCGACCGCCGTGGCTTTCTGAAATGGTCATCCCGCGGCCTCGGCGCCGTTGCGCTGGCGGGATTGTTGCAACGCGATGCCCTTGCGTCGGACATCGCGCCCGGGACTGCGTTGCCTCATTTCGCGCCCGCGCAACCCGCGCCATTCACATCGTCGCCTGCGGCGGTCTGAGCCAGGTCGATTCGTTCGATTACAAGCCGGATCTGATCAAGCACCACGGCAAGCCGCTCGGCGGAAACGAAAAACCCGACGTCTTTTTCGGGCAGGTCGGACTGATTCGCAGGAGCGATTGGGAATTCAAGCCGCGCGGCCGGAGCGGGCTTTGGATTTCCGAACTCTTTCCCAACGTGGCACAAGAGGCCGACGAGCTCACGCTCATTCGGTCGATGGTCGCCGATACCAGCAACCACACGCCGGCGACATTTCAGCAGAACAGCGGCTTCCGCCTCAATGGTTTTCCCGTCCTCGGCTCGTGGCTCAGCTATGGACTCGGAAGCGAAAACGACAACCTTCCCGCCTTTGTGGTGATTCCCGATTCGCGCGAGCTTCCTCCGGGCGGCTCCATCAATTGGACGAGCGGCTTCCTCCCGGCGCGGCATCAGGGCGTCACCTTTCGCGCCAGCGGTACGCCAATTGACGATCTGAATCCGGCGCAGTTCATCTCGCCGCAGGCGGAGCGCGATTCGCGCGAATTGCTGGCGGTTCTCAACCAGCGCCACTTGATCCGGCATCACGATGAAGATGCATTGGCCGCCCGCGTCCGCAGCTACGAGCTGGCGGCGCGGATGCAGCTCGCCGTGCCCGAGGTCTCCAATCTCGATGGAGAAACGGAAGCAACCCGCGCGATGTACGGCGTCGGCGTCGCCCCGACCAACGACTTCGGCCGCGGATGCCTGCTCGCCCGCCGTCTGCTCGAGCGCGGCGTGCGCTTCGTGCAGCTCTTCTCCGGCGGCGCGCTCGGCTCGCCGCGCATCAACTGGGACGGCCATGAGGACATGAAGGCCAACCATGGCCAGGAAGCCGCCCGAATTGACCGGCCCATCGCCGGTCTCCTGCGCGATCTGCGCCACGCGGCATGCTCGACGACACGCTGGTCATTTTCACGACCGAGTTTGGGAGAACTCCGTTCACACAATCTTCATCGAATACGGTCGGCGCTGGCCGCGATCACAACCAGTATGGTTTCACCAACTGGTTAGCCGGCGCCGGTTTGAAACACGGAATTTCATACGGTCAGACTGACGAGGTAGGATGGAAGTCCGTCGTCGATCCCGTCCTCTGGCCCGATTTCCACGCGACGGTGCTTTATCTTCTCGGCCTCGACCACAAACGATTGACCTTCTACCACAGCGGCATCCGTCGGCGGCTGACGAACGTCAGTGGACAGGTGATTGCACCGATACTCGCGTGAAATCTCGAATCGGTATCCACACCGAACGCTCCATCGAATCTCGTTACATTCCACGACGGGGCAGAGCGGTGCGCAACGACACCGAATCGCCGCAAGCCGACGCCGCCGCGCCGCCCCGTATTCTTCGCAGCGTACCCAATACGGGGCGGCGCGGCGGCGTCATTATGCGGAAAAACAGCAGCGCTTTGCGCCGCTCCGCCCCGTCGTGGTCGGCCACTTGTCGCTGCGGCTATTGCACCCCGAGGGATTCTGCGCCATCCCTTTTCCAACTGTTCGAAGGTCAGGCCGTAAGTATCCATCAATGCCTTCGCCCCAGGGCGCCTGCCTTCAACTCATCAAACATCGCCAGGAACTTCTTCCTGTCCGTCGAAATCAGGAGTTCGGTTACGGTCCGCATCACAGGATACATCGCGCCCTGTTGTATTCCGGCCCTGTCGTTGAAAAGCGGCGCCAGGGACGCGTTTGCCCGGGCCACTTCAGCCGCCCTGGACCGTACGTCACGGGGAAACTGGCTGGAGGCAATGACCTCCGCGATTCCCTCGCCAATCCAGGTCGGAATACGCCGGGTTGTCCGATAGCGGGCGACAAACGCGTGCGTGAATTCGTGGGTGAGTACGTAGGCCCATTCAATTTCCTGCTGATGGCCGGCGCCAGATGCCGGCTTCGACATCGCCATGTGCGCCATCTCGCCGCCGCCCGTTGTGTAATAACCGGCGAGGGCGTTGTTCGCCGGCAAATGATCATGCGTCTGGGCAAATCTGAGAAAGTCCTCATGTTTGTTGAACATGTAGACTCCGAGCTTCCCGATGAAGATGTTTTCAGAAGGCGAAATCTCGAAATTTTTGGAGACGCATGTGTTGGCCCCCTCCAGGTTTTGTTTGATAAAACCATACGAGGAGGGATCCCAATCCGTGAAGACCAGGAAGTGATCCGTCTCGACTTCCTTTAGGTTCAGCTTCATCTCCTCGTTCACCTTGCTGGCAGCCGCACGCGTCAAAGCCAGCGATTCCTTGGCGTCGGCGGGAGTGGTCTTGCGATATTTCGGTTTGGGAGACTTCGGATCGGCACCACTTGCGGCGGCTTCGGCCGGGTCCTCATCATGCATGAGCTCCGGGCCTGCCGGCTCCAGCAGTACGCCCGCACCGCTGGCCTGGACCGCCTCGATATCGCCCTTCAGCGACGGATCCAGTTTCCCTGCCATCGCCAGGGCGGTCTTCGCGTCCCGCGTGTCATTCAGCCCCCAGGCCAGCGTGCCCAGCTTCATCCACGCCTGGGCATCTTTCTTGTCGATGACCTTTGAACGCAACGCATACGCGCTAACGCCGGTCAATTCATCCCATCGCACCGTCTGGTCGGCGTCCTTTACATGCAAAGTCACCGAGTCGTCGTCCCATGTAACCAGTGCCCCAACGAGGAATTCCGACGGCTTGCCGGGATGACGAAGCTCCGCGCGAGCCGTAAACGATTTTGCCGGCGTTGGATCTGCGAACGCCACCACCGGCAACGATAGGACCAATAAGGCAAAAATCCGCATTCTGCTCATGAACGCCCCGATTGGGAGATTTTGACCACATCCCGACGCCGCCGTGTTGCCAGCTTCAAGTAACCTATGACCTTCCTTCCGCAATTCTATCTTGACTGACGATAGCGGTCGAGTCGCCAACCGATGCAGATTCTCCCGAAGGGCCGAACTTGCCTATCCTATTTGGACTTTCATTAGCTCTGCTGTCTGAATTCGTGAGTTCTTCGACGTCTCCCCCTGGGAGCGCTTTTTTCGAAATCTGACGGTCCGTCAAAATGCCGATCCGACATAATCCGACATAATCCGACACTTTTTCGCGTTATATATCGCAAGTTTGCTATGCTATAGAATATATGCAATTCATTCCTTTATCAATTAACGATCCAAGCCGAGGAATAGCGCGCGATCGTCTATGGTCTTGCAGATCCTGAGCGCCGCCGATGGACGAGTGCGAGTATTGCGGCCAAGGGCGACATGACACCAATGCCGAATGTGATATTCTGCCTCGCTCCGATGGCAATCGCGATTGCGGATTATATTGAAGAACGCATCCGCCGGCAGGCACCGGCAGGTTTGAACATTGTTCCTCACTCTACTCCAGTGGTTTCATTTGGCGACGCGCAGTTCGCCAAGGTGGCGACCTTGGGCCTCAATCCAAGCCGTTTAGAGTTTCTCGACAACGGCGGAACGTTGCTTGATGGCTGGAAACGAAGGCTTGCTACGCATGAATCGCTGGGAACTGCGGATCTGAAACGAGCTTCACTGAAACTGGTGATGCAGGTTCTTAACGATTGCAATTCATATTTTCAAAGGCGGCCCTATTGGGGATGGTTCCAGCAGCTTGGTCCACTGCTTGAAGCGTGCGGCGCGAAGTATTGCGATGGTTCGGCATGCCATCTGGATCTCGTTCAATGGGCCACGGACCCGACATGGAGGAAATTGCCTGCGGCGATGGGGACGAAGTTGATCGCGGAAGACGCCAAATTCCTTGCCAGCCAGTTGAAGCAAGAAAACCTTCGCCTATTGTTGGTGAACGGCCGCGGAGTTTTACGGCAATTATGTCGTTCAATGGCCGGTGATCTCGAACTGCAAGAAATCAAGAGAATCGAAGGGTGCGCGAAAGTTCCGACGCGGCTCTTTTCCGGCCGGATTTTCCGTCGGGTTCAGGTCGTGGCATGGAGTACAAACCTCCAATCGTCGTTTGGAGTTACAAGCGAATTGCGTGCAGAATTGCCGAAACGAATCGCGGCCCTTGTGGAATAAATCCCGCCGAGTCAGGCATTCCGCGCCGAATCAACCAAAGACACGGGGCACGCAGTGCCGTCGAGCGTCATTTCTTCGGCTCAATCTCACCCGGCTTCTTGCCGCGATTTGAGGGCATCGCCGGCCCGACGAATTCGACGTCGGCCTTCGCGGGAATTTGGTTTTCCATGCCCACCGCCCAATAGCATGCGTTGACCATCATCCGGCGCAGCGGCTCGCTTTGAAGATCGGAGGCGCTCCCCATCGTCGTCGCGAACGCGCGGCCGACCTTGCCTGGGACGATCTCGTAAGGGCGATGCCAGGCGACGGGCATCATGGGGTCGTTGACCTTGCCCACCGCCGCCGGGTCGGTGGGATGCGGCCCGGCGACCACTTCGCCGAGAAGCAATGTGCGGCAGTCGGGGAGCAGCGGCAGGCGAACGTCGTAGACGCCGGTGGTGCCCCAGATATCGGCGTCTTTGATGCCGCGGAGGATCGGGTCGTCGGCCGCGTCGGGGGCGATTCGGCCGCGCGTGCTGGTGCTGCCGTTGGGGGCGTGATGGTTGATCCAGGTTTCGCCGAGTACGTGCCGGCCGAAGCCGCCTTCAAAGCTGGGATCCTGGTTGTTCCAGCGATATTTGCTGTAGATGCTCTTGCTGTCGTCGGGGTAGGCGAAGCTGTGAGTGGCCGTTCGAAGTCCGATCACCGGGTGGCCGGATTCAACGTAATCGACGATGTGTTTCATCTGCTCGTCCGGCAATGTGCGAAAGCGGCATTGGATCACGAGTAAATCGGCGTGGTCGAGTGCTTCGAGGCCGGGGATATTGTTCACGGTATCGGGATCGATCAGCCCGTCGGGGTTGATCGTGAACAAAAGAGTGCAATCGAAGCCGTGATGCGCCGCGAGAATGCGACCCAGAATTGGGAGTCCGTTTTCGGGGTTGTATTCGTTGGCTCCGGCTACGAAGACGATGTGCTTTCCTTTGCCGGGCCCTTGTCCGCCGGCCAGATCGACCCACGGCTTCGCATCGCCGGAGGGTTCGGCCGCTGGTAGATTCGTGGCGAACGCGGTCAACGACGTCATCACAATCAGGAGACGTGTCAGGGTGAAATGATCTTGCATGGGCGGATGATACAATATCCGGCGCGACGGGCGAGTTGTGGTGAAAAACGGCTTGCGCGTAACGTGCCACGCGTGGCACGGCTTTCCAAGCCGTGGCCGAGGAATCCCGCGGCGATCGACGGTACTCCGTCGATGAAAGCAAGAGCGAAGCGTTCTTCAACTCTGAACGAAAGAGTCGCTTCGCTCTCGCTCTTTTGGCTGGAGTACCAGCCAACGTGCCGGAGTACCGGCACACACGGGTTGGAAACGCGTGCCACTAAATGTCTCAGCGCGACGGTTGCGTCGCAACTGAATGGTCGCCGGGCAATCGAATATAAACCCCTCCGGCTCCGACATCTGAAAATCCAAAACCCGCCAAACCTTTCGTTCCATGTCCATCGAGGTCGAGCAGGGCAAGTTTCGTGTCATAGTGGATGTGGTAGTCGAGCGCCAGGTGAATGACGCGTTTTGAATCCAGGCCGCCGCCTTTGCCGCCGGGAAGGATCAGGACGGCTTTGCCCTGCCCGGCCCCGACGATGAGATCGTCGATCCCGTCGCCGGTGAAGTCGCCGACTGTGGGGCCGTCGCGAATCGGACTGATCCCGGTTCCGAGATCGAGGAGATCGTCGGGCTTTTCGTGGAAGGGACGCGCCGAATCTCCGGTGTTGTAGAAGACGGCGGCTTTGAGGTGATCCGAATCCAGACCGAGTTGCACGAGATCGGGCCGGCCGTCGCCGTTGAAATCGCCGATCGCGAGATAGGTCCATTCTCCGAAGGGGCGCTCCAGCGTCAGCGACGCGGTGGGCGGCAACCGACCGTCGGGTTGGCGGAGAAAAATTTCGCCGGATGAGGTGACCAGATCCGAATGCCCATCGCCGTTGATATCGCGCAGTTGCATTTCCAGATAGCTGCGCGCGGTACGCGGCCCGTCGATCGTTTTCCATCCGCCAGTGGCGGTGCGCTGGAGAATGCGGCAGCCGGAAACGAATCGCTCCCCGATCAGGCCGGCCTCGGTTGGCCCAACCGAGGGATCGACTGAAATTGTGGCGGCTCGGGTCACTTCCAGCGGCGCGACTTTCCAATCCATCGATCGGCCGTCCGATACGAGCAACGCGGCGGACGATTCACTCGATACGAGAAAATCGGCGATCTTTCCGCCGGAAATATGCGCGATCCGCAGCTTGAACCCGGGATAAAGATCGGGAACGTCGATGACGCGATCCGGTTCGGCGTCGAAATGACTTTTCTTGTTGAGATAGATCTTAACCACCAGACCTTTGCTGCTTGATGTGAGGACCGCAACATCCGGCAAACCGTCGCCGTCGATATCGCCGAAGGCCGCGGAGACGATGTGCTGGAGCCATGCGACGGCCTGATAGTTTCGGTCGGCAAATCCAAAGAACGGGTCGGGTTTGATTGGCGTCATCTGTCCCCATCCGGTGGCTTCGCCGGCGCGAACGCCGATGCCGCTGAAGCGATCGGGGTCGCCGCGACCGTGGCCGCCGAGGACGACATCCGGATATTGGTCGGCGACTTTTTTCAAACTCGCCAGGACGTCCGCCGGCCAGAAATTCACGCTTCCGAAATATCCGAGGATGCCACCCTCCATGATCAAATCGCCGGTGCAGACGTATTTGCGTCCATGCAGCTCAAACGCCCAACCCATCGAGCCATAGGTATGTCCCGGCAATCGCAATGCCCGCACTTTCAGGCCCGCCAGCATCATGTCCTGATCGTGATCGACGGTGATGTCCACCGGGATCGGCGGATGAAATCCGTAGCCGCTGGTGTAGGGAAGATCGTGCTGGAGCGTGTAGGCCATCTCCGGGCTGGCGATCACTTTCGCGCCCGTCATCACCCGCCACAGGTAGGCCCCCGGTGCATGATCTCCGTGCTCGTGTGTGGGAAGGATGAATTTCACGCGCATGGGATCGAGTCCCGCTCCGCGCATTGCCGCGAGATTCTGCTCGATGCTGTGGCCCGAATTGGGATCGACGATGAGCAGACCATCAGGCGCTTCGATGACAATCTGGCTCCCCAGATCACTTTCAAAGCGGCCGGTATTGATCCGCCAAACTCCGGGGCCAAGGTGATCCGGCACACGATTCACTGTCCATGGCTTTTGGCCATGTCGCGCGGCTGTCGCCAGGTTGGTGGTCCAGAGCTCATGGCCCGATTCGTCGAGCATTCGCACGATACCTGAAGCGGTCGCGGCAAGAATATGCTTTCCATCCGATGAAATGCGCAGGAGCGACGGCCCACCTAACGCGACTCCATTTGGCAAAGAAGCAAGGGGTTGAAAGGTCTTTCCGAGGATGTAAACGTGGCCGTCCCAACATCCGACGGCAGTGCAATCTCCGCCGATGGCCACATCCGAAATCACGTCGGGGAAACGCAGCCGTCGAACGGCGCCGTCACGAATCGAAAGAACATTTAGCTCGCGGGAATCATCGTCAGCCGGAAGAGATGGCTGCCCCGCCAGGCCACGGCTGGCCCAGTGATGCCCAAACGCGAGCAACGCATCGCCGTCCGGCGAAAAAGCCAGATCGCACCAGATCGGACGGACGAACGTTTCCGGGCCAAAGGTCCGAATCAATTTCCCGTCGGCGTTGTAGACGTGAATCGTCGGACGCTCGGCGGTAAAGCGAACGCCGAGACTCCGTGGCGGGCGAAGGTCGTCGCCGGGACCGCGGGAAATCACTAATCTTTCCCAACCCTGATAATCGGCGCTGGCGATGGTTTCTCCGGCGCGGTCAACCGCGACGGAGCGAGGCCCCCAAAGTTTTTCGTCGGAGATCTTCGTCCGCGGGCCATAGCGGCCTTCCGAAAGGGGGGCGGCCGGTTCGACATCCAAAGCGTTGGAGAGGGCACGCTGCCAGATCGGAAGTGTCTGACCTTTATCGAGTGCAACGAGGCTGACTGATGTGGGCTTCTGCTCCGATTGCGAAGTCACGAACCCGACGACGGCCCGTCCGGCCGGATTGAGCGCAAAGCAGGAGATTCGCCCGGCGCCCGGCCCGTAGCGCGTGATCGCTTTCTGATTCTTGCCGAGCCGGCCGGCATCCCAGGCGAAAGACTCCGGCAATTCGACGGCGATGCCTTCAGAGGTCGCGCACAGCGAACGCGCATAGTGATTGGAATGATCGCCGTACTGAAACAGCAGAGGCAAATATCCTTCGATGCGCGAGCCGCGCTCAGCGCCCGGCGAGAAGAGATAAGCCTGCGGCGGATCGTCGGACGCACCGGTGGGCGACGTGCAGACTGCACCGAGTGTGGCGCCGTCATCGCTCACTGCAACCTCGCTGATAAATCTCAGATGAACGGCATATTGCTCGAGGAGATGACCCTGTTCATCGAACTTAAAGACATTTGGATCGCCCAGCGGCGCAATGGTGCCGGCGGCGGCAAAGCGTCCGTCAGGCGTGAGATCGATCGCGGCAATTCCCTGCCACGGCATTTCCATCGGTCCGGAAGCGTTCCACGCCGGGACTTTGGATGCACCGGATGGCGTGCCGATGTCTAAAATGTCCTGTTCGACACCACTGGCGACCGACGCAGCAATACAGGCAATGAAGATGGGGATGGTGAAATTCATTGCGCTCGCTTGATGGGTGACCGCATCTATGTAGGGGCTGCCCGATCAGCCGTTGACTTAATTTGCGCGTCATCTTCGCTCCTGATACACTTACCGGCGTGTCAGTCCCGCGGGCAGGTGATGCATCAGAATACGTGCGAGGATCGCATCCGGGTCACCGCAACACAACAAAATGAAAAATACCGATCCCGGCCATCCTTCGGCTACCTGGCCGATCCGGTCTGCATCGCATCGCTTTTGATTTACGTTGCCAACCGCTGGTATCTCAAGCCGCACCATATCGGCGGGTGGTTCACGCGCGGTTACCTGAACGACGTGCTCTGCCTGCCTTTGCTTCTGCCCATGATCCTGCGCGTTCAGCGTCTGATCGGGCTGCGCAACCACGATGATTTTCCAACCGCATGGGAAGTGCTTCAGCACTGGGCGATCTTCTCAATCGTGTTTGAGCTGATCATTCCGAGATTCCCAAGCCGATTCGATTCCACTGCCGATCCATGGGATGTTCTCGCGTATCTCGCGGGCGGCACACTGGCCTGGATCTGGTGGTCCGGCAGAAGCGAAACTTTCAGCTGCCGGTCAAGGCTTGCTGAGCTTGTCCGTCAAAGGCTTGCAATGTGTCGAAGAGAGAACAGCTTTGGTCAGGGGCCGCATCACCGCATGCAAGCGCCTCGTTCAGCCGCTCGGCGATCTCGATGACCGCGGGCTCTTTCAGGATTCCGTCATGTGTCCCGGCGAGAAGATGTTCACGGCCAAGCGGAGCAAAATCCCGCCAGCCGCGGCGACTGTCTTCGGCGGCACTCGGCCACGGTACGCTGGCCAGGTAAAGGTCAAGCGGAATATTGATGGGAGCCGGCCGGTAGCGATGCAGCGCTTCGCGATGAGCGACCACTGCGAGTTGATGAGGCCGCGATTCGCGGAAACCGGGAAGCCGCAACACCGTGGGCAGGAACTTGGCGCGGCCGATCAAATAGGGAATTGCGTGACGTGGCCCTTGCCGCGAGATGGCGCGGGCGTGAGCCCCGATCCGGGAGACGAAATATCCGATCCGTCCGAGATCGGCAGCGCCAGTGCGAGGCGTGCAAGGCGAATCGACCATGCCCAGCGAGGCCGGTGGCCGATTTCGCGCGATCAGGCGTTGCGCCATTTCGAAAGCAACGACGCCCCCGGCGCAATAACCGAAAAGATGGAACCGACCTCCAGGACAGAGCCGCTCGAGTTCGGAAAGGTACGTGTCGGTGATCGCGCCGAAGGTCACGCCCGGCGTAGCAAATTGATCGGGAAAGGCCATCGCATAGACAGGCCGTCCAGGCGCGATTCGGCGGATGAGCCCTGTCAAATGAAACAGATGTCCGGGCGTCAATATAAAAAGAGGCGGAAGCTTTCCTTCTGCGCGGACCACGCTCACCAGTGAAGATTCCCATGGCTTGGTGCTCCCGGCTGGCAACGCCGATGCAAGCTCGGCGATGGTGGGTCGCTCGAAGAGGACGGCGGGATTGAGCTTTACGCCAAATACTTTTTCGATTCGCGTGAGCAGCTCCAACGCCATGATCGAGCCGCCACCGAGCTCGAAAAAATTGTCATTGATGGTGACTTGACGAGCGCCGAGGACCTCGCGCAGATCTGCACCACGCGCATTTTCAGTGTCGGTTGGGACGGTGTCGTTTGAGCCAGGAACGGGATCTGTTGTCGCGGAGGTGGAAATTGTCGGCGTCGGTTCACCTTTCGGCGTTAAGGGTGCCGCGTCGGTTACCCAGTGACGCCGCCGCTGGAACGGATACGAGGGGAGACCGGCCGTTCTTCGGACACCTTGACAGCGTTCATCAATAATCCCGCCATTGACGTAGCGGCGACCCGATTCTGCGGCATCGGGCGTGGATTTCGTTGGTTCATCCGCCGGCGCCTTTGCCCCGCGACGAACCACGCCGGTCTGGACGTTTGACGAAGGCACTCCCGACAAAAATGATGAAAGCGCTAACCGAATTTCGTTTGCCGAGTTCCCCAATACCGCCAGACGGTGTGGATAATGGTTGCGCCCGACGGCGGCCGTGAGGCAAACATCTGCGATGGGAGGCGCGGACGGATCGTCGAGCAGGGCGAGATATCGCGCTGCCAGTTCACCGAGCGCTGGCGAATTGCGGGCGGAGATCTTCAGCGCATGGCCGAAGGCAGTACCCGCAGGCATGCGAACTGATACTGGCGGCGCACTTTCGAGAATGACGTGCGCATTCACTCCGCCGTAGCCGGACGCGCTCACGCCTGCCAGGAGATGCTGCCCTGCGTTGTCCCAAGGCTGCAGTGTTTGCTGGACGCGAAGGGGAAGGGATGCGAAAGGGAGGTGAATATTGGGCGATTCAAAATTCAGCGTCGGCGCCTGCTGACGGTGGTGCAGCATGAGGACCACTTTGATCAGCCCGGCGATTCCCGCCGCTCCCTCGAGGTGGCCGATGTTGGGTTTCACCGAACCGATCGCACATTTGCCGGATGCGGCCGAATCTTCTGCGCGAACGGTCGCCAGGGCGTTGAGCTCGGTGGCGTCGCCGATCGGTGATCCAGCGCTGTGTGCTTCGACATATTGAATTGCACCCGGTGTAATCCCCGCTCGCCGGCAGGCGTCGCGAATGACTGCTTCCTGTGCCCACCGGCTCGGCGCCATCAGGCCATTGGTGCGCCCACCCTGATGCATTGCGCTTGCGCGGAGAACAGCGTAAATCGGATCTCCGTCTTTCAAAGCGCGGCTCAGGGGTTTGAGCACGACAACTCCCGCTCCCTCGCCGCGGACGTACCCATTGGCTTTGGAATCGAAGACCCGGCATCGCCCGTCGGGAGAAAGAACGCCGGCCTTGGTCAGACTGATGCTTGGCCCGGGAACGAGGATGGCGTTGACTCCTCCTGCCAAAGCAGTCGTACATTCGCCGGCCCGCAGACTCTGGCAAGCAAGATGTACCGCAACAAGCGAAGATGAACAGGCCGTATCCACTGCCAGGCTCGGGCCGCGCAGATCCAGCGAATAGGAAATCCGGTTTGCGGCGATGCATACGCTGCCGCCGCTGTTGGTCCAGGCATTGACCGTGTTCGGGTCGCGGTGAAGCAAGGCCGCATAGTTGGCGCTGGCAACGCCCATGAAGACGCCGGTGGTCGTACCGGCCAGTGAAGCCGGAGCGATTGCCGCGTCTTCGAGCGATTCCCACGCCACTTCAAGAAGGAGCCGCTGTTGCGGGTCGATCAAATCCGCTTCACGCGGCGCGATGCCGAAGAAGTCAGCGTCGAATCGATCGATGCCGTCGATGAATCCGCCCCATTTTGAATTCGTCTTTCCAGGAGTGGAGGGATCAGAGTGGTACCAGGCTTCGGCGTCCCATCGGTCTCCTGGGACTAGACCGATCGCGCTGATGCCGTCGCGCAGCAATCGCCAGAAAGCGCGCGGATCCGCTGCGCCTGGAAATCGGCAGCCAAGTCCGATGATGGCGATGGGATCCTGCAAATTCCCGTCCTCAACATTTCCCATACAGTCACCTGCGCTTATGCGCCGCCGGGAGTAAAGCTGACCGGCAGCGCCTCGAGCCCGCGCAACAGCAGGCTGGGCTCGCGACGGATTCCCTCGGCGTGCAGTCGCAATTCCGGCAGACGGCGCAGCATCGCGTTGACTGCGATTTGTCCTTCGAGCCGCCCCAGCGGAGCGCCGGCGCAATAATGAATCCCGTAGGCAAAAGCCAGGTGCTTGCTGGCGTCGCGGGCAATGTCGAATCGGTCAGGGTCGACGAATTGCTCCGGATCGCGATTGGCTCCGGCGAGCGAAAGGAAGACCATTTGCCGCTCGGGGATAATTTTGTCGCCGATCTGCACCGGCTCGGTCGTGGTCCGGTAGAGAACCTGGAGCATGCTGTCGTACCGAAGAACTTCCTCGATTGCGCCGCCGACGAGAGCGGGATCGCGGCGCAATTTGTCGAGCTGATCGGGATTCTCAAGCAGCGTAAGCATTGCCTTGCCGGTGAGTTGCGCCGTCGTTGCATGCCCGGCAAAAGCCAGAAAAATACAGGTGGCCAGCAGTTCGTCTTCACTGAGTTTGTCCTGCTGCTCGCGCGCCGCGATGAGGGCGCTGAGCAGGTCATCCTTTGGATTTTTGCGGCGCTGATTTGCCAGTTCCCGGAAATATTCCCGGTATTCGACGATGACTTCATTGACGCGGGCCACGCCGGCGGCGGAGATTGCCGGACTCAGCGATGGAAGAAGGGCCGCCGTCCAGTCCCGGATACTTTCGTAGTCTTCGCGCGGAATGCCCAGCAGATCGGAGATCACCATGATCGGCAGCGGAAACGCCAGGTCCGACATGATCTCCATCCGGCCGCTCTTCACCACCTTGTCGATCAGATCATCGACGTTCTGTTCGATGCGCGGGCGCAGCGCTTCGACCACGCGCGGAGTGAATACCTTGTTGACCAAACCACGCAGACGGGTGTGGACGGGAGGATCAACTTGAAGCATCCACTTGCTGTACATCTCCGCCATCGGGGAAGTACGTGAGCCGCCCCGAAGGAAGAACTTTTCGTATTGTTCCCACCGGCCCGCCATGCAACTGAAGCGTGAATCGAGCAGCGCGGCACGCACATCGGCGTAACGCGTGAGAACCCAGACACCCAGCGTGGTGCTGCAATGAACCGGGTCCTCGCGGCGCAATCGGTGCAATTGCGGGTGCGGATCGATCAGGTAATCCGGGAGCAGAGGATTGAATTTCGCCGGCCCGGGAGCCGGACGCGGCGGCGCTGCCACCGTTTTGGCCGCATTCGAAAGCGTCATGATTTCTCCGAGGCGCCAGTGCCGGACGTCGTTGCCGACGCGGCCTGAAAAGCGAGATGAAGCGATAGATCTCGCGCCGAGGGATAGTCGTAAAACAGAGTGGCCGGCAAACCGCGGCCGAGCGCCGTCTCCAGGCTTGCGGCCAATCCCACCGCGCCGGCCGAATCCAGGCCGTACCGCGCAAACGTCTCGGCCGGATCAATATCGTCGGCGGAAACGTTCAAAGCCGACGCAAGCTGGGTCACGATCAATTCTTCGATCTGATCCGCGTCGAGCGTTTGGCCCGCCGACGCGGCCACAACAGTGGCCGGTGCGGGCGAAACCGGTTCGGCCGGTTGGTCCCATCGCGCGAGCGTATCGAGCTGATTTTCCAGAAATGCCGTGCGGCAGGCGCCGCGTCGGATTTTCCCGCTCGATGTCCTGAGAATCTGCCCAGGCTTCAGCAGCACGACCGTTCCGACCGGCAACTCATGATCGGTTGCCACGGCCTGGCGGATTGCATCAATTACCGGTTGCGGCTCAACCCCGCGCTGCGTTCGTTCCAGCTCCTGTACGATAACGAGCCGCTCGCCGCGCTCACCGTTTATGGAGAAGGCTGCGCCGAGGCCGGCCTTAAGGGCGGCGTGGCTCTGTTGCACGGTCCGTTCGATATCGTGCGGATAGTGGTTTCTTCCACGAATAATGATGAGGTCTTTGAGACGTCCGGTGATGAACAATTCGCCGCCATCCAGGAACCCAAGATCTCCGGTGCGGAGGAGCGGGCCCTCGCCGCCGTCGACCGTCTGCGCCGCGAACGCTTCGCGGGTTTCCTCCGGCTTCTGCCAATATCCTTGCCCGATCATGGGGCCGCGCGCCCAAATCTCTCCGATGCTACGTTCCGGGCAGGCGAGGCCGCTCTGTGGGTCGACGATGCGAACGCTTCCTTCGGGCGCGGCCGGCCGCAACCCGCCAGTGCGAGCGCGCCTTGGTTCGTAGCAGGCGATGGATCGGCCCATTTCTCCAGGATTGCAGCGGCTCGATACGACCGGACAACCGGCGGCGCGGACTTTTCGCCGCCGGACAGCAGAAGCGTCGCTTCGGCCAGCCCGTAACAGGGATAGAATGCTTCGCGTCGAAATCCGCAGGAAGCGAATGCTTCGGCAAATCGGTGCATCGTTCCCGGATCAATTGGCTCCGCGCCGTTGAATGCGACCTCCCAGCAACTCAAGTCGAGCGTCTTGCGGTCTGCGTCGCTGATTGCCTTGATGCACATTTCGTAGGCGAAGTTCGGTCCGCCGCTCGTGGTTGCACGGAAATGCGAAATCGCGCTCAGCCAGCGGATGGGCGCTGAAGAAACGATGCAGGCGCCATGAGCGTGACGGGAAACCCCGCGTACAACGGCTGAAGGATCCCGCCGATCAGACCCATGTCGTGATAGGGGGGCAGCCAGATCACGCCGCGGCTCGCGCTCGAATGACCGAAAGCCTCCTGGATCGTCGCGGAGGCCGCCAGCAGGTTGGCGTGCGTCAGCATCACCCCCTTGGGGGTTGAGGTCGAGCCTGATGTGTATTGCAGGCAGGCCAGCGTCTGTCCGTCTACGTGGAGCGCTCTCCACGCCGCGTCCGACGACGCGGCCAAGTCGGTGGTGACAACAGGGATAGAGGCGAGCGACGGTAATTTCGCGCTCCCCGACTGGAGCGACGAAAGCAAGCGGGAGACTGTTAACACGACCGCCGGCTGAGCGTCACTGGCGATGACTCCAAGTGTGGTGAAGGCCGACACCTGTTGCGATGATCGCGGCGGATAAGCCGGCACTACAACCAGGCCCGCATACCAGCAGCCGAAAAGGCCCGCGATAAATTCCAGCCCCGGCGGGTAAAGCAAAAGCGCCCGAGAACCGGGGGAAAATGATTTCTGCAAGCTGGCGGCGATGGTGCGCGCCTGTTCGTGGAGCTGGCTGTAATTGAGACTCTGCGATGGAGCGTCGCCGTCAGTGAGGAAGTGATACAATTCATCCGACCCGTGCGTCGCGGCCCGCCCGCGAAGCACTCCGATCCAATTTCCGTATTCAGTTAGAGGGTCGACAGCGGTGAACGTCATGTATTTTCTCCGGGCGTTTCCACCGCCAGAATATGAAAGCCATAATAACGCTTTCGTCATCTCTTCGTAAAATTTTATCGAACAATTGTCAAAGCGACTCCAGTGGCGCACGGGCAAACCCGCTTTCAGGTCTCCGGAAGAGGTTAGAAGCCGAAGAATCGCCGATATGGCCCGCGGCGTTAACCCCAATCGTCGATTCAATCAGGTCAACCGCTCGCGTCAAGCCGCCGGGCGCGCTGAATCACTTCGCGCTTTTTGTTGGTCGAAGCTCTAAATGCTTAGCGCGTCGGATCGAATGGATCGATGGCGATGAACCTACCGCTTCTTGTTCCTGCTGATCGGGGATGACTGTTCTTTTGCCAGTTTCTGTTCCGCCAACAGTTTTTCCGTCCAGGCGGAGTAGTTCCCGGAAAAATCCTTCAGATTTGGGGGATTGAGCACCCAGAGCCGATCCACCACGCGATCGAGAAAATAGCGGTCGTGGCTGACGCAGAGGATCGTCCCGTCGAACAGACCCAGGGCGGCTTCGAGCGCTTCGCGCGAAGCGATATCGAGATGATTGGTCGGCTCGTCGAGGACCAGCACATTCGGCTTGTCGAGCAGGAGCTGGGCGAGGCGAACGCGCGCCTTTTCCCCGCCGCTGAGCAGTTCGATGGTCTTGGGAAGATCGTCGTTGCCGAAAAGCATCAGGGCGAGCGCTTCGCGCGCCGACTTGTCAGTGACCCGGCGTCCCTCCTGGATCGCCTCCATCAGCGTGTGTGGCGGCTTGAGCATGTCGAGGCGCTGATCGTAGTACCCGATGCTCAGGTTCGCGCCCCATTTGATCTCGCCGGAGTCCTGCGATTCGGTGCCCATGAGGGCCTTGAGCATGGTCGTTTTGCCCGAACCGTTTGCGCCGATCAGGCCGACACGTTCGCCGCGGCTGACTTCGACGGTGATATTTTCCCAGAGCCGAAGACTGCCAAAGGCCTTGTTGAGCTCGCGCACCTGGAGCACTCGATCGCCGGCACGCTGGGTGGAGTTCAGCGAGAGATTGATCTTCTGCTGCGTCGCGACGCGTTGAATAACGTCATCACTTTCGAGCAGCCGTTCGAGTCGTTTTTCACGCCCCTTGGCTTCCTTGCTGCGCTGGCCGGCCTTGAATCGGCGGATGAATTCCTGCTGCTTTTCGATATCTTTCCGCTGTAATTCGTGGGCACGCGCCTGCGTTGTCTCATGAAGCTCGCGCTGCTCGACGTAGGCAGAATAGTTGCCGGGATAGCTGTCGATCCTGGCGCAGATTGAGCCAGACTACGCGCGTCGCGAGGCGGTCGAGCAGGAACCGGTCGTGGGAAATGATGACCACCGCGCCGCTGAAGGTGGCGAGATAGTTCTCGAGCCATTCAATGGCGGCCAGATCGAGATGATTCGTCGGCTCGTCGAGGAGGAGCAGATCCGGCTCGGAAAGCAGGAGCTTCGACAGCGCCAGCCGGGAGCGCTGTCCGCCGGAGAGAACGCCGACTTTTTGTTCCCACGTCTCGCGGCCAAGGCCGACGCCGAGCAGGGCCGCTTCTATCTTGTGCTGCAAGACGTAGCCGCCGGCCAGGTCGAAGGCATGTTGGACGGTCTGATATTTCTCCAGGATTTTTTCGAGGCTCTCGCCGGTCGCGTCGGCCATCTTGTGTTCCAGGTCGCGCAGGTCGTGCGCGAGCTGGTGAAGTTCGCCGAATCCGAGCTCCGCTTCATCGAGGACGGTATTCTCAAGATCGAATTTGGGATTCTGAACGAGGTATCCGACCTTGGTACTGCGGCTCACGCTGACCAGTCCGGCATCCGGCTCAATTTCACCGGTGAGCATTTTGAAAAGGGTCGTTTTGCCGGAGCCATTGTCTCCGATGAATCCAACGCGTTCGCCCTCGAAGATGGCCAGCTCCATCTTCTCGAAGAGAACCTTCTTTCCGAAGTGCTTTTCAACGTTGCTTAAGGAGGCAATGGCCATAATAAAAACTATTCACCGCAGAGAAGCAGAGGTCGCGGAGAAGAAAAGAGGATGACCTCACGCGCTTTCGAAGGGGCGCGATTGACGTTCATCAATTGCTTTGCTTTCTCAGCGCTCTCTGCGTCTCTGCGGTGATTCTTGAACTTTGCTGAGTTACTTCAGCTCGACCGTCCAGTAGGCGGTATCGAGGAACTGCTTCCAACTGTGGTACCGCTGATCCGCCAGGCGGATGTTGATGACCGGGCTGCGCTTCGGCTTGACCGGTTTGACGATCAGGTGCATGTGGGCCTGGTCCGGCGTGCGGCCGCCCTTTTTCACGTTGCACTTGATGCAGCAGCAGACAATATTTTCCCACGTGCTGCGGCCTCCTTGGCTGCGGGGAACCACGTGATCCAAAGAGAGATCAGTCGTCGGCATCTTCTTTCCGCAATACTGGCACTTATTGCTGTCGCGGGCGTAGATGTTCCGCCGGTTGAATTTCACATCCTGCCGGGGGAGCTTGTCGTAGCCAAGCAGGCGAATGATCCGCGGCACCGCGATCTGGAATCGAACGGTGTGGATCCACTCGAACTGTTCCGGCTCGAAATCCGCCTTGAGCGCGGAAATTTCCCGCCACCCTTCGAAGTTAAAAGTCTGCCACTGGCTCTGGCCGCGCTGATCGGTCTCGATGTGGATGACTTCCGCCATCTCCCGGCAGAGCATTGAGAATGCCCTCCGCACATTGATGACACGGATGGCCTGATAGAACTTATTGAGGACGAGAACATTCGCATTCAGCGCCGGCGACAGCGTGGCGCTCATAGAAGGAGAATGGGCGTTAGCGGCATGATGGTGGTGCATAAGCCGGCTTGAACCAATTCCGCCGTGCGCCGCAGATTCCACAGCGCCCAACGCAGTCGTCTGGATGGCCCGGAGGAGATCACGCGAACCCTCCAATGCCCGCAAGCCATCGGATTGTATCCGGGCGGGGGGGGCAAGGCTAGTGGGCGGCCATGGTTAGAACCAATGGAAGCGGCGATACCGAGGTAGGTCTTCAGAGGCAAATAAACGCGAACATCGAACACTCAACATCGAACATCGAACATCCAATGATGCCGGTGCCTTCACTTCTTCGATGTTTGCCGGACTTACTCTCTTCCTAATCCACCTTCACAAACCCGCCAGCTTGTTCAGCCAGCGCCTCGTCAATCGGCTTGGCGGTGTCGACGATGACATGCTTCTTGTCGTCGATCGAAATCGCATAATGAGTCAGAGGTTTTTTCGCGGCGCCAATCTTCCCGGTGGGCTTGGGTGCGGGTGTGCCGTCGGGTGTGAAACGACTGGAATGCTTCGGACAGAAATATTGTCCGTCTTTCGTCTTCACCACGAATTTCTTGTGCGTGCAGATGGAGGTCAAGGCGTAGAGCTTGCCGCCTTTCTGGGTCAAAAGGATCTGCTTGTCCTTGGCGAGCTTGTCGTAGAGACCGTCCTTCGCATAGTCGGTGACCGGGCCGACGTCGATCAGGCCCGCCGGGAGCGGCTTGGGGGGATCGTCATCATCGTCGTCATCATCGTCGGCGTGAGCGAAGGGGCAGCCGAGCGCGCACGCGGCGGTGGCCGTTGCGGCGGCGGCGAGAAAGTTACGGCGGTTCAGCTTGTCCATTTCCTCAGGCATGCATCAATCCTCTCTTGAAAAACTCGTCCCCAGATATACACGCAAATCATGAAAATGTTCGTCAGCCGAACGCAAGCAGAAGCTGCTCCCCGCGGGCCGGCGGTACCGGGCCGGGACGGAGCCATTCGGATCGCTGAAACTGCTCGGCGAGCACCAGTCGCGGGATGATCCGCCGGTCGCGCGAAAAAATCTCCCGTACGCGCCTGCTGGAATTGCACTGGCGGCTTCGGTGAAGCAGCACAATATGCGACGGCGTGCGCGTTTCCGCGCTGCGCCGAGCGATCGAGAATGGCGCGGACGGCTTCGAACGCCTGTTCGTTGGAGAGATGCCCCGCGCCTCCCATGATCCGCTGCTTTTGAAACGCCGGCCGGCTGCTCTCGACCTGCATTGCCGGGTCGTAATTGCTCTCGATCGCCAGAAGATTCAGATCATCGAAATGATCGAACAGCTCTCGCGGAACATGACCGAAATCGGTGGCGTAGCCGAGCCGGCAGCCGAATCCCTCGACAACAAAACCATGAGATCCTTCCTGGTCGTGGGGAAGATGGATTGCCGCGAAGCGCAGGCCGGGCAACGGCTCGAAGCAGGTTTCGTCGAATGATTGAAGGCATTGTCGAAATCGCTCGACTCCCGCCGGCTCCAGCTCGAAATCACGTGTGACGTAAGCAATGCACTGCTCGGCGCGATCGCGATGGCAGTAGATCGGACGACGGTGCTCCATCGCCCACTTCGCCCAGGCCGAGGAGAAATGATCGCGATCAAGATGGGTGACACAGATCGCCAGCACATCGGAGAGCATGACACCGGTGCCGTCCATTCGCTTTGCCGCCGTCCGCGGCTGAAGCCCGGCATCGATCAGCACCACGCCGGCGGGGGTGCGCAGCATGCTGCAATTGCCCGAGGAACCGCTGGCCAATACGCATAACTCGATCAACATCCGTGTTTTCTCCGACAAAGCATTACTTTCTCCATCGAGATTGCTAAAATCCAGCCGCTATTGTAAAGCCGGATGTGACTACTGCCACCATTGATTGCATTGTAATCTTCGAAATTGAGCGTGTTCAGCGTGAGTTTGAAAACGCGCGCAGCCACGCTGGCGAGCACCCCGCCGTAAAGCGGCTCCGGGAGGCGGGAAGGCTCGCGTGAATGTCGCCGCGCGAGCCGCTGTCGATGCATGACGTTCACAGCTGGAATCCAACATGGAACTTAAGCTTCCGAAAGAGTTGGAGCTTTCCTCGGGGACAAACTCGCTCATCGCCGATGTTGAAGAGCTAGCGCGTCGAGTGAACGAATTCCGGCCGATGACGCCTGACCTCGTTAACGAGGTGCATCAAAAGCTTTTCGCGGAGCGCGTCTATTCCAGCAACGCGATCGAAGGCAATACACTCACGTTGCGCGAAACGATCGAGATATTGAGGACAGGACATGTGAGTCAGCGTCGGAAGAAGGAGGGAACGGAGGCGCAAAACCTTGGGCGCGCGGTTCAGCACCTCGAATCCACCCTGCTTCCCGAGAAGAACCCTCAAACGGTTGACCGACTCCTTGAGTTGCACGGGGTTCTTCTCGCCGGTATCGACGCGAAGGCCGGACACTTCCGCGACGATCGACGAATGATAACTGGCGCGCAATATCAGCCGCCGCGGCCAGAACTCGTCCCTGAACTAACAGAGAAAATCCTTCGGGTATTGAACGACGATACGGAGCCGACGCGGTGAAACTCGCCTCCTGGGCACACTGGGCTATCGCTCGCGTTCATCCGTTCGTCGACGGAAACGGCAGAATCGCTCGCCTTTGGCAAGACCTGATCTTGTTGCGCGCCAGACTTGCTCCCGCGATCATCAGACTTCAGGACCGCGATCAAAATGGATATTACGACGCGCTTTCTGCCGCCGATGCCGGTGATATCAACCCGCTGACCCAACTGATTGCGCAGCGTACTGCGGCGACGCTCGAACAATATGTCGCCGCGCAACAGCAGGTCGGTGAGTTGCAGGACTGGGCGTCCAGGATGGCCGGGGAGATCGCCAATCGAGCGGCAGAACAGCGCAAGGCGAAGTATTTGCGTTGGTCGCGAGTGGTGGAGTCATTACGCGATGACTTTCAGCGCTGCGCCGCGAAAATTACCGCCTCAGGCCTTGAAGTACAGTTCAGGGAGTACCCCACGATAGATGAATTTGCCTGGGAGAATATTAGAAGCGGGATCGGCGCGAAGCAGACGTGGTTCTTCACGCTTTGGTTCCATCACCAGGGGAAATCACTACGGTATATCTTCTTCTTTGGAAAGCACTTTTGGACCCAAAACGACACCGACACTGAACGGGCGGAACCCAGGATCGCGCTCTTGATAAGCGAGCAGGAGGCTGACGGCGACGGCAAGCTCCTGTATCAGGCCGAAGACAGTCCGATTGCATTGCGGGAGATTTTCGCTGTTGAAAACGAACTCATCGGCGTGATTTCATCGCCCGGGAAGGACCGGGAAACAGACGTAACATATCATCGAAACGCAAAGGGAATAAAGCTCGCGCAGGAATTCATCGAGCATGTGATGCTCCGACGATTATGAGGCGCTATTGGGCCGGCTGATCACACCGCGGCCACAATCTGTTTCGCAGTCAGGCCCAGATAATCCAGCACGTCGTCCGGCTCGCGGCCGCTCTTGGGGATTCTGTGCAACCACCAGGCTTTGCAGTTTCACCGCCGCGCCCGCCGTCGGCGATCGCCATGGCGATTTCGGCGTCGAGCCCGCCGGTGTAGTTGTCTTCGACGGTGATGATCTTTCCGCCGCTCTTTTGCGCCAGTTCGAGGATGCCTTTGGTTTGGAGCGGCATCGAGTAAGCGTCGATTACCGCGGCCTTTTGCCCGTCTTGGCCAGTTCGTCGGCGGCCTTCAGGCACTCATGAACCATGTAGCCGGCGGTGACGAAAACGAAGTCCTTTCCTTCGCGCAGAACCTTGTATCCGCCGACTTCGAAAGTGTCTTCGTGCTTGTAGAGCATCTTGGTTTCGGCGCGGAGGGCACGCTGATAGCAGGCGCCGTCGATGTTGGCCATCAGCTCGGTGATCTTGTAGCAGCTCACCGCGTCGGCGGGGAAGAAGTAGCTGACGGCCGGCTGGCCGTTGAAGTTCTTCGTGTGGCAGAAGCTGCGGAAGAATGCCACGTCGGGCAGCGACATCTGGCTGGGCCCGTCGGCGGCGAGCGTAACGCCGGCGTGGGTGCCGGTGATCTTCAGGTTCGCGCCGCTGATGATCGCCATTTCGATCTGGTCGTAGGCGCGGACGACAAACTTGGCGAAGGTCGAACAGAACGGAATTTTGCCGGCGGCGCGCAAAGCCCGCCGCGACCGATGAACATGTTCTGCTCGGCGATCTTGCACTCCAGGTATTGCGCCGGGAACTTCTTGGCGAACCACTCGGCGTGCGTCGAGTTTTTCACGTCGGCGTCGAGGCCGACGATCTGCTTGTTGGCCTTGTCCGCGGTTCCGAGCGCCACCAGCGCCGCCCCATACGCTTTGCGCGGCGCGATCGGCTTGCCGGCGGCCACGTCCTTGTCCATCCCGACGGCCGCCAGCGCCTTCGGCAAAGGACGCGATCTTGATCGGCTTGTGAGAATGCGCACCGATCCCCAGCGTCGCGGCGGGGGCAACGTATTTCGGCGGGGAAATTTTCAGTTCATCCGGCCCGATTCGATAATCGCCGACGCCCAGGTCTTTGGCGGTTTGATCCAGTTCTCCGAGAACCGCCGGCAGCTTGTCCTTCTTGACCGGCGTGCCGTGCTTGCCCATGCCCTGCTCGTCGATCGCGCCCCAGCCCTTGACGGTGCGGGCGACGATCGCCAGCGGGCGGCTGCCGTTCTGGACGACGTGCAGCTCGTCAAATGCGTTCTGAAGGTCGAGCGGATCGTGCCCGTCGATCACGCGCGACGATGAAGCCGATACGCCTTGAGCTTGTCGGCCAGTCCCTGATACGACTGCTGCGGCGAGACCCAATCGCTCTGCGCCAGCTCGTTGCAGTTGAAGATCGGAATGACATTGGTCAGGGCGTGGTCGACGATGAAGTCGGCCGCTTCCCAGATCTGCCCCTCGCGCGATTCGCCGTCGCCGATGATGCAGTAGATGTTGCGGTCGATCTTGTCCATCCGCGCCGCTCCGCCCAGACCGGCGGCCACCGACAACCCCTGGCCCAGCGACCCGGTGGCCGCGTCGAAAAACGGCACGCCAAGCCTGCGGATTGGGGTGTCCATCGATCGGCGAGTCCAATTGCGCGAAGGGTCATCGCATCCTCCCGGGTCATCGGCCGGGCAGCCTCGCGCCCCTTCCCGAGCGGCATGATCATTGCGCCCAGGTCCGCCAGCGCCGCGTAAATGATCGGCACCGCATGCCCCTCGGAAAGGACCAGCCGATCCGACGCCGGATTCCAGGGATCTTTCGGGTCCCAGCGCATCTGGTGATACATGAGAACGGTCACAAGATGCGTCAGCGAAAGGGCGGTCGAGGGATGCCCGCTCCCGGCGGACGTGGTGATTTCAACGGACAGTTTCCCGATCTCGATCGCCTTTTTCTCGATAGCGTTTTGAAAGCTCATGGGTTTGCACTCCCTGCAATTGACGTTCGGAAATTATTCCCCCGGGCGCAGCGGAGAATAGCGAAGGGTCTGGGGATTGGCAATCCGCGCAGTGGGCCAAATTCCAAATCCCAAGCACCCAATCCCAAATGAATCTCAAAGACTAAAGGGGAAAATTTCAAACGGTAGCGCATCGGCGCGTAACGATCCGAACTCTCCTTGAGACTTGTGCGCGGTCAGAAATTCTCCTTTTTGGAATTCCGGGCTTATTTGGGATTTGGTGCTTGGGATTTGGGATTTGCCGGCTCGCCCGGCCTTGGCGTCATCGTGACTTCATCGAGTTGGATCTGATCAAAAAACATTTTGGTTTCCCCTTTCGTTGTCAATGGCCAATCATCGGTTCGGAAGGGGCTGGCGGGCAGGCCGGCGCGGTTGAAAAGACTGTACTCCGGGAAATTCGCGAACGCGTAACGCACCGCCTCGGGATGCGCAACTGCACTGGAACTGACGACGATCGTCTCACCGTCGATAACGGCGTCGGCCGGGTGAAATCGCCTGTCAGCATTCGCGATGGTGAATCCTCGGGCGCGTTGATCGTGAAAAATGAGCCCTCCGCCCACCTCAGTAAAATGCAGCCGGATCTTGTCTCCTTCAATCGACATGCGCTGGTAGAGCGGGCCGGAAGCAACCAGATCCTTGCCATATGCCAGCTTCTCTGCGGCCAAGGCCAATCGCCGGCCGACTTCCTGCTTGTTTTTGGGATGCTCGTCTTTGGCCATCCCGATATCGACGGTCACAACCATCGCGGTGTTCTTCAGGGCAAGCGTTTCGCGCTGAGCGTCGCGAAGCTCGGCGCGATCGACAGGCCCGGCATCGAGCGGGGCGATCTGGACAAAGATAAACGGCATATCGCCTTCACCCCAGCGCGAACGCCAGTCGCGAATCATCGCGGGGAAGAGGCGGCGATATTGGTCGGCCCGCGATGCATTAGTCTCCCCCTGATACCAGATCACTCCGCGAATGGAATAAGGAATCAGCGGATTGACCATGCCATTGAAAAGTACCGAGGCGTGGTGAATGAAAGACGGATCTGATGGAGCCGGCGGTTCGGGCGGCGCGGGCTTGCCCGCGGCTTTCGCGGCGTCGGCCGCCAATATCCATTCGGCATGCGAATGTTCGTAAATCTCCTTCGCCTTCGGATAGGCTTCTGTCCAGTGGTCCCACCGGTCCGCAATCGGCTTGAGCTCCGGATCGGCGAGAAGCGCGTCGCGGCTGGTCCAGGCTTCGGCCGGCGTCCAACCGACGGCATTCTGAATCACTCCGATCGGCACACCCAGCGCCGGACGCAGTTCCTTTGCGAAGAAATAAGCAGCCGCCGACCAGCTTTTCACATTGTCCGGTGTGCAGGCTTGCCAATTCCCGCCGAAATCGCGCGTTGGCGCAAAGGGTAGGGCACCGCCGACTTTGAAGAAACGGATTTGCGTATCGTTGGCCCCTGCTGCGGCATCGCCGCCACCGGCCGATTGCTCAACGCGCATTTCCATGTTGGATTGTCCGCCCGCCACCCACACTTCGCCGATGAGAACGTTTTTAATCGTGAGCTGATTGTTTCCGGCGATGGTGAGTTCAAACGGGCCGCCGGCCGGGATCGGATTTAGTCGCACGACCCAGCGTCCGTCCGGTCCGGCGGTTGTTTGGATGCTTTGACCCGCGAACGAGACGTTGACTTTCTCCCCGGGCGTCGCCGTTCCCCACACCCGGTCCGGCATGTCTCGCTGAAGCACCATCCCGTCGGCAAAGATCGCCGCAGGTTTCACGTCGGCGTGGCCCACCCGGGCGAGGAAGACTAACGCTGCAACGGTGAACAGGACTCCTAATCGCATCAATCAAACTCCGTTCGTTGTTGAGAAAACCACGATGGCAAAGAACCTGCGCCAGCGCGGCACATCTGCTTACTGTCGATCAGCGTTCGCGTTTCATGTTCGCCGCGTCGCGCCTACACTCATACGCCATGACGCTTGGCCCCAATCCCGGTTTGCGCGCGCTCGAGGAGCCCCTGGGCGATCGCGATCATTCGATCGGTCCCCTCGATGCGCCGGTTTCGCTTGTCGAGTACGGCGACTACGAATGCCCCCATTGTGCCCGTGGCGAGGCGGTGGTCAGATCGCTTCTCGAGCGGTTCAACGGGAAGTTGCGTATGCATTTCGAAATTTCCCCCTCGTGAAACTGCACACGCATGCGCACCTCGCCGCCGAAGCCGCGGAAGCGGCCGCCGCGCAGGGAAAGTTTTTTGAAATGCACCGGCTTCTGTTCGAGAATCAGCATGCACTGGAGCCGGCGAATTTGCTCGACTATGCGGGTCGGCTGGGCCTGGACCTGGATCGATTTCGCGATGATCTAAATGCCCACCGATTCGGCCCGCGCGTTCAGCAAGACATGGTTGGAGCCCTGCGCAGCGGCGTGAACGGAACGCCGGCGTTCTTTATTAACAACCAGCGACAGGTCGGGTACGAACTCGAACAATTGGCTGGAGCTATCGACTCGGCACTTTCATCGCATCGTTAATCGTTAATCAAATCGCGAAATGCTCAGCGGCTGCCGGATCGATTGCGGCGAAGCAAGGGTAAACCCGCAACCAACCAGACCAGCCCCGTCGGTTCGGGTGCGGTGATGGGCTGGGATGCGGAAACGACAGGCGTCTGGACGACCGGGGGCAATGAATTACCCACGCTCGGTGACTGGTTTAAGATCGGTGAGGATCCAACGCCAGGAAACGCACTCACGACCGGCGAGCTTCCCACGCTGAGCGGATTTCCCACGGAGTAAGGCGGCGAAATACCGGTGAGCGGCGGAATGGAACCAGGATTCGGGCTCGAACCGACAGTTGGAATGTGCGGCGCAGCCGGCGGCGCGCGAATGATTGGATACGACCCGGGCTCGCCAACGTTCGGCGTTTGACTGACGGCTGTCGGCGGAACGATGGACGGAAGAGTCGGGCTGCTGCTCGTTTGCGGATCGCCGACGACCGGCGAAGCACCGACGTTCGGCTCGCCGACCGAAGGGTCTGGCAGCAGCGGCGTCGAAACAGTCCGGTGTGGGTGATGCCGGCTCGAGTCGAATGTCGCAAAGGCCGGCAGCCAGGGCTCATCGATCGGCGCTGGGAGCCTCGAACTTGCTGTGGCGACGACCGCAGGCTGGGTCGAAGGACCATGGTAGTAGGGCGGCACAGGATCGGCGGAGACGAATAAACCGCCACTCGAAACCGGATCCATGATCCGATTGCAGAGCACGAGCACAATCCCGGCGACGACCCGGGGGCGCGGCGTATGAAGCTTCGGAAGGATGCGCTGCAATCGATTGATCAAGATGCCCTCCGCGGAACCTATCGGCGCGCTGAAAGGGTGTCTGGATCAATGCGACGAAATAGGAGCAGAAAATCGCAAAATCGCCGGATTCAAGCGCGAATGGGCCGGATTATGGGCAAGCCGAAGGAGGCCTCCTCACAATCGATACAGGCGGAATTGGCGGCCGAGCGGCATCACCAAAAAGCCCAGTCTTTGCTGTGCAGCACGTAAAGTCCGAGCAGAAAATTGGTGACGCCATGCATGATGATGCACGCCCCCAGGCTTTGAGTCAGCATGAGCAATCCGCCGATCATCAATCCCCAGACGATCGCGGTGATCCATTGAATGTGAACGGCGGAAAAGATCAGCGATACGACGATCCATGCCTTCAGATCGACCTCGCCCACGCTAGCCAGCTTGAAATCATTCGGAGCGATGATCGTTCGCCAGGCAAAATCCCTCCAGAACAACTCTTCCATAAACGGGACGACCAGCGACGCGCCCGCCCAGCGCATCGCAATGAAGGCAACGCGCGCCGCGCTCGAATGGATTTTGTCGAAAGGGTCAAACGCCTCGGCGTGAGGACGGGGGTAATTTGGAAACTGGTGCAGAAGCAGCTTTTCCATTCCGATCCACTGCACCACACCGATTACGCCGAAAAGAATTCCAAGCCACCACAATTTCCAACTGATCTTCGTGAAATGCGGCCACAAAATGATCAGCGCTGCCGCGGCGGCGATCGTCTTCACGACGTACGACACGGGAAAGAGGGACGGCCACCAGGCTGCGATCTGAGTGAAAGCGAGAAAGATGCCCATGGGTAGGATATAGGCGAGGTCGTCGCGCATCCGCGACCGCGGCCGGACAGCGTAATTCAGTGGCTCGATCGGCATCCGATTGTTTTAAGCGAAGCGGCTGAGAGTTTCACTGGCTTCTGGCTCCAGGCTTCTCCACGAGAATTTCACCGGAACAGAACAAAGCTCGCAGTGTGCCCATGGATGAAATTGTGCCTGCCGACCGGCCCCAGCTCTCCGGCGGCAAAGAATCCGGCGATGGGCGTCGCGGGCATCGCCTGCCGCGCTGCACCGATGTCGTGACAAGGCTCCTCGAACATACGCGTCCCGCGGCCGTTGCAACTGAACAGTAGTCCACCCGCCGCCGCGGGTTTGGATTGCTGATCTTTCAGCAAAATAGAGAGGTCTTCGTCAGCCGTGGCGGCGTCGCGGACGTGGAATTGCACCGTCTGCCCGATCTTGATGTAATCCGCCAGCGCCACCGCGCCGTTCTCTTCATCCACGCCGATCAGATTGCGGACGAGGAAATCTCCACGCCGGAATTCTTCCCGATATTCGCTGATGGCACGGCCGACAAACAGCCCGCCCTGAAGCTGCCGATGTCCGGCTTCGTCCAGCTTGTCCACGATTTCGCGCAGCGCCTGCATCGCGGGCTTCCCGCCGAGATGCTCGATGACGTTGTCATGCGATCGAGTAATAACCATGGGGCGGCCGATGGGGCGACACCCCTGGCTCACCACAGTTTCGATCGTGATGGGTCCCGCAAGACATAGCCCGACGAATCCTTCGTTGTAGATTTGGTCGTTGCGAACCAGCACGTTTTCGCCGGCTGAATGACCGCTGCTGGCCATTCCGCCGACCAGGGGAGCGTTCGGGGACGCGGCGTCCAGTGCAGTCAGGAGCTGGTTGATCGGCGTAGTAAAAGGATCACCAAAGCCGATGATCGCGCGTGTTTCAGGGCCGAGACCCAGGCGCACTTTCATCGCCTCCTCGTCGCTCAGCAGTTCCCGCCAGTCGCTTTGTCCGGCGATGTGAAACGGATGAACGCGGACGTTCGGAAGCGTGCCAACCAGCAGCGAAAGGCCTGGGGAACGCTCGATCTCCCGATCGCCGCCGATCACGCCCTCGGCGGAGCAGCCGACCACGCATTGCGGATCGAGCTCGAGCCAGAGCTTTTCGATAATCGCGTCAGCCTGTTCGACATGCTCGCGCGTGAGAAAGACGAAAGCCACGTCAGTTTTTCCGGCGGTCTCGTTTCGAGCTTCGGCGATCACCTGCGCCACCGCCTGGGAACTGTCCGGTCGATCACTGACAGTGGAATAAAAACGTGAGCCGGTCATCGCATGCATTATAGTTCACGCGGGACGAACTGAAAGTGATTCGTTGCGGATTCATGAGCCCCGTTCTATCGCTCGCTTCAATTGTTCGAACAACGCGAATTTGAGTTGCTGCATCGTCGGCGATCGATCCCCGAGTAGACACCGGATAGACGTAACCGGCCGCTCTGCGAGCCCGCACGGCACAATCAGGTTGAAAAGATTCAGGTCGGTGTCGAGATTCAGGGCAAGTCCGTGCAGCGAAGCGCCGCGCCGGATGCGCACGCCAATGGCGCAGATTTTTGCCGCGCTTCCGCCAACTTCCGTCCAGACGCCAATTGCGCCCGGGTCCGTACCGGCTTTGATTCCAAGTCCGTCGAGCGTCGCAATTACCGCTTCTTCCAGGCGGTGGACGTAGCCGCCGACGGAAAGGCGATGATCTGCTAATCGAATAATCGGATAGGCGACGAGTTGCCCCGGCGCATGGAGCGTGATGTCGCCGCCGCGGTCGCTTTGAACGAGTTCGACTTCCGCCGTTTGCAATTGTTGCTCCGATGCCAGGAGATTGTGCTCCTGGCCGGCGCGGCGTCCGAATGTGATGACTGGCGGATGCTCGACAAAAAATACGATTTCCTCCTGCGCCGGCGACGACCTCCTCGTGGGCTCGTTCCTGCCGAGACCAGGCTTCGCGATAAGGCATTCGGCCAAGGTCTTCCGATCGCATCATGAATCCGGGTGTCGTTCAAACAGATACGTCGCTCCGCCACGCTCGTCCACGAAATGTGCTTTTTCGTCGGCGATACGGTGCGCCTGCTCCAGCAGCGGTTTAAGGCGACGGGATTCGCCGGGGGTAAACGCGATCAAGATCCAGAATCGCTGCTCGCGAACATCGTCGAGCGAACCGAGCGTTGTGTAAACCCTTCCGGGCGGATGCACCCAGTAACAGAGCGCTTCGAGATGGCGTCCGTCGAAAGGAGCGGCGGGATTCATCTTGTCGGGCTCGCCCAGGCAGACCAGCGCGTCGCCGGGCAGGCATCTCGCTTCCGCAAACTCCACCGCCGGCCGAATATGTGACAGATACGGCGGGCGCGCGAATCGACCGATGCTCACGGCCAGTCCGGTCCCGAGCAGCGCCAGCGGCAGGATCCACCAGACCGCCCGCCACTCCGGCGGCAATGCGGCGAGCAACGCCGCCGCCCCAAGACCAATCAGCAAATACAATTCCGGCATCAGGAAGAGCGTCAGTCGCAGGCCGTTGAAAGGATATTCGTGGAGGGTGGCCGCCGCGACCGTCAGCGCCAGCGGCGCTGCGATCGCGACCCACAAATCCAAGCGGCGATCCCGCCGGGCCGCGATAAACGAAAGAACAATCAGCAGCGCGAAAAGCGCTCCCGGCCATCGATACGGCGATTGGAGGAAATCGGAGCCTTGATGCCACAGCCACAATGGAAAGAGGAGCGGATGATGCGAATCGGGGAACGCTTCTTTCCAGAACTGCTGGAGAAAATCCGTGTGTTGCGGATGGATCGATACGAAATAGAGGATCAGGAATGAAAGCGCGAAAAGCGCGTTGCAGGCAACGACTTTCCATGTGTCGCGTCGATCGTGAAAGAGGCAGCCGATGCTCAGGGCAATCGTGATCCCGCCGAAGACCATGGCCGTGGAATGCGAAAACCAGACGGCCACGGCCGCCAGAATTGCGGTTTGCATCAGCCTTCGCATCGGTGGCGCATTGCTTCTGCCGACGGCAACGAGCAGAAGCAGGGCGGAAATCATGACGTCGCCGCTGTATTGTTTGACATCAGCCGAAAATTCCACGAGCCGGCGATCCAGCGCGAACAGGCCGAAGGCCAGAACGGCCGCGGGAGCGGGAAGCACTGCGCCAGGCGAGCGCCGCGAAGATCCCCAATCCGGCCAGTCCGCAAAGCAGCGGAACGAGCCGCAGCGAATATTCGTTTTCGCCACCGATGTGCGACATCGCTTGCAGCGACCAGAGGAAAAACGGTGGGGCGGCCTGGTCCCATTTCAACTTCCCAACAAGCTGGAGGGGAGTCAGCTCGCGAAGATTCATCACGACAAAGGCCTCATCGCCCCAGAATGACGTGCGCGCGGCATATTGGCGGATGCGAATGACTCCGCCGAGGATTAGCAAGACTATCACGCCGATACAGAGCAAACGCGTTGAGCCCGGCGAGCCGCTCGCCGGCGATTCAACTCGAAGGGCCGATCCTTCCATGGATAGAACGCTGTCCATTTTCGCGAGTATCAGCGCGGTCGGGCTGGCCGGCAAGTAGGGTGGACTCGGCCCACCACGAGGACCAACACTTCCAGAATCTTGGCCTAACGCGGGAAACCGGGACGGTGGGCCAATCCCACCCTACTAAGGATTTCCTTCTCCTCCGATACGCCGCAAGAGCATGTGCAGGACGGTTATTCGGAAATTCTGGGAAGCGGCTTTTCGGCCGTTCGCGAATCGCTTTTAATTGACGCATCCAGGAGTGAAACATGTTTTCCGCTTTGAGTTCATCCGCGCGAGCGGAATCGCCGGCGAATTCATTCAAGGGTTCCAAACGACTGGATTGGGGTCCGCGGACGCCGCGTCGCCAAAGGTCGGCATGGCTGGGGAGTCTGCTTCTTGCCGCGGTCTTTTTCGCAACGCTGGCGCCGTCGGCGTCGAACGATACCGCCGGCGGCATGGAACATTTCAACATCGCCACCGCCCTCGAGTCGGCACGCGATCATCACTGGCTGATTCCAACGCTCTACGGCGAGCCGCGTACCGTCAAACCGCCGTTGACGGAATGGACGACGGCGCTGGGAATACTCAGCTCGCGAAATCTCGAATGGGGAGCACGATGGCCGACACTCCTGATGGCGGCTCTGACCCTTCCCGCGATTTACGGGATGGGCGCGGCGGCAGGCGATGGGGCGCTCGGCATCGTCGCCGCGATGATCGGCGGGAGCACGATCTTTTTTCTCCGTTATGCCCGCTATGCCTCGTATGACACGCAGTTGCTCTTGTGGGTGACCATCGCGGATGCGTTCATTCTGCTGGCGATCGTCCGCCAGGCCTGGTGGGCCGGATCGCTCGGCGCCGGGCGCACTCGGCGTCGCGCTGATGACCAAGGGGCCGCCGGCACTGCTCGTCGCGATTGTTCCGCCGGCCGCGACGCTTCTGGTGGAATGGATGGTGGACCGACGGCTCGAGCACCGACGCGCGACAGACTCGCGAATTAACTGGCCGGCCGTGGTCAGCGGAATTCTGCTGATGCTGGCGATCGCGCTCCCCTGGACGCTCTACGTGCTGATGCACAAGCAGGCTGACCTGAACACGTGGGTGTCCGAGGTGGCTCTCCGCATCGAGAATAAATACACGACGCGCGTCCATCCGATCGCCTATGTCGCCTATTTTGTGGTCATCCTGCTTGTATTCCCGTGGACCCTTTTCTTTCTCATCGGATTGGGCGCTGGGATTGGAAGCTGGGTGAAGCGATTCTCAGGCTCGGAGAGGGAGAATCCGGACTCACGCTTGCTTCGCTTGCTGGCTTGCTGGGTGATTCTGCCTCTGATCATCATGAGTTTTTTTCCGGAGCGGCGCGATCGTTACGCATTGCCGCTTCTCGCGCCGACGGCCATGTTGATCGCCATCGTGGTGCGGCAGGTTTTCAGAGAAAGGCCCGCGCGAGACAAACTCTCGAGGCTTCTGCTTCGTGTGCAGTGGATATTGCTCGGGGCAGCGCTGTTGGGCGTCGTGGCTTACGGCGTTTTCCTGGGAAAGACAGTCGACGGCGGACGCTGGCTCACGCCGGCACTCGGGCTGGCCGCACTCGTCGCCGGGGGAATCCTGCTGACGGGGTTGGTTCACTATTCATCACGATCTGCCATGGCGATTGTGCCGGGCACGGTCGCGGTGATGCTTCTGCTCCAAGGCGTCTTCCTGCACGGCTACGGCCAATCCGTCGACGGTCGAAGCGGCGGAAAGATCCTCGCCGGGAAGATTCTCGAGGTCGTGCCCGATCCGATCGTCTACGACACCGATGCGATTCATCGCCCGCTCGATCTGTACATTTATTTGAATCGCCTGCTCCGTCCTTTGCCCGACGTCCAATCGTTGCGCGCTTGCGATCGCGATCAGGTCGTTCTGTTTATGCGCGAAAAGCATGTTGCGCCGCGCGCTGACTTTCAATACATCGGCAGCGCCTTGATCAGCCGGAGCTGGTGGGATGCGTACCTCCTTCCCCGAAAGGCATGATTCTGTATTCTGACTCCTGCATGACCCTTCTTAACCGTCCTGATCGAACTGCCAATTCCCTGTTGCCCGGAGCTTTGCGCAATTGGAGCCGCGCGATTCTGGCAATTGTTCTGATCGGCTGGGTCTGTCGAATCGCCCAGTATCTCGCCAATCCGTCTTACTGGCACGATGAAGCGCTCGTCGTGCTCAATGTAATGGACAAGACCGCTGCCGAGCTTCCCAAGAAGCTCGATTACGAACAGGCTGCGCCGCCGCTGTTTCTTGTCGCCGAACGGGGATTGTTTCGTCTTTTCGGCGCCGGTGAATACGCGCTGCGGCTTCCATCGCTGCTATGCGGACTGGCGGCGTTGTCCATTTTCGCGCTGCTTTGCCGCCGGCTTCTGCCCGGTCCGATCGCACTGTGCATCACCGCCTTCTTCGCCTTTTCCGACAAGCTGATCTGGCACTCGGCGGAAGTAAAACCATATAGTGGGGATGCCTTCTGCGCGGTGCTCCTGCTGTATTTCGCCGTGGCGTTTCGAATCCGGGATCCAAGCGTTGCTGAAAGCGACGACCCATCGGAAGCAAGAGCAGGCAGGTTGCGACCCTTGCCTTCGTCCTTGCGCGCGAGCAACCATCTCCGGCCGACGCAGCGGCTCGTCTTGCTCGCCTTCATGTCGACCGTGCTCGTCTGGTTTTCATTTCCCGCCGCGATCGTTTTCGGCGGGCTCTCTCTGATGCTTCTGCCGGAAATCCGGCGGCGCGAACCACGCGAACTCGTGATTTACCTGGCGGCAAATGCGATGGTCGTGGTCTCTTTTCTGGTGCTCTACCGCTACTCGATCAAGCCGCAGCATTCGGTCTATCTCTCGAAATTCTGGGCCCGCGATTTTCCGCCATATGACAAACCGCTGACGATTCCGATTTGGCTGGCGTCGGAGGTCTACGCCTTATGCGACCATCCCTATCGCTCGTTTGGGCCGCTCTTCCTGCTCATGGCACTCGCCGGAGTCTGGGGATTCATTCGCGCTCGGCAGACCCGTCTGCTTGCCGCGTGCCTGCTTCCTCTTGCGCTGGCAGTCGTGGCCGCCTGCTTCCGGCAATACCCGTTTAACGGAGATCGCGTCACGATTTATCTGGTGCCCGGCTTGTTCCTCCTCTGCGGCGGCAGCCTGATACTTCTGCGCGACTCCCTTTCGAACGCCGCCGCTCCGCTCCGCCTGGCGTGGCTGATTGTCGCCGGCATCGTGATCGGGCGCGGCGGAGTCGAAGCGGCCTATCGCCTCGCCGAACCACGCAGCCGATCCGGCGTCCGCCCGGTCGTCGCCTGGCTCCGCGAACATCGCCAGCCTGGCGAAGCAATTTATTTCGTCGGCGAAGAGCCTCATTTCAGGAGCGGCCTGTTCAACTCCAAGCTCTGCGTCGAAGCCCTCTGCTACTGGCATTATCCGCCTCAGCCGGCCTATCGCGGCCTCCCGGTCGACGTAGCTGAAGTGGCCACGTCGCATTTCTGGGTCATCTTCGCTTCTTTGCCCCATAGCGCCTCGAAGGATGCCGGTCCCCTTGCGAAGCAGCTTCATCCCGTCGCCGCCGAAATCAGCCGATACATTCCCCCCGGCGGCGGCGGAGCGGCATTCCTCTTCGAGAAACGAAATCCGGACCGCCTCCAGTGAACAGCGCAATTGCATGCGGCTCTTTGTGGTGCAGGCTTCCAGCCTGCCCAATGTCCGCGGCAAGCTGGAAGCCTGCACCACAAACGGTTGATTTGACGATAAGAGGCGCTTAAAGTGGCTTCGTCGGGCGATTAGCTCAGTTGGCCAGAGCGCACGGATCACACCCGTGAGGTCACAGGTTCGAGCCCTGTATCGCCCATTCATTCAGATCTGCTTCACCGCCCCCGCGGCAAATTCTTTTCAATCTCATCCGACGGCATGTCATCAATTTTCAGCGCCCGGATTTCGCTGATTTTCCACCCATCACTCGTTTGTTTGAAATCGAATTCCCAGGAGCTGGGGAGCATCGGAATGCCGGCTTGTTCCTGTTCGGTCATCAGATTGAGCGTGACGGTGACGAGCGGGCCGGTTTGCTCGGCCAGCATCGATTGGATGTGAATGGCGCGCAGGCGAAATCCCTCGGCGGCATTCTGCGTGGCGACCGTTAACTGGTCGGCGTTCGAATAGGCGGACTTGCCGGTCAACACACGAAGACCGACGTCCGGCGTCAGGAGCGAACGGAATTTTTTCCAGTCGCCGGTCTCGACCGCGGCGGCCAATTCCTTGCTCTCACGCAGGGCAATCTTTTTCGGCGTGTCGACGAACCACTTCAGCAGCATCAACACCGCCGCGAGGCCGATGACGGCGAGGCCGATGTTGCGCACTTTGGCTTCGGTGCGTCGATTGCCACTGACGAAGAGCGCAATGCCGGTCAGCGCAACAATTGCGGGAAGCCACCAGGGTGCATCGAAGATCAGGTCGCTCATGGATTTGGCTCAACCTTCGTTTGGGCCACGTCCGATAAAGGAAGGGTCTCGTTTCGGCACCAAAGTCGAACGCTACATCCCTGCGCCTATGACCGCAAGCGACGATCTTTCCTCTCGATATGTCCTGGCGGACGACGCGCCCTATCTGACCAACCTGGCTGCGCTCTGGGCGGCCGATCCGAAGCTTGCGCTGGCCATCGAAAATCTGGATGAAGTGAATGCATACCAGCTCGAGCCGTCGCGCAGCGGGCCGCCGACCGTCGCCGTAGCGGCGCCGGGCGGCGATGGCCGCAAGCTTTATCTTCACAGCCGATACGACCCGATCGCCGAGGCGACCAAACTCATTGAGCCGGTCGATACGATTACGACAGCGGCGTTTTACATTTTTGGTTTCGGGCTCGGCTATCACGTCGAGCTTCTCTTCGAACAGTCAGGAGACGAAGCGGTCTTCTGTATCTTCGAGCCTGACCTGCATCTGCTTCGAGCCGCCTTTGAATCGCGCGATCTGTCAAAACTCATCGAGAGCCGGCGGTTCATGTTCTTCACGAAGCCGGACAAATCCGATCTGCTGACGCGCCTCACGCCTCAGACCGCGTTGCTGTCGATCGGCGTGGAGACCGTGGAGCACCAGGCCAGTCTCTCGGCCTCTCCGGCATTTCATGCGCAGATGAAGCAATGGCTCGAGGAGTTTGAAAGCTTCAGCACCACCAGCATCAACACACTCGTTCTGAATAGCACGCGGACGGCGGAAAATATCGCCCGCAACATTGGCTGGTATGCCGCTTCTCCCGGCGTGGGCCGTCTGCAAAATCGTCATAAGAACCGGCCGGCCGTGATCGTGTCGGCGGGGCCTTCGCTTCGGAAAAACAAGCATCTGCTGAAAGGCCTTCGAGAGAGGGCGGTGATCATCGCCGTGCAGACGACGCTTCAGCCGCTGCTGGAGATGGGCGTCGAGCCGCATTTTGTCACGTCGCTCGATTATCACGAAATCTGCACGCGCTTTTTCGAGAGAGTCCCTAAGGAGATTTCGACCGAGCTGGTCGCCGAGCCGAAGGCGGCGAGCGCCATCTTCTCGATGTTCGGCGGGCCGGTTTCGCTTCTCGGAAACGAATTTGCCGATGGATTGCTGCGGGAGATGGCGCTCGCCCGGCCGCGCCTTCCCGGCGGCGCGACCGTCGCCCACCTGGCTTATTACCTGGCTGAGCATCTCGGATGCGATCCGATCATGTTCGTCGGGCAGGATCTGGGTTTCAGCGACGGCCTCTGTTACACGCCGGGCACCAGCTACGAAGACGTCTGGCGGCCCGAGCTGTCGCGCTTTTGCAGCGTGGAGATGAAGCAATGGGATCAGATCGTTCGTGAGCGATTTATTCTCCGCCGGGTGAGCGATTACCAGGGACGAAGCATGTATACCGAGGAGCGACTTTTCACGTACCTTCAGCAGTTCGAGCGCGATTTTCTCAAGACGCCGACGCGCATCATCGACGCCACCGAGGGAGGCGTCGCCAAGCGCGGCGCCACCCCGATGCCCCTGGCCGAAGCGATCGGAAAATATTGCACCGCTCCACTGGTCGACTCCGGCGAAGCGCATCGGGGGATGGATTTCGGCCGGATGAATGACTGCGTCGATTGCCTGCGCCGCCGGCGCGGCGAAGCGGTTGAGATCGGGCGCATCTCCCGCGACACCCTTCCCCTGTTGCGCGAGATTCACGATCACCTCGACGACCAGCAGCGCGTCAATCACGCGATCGGAGCCGTCGACGGCCTGCGGGCGCGTATGAACGAGCTCGGCGCCACGTACGATCTGGTCACCCAGCTTTCCCAGCCCGCCGAACTCAAGCGTTTCACCGCCGATCGTAAAATCGCCGCGTCAAAAGTGAGTGGCGTCGAAAGACAGCGGCAACAGGTCGAGCGCGACATCGAAAATGTGCAGGGAATCCTCACAGCGGCGGAAAATTTCCAGCGGTTGATGGACGAGGTGATCGAAAAACTCGATCAGTTCGATCAGGAGCGAACCAGGGCAGCGTAGCTGCCCCTTTTAGCGGCAGGCCCAAAGGGCCGCGTGAATGTTCATGGGAAGTATTCAGCGTGACAAAACCCTCAGCGATCCTCTGCATGCTCCACGAAAGCGCCGATCACTCGAGCGCTCATCGGGCCTTTCGCGGCGAGCCGGTCCTGAAGTGGACGCTCGATCGGATATACCGTTCGCGGCATATCGACAGCGCCGGAATTGTCTGCTGGGAAGATCAATTGCCCCGGGTGGCGGGCATCGCCCAGGAGATTGAGGCGTGCGTACTGGCCAAAGGGCCGCGGCTTCATATCCCGCAGGTTGAAGGCGTCTCCGCCGCGCAGCGCTGGACTGACGGATGGCGCGGAGGACTCGTCTGCTCCTGTTCCTTCGATCTGGGATTCTACGCCCCCTGGGTACTTGAGCTGGCCAACGGATTGGAGAGCGACTGCATCGTGCTTATCGATCCATCGGCGGCGCTGGTCGATCCCGATCTGCTCGATTCACTGATCGACCATGCCGAAGCGCACCCTGATTCTGAAATCTGCTTCGCACCGGCGGCCCCGGGATTGTCCGGCGCTTTGCTGCGCCGGCCGCTGCTCGAACGTCTGGCCGCGGCCAAGACGCATCCCGGCCGGCTGCTTCATTACCATCCCGATCAGGTGAGCCGGGAGATGCTCGCCGGAGACAATTGCGCCTCCGATCCCAACGGCGGTGGCGCGAACAACCCTTCGCTTCACTCTCGATTCCGACCGGCAGATTGCGCGGATCAGCCAGGCGACCGATTGCCTCAACGGACAATTGATCAGCAGTGGCGCCGAGGAACTGGTGCGGCGCATGCGCCAGGCGGATTGGTCCGATCCGCTGCCGCGCGAGCTGGCGCTGGAGATCAACACGTCGCGCCAGAGCGGCCCGATTTTCTGGCCCGGAAAATATCAGCCGATCCAGCGGCCGCTTCTCACCGCGGCGATGGCAGAGCCGCTGCTTCGCGAACTGGGAAGCATGGACGACGCACGGCTGAGCATCGGCGGAGTGGGAGATCCGCTCATCTCGCCGCATCTTTTCGAAATCCTCAGTCTCGCGCAATCATCCGGCATCGCGGCCGTTGCGGTTGAAACCGATTTCCTGGCCGAGCGCGGCGAAGAGGTCGCCATGCTCGCGCGATCCTCGGTCGATGCCGTCAACGTGCTGCTCCCGGCCACGACGGTTGAAACGTATGCCCAGGTCATGGGGGTCGACGGATATGCCCGGGTTCTGGAAAATATTCGAATCTTCCTCGCCGAGCGTCAGCAGCGCAATCGCGGCCTCCCGCTGCTGGTTCCCATTTTCATCAAGTGCCGGGAAAACCTCGGCGAGATGGAAACCTGGTACGACCAGTGGCTGCGCATTCTCGGTTGCGCGGTGATTCGCGGGCCGAGCACGTTCGGAGGGATAGCGCAGGATGTTTCCGTGGCGGATATGTCCCCACCCTCGCGTCGTCCGTGTGTGCGACTCGCTTCGCGGATCAACCTGCTGAGCGATGGCCGGCTGGTCTCCTGTGAGGAAGACGTTCTGGGACAGCAGGTGGTAGGGGACCTCGGCAAAGAGACGTTACGGGACGTCTGGCAGAAATCGGCTCGTGCGCTGCGCCAGAGCCATGAGCTTAAGGCGTGGGGAGATCATCCGGTTTGCGCGCAGTGCACGGAATGGCATCGGCCGTAGGCGAATTTTTCTGCCCCCTCTCCCGGTACGGAGGAGCCGCGCACGAAGTAAGCGGGAAAGCACTCGGTAAGCGAGAGAACTTTCCCGCTTACTTCGTGCGCGGCTCTTCGTACCGGGAGAGGGGCAAAATTGCAGTCTTGGGTATTTTGCATGAACGCATTAGGAGTCATCCTCGCCCGGGCCGGCAGCGTGGGGCTGCCCAATAAGCACCTGCTTACCCTGTGCGGCCAGCCCGTCATCAATTACAGCTTCGAGCATGCCCGCTCGTCGGAAATGCTGATGCGAACAATCGTTTCCAGCGATTGCCCGCACGTTCTTCGATTGGCCGAAATAGCGGATTTTGCAACGGTGACGCGCCCGCCGGAGCTTGCAACCTCGGATGCATCGGTGCAGGACGTGATGTTACATGCGATGGATCGGGCCGAATCGGTCGATCCGGGTTTCCACCCCGATGCGCTGGTCGTCATCTACGGAAATGTGCCGGTGCGGGAAGCGGGCGTCATCGATCGCGCGCTGAGAATGCTGGCCGATACCGGATGCGATTCGGTTCGCAGCTTCTGCCCGGTCGGCAAATGGCATCCCGCCTGGATGTCAGAGCTGCGCGACGACCGGGTCGTGGCGCTTCAGCCCGGGAGCATTCATCGCCGCCAGGATTTGAAGCCGCTTTATCTTCATGACGGAGCGGTTGTCGCTGTCTCGCGGGCATCGATGCTGCGGGGCCGGGCAAATCCCGGGGATCCGCACGCCTTTTTTGGGATGGACCGGCGCGGGTTTTGTGTCGAGCCCGGCTCGACTGTCGAGGTCGATCAACTGCGGGATTTGTTCTGGGCCGAGGCGGTTCTTCGCGAACAGGCTGAAACCTCGGGGCCACGGAGAATAGCGATATGAATACGTTTTGCATTGGCGATCGACGGATCGGCCCCGGGCTTCCCACGTTTGTCATCGCCGAGATCGGCGTCAATCACGATGGAAGTCTCGCCCGAGCGCTGGAGCTTGTGGAGATCGCCGCCGAGTGCGGCGCCGACGCGGTGAAGCTGCAGATTTTTCGTGCTTCGGAGCTTCTGCACGAGTCGGCGCAGTTTGCGGAATATCAGAAGGATCGCGTGGCTGCCGACAATCCGGTCGAGATGCTGCGCCGCTATGAATTAAGGACCGATCAAATCAGGCGGATCGCCGTTCAGGCGCGGGAGCGTGGGCTGATTCCGCTGGCAACGCCTTTTTCGCCGGGCGATGTGGAGGTGATCGAATCGCTCGATCTGCCCGCAATCAAAATTGCCTCGCCGGACGTTGTGAATCGGCCGCTCCTGGCGCGGGCCGCGCAATTTCGACGACCGCTGCTGATCTCGACCGGCGCCGCAACTCTGGACGAAGTGAAGCGAACGAGCCGATGGCTTGCGGAATGGAATGCCGACTATTCCCTCCTGCATTGTGTGAGCAGTTATCCGACGCCGTCGGCCGAGGCCAATCTCTGCTGGATCACGGAGCTGGCGAATCATTTCGACGTTCCGATCGGCTATTCCGATCACACGCCGGAAGTCGATTGCGGCGCCTATGCAGTCAGCGCCGGGGCATGCATCATCGAACGTCATCTCACATACGATCGCGGCGCTGCTGGTCCTGATCATTCGGCAAGTTCCGATCCGGCACAATTTGCCGAATACGTCCGGCTGATTCGAAGAGCCCAGACTCTTCGCGGACAATCGGGCAAACGGGTGCTTGAGATTGAGCAGGACGTCCGCCGTGTAAGCAGACAGAGTCTGGTTGCGCTGCGCGACCTCAATAGCGGGGAAATCCTGAGCGAAGACGATTTGACCGTTCGGCGTCCGGGGACGGGGATCGCCGCTGCGGATATTGAACACGTCGTGGGCCGGCGCGTTCTCTGTCCGCTCCCGCGCGGATCGATGCTGACTTGGGAAATGCTCTCCGCCTCCCAAGCCGCTTGAAGTTTTTTCGACCGTGTCACATGGGTGCGTGCTCAACGAAAAAACCTCCCGACCTTTCGGCCGGGAGGCTTTGAAATCACCTCGGGTTATCCGTGGTGGTTAAATTTTCAGCTCTTGGCGGCTTCGACCGTGACGAAGCGCGAGCCTTCGCCATTGGTGACATAGAGCCGAACGCCTTTGCCGGCGTCCTGTTTGGCGATGGCGTCGCTCGCTTCTTTCGCGCCGCCCACCTTCTGTCCACCCACTCGGGTGATCAGGTCGCCGGGTTGAATGCCAGCCTTGGCGGCCTGCGAGCGGGGCTGCACCTTGGTGACCAGCGCCCTTCACGATCATTGAGCCCATAGCGCTGGACCAATTGATCGTCGGGTGTGGCGAGGGTCATCCCGAGCGTCTCGGAAGTGCTCGGCGCCACGTTCTGCGGCGAGGCCGGACCATTTCCCTTGCCGATCGACGCCATCAGATCTTCCGGCTGGATACCGAGTTTGACTGTGACTTCCGTCGATTTGCTATCACGCCAGATTTTGAATTTCACTTCGGAATCGGGAGCCGTGGCGGCGATCGAATTGCGGAGCTGCTGCACGTTGTCGACGGCCTGGCCGTTCATTTCGGTGATGATGTCACCCGCCTGGAGCTTGCTGGTGGCGGGAGTGTTGGGGAAGGTCTGCTCGACCAGCACGCCGGTCGTTCCCTGGTAACCGAAACTTTGGGCGGTATTGGGATCGCGGGCGACGTCGGCGATGCTCACGCCGAGCCAGCCGCGCACCACCTTGCCGTGCCCCTTCAACTGGGCATAGACGAACTTGGCTTCGTTGGAGGGAATGGCAAATCCGATTCCCTGGAATCCGCCGCTGCGCGAGCGCGATGGCGGTGTTGATGCCGACGACTTCGCCGTGAATGTTGACCAGCGGTCCGCCGCTGTTGCCGGGATTGATCGGGGCGTCAACCTGGATGAAATCTTCATACCCCTGGCTGCCGAGGATTCCGACCTGGCTGCGGTCGAGGGCGCTGACGATGCCATGCGTCATCGAGCCGACGTAGCCGAACGGGCTGCCGAAGGCGAGGATCCAGTCGCCTTTAGAAAGCGTGCTGCTGTCTCCCCACTTGGCGGCGATGAGATGGTCGGCCTCAAGTTTGACGACGGCCAGATCGGCCTTGGGATCGGCGCCGACAAGCTTGGCATTTTCGATTCGCCGTCCGTCGGCAAGCGTGACGATCATTTCGCTGGCGCCGCCGGCGACGTGATTGTTCGTCAGGATGTAGCCGGTCTTCCCGTCCACTTCCATGATGACGCCGCTGCCGGTGCCGACCTGTTCCTGGTCGTCGCCGGGCTGTTCCTGATCCTGGTCGTTGTTGGGTTTGCTGTCTTTGTCCTTGTCTTTGTCGCTGTCACCGTTCTCGTTGTTCTCCGGAACGCGGTCCTTGAAGAATCGGCGGAGCAAATCGTCGTCGAAGGGCAATGACTTGTTGTGTGCGCCTTTGACGACCTTTCGAACCTGGATGTTTACGACGGACGGTTCGACGACCTTTCCGACTTCACGGAATACGGTTGAAAGATCGTTTACAGTGCTGAGTTGTTCGCGCGTCGCCTCAACCTTTTCGGCGGCGCGGGCAAACTCGGCGTTGTGCACCAGATTGGTGCCAACCAGAAGGCCTCCGATCGTTCCGCCGCCTACCAGCAGGACGGCCAGGGATCTCCGAAACGTTTTCATATCATCTCCATAGTGCCGCCCCGGCCGAATCGGCGAGCGATGCCGATACATTTTCCGAGAACCGGCGATAAATTAAAAGTAACAATCCTTCCATCGTCGTGCTATGCACGAAGTTTGTCGCTCTCATTCAATCGACGTTGAAAACCGGCCCGTTCTTCGGGATTCATTTCGTATTGGTGTGCCGGGGCCGGATATTGGCCGGAGGATACCATGCGGCCGTACTCGGCCAGTGCCTGGGTCAGGGGTTCAGCCAGGGATGCAACGGACGGAACGAACCGCGGCGGATTTCGTGAGAGTCCGATCGCATCGTGCGTCACCACGACGCTTCCATGGCAGGGATGACCCGCGCCGCAACCGATCACTGGAACTTCGACGGCATCGCAAACGGCCAAAGCGACTTGCGGCGGAACCGCCTCGAGGAGCAAACCCGCCGCTCCGGCTTTTTCCATTCGAACTGCCATCTTCACGATTGTCATTGCTTCGTCGGCCGTCCGGCCCTGGTAGCGATATCCGCCCATCAGGCCGACCGACTGGGGCCGCAGCCCCAGGTGAGCGATCGTCGCGATACCCGCGTCCGACAACTCGCGAATCAGGGGCAATTGACTCTCGCCGACTTCAATCTTCACACAGTCGCAGGATGAAAGTTGCACCATGCGGCACACATTTTTGACCCCGCGCAGATCGACCCCTGATACGATCCGAAGGGCATGTCCGCCATCAACAAGGCCAGTGGCGCACCACGGCGCACCGCGGCGGTGATCTCGATCATGAATGATAACGACGCCGCCAGCGTGGTCGGATAGCCGAGAATCACATTGGCCGCGGAATCGCCGACGAGCAGTCCGGGAATTCCCGCCGTCTGCATCAGGCCGGCGGTCGTGAAATCATAGCATGTCAGAAACGGCACTTTCGCGCCGGATAAGCGTGCGGCACGCAGGTCATTAAACGTGAATTTCCGTTCGAGCGGAGCTGGCATTCAGAGAATTATAGCGTCAGCGGCGGGACAACGGTTTGAGCACCGCAAAATTGCCCGGTTCGGCCCCGCTTTCGCTTCCAGAGCCGGACAATCGATCGAAACAGGGAGTTTGGAATGAATAATGCACTTCCCGCAGTGATTTTGTCCTCTTGTCTGTGCATTTTGACGGCGTGCTCCTCGCATCACGCCTCCGCCCCGGTCTCATCGCACCAGGGAACCATGAGCCCGGTGGCGCGCTCAGTACAGGACGCTCATTTCAAATCAACTGATGCGCCAACCGTCAAAAACCGGGCTGATTGATCTTTCAGCGGCGACTCGCACTTACCTTTCAAGGACAGGTGAATAATTGTCTGGACAACACTTGTCCGAACAAGCAATAATGTTCACAGGTGGCGACGACCCTGGAAAAATCCGTATCTGCGCGGCGGTTCGATTCGCTTCACCAGGAAGCGTTCCTGAATCTGTGGCGTACTTACGATCGGCTCCGTGAGCTGGAAGATGCGCTCTTCGGCGAACATGAGCTGACGGCTCAGCAATACAACACGCTCCGCCTGCTTCGCGGGGCCCGGCCCCGGAAAATGCCGACTTTGTTTTTGGCCGCCAAACTCGTGTCGCGGGCGGCGGACATCACGCGTCTGCTCGACCGACTTGCTGAACGCGGCCTGGTCGAGCGCGAACGCCCCGCGGCCAACCGGCGCGTGGTCAATGTTGAAATCACCCCTGAGGGAATCGCGCTGTTGAACCGCCTGGACTCGGCCGTCCGGGATTGCCATCTTCAGCAGCTTGGACACTTGAAGCCGGCAGAGCTCGCGAAGCTGATCGATCTGTTGAGGCGGGCTCGTGCCCCGCACGAGGCGGCAGGAAGCGATTGGCAATAAGCAATTTGAGAATTTGAAGTTCCTGGAGAATCTCAATGAACGAACATGAATCGTCGGAGACAAATGGAATTTCCAAATCGAATTCCGTAGACGTGGTCGTGATCGGCGGCGGGCCCGCCGGCGCAACCTGTTCGACCTTGATCGCTCAGAAAGGTTATCGGGTGCGACTCTTCGAGCGGGCGCGGTTTCCACGTTTTCACATCGGCGAGTCGCTCATTCCCGAAACGTATTGGGTGCTCAAGCGCCTCAACATGCTCGACAAGATGAAGGGCAGTCATTTCGTCAAGAAATCATCGGTTCAGTTTGTGAGCCGGCATGGAGTTCTGTCCGAGCCATTTTATTTTACCGATCATCGCCCTCACGAATGCTCGCAAACGTGGCAGGTGCTGCGCAGCGAATTCGATCAGATGATGCTGGAAAATGCCCGCGAGCATGGCGTCGATGCGCGAGAGGGGGTGCGCAGTGCGCGAGGTCATCTTCGAAGGTGATCGTGCCGTGGGCGTACGGATTCAGAACGAGGACGGGAGCGAAGAAGAGGTCCGCGCCAAGGTCGTCGTCGATGCCAGCGGGCAGACGGCCATGATTGGCAACCGTTTTGATCTCCTGGAGAAGGACGCGGATCTGAAGAAGGGTGCGGTCTGGACCTATTGGAAAGGGGCCCATCGCGATCAGGGCCGCGATGAAGGAGCGACGATCGTTCTCTCCACGAAGGAAAAGAAGGGGTGGTTCTGGTATATCCCGCTCCACGACGACGTGATCAGCGTCGGAATCGTCAAGCCTTTCGACGAGTTGTTCGCCGGCAACCGGGATCACGAAACGATCTACAACGAGGAACTGGAAAACTGCCCGGAGGTGAAACGCCGGGTGTCGATGGGTACTGCGCTGCGATAAATTTTACGCCACCAAGGATTACAGTTATCGCGCCAAAAAGTGCGCCGGAGATGGCTGGGTGCTCGTCGGTGACGCGTTCGGATTCCTGGATCCGCTTTATTCCTCCGGGGTGCTGCTCGCGCTTCGAAGCGGAAGCGTAGCGGCCGACGCGGTTACGGAAGGCTTGGAAAAGGGGGACACTTCAGCCGCTCAACTTGGTAAATGGGGGGCGGCGTACGTCGAAGGCATGGAGCGAATGCGCCGCCTGGTCATTGAATATTACGAAGGTTTCAGCTTTGGCAAGTTCGTCAAAGCCAATCCGCATCTCAAGGGGCATCTGACCGATCTGCTGATCGGGAATTTGTTCAACGACTACGTCGCTGAAGTCTTTCCGCCGATGGATCGGTTGAAAGCGGAGATGCTGGCTGCGGCGCGGGCGAATGTTTGAAGGACCGTAACTCTTCATCGCCGCATCCTTAAGAGAAGTGGCCGCAATCGCTACTCATCCTTGCCCCAAATCTGCTTGCGTCTTGTCCATGCGCTTCCGACATTTTCTCGCACCGCCTGCCATCCCGGCGGCAGGTCGGCCACTTCTACGACCGTCGGGTCTAGCCGAACCATTTCCTCCAGGCAGACGACGCGTCCGTCTTCAACGCACGCATCGCTGGTGCCGATGAACTGCCAGCCATGATCATCAGCGTCATGACTGACAAGGAGCACTGGCTCGCTTTCGTCGAGGATTTGTTTCATGGTGATCGTCGTGCAGTTGCGCGGCTGATCGAAAGGCCAAGGCTCGATCGGTTTAGCGTTGCTCATCGGCTTGTGCCTTTACCGAGGGAGGGATATCAAATGTCAGATACACAGATGCGCCGATGGTGATCATCGCTGGATCAATGGCCTGGTCACCGCCGCCCGTTCCCCCGCCGGTCAGGTGGCTTTCCCGCCGCATAACAAGCAGGTCCGGATTTGCATCTTCGATTGCGATAACGCGACCAACCGGGACGCCGGCTTCCGTGCAATACAGCTCCGCCTTTTCGCGGGCAGCCGCTACCGCCTGCCTGCGTGCGTCAGCCCGAATTTGCTTCAGTCGCGTCGTTTCAAATGTGACCGAAGTGAGCTCGTTAGCACCGGCGGCGATCAAGCCAGTCAGCAGCACCTCAATTCGCTCCAAATCTTTGAGGGCAATTGAAAACCCGATCCGCGCCTTATACCCGACGAATCGTTGTTCGCTTTGAACAAATCGTGTTTCCTGGGACAGGCTGATTCGCGAACTACCGAAATCTTCCAGCGACTGCCGCTTTAGAAATTCCTGGACCGCACTGCGCTCGTGCGAGCGCTTGCAAATGCCTTACTTGGGTCCATGTCCAACCGGCTCACGGTGACGGCAATCGTCGCACTATCTGGCGCGACCCGGACAAGGGATGACCCAAAGACGCGCACGCCCTCGAAGCGCTCCGGAACTGGCGGCACATTCATTTTTAGATCTCCCAGTTTGCGTCGGGTGCCGATACGCGGCCAAGCGATCGTAAACGACATCTCGACCGTCAACAAATTTGAAGGCCCTGGAGGGATGAGCTCCAGGGCCTTTTAAATCGACAGCGAATGTATGCCGAACTATCGGATGAACAGCATCTCCCGATAAGTCGGCAGCGGCCACAGGTCGTCGGCGACCATTCCTTCCAGCTTGTCACCGTGCTTACGGACTTCGAGCATCGCCGGCAGCACTTTATCCCGCATGTGCTTGGAATGGGCGAAGGCGTCGCCGTCGCCATGATGCTGCAATGCCTTGTCCAGAACGACGATCGCTTTCTGGAAATCGTTGACGGTGCCGCTCAGGGCCTTGAGCAATTCGGCCTGGGCGGCGTTGTCGACGCCGGCCGACTTGGTGGCATTCACCGTTGTCGCGACCTCTCCGAGGTAACGCAGCGCGGCGGGCAATATCTGCGTCCTGGCCATCATGTTGGTGAGCTGTCCTTCAATGTTCACCGTCTTCGTGTAATTCTCCGCCAGGATGTTGAACCGGCTCTGCAATTCGCGTTCGGTGTAAACTTTGTATTTGGTGAGCAGCTCGATCGTCTCCTTCTTTTGCAGGACCGGCAGCGTGTCCACCGTGTTCTTGAGATTGGGCAGGCCGCGCTTCTCCGCCTCTTTGTGCCATTCATCGGTGTAGTTGTCGCCGTTGAAAATAACCTTCTTGCTCTCCTTGATGATGCCCGGAAGCAATTCCTGAATGGCCTTGTTCAGGTCCTTACCGCCGGCTGTCGCCTTCTCCAATGCGGTCGCGATGAAATCAAGCGACTCGGCGACGATCGTGTTCAGGATGGTGTTGGGCCCGGCGATGTTGTGCGAGCCGCCCACGGCGCGGAACTCGAATTTGTTGCCGGTGAAGGCAAACGGGCTCGTGCGGTTGCGGTCGCCGGCATCCTTCGGCAACTTGGGAAGGACGGAGACGCCGGTTTCGAACATGCCGCCCTGTTTGGTGGTCTTGGCGCCGCCTTTTTCGATCTGCTCGATGATGTCGTTGAGCTGATCGCCGAGGAAGATGGAGATGATCGCCGGCGGGGCTTCGTTGGCGCCCAGGCGATGATCGTTGTGGGCGCTGCCGATCGACATGCGAAGCACGTCGCAGTATTTGGCGACCGCGCGAATGACCGCGACGGTGAAGACCAGGAACTGGGCGTTGTCGTGCGGCGTGTCGCCGGGGTTGAGCAGGTTCTCGCCCGATGTCGGTCGACATCGACCAGTTGTTGTGCTTGCCCGATCCGTTGATGCCGGCGAACGGCTTTTCGTGAAGCAGGCAGACCAGGCCGTATTTGTCGGCGGTCTTTCGCATTACTTCCATCGTCAGGTTCTGGTGGTCGGTGCCGAGATTGGAGTTCTCAAAGATCGGGGCGAGTTCGTACTGGCTGGGGGCGACTTCGTTGTGGCGGGTCTTCACCGGCACGCCGAACTTGAAGAGCTCGGCTTCCACATCGGCCATGTAGGCAAGAACGCGCTCGGGAATCGATCCGAAATACTGGTCTTCCATTTCCTGCCCCTTGGGCGGCTTGGCGCCGAAGAGCGTTCGTCCGGCGTTGATCAGGTCGGGGCGAAGGAGAAAGAAGTGCTTGTCGATCAGGAAGTATTCCTGCTCCGGCCCGACAGTCGTAAAGACGTGACTCACGTCCTTGCCGAAGAGCTTGAGGATGCGGACCGCTTGCGCGGAGAGGGCTTCCATCGAGCGCAGCAGGGGGGTCTTCTTGTCGAGGGCTTCGCCGGTCCAACTCAGGAAGGCGGTGGGGATTACGAGCGTCGAGCCGTTGGCATGTTCAACGACATAAGGGGGGCTGGTCGGGTCCCATGCGGTATAGCCGCGAGCTTCGAATGTCGCCCGCAATCCGCCGGAAGGGAAGCTGCTGGCATCGGGCTCGCCCTTGACCAGCTCTTTTCCGCCGAAATCGGTGATCGCGCCGGTCCCATCGCCGGGAGCGAGGAAGCTGTCATGCTTCTCGGCGGTAAGCCCGGTCATGGGCTGGAACTGGTGGGTGTAATGCGTGGCGCCCTTCTCCATCGCCCAGTCCTTAATCGCGGTGGCGACGGCATCGGCGACCGCCGGATCCAGCGGCGCGCCATGTTTAATCGTTTTTTGAATCGCCTTGAAGACCGATTTGGGCAACCGGGTTCGCTGCACCTCTTCATTGAAAACATTGACGCCGAAGAGGTCCTTGACATGGACTTTCTTGAAATCAACGTAATTGAGCTTGTGTTTGGCACTGGCGATCGATTCGATCGCCTTTTGGCGAGCGGTGGACATGTTGGTCTCCTCGAAAAATGCGGTTGGTCGAACCACGCCGGCCTGGCTAACCTCCAGGCGGCCGTAGTGGCGGGTCGAATTTTCTATGAATCCAGAATGTCCGTCAAGGAACTACACCATGTCGACCATATCGATTTCGATTATCAGAAAATGGCTGTGCGCTGAACCAATCCCGTAAATAGAACAACGCCGCGCGGTAAGGGGCGGCGTTGCATTAGAATTTTTCGAACAAGCAAACCAGCGCCCAATTATTTCGGATGCGGAACTGTGGCGATGGTCTCAAGAATTCGACTGGCGATCTTGTAGGGGTCGCCCTGGGAGTTGGGGCGACGATCTTCCAGGTAACCCTTGTAGCCGTTCTTGGGCATGTTGTGCGGAAGGCGGATCGACGCGCCACGGTTCGAAACACCGTAGTTAAATTTATCGATGGCCTGGGTTTCATGCAGGCCCGTCAGGCGCATGTGGTTGTCAGGACCATACACGGCAATGTGCTCGGTCTTGTATTTGTCGAATGCGGCCATCAGTGATTCAAAGTATTCTTTGCCGCCCACTTCACGCAGGTATTTGGTGGAGAAGTTGGAGTGCATGCCCGAGCCGTTCCAGTCGGTCGCGCCGAGCGGCTTGCAATGCCAGTTCACATCCACCTTGTATTTTTCGCAGAGGCGCATGAGCAGATAGCGGGCAACCCACATTTCGTCGGCGGCTTTCTTGGAACCCTTGCCGAAGATCTGGAATTCCCACTGTCCCTTGGCCACTTCGGAGTTGATTCCTTCGTGGTTGATGCCGGCGTCGAGGCAGAGGTCGAGGTGCTTGATGACGATCTCGCGGGCGATATCGCCCATGAGGCTATAGCCAACTCCGCAGTAGTACCGGCCCTGGCCTTCCTTCGGAAAGCCTTCCGCCGGGAAACCGAGGGGTTGGCCATCTTTGTAAAGGAAGTATTCCTGCTCGAAGCCAAACCAGGTTTCCGGGTCATCAAGGATGGTGGCGCGGGCGTTGGTGGAGTGAGGCGTCAGATCGGGATGAAGAACTTCGCAAAGAACGATCACGCCGTTCTTGACGGTGGTATCCAGGTATCTCGCGACGGGTTTGAGCACGCAATCCGAAGTATGGCCCTCGGCCTGTTGGGTCGAGCTGCCGTCAAAGCCCCAATTTGGGAGCTGCTCCAAGGTTGGGAAACTCTCGAAGTCTTTGATGAGCGTTTTGCCGCGGATGTTGGGAACGGGCTTGTAGCCATCGAGCCAGATGTACTCCAGTTTGTACTTTGCCATGTGCCTGCATCTCCAGAAGTCGGACAATTGAAACCAACGGGAATAGCGTTCCGCCATCCCGTACGCGATGCGAGTTCGGAACCATCTTTAACGAGCGACTTGCCGTCAAGAAACGCATCCGTTCCCGCCACCACAACCGGCAGTCCGATTGCAAAGCGCGTGCAACTCGAAAAATTCGACCTGAATGCAATATGAGTGCGCGCTAATTCAGCATAGCATTCCGGCGAGAATTGCGCGTGCGCAGTCTGGCGCACAGCCCACAACTTGTTGAAATCAGGAAGCGGTGGATTGCGGATCCGGTTGTGGACGCGACCGGCGCGCCGGCGATGAGGGGCTATCTGCCATCCGGCCAAAAACCATTCGCCCGGCGGTTGTCTGAAGCGCTCGGACAACGGTGAACTCGATCAGTTGCTTTTCAAACTGGCGTGCTTGTTCCACCACGACCATTGTGCCATCGGCCAGATATCCAATACCCTGGCCCGGCTCTTCCCCTGCCTTGACGATCGTGACGCTCATCTTCTCGCCGGGCAGTACCACCGGCTTGAGAGCATTGGAGAGGTCGTTGATGTTGATGACATCCACCCCGTTGAGCTGCGCGACCTTGTTCAAATTGTAGTCGTTGGTCAAAACGCGCGCCCGCAAATCCTTGGCGAGGAGCATCAATTTCTGGTCTACGCCGCCGGTGCCTTCGGCCGTTTCGCGCGTTGGCTCATAAAGAATCACCTCGGCGCGGCCGCCGCGGAGTTGCGTGAGGACATCGAGACCGCGGCGGCCTCGATTGCGCTTCAGCTTGTCGGGACTGTCGGCCACCGCCTGCAGCTCATCGAGCACAAAACGAGGAACGATCAACTGAGTGTCGAAAATGCCGGTCGCGGCGATGTCGTTGATTCGCCCATCGATCAGAACGCTGGTATCGAGCAGGATTGGCTGAGGCCCTTTGGTCTGTTTGCTGAACTCAACGTAAGGAATGATGAATCGGAAATCGTCCTTGGTCTGAAGCGTAAAACTGATCGCCAGATAACAGCAGACGATTCCTAAAACGAGGTTGGTGAATTTCTCGATTTCCCCGATATCCGGGATCGGCCGGCTTGCGATGGCCGCCCACTCCGCCACGAGCAGCTTTACCGCGAAGCTGAGTGCGAAGGCCATGGCGATGCCGACGATAAGTCCGAAAAACGAGCCGGCGAAGATCGCCAGCTTGCGACGAGGCGAGAGGATATCGATGCAGACAAAGAGGACGGCGATCGTCAGTGAAACGGGCAAAGAGAGCCAGCTGCTCTCGGCGCCCGGCTGTCCGGAATGGCCCAGGTAGAACCATCCGACCGCCGCCATCAGAAGGACAAAGAGAGCACGTAGTACAACAAGGACCATGGAATATTCCCGCCAGAATAATCAGATGTGGTCGTTCCCCTTCAGTTATATCGCGCAGGGCGGCTGGTCCAATCAAAACGTTGGCAAAACACGTATCGCGGTGTAGCGGTCAGATTGGGGCGGGTGGAGAGGTCTAATAACCTTGAAGGTACATGGTGAATATGCCTGCCGCCGCAATCAGGCAGTAAACCCCAAATACCCACCATTTGCCATGTTCCAACAGGCGAGAGAGGAGTTTCAGCGCGATCAGGCCTGCAATAAATGCAAAAAACATTCCAATCAGGCCGGGCAGAAAATCATGAAGATTGATTGACGATCCGGCTGCCTGCCCCTTATGTGAAACAAGGCGTTTTGCTTCGAGTAAAACGACTGCGGGCGTGAGGACAACGGCCAAGGCGAAGCTGTATTCCTCAAGTCGCATGCGTGCCACGCCGCGCAAAAGTCCTGCTGAAATAGTGGAACCCGATCGCGAGAATCCACGGAATGGGAGGCTCAGCCCTTGAATAGCGCCGATGACGACCGCATCGGCGTCGTCGATTTCGTCCCGCTCTTCTCCGCTCGCCTTCCGAAGTCCCGAGAAAAGGATAAGCAATCCCGCCGCCGCCAGAGCGCCTGCCAATACTTCAAGGTGCTTGAACAGGTCTTCGATCTCGGCTTTGTCGATGTGCTGCGATCTCTTCAGGATGCCTTCGATTCCGAATTTGAGCGCCAAGCCGACAATGCCGGTCACGACCGTCGCGATCACGACCACGCGCAAGAAGCTCACAAAGCGTTCTCGCGATGAGAAAAAAGCGCGCTTCCACGCCTGCCAGAAATAGACGATCACTGCGAACATCGTTCCCGTGTGCAGCATCACAAGCAGCAGCGTGAAGGGAGGCGAAGACGGATCCAGGTGCATGAGCTTCGCGACTGCGATGACATGCGCCGAGCTGGAGACCGGCAGCAGCTCCGCCAGCCCCTGGATGATGGCAAGAATCACGATTTGAAAAACCGTCAACGTCATCGAATCGCCTTTGATGAAAGGACTGGTGCGGGAGGTGCCGGATCTGAAGTGATCTCCGATTCACGTCGCGTCTTTCCGCCGATAGATCGTGACGGCCCGCTGGATGTAAAGCAGCCCGCTGAACACGGTGACCACTAACGTCGCTCCGATGCAGAAATCTCGAAAATAGCGGAAGTACCGCGCGGCGCTTTCCTCGATGCGTCCTTTGGGGGCGAAATAATTCACATACACGAGAATGACCAGGATGGTGACCGACTGAAAAACCATTTTGAGTTTTCCGCTGAAAGCCGCTCCAAACTGTTGTCCGCTGCTCTCGCTCACCCCTGCGCAGCGTCGTGACGAGCAATTCGCGGGCGAGAATCAGCACGACCATCCAGGGCGCGACGCCGGTGATCGTCTTGACCACCCACCGGTAATCCGGGTCGGGAATGATAAAATTCTTGCCCGCAAAAAGGATAAAACTCCCGAGCACCAGCACCTTATCCACGAAAGGATCGACGATCCTTCCAAATGCTCCCTCAACCTTCCACCTTCGGGCGAGATACCCGTCGAGAAAATCGGTGAAAAGTGCAACGCAATAGATCGCGAAGGCGACATTGAGCATCAGTGGGTCGCCGCGCCCCTCGTACTGATAAAAACTGAGCATGACAAAGAAGACGACCGCGAGGAGCAGTCGTCCGCCGGTCAGGGCATTGGGCACATGCGCAAACATGTGCGCGGGATTGTACGGAGATCATCGCGGGGGGCAATGCTGCGACTGCTTCGGCTTTCGAGTCATGTGACAGTTGCGGTGGATGCCTCGCGATCAGGGCAGCATCATCGAAAACCAACTGTTATTCCGGGGTGTCGCGATGGTGTCACGATTTTTCAGCATTTTTGGCGTGACAACCGCTCCATCCTGGCAGAGCATACTACCGCGTGGGAATCTGGATTCCCTTTGAGCTTTTTTTGTTCGGCGAATTGACCGTGGACCATCAACCAACCGATCTTCCGCAACTTCCTGCCATCGCCGATTTGGGCGTGGACCTGTTGCAAATCAACAATTTCCAACGGATCGGGACGCTCTTCATTCCGTTTGCCTGCGTTGCAGCCTATTTTTTCTTTGCTTCAAATCGTCATTGGACGCTCGCGCTCCTGTCGGTCATGTATCTGAGCTTTGTCACATACGGTTCAATCTCGCACGACCTTGTTCATCGCACGCTCGGTCTGCCGCCGCGATGGAATGAGTGTTTTCTTTCCCTGATCGAGCTGCTGGCGTTCCGCTCGGGTCATGCGTATCGGCTCGTTCACCTGCATCATCACGTGCGCTTCCCGCATGATGACGACATTGAAGGTGCCGCCGCAAAGATGTCATTCGGCCGGACGCTACTGGAAGGGATCATCTTTCAACCACGTTTGATGCTCTGGGCGTTGACACGGCATAGCCGAATGCATCCGATTGTCGTCATCGAGATTATCCTGGCGGCATTACTGTTCGTGGGTTGCCTGGCGGTGATTCCGGTGACGCCGATATTCGCCGTATACGCGGTGCTCATGGTGATGGGCGCCTGGGTGATTCCGCTCGTTACATCATACGTGCCACACAATCCAGCGGGCCGAAGTGAACTCTGGCAGACGAAACTTTTTCGCGGAAAAGTCGCCTCGATCATCGCGCTTCAGCACTTGTATCATCTCGAGCATCACCTCTATCCTGGTGTCCCGCATCACAACTGGCCCAGGCTGGCGCGTCGGCTCGACCCCTATTTCAAGGTTGCCGGCGTGGAACCCATTGTCCTCGGATTCTGACCCATGCGCGATGCTTTACGTGGTGATTCCGGGCTCCTCACCCCTCTCTTTGTCGACGGCCGGCCGTTTCTCACCGTGGGGACGCTTGGACTGCTGTTTAGCGGGGGTTTTGCAATTTTCCTGGCGGCCACCGGTGACTTTCTCCCGCAGGACACGCGCTATCTGGGGATGACCGCGCATGAACTGTGCGCCCGGGATGCCTGCCGCATCGTGCATTTCATGATCCACGATCGCGTCGCCTTCGGCGGCGTGCTGATTGCGATCGCGGTGATCTACCTGTGGCTCATTCACTTTCCGCTTCGTGAAGGCCAGCCATGGGCCTGGTGGATGCTGCTGCTCTCCAACTTCGCTGGATTCTCCAGCTTTCTGACCTATCTCAGCTATGGCTATCTCGATACCTGGCACGGGCTGGCAACACTGCTTCTGCTGCCGTGTTTTGCCGTCGGCCTGGGGCTCTGTTATCGAGAGCTCAAATCGTCGCGCGGCATCACCTCGCTCCTGCAAACTGCCGAGAATTCTTCGGTGAGATCGCGCGTCGGTTTTGGCCGCTGGCTTCTCCTGGCAACCGGCGTCGGGCTCGCATCGGCCGGGCTCACGATAACGCTGGTCGGAATGACGGTCGTTTTCGTCCCTCAGGACCTGCAGTACATGGATTCCAGCGTGGCGCAACTCAACGCCCTCAATCCACGTCTGATTCACCTGATCGCGCATGACCGTGCCGGCTTCGGCGGCGGCGTGTTGAATCTCGGGCTTCTGGTTGTTGCCAGCACTCGGTGCGCGCGCGCCGTCACGTCATCGCTGGCAGGCACTTTTTCTCGCGGGCATCATTGGGTTTGGCGCGGCGATCGGCATTCATCCGATCGTCGGCTACAACAATCCGGTTCACCTCGCCCCCGCATGCGTCGCCGCCGTCTGTTATTTCACGGCGCTGGGACTGATTCGCCGGCGTACGTTTAACGACGCACCGCGTCACCCCAGGATTGCCCCGTCCGAACGGCGAATCGGATAAGATAATCTGCGATGAAAAAGACCCGAATCGTCGCTGCTTCGCGTTTATTGACCGTGGCGTTTTATGCTGTCGGCGCCGCGGTTGGCGTCCACGCATTTGCGGCCGACGCTCCAGCCTCTTCCAGCGCCGCGGCCGACTTGCGTCAGGATCGTCTCAAAGCCTGGCGGGCCGCCCGATTCGGCATGTTTCTCCATTGGGGCATCTATGCGATTCCCGCCGACGGTGAATGGTATATGAACAATCATTCGGTCCCCGTCGCCGAATACGAAAAGCTCGCTCAGCAATTTAATCCGGTCAAATTCAATGCAGATACGTGGGCCCAAATCGCCCACGATTCGGGTCAGCGATATCTCATCATCACTGCGCGGCATAACGACGGCTTCTGCATGTTCAAGACCGCGGCTGATCCTTACAACGTCGTGGACGCCACGCCGTGGAAGCGGGATCCGACGGTCGAGCTAAGCCACGCGTGCAAGAAACACGGATTGCTCTTCGGCTGCTACTTTTCGCTGACCGACTGGCATTCGGCGCATCAGTCAATCGCCAGGGCCGATCCGGCCCATCCGCAATACCACCCGACGCACTTCGACAGCGCCGAGCAGAAGGCCGCCTACCTCAACGAAGTGAAGGCGGAACTCAAAGACCTGATCTCCCAGAGCCACCCCGATCTAATCTGGTTCGACGGCGGGGATGTGAAGGGGTGGTCCGCGGAGGACGGCGCCGCGATCCGCGCCTTCATCCAATCGCTCGATCCTTCAATCATCACCAACGATCGTGCCGGCGGCGAGAGTGACTTCATCGAAGCCGAAGGGGGCATTCCATCCGAGCCGCAGACGCGTCCGTGGGAATTCGTGGCGACGATCAACGGAAGCTGGGGATTCACCGCCAAAGATCAGGCTTTCAGATCGCCCAACGATCTGGTTCGGACTCTCGTCGATGTCGCGAGCAAGGGAGGTAACTTTCTTTTGAATGTCGGCCCGGATAGCCAGGGACAAATCCCCGAGGCAGCCACGTCACAACTCGAAGGGGTGGGCGATTGGCTCACGGCAAATGGCGAAGCAATTTATGGCGCCGGCGCCAGTCCATTTCATCAGCAATTTGACTGGGCTCGATGCACGCAGAGGCCGGGCAAACTCTATTTCAGCCTGCTTCAATATTCCGCCGGCGCCCGCATCTCCGCCCCCATCAGCAATCCCGTCACCAAGGCCTATTACCTGGACGATCCCTATCACCCGCTTACGGTGCAATCGTCGGAAGACGGCGCGAATATCCAGATGCGCCAGATCACGCCTGATCCGATGGTGCCGGTATTGGTCTTAGAGATCAAAGGTGAACCAGCGCCGGTTGAAAAGTCCGTGAAGCAAGCCGCCGATGGATCGATCACGCTCCTTCCCGGGACGGCCGAACTCAACGAGCGACATTTGACCCTGGAAAACGACCCGCCCAACATTGGCGGATGGAACGTCCAGTCCGCCTTTCCCCAATGGCATGTCAACGTAAAGACGCCGGGCAAGTTTTCCATGGAAGTCCTATATGGCCTTCATCCGCCGGGCGAAGGAACGCAGGTCGTCTTCTTCGTGGGCGATCAGCAAATGCCGATGACTCTCTCACAGACGGGCGGCTGGCAGACCTATCAAGTTCTCAAGCTCCCCGACGCGATCATCGCCAAGCCCGGACCTCTCACGATCCTGATCAAAGACAAGACTATGCCCGGCGGGGGCGTCATGAACATCCGATGGATCAAGTTGAAACCGATTGCGTCGCCCTAGAGTTTTGCCGACCACAGGAATCATGGCGCAAGGTCTGACATGAGCGATCGACCAATACTCAAAGCAACGCCCCGTTTCGAGAAGTCCGTTGCGGCGATCGGTCCGGCGATCTTCATGTCAATTACCATGGTGTTGGTTGTCGTCAGCCTCGGGTTTGTGATCGAGACCGCTTACGTTCTGGCGTTTGTTCTCCTGTTCGGCGGACTCCTTTGGTTTCCAGTCGGGTTGTTCGCGGCGTACATGAATAGGCCTACCCTGGCACTGACGGAGCAGGGAATCGCCGTCCAGCCAGAGCATCAACTGGTCAGGGCAAGAATGGTACCCTTTGAGAAATGTCGCTGGGCTGCGATGGCCCAACGCCGTATCACATTCCGGCTATTTCCGATTTACTATTCGATGACAAAGATGGGCTCATTGCCCCATCGGCTGATAATTGATGTTTCATCGGAGCAATTCGATGTTTGGGTTACTCAACTCCGGGCAAGCGGTGCCCCGGAAGAAGGCCCGACTGTACATCCAGAAATCTGACATTCGCAGGGGCGATGGACAGACTCGACGCCGACCAGCTCACCGTGGCTCTTTGCCGCGTACAATGAATCGACAGAGCGAGACACAGAAGCCATCATGTCCATTCGCCCCGTTCACCGGATGATCAAATCGAAGCCCGCCATCGAAGGGTCCGGCGTGCATCTTCGCTGCGCGTTCGTGGCACGGGTTTCCAACCCGTGACTGCGGTACTCCGCAGCGATCGACGGTACTCCGTCGATAAAAGCAAGAGCGAAGTGTTCTTTGTTCTTGAGGAGTTGAATCCACGTGACCCAGGAGGCACCATGTCCATTCGCCCCGTCCATCGGATGATCAAATCGAAACCGGCCATCGAAGGCGCCGGCGTCCATCTTCGCCGCGCGTTTGGCTTCGGGAATACGAGCGACTTCGATCCGTTTCTCCTTCTCGACGATTTTCGCAACGACATTCCCGACGATTACCTTGCCGGCTTCCCGTGGCATCCGCATCGCGGCATTGAGACGATCACGTATGTGCTTGCAGGGACCGTTCGGCACGCCGACAGCATCGGCAACAAAGGCTCCATCGGCCCCGGCGATATCCAATGGATGACGGCCGGCCGCGGAATCATTCATCAGGAAATGCCCAAAGGGGATTCCGCCGGCCGCATGCACGGCTTTCAACTCTGGGCCAACCTGCCGGCCTCGCTCAAGATGACGGCTCCGCGCTATCAGGAGGTCAAGTCGCCGGAGATTCCCCACGTAACCGAAGACGACGGCACCGAAGCGCGCATCGTCTGCGGAACATTCTGGGGCAAGAAGGGACCGGTCGAGGGAATCGCGGCGGACCCGATCTATATCGACGTGACGGTCCCACCCGGAAAGCGCAAACATCTCCCCGTCGAAACGACCCGCCACGCCTTCGCCTATGTCTTTGCCGGCAGCGGAAAATTCTGCAACGCCTCCGGCCCGCTGTCCGTGCCGACCGAAAGCGTCAAATGGCTCGACACCGCGCCGCCCACCGAAGCCGATAACCGTTCGCTCATCCTCTTCGACAGCGGCGATGAAGTCGTCGTCCAGGCCGGCGAAGAGGGAATCCGATTTCTCCTCTGCTCCGGCAAGCCCCTCCAGGAGCCGGTCGCCTGGTACGGGCCGATCGTCATGAACACGCAGGAGCAACTCCGGCAGGCGTTTGATGAACTGAAGGAAGGAACGTTCTTGAATTCGCCGGGAGGCGGAACGGCGCCGCGATAGAGCAGTTCCACAAGGTACGGAGGGAATGGCCGCAAAAAACACAAAGGGCGCAAAAAATGAAGGCGGGGCAGGGCAAATCACTGAATCGCGAGTGCTCATTCTTTTTTTGTGTCTGTTGCGTTTTTTTGCGGCTAAAAACTCCCACCCCGAATTGTCAGGAATTTGAACTGCCAGCGGTCATGGGTTGGGGGAATCGCTGTTCGGATCTATCGGCCAGAGTGGCCTCGCGCGGCGGTCTCGGAATCTTCACGAGTTTGGTCACAGCCGCCGGTGTCGGTTTTGATCTTCCAGCCTGCTCGCATATACTGCCATCCGTCGTGGCGGAGGCGGTATAAGAGCAGGTTGAAATGGTCTTTTTTGTCGTCAGAAATTGATTTTCGCCGATCATCAGCGATTGTGCAGTCAGGATCGGCTTCGCCGAAGTAGCTCAATGGCAGAGCACCGCTTTCGTAAAGCGGGGGTTGAGGGTTCAAATCCCTCCTTCGGCTTTTTACCTTTTTACTCGACTCATGCCTGATAATGTAATTGGGGCCTGTGGCAGGACCTGACGCGATATGCTACCCATGATCGAACATCATCGGTCGCGAATTGAGCGATTGTGCCGGCAGCACAAAGTCGTTCGACTGGAGCTTTTTGGCTCGGCGGCACGAGATGATTTCGACCCTGAAAGAAGCGACATCGATTTCTTTGTTGAGTTCGAAGATCTGGGCTGGAAGGGATCATTCCGCCGTTTCATGGGGCTGAAACTTGCGCTCGAAGAACTTTTCAAGCGGCCGGTTGGCCGGCGGAGCGGTTTAATTGATCCGCCGCCCAGACGCCATTGGGCTCGTTGAAGTAAATCGCAAGGATAATCGAGGTGTCCACCACCACCGGCTGCCCCTCGGTTACGATTCCCAAAGGTCATCGTCAGTTTCGAATCGCGGCTTGGGATTCTTCGGCGCTCGAAGTCCGAGGCCGAGCCAAGCGCGGAAATCGGGCGTTTGCTGGTCGACGGATTGGATATGGATGATGATCCGCTGGTTTGTTGGCAGGTCCACCGGCTCGTCGGGAACGATCACTTTGCCGTCGAAATGTCCTCTGATGGCCAGCATGAGTAATTGATCATATCGTAACCCGGCTTTCGCGCGAAATCCTGCGAACACTGGTCCGGCGACAAGTCGCACGGCTCGCTTATTGGAGCGAGGGAGCCGTGCGACTTGTCGATGCTGTCACTGGTGCCGTGCGTGACAACCTCCGGGCTCTGGGTGCGGAGTGCATTTCGCAGCGAAGAATTTTATCGAGAACGGCGGACATTAAGGATCGATCTCGCGGCAGGGAAACTGATTGACAGCTCGTACTTTTACGTGGCTTCGACGGCAGGGGAGATTGGCATTCTTATGATCAGCGAGCCGTCTTGCCATCTTGGTCGGTCGTTGCGCGAAGCCTCGGGTTCCATCGATGGACGTCATCGCCATACCAAATCCTCACACCCGCCGTCGGAATCGGTCTGCCTGTTTCGGCGTCGACCTTTATCTCAATCGGCCTGTACGTATAGAAAGTAACGCAGCACGGCAGAACAATCATGCAAACCGCCAGCGCCCTCGTAACCTTACGAACTTGTAGCGAATGTCGTCCGGGGTTCATCACCGAGTCCTACGACTTTCGGGACATCGCGCCGGGGGAACTATTTGTCGGGAGCCGCTCAAGCCGACTACCGACTCGACATCCATGGAGGCCCATCGACAGGATGCAGACGGCATCCACGACGATGGCTGCTATTGGAACGGCAATGGACGTGACGACATAGGGACACGGTTGCTCCTAGCCAAGCGCGTCGTACCAGCGGGAACAAAGCCACCGACACAAGCGCAATGGCCGCGTTTACGAGAGGCCCGATCTTTATCATGATGCTAATCGCGCCCCAACTGCGATCCTTCGCGGCCCAATAAATCAGAACAGCGTTTGCCGCAATGACGACACAGACTACGCTGAGGGCGCAGGCTGCCGTTCGCCAGTTGGACGCGCGACGTCAGAAGTTCCTACTGATTTATACTCAAGCGTTTGCATGATCTTCAACGGCGTCGACTACGATTATCGCGATCTCGACCGCCTAATCAATTTACGACTTCGCCTTTGCTTTCAATGCGTTGCTCGTGGACGGTCCAGACTCGGCCGAGCCACCCCGCCCTTCCGGCCCCCGTATCGAAATGCCCGATCCGACCCTCATTTCCGCAGCCATATCGAAATTGGTATCGAAATCGGTTATGCTCGCGTATCGAAATGCCAAGCGACGAACACTCGAAAATCACGGTAAATGCCGGCGTTTTCGAGTGTTTTGCGGACCCCCTGTCCAGAGGTGTTGAAAGTTTTCGTAAGCGGGGTTGAGGGTTCAAATCCCTCCTTCGGCTTGAATTCGCCCGGCGACCCTTCGCCGAGCTCAAGACAGGCAAGTCGCTCGGCTCTCTTTGGGCCGTCATCCGCGGTAAGCTTGCACGGCTTGCTCTCGACGTTCACAAGATACATTTTTCTTCGGAAGGAGTTTTCGGATGAATAAGAATTCTCGCCTCGCTGCTGCGGCCATGAGCGGCCTTCTCATCGGTGCCGGGATGTTCCTTGTGGGCTGCCAACATGATCAGAATCAGAACGCCGGCACCCCCGGCGACAAGACCGCCAATGCTTCGCAGAGCTGCAAGGGGACCAACGGTTGTAAAGGAGCCGGGGATAAGGATTCGTGCAAGAGCAAGTAGACGCCGACAACGTCCCGGCTTGATGCACGTCGACTTTGTACAATCTGCTGATGCTTCGCCGGCTGTTCCGCGTTTTCTCGGCCATCTCTTTTCCTGCTCTGTGCGGCGACGTGTGTGTTATGGATGCAGAGTTATTCCACAAATGTGAACAAGCCTTTTCAATTCCGTTTCCAGAGGCGCTCCTGGGAAATCAATTGGCTGAAAGGCTCATTCGTTCTGGATGACCAACCCCAGAGCGATTTGGAACGGGTGCCGGCCATGGGAATCTCCTACTACATTGCCTTGGATCGCAAGGTGACGTTCAACACGCTCGTGAACGGCAGGTCCTTCGCCAGAGAGGTCGATTCGATAAACCGAATCTGTGAAGAGCTCGGGATCCCCACATCCTATGATTTTCTCGATATGAGCGCCGAAGCCGCGTCATTCGGGGTGGACCCCGGTTTGCCGGCGGTACAACCAAAGTGGTTCTCCTGTGCCGAAGGCTTGAAGTGGGTTGATTCGCTCTATGCGTACATCGACGAACACCCAAATTCGCTGGAAAATCGGGCGGCGGTTCTGGAAGATCTCGATGAATTCAAGCTCGTCCTCAATAATGCGAAGCGGCGTAAAGTAAATTGGCATTTGCGCATCGACTATTGATTGGCGCACCGCCGAATCGATCGCACGTAGCGACGGATCCCGCCGAAATTTGCAAAACGGTTCCCATGCTGAACAAGATCCGAAAGCTTCTGCGGAGGGCGCCGGTTGCCGAGGAACCATTCCTTCGGCAGCTCGCCGACTCCGAACTATTTTTCATCGCGGCGACCGACAGCCAGGGGATCGATGCGAAAACGCTCACCCAGGAGCAACTCCTCGCGGAGATTCGCCGGGAATTGGAACGCGACCAGCAGAATCGGCGGGGCGGATACAGCCTCTTTGTGTACTCGACCGGAACTGGGGAACGCCGGCTTCCGATCTTCACCTCCAGTCAACACGCGGAAACATTCTGTGGCGAATACTCAAGGGAGCGGAACCGCGTCTTCCCGTTGATGGTGCTTCAAACCCGCGGCGGCTTCCTGGCGACGCTCAGGCCCGCCAGCGGCGAGCGGGTGGTTCTTAACGACAAGACGCCGGACGAATGCGTACTGTCGGAAGAAGTGCTGGCCACCGCTCGACGTATGTTGCCGTTGGAAGACGTTTCTTCGGGCACGTCAAATGTCGCAGCAAATTGCGTCGTGGCCGTGCCGGCGAAGTACGCGCGGCAAACAATCACCGTCACGCCGTCAACGAGCGATAAACCGCCCCTTCACTGAATTCGCTCCATTGTGCAGTGGATTGATCGAGCCGCTCGCCACATTCATTGAGGACGTTATCCACTTCCCTCGCAGCGCACGCCGATCAGAAATTCCATCTTCTCGGTGATGATTCGGGCCTGCTGTACAATCTCAATCGATGCGTCGTCGCCGTTTCGCGATTCTGTCGGTTGTATCTCTGCTGCTCGGTGCGACGACGTGTGTTATTTGGGCGACGAGTTATCAACCGAATCGACATCCACCTCAATATCCGCGATGATTGCGCGATGCGATCATTTGTTTTGCTGCTCTTCGTCGTCTGCTTTCTGGGTCTATCTACGGCGAAGCTTTCCGCGCAAGCTGCGGCTTCGGACACGACCCGAACCTATCCGCCGATCAAATTGCGCGCCTATGGAACGCTGTCCGCCGAAGAACAAGCGGATGGCAGAAGCTCCTCCTTCGTCATCACGGCCGAGAACGAGGAAAAAGCGAAGCTCGTCCTGGCCAAATATCTTTCAGACCTTGCTGAACTGCCCGGCGTTTCGCCCCTTTCGGTCACGACCGCCCGCGGTCCCGTGTTAGCGCACCTCATCGAAAAGCAGGGGGCGCTGGCGGCACTTCGTCAAGGGAGCCATGTCGTCATCCTGACCGCGCCCGATCCGACTCTGCTCTTGAAAGCTATCAAGGCGAGCAATCCACAGGATACAAAAATAGACTCAAGCACCGCGGAAATCGAGGTGCCGATGTACCTCGACCGGTGGGACAAATACGGCTTTCGCTTTTACTACGGGCCTTTCACCAAGCCACGCGATGGGCAGGGACGTGACATTCCCGGCAACTACGACCCGCGCAGGATTTCGAGTTTGCCGACAAGTCGGGCAAATCGGGGCTCGTGGTCTGGAATTCCCCGTTCAACGCGCCAAGCGCCGACGGCATCTTCGATCTGGTTTCGCGGGAATGGGTCCATCAGGCCGCTCAAGCACGCCAGCTTCCGCTCGGGGTCAACATCGGCATTACCGACGGCAATGTCGTACTGACCAATCGTTATCCCGACGGCGTCGCGCCGCTCGCCGACGGGTACCTGGGCGGCTGGTACTACGAATCGCCATCGGGCATCCCGACGCTTTCTTGCGCCTCGATCAACGCGCAGGAAGCGGGGCTCAGCCAGCTCAAAAATCTGGTCTCGAACCTGAATGCAAAGCACGGCAACATCGTCAACTGGCTGGAGCCGCACGAGGAGATGGGGCACGGCATCGCCGATTTTCTCGACGACCATGGCGCCGGCGCGCCGCAAGAGTTTTTACGACTATCTCAACAAGAAGTACGGTGGGCTGGGCGAGGTTTCAAAACGCTACGCCGCGCGTTACGCAGCCTGGGAGGAAGTTCCGTTTCCTGAATTGGCTACTTTCTTTGGTTACGAAGGCGATGCGATCGACCTCTCGGGCATCTGGAAGATGAGCACGACTGCGCCCTACGACGCGGCTTCCGCCGCACCAGGTCTGGACGACTCTGCGTGGCCCGATGAACCCGCGCCGGGCCATGCCATCATGCGCTTCACGCCGCGCAAGCCGACCGTCTTGCGCCGGCACATGAACGTCGACGCTGCCTGGCGTGCGAAGCACCCCAGGAGCTGGCTCTACTGCTGGGACCTGGAAAACACCAGCGACATGCCGGTCAACGTTTACGTCAACGGCACCCTTTGCCCGGAAGATCCCCCCATGCGCCGCGGCTGGCATTTCTCGCGGGTTGAGGTCACCGCCTCGCTCAAAGATGGAGACAACCTCCTCACGATCGAGCTGCCGACCGGCTGGATCGATTACCGCACCTATATCACGGGTGAGCCGCCGGCCACTTATCCTGCGCTGGCCACCATGGAGATGAATGCACGCTACGCCGACTGGTCCGACTGGTGCTCGTGGTCGCGCGGGCAGGCTCTCCGCCGCGGAATGCAGATGATCCGGCAAGTCGATCCCGATAAGCCGATCACCCTCATGGCTTCCGGCGGATGGTGGAACGACTTCAAGCAATCCGCCGAAGATTACGGGGGGATTCTGCACGACACCGGCGGCATGGCCGGATTCTGGAACGACATCTGTCCCTCACTGGCTCAGAGCACGGGCCTGCCGACCGATTGCGAACCCGGCGGGCCCGCCCTCAACCTCGACGACTTCAAGCACTTCATGGGCCGCTGGTGCACGGAGAACACGCAGGGCGTCGATTACTTCGGCCACCTCGGCGACATTCTCTGGCATCGGGACATCAAGGACTACTTCGATAAGACGCAGCCGCTCTGGCACTTGATGGGCAAGTATCACTTGCCTCAGCCCCAGGTCGCCGACCTGACCAGCCTGCGCACCGAACGGCTCTTCGGTTTTCCCATGAATCTGGGAGATCATGGCTCGAGCCGCCCGACCTCATCGCACAAGGGCCCGGCGTGTTCGCATCGGGACTGGATGGGACGCTCGGCTCCCTCTATTCGCGGGGATCGGTCATCGAAAGCGATTTCGTGCGCGGGGATGCCGAGAAGTACAAGGTGATCGTCGATACCAACAGCTCGATCCTCGATTCCGGCGCGATCGAGGGAATCGCCGAATGGGTCAAGCGCGGCGGCACCTTCATCACCTTCCAGCAGACGGGGCGTCATACTTCCACGCAGCACGATGTCTGGCCGATTTCAAAGCTGACCGGCTACGACGTGACGGCCATTGAGCGCAAGGGCCGCAATCTGAAGCTGGCGGCAGGGCAGACCGTGTTGCCTGACAATGCGCTTCGCGTGCTGCCAAACAACTGGGGCCTGACGCTGAAAAAACATGACCCGAGCGACCAATCCTGCCAGGATGTCGCGCTCTGGGAGGACGGCACCGTGGCCGCAGGCGCGCGAAAGCTTGGGAAGGGAATGGTCATCGATTTCGGCATGTTCGATTCGGTTCCCCTGATCACGCAGGCGCTCGACAAGATGGGGATCAAGCATGTTCCCGGGCATGTGACCGACGACAAGATCATCATGCGCCATTTCGTCAGCAACAACGGGCTTCAGGACGTTTGGACGATGTGGAATCAGTCTGAATCTTCGCATCATGACGGATCTGGAGATCGATGCGAGCCGTTCCCCTGCCGCCGCGATGGACGTGAATACCGGCGAGAAAATCGTCGTTTCGCGTAACAAGACCGGCTCAAAAATAGCGGCGCTCGCCTTTGAGCCGCTTCAGACGCGCGTGCTGCTCACTCCGAGAAACGATCTCGCGGCCGCTCCAGCCGAATGGTTTTGGGTGCAGCGCGGGTGGTGGCGCGGCACAGCGGACCCCGGCCCGCCAATGGCCGACTACAAGCCCCGGATCGCAGTGGATCTCAGCGACGAGAACGCGTTCCATATTCTTCCCGGCGACGGCACGACCAATCCCCCCGAGGACCCGTCGCTCTCGGATCCTAAAACTGATGACTCTTCCTGGCGTAAAGCTTCGCTTGGCATTTTCGACATTCCCGATAACGTCGAAGCGCACCATGTCGTCTTCCGCAAGCATTTCGTCGTGCCGGCGAACTGGAATCACGGACAAGTTTCGATCTTCGGAAAGTCTGAAGCCCCCGGCAACGGCAACGTCCGCCGTTATATGGATGGAAAACCTTTCGGCGGCCAAATCGTGCGCGACGATCTGGGCGGCATCCTGACCGCCGGCAGCCAGCACGTGCTCACGACTGAAATCTGGGCGCGCGCGCCGCCGCTCGGCACGGCGACACCGGCCTGGATCAGTTACCTTCCTGATCCGGAGACGGCCGTGATGGTCAACGCCTGGACTTTCGCCGCCGATCATCTGACTTATGACAAAAAGCCCAGGCCGCTTCCATACCAGGCACCGGATCGTGGCGCGCTGCGATGCATCGTCGAAGTAGACCCGAAGCTGGCAAGCAAGACTATCATGCTCCACGTCGTGACCAGCGACGCCGGAATTGAGGCTCTGATCGTCAACGGCCGCTTCTACGCCAGTTACGGGAACATCTACAACTTTATCGACGCCAACATCACGCCGTTCGTCAGGTTCGGCCAGAAAAACGAGATCATCGCCATCGTCGGCGGCAAGACCATTCTGCAGCAGGTGCGCCTGGGATTTTACGATAAGGGAAATTATCCGTAGAACCCGTTCACGCCCCAAACGTTCGCGGCTGTCCTGTTGCTTCGAGCACGCTCATCCATAAATCCCCGTGCGGATCGACGCAATTTCGCTGGCGAATGGCCAGGGGCATCGGGACGTGCACGAAGCGGCCGTGCCATTTGCCGACCACCATTTCGGTTCGGCCGGAAATGGCGGCGTGGACGGCGTTGTGGGCGAGCCGAACACAGTAGACGCTGTCGTGCGGGTTGGCGGGCACGCTGCGGATCGCGTAGCTCGGATCGATATACTTGAGGTTCAGCTCCAGATTCCTCGATTTGAAATGGCTGTTGATCCGGTCGCGCAGCCAGGGGCCGACATCCGTCAGTTTCTTGTTGCCCGATGCATCGGTCTCCCCCTTGTCGGCATTGATCAGATCCTGGCCTGCGCCTTCGGCGACGACAATCACCGCATGACCGCGCGCCTCCAGACGCCGCCGCAGGACGGCCAGCAGCCCGGTCTCTCCGTCCAACTGAAACGGGACCTCGGGAATGAGCACAAAATTTGCGTCGCTCATGGCCAGTGAGGCGTAACACGCGATGAACCCGGAATGGCGTCCCATGAGTTTGACCAGGCCGACGCCGTTGGGCGCGCCGGTCGATTCCACGTGCGCCGCGCGGATCGACTTGGTTGCCTCGGAGAAGGCGGTCTGAAACCCGAAGCTCTGATCGATGAACATGATGTCGTTGTCGATCGTCTTGGGGATTCCTACAACGGCGATCTTGTTTCCCCGCTCGGTGATTTCCCGGACGATTTCCATTGCGCCCCGAATCGTTCCATCGCCGCCGATCACGAACAACAGGCTGATTCCCATGCGCTCCAGGCAATCGACAACGGCGGCGGGATCCTGTTCTCCGCGCGACGAACCGAGGATCGTTCCCCCATGTTCATTGATGTCTGAAACCAGGGTCGGCGTGAGATCCAGCACTGAGCGACGAAATCGCGCAACGAATCCCTGGTAGCCGTTGCAGAAACCGTAGACGCGCTGCACGCCATATCCGCGGCACAATTCCATGGTGATTCCGCGGATGACATCGTTCAGTCCCGGGCAGAGCCCCCCGCAGGTCACGATTCCGGCGCGGGCCTTGGAGGGATCGAAATAGATTTTGCGCGCGGCCCAGCCGGTTCAAAAGCGGGCAACTCGGCGGTGGGCCGGCTTCGCGCGGCGACAGCCGATACCGTATCGTCGAGCAGAACGCGGTCGAATTCCTCGACATAGTGGCTGGAGCGCTCGCGCTGACCCAGCAGGTCGGTCAGGGGAGAATCGATGCGTGCCGTGCCGACGGTTTTGACGACCAGATCGGCGCAATCCGCCGCCGCGGGGCCGAAAGACGAGGGAGAAGCCATGTTGTGCGGCGCGGGTGGGGTTCATCGCATTGTAGCCGATGCTCGCCCGCGAGCGAAGTCTCCAGCCTTTGTCAGGTCATTCGGTCATTCGGTGGGCAAGTTCAGTCGTCCGGTTGAATGGACGATATATCGTTGTGCGGCTCGCGACAGCCGCTTCAACGCTCGAGAGTGAAGATCTGATAACACCCGGAGCCGTGCCATGAAAAAGCCCACGAAAAACGTAAAAGTTCTCTTTCTTGCGATGGGAATTTGCATGTATTGCCTTTGCATCGTGCTGTTCACGCACTAATAATCTGCACGAGCACACTCACGCCCGAGGGTGACGCTGACCTTCAGGGTTTCGGGCAAGGGCAATTTCAACGGCCTTGATTGCGCAACGCGCCACCCCCGCGCCGGCAAACTTGACCCATCATCGCTTGCCTTGGTTTCCGCGGCAGATCATTTGCTCAGAACGAAATGATCGCCGAGACCGTCACACGGCTGTCAAGCAGATCGGACGGGTGAGTGACGTTCTTTTCCCACGCCGCACGGACGGCTACGTTGTTGATGGGGCGTACTTCAAAGCCGACGCCGACCGTCGCAATCGTATCTGACTTGCCGTCGCCGAGATTGGTCACGTCGGCGCCCTGGATGGGGAGCACTCCGTTGCGATTGCGCGTTACCTGATACAGGTTCCCTTCGACAGATGTCGGTGGTGACAAATGCGTCTTCGCTGAAGTAAGGCTGCGTGATGGGATGGACAAATTGCTGCTCCGCCGGCTGATTGGCGGCATTTTCATGCGCCGCCGCCGCCGGGTCCAGCGACAGGACGGGCGCACCGGGGAAGAGGACAAAATTCGCATGCTGTGCGCCTGCGGGTAACGCTGAAATGAGGCAGATCGCCGCCACGATCACAACGATGCGTTGCGTCTTCATGAGAACTCCTCTGGCGGCTGGGCCGCCGGCACGATGTTGAGTCGATCAACATTCCGTCCCCAGCCGGGAACGGCATGAAACGTGCGATGAAGCCGACAGGAAACCGGGCGGGCCGGGGCGAATCTCCGCAGACAGGAACCCTCACTTCGCTTCGACCCTCATCTCCCCGGGGACGAGCGTTTCGTATGTTGGGAAATTACTCCTGGGCGAGGTTGGATGGGAATGGACAATCCGGCAACACTTCAAGATATTTCCATGGTTGCAGTACGAAAATGCTTGCTCCTGCGGTGTATGGACTTGTAACCTTACCGAGTTGGAACCACAGGAGAAATCCGATGCAGACCACTAAGCCATCAGACCCGCTTCCAGAGTCCAACGACGACGATCACTCGGTCACGCTGATGATCGAGCAACTTCGCTCGGAAAAGCGTTCGGAGTTTGACGAGGCGGCAGCCGCCATCTGGTCCCGGTATTTCGGTGATCTGGTGCAGCTTGCCCGCCGAAACCTCTCGCCGAGCCTTCGTCAGCGGGAGGATGAGCACGACCTGCTTCAGAGCATGTACAACAGCTTTTGCCTGCGCCAGCGCGACGGGCAGTACGAGCTGCCGAGCCGGGAAGACCTCTGGAATTTGCTGGTTCAGATCACCCGGAACAAGGCCCGGAACCTGGCCGTCAAGCACGGGCGCAACCGTCGCGACTTTCGGCGGGAGGCCAAGCCGAGCGCGACAGCTTCAGACGATTCGAGCCCGCTGGACGTGGCGCCCGGCGCTGCGGCCTCCCCTCATGACGAGCTGGTATTCGGTGAAGCGCTCGAACAAATCAAGGCGTTGGACGAGTCGCTCCAGAAACTCGCCCTCTGGAAACTTGCCGGTTTCACCAACGAGGAAATCGCCTCCGAGAAAATGATGAACTGCGCGGTTCGTACGGTCGAGCGAAAACTGAAGCGGCTTCGCAACCTCTGGGAGAAGAGCGAAGAGCCGGGAGAGGAAAACGAATCCACGCCATGACCCAAAGCGTTTCTGATTCGTTTGACGGGGACATCGATCGCGTCGCCGATGAATTCGAAGCTGCCTGGCGGGCCGGGCCACGTCCGGCGATTCGGTTGTATCTGGAAAAAGTGCCTCCATCGGCGCGGGTGGGATTGCTGCATGAACTGATCGAAGTGGATTGGGAGTACCGACAGAAGTCCGGCGATCCGCCGGATGCCGATGAATATCCGCGCCAACTTCCGGACCTGCTTGGCGCCCGAACGCTGGCGCCGCGCAATGGCCGGCGCTGCGAGCGCGCCTCCTGGAACGAATGAGCAGCGGCGCCGACCAGGCCGAAGAAACGACGGTGAAGGCGGAGCTTGCGACCGAGTCGGGAGACGCGGCATTTCCAAAAATCGACGGATATCGAATCCTCGGCGTACTCGGCCACGGCGGAATGGGGGACGTTTTCAAAGCGCTCCAGCTCGGCACCCGGCGCGAAGTCGCGCTGAAGCTGATGCGCGGATCATCCATTTCCGAAAGGGCGCGAGCGCGCTTTGACCGGGAAGTGGAACTGACGGCCCGCCTGGATCATCCGAATATCGCCCGCGTCTTCGACAGCGGATTGCACGAGGGAGTTTATTTCTACGCGATGGAGCTGATTGATGGACAGTCCCTGGATCGGTACATCAATGTGCACCAACTTGATCGCAGGCCGGTGCTGGAGCTGTTCGGTGAAATCTGCCGGGCGGTCGCGCATGCCCATCAGCGGGGAGTAATCCACCGCGATCTGAAGCCGTCGAATATCCTGGTTTCCGCTGAAGGGCGGCCCCACGTCATGGATTTCGGTCTGGCCAAGGCGCTGGCCGATGATTCTTCGGCTCCGCTGGAAAATGTATCGATCGAAGGGGAGCTGGCCGGCACACCCGCGTTTATGTCGCCGGAGCAGGCGGCGGGGCACGTCGGGCTGCTCGACACGCGCACGGACGTTTACAGCCTCGGCGTGATCCTCTATCGGCAGCTTTGCGGGCGTTTGCCGCACGACACGAAAGGCGGCGTGCTTCAGGTGATGCGGCGCATCTGTGAAGAAGAACCGCTTCGCCCGCGCGCCTGCGCCAAAGACATCGGGAGCGAACTCGAATCGCTGATGCTCAAGGCGCTGGCGAAGAATCCGGACGACCGATATGCCTCGGCCGGCGAACTGGCGCGCGATGTCGATAACTATCTTCAAGGTGAGCCGTTGACGGTTCGCGCGCCCTCGACGCTCTATTTCCTCCGAAAGCGCATCTGGAAGCACCGTGCGCCGGTTGCCGTGGCGGCGGCGGTAATTGTGGTGCTGATCAGCATGGCGGTGATTTCCTATATCAATATTCGCCGCGCCAAGGACGTCGCGGTCAACGCCGAAGGTGTTGCAAAGGAGGAAACCCGGCGATCGGAACTGGAGCGTGCCGAAGATCTGGTCTCCAAAGCCGACATTTTGGGCGCATCAGGACATTGGGATGAAGCAAAGGCCGCCTATTCCACATCCGCCGACATATTCACTAAACAGGGAACGGCTCCGATGCGGGCGCGGCTTGGGGAGTGGAATGCCAATCGCATTTCGCCTCCGCCGCTGAACGTCTTCGCCGGCTCAAACGATTTTCGCCCGGGCGAGGCCACCTCTCTGGCGATCTCTTCCGACGGGCGCATCGCCGTGGTCGGTGCGGCGGACGGAAGTGTGCGGCTTTGGGATACGGCCACGGGCCAGCTCGTCCGTACCTTGCCGCGACGATCGGGCCGGACCATCTGGGGCGTCGCCATATCAAACGACGGACGCCGGGCGATCAGCGGCGGGGCGGACGGGAAGGCGGTCGTCTTCGGCGTCTCTTCCGGCGCGATTGAACGTGTTCTTCCGGCGCCCGGCGGATGGATTACGCGCGTGGCGATTTCGCCCGACGGCCGCAGGGCACTTACGGTCAGCGGGGAGACGGAAGCCACGTTGTATTCAAAGCGAAACGACACGCTCGGCCTTTGGGATCTCGACGGCGCGGACGCTTCCACGCAGACGAATGCCATTGTGCATCAGTTCAATGCGGTGGGCCGGGTGAGCGGGGCAGTCTTTGCGCCGGACGGAGGGAGCGTGCTTACGTTCGGCCAGGAGATGGCGCTCTGGGATATCGCCTCCGGCGGAAAGGCGCGGGTCTTCAACGGTCGCGAACGCGTTATCTGCGCGGCGTTTTCCACCGATGGGCACTCGATCGTGACCGGCGGAGCGGACGGAACGATCGAGATTTGGGACAGGAACTCGAGCAATGAACGCAAGTCCTTTGTCGGGCATGGCGGGGCGATAACCGCGATTGGTTATGCCGCTGCCCCCGAGCCATCGATCGCATTTGCGGCGGACGATCGCACCGTGCGGGTGGTCTCGATGGCTACGGGAACGGAGCTGAGGACCTGCATCGGCCGCAGTCGATCGCGGGAGAATCAGGAAGGCGTTCCCGCCGCGGCATTTTCGTTCGACGGCCGATTTGCCCTTTCCTACGCGGCCGAGGGCACACTCACCCTTTGGGGATTGGGGCCGACGCCGGAGGAAAACAGCTTCCTGGCCGATGGAGCGGTGATGGATATTTCTTCCTTCCCCGGCGGAGAAATCATCCTGACCCGGGAGCCCAGCGGCCCCGCGATCCGGGATCTGGCGACGCATCGAAAACTGCATCCGTCCGGCTGGGAGCCGGGCCGGTGCGACGGTTGCATCGTTTTTCCCAACGGCAGCAGGATCGCGGCGGTGCATGGAGGAGTTCTCAAAATCTGGGACACGCGCAACCTGGCCGAAGCGCGAAATCTGACGTTGAGGCGCAAGGCAAACCAGCTCGCGCCGCTCGCGGCGACGGTCGATGGGCGACTGCTGCTCGTCTCGTTGGCTGACAATGCTGTTGCCGTCATCGACGCCGATGCAAACATCGAACTGGGCGAGCTTCGCGGACATCAGGACACCGTTCTCGACATTGCCGTTTCCCCCGACGGCCGCACGGCGCTGACGGGCAGCCGGGACAAGACGGCCCGATTGTGGGACATCGCCGATCCCAAATCTCCGCGGGAGCTGGCCGTATTGAAGAATCATGCTGACGCCGTCGATGCGGTCGCCTTCAGTCCTGACGGTCGCTGGGCGGCGACGGCAGGGGGAAACTCGGATTACGAAGCCGGCCGGGAAGATTTTGCGATCCGCCTGTGGAACGTGAGCTCGCCGAGCGCTCCGGTGCGAACGCTGGACGGCCACGCGCGGCGTGTGCGGGCGGTTGCATTCAAAGACGATAGTTTGATGCTCGCCTCGGCCGGAGATGATGGATTGATCAAATTCTGGGATACGCGAACCGGCGACGAGTTACGCTCCGTCGTCGGCGGCGATGGGCCGGTCCTGTCGTTGGCATTCGTCCCCGGCACGGCCACGCTCCTTTCCGGCGGCGAAGACCGCTTTATCCGTCAGTGGGACCTGGAAGCGCCGCGAAAGCGGGCGGCTCTGCGTGATGCATGCGATGCGGCCTCGCGGAAACCAACCCGTGGCGCAGCTCCGACCCAACCGGCCGAACCTTACGATCCCGCATTGCTTGCCGCCTGCGGACGGTGGTATGGCTGGGCGGGAATCGATGACTGGGCCGTCGGATTTCTTAGGCGCATCGGATCGCCGACGCCGAAAGACGAATTCATGCTGGCCCGTTCCTGCTGGTACTTGGGCCGGCTCGGCGAAGCGGCAGCCGCGCTGGATAAGGTCGTTAATTCCGATCAATCCGCAACCTCGGCGGATTGGCATATTCCCTGGTATCGAGAGACAATCGCATCGGAAGAAGCGCCCAAATCGGCGAACCGGGGTAATTGAATCGGTCAGGAGCGAAAATGAAGATCGAGCAGAACGCGGCAAGCGCGACCGGTTCGAATGGCGATGGTCTTTCGGCCGGCACTCAAACTGCGGAAGGGAGCGAGCGCGGAAATATTGCCCGTCTGGGGGATCCTCACCCCAACCCTCTCCCGGAGTACCGGGCGAGGGAGAAGGAGGTCAGGTTTGCGGCTTTGTTGTTCGGGTGTTTGCTGATTTTGCTGACCTCGAAGTGCTTTTCCAATTGTGAGGACATCCTGCCCGTTCCGGCAACGCTGCCGACGACGCAGCCAACATCAAATCTTTCGCCCGCCACTACGACGCCGGGCAAACCCGCTCCGGGCGCTGATCAGGCGATGGACGCGGGCGCAGCCGCTTACGAGCGCGGAGCGATGGCTCAGGCGTGCGACGCCTGGCACCAGGCGGCGCAGCAATACGCGGCCGCAGGACGACTTGATGGCCAATGCGACGCGTTAGTGAACCTCGCGCAGGCGCAGCAAACGGCGGGAAACTACCGAGAAGCCGCTCAATCGCTGGCCCTCGCGCAAAGCCTTGCCGCACAATCGAAAGACCGGCCGCGAACCGTTCTCGTACTCGGCCGACTTGGTGCACTGTTCACGTTGACTCGGCAGTTCGACGCGGCGGATAAATTCCTTTCCCAGGCAATATCGATTGCACAGGCAGCGGGCGAAATCGGCACTCTCGCGCAGCTATTCAACGATGTTGGAAATCTTCGATGGGCGCAGGGAGACGAAGCCTTTGCGAGCGATGCATATCAGCGGGCGACGGATGCCGCACGCAGCTCCGGTAATTCGCGGGCATTGGCTCGCGCGCTCAGCAACTGGGCGCTCCTCGAGGCGCGACGCGGCGAAGGTGAGGAGTTCGCAGAGACCGCATTGGAAGAAGTCAGCAGAATGCCGGACGGCAGAGACAAAGCCATGATGTTCATGTCGGTCGGCCGGGCGTTCGAGGAGATGGGTAAGCCGCGAGGCGCAGGAGGATCCGTTGACCGAAAGTCTTTCGCGGCCGCGAATGCCTGCTACCAAAAAGCGTTGGATGCATCTGCCGGCGATGACTTGGTAAGGTCATATGCCCTGGGCTATGAGGGCCATCTCAATGAGATGGAAGGGGAGTCGGAGGCTGCGCTTCGATCAACGCGCCATGCCGAATTTCTGGCGCAACAGGTCCGATCTCCGTTTGCGCAATTCCGCTGGCAATGGCAGATCGGGCGTCTGCTTGCCGCGAAAGGGCAGACAGAGCCGGCGATTGCCGAATACAACCTCGCCGCCGAGACGCTTCAATCGGTGCAGGCAGATATCGCGTTCGGTTACGGCAATCAGAGCCAGCCCGGATCCTTTCGCGAATCGGTGGCGCCGCTCTACTACGAGCTCTCCGATTTGATCCTTCGCCGGGCCGACGGCGTCTCAAACGAAGCGGACCTTCAGCGTTCGCTTCACGAAGCCCGCGCGGCCGTCGAACTGCTGAAGCAGGCGGAACTGGAAGACTATTTCCAGGATCGTTGCGCTAACCGGCTCAAATCGCGCGCCAAGGCGGTGGAGGATGTCGCCGGACAGACTGCCGTCGTCTATCTGATTTCTCTGCCGGACCGGACCGAGTTGCTGATCGGCATTGGCTCAAAACTTCAGCGCGCGAAACTGCCCGTACGGGCCGAGGAACTGAACGCAGAAGTTCGCGAGCTGCGCGAGCGCCTGGAAGACCGCACCACCAATCGATTCCTGAAGCCGGCGCGCAAACTCTATGACCAGCTCATCCGGCCGATCGAGCCGATGCTGGACGCGGCGGCGGTGGACACGCTGGTATTCGTTCCCGACGGCGCGCTGCGCACGGTTCCGATGGGCGCACTGAATGACGGGAAGCAGTTCCTGATTGCCCGGTATGCGATCGCCGTTTCCCCGGGACTGGCGTTGATGGACCCGCGGCCGATCCGTCGAACCGGCGTACATGTGCTGGAGGCGGGGATCTCCGAATCGGTGGGGGGCTTCCCCGCGTTGAACTTCGTGCCGGCCGAATTAACGAGCCTTCACCAGCAGTTCGGAGGCACCGAATTGCTCAACGAAGGCTTCACAAAACCACGGCTGAAACAGGAGCTGAACGACACTAATTTTTCGGTTGTGCACATTGCTTCGCACGCACAGTTTTCCGGCGACATCAACCATACCTTTCTGGTGACCTACGGCGCCGGCCCCAATCAGGCCGGTCGGCTTACGCTCGACGAATTGAGCCGATACATTCAACCGAGCCGGTTGCGCGATCAGCCGATCGAGTTGCTGACGCTCAGCGCCTGTCAGACCGCCGCCGGCGATGACCGGGCGGCGCTGGGTCTGGCGGGAGTCGCCATCAAGGCCGGAGCACGCAGCGCCCTGGCGACGCTCTGGTCCGTCAACGACCAGGCCGCCGAAGAGCTCATCTCCAATTTCTATACCGAGCTTCGTCAGGATCCGACGCTTTCCAAGGCCAAGGTTCTGCAACGCGCCCAGTTGAAACTTTTGCAGGATCCGCGTTACCGCCATCCGTGCTACTGGTCGCCGTTCCTGGTCATCGGGAATTGGCTGTAAACGGTGCAATCACAGGTGGTTGGGCAGGCTACCGGGCCTGGGAAGGAAAATTTCCGCCAGCGGTGTCGGGTTTTCCGCCGGATCGTTGATTCTCATGGTGTACGGACAGCGACGGGTTGTCCGAATGCGGGAAAAGTCAACGGAGATCACCATGTGCTTCTGGCGTTATTACACGTTTGTCGATGCCTTCGGATTCATTCGAACCGTTTACCGATACGTGTGCATCTAAATCTTAAACCCAGGCCCGCCGGAACTCGCTTTCCGGCGGGTCGCAGTATTCGGAAATCGCAATGACTCGTACCCATTTCCATCATCTTCTCTGGATCGGCCTTGCCTGCTCGTCTTTTGTCGCCCCTTTTGCATCTGCCGCGCGTGACGTGCCAGCGACTCTCCCGAGCGAGACAATCCGCTATATGGCGCCGGCGTCGCAATCGCAGGTGCGCGTGAATGGCATCGGCGGGAGAGACGCGCATCACACGGAGAAACTTCCCAACTTGTTCGTCCTTACCCCCGACCATGTCGGGCTGACGGTGCAGGAGCAGCCAACCATTTTCTGGTACCTCTCGGATTCGACGAGCACGAAATTGGTGGTCACGATCACCAAGGACGGGGACGTGGACCCACTCCTTGAGACGCAGGTGCCCGCGGTGAAAGGGATCGGACGCCTCAGCCTCGCAGATAAGAACGTCAAGCTCGAACCTGACGTGCAATACCAGGTGACCTTCGCATTGATCCCCGATGCGAAGGACCGTTCGGCGGATCTGTGCGCCAGCGGGATGATCAAACGCGTAAAACCGCCGGAGGCGCTGGTGGCCAGGCTGGTGGCGCGGGCCGACCCGATGGATCGTGCGATGGCCTATGCGAAGCAGGGAATCTGGTACGACGCCCTGGCCGTGCTTTCCGAAGAGATCGACGACAAGGATACGGATTCGAGCAAGGCCATGTCGATGCGACGTCAGCGCCGGCGTTGATGGAGCAGGTCAGCCTGAACGACGTGGCAACCTTCGATCTTGCCGCCGACGAGAAGCAATGAGATGGAAACCCTCACTCTCACTGCCGGCGTTTGATAATTTCCCCCGTGATCCACCCGCCCGGCTCCGGCGGCGCCGCCGAAACCGGTGACAATAAAGCTGCTGACCTCGGGTTCATCAAGAAGTACGCCGCACTGGGGAATCAGGCGCGCTCCGGGCAAGGCCAGCGATCCGGTGAGCGGCACCAGGCTGCCGGCAATGTCATACTCCGGCGCGAGCGTCGCGGCGTCGGAAAGAATGCGCGAATCGGACGAGACCAGGAATTGTTTCGCACGAATCCGAACCGGCAGATCACGCGTGCCATTTTCAACCAACCCATCGACAAGGCTTGTGTTTAGAATGATCGCCTGCGGCAACGGATTGGCTGCTGCATCGGTCGTCACGCCGGCGCCGACGGCCTGACCAATGGTGATCTGGCCGCCGCTGTTGACCGAATGGGCGCTGATTCCCGACTTGCGTACGGCGATGAGGTTTGCGGCATTCAGGTTGATGTTGCCGCCTGCTCCCGCGATGGCGACGACCAGCGCGCCGCCTCGAAGCGAAAGATCTCCCCGGCGGGAGAGGACATCGATGTCCCCTCCTTCGTGGACCGCTGCGATGTCGATCGAGCCGCCCTGGCCCAGGGCGATGTTTCGCGTCGCCACGAGCCGAACATTACCCGCCGGCCCGCTCCCGCCGCTGACGGCTTCGAGCGTGGCCTTGCCGCGCACCAGAATCGAATGGGCGGTCAGCGCGACATCCCCTCCGCCCGCGCCGGTTTGAGAACTGGAACTCCCGATCGAGCTGAAAAAATTCTCATCAGATCCGTGCACCGCGATTTTTCCGGTCGCGTTGACGGTGATGGATCCGGCTTTGCTTCCGACGCCAAAGGTATTGGTGGCGATGGTTGCACCATCAACGACATCCAGCGTGCCGGTTGAAACCGTAATGGTTCCCGCGTTTCCGCTGCTCTGCGCGTTTGCTGCGATGCCGGTCAGGAATGGCGAAGGGAAATCCTGGCGGTCGAGATCAATCGTTCCGGCGTTGATGGAAATATTGCCGCCGGGTGCCGCAGAAAAGCTGTTGGCCTCGATTCCGCTATTCGGTCCGGTGATGTAGATCGATCCGGCGCTGACCAAAAGATTGCCGCCGGCCCCGGTTCCTCCATTTGCGTTGGTGAACAGGCCGGTTGAGATCACACTGGTGGAAGGCTCCCCGGCAAGTGTGAGGCGGTTCGAAACAGCGACCGTGACATCTCCGGCCTTACCCGAACCCGTCGTGTTCGCGTTGACCGTTGAAAGCCCGGAAAGCGTGAGATTCGCCGCGGTCAGCGAAATCGCGCCGCCGGCCGCGGCGGAGTTGGTGTTGGTGCTGATGAAAGTTCCGTTCGTGAAAGTCATCGACGGCGAGGTCAGCACAATTCTGCCGGGCGGCGCGCTGGAGCTGTTGCCGGAGTTGAGATCGGTGTCAGCTCTGATGGCTGCGGCGGAGAGCGAAATGCTGGTGGAGGCGTTGATCATCAGCGTTCCCGCGGCTCCGGTGGCCAGGCTCGTCTCGCCGGTAAAATCCGCCACGCCGGCGGCAAACCCGCCGCCAGCCGAAGTAAGTGTTGAAGTGTTGATGGTGAGCACGCCGGCATTGCCGCCGGAAAAGGTCTCGGTTGCGATTCCGCAAAATCCCGTCGTCGAGAGTTGATTGACTGCAATGTTGGCCGCGTTAATGGTCACCGACTCGGCGTTTCCAGCGCCATCACTGAGGCTGAAGATCGAGCTGAAGCCGTTCTGCAGTGTGAGATTAATCGCCGAGACGGTCACCGTTCCGGCGTTCCCCGCTCCCGCGGTCGCGCTCAGCAAGCCGGTGTCCAAACCGGTCGATCCTGCATCGATCAGGATATCGTGCGCCGAAATGATCAGGTTTCCGGCGTTGCCGCTTCCGGAGGTAATTGAACTGGCGTGGCTGCCATTGAGTAAATCCATCGTGTTGGCGGCGGTCATTGTGATGGAGCCGCCGCCGCCGGCCGAAGAGCTTCCGCTGAGAATCGACGAACCGGTCAGAAAGATATTGTTCCCCGTGACGAGGATATCTCCCGCGTCGCCGGTTCCGCTGGCGGAGGCCGTTGCCGTGCTGCCGGTCATGTTCAGGTCGTCCGACACGTCAAGAAAAATGCCGCCACCACCGCTTGTTGATCCGGAATTAAAGACCTTCAGCGTGGAATTGGTAATACCCAGGTTGGCTGCGCGGATACCGATCGCGCCACTTCGCAGGCCGCTGACGTTCAGTGCGGAACCGCTGATCGCCACGTCTCCCGGAGGCAGCAGCGCATCATAGATCAGTGAAGCCGCAACGTCGGCCGGATCCCCGGTGATGTTCCCGCTGCCGTTCACTGCAAGAACATTGATCCTTCCCGCGGCGGCGGTCAGCGTGGCATTCTGAATCGTCGTGCCCGATCCGCCAACGATGGAGAGCGCCTGGCCCACCGGCACGGCCAGCGCGCTGCCATTGACGGTAACCGGGACGGGACTCACTTTGACGAACCCAAACGCGGCCGGCGCGGCGCTGGTTAGAAGGCTGGCCGCCGGGTTGCTTGCATCGAAGTGCCCGCCGTCGGCGAGTTCAACCGTGTCGGCGGTGGTGACGACAAACGAGCCGCCCACGTCGAGCACCGCATTGGGGCCGAAGATCACCCCGGCCGGATTGATCAGGTAAAACGCCGCCGGATGTGGTGTTGTCGCGCTGGTGTCGAGCCGCGTGGCGATCGTGCCGTTGATAGTGCTGACCGAACCGCCGGTCACGCGGGCGAGGATGGCTTTGGTCGAAGCCGATGCGGTGAAGGTGGCGGTTTCTCCCTGATCGAGACTGAACGTGTTGAAGCTGTGGAAAAGATTGGGCCCGACCTGGCGGCCGAGCGTGGCGGGTATTGAGAAGTTCGGCCCGGTAAGCGTGGTGGCAGCGCCAACCGTGCCGTCGGTCGCCACATGCCCGGCGATCAGCATCCGCGCCGGCAAGATCGCCGCAAGCATTGCGACGCTAAGAAATTGTTTCAGCATCCGTCTTGTTTGCCACGCCGGGTCCCGTGGACCCGGATCCGGGTCCACAGGACCCGGCGTGAGAGGAGTTGTGAAACAACTGCTCAACGGCAGCGGGATTGCAATCGCTTTGAGCATCAACGTCCTGTCTCTTGTCGTCGTCGGATGATGTCGCCGGTAATCCATCCGCCCGGCTCCGGCGGTGCGCCGCCATAACCCGTGACAATGAAGCTGCTGAGGTCCGGCAAGTCAACCAACTGTCCGCACTGCGGAACCAAGCGAGCGCCGGGCAGCGCCAATGAACCCGTCAAAGGGACCAGACTTCCCGCAATGTCATACTCCGGCGGGGCCAACGTCGCATTGGAAAGGATCTGCGAATCGGAAGAGGCGAGAAACTGGTCGGCCCGAATCCGGACCGGCAGGTCGCGTGTTCCGTCGGCGACCAGCCCGTTGATCGTGCTGCTGTTCAGCACAATCCCCTGGGGCAGAGGCAGACGCGGCGAAACGGTCCCGCCGCCGGCCGCAAGCGGCGGGCCGATCGTGATTTGCCCGCCGCTTTCCTGGGCGCGGGCCGTCACGGTCGAATTCAAAATTCGAATCGTCCCCGCGGCATCGACGCTGATGTTGCCGCCGGCCTCGGCTTCGGCGGAGATGAACGAGTCGCGTTGAAGCGAAAGATTTCCGCCGTGCGAGACGACATTGATATCTCCGCCCTCGGCCTCGGCGCGAATGTTGATCGCCCCCAGCGCGAGGGAAATATTCCGCGTGGTTGACACCTGAATGTTTCCGGCGGGCCCGGAGGTGTTGCTGATGGCTGAAATAATTCCAAAATTAAAAATTCGAATCGAGCGGGCGCTGACGGAAACATCCCCTCCGCCTCCCGTGCCGTCGACTGCTTCGGCGAACAGTCCGGTGTAAAGATTGTCCGATGGATAAACACCCTGGATGGTCAAACGGCCCGAGGCGGTGACCGTGATGTTTCCCGCATTTCCCGAACCGAAGGTGCTGGACGATACGGCAGAATCCCCGGCCACCTTGATATTCGTTCCCGTCAGTTCGATCGGCCCGCCGGCCGAAGCGGCGTTGGTCGAGGTGTTGACGTCACTGTTGTTGAGCAACGTAATCGATGGCGACGACAGCGCGATCCTGCTGGGTGAGGGCGCGGCCGTGTTTCCCGCGAGCAAATCCGTGGTGGCCAGCACATCGGTACTGGAGAGCGAAATTCTGGACGAAGCGTTGATGATGAGCGTTCCACCGGCTCCGTTGGCCGTACCGTTGTCGGTTTGTCCGACGCCGGCCTCCAGCAGGCCGCCGTCGGCCGAGAAGCTCGATGTGTTGATCTGCAAAAGTCCGGCGTTGCCCCCCGAAAAGGTTTCGGTGGCCAGCGTTCCTTCCTGATTCAGGACGACACTGTTGGCATTGATGGTGATCGAGCCCGCGTTTCCAGCGCCGTCGCTGTCGCTCGAAATAGACGAGCCCAGATTCTGGAGCGTCAGATCGTTGGCAACGACGTTGATATTGCCGGCGTTGCCGCTTGCTTCGGTCCCGCTCGAAAGGCCGGTGGGCTTGCCCGTGGTCTGCGCGTCGATCAGAACGTGCTGCGCCGAGACGCTGACATTGCCGGCGCTGGCGCTTCCCGAGGTGAGAGAGTCGGCGGCCCCCTGGCTTAGAAAGCTCATCGAGGTGTCGGCGACCAAGGTGATGTTCCCCGAAGGGGCCGCCGAATTCGTGTTGGTCAGGATCGAACTGGCGTTCACGGTTATGTTGTTGGCGTGGATCGAAATGTCCCCGCCGCTCCCCGTGCCGCTGGAGGCGGTCAGCAGCAGGCTGCCGCCCGTCAGGTTGAAATCTCCGGAGGCGTTGACCGTGATTCCCGCGCCGCTTGATGAGCCGCTGTTCAACACGTCGAAGGTCGAATTAACGATCCCCAGGTCTGCGGCGCGGACAGCGATCGCGCCTCCGCCGGCGCCGCCCACCGCCAGATGCGCACCTGTGATGGAAACATTGCCGGCAAGAAGCTGCGGATCAAAGCCGAGCGCGGCGGCCGGATCCCCGGCGTCGCCGATCACGTTCCCGCTGCCGCCGACCGCGGCGATATTGATTCGACCGATGGAGGCGACGAGGAACGCGTTTTGAATCGTCGTGCCCGATCCGCCGAGGATCGACAGCGCATGGCCTGACGGCACACCCAGCCCGCCGCCGTTGACCGTGACTGGGGCGGGACTCGTCTTGACGAACCCAAACGCGGCCGGGGCGGCGCTGGTCAGAAGGCTGGTCGCCGGGTTGCTTGCATCGAAGTGCCCGCCGTCGGCGAGTTGAACCGTGTCGGCGGTGGTGACGACAAACGAGCCGCCCACGTCGAGCACCGCATTGGGGCCGAAGATCACCCCGGCCGGATTGATCAGGTAAAACGCCGCCGGATGTGGTGTTGTCGCGCTGGTATCGAGCCGCGTGGCGATCGTGCCGTTGATGGTGCTGACCGAACCGCCGGTGACGCGGGCGAGGATGGCTTTGGTCGAAGCCGATGCGGTGAAGGTGGCGGTCTCTCCCTGATCGAGACTGAACGTGTTGAAACTGTGGAAAAGATTGGGCCCGACCTGGCGGCCGAGCGTGGCGGGTATGGAAAAGTTCGGACCCGTCAGCGTGGTCGCGGCTCCCACCGTGCCGTCTGTTGCCACGTGCCCCGCAAGCAGCTCCTGCGCAGGCAGAATCGCCGCAAATATCGCGACGCTAAGAAGCTGTTTCAGCACGCGTCTTGTTTGCCACGCCGGGTCCTGTGGACCCGGATCCGGGTCCACAGGACCCGGCGTGAGAGGAGAGGAGGTCCGACTGCGGGTCATTTCCGATTCCTTTGACCTGAGATCAAAACGCCAGGACGGTCAAACTAAAATGCAGTCCCTGATATTCCGGATCGGGGTGGTTCGTGTCCCGATGGGTCAGTGCATAGCCATAGTAAATCTGAAGGTTCACGTGTCGATTCGGATTAAAGAGCAGGCCGATTCCGACGCTGTTGAGGTCTTCGCCTTTGTTGGCATGACCGCCGTTGCCCGGGACGACCAGGTCGCGGGCGTAGCCGGTATCGAAAAACGGGACGAGGACGAGCCGATCCACTTCGCCGGGGTGGCCCGGCATGATGGGCAGATGCAGTTCGGCTGAGGCGACAACGCCTTCGTCGTCGACCAGAGTGTTCTCGGGATATCCGCGCACGGTGTCGACGCCGCCGACCACGAACTTTTCCACGTCGAGCAACGGCCGGTTGCTGAGCTGTCCCGCCGCGCGCAAAACCAGCTGGACATCTCCCGCCCCGTTGCGCCCGTTGCCCGGCGTGCCGCCGAAGAACTCCGGCATTCGCCCCAGCCGACGGATGTATTGCGCCTGGCCGAGCCAGCTCACGAACTGGCTGTCGGCGGTGTCGTGGCCGGTGTTATGCGTGGCGCTGAGAACGGGCAGGCCGAAGCTGAAGGTTGACCTGAGCGACAACGCATCGTTTTCGGTGCGTGTCGTCAGGTCCTGTCCGAAACGAATCGCCACCACGCGACTATGTCCGCTTTCCACCCCCGGCTGTACGTCGAACGGCTCCCCCAGCAGGCTGGTGTCGTCATCGCGGATCGTGCCGGTGAGAAACAGGCCGAATTCCGCCGCCGGCTTCGTCCACCCGTGCGGCGTCGTCGGAACTTCCACGGTCGGGCGCCTCCAGACCGGTTGGCGCAGGGTGAGCGCATAGCTGTTGACCTTGCTGTCGATGTTCAGGTCCGCGAACGGGTCTGAAACCACGAGCGCATCGGTTCGCGAAAAGTTGAAGGCGAGCGTCGTATCGCTCGGGCTGATCGGGACAACGTAATCGACCGAAAAATCCCGCGCACGGCCCAGCGCATGTCATCGATCTCGCCATACAGGATGTCATAGCGCAACGCGAGCAGATCGCCGTTGCCGGTCAGGTCCCTGTCGCTGGCCAACACATCGAGCGCGGTCGAGCCGACGCTCGGCGGCCTGCGATTGCTGAACTGCAGGCCGAGCTGAAAGGGATTGCTCTCGCGCACCGCGACATCGAGATTGGCCTGGCCCGGCGCAGCGCCGGGCGCAGCTCGGCGTTGATGCTGGAAATATTGGGGTCCTGGCGAAGCAGTTCCAATTCGTCCTTCAGGCGCACGATGTCGAGCGGCGGTTTCCCCGACGCGTTCAATCGGCTGGCGACGTAATCCTTTCGCAGGAGATTCTTCCCGCCGGGGACGTTTCCCTTCAGGAAAGTGACATGCACTTCCGAGAGCCGTCCCTCGACGATCTGAAATTGGATGATGGAGCCGGCAGGGTTGCTCGTATCGACCGGCTGATCGGGCAGAACCGCGCCCGAATTGATGTACCCCTTTTCGATATAATGCTGGCTCAGCAGCGTCCGCGCCTGCTCCAAATCCTCCGGCGTGAGCGGCCGGCCGACATAGCCCTTCACGACCTCCCGCAGCTCGGCGGCGGAAAATCGAGTATTCCCCGTGAAATCAAATTCCCGGACGGTCACCGAATCGGCGGCCGAAAGCATTCCATCGGCGCTGATCGGGCGCGTCGTCGCTTCGGCGGTTGCTGCGGTTGGCGGATCGGAGTGCCCTTCACCGGCGGCGATGCCGCAGTGTAGGGCCGTGATACAGGCTCCCAACCCGAATCGGATCAGCCAGCGGGCGCGAATGGCTTTGGGTGCGTGACGGATTCGGCGGCTCAAAAAATCTCCCCCTCTCCCGGTACTCCGGGAGAGGGCGCGGGGTGAGGGTCTTCGACGCGCGGTACCGATGACCCTCACCCCGACCCGCTCGCGGGCAGCCGCCCGATCCGCTCGCTTCTCCCAGAGTACTGGGAGAGGGAGAAGGAACTCTGCCGCCGATTCTGACACATTGCCAACGGTTTTCGAATCATCGCGAGCCGCGCGTTGAATGTCAGGCATTTCAACACCCACTGACTCATCGAGACCGGAATCGCCCGCCCGCGTTCCCCAATTCCATATGCAAAAAAAGCTGCCGCTCGAATACGACGTGACACTAAACAGGCGCTGTAACGGTGTCAATTATCCTGTAATGTCGACGCCACTCACCAACCCGATGGAGGGTCATGGACGCGGATGTTGCAGAAGACGTACGGGCGATCGGAAAAATTGACGCCGTCCAGAAGATTCTCGAAGTCGTCTGCCGCTTCACCGGCCTCGGTTTCTCCGCGGTGGCGCGCGTGACGGAAACGCGCTGGATTGCCTGCGCAGTGCGCGACGAAATCGCATTCGGCCTGACGCCTTCCGTGGCCAACCACGGCCCGACCATCCCGCCCCGAACCATCGATCGCCGTCCCGGCGGCGATCTTCCAGTGGATCGTTCCGCAAGCATTACACGGCCTGGGCATCGTCATCGCGATGATCTTCTGGCTCCTGGCCGGATTTGCATGGTTCGCCTCGGCGATCGCGTTCATTCTCAACCGATTTAAAGCGAGAGCTCATGCGCGCACCTCGGCTCTCAATCCCAATCCATTTCCAAGTCGGATGTCGTTCAGACCGCCATCCCGATTTGCCCGCAATGCCTCGTTCCTCTCGTTAAGCGCGAGGCGCGACGCGGCGGTTATGCCGGTCGCTCATTCTGGGGGTGCGTGAATTATCCGCGATGCAAGGAAATCGTGGATGCGGGGTGAGGCCGTGGCAGACAAATCGAACGCTCAACATCCAACGTTCAACGACGGATGTTTCCCGCCTTTGAAAGTTGAGTGTTGAGCGTTGGATGTTGAGCGTTCGGGTGCATTGGGAAAAGCCTGCCCGATGGTACCCACATTTACCAGATCGGGCAGGCCGGTGTTCTCCGCCACAAGGCAGAAGAAACCTGAGATCCGATCGGATTACAGGAAGGCGCCGAGCAGTTCCTCAATCAAATCGCTGGCGCCGTCATCACCCGGAACGGTTACGTCAGGCACGGAAGGGGCCGGATCGGGCAGCGGCGGTGGGGTGGCCGGCCAGAGGGCGTCTCCGGCGTGTTCGCCGATCGATGTCCCAAGCCCCCGCGCACAACCGCTTTCAGCCTCCTTTGAAAGACGGCTCTGCGACCCATCCGTCCCTTGATCGCATCCGATCAGCGCTGATATCGGAAGGGCCGACAGAAACCCCGTTAGCACGAGGCGACGCACACTCAAACCTGCATTCAGTTTCGGCAACATATAAAACTCGCTTTCTTTGAGGCGATTTAATCACGTTCCCGCCGACCGCCTCGGTCATCGGATCGGGATGAACAGAGACCATCCGCCGGGTGCGTACACACGCACCCGGCGCTGAGGGCGAAATCAAATGAAAAGATGGAAAATCAGAAAAACGTCGATCAGGGACAACGCGGCCACGAGGGACGGCCGCTCGACGAACGACTTGCGGCTTTCGAGAACGCTGCTGATCGCCGTCACCTGCGTTGAAACGGGCGCAAAAGGGGCAGCGTACGCCATGGAGCCACGGTCATCGGCGATGTTGACCATCGACCAGCCGCTGACCGGATTGGCATATTTCCGATCACGCTTAACTGTGACTTGGGCCGGCGTCGGCAAGTCCCACCGCAACTCCCCGTTGCGAGGGTCGTCGGGCATGGCCTGTTGCTGAATCAGCGCCGGGACTGCTTCGCCCAGATCAAAACGGCGGGTGTTGGAGGAGATATGAGGGTTACCGCTGTTCGCCGCGGTGTGCGTTTCGGGCATACTGGCCTGCCCGACCTGGCCGTCATGAATGCTCATGACCTCCCGAAAATTCACACTTTTTCGCGTGAACCCCTCCTAATCTCCGTGAACGGCCTCGTGAACGTACGTGTGAACGTTCACACCACGGCGGCTCAATCCTGTGAACTGAGGCGCTGGTCGACGAGCCAAGCCCTTAGTTCGTCGTCCGTCCGGCGAGCCATCATCTTTTGCAATTCCCCACGCTCCGCTGTGCCTTTCGCATAATCTGATAGCTCTAAAAGTAGTGCTTCTCGGGTCAGTTTCGCGACCGTTTCGGCCATGTCATTCACAATCACGGGGTCCGTCTGATCGTTGGCTGGCCGCTTAAGCTGATCCAGTATTCTCGGATCCAACGTGTTGCCACGACCTCCCTGCGTCTTCTTCTTCTCATCACGTGCCTTGCGATGCGTCTGGAGGATTTCGCTGCGATTGATGATTTTATTTAGGCTGGCTTTCGGTATCCGGTATTTAAGGCGCATAAACAAATCTGCCGGGCAGATATCGAACTGCGCGACCTGGCGTTCGACCCACCCCTCCACCTTCCGACGCAGGCTCTTTAAATTGCGCTTCGGGCCCCGTGTAGCCGCGCGCGTAGGTTTGATAATTTCGAGTTTATCCTCGGCTAGTTCCCCCAATTCCACCGTCCCCGTCAGCCAAGATTTGATGGTCCGGCACCACGCTTTGCTTTTGCCCGTTTTGTCATCTGGATCCGCCCAGATGTGGATTGCATGGTGCTCGCTTTCGTAGTCTGGACGAACTAACGCCCGCGTTCCGCTGGAAGAGTCCGTGAAAATCACCTCGTCGCGGAACGCTTCTGTCTTGATCGAATCGATACAGTGTCGGTACTCGCCCATGAAACGGAGGAAGACGCCTTCGGCGAGGAATCGACCGTACGTCTGCACCTCCGCCGGTACGGCGTTCGCCCATTTGTCGTGGGCGTTACCGCGAGTTTCAAGCAAATCCGGAATGAGCCACGCACGTTCCCGTTCACTGCTCTCGGGATCGGTTTGTCTGGCCTCCACTTCGAACAAAATGCGATGCTTCTGCGCAAGCGTCATCAGCAGCGTGCCAGCCTCTCCGGCGAAAATCCGCCTTCGGTCGCGCTCGTGCATGATGCCGCCCTGCCTCCGGACCACTCCATCCGTCAGCAATCCATATAATGCCTTACGCCGCCCAATGGGTGTTGATCACCTTGTCGGCAAGCTCCGGATCGTCCGGAGCGTGCAGCACATCCCCCAGCGCGTGCAGAATTCTCAAGTACACGTCCTGCTGGCCCAGGTCGTCCTGTTCTTCTTCGGCGCAAATTTGCCGGAATGAGCTGAGCGCCATCATCCTCACGTCTGTTTTTGGCGGATTGGTTTTTTCGAACGAACCAAATTGCTCTTGCACTGCCGAACGGACCTTGCCGAAACTCGCAGGCAGCACCGCGCTAATGCCAGTGGTCTTCTCCAGCACGTTTGCGATTGCTGACTTTACCTCTGCCAGTCCATCGTGCATCACCGAATTAATCGCCCGGTCCACAACGCTCAGGTCCACGTGGTACATTCCAGCAACGGCCCGAATCTTTTCCGGCGTCGGCCGTTGATCTCCCTCAATTGTCGCAACCTTGACGTCTGCTTTGGTCACCACCGCCAGGACCGGCGGGGTGGTCTGATCTTCGGCGCCTCTGTCGCGCCGCCTGCGGAAATGCGACTCGATCATCCTCAGGAAATAGTCCCCACGATTGCCTGTCCATCCCCATAGTTTTGTGGAGTCGATGACCAGCAGCATCGCGTTGCGCAATGATTCCCACCAAAGCAGGTGCATCTGAAACTGCTCGGGTTGACCTCCGCCGTCGAAGATACGCACCCGAACCTCGCCATGCGATTTGGTCTGAACTGTCAGCCGCTCTATCTCGACGCCCAACGTTCGGTCTTCTTCGCGAACCATCTCTCCTTTTTTCAATTTCCCGCCGAGCGCCCCGGCGAGCTGACTCTTTCCGTTCGTACCGGAACCAAGCAAGACCAACCGCGCCTCGGGCACGCACAATGTCGTTCCGCGCTGCTCATCTTCGATTACGCTGCGAAGATATCGCAGCAGCAAGCCGGGCGGAGAATCACCTATGAATCCGGATAGGTCGATCTCGTTGCCCCGCGGGGTCTTCAGTGGATTACCTGAGATGTCGATCTTCTCTAGATGTGTCAGTCGTTCCAGCAACGCGACGATCGATCCGCCCTCGCCGATCGAGTTGTTGCCGATTTTGAGCGTCGTCAGCCCCTGCAGCCTGGCGATCTGCTCCGCACCGGCCTCGCCGATCGAGTTGTTGCTGATGTCGAGCGTCTTCAGCCCCTGCAGCCTGGCGATCTGCTCCGCTCCGGCCTCGCCGATCGAGTTGAGGCTGATATCGAGCGTCGTCAGCCCCTGCAGCCTGGCGATCTGCTCCGCACCGGCGTCGCCGATCGAGTTGCTCCAGACGTGAAGCGTCGTCAGCCCCTGCAGCCTGGCGATCTGCTCCGCACCGGCCTCGCCGATCGAGTTGTGGCTGATGTTGAGCGTCGTCAGCCCCTGCAGCCTGGCGATCTGCTCCGCACCGGCCTCGCCGATCGAGTTGTGGCTGATGTCGAGCGTCGTCAGCCCCTGCAGCCTGGCGATCTGCTCGGCACCGGCCTCGCCGATCGAGTTGCTCCGGATGTTGAGCGTCGTCAGCCCCTGCAGCCTGGCGATCTGCTCCGCACCGGCCTCGCCGATCGAGTTGTGGCTGATGTCGAGCGTCGTCAGCCCCTGCAGCCTGGCGATCTGCTCGGCACCGGCCTCGCCGATCGAGTTGTTGGTGATGTCGAGCGTCGTTAGCCCCTGCAGCCTGGCGATCTGCTCGGCACCGGCCTCGCCGATCGAGTTGCTCCGGATGTTGAGCGTCGTCAGCCCCTGCAGCCTGGCGATCTGCTCCGCACCGGCCCCGCCGATCGAGTTGCCCCAGATGTCGAGCGTCGTCAGCCCCTGCAGCCTGGCGATCTGCTCCGCACCGGCCTCGCCGATCGAGTTGTCTCTGATGTCGAGCGTCGTCAGGCCTTGCAGCCTGGCGATCTGCTCCGCACCGGCGTCGCCGATCGAGTTGCTGCCGATGTTGAGCGTCTTCAGCCCGTCCACCGACATTAGCCGGTCGGCCACCCAGGCGATCGTGGAATCATCGATCCGGCAATTGGTTAAATTAACGACCGCTTCGTCTTGGTCGTATTTGGCGAGACGAACTTCGACCCGCTTTTCGAAATCCCTCGATGGGATGGGCGCGTCGTCGCCGAACATTCGATGGATCCGTTCGTCGCCCGGTGGCGGATTCCCATCGGCCTCGCCGCTGCCTGATTTGGTCCGATCGCCTCCCTTTTTTGCCATATGGCCGACGAGTTTACCGCACACAACTGAAGTTGTCGCGGCGGGGTTGCTGTTCAACGTCGCCGCGCACAACCGGGACGATCACGCGAAAAATTTTGGCTTTTCTGATGAATGACGCCGGCGAGTGGTCTTTGTCGCCGGCCTATGACCTGGGTTTTGCAACGGGGCCGGGAGGCGAACATTCGATGACGGTCGCCGGCGAAGGTCGATCGCCGACGCGCGAGCACATGCTTCAACTGGCCGCGTAGTTTTGCACCGCGGCCAAAGATGCGAAGGCGAAGATCGAGAAGGTCAACGATGCGGTAGCAAAATGGTCCCGATTTGCCAGTGCGGCGGGTTGCATGAAAAAGACAATCCGGACGATCGGTTCGCGACTTCTGGTTTGTCCCGTTTACATTCCCATCTCTCGAATGACGCCGGTTTTTTACTGCTCACGAATGGAGGATAATGGATGAGCGCGTCAACTCGATGAAGTGGTGCGCGCTGAACAGATCGGCGATCGTGGGAATCTGCGGAACAAAAAGCAATTCCAATTGCGCGTTGCTCAAGTTGCCGGTTGAAATGAGCAGGAGCCTTTGGGGTCTCTTCCTCAACAGAAAGGAATCCACGAAGTCGTTGTCTTTCGTTACCACCGCGCGCCCCTCTCGCTCCGCTAACTCTTCAATTTCCGAGTCTTCCGTTCGATTTCCGCGAGGAAGGTCGAGTGTATGCAGGGCGTCATGACCGGCATTGCGCAGAAGCCTGCAAAGAAAACGCGGGAGCTGCGCGTCCACGAGAAATTTCACGTTCGCACCGGCTCAACCCGCTTCACCTGTGAAAGGCGCGTCGCGTAGGCGAGAACGGCGAGGAGATCGTCACGCTCCAAATCCCCGTAATCCGCAAGAATTTCATCGAGCGTCATCCCCGAGCTCAGTAGTTCCAGCATTGATTCGACAGGATACCGCAACCCGCGGATGACGGGTTTGCCGTGGCAGATGTTCGGATCCATCGTGATGCGATCGAGCAGTGAATTCATACCACCTGATTATACCATGCCACGCTTGGATCGCGATGACGGCCGTTCCGGAGCGAAAAAAGGGTCATAGTGCGCCGGCAAAGCCGGTGAGGTGCAGTGAATGAAAGTTTCATGCGACGAAGGTGTAGCGAGCCACGTCGACCCCGAGTCATGCGGGGATGATCGTAAGGTCATTCTCGAAGCGTTGACAGGGGAAAGTGTGGGCCGGGTATTGAGCCTCGAAAACTTTATTCTCCGGAGTGCCGACGTCGTTATGACGGACGGAAGGCAACAGTGGATGTCCCGCCATCGCAAGGGCCATCCGCACTCCGCATGGTCTGAGACCCTGCGCACGCACCGAAGCATCTCACGCGGAAGCCGGGAGATCCCAGGCTCGGCTGAGGCATCGGCCCCAGCCCGCGCCGTGAATCCGAAAGGAGCACGACGGCGATGAACGAGCCTGGGAAGTCGGACAAGCCCGTAGTACCCGCGAAGCCGGCGAACATGAACTACTGGGACGTTTTCCAGCAGTGGATGGAGTCGGTGAAGGGAAGGGGCTTGGCCAAGGAGAACGGGGAGGACATCGAACGGTCACAACCGGACGATGCACTCTCCCATGTCGGTCCAGCAAAACAGGTCGATCGGACTCAGAGCGCTTAGGGGCGGGCGTCGCCCGCTCCGAAGACCTGCATAGTGCGCTGGATCGGGTACGGAAGGCGGCCTTATCCCGAGGCACGTCTTTCCGTCATCATCCAAGGCAAGAGCCCGGTGCGGTAGTTCCGCTCGCCGGGATCTGTGCGGGGGGCGGCGGGCAACCGCCGTCCCTACCGCGACAGCCGTTCTCACCCGTCACCGCCGCCGCGCTTCTAGCGCATTCTTGTTGCCTGGGGCAGCAACTCCGACTCAAATATCGCCGCCAGGCGCTCGAGGGTCGGCATGGTCGCTTGGCGTCGTAGGCCTTTCTCCATTTGGTCGTAGGACGTGTTTGACGCCCATCCCGCCAGGCGGCAGACATGTCTGCACGTCATCCCGCGCCGAATCCGCATGCGGCGCAGCGCGGCGGGGGAGAAGGGGATCGCGCTATCGGGGAGCTTCTCCTCTTTCCAGAGCGAATAGAGCTTGAGCGTGCCTTCGTTGAACTGCTTAACGCCCAGCGCCCGGCGCCATTTGGAGACCGTCGTCATGCCGACGCCCAACCAGCGAATGATTGCCGCTTCCGATTCCAGAGGGATCGCGCGGGCCAGTTCCGGGGTCATGGCCAATGCGCCTTTACCTCCATGTCCGACCCGCACGAGGGGCCAGGGCGTCGGGCCTTCGCTCCAGCCGCAGACGCGCAGCAAGCGCGGGTCGGCATGGGCTGGAAGCAGACGACGCTCGCGGTTCGCGCCGGCGTCGCTCTGCCGACGCTCCGGCGATTTGAGCAGACGGGAGAAGTGTCTCTCAAGCATTTGATGCGCATCTTTCACGCGCTCGGGCGAATCGATGAGTTCGACAACCTGCTTCGTCCGCCGCCGGCGGCAACGATGGCGGAATTGGAAGCATTTGTGGCGCGGAGAGAGCGTAAGCGGGGTCGGCGGTGATGAGGATGTGATTTCGGACGAGATGGGTTAGCCGCGACGCAAAGCGGAGCGCGCCGGACGCGCTCTGCTCCGCATCACGGCTAACCTGGCGCGACCGCGCACCAACCTGAGACACGCTTTAAGATGGATCGGAGCTGGAGGAACGCATGAATCAGGTCGCCGTCTACTTCCGCGCTCTACTTGTCATCGTTGCATGTTGCACACCCGCATCTGCCCAGTTCAGCCATGAACGGCTCAGGGAACTCCTGATGGTCAATTGGCAGGAAGTGATCGATGCATCGCCGACCCGGGGAAAGGAGCGCGAGGAACTGGGCCGGCTGGCGGATTGGGCGCGGCGGGCGGCGGAGCCGCTGTCAGGGAAGCGGCCGGCCCCGCCGGCGCTTCTGGACGCGGAGGGAACAGAGCGGCGCTCGTGGCGGACGAATCGCTGGCGGCGCTGCTCGCCACGCCGATGCCGGCGGGCGACCGGGTGACGTTGTCGAACAATCACTCCGCCGCGGCCGGGCTCGACGCGGGGCTGGGCGAAGCGGAGGTGATCCAGCGGGTGAATGAAATTCGCATCCTCGCCGGGCTCAACGCGCGCTGGCGATCGATCCGAAGCTTTGCACCGCGGCGCGGGGGCATAGCAGCGACATGATTCGACTGAATTTCTTCAGTCATGAATCGCCGGTGAGCGGCAAGCATCTGCCGTGGGATCGGGCGAAGCTGGCGGGAACGACGGCCGAAGGAGAGAACATCGCGTACGGCACGTCGTCGCCGGATGAGGTGAACCTGATCTGGTGGCACAGCCCGGGGCATCACGCCAACATGATGCGGGACTTTCGCCGGATTGGCGTGGGGCGGGAAGAGACGCATTGGACGGAGATGTTTGGAAGGTGAAAAGAGAATTCGAACATCGAACATTCAACATCGAACATCGAACGGAGAGAAGCCGGAGCCAGAAGCTGGAATGAGAACAGTAGCCGCCGGGCGATCGAAATATCGGGCTGATTTGGTATCATTTGATCGTCGCGGCTGGGGATCGCGCCGGAGCGGGTGATGTTTCTTTCAAACCGTTTCAACGTTCTTTTGCTGATCGTTGCCGGCGTGCTGGTGGGTAGTGCGCTGGGGGAGTGCCGGTCGAGCCGGGAGCGGCGCCGCGGGGCTGGATACGAGAGCCGGATCTTTCAGGTCCGACTGCGCCGGCCCCGGACCAGCCGGATCGGACGAATCTTTCGCCAGGGCAGGGGGGCCCGCGGCGGTGGGCATTGTGCATTGGGATCGATCATTACGATATCGATCATTATCCGCCGCTCGTCTGCGCCGTGAATGACGCCAAAAGCTGCGCGGCGGAATTCAAGTCGCTGGGATATCAGACGGTCCTGATGACCGATGATGCGGCGGATGAGAAACTTCGTCCGACGTATGCCAATCTCGATCGCGAGCTTTATGAATTTGCCGTGTCGGCGACCAATCCGGAAGACTCGCTGGTCATCACGTTTGCGGGCCATGGAGATCTGGTCGGCGGACAGACGGGGCTTCTTCCGCTGGATTACGGGGATTTGCATCGCCTGGTAACGATTTCGCATGTATTGGAATGCCTGAGTGATCCGCGCTGCCGGGCCGGGGGAAAATTGCTGGTGCTGGACTGCTGCCGGTCGGCGGCGGAACGCCCGGAGCGGCGGCTGAGCAGCGGATTTCTCCAATCGCTGGCGCGCCGGAGAATTTCCTGGTTCTGAGCGGGTGCGGGGAGAGGCAATCGAGCATCGAGGACCCGGCCACCGGTCATGGCCGGCTGACGTCGGTCCTGCTGGAGGGACTTGCCGGGGCGGCGTTTGCCAAAGACAGGGAATTTCTCCAGGCACAGGAGTTGGCCGACTGGGTCCAGGCGGCATTTCGCGACCGGCACTGGACCGGCCAGCAGTCGCCGGAGTTGCTCGGCCGCACGACGGCGAGCGTAGCGTTTTATATTGCCCGGCGCGACCTTCCCAAGCCGCCCGCCCTCAGCGCCTTCGACCGGCAACTCCTGGGAATGAGCCTCAAATCCGCGGCTGATTTTTTGTCGCAAAAGCAATACGCGCAGTCGGTGGAAGCCGCGAACGCGGCACTGCGCTTTGACGTCAAAAACGCCGAAGCGCTGGCGCTGCGCAGTCTCGATTATTATTCGATGGGGTATCCCAAAAAGTCAGCCGAGGACGCCGAGGCGGCGCTGGCCGCCGAACCGGAAAATCTTCCGGCGATGCAGGCACGGGCCCAGCTTCTACTCCGTGACAACGAAGGAGAGGCGTCGCAACGTCAGGCATTGGAGCTTTTCGGGCACGTGGCCGACGGCGTTGCCGCTGCGCCAAAGCGATGGCCCTTCCTGGCGACGGGGGAGTCCATTACGAAGCGATTTATTGCGATGGGAACTATTTTGTCGCGGATGCTCCAGGATCAGGACGGCGCTTCGAAGTGGTTCGACCGCGCGATGGCTGTAGCGGACGCGCCGGCCGATGACTATGTGCGAGCGATCGTTGACCGCGGAGTTGTACGTTCGAAACAGAACCGTTGGGAAGAGGCAGCAGATGACTGGCATCGCGCGATCAAGGCTCCGAATGGACCGCCCGACCAAATCGCCATCGCCTTGATCGGTGAAGGGATTGCCGTCCGGCACATCGCAAAGTCCGACGTCATTCTGAATGACTGGGATTCGGTCATCGATGACAGAACCACGGATGCGGGCCGCGCGCCCAGGCGATGATCAATTGCGCGGGCAGGTGGGGTCGCAACGGAGACCTGAACAAGGAACTCGCGGAATACAATACTGCCATCGCGTTGCCCAGCCTCGCTTCGGATCAGTTGGCGCGCACTGACGGTGCGGGGCGGTTGTTACGGCCGGCTCGGGCAACGGAATGCGGCCATCTCGGATTACACACGCGTGATCACGATGCCGGGAGCCGGCTCGGAACAGGTAGCGATATCGTTGGTCAACCGGGGTGACGTCAAGAAGGGACTGGGCCGCGATCGCGAGGCAATAGACGATTGGACAAAAGTCATCGAAATGAAGAACCCCCCGGTCGTACAGCTCGCCTGGGCGCTTTACTACCGCGGAGCGCCTATTCGATCGCCAACGACCGGGACAACGCCAGCCAGGATTACGACCGAGTGATTGCATTGAAGGGAATTGGAATCGATCCGCTCGCCGACGCGCTGATCGATCGTGGCGGTTTGCGCGGAATGGAGGGAAGGTTGTCCGAGTCGGTGGACGATTTTACCCGCGCAATGGAAGTCCCTGATATTTCCCCAGAACAGATGGCCCACGCACTCGTAAACCGCGGTTTTTCCTTTGCGCAACTGAATCGATCGAACGAAGGTCTGGCGGATTTCAAGGCCGCAATTGACGTCAAAGAGGCTGGTCCACACTGGGCGGCGATGGCGCTGATCGGAAGGATTTATCTCTTTGAGAGGATGGAAAAAAGCGAAGCGGAAATTGCCGAGTGCACGCGGCTGATCGAATTGAAGGGAGCGCCGCCGGCGCGAATCGCCGAGGCACTCGTCTTTCGGGCCAGGGTGTATCGCTCGCAGAGCCGGTGGAATGAAGCGGTCGCGGATGGAACGCGCGCAATTGGTATGAAGGAGGCGCCCCGGAGCAGGTCCTATTGGCGCTAACCGGGCGGGCATTCGCATATGAGGGTCTGGGTCGAGCGGAAGATGAGCTTGCCGATCTCACGCGAGCCGTTGGCATCGCGGAAACGGCGGGCATTTCGTCGGAAACCCGCGCGGACGCGTTGAACGATCGAGCCGCTTTCTACCTTGATGCCGCGCGCTTTCCGGAGGCCCTTGCCGATTATTCGGCCTCGCTTCAGATCAAGGGGGCGCCCGCGAGTTCGCAGGCGATCTCCCTCAATGGACGCGGTCGCACGTATCGAGCGATGAAACGGAACGAGGAGGCCGAGGCGGATTTCAACAGGGTGCTGAGCCTTCCGGATGCGCCGTCGGCGGCAAAGGCCCGGGCATTGGGCCGTGCGGGCTATCGCGCGAGTCCAGCGGCCGAATGGAGGAAGCTCTCCAGGACTATTCCAGCGCCCTGGAAACAAAGGATATCGCCAAAGAAACCGTGACCGACGTCTTAATCAACCGCGGGTGGCTCTTCTATGAAATGGGCAACCTGGACAAGGCGTTGTCGGATTCGCAACGCGGGTTTGCGCTGGGGCCGGACAATGCGGTTCCGGCCTACAACATAGCGCTCATTTTGCTTCGCCAGGGAAAGCTGAAAGAGGCCAAATCGGCATACGAGACGGCACTGAAAATCGGGCCTCTGGAGGCGTCGATCGACGATCTGTCTGAGTTGCGCGATAAATATCACGGCCCGGATGAAACGATTGCCTTTCTCGGCTGGATGCGAATCGTCAATGGGCATCGGGAGCAGGGAATACAGGACCTGAATCGTTATCTCGCGGATCATCCGCAAGGCCCCGCCGCCGGGTGGGCGCGGCAGTGGCTGGGGAAAAGATGAAGCAGGAAGGATGAAGGATGAACGAGGCATTCTGTCTCGTTGAACGTTGAATGTTGAGTCCCGGCTGCGCCGGGATTGAACGTTGAATTCGGAACCGAAAATAAACGTTCAACGTTCAACGTTCAACGCCCAACTTTCAACGTTCAACTGGGGAGATACGGTTAGGCACTTCGCACTTGATCCATTCGGCGGTTAAGCTTCCGGCACGATGCTGCGAATCATTCTGATTCCGGTTGGGCTTTTGGGATTGCTGATTGCCGCCATGGTCTGGTCGGGTGGGGCGGCGGAGACGAAGGCGGATTTCACGTTTATCAACCGGGGCGAACTGGGAACGCTCGATCCCAACCGAATGTCCTGGATGCAGGACATCCGCATCGGGTATGGGCTCTGGGAAGGTCTTTATACACTCGATTCCAAGACACTTGAGGCCACGGCCGGCTGCGCGGATCCGATTGAACTGAACTCCGCCAAGACCGTTTACACCTTCCACATCCGGCCCAATGCAAAATGGAGCGATGGGACGGATGTGCTGGCGAAGGATTTTGTCTTCGCGTGGCGGCGGATGCTCGAAGAGTCGGGGGACTATACTTATCTCCTGCATTACATCGAGGGGGCGGAGGATTATGAGAAGGCATTTCCGGATGCGGTGACCGCCCAGACGGAGGCGCACGGGAAATGGGAAAAGCAGAAAGACCGCAACACGCCGGAGCCGCTGATCGAGTATCCGAAGTTGAAAGGCATTGAGACGTTTGATTCGGATCCACGGCTGCTCCGGGTGACGCTCAAACACCCGGTCGCTTTCTTTCCGGACATTCTGCGCTTTTCCTCCCTTGTTTCCGCTCAACGAAAAGTCGATGGAGCCGTTTCTCGATGAGGCGAATTATCGCAAGACGGGCCGGCGGATTTACAACAAGGAATTCACGCGCCCGCCGGCGCTGGTGACGAACGGCGCCTACCGGTTGAAAGAGTGGGCGTTCAAACGGCGGCTGCGGATGGAAGCGAATCGCTATTACTGGGACATCGCCAACGTGAAGAGCCGCGTGATCGATCAGGTCAGCGCCGATGATCCACAGTGGGCTTATGAAATGTACGCATCCGGCGGCGCGGATTGGCTGTCTGAACTCGTCGGCGATCTTGGCTCGGAGCTGCGAAACGCCAGCGAGCAGGCGATCGCTCAGAACCCGGGCCGGCGCGCCAGGGGGCTTTCGCCGCTGCCGGAATACCGCGATCTGCATGCGTTTCCCGCGTTTGGAACCTATTTCTATTCATTCAACTGTCAGCCGAAGCTGAGCAGCGGGCGGCTGAATCCCTTTGCCGACGTTCGTGTTCGCCGGGCGTTTTCAATGGCGTTGGATAAGAAAGTGATTGTGGACAACATCACGCGGATGGGAGAGTTGCCGTCGAACACCTATATTCCGGTCGCCGCGTTCCCGCGATACCATTCGCCGCCCGGGCTGCCGGAAGATTTCACCGAGGCGAGGCGGATTCTCGCCGAGGCCGGTTATCCGGACGGGAAGGGATTTCCGCCGGTGTCGCTGCTCTTCAACAATGAAGGGCAGCACAAGCCGATCGCGGAAAATATCCATCGCCAGTGGCTCGATAAGCTTGGCGTGGATGTGAAATTGGAGGGGATCGAGATCAAGATGTTCCGCGAGCGGCTGCACAGCAAGGACTACTTCGTGGCCCGTGCCAGTTGGTACGGCGACTACAACGACCCATCAACGTTCACCGACAAATATCTTCCCGGCGGCGGGAACAACGACTCGGCCTGGGACAACGCCGATTATGCCGGTCTCTGCGCCAAGGCGGACGTCGAGCCGGACGCGGACCAGCGGCTGCGCGATTTCGAGAAGGCGGAAGACATCCTGCTGAACGAAGCGCCGATCCTTCCGATTTACACTTACGTGAACACGTACATGTTTCACAGCAATGTGACGGGGATTCCGCTTAACTCGCGCGCGATGACCATGTTCAAGTCCATCCAGGTGAGGCACTGAGATGGGACGATTCATCGCCGGCCGGCTTCTACAGTTTCCTCTCGTTCTGGCGATCATTTATCTCGTGACGTTTTTCCTGGTCTGGGTGGCGCCCGGCGACCCGTTCACGCGAACGGATAAGAACGTCGATCCATCGGTGATCGAGGCCGCCAAAGAGCGGCTGCACGCGCAGCACTGGTACACCTTCCTGGGATATTACCCGGTCCTCATGCTCAAGGGGGACCTGGGGCCGAGCCTGACATACGAAGAGTGGTCGGTGAACAAGATCATCGGGGATGCGCTGCCGATTTCGATCACGCTGGGGATTTTCGCGCTGCTGCTGGCGGTGATTTTCGGGGTGGGGATCGGGGCGATGGCGGCCGTTCGTCGCGGCGGGGTGTTTGACTGGTTCAGTCTGACGGTGGCACTGGTGGGGATCAGCCTGCCGAGCTTCGTGACCGCGGCGGTGCTGTTTGCCGTCTTCAGCGTGCGCTACCGGATTTTTCCGATCGGCGAATGGGGCTCCCTGCGCGACCTGTGGCTTCCCGGGATCGCGCTGGCGATGGCCCCGCTGGCCTATATCGCCCGCCTGACCGCGCGTGGCGATGATCGATGTGCTCAGCGCCGATTACATTCGAACGGCCCGCGCCAAAGGGTCTTTCCCGATCGACGATCATCTGGAAGCATGCCCTCAAGAACGCATTTCTTCCGGTGCTCAGCTATCTGGGCCCGGCGGCCGCCGCCACGCTGACGGGATCGTTTGTCGTCGAACAGGTCTTCAATATTCCCGGGCTGGGCCAGCATTTTGTGAACAGCGTGAAGAACCGCGACCAGACCCTGATCCTGGGGACGGTGATGATTTATTCGGTGTTTCTGCTGGGGCTCAATCTGCTGGTGGACATTGCTTATGCGTTTGTGGATCCGCGGATTGATGTGACCGCCAAGGCGTTGTAATGCAGGGTTCAACGCTTAGACGCGGTTTCAGAATTCCAGTGGCACGGGCTTCCAGCCCGTGCGGCGTGTATTCACGCCGGTTCGGTCGTACTCGACCGAGAAAAGTATGAGCGCAGCGTTCCTCGTTTTCGGGCAAAAGGACGCTTCGCTCTTGCTGATCGGTGGAGTACCACCGATTGCCACGGAGTACCGCGGCCACGTCTTGAAAAGCCGTGCCGCGTCAAGTCAATTCTGCCAATCGCGTCACTCACCGACCAACGGTGTCGGCGCCGACTGCAATTCATCCCTCGCGCATGTATAAATCGGAACGGCATGACTGCACTGGCAACGGAGCCTTCGCTGAATCGTTTTGTCGCCGGTGATGCGCCGGACGGACTCGTCTCGCGCATTTTTCAAAGCCGGCGCGTACTGGTCGGGGGAGCGCTGCTCGGAACGATCTTCTTTTTCTGTCTCATCACGCTGCCGTTCACGACGCGGGACGGAAGTGCGCTCTATTTCGATCATCAGAACTCGGAACTGACTCGCATTGCTCCGGAGTGGGATCGAATTTCTCTCTGGCTTGGAACGGATGGCCTGGGGCGGAGCCAGCTTGGGCGATGCCTGCTGGGCGGGGTGATCAGCCTGACGATCGGGATCGTCGCGGCGGCGATTTCGGTCGTGCTCGGCGTGGCGGTGGGGCTCGTTGCCGGCTATCGCGGCGGATGGATCGACGGCCTGCTCATGCGCACCGTGGACGTTCTTTACGGCCTGCCTTACATCCTGCTCGTGATCCTTTTCAAGATTGCGCTGGAGCCGCCGCTTGGAAAAATTGGACTTGCTCCCGCTGCGGCCAATCTCGTCGTCTTATTCCTGGCGATCGGGCTGGTGAGCTGGCTGACGATGGCTCGCGTGATTCGGGGCCAGGTGCTGAGCTTGCGGGCGCAGCCTTTCATCGAGGCGTGTCGCGCCAACGGGTTGAAGGAGAGGCGTATTTTCATCCGCCATCTGCTTCCCAACCTGATCGGTCCGATCGCCGTCTACGCGACGCTGACGGTACCGCAGGCGATTTTGGAGGAATCGTTTCTCAGCTTCCTGGGCATCGGCATTCAGCCGCCGATGCCAACCTGGGGTGCGCTGGCGAGCGAAGGGCTGATGCCCGCGCTGAATTCAATTCACAGCCTGTGGTGGCTGCTGGTGTTTCCGTGTACCTTTCTGGCGGTGACGCTGCTGAGTCTGAATTTTCTGGGTGACGGACTGCGCGATGTGTTCGACCCGAAGCGCGACGCGGCTAAAATCTGATTCTTTCCCGACAACATGTCGGAAAACCAAAAGCGCGGACCTATGGAGAACCGATTCGGCTTTCGCGAGTTGATCCTTTCGGCATTGCTGATCATCCTGATCCTGGTGGTGCTGCTGGGGATGAAGCAGCTCGACCGGCAGTGGGTAGTGCTTCAGTCGCTGCAAAACGATAACGTTGAACAGAAGACACAACTTGCTGCGATCCGAAGGGCGGCTGGATGAGGGCGTCATTTCAACCCCGGGTCCGGGCGTCGCGCAGGGCGGCACCTCAACTACGGCTCCCGCCAATACCGCAGATTGGCCTCGCCGAGCGGATCCGTTCGGTGATCTGAAAAAAGCCGAAGCGCGTCCGGATTTTGCGCGCGGTGACTGGCTGGTCGATAACTTCGCCACAAAGCTTCCCAAAATCACCCCCCTGGTCAGCAGCGATCTCTATGGCGACTGGGTGCAAGCCAAGGTCCTTGAAGGACTGATCTATCGCGATCCCAACACGCTGGATTACCTCCCTCAGCTTGCACGCAACTGGAAGGTAAGTGATGACGGAATGGTCTTCACTTTCCTTCTGCGCAAGGGCGTTCTCTTTTCGGACGGGGTACCGATGACGGCGGATGACGTCATCTACTCATATCAGATCATCATGGATCCCAAGATCTCCGCCGCGCGGCAGTGCGCCTACTACGACAAGATCAAGAGTGTCGAGAAAATCGGTGACGATCAAATCGTTTTCACGATGAAGGAGCCGTATTACGAAAGCCTTGACCTGTGCGGCACGTTATCCATCCTGCCCAAACACTTTTACTCCAAATTCGCTCCCGAAGAGATCAACACCAACCCCGGCCTCCTGATGGGAACCGGCCCTTATCGAATGCCCGATCCGCAATCGTGGCGGCCGGGACAGAAAATGGAGCTGTTACGCAACGAGAACTATTGGGGTGATCCAAGCCCCTTCAATAAACTCGTGTACCTTGAGGTTCAGGAAGAAGCCGCCGAAGAGACCATGTTTGGAAATGGGGAACTGGACGTTTTTGGGCCACAGCCCGAACAATTCAAACGGCTGCTGAACGATCCAAGGACACTCACGCACGCGAATCATTTCGAGTTCGACTCTCCGATGAACGGATATTACTACATCGCCTGGAATCAAAAACGCGGCGGCAAGCCGACCCGCTTTGTCGATCCGCGCGTGCGCAAAGCGATGACGCTCCTGACGGACTGCGGCCGAATCGCCAGAGACGTCTATCTCGGCTACGCCACTCCGATCAGCGGGCCCTTCACGGCCGGATCGCCGCAGGCCGATCCGAACATCAAACCGCTTCCTTATGATCCCGATGCTGCAAAGAAGCTTCTCGCTGAAGCCGGATACAGCGATCCCGATGGAAGTGGCGTGTTGAAAGGTCCAGACGGCCAACCATTCCGTTTCAAACTCACTTACGCGAACGGCAACGCTACATTTGAACGGATCGTGTTGATGCTCAAGGACGGTTATGCCAAGGCGGGAATCACGATGGATGCCGACGCCGTCGACTGGCCCGTCCTCACCGAAAAACTGAACAACCGTGACTTTGAAGTCGTCACGCTCGGTTGGGGCGGGTCCATTGAAAGCGACTTGTTTCAGGAATTTGATTCCAGCCAGATCAAGGACCAAGGGGACAATTTCATGTCCTACAGCAATCTAGCGCTGGACAAGATCCTGGAAACGGCCGAAAGAACCGTCGATGTCCAGAAGCGCATGGATCTGTGGCATCAGGCCCATCGCATTCTCGCGGAAGATCAACCCTACACATTTTTGGTGAGCCGCCAGAGCCTTCGTTTCATGGACAAGCGCATCCAGAACGTTCAGTATTCGAAGATCGGGCTCAACCTTGTTTATCGGGAAAGCATGCCGATTCCCTGGTACGTCCCGAAGGCCATGCAGAAATACACGAATTAGCGACCCCCTTCATTCGGCGTACTCGGTTATGGCCACTTACATCATCCGGCGACTCTTGCTGATGATTCCGACCCTGATCGGAATGACCGCTGTCGTTTTCGCTTTCAGCGCCGGTGCCCGGCGGTATCGGAGGTGCGCTGCTGAGCGCTGACATGGAGTTGCGTCCCGCGGAGTGCAAGGCACGCGAAGCGTACCTCAAGGCACGCTACGATCTCGACAAGCCGCTGCCATACCAGTATTTCAAATGGCTCAACAAAGTTTCTCCAATTGGCGTGAAGGAACGGGGCGTGGGTTTCCCAGGTGCGCTTCGGTTCGGTTTCAAGCGGCCGGACCTGGGTGAGAGCTTTACGCGCCAACGGCCAGTTTCAGAATTGGTCTTGGAGGCGCTTCCCGTCAGCCTTCTGCTCGAATGCTGCTCGTTGCCGATTTATTACTTCATCGGCATCGGCACAGGCATTCGTGCCGCCCGCAAGCGCGGCACCCTGACCGACGTGGGAATCGGATTCATCCTGCTGGGACTCTACTCACTTCCCGAGATTTGGGTCGGCGTGATGTGTATCGCGTTGCTCACCAATCGGCAGATTATTCATTGGTTTCCGAGCAATGGCCTTCACGACATACTGGCTGATTCGATGCCATTTCTTCCGTCGTGGGGTCCAAACGGTTTCAATCGCGGGTATCTGCTCGATACCGGCTGGCACCTGGTGTTGCCGCTCCTCTGCATCAGTTATGGAAGTTTTGCGTTTCTCTCGCGTCTGGTTAGAGGTTCGCTATTGGAGACACTCGGCCTGGATTTCGTTCGGACTGCGCGTGCGAAAGGACTCAGCGAGAAGGTCGTCGTGTTTCGGCACGCCGTCCGAAATAGTATGATTTCCGTCATCACGTCGTCGTCGGGTATCCTGGCTGGATTGGTCACCGGTTCGGTCGTCGTTGAAACCATCTTTGGCATTCCGGGGATGGGGAAGCTGGCCGTCGACGCGGCGGAGGCTCGCGATCGTGAATTGCTGCTGTCGCTCACTCTGATCGTCAGTGTGCTGCAACTGGTCGGCTTCCTCCTGACCGACGTCGCTTATGCGTTAGCCGATCCAAGAGTGAGCTATGTCGATTGAATCGAGCGGAATTCTCGGCGGAATTCCCGATCCGGTGCCGGTGCCCGGCGGTGGCCTCCCTGCTGGATCCGCGGCTCCTCCACGCAATTTTCTCAGCCAGGCGGCTCTGGATACCGTGGCCTCGAAGGGTGCCCGTGTCGGCCTGGGCTGGCTGTTGTTAATGCTTCTGTTCGCAGTGTTTTCGCCGCTGCTGGCCAATTCACAGCCAATCTTATTGAAGGTCGGTGGGCATTGGTCGAGTCCTCTGATTCGACATCTTTCTGCGATAGACGTACTGCTGCTTGTATGGTTTTTTACGGTCGCGGCGCTCGCGATCGGCCGCTGGTTTTCGCCGGCCAGATCGTTTTCCATCTGCCTCATTGTAATTGCCGCAACCACGCCGCTCGCATTTGCCTTTGTGCAACCCCCGCGGAATGTCGTTTACGAACAATATCGGCAATGGTCGGTTGAAGGAAAAATCCAATCAGTGTGGCGTGTGCCCATCCCTTTTTCACCTCAGGACCACCTTCGCGACCAGATTGATGCGCGGCTTCAACCTCCCAGCCGCGTACACTGGCTGGGCACCGACACAAACGGATCCGATCTTCTGAGCTGCATCATCCATGCGTCCCACATCGCCTTGTCGATCGGATTTCTCTCAACGGGCATCGCAGTGGCGATCGGAATCGTCGTTGGCGGATTGATGGGGTACTACGTCGGGACGGTGGATTTATTGGGAATGCGGTTGATCGAAGTATTCGAGGCCGTTCCACGCCTGTTACTCCTGATTACGGTAACGGCGTTCGTTCAGCAGCGCAATATTTATCTGATGATGATCATCATCGGACTGACCGGCTGGACGGGTTATGCACGTTTTCTGCGAGGAGAATTCCTGACTCTTCGCAAACTTGACTTTGTCCAGGCAGCAGTCGCGGCGGGCCTGCCGCGCCGACTCATTGTTTTCCGTCATATGCTCATTAATGGCCTGACGCCGATTCTGGTCGCGTCCACGTTTGGCGTGGCGGGGGCGATCATCACGGAGAGCATCCTGACCTTCCTGGGACTGGGATTGGTCGGCGAAACAAGCTGGGGCGGATTGCTCAATCAGGCCCGTGCAGGGGGCGCGGGCGTCGTGTTGACGATCGCGATCTTTCCAGGGCTTGCGATTTTTCTGACCGTCTTCGCGTATAACCTCGTGGGTGAAGGCGTGCGTGACGCGCTGGATCCTCGATTACGGAAGCGCGATTGAGCTGGATCGTAATGCAAAAAGAGCACTCCATCGCAACTGCGCCCAAGCCTCTGCTCGAGATCAGCGACCTCTCGATCGGCTTCGACACCAATCGCGGCTTGATCCGCCCGGTAAACAATGTCTCCCTTTCGATCTTCCCGGGTCAAACGGCGGCACTTGTCGGTGAAAGCGGATGTGGGAAATCCGTGACAGCCATGTCGATACTCCGCCTGATTCCCCAGCCGCCGGGTCGGGTGCTCGCCGGCCAGATTCGGCTTGAGGGGCGCAATTTATTGACACTCTCCGAGCGTGAGATGCGCTCGGTTCGCGGCAAAGAGATCGCGATGATCTTTCAGGAGCCGATGACCTCGCTCAATCCGGTCTACACGATCGGCGATCAGATCATGGAAGCGATCACGCTGCATCAGGGCGTCTGCGACGCGCGACAGCGCGTGCAAATTGCCGAAGAATCGCTGCACGATGTCGGCATCGCCGATCCGCACCGGCGAATTCATGAATATCCGCACCAGATGTCCGGCGGAATGCGGCAGCGGGTGATGATCGCGATGGCGCTTTCCTGCAAGCCGAAGCTGCTCATCGCCGACGAACCGACAACGGCGCTGGATGTCACCATCCAGGCGCAGATTCTCGAGCTCCTTCGCAAGCTCCAGAAGGAGCGCGGCATGTCGATTCTGCTGATCACGCACGACCTAGGCGTGGTCGCGGAAAATGCGGATGTGGTGGGCGTCATGTATGCGAGCCGGATCGTCGAGTTTGCGACGGTTGAAGACCTCTTCGATCATCCGAATCATCCGTACACGGAAGGACTCTTCCGATCGGTGCCCAAGCTGAGCACCGACGAAGGCCGCCTGGCGACGATTCAGGGCGCCGTCCCGAATCCGGCGCGGTTTCCCGGCGGATGCAAATTCCACCCGCGCTGCGCCCGCACCCGCGAGGCGGCGGGCAAAGCGGCGGCGGACGACGTGATCAACGTGCAGTTGGCCGACGAGCATGTGAATGTGCTGAAGCTTTGCGCCATGCGGTCGAGCCGGAATTGCGAGAAGTTTCGCCGTCGCGCTGGGCGCAGTGCCATCTGGTTGAGAATTACCAGAATGCTGCAGTGACGGAGCCGCTGCTCGATCATCGCCGGGAGGTGGAGCCGGAAGTGATTGATGCCGACGTGCCGCTGGCGGGTTCTCTGGATGCGGGGGGCGGCCGATGAGTAGCACGCCAACCCAGGTCATGCCCTACGCAGGTCCATCAGGGGCCGACGGCGGCGCCGACGCCCAGGGGCCGCTGCTCGAAGTGCGCGATTTGCGGACGCATTTTCCCATTCGGCGGGGCGTGTTTTCTCACACCGTCGGATATGTCAAAGCCGTCGATGGAGTCAGCTTCGACGTTCAACCGGGACAAACCCTCGGGCTGGTCGGCGAATCGGGTTGCGGCAAGACGACGGTGGGGCGCACCATTTTGCGATTGATCCCGGCGACATCAGGTACGGTCCGGTTCAGAGGCCACGACTTTTTCGCCTATCGCGGCGAAGAGCTGCGCAAGCTCCGCCAGAGGATGCAGATCGTTTTCCAGGATCCGGTCAGCAGCCTCAATCCGCGCATGACCGTCGGCAACATCGTCGGAGAGCCGATCGAGGTTCACGGCATCGCGAAGGGCCGGCAAAAGGACGAGATGGTGGCCGGGCTGCTTCGGCGCGTGGGTCTGGACCCGTCGTTTGCATCGCGCTATCCCCACGAATTTTCTGGCGGGCAGCGCCAGCGGGTAGGGATAGCCAGGGCGCTGGCCCTTTCGCCGCAGTTCATCGTCTGCGACGAGCCGGTTTCCGCGTTGGACGTTTCAATCCAGTCGCAGATCCTCAACCTGCTGGCCGATTTGCAGCGCGAGCGCAACATCGCGTATCTGTTCATCGCCCACAATCTTGCCGTCGTGAAGCATTTCTCCGACGAGGTGGCGGTGATGTATCTCGGCCGGATCGTGGAAAAAGCAGCCAGCCGAGAACTTTACGCCAACCCCAAGCACCCGTACACGGTTTCGCTTCTGTCGGCGGTTCCCGAGCCGGATCCGCGTCCGCGGAAGAAGCGGATCGTGCTGCCCGGCGAGGTTCCCTCGCCGGCCAACCCGCCGAGCGGGTGCCATTTTCATCCGCGCTGCCTTCTGACCCGGCAGCTTGCGCTCAAGGCGGCGGCGAATGAAACGACGGCCATTGCCTCCGGCGACACGACGGCTCGCGTCATGTGCAAATGCGTGCAGCAGATGCCGATGCTCGAAGCCAAGAAAGGCGAATCGGGGCACGTGGCGGCCTGCTGGTACACCGAGTGAACCGATTCTTCCGGCATATCCTCGCTCATCCTTACACTGCCGTTTCGCTGGTCGCGCTCACGATCATGGGGATCGTGGCGGTCGGGAAGCACACTTCGGAATGGGATGAAACGTATCTCGTCGCCGCCAAGTCACTCCTGCGTGGCGGGGATATGTACCGGGATTTCATCGGTTACGTCTATCCGCCGTTCTCAGCATGGCTGATGATTCCGTTCACGGTTTTTCCGCCGCGCGTGGCGCGGGCGATCTGGTATGTCATCAGTGCTCTGTGCCTCGTTTATATCGTGAAATCGTCATGGCGCATGGCGGGGGGACCGCCGCTGGAGCCTTTATCTCTGGGCGCATCGCAGGGGTCTGGGGACGATGGAAGCGAGCCGCATCTTAGCGAGCCGCGACCGTGAGGGAGCGAAGGAGTCGCAAGCGTCGGAAAACCAAAGTGTGGCCGCTCTTTCGCTCCCTTACGGTCGCGGCTCGCTGCCCACATTCTCTGCGATGGCCGGTGGGCGTGAACAGATCGCATTCTTGATTGCCCAGGCGTGCGTGCTGCAATTGGCGTTGAACGCGCTGACGCATCTGCAGCCGGACCTGCTGATCGCCGCGCTGTTGATGGCGGGCTGTGTTGCGCTGATTCGCGGGCGCTATTTGGTAGCCGCGACCTGGATCGGATTGTCGGGGGCGTTCAAGGTGACGCCGCTGCTCTTTGTGCCGTACCTGCTGTGGCGGCGGCGCTGGTTCGCCGCGGGTTGGGTGTTGATCGTGGCGATCGCCGTCAATCTGTTGCCTGACACTGTCCACGGGCCCAGGGGTGGAGGAACCTGGGTCGGCGATTGGTCGCGAAAAGTCCTGGCCCCCATGACCCGCGCGGACTACGTTCCGGGAAACTGGGCAAACAAAGTAAACAACAATCAGTGCTCAGCGGTGCGGTCAAACGCTGGATGGCGACGACCTGGTGGGTGGGGAAAGACGAAGTGATCGTTGGGCCGCGTCCGGGAGCGGCCAGCGCGGGCGCGATGCGGGATGTTTTCGCGGCGGTCGGCCTGGCAATCCTGATCCCCGTAGGCATCGCGCTGTGGCGTCATCGTCGTGACGATCGGGCGCCCGATCCGGCCCTCCGCCCCTCGATCGGAAACCCCGCGCCGCCATCGGCAGTGGCAATCGAATGTGGAATGGTGTTGCTGCTGATGCTCCTGTTTTCGCCGAATTCGAGCCGATCGCATTTCTGCATCATGTATCTGCCGGCGTTCTGTGTTGCCCGCCTCGCGGTTCGGCCGGGAGCAAGTCTTCTGTTGAGAACTCTGCTGGCGCTTGCGGTGATCTCCTCGACACTGTCCATTCACATCCGCCTGCCCTCCACGATGCTCGCCGAGCAGGTCTTGCTGTGGGTTGGCGTCGTGATGTTCTGCGCGCTGTTCCTGCTGCTGGCTTGCGCGGTCGCCTTGATCAAGCCCGTTCAAAACTATCAAAAACAGTGAAATGCGACGCCTGGTTGCTCCCTCTTTGATTGTCCACGAGAAGCGGCAATGTCCTTCGGCCAGTTTGGCGGGGTGAGCGGCAGAATATCGGTTGGTGGTGCGACCTTCAGGTCGTATCCTGCGCCCGATGATACGGGCTGAAGCCCGCACTACGAGCCAATCGACTGGCACAACTGTTGCACTGTGGCGAGTCATGGACATCAACTCGCGTCTCTATGTCGAAATCCACCCATTCGAGGGGCCGCATCAGCCCCATCCGCATCCGGTTCGTGACGGGCGATTTGATCCAAATCTGGTTTATAAGGTCCTGGGGATGTTCAACCCATCTGAAACCAGCGAGTGCTATTTCGTTTTGGCCAATCCCGAACGGCAGATCTGGTTCATCCCGCAGCGCCATCTGCTGGCCTACCGCATGATCGATTCCGATGAATTCTTTCTTCCAAAAGAGGCCGAGGCCGTGCGCGAATTGAAGCCGCGGGTGAACGGCTTCGTCTCGCGATCGTAGAGCCACCCGCTAATATGCAATGCTGAATGGGAACACCGGAACCGCCACAACCGCTGCGCTCAGATCTCAAGTCCCAATGGTTGCTCGACGACCGAATCGCATTTCTAAACCATGGTTCCTTCGGCGCGGTCCCGCGCTGCGTCCTGGATGAACAGACTGAATGGCGGCGGCGCATCGAAGCAGAGCCGATCGAGATCCTGGCGCGCCAGCTTCCCCAGCTTCTGGCCGCCGCCCGGCGACCGATCGCCGCATGGCTGGGAATGGGCGAAACGGATTTCGGGTTCGTTACCAATGCGACCGAAGGAATCAACGCGGTCCTCCGCTCGCTGGAGTTGCGCGGGTGACGAACTGCTGACATCGACACATGTCTACAACGCCGTCCGACAGGCGATGCGCTTTGTGGCCTCGCGCGGGGGCGACTTATCGGGAAGTGGACATCCCGCTGCCGGTCGCCGGTTCGGCGGAAATCCGTGACGCGATCGTGGCGGCGCTCGGGCCGCGCACCCGGTTGCTCGTGATCGATCACATCACGTCGCCGACCGCGCTGATCTTTCCGGTTGGATCGATCGTCTCGGCGTGCGCAGACCTTGGCGTTGATGTCCTGATTGACGGCGCCCACGGCCCCGGGATGGTCAAGCTCGACATTTCGGCGCTGGGGGCCGCGTACTACGCCGGCAATCTTCACAAATGGGCATGCGGACCCAAGGGGAGCGGATTTCTGTGGGTTCGGCCGGATCGGCAGAAAGCGACGCATCCTCTGGTCATCAGTCATTTTCTGGACGAAGGGTTTACCCGCGAGTTCAACTGGCAGGGAACCCGTGACTTTGCCACCTGGCTCAGTGTTCCCCGGGCGATATCGTTTCTCGAAGACCTCGGCTGGGACCGAGTAATGGAGCACAACCACCAGATGGCGGTCTGGGCGCATGACTTGCTCATCGCGGCGCTTTGGCGTTGAGCCGATCAATCCCCGAGACGGACTCCTGCTGGGTTCGATGGCAACGGTGCCGTTACCGACTCCCCTGGATCGACTCGATCAACCTGCGATCGACTTGCTGCAGCAACGGCTGTATGACGGGCATCGAATCGAAGCGCCGCTGTTTCGATTCGCCGGGCGAACCTTCGTTCGACCCTGCTGCCAGGTCTACAACACGCCTGAGGATTACCAGCGCCTTGGAGATGGGATTGAGCGGCTGGCTGTTGAGTTTCTCCCGTGAGAGCCGATAATCAGTTGGAGCAGGGGTTCCCAGCGTGCTGGCAAAGGATTGTCCGTGCCGCTTGTACAAGCCGAATCACCTTCGAAGTCTCCAACCGGCGATCTGTCGCGGATTTTGCGCACTGCGCAGTTCCGGTCATCGTGAAGCTGGCACAGCGTAAGATCCTGCTTTCGGAGGTCATGCGCCTGGGAACCGGCGCCATCATCGAATTCATGAAGCGCAGCGACGAGCCTCTTGAATTGCTGATCAACAACAAGGTCATCGCGGTCGGGGAAACGGTCAAGGTCGGCGAAAACTTCGGGCTTCGCATTTCCCAGGTCGGCGAACTCAAGCAAATCATTCAGTCGATGAGTGAAAACCATTAGTTCAGATGAATCCCGACTCGCTGAAAGCGCTGACCGATCTGGTGTTGCGTCATCGCGACCAGCGCGACTGGGCCCAGTTTCACAATCCCAAAGAACTGGCGATTTCTTTGTCGGTCGAAGCGTCGGAACTGCTCTCGTTAATGCAGTGGAAGACCGGGGAGCAACTCACCGATACGCTGCGTTCGCGCAGCGGGGACCTTCGCGATGAGTTGGCCGACGTGCTGCACTGGCGCTTCTCCTGGCCGCGCATCTGGAAATCGATCTCGGCGCCGCGCTCCAGGAGAAGATCGTCAAGGACGCCGCCAAATATCCCGTGGAAAAGGTGCGCGGGAAAAACCTCAAGTACAACGAGTTATAATTACAAACCGCGTTGGCGCGATTTGACGCCGCCGCGGGCTTCGCCCGCGCGGGAGTCGGCTTTACCGGGATCTCCTTCACGCGATTGACGGACCGGTGGGCTCGGAGTTCCACATCCCCCAAATGGGCGGGTCGCCGGGTTGAGGCGTCGCCGTCCCATTGGTTCAAACGAAGCATGTTCCGTTTCGCGGGCCCGTAGTGCCCATCGGCGACCAGGGCGACGCGGTAGAGTTCGTGCGCATAGCCGAGCCGGCCCAGCGATTCGTGAGCGGCGCCGAGCAGGTTGAGATATACGGGATCGCGCGTCAGCACATTGAGGTAGCGGCGCAGCCGTTTCAGCGCTTCGTCGCGCTTCCGTTGCGAATGTCAACAGCGGCATCGAGCAGGAGCGAGTCTCGTCGAACCTGCGACGGCGCCCCGAGCACAATCCGCCTGAATACTTCACATGTACTGGCGCCAAGTTTTCTGACTCGCGCCGCGCGTGTAAAAGCACGTCCTTGCAATTGCCCGAGAGACATGAAATTTCCTCCTGAGATCGAGAGATCTACCGCCAGACCAAAGCACAAACGATGCCACGAAACGTCTGCCGCCGCAACCGCCTGAAGGTGAAAAAACCGGGGTTGGACGAACAGGCCCTTGCAAAATTGCATGACGCCGTCCTGACGGCGTTGCATTTTCGCAATTACAAAACATCCAAAAACCCGGATTGTGATCGCCTGGGCCGGAATGAGCCCCATTCGATCAAGGCGACCCGCAAACATGGCGCAGCCGGAATAAATCGAACCTTGGGGGTGCTGAAGCGCGGGTCGAACGCCTCGGATTCCCGACCGCGATTCGGAGGCGTGATAGAATCGGGGTGTCGAACGGATGAGGGATCGAAGAACAGGAGCGCGTCGAAGCGCCATGAAGCCACACGAAATTGCCATCACTTTGCAGACCGAACGCTTCTGTCATCAGGATGCCTGCCGTATCTATCAGGTCGCGCTGAAAACGGCCTGCGCTCGCACGATTGTGATCGATCTGTCCCGGGTCACCGACGCGACCACATCCGCCTTCGCGCGACTCATTCTCCTGCGCCGAGCCCTGCTCAAATGCGGCAGTGATCTTCGGCTGGCAGGACTTCGCGGCCGGGCGGCGCTTCTATACGAGATCAACCGTCTGGCGTCCGTTCTGCCTCAAACCGAAGCGACGCTGGCGCTGCGATAGTTTAACCTCCGGCCCTGGCAATCATCCCTTGGCGAATCGACGCCGAAGGTGCCTTATCGTCGAATGTGACGACGCCGTCGCGGTAACGCACGCCGAGGCGGCGCCAGATTGCCCCAAGATCCACCGTTACCGGAGCGGTGGCCATTTCCGCGTAGAGCTTGGTGACGACCTGGGTTCCGGTGACCTGATCGCACATGCGGGCCATCTTATCGACGGACCATTCCTGGGAGCCGTCTCCCCCGGCGGCGAGGATGGCGCGGGTGGCGTCATCGAGCGATTTGCGGTTTTGCGTCTCTTCACGGATCCGCAGATCGGCCAGAAACCAGAAGAGCGATCCACCCCAGTACGTGCGTCCCCACGTGTGCGTCCGATCCAAGCCGCGATCGCCGGATTCGGGCAAGCCTTTGGGGAGCCCTTCGACGAGTTCTTTCCAGTATTCCTCCGGGGAAAGAATGCCGATGCGCGCCCGCGCCACCGGCTCAAGGTAAACCGAAAGCCCCTCGTTCATCCAGAGATGATTTTCGCCCATGTCCGGAAACGCCAGGTGAAACATCTCGTGGGTCATCGTCCAGTCGTCGCGGAGATCGGCCGACGTTGTCTTCGCGCCGATGGTCATGTTGATCAAGCGTCCGTCATAGGTGACGCCATGAATCTCGTCGCCTTCTCCATCGGTCTTGATCGTGAGAGTGAGGTGCTTGACCGGATATTTCCCGTAATAATTCGAAACCGCCTTGGCGCCGCTCTGAACCCAGGCGAGCAGATCGGCGTGAGTCACCCTCCATTTTCCTTGCGTGATCTGCAAATCGATCACGCCGCCGGCGATCTCCAGGCGCTCGTTGGCGGGATGGGCCGGTTCCGCCGCACAGTCAACAGCAAAAGACGCGAGAAGGGCGAGCACGGCAAACCGAGTGCGTGACAGAATCGGCGGCAGAGTTCCTTCCCCCTCTCCCAGTACTCTGGGAGAGGGCTGGGGTGAGGGCCATCCGTATCGGGCGCCAAAGACCCTCACCCCGCGCCCTCTCCCGGAGTACCGGGAGAGGGAGAGAGTTTTCGGATTGCCGAAACTGTTACGCGGTCCAGCAAACGCGCATTCGTCGCTGATCAATTTATACAACTGCATGGCGACTCTATTGGCGCAACGAGCGTCGATCAACTGAGCCCGAATCGCTCCTTGCGGTATAATTCTTATCAATGGGGCACGACTTCATCATCTATCAAAATCGCCACGTCCATCTGCACGATGCGGTTATCGAATTGCTTCGGCACTTTTCCCTGATTGAGGTTGGCAATACCCTGCCGTCCGATTTGAACACACGCGAAGAAACATTGACCGCGTTGCGTTCCTTTTTCGAGCGTTGGGAATCGAATGGGCCGGGGGTATGGTCGGGAACGGACTTCACCCTTTTTGTGCACGGGCAACCCCAACGTCGGGACGTTCTACGCACCTTCCTCGAGCGAGTATCCGAACGAGTCAAGCGCTTTGGGGACTTGATCCCGAGGACCTATCTCGACGGGCATCACCTTAATTGGGGGGGTGACTACCCGGCGGAAAAAGTCATCGCCGCCCTCGGCAAGCTCATAGAAATGCTTCGCGGCTGATTCGCGGCAGGCGGGCACTCATTGTGAATGCTCACCCCTGCGGCAGCGGCTCACCCAGATAGGCCTCGATCACTTTGGGATTGCATTGAATTTCCGACGGATGCCGACGGCGATGATTTCGCCATGGTCCAGCACGGTGATGCGCTGGCAGATGCTCATGACCAGATGCATGTCATGCTCGATGAGCCAGATGCCAACGCCGAAACGGGCACGGATCAGGCGGATGAGTTCCATCAATTCAATTTTTTCCTGAGGATTCATCCCGGCGGCGGGTTCGTCGAGAAGGAGCACCTTGGGGGCGGTGGCCAGGGCGCGGGCGATTTCCAGCCGGCGCTGATCCCCGTACGGCAGGTCGCCGGCCCGGTCGGAAGCGCGCTGGGCGAGATTCAATGTTTCCAGCAACTCCATCGCCTGCTGGTCATGCCGGCATTCGTCCCGTTCGTGTTTTGGGGAATGGACGAGGGTGCCGAGAAATCCCGCGCCCAGTGAGCGGTTGAACCCGATCAGCACGTTGTCCAGGACCGACAGGCCCGCAAAGAGGCGTATATTTTGAAACGTCCTGGCAATTCCGAGCCGATTAATTCGGAACGGCTTACGGCCGACGATCGTTTGGCCGGTCAATCGAACATCGCCGCCGGTCGGGCGATAGACGCCGGTGACGATGTTAAACGCGGTTGTTTTCCCGGCGCCGTTGGGACCGATCAGGGCGACAAGTTCGCCGGAGTCAAGGTTGAAATTGAAGTCGCTCAGGGCTCGAAGGCCGCCGAAAGTCACGGAGAGGTTGGAGATTTCGAGGAGGGACATGGCAAATTTCCTCCTTATCCAGTCCGGGCCGGCCCCAGGCGCTTTCGGGTCCACCAGAGTTCGCGGGAGCCGAGAAGGCCTTCGGGCGCAGGAGCATCATGCCGATCAGCAGCAGGGAATAAATGACCATTCGCCACTGCTCGACGTAGCGGAGTTGCTCGGGGAGCCAGGTCAGGATGATGGCGGCGAGGATCGCGCCGGTGATACTTCCCGATCCGCCGAGGACGACCATGACGACGATCTCGACGGATTTCATGAAGCGGAACGAACCGGGCGCGAGGTTGCCCGATGGAGGAAGCCCGGCGGCCAGCGCCCCGGCGACGCCCGCGAAAAATGCGCCGATGATAAACGCCGTCACCTTGTAAAACGTGGTGTCGACGCCCATGGCGGCGGCGGCGATCTCGTCTTCGCGGACGGCGGAGAACGCCTTTCCTTTCGCGGAGTAAGCCAGCCGCCAGATGCAGACGATGCAAATCATCGCCCAGGCAAAGACCCAGAAGAAGCTGGTGAACGCCGGGATATCGTGCAGGCCGGCGGCGCCGCCGACCTCGTAGCTGCCGAGCCATTGAATCTTCGTCAGCACGACGTAGATGATCTCGCCAAATCCGAGCGTGGCGATGGCCAGATAATCGCCACGAAGGCGCAGCGTCGGAATTCCGATGAGCAGTCCCGCCGCCGCCGCAACGAGGCCGGCCAGAAGGGTGACGGACAAAAATCCGAAGTATGCAGCGATGCCGGTCGGCGGATGATGTTTAATGATCACGCCGCAGGTGTAAGCGCCCAGCGCCATAAAACCGGCGTGACCGAGCGAAAACTGGCCGGTGATTCCATTGATCAAATTGAGGCTGACCGCCAGGATGATGGCAATTCCGATGCGGAGGATGAGATCGAGATAATAAGGGTCGAGCTGGGAGTCGAATAGATGACTGAGCGGCCATGCCGCGGCAATCAGGGCGAAGATCACGAGATTCACGGCCCATCCAGGCAGGCCAGGCGCTCGTCGTGATGTGCTGCCGCTCGATTCCATCTTTGCGTCAGTGTTTCGGATCACACTTTCTCCGGCACATATTTTCCCAGAATGCCGCTCGGGCGAACCAGGAGAATCAAGATCAATGCCAGAAATGCCGCCCCCTGTGCATAGCCGCTGTAAGCGGGGGGAAGGATCACGCCGCTGAGAAGCGATTCGATCACTCCCATCAGCAGCCCGCCAAGAACTGCTCCTGGAATGCTGCCGATGCCGCCGATCACGGCGGCGACAAACGCCTTGAGGCCCGTCATCAGTCCCATGAGCGGATCGACCTGATATTTGATGCCATCCATGACGCCGGCAATCGCCGCCAGGCCCGATCCGAGCGCGAAGGTGAAGGCGACAATCCGATCGATGTTGATCCCCATTAATGCAGCGGTATCGAACCGATAGGAAACCGCTCGCAGCGCCAGACCGGTGCGTGTCTTGAGGACAATCCAGGAGAGGACGAGCATCATCACGACGACGAGGGTGAAATTGATCACATCGAGCTTCGTTACCTGCACGACCAGCCCGTGCCCGAGGGGAATGCTGATCGGCGTCTGGTTGTCGATGAGTTGCGGGAATTGCCGCGGGGCCGCGCCGAAGATACTCCTTTGCTGAAAGAAATTTTCGAGGAAAAGCGACACGCCGATTGCGGTAATCAGGGAGACCAGGCGTGGCCGGTTGCGGAGGGGGCGGTAAGCAAATCGCTCGATGATGAGGCCGAGCACGACACAACCGGCCGCCGCCCCGATGAAAATCAGCGTCAGATTCAACCAGGCCGGCATTCCAAGGCGCGTAAACAAATTCGCCAGGGCGTAGGCGATAACCGCGCCGACCATGTAAACGTCGCCGTGGGCGAAGTTGATCAGGCGAAGGATGCCATAGACCATCGTGTAGCCGAGCGCGATCAGCGCGTAGACGGCTCCGATCGACAGGCCGTTGACCAACTGCTGGATGAAGAGTTGCATGCAAACTTATTGCGGCTGGATGGTGTCGGCAATCGTGATCTTCCCATTTTCGATTTCGAGCATCACGAGCGGTTTTCTGGCGTTGTGCTGGGCATCGATGGTGATCGTCCCACTGGCTCCGGGAAAGTCTTTGGTCTGAGCAATGGCGTCGCGGATGGCGCTCGGATCGGCACTGCCGGCGCGCTTGATGGCGTCAAACAGAACGCGCACCGCGTCATAGCCGGTGACGGCCATCGCGTCGGGGACCTTGTTGAACCTGGCTTGATACGACTTGACGAATTGCTGAACTTCCGGCCGGGGCTCGTCCGGCGAATAGTGGTCGCTGAAAAAGCAACCGCTGGCCTGCGGCGTCTTGTAGGTGGCTTCGCTGTCCCACCCGTCCCCGCCGACGAACGGCACGTTCAGCCCGAGCTCGCGGGCCTGCTTGAGGATGTCGATCACCTCGGTGTAATACCCCGGCAAATAGACAATGTCCGGGTTCTGGGCCTTGATGCGGGTCAACTGCGGCTTGAAATCGCGATCGGTCGAACGGTATTCCTCGTCGGCGACGATCGTGCCATGTTCCTTGAATTCTTTCTTGAAAAAGCTCGACAGCCCATTGCTGTAATCGCTATCGGCGGACGTGAAGACCGCGACGTTCTTCCAACCTTTCTTAGCGACAAATTCTGCGTCGGCTTTCCCCTGAAAGTCATCCGTGAAACAGACGCGGAAGACATATTGTTTTCCTTCCGTCACCTTGGGATTCGTGCTGGAGGGAGAGATCATCGGGATTTTAGAATTCTCGCAAACCCCGCCGCCGGCGAGACTATTGGAGCTGGCGACCTCGCCGAGGATCGCGACGACCTGTTCGCGGTTGATCAGTTCCTTCACGACGGATACCGCCTGGTCCTGTATTCCCTGATCGTCGCGAAGAACGATCTTGACCTGCTTGCCGAGCAGGCCCCCGGATTTGTTCACTTCATCGAGAGCCAGCTGGACGCCGTCGTCCGTGCTCTGTCCAAAAGTCGCCTGAGGGCCGCTGGTTGAGCCATATTCTCCGATGACGATTTCGTTTCCTGCGCCGGCCTTCTGCTTGCAGCCAGGTCCGCTTGCGATCAGCATGAGTGCAAGCAACGAGATGACAGAAATGCGCATCATGGCTCCGAAAGATCGACTCCCCAGGGCGGCGCGAAATGTAACCGTGTCGTCACAGCCCCGCAAGGCGAGGTGATGATTGTCCCGGCGCGGCGGGTGCGTGAGCGACCGGCGGCGCAGCGCCTCTGCTCCCTCTCCCGCCGTACAGGGGGAAAGCCCTTGAGCCGCTCAATCTGTTAAAGCCATGCAGAATTCCGCCAACGGCCGTTCATTCAGCATTGAGTCATCTTTTGCAGCCTGGTTTTCCACCCTTGCCCTCGTGGCGCTGTTTTGCGGATTCGTGGCGGGGGGCCTGCATCAAATCAAAAAAGGGCGTTTCCAGGCCTTCGATACCTATTACGCAGCCGCAGAGGCGCTGCGCATCGGCGGCGATCCTTATCAGCGAATCCACACCTACCCGTATGTCTATCCGCCGTTCTACGCGTTCGCATGCCAGCCGCTGACTCTTCTGGCTCGACCTGATGCGGCCCGGGTGATGTTACTGATCAACGCAGCGCTGCTTCTGGTTTCGATTCTGGCGGTTTCCTGGTCGATGTTGCGACGGTTGGCTCCGGCAACGAAGGGTCGTACCTTCTTGGTTGTCGCCGTGGTCGCGGCGCTCGTCACGAGCTTTCCGATCTACAAGGAATTGCGGGGGATGCAATGCAATGGCGTGTTGCTCTTCGGGCTGTCGATTTCTCTGCTCTGTCTGGATCGACGCCCCGTCCTGGCGGGATGCGCGCTGGCGTTGGGAATCATCACCAAATTTCTGCCGCTGATCGTCCTGCCGTATCTCCTGCTCCGCCGCCGATGGATTGCGGCCGCTTCGACGGTGATCGCGACCGTCGTTCTGGCGATTATTCCGGGTTGCTCGATCGGCTGGTCAACCAACCTGAAGTACCTCGCGAGAGCCGACGGCGGGCTCGCCCGGGTGGCCGGAGTGAACGCGAGCAGTCAGTCGTCGCACGTTCATGGCATGACCGATTACCTGAATATTTCCATCACGAGCACGCTTACCCGTCTTGCAGAAGATTGGGGAACTCGCGAATCGGTTGGTCTTCTCATCGCGCTGGCGGTTATGGCTCTATGCGGCGTTTGGCTGGCACAGGCGTATCGACGCCGCGGTTTGCCGCTGTTCGCGTGGCCGCCCGGCACAGCGCAGACCACTCAACCTTTCAAGGGACTTATCGGGTTGGAATGGGCCACGCTCGTCGTCGCGCTGATGGCGTTTGCGCCGAACGGCGAACTGGTCTTCGCCGTAATACCGGCGGCGATCCTGGCCGTTCTGCTCCTCTTCCCGCAATCGCCGCAGGATCGGTGGATCTCCGCCGCGGCTCTTGTGCTCATGCTGATCGCGCTTTCACTCCCGATCTCGGCGATGGGTCGCGCCGCCACGATGCTTTGGAATCTCTCCGCCGCCTCCTGCTGGATGCTGCTCGTATCGTTTGCCCTCATTTGTTTTCAAGTTCTGGCTCGTACTGCGGCCTTCAGGCCGTATCCTCTTGCTCATTCAAAAGGCGAACATCGAACATTCAACATCGAACATCGAACATCGAAGAAGGAGAAGGAAGATACGGGCTGAAGCCCGCACTACGAACCCCTCACATTCGTCGTCGAATCGAGTATCGTTTACCAGCAACGCGGAAAGTCTTTTATGGAGTGTTGATGGCGAGCGAGGCGAACCCCGGTGATTGCGGATCAAATTGCGGATGTCGAAGCAACACAGTTCCCCGGCGTGAATTCCTGCAACTGGTTGGATTGGCGCAGCCGCGGCCCTCACCGGGCGTGAAACAGTCATGGCCGGTCCGTTCGAGCGCGCCGATTTCGATCAGCTCGTGCCGGCGGATAAGAAGCTCTCTCCGGATTGGATTAAATCGCTTTTCGATCGAGGTCAGCCAACGGTTTATCGCGGCGAGGATCTGAAGCACATCGGCATGCCGATCGGCGGGATCGGCGCCGGCTATCTCTATCTCGGCGGCGACGGCAAGCTCTGGCACTGGGACATCTTTAACAAGACGGGGGGAACGGGCGCGGATCACTACGCAAACCCGATGAAACCCGAATCCCCGCTCGAGCAGGGATTTGCCATCCGCGCGACGGTTGGCGGAAAGACCGAAACGCGCGCGCTCGATCGGACTGGATTCCCGGACGTAAGCTTTCGCGGGCAATATCCGATCGGAACGGTCGAATATCCGGACCTCGCCTTTCCCCTGAAAATCTCGCTCGAGGCATTTTCTCCGTTCATTCCACTGGCCACCGACGATTCGAGTCTTCCGGCGACCGTGCTTCGCTTTACAGTGACCAATTCATCCGCGGCCGATGTGGAGGGGACGCTCGCCGGCTGGCTTCAGAATGCGGTCCTTCTGGGGAACGCTACGCGATCGGCGACGCGACGAAATCGCGTCGTGAGGGATCCGGGCATCAGCTTGCTGAATTGCTCCGTTGAAGCGCTCGCGCCAACGTCGCGACCGGCCCAGCCGGATGTCGTATTCGAAGATTGGAACAAAGAGAATTATGACGGCTGGACCGTCGAGGGAACGGCATTCGGGACTCAGCCGGCTCACCGCGCAGGGTTTCGCCTATATGGGAGATCTCGGCGGTGAAGGGGATCGGATGGCCAATTCCCATATCACGGCCCCCGGAGGGGACTGGGTCGCCCGGGATTCACATGTTGGAAAGCTGACGAGCAAGCCGTTTACGATCGATCGCCGATTCATCAATTTCTGGATCGGCGGCGGAAATCATCCGGGGAAAACCTGCATCAATCTCATGGTCGGCGACAAGGTGGCGCGAACCGCAACCGGCACGAATCAAAACCGAATGGTGCTTCGCGCGTTTGACGTGACGGCGCTGGCGGGTCAGTCGGCGACCATTCAGATCGTCGATGACGAGAGAGGGCCGTGGGGAAATATCGGAATCGGCAGAATCACGTTCAGCGACCGTCCGGCCGTCGCGGACAAAATGGAGAATGATCCGGGTTTCGGGACTATGACGCTCGCGCTGCTCGGAGCGCCGGCGGAACACACGATGGCTTCGGGCGGGAAGGGTGGGTTCGACGGCAAAATCGGGGACGACGCTCAATCGCCTCTCCAGGAAACGCTCATCGGCACGATTGGCCGCAGTTTCAAGCTGGCTCCGGGCGCGGCCGCAACAATTGATTTCGTTCTGGCGTGGCATTTCCCGAATCTGCGCATCGACGGTCTTTCAAGCGCGGGCCGTCATTATGGAGTGAAGTTCCCCTCTGCCGCCGCGGTCGCGCAATACGTTGCGAGCAATTTCGATCGCCTCGCCGGCGACACGAAATTGTGGCGCGATACCTGGTACGATTCGACCCTGCCGCACTGGTTTCTCGATCGAACATTTCTGAATGCGTGTATCCTTTCGACTTCAACTTGCTATCGCTTTGCCGACGGCCGGTTTTACGCCACGGAAGGGATCGGCTGCTGCACCGGTACCTGCACGCATGTGTGGCATTATGCCCACGCGATGAGCAGGCTCTTTCCCGACCTGGAACGCGGCATGCGCGAGCGGATCGATCTCGGCGTCGGATTCGATGAATCGAGCGGGGTCATGGGATTCCGCGCCGAATTTGACCGTGGACTGGCAGTTGATGGGCAGGCGGGAACGCTCCTGCGCATGTATCGCGAGCATCAGATGTCGGCCGACGATGCGTTCCTGCGTCGCAACTGGGCGAAAATCAAAAAGGCGTTCGACCCGCTGCTCAGGCTCGACGGAAATGACGACGGGATCCTCGAAGGGGGCCAGATGAACACCCTCGACGCGCCCTGGTTCGGAAAAGTCGCCTGGCTCAGTTCACTCTACCTGGCCGCGGTGCGGGCCGGGGAAGCGATGGCTCGGGAAATGGGGGATGAATCCTTTGCCAATCGATGCAAAGCCATCGCCGAGCGCGGTTCCAAAAATATCGTCGACCAGTTGTTCGACGGCGAATATTTCTATAACCGCGTCGATCCGAAGAGACTCGACACGATCAATTCCGGCACCGGCTGTGAGATCGACCAGGTCTTCGGTCAGAGCTGGGCATTTCAGGTGCATCTGGGCCGGGTCATCCCGCCGGAGCAAACTCGCGCCGCGTTGCGATCGCTCTGGAAATACAATTTCACGCCGGACGTCGGTCCTTACCGCAAGGTTTACAAGCCCGGCCGCTGGTATGCGATGGCGGGGGAAGCGGCCCTGCTGATGTGCACTTTCCCGCGCGCCGGCTGGGATTACGAAAATGCCCATGGCTCGAGCCAGCCGCAATGGGCGGCGGGTTACCTCAACGAGTGCATGAACGGCTTTGAACACCAGGTCGCCGGCCACATGATCTGGGAAGGGTTGGTGCAGGAAGGGTTGGCGATCGAGCGGGCGATCCACGATCGATACAGCGCCTCCCGCCGCAATCCCTGGAACGAGATCGAGTGCGGCGATCACTATTCCCGATCGATGGCCAGCTTCGGCGTCTTCATCGCGGCCTGCGGATACGAATATCACGGGCCGGCGGGATATCTGGGCTTCGCGCCGCGGCTTTCGCCGGAGAATTTCAAAGCGCCGTTCACCGCCGCGGAAGGATGGGGGAGTTTTTCCCAGCAGTTCGATGCAGCTTCCTTCAAAGCGCAAATTACTCTCAAATGGGGAAAAATACGGCTGCGAACATTGGCGATTACCTTGCCAGAGAAAATGGAGCCGAAGAAGGCTGAGGTTCTCGTTGACGGAAAGGCGGTGGACGCGAAGCACTCGATGGACGGGGGCCGTGCGATAATCAGCTTCGCCACTAACGCCACCATCAAAAAGGATCAGCGCATTGAGGTGACTCTCTCGTGAGCGAACATTCACCCGAGGTAGAAAACAAAACGTCGAGCCAACACGCGGCGGTTCCGCTGTTAGTCGCGGAGAAAATCGAAAAGCATTTCGCTGGCGTTTACGCCCTGCGCGGCGCGAGCCTGGAAGTTCTCGAAGGGGAAGTTCACGTTTTGATGGGGGAAAACGGCGCCGGCAAGAGCACGCTTGCCAAGGTGTTGGCCGGCGTCGTGCGGCCGGACGCGGGGGAGATTCGCTTGCGGGGCCAACCGTTGGACCTGCGCACCCCGCTCGAAGCGCAAAGGCTGGGAATTGGAATTGTCTTCCAGGAACTCGATCTGTTCCCGCACCTGAGCGTTGCGGAGAACATGGTCATCGGCCACGCCAAAATCGAGCACGGACCGTTCGTCAACGTGAGTGCCATGGAGGCGTTTTGCCGTCCGTTTCTCGAGCAGGTCGGATTCACCCGCCGATCCAGCACGATGTTGGGCGAGCTGCCCGTGGGTCAGATGCAGTTGGTGGCGATCGCCCGCGCCTTGAGCATGGATGCACGCCTGATTCTGATGGACGAGCCGACCAGCGCGCTCGGAGATGAAGATGTCGATCGATTGTTCAGGTTAATTCGCAAATTGACGGCGCGGGGTGTGGCTGTCGTCTATGTCTCTCACAAGATGCAGGAAATCTTTCAGATCGCCGACCGCATCACGGTTATGCGAGACGGGTGTTCGATCGGAACACGACTCGCCAGCGAGACGAACGTTCGTGAAATCATCACCATGATGGTCGGACGCGAGCTGGCCGACGCCGAACCGCGCGTGAGCCGAAAAACCGATCGGGTGCTGATGTCGATCCGAAGCCTGAACACTTCGCGGCTGACTGACGTTTCTTTCGATCTCCATGCCGGCGAGGTAATCGGCGTCGCGGGGTTGGTCGGAGCGGGACGGAGTGAGCTGGCGCGGCGCTGTTTGGATTGGATGTCATTTCCGGCGGAAACATCGAAATGGAAGGCAAGGCGTATCGGCCCGGGAACGTGCGCGAGGCGATCAGCCGTGGCTTTGGATTGTTGCCGGAAGACCGCAAGGGGCAGGGGCTGATGATGCAGATGAGCGTAAAGGAAAATTGCACGATCTCCGTGTTGCCCCGGCTGGCGAAATTCCGATTCATCGATGGCGCCAGGGAAGTGAAAGAGGCGCGACGAACACTGGAGCGGACGCGCATCAAGACCGCTTCCTTTGATGCACCGGTGAGCTCGCTCAGTGGCGGAAATCAGCAGAAGGTTCTGCTGGGCCGCTGGCTTGTGGTCGATCCCACCGTGCTGTTTTTGGACGATCCCACCCGCGGCATCGATGTGGGAGCCAAGCGCGATATCTACCAGATCATCGCGGAGCTGTCGGGGCGCGGCAAAGGGATCATCTTCGTCAGCTCGGAGCTCCCCGAACTGCTGCTCAATTGTGATCGCATTCTCGTGCTGCACGAAGGACGGCTCACGGGGATCGTCGACGCGGCGACAGCCACCCAGGAACAGATCATGGCCCTGGCGACTCACACCGCCCCGGGATGCCGAGGATCGTCGATATGACGCAAACGACAGTCGCTGAGAATCCCCGATCTCCACTTCCGCCCGGCGGAAAGGCCGGTTCGGTGGCGGGTCTATTTTCACGCCTGCGCAAACTTCAGGCGGTCGTCGGGCTCATCGGAATCATTATCGTCGCGATCATGATCAGTCCACCCGATCGCAAGGACGGATCTAATGTCTTTCTTCACCAGGATAATCTCACCAATGTGGTGCGCCAGGTTTCGATCATCGGTGTCATCGCATTGGGAATGACCTATGTCATCCTCACCGGCGGGATCGATCTCTCTGTGGGAAGCACGCTTGCCCTGGGCGCAACGATTACGGCGATAGTGCTTTCCAGCGATACGCCGCATCTGGAATATGGAGTCCGTATTGCGTTCGCGATAATTGCCGCGCTGGTGGTCTGCGGGGCGGCGGGTTTGCTGAACGGCGTCGTGACGGCGCGGCTCGCGTTGCCCCCTTTCATCGTCACGCTCGCGACGATGATGGGGCTGCGCGGGTTGGCAAAGCGACTCACCAACAATACCAACATCGACTTCGGCTTCGAGGACGACGCGCGGGCATTCTTCGCCAATCGCTTTTCCCAGAAAATCGTGGTCATCGGTTGCTTTCTGGGATTGGCGAGCGTCTTTGCGGTCGTACTCAAACGTACGATTTTCGGCCGATATGTCCGCGCCGTCGGGGACAACGAGAAAGCGGCGATTTACGCGGGGATTCCTGTCGTCCGAACCAAGGTCTGGGTCTATTTCCTCTGCGGACTCTTGTGCGGCGTTGCGGGCGTGTTGTATGCCGCAAAAGCGAATCAGGGGAACCCCAATGCGGGAGTCGGTTACGAACTGGAAGCGATCGCCGCCGTCGTCATCGGTGGCACCAGCCTGTCGGGCGGACGTGGGACGATTGCCGGAACGATCGTCGGTACCCTGATCATGGGAATTCTGACCAACGTTCTCCAACTCAAGAAAGTCGATCCCAATACGGAATTGATGATCAAGGCGGTGATCATTGTTCTGGCCGTCTGGGTACAGTCTCGACGACGGACGACGTGAACGCGAGCGGTGTTGGAGAGTGGAGGGTGGAGAGTGGAAAGTAGAGAGTGGCGGAACGATAATTTCCCTGGTCTTCTTCCTTATCGTTTAGCCGCCCCGCTCGCGGGGCGCGTTGCGCGACTCGGAGCTCTGCGCGGACACGGAATTATGCAGCACACAACGAGGGACCTCTATGATGGGAACATTCCGAACCGCGGCGCTTTGTGTCCTCGCGGTCGTGAGCTTCTTCGCGGGCGGATGCAAAAAGGCATCTGACACAGCCGGCGCATCAAGCGGAAGTTCGTCCAGAAAATTCCTCGTGATTTTCAGCCAGTGCAACAACGCCGAGCCGTACCGGGCGGCGCAGAATGACACGCTCCAGAAGCTTTTCTCCAAATACCCTGACGTTGAGCTCTCCATCACCGACGCGCAGCAGGACGATGCGAAGCAGATCTCACAGATCGAAACGGCCATCCAGCAGAAGCCGGATTTGTTGATCGTGGCTCCCAACGAGCAGGGGCCTCTGACGTCAGCGATGAAAAAGGCAATGGATGCCGGTATTCCCACGCTCTGTCTGGAGCGGGATATTCTCAAGCCGTTCTACACGAGCTACATCCGCTGCGATAACAAGGCGATCGGCCGCGCGGCTGGCGAATTCATCGTCAGGAAATTGACGGAAAAGAACGGCTCTCCCAAAGGCGCCATCGTCGAGATCAGTGGCCTGAAGGGAGTGGAAGGGGAGCAAAATCGCCAGGCCGGCGCTCACGAAGTCTTCGACAAATATCCTGGCATCAAGATCATCGCCAACCCCGTGGCCAACTGGATCCAGGACGAGGCCAAGGACCGCATGACCGAAGTCCTCCAGGCTGAGCCGCAGATCGATTGCGTTTACGGACACAATGATCCCATGGCCGTTGGAGCGTATCTTGCGGCCAAGGACAAGGGACGAGAAAAGGAAATGTTCTTCGTCGGCGTCGATGGTCTGAACGGCGAAGCGGGCGGAATCAAGAAAGTAGTCGATCACGTCCTCGCCGCGACATTTGTCTATCCCCTTTGCGTCGATAAGGCGGTGGAGATCGGGAACCAGATCCTTCGCGATCCCGGTTTCAAGCCGGAAATGCAATATGTCATGCCGTCGGCCGAAGTCACGGCGGCGAATGCGACGGAGTTGTACAAGCCATGAAAACGCCGCTGACGATCGCGATCATGATGTTGAGTTTTGCCGGGTGTCGTACAACCTCCGCGCCCGCGCCGATTCCTCCCGCATCCGACTCGCTGCAACGGTATCAGCTTTCGTTTTTTGACGACAACACGCAAATGATCGCCGCCGACACGATTGATCTTCCTCGGGTCTGGCCGTTGGCCGGGCAGCGATTCGGAGGGCAGTGGCGTCTTAAATCCGCGGGCTCTTCATTTCCGTCCGACGCCACGCATAACGGGACCTACTCCGGCTTTGTTGATAACCACTCGGTTTCGATCGATCTCAATCCCGGCGTTTCCGAACACAATGTCATGCTGTCCGGTGACTTGGCGCGCGCCAAGATGGAAGGCGACTGGCTGCTGACTAACGTCGGTGGTGGCAAGCCGATGGGGAAGTTTTCGCTGAGCCGGTAAATTCCCGGTGATCAGGTGGCCGCTTGCGGCTTCGCGGAACAGCCGCCGTGGAACGCAAATGAAGAAGCAATGTTCTTTGCTGGCCCTTTGCATTGGGTTCTCATTCGCGCCCGGCGTCTTCGGCGCATATTCCCTCCTCCCCACGCCGCAGGTGTCGAATCTTGATAAACCCGAATTCCGAATCGGAAGCGACTGGAGTATCGACCGCGGCCCCGGCACGGATGCCGAAGCAAATGACCTCAGCGATGCGATATCCGAGCGATACGCGCTGCGTCTGGCGGATAAGGCCGGTAATGCGCCCGCCATTCGTCTGCGGATTCGGCCTGGCGTGGTGACGATCGGCGTGGCCCAAGATTCGAACAGGGAGGCGCTAGCGGCGCAGGCGTACCAAATCGATTTAGCCGAGAGCGGAATCCAGATTACCGCTAATGCCGAGGCTGGACTGTTCTACGGCGTCCAGACGCTGGTTCAACTGATCAGGGAACGGGATGGTGTCTTCTGGCTTCCAACCGGCCAGATCACCGATTGGCCTGACCTTGAGCTTCGAGAAATCTATTGGGACGATGCGCATCACCTTGAACGCATTGATTCGTTGAAAGAGGCGATCAGACAGGCGGCCTTTTTCAAGATCAACGGATTTGTCATCAAGCTCGATGGTCACTTTCAATATCGCAGCGCGCCGGCGGTCGTGGAGCCTCAGGCCCTATCGCCGGACGATCTTCAAAAGCTGACGGATTACGCGCGGCGATATCATGTGCAGCTTATTCCCTATCTCGACGGCCCGGGACATTGCGCATTCATTCTGAAGCATCCCGAATACGCCGCGCTGCGGGCCTTCGAAGATTCCAATTACGAGTTCTCGGTCACCAATCCAAAGACGTACGAATTGCTGACTGGAATGTATCAGGACCTCCTGGACGCGAATAAAGGCTCTGATTATTTCTATCTCTCGACCGACGAGCCGTACTACGTCGGCCTCTCCAATGAAGAGGCGGCGCGGCGCGGGAGGCCGGCAGTGTCGGAAAGCTTCTGGCTCAATTCATAACCAAGACGGCCGGCTATCTGCGCAAGCAGGGGCGGAGAGTCGTTTTCTGGGGCGAGTATCCGCTCACGCCGGAGGATGTACCGGCACTGCCCGATCATCTGATAAACGGCGAAACGATCGATCCCCTCTTCGATGCGGCTTTCCGACGGCGCGGAATCCCGCAAATGTTTTACGTCTCGACCGAAGGGGAGGAGAAGCTGTTTCCCAATTACTTCATCCTTCCCGCCAATCTGCGGGTGCATGAAGGCGATTCCCGCGCCCGCGGATTGAAGAAGCCGTTGCCACAATCACATCGCCGCAAACGCGAAAGAACGCCGATTTGATGGGGATGATGGTCGCCGGCTGGGCGGACATGGGACTGCATCCGCAGACGTTCTGGCTCGGGTACGCAACGATCGCGGCGGCGGGATGGAATCCAAATGGATTTGATGCGGCTCGCGCCAGAGCGGATTTTTATTCACTGTTTTACGGGCTGCCGGCAGATCAGGTGAACCGGATTTATGAGCTGATGAGTCATCAGGCACAGTTCTGGTCGGACAGTTGGGAAAAAGCGCCTTCGACCGCGCGCAAGGGGATCTGGGGCTATTCGGCCGGCATTTTCCGTCCGCGACATCCGGCGGAAGACCAGACTCTCTCTCTTCCACCGGCGCCCTCTGGTTCGGAACTCACGTTCGATTCGGATTGGAAGCAGAAGAACGCGAGTCTGTTGCAACTTCTTCCCGCGGAACAGTCCGAAAACGATGAACTGATCGATCGGTTGAATCAAAATCTGGATCGCGTGAAATTCAATCGGTACAACCTGGAGGTCTTCGTTTCGATCGCTGAGTTATGTCGTCAGAACCTCCACATGCTGCGGGACATTTCGAACATGGAGGTGGCCCTGCGATCTGCGCACCAGGCGGCGGCCACGAACCATTCGGTCGATTCGCTGGCCAAATTGGATGAGGCGACCGAGTTGGGGCAAAAAATTCGCACCGAGCGCAATCAGGTTCTGAATGATGCGACGGATACGTGGTACAAGAGCTGGCAGCCGCGCCTGGCGGAGGCAAATGGGCGTACCTTTCTGCACGAGCTGGACGATGTAAAGGATCATCTGCCCGACCGGACCGTGGGGATGGAATATCTCGTCTATCGCGAGTTGATCCTCCCGTTCGGCCAATGGGTGCACGCGATCGAAGACGTTCGCAACGCCTATGCGATAGCGCATCATCTGGCGACGCGGGAAATTCCGTTCGATTGGGACAGCGTGAACTAATGAAACTTTCCCGGCGCGAAGTTCTGTGCGGTATGCTCGTGCGCTGAGCACGGACATCGTCACAAGCCGCACGGCGGGGATTGCGGAGCGGGATGCCAAGTCAGAAATCTCCGGCCAACAAATTGCCGCCACGACGCGCGATTTCATCTGGCGGTGCGCGATGCCGGATGGCGGCTATGCTCCCGCGCCGGACACCGGTTACAAGGGGAACTCGGACACATCGCTGAGCGATCTGGCGGCCGTGACGTATGCGGCCGTGCTGGCCAAATCGATGGGATGGGAAATGCCGAACGCCGGCGAGTCGATTGCATTTATCCTTCGACATCAACAGCCTGACGGGCAGTTCATCAATCTTGCAGGCAAGTTGGACCCGAAGGATCTGCTCGCCCGGCTCTACAACACAACTCAGGGCGTTGTCGCGTTGCGGGCGATGGGAAAACGGCCGGATATCGATCCAACTCCGGTGATGAAGCCCTTCTTCGAGAATGAAAGCTATCGCAAGCTCCCGTGGTACACGACCAGTTTTTTCCCGCTCTTCTTTGCGGCGATCGGCCAGCCGTTTCCGGAAGCCTGGTCCCGCGCGCTGGCCGAACACATGATCGCGAACCAGGCCGACGATGGATATATCCAGGACCATGTCGCGGTCACGTTTCATATGGCCCACTTCTTTCGTTTGACCGGCAAACCCACGCCTAAGGCCGGAGCGATGGTCAATCGAACGATCCACGATCAGAAGCCGGATGGCGGATGGAACATCAAAGACCCGGATTGGGACGTCCACGCCTGCTTCGATGCGTTATTCATCCTGCGGCAACTCGGCGGAAGTGACGCCCGATGTCGTGAGGCAATTGCCCGCGGTGGCAAATGGGCGCTCTCGTGCCGCAACCCCGACGGCGGTTTCGGACATTATCCGCGCCATCATTCTGATATGGATGCAGTCTATTTCAATTTCGGCTCGCTGCTCCAGGCGGGGGTCGTGAAGATGAAAACGGATTTGAGCGATCCGCAGACACTCGCCTGGGGCCACGCGATGCAGCCAGTGGGCCGATAGGGGGACGACGACGCGATCCAGCATGCCGCCGCTCGTAAAGTCCGAGGCGGGGTCCGCTTCGTTCCGCGGCCGGTCGGAACGTGGCAGAAGGTCGCAACGACGGCAACCGACGTGAAGAGGCGTAATTGAACTCGTAAGGTTTAAGCCGTCCACTTCCGTTCAGCTACTAAATGGCCTTGCGCGAACATGCACAATGGAATCACTTTTCGCCGCTGTCCCGCGGGTCAGCGTAGTCACCGCGCGTTCGCGTTATTCCAAGTTTTGACGCGATCATTCGTTCTCAAGCTTCTCCAGCGACGCAGCACCTCACTCGCCACCGTGGCGGACATGCGATGCATCTTGCATCCATGTTCATGGTCCCATCGCCCTTCAAAGGGCAACGAGCCCATTTCGTAGCGATTGTAACAGCGACGCCCAAACGCTCCGAGAGCACCAGCAACCGTATTGGAATCTGCGCCATCGCCGATTGCGTCCGCAAGTGCCTGGGTCGATATCCATTCGTCGGGATGCTCAGCGAGCGATTTCAAGATTGCGCATGTTCCCGGAATGCGACTCGCGCACGAGACGATCAAGCTTTGCGGCGGTCCAGTCGTCACCGGCTGTCGGCTGCGGATCGTCGCTGACTGGAAGCTCAGAAACCGGTGTGTCTTCTAATGCTCCTTGAGCATTCAGCCCAGCCAAGAATCCGCGGACCCGCGGACTAGCCCAATGTAGGGACGGGGACCAAAACACTTACTAAATCCTTTTCCATTTGTACTCCTGTTTGTGAAACGCGCATCACATACGTAATTAGTGTCAAACACAAGCCTAAAAAGTGCTATATTGTGCTTATGGCATCCAAGAGCACATGAAAATCGATCGAAGAAAGTCCGTGGAGGCTCGGCCGATACATCAACGAATGTGCACAACCCCAACTTCGGAAGTCTTGCGCCGAGTTGGTCCCTTCGAAACAAATCAGGGCAAGTTTCGCGGAAGCTACGGAGAGTGGATTATCGCTCGCGGTCACGCAACGCGAATTGTATTCGGATCGACAATTGCACTAGCCGACGGAAGTGTTTCGGAAAACAAGTCTTCGCACTGGACCGCGCGGGCATCCATTTGCGGCGATAGCAATGACGCGTCCTGCGGATTACGGACGGTCACGAACTTCTTAATGGGCGAAATATAGACCGCGGAAGGTTTGCCGCGCTCGGCCATGATGCGGACGTTGCGTAGCGTGCCTTTGCTCTTGCCGTCCCAGCCGAACAAGCCGAAGTCGGCGTCTTGAAGCATGGCGTCATCTTTGACGGTGTAGAACTCAAGCCCGCGATCCCGACCGTGATACTCGACTGCGTGAAGCGGCCAATGGCCGACATTGTTCCGACAGACGCCGTTCGTGCAGTAGATGAGCACGGACGGGTAATGATGCCCGGCGAGATAGGCTTGAGCGAGACGGTCGAACCCGTTGGCGTCTCCGATTAAGACGCGGAGTTGCTTTTGAATGATGTTGTCGAGTCGACGCGACAACTCTCCGTTCATACGACTGATTCGTCGCGACCCTCCAATGAAAACGGAAGTCATACATTGCTCCTTGTTCGGGTGGCGGCGAGAAAATAGACGCGGGGATGCGCCCCCGGCGATAAGCGCGAGTGTGACGGCGTTAGCCGTGGCTCCCGAACGGTAGAGATCGTCCAGCAGGAGAACGCCCTTGCCTTTCACGGAATCGCGGGCGGCTTCGAATGCGCCGTCGAGCAATTCGCGTCGCTCTTCAGGATCCTGGATTCCTTTAAGCCCGGGTGTTTCGCGAATCTTCTGGATCGCATCGGCCGCGACCAGCTTGCCAAGGTTCTGGCCAAGCGCCTTGGCGACCTCGAGAACGGGTTGAACCGTGCGGGCTGTGGACGCGGGCATCGGGACGATCACGTCGATGCGAGACAGCGCATTAGGCCTGTCCGCGAAGAATTCCGCTATCACGTCCGCGACTTGCGCCGCCGTATTCTGGCCGCGATACTTGAGTTGATAGAGCAGTTCGCCGAGCGGTGATCGTATTGTATTAAACTGCGCGTGCCCATTCTGGTCGTAGCCGAGGAACTCGCTTGAGGTCGTGTGAGCGTCCAGCGCCCAGCCCAGCCGCCATGCCCCTTGAACTTGAACCGGATTAATCTTCATCTCCACGTAAATTATACGAGCATTTCGATCGAATCGATAGAATGCTTGAGCCCAAGGGCCATTAACCTTAGTGGTGGAAGAATAAATACTCGTTGCCGGAGTGATGCCGGTTTTTGCGGCGATGGGATCAATCCCGACGCAAACCCGGCATCGCCGGCGAGGCGCCGCTCGCGCCCGACTTGATCGGCGGCGCAGATTGAGAATTCGGAATTTGCGCCGGAAGCGTGAGCGTGAAGGTCGCGCCGCGGCCGGGACCGTCACTGGAAACTGACAGCGAACCTTCCATTTCCCGGGCGGCGTTCGCGCAGCTATGCAGGCCGAAGCCATGTCCTTCGGCGCGAGTGGTGAACCCGTGAGTGAAGATGCGGGTGAGGTTCTCCGCGGGAATGCCAATTCCGTTGTCGGCGACCTGAAAGTGAATCACGTCCGGCTGCGGCGAGGCGACGGAGATGCGAATGACGCGATCAGACTGCTCGCTGGCGCTGCACGCATGAATCGAATTGGAGACAAGATTAACGAGAATCTGCACGATCTTGTGACGGTCGAGCATGAGCTTGGGCAGTTGGGCGAGGTCGCGTTCGAGGGTGATTCCGTGGCGGGCGAGACCCGCGTAGTTGATGTTGTATGCGTCTTCGACCAGGTCCTGGACCAATGACGGCTCGCGCAGAACCGCCCCTTTGGCGTACGACTGCTGGGAGCTGACCAGTTGCTTGATGTGATCGATGTGCCGGTTGAGCACTTCGAGGTCTTCAATGAGGTCGGTCCGTTCGTCAATGACGTGGCGGGCCAGTTTTCGGATGTATTCGGGTAGAATTCGCCCGCGCTCGTCGTTGGCCAGGAACTGCCCCAGGTCGCCGCTATGTTCCTCAAGCATCTGGCAGATACGGTCGAATCCCGTGATCCGCGAACGCTTGATCTTGTCATGCACGAGGCTGGCGCGCACGTTCACCGTATTGAGGAAGTTTCCGACATTGTGAAGGACGCCACTGGCCACTTCCGCCATGCCCGCCTGCCGCGCGACCTCGACGAGTTTGGCGTGCGCGGCTTCGAGTTCGTTGGTTCGCAGGGCAACCCGGTTTTCCAGGGAATGGTTCAACTCGGTCAGCTCCGCCTGGGCCTTCTGGAGGCCGGCGAGCGCGTCGCGTTCGGAACGGACGGCAAGTTCGAGCGCGCGGTTACTTTCCTGAAGCTTTTCTTCGGCCAGTTTTCTTTCGGTGATATCGAAGGCGATCCCAAGAAGGAGTATCGGCCGGCCATTCTGGTCGTTGATGAGCTGACATTCCCCGTGAATCCAGACGACGTGCCCGTCGCGTGCGATCAGGCGATACTCTGATTTGAAATTCACACCGGTCGAACAGGTCCGTGCAAAGGCGGCCCCCCAGGCCCCCTGGTCATCGGGATGCAGTTGCCGGTACCAAAGGAAAGGATCCTGAAGCCATTGCTCCTGTGAGAACCCCAGCAGTGCTTCGATTTGCGGGCTCACGTAGAGTTCGTGGACGCTGTCATCCAGCGCCGCCATGAACGTGACAGCCGGAATTTTTTCGATTACGCGCGATAACGGAGATGGGCCTTGGAAAGCCGCGCGGCCTGCGATGTGCCATCCGGCGCGCCCGCATCGGTTTGGAGGAGGCCCTCGCCGGCGACGTCAATGGTTGAGTTCGGAGAAACGGTGAGCCGCCCCATTCGCTCGAGGGCGGCGATCGCCTCGTCGAGCGGCATGTCCCTGGCAGAGGAAGGTGGCACTACGGTCGCCGCCATGATGGTTCCTTGTTCACGGAGGCTTTGGTGAAATTTCGCAGAGCCCGAATCGTGCGTCCGTAAGTGACAATCGCGGTGGTGGAGAGCTTGGCTCCGGGCGGCTCATCCATGAAGGGCATGAACTTATCGGGAAATCCTGGCATCGTGCACCCGATGCAGATACCCCCCACATTGGGGCAACCGCCGATGCCCGCCATCCATCCGCGTTTGCCCACGTTGCACTGCACGACCGGTCCCCAGCATCCGAGTTTCACAATGCACTGCGGCTCACCGTAGTGTTTTGCGAAATCTCCCTGCTCGTAATAGCCGGCGCGGTCGCAACCCTCGTGCACGGTCTGACCGAAAAGCCAGGTCGGGCGAAGATTGTCGTCCAGCGGGATCATGGGCGCCAGATCAACGGACTGATACAGCAAATAGAGAAGTGTCTCCATGAAATTGTCGGGTTGAACGGGACAGCCGGGGACATTCACGATGCGAAGTCCCCCGCGCGACCGCCACTCCCATCCAAGATAATCGGCTAAACCCATGCATCCCGTTGGATTTCCTTCCATTGCGTGAATTCCGCCGTAGGTGGCGCAGGTGCCGGCGGCGACGACGCCCCACGCCTTGGGCGCGAGCCGATCGATCCATTCGCAGGTGGTAATCGGCTGCCCGGTCGATGGATTGGTCCCCAGTGCAGCCCAATAACCTTCGGCCTTGTTTTTTTCGTTTGGAATCGAGCCCTCGACGACCAGCAGGAACGGATCGAGCTTCCCGGCCTCCGCCTCATACCAGGCTTTGAGGAACTCATCCCCGTTTTCATAGGCCAGGACAGGATTGTGGAGGTGTACCTTGGGAAGCCCCGGGAGGGCGCCCATCAAGATGTCTTCGATGCTCGGTTGTGTGGCGGCGGTGATGGAGATCGTGTCGCCGTCGCAACCGAGTCCGGCGGTGATCCACAGGACGTGAACTTCCTTAATTTTGGAATTTTTGTTCTTGAGCCTGGTGTCGTCCAATGACATTGAGATCATCCTCTTATGGAGATGTATGAAATAGACCAATAAAACAGGCCGCCAGCGAAGTCAAGCCGACTTTATCACAAAAGAACCTCTCGCTCTTCATTAAGTGCGATCAAAGTGGGGCCGATCAGAATGGAGTTGTACTTATCTACTTCCGTCAGAAAGTTTGAGGGAGTTGGGGAATGACCAAGGATCGCAACAGAAGAATCCTCGTCATCGACGATAACGCGGCCATCCACGACGATGTTCGCCGGATCCTCACTTCCGATGGGCAGACCTCGGACCTCGACGAGGCGGAAGCGAAGCTGTTCGGCACATCCGTCTCGCCCGAGGGGAGTCGCCTTGAGTATCTCGTAGATTCTGCCCACCAGGGGGAAGAAGGCTACAAAATGGTCTGCGATGCGATGGCGCGAGGCGAACGCTACGCCGCGGCCTTTATCGACATGCGCATGCCGCCGGGCTGGAACGGCGTCGAGACCATCGAAAAGATCTGGGAAATAGACCCTTCGCTCGAAGTCGTGATCTGCACGGCTTTCTCCGACCATTCCTGGACCGATTTGATCAAGCGATTCGGAACGACCGATCGCCTGCTGATTTTGAAAAAGCCTTTCGATACGGTCGAAGTGTCGCAACTTGCCTGCTCATTGACCGAAAAGTGGTACCTGGCCAAGCACGCGAAGCTGAAAATCGGGGAGATGGAACTCATTGTTCAGTCGCGCACGAAGGCGCTCGAGCAAGTGAACAACAAGCTCCAGCATGATGCGCTGCACGATCGTCTGACCGGGCTCTCGAATCGAGCGCTCCTGCTCGACCGGCTGAATCGATGCCTGATCCGCATGGCGCGCGAGCCGCAATTCCGCTTTGGGCTGATGTTCCTCGACCTTGACCGTTTCAAAATAGTCAATGACAGTCTCGGTCACCTCGCCGGCGACGAATTGCTGGTGGGAGTCGCCAACCGGCTCACCGAATCCCTTCGCGGAATTGACACAGTGGCCCGCTTTCAGAACGACGATCTGGCCCGATTCGGCGGGGACGAGTTTGTATTGCTGGCCGAAGGCATTACGTCGGCCGATTCGCTGGTGGCAATCGCCCGGCGCGTTCAAGCGGCCCTGGCGCTGCCTTTCAAAATTTCCGGCCAGGATGTGGTCGTCTCTGCCAGCATTGGCATCGCCATTGGCGATTCGACCTACACTTCCGCCGAGCCGATTCTCCGCGACGCGGATCTCGCCCTCTACCGCGCCAAGTGCAACGGCCGCTCCTGTTACGAAATATTCGATGCGCGGATGCACGAGCGGGCGATTGCCCGGCTCAAGCTGGAGGCCGATCTTCGGCAGGCAGTCGATTCAGGGGCCTTGACGCTTTGCTATCAGCCGATTGTTTCCCTCGCCGACGGAACGGTGCACGGGGTCGAGACACTCGTACGCTGGAAGCATCCCGAGCGTGGGAACATCTCGCCCGGCGAATTCATCCCGCTGGCGGAAGAGACCGGGTTGATTGTCCCCATGACCTATCAGATTCTGGACCAGGCCTGCCGCCAGGCGCGCGCCTGGCAACTGGAGAATCCCGGCCATCCCCTGAGCGTGAGCGTGAATCTCTCAGGCAGGCAACTGGCTCACCCTGACCTGATTCCACATGTCAAAGCCACGCTTGCGCGGACCGAGCTGCCGCCGCAGAGTCTCTGCCTGGAACTGACCGAAACGGCGGTGTGCGAAAACCCCGACATTGCCGTCAAGGCAATGCGCGAGCTGCGTGAAATCGGCATCCAGATTCATCTCGACGATTTCGGCACCGGGCAATCGTCGCTCAGTCACGTGCAGCGCCTTCCCGTGGATGCGATCAAGATCGACCGCTCCTTCGTCGCCAACGCTGAATCCGAAACCGCCAGCAAGGCGATCTGCGAACTGGTCGTCTGTCTCTCGCACGCGTTGAAGATCTCGTGCATCGGCGAAGGAGTTGAAACCGAGAGCCAGCGCGATTTTCTCCTCGTTCTGGGATGTGACTCGGCCCAGGGGTATCTCTTCTCCCGCCCGGTTCCCGCGCAGGAGGCAGGGCAATTCATACGGAAATCTTTTGAGGGACAGCGAGGGCGTGCGGAGGCGCTCGCGTCGGCGGCGTAACGCCTTACGTTTTCACACATTTCGGCGCACTATCAATGTTTTCGCGATAAGACCTTAGCGAGCCGCGACCGTCAGGGAGCGACGGAATCGCAAACGCCGGGAAGAGGGAGTCTTGTTCATTTCACGCTCCCTTACGGTCGCGGCTCGCTACGCACATTCTCCGAGTAAAGATGTGTAAAAACCTAGAGCGTAACGCCATGTCCGCCGGCTACCTCAGCTTCACCGTCGCCAGCGCCATCGCGGCGAGCATGGCGCCGATCAGCCAGAACCGCACCACGACCTGGGTTTCGGTCCACCCCTTTCGCTGGAAATGATGGTGAAGGGGGGCCATGAGAAAAATCCGGCGGCCTTCGCCATATTTTCGCCGCGAGTATTTGAAATAACTGACCTGCATGATCACGCTCAGCGCCTCGACGACGAAGATTCCGCCGACCAGGAAAAGGACCAGCTCCTGGCGGATGACGATGGCGATGTACCCGATCAATCCGCCCAGCGCCAGCGACCCCGTGTCTCCCATGAAGACGGCGGCGGGATTGCAGTTGAACCAGAGAAAACCAAGGCACGCGCCGGCCATGGCGCCGGCGATGACCGCCATCTGATCGGTGGCCTGCACGTAAGGCAAAAGCAGCTCGTTGGCCCACCCGAACGTTCCGACCAGTAGCGCGAGGATACAGAAGGCGAAGCTGACGATCGCCATGCATCCGGCCGCCAGCCCGTCCAATCCGTCGGTCAGGTTCACGGCGTTGCTGGATCCGGTGGTCACCAGCGTCGAGATGAGAACGAAGGCCGCAAGGTCGAGCGGAAGTGTGGCATGTTTGAAAAACGGGAAATAGAGGTAGTGAGCGGTGTTCCGATCGTAGTTGAAAGTGAACCAGCCGAGGATTGCGCCGAGCCCGACCTGAAACAGCAGTTTTTCGAGGCTTGTAAGTCCCTGTCGATTTCCGCTGCGGCGGCCGACGGTCAGTTTGAGCCAGTCGTCCGCCGCGCCCACCCCGCCGAGCCACAACAGGCACAGCAACGCCAGTTTTACGTAAAAATTATTGAGGTTGGCCAGGAGAAGCGTGGTGACAGCGATCGAAGCGATGATCAGCACGCCGCCCATCGTCGGCGTGCCTTTCTTCTCCTTCATCATCTTGTTGAGTTCTGCATGATCGAATTCGGGCTGGTCGCCGATTTTCTGGCGGCGCAGCCAATTGATTACCGGCTGCCCGAGCGCGATACACAGGATGAAACTCAGCAGGATCGAAGCGGTCACCTGAAACGTCGGAAACGTGAAAACGCGGAGGAATCCCAACCCGTGGGACTCCAGCCAGGCGCGGTACCGGTCCACGAGCAAATAAATCATTGCATTTTCAAATCGGACAGGCGACGCATGAAACTCGATATTCCGACCGTGTTCGGTCCACGGGCGGCTATTTGCCGAGCCGGAGGGGAACGCCTTCCTGCTCCCATTGCTGGATCACGCGCTGTAGGTCCGCGACCGTGGCGTTCAGTGTCTTGCTCACATCCACCAGACTGTTGTAGAGCTTGGGATCGTTGATCAGCAGGCCGGCCGTCCCCTTGCCGTCGTTGATCTTCGTAGCCGCCGACTGGAATTGTTCGAGCACGGTTCCCAGCTTCTGCACGTCGTCGCTCGTCTTCTGCAGGAGATGATCGACGTCCCCACTGGTCTGCTTCACCAGCCCCCGGGCATCGGTGACCGCGCCGTTGGCGTTGTCGGTGAGGACTTCGATCTTGTCGCTGATTTTTTCAAATTTCACGCCGAGCCGGTCCGCGGCTTCGGCGGCCGAGTGCACGCTGTGGACGGCCTCGCTGATATCCTGATGAATGCGCGGATCCGAAACGATCTGCTGTACCGACTCGAGCACTTTGCCGGCGTTTTCCGCCTGCTTGCGAATGGTGACGACGGTCTGGTCCAGGTGCTCCACGAAATGCTGTTCGCGAATCTCGTCGGCGAGTTCCTGAATGTCCTTGGGAATGATGCTCAGGCCCTCATAAATTGCCGGAAAATTTTGCCCCGCAGTGAGGTATTTGCTCGTCGCACCTTTGGGTTCAAGGTAGATGGCTGCCGATCCCCCCAGCGCGCTGTGCGCCGGATTACGCCCAGCAGATTGTCAGGCAGGGGGGGGGTATTGTTGATTTCGGCTTCGATGACGACATGCTGGTTGTCAGGGGACCGCTGGATGGTGGTCACCTGCCCGATATTCACCCCGCGAAAAAATACGCCGGAACCGTCGTTCACATTGTCGGCGCGGTCGGTGGTCAGGGTGATCCGGATATGCCCGGCCGTGACCAGCAGGGCGGTGGCGCGCCCGGTAAATTGCAGGATCATCCAGGCGAGCACCAGGAGGGCCACCAGCACGACCAGTCCCACAATGAAATTTCTTCGACGGGGGGTCATAGAAGATCGGAAGGCGTTCGCCGGTCGCGGCCCCATCCCTGGGCGCGACCCTCGACGAAGCATCGCTTGTAGTCGGCCGCCCCCGCCGTTGCAAGGCGCGGAAACGGCGCGTAGGTTCGTAGTGCGGGCTTTAGCCCGTATCTTCGCGTGAAATAAAATGGCTGAAGCCAGGATACGGCCCTATAGGCCGCACTACGAACCCCAGAATCTGCGGAGCATGAAAGCGCGCTGGCTCATTCTGATTGGCACTCTCGCAACGGTTTCAATGATGAGAGCCGTCGTGGCGGGTTCGGAATCATCCGATTCCTTTCTTCACCGGTACGAATCACAAAATTACCTGATCTTTTCCGACCTCGGCCCCGATACGGCGCGAGGCCGAAATCCGCATGGCTCAGATTTCCGCCGAATATCGGAGATGGACCGGCTTCGTTTCTGCCGATTTGGCGCGAAAGTTTCCGGTCTATCTGTTCGCCCATTCAGATGATTTTTACGCCGCCGGCGGCCCGCAAAACGCCTCGGGTGCATTTATCGGCAATGCGCTGCTTGCGGTTTGGACTCCCGGCGATTGGCATATCCTGCAGCACGAGGGATTTCACCAGTTCGTCGCCGCCGCGCCGGGACACGCGCTTCCTTCCTGGGTCGAAGAAGGATGGGCGGAATACTTTGGGGAAAGCCTGTTCACTGGCGATGGATACGTTTCCGGCGTGATTCCCGGCTGGCGATTGCGCCGGTTGAAGTCGGAAATAGTGAACCATCGTCTGAAATCGCTGTCCGAATTGATCGGTTTGTCCCCGCAGAAATGGAACGACGAACTTGCCCTTGCCAATTACGATCAAGCCTGGGCGCTGGTGCAATTCTTCCTTCACGGAGCGAAGGGGCGGTACCGATTTGCGTTCGCCGCTTTCATCGACGCATTGCGGAGCGGCGAATTACCGGAAAAGGCATGGGCCGGGCATTTCCCCGATACAATCCTTTTGGAAGCTCAATGGCGTGACGAATGGCTCGGGCTTTCAGATGATCCAACGCGCAATCTTTACGCGCAGGTGGCCGTCGCCACGTTGTCGGGTTACCTCGGACGCGCAATCGAGCAGGGTCAGCGGTTCGAGTCATTTGCGGAATTTTCGCGCGCCGCCGATTCCCAATCGCTTCGCACCGAAGGGCAGGATTGGCTCCCGCCATCGTTGGCGCGGGAAGCAGTCGCGACGTTGCGGGGTATGAGCGCGAATGGGTCAATCCAAGCGGGGAGCGAAGGTTTATCGTCCCTCGTCGTCATTCTGCCGGATCAGGTGCGGATAGTGGGCACGTTCGTGCTGCGCGGGGAGCGGGTAAAACGCGTGGATGTCGAAATCGTCACTATTTCAGATCGCGCAGTTCCGCCAGTTCCTCTTCTCCGGCGTCCCCCCGGACGAAATGCCGAATGATTGGATTGTCGCTCTGTTGAATTTCCTGCGCGGTGCCGTCGAAGATGAATTTTCCCTGATGCAGCATGACGATCCGCGACGCCACCTTGAAGGCGCTGTGCATATCGTGCGTGACAACAATGCTGGTGACATTCAATTCCTGCTTCAATTTGAGGATCAACTCATTGATGACATCCGCGCGGACCGGATCGAGGCCGGTGGTCGGCTCATCGTAAAGAATCACGCGCGGCTCCAGCGCAATCGCCCGCGCAGGGCCACGCGCTTGCGCTGGCCTCCCGATAACTGGGCGGGCATCTTTTTCCGCACCCCGGGCAACCCGACAAGCCGCAGGCACAGATCGACAGTCTTGCTGATTTGTTCCGCTGGCTGATCAGTATGTTCTTCGATCGGGAACGCAACGTTTTCTTCAACGGTCATCGAATCGAACAGCGCGCCCATCTGGAACAGAAACCCGAATTGCTTGCGGATGGGGACCCAGTCCCGCTCTGAAAGCGTGTCGACGCGCTGTCCGTCAAAGAAAATCGCTCCGCTGTCGGGACTGAGCAGTCCGACCACGTGCTTGAGCATCACGCTCTTCCCGCTGCCGCTGGCTCCGATTACGACCAGCGACTCACCCTCATCGATCGCCAGGCTCACCTGATCGAGCACGACCAGACTGCCGAAGGCTTTGGAGACGTTACGCAACTCGATGAGGGGCATGGAGGAAAATGATCGATGACGAGTGGTGAATCCGGTTAACCGGCGTCCTTGCCGACGGAGGGCAGGCCGCGCTGTTTCAGAAGATTCCGCGAACGCCGTAGAGCGTCACGTACATGGTTTTCAATAGTTGGGCGAAGAAAAAATTCAGAATGATGATCACGATGAAGCAGGAAACAAAACTCTCGGTGCACGCCCGCCCCACGCCGCTGGCTCCCGAACCGCTGTTGAATCCCTTGTAGCAGGCGATCATTCCTATCGTCCCGCCAAAAAAAACGCTCTTGATGATTCCTTCCATCACCTGCCAGGTGTCCACGCTCTGGGCCGTAAAGCTCCAATAGGGCCCGTTGGGAATCTTCAGAAAAAACACGGAGATGAACCAGCCCCCCAAAACGCCAAGGAAATCGCTGTAGATCGTCAGGACCGGGGTAAGCAGGACGCAGGCGATGAAGCGCGGCACAACCAGATAACGGATCGGATCGACGCCCATGACGCGCAAAGCGTCGAGCTGTTCGGTGACGTTCATGGTCGCCAGTTCCGCGGTGAGCGCTCCCCCGACCCGGCCGGCAAGCATCACCGCCGCCAGCACCGGACCAATCTGCTTTACGACCGATAGGTTAATGACCGTCCCGAGGCGGTTCTCCTGTCCGATGGCTTTGAATGACGTCACCGATTCGATGGCCATGACCATGCCGATGAAACATCCGGTAATGGCGATGACTGGAACGGAGCGAACGCCCACTTCATAAAATTGCGGCAAGACCAGGCGGAGGATTTTCCGCCAGATCGAGCCGGTGAAGAGCCAGCGCACGGTCTGGCCGACGAAAATGAAAAAGGTTCCGAGGGCGGCCAGAGTGGTTGTTGCCCAATCGCCAAGGTTCCCGACAAGGTCCAGCGCCATCCGCCGGATCATACGGAGGCGCGTGCGCGCCGGCAAACGGGGCGTATTGAGCCTGTGGGCGATAGGCGTGGCGGAACTCAATGGGCGGCAGCGTTTTCCCCCTCTCCCAGTACTCTGAGTACTGGGAGAGGGGGAAAGAACTCTGGCGCCGATTCGTTTACGCCGCGAAGACTACAAGTCATTTCCGCGGGAACGCAAACGGGGTTAACGCGGTAAGAATCAGTATGAAAACTTCGGCTGTAAACAAACACAAGTGACCGCTCGATTGAGCCACCCCATTCTCATGATCGCGCTGATCTTCGGATCGCCGGCGCGTGCCGCGGACATTTACGTCGCGCCGGGCGGCGGCGACACCGCTCGCGGCAGCCGCGATGATCCTTGTTCGCTCAGCGCCGCCAATGCCAATGCACAGGCCGGCGACAATGTGATCCTGTTGAGCGGCAATTACGCCACCGTCATCGCGCCCGCCCATGATGGTCGCGAGGGCGCGTCCATCACGTTCAAGGCCGCCGATCCCGGCGGGGCGGCATTCGACGGGGGGCCGCTCCAGGACCAGGAGGCAATCCAGCTCTCCGGCCGTGCGTACATTGTGATTGACGGATTCACAGTCAAACACGTCCGGCGATTCATCATGGCCGAGGGGCCTGCCACCCACGATATTTCCATCGATCATTGCCGCTTCGAACAGTTTGTCGGAAAGAGCTTCGAATCGTGCCGTTTCCGCAACGTCGGCGACTCGATTCGCGTTACCCACTGCTACATGACCGGCGGGAACGATCTGCTGGCCATCACCGGCGGAAACCATCACCTGGTGGAAGACAATTTCTTCGGCGAAGCGACGCACGCCGACCTGGTGCTCGTCATGGTTCAGCAAATGGTCGTGCGCGGCAACCGGTTCACCAACCATCAGTGGAAAATGATGGAGGTGTTCAATACGCGTCAGACTCCGGAGCCGCATCGGCTCTCGGAATACAATCTCATCGAGAACAACCTATTCGATACGACGGTCGATTCGGGCATCCAATACGCCGGCAGTCGAATGATCGTGCGGCGAAACTTGTTTAACCGATGCCGCTTTGGAATGAGCTGGGCAAATTACCGCGGCAGCGCCAAAACCCCCGAGGCCTGGTACGACCAGAGCAACCGGTTTTACAACAACGTGCTCTACGCCTGTGGTCCAAGTCCGGCCAATTTGAAGGCGCTCGCCGAAAGCGGGATCAAGCCGGCGGAAGAGGACAAGGGCGCAGGGGTCGCGATGGAATTCGCGACCAACATGGAACCGCCGGCGCATTTTGGGGACCAAGTCTGCGTCAACAATATCTTCTGCGGGAACGTGGGCGCCAAGTCGCCGATGGCTCCCACTGTCCAGATTTCCTTCACCTGGGATGCTTCGCCGCGATTCGGAAACTTCTTTCATAATGACATTTTCTCCGGCACGGCAGGGGCGCCGGTCTTCTTCTGGCTCGATGCTGGTTATGAAAAGCCGCCGGTTGAGCGCAATCTGTCGCTGAAGAACTTCGAGACGATTTTCCCGACGCTCGCCGCTGAAAACATTGAGGCCGATCCGCAGTTTGTCGATGCAGAGAAGGGCGATTTTCATCTCAAACCGGCGAGTCCCTGCATCGACGCCGGCCGCCCGTTGACACGGGTGACCGCGATATCCGACGGCCTGATCGTAAAAGTTGCCGATGCGTTATTCTTCACAAGCGGCTACGGCATTCGAGGCGTGGCAGGGGACTTCGTTCGCATCGGCCGCGAACGGGTGAAAGTCGTTGCGGTCGATTACGGACACAACGAACTCACGCTCGATCGAGCCATCCAATGTAAAGTCGGGGATGCTGTGAGCCTCGACTATCTTGGAAGCGCGCCGGATCTTGGCGCCTTCGAGTGCAGGTAACTTGGGCACGCATCTGATTTTCAGAGCCGCGACCGTGAGGAGCCGTGCGCACTGGAGCTGCGAACACCGCTCCCTCACGGATCAGGTATTCACACATCGTTTCTCGGAGAATGCGCGTAGCGAGCCGCGACCGTGAGAGAGCGTGGAATGAGCAAGACTTCGGATTCCAAGTCTTCGCAATTCCATCGCTCCCTCACGGTCGCGGCTCGCTAAGGTCATTTCAAATCCGGATCACTTGCCGCGTCCGATTGGCGATAGAGCTTCGGGGGAATCAGGATCTGTCTCGGAACATCCTCGCCGGCCATGTATTTGGCGATCGACTGGATCGTCTGCGCCCCGATCTGCTTCGGATACTGCATGACGGTGGCGTAGAGTTTTCCATCCTTCACCGCCCGCCGCGCTTCCAGTTGCCCATCGAATCCGATGACCTTCACACTTTGCGCGCGTCCGGCGTTTTCGAGGGCGGCGATCACGCCCAAGGCGGTCGGGTCGTTGATCGCGAAAATGGCGTTCAGATCCGAGTGAGCCTGAAGGATGTCCTGAGCCACCGCAAACGCCTTGTCCCGAGCCCCAAACGCAGGGAGCTTGGCGACGATCTTGATATCCGGGGCCTTGGCGATTTCTTCTTCGAACCCTTTGGTTCGCATCATGCCCGATTCAACGGTCGGATGATCGACGATCGCAATATTTCCCTTTCCGCCGAGCATTTCCACCATCGCCCGGCCGGCGATTCGTCCCCCTTCGAGATTGTCGGTGGCCACGTGACATACCACTTTCGCCCCCTCGGCGGTGCTCGCCACGTCGGCGGTAAAGACCGGAATGCCGGCCTGGTTGGCTTCGATGATCGCGGTCCCGATCGACCGGGAATCGCACGGCGTCAATACGATGGCGGCCGCCTTACGCACCAGAAAATCCTTTACCTGGTCCTTCTGGCGGGCGGGATCATTTTCGCCGGATTCGACCGCCACCTGATATCCCAGTTTTGACCCCTCCGACTCCATCGCCGATCCCATCTCCTTGAAGAACGGATTGGTCAGCGTGAGGAGCGAAACTGCGACGAGCGGCGCCGATTTAACCGAAGCTGAGGCGGCAGGGGCGCCGGAGGATCCCGAAGCCGTTGCGGATTTGTCGTCCCGCTCCTTGCAACCCGACACGACAGCGAACGCGATCGTCACGGCCAGGCAAGTCACTCTTCGCAGCGACATCAACTCTCCTTGGATTGAGCACGACTTGAAATGGAAGCAGCCGTCATCAGCGAACGCGGTAACTTCGGCGTCGCGCCCGGCTGGGTGCAGACAAAACTGGCGACTTCCTCCGCGCGCTGATGCAATTCTTCCAGTTCGTCGCCGAAAAGAAGGCCCATCACGACCGCGGCGGTGAAGGCGTCTCCGGCGCCGACCGTATCCACAACGCGAACGGCAACGCCCGGCCGCTCGGAAATGCCCTCCGCCGAAGACAGGATGCTTCCGTTCGCTCCGCGCGTCAGGGCGGCGAGGCGAAGCTGATACCTGCTCCGCAATACTTCGAGGCCTTCGGGCACGCTTTCCGGCAGGTCCAGTGTTCGCGCGACGATCGGCCACTCGCTCTCATTCAGTTTCACCACATTACATTTTGCGAGTGTTGCGGCGATGAATCCCTCGTGTCCAGGCTGACGGAGGTTTACATCCAGCACGCGGACGCACTGTGGACGGATGGAATCGAGAAATCGATGGATCGATTCCCGCGACACCGTCGCCCGCTGCGCCAGCGTTCCGACACAGATAGCATCCGCTTTCGCGGCGAGGGCCAGCTCCGCGTCATGGGGGATATGGTCCCACGCTACATTCTCGTGAATAGCATAATGCGCGTCGCCACGATCATCGAGTGTGACTGAAACGGTTCCGGTGGGGTGGGAAAGGTCAACGACCACAAAGTCGCAGTTGACGCCGAGGGAATCCAGCGTTTCGATGAGTTCACTTCCGAGCAAATCGTCGCCGACACTGCTGACGACGAATCCCCTCGCCCCGAGCGCCGCGGCATGATAAGCAAAATTGGCCGGCGCACCGCCCGCGCGTTTTCCTTCTGGCAGCAAGTCCCAGAGGACTTCGCCGAGTCCGACAACGATTGGTCTTGCGATATAGGCCATCATGTCTCCGCTGAAGGCGCGTTGCCGCCAGGTGTGGGGGAAGTAGTCGGCACCGGCGATGAGGCCGCATCGTGCGCGCCTCGGCGCCGACGCAGCGGTAGGCGCCAGTTTCGTTTCTTGAGCATATCCAACAGGACCGCCCCGAGGATGACCAATCCCAGGACCACCTTTTGCCGGTAACTTTCGACGCCGGTCAGGTTCATTCCATTCTGGATCACCGCCATGATTAGCGCACCGATGAGCGTTCCGAGAATTTTTCCTGATCCGCCGGCGAGGCTCGTTCCGCCGACCACCACCGCCGCAATGACATACAGTTCGTAGCTGAGCCCATAAGTCGGCGAAGCGCTTTTGAGCTGTGAAGTAACGATCACGCCTCCAAGTCCGGCCATCGCACCGCAGGCGGTGTAGACCGCGATGAGCACCGACCGCACCGGCACGCCGGAGAGACGGGCCGCCTCGGGATTTCCGCCGACCGCGTAAATATAACGGCCCAGTCGCGTGCGCAACATCAATATTCCAGCAAAGATGTAGACGACCGCCATCAACAGCACCGCGTTGGGAATGGAAAACCAGTTCGTTCCCCGGCCGAGCCAGACATAGGATTGCGGCAGATCGGAGATCGATTGGCCGGCGGAAAAAATGTAAGCCAGTCCGCTGGCCACCTGCATCATTGCCAGTGTTGCGATGAACGGCGGAACGCGAAACGCGGTGATCATCACTCCCGAAAACGCGCCGACAGCCGCAGTAGCGGCGATGGCCGTTACGGAGCAAGCCAGCAGGGCGGCAGTCGATGCTCCCGCGCCATGGGCACGATCGCGCACCAGGACGCCGACCAGTACCGAAGCCAGCGCCAGCAAACTGCCGACCGACAGGTCGATTCCGCCGGTGATGATCACCGCGGTCATTCCCACCGCGATCACCGCGATAACGACGATCTGGTTGGCGACGTTGAGAAGATTCTCCCCCATCAGAAATGTTGGCCAGCGGAAGGGTTCGGGAAACTCCGGCTTTAGACCGTTAAATGCCGGCCCGGCGTGCGTGAGCAGGTTCGCAAGCCACGCCGAGACTTGCTGGGTAGCAACAACCGAGTCGGGGCGTGATCCGCTCGCGGCCAACTCCCGGAGGCCCGATCGAACGGCCGACGGATCTCCATGCAGATGCTCGATCCGATTGATTCCTGCTTTGCGCAGTAGATCCGTCAGTCGGTCGGCAAATTCGGTTTCGGCCGACCCTTCACCGGTAACGATCACAACGCTTTGCGGCGTCGCGCGCGGCGAAGCAGCCGTGCGCCCACTTCTCGTGCCGCCACCGCGCCTGTTGCCTGCTGCCATTGCAATGTTGCCCAGGAGTAGTAGACGCAGAGCAACACGAGCACGACTGACATGCCGTAATTGGAGAAGAAGTCCGACCAGGCCCGTCTAGACATGAGCGCTCCGCGGGAAAGAATGGCCGGCTGCTTCGCCCATCGCCAATGTGAGGATTTGCTCCTGCGTGGCCTGCGCCGGATCGTCGATCCGGCCGACGATTCGCCCGGCGTGCATCACGAGGATGCGGTCGCTCATCCCCAGTACCTCCGGCATTTCCGAAGAGATCAGAAGAATTCCCTTGCCCGCGGCCGCCAGGCGGTTGATCAACTGGTAGATCTCAAACTTGGCGCCGACGTCGATGCCGCGCGTCGGCTCATCGAAGATGATGACATCGGCATTGGCCTGGAGCCATTTGGCGAGCACCACCTTCTGTTGATTTCCCCCCGACAGATTGATGGCCGGCTCATCACGATGCGGAATCCTGATCCGCAGGCTGCTGACATAAAAGTCGAATGCCCGATTTTCGCGCGAGCGCCGGACGAATCCGAGACGCGAAAATCGTTTGAGGTTCGGCAGGCCGAAATTTTCCCGGACACCGAGTCCCAGGACCAATCCCTGCGATTTGCGGTCTTCGGTCAGAAGCGAAATTCCTGAATTGATGGCGTCGCGCGGCGAATTAATCGATTTTTCCCGCCCTTTGAGAAACATCTTTCCGGAGTCGCGCCGATCAGCGCCGAACAGAAGCCGGGCCACTTCGGTGCGGCCCGCGCCGATCAAGCCTGTCATTCCGAGCACTTCCCCGCGCCGCAAATTGAATGAAACGCCGTTCACCGCCGGCGCTCGGCGCAATCCCTCCAGCCGGAGCACCTCTTCGCCGGGCGGGGTATGTTCCTTGGGGAATTCATTCTCAAGCGTGCGGCCGACCATCAGCTCGATCAGCCGCTGCCGGGAAAGGTCGCGCGTGGGCCGGGTTTCGATATGCGCCCCGTCGCGCATGACGGTGATCCGGTCGGAAATCCGAAAGACCTCGTCAATGCGATGGCTGACATAAACGACGCCGCACCCGCGGCGGCGCAGGTCGCCGATCACGGCAAACAGTCGCTCGGCCTCCCCGCTGGTCAACGCCGCGGTCGGCTCGTCCATGACGACGATTTTTGCCTCCAGCGAAATCGCCCTGGCGATTTCCACCAGTTGCCGTTGTGCGACCGACAACGCCCCGCACTGAATATCCGGATCGATTCGAACTCCAAGGCGGTCGAAGAGCACGGCAGCCGCGCGGCGCTCCTCGCGCGGTCGAAGCCACCCGGCGGTGGTCTTCTCGCGGCCGAGGAACAGGTTTTCCCGAACCGTGAGCGTCGGGACCAGGTTGAGTTCCTGGTAGATGACTGCGATTCCGGCCCGGCGTGCGTCCAGCGGCGACTTAAGGACATGTCGCCTGCCATCAATCCAAATCTCACCCGCGTCGGCGAGCTGCGCGCCGGCAAGGATTTTGATGAGCGTGCTTTTCCCCGCACCGTTCTCACCCATCAATGCGTGACATTCGCCACGGCGTAATTGCAGCCGGCCATCCCGCAGCGCGCAAACGCCCGGGAAGGATTTTTCGATTCCCTCCATTAGAAGGAGCAACGGTTCGCCGGGCAGCGTCAAGGAACACTCCTCCGTCATTCGATGAGATGCTATTCCGTCTGAACGAATTTCCCATTTATGATGTCCGGTCGCGATAGCATCTGCAATGAGCGGACTTTCGCCTTACAATGACGCGCGACTTGATGCCTCCAGCCGACTTGGCCCACGCGGAAGGCTCGATGATCTGAACATTTTACACGGACCGAATAATGGAATATCGACTGCTCGGCGGCTCAGGATTCAAAGTTCCCGCCCTCACGCTGGGAACCGGAACGTTCGGCGGGAAGGGCGAATTCTTCGGCGCTGGGGAAACACCGACGCCGATGAGGCCACCAAACTCATCGACATGTGTCTCGAAGCCGGCCTCAACATGTTCGACTCGGCGGATAATTATTCGCAGGGAATGGCCGAAGAAATTCTCGGCGAGGCGATCAAAGGTCGGCGCGACCAGGTCCTCATTTCCACCAAAGCCACGTTTCGTTTCGGCACGGGCCCCAACGATGTTGGCTCTTCACGCTTTCACCTGATCCGCGCGGTAGAGGGGAGCCTCGAACGATTGGGAACCGATTACATCGATCTCTATCAGCTCCATGCTTTTGACGCTCTCACGCCGGTCGAAGAGGCGCTGGGCGCGCTGGACGACATGGTCCGCGCCGGAAAAATCCGCTACATCGGCTGCTCGAATTTCTCCGGCTGGCACCTGATGAAATCCCTGGCCGTCTCCGAACGCTACGGCCTCTCCCGCTACGTCGCCCATCAGGCGTATTACTCTATGATCGGGCGCGATTACGAATGGGAGCTGATGCCGCTCGGGATCGATCAGAAAGTCGGCGCGATGGTCTGGAGCCCGCTGGGGTGGGGCCGGCTCACGGGCAAAATTCGCCGCGGGACAACCTAAGCCGGAAGTGAGCCGGCTTCAGAGCAAGAAGGTCGTCGATATCGGGCCGACGGTTTCGGACGAATACGTCTACAAGGTGGTTGATGCGATCGACATCGTCGCGAAAGAAACGGGGAAGACCGTGCCGCAGATCGCGATCAACTGGCTTCTTCAGCGGCCGACTGTTTCGAGCGTGATCATCGGCGCCCGCAACGCCGAGCAGTTGGAACAGAATCTCGGCGCCGTCAGTTGGAATCTCACGCCGGAGCAAGTCGCGAAGCTCGACGCCGCCAGCGCTACGAATTTAGCGTACCCGTACTGGCATCAGCGTCCGTTCTCGGAGAGGAATCCTTCGCCCGTTTGAAACTCGCGTGCGATGCAATCGCTAAAGGAATGGCCACAGAGATCACTGAGGAGCACAGAGATCACAGAGGCGTTTGATCGTGCCCGGCGTTGGATTGATAATCGGGTTCGACTTCATAAATAATCTTTCAATCAGTCAGTGCCAAGGTGCGCTCGAAACATCAAACCCCTGGCGGCGTACTTGGTCTCGGTGATCTCTGTGCTCCTCAGTGACCTCCGTGGTCATCTCTTGAAATAGAAAATCACGTTGATAGCGTGAGCCTGCTCAGTCCAAGTCTTCTTCGCGTTTTCCTTCGCGTCATCGCGCCTTCGCGTTTAATTCTTTTCCGGAACCAGCACGTGTCTTCCCTCCCGACCTTGCGCAACGGCTTCATACGCCGGGCGCATCCTCCAGCGGATAGACCGCCGCGATGGGAGGCGGCGTGAGCTGGCCGGTTGAGAATCCTTCAGCGAGTTCGCGCAGAATCGCGGCGGATTGCGTGGCATCCAGCGAGAGGGAGTCGATCCCAAGCAGACGCGCTTCCTGATGATAGAAATCGCGGATGTTGAATGTGACGTTTGGGTCGCGGCCGGATGAAATTTCGATCAGCCGGCCGCGTTTGGCGAGATATTTCAACGCTTCCAGCATCATCTTCCCGCCGACCGTATCGTAAACAATGTCGGCCCCGCGGCCGTCGGTATGCTTTCGCACCGCATCGACTGCGTCGATTTTGGACGAATTGACGAATGACATTCCGCCGAACGACGTCGGAAGATCGGAAGGAGGCTCATTTTGCGCGATTCCAATGACACGCGCGCCGCGACGTTTGGCAATTTGTGCGACGGCCCTTCCGACACCGCCGAAGACCCCGATGACGACCACCGTCTGGCCGGGGGCGATCGCCGCTTCGTTCAGCCCGTACGCTGCGACGACAAAAGTCACGCCGCAACAGGCGGCGGATTGCGCCGTCAGCCCGCCTGTGCGTTTCACGACCGCGCCAGCGGGGAGCAATACATATTCGGCGTGGGTGCCTTCGCGGGTAAACCCCAGATCCCCGCCGGTGCCCCACACCTCCGTCCCGATTAGATCCGCCTGCCCGGCGACGACTGTCCCCGCGAAATCCCTTCCGGGCGTTCGCGGCAACGTCGTCTGGTGCATGAATCCCTGCACATTTTTCAGATCGCTCGGATTGATGCTCGCCGCCGCGATGCGAACCAGCACCTCGCTGGGTCCGGGATTGGGCACTGGGACCTCCTCGAGCTGGAGGTCGGCGGGTTTTCCAAACTTAACGACCCGTACTGCTTTCATTTCAACTCTGAGGTCAGGCGAAAAAACGGCTCTGAGGATCAGGCGCTACCGCAAGGCCACGGATTTCGAGCGTCGTCGGTCGTGCCGCGCGGCTTATTGTCAGCGAACCCAAGTCCCGCCCGCCGCGCCGCCGCAATCCGTGGGTTCTGCGACGCTCAGGACGCGTACTGCGCTTCGCCATTCCCGAATGACCAGTTTTCCTTCTTCACCTCGACGAGGCTGATGATCACATCTTCCCGGCGCAGCCCGACGCGCTCATGCAATCCATCCGCGACGGCCTTGTAAAATGCCTTCTTCAGTTCCACCGATCTTCCCTCGTTGAGCGTCACCTGGATGACGATTGCCGCGGCGGTGCGCTGGATATTCAAATAGCTCGGATCGACAATCAGGCCGCCGCTCGGATGTTCGGTGATTACCTGAAACCGATCGTCCTTGGGGACGTTCAGCGTCTTGATCATCGCATCATAGATAACCTGGCCGATCGTATTGCGAACGTCGGTGGATTTTCCCGCGGGCAGATCGATGCGAACTAACGGCATGCTGAAACTCCTTCATTAATGATGATGCGGGATGGTTCGAACGGATTTCCGCGTCAATTGTTCCAGTTTCCAAAACTACTGATTACTCCGAGCGGTGCAACTAAGGCTCTTAGCGTCCGGCTTGCTCAGTGCGAGTTTCCCATCCACCCCCCAGCGCCTTGTAGAGTGCGACAAGGTTGGTGCTGTTTGCTTGCTGGCTCTGCGCCAGCCCGTCCTGAGCCGACAGGAGTTGTCGCTGGGCATCCAGCACTTGCAGAAAGTCGATGATTCCCTGCTTGTACTGATCCCGTGCGATCTCGACCGATTCGCGGGCCGATGAGACCGCGTCGGCCAAGGCGGCGCGGTGATCCTGTTCGTCGGCGTAAGCAATCAGCGCGTCTTCGACCTCTCGCAGTCCTGTGAGTAATGTATTCTCATAACCCAGCAGCGCCTGGCGGTGTTGCTCCTTTTGAATATCCACCTGGCGGGCAGTCTGCCCGAAATCAAAGAGCCGCCAGTCGATGCTGGGGTAGATGATGAAATAGCGGCTTTGCAGGTCGAAGAGTGACTTGAACTGATTGGAGTCCAAACCAAAATCGCCGGTCAGGCTGAACTTCGGATAAAAATCGGAGATGGCCGCTCCCACCCGCGCATTGGCGGCGGCGATCTGCCGCTCGGCGCGGCGGATATCGGGACGCCGGCGCAGCAAGTCGGCCGGCAGGCCGATGGCTACCACGGCCGGCGTTTCCGGGAGCGGGGCGGCCGAGTCGAGCTCGCCTACCAGCGCGCCCGGCTCCTGGCCCAGCAGGATCGCGAGTGCGTGCTCCTGCTGGCGCGCCTGCGTCATCAGGGGAACGATCTGAGCCAGCGTCTGGCTCACCTGCGTGCGCTGCCGGCTCAAATCCAGTTCCGAGCTGAATCCGGCTTTCCGCAACGATTGGGTCAGGTCCAGCGTGTCATGCTGCAAAGCGAGATTCTCGCGGGCAATTCGCAATCGCTCCTGCACGCCACGAAGCTGGAGATAATCCCGCGCCACCTCGGCGGTGAGCGAAACCAATGAATCGTGGTTTTGTTCGATGGAGGCCTGAAGATCCGCGGCGGCGGCTTCAATCATGCGCCGCTGCCCGCCAAACAGATCGATTTCCCATTTCGTGTCAAACCCGAGCTGCCAGATATCGGTGACCAGCGGCGGAGCGCCTTTGCCCAGCGTCACATTTTTCCCCGCGTCAACATGGGCATAGGCGGCCGCGCCGTCGACGGACGGGAGTTCTTTTCCGCCGGCCTTGCGCAGCTCCGCCCGGCTCTCGCGCACGCGCGAGGCGGCCTGCTGAAGCGTGAGATTCCCGGCGACCGCCCGCTCGATCAGCCGATTCAGTTCCGGCTCGTTGAGTGTCGTCCACCATTCGGCGACGGGTTGCGCCGCGGTTGTAACTTTGCTTGCACGTGTCGTCGGCGCGGTGCTGGGCTGCGTGGTCGAGCGCGTATCGGCTGATGCCGGCACGGGGCGGGAGGTGTCCGCGTACTGCGACGGAACAGTTGTCGGAGGGTTTGAATAATTCGGGCCGACGGTGCAAGAGGCCGCGAAGCACGCAATCAAAGTCGACGCAAGCAAACTCCCCAAGGACGAGGCTCGCAAAGTATGTGACTGAATCGGTGGCAGATTTTCTTCCCCCTCTCCCAGTAGTCTGGGAGAAGCGAGCGGATCGGGCGACTGCCCGCGAGCGGGTTGGGGTGACGGCCATCCGTATCGTGCGTTGAAGACCCTCACCCCGCGCCCTCTCCCGGAGTACCGGGCGAGGGGGAAGCGGTTTGGACCGCTGAATCTTTCACGCACTCGCGCGGTGATGATCATTTTCGGTTTCCCGAATTGATGTGACATGAGCACTTTCATATGTGAATCCGCATGTTCCATAACGTTTCAAAGCCACGACGGGGCAGAGCGGCGCGAGGTATCGTGGTATCGCCTCATACGGCCGTCGCCGCGCCGCCCCGCATCGATTCGGTGTCAGACGCGGAGCGCGACCGATACAGGGCGGACGCGGCGGGATCGGTCCAGCATTCTCGAATATCTCGCGGCGCCGCTTTGCCCCGTCGTGGTAGTTGTCTGCCGGTGGTCGTCTTCAGTGCGCCATGACCGGCGCCGCGCTTTTCGACCGTCGCATCACAAACAGCAGCGCAACAACACCCAGACATCCAATTCCCATGATCTTGAACACATCCAGGTATGCGAGCATGGCCGCCTGTTTCTGAACCATGTTGTTAAATCGCTCGATATTCAGATGCGTAAATCCGCCGAGCGAGTTCATGAAATGAACAAACGGCTGATAGAAATGAGTGGCCTTGGAAGCGAGCCGTTCCTGATGAAGCTGCGTGCGGCGGGTAATGAGCGTCGTCGCAATGGAGATTCCGATGCCGCCGCCGAGATTGCGCATCAGGCTCATCATCGCGCTGGCGTTGTTGTTTTTGCCCGGCGGCAGGTTGCTGTAGGCGATCGTGTTCAGGGGAATGAAAAAGAGCGGCAGCCCCACGCACTGGAATACGCGGACCCAGATTACGTGTGAGAAGGAGACGTCGGTATTGAAGCCTGTGAGATAGAACATGGAGCCGGCCGTCATCAACAGCCCGCATCCCATCAGAAGCTTTGGCGTGACTTTGGTCACGAGCCGGCCGGCGATGGGCATCATAAACATAAGCGTAAGGCCGCCGGGCATCAGGACCAGGCCGGCGTTGGTCGCATCGTAGCCCAGAAGTTGCTGAGTGAATTGCGGCAGCAGAACGGTCGTCGAGGTCAGGATGAATCCGACGACAAATTGAAGCACCATCGAAGAGGAGAGATTCGGATTCGCCAGCAGCGGGATATCCACGATCGGCTCATCGACCGCCACCGTTTCCCAAAGGACCAGCGCCACCAGGCCAAGAACCGCGATGGCGCTGAAGGCGATGATGAACGGCGAGCCGAACCAGTCATCCTCCTGCCCTTTATCCAGTACGATCTGAAGCGCCCCAAGACCGACCACAGCCAGCGCGAAACCGGTGTAATCGACTTTGAATCCTTCCTTACGGCGAAGCCTGATCTTTTCCAGAACGGCGGGGGGGTCCTGCACCAGATTCGACGTCAGAAACAGCGACAGACACCCGACGGGAATATTGATGAAGAAGATCCACCGCCAGGAAAAGTTGTCGGTGATCCACCCGCCGAGCGTCGGGCCGATGGCCGGTGCGACGACCACTGCGATGCCCCAGATGGCGAAGGCCATGCCGAAATATTCTTTCGGAAATGTGTCGGCGAGGATCGATTGCTCGCTTGGCGCCAACCCACCGCCGCCGGCTCCCTGGAGCACCCGGAAAACCAGCAGCCATCCCAGCGATGGCGCCAAGCCGCATAGCAGCGAGCTGATGGTGAAGAGCGCCACGCAGCTCATATAAAAAGTTTTCCGGCCGAGGATCGATGAGAGCCAGCCGCTGATCGGAATGATGATGGCGTTGGCGACGAGGTAGCTGGTGAGAACCCAGGTGCTCTCGTCCTGTCCGGCGCCGAGATTGCCGGCGATATGCCGCAGCGAGACGTTGGCGATGCTCGTATCGAGCACCTCCATGAAGGTGGCCATCGACACCACCAGCGCCACCGTCCATGGGCTCACGCCGGGTTTGGCAGCGCTGTTGATTGTGCGATACATCGGCATCGGACGTTACTCTGGGACTGCACGCCGGGTCCTGTGGACCCGGATCCGATCTCCACAGGGCCCGGCGTGAAGAAGGTAGTGAAGCTCTAAAACGATCCGTCGCGAATGCGCACCTTCGGCTCGACGGACATGCCCGGGGCAAGAAGATGATCGGCGTCGGAATTCGCATCGTGATCGAGGGTAATTTTCACCGGCACGCGCTGAACCACTTTGACGAAATTGCCCGTCGCGTTTTCCGCGGGAATGACGCTGAAGCGCGAACCCGTGCCGGCCTGGATCGACTGGACGGTTCCACGAAAATCGAACCCGGGATAGGCGTCGATGTGAATTGAAACCGGCTGGCCGGTTCGCATCAGATCAAGCTGAGTTTCCTTGAAATTTGCGATCACCCAGACGTCCGACGGGATCAGCGCGAAAAACTGGGTCGCCGACGTCACGTACATTCCCGGATCCACGTTCTTGCTTGTGATACGTCCGTCAGCCGGCGCAATGATTCGGCAATATCCGAGGTTGATCTGCGCCCGGCCGGTGTCCGCCTGGGCTTTCTCGAGATCGCCTTGCGCGGCGACCACATTGGCCTCGGCAAAAGAGATCTGCGTTTGCGCCGAAACCAGTTTGGCCTTGGCCTGGGCAACCTGCGCCGCCGCCGTTTTCTGCGCCGCCGTCGCATCGTCCAACTGCTGCTGGCTCTTGGCCCGTTCGTCGAGGCCTTTGAATCGCTGCAATTGCCGATCGGCGTTATCGAATGAGACCTGCGGCCGCATCGAGCGGCGGCTTGTGCTTCGTTGACGGCGCTGTGAGCCGACGGCACGGCCGATTCGGCCTGCTGCAATTTCCCCTTCGCTGAAGCTTCGGCCCCCTGGGCCTGTGCCAGGGCGATGCGATAGTCGGTTGGATCGAGTTCGACGAGCAGATCCCCTTTCTTGACGAGCTGGTTGTCGGTGATGTGGACCGATGCCACCAGCGCCGAAATCTGCGGGCTGATCGGAATCACATGTCCGTCAATGAAGGCGTCGTCCGTCTCTTCGAAGTTGCGCCCATGGAGCCAGAACAGGAAGGCGCCGGCCGAAATCAGAATGACGATGAGGAAGAAGATGCCAAACGCCTTCTTGCGATAGAACGGCACGCGCCGCGCCGGCTCAGCGGGGAGGACGTGCGCACCGGGCTGGCGCTCGACGCGGGATCGGCGCGGTCCGCAACGTCGACGCCGCCGTTTTTCCGGGAGCGTTCGATCGACAATTCTTGCGTCTGGGGCATCGCAAACTCCAATTCACCCACGAGGACCGAATTCGGCCCGCTCACTGCTCTATCGGATATTTCGGCATCGCGGAGATTGATCCTCGCGGAAAATTAGAATAGGATTTCAATTAAAGAATGTCAATTCCATATAACGATTCGATTTTTGAAGGTCCTGAAAGACTTAGCCGAAGAGTTGCAGCATGGCCAATGTGAAGAATAATACAGCCACCCAGGAGACCCGCCGACGCCTCCTAACGGCCGCGGGGGAAGTCTTCGCCGAGCGCGGTTTTCATGATGCCACGATCAAGCAGATCACCGATCGCGCCGGCGCCAGCCTGGCGAGCGTGAATTATCACTTCAGCGATAAAGCGGAATTGTATGCCGCCGTCATTCGGCAGATCGGTGAAAAGATCGTCGATCGAATCCCGCCTGACGATCAGTTGACCGGCACGGCGTCGGTGCGCTTCCGTCAGTTCATTCAATGGTACTGCGTGCAGCGCGCTCGACTGCACCTTGCGGCCCTGGGAGCCGATCCTGGTGGCTCGCGAAGTGATGCAACCGACCGCCGCCTTCGAGGGACTTTTGCAACACTGCACCCGGCCGCTCTTTGATAAGCTCTCGGCATTGATCGCCGAGCTGCTGGCGGTTCCATCGTCCGATGAATCGGTTGGTCTGGCCACCGCGAGCGTCTTCGGCCAGTGCATGTATTTTTTGAAACACCTGCAACTGCTGGGACGCATGCATCCGCAATTGGGGGAACATCCCGACATTCAGCGTCTGTCGGCGCACATCGCCGATTTCTCCCTGGCGGGGCTGCAATCGATCGCGAAACCTTCAAAACGCCGTCGAAAGCGATCTGCCGCGATCGTATAACTCGATCCTGCCGATGCCTGTGGTAAAGTACGTGCATGGACGGCCATCGGCGCATGCCGAGACAAGTTGAGGTAGTGGACGACGCCGTAGCCGAAATCCTTCGCCGCAAGAGCGGTGCGGAGAAATTTCGGATGGTGGCCGGCGGCTGGCCGTTGCTTCGCGCGATGCACGCCTCGCAAGTGCGCCGCGCCCATCCCGATTGGGACGATGCGCGCGTCCAGGCCGAAACGAGCCGCCGGATGGCCCATGGATCAACTTGAGTTTTTCCGATACGTCATTCGTATCCTGCACGGCTCTGGCCTGCGGTACATGGTTGTCGGTTCCTTTGCCAGCGGATTCTGGGGCGAGCCGTGCGCCACGTATGACGTAGACGTTGTTATCTCGCTCGCTGCTTCGGATGTGCCCGCGCTGGCGACGCTCTTTCCTCCCGACGAATTTTATTACAGTCCCGAAGCGGCGCAGGATGCGATCCGCGGCCGAACCCAGTTCAATGTCATTCATCCCGAATCCGGCAACAAGATCGACCTGATGATTCAGGGAGCCGACGCCTGGGGGGGACTTCAGCTTGCGCGGCGGCGCCTGCTTTTGTTCGAACCGGGCCTGGAAGTCTACGTCGCCACGCCCGAAGACATCATTCTGAGCAAGCTGCGCTACTATCAAGAAGGTGGATCGGAAAAACATCTGCGTGATATTTCCGGCATCATCAAGCTTCGCAAATCGGAACTCGACGCGGGTTATCTTGCCCATTGGGCCACTGAGTTAGATGTGGAGCAGGAGTGGGTCGTCGCGCAATCCTGGCCCGTTTAGCTGATACCGAACCACCCGGGCCCGCGCGCTTCAACGTTTTCGTCGAGCTGGCGTGGATCAAGGACCCTTCGGGCAACGAGTAGGTGAAGGATTTGGCTGTTCCAATAGTCTCCCCCTCGCCCGGTACTCCGGGAGAGGGCGCGGAGCCGTGGCATTTGCCGCGTGAAGTTGATCAAAAGCTCATTGATTGTTGCAATGGTGACGTGCTGCTCCCTTTCCATCCGAACGATTCGCGTTTCAATCGCCAGAACGCGCTCTACCTCGCCCACGCGTCCGATGTCGCTTATCACCGCGCCCCGGCCGCCGCGGCCCAGGATCGACTTGGGCTCAAGACGATTGCTTTCCGCAACAAGATCACCCGCACCCGCGGCTTTCTCGGCGTGTGCGACACTCACGCCGTCCTCACTTTTCGCGGAACCGAACCGGTGACGCTCGCCAACTGGCTGACGGACGTCGTCGTCAAGCTCGTCGAGCGCCGCGAATACGAGGGCCGCGTCCATCGCGGCTTCAGCTCCGTGCTGCACCGCACCTGGGACAAGATTGAAACAATTCTGGAAGCGGCGGGGGACAAGCCGCTCTACCTGACCGGCCATTCGATGGGTGGCGCGCTGGCGGTGCTGACCGCCTGCCGGCTCGCGAAGATGGGCCGCCCGCCAGCCGCGATTTATACGTTCGGCTCGCCGCGCGTCGGCGATCCGACGTTTTGCGCGGCTACGCGCTTCCCACCTATCGCGTCGTCAATCGACTCGACCTCATACCTGAAATGCCATTGGCTTCGCTGAAAAAGTTGCTTCCCGAAAAGCCCCGCTTCACCAATCAGAAGATCTTCGACCGGCTCAAAGAGATGGTCGAGCGCGCCCCGTGTTATGGCCACGTGGATACTTTGATCTATATCGACAGGGATGGCGTGATCACCCCGGACGCTGAGATCGAGCCGTGGCATGCTCACGCCGTTGCCCGTGCCATCGCGACCCGCGGCGCGAGCTTCCTGGAAGGGATCACCGATCATCTCATCACGAATTACATCCGCGGGCTCGAGGGAGAGGTAAGTAAGAAACAGACCGGCGTTCGCCGCCGCAGTCGTAAGAAATGACGGACGCATTTCGTTTCGGGCGATCGCACTCCGGGAAACCAAAGCGTCGAGAGGCACGACGATGGATCAAATTGATATACAGGGTATCCGCGCGTTGCTGAGCTCCAAGCCACGGCCGAAGGGCTGGCAAGAGCGACGGGCCCGCCTTGACGAAGTCGGTTCAATCTGGCCGGTCGCGAGCGATGTTCAACTCGATGCCGTCGATCTCGGTGGCGTGCCGGTTGAATGGTCCATGGTTCGGGGAAGTGACGCCGGACGCGTGCTGATGTTTTTCCATGGCGGCGGCTATTGCTCCGGTTCCATTCTCAGTCATCGTCGCATGGTGACCGAAGCGGGGCGCACCGCCGGCATTCGCACTCTCGCCATCGGATATCGGCTGGCGCCGGAGCATCCCTATCCCGCGGCGCTGGAGGACGCCCTGACAGGCTGGCAATTTCTCAGGAAGCAGGGAATCGCCGCGGCGAACATTGCCGTCGGCGGCGACAGCGCCGGTGGCAATCTCACCGTGGCCCTCATTAACCGCTTGCGCGAAGCCGGAGAGGATCTTCCTGCCTGCGCGTGGCTGGTGTCGCCGTGGACGGATCTGACGATGTCCGGGTCGACTCTTTTAACCAAAGACGCGGTCGACCCGCTCATTCACAAAGGATATCTCAATGAGCTGGCCGACGCGTTTGTGCCGCGCGGTCTGGATCGAAAGGATCCGGGCATCTCGCCGCTCTATTCCGACCTGCGTGGATTTCCGCCGGTGCTGATTCAGGTGGGATCCGACGAAACCCTGCTCGACGACGCCACGCGTTTTGCAGGCGCCGCCGGCGCGGCGGATGTGGCCGTGACCCTGGAGATCTGGCCTCACATGATCCACGCCTGGCCGCTTTGGAACGCCGTGCTGGAACCGGGCGCAAAGCGCTGGCCAGCAGTGGGGCATTCATACGGGAGCGTATGAAGGACGAGTCGGATGGACCGGCGCCGACAATCAACCGGAGCGCGTGACAGACGGCTCAACTTCAATCCCCAGCCGAGCATGATCTGGAAATGTCATTGGCATTTCCGAGGCTCGCCAATACTTCCCGCGCCCATTCCGGACGGTCGATCACGGCCTGGACCAGTGAATGGAGCGAATGCGCCGGTAGGCGAGCCATGTGCATGAGGATTTGCGCGACCTGCACTTTTTCAGGGACGACCGCGAGCACGCGCCGCCAGAGTTCTCCGCCCGTCTGCAGCATCCACGGTTCAAATTCGATGTGATCAGCGGCGTCCATTACGCTTGCATAGGTATCGTCGTCGAGGTCGTTGAGTCCGTGCATGCAAATCAACTCGGCGGTGCCTTTCACCAATTCTTTTGTCAGTAACTGCCAGTTGGTTCCTCGCCCCACGACGCGCAAACAACCATTGCGCTGTACTACGCCGCCGAGTCCCACCGTGGCCGCGCGAAAAAATGCCGCTCGCCTGGTTCGGATTCGGATCGGGGTACCAAAGGGCACGCGTTTGCCCAGATCGGCGTCCATACGATCCACCGAGATGCCCCAGATGGTCGACGCCGATTTCTTGGCAAGCTCGATCAGCCTGAGCCGATGCGGCGATTCCAGGACTCGAAGGCGACCCACAAAATAGAGCGTCTGAAACGAAAAAAGGAAGGGAATCCGCGTGAGCCCCTTTTCTCTGGACCGTCGAATCGCTCGCTCTCTTCCCGAAGCCGCCAGCATTCCGCCGAACTTGGACAGCAGCGGATGGGCAAAGAATGGGTGCCGCGGTTTTGACGCCGCGCGTTTCCAGAAACTTGGGGGCCAGCCGAAAAGCAATAGCGCGTCCGGCTGCCAGTATTGCAGCAGGTTGATCAGGGCATACTGGTCATACAGGCGAAGCAGCCGAGGATCGAGCGCATCGAGTTCATCGCGGACCAGATGATGAAATGTCATTCCGGCATGCTGTGCGGCGCCCTGGATCAGCCAATTCAGTGTAAACCGCTTATCGATCTCGTCGCGAAGTTTCCCACTGCTGGTGTGCACGGTCACGCCTTAGGCTCAGGTGTAGGCCGCGTTCTGGGCCAATCAGGATTGAACGGATCCAACTTCCGTCGCGGCTCAGGCGGCGGCAGCACGGGGTGTGGGCATGGAGTCTGATGCGGTTTGACGGGCGGTTTGAGCGGAACTGTCTGCGGCACGCGTCCCTCACATGCTGAAGAAGCTAGATCTTATAACATGCCTTCGAGTACAAATCCCGGCGGCAAGGGCGTGGTAAGTTCTGATTACAGGGCGATCGCATGTGGCCCTGTGGAAGGCATCTTTTACTTGTGGTGCAGGCTTCCAGCCTGCTATTCACATTGAGCAGGCTGGAAGCCTGCACCACAAAGGGCCACATGCGATTGCCCTGGTTCTGATTATCCGGAGCGCTCGTGTTTGATCGGTTAGATGAGATTCCCTGGCGGAGCCTCCATCACGCATACGGGACTGCGGAAGAGGTCCCCAGACTTCTTCGCGCACTGGCTCAGCCCGCTCAGCAAGAAGCGGCCCTCTCTGAGCTCTTCGGCAATGTCTGGCATCAGGGAACGGTTTATGAGGCAAGCTCATATGCGGTGCCGTTCCTCCTTGAACTCGTTGCCGAACCGACGATTCCTGGGCGTGACGAAATTCTGGGGTTGATCGGTGCCATGGCCGCTGGGAAGTCATACCTCGACGTACATGCAGAGCCGGGTCTCAGATCAGGCGAGTATTGGCGTCAAAAGCCCGATTTCGAAGAACGCCTGACAAGGGAGCAAAAGGACGCTCGACGCACGCGAGATGCCGTCCTGCAACACTGGGAACTTATTTGCCGCTTGCTGGGAGACGAAGCTCCGATGGTTCGCGCGCGGCGCAGTGCACATATTGAGCCGGTTTCCTGAGCACGTTAAAGACTTTGGGCCTCTACTGAGACAAGCGGCAAGGGATGAGAATGAGTCACTCGCTCGAGCCGCGTTGCTCTGGTGCCTTGGTTCGATCCGGGATGGTTCGCCTGAGGCCGAATCCCTGCTTGATACTGCGATGCGAAATGATAGCGATCGGCGCGAGGCCTTTGCGGCAGCCATCGCGCTGTGCCGCATAACAGGGGAGCGGCGCTCCGCGGCGATGCCGATATATCGCCAGATGGCAGCCGCGACATGGTTTTTGGAGTCTTTTCTCGTGGGCGTCCCCTGGGATTTTTCAGCGGAGATCGATCCGGAGACTCTGCTCGTCGGGGTCACCCCTGATCCCATCGAAGCCACTCAAACACTCCTGGAAATACTGGCAAAGCCCGATACGAATCGTGACGCCTTTGCGTCAATAGTGCATGATCTGATCGAACTGAATTTCGAAAGGGGAGAATGGCGACAATGCACGCGACTGACAAGAACGCAGGCAAACGTCCTGCGTTCGTTGGTCGAAACTGACGCGGCATGGCAAGATGCCAAGCGACTGTGGTTCTTGATTCCGGACCGCGGTCGTCGAATTTCGCAAATAGAAGATGCTGATATTCAAGATTCACGTGCGGCCATGCGATCAGTTCTTGCTGCGGCAAATATTTCACCCTGAATCAGAGGCTGGCGATGGCAAGAATGCTCGTGGGAATTTCAAATCCTGATATCTGGACGCCCGCGAAATGTGCACCGAATTGGTGTGGGCTTTCTGACCTTCGTAGAAATCCAGGCGGCCGAGTTTCATTTGATGCCTTTCGAGTGTTGTCAGGCAAACGCGAACACCAGCCGCACGCGGTCTGCGCCAAAATGACGAGCGGCCACTTCGACAATCTCAAAAACCATTCTTAAGGTCTTACAGACCGAATCGGGACCCTTCGGGAGAAGGTCGCTCGCAGTTGCCAACTCCGCTCCTGTAAGCCAGGTGACCTCGTCAGGCGTTACGAAGGCATCGAACAGTTTGACTGTAGCGCTCGCTACGTTTTTGGGATAGCCGCGAAATCGCGAATGGTCGATCGCCTCATGTATAGCCCGAAAGGTCTCTGCTGCTGTGCGCGTGGCGAGGTTGAAATCACTCCGAAAGCTCCACATCGAGACACCGTTGGTAAAGGGCTCAAGATCCCGGGGGGTGTTGTCGTCGATCTCGAGAACAGCAATCGGGGTTGGAGGCATCGGACCACACTTTAGTTTTTCCTGATCTCAGATTACCGCGAAAGCGGGGCGACTGAATTTTCACGGCGGAACTCAGCGACCATGGATTACGCGTCAACCGTGTCGACTACATCCCGTTCGCTTTGGCCTTCACGTCGAGTCATGTATTATAACCCGTCCTGGTTCAGTTGATTCCTGGGAGGAAGGGGATCGGCGTGTTCCGAACCATTGTTCACCTGTACCCCGTTTACCGCCGGCGCGAGATGCGCGAGGCCGTGTCAACGCTGATTGATCGGTGGCCTCAGTCAAGGCGAAGGAGAGTCTGTGAAAAAGCGAAACAACCGGACTGCAATTCACAGCGCTACGCTCGTTGAGACGCTGGAGCTGCGACTCCTGATGGCCGCCGGGGACATCATCGTCAACAGCCAGAATTATTCGAACCTGCAGCTTTACACACAAAGCGGCACCTTGCTGCAGACCGGCGGCACCTATCCGACGCAATCGGGTCCCAACTCGAACGATGGCGGTTCTATCGGGGCGATCGTCGTTGACCAGAACCAGAACCTCCAGGCCTTTACCGGCGTTTTTACACCCTTTCTGCAGCGAGAAACCGGAGGTCTGTCGGGCGGCTGGACCACCGAGCAGACCACGATCAACGTGCCCGGCTGGAGCATCGTCAACCGAACCTTCTATGGCGGCCTGGCCACCGTCGGCAACTACGTCTTCGCCACCGATATGTCCACCGGCAGCGGCGGGGGAGCCAATGGGCTCATTCGTTTCGACGCCAGCAACAACTATGCGGGCACTCGATTTGACAGCGGCACCGATTATTGCCAGGTGACGCTTGGAATGGACGGGAATATCTATGCCATGGTCTCGCCGGGCGGGGAGCCGGAAAATGGAACCGTCAACGTCTTCAACCCCAATACGATGGCACTCCTCCGCAGCATTCCGCTGACGGATTACGATGACGCCGCCGTCGTTGCCGACGCGCAGGGCAACATCTATACCGGGAATTTTGACGGCAATACGACAAAGATCAGCCCGACCGGCGTCGTGCTGGCTCAGGTGCCCATCGCCTCAACGGATCTGCAAATCAGCACCGATGGCAAAATCCTGTCATGCGCCGGAGGCCAAATCCGCGTTCTTGATGAAAACCTGAACATTCTCAGTGGCTTTTCGGTCAGCTCTCCCTTCGGCGCTGTATTCGCCTGCTGGAACACCTACCAGGCGCCGGCGCGCTCACCCCGACGAATACCGTCGTTACTTCAACCAACCCGTTATCGACCTTCGGTCAGTCGGTGACCTTCACCGCGACGGTGGCGCCCTTCGCCGGCAGCGGCGAGACCGGCACCGTTCAATTTATGGACGGCGCGACATCTTTGGGTAGCCCCGTGGCCGTCGATGGCGCTACCGGCATCGCCTCGCTTGCCACTTCTGCGCTGGCAACAGGAAGTCATTCAGTCACGGCGGTCTACAGCGGTGACTCCAACTTTTCGGGCAGCACCAGCTCCTTTTTTACCGAGAACATCGCCAAGGGCACGCCCGCCGTCACTGTCAGCGACGCGGGTGGGAGCTATACGGGTTCGCCTTACCCAGCGACGGCGCTGGTCGATGGCGCTGCCACGCTTGAGGGCGTCGCGCCTACGGTGGCCTACTACAGCGGGGCCACGGCCACGGGCACGCCGCTCGCTTCAGCGCCAGCGCCTCGGGCACTTATACAGCTGTCGCGAGCTTCCCGGGAAGCACCGACTATGTCTCGGCAACGAGCAGCCCGGTGACGTTCAGCATTTCTATTGTTCCGACGCCCCCTTCCATCACCGCACTGCCAATGTCGGAGAGCGTCGTTGCCGGCCAGTCCGTTTCTCTTTCCGCCAGCGCGGCCGGTTCACCGACTCCGACGGTCCAGTGGCAATTCAGCACGGATGGCGGGGCAAGTTATTCTCCGATCGCCGGCGCGACCTCGCTGACTTATTCGTTCGCGGCACTGTTGAGTCAGAACGGTGAGCTGTTTGAGGCCGTCTTCAGCAACTCCCAGGGGAGCGCGACCACCACTCCCGCGACGTTGGTTGTATCCGCTCCGCCTGCGGCCCCCATCGTCATCACCAATCCCACCAGCCAGACCGTGCCGGCGGGCCAGCCCGGCTCATTTACCGCATCGGCCAGCGGCGAACCCGCGCCGACCGTACAGTGGCAGATCAGCACAGACGGGGGCGGATCGTTCAACGACATCAGCGGCGCGACCTCGACCACTTATGGCTTTACCGCCAGCGCGGGAGAAGACGGCGACCTGTTCCGTGCGGCCTTCTCCAACTCGCAAGGGAGCGTCATGTCGGGCGCGGCGACTTTGAGCGTGGCTCCGCCGCTGACGTCTCCTGTGGTTTCCGCTCAGCCTGCAGACCAGGCGGCGCTGGCCGGGAATACGGTCACCCTCACCGCCGCCGCCACGGCAAACCCGACGCCAAACGTGCAGTGGCAATCCACCACGGATGGCACCACTTTCACCGATATTCCCGGCGCGACCTCGGCGGCATTCAGCTTTACCGCAACCGTCCCGAGCGCCACTTTCTATCGCGCAGTATTTACCAATTCGCAGGGCACGGCCACGACGGCAGCGGCGACACTTTCCGTGACGCCCACGCAGTTTGTCGTGAGCACGCCGCCCGTTGACGGCGTGCCCGCCGACCAGAGCTTTACATTTGCCGCGAGTGTTACAGACCCATCGGGCAACATCGACACTGGATTCAGCGGCAGTGCCACAGTCGCGCTCTCGCCCGGTGTCTCTGCTGGCGCGACCCTCGGCGGCACGCTGACCGTGCCCGTCACGAACGGCGTCGCAACCTTTTCCGGTCTGACCCTCAGCGCTCCCGGATCCTATTCCCTGCTTGTCACCAGCGCCGCGACTGCGGCGCTGACGACGCCGGCGTTTAACGTAACCACTCCGCTGTCGGGCGCGGTTCCGACAATCACGCACACAGTCTTGCCCGCCAGCGCGATCATCGGCGGGAAATTCAACAGCCCGATGGCGGTGGTCGTCCGCAACACCGGGGCAAAGCAAACCGGCCTCTTCACGATCCATCTCTTTGCCGATACCGGCGAAACGCTCGACGGAAACCAGCAACTCCTCGCGACCTTCTCAAAGAAGCTCTCGCTCAAAAGCGGCATGAGCGGATCATTTGCCACGACGATCAAAAGCCTGCCTCAATCGCTGCCACCCGGCAATTATCACATTCTCGCCGAAGTGGTCGATCCGACCGGAGCGATCAACGTAACGGCCACTTCGAGTTCCTTCACCGCGGCCGCTCCATTCGTGCAACTCGCCGCCACGCCCGGCAATGTGACTCCCGCCAGCATCGCCGCCAATGGCTCCGGCTCAATCATCGTGACCGTGAAAAATACCGGAAATATCCAAGCCACCGGAAAAATGACGATCACGCTCGCTCCGTCGTCCGACGGAATCAGTTCGTTGCCCATGGTCCTGTCGTCTCTCAGCCCAACGACAAAAATTGCCCCGAACCAGTCCAAGTCGTTCAGGCTGAAATTCAAATTGAGCGGAAATCTGGCAACGGGAATGTATTTCCCCTATGTGACTGTCGCGCTTGGCGGAAATGTCGAAACAGCCGTCGGGTCGGTGCAGTTCACAGTGGGATAAGTTGACTACTGCGAGTTAAGGCGAAGGATCTATTGAAATGATGTTTGGTTCACGATCATCGTGGGCTTCGCGATGATCGCCGGGATGTTCTTGCTTTGGGGCGTTTTCGCTTTGGTCGAAATGATTCTTTCTCGCCGCGCTCGTCGCAGACCTCCGCCAGGACCATCTCAATGAACTTCTATCTACGAAGTTCCTCAACCGCAGCAAGGATTCGGGGATCGTCTGGGCCGGAAGCTTCCACGATTTTAGAAGCTAATCCGCGTTCGGTAAGGGCCATCAATCGGATCGGGACCACCCAGCATATGCTTGATCACCGTTCCCCAGTGTTTGGACTCTTGCGTCGGATAGAGATTTTTCAGCCGGGAGGTGATCGCGTCCCAACCGGGAGCGGCGTCTTCCTTTGCCCCGTAGCGACGTTTATATTCTTCGATCGTCATGAGATCATTCGCAAAGAGTAAAACAAATCAATTAACACTCAAGGCCCTAGTCGACAGTCAATCCGACGAATACCCAATTTTCAGGTGTGCCGGTCTCGCTGTAGGCGGCGAAGGCAACCGATTCTCCGCGCCCAAGCATACGCATCACCGCATACAACGACTTCCGCACGCGCGCCAGCGTAGGGAGCTGAGTTCCGACCGACTGTTCTACCTCTTGCGGTGTCAATGGACGTATGAGTTGAACACCGCCAGCCTGATCGATACCCGTGACGTCCAGGATATTCCCATAGCCGTCCGGGAGCACCCGACGCAGTGACTTGATCTGCTCTTCGGTAGTCTGCCGCGGCTTCGACGCGACCTCGGCGATCGTCTTAAGCTGTGCCGACCAAATTGCTGCCAGTCGGAAGCGGTCGCCGCTCTGCTGCTCTGCCTTCAGGGCTTGTTCAGCATCGACTCGCTGCTTCTCCAGTTCAAGGCAAAAGTCGTATTTGCGGCGGAACTCCTCCACCTGCAACGCACGCAGTGCGGCACCGGCATCGGGCTGCCAGGGGACTTCGTGTTGCCATGGCATCGCTCGCATTCATGCCTGCCTTGAAGTGCTGATCCCAATGCAATGATTTTTAGGATGAAATTTGATATCCCGCCACTACTCGCCCAATTGTATCATGTTCGTGGGAACAACGATGAAGCGGCGAAATTTAGGAAATATTCACAGGAGAATGAATGAAGAAGACTCTTGAGCGGATGAAAATCATTCTTGCGTTGGCGACCCTGGCGGCCGGAAGCGCAGCTTATGCCGAAACCAAGGCGGACCCCGCCTCGGCAACGGTAAACCCCAGCGCATTGGTCGTTAAAGACAAAGATTCGATCGTGTTTCTGGGCGATTCAATTACCTTCTGGGGGAACGTACAAGCAGGCGGGTTCGGACAGTTGGTGGTCAGCGGATTGCGGGCTAATGGGATAACCGTCACCTCCTTCAATGCGGGCATCCGCGGAGACAATTCCAGCGGAATGCGGGGTCGCTCTCCAGATCTGCTGAGTCGCAAGCCGACCTTCATGACGTTGAGTTGCGGCATCAACGACGTGCTTACCGGCATTCCGCTCGCTGACTTCAAGTCGAACATCACGGCTATCGTCGATCGAGCCCAGGCGGCAGGTGTAAACGTTCTGCTCCTTACGGCCACGATGATCGGCGAGGCAGCGAACAACGAGAAAAACCAACAACTGGCGCCTTTTAATGATTTTTTGCGCCAGTTGGCGAAAGAAAAGCATTGCCTGCTGGCTGACGTCAGTCCCGATCTGCTGGCCGCGATTAAACCGGCGCACAACGGCAAACTGCAGCCGCCGGGACAACTCACCTGGGATGGGGTGCATCTGAACCCGTTTGGAAACCACCTGATGGCCATCAGAGTGCTCAAGGCCTTGGGCATGAACGACAGCCAGCTGAAAACTGCCGAGGACTACTGGCTCAACATACCGGAGTACTCTGCTTGCACGGTGCTCTGCACCGGCCTCGGAGTAACGATGCGCCAATACCAGGTTATGTATGAGCTGGCAGCCAGGGAACATTGTACGGTCGATGACTGGATCAGAATGCAGGTGGTCAGGTTCTTGCCCCCGGTTTCGGCAGTGAGCGTGGGCGTGAAAGCTGTGGAACGTCCCGAAATGAAGTTGAACGCTGTCGCAACCGTCGAGAAGTCGGATGTAGTAGCGTTAGTGGTTAAGAACAACGATTCGATCGCGTTTTTGGGCGATGCCATCACCTTGGAGGGAAATCGGACGGCCGGCGGTTTCGTCCGCCTGGTAACCAGTGGCTTAAAGGGCAACGGCCTCACGATCACCCCGTATCCCGCGGGTATCAGGGACGATTCTTCCATGCGGATGCGGGATCGTCTGGTTCCGGACGTGCTGAGTCACAAACCCACCTTCCTGGTTTTAAGTCCCGGCTACGACGATCTGCGCGCCGGTTTGCCGCTCGATCAATTCAAGGCAAATATCACCGCAATCGTTGATCTGGCCCAGGCGGCGGACGTAAAAGTCATGGTGCTCACGAGCCAGATGATGCCTGATGAGCGCGCGGAGAGTGACAGCAACAAGGGGCTGGCGCCTTTCAATGAATTTTTGCGCCAGTTGGCCAAAGAAAAAAAATGCCCGCTGGCCGACGTCAACGCCGCGATGCGCGACGCGATCCGACCGGGCCGGGACGGCAAACCGCAGCTTCCTGGGCAAATTTACTATAACGACGGAGACATGATTCCATTTGGACATCAATTGGTGGCCAGCTGCGTGCTCAAGGCGTTCGGGGCCAACGCGATTCAATTGAAGGCGGCGCGGGATTATTGGCTTGCTCTGCCGAACTCCGATGCTTGTATCGTTACCGCGGGTGGCATGGTGTTTACACTACGCCAGTACCGCGACATGCGCGAATTGGCGAGTAAGGCAGATTGGACCGTCGACGAATGGATCAGAATGCGAGTGAACGAGCTAGTGCCGCCATCGGACGCCGCTACGCAATAATGGGTATTTCACGTATCGGAAGAGGATCACCAATTAAACTGTTCGTTGGGTGCGTCGTCGAAATGCCGCGGTTCTTGCATTCGCTCCTCTGCGTGAATTGAACAACGGCACGCACCGACTCAGTCGTAAGTCCACCTTCGTCACCGCCGTCGGGACACGTTGACGAGGGAGCGCTATGCTATCCACATCCAAAAGAGTCCCGCTTGTGCTGACAGCAGTGAGGTCCCTCTGTGGGTGCAGGACGGCCAGCAGTTGTCGCGCGAGCGGACCAACGCCATCCAGCGCGACCTAACGCTGCTGCGTCAGCAGCAAGACCGGTTGTTGAACCTGCGCCTGCTGGATGAAATCAACTCCGACACGTTCGCGGCCAAGAGCACCGAGCTGCGCGATCGAATCGCCGCGATAACCCTTCAACTGGAAGCGGCGGACCGCGGTCGCGAAGAGCAGGCCGATCTGGCCATCAAGGTTTTTGAACTTTCGCAAAGCCTGACCGAGAAATGGATTGGGTCAGATTACGCCGAAAAACGGCGAATCCTGGAAATCGTCTTTTTGAACTTGAGCCTAGACGGTGCAACTCTCGTCTATGAAATGAGAAAGCCGTTCGACATGTTGCTCGAAGGGCTTTCTGTCTCGTCAAGTCGGGGTGACAGGATTTGAACCTGCGACCTGTCGCCGCGGCGACCGCTCTGCCCAGATTCAGCTATGACTGTCGTTTCAATCGGGGCGACAGGATTTGAACCTGCGACCTCCTGGTCCCAAACCAGGCGCTCTGCCAAACTGAGCTACGCCCCGGGCGTGGCTCATTTGTCCATGGGACGCGGTTCGTTGTCAACGGTGGTGCGATCGATTATGTGGCTTCTGCGACCTGTCGCCGCGGCGACTGCTCTGCCAAACTGAGCTGCGCCGGCGGCGTCCCTCGACTGTCGGACGGAGGTGCGAAATTCGGCACAGAAGTGAACGACCAATATGCGTTTTTGCCCTGAAAACACGGGGCGTTGGGTAAAACCCCCAAAACCTGCGTTTTTCGAATCTCTGCCCCTGCTTAAGCAGATGGAAGAGGCACACGATGATTGACCATTGAATACATCGGTACTTATTGATAAAGAAGCAATATTGTGTCACATAGGTCAATAAAGTGTCGGATTATGTCGGATTATGTCGGATCGGTCGTTCGCGGAGTTGGCCTTTTTTGAAAAGTATCGATGCCGCGATTGCTCGGGAAACGCTGATCCCTTACGACCCGCCGCCAACCGTCAACAGCACCTTCAACACCCCCGGCCTTCCCGCCAGTTCCATCGCCTCCACGCCTTGCTCCAGTTTCATCCGGCGATGGATCAACGTGGTTACGTCGATGCGCTTTTCGACCAGGCGCGGATCGCTTCGCGGAAGGGGCCGCAGCGGCTGCCGAGGATTTGGATTTCGTCGATCACGACGGGGGCGAGGTTCAATGCCTTTCCGGCAGCGACGGTGCTCTTGAGGACAATGACGCCGCGGGGGCGGACCATTTGCAGGGCCATCTCCAGGCCGGCGGCGCTGCCGGTGCAGTCGACGACGATGTCCTGATCGTGGCGGGGGACGATGTCAGCAACGGCGCGGGAGCGGATCGACCATTTTTCGCAGAGCGCGAGTTTTTCGGGGTGTTTGCCGATCACGCGGACGGGGCAGCCGGCGTCGTTGAGGACCTGGGCGACGAGCAGGCCGAGGCGGCCATCGCCGAGCACGGTGACCCATTTGCTTGAATCGACCTTCACCTGCTTGAGGACCTGAAACGCCGCGGCGAGGGGTTCGACGAAAACCGCCGCGTCGTCATCGACGCCGGGCGGGATCACGTGCAGATTGACAGCGGGCAGGCGCACGAATTCCGCGAACGCGCCGTCGCGATTGAGAATGCCCAGCACGGTCCGGGCGCGGCAGTGATTGCTCAGGCCGGAAAGGCACAGATCGCATCGACCGCAGACCACGTTGATCTCGCCGCAGACGCGCTGGCCGACCAGATCATTGTCCGGCGACGAAATCACATCGGCGACAAATTCATGGCCGAGGACGCCATGAAATCCCATGTACCCTTTTACGATTTCCAGATCGGTTGCGCAGATCCCCGCCTGGCGAATCCGGAGCAGCGTGTCTCCGTCGCTCTCCGCCGGTTCCGGCCGGCGCGGGTTGAAGCTGAGGGTTTGATCGAAGACGAGAGCGCGCATCAGGCAATCAGAATGGCTTTTCGGGCCCTGTGAAGTAGGCGAGCCAGGCGCCGTCGTTGTAGCCGTAATCGCGGCCGGTGAGATAGCGCAGGCTGCGGCGGGCTTGCCAGGCGATGGAGAAGTCGCGCTCGTTCAAAGCCGCGATGAGGGCGCGGGCCACCGGAGGCGTGCGATAATGCTTGAGCGCATCGGCCGCCGCGATGCGAACATCACGGCTCTCTTCACGATCGGTCAGAAGCGACAGCAGGGGGGAGATGGCCGATGGATCCGGCTGATGCACCAGGCCCTTGCACCCTTCGAGTCGCACCAGGTCGCTCTTGTCGTTGAGGGCGCGGACAAAGATGGGAGGCGACTTGGGATCGCGGGCACGGTTGGCAGCGCGAACGGCCGTTGCCCGGACCGTTGCCTCCGGGTCGAACTGCGCGATCTGGCGATAACGCCGGGTGTAAATCGGGCCCGTCGCAAAATCGTAGGTCATCAGGCGGTTGATTCCTTCGCGACGTTTATCCGCCGAATCGGCGTCTTCCATTTCCCGCGCCGCGCTGGCGGGGCGGTCCCCTTTGAACCAGTAGTAGGTTGTCGAGATCTTATGACCGATGCCCCAGAAGAAACTTCCCATGCTGCTGCTGGTCTCGTCCAAAGTCCGAACCGCGAAATTCTTTGGCGGGGCTTCGTCATCGTCGTTCAGATTTGAGTTGACGTAGGTCGCGTCGTCGTCACGGCTGTCGGCCATATTGGCCGAGGTCGTGCCCGGCGCGGGCGGAGAACTATGCTGGCAACCGATGGCCAGCGGCGCAAGAAGCAGGAGCAGAATCGGTTTTGGAGTTCGCATTCGCAATTCCTCGACAACAGGGATTCTTTTGGGATTACGCCGACACGCTGATCGGCATTTCGTGTACGACGTTGCCAAATAAATCGTCCGGCGAAACCCAGACGGGCAGATCGATTTCAACGCCCAGAAATCGCGGCGCCAGCGCTTGAACCGGGCCGGGTCGTCCGTGACAAAACAGCGAAGGGTTCCGTGCTCTCGCGTCGGCTGCTGTTCCGCGGGATCGGCCTCCGCGTCGTCGCGGGGTGATCCGGATAGAACGGCCGAAAAAATGGCGGATCTGCTGGCCCGAACCGTCGCCTCACTCATCGGCCCACTGTCCCGAAGCCGGCGGGCAACATCATCCGCGCACTGCTCGGCCGAGTCAATTACCCGCACCTTATTTCCGCACATTTCTCGAATCAGCGGCCCATATACCGGATAATGGGTGCAACCGAGCACCAGCACATCGATGCGGTAGCGGAGCAGGGCCTTGAGATACTGTTGCAGCGCCAGACGGACAAGCGGATCGTCCGGTCCGCGCCCTTCCTCTATAATCGGAACCAGCAAGGGAGTGGGACGAAGCAGCAGTCGTGCATGATTGCGCCGGCGATGGATCGCCCGTTCATAAGCGCCGGATCGCACGGTCGCCTCCGTGGCGATCACGCCGATGATCGGCACCGGCTTGGAGCCCGCCGCGATGACCGCCGCCTTGGCGCCTGGCTCGATCACGCCGCTGATCGATAGACCGGGGAATGCGGTCCGGACGCCGGCATCGAAAGCGCCGTGGCCGTATTGCAGGCGATCACGACGTGCTTCGGATCGATCGACCGAAGGTACTGGATGATTTGCTTTACGAACGAAGTCACCGTCGCGGCGGTCTTGGATCCGTAGGGGAGGCGGGCCGTATCTCCAAAGTAGACGATGTCCTGCATCGGTAGCGTCTTGCGCAGGGCTCGAACAACCGTGAGCCCCCCGAGGCCGCTGTCGATGACTACAATGGGTTTTGAATCGTCCATGCTGCTTGCGGTGCAGGCTTCGCAGCCGGCGCGGTCCTCCCCGAAATTATCGGACCTTTGGCCACAGAATCTTGACTTTTCGGTCAATGAGCCAGACACTCATCTTTCGCAGCACCCCGGGCTATCACTCCAGGAGGCAACCGATGAGCGACACCCTTAAGGAAAAGCGCATTCTGCTTGTTGACGACGACAACGACATCCTGACCAGCATGCAGGCGGCGTTTGAGCCGACGGGGGCCGTCGTCGAGACCGCTTCGAACGGGAACAAAGCCGTGGAGCTGGCGGAAAAACATAATCCGGACCTGGTCGTGCTCGACATGATGCTGCCGGGACGGAGCGGGTTTCTGGTGCTCGAGCGAATCAAAGCCCGCAAGCCAAAAAACGCCAAGCCGTTCATCATCATGATCACCGGAAATCAGGGGGCTCGGCACAAAATGTATGCCGAGAGCCTCGGTGTCAGCGAGTATCTCAACAAGCCCGTGAAAATGGATAAGCTGATCGCGTCCGCCGAAAGACTGCTGACGCCAGCGGCCACTTGACGCCGGTTCTGGCGCCACCTGGCAGCCTCTTCGCCGTGCGGGCGCGTCCCTGGACACTCCCACGCGAGAGGGTCATCCCCATGCACGCCCCGGCCTCCACCGATGTGCGACCGCTGCTGGAGGAGATCCTCGCCGATGCGATTCGTCGCCGGGCTTCGGACGTACACATCGAGCCGATTGAATCCGGATATGAGGTGAAGTATCGGATTGACGGCCTGCTTGGGCCGGCCCGAATGCTCGACACATCGAGCGGCCGGAGCCTCGTTTCGCGCCTGATGGTTCTCGCGCAACTTCTCACCTACCGGCTCGATGTTCCGCAGGAAGGGCGCATCGAATGGACCATGCCCGCGTCTGAACAAAAGCTGCCAATTCGTCTGGCCGTGATGCCCACGACACACGGCGTTCGCGCCGCGGTACGCCTTCCGGCCGGGCTTATTCAGCCGCAGACACTCGAGGAGCTTGGATTCGGCCCGCGCGTTCTCGATGGTTTGCGCACCTTCGCCGCGACGGATGCGGGGATGTTGATCGTCACAGGGCCGGCCGGTTCGGGAAAGACGACAACGATTTACGCCCTCTTGCGGCATATCGTTCAGCATTCGCCGGGCGTCAGCGTGATCGCGCTGGAGGATCCGGTCGAACGCGACATTCCCGGCGTCACGCAGATCGAGGTCAAACCCTTCGGGCAGCTCACCTACGAGCGATGTCTTCGCAGCATTCTCCGGCAGGATCCGCAGGTTTTGATGCTCGGCGAAATCCGCGACGGCGCCACTGCATCACTCGCGGTGCAGGCAGCGCTCTCGGGTCACCGGCTCGTCTGCACGCTCCACGCGGCATCGCCGGCCGGCGCCATCCAGAGATTGGTCGAAATGGGAATCGAGCGGTATCAGATCACCAGCTCACTGTTTGGCGTGGTTTCCCAGCGATTGCTGCGACGGAAAACGGCCGAGGGTTATTGCGGCCGGGTCGCGGCCGCGGAGTTCGTTCCGCTCAATCCGCCCCTTCGACGAGCGATTTTGGACGGCGGAGATGAATCGGCGCTGCGAAGCGCCATCGCCGAAGGCGTGGCACATGAGAATCTGCGCCAGGCGGGACAATCCCTGGTCGAGAGGGGAGTGACCGACGAATCGGAATTGGCTCGCGTTCTGGGTTCGTAGTGCGACCTTCAGTTCGTATCTTCCACAGTTACGGGCTAAAGCCCGCACTACAAGCCAAAATTCCGAATCATGAAAGAGTTGGCCGTCGTCTCCGTCATGTCTGGAAGAAGGTAATAGGCCATGACGCAATCCGATCTCGAATTGCTGGACCGCTTTCGTGCCTCTGGAGACGCGAGGGCGTTTTCTGAAATCGTGCGCCGCTATGCGTCCATGGTTTATTCCGCGGGCCGGCGAATCGTTCGCGACAGCGAAGTGGCGGAAGATGTGGCACAGGAAACATTTTTTCGGCTGATGCGCCGGCCGGAGCGCGTGACGCAATCGCTCGGTGGCTGGCTGCACCGCTCGGCAACCCGGCTCGCCGTCGATGCCCGCCGAAGCGATCGAGCCCGGCTCCGGCGGGAACGGTTGCACTCACAGGTCGAGAACGATCCGAGCTGGACGACGATATCCGGCGAACTCGACGAGGCGATCGCGGCGCTTCCGGATGCCTCGCGCGAACTGTTGGTGCGCCATTTTCTTCAAGGGGAATCCCAGGAAGCGCTGGCGATCGATCTGTCCGCTTCCCCGGCAACGGTGTCCCGGCGGATGAAAGTCGCGATTGAAGAGCTTCGAATGGAAATGCGCCGCCGCGGAGTCGATGCCTGTCCGCTGGCGATCGGAACCATTTGCGCGTCATGCCGCTGGAGCATCGGTTCCCCAGGCACTTTCAACTTCTCTGGGCAAAATGTCGATCTGGTGTGCCGCGGTCAATCCGACGTTCGAAGACTTTGCCCCGTGTGTTACGAGCAATGCGACGCATCGCGCCTCGATCGCGACTCGTGCGCGCCGGGGGGATGATCGTTTTTGCCGGCTTTGCATTTCTTATCTTCCGATTTTGCGCAACGGATCGGGACGCCTCAAAATCCGGGGGACTTGTCGTCGCCTGCGCCGCGCATCAGGTCGAACGATGAGTTCATCACCCGCGTCCATTTTTTCCTACGAAGCCCAGTCCAACGACGGGCAGCGCCTGAGTGGGACGCTCGATGCGGCCAACATGGAGGCAGCCATGGGGCGTCTCCAGGCGCTACAGCTTCGCGTGGTGAAGCTGGAGCCGGCGGACGGGAAGCCGAGCCGACGACGAGGCCTCGCGAGCGGGGATTTTCTCGCGTTCAATCAGCAGCTTGCTCAGCTCACCAGGGCCGGCTTGCCGATTGAGCGCGGGCTGCGATTGATCGCGTCCGACCTCAAGCGCGGCGCCTGTCTCGCGCCATCGGACAGGTCGCCGACGAATTGGAACGCGGCGTGCCGCTGGCCGAGGCATTTGGCCATCACAGCGGCCGGTTTCCTCGGCTCTATGGCCGCCTGATTGATGCCGGCGTGCGGTCCGGCGATCTGCCCGCCGTTCTCCTGGGTATGGGACGCCATCTGGAGATGCTTCAGCGACTTCGAGCGGCCCTGTGGCGCGCGGTTTCATATCCGTTGATGGTGCTTGCGGCGCTCGCGCTGGTGCTGGCATTTCTTGGGATGGCGGTAATTCCGCGATTTGGTGAATTGTTCGCGAATTTTCACATGGCGCTTCCCTGGCCGACCCAGGTTCTTTTGTCCATTTCCGCCGTCGGACCGACCGCGATCGGCGTGCTGGTCGCGCTCGTCCTGCTTACGCCGATTCTCTGGACCTGGGTCCGATTGACCTCCTGGGGCGGCACGCTGGGAGAATGGATCGCTTTGCCGATGCCCCTGATCGGACCGGTCCTGCGGCGAGTCTGGCGGCGCGATGGTGCGATACGGCTCAGATCGCCGTGAGCGCGGGCCAGGATCTTCCAGCCGCCATCGAAATGGCCGGCGATGCCACCGGTTCGCGCGCTATCCAGCGCGACGGAGCACTGCTGGTCGAATATCTCGGACAGGGATTGCCGCTGTCGCACTCTCATCTGCGCCTGCTGCCTGCGAGCATTCCTGCATCGATCGAGTATGCGGCGCGGCACAATGATCTGCCGACGGTCCTACAGACGCTTTCGGAAATGTATCAGCGGCAGGCGGAATTCGCGCTGAGGCGATTCCCGCGATTCTTACGCCGCTGCTTCTGCTTTCTGTCGCGGTTTCAGTTGGATTCATTCTGGTCGGGCTGCTTTTGCCGCTGGTTCGGCTGATCTCCGGATTTTCCAACATCAATTTGTGATCCATGTCCGAAATCACGATCCAGTATGCGTCGGCCGGCCATCTTCAGGCACGTTCGCGCCCGGTCCAAGCGCGCCGGTCTGGTGGGCCGGACGAATCAGCTATGTGATCATTGCGGCCGGAATATTGGGAGGCATCGGGTTTCTGATCGGGCAGCAATATTCGCCGTTGATGGGTGTGCTGAGCCCATTCGCAACGATGCTGGCCGTCGTCGCGGTTTCCGTCCTGGTTGCGGGGCTCCGGCACTCGTGGGATGCCACGACTCTGGAATATCTGGAGCAGGCAGTGCGGCTGAATCTTCCGCTCCCCGCGATGCTCGGTGCCGCTGAAGCCGGCGAAAGCCGTTTTGTGCGAAAGCGAATCGGACGGCTTCGCGGGCAGATCGAAGAAGGGGCCACCTTGGGAGACTCGCTGTCGCGCGCGCTGCCCGCGCTGCCTCAGCGCGTGCGCGGTTTAATTGTCGCCGGCGAACGGTGCGGGAGGCTGGCGCCGATGATGAGGCGGATCGTTGAACAGGACCGCCGCCACATCCAGCGCGATCCGATCCAGCGGATTTATGTGCGCTGGTATCCCATCATGATCCTGCTTGCGCTCGGCGGCGTGATCACTGGACTCGGCGTTTTTGTGATGCCGAAATTCGCCCGGATTGCCAAAGACTTCAATTTGCACACGCCCTGGATTGCCCCATGGCACACGCTTCCCCATCTGATCACATTTGCCCTCCCGCTCACCGGATCGCTGGCGATACTCATCTGTGCACAGTTCCTCGTGACTTTGTTTCATCCGCGCTATGGCGGGCCCGGACCCTTGCGGCGCGTGACGGACTCACTTCTCTGGAATCTGCCGATCGCACGGCCGGTGGTTCGCGGGCGCGCGCTCGGCGACGCCTGCGACCTGCTCGCCGGGGCCGTGGAGTCGGGAATGTCGCTCCATGCGGCGCTGATCGAAACGGCCGACGTCCGCACCAATGCCGTATTGCAACACCGCCTCCGCAAATGGGCGGCGGGACTCGAATCAGGACTGCGCTCTGACGAGGCGGCGCGCGCCGCGCAAATGCCGGCGATCATGAGCGGGCTGCTCCTGTCGGCAGACGCGACGCCGGATCTTTCCGGTGTTTTTCGTTTCTTGGGCCGCTACTACGACGGTCAATTCAGCCGGGCGGCATTGCTGCTCGAAGGAGCGGTCATTCCCGGCATCGCGATTGTCTTTGGCATTGTCACGATGCTCGTTCTGCTCAGCGTGTTCGTTCCCATGGTCGAAATGATGAAACACCTGATGCCGAGGGCAAACCCGTGGTGAATCCGTCGCGAAAACGCCGGGCGTTTCTTCTGGCGGATGCGATGATGGGCGTTGCAATCCTTGCGACGTTGATCACGATTTTCGCGGCGTCCCTGGGCGCTCAGCAACGCGCCTCCCGGAAGCTGGCCGATTCGCGCGAGGCCTGGCGGGCTGCAGAATCGGCCCTGAGCGATCTCCAGGCGGGTCATGCTACAAAACGAGCCGAAATCCATCCTGCCGCCGGCGGCAATGCGCCCGCCGGTTTTGTGTGGGTCGAAGCTGTTGCTTCGCGCGGGGATGCCACCGCGCGACTCGTGGGGCTCGCGCCCAAAGCCGCGGGAGGCACGCCTTGAAACGCGCATCGATCCAATGCCTTCACGCTCCTGGAAACGATGATGTCTGTCGCGCTCGTCGCGGTTGCGCTGGGGCTGGCGAGCGAATTGATTCGTCTTACCCTTCGTGGCGACCGCGGGTTTGCGGACGCTCAAACCATGGAGGTGAGATTTGACGCGGCGATGTCGGCGCTTCGCAAGGATGTCTGGAACGCCGCCGCCTTGCGATCCAATAACGGCAGCGTGTGCATCATCGAAGGCGCATCCGCCGCGCCGATCCGATGGTCCATCGATTCCGAGGGAACCTTGAGCCGACAGACTGCCGGCGAGGCGACGCGAGCCTGGGAGCTCGGCCATCAACTTGTTTTTGACCTCGACGGAATGCTGTTGCGCGTTAGCTCGCCGTCCGATCGTTCGGAACGCGGCGAGGCGATCAGTTTTTTGAGCCAGCGCGCACTGGCAGCCGGGAAGGGGGCACATGAGTAGAGACTGCCCCCGTTGCAGACGCCGGCACGGCATCGCCACTCTCCTGGCGATCACGCTGATCGGTCTGGTCGGCGCGTCGCTGGCGGGCATGACGGCCTATTCCGCCTGCGAAGTCCGCCGGAGCCGTGCGCTGGCCGACGATGCGCGGCTTCGGCAGCTCTTGCTGGCTGGTGCGGCGGATGTGCTGTCGCGTTCGCGCGCTGGGATCAGTTGCCGCCAACAGGAAAATGGACGCTGGCGTTACCTGAAGAAATAAAGGACGAGGCCCGCGTCGAGATTCAAGTCGAATCGGCCCAGGATGGAACGGCGATTGCACACGTCGCCGCCGGCTTCGGCGCACAAATGGCACGACAGACGGTTCGCCTAGCGCGCCGTGGAACAACCTGGGAATGCACAGGCGCGGAATTGGACGGAAACCCCGCGGGAGTCAAACCGTTCTAATGACCTGCCGCGTTGACGGGGTCGAATGACCGGCGTACATTTTCGCATGATGCGTGCGTTCCTCGTGGGGCTGATCCTGGCGCTGGTTCCATCTGCCGCTTATGCCCAGGCAACGGGGTCTGTGGGATCGCTCGGATTCGGTTCCTGCTATCGGCCCAATTGCTGGACGCCGATGGTCGTCACGCTCAATTCGCAGTTGCCCACTTCGGCCAATTATCAGATTCAGGTTGTGCAGGAAGATCTGGACAAGGACACCGTCACCTTTGCGCACGATATCACGCTCAGCGCCGGTGCGACTGAGAACTACTGGGTCTATTTCATTCCGCAGCCGACTGACGGCGGGTTGCCGAAATCGCCGACGGAACTGCAAAAGGTGCTGAAGGTTTACCTCTCCACGAGGCCCGATTCGAACGGCCATTCGAAGCAATTGCTGCGCCTGCCACTCTCGTTTCCGATGCTGACCAATCTGGATCCCTCGAATGGCGACAGTGAGCGGGCCAAAGGACGGAAACTGATTTTGTGTGTATCTGATGGAAGCAGCCAACCGCTCTGGGAGGAATATGAACACGCCGCCGGGATCGTTGAACAGCCGGTGATCGTGCGCGTCAACCTGGCTGATCTGCCGGAGAATGTGCTGGGTTATGACGCCGTTGATTCCATCCTCTGGCTCTCCGCGAAGGCCGACAAGCTCGATGAAGCCGGATCGCGCCGGAAGGAGGCGATCGAGCAGTTTATTCGCAACGGCGGGCAGCTCGTCGTGTGTGCCCCGGCGGAGCCGCACGATATCGACGCCCTGGCGGACCTTCTTCCGATCGACTCGGCCTCGGTGACGATGGCCGATCACAAGACCCTTCAGCCACTCTGGAATTTCACGGGGCCACGTCGGGCCAACGGAAGCCGCGACAAACCGATGTGGAATCACTGGGCGCAGATGGGAAGCCTTCATCCCTTCAAATTTGCCCGGGCCACTCCAGTTGGAAATGCGGTGGTACAAGACTGGATCGATTGGCCGGAGGGGACGCCGAATAAGACGCCATGGCTGGTCCGCCGCGGCATCGGGCTGGGCTCTGTGACATGGGTGGCCCAGGACCTGGGCGATCCGGCGCTTCGGGGAGTGCGCGACCTGAAGGGGGGAATGATTAACGAATCGGCGGGATGGCCCTATATCTGGGACCATGTTTTTGGCTGGAACAATGCGACCCGCCTTGGGTCGGACGACGACGACGAGATGAAAAAGGCCCGGGCGCTTTTCGACATGTCATCCCTTCTCAACCCGACCATCGACTTGGGAAAGTCGCTTTTCAGCGGCACTACGTTCGAAGGCAAAGGGGCGGGGCTGATGGGAATCGCCATCGCGTTTTTCATCATTTACTGGATCGTTGCCGGTCCCGGCAGCTTCCTTTTTCTCGCGAACAAAGGACGCAAGGAATGGAGCTGGTTTATCTTCGGCGCGGCGGCGATCGTTGCGGCGGGAATCACGGTGCTTCTGGTGCGGCTGGTACTGCGCGGCGATCCCGTCGTTCAGCATATGAGCATCGTTCAACTCGTCCCCGGCGAACACACGCGCGTGCGCAGCCGGATCGGCCTTTACATCCCGCGAGATGGAGATCAGACGATCGAGCTGAGCGACACGGCCTCGGACGCGGTCAGCACCCTGACCGCGCTCGCCCAGCATCCGCAGGATGTGAGCGACAATGAGTTCCCCGCCGCCCAGGATTACACCATTCCGGTGCATGACGGGGAACAGCCGGTCGCAGTGAAGATTCCGTTCCGCAGCACGCTCAAGAAAATCGAAGCGCGATGGACCGGCAATTCTCCGGGCGGGATACTTGGCTCCCCCAAAATCCTGGGAAATCGCAATGGATTCATTGGCGGAACGCTCACCAACCAGACGGGCTATGATCTGAGGAATGTCTACTTCGCGTTTAACCATCCCCAGAACGGGGATAATCCGGCCGACTTGGTTTTGTACGTGCCGATGTGGAAAAATGGCCAGAACCTGGACCTGAGTGATGAGTTCAGCGCTGCCAAGAGCCGTCTTTCCGGCGCCGAGCCGGATGGAAAGAAGGGGAACGTAAAAGGCCCGCTCGACTATCTGTGGGCAGTCTTGTGGTATCAATGGGTGGTTAAGGAGGGAGGCGATGATTCGGGCGGACGGAGATTTTCCTTTCCGATCATGAGTCTGATCGACCGGCTCCCGCCGCCGGCCGAGGGAAAATTTGGCGAGGCTGAAACCAAGAGTTTTGACCTCCTGCGCCGCGGGGGCGCGACTTGAATCTTTCGGGAGCGGTCGCCAGCGGCGAATTAGTTATCCTCGGCGAGGCCGGCACCCCGTTGCCGTGCCCGCTCAAAGTGGATGGCCAGAAAATGACCGGCGAAGGAACGAGTCTTTTTCAGGCGGTGCTTCCGTTGGATCGCACCGATGCCGAACCGGCTCCGACGACACAAGCCGGTTCGTAGTGCGGGCTTCAGCCCGTATGAGCAGGAGAGAAGGCGGCGAGCAACAAAGCAGGTCTCCATGGCCGTAATGATCAAGACCGTGAACCTCACCAAGCGTTATGGAACGCTGGTCGCGCTCTCGAATCTTAATCTCGAGATCGAGGAGGGGGATTGCTACGGGTTTATCGGCCCTAACGGCGCCGGCAAAAGCACCACGATCAAGATTCTGGCCACTCTGCTACAGCCCACCTGGGGCGAAGCTCGAATTTGCGATTATGTCGTCGGATACCAGTCGCGATTGATCCGCCCTCTCATCGGTTACGTGCCGGATTATTTCGGGGCGTACGAAGACATGGTGGTGCAGGAATATCTTGAATTCTTCGCCGCCGCCTACAACATCAATGGAGCCGCCCGAGTCAAGATCGTCAACGACGTCCTGGAGCTGACGGATCTGGCTTACAAGCGCGATGCTCCGGTCGATGGCTTGTCCCGTGGCATGAAGCAGCGCCTCTCGATCGGCCGCGTGCTGGTGCACGATCCCAAAGTCCTCCTGCTGGACGAACCCGCCGGCAACCTCGATCCGCGCGCCGAATCGAAATGCGCGAGCTCCTCAAGGAATTGCAGCGCCGCGAAAAGACCATTTTGATCAGCTCCCACATTCTGCCGGAGTTGGCGGACCTGTGTAACAAGGTCGGCGTGATCGAGCAGGGGGAGTTGCTTTACAGCGGTCCCGTGACTGACATCGTCCGCCGCGCGCGAAGCGGCACGGTGCTGCACGTCAAAGTCGCCGAAAACCAGGAACTAGCCGCGGCGCTGCTGAGCCAGAATCCGAGCGTGGCCAACGTGGCCGCGAACAACGGTTACATGGAAGTCGCGCTGAAAGATGGCGTGCAGGATTACACCTTTGTCCCGCAAACTTTAGTGACCGCCGGTTATCGGCTGACGATGCTGAAAGAAGAAGAGGTCAATCTGGAAACGGCGTTTATGCGGCTGACTAAGGGGATGGTGCAATAGGGTAGGAGCCAGGAGCCAGGAGCCAGAAAAAAGAACCTGAATGCTTGGAATCACTGAATATGCCTGGCGACTCATTCCTGCGAATCCGATTCTCCTTCGGGTGGTGGAGACGGCGGGCAAGCGGCGGCGCGATCTGATTATCCGATGCGGCTACCTTGGCCTGCTCGTCATGCTGGTGATCATCTCTCTGCTGCCCGGTGGGACCACGTCCGGCGGAAGCTTATCTGATCTGGCCAAGAGCAGCGCCGTTCTGTTCCAGCGGATGAGCTATCTCCAGCTTGGACTGGTTGCGCTGCTGGCGCCGATCTTCACCGCCGGCGCGATCACGCAGGAAAAGGATTCGCAAACCTACGACATCCTGCTGACCACGCCGTTGACCAACGGGCAGATCGTTCTCGGCTCGCTCCTGTCGCGGCTGTTTTTCGTGGTCGCGCTCCTGGTCAGCGGGATTCCGATTTTCTCCATCACGCAGATTTTCGGCGGAGTTGCAATCAGCAGCATCGTTCAATCCTTTTTCATCGCCGCGGCCACCGCGTTTGTCACCGGCGCTCTGGCGATGGCGATTGCCGTTTTCAAAGTGGGGACTCGGCGAACGATTTTCAGCTTCTACCTCTTCGTCGTGATTTACCTGGTCGGGCTTTTTGTGCTGGATCAGGTGCCTTATTTCCAGATCAATGGACATCAGATCAATTCAAACATCGTCTGCCATACAAGCTGGTTTACCGGATTGCAGCCGTTCCTGGCATTGCGAGCGACGTTTCACGACCCGGCCTACAACGCGCCGTTGCTCGGCGATTTGCCTCCCAATCTGCAGGCGTGGCCGATGGGGTGGTACCTGAGCGATCCCGCCGGCTTCTACACCACGGTGATGTTGGCTTTGAGTTTCATCCTGGTGATGCCATCGATCGTGTTTCTGCGCCGTCTGGCGCAGTCGACGACATCGCTCAAGACGCTAATTCTCCAGCGGATCGGACTGACCCGCGGCGACCGCACCCGAAAGCCGCGCACGGTCTGGAGCAATCCGATCGCCTGGCGGGAGGCCAAGACCAAGGCATCGGCCGCAAAGGCCTCCGCGCTGCGCTATGGGTTCATTGGATTGGGACTTATCGGGGCACTCGCGCTGGTTTATCTTTATGCCTCGCTCGTCGCGCCGACGAGTAATCAGTACATCGATGCGCTTTCGTATGATCCGGCCCATCATCTTCTGACCGTCTACACGCTCGATGGCACGGCGACGACGCTGCCGCTTCAGCCGTACACCACTTTCAAGTTGAACGGCAATGACAGCGCGGTTGAAGCGCTGCGCGGTAAGTTGAGCGTGCATGCGGCGAGCAACAATTCCACCGCGACTCCCGCGTGGGTTTCCATCGATGCATGGGACCTGCCGCGCCGGTTGAGCGCTGACGAATCGCGAAAATATCTCCTGGGCATCGTGACGATCGAATTTGCCGTGATCCTCCTGATTGTCACCAACGCCGCGGCCAGCACGGTTACGCGCGAGAAGGAGGATGGAACGCTCGATTTGCTGCTCAGCACGCCCATCACCAGCCGCTATTACATCTGGGGAAAATTGCGCGGCCTGGTCAGCTTTATTCTGCCGCTGGTGGCCGTTCCGGTCGCGAGCGCGCTCTTCTTCGTGATCTACGATTTGTTCCGGCGTTTTTCGGGCCCCCATGATGCCGCATTTGAATGGGTCGTCTTTCCCGAGGCGCTCCTGATCCTGCCCGCCACGCTGGTGATCGTCTCGGCTTTTGCCGCGATTGTCGGAATGCAGATGTCGCTGCGATGCCGCAAGACGGTCGTTGCCGTGATGAGCAGCGTGGGGATCGTGGTCGGATTGTGCGCGATGCTCGGTTTCTGCGGGTTCCAACTCCTCCAGTCCAACAGCGCCGGCGGGATGGGGCCGGTGATCGGGAGCTTCAGTCCATTTACCGTCATGACGATGGAGATCGATCCGTACGATTTTGCCCAGGGTGCTTTCGTCCGGTCGGATCCGGACGGGGTTTTCGGGGCGCGGATCTGGGTGCTGGTCGTCAGCGTGATCGCCGTCGCCGCTTATGCCGGCCTGGTCGCGGCAATGTACAAGTCGATGGTAAAGAATTTCGATATGACGATCCGCAAACAGTCGAGATAAATCCCGGATCATCCACGCAAAGACTGATTAAGGAGCCCCGCACGAAGTAAGCGGAAAAGTTCTCTCGTTTACCGAGTACGTTCCCGCTTACTTCGTGCGCGGCCCCTTGCAATTTGTCATGACCAACAGACAGTTCTCTCGTTTACCGAGCACCTTCCCGCTTACTTCGTGCGCGGCTCCTCCAGATTCGTCCCGGATCATCCACCCTTCTTTTTCGCCATCACCAGCGTCACCTCTCCCCCTTCGTGATCGTCTGACGGGTCGAAGGCGGCATGGGTGAGATGGATGCGCTGATCGACGCCGGGAATTCCACTCGCCACCAGATAGGCGCGGACCGCCTCAAGCCGCTGGCGGCCGATTTCCAGGCAGGCGGCGCGAGTGCGGCGCGGCGCCTGACGGTCAGCGCCGGGGCGAAGCAGGTCGTAAAGCCGGTCCAGACCGTTTTCCGTCTGCGCCAGTTCCAAGTCGATCTGCCGCAATCGGGCAACGGACGGCTGCGCCTCCGTCGCGGACCAGCTGGCGAGCTCGCCGCGCGCGGAGCCGGCCACGGCCGAACGGATCACCAGCAGTTGAGCTTTCTTTCGGCGCAGATTGGCCGCAAGGACCTGGCACTCTTCCGGCGTCGGATTGGCACGGATCGCGGCGCGCGTTACGTCGCCGCTGCCCAGTTCGTGTTTCACGGTGACTTCCAGCGACTTGTCCTTCTTCAATTTTTCGATGACGGCCGTGAGTGACACTGCGTCGTTCGCCGACAAGACCGCATCTCCGCCGGCAAAATCGAGGTTCACGGGAGGGATCGTGTCTTTTCCGTGCTTGCCGAGCCCGAAAATATCGTTGACTGCCTTGACCGGTGCACTGGCGATCGCGGTGAGAATCACCGACGCGACGGCACCCACCATCTGTCCTCCAAGGCCGTCGATCTTTCCTTTAGCCACCTGGACGGCGATTGGAATGGTGATCCCGCCATCAGGATCCTGAAGGGCTCCGATTGCCGGATCGAGCGCTATCGGAAGTTTCAGCGCCTTTTGAATTGGCCCGTTTGGCGGCTCATCGATACTCAGATCGGTAAAGACGATTTTGGTGCTGGTCTGCGTCGTGCCGTCGCCGGGAAATCGCAGATCGGTGTTGGTGTCGAGATTGCCAGAGTTCAAAGTTACACCGAGCGCATGCGCGACGCCGCGGAAACCGGAAAGGTCGAGCGCGCTCAGTGAACTCTTGGCCCACCCTTTGGGCGCCGGATAGAGAGAAAGGCTTCCACTGGCGGTCGCCTGAGCGAAGAGCTCGCGTTGTTCGGTGGCGTCAGGCGCAGCCCCCTTCTTCAAACTCGGCAGCGCGGCCTTGCCGGCGCTGGCAGTCAAACTGAATCGGAACGGCTTATCCTCGTATAAAGCCAGGTTGCTCAGGTCACGCGCCTCCATGTCGAGCCCGGTGATGGGGAGGACCAGCGGGGGAATCATCACCTGATCCCGGAACGTAAGATCCGCGCCGTTGATCGTGAGCTTGTCGATGCGGATTTCGTGAGCCGGCCGGGCCGACGCGACCGCCGCGGGGCTGGGCGATGCGGCCGGCGCCGTCGCGGGGGTGGCTGGTTTTTCCTTCTTTTCCGCGGGCTGCGTGTCTGGTACGCCGAATGCCATCAGCTCCGGGGGGAGCTTGAACACGATGCCGGCTAAATGCAGCCCATCTTTGTCGCGCAGGGCGCTGCCGATCGGTTTGGTGATTTCAATCGAGCGAATCTCCAGGTTGCCACTTTTCGGATCAAACCGAATCCCGTCGGAGCGAACCTCGTCAACCCCGGCAAGCACGGTTCCATCCGGCTTGTCTTTAAACGCCACCTGGTTGAGCACAAATTCGCCGCCCATCGGACGGGAGAAATCAAATCCGACCGGATGAACCTGCACGAGCTTGGCCTGTCCCTCGAGGTGAGCATGGAACTGGCCGTCCTGGAGGGGAGCGCCGTCTAGTTGGTCCTTCAATTCGGGAAAGAGCGCCGTCACGCTGTCGCCGCGAATGCCCGAGGCGGACAGATCGATCACAAGCGTCGGCCGTGCCACCAGCGGGGCAACATCAATGTTGCAGTTGATCGATGAGATGGCCGGCTGGATCGCGCCGGTCAGTAGCAATTGGACGGGCGGATGCGATTCGGCATCATCGCCGAGCAATTCAATCGGCTGACGATTCTTCAGCACTATCTCGGAAAGCACGAGAGGTTCGGATCCTGGCCGACCCTCATCGGCGTAAGCGGCGCGCCGAAGATTCAGATTGAGTTTTGCGAGACTGATGAGCGGCAATTTCTGCAAAACCTGGGCCGCACTGGGTAGCGTTGTCGGCGTTTCGGCCGGGCCTGAAGGCGGCGCGACTGCAACGGCCGGCAGAGTCGTCGGCGCCGGCCTAGTCGCGGGAGCAGAAGGCTCGGTTGTCGGTTGAGCCGGGGCAGCGATGGCAATACCGCATGCCTTAAGCGTTCCGTCTTTCGATTTGCGGATGTCCGTCTCGAGGCCGGTCACCGACACTTCATCAAACGCCATGATGCGGTGCGCCAGATCGAGGCGCGTCAGCAAAACTTTCGCGCCTTCGAGCTTCAGGAGCGGCGAATCCTGATCTCCCTCACGCAACTCGGTTGCGCCGACAGTGAGCTGCGCATTTTCCCCACCTTTGGGCTCAGGCGCGACAGCAACATCGATGGTTGATGTGAAACGGCCGTCCTTCAATTCCAGGCGCGTCCCCGGCGGAAAATATGAATTGACGGATCCAGAACGAATGCCGGTCGTCTTGATGTCCAGATGAAGACCCGGCGCGAGAGGCGAAGTGGATAGGCCGCCGGTCGCATGAAGGGTGTCGAGAATTCCATCAGCCACGAGATGAGCATCAAGTTTCGCGGAAGCCGCTGTCCGGCCGAGAACCAGATCGTTCAGGCTTACGTCCGCATGCGCCGTGGTTTGAACGGCCGGTTTCACGGCTCGATCATTCCAGCCGATCGCCGCGCCGTCGACGGCAATCCTTTTCACCGTCGCTGGATAGTTGCTGTTGGAGGCCAGCGCCTGCAGCAGCATCGCCAGGGGATCAGGGCCAAGCTGGCCGACCGTGATCGGGCCCGGTGGTTTGGGAGGGGGCGCGAGGAGATGGATGCCGGCCGCGATCAGCGTTCCATCGGGATTGCGAGCCACGTCTAATCGCGGCTTGCTCACGACCACCTCGCCGACCGACATCTCCCGCGACAGCAAGTCAGCATCATGAATGCCAAAAGTATCCAGACCGGCGAGTTCATGCTCGCCGTCTTTCAGGTGAAGGTCTTTCACATCGAGCGAGGCGCGCAGGCCGTCGGCGGTTTCTTGCAGGTCGGCCGTCGCATGAAGTTGCAGGGAGGCATCATGAATGAGCGGCTCCACGCCGAGCGCCTTGAGCGTTGGGGCGAGCGCGTCGCCGCTCAGCTTCGTTCCGCGGACATCGACCGCGAGCGCAGCTCCGCCGGGCTTCGGGGTGATCGTTCCCTGCGCGGAAAGCCGCTCCGCCAATCCGGGCGCCGTGAGCCACGCGTTCAGCTTCGCGGGAACGCCCGTCGCCGCCTTTGCATCCGGATCGATAACAAGGTTGTCCAGCTCCACCAATGCATCCTTGAGCGCGACGGAAACCGGGGGTTTGGCGAAAGCATCATCAAACGAAAACCCGACATCCTTCCAGGCGAAGTGTCCGATCTCCAGGCGCGGCAGTCCCGGCGATGCCGGTTCTGTTGCGGCGGCGGGCGCCGCTTCGGCGGTGCTCGGGCCCGGCTTGGCTGAAGGATCGACCTTCGCCGATTTCGCAGGACGCGTACGGAAACCCAGAAGCGTCGAGCGCCCGGTCGATTCGCGACGAGCGGCGAGGCGCGGCCCGGAGATCTCCAGCGTTCCGACATGCACTCGATGATTCGCCGAATCCAGGCCCGCGTCAGCAAGGTGAACGCCGGCGAGGGTGAACAGATCTTTTCCCTCGTCGCGCAACACCACGTGATCGAGCTGCGCATCGCTGATCGCCAGGCCGCCGCGCGGCGAAAGCACGGCACGCGCTTCGCAACCGAAGCTGGCATCGTGCAGGAGCGATTCCAGGCCGATGGCTTCCAGATAAGGCCGCAGCGCCGCGGGATTGATTCCGTGGGCCTGGACGCTGAGATTCGCAGTCTGTTGTTTGCCGGATAAATCGGCCTTGCCGTCGAGAGAGATCAGTTTGATCAATCCCGGCGCATGCATCTGCGCGAAGAGTGTTCCCGTCTGATCGAGCGTTCCGCCACCGCCTGGGCTGGCTTTCACCTCATCGATCACAAACGCCAGATCGGTGGCGGGGGTGACGTAGTGGTCGTGAAACGTGGCCGCAACGTCCTTGATTTCCAACGAAACGAGGCTCACGGCAATCGATTTGGAGCTTGGTCCCGTTGTCGGGGCAGCCGCCGGAAGCAAAACGGGCAGCGGGTTGCTTTGTCGGCGGCTCACTTGGATTCCAGGAGGAGCCGGCGAAATGGATTCCGCCGTCCGGCTGGCGATCGGCGTCCAGGCGAACGCCCTGAATCGAGAGTTTCGAAAATTCGGCCGCCGTTTCGGACAGAGAACTGGCGTCGATTGTGAAATGCTCAAGCGTGAATGAACGATTTCCGTCTGCGATCGCCGTCACATTCTCAAATGACAGCCCGGCCGCGAGTGAGCCGGGCTTCTGGCCCGGGGCGGCGTGAACTTTCGCATCGAGTTTTACAGAAATTCCTTCAGCCGCGGCCCGCAGCCCGAGAAGGCTCATGTAACCGTCGAGCGGGTGAAGATGCAGACCCGTCAGGTTGAGCTTAACGCTGGCATCGAGGGCATTGGCCCGCGTGGCGGCCTCCCCTTCAATGCGCAGGTCATCGAGGATCGGGTCGCTGTTCAAATCCATGACAAAGTGCGTCGGCCGCGATAAGGACCCGATGTCGGTCAGCCACATGTTGAGTTCGAGCTGGGTATCAAGAGCCGGCTTCAGCAAGGGATCGCGAAGATGTACATGCACCTGCTGGAGACGGAAGATATCGACCCTGATTGGCGGGTTCAGATCGACCGCCTGCGGTTTTGCGTTGTTCGCGGCGGGCGCGGTCGTGGTTTGCGGCAGATGCTTGAGAATGGGAATCGAGCCGTCGGCCTTTCGTTCCAGCAAGAGATCAATTCCCTCGGCCTCGGCTCGGCGCACAACGAGTTTTCCGCGAAGAAGCGGCAGGGCAGAGATGTCGCCACGGCAATATTCCGCCTTGAAGAGCGGCTCGCCCCCTTCCTTGGGCGCGATCGTCAGATTCCACAATCCGACGTCGCTGTCGATCAGGTACATGTCCGAGTGGTCGTAGGTGCAAGTCAGTCCATATTGGCCGGCGATCTTCTGCAGCACTGACGGAAGCAGCGCCACGATCATCACGCGTGTGAAGATCACCACGCCGAGCAGAACGATCAACGTAACGAGAATTCGTCTGCGCCATTTTCGCGCGGGTACGGACCGGCTTTGGCTCGCCGGGCGCGGGCGTCGCAGGCACGGTGTCGGGAGGGGTCGATTCGCTCATTTTGTGTTTGCCCCTGGGGCTGCGGCCAGCGCTTTTTCCAATGCGGCCCGGCGCTGACGCGCGTCGGCCAGCGGATCAAAGCCGGCCGGAGCGCGGCCAATGGTTCCCAGCCAGTCAAAAGCACGTACTCGCGCCGCCGGAGAACTGTCTTCCAGGAAAATGTAATTCTGTGTCACGATGCGCGAGACGAGGTCTGGCGTGGATGAAGCGCCGCGCAGGGCTTCGGTGAGGGCATCGGCATGGCGGCCGGCCTCACCGGCATGAACGGTCAGCACGGAACTCAGTTCCGGCGGAAGTTTTCCGTCGGTTGAAAGCTGCGTCATGAGCTCGTATGCCGATTGTTCCAAAATCCATCCCAGCGATTGTTTTTCCACCGTGCCGGCCGACTCAGCCTTGGTGTGTACCGCCGAGGCGAGTCGCGCGAGCGTGGCCTCATCGGCGACGAGAGACATGTCTCCGCAGGTGGGCGCGGCGGTTTGATCGCACAGATAAACCAGCGCCGCCCGCGGTGATCCTGGCCGCGAAAGCGATTGCAGCGCCGCGAGCAACCCTGAGGCTTCCGAATCGACGCCATTTTCGTCCAGCAGTCGTTTTGAAGCCTGTGTCGCCGCCCGGTTGGCGCGAAGCACATTATCCGTGTAGACGAGTTCCGTCAGCGGATCGGATAAGTCAGGCCGCACTTCGATCACCGCGGCGACCGCGCTCGTTGAATTGAGCGAAAAGGGCGCGATGACCGCGGACAGATCTTTTCCGTTCGTCAGCGGGCGATTCAGGATCGCCAGCTCGCGCTGAAGCACGGGGGGCTCGTGGGCGGCCATGGATTCCGAGTGCTCGTCCGATTCTGTTCCTGTCTTGCCGAGCGGAATCAGATTTTGGACCGCCAGGCCGATTTGTAGCGTCTGATCGCTCTTTGCCGCGTCGGCGCTGCTGATGCGGCACAGATCGATTTCTACCAGTCGATGCGTTGTTTGACCCGTTGCAGGATCTTTCAGCTCGGCCGGGTCGGCGAAGCGGAAAGTGAGCGTTGCGCCGTTCGGCAGCGCGCCCTGAAGCACGATCGGCTTGAACGTCGGAGCAGTGGCGTTGCCGACAAGTGAGACGACGAATGAATTGGCATCGGAGACGGATCCGGCGCGGGCACCCCGCGTGAGCTGGCCGTACGAGGGGACCGGCGTTCCACCACGGCTGGCGACGACCAGTGCCGACTGCGCTCTCGATGGGCTGAAGAACATTACCGGGTATCCGATCCAGCCGCATAAAAGTCACCTTTACGGACAAGGCATCTTTGGCGGATGTTTCCTTGATCGGATCGGTCAGCGGGCCGGAAAGGGGCGTTCCGGGGTACAACCGCACCGATGTGACCGGCTCCGGAGGCGGGGGGGGTGGCGGAGGCTGGCGCGATGCGCAGCCTGCCATCGCGAGCAGGTTTACGGCCAGAAGACAAATTCGCAGCGTTGCGCTCGGCACCAATGATTTCACGCCGCGTAAACTCCAGATCTGCCCTCTCCCACAATTTCGCATGATAGAACACCGCGTGACGCTTTCAAGAAAGAATTGTGCCTGCGACACCGCGCCGCTGGCGTGAGATCATTCGCGCGGCGCGGAGGCCTTTTGAATTACACTTTCGACTTGCCGAATCAATTGGCCTCCTTCATCGTCGGCGAACTCCAGCGCCAGATCGAGTCGCCAGATCGGCATTCCGCTATCGAGCGATGAAACAGGAATTTTAACCCAGTCTTTGGCCGTCGTCACCAGCATCTGTGCTCGCGCCGCCAGCGCTGCGGATCGAACCTGATCGATGTCCGATGCGGTAAATTCATGATGATCCGAAAAGAAATGATGCCCTGCATAATTGCCGCCGTGTGCGGACATCTGCGCGTCCAGCGCCTGCGGATCGCCAATCCCACAGAACAGGAAAAATCGCCGTTGGCCCAATTCGCTGATCGGTAGCGCCGCACGCGTCGCGACAGACGCTGAATGCGAGCTCAGGCCGATGTGGACGTGGGCGCACCGATAGATTTTGGCGTTTGACTGATGACGGTGAAGAGTCGCTTCGATATTCGACACCGCTTCGGGAGAAACCTGATTGACGTGCGTGACGATAAAGGCGTCCGCACGGCGCAATCCGCTGAGTGGCTCACGCAGCATGCCACGCGGCAGGACGTGGCCGTATCCGAAGGGATCCCGGGCGTTGATCAGGACCAGGTCCAGATCGCGCCGCACGGCTCGATGCTGGAATCCATCATCGAGCAGGAAAATATCGATCGCCGGATCGTCGCGCAGGACTTGTTCCGCGGCTGCGACTCGATTCGGATTGGCGATCAGCCTCACGCGATTGGGGCCGTTTGGGTTCAGCGACTGATCGAGCATTCGTTGCTCGTCACCCAGTTGGCCGGTTGATTTGTAGCCGCGCGAAAGGACGCAGACGTTGCGTCCTGCGTCGCGGAGTCGCCGGGCAAGGAATTCAACAGCCGGCGTCTTTCCCGTCCCACCCGTCGTGATGTTCCCGACACTGATGACAGGCCTCGAAAGTCGGCGCGATTTGTTAAGCCCCTTTTCATAAAGGAAATTTCGCAGCCGCAAGGCAGAAGCATAAAAAGGCTCGGCGACCCCCGTCGCCAGTCGAATCGTCGAGGCGCCGATCCCGCGGCTTTCCCCGCTCATGATTGCGCAAAGCGCCCGCTTCGCGCGGAACGGATGATGGAGTAGGCGTTGGAGAAGTCACGTCGGCTTGTGAGTATGGGCTCCGTGTCACGGCTTTCCAAGCCGTGACTCCTGTACTCAGAGATCGAAGTCGAGAACAAGGAGCCGGAGTACCGGCACACGGCTTGGAAAGCCGTGACACGATCAATCGATTACTTTCTGCCGAAGCCATCGATCGTCGTCGGCCGTGAAGGTGACGGGTGATCGCGGGACATTGCGTAAATCGAATCGATCGATCAATTCCTGCGCTGATCGTGTCGGTGCAGTGAGTTCCACACCATCGCGCCACCAGAGCAAGCAGCCGGCCCGGTGCAACTCCCTGCTCGCGATAGTATGCAAGCCGCGTGTCTCCATGCCGCTTGGCCAGTCGTCTCCCGTCGGGGCCGGTGACGAGAGGAAGATGCCAGTAACGCGGAATCTGCCGATTCCATCCGAGGGCATGGTAGATCAGAATTTGCCGCGGTGTGGAATCAAGCAGGTCATCGCCGCGGACGACGTCAGTGATGCCCATCGCCGCGTCGTCGATGACGACCGCAAGCTGATAAGCCGGCGTTCCATCTCCTTTGGCAACGACAAAGTCACCGAGAGTGGCCATTTCAAATACGACCTGACCGCGAATCTCGTCGTTATATTCAAGACGCTGCGGCCGACTGCGAAAACGCAGGGCGGGCGCACGGCCGGAGGCGGCCTGCGCCGCCTCGATCGAAGCAAAGCGATCGCGGCAGGTGCCGGGATAAACCGCCGATCCGTCCTCCGAATGTGGAGCGCTGGCCGACGCTTCGATTTCCTTGCGAGTGCAGACGCATGGATAGACAAAGCCGCCGTCCACAAGGCGTTTGATTGCCTGGCCGTAAATCTGCATCCGCAGGATTGATAGACCGGACCTTCATCCCAATCGAGTCCGAGCCATTGCAGATCTCGGATCAAGCCGCGGTCCGCACCGCGCTTGATGTGCGGTCCGTCAAGGTCTTCGATCCTGAGCACGACCCGCCAGTTGTTTTGCTTCGCCAGAAGCCAGTTGATTAGAAAAGTCCGGGCATTGCCCAGATGCAGGCACCGGTGGGGGAAGGGGCCAATCGGGTCGTTCGCTCTGACGGCATCGTTACCAGTCGAAGTTGTCGGTCACGCTTACAAAAAAACGCCCTTCAGTTTCGACGACAATCTGGTTCGCGCCGGCGTGAAGATGGATGGGAATCCGGTAGCCGCCCGGATGCCATCCCTTTGACGGAGTGTCCGGCCCGCCGTACAGGCGTTTGCCGTTAAACCAGCAGGTGTGGAGGTCGCCGCCGACATTCAGAAAGGCATCGCGATCTTTCGGTGAATCATAGTTGGTCATCGCGATGAAAGACTTGGCCGGTCCGAAGAGATCCTGTAGCGAAATGGCAACGCCGCGACGGCGTTCCTGGTCGAGCCAGAAGTTTTCCGGCTTCTTTTCCTCGGGGAGGGTTTCGGTTTTCCAATGATCATCCACGTGCAGCGCGCCGATCGACTTCTCGTCCAACGCGGGAGTCGCATCATGGATCGCGAGGATCTTCCAATCCCGGATCACTCCGGGCAATAGATTGACATGAAGCTCGGTTGGCACGGGCACATCGGAATCTCCCATCGCATCGAGGATCGCGCGGGCCATATAGCGAAAGCCAGCGAGGTTGAGATGTGCGCCGTCGAGCCACATCGTCGATTCCTTGCTGCGCGCTTCCTGCATCCTGCCGTAAACTTCCGCCACCGGCAGGTCGAATTTCGCCGCAACGCGATGCAGAATGACATTGACCTTCTGTAGTGCCGGTTCTTCGCCGGCAAATTGCGGCCCGAGATTGCTGGTTGTCAAAATCATCAGGCGGACTTTTTCTGATTTCATCCGCTCGGCGATGGCCGTGATTGTCGCTTCAAAGTCGGCCATGCTGACGCCGCTCCCCACGTCATTGATGCCTGTGTTCAGCGTGACGAGCGTTGGATGGAATACGAACACATCCCTGTCGAGCCGCTTTAGCATCCCGGCTGCGGTGTCTCCCCCGAGGCCGGCGCCGAAAAAGCGAGGCGTCGGCTTGCCCGCTTCCCGCAGCGCCTGTTCAACAAGCAGTGCGTAGGTTTGACCGTCGGTGATCGAATCGCCAAGGCTGACAATTCGCTCGGGGGAACTGGGTGAGGTGGTGCTTTGTTCAACGCCATGAACGTTGGATGCAATGAGCGCGAGGGCAATCGCTACAAGAGAATGGAAGACTTGGATTTTGGAGAATCGACGGCTTAAAAGCATGAGTCTCTCTGATGTAGGACAGCCGCCCTCGGCTGTGTGTTCGTCCGAAAACTGAAGACACAGCCGAGGGCGGCTGTGCTACATGCCTCCCAGCGTCCACCGTACCGTACAACTCGGCTGACCGCTCCAGTAGGGGTGAAGCGTCAGGCCGTTGGTCTTGGTCGCGCTCTTGTCTTCGCCGAACACCAGGGCGGGGCCGCCGGTGCGGTTCACACGGAAGGTAAAGCCGAAGCTGGCGCCGGCTCTCGGGGTCCATTCCTTGAGTTCACTCCAGGGGATGGCGATTTCATAGGTGGTCACGTTCCCGTTTCGCTTGACGATGCATTGCCCGCCTTCAACCGGTCCCTGATCGAATTTCGCGCGTACCTGGCGCGGGAAGTAGTGGCTGCGGGGGACGCCGGGCGCGAGCAGCCGCCAGAGTTCCGTGCTGCCGTCGGTGCAGGCATACGCGGCGTATTCGTAATCGGTATCCGGCATGGCGTGAAAGCCGGTGGTAAGGCGATCCGTGTCGGTGACCAGATCGTGATTCTCATAGCCGGGGATGATATCGAAAGCGAATTGAAGGCTGTTCCCGTCATAAGGGCTGTCGGGGGCGAAATCCTTTTTATAGACATGCGGCGCTTTGGTGAAGTCGATCGGGCGGCCACTGTTCTTATGTTCCCAGTAAAACCGGAGCATGCTGCTCTTGAAGGCGCCCGCCACTTCCGGACGCGTGTTCATGATCCTCTCGAACTCGGGCCATTTGGGATCGGCGTGAGCGCGCTGCATGTCGCCGGCATTGTTGAGATCGACCATGAAGCATTTCAAGTAATCCGCCAGTGACTCGCACATGGCATTGTCCCGGCTGCTGTAGAAATACTGATCCTGATCCCATTTGCCCAGACGGACGTGTGCGGCCGCGCCGGTGGGATCGTTAACGCGTGCGGCAATGTAAAAGAATTTGTCATCGTAGGCCGCCTTGAGCTCCGCGTAACTTCCGTCCGGCTGCTGTTCAACGAATTTGTTGAACGGTTGCCAGGCCTGGAGCGTCGCGTCCGCCTTTTTGGCGCTGGCACGGACTGGAACGCCCAGATCCGTGTTCCAGTCATCGAGATCGCCGTCAATTTTCTTGGTGGACTTTCGCGCCAGCAGCACGTGCAGCGTTTCCTTCCATTGCGCCTGTCCGGCGTCGCTTTCGAAGTCGTACTTAAACGCGTAGGCGTTGGCCGGCGAGGCCGCTCCCTTGGCTATTTCGACCTTAAAATCCTTTGTTTCACCGGGAGAGAGTTCGATTTCGAGATTTTCGTTCTTAAGCGAAAGATTCTCCGGCGCCGTGACCTTCAACTTGCCGGAGACCGGTCGGTTCAGCAGGTTGTGCACGGTCACATCACAGGAAGTACCCGCGGCCTCCACCGGCGATCCAAAATCGTGGGCGATGATCTCAACAGGACGAGCGCCGTCGATTTTCGAGGCGCTAAGTCGGTCCTGGATCAGCGCAACCCCGCCGTTCGGCGCGCAGATACCATCCCTGTAGATCCATTGGAATCTTGATTGATTTCTCTCCCTTGAAGGCGGGATTGCCCGCCATGTCGAAGGCTTCGATCCGGCGGTCGGCATTATCGATGGTGATGGTGCCACCCTGGCTTTGATTGAGCTGCCACCAGATGCTGTCTTTGGTTCCTCCGCCGAACGCGGAGAGATTGGGCCGCAGCCTGCCGAGCAGGATCACGACGGCATCGGGATCTTCTCCAAACTGGAATGCGAAGGGGAGGCTCTTCAGGAAGAGCATCTTCTGGAATGGGCGGCCGGTGAGGAAGACGTTAAGCACGTTCGCCGCCAGCGCCGCCGGCTTGGGAAAGCGGAATTCGTCAGTGCCGCCGGGGGTGTTGTAGTACATCATCGGCGACTGCATCGGGTCGATCATCTTGTCACCGCAGGCCAGGAACTGGGTGACGAACTGATACGCGAGCATTTCGGTCGAAGCGCCCCAGGTTTCCGTTTCAATCACCGGCTTGTTGCCCCATTTGCGCATCACCATCGAACTGTAGTTGTTCGGCGGCATCACGTAATGATCGCTGATCATATCGATTCGCTTCATCCACTCGGCGCGATCCTCGCCGGTCAGGAACTTGTCCTCCAGGTTCATGATCGAGCCGGCGGTGACGGCGCTGACGCCAGCGTCGGCGTGATGGATGCCGTCCGCCATCGCCTTAAAGACGGCGCGATAGTGCGGCGAATCGCTTTCCCACCCGGAAGTGGAGAGGGGCTCCCACGGCTCGTTCCAGCATTCGATGGCCCAGAGAGAACCCACCCCGCCCTTTGGCCCGAATCGCTTGCAGAATTCGGTGACCCATCGGGAATATTCCGGAAGGTAGGCGTCGTCCGGCGTGTGGTCCTGCATCCAGCCGACGATGCCCGGCGTGGGGCCGGTGAAGGGCATTGCTTCGTACGAGACAGCGCCGAGTGTGACGACCACTTTGAGATTCGCCTCGGCCATCATCTTGAGCGGTTCATCGAGATGGCTCCAATCGATTGAGCCGTCCCTTTTGTTCCATCCCCACATTCCGGGCAGTTCCCACCGCACAACTTTTACGCCGAGGCGCGTGAGGATAGCCAATCGCTCGCGCCGGGCAGCCGGATCGTTGCGGCTCTTATCATTGAGACCACCTTCGAGGAAACTCCCGCCTTCGGCCATCATCGGAACATCCGTGCGCGATCCATCGACTGGCTTCATCGCACAGAACAGAACAGAGAAACTGAGGATGCTCGCCGTTGGGGGCGATCGTGATGACGTAACAGCCGTAGGTCTGCGGCAGCGGGATTTTGACATCAAGCGTTGCGACGGCGGCGGCCTTATCTTCGATTTTGACCGGAACCTGAGTTGTGCCACATTGCCGAACCACATCAACAACGGGCGGCGGCGTCATGCTCCATCCCATCGGCTTCTGGTCATACAACTTCCCCTGTCGCGTGGAGACCTCCTGAACGGCGAGGGTCACGGAATTGAGGGGGACGTCCTTTCTGGTGACCTGCACGGTCAGCTCCGCCTCTTCGCCGGGGTAGAAAATCGCACCTGGCTTGCCGACTTTGAGTACTTGGTAATCGATGCTCGGAGCGACGCAGCCGAGGGATTTGAGGTTGTCGGGGTCCAGCATTTCGTTATCCCCGCGGGCCGCGGGCGAAAGCAGCGGGAGCAGGAACATCAGTGGGGAGAGAAATACAGGGGTTGAGAAGCGCATCGCTGTTCCTCGGGCGCAGTCAAAGATTCGGCGGTCCAAAAAGTCTCTCCCTCTCCCGGTACTCCGGGAGAGGGCGCGGGGTGAAGGTCTTCGACGCACGATACCGATGGCCCTCACCCCAACCCTCTCCCAGAGTACTGGGAGAGGGAGAAGGAGCTTTGCCGACGGTTCGCTTGCACTCCCTCGTTCCTTTCATGCAGGCGACCGTTGATACGTTTTGCGTTCCAGGCCGTTGATCGCCCGCGTGTGCACCGCCACGCAGTTGGACGGGAAATCCCGAGCGAGATAGGTTGAAGCAGCTCGTTCTTAAAATGGAGGTTTCCGTCATGGCGATTCGTTGGCGACCGATTCCAGCTTCGCTTCTGCTTTTATCGATGTCGACGATTTGCCGAGCCGACATCACGTTCGAGTTCACGCTGCCCAAGGCTGCAACCACCAGCGCCGGCGTTTTCACGCCAGATGGAAAACTCGTGCGCGTCCTCTGGTCGATGCAGAAGCTTGAAGTCGGGCACTTTACACGCTCATGGGACGGCCGAGACGAGTTCGGCGCCAAAGCGCCGGCCGGCGATTATGTATTCAAAGTTGCCGCCAATCGCGCGACTTATCGCAACGTGGGCGCGATCGGCAACAGCGGTTTGCCTCCCGATCCGGCCCATCACACGCCGGCCGCGATGCTTTCGGTCGTCGTCGATTCCGAAGGGGCGATCTATACCGCCCACGGCTGGGACGAGGCGGGGGCCGACTTCAAGAAATGGGACAAGGACGGCAATTCCGTCTACGACGCGCAATACCAGATTCGCAACGGTCAGCCGAACGGCGCAGCCTATTCCGTCGCCGTGGATGACGATTATCTCTACTGCGGAATGGGAGGCTGGCCGGATCCGACCTGGAAGGAAGCGCAGCAAATCCAGCGCTTCCATCGCAAGGACGGCAAGGCGGAAAAGTTCACGAAAGTGAACCGGCCTGACGGGCATATTCAGATTTACGAATGGCCCAGCAAGCGTGCGCCAGCGGGAGCATCGGAGGCCGACCTGGACCGATACAAACTCCCACTGCGCACGTTGGCGATTCGTGGCGACACGATCTTTTGTGCAGACTGGCTAGGTAATCGCATCCTGAAGTTCAACAAAGCGACCGGTGAATCGCTCGGGGAATTTCCGGTCGAATTGCCAGAGGCGCTAGCGATCGACGCCAGCGGACGACTTTGGGTTGGCCACGACCATCACGTCGTCTCGATCTTCGATGCCGACGGCCACCAGATCGCCCAGCCGATTACGGATCTGGGAGAAATCGAGGCGATATCAGTTGGCCCGCGCGGACAATTGGCCATTGCTGACAGCGCCGCCGGGCAGGTGAAGATTTATTCGATTGAAGGAAACAAGGCGGCAATCGACGGAACTTTGGGTCAAAAAGCCAAGCCGGGCGATCGAGATCCGTCGCATTTCTTTCATCTGCGCGGGGTGGCGTTTGGCACCGACGGAAGCGTGGTGACGATTCAAAATGAACCGGTCGGCGGCGCACGACTGGCAAAATGGACTTTGGAACCGAAGCTCACCGGGAAAGGCCAGGTTACGGCTTGGGACATCGACCCAAAGCTCGCGTGGGAGCAGTTCGGCTGCGAATTTGTGTCGCTCGGCAATTACGGCGCAGACGATCCCGACACGTTCTGTTCCATGACACTTCATAATTACCGCCTCCTCAATCACAACGCCGGGAAATGGGAATACACCGGCGACGGCGCGCTCGAGCCGGTGAAATATCGATCCGATCCACATGGCGTGCCACGCCTGCTCAAGCTTGGCGAAAATCATTTCTTCTATCTTCCCTCGGGCGACGGTGTGCAGATCTATCGAGTTGAAAAAAATGTATTTCATCTCGCCGCCCTCATTGGCGGCCGCAGTCCTTCGCCCGATGGAAAGAAAGAGGGAGATAAGCTGGGACAATGGACCTGGCACGACGCCGTCGGCGACGGTTCGCCGCAGCCGACCCGGATCGGATGGTTCAAGCAGCCCGGCGAGGGACATTACTCCGTCTTCGGCATCGACGTAGATAGCCAGGGCAACATCTGGTTCGCCAATACGGAAACGCAAAGCATTGTGATGATTCCAATCGGCCCGCTCGATCCGCGCGGCAATCCGACCTACGACTGGAAGAACGCTCGCGACGCGGTTGCGAAAGATGCTTCGCCTCTGAAGTTCCGTCCCAACATGGCGCAGCACGCCGACGATGGCTCGATCTACGCCTTCGGCTGGAGCGATAAGTGGCCGGAGCCGAAGAACAATCCATTCTGGATGGGCGGCACTACGCTGGCTCGATTTGACGCGAAGGGAAACCGGCTCTGGGCCGTCCAGCTCCCCGCATTATGCGTCGGGCTCGACAGCATCCCCGGCGGCGGCGGGTGCATGGCCGGGCAGGGGGACGGCGCGAAGATCCATCATTTCACCTCTGACGGTTTGTACGTCGGCATGCTCTCGCCGGGCGACGCGATGGCCAAACAAAGCGGGTGGCTCGACAACCACGCATCGGTTGCGATCAACCGCGACCCGCGTGATCAGGTGCTGGATATCTTCGCCGAGGATGATTTGGTCCTGCGAATCGGCTGGTATCGCGTGGATGACCGGAAAATTGAAGTGATCAGCGGAAACATTCATAAGCCGTGACGAAGAGGGAACTGGCCGCGGATGAACGCGGATCAATGCAAAATAATTCGGATCTCTTTCCCTTCCGATCCGCGTTCATCAGCGTTGATCCGCGGCAGCCTTCTCTTTCTCTTCCTGCTCTTCGGTCGCCAGCCGCCACTCTTCGAAATCGTTGAGCGTGGCTTTCACCATCTTTTTGGCCAGTTCGTGCAGCCAGTCGCTGGGGCGCGATTTGAGATCCTGGCGAATCTTTTTTGCGGCGCTTCAGTGCCGAGATGAATATTGGCGGTTTCAAAACCCATCGCCGCGAGCAATCGCGATTCCTCGCCCACGTGCGTTAGCGAGCCCAGCTCGATGCGCGAGCAGTCGGGCGCGAGTCGGCGCGACAGCCAGCTTCCTTCGACGCAAACCATCGGGTCGGGACAACGGACAGCGCGGGCAAGAATCTTTTCGTACAGAATTGCCTTATCTTTACTGTCCCAGGCCCAGGCACATGCGGAGGGGGCGAGGGATTTGGCTTCGCGGGCGATGTTTCCGCCCCGGTATTCAGCCAGGGCAATGAACCGCTGATGTCCCAGGCTCCCCAGCCCTTTTACCCGCTGAACCACCTGATACTTCAGCTTCGCCTCCGGCAGGAGGCGTTCGATGGCCGCCTTCGCTCCGGGAGGAATTGGCATCGCGGCGTTGGGCGCTTCATGCATTCGCTGCCAGAAGTTCACAGGATTTCGGAGCTCATTGTGCGCCAGCGCGCTCAGCCAGGTGTTGTGTTCGCCGAGGACGAAAGGGCGGCCCCCTTGTGTAATCGCCTGCCGATATCCCTCCAGCAACGCTGCACAGGCTTCTCGCGAGTTGATCGTGATTCCAGGGCCCATTCGCGCGATCATCACGCTGGCAGCGAGGCGAACGAGATCAAACGTAAAAGGTAGTTCGTAAGCCTCATCGAAATCGTTGACGCCCCAGATGAGCCGCCCCTCCGCGTCGCGCCATGTGCCGAAATTCTCAATGTGAAGATCCCCGACAGCCAGCACCTGAGGCGCTTTGGCGGCGTCACCCGCGAAATCGGGCCAAAGCTGGGCCCAGCGATAGAACGTGGCCCGCAGGAAAGGAAACGGAGACGCGGCCATCTGGACATGTTTGATCGTCACGTGCTCGGCGATCAAATTCATTCTCTGACCAAGCCACGCTTCGTAGGATTCGGTCGCCTTGCGGATATGCATTTCGGTATAGTTCAACCGGAATTGATTGGTCTGGCAAACGCGGGGAGGATAAACTTGTCATAAGAGTAGGGCTATTTCGCGTCGGGGGAGATTTCGTCCGCCGGCGCCTTGTGGAGCTCAGGATGAGAACCCTCCCGCGTTACGGATTCTGGTTTTCATTAATCACCTTTCTTGCGATGTCCTGCTTCGCGGACGTTGTCCATCTCAAGGACGGCGGTCGCCTTGAGGGGGAAATCAAAAAGACGGAAGACGGCTATCGGGTGACCGATGGGGGGGGAACGGTCACGATGGTGAATTCCGAACGCGTTGCTTCGATCGAAGTGCGCCCGCAGGCCGGGGTCGATGCGTCGGCGGCCCGCCTGGCCTCCCTTCGCCGGGCCGTCGAAAACCAGGACGACATCAAGAAAATTCTCGATCGATATGCGTCGTTCATGACGCAAAACGCCGGCACGCCGGCTGTCATAGATGCGCAGGCCGATGTCGACCTTTGGCATGATCGTCAGGCAAAGGGACTCGTCAAAGTCGGGACGAAGTGGATGAGCAAGGAGGAACGCGACGGATTGCAGGAAAAATCGCTCGGGGTGGCGGAACAGTTGCTCCAGACGATCAAGCAGGGACGAATGAAAGAGGCGACAACCGTCCTGGACAATGCCCTGGCCGACAATCCAACCAATATTTCCCTGCTCTACCTGCGTGGCGTGCTTCTCTATCGGCAGGAACAGCTTCCCGGTTCTCGCAAAGCATTTGAATCCGTGTCGGCGGCCGCCGCCGACCATGCGCCGACGCTCAACAACCTTGCGGTGATTCTCTACCGGCAGAACGCCCCGGTCGCGGCCCTGGCGCAGTATGACCGGGCGATGCTCGCCGCTCCGGGAAGCCGGGAGATTCTCGATAACGTCGCCGAGGCGCTCAATGCCCTTCCGGAGGATCAGCGTAAATCGCAGGTGGTGAAGAAGGTCGTCCGCCATTTTAAGGAGCAGGACGACGACCTGCAGAAAAAGATGTCAGAGCGCGGCCTGGTGAGGTGGGGCGCCACATGGGTGACCGACGCGCAATATGCCAAGCTTCAGGAAGAAGAACGGAAAATCAAGGACAAGCTCGATCAGATGTCGCGCGATTATGATTCGGTGCAGGCCGGCATCGTCGGCCTCGACCGCCGTGTTCGTGACGATCAGCAGGAGATGCAATTGATCGATCAGTCCACGCTGACGACCGATCGGGAGGGAAACGTCGTTCGGCTGCCGTATCCGGCGCGGTATTACGATCTCCGCCGCGAGATCGCGTCGCTGTTGTCAGAGCGGGCAGCGCGGTCGCGGATCTGGAGCATCTTCGCCGCGATGCCAAAGCCGTCCAGCAGCAGTTGCCGGTAGCACGCTACACCGGAATTCAGAAAATCATCGATGCCGAGGGAATGCCGGTGGTTGCGATGCGTCTGCCCGATACGAGGCCAGCCGCGGCGCGAGAGGACGTAGCGGCGCCATAGAGACCGCTGCGCCGCAAATTCCAAATCCCAAGCACCAAAGCCCAAAAAATTTCCAAATCCCAAAGAAGAAAATTTCAAACAGGAGCGATCTGAGCGCGCTGTATTCGCTTGGTCTTTGGAATTTGGTTCTTGGAATTGTTTTGGGCTTTGGTGTTTGGGCTTTGGAATTTTCAGCGCCAGGAAGCGCACAGTCACCCTGTCTTTCCAGGCCGTTTCCGAAAAACCTTAATCAGGCGTGCGCCCGAGCGGTCGTTTCGTTCACGTCGATCTCGATCAATTCCTGGATGCAGTTGGCGTTCATTCCCAGGCGCGCCTCGTCTCGATGGATATCGACCATCAGGCGCAACGAATCGCGCAGGTTCTCGCGACATTCATCGAGCGAGCGGCCCTGCGTGATGGTCCCGGGGATTTCTTCAACCCACCCAACAAAACAGCCGTTGGCTTCGGGCTTGATGATTGTGTGGTAAAATTGCTTCATAGTGACTATATCTTGCCCAACTTGACACGGTGCAGTCAAGTTAAACCCGACTGCCATGGCGGCGTATTGTTATTATCCGAATCCCATGCTATTCGATTGCAGACCCAGACGCCGATACACACCTTGAGGTTATCGGGCTTCTGCTGAGGACCAGATTGAAATGAACGCTACGACGGAACCGACCGCAAACGAACACTCGGGAGTCTCGAACGCCAAACGAACGCTGACGCTGCCATCGGTGACGATCCGCTTCGCTGGAGACAGCGGAGACGGGATGCAGCTTGCCGGCACGCAGTTCACCGACACCTCGGCGCTCATCGGCAACGACATCAGCACGCTGCCGGATTTCCCGGCCGAGATCCGCGCCTGCCGGCACGCTGGCTGGCGTCAGCGGATATCAGCTCCACTTTTCCAGCACGGAAATATTCACACCCGGGGACATGGTCGACGCGCTCATCGCCATGAATCCGGCGGCGCTGCGCACCAACGTCCGCTCGGTGAAAACCGGCGGGATCGTGATCGTCAACGAAGATGCCTTCGCGCCCGGCGATTTGAAAAAGGCGGGATACGAATCCAATCCGCTCGATGACGGAACGCTCAAAGGCTACCGCCTCATCCGCATCCCCATCGACAAGTTGAACGCGGCCGCCGCTAAAGAAACCGGGCTTGGCGCCAAGGACCTGGATCGCTGCAAGAACATGTTCGCGCTGGGACTGTGCTGCTGGCTCTACGGGCGTCCGATCGAACCGACGCTCGAACATCTGAAACAAAAGTTCGGCAAGAAGCCCGCCGTGCTGCAGGCCAATACCCTTGTTCTCAAAGCCGGCTTTCACTACGGCGAAACCACCGAGCTTTTCGCCGAAAAATATGAAGTCCCCAAGGCCCGCCTCGCGCCGGGCAAGTATCGGAAGATCACCGGCAACGAAGCGACCGCCATCGGCATGATCACGGCGGCCCACCTGGCCGGCAAGGAATTGATCTACTGCAGCTATCCCATCACGCCCGCCAGCGACATCCTTCACTATCTGTCGGCGGAGAAAAACTACGGGGTGGTGACGTTTCAGGCGGAAGATGAAATCGCCGCGATCGGAGCGGCGATCGGAGCCTCGTTTGGAGGCCAGCTCGGTTGCACCGGCACCAGCGGGCCGGGAATCGCGCTCAAGAGCGAAGCGATCGGGCTTGCGGTGATGACCGAGCTTCCCCTCGTGATCATCAACGTGCAGCGGGGCGGGCCCAGCACCGGGCTTCCGACCAAGACCGAACAATCCGATCTGCTCCAGGTCCTTTACGGGCGCAACGGCGAAAGTCCGGTTCCCGTGATCGCGGCCGCCTCTCCATCGGATTGCTTTGCCGCAGTAATCGAGGCGTTCACCATCGCCGTCAAGTACATGACGCCGGTCATCTTCCTGAGCGATGGGTACATCGCCAACGGCGCGGAGCCGTGGATGGTTCCCGATCTGGCAAAGCTGCCCAAGATCGCGATTCATCATCCGACCGAGCCGAATGATCCGAACGGCTACATGCCGTATAAGCGCGACGAGCACCTGGTTCGTCCCTGGGGCATTCCCGGCACTCCTGGACTCGAGCATCGCATCGGCGGGCTCGAAAAACAGGACGTGACCGGCAACGTCAATTACGAGCCGCTCAATCACGAGAAAATGGTTCATCTGCGAGCCGATAAGGTCGCCGGCATTAAACCGGTAGGGCCCGATCTGCTCTGGACCGGCCCGGAGAGTGGAGAGGTGCTGATCGTCGGATGGGGCAGCACTTTCGGCGCGATCAAGGCGGCTACACTCGAATTGCAAAATGAGGGAATGCGGGCGGCCGCCTGCCACATTCGATATCTCAATCCGCTGCCGGAGCGGTTGCCCGAATTGATGCGCCGCTTCAAACATGTTCTGGTCCCGGAGATGAACCTCGGGCAGCTTCGATTGCTGCTTCGCGGGCATTTCCTGATCGACGCCAAGGGACTGAACAAGGTGAAGGGTCAGCCGTTCACCATTCACGAAATCAAGCACGCAGTCCTTCATCTGGTGGCGGGCAAAGCCGGAGCGGAAGAAGTGAAAGTTCCGACCGAAACGGTCATGGCCGAAAACCCTGGCGCCAATGCGGGGTGATCTGTTCTTGAGATTGGAGAACCGCAAGAACAGTCTGTTGAATCATCGAGTAATGAGAACATCATGAGCATCGCCCCGACCCAACCGTTGTCTGTACTCAAGGCTGCCGACTACGCCTCCGACCAGGACGTGCGCTGGTGCCCCGGCTGCGGCGACTACTCCATCCTCGCCCAGATGAAAAAAGTCTGCGCCAAACTCGGCATGGACCGAAGCAAGACCGTGTTCGTATCAGGCATCGGTTGCTCGAGCCGCTTTCCGTACTACATGAACACGTACGGCTTCCACTCGATTCACGGCCGCGCCCCAACGTTCGCCACCGGCCTGAAGCTTGCCCGGCCGGAGCTGAATATCTGGATGGTCACCGGCGACGGCGACGGCCTGTCGATCGGCGGCAACCATCTGATGCACATCATCCGCCGAAATGTGGATGTGAAAATTCTCCTGTTCAACAACCGCATTTACGGTCTGACCAAGGGCCAATACTCTCCGACCAGCGAGAAGGGGAAAAAGACCAAGAGCAGCCCGATGGGATCGCCGGAATACCCGATTCGTCCGATCAGCATCGCGATCGGAGCCGAGGCGTCATTCGCCGCCCGCGCGGTCGATATCGACATCAAACATCTGGAATACGTTCTGGAGCGGGCCGCGAAGCATGTAGGGACGGCCTTTGTCGAGATCTATCAGAACTGCAACATCTTCAATGACGGCGCGTTTAGCTACGCGACCGACAAGACGACCAAGACGGATACCACCGTCTATCTCGAGCATGGCAAGCCGCTCATCTTCGGCAAGGACGGCTCCCGCGGCATCCGTCTCAACGGGATTACGCCGGAGGTTGTGGAAACGCGTACCGTCAAACCCGACGATCTGCTGATCCACGATGAAAAGGCCGCCGATCCGAGCCTCGCATTTATGCTCAGCCGGATGCGTCACCCCGAATTCCCCGAGCCGCTCGGCGTCTTCCGCGCGGTCGATCATGTCCGCTATGTTGATCTTGTTCGGTCACAGTTGGCAGAAGCGAAAGCCAAGTCCGGCCCGGGTGACGTTCAGGAACTGATCATGGGTGATGAGACGTGGACGGTGGAGTAATTCGTTTTTCCCAAATCTTTAAGAGCCGCGCACGTAGTAAGCGGGAATGTTTTCCCGTTTACCAAACACTTTCCCGCTTACTTCGTGCGGCTCTTTGTTTGCTGGAAGGGATTGTTTCCCGTTTACCAAACGCTTTCCCGCTTGAGCGGGGGAGCTACGAACGAAGATTCAAAAACTCCATCATGTTCTGATCGAAGATCTTCTGCGCTTTCGGATCGCTCAGCGGCAGCCGCAATTCGTTGATCAGCTTGGTTCCCATTCCGATCCATTCCCGCCAGCAGTCGGCGCAGATCTTCTCGTAAATCTCACGCCCCTGGGCATTGCTGAAAGGGGGCGAGGGAAGTTTTCGCGCTACGCGATTGCATCGGCGGCAGAGGACCTGCCCCTCGCCGACGGCCGTAGGAGCCGTCGCCTGTTTCAGCTCGGGAACGGGCGCGCCCAGTTCCTTCAGCTTTTGAATCATGTCATTTCGCGGCATCAAGTCGCCGCGTGAATCGGCGGTTTTGACCCCTTGCGTCAGGCGTTCGACGGCGGCGTCGCGCTGGCCGAGTTTCAGCAACGCCGCGCCGAGCAGGTCATAGGCCTTGCTGAGATTCGCGTTCAATTCGAGGCAGCGATTCAGGCTCGCCGCGGCCGGACCCCATTCGCCGGCATCGAGATACGCCCGGCCCAGCGAGAAGTGTCCCAGTTCGTTGTTGGGATCCGCCTCGGCCATTTTCTTGAACTGTTCGATTCGACTCGCGTTTTCCGCCATCATTGACCTCGTTGATTTAGATTCGCTGCCCGTCTTTCGCGTGAATCAGCGACAGGATTTCCGATCGGCTTGCGGCGTTCTCCTTGAAGATGCCGCGGAGGGCGCTGGTGACCATTGTACTTCCGTGCTTCTTGGCGCCGCGAATCGTCATGCAGGTGTGAACGGCTTCGATCACGCACGCCGCTCCGATCGGCTGGAGTTCTTCCATCAGCGCGTCGGCAATCTGGGTGGTGAGGCGTTCCTGGACTTGCGGTCGTCGGGCGAATCCCTCAACAAGCCTGGCCAGTTTGCTCAATCCCACCACCCGTCCGTCGGGCAGATAGGCAACATGAGCACGACCGGTGAAAGGAAGAAGATGGTGCTCACAGAGCGAAGAGAATTCGATGTTGCGCAACAGGACCACTTCGTCATAGCGTTCGTGAAAGATCGTGTGTAAATGCCGGCGTGGATCGGTTCGCAGGCCGGACATCAGCTCCGCATAGGCGCGGGCCACGCGAGCCGGCGTCTGGAGCAAACCCTCCCGGTTGGGATCTTCGCCAACGGCAATCAGGATCTCCCGGACCGCCTTCTCAATGCGGACGTGATCGACCGTTGCGTCAAGTTCGGCGCGGATCCCATCTCCATTATTTGGTTGACTGCTCTGCTTTTCGCTGTTCCGCGCCAATTCCATGAATCCCTCGCTCCGCATCGTTCATTTTGATGCTCTCGGACGGGAGGATTATAGGCAAAGCGAACTGGAGTGGTACGCGATCGCGGGACCAGTCGAAAAATGAATTGGGAAACGCGGCCCTGCGGGCCTGCCGCTAAAAGGGGGGATGCGACTCCGAACGTTGCGCCGGGTCACCATGGTTCAAACTTCTTTTTGTTTGAAATTCCAGAGTCGGAGCTTCTCGCAGATCAGACAACCGACAAAAAGTGGATTATTGCGCAGATATCGCTTCCAGAGCCGTTTGGGTTCGGTGATGAGCCGGAAAAGCCATTCCATCCCGGATTTTTGAATCCAGCGCGGCGCTGCTTCTTGAGCCCGGCGTGAAAATCGAACGCCGCGCCGACACCGATGAGGACCGGCGCTTTCAGTTTCTGGGTGTGCGACCCCATCCAGCGCCTCCTGTTTCGGCGTGCTGAGGCCGACCCAGACGATGTCAGCGTCCGTCGCGTCGATGATCTGCATGATTTCGCGATCTTCTTCACTGGACAGTTGGCGGAAGGGGGGGCAATACGTCCCGACGATCTGGATCCCCGCAAACCGTTCCTCAAGCTTTTGCTTGAGTAAAACGGCAACGCCGTCCGCGCCGCCATAAAGAAAATGGCGATGCCCCTTGGCGACGGACTGCTCGCAGACCGCGGCCATCAGATCCGGCCCGTAGACGCGGGTGACATCCTTGAACCCGGCCCACTTGCTCAGCCAGACCATCGGCATGCCGTCCGGCGTGACAAGACCGGCCTCATTATGGATCTTTTTGAGTTCCGGGTCCTGCTGGGATTCCATCACCCCATGAACGCCGGTCACGCAGACATAGTGGTGCTCCCGGCGGCTGATCCAGCCGTCGATGCAATCGACCGCAGCCGGAATATTGATCGGGCTGACGCCAACGCCCAGAACATGACATCGCACCGATTCGATGGGCGTTTCGGATGCGTCGGCCTGGGCCGAAACATTGCGTCCTTCCTGAATGATCGACAACGACATTTTCTCACGCTCCAAAACTTGCGCGGTCTGCATTGTAGCATTATCGGCAGAATCGGGGCCATCTCAGAGTTGACCGAACACTCCGGTTTGGCGGCCTTGGTGAGGCAAATGTCCCACAATGTCCCAAAATGTCACAACTTTCTATATTGTTCATCAATATTTTGCTTATATCTTAATTATAAAGGTGGTTAAAGTGGATCCTGTCTGGAATACCGCGGCGAGGCAAACACCGCAAATCGGTCAGACGGGTTGACCGCCGACCACGGCGGAGCTATTCAAAGCCGGCGTGCCTGCTGGTTTCACGGAGACGTGTGTTCTCGCCCTGTATGTCGCGATCGGGCAGGTCGCGTGGGTGCTGTACGGATACATGATCTTTCTGGGCCATCGCAAGATGCAGCTCATGCGGCGACCGCCGCTTCTGGTTAATGTTTCTCCGCCTCTGGTTACGCTGATCATTCCCGCCAAGGATGAAGGGGAGCGGATCAGGGCTTGTCTTACTTCCGCGCTCGCCCAGGATTATTCAAATTACAGGGTCATCGCCATTGACGATCGAAGCATAGATCGGACGGGCGCGATCATGGACGAAATCGCGGCGGGGGATTCGAAACTGACGGTCCTGCACAACACGCGCCCGCCGGCCCCCGGGTGGACCGGGAAAAACAACGCATTGCATACGGCTGCCCAGGACGCACCCGGCGAATGGCTCCTGTTTGTCGATTCCGATGTCGTGCTGGAAAAAGACGCGCTTTCGGCGGCGATGGCGGTTGTGCTGCGGAAAAAATTCGATCTCCTCTCCCTGCTCCCCCGGCTCGAAAGCCATTCACTGTGGGAAAGCGTGCTGGTCCCGCTGGCGGGCGGGGCGGCTTCGAGCCTTTATCTCATCGCCCTGACCAACAACAGCCAGGTCACGGCCAATGCCTTTGCCAACGGCCAATTCATGCTGATCAATCGATCGAGCTATGACGCGATCGGCGGGCACGTCACCGTGCGCGACCGATTCTGCGAAGATGTGGAGATTGCCCGGCTGCTCAAAACGCAAGGGTTCCGCCCCCGAGTCTCCTGGGGAAACGACTTTGCCGCGGTGCGGATGTACAGTTCCCTGAGCGGGATCATCGCCGGTTGGGCGCAGGATCTTTTACTCCGCCCGGGTTGGCAGCCCCTGGACGATTCTGATCGGCATTCTCTTCCTGATGCTGTGCTGTTTTCCCGCTTATGGAGCGCTGGCGTGGGGCGTTTATCGCATCTTTCACCCCGCGGCTTTGATTTTTCACATCAACGCCAGCGTTGCCTGGATCAGCGCATCCGTGAATCATTTGATGTTGATGACATGGCTGCTTGGCGTGGTCTATGCCTTCAGCGGCAATCCCCGCCGCAATGCTTTTCTCTTCCCTGTCGGCGGAGTTCTCCTGATGGTCATTTTCCTCCGCGCTTTGCGCATGTGCATCACGAAAAAAGTCGAATGGCGCGGCACCGCCTATTCGCACGTGATGGCCGCCGACCTGACAAATGGATCGTCCGTTTCAGTTGATCAAAGCTCCCTTCAGGATTCAAAATGAACACCGCGCCTTTCGTCGATTTGCATTACCGTTGATTATTTTTTGTCTGGCCATTTCGCCTCCGACCGCGTGGAGCGACCCGGCTCCTCCGGCAACTCAGCCCGCCGATCATTCCAGCGGCACGATTCCCGCTGATGATTCGCGAATTGGTTTTTCCCCCTATGTGTGGAAAAAAACCGGCGCCGCCGCCGCGGCCCGGGCCGAAGCGACCATGCCAGGGGCCTATCTGAAACTCGCCGTTCAAAGCTCAAAATCGGTTCAACTGCTGATCGATGGATCTGCAAACAAGGGATGCCCGCCGGCGGCAATGCCCGTCGTCGATTCTTCCATCGATCACGGTCCGTTCACGACCAAGCAATTGACGATCACCGACGGCATTTATCCATTTGTGCTCGCTGAGAATCTCGATTCCACGAAGCCGCACCAGGTCGACTTCTTTTTTCGCTCCGCCAGCCTCGGTCCCAATCGCTGGCAGGCGTCAACCGTGCATGTGCGGATTGCCGGCGTTCAGCTCGACCCCGGGGGATCGCTCGCGCCGTTTCACAGCGACCGCGCCTTGCCCTCGGCTTCGGCGACTCGATCACAGAAGGCGTCTGTGTGGAAGGTCTCTGCCCGTATTACTCGAACCTGTTGATGAACAATGCCCGGGTCACCTGGTTTCCGCTTGTCTGTGCGGCGCTCGACTGCGAATACGGCCAACTCGGCACCGGCGGGCAGGGAATGGTCAAGCAGGGGATGGCCCTTCCTCCATTGCCGCAGACCTGGGACCACTATGACGCCGATACTTCCCGACTCGTCAATGGTCTGCTTCAACCCGAACCCGATTATGTTTTCTGCGCGATGGGAACCAACGATTTCCTGAAAGATGGTCATGAGCCATCTGACATCACCTCCGCCTACACGGGGTGGCTGGAATCCGTTCGGAAGGCCGCGCCTCACACCGCGATTTTCTGCGTCGTTCCGCCCCTGGGGTGGCACGCCACGGAAGTGGCGGCGGCAGTCGCGGCGCGCAATAAGGTGGGGGATTCAAACGTTCACTTGATCGACACTGCCCGCGTCAAGGAAGGGTATGACGGCTGGCACGCCACCGAATTTGCACCTGATGGCGTCCATCCTTCCGAGTATGGAAACGCTGTTCTCGCCGCGTTGATTTCCAGCGAAGCACAGAAGGCGCTGGGCAGCAGGAATTAGCTTCCCTCCCCTCTTTTTGCGCTCTTTGCGTTTTCTCGCGGCCTTCATCTTCTCGAAGATGCAATAGACATTGGCTGCAAAAAGGCGCAAGAGACGCAAAAGCAACTGCGGGGCACATCCAAACATCTGTTTCTGCCTGGTGTCGGCCTTCCGATGGGTTCGTTGATTCATCTCATGGACGGGGAACGATGGGTTCCCCTTAAAAAAGGCTGATCGGCGCTCAACGTGCGCTGCTGGCGTTGTTTCACGAATTTGTCCTCAGCATGCGCAAAAAAAATATGTCATCATTCATCGAACAACTCGAATCGCGCGAGCTTTTCTCCGTGAACGGGACAACGATATCCGCCCACCAGGCCGCGATCCTGACTGCGGCAACGGCCGCCCGGTCGGATCTGTCCCTGATCTTTTCCACCTCAAAGGTGGATGACTCCGTGGTCTTCGTCGAGCTTTCCGCGATCGCGAAAAAATCGAATACACCGCTCATCGCCCGGCTCGAATCGGATCTCAACAAGGCTGCCGATTTCCTGACGAAAGACCTCGGCGGCCTGCTCGGTCCCGCGCTCGCTGTTACGTCCAAAACTGCCGGCGATGCGGCTCGACTCTTATCTGCATTCAGCACGAAGCTGGACAGCACGCTCATCGCCGACGAAAAGGCGCTGGTCAAATCCGTGAGCGTGCCCGCGGCCAAATTCAACGCGATTTTGGGCGGAACGAGCGTCACGAACGATCTGAATGCGTTGCTCGATGCAAACTCCGGCGACGTCAAGCTCCGCGCCGCGATCGATGAACGTCTTTCTGCCGTCGCGCGAGCCAAGGTGACATTGGGCGCCGCCGTCGGAACATTGGCATCGCAGGTCCTTTCGTTTGAGTCGGACCTGAAGACAGTTACCGGCGGATGATCGGCAAAAAGGCGAAAGTTGATCGCATCGGCCCTTCCGGACTTTGATCCTGAAGGGCCGCTTCTTTACGTGCGGGCTGGAAGAAAATTGTGAGGCAGGTGTCGGGTTTTCGACGTTTTTGCTGATGGTATAGATGTACGGGAAACGACGGGTTTCCCGAACACGAAATTCAACGGAGACCCAAATGTGCTTCTGGCGTTATTACACCTTCGTCGATGCCTTCGGATTTATCCGAACCGTTTACCGCTACGTCTGCATCTGATTCGACGCACCCTCGATTAGTGCAGCAAGCGAAAACCGGCATCCGCGGCCCTCCGGGACTCTTGACCCGGAGGGCCGCACCTTTTGGCGTGGGGGACTGAGTTATTTTCATTCAGCTCGCCTCTTTACGGTGAACTCATTCTGGTACTGCCGGGCCCGACGCCGTCAATATCGATGACATTATGCCGGCGGGGGTTCATCATAGTTGACGGTCACCGCTTAACGTGAAACGAAATTACGATGTTGTCATCACAACTATTGGCGGCCTGCATTTTATTTACTTTCCCGTTCAACAAGGATTTGCTAATTACTGGACAAACAGATACGGGATTTGTGCTTCTTATGAATGAAAAAACAATCTCTTCTTTTTCCGACGACGATGTGCGAAGCGTGGTGCGAATACTCGGGGAGGTCGCCGGAATGACCGAAGACATTCCGGTCCGGCGTCGGCGACTGTGCGAACAACTCGCCAAATTGATAGACGGCGATATCTGGACCTGGCTTCTCGCGCGCGACGATCCCAATGCACGCGACGTCATCGGATACGCCTTCGTCGATGGGGGATGGGCGGCGGAGGAAACGGAGAAACGCGAGATATTCCGGCACGGCACCATGACCGAAGACGTGCGCTTCGTGAATGACTGGGTTCGCGGCAAACCGCGCCATGAAACGACAACCCGGCAGGATATCTTATCCGACTCCGAATGGAGCCAATCGCCGCTCCTGACTCGGCATTTCAGTCGCGCGGGCGTCAGCGAATTCTTCATCTCGCTTTACCCGATGGAGAATCAGATCATCAGTTCGATTTTTTTCCTCCGCCGCACGGGAAAGCCCCCGTTTTCTCTAAGAGATAAGGCACTGGCCCATCTCGTTCTCGGACAGGTCGATTGGCTGCACCGCGCAGATCCGAAAATCGAGATATCCAGGGAAATTCCAACCCTGACGCATCGCCAGCGGCAGATTCTGTTCATGCTTCTGGAAGGGGAAGGGCGAAAGCAAATCGCCCGGAAGCTGCGCATTTCTCCTCACACGGCTGCCGATCACATTCAGGCTGTTTACGGCCATTTTGCGGTCAATTCGCAAAGCGAGCTGGTCTCCTACTTCTATCGTGGCGGGGCCGCCCGGACCTGATCAGAAGTAATAGTAGACGCCGACCCCGGGAACGAGCAGTTTGTAGCCGGCGGAAGTGTCTGCGTCATCTGAATTCAGGTCAATGTAGCCCTTATCAACCCATTCGACGCTTCCGTCAGACCACGCCCGATGCTGTCCGCGCAGCGGCCCGGTGTCCTGGACATCCTGAAAGGCCGGATTGAACCGGACACCGGTGGACAAATGGAAGTAGGCATACCCTGGCGAGCCGGGCGCATTGACGAATTGAATTTCATCCGCCCAGATCACTCCCCGATTCGTTCCCCGGATGTCCGCCACGTGATCCGATTGCAGAACCACTCCAATTGGGTTTGGCGTCTGATCCAAACCGGCGCAATAGACGTATCCGGTGAGCCAGTACGGGTTTCCCAGCGAGGTGTCGCACTGGAGAAATTGTTCGACCTGCGATCGAAACGGACAAACCAGTATCGCCGGCAAATCGCTGACGAGCATCGAAGTCGTCACATTCTGCCATCCCATCACGGCGCCAAGCTGGTCGATTAATGTTGGCGTGATCGTATTGGGAACCAGGCCGTCATAAGCGCTCATGAATACCGCCGGCGGAAAGCGCTTCTGCTCGTTCAGGTACATCGTGCAGGCGGCCGAGAGCTGATGCAGTCGGCTGGCGCAATCCGTGCGGCGGGCCGCCTCGCGGGCCTTGGCCAATGCCGGAAGCAGTACGGCAATTAATACCGCGATGATGCCGATCACGACCAACAGCTCAACAAGCGAGAAACCGTTTCGGCGACGCATGGGTTGAAGTGGGAATCCCCGTTGTAAAGCGCGGGCAGTTGGAGAGCGGAGCGTACGCGAAACGGCTCGTCACGTCTATCGTGCAGAACAGACAAGGCTTGGGGGCCCGATCAATTTCTGCGATCCCCCTCAACTGTGGGATAGACAAATTCAATCGCGGGCCGCTAGATTCCCGCCGCCCCAGCACGCCATTACTGATGGAAAAGTGCGATGAGGTGGAGAAAACAGCTTTCAGTTGGTTTGCAGGAGCGAGCATGAAAAACTGCGAATCGGGTTCAAGGCTATCCGGGGGAAAAATGGATGATCTGGGCTTGGTCGTGCATCGCCGCTCCATCGCTGCTCGGCGATTGCTGTGGGCCGCCGTCGTCACGGCGGCGATCTCTCCTCTGCAAGGCTTCGCCGATGACGTGAATACACCCGGCAGCAGCGGAGGCGGCGATGCCAACGCGACCGTGAGCAACTCCACCGATACAACCAACAGTGCCACCGCCACGGGTGGCGCAGGAACGGGCGGGGCCCAGTCGTTTACGAGTGCACCGGGCGGCTCCGGGGGCAACGGGGGAACCGCCAACGCCAGTTCAACCAGCAACGCCATCGATTCCACTTCCAGCACCGCCACCGCAACCGGCGGAAACGGGGGAGGCGGGGGCCCCGGCCCGGATGGCGGCTATAACCTGTCCCTTTACGGTCCCGGCGGCTCGGGAGGAAGTGGAAACGCCACCGCCGCCATCAACACGTACTACATCGGGACTGCATCGGTGACCGCCAGAGCGATCGGCGGAAACCTCGGCATTGGCGATCCCTTTGGAACGGGTGGCGCGGCCTCGGCCTCAGTGACCGGCGTCAACTCCGTGGGATCGATCAGCGGCGACGCCGAGGCGTCCGGCGGCGGCCCCGGTTATGGCGGCAACGTGCTCGGCGGAACGGGCGGAAACGCCACCGCCTCACTTAATCTCACCGCGCTCGGCAACGTCACCGGCATCGCCGACGCAACAGGTGGCTCTGGCAGCGGAAACGCAACCGGTGGGACCCCTTCCCTTGGAACCGTGTACGGCAGATCCACCGGCGGCGGCTCCGTTAACCTCTCCGCCTATGCGTCATCTGAGAGCGGGGGCAATGGAGTCTCTGTCAGCGTTACCAATGGCGTTGACGGTGACACGACGGGAAGTCTGACCCTAAGCCAAAATGCTTACGGCGCGCCGGGCGCCGAGTTTAATGGCAGTGGCGGAGACGGCTACAGCTCGCTGACCGTTTCCAAGGCGAGCCTTTCTCTTTCGGTCTATTCCGAAGCCAGGGGCGGCGGGGCCGACGATGGTTACGTTGGCAATTATTCGGGTACACATGTTGGCGGAAACGCGACCTCCATCGTCAGTGCGGCCAACTCTGCCGGTCCCTCTGCGGCCACCGTCGTCGCCTCGGCCGGCCCCGGCGGGTTTAACGAGCAAAACGGTGGGATCGGTGGAACGGCCAATGCCTCCTCCACGTCGTCTACCACCGGCGATGGTCACTCGGCTTCGACCGTAGGAACTGCTTCCGGCGGCGGCGGCGGCTCGGGTGATAGTGGCGGCAACTATACCGGAGCAACTGCCGGCAACGGTGGAAAGGCTACGATCACCGGCAATGCCACGGCAACCGGCGACAGTTCGGCATCGGCCAACGTCGCCGCAAACGGCGGCAACGGCGGTTCGAATTATTATGATCCTCCAAGCTTTCCCGTGACGGGCGGCGCCGGTGGAAGCGCAACGGCCAGTGGAAGCGCCACGTCCAACGCCACGGCGGCGAACAGCAATTCCGTGAAGGTCCAGGTCGCTGCCAACGGAGGCGGCGGCGGAACCGGGATCGGGACCGGCCATAACGGCGGGGCCGGTGGCTCGGCCACGGTCAGCTCCGCTTACGGCAGCGCCGTTTCCGCAAACGTCACAGTCACCGCAATTCAGGCCGGTGGCGCGGGTGGCACCGGCTCCAGCGGCGCGACGCCGGGGATCGGCGCCGATTCCGCGATCACCAACGCCGTCAGCGGATCCACTGCCGGCCTACTTACCCTCGATCAACGCGCCATCGCCGGAGACGGCGGCATTTCCAACGGCGGCAACGGCGCAGTCGGCGGTAATGCGATCTCCAATCTCACGGCCAGCAATCCAGGCGGCGGCGGGCTCGTCGCTACCGCCGAAGCCACCGGCGGGAGCGGCGGAGAAGCCTCGTCAGGCGCCGGCTTTACCGGCGGGACCGGCGGCAACGCTTCGGCGACTGTCACGATCAGTGGTACGGCCAACTCCGCCGTCGCCAACGCGGTCGGCGGGGTCGGCGGCGATAGCCGTTACGGCGCGGCAACTGGCCTTGGCGGCTCGGCCACCGCCATCATCCATGATGGCGCGATCAACGTGCAGCAGGTCGTCGTCGCCTCCGGATCAGCCGGCGCCATCGCCAACTTGAGCTTGACCGGCAATACCTTGACGTTCCCCAACAATACGCTCCTTGGCAGACTGAACATCGCGGCGGGCGCCGTCAATCTCGGCTCGGTCAATAATCTCGGCACGATTCACCTCGCTGGCGGTACGATCGACGCTCCCAGCGGGCTGAGCGTCGGCGACGGCATCCTCAGCGGATCGGGCACCATCGAGGGAAACCTCACCTTTGCCGCCGACCCCTCTACCCTCGCTTTCGATCTCCGCAGCGCCAGCGATTACGATTCAATCACCGTTGACGGAGACGCGCCGCTGGCCGGCAATCTGCAAATCACGCTCGCTAACGGATTCAAACCGTCCAGCTCCGACACATTCACCATTTTCGACGTCGAATCCCCTCACACGCTCAGCGGGTCTTTCCTGGACGCCGCTGACGGCGGATTCCTCGAGGACACCAACGGCTCCGGCTACTTCACCGTGAACTACGCCGACGCCCGGTTTCCCAATGAAATCGTGCTCTCCGATTTTCAAGCCACGGTTCCAGAACCCGGTGCTCCCGCGGCAGTCGCTCTGGGCGGAATCGCTTTTGTCATGTGGCGGCGCAGGCGTCCTGAGCGCGGCGAAGTATTCGCGTAAGATTTTCGACCCAGTCCTATTTAGGGGCTTGAGCGGGATTCTCTAAGCGATCTGTTTCAACCGATTCGCCCGCGTGGCGCGCTGAATCCCCGGTACGACATAATCCCGCGCCACCGCGTCCCAGCTCATCTGGTTGGCCAGCGCATAACCGCGCTCGATGAATTTCTCGAATTCCGCCGGCGTTCGCGGCAGGCGCTCGAATAGCTCAGCGGCCACTTTCTTCGCGACCGTGTGCTCGACCTGATCGCGCTGTGGCTGGCCGATGTTCATGAGCTGTTCCGGGCGCAGCGATTTGTCCGGAAGCTCGGTGTAATCGGCAACGATGACGTTGGGCGTGGTCCCGTCGGCGGCCTTGGCGACGAAGCCGGCGCAGCCGCAGATGTTGGTGAAGACACAGATTCCGCCGAAGCTGATCGGCTCGACCTGCGCGATTCCAAACGGCTCGTAAATGCTCTGGCCAAACTCGGCATCGGAGCCCTTGCGGATATCCATGAATTCCATGTCCGCCGGCATGCGCAGGCCGCACAGCTTCTGCTCAAATCCGAATTGGTTGATAAAGACCACCTTGAGATTGCGGCTCTGGGCGTTGAACTCCTGCACGCCGAGGTAATAGGCCGCCTCCCCGCCCGACAAATCGGGCGGGCCTTCGCGATGGGCGACGGGCCAGTGATATGCTGCCTCCATTTTCCGAATGTCATCGCCGCGGCGCGCGGGTACTTCGGTGCTGAGCGTGAATAACACGGCTGATTCGTTGCGCTCGCGCAGACGGGTTTCGAGTTGCTCGAGCACGCGCAGGTCACGCCACAGCCCTTTGCTGGGGACGAGCCGCGTTACGTGCGTAAAGACATAATCCGGCTCAAATTTCAGAATCGCTTTGCAATAGCTTCGAAGTTTCTGCCGGCTGGCCATTTTTTCGGCGACGCTGATCTTCCAGTGGGGGACCCCGTTATAGGCGACCTGCGCATCGACATTCACGAAATCGGGGCCGAGAAAGCGGATTTCCTTGAGCGTGTAATCGCCGACGGCGAAGATCCCGTCGCAATAACGCGCGGTTTTGATCAGGCTGTGCTTGTAAAAGCCGCTCTGGTCGCCGAATACGTCCTCGACGAAATGACCGCGCGCCATGGCGGCGCTCATCACATTGTAAAACATCGTGTCATGGCCGGGATGGCCTTCCACGATGCGGCGCATCGTCGCGACTTCATGGGCATAGAAGATCGTTTTGAAATTGGACCTGTCCCCCTCCATGATCGCCGCCAGCGCCGTCGGCATGCCCATGTACTCGTGCGAGAGGATGATGCACGGCTCAACCGACGACGTCGCCCCCAGGGCGTGCAGCGCGGCGATGGCCGGTTGTGCCAGACGCATATATTGCTCGAAATCCCAGATATGCTCGTACTTGGCGCTTTCGATCCCGTACTGTTTCCAAAGTTGATACTTGAAGGCGCCGATCTGCTCCTTGTCATAATTGCTGACGTCGATCAGCAGGATTTCCGGGGTGCTGATCGCGCCCGTCTCCTTGTCCACGAAGCGCCGCCGGCCGTAGACAATTCCAACGTCGTAGGTCTGCTCGATTTCCCGGAAGCGGGCCGCCAGCGGAGAGCGATAGAGGCTGTCCAGGCTGCTGTAGAGCACTTCCCCTTCGGGCCCCAGGCGATGCTCTCCCTTTTCATCCGACGGCCAGAACGGACCCACGAGAATATTGCGCGGGGCAGCGGCCAGATAAACCTTGCTCGTGAGCAATCCGTGCAGAACCGCGCCGATGCCGCCGATTTTCTGAATTGCTTCGTGGGTGACGTGAACGACGGTTTGCATGATTAAACGTCCTTGTTTTGTGGGTTAAGCAGCTCGGCGCCGACGAATCGTGGGTGGGGATGGAAAAACGTCATGGCCCGCTTCCGAACGGTCTAACAACGCGCGATTCGTGAGTCAATTCCCCGAGGGAAACATTGAGCATACCAAATGCGCCGTACGACACGGTTTAGCCCCGGCGGCCTCGCCGGGCCGTGCGACTTTGAACTGAACGAACGTTTACGAACAGGAAACGACTCGGAAGACGCTGTATCCCACGGTGAGCGCCGCGAGGCCGCGGCGGCTGAACTTCCATTCGAAGTCTCCTCGCGTTTTTGTCGGTCATGATTGCCCCAACCCCGCTTCCGAATAGGATTTGCATTTCATGGCCCAAACGCGAACCGGATCATTTCCCATCGGATTTCGCCGCATCCGCGGCGAGTGGCAGCAGGATCTCGATCGGGTAGTCAATTTCGCCCGGGAAAATGATTTCCCTCTGGTCGATGTCGGGCCTGTCGCCGCGGTCGATTTGCGCCGAATTCTCGACGCCGGGCTGGCGATCGGTTCCGTCGATCTGCTGCGCTGGTCGGACCTGGCTTCGTCCGATCCGGGGAAGCGCGCGGATGCGGTAAAAGCAAACCTCAGGCATGTTCGCGATGTGGCGTCGCTTGGAATAAGAACGTTTATGGCTGTCATGTTGCCGGAGGATTTCACCCGCTCGCGAGAGGAAAATTTCCAATTTGCCGTGGATGGGTGGGGAAAATTGGCGCGGGCGATCGAGCCGCTTGACGTACGCGTTGCGCTGGAAGGATGGCCGGGCCCGCCACCTTACTTTCCGTCGTTGGTCTGCACGCCGGCCGATTGCCGCGCGGTTTTCGACGCGATCAAATCTGAGGTGATCGGCATCAATTACGATCCATCGCACTTGGCTCGCATGGGGATCGATCCGCTTCGGTTCCTGAAAGAGTTCGGATCGCGCGTATTTCATTTTCACGCCAAGGACACCGCGATTCTCGAAGAAAAGCGCTATGAGCATGGGACGTTGCAAACCGCCACTTTCTATCAGCCGCCGCGATGGAGCGGCAATTTCTGGCGATATGTCCTCCCCGGACGCGGCGTAGTCCCGTGGCGCGATCTTTTCGAGCAACTCGCGAAATCCGGGTACCGCGGAGCGATCAGCATCGAGCTGGAAGATCTGGATTATTTCGGCACGGAAGCCGGCGAACGCCGGGGATTCATCGAAGCCCGCAATTTTCTGAGCGGTGTTTGAGCGTGCGTAAAAGCTGCTCACGCCGGGTCCTGTGGACCCGGATCCGGGCCCGCAGGATCCGGCGTGAAGACGGTTCAAGCCCCGACAGGCAGTACCGAACGGACTTTTTCAATGATCGCCGGCAGAATCTCCAGCGTGCGGCCGATCTCCTGCTCGGTGGTGTACCGCGACAAGCTGAAACGAATCGAGCCGTGGGCGAACCGCTCATGAATTCCCATCGCGCGGAGAATGGGCGAGGGTTCGAGGCTGCCGCTACTGCACGCCGCGCCGGCGGAGGCGCAAATGCCCTTTTCGCTGAGCAGCAGCAAAATTGCTTCGGCTTCAAGCCGGGCAAAACCAATATTGGTGGTATTGGAAAGACGCTGGTCGGATCGACCGTTCACTGCCGTCGAATCGATTGTTTGAAGGATCTGCGTTTCGAGGCGGTTGCGGAGGGCCGCCACCCGCGCCGTGATCACGCCGGGTCCTGTGGACCCGGATCCGGGCCCACAGGGTCCGGCGTGGGGGGAACGGGGGATTCCAACATCACCATTAAGCGACTCGGCGGCAAGTTGAGCGGCTTTTCCAGCACCGACGATGCCCGGCACGTTCTCCGTTCCGCCCCGTCGAGCGTGCTCCTGCGGCCCACCAATAATCAGCGGCCGAATTCGCATGCCGCGGCGAACGAACAATCCACCAACTCCTTTAGGTCCGTGAAATTTGTGGGCGGCGAGGCTCAGAACATCGAGGCCGATCGCAGCCACATCCACCGGGATTTTTCCAACCGCCTGCGTTGCGTCGCAATGAAACGGAATTCGCTTCGCTCGACAGATCGGCGCGATCTGCTCGATGGGGAAGAGCACGCCGGTCTCATTGTTGGCCCAAAGGAGTGAAAGCAGCGCCGTCTGATCGTCCAGGGCGGCACCAAGCCGGTCCAGGTCGAGCGCGCCGCTCTGATCGACGGGGATCTCGACGATCTCGGCGCCTTCCTTCGCGAGTTGAGCGCACAATTCACGCGTTGCCGAGTGCTCGACCGTGCTGGTCACAATGCGCTTCCGCGGCGCGCGGCCCATGAACAGCCCGCGAATGGCGGTGTTGACGGCTTCGGTCCCGCCGCCGGTGAAACCAATTTCCGATTCGACGCAGCCGATCAGAGATGCTACATGTCCGCGCGCCTCATCGATCGCCTGCCGCGCGCGTTGTCCGAAGCGATGGACGCTCGAAGGATTGCCGTACCATTCCGTGAGATAGGGGAGCATCGCCTCGACCACCTCGGGGGCGGGCATGGTGGTGGCGTTGTTGTCGAGATAGATCAGGGTCATCGGATGGATTGTACGCCGACGAACTCGGAGCCGCGACAGGTTTGATTAGTGGCACGGGTTTCCAACCCGTGTCCCCGATCCAAGACACGGGTTGGAAACCCGTGCCACGCTAAAGCAATCAAATCCATTTCCGCTTCAGGAGCCAGACCTTGATTGTCTGCGTGAGAACGACGTAGCAAAACAGTGTTACGGCGAGGATCGGCCAATACGCGCCCGGCAATCGTTTGAGATGGAGGCTCGAGGCGAGAGGGGAAAAGGGAAGCCACATGCCGAATGCCATAATTGCCAGAGAAGTGAGCGTGAGCGGAAGGCTCGCCCAGCTCTGGAGGAACGGGATCCGGTTGGTCCGGATGACATGAATGATCAGCGTCTGAGTCATCAGCGATTCGACGAGCCAGCCGGTCTGAAACAGGGTGGGGTCTTTCCAGGAATGGAAGATGAAGAGCATCACGAAATAAGTCGTGTAATCGAAGATGGAGCTGATTGGCCCGATGAAAAGGATGAAGCGGCGAATCTCTTCGATGTTCCACGGCGCGGCCGCGCGACCTGCTCCTCATCCACCCGGTCGGTCGGGATCGGGACCTGCGAAAAATCGTAGAGAAGATTGTTGGCCAGCAACTGGATCGGAAGCATCGGAAGAAATGGAAGGAAGGCGCTTGCTCCCAGCACGCTGAACATATTCCCGAAATTGCTGCTGGCTCCCATGCGGATGTATTTCAGGATGTTGGCGAAGACACGGCGGCCTTCGATCACGCCTTCTTCCAGAACCATCAGGTCCTTTTCGAGGAGGATCAGATCGGCCGACTCCTTGGCGATATCGACGGCGGTATCGACCGATATTCCCACGTCGGCGGCCCGCAACGCCGGCGCATCGTTGATCCCGTCCCCCATGAAGCCGACCGTGTGCCCGCGGCTTTGCAGCGCCTTCACGATCCGCTGCTTGTGGGCGGGGGAGAGGCGGGCAAAAAGCGTCGAAGTTTCGGCGGCCTCAGACAGTTCCGCCTCATCCATCCGCTCGACATCGACGCCGAGCAGGACCTTCCCGGTATCCAGTCCGACTTCTTTGCAGACCTTTCGCGCCACCAGGTCATTGTCGCCGGTGAGCACTTTCACGGTGACGCCGTGGCGATGCAGGGCCTCGATCGCGGATCGGGTCGTTTCTTTTGGCGGATCGAGAAAGGCGACGTAGCCGCGAAGGACCAGGTCCGTTTCATCGGCCTTGGAATAGGCGGATTTTTCCGGGACATCGCGGTAGGCGACTGCGAGCACGCGAAATCCTTCGGCGCTGAGCGATTCGTATTCGGCCCTGAGTTCGTCGAGAACAATCTGCTCCATCGCCTCGACTTCCCCGTTCAGCTCAAAATGCGTGCAACGCCGGTAGATTTCCTCCGGCGCGCCTTTGGCCAGGAGGCGGTTCTGCCCCTTCGAATTACGAACGACGACGGACATCATCCGCCGCACGAAGTCAAAGGGGATTTCGTCCACTTTGCTCCATCCCGCCACGGAAATTTCGCGATGATCGAGAATGGCCCGGTCCAGCACGTTGCGCAGGCCGGTCTGGAAATGGCTGATCAAATAGGCATCGAGCAATACCTCCTCATCCTCCTGCCGCACCACATCGCAATGCTTCTCGAGGACGACGTGATCCATCGTGAGCGTGCCGGTCTTGTCGGTGCAGAGGACATCCATCGCGCCGAAATTCTGAATGGCGTTGAGCCGCTTCACGATCACCTTCTTGCGGCTCATGAGGATGGCCCCCTTGGAAAGGCTCACCGAAACGATCATGGGGAGCATTTCCGGAGTGAGCCCGACGGCTACGGCCAGGGCGAAGAAAAATGCATCGCGCCAATTGTGCTTCGTGAATCCGCTGATCAGAAAAACCAGCGGAACCATCACGAGCATGAACTGGATCATCAGCCAGGTGAAGCGGTTGATGCCGCGGTCGAAGCTGGTGGTCACCGGCTGGGAAGCCATGCTCTCGGCCATGCTTCCGATGAAGGTGCCCGCGCCGGTGGCGGCGACGACCGCTGTTGCAGTTCCACTTTCGACGCTGGTCCCGAGGAAGCCGACGTTGTTCAATTCGAGCGGGGAGACGCCGGTCCGCAAATCGGTCGCGTCGCTCTTTTCCACCGGTAGGGATTCGCCGGTCAGACTCGATTGAGTGACGAACAGGTCCTTGGCGGAAACGATGCGGACGTCGCCGGGAATCATGTCGCCGGCGGCGAGTTTCACGACATCCCCCGGCACCAGCTCGCGAAGCGGAACTTCCGTCGGCTTGCCGCCGCGAAGCACCGTCGCCGTCACGCGGATCATCGCCCGGAGTTTGGCCGCCGCCGAGTCGGCGCGCGTCTCCTGCACGAATCGCAGGCTGACGCCGACGAGCACCATCAGGACCATCACGGTTCCAGCCCGCGGATCTCCGGTGGCGAAAGAGAGGACGGCGAGCACCGCCAGCAAAACGACCAGCGGATTGCGGATACGCGCCCAGAGGCGGGCGACCGAGCCATGATGCTGTTCGCGCCCGACCTCATTGGCCCCGTACACTTCGGCACGGCGTTCAACTTCGCCGTCGCTGAGCCCGGTGGGCGCAGTTTCGAGGGCTTCCATGACATCGGCGGTCTGTTCCCGGGCAGCGGACAAGAGCAGGGAGGAGACGCGTCCGGCGGTGGAATGGTTTTCCTCCGGCGCGCCGCCCAGCCGTCGTGCCGCCAGGTGGCGAAGGCGCCCGTTCCACCATCGGGATCGACCGTTGACGGAGGGTCTGGGCGCCGTGTCAGGGGCGACCGGATAGCGCGTGAAGCGCACATTATGAACGAGCAAACTCCCTTCGCGCGGAACGGTGAGCCGGACGCTGAATTCAAATGGCGCGGCCACATCGGCCGTCGATTCCAGCGAGAACCCGTAGCGGGCGAAGCGAAACGTCTGACGTCGATGATCGGGCCGCTCGATCTCCAGCGTGACCCCGATCGGCGGAAGCTGCAATCGCCCCTTGCGGTCGTAAAAGAAAAGCTCGAACCGTGGCGGCATCCCACGCCGGTAAATGCCGATTTCGATCCGTCCGCCTTCCGAATTGATATCGATGCCGCCGTGACGGCCCGAAGTCGCGGCCGCGGGCGAAGCGCTGACTGATGCTGGTTTTGGAGACGCGGTAGCCGCCATTTCAAATCGATGTGGAGCCTGCCCTTTTACCGTCCGACCGCCTGAGTTTACCCGATGGCCAAAGCGTACGGCACCGGGATATCGCTTTCAACGCGTGGAGGGTTGGGCGCTCGCAAGTAATTTGAAATTACAATGAAATGTTCAGGGATTGAGAAGCAACGGGTGCCCATTGCCCTCGGGGCAATGTACATGAGTGATATCGCTGACCGACGGACCGGCGCTCGGACGCGTCGTCGATACTTCCAGCCAACTCTCACCGCCCGGTCTTTTAACTTGCTGTCCGCTTGGCGGGCCACCAGCCCCTCGCTTCAGTGCCTGCTCCATCTGCGCTTTGCCTTCGGGCGTATAGCCACGTTTTCCAGCGGGATCGAATCGCCCTGGCCCATGGACGGGAGGAAATGGACTTCTGATCCGCAAGGGTCATGGAATAAAGGCACAGCCGACCGAATTACCGGAATACCTATGTGGGGTTGCCCATCAGCAGATAGGACTGCGTATCTGGTGATTTGTTCTCGACGTGACCGTCCACATACAGCACGTTGATTCGCACGTTTCCGTTCATCCCGGCAACCTCTACATGCGCAATGTTCGGTTTGTCGCAAAAAAAACCTTGGGTTGACGCGGAAACAGAAGCGGCGGTAATGTGCGAGCTGTTCCGACGACCCATCTGGTTCCGTGTGTCATCGTTTTGTCGCGGCGAGCGCGATCCATTTCACGAGAGGTGCTGTATGACCTGCGCAAGGCGATTTCCTCGCGGCCGGAACGTTGCCTCTCGAAATCGCAGGGCGTTTACGCTGGTCGAGCTTTTAGTCGTGATTGGCATCATCGCGATATTAATTGCTCTGTTGCTTCCGGCTTGCCCAGGCCCGCGCAAGCTAAATCGGTGGCGTGCGAAAGCAATCTCCGTCAACTTGGATTGGGAATCCGAGAATTCTCCGATGATTTTATGGGGAAAGTCCCATCAGCGGACTCGAGTTGGGGATCCTGGATCCGTTGCGTTCACTTTTTCATCCTGGTGGATACCTACAAGTGCGATAAGAATCTGTGGGTTTGCCCCGCGGTGACCGGCGCGTACGACGATCCGATACTGGATATTTTTGGAGGTGGTCTCCAGTACTGGGGATCCCGGGATCCTGACGAAGCAGCCGCCCGGGCACGAACCGATCTCCAGAGCCCGACGGATATCAGTACATGGTCCCGGAATGCCGTACAGGGGAATTACTGGTACATGGGTTACGACTGGAGCTATGGCGATAATAACACGCCGGCGAGTTATGATTTTTGGGTCCACAAGATGACCGATCCGGCAATTTCCTCCACGGGGACCGTGACACTGGATCCGCCTCTGATGGCGGATGTGGCGTGGCGTCAGATCGGCGCGGGGCCGGGCGGGGCGGACAAGTACAATTGGAATCATGGGAAGAACTGGAACGCCCCTGTCCTGGGGTCGCAGGCCGGCGACATCCGTGTCAACGTCCTTTACACCGACGGTCACGTCGAGAACAGATCCCCTGATCCACCTGCGGTCGCCCAATACGGCGGTCCCTGCTATTGGTACCGCTGATCATGTCGATGGGAATCCGCGAAAAATTGAATAGGTCGCCGGGCGCCGTCGCCGCGGCAACGGCATTCCTTTTCGCCATTCTTGCAATCGTTGCTTGGCGCGAATTCGCTTCGCGGGACACGCTCAGCCATGTCGCGTATTATTCGAATGATGATGGAGTCACCTATTTCAAAGATCAAGTCCGGCCGCTTCCGTTTCAAAAGGACGGAAAGGAGACGGTGCGGGCGATGGTCTTCACGTGCGACCGCGGCGCTACGACATTTGTCGGTTACCTGATGCGGCCGGCGAGCCATGCGGAGGCTTCTTCCACGGGCGAAGCGCCGCGTCTTCCCTTCGCGCCGGCGGCAACCGAGATGGAAGTGAAAAAGCCGGGCGGGGCGGAGTGGGTCAATGTTCCTGCGGGAGCGAGAAAGCCCGGTAGTGATCCGGCTCGCGACGCTTATGACAAGATCATGAACGTGAAGTGCTCCGGCGGCTCCGGCACACCCATGCTTTGGAATCCCTGACTTTTCACTTGTACCAGAACACGGCGCCGCCGAGGAAGGCCCACGGCTTGGGGTCGGGCGCTTTCAACTCGACGTGGCCGTCGAGATAGAGGCAGTTCCCAACCACGTCGCCGATGTGCAGGGCTGAGGGATAAGTTGAGGGATCATCAACATTCGCCACGGGTGTTGGCGCCGGGTTCATCGTCCACATATGACCGTGATTGTACTTATACTGAATCGTTGCCGATCCCGGTTGGTAACACGTTACATCAGCCATCAACGGCGGATTCAGATCGTCGGGAGAGTTCTCGCTGGTGTGATCGGTGATTTTCCAGACTTCCCACGGATGGCGGGTGGAAAGATCGACGCGACCAGGCATGCCGAAATAAACATAGCCAAGCAGGGCGTGCCCATTCCAATCGGTCTGGTTGATGTTAGCACGGGGATCGGGCGTCATGTTCGCGGCAATCGCCCTGGCGACACTCTCGTCATTCGTGTTGCCGGACGGTGAGCCGAACAATACCTCAACTCCTGCATCCTGCTGATTGGTGATAACGTTGTCGTCCTGATTCGACGGGCAGACAAAAATCTGTTTTTTCCCCCCATAATTATCTTCCAGCGCGAAGAAATCCGGCGAGTACATCCAGCTCGTCCACCAAGTGTCGCCCGCCGGCCATTGCGAACAGTCGTACGGAAGGCGTTTGTTCTCGTTGGCAAACATGCTGATGGCCAAACCAATCTGATGAAGATTGCCGCCGCACTGGGTGCGCTTCGCCGCTTCACGCGCGCGATTAAGGGCGGGCATCAGGATGGAGATCAGCACAACAATGATGCCGATAACGACAAGAAGCTCCACCAGCGTGAAGCCGTGCAGAGGCCGACGAGATCTGTGATGTTTGCGGCCGCGGCTCATTCCATTCTCCATAAGGCGGTGTGAGTGGCGCCGCGGATCCGCGATGCGAATTGGTGAGAATCCGATAAGATACATAACTATGAAGAAATTGCAATAAATTCGCGCGTTTTCGAGCAACGAAGATCGGCCGGCCGCTGAGCTCGTGCCCGATTGCCGCAATGTCGCGCATGTGGTCCGTTTGGCGGCGACGCTCCTGCCTTCTCGCGGAGCACCGGGAGGTGGGTAACACCCTTTCAACCAACCTGCCACGCACACCACAATGTCCGATCCTCGCGACTGTTTTTGACGTACGATGCATCGCGGAGGAAGATATACGTCCAGCGGTTTAGGCAGGCCTCAGATCCGCAACAAGTCAAAGTGCCGTACGTAGCTGAATCTGAAGAGAGGGCGTTCAATTTATGGCTTTCAGCAGTCGCATCAAAACCTGGCTGGTGGGTGTGGTTGTCGCGACCTGTGCCGCGTCGACATCTCCGGGCATTGCCAGCGCACCATTGCCTGACAAGATCGATTTCAATCGCGACATCCGTCCGATTCTTTCGGATAACTGCTACGCCTGTCACGGGCCCGACAAGAACAAGCGCAAGGCGGATCTCCGCCTGGATACGAAAGAGGGGATCTTCTCCCACATCGAGGACCACCAGACCGTAACACCGGGCAAGGTGGCGGAGAGCGAGCTGTTTCGTCGCGTTACCGCCGCCGATCCGAAGGAACGGATGCCCGATCCGAAGAGCAACAAGCGACTGAGCGAGCGCGAGATCGGACTGCTCAAGAAATGGATCGAGCAGGGTGCGCGCCTGGCAGGGACATTGGGCCTATTTGAAGGTCGAACGACCGCCCGTTCCGCAAATGGATGAGCCCGGTTACGTCCGCAATCCAATCGATCGTTTCGTCCTGCAACGTTTGCATGAGGCGGGTTTGCAACATGCGCCGGAGGCCGATCGGACCACGCTCATTCGCCGCCTCAGTTTCGATCTGACCGGGCTGCCGCCGACAAAAGCGGAAGTGGATGCGTTCGTCGCGGACCAAAGCGCTGGCGCATACGAGAAAGTGGTGGATCGGCTGCTTGCCTCCCCACATTTTGGCGAGCGGATGGCGATGTTCTGGCTCGACCTGGTGCGCTACGCGGATACCGTCGGCTATCACAGCGACAATCCCATGCCCGTCTCTCCGTATCGCGATTATGTGATCCGCAGCTTCAATGAGAACAAGCCGTTCGATCGCTTTACCGAGGAGCAGCTCGGCGGCGACTTGATGCCGAACGCGACGACCGAGGACAAAATCGCCTCGACTTACAATCGCCTGCTTCAGACGACCGAAGAGGGGGGCGCCCAGGCGAAAGAATACATCGCCAAGTACGACGCCGATCGGGTTCGTAACATTTCGACGGTCTGGCTCGGCAGCACGATGGCCTGCTGCCAGTGCCACGACCACAAATTCGATCCGTTCAAGACCAAAGACTTTTACAGCATGGCGAGCTTCTTCGCGGACATCCAGGAGCCGGCCGTCGGCAGCCGCGGACCCGGCACGCCGGTTCCCGATGCCGAGCAGGAGCAGCAGCTCAAAAATTTCGACGATCAAATCGCCGCCGCCAAGGCGAAGCTTGCGTCCCCGACCGAAGATCTCGCCGCGGAACAGGCCAAGTGGGAAACGGAGGTCGCCGGGAAACAGGCGCACTGGACGATGCTTGAGCCAACCGATGCGCAAGTCGCCGGCGAGTCGCATCTGCGAAATCTTGGCGGCGGCGTCTTGCAGGACTACGGCAAGGCTGGGGCACGGGAGAATTACACGATCACCGCCAGCACGGAGCTGAAGCGGATCACCGCGATCCGGCTCGAAGCGATGGATGATGACAGTTTGCCGGCACATGGTCCCGGCATTTCGCCGAACGGTAATTTCGTATTGACCGAATTCCGCGTTCTGGATCCGGCCCACCCCGGCACGCTTCCCTTCCGCTTTCGCGGCGCTAGCAGCGATTTCTCACAGGAAGGGTTTCCTGTCGCCAATGCCGTCGATGGGAAGAACGAGACGGGCTGGGCGGTCATGCCTTCCTTTGGCAAAACCCACACCGCAATTTTCGAGTTCGCCGGGTCAATCAGCGCCACCACACTGCAGATTGTCCTCGAATTCCAGTCGATCTATCCCCAGCATCAGATCGGCAAGCTGCGATTGTCGGCGACGACAGACCCCGCGCCGTCCCAATCCACGGTGCCGTCGGCGGTGTGGACGGCGCTGGAGGTTGATCCGTCACAGCGCACGCCGCAGCAGAAGGAGTCGATCGCGGCATTCTATCGAACGATCGCCCCGTCGCTGCGCCGCCCGCGAGGAGGTTGCGAAACTCGAGAAGCAAAAAACCGACTTCCTCAAAGCGTTGCCGACAACGCTCGTGACGATTTCCGGCCCGCCGCGCACCATCCGAATTCTCGCTCGCGGCAACTGGATGGATGATTCGGGAGAGATCGTCACGCCGGCCGTTCCCACATTTCTCGGGAAGTTGCCGGTCGAAGGCCGCCGTCCGAATCGGCTTGACCTGGCCGAGTGGGTCATGTCGTCGGACAACCCGCTGACGGCGCGCGTGGCTGTCAATCGCTTCTGGAGCCTTTTGTTCGGGCAGGGCATCTCCAAAGACCTGGGAGACCTGGGCTCTCAGGGGGAGTGGCCGACGCATCCGGAGCTCCTCGAGTGGCTGGCCGCGGAATTCCAGAACCCGACGTCGCCGGGCGATCATGCCTGGGACGTGAAACGAATGATTCGCCTGATGGTCACGAGCGGCGTCTATCGCGAAAGCTCTATTCCCACGCCGCAGCAGAAAGAGGCAGACCCCTACGACCGGCTCTATGCACGGCAATCGCGTTTCCGGCTCGAGGCGGAAATGGTGCGCGACAATGCCCTGGCCGTGAGCGGCCTGCTGGTGGAGAAGATCGGCGGGCCGAGCGTCAAACCGTATCAGCCGGCCGGTTACTGGGACGCTTTGAATTTTCCGACACGGACCTGGATGGCGGACAAAGGGGACAGTGAATATCGCCGCGGGCTCTACACCTGGTGGCAACGCAGCTTTCTGCATCCGAGTCTGCTCGCATTCGATGCGCCCTCTCGCGAAGAGGCGACCTGCGAACGAAACCATTCAAACATTCCCCAGCAGGCGCTTTCGCTCCTCGACGATCCCACCTACGTCGAGGCGTCGCACGCTTTCGCCGAGCGAATCGTCAAACAAGGCGGCGCCGATAACACGGCCCGAATGCAGTGGGCTTTCGGGCAGGCGCTCTCCCGCGAGGCAACGCCGCAGGAATTAAGCGTTGTCTCCGCGCTGCTCGAAAAGCAGGAGAAGGAATACGCCGCCGACAAAGCCGCGGCGACGAAACTGCTGACTGACGGTGATCATAAGACTCCAGCCGACCTTGACCCCGTGGAAGTCGCGGCATGGACGAATGTCGCCCGCGTGATCCTCAATCTGCATGAAACGATTACGCGCATGTAGGGTGGGCTCGGCCCACCTCTTTTTAGTGCCCCTGGTGGGCCGAGCCCACCCTACAAGAGCTTGAGAATGAAACCGATTGATTACATTCGTCTCCAGCAACGTCGCACATTCCTTGGCAACACCGCACGCGGGATCGGCTCGCTCGCGTTAATGTCGCTTCTCAATCCGTCGCTCCTGCAGCACGCCGAAGCTTCCGCGCCGGGCATTGCTTCTGGGTCGAAACTCGAACGGTGGCAGGGCGTCGTCCGTCCACTGCATTTCACGGCAAAGGCCAAGCGCGTGATCTGGCTTTCCATGGCCGGCGGTCCTTCGCATCTGGAGACGTTTGACAACAAGCCAAAACTTCTGGAAATGGCCGGCAAACCGATGCCGGAGAGTTTCACGAAGGGGCAGCCGATTGCGCAGTTGCAGGGGCAGAAGCTCACTTGTTTTCCGCCGCAGTGGGGATTCAAGCGATATGGGAAAAACAACCAGGAGCTGTCGGAGCTTTTCCCGCATCTTGGTGGAGTCTCCGACGATATCTGCATCATTCGCTCGATGGTCACCGAGGCGATCAATCACGATCCGGCTCATACGTTCATGAACACCGGCACGACCATCTCCGGCCGGCCCAGCATGGGGTCGTGGGTCACTTATGGACTCGGAAGCGAAGCCGACAACCTGCCCGGATTCGTCGTGCTGACCAGCACCGGGCGCGGCGGGCAGAACCAGCCGGTCTCTTCCCGGCAATGGAGCAGCGGATTTTTGCCGAGCCGATTCCAAGGCGTGCAATTCCGCAGCCAGGGCGATCCCGTTCTGTACCTGGGCAATCCGCCCGGCGTGACGCGCAGCCAGCAGCGCGAGGTGATCGACGCGGTTCAGCAGCTCAACCAGATCGAAACGCAGAAAGTGGACGATCCGGAAATCGCCACGCGCATCGCGCAATACGAAATGGCCTTTGCCATGCAGGCGAGCGTGCCGGAATTGATGGACCTCTCGCAGGAGTCTCAACAGACTTTGGAGATGTACGGCACGAAAGGATCCGACGGCTCATTCGCCGCCAACTGTTTGCTCGCGCGCCGCATGGCGGAGCGCGGCGTGCGCTTCATCCAGCTTTATCACCGCGACTGGGACCATCACGGGAATCTCAAGAACGACATCAAGCTCAAAACCGAGGAAGTGGACAAGCCCGCCGCCGCGCTCATCACCGACCTCAAGCAGCGCGGCATGTTGGAGGACACGATCATTCTCTTCGGCGGCGAATTCGGCCGCACGCCAATGGCCCAGGGCAACGGCCGTGATCACCATATCAAAGGCTTTTCCGTCTTCGTGGCTGGTGGCGGATTCCAGGGTGGTTTGACCTACGGCGCAACTGACGACTTCGGATACAACGCCGAGGTTGACGTCTGCCCCGTCCACGATCTGCATTGCACCATGCTGCACCTGCTGGGAATCGATCACAAACGCCTGACCTATAAGTTCCAGGGCCGCGACTTCCGGCTCACGGATGTGCATGGGAACCTGGTCAACCGGATTCTTGCGTGATTCGGATAAAGCGCCTACCGCTTTTTGACGATTTGTGATATAAGGTGGGCTGTTCACTTCATGATGAAATCCGGCGGGGAGTTGGAGCAAATCGTTTGAAGCGCAAGGCGTTTACGCTTGTCGAATTACCTGCGGTGAGCAGGGGTTTTACCCTTGTCGAACTGCTTGTGGTGATCGGAATCATCGCGATATTAATCGCGATCCTGATGCCGGCACTGAGCCTGGCCCGTGAACAGGCCCGGCGAACCGTTTGCGCTTCCAATCTCCGCCAGCAGGGTTTGTGTTTCTGGATGTATGCGCAGGAACATAAAGGACGTTACCCGACCCCGGTCACTCCGCGTACCCAGACAGATTGGCCCTTTGGGGCGATGGTGGTGGAATACCTCCCGCCGCCGAATCTGCCCGCGGGCACGCCATTACTGGTGGTGCAGGGCTATCTCACCGACCCGAGGTTGCTCTATTGCCCATCCAGCGATACCAACTCGATCCAGTTTGATACGCATTGGAATGACACCGATTGGGTCCAGACGTATGTTGGGTATCCCTGCTGGGAGGGGTACCGATCGGCGTCGGATTCTTTGCACATGATGCCTGGGCTGGTCGCCGACTACCCCACGGATTCTTCGGATCAGATTCTGGCCAGTGACTTAATCACCAAGGCAACCAACGCCGGCCAGCCTGATCCCGGCCCCAACAATCATGTTCGCCGTGACAACACATCCGCTGGAGGAAACGTTCTGTTCAACGACGGAAGTGTTCGCTGGCGGGACATCTCGGAGACTCAATTCCGTTTGTCCATCACGGGGGACTTGGTCTATTACATCAATTTCTATCTCTGATCTTCAACCTGCCGCTTGCCGGCTTCGCGAAAGAACGCCGCCGGAAAACACCGCCTCCTCTCTATACCGCGACGATTTGCCTCGCTATTGCGGCTTCCCTCGACCTTTCTTATTCTGTCGGCCGATGCTGCGGGATGAGCAACGCGAAAACCCGCTTCGTTGAAACCGTTTTCGAGCGCGTAGCTCAGTTGGTAGAGCA
>CAVWFQ010000010.1:0-1849130 GCA_963754335.1 uncultured Phycisphaerales bacterium
GCCGAACTTTCATACGTTTAAAGTTGGCTTCGTCATCTGCCACCAGGTGGAGGATCGACGTTGATGCTCGCAAGTTTTCATAGTCAAGAAGCTGATCGTTAAGCTCCTTACTCTCACGCAGGATCAACGAAAATAACGAGTTTGCTTCGGGAATGTCGTTAAGGGTTGGGCGCCATTCTGCCGTCGGAGTTGCAGTTTCCATAATCGGGTTACCTCAAATTACTTTGCAGTCATCGCATTGAGCACGTGCCTGAGCCACGGGCCCAGCTTCTCCACCGCCTCAGCAATCTTCGATCCTTTGTCCACAAGCTCGGCGCCCGTCGCGACGCCGGCGAACGCGCGGCCCATCAGTGACCGCACATTCCGCGCGACCGTGTCCGCGTCCGGCTTGTCAGATTTCAACGTGGCCTCGATCGCCCGCCCGTCCGCCTCGGCGGCCTCCACTTCGTCCAGTGGCAACACTTCACGCAAGACCGCGATCAGCTCGGCAGTGATGCCGGCCAGCTCCGCGATCCGTCGGGCGTTGTCACTCTCGCCGGCGGGTGCGATGTGCTGCCGAATGTGCTGGCCGTGCGCGACCTGGCCATAACCGCCGGCTCCGATGTTCTGCACAATGTTCGGGACAGGCAGTGTCGGCGCCGGCGTCTCGAAATTTGCGTCAACCGCTTCGAACGCACGTTGCTTCACGGCCCCGGTCATTTGGTAGCCGTTAAAGGAAACGAATCGTTCGCGATTGAATGCTTGGAGATCTTCAAGACTCACGTCTACCTCTTGCGTTCCGAACCGAACTTTGCTCGCCAAAGCGTTGTTCCAGAAATCGAAACCAGTTTTGTCGGTCGCGCGACACACCGCCACCATCTGCGTGAGCGCCTTGCGCTGCTGAACGGTCAAACCCATCTTGAGCATGGAGCACCTTGAAAGAGGGGGTCGCCAACCGACCGGCTGCCGCAAGGTGAACGGCGCGCCGGCCGGATGGACACTTGACCGGCGATCAACCGGCCTTCCCGTTGAGTAGTTTACGCACGCGACCGGCGGTGTGAAGTCCCGCGGGTCCGGATCTGTTTAACGGCCGCTGAACGAACGCCGCGCGTGACTATTCTTCAGCCGTCCCCGCAGTCCAATCCCGGCGGCCGTCAGGGTCGTGAGCATCCATCCAGGCAATCAGCGTTGATTCGCGCCAACAGTTTTTCCCAAGATCCGATAAGGGCCGGGGAAACTTCCCCGAACTGATCAACGTGTAAATGGTCCGTTCGCCAAGGCCCGTCGCTTCGCAGACCTGATTGATGCCCAGAAGCTTGATCCGCGGGCTGTAGACCCGACCGGATAACTGCGTCACGACATTTTCGAGAACAGCCTGCGTCGCCCGGCTAACTTCTTCGCCCAGGTTGATGGTTGGAACAGTGCCGCGCACCTTTGTGGATGTGGTCTTGCTCATCGGTCCTATCCTAATCTCGCGGTCCGCCCCGCGGCTCGAGCGCCCCCCCCCCCGAACTCTTCTAATCCCATAGCGGCCAGGCGGGCGGCCGTTTGAAGGTAGACCGTCACGTCATCGTCAGAGACGGCCCGGCGTTCCTTGCCCTGTATCGCTGCGATGATTGCGGCGTCGGCCTTCATGCGTGATGCCGTGCAAAGCGCGCGCATGGCTTCCGCCGGCGGAACGTCACAATCGTCATCGCGCACCTGAACCCGATTTGCCAGGATCACACCGGCGGTGTGGATGATCGCTGCGAACGTGGCGTCGTCGAGCAAACGTGATGAAGGCACGGCAGCGGGTTTACTTGCCATCGCGCTCCTCCGTTTCGCTCTGTAGCTGCATCGCCTTGCGCAGTTCGAGAAGCTGATCTATCGAAAACGCGCCCAAATCGAGCAGGTACTTTGCGCACTCCGCCCAACGGATCATTTCGAGGATGCACTGCTGGGCTTCGATCGGCGGCCGGGAAAGTGCTTCGGGCGATTCGGGCGCTCCGATTGATTCCCCGCGCCAGAATGCAGGATCGCGCGTTGTGCCACGATCTGTTTTTGCAATTGCTTTATTTGCCACAGCGCACCACCTTTCCGAACGCTGGACGGCATCGGCCCGGAAAGCCGGCCCATGTCGCGCGCCTGATGTGCTGGCGGACGGCGGCCGTGTGTTTAGCGCCCCGATGAGGGATATAGATCGGTTCCAGTGCGCGGATGGATTCGGCGCCGCCCTGTGCCTCGATGTCCTGGCGGAATTGCTGAGACACCATTGCAAAAAATTGGCAGCGTTCTTCCGCAGTTGTTGGTTTGGGAACGTGAAATTCCCAAGCATGTACAAACTCGTGTCCCGCAAGCTCTTCCCGTCGATCGATATCAAGAGAAACCGACAGAATGAGCAGTCGCTGCGACTCAACGGCCACGGCCTCAAGGCTACAGCCTTCCTCATCGAGAATTTCCCGGTCGCTGACAACAAGCCGGTAGATGAACGGCCCAACGTGCAAATCGATCGATCGGGGATTCTCTCCCGCGATACGCATCTGTGCTTCGCGCGTCATTGGAGCCTCCCTGGCTTGGGTTCGTTCGCTTGCATTTGCAGCAGCATGAACCGGCAAAACGGGCGCGGCTCAAGCGGAGTCGATCCGCTGATTTCCATCGGACGCGAGCCATCCGGCTCAGCCGCCGGCGAGCATCGCAGAGAAAACACAAAGGCGGGAAACGGCTCGATGCTGTCCAAGCGGCCGAACGCTCGCAAGTCGGTGACATGCGAAGCCTGCAAAGGAAATTTCCAGGCGCGCCACTCATCTGAAAAGGTTAGCCGCTGCGCCAGGTGAAACGCCTTATTCAAATCATCGGCCATCCTGCCATCGTCGTAAGAAACGAACGCGATCGGCCGATGGGCCTTCCCCGGCTCAGTGATGAGGTATCCGACGAACATTCCAAACGCATCGTCGGCGTTCCAGATTTGGATTTTCGAGATGGGCACGCCGCGCGATTTTGTGTTCTTAGTCTTCACGATTTCCTCCCTGTCGATTTCCCACATGAATTCACCAGCGCCGGCTGATTTGTCAGTTGCGCCCAATTGGTTTCGATGTCAGATTTGATCGACTGCAGCGCCAATTCGACGTGTTCCTTCGGAGTGCCGGCGACGATCACAAGCCCAACCGGCGCAATCCCCCGGCCGCTATTGGCAACTGTTTCGAACGTCCATTCAATGCCGCTGCCATCGCCAATCGAGGCAGCCTGTAGCACCGCGGGCTGAGTTCAAGGTTCTCCGGACAGCTCAAGAATTCCTCGCGGGGAACAACAATCGCCGAATCACCGGACCATCCGCCGAGGATTCGTTGCTTTTCCCGTTCGTCGGCAGCGTGGAAGGCGTCGATCGCTCCCCGCAGCGCCGATGGCGGCAGGCGCTTGACTCTTCATCTTCGGTATCTGGCTGAACCAAATCGAAAAGGTCGCGAAGAGGATGGCCCGGCCCACACGTTCGCTCAATATGTTCGTGCAGGAATCGCGCAGTCGAGGACAGTTGCAACCATTCCTCCGAACAAAATGCGGCCTCCATTTTGTCACGTTGTTCGTTCCAGAATGGCTCCGGCTGGCGGGTCCAATCAATAACGCCGGTCTCTTTCAGGATGCCCGAGTCTGCCATCCCCTCTTCCATCGAACGTCGGACGAACAATTCGGCCAGGAACATGGCCCGGCCGGCATCGCGCGCCGATGACGTTGGAATTCCAACAAGCATCGCGATCGGCTCGATACCGCCGACCGTCACGATTACCGCTGCGCCTGCCAGTTCCTTTGAATTCCGGCGGATGCACGGCACGGTGCGGAGCACGTATTGTCCGTCTTCGCGCTTCAGTGATTTCCCTTGCCACCATTTCCGGGGCGGCGATACCGGCCGGGGCCCGGACGCCAGTCCACGCGTTTTCGTTTTCACGGCGATGTACTCCAAAAAAGTTGAACGGGATGCCGGTCAGCGGAGCGGGGTCGATCGCTCATGCTGCCAGCGGAAAGCCGCGCCAGAGACGTTCCGTTGTCCCTGGCGGGCGGCACAGTGATTCGGTCAGATCAAAATCTTTCGGATCGCGGCGTATGCTTCCGGCTTCAACGAAAACGTCGCGTCGGTCAGATAGCCGCTGTAATTCGTCGTGCCATCTTCATTCGTGATCCACACTCGCCACGGTCGCTCCGCACGGTCCGCCCCGCGTGCACACTCGACACGTTCGACAAGCCAGCGGTGAGGGTTGTAGTCGGCGCGGACGACGCGCAGTTTGACTTGAACGCGGTACCACGGCGGCAAGCCTTCATGCATCGCGGGAAGCATCGGGAACGGCTCACGGTTCAGGCCGGCGACAGGAGCGACCCGGACCGCTGGAATGCGCCGCTGTCCCGCAACGCGGTTGTTACGCGGCCGTCGGCACCATTCGGTCAGACGGTTCGGGGCAGGCGGCCGGGCGGTCCGTGCGGGATCCTCAGCGGCAACCGCTTCCGCGATTCCCTTCAACTCGGCGGAAGTGAACGCCACGCGCAACCGGCCGCGCGATGCCGCCTGAGCGATCCGGCCGGGCAGGCGATGATTCACGCCGATCATCCGGGGGGCAGGCAGTTCGACGCGACGTGAAGTCCGCGGCGACACGATGAAGAATCCCCGCTGTCCGCCAACCTCAGTCAACCCGGCCCGGCATTCGATCGTTTTGATTTCCGTTTGCATGATGCACTCCAAAGAAAGGTGATTTCGAAACCCACTCACGCCGCCGGCGATCGCACCGCCTCTTGCTCAAGTTCATCGCGCTTGCCGATCGCGCCACGGAGCGTGTCGCCTTCCGCCACAACCTCGCCGGTCGCGAAATCGAGCACGTAGAAACTGCCGGGGCGATCGGTCGATTCGTCCACCATGAAGCGGCCCGATGCCGAGCGGCAGTAGGCGAGATACGCGGCGGCTTCCTCTTCCGCGGTGATCGGTTGCTCGTGCGCGTCCAGCCAGGCGTTGAATTCATCGTGCGGGAAGCCGCCGGGCGGAAAGCCGCGTTCGTTCTGATCTTCAACGGTTGGTGTCGTTTCGATTTCCTGCATGGCGTTCCTTTCGTTCATGCCCACATCGTACGCTATCGCGTAGTAGTCGTCAAGAGCGTAGCAACAACAATCTTCGCAATTATTTTCTGCATCGAAACGGGCAGGAACTACGATATTGACTATCACTACGCTATGGCGTAGTCTTTAGGGGTTGTTCCCCCATAGAACGCTTTGGCGTGGTCTTACGGAGCGTAGTATGCTTGAGCTGCATGAACATCAGGTCCGCGATCAATGCGGAATTAAAGCGGCAAGGGCGCTCGGCGTACTGGCTTGCCAAGCAAGTCGAGAAGCACATGAGCAACACAACGGTTTATGAGTTTTTGAAAGAGGGGAAGGACGCGAAGCAACTGACCGCCGCGAATCTCGGCTATGTGCTGGATGCGCTGGGCATCACCTTGACGCCGACGGCCCCGGCCGCGGAGACGACGCCTGCCAAGCGAAAAGCGAAGAAATGACCGCTTCCGGTGACAGCTTAATTCCGAAGGGAAATCACATGGCGAAAGCCGAAGTCCCATTCAGCATCGTGAGTTGCGTTCTGGATAACCTGTCGCAAAACGGCAAGGCGGTTGTCGAGTTGTTCATGCTCGCCGGCATCGAACCGGCGGACACGTGCCGGCTCACGCTGGCCGACGTTGATCGACGTGGCAACGGTTGGGAATGTGCCGTCGGTGATGATCGCAAAAAACGGCCGGTCGGACCGCGGGCGGGCAACACGCTGGAGCTTTTGAGGAGGAATACCAAATTTGCCGGCGCGAAGAATCCACCGCTGCTACACCGCCAGGATGGGACGGCTTACACCGTTGAGGAATTCGAACAGGAGTTTCGGGACGGCTGTTTGAAGTGCGGCGAGGTAACCCCGTTCGAATGGTCGCACTTGCGCTACATGGCCTCCGTGCGGATGCTTGGCACGAACCGCCAGATTGCCAGTTTTGAACGCGAAGCGGGATTCTGAAAGGACTCAATGAAGATCATTTTCCAAATTGTTGAGCGCGTCACATCGCTCGTTTTTACGACCGTTATTGTTCTCTGGCCGCGTACGCCGCGGTGGCCATCGGATTGGGGTTTTTCATGTGGCGGGTGAGCACGCTCGGGAAACCGTGAGTGAATAGGAACACGAGCAATGCCGTGCAGATGATTTTCAACTGGCTAGCCCATGACGGACAAGAGCTTTGCAATCGTGACTGTAGCTGTCAGTGGTGTTTTCGGTCTATTGGTTGCGGTTATTACTCATTGGCTTTCGATGTCGCGTGAATCACAGTCTCTCCGCCGCGATCTCGCGCGCGACGAGATGAAGTCGCTTGGCGAGCTGTATGAGGATGCACTGTTTGTACTCGATCGGCAGATTCGGACGTACGGCATGGGGACAGATGCGGATCAGGACAGAGTTTTGAAATTGCTGGCTCGTCTGTCGCTCTATGGTCGGCAAGACGTTCAGGATAAATATCAACGCGCCTCGGAACTTATTGACACTTGGTGCGCTGAGCGTAACGCGGCGGATCCCAAACGCATGGGGGGTAGCATATTGATTTTTACGACGTCAGATCGCGAACATCGCGCGAAGGCTGAAGTCGCGTGGCCGGCTGCGGAAAGGGCGTTCAACGAATTGAAAGCCCTCATGAGGGAACATTTGCAGGCTCAGTCGACAGAACTGATCGCTCAAATGTGATACCGGGGCCGGAATACATGACTATGGCTGAAGAGAAACCTGCCCGAACAGCCGAAATCGAAAAGCTCATGCGCGATATGAAAGTCACGCGCGCGAGGCGGAAGAGGTCTACGCCGTTTCTCAGACGGGGGGCGACATCCTCCACACGGATCCCATCACCGGCAAGCCGGCGCCTTTCCCCTACACCGTCCCCGATCAATCCACTGAAAAGGCGGCCAACCGATGAAACGTGATATGGACCTTGTGCGGAAGATCCTGTTGGCCTGCGAGGCCAGTCCGACGAGCTACGCGCCGGAGGTGATCGAAATCGACGGGTACGATCACGATCAGATCGCCTATCACATTGGGCTCGCGGTGCAGGCGGGCCTCATGACCGGCATTGACCGGACACACCTCGGCAGCGACACAGACGAATGGATCGCTTCCGGCCTCACCTGGGACGGGCACGAATTTATTGAGCAGTCGAGAGACGAATCGATTTGGGAAAAGGCAAAGAAGGCAGCGACGGCCGGCGCCGGCGGGTTGAGCTTTGCCATCCTCAAGGCGGCACTGGGCGCCTTTGGAACCGCCGAGCTGATGAAGCACGTACCGATCAAATGAAACCGGATATGAGCGACCCCAATCGACAAGCTGCCATCGAGAAGATCATGCGCGACAGCGGACTTTGCCGGTCAGACGCGGAGGAAGTGTACGCGATCGACTCGGGCGAATCGGACGGAGATATCGTGACGTTGGGCCCGGACGGGAAGACGGTTCCTTACCGACTGACGCCAATCGATGAGGCGATCGCGAATGATGAACGGCGGCAAACTCAGAAAGGGTGAATGCAGGATCCGAAATCGATCGTCGCCGAACTGGAGCGCATCATCACAGGCATGCGCGACGCCACCGAGGCGGAATGCCGGATATTTTACGATGGTGAAGCAAGTACGCTGTTGTTCCGGCTTCGAACCTTGACCGACGATTGGCCTGGCAGCGTGAACATTTCTCAGCAGCTCGATGAGCTGGACGGGAGCATGCGAGCGCTTGCCGGCATCGGTCGTCGAAGCGGGCATCCGCGTTTTCAGCAGGCCGCTTGGGGTCTCGCAAATATCTTCAACCTGAAGCGCATCGTTGAGGATCACAATTCTTCGGGCGGAGGTACGGAATGAGCAAACGACGTCGTGGCAAGGAGGCCGAGAAAAAGCGGATACGCGAAGCGGCGGCCAGTCGACGACGCGGTGATTTCATTCGGGACGCTGCGTCTAAATCGCACGGTGTTGAGGATGTTTATTTCACCAAGCCGATCGGACCGAGTTCGAAGGACGCCAAATATTCCAAGCTTTCGGAAGCCGATAAAAGCGTAGCGCTTATTGAGAGAGTGAGGGAGGCATTCGATGTTCGAGAGGACGCGGGCTTCTACAGGATCCACCGGCAACCGGATGGGAAAATCGTTCGAGAGATCGCGGACTTTCTCGTCAATTGTTGGCCACATGATTGGCAGCATCCGCCGGCGGTCGATCCGGCAGAGCGGAAATTCTCCGTGCTGTTCTGGGGGTCTCATACTCCTCAGGCCATTCTTAACACGATAACCCGCGCATCGCTCTACGCAGACAAAATCTATGTCGTTAATCCGTACACAGATTTCTTACTGCACGATCCACGGCAGTCACCTCTGGTTCGGTCTGAAGAATGGGCAATTCAATACGCCATCCTTGGGATATTTTTGGCGATGCTCGAACCTTGGGTCAAAGCTGGGTTCGTTGAGCTGGTTCAAAACCCGGCCTTTTTTGACGGCAAGCTGTTGCGCGCGTTTGCCTACGGCATCAACCCTGATATCGAACTTCTGAAGTCCCGACGAGACCTCGGCATCCAGTTTTTGACGGACTCGAATGCGGACACCCTTCTACAAATTCCGCGCGAGCATCGCGAAAAGATGTTGGATCTAATGGAAGTTCCTGCCGGAATGAGGGCCGATGTTCTGCGAAAAGTAGCATCAAAGTTAGAACTCGACCCAATTCGAGGGGCTGGGCCGCTTCCGATCCGCTCTGGTTCTCAAATCACAGTGCAGGGGTATGGCTTAAGCTACGCACACGCACGGCTCGTCTGTTCGCTCCACGGCGCGAACCTAATCACCGACAAACCTTATTTCGCGGAGGTGCTCCGGTCCCAAGCCAACGAGATGAGCTCCGGTTTCCAGACGGCGGCGCAGGCGTTTTCGACGGCGAAGCTGTCCTTTCTTAACAACGTACCGCCCGATTTTGCGATTGGATTACGCCAGGACGGTTCGATGCGTGATTTCCGTGCGTACATCAGTTCGATGGCAAAGGAGATTGATTTCAAGTCCGAGGCGTTGCCTGGCGGCGCGGCGGAATTTTCTGACCGCTTGGAACATGAATATCACACCTACACGGTCGAACTCCGTAACGTCCAAAGGAAACTGGGGCTGTTCGCCGGTGCGGCCGCTTTAGGTGGGGCCGCAACTCTGCTTACAGGACAAATGCCTATTCTCGGCATTCTTGCGAGTACGCTTACCGCGGAGGTCCTTGCGCTCGTGTCAGGGATAATTGAGCGGAAGAAATTGGAGCAAGGCCCGCTTGGGGTGCTATTAAAATTGGATCAGCAATGACCTGTCGGCGCTCGACCGAAACGTGGCTTGTTGGCAGCGATCAGATGGCGCATGAAAACGGAGGCGGCACGCGCCGCCCCCGGGGGGCATCCGTACACGCCGGTACAGATCGTTTGGATTCTACTCAGGACCCGCCTGGCAGCCCAATCAATTCGGCGCGCTGTCATTCCAGCCCGAAAGATGATGGCCCGGTCAGGTCCGCAGCTACACTGCCCCCGGTTTTACCAACTGGAGGCATCATGCAGACCGTCGAACAGCGTTTGGAAGCTCTGGAGCGTGGCCAGCGTCGCTGGAAGTTCGTTGCGTGCACGTTGGCGCTGAGCATCGTCGCCGCGATCGGCATCGGCGCGGCGGACGCAACGCCTGGCGTGATGCGGACGCGCAAGCTGGAAGTAGTCGATTCAAAAGGGGTCGTGCGCTGTGAGATTGCGACGAACGCCGAGGAAGGCTCCGTATCGCTGAAGCTTAACGACGATGGAGGTCACCCGAGATGTGTGTTAGAGACGTTCGGACCTGGCGAGCTCGCCCGCGGAAGTTTTGAAATTCTGGATGGAGATGGTCACGCAAAATGCAGCCTGAAAGAAGCGAGCGGTGAAAAAGGCGGGGAATTTCATCTTCGCGACCGAAAGGGTGGCGATGGGTTTGCGGCCCGCGGCTATGACGGGTCCCTTTCATTACGCGATCCTGAGGGCAAGAGCCTGATTCAGGCATTCACAGGGCCCGCGCCGTTTTTCCAGGTTTCGGCAATCGGCAGCGATCCCGGCCAATGGATCGAACTGAGCATTCCGAAAGGTGCAGGCGCAAATGTCCGCACCGGCCACTCATCTGCGCAAGGCGGCGATCACGTTGTTTGGTCCGCCCCCTGAGGTGCAACTGCCCTGATCGGCCAGGCGTTGTGTACCATGTCAGGCATGGCAGAACGCATGCCCGAAGCTCACGCGTGGCAGAAGATCCGACAAAAACCGATCAAAGGCACCATCCTCGAGCCGATGACGGGATTCGGTCCAGAGGGTGGACACACGCTCTGGCTCGCTTCTCCGCGTCGCCTCTTCACATGGGGATTTGAGAACCGCCAGCCTGTGCTACAAGCCGGCAAGCTCGCGTTGGAAGATCCCAAGCTTGAAGCGCTACGCGATGAAGCGCTCATTTCATTTCAGCCGGGATCCGGTGGACCTGCGGAAGTCGGGCCCGCGTTCTTGCGCTACTCCGCCGCGCTGATCGATCAGACTTATCAGGCGCCACCGCCGACGGCCGGGCAGAACAAAGGACCGGCCACCGCTGCCACTTCGACGCCAGCAAGCGCGGCCGAGCCGCTGTCAGACGAAGATCTGTCATTCATCCTGTCCGGCACAAAGTGGCACGCTCCGATGTTGCGGCACATTCTCGGCGGGGATGACGTTGTGCGGAAGCTGGCCATACTCACATCAGACCAGTTTCCCCGGGCGTCGCGTGCGAAAGTTTCCGAGGTCCCAATGCAGCCGCTACTGCCGACGGCGGGCAAGACTGAAATGCCGCCCGTGTGGGCAATTGAAAATGACCGCCCGATATCGATGTGGCGTCGGTTCCTTCGATTTCTTCGGATTTTGAGCGATGGAAACACTTCAACTATCGATCGACTTCGAAACTGAGCGCACCGCCACCAATGCGCAGGCGATAGCAGCGGACCTGCGCGACGTTGGGGCGGCCGCACACGAGGCGGACGCAAGAATCACCGCAGCCGAGCAATCGCTTCGCGAGCTGGCAAACGCGGCCCAATTGGCTGCGCCGCCGATCGGTGATGTTTCCTCTCAGCTCGGATCCGCGCGCGACGCGGCGAGGGACGCGGACCGATCGTTCAGCGACGCTGCCAGTTCCGCCGGCGCCCTTGGCAATGCGGCCGGGACGGCTGCGCCTCAGATCGGCCAGGTTGGGACACAGGCCGGCGGGGCGGCCGGTCAGATCAACAATTACACAACCAACGTCGTCAACGCCACGACTCAAACCGCCAACTTCAGTCAGCAATCTGTAACGAACATCAACAACGTTTCGGGAGCTACCGGCGGCCTAATGCTGGGCGTGCAGCGATGGCTTGGCGTGTACGTCGGAATGAACACAGTCATAAAGCTCTACGAAACGCTCACCGATCGCATCAAAGCGGCAATCGACGCACAAAAGGAACTCGCCGGCGAACGTCTCGGTAACGATCAAAAGCTTGAAGAGTTGATTGCGAATTTGAATCTCGGCAGCCGTGGGGCTGGCGGTCAGAACATCGCCCGGCGGTTGCGCGATGACATTCTCAAAGCCGTGCCCGCCAGTCCAGAACAGGCGATCGACGCGCTGGAAATCGCCAACTCCACAGGGCAGGATCCGCAGACGGGAAAGGGGATGGAAGTCGCGCAGCAAATCGCCTGGCTGATGGCACGGGAGCAAGTCTCGAAAGACACTGCCATGAACATGGTGCGCCTCATGCAGAGCCGGGGCATCAACACGGCCGACGGCTTCAAGGCGGAAGTGGCGAAAGCTGATGCGCAGTTCGTCGTTTCGGACAGCACGGATCGCAATGCGTTTTTGAAGGGACTCACCAATTCGGTTCTGCCTGAGGTTCCGAAGGGAGCGGATCCGGATTATGCCAGCGCCATGTACGCCGCGCTGCTCAGATCGAAGGACAGTGAACAGCAGGCGGCATCGGCGGCCGTGCAAGCTTGGACACTCGCGCAGGGAACAAACAAAAAGGGTCGCGAGTTCATGGCGCACGAGGCGGCCCGGCGTGGTGTCACGAACGTTGCGCCAGTTACCGACGATGAGGCCCGCGCCTCGATCATGGCCGACGACAACAGCCCGGCGAAAAAAGAAGCCGAGCGGCTGGCCCGGATCGCTGAAGAGGAAAAACTTGCGTACGTGAAGGGCCTCCACCGCGGCAAGGCGCTGTCGCCCAGCCAGGCGACGCGGCAAGCGGCCGCGCTGAACGATTTCGATGATGAAGCCGCGGTGCGCGAGCTGTCATCGGTGAACGCCGCGGCCGCCGATCATCTTCAATCACTTGTGAACGAACGCAAGGCCATGGCCGCCGGCATCAGGGACAAAATCGCGAAGGCGAAAACGCAACTCACATCGCAGCGGGAATCAGAAGCGTATCTCCGCGTTCCCATTCAGGAGCGAATGGAACGGGTTGTGATTCCGACGTTCGCAGCGCGCAGACGCCGGAGGTGCGGAACCGCCTTGAGGAAGGCGTCGGCGGAGTGTTCCGTAGGGCAGATAACACGCTGATGCTTTCGACACCGGAGGATCAGGGAAATCTGAAAGTCGCGTTGCGGGTGGCGAAAGGAGCAAAAGCTCAGGACACCGATGCGCAGAACGAAGGCTATGACGAACGGGACACGGCACAGGATCAGAGGACGCAATCTCAAATTGCGATGGCCAACGATGCCGGGGCAGACGCTGGCATGCTCTACGCGAAGCGCGTGCTGGAACAGGCTGAAGCGAGCAGACTTCAAAAGACTGCGGCGAATACGTACGTCCCTCAAGGGGATGACGATCTTTCAAAGAAACTGATGACCCTTGCCCAGACGAAGGACCTGTGCTGTGGATGAAGCGCGTTCAGTGGTTGAGCGCGACATTAAGCAAATCGAGAATGAGATCAAAACTGCCGGTCCGCTCGAACGCCGAACGGTGCGCGATGTCTTTCAATATGAAGTGGATCTTCAAAATTACACCGCCACATTTCATCGTTTGAATGCAACAACAGCGGGTAACAACCTGAATCAAATCGCGGTCCAAGTTGGGAATCTCAAGGCGGACATCCTGAAGGCGCGACGTGTTGAAGAGGCGAACAAAAATACTGCCAGCACGGCTGGCCCGGCGACCTTTAATAGTCCAAAGGGAACGAACACCTTCATGGGACCATCAGCCCCATCGTCCGTACCGCCCGCCACAGCGACGCCGCCGCAAGCACAGCCTGGAAGCGGTCCCCATGCCGACGCCGGCCAGCGTGGCCCGCTCTCCGATTCCTTCGCCGAAGCCGGGGGCGGGTATGACGATCCGATCGCCGCTGCCATTGTTGCCGATCAGCGCGCCGACGCGGCACAGCAGCCGGCCGACTTGGAGACCCTTCAAATCGCCGCGGTGTCGGCAATGCACCAATGGCGGGCGTCCGTAGCGGTGGGCAAGAAAAAGGAAATCGCGGCGGCAGCGCAGAACTATCACGCCCGCGCAGGCCCTGGCGAGTGGTGCTCAGGCGGCGTTGGTCAGGCGACAGGCGAGAGCCACACCGCACATCCCGACCGGGAAGATTTACACGCGCGGGGCCGATGGCACGATGCAGGAAGTGGCGCTGCCGTCGGACAGTGCTGGCCATCGCCATGCGATCGACGCCGAATTGGCAGCGGCTGAAAACCGCTACGTTCACCTTGCCCAAACGCGGCCGGACAGCGAAGAGGCACAGGCCGCCTTCAAACAGTATGAAGCCGCGGTCAGGCGAAAGCAGGCGGTCAGTGCCCGCGATGCTCAGCGTGCGATTCCGTTGCCCGATGGGGCGGTAAGCACAGGCGCTATCGAACCGCCTGCGGCTGTGCATCATGCAGCGCGTCCCCCGGCCCCGGCGCAATTGGCCGGTCCGCAAGCGTCGCGCATGAACCATTATTCTCACACCGTAAACATTGGGAATTTTTGGGCTGGCAGTGACGATGATTCGTTGAGCAATCTGCCCGGCCGGGCGGATGATCAGACGGCGTAACCTCGAATGAGCAACTGGCAGGAATCCAATTTCAGACGGACCGGCGGAGTGTTTTCGCATCCGCTGCCCGGCTTCGCCGGCGACGTGACGTTATGGCTTCCACAGCCGACGGTAGATCCTCCGTCCGATTGGCCGCCTGAACTGGCACAGCTCAAATCACGGCTGAAGGCCGACCTGCGCAGCGTTCGCGCCGGCGCCGGTTCGCAAGCCAGCCGACCGGGCCTGATGTCGATCGAGAAAGATGGGTTCCTCCTGTTCGCGCGGCGTCATCCGGTTGAATTACCAGATCAGCGATGCCGACCTTGACCATCTGCTTTCGGCGACGGAGTGGAATCGTCCGATGATCGAATACTTGTGGGGCGGGAAGGAGGCGTTGCTAAAAATCGCCGCCATCAGTGCGGAGCTGGCACCGAAGATGAAGATGCTTAAAAAGCCTTCCGCGCCGCACAGCCCTCCCAACTGAAAAGACCGACGGTCCGGATCCTGTTTCACTCCACCGCCGTTCGATCATGCCCCGGCCGTCATCTGTCGATTGATCCGTCATCGGCGTGCAGATTCACAACCTCGATAATGTCGTGGCGAAGGTGGAAGGGTTCTTCGACGGCATGTCTAAGGACCTGCACCGCGTCGGCACGGCGGCTGCCACGCAGATCGTGGCTACCACGTTGGAGGGACAAGGCGTCGATGATTCGGCGTTCGTGGCCTACTCCGAAAGCTATTTGAAGCAACTGCGGGCCGCCGGCGGCAAACCGTCCGGTAACGTGGATCTCCGGGGCGTGCTCGAACGCGACGGCATCGCCAGGCATCCGGCCAGCGCCCGTAATCGCAGCAAGAAAAACCAACCGAAGAGGCCCCGCACGGGATCAACGGTCCATATCCGCGGTCCCGGAGGTCTGACGGATACCAACTCCGAAATGTCCCTCGACCTGATCAAGGTCGACGCTTCCGAGCAAGACGTGGCGCTCACCTACGAACCGCGGAAAAACGATTACATGATCGGGCACAACGAAGGGTCCGGCAGTGCACCGCAGCGGAAGTGGTTTACGCTGAAAAAGAGCGCGGTCCGCAAGGCGATCGTCGCAGTGCTGGGCGAACGCCTGGCCGCCCGCGTGGCGCGGTTCAACGCCGGCTGAGCTCCGGATGGCGCCGGCGGCCCGTGGGCCTCTTGTGGGCCTCTTGTGGGCCCTGCCTCCGTCGCCAGGCGAGGCGGCAGTTGCCCACAGGTTATCAACCGTGCGGGATGCTGATTGTGGGCTGCATGCTGCCCGCGATGCGTCCCTCCTTCGTGCCATCTCCCTCCCACATGGCGACAGAATGCCGCCAGCAGCGACGGAAGCCGCTTTCGCGGTCTGACGATCGCCCGGGCCGCAATGGGCCTCTTTGGGGCCTACTTGCGGCCTACTTGCGACCCTCTCCCGATGGGGCGTTTTGAGCATTCGCAACGGTCGACGACATGGGGACGTCGGATGCTCGAATCATGCAGGCTGTGATTTCAGCAAGATTTACGCTTTCACCGCTCAATTCTGAACGGCGGGATGTCCGGCTTCCGCACTCTGTTTGCCATTCGAGCGCATCGGGGCCCAGCGGGCCTCTTGCGGGCCTCCCTCGGTCGCGCCGGCGGACCTGTGCCGTCTTAAGGACTGGCGGAATAGTCCGCCGACGCACACAGGAGACCGCCATGTTGAGGATTCTTAAACGGATGCTGGCCGCGATCTGGATCGATTTCCAACGCCCGGGCGTGCTGGACAGGGTCCGGGGGCTCGCGACGGCGATTCTGACGGCGCTGGCGGTGATTTGGTGGAAGCACCGCCATTGAGCCGGCCAGGCCGTGCCAGGACCACGGGGGCGAATGCTGGGCGGTCGGGGACAGGGTTGGGCGCGTCCGATATCACTTCGCCCCAGCGTTCCAATGGCTGGCCGGGTGAATCGGCGGTCATGGCCCCGGTATCCCGTGGCGTCTTCACCCAATCCCAGCCCGTATTGCCGAGGTCATCCATCGTCGTGAAGACCTGGTATTTGAGATTTCCGTTGATGACGGATCCGCCGGCAACCTCTGCCCAGTAAACCGGGTTGCCGTTGTACGTCTCGATAATGCCGCCCTCGGGAATCGTGGCCATGATGACGTCGTCCACGATGTGCGTCCCCGCCGTGCGAATCACATAATCAACCGTGCCGACCATCGTTCCATCGTTCGCGCAGGCGTTGGCGCCGACGAGCTTGGACGTGCCGCCAGTCGGTGCGCCGAGGTTGATCGTGGCAACTTTGAAAAACCGGATCGCCCGGTTCTCGGGAACTGGATTGGCTCGACCGTGTGGGGTGGTTTCAAACTGTGGTGCATTGGGGTCGCTTGGGGTCACTGTGGAACCTCTCAAAAGTCGGCGCCGCCGCCGGTGTCACCGACCGTCCCGGCGTCGCGAAAGTCATCGGCGTGCGGTTCATTGCTTCCGGAGCGCCACCGAGACCCGCGGGATTTCTGGCGCGTCACGCGCAGCCGGTCCTTTGCTCTCAGCTTCAGCGCCACAGACTCCGTGAGCAGCTCTATCGACATGGCGACCGGATCGATGTGAGCGCCGACGATCTGCGCGCCGCGACCGCTATTGCCGGATCCGCCGCCGAGGCTCAGCGATCGCCCGCTAATGGTGCCCACCATCGAGCCGATCGCCTGCAACGGCCAGTCGGCGGCCGTCAGAATGCTCGCGTGCGTTGTCATGTCTTGCCAGGCATCTCGGTACTGATTCGCAAAGTCTTGGCCCTGTGTTGTCGTGTCGATCGGCGCTGCTGTGAGGCCCAGCGGGCTTGCGACCCCGTCGGCGTAGACCTCGCTGAGAACGAATTCTTTCTCCGCGCGAATGGCAGCGCGACGGACGAAGGGGGAGCCGCTGACCGACTGCCATGGAGCGGTCAGGACCTTGCAGGAGTCGGCGGCAATCGTGCATTCGAGCATCATGTAACACGTCCCTTGCCACAGCAGGGAAGCGAACGTCGGTCCGTTTTTGCTATCGGCGTCTGTGGGGAGCTCAGTGTCGATGAGTGGCCGCCAGGCGGCCAGATCATGCGCGGTTATCCAAATTGCCGCGCGTTCAGCATCGAGGTGCCAATGCGACGTAGGGACCTTGTGCCAGGTGGATTGGTCGGTGCTGATGAGCAAGACCGGAGGCTCACGTCGCCAGGCATCGGGGCTGCCAACCTGTGGATAACACGTTTCGAGGAGCTTCCGGCGCCGACGCATCAGAAACCCGGCGTCAGGGCCCTCGCCATCGGCGATTCCAGTGAGGTCCGGACCATACCAACTCGTTTTGCCCGGATCCGTGCTGCTGTAGACGGGTGTGGCGCCCGCGCTCGTGTCGGTTGTGCCGTACTCTGCCGATTCGTTCCACACGAAGAGGCGGCCGGCGTGCTGATACTGCGGAAAGAGATGGCCCGCCGTGGTGTAACGATCTCTCCATTCGTCTGCCTTGCCGTTGGCATCGATCGTCACTGGCTCTACACCCGGCAAAGTCTGTCCCGTGAGTGTCCCCGCGTACGCCGACAAATCCAGATCATTTTTCACCCACCCGTTTTGCAGGCTGAGCTTTTTCTGGGCGCGGTCAGTGTCGGCGTCTGGCCCGACCAATATTGCAATTTGATGTGACGGTAAAGCCGCGCATAAACCTCGGCTTGATTAACCACCTTCTCGATCGACTTGGCGGCCGGGATCCTGACCACGCTGGCGATCGCGTTCGCAGCGGATGTGCCGCGTGCATTCAAATAGAGTGACGCATCATCGCCCGTTCCCCGTTCGAAAAGAGTGATGTTGAACGGACCCCAATCGTCATTCGACGGCGGCGATGGATAGAGCTTGCCGCTGTTCTGCGGGCGCGGATCAACGAAAAACGCATACCGTGGAGCGATCGCCTTTCGAAGTGCTTCCCAGAGTCCCAGCCCGTCAACGTCCACCTGTCCCATTGACTGAGTTGTGTCGATGATCGTGTCTTTTGGCCAATTGTAATTGTTGATCCCGGTGATGTCCGGATCGTTCCACGTCAGGTCGAGATATCGCGCCGCTTCGTACACCGTCCAGAATGCCGCGCGTGCCGCGCCCTGGTATTGGCGATCGGGGATTTCGAAACAACGTCCAAGCTGGCCCTTACCTCCCAAAACGACTTCATCGGGAGTGCTCATGTTCTGCCGCCCGGTCGGATTAAAGATGAGTCGTTCGTCGGTGAAGGTGTACAGCCCACTGAGCGGCGTAGTCACTCCGCCATTTGGGCACCACAGATCATCGTTGGCAACGATCCGTCGAGTTTGGCCGGTAATCGGCTTGCAAGTGCCGCCCGTTGGTGAACCGCCCCAAAGCCACTCCGGCCCGACGACATGGAAGGTAAGCGTTTCAGCTTTTGCGTCAATCAGGATGTGCCCGGCCGTGGCGTAGCCTTGGAAGATGCAGTTCTGGGCCGAGCCTGTGACGGCCACGATGGCCACGCGATCGCCGACATTGAGGCTCGCATCGTTTTCAACATCGACCTGAGTTGTCACCAGCGGCGGGGCGTTGCAAACCGAAATTTTGCAGTAGCTTCCCCCGACAACTGAGGATCCGTAGAACGCGCCATCGAAGCGAAGCGACAGGACTTTTTTCCAATTGCCCCAGGTGGGGTTGCCGCCGGTTCCGTTCGTGCCAGACACCCGGGCAACGTAGATGTCATAGTGGCCAGCGTCGACACTGAGCGCCGAAGGTTGTGACGAGCTGGAGAAAATCACTTGCGGCCCTCCGGTTGGCCAGGTCGATCGGTCCGTGCAGACTCGCCGGAACTGGCAGCGACCCCAACCCCAGCGAAGGTGAGCATCGCCTTTCTGACATCAGGCGAGAGGTTGGGCCACGCACTCAGCAGGGATCGCAAATCGGCATCATTTTCGGCCAGCCGCGCCCAAGTCAGCGCCCAACTTTTTGATTCGGAATCGTAAGTGCTTATAGTTTCAGGGGCGTCAGAGTCGTGCCTACGGACTTTTAATCCGTTGGTCGTGGGTTCGAGCCCCACCGCGCTCAGTCGAGTTTTTTTCCTCCCCGTTTTAGTTGAACGTTGAGCGTTGCAAGTTGAACGTTCACCATTTAACGTTCAACTTCCAACGCTCAACGTTCAACGTTCAACTGAAGAGGCGTATGAACCACCCACCCACCGCATTCATCCCCCCCTCGCGCGTACTGCTTGGTCCGGGACCAAGTGAGGTCCCGCCGCGCGTTTTGGCGGCAATGGCGTCGCCGACGATCGGCCATCTCGATCCGGAATACTTGCGATTGATGGATGAGACGCGGCAGATGCTGCGCGATGTCTTTCGCACAAGAAACGAACTGACTCTCGCCACGTCGGGAACCGGCAGTGCGGGGATGGAAGCGGCGGTCGTCAATCTGATCGAGCCCGGCGACGAGATGATCGTCTGCGTCAACGGTGTCTTCGGCACCCGAATGCGTGATGTGGCGCAACGGGCCGGCGCGACCGTTCACTCCATCGAGGCGGATTGGGGAAAGACGATCGATCCTGCTGCGGTATCGGCGGCACTGAAGAAAAACCCGAAGACCAAAGTGCTGGGGATTGTTCACGCGGAGACCTCGACGGGGGCGCATCAGCCGCTCGAGGAAATTTCAAAACTCGTCCATGATGCGGGAGCGCTACTCCTGGTGGACGCCGTCACATCCCTGGGCGGCGTCGAGCTCCGCGTGGATGACTGGCGGATCGACGCCTGTTATAGCGGGACGCAGAAGTGTCTCTCCTGCCCGCCGGGGTTGTCGCCGATGACATTTTCCGCGGCCGCGGTGGCGGCCATGGATCGGCGCAAGAGCAAAGTGCAGTCGTGGTATCTGGACCTGTCGATGCTCCGCCAATACTGGGGCGAGCAGCGCGTTTATCACCACACCGCTCCAATCAACATGAACTATGCGCTGCACGAGGCGCTGCGGATCGTCCTTGAAGAGGGCCTGGAAGCGCGGCAGACGCGCCATACGCTCAATCACCGTGCGTTGCGCGCGGGTGTCGAAGCAGTCGGGCTGAAGTTCATCCCCGAACGTTCGCTGACGTCGCTCAATGCCATCGGCATCCCCGCCGGAGTGGATGATGCGCGGGTGCGAAGAAAACTCCTGACGGATTTCGGCATCGAGATCGGCGCGGGCCTGGGCCCGTTCAAGGGGAAGGCGTGGCGCATCGGATTGATGGGACATTCCAGCTCGCGCCGTAATGTGACGCTCGTGCTGGCGGCGCTTGAACAACTCCTTTCCGCGGAGGGAGTTTCATTTGATCGCGGCGCAGCGCTCAACGCCGCCGGGGCGGTTTATGCTTAAAACCAACCGCGAAGCCGCGATGACGCGAAGGAAAACGCGAAGAATTTCGTTGTTCCGAGTGGCACGGGCGTCTCGCCCGTGTCCATGTTCGAAGACACGGGCGAGACGCCTGTGCCACGAGAAGAGTTGATGAACTGGACCCAAGCCTACACGCCGCTCGGGAGTCTCGGGCTCTCGGCTCTGGTGGCTGTGGTTCCCGTCTGCGTGCTCCTGGGACTGCTGGCCTTTTCACACGCCAAGGCACACTTCGCCGCGATGGCGGGTCTGGCGGCATCGCTCGCCGTCGCGATTCTCGTCTATCACATGCCGGCCGGGCTTGCATCGCGCGCCGCACTGAACGGGGCGATGTTCGGGCTTTTCCCGATCGGCTGGATCGTTCTCTGCGCTATCTTTGTCTACGACATCACCTGTAAAACAGGACAATTCGAGGTCGTCAAACATTCGATTGCCGGCGTCGCCGACGATCGCCGCATCCAGGCGATCCTGATCGCGTTCTGCTTCGGGTCGTTTATCGAGGGAGCTGCGGGATTCGGAACGCCGGTTGCCATCTCGGCGGCGATGTTGATCGGCCTGGGGTTTCGACCTCTCGCCGCGGCCGGTCTGGCCCTGATCGGGAACACGGCGCCGGTTGCTTTCGGGTCGCTCGGGACGCCCATTCTGGCGTTGTCGAAGGTGACGGGAATTCCGCCGGAAATTCTCGGGGCGATGGTCGGAAAACAATTGGCGCCGTTCGCGTTACTCATTCCGTTCTGGCTGGTCTGGGCGATGGCCGGGCTCAAAGGAGTTCGCGAAGTGTGGCCGGCATGCCTGACGGCGGGGCTCAGCTTCTCTGTCTCGCAGTTCGTCGTAAGCCAGATGCACGGGCTGGGCGTGGTGGACATCATCGCGTCGATCGTCTCGATTGCGTCGATGCTGCTGCTGCTGCGTTTCTGGCAGCCGCGGACGGTCTGGCGCTTCGATCATGAATCGGAGGAGCCGATTTGCCCGACCGAGGAGGAGAAGATGTCGGGTATTGGCGCAGGCGACATCACTCCCTCTCCCGGTACTCCGGGAGAGGGCGGGGGCGAGGGTAATCCGTTGTCGACTCGCAATGAAGACCCTCACCCCAACCCGCTCGCGGGCAGTCGCCCGTTCCGCTCGCTTCTCCCGGAATACCGGGAGAGGGAGAAGAGAAACCCGAAAACTCGGCCCTCATACCTTCTAGCCTGGATGCCCTGGCTGATCGTGTCGGTGCTTGTCTTTACGTGGGGAATTCCGCCGGTAAAGAGATTCCTGAATCACCTGGCCGCGCCGGAAATTCATATTCGCGGGCTTGATGGTCATGTGTTTCGATCGCCGCCGGTCGTACCTCCCAACGCGAAGGGGGAGCCGGCCATTTTTGTTTTTAATATTCTCTCGGCGACGGGAACGAGCCTGTTGCTGGCTGGGATACTCTCAGGCTTCTTACTCGGTCTTTCACCATTGCAGCTTCTGCGGCTGTTCGCGATGACATTGCGCCGCGTGAGCGTGTCGCTTCTCACGATCGCCGCCATGATGGCGATCGGCTTCACGACGCGCTACGCCGGCCTCGACGCCACGCTTGGCCTGGCATTCGCCGGGACGGGAAAGCTCTTCCCGTTTTTCTCGCCGCTGCTCGGCTGGCTGGGGGTTGCGCTGACCGGTAGCGACACCTCTTCGAATATCCTGTTTGGCAATCTCCAGCAGATCACCGCCCGGCAACTGGGAATCTCGCCCATCCTGGCGGCGGCGGCGAACAGCTCGGGCGGAGTGATGGGGAAAATGATCGACGCCCAAAGCATCGTCGTCGCCGGCGTTGCCACCGGGCAGCGCGGCGGAGAAGGACAAATCCTCCGATATGTTTTCTTCCACAGTATTGCCCTGGCAATACTCGTTGGCGTGTTCGTCTTGATTCAGGCTTATGCGATGCGCGATGAGATCCGGTCCGCAGGACCCGGCGTGAAAAGAAATCGCGATTTGAACACGCCGGGTCCTGTGGACCCGGATTCCGACTGTGAACACTTCATCGACTTGCGGTCGTTGCGACCAGCGAGAACGTCCGGTCGATGCGCGTGATGTTGCCGGCCATGTCTTTGACCGTGACCGTGATCGTCCCTTTCTTCAGTGGCTCGACGCCGCGGACGAACTGCCATTGCCAGATTCCGTCGCCGCCCGGCTTGAAATGCGTCGCCAATTCGCGGCCCGCAGCAACGCCGCTTACTTCGAAATCAGTCGTCACTGAAAGACTCTTCGCGTCAAGGTCGCTGAAATAATCCGACGCGCCGATCACCAGACGAGTCAGACTCGTGTTCTGGCCCGCAACGGGATAGGGAAGCGTCAGCGTCGGGCGCGTCTCGTCGCACATCCAGCCGAATCCGCGGCGATCGGGATCCTTCGGGTCGAAATCAAAATCGATCGGGCACCCCAGATCGATCCAGCGGATGATCGTCCTCCGATCTTCGTCGGTCAGCGGCTCTACTTTGATTTTGGTGCCGTCGGGCGCGGCATAGGCGCCAGCCACAGCATCGGGCGGCGGCATTTCCGAACCCGTGTAATCGATGTCGGCCTTGCCAAGATTTTCATGAGTCGGCTCAAGCGGCTTGCCATGCCATTGCAGCGTCGACGGATCGCCGAGCACGGTCTCGGTGGGGTGATCGTCGTTATTCCAACCATCCGTTCGGCGGCCGAGAATCTTCCAGACGAGCAGGCTCCGCCGGCTCTGAAACATGCGGACGTATCGCGACGCATTGGGAAAGCACCAGCGTCCCTCCGGCCAGATCGGCTTGTATCCGAATTTCGACTTGTAGCTGTGATCACCGGCAAGCCGGACATAAGTTCCCGGGGCTTTGCCGATTTCAGGCAGCTCGGTCGGCGAATCGTCGTCGAGCACGAGCATCCCCATCTGCTTTTCCCACTTTGCGGTGTGACAGGCGTCGCAGCTCTTATGAAAGATGGGACGAATATCGCGAAAGTATTCGACATTCTTGACCGACGGCTCATAGCGCAGCCCAGTCTGGCTCAGCGCGTCCCAGCGGCGACGGGATTCATCCGCGGCAGCAAGCGTGAGCAGCGGAGTCGCGTGCGTGAGATCAAAAATCCTGTAGCCAGGCCGGCCGGCGGCGGTCTTTTCCAAAGGGGTCGGGCTTTGTGAATGCGCGTGGCATCCGCCGCAGTTGACGCGCACCTCGCCAGGGCGGACCTGATGCCAGGTCTGGGCCATCGTCAGGACCATCCCCTCCTTGTTCAGAAGCTGAAAGGTGAAGGGAGTGTCGGCGGGGATTCTGGCGATGAAGCTGGTGTCGGGATTGCCGTCGGGATCGAGCGGTTCTTTCCCGGCTGCGTCGAATTTGCGAACGGGAATCTCGCCGAGAATGCGCAGCCGCTCTTTGGCAAAGTTATAGAAGAGCCTTCCGCTCTTGGGTCCGCGCGAGCGATCGGTGGCTGGCTCCATCGCGAGAATGCGGATGGCGTGAATCTCATTGTTGTCGTACAGCCCGCATTCAGCTCCCTGGTTTTGCCAGTTGAGCGTGCTTTCATCGGATGCGTTGAAGAGCTCCAGGCCGCTGTAGCCGGAACGGGCGCTCGAGATCACCATTTCCGCCAACCCAACGTGCCGTGACGCTACCCGCGGGAACGCCGCCGCGCGGAAAGCTCTCCCGCTTATAGAGGCTCGACGTTCCAACGAGTCCATAGGGCGTGCCTTCGGGAAGTTCCGGCGAAATCTTTCCGTCGTTGGCCAGTTCCGGGAGTGCCCTGGGCGCTTCGATTCCATAAATGCGCTGATACGAAACGACCGCGCGCGGCCACTGGCAGTTGTATTTGGGGTCGAGCTTGATGAGATCCATTTCCGCCGGCTCATCGATCGGTTTTCCCCCTTTGATCAGGCAAATGCCGCCGTTGAGCTGCGGATCGTAGTGGTATTGATGATTGGTCGGGCCCGGCGACCAGATGGTGAGCAGATTGTCATCAGGGGCGGCCGATGGATGCGTGAATTTTCCCACGCCTGGCGAGGCCTTCACATTGCAGACGGAATGATCGGCCGGGCCGTCGGTGCCGTTGGTGAAACAGGTGAGCGATTGAATGCCGGTCGGGCTGTAGGCAAGCCGGGTGGTCTTTGGCCGGCCGTTGTCATTGCGGCCGATTCGAAGGGCAGGATTGCGCGGATCGTTTGGGTCGGCCGGGCCCATGCCGTACCCGTCCGTCGCGTCCTCGCAACGAAGCGGGAAAACGTAATAAGTGCCAAAGCCGCTGTTGTTCTGGTTGTAATATTCCTCGGCGACGATTCGGCCGTCGGAGAGTTGCGCCTGAAAATGGAATGCGTCCGGCGCGCCGCCGCCGGGGCGGAAGCGCTCGAGCAGCGGCCGCCATGCGGTTCCGTCGGGATGAATGGTCCAGAGTCCCCATTCGATGTCGGTGCGGAGTCCCTGGCCTTCGAGCGTGCTGAACATTAGCCGGCCGTCAGTCATGACGACCGGGTGAAGCGCCATCGCCACGTTCAGGAATCCGATCTCATGAATGTTGCGCTCGGCCTCGGCGGGATCGTCAACATCGTCCATCACGAAAAGTTGCAGCACCGGGCCAGGATGCTTGGGTGCGCGAAAGGCGTTGCGATTGCTCGTGAAGGCGATTTTCCCGCCGGGTAGTAGGCAGGGGCCGGTGTTGTATACGGCGTAGGTAAGAAAATTCGATTCGTTTTCCTTTCCTTTCACGGGGGTGCGGAAGTCCGTCGCCCAGGCGGGAGCAGCGCCGGTATTTGGGGTGAAATGTTGTCGCGTGAGTTGCACAATCCGTTTCGTGGCGATTTGCATCTTGTAGAGATCCGCGCCGCCAGGCGGAATCTCGAACTGGCCGCCGTGGCTCAAATCGTGCAAAACGGTGTAGTAGACCCACTGCCCGTCGAAGCTGATAATCGGGTCCTGAACAGCTCCTTTTTCCCCGCCACTCACGAGAACTTCTTCCGATCCGTCCGGATGAAGAAGCATGAGATCCGCGCCCGGCTGCATGTAAACCGGCCGGGCGATCTCCGTGTAAAACTCCTTCTGGACATGATCCCCCGTGCGATGGGCCCGGACATAGACGATGTCATAATCGTATTTGATGCTCGCATCTTCGTGAATCGGCCTGGGGTGAATGTTGATCGGATCGAGATAGAGTTTTTCCTTTTCCGGCTCGGCGTGGGTTTTCGTGGACACAGAAAAGAGCGCGACCAAGAAGGCCGCCAGGATGAACGGACATTTCATTGGCCCTCTCCCGAAGCGTGTTTCGCGGCAAATCGGATATGACAAACACCCGCGCGGGTGTACATGCAGCGCTACCGATCGGTTGGGTCAATGTTGCAGATTTTGGAGAATCATCGAGATCTCCCGCCTATCGTTCGGCGGCACATTTACAAAGGGAGCCAAATGATGGTGAAAACTGCATTGTGGGTCATGTTGGAAGCCAAGCCGGGCAAGGAAGTCGAGGTTGAAAATTTTCTCAATGCCGGCGCGGCGCTGGTTCAAGAGGAACCGGGAACGATTGCCTGGTTTGCGATCCGGATCGGCAAGTCGACTTTTGGCATTTTCGACGCATTCCCGGATGAAGCAGGCCGGCAAGCGCATCTGACGGGGAAAGTCGCTGCGGCGTTGATGGCCAAAGCTCCCGAGCTTTTTTCGAAGGCGCCGGATATCAAGAAGGTTGACGTGCTTGCATCGAAACTACCGGAGTAGCTGAAGAAACCATCATCGACTGACCGTGGCACGCTGTGGAGTTCAGTTTCGCCGCCGACGCCATCAGTCGCTTGCGCCTTCGCGATTCGACCCGCGCGAATTCTCGATCGGGTGACGGCGCCGCGCATCAGCCATTACCACCTCTCCCAGTGAATCAGCGTCTCAATCGGCAGCCGCGTCTTGAGGCGCGGCTGCGGTTTCGCATATCCAACTGCAATCACGACGGGAACGACGCAGCTTCGAGGAATGCCCAGGACCTTTCGCACGCGCCCTTCGTCGAAGCCCTCCATCGGCAGCGTGGAGAGTCCGGCGGATTCGGCCGCGAGCATAAAGCTCATTGCCGTCAGCATCACCTGCTTGACCACCCAGTACCGCCGGTGAACCGCCGGCATTTCCGGCACCGGTCGAAACAGGCGAGCCAGGGGAATTAAGGTCGCCTTCCAGAGCCAGCCGAGACCGAGGGGGCCGGCGCCGAACGCCAGCGGAACGACCCATCGCAGCAGGGCCTCGTACTCAGGCGTACACGCCCCGCATTCGCGCTCGAGGCGCAGCATCGACTCGAAATGATTGAGCGCGACGCGCCGATCTCCGCAAAAGACGATCACCGCCGGCGCTTCCTCGATCTGCGCTTGATTCAGACACGCGGATCGAAGTCGCCGGCGAATCGTCGGATCAGTCACGACGACAAAATGGGTTGGCTGAAGGTTATACCCACTCGGTGCCCAGCGCGCCGTGTCGAGAAGACGATCGAGCAAACCCGTCGGGATCGAATCCGGGAGAAAATGCCGCGTCGCCCGCCGGCTTCTCGCGAGGCGATCAAAAGAGTCGAAATCGAGAGGTGCGCTTCCGGCCGGATCATTGAGCATTGCGGCAACCTACCCCGCCGCAACGTATCGGTTCAATGACTGCCGTTCACGCTTTAGCGGGGCACATCGGCCTTTCGGGTGCGTTCGTCAACAGCCGGCAGCGGTGGAAACGGTGCATGCGGCTCGCTCTGATACCAGTAAGCCACCGAGGAAATATCGTCGGTCCCCTTGAACATTTTCGGCCCCTTCCAGCCCAAATCGTGGATCGTGACCTTCAAGTCTTTCTGAAAATGAACCGGATCCATGATGTGCCAGCGATACATGCTCCAGAGCGCCCCGAATTTCCGTCGGGGCTGTTGTTGCGCACGTTTTCTTTCAGCGTCACACCTGCGAACGGCGTGCTATAGGTTGTCGCAAAACCGTAACTGGAAAGGAAGTAGTCTTCGGTTCCGGTGCCGCAGTAGGTAGGGAATTTATCGTCTCCGTCAATGTAGAACTTCATTTCTCCTTCTCCAAACCATCCGTCGCGGCCCTGCCCAAGAGCGATAAAGGTGCCTACGTACTGGCCGCGCCCTTTGACGCCGTCGAGAATGACATACGGATTCTGCTGAACGGCGCTGCGCGGCGCCATTGAGCATGAAAGTAGCCGGCCTCTTCCGGAACCTCAGTGAGCGCGTAAGTGATCTGGTAGGCGAGCACCTCGATGTCCGTTTTCGCGTCGTTGCTGAACGTGACTTTCGCGTGCTTACGGAAGGGCATCGGCCAGAAGCAGCTCAACCCCGAAAGTGGCATAGCGGTTACCATGTGCGAGTTGACCGGCGCGAAACGCGCATGGCCCACGGCGAAGAAATCCGCCACCGGCACTTCGACCGACGGCGTTTGCTCTCCATCCCAATAAAACCGCAGCACCGACGATCGGCCGTCCCTCGGGATATCGCCGGGCACGATCCAGACGTGCTGAATGACGCCAGGACCATCGACGTCCATGAGGGTCACGGTCTGCCCCGCTCGTGGCTTGAGGAACGGGCGCACTTTCCATCCCTGGCCGAGTTCCGTCGCGGCGGCCGAATGTGGCAAATCGGGGTCCGCGGGATTGGGAATCGCCATCGCGCCCATCCCTTTCCCCCCGGTCGGATTTTCCGCCGACACCGAGCGGGTTTGCGCGTTGCAGAGCATCGCCAACTCGCCGAGAACCGTATCGGGTCTGGCCGTCGAAGGTGCCGCGACCGCCGGTGCGGCGATTTGTTCAGCGCCGTGAACGCGCAGCATGAGGCCGGCAAGAAGGCCTGCAACCGTGGCAGCGCTGACAATCAGCCAGATCGGAATTCGAATGGATCGGGTCATACGTTTTACTCCATGTCGAGCACCGGGATCGTAGAAAAACGATGCGGCAATCGGTCGAGGAGAATAACGCAATCCGATTTACTATTGAAAGACAAGTTCGAAATGATCAGCCATTCACTTGCGCCCATTGTCATTTCGACCACCCGAGGACCGATCGTTCCGCGGTCGATCATTCGATGGTGCGTCCGACGAGCGGGATCGATCGGGAGCAGCCGTTGGATGTGGAGAATTCTCGTATCGGTCCCTTCCAGCGGTTCGGGCACGCATATCGCGGTCCAGCGCTTGCGTGTCGCGACCGCGATCGGCGGTGGGTTCGCGCACCGGTTCCGAAGGCTTTGGCTGGCGCGGGCTCTCCCGCGGGGTTTCAGCGGTCCGCACTTCGTCTCTGCCCGAAACCCATTTGCCATTTTGCCGGGATTCCCATCCATCGATCGTCTTGCGATGCACATTTCCCTGCGGATCGGCGTAAACGTTGTCGCGCACGTCGCGAGTGCGCCCGGCGTCGGGGCGCGGCGCGGAACGATTTTCATATCTGTCCTGCGGCCGCGCGTAGAGATCACGACGGATATCGGTGCGGCGGTCGTACAGATTTCGCGCCGGCAAAGCGGTTTTCGTCAGGCCGGCCATAGTAATTGTTGGTGCGATAGATCGTGCGATTCACGGTGACGTGATTAATTGTGATGTCGTTTCGGATGTAGGCCGGGCGATACCCGCCGGGGCCGAACCATCCGTCGCCGCCCCAATTTCGGGCAGCACCGCCGCCGACTCCAAAGCTGATCCACGAATCCCCTCCGCCAAATGCAAAAGCAAAACCCCAGTGGGCGGTGTAGGGCTCGTAGCGTGCGGCCCATCCATAGGTCCAGGGGCGGGGATAATAAACCGCCTGGGCGATCCAGGGGCGGTAGTAATAACCGGTGCCATACACCACGCATCCATCGTAGGAATAGCAGCCCACGTAGCCGGGCGTGTATCCGACATAGACAAACTGCGGCGTATACCCGTACACGTGACAATATTTGACGGGATAGATGGGGCAGGATGGCGGCAGCGCGTAGACCACCTTCGGCACCGAGATGCAAATGTCCCAGGGCCCGATAGCGGCGGCGCTCATGTACCAGCAGGCCTGATAACAGCAGTAATATCGATTATCCACGAGCAGCACCGATTGCGGCGTGTTGACCGCATAGCTAGCGGCGACGCCTTCAGCGGGCTGAAATTGCGGCGCACCATCGTAGGTGACCTGCGGCGGTTCAACTTTGGTGCGATCGATCGCGGCAGTCTGCGGCACGAATGTATCGGCCACTGCATCCTGCGCCGCCGGCGTCCCAGCCACCTGCGCCAGCACGCTTCCCTTGGCGCTGCCGGGGGGAATTCGCGTAAAGTCGGGCGGCAGCTTGTTGGAAGGAACGTAGGCCCACGGCCCACTGCGCGACGCGGAGGAATACCAGCGGCCCGAAAGAAGCACGTATATCTGCTGGTCGGAAATATTCAGGAAAACATCCGAGTCGGTATTCGAAACGTAAAGCAAGGATGTCCCGGCGATCGTCGCCATCTCCTCGGGGCCATCGGTCCAGATCAATTCGGTCGGCTCGGTTGCGGTGACGATTTCAACGGCCGAGGCCTGCGCCGGCGTCAGCGCCTCCTGCGGATCCTTGTAGCCACTCTGATCGGCAAGTTGTGCCACGGCCGGCGGCGCCTGAGGTATCGCCTGAAACGGACCGGCCGGATCGGGCGCCGAAAACCATTGCCCGCCTCCCTTCAGAAAATAGGCCTTCGATGCCGGATCGAGCGCAACGAAGAACGGCGTATTGATCACGCGCAACAGCGGCGACGCCTGAATCTGCCCAAGCTTTGGCGGGCCATCGTACTGAATCTTCACTGACGGATGATCGCGGAAAACAATCTTCGGCGGAGTGCTCTGTAGTGCTTCGCTGGCGGTCTTCTCATTCTCGATCGCCTGCAGCATGGAGAGAAGCTGATCGAGTGAAAGAATCTTGGGCCGTTCGGCAAGACTTTGCTTGATGGCGTCGGCCATCGACTTCTCGTCTGGCGGATTTGCGTCCGGAAAACGCGACCGGGTGATGTTCGTATCGAGAATCTGCACCGTCCGCGCCGAACGATCAACTGAGACTCGGCTGTCGAGCCAGATCACGCCAAAAGTCGGCTGCGGCTTGTCTTGCTGCTCGACGGAAACCGCCGCTCGCGCCGTGATGTGGTCACCCTCAAATGTCTCAAGCTGTGGCTGATAGATCGTGATGTGCTGACCGCTTGAATCAATCACCATCGGCCAGCGACTCGGCTGAGGTGCCATCCCCGCATCCGGCGGCGCCACGAGCGGATTCCGCGGCGGCGGCTGGACCGAGCCGGGTTCCACCACGACCTGTGCTACCGCAATACCGCCAAAAACGCAGACGAGAATTGAAAAGAGTGGCGCGCCGCAAGGCCGGGAGTTCCGCATTAACATCGTTCGCTCCATTGGCATTTCCGCCGATGCAACTGTAGCGCCGACAGGCTTTGAATCAACGAACGACGCTATTCAACCGCAAATGGGTGGACACGGCATAGGAGCCGACGTTGGTCGCAAAGCGCTTTAATCCAAGATTCAATTTATACATTATTCGTGTGAGCGCCGGAACCGCGACGGCGGTTCGATAGGTTCCTTCGCAACTTTGATAATGATAGGCCGCCAGCTTTGTGGCATTGTGGTGCAGGCTTCCAGCCTGCTCTTCCTGAAGGCATGCTGGCAACCGGCGCTACTAACGCGCACGAGAAGGAAAAAATCTTGAAGGATCCGAAAATGTTCTTATCGGCAGGATGCGCCTCCGTCGCATTGGTTTGGGGGGTCGTGATGGCGGGAGATCCGCAACTCATCCTCAATCCGAACTTTCATGAGCGAAATGCCGGCGGACCTGTCGGATACGCACTCAGCGGCGATGTCTCTTATCAATACCTCGGCGATCCGCGCAAAGACTCATCGGGATGGGGCGTTGCGTTGCACGGCGGCCGAACAGAATCGGCCGGCGAAGTCTCGCAAGCACTCCGTATTCCTGACGGCGCACGGCGCGCTTACCGCTTTACATTTCGCGGATTGGCACAGAATGGATTTTCGGTGGTCGGCGACGGCCGGCTGTGGATGCGTGTCGATTTCCTTGGCGAAGATGACGCGAAGAACTACGACGGCAAGAGCCGCCAGCTTTATCCGGCTATCCAGCTGGCACGGCGGAAAATCAGCGGAGCCCCCGGATGGCAGACCTATTCGATGGAGTTTGTCGTGCCGTTCGTGCAGGTTAAGCGGCTCAAGCTGAGCGTGGAATTTGAGAGGGGGCATGGAGAAGGAATTGCGGCTGATTTTTACGTCAGCGATTTCAATCTGACCGCGATTCCCGTACCGGCCATCGAGGAAAAATCGGAAGAAGCCGTAGGGCATCGGGAGTTGACGTCGCTCGATCATCTGCTTCGGATTGGGGCGCGGTGGTCCTATGCGGCGCGCCCCGACGAGACGCGCGTGCCCGATGTCTTCAATGCCGGCAATTCTGATCGGCTGCTCTATTTTGACGGGCAATATGAAGCGCCGTTCGCAGGCAACATGAACAGCGTGCTTCGCAAAGGGGAAATGGACCGCTCGGGGCAAATCGCCGAACATGACACGCCAATTCCTGACAATGTCGCCGTCCGGTTCGATGCGAAGAGCATGATCATTCACACGCGCGGGCTGCCAAACCATCCCACGGGAATGTTTCCGTTATCCGGAATGGGGGCGGGCAGCAATCCAAACTACATCATCGAGCAGGATGCGACATATTATCTTCCGCTCGAGCCGAAGGACGCGAAGGCCACACGATCACCGTTCGGCGTAATTCCAATCACGCACTGAATATGGCCCGATCGGGATCGCGGCCAATGGCATTGTGTTCTTCAATCCGTTCAACGCGGACAATCAGGACGCGACGGATTTCATGGATTTCTGCTGCGGACATCCCAATCCATTCGGGCAATATCATTATCACAAATATCCGATTTGCGTGAACACGCCCTGGTCGGACGACGGCGAGGCGCATTCGCCGCTGCTCGGATTCGCGTTCGACGGGTTTCCGATTTACGGGCCGTATGAATCGAAGGGAGTGATGGCCCGCGACTTGGCGGAAGAGAACAAGCTGAACGGCTTCAACATGCATTACGACGCGCAGCGGGGTTGGCATTACCACGTTACGCCGGGACTGTTTCCGTACATCATCGGAGGATATTGGGGGAGCGCGGATCGTCGGGACATGCAGCGTCCGCGTCGCGGTATGGGACCGCCGGGAGGGCCCGGTCGTGGATTTGATGGACCTCCGCCGCGACCGCCGGGCTTTGATCGGTGAGACGGGTCTGTTTCTGGCGAAGCGCAGCCCTGCGGGCGGCCGCTAAAAAATCGGGGGAGGCGCGGGTTCGATCGTTGATTTGGCACTCGTCGTTCCCCCGCTGCGCGTTGTTCCGGCGCAAATTTCGCAGATGAATTCGTGCGTCTGGCAATGCCGCGCTCGTTTGTCCAGGAGGTCGAGAATCAGATCGTCGATTCCGAGCGTGGGCGCGACGTGATAGCGCGTCTGGGGGAATTTTGCCGCGGCCTCAGCCGTCAGGCGCGGAATGTCCTGTGTCCAATGCTTTCCGGGGCCGAGAAAAAACGGGCAGACGACGACTCGCTCCGCGCCGCGCTCTACGCATCGGGCATACGCCGTGCCGATCGACGGCTCGGCGATCTCCATGTGGGCCGCTTCAACGATTTCATACTGCGAGCGGAATCGCTCGGCGAAAAGGCGCGCCACCTCTTCGAGCATGCGATTGCTCTCATCACGCCGAGAACCATGGTCGACAATTACGATGGCGATTTTCATGCAACCTCGAGCAGATGCGTCATTCACTTTTGGCCGACAGCGTGGCTTCGAGCTCGACGCGTTTTCCGGCCCGCATTACGCCGAGCTTGACCTTGTCGCCGGGTTTGGATTTTCCAAGCTCATCGGAGAGGTCGTAGAGTGAGTCGACTTTGTCGGCGCCGAACTGCACGATGATGTCCCCTTCTTTCAAGCCCGCGCCCGCGGCGGGGGAGCCGGGCACGGTGCCGGAAATTCGGACGCCTTTGGTGGTCGTCTGCTCTGTTCCCTCGGAATAATCCGGCACAACTCCGAGCGTTACGCGGGTTCCGCCACCGCTCATGTGGGCCATCGCGTTGCCGGAGTCGGCGACTTCGATATACGTTTGCCGCGGCATTTCCGTCAGCTCGGTTACGAGTTTTTCGCCGAATTGGGCCACTTCTTCCATCCCCGCATAGTTGATCTTGTCGGAGGTGTCGGTGGGGCGGTGATAGTCGGCGTGCATGCCGCTGAAGAAAAAGAGAACTGGAATCTTGTGCATCGCGAAAGACATATGGTCGCTGGGTCCATATCCGCCTCGACCAAAACTCTTCAGTTCGAAGGGAGGCTCGGCGTGCCCGTCATGATCGACGAATCCCTTGTCGGCGTCCTCGAGGAGCTTGTCGAAGGCGGGAGCCGTTCCGGCGCCGCCGATATAAACGACATTGGCGCGAATTCGGCCGACCATGTCGAGGTTGAGGTCGGCGACGATGCGGTCCAGTGGGATTGGCGGATGCTCGACGAAATGTTGTGAGCCAATCAACCCCTCTTCCTCCGCCGTCCAGGCGGCAAAGAGAAGCGTTCTTTCCTGCGGGCCCTGATGCGTGAAATAATCGGCGAGCTTCATCATGGTGGCCGTGCCCGACGCGTTGTCGTCAGCGCCGTGAAAGATCGCGTGGGAGCCGGGAGCGAGACTGCCGGGTCCGCCGTGGCCGAGATGATCGTAGTGGGCGCCGATCACGACAATTTCGTCGGCATGCGGTCCCTTCCCGGGAAGGAGACCGATCACGTTGCGTACGGTCTTCTCGGTCCGCTGGATCGCGATGTTCCCTTTGACACTCACGTTCGCCAGCGCGATCGTGGCGGGTTTCGATTCCTTGTCGATGGTTGCCTGCAGCGTTTTGAGGTCCGCGACGCCTCCGGCTTTCAGCCATGCGTCGGCGATGGGCTCCTTCACCTGCATGACCGGGATCGTCGATTTTCCGCCCGGAAATCGCCGTGCGAAGGGAAGCAGGAGGTCGCCGGGGTGGTACGCCGGCGGATTGACCAGAACGAGCGCCAGGGCGCCGTGATCGGCGGCGGCTTTTGCCTTGTGCGCCAGCGTCGCCTCGACCGACCAGTCATCCTTGGCAAAGCGACTCGTCCCCTTTTCGTTATGCGGCTCGAACCGCATCGCCAGCGCGATCTTGCCTTTCAGATCGAAACCGGCGAAGTCGTCGTAGGTGTGTTCCTTGCTCGAAATGCCGTATCCGATGAAGACCACCGGCCCCTCAAACGCACCTTCACCGGAGAAGCTGGCGATGGCGTAGTCATTGTCGATTTCATATTTCTTGTCCCCCATCGAGAGGAACGTTTTTGGATCAGGCGCGGTCGCCGTCACCATCTGGAACGGCTGGAAATATCCATCGAGTCCCGGCAGGGGTTTGAGTCCGAGCGATGAAAACGCATGAGCGACGTAATCGCCGGCGCTGACCAGTCCGTTCGACCCGACGCCGCGCCCCTCCTGTTCATCGGAGGCCAGGAATTCGACCACCTGCTTTACGTCGACATGGAAACCCGGGTCGGGGACAGACTGCGATTGCTGTGTGCTCGGTGCGACTTCGGGAGGGGAAACGCCGTTGACCTTAGCGGCAAAAAGGGCAAGACACGGGAGGATCGTGACAAATGGGTGGGTGAATATTGCGCACATCGGAATGAAACAGTCCTGAAAACCCTGGGAAATGCCGCGCAAGCCAACGCCCCGCGGCTGTTATGGGATCAGCCATTGTATGCAGTGGCAACGAAGCGAACAAACGTTGGCCCAGCCTGACGCGGTCTGGTATCGTGATCGCAGGGCCGCGCACGCATGTCGCAATCGCTGGATATTTCGTGGCCGGTACTTCGTAAGATCGTGCGCGACTGGGCGGGCGATTCGGTCGAACTGGCGGAAGTCGGCCACCTTTGCGGCGGCGCAATCAGCACCGCCCTTTGCCTCACCCTCACGGATGGCAATCGTGCGGTTCTTAAAATCACCCCACACCGCGTTGACCGGACTTACGAGGACGAAAGACATCAGCTCGCTCTATTGCGCGAGGCCGACCTGCCGGTGCCGAACGTCTTCCGATGTCATATCGGCTCACTCGAAGAGCCATTCAGCTATATCCTGATGCAATTCGTCGAAGGCTTTGACCTGTCAGCGGCGCGCGCCGCGTGCAGCGCTGAACAGTTCGAACAACTGCAGACCGAACTGGCGACGCTGGTTCTCCGACTGCACGAACGGCAGGCGCCTGTTTACATGCGGTGCACCGTCGCTGAGCCGAAACGATACGAGAACTGGCCGGTCTGCTACCGGGAGATCTTTGACCCGATCTGGACCGAGGTTGAAAAGTCAGCCGGTCTCCCGGTGAAGTCGCGAAAAATCATCAACAGAATCCACGAGCGGCTCGAAAGCCTGCTTGCCCACTCCGATTGCCCGCGGCTGGTTCACTGGGATCTCTGGGCCACCAACATCCTGGCCCGCCCGGATGCGTCTGGAAATTGGCGGATCGCAGCGCTGCTCGACCCCAACTGCAAATTCGCTCATGCGGAAGCCGAAATCGCCTACCTGGAATTGTTTCAGACGATCACGCCGGCATTTCTCAAGGCGTATCAGCAATCACGCAAGCTTCCGGCGGAATATCACCACGTGCGAAAGCCGGTCTATCAGCTCTACAGTTTGTTGAATCACCTGCGGCTGTTTGGTTCGGAATATTTGAAACCACTGAATGTTGCAGTCGAGCGGGCAGCAGGATTGGTTTGAAGAACACGACCTGGCTTCGCGATGAATGACCACAGAGAGCACGGAGGGCCACAGAGATCACAGAGGTCACTGTTGGCGAACTGCGTCTCGGTGCTCTCTTTTGTCTCTGTGTCCTCGGTGGTCATTCAATTGGAGAATCAAATGCGTCGAGAGCGCATCCCCCTTGAAAGTTAGCGAAAGTTGTTGAACTGAAGTGGAATCGATACTGGATTGGCTCGCAGGTCGGCCATGACGGCTTGCAGGTCGTCACGCTTCTTGCCGCTCACGCGTAGCGCTTCTCCCTGGATCGACGCATTGACCTTGAGCTTCAGATCCTTGATCCGGCGCTGAATCTCCTTGGCGGTGTCGCGGTCGATTCCGTCTTTCAGCTTCACTTTCTGCCGCACGGTTTTGTGCGTCGCCTGCTCGAGCTTTTGCGGGTCGAGGGATTTGGGATCGACGCCGCGCTTGACCATTTTTTCAACCATGACCTTGCGCACCGCCTCGAGCTGCGGCTCGCCGTCGGCGGTGAAGGTGAGTTCTTTGCCGCTCCGATCAAATGCGATGGAAGCCGCCGAACCTTTGAAGTCGAAACGCGTGGTGATTTCCTTAATCGCCTGGTTGACGGCGTTGTCCATTTCCTGAAGGTTGACCTCGGAAACGATATCGAATGATGCATCGGACGGCATAATTTCCCTTCATGTTAATCGATTGACTCAAAACCTTCGCGTTGGAAAGCTTCCGAAAAATAATAGTCGCCTTTTCCGAATCAGGCCGTATAACGTTCTCCGGAACGACCGGCAACTACAAGGGAGGCGATGTGCTGATCGCTACGACGCCTGAATTCACCAGCGACGTTCCGTTTGAGACCGATCGAATCGGAGCCGCGGCTGTCTATTGCAGTGACGGCCGGTTCGGCGAGCAGATGGACGATTTTCTGCATCACGCCCTGGAGTTGCCGCGATACGATCGCGTGGCGATTCCCGGCGGCGCTGGATGCCTGGCCGGCTACTTCGCCTCGACGCGCGAGGAAGAGGCGCTTGAACGGCAGCTTCGCCTGTTGATCAAAGTTCACGGCCTGCGAGAAATCGTATTGATCGCCCATCAGGACTGCGCCTATTACAGCACCGTCCGCTGGCGCAATCAGTCACTCGAAAAACAGCAACTTGAAGATCTTTCCAAGGCTGCCAAGCGCATCCGCAAGTTCGCCGCGGTCGATGTGAGCGGATTCTTCGCGCGTAAGGTGGAGGGGCTCGTGCAGTTTGAGTCGGTGAAGCTTTAGAGCTCGGGTCTGTGTCACTCTCGTGCGCATTGGCGCCGCGAGGCCGCGGCGGCTAAACTTTCGTCTCGAACGTTTAGCCCCGGCGGCCACGCCGGGCCGCGCACCGCAGTTTCACCGCGCGACGCTACTTCTTGAAGAAAGTCTTCCCCTTCGAGCTGAACTTGCTAAGCCGATTGTTCACGTAAAGTGCTTCGAGCAGAAACTCGCCGACCGAAGCGAGAGTGGCTGGGTCAGCGCCGTCGAGTTTCATTTCTTTTGCCAAAGTCGCTGCAGATTGCGAAAGCCCCCGCACCGCCTTCATGTTGGCGACGAACTCCTCGGCGCATCAGATCGTCGCCGGCAGGGAAATTCAGGTTTCCCTTGAACTGTTCGGTGATCTGCTCGAACGTGTCGGGTTCGTCGTAACGGGCGAACACGGTCTTGACGGCTTCGCCGACTAATGAGCGAATGAGCTTGTCTTCAGCGCCTTCTTCCTCCGCCAGCGTCATCTCGATCTTTCCACGGCAGGATGCGACGAGGTAGTTCAGATCGCAAATGCGCGGCACGATACGCTTTTCGCCGGTGAGGATCCCGCGCCGCTCGGCATTGCTGACACAGGTTTCGAGATTGGCGATGCTCGTTCGAACCGAAACGCCGGACGCCTGGCTCACATGCGGACTGGAGCGTGCGAGGCGAACCGTCTCCTCGACGATTTCCAACATGAATCGCGGCAAGTCGACGCGCACTCCACTGGAGGATGTGTTCCCCCGCGCTCGAGCCAGGCATTTTGCTCGGCGATGCGGATTCCCTCGTCCACCGACTCGGGATAGTGGGTGCGGATCACCGAGCCGATGCGGTCCTTGAGCGGCGTGACGATCCGGCCGCGATTGGTGTAATCTTCCGGGTTGGCGCTGAAGACCAGGCAGACATCCAGGTCCAGGCGGATGGGGTAGCCGCGAATCTGCACGTCGCGCTCTTCGAGCACGTTAAACAGGCCGACCTGGATCCGCGGGGCAAGGTCAGGCAGCTCATTGATCGCAAAAATTCCCCGGTTACTCCGCGGGATCATGCCGAAGTGCATGGTTGATTCATCTGAGAGGTATCGCCCCTCTGCGTGTTTCACGAGATCGATCTCGCCGATGAGGTCGGCGATCGTGACATCCGGCGTGGCGAGCTTTTCGTGATATCGATCGGAACGATGGACCCACTCGATGGGCGCGTCGTCACCGTGCTCGGCGATCAATCGCTGGCCGGTCCGGGTCATCGGCCGGATCGGGTCGTCGTTGATCTCAACACCGGCCAGAACCGGCATCCATTCATCGAGCAATTCCGGCAGCAGACGAAGCATCCGCGTCTTGGCCTGTCCGCGCAGACCCAGAAAAAGCAGATCGTGGCGGGAGAGAATTCCATTCACGATCTGCGGGATGACGCTGTCGCGATAGCCGACGATTCCCGGGAACAGCTCCTCCCCGTTTTTGAGCTTGCTGATGACATTGCGGCGAAGCTCATCTTTCACGCTGGAGGGAAGATATGGCGTTTCCTTCAACTGGCCGACTGTGGCGGGACGGGGATGACTCATTGCGATTTATTCTCCGGGGAAACCAACAACGCGGGATGATAGGAAGCGGTCAGGCCGGAATCTATGCAGTTGGGAATTGGAAATGCAAACATCGAACATCGAACATCGAACGGTCAACATCGAACGTCGAAGAAGGAAGAAATGCGCGGAGGTGTTTTTACTTTTCCGTCCCCTTCATTCTTCGACGTTCGATGTTTCCCGGCGCCGGGATTGAGTGTTCGATGTTCGAATTCCTCTTTCTCAAATCCGACATTTACTCCTCCTCCAAAGGAGGCACCTGCACTCTTCTTGCCGATTCCTTCCAGGCATCGGGGTAGGCGGTGGGTTTTTCCGGCGTGCGCCGCGCGGCGCAAAGTAACGCCCGATGCGGAAAGTCAGCACCAGTAGCGCCAGGAGGACGAACAGAACCACCGCCAGCATCAGTCGGGAATTGACGGCGAGTACTTGCCGTTGGCCTGGCGTCGCGACCTTTGCGGCCGACATCGCCGGCAGGAGATACAGCTTGAGCAAAATCACCAGTATTGCGCCGAAGCCCAGGAGATAGATCAGAACGGCGACGTAGGTTCGCCTGCGGTCTCGGAGGGGAGGAACAGATGACATTTTGCGTGCCTCTCGCGGCGGCGCCGCAGCAGTCGCATGTGGTTCCTTGTGGCGCGGGCTTCCAGCCTGCTCGATGTGAATGGCAGGCTGGAAGCCTGCACCACAAAATACCGTCACCACTTGATGTCGGCGCGGGCATCGACCGGGAATTTCGTCTGAAGTTTATTCATGAGTTCGCGCCCTTCGTCGTCAATTTCCTTGGGCACGATGACTTTGATCACGACCAGTTGGTCCCCTTTTTCGGTTCCACGCTCGACGCCGCGACCTTTGATCCGCAGCTTGCCGCCACTGCTGGTTCCTGGCCGGACAGTTAGCGTCACTGGCCCGTCCAATGTGGGCACTTCCACTTTCGTCCCGAGCATCGCCTCATACACGCTGATGGGGAGGTCGAGCAAAACATCGAGTCCTTCGCGGCGGAAATAGGGATGCGGAGTGACCTGGGTCACGATATACAGATCACCTGGCTCTCCGCCGGTCATTTCCCCGCGTCCGCGAATCCGAACCCGGCTTCCATCCCTTACGCCGGCGGGAACTTTCACTTCGATCGTTTCCATCTTGCCGCCGCGGTCCATCTGCAGACTGAGCATGATTCCGCGCGCGGCCTGCTCGAAGGTGAGCGTGACCGGTTGATCGACGTCCGCTCCGCGCTGCGGTTCGGCGCGCGTGCGCCCGCGCGGGCTCGATCGCGCACCGCCGCGTCCGCCGGCGCCGAACATCTGTTCGAAGATGTCTCCGAAATCTCCGAATTGTCCGGAATCCAGATCCTCGACGGTCACGCCCGGCGCAGCGCGCCATCCGGCGTTTCCACGTCCGCGCCGACCGGCCTGTGACTGGGCACGACGAAATGCGTCGTAAGGATCCCCATTCGGGCTTCCGCCCGATCCGGGCGCCGTGCCGGCACCTACCCCGGCGTGGCCGAACTGGTCGTAGTTTTGACGTTTGCTGGCATCCGATAGAACGTCATACGCCTCCTGAATCTCCTTGAACTTTTCTTCAGCATCCTTGTTGTTCTTGTTTCGGTCGGGATGAAACTTCAGCGCAAGCTTGCGGTGCGCCTTGCGGATCTCGTCAGCCGACGCCGTCCGTGAAACACCCAGAGCTTCGTAATAGTCGCGTTTTGCCATGTTACGGTCGGCGGTCGCCGGACCCTTCTCTGCTCAATTTTCTGTCCGCGTTGATCATATACTTGATTTGGCCGATTCGCGATGGCTCAACCTGCGTCGCGGGTTCTGTTATGATCCGTGCGGTTCGATCAACGGAGCCGGGCATGAGCATGTTGGGTAAGGTGAAGGAAGCCGTCAAAGCGGAGACTGAGGGGGAACCGCCCAAGAGCTTCCTCGACAAGATCATCAACACCACGCCGGTCGTGATGACCGTGGTGGCGACGATTCTTGCCGGTCTCTCCTCCAGCGAGATGTCGACGGCGCAATATCACCGTTCGATGGCGTCCCAGAATCAATCGAAGGCGGGAGATCAGTGGGGTTTGTATCAGGCCAAGCGGATTCGGCAGGCCAACGCCGAAAACGCACTTGATGTGCTCGCGAACGCCGGCACTGGAACCGAGCTTTCACCTGCTTCATTGCAACAGAATGCCACCGATTTGGCTAATCTTGCCGAAGCCTCGAACGCCAGTACCGGACCAAACGCAATTGCCTTTCGGCGCCTTGGGGCTGACGCAAAATCCCTCTCTGAGCAATGGAATCAAGCGCTCGCGGATCCGAAAATTCAGCAGGCGCTCCATTTTCTGGCTGGTTCGGATCTTCCGCCGGTGTCGGAACAACACGTCGAAGATCCCGACGTGAAGGCGGCGCTGGGGGCCATTAGTGACGAGAAGCCGGATTCCCCCGACACGAGCCGTCTGATTCGGAAAGTGAACACGGAGAAATTCGACACGTCCATGGCGGCGGCGCAGGCCAATGCGCATGCCTTCGATTCGGTAACCAAGCCGATGCAGCAGGCAATTGACCGAATCGGCAAATTGGTATCGTTACAAACCGTGCTGGCGCGACGACTGAGCCGTGACGTTGGCGTCATGCCTTCTTCTCCGACGACGTCGGAAACCGCCGCTACCCAATCGGTTGGCGACCCCGCCGATTACAAGCGCCTCGCAGCCAGGTTGGCCGAACAGAGCGACGACCTGGCCGGCAATTTTGCAGCCGACCGGCTTCGTTATACCGCCCGACGTTACACCGCCGAGTCAAGTTACAATATGGCGATTGCGCAGCTTTATGAGCTGGATGTTCATCGCAGCGGCTCGGCCTCGGACAGGCATCGCGACCGCAGTCGCGATTTCTTTTACGGCATGCTCGGCGCTCAGGCTGCCGTCACGATCGCGACTCTTTCGCTGGCGGTGAAAAACCGCAGCATCCTCTGGACGTTTGCCACCGTCGCCGGCGCACTCGCCGTGGCATCGGGGGTTTATGTCTACCTCTTCACCTGACACAACTGATTCGCCAGCATTCTCGCGAAGCACCTTTGGGTAGTAGTGCTCATCGAGTTTTCGGTCCCAATAGTCCGATATTGGGTTGGGCGAATCTTTATCGGGCGGGAAATTGAGCGAAAGCGGCTGGGAGGGCGCGATTTCGTCTCAAGTGGTCCGTTTCGCCATCATTCTCAAAGGGAACGGACACATGCGAATTGGCGGAACTTCTGCGCTTGAATTGTTGGAAAACCGACGTCTCTTTTCCGTAACGGTCACGCCGTATAACCCTGTCGCTCCCTTCTCGACGCTAACCAATTCGCTGATTGTGCCTTCGACAGGCATCAATCTGAGCGGGTCGTCCTATGTCGGACAAAGTGGGCAGGGGGGCACTTACAGCGGGTTTAATCTCACGTCCGGCTCAGTCAACCTCAGCATTCCCGACGGCGTGCTGCTCACCACCGGGTCGGCCGCCAAGGCTGTTGGGCCTTACAATTCTTCGGACATCGGAACCCTGCTGAGTACAACGGGGGATTCGGATCTAACCGCGCTGATCGGGGGCACCGCCACGCACGATGCGAACGCTTTGACCCTGACGTTCACAACCGCGCCGGGCACGAATTCGATTTCGTTTGACCTGATCTTCGCAAGCGAAGAATTCCCCCAGTGGGTTGGGTCTGTCAACGACGCGTTCGGCGCATATTTGGACGGCACTCAGGTGAGCACAGACTCCAATGGGCATCCTTTGGTTGTAGGGAACGATTTTCTGACACTGAATAACTCGGTGCGCCAATCCACCGGAAAACGTCAACGGGACCCCCATTTCGGGGACAACGCCCGTGACGTTCAATCTCACCTACGGGGGACTGACGACGGAATTACAGACCACGGCGCCGCTCGACCCGAACATAACCACGCATACCTTGAAATTCGTGGTGGCCGACGCCTACGACGATGAATTCGACAGCGCCGTTTTCCTCGCCGACCTTCAGGGTAGCTCCAGCTCTTCCGGCGGTCCTTCCACCGGCACCACGCCCACGGCAACTCCGGGGTCGCTGCAACTGGATCAGCCCACCGCAACCGTCGCGGATACCGCCGGCAACGTACAACTCACCGTGGACCGCACCGGCGGATCAGACGGAGCGGTCACCGTCGACTACGCAACCTCCGATGGAACGGCCGTCGCGGGCACGAACTACACTGCGACTTCAAGCACGCTGGATTTTGTCGACGGTCAAACGACTGCGACCATCACAATCCCGGTGGCCGATCTGCCAGGCGCCAGCGCGACCTCGGCGTTTGACCTGACACTCAGCAATCCGACCGGTGGCGCGACCCTCGGTTCGCCGACATCAGAAACCATCACCATCCAGAACAATCAGTCGCTGGTGCAATTGAGCGCCGCCACGGATTCGGTCAGCGGCGACGCGGGCAGCGAATTGCTCACTGTTAACCGGACTGGAAATACTACTCTGAGCGCAAGCGTCGGCTATGCCACCACCGACGGGACTGCGCTTGCCGGAACCGATTACACATCGACCAGTGGCACACTCAACTTTTCCGCCGGGCAGACCAGCAAGACGATCTCGGTTCCGCTGCTGAATAACACCGCTGGCGCTGCCGGCTCTACGTTTTCCCTGGCTCTTTCCAATCCCGCCAGCGGGACGATCGTGGGGACGCAGCAATCCGAAACGGTCACGGTTCAGAATGACCACAGCCAGGTGAATCTGAGTGCCGCGACCACTACTGCTGCCAATGATTCGGGCAGCGTGACGCTGACGGTGAATCGGACCGGCAACACCGCTGTCGCAGGTTCAGTTGACTACGCCACCAGCGATGGCACCGCGGCCGCCGGCACCGACTACACAGCGACGAGCGGAACGCTCAACTTTTCCGCCGGGCAGACCAGCCTGAGCATCGTGGTTCCGCTGCTGGATAACACGGCGGGGCCCGCCACCGCCACGTTTTTGCTGACCCTCTCCAATCCGGCCAACGGCGCCGCGCTGGGCACGCAGCAAACTGAAACGATCACGATCCAGAACAATCAAAGTCAGGTCAATTTCAGTTCTGCGACCGGTAACATCGCCAACACTGCCGGCGTCGTGACGCTGGAGGTGGACCGCACAGGTGACACCGCATCGGCCGGCTCCGTGGATTACATCACCAGCGATGGAACGGCTACCGCCGGAACCGATTACACGGCGACCAGCGGCACGATCAATTTCGCGGCCGGGCAGACTTTCGACATGATTGCAATACCGCTTCTGGCCAACGCGTCGGCCGCGGCAACCTCTACTTTCACGGTCAATCTCACCAACCCCGGGACCAACACCGCCGAGGGTGCGCAGAGCCAGACGACGGTGACGCTCGCCAACAGTCAGAGCCTCATCCAATTTGCATCACCGAGCCAGGTCACCAGCGCCGGCGCCGCAACGGCCACGCTGACCGTCACGCGCACCGGCAACACGAGCGCGGCGGCCAGCGCTCACTACGCGACCGAAGACGGGACCGCTCTGGTCGGCATCGATTATGTCGGACAATCCGGGACTCTTAACTTCCTCGCGGGCCAAAGCTCAAAACAGATTGTCATTTCGCTGCTGTCTGGCCCGGCAGCGTCGGCCGTAACGTTTGGCGTGCAGCTCTCCAGCGCCGGCGGCAGCGGAGTGCTCGGCACGGCGACGACGAGCACCGTCACCATTCCGCATCAGCAATCGTTCGTGGAATTTTCCGCGGCACAAGAATCCGCTTCGGGGGGCTCTGGATCGGTGACGTTGACCCTGACACGCACCGGCGATACCACCAGCGCGGCAAGTTTGGATTTTGCCACCTGGGACGGCACCGCGATCGCCGGAACCGATTACACGGCAACGAATGGGACCGTCAACTTCCCGGCCGGGGAAAATCAGGAGACGATCAGCATCCCATTGCTTGCGAATTACGCGGCGTCCGCCACTTCCGCATTCACAGTCACGCTTGCCAACTCAACCGGGAATGTTCAGCTCGGCGCCAATCAATCCACGACTGTGACCGTGTTGAACCGCTCGTCGCAGGTGCAGTTCGATCAGTCGAATTACAGTGTGAGCGAGGACGCCGGCTTCGGCACGATCACCGTCACCCGCGGCGGCAATCTTTCTGCCGCCGGGACGATTGGCTACTCAACGCAGGACGGCACAGCCGTCGCCGGCCTCAATTACTCGGCGACCTCTGGAACGCTCAACTTCGTCACCGGCGCGGCGACGGCTTCCTTCGAGATTCCGGTCTTAAATGACAATGCCGTTGACCCGACGCTGACAGTGGGCATCACGTTGCTCGATCCTTCGAGCAACGTTCATTTGGGTGCGCAGCAATCGGCGACCCTTTCGATTCTCGATGTACCGCCTCCGCTGGCGATCGTCGATAATCAACTCACGCCGGATCACCCCGGCGTCGTCAACCCCGTTACATTTCCGGGATTCAACCTGACATTCAACCAGCCTCTGTCTCCGCCGCCGACTGTGCAGGATTTTTCTCTGTCTCTTCACACGAAAGAAGGGGCCGGCGGGACTGGAACGTCTACTCAGCTTGGATTGGTCTCGGTTACTTACGATGCAGCCGACAATTCAATCGAGTTCAAGTCGAAGAGCCGGTTGAGATCGAACCATTTTTATCAACTGATGGGATCTAATGTCAGCGGATTGCCGGACGGCGCACTCAATTACTGGTTTGCGCTGGGAAGGCGATTCACGTACATCGACCGCGACGGGAACAGCGTTCACATTGCGTTGCGCGGCAAGGGATACATGCGCCTGACTCGAACCCCGGATGGGCAAGGGGACGTCCTTACGCTCTTTGGCGTGAATTCACATAGCCAGGTGATCGGCTCGGTCGAAAAGACGACGCTCGGCGGCAGTGGCATGACCACCCTGACCGAGCTTGTCGGCCTGGGCGCGGCCACCGACTCGCTGCCGAGCGATTCGTTCACGATCGGTGCCGGAATCCTGAATTGAAGTGGCACGGATGTCCCGCCCGTGCGTATGTGCCAAGAGCACGGGCGAGACGCCCGTGCCACAATAAAACCGCCGGATCTGAAGCTTGCCGAGTCGTTTAGTGCCGCCGTGCGCCCCCGAATTACTCATATCTCAGCGCTTCGATCGGATCGAGACGTGATGCTTTCCAGGCGGGATAGAAGCCGAAGACGATCCCGACGGTGGCTGAGACGACAACGGATGCGATGATTGCCGCAATGGAGATTTCCGTCGGCCAGTGCATGAATTTTCGGACGAGGATCGAGGTGAGCCGTCCCAGAAAGATTCCGACAGCGCCGCCGAGGATGCAGAGAATCACCGCCTCAGTCAGGAATTGGCGGAGGATGTCGCCGGAACGGGCGCCCACCGCCATGCGCAGCCCGATCTCACGCGTCCGTTCGGTGACGCTCACCAGCATGATGTTCATGATCCCGACGCCGCCGACGAGGAGCGAGATCAGAGCCACGCTCAGCAGAAGGCCGGTCATGGTCGAGTTCATGGTTTGCATCGCGTCGGCAAACTCGGCCAGATCGCGGACGTTGAAATCGTCCGGTGCGCCGGGGGAAAGGCGATGGCGGTCGCGGAGGAGCTGGCGGATCTGATGCATCGCCAGGTGGACGAACTTCGGACTTTCGGCGGCGAGAGAAACTGATCGATGTTGGCAAAGCGAATCGTCTGCGGCGCGTCGGTCTGCTGAATCGCCGATATGCTCGGATACAGGCTCAGCGATGATGAAGGATAAACTCCGCTGATCGAGTTGATCGTGCTCGCCTGGGCAACGGCGGCATTGGTCGCGGCGGCGCCCCCGAAGAGCCCTGGTTGTTGATCCGAAACTTGATCGTTGTCCACGGGGCGCACAGCACGTCATCCTGATCCCATCCCATGATGTTGGCGCCTTTGGTCTTGAGGACGCCGACCACGCGGAATGAAACGCTGTTGAGGCGGAGATACTTGCCGAGCGGATCGGCGCCTTCAAACAGCTCGCGCACGATCGTCTTTCCGATGACGCACACGCGGTTGCCACTGCGGACGTCGGCGTCGGTGAACATTTCCCCGTAAGCAATGGGCCAGTTGTGAATGTCGATGTAATCCGGCGTGGTGCCGTTCATGTTGCCCGGGGTCCAGTTCTTGTTCCCGTAGATGAGCTGCACGCGGCTCTTGACCAGCGGGGCGATGCTGCGGACGGCTGAGCACTCGCGCAGGATCGCGTTGCCATCCTGCGGATGAAGCGTGACGACGCTTCCAATTCCCTGGCTGATTCCGCCGGTCTGCGCGGTGCCGGGCAGTACCAAGATATTGTCGGCCCCCATGAGGGCCATCGTGTTAGCGATCTTTTTCGAAGAGCCTTTGCCGATCTCCATCATCGCGATGACCGCGGCAATGCCGATGATGATCCCCATACAGGTGAGCGTCGAACGCATCACGTTGCGCCGCAAGCGCGCAAGGCCGTTCGCAATGTTCGGAGAAGGTGTCGCATTCCTCTTACTTCTTATGATTCAACCGCGGCAGGAACGGGTCGCGCTCGTCGTCTGCCGAATCGGGGCCGCCGGCATCGCCGATCACCACTTGTCCATCGTCGCCGATCTCGTCGGCAGAGACGGGAGTGATTTCAGTATTGATGCTGTCGGTGGGACCGAGCTTTACATCGATCGGGCGGACCAGATGTCCGTCTGTCACCCAGATCGTTCCGTGTCGCTCCACCTTTTTCTTCGACGTTTTGATCGGAAGCGGAGGACCGGAAGAAGCCGGCTGCTCGTCCTCTTCCTCCACCGGCTTCCACTTCGAGCGCGCCTCGGGAGCAACCTGCTTAGCGTCGCTGGGGTACCACCGCAATGCGGCGTTGGGAGCCAGCAACACATTCGCATCGCGATGCACGTTGAACTGCACGTTCGCGGTCATATACGGCAGAAGGCGGCCGCTGCTGTTGTCGACATTGACCTCAACGGTGTAAACAACCACGTTCTGGGTGCTCTGTGCGTTTAGCCGCACTTTGCCGACGGTCCCCTTAAATGTTTCACCCTGAAGTGCATCACAGGTGAAGGTTACGTCCTGCCCAGGCTTGATGTGATCGACATCGGCTTCGTTGACTGCCGCCCACACCTGCATGCGTGAGAGGTCTTTGGCGATGAGAAACATGCTCGACGCCGACAGACTTGAAACGACGGTCTGACCAATGTTGACCCGGCGATCGATGATCTCCCCTTTCACCGGCGAGCGAATCGTACAGAAATCGAGGTTGCGCTTCGCCTTGGAGAGGGCGGCTTCGGCGGCGTGAATAGTCGCCTTGGCCTGCGAAATCTCAGCCTGTGCGACCGCAACGTTGCGCGCGCAGTTTCGTAGTCGGCCTGATAGGTTTCGTAATCGCTCTTGGAGAGGGCATCGGAAACGCCAAGCTGCTGCGCGCGAATCCAGTTCTGCTCCGCCTGATGCTGTTTGGACTTGGCTTGATCGACGTCGGCCACTCCCTTTTCCAGATTGCTTTTTCCCGTGTCAAGCTGAGCTTCGGCGGTGCTGAGGTCCGCCCGGTAAACTGCGTCGTCGATGTGAGCCAGCACCATATTCGCCTGCACCGGCGAGCGATAGTCAACTGGATTTCCGTTCGCATCCTTACCAAATGAATCTATCAGCCCGTCCACCTGTGCCCCGACATCGACAACTTCTTCAGGTTCGAGGGTTCCGGTGGCGTCAACCGTTGAAAGCAAGTCGCCGCGCTCTATTTTTGCGGTCCGAAATTCCAGCGGGGGTGTTGAACCGGACTTCCAATACCAGCCCCCGGCAACCGCCGCCACTCCGATCAGACCGAGTACTAAAAACAACAATCGCATATATTTCCGAACGATTTGAACTGCTTCGGATCACCGCGGGCGGCGAATTGAAGCCATTGGCATTACGTCATTTACGAATCAGGAATTCGAGTGGGATCCTTCAGGTCCGCCGGCCTGAAAGGACCCGTGCGCATTTGCTACCCTTCCCGCGTTATCGGCGTTGCAGAACGCCCAATGATAGACAATACGTTGCTAAGTCGTCAGAAGGTCATTTCCGGTCGGAAATGTAGACGCCGTTCCATTGTTCCGGCGGGGGATTGATGCGAAACGTGATACAACGAGCGGCCAGCACGGCGCTCGGCCGATCCTGTTCGCATTGAGGTTCCAACAGCATCAGCGCTGAATCGAAATCGCGGGATTCATAGGCCGCGACGGCCTGTTCGTAAACGCGAATGACATCGGGCGACGAGTCGGGTTCGGACGCGAGGCCGCGCAGTTCGTAGATGCGGACACCTTTCGACCTCCCCTTGACGGCGACGATGTCGAGAAATCGGAAACGAAATTCGTCGCCGACGGCTTGGTGGACGGAATCGCTTACGATGATCGATGTGCCGTACTGTTTGTTGAGTCCTTCGAGACGCGATGCCAGATTCACCCCGTCGCCGATCGCTGTATAGCTCATCCGGTCGGGTGCGCCGAAATGGCCGACTGTCACCCTGGCCGTATGAACGCCAAAGCGGGTTGGAAACGGATCCAGCCGCAAATCGGTCCATTCTGGTGATGCGTACAACGCCGCCGTGGCCCGCCGGCAGCCCAGCGCGGCGCGGCAGGCGCCGCGGGGATGATCGGCGCGTTCCGTCGGGACGTTCCAGAGCGCCATCACGCTGTCGCCGATGTATTTGTCGATGATCCCGCCGTTCTCGTGAATCGCCCCGGTCATCACCTCGAAATAGCGGCCCAGTGCCCGCGCCAGTGCATCCGGTTCCATCCGCTCGGAAACATTGGTGAAGTCCTGGATGTCGCTGAAGAGAAGCGAAACATCGGCCAGCGCACCGCCAAGCGTCGGCTCGCGATTGTCATGATAGAGTTTGCGGACCAGATCGACCGGCACGTATTTGCTCATGGCCCGCATGGCGGTCTTGGCCTGTTCCAGGCTTTCCATCACCGCGCGCACATCGCTGAAAATAGTCCGTGCCGGCGCGGCGCGAAATCGAATTCGCGCATGCGCCGGGTGGCCAGGAGGATTCGTCCCAGTCCGCGCTGCACCGCCTGAAGCATCAGGGCTCCGCCGAGAAGGATCGCCACGATCACGAGCAGTGAAAGCCAGACGAGCGTATTTCGGCGGCTTTCGAGACCGCGCAGGTAGTAGGATTCCGGAGCGATGATGCCTACGACCCAATCCTGGGATTCGGGCATGGCACGGAAAGTGACCAGATAACGCACGCCGTTGACGTCCACCGCGCCGCTGGTGGGTGGGCTCCCGCGGCCGAGATCCACAAGTTGCGGTAAGTGCAGCGCCGCGAGAATCTGCGGAGGGCCAGCGGTTGAAACATAACGCAGATCGTCGCCGATTTCTTTGAGCGAGTCCGACGGCGTCAGCGGTGCAAGCAGCCGTCCCCCTTCTTTCACGCGAGCCGGATCGAGTGGAGAGGGGGAATCACACAGGAATATCGTGTGAAAGTCCTGCGGATCAGGGTTGCGGATGAATTCCTCGATCTTGCGGGAAAACAGGCCTATTTTCAGAACGCCGACGAAATGTCCGGGGCGGTCTTCAACGCTTCGCAGCACATCGACCGCCACCCGCCGCTGATTTTCGGGAAGGTATTCATCGATCTGCGTGTAATGCAGGTCGGTCCAGATCGGATCCCCATAAAATTGTCTTGAGGCGGGGGTCTGGAATGTGAGATCGTTCGTCGGATCGGAAAGATTTCGCTCGGCCGTCTGAGTATACGGTACGCCCTCAAAGCGCGGTGACGCGACCGGGCGCTCGCGCATGTCGGCGGCAAATCCGCCGCCGACTGCGGGACGCACCCGGCGTGAGACGATCTGCTGGCTTCCGTCCGGATTTTTGCGCGATAGACCGTGAGCTGCCAGCGATTGTCGGGCGCAACCCGCATTATTCCGCCAGCCAGGTATCCCAGCGAATCCGCATGGGTGAATGAAGCCTCCGAAATCCCGGTGTTATTCAGGACCTGTGAAAAGAGGAGCGACTCGATCTCGTCGGAGTTATTTGTCCCGGCGAGTCCGGCGCCGAGCGAACGCTCGACATTCTCAAGCGTCATCTGCGCACTGGCCAGGTATCCGACGATCACGTCTCCCTTGCGCTGGGCAATTTCCTCCCGCTCGCGCTGCGCACTTTCAGTCACCGAGCGGCGCGATTGGACGTACACCTCGTAAAACAGTGTCCCGAGCAGCGCCGCAAGGATGACAAGGCTGGCCACGAACAACTGGCGAAAGGTGATGCCGAACGGATTGCGCATGATTTGGGAGCCCGATCGAAGCGGGGAAGTATAGCGTCGCGGCGAAGTCAATGGTTCAGAGGAGGATAAACATTCCGAAATCGCAGCGCGTGATCAAGCGGAAATTTCCACGACGGGGCAAAGCGGCGGCCCGAAATTGTGGAGCACGCCGACCGTAACCGCCGCGCCGCCCCGCATTCGTCCGCGAGAAAATCGAGGAGCGGAACCAATACGGGGGCGGCGCGGCGGCTCGAATTTGCGGCGGGGTGGCGGCGCGCGCCGCTTTGCCCCGTCGTGTAGTGAGCATGCGCTCGCAATCTGCCGTACAATCCGCCTCGGGCCGAATGGAAAGGAAAAGCGAAGTGAGGGACGAATGATGTTGCGACGATATCTCATCCCCCTGGCCGCATGTTTATTGGGAGCGATTGCTTTTTCCCCCGCTCGCGCCGCCCGCCCGGAGAAAAGCGCGGCGGATAAAGAGCGCGAGGCATGGGAAAAGGTGATCGAGTTCTACGGCGACGAAGCTACGAACGACTGGTCGCTTCGAATCGAGGATAAGAATGTCACCAAGCGGGCAACCTTCGTGTTTCTCGAATTGTGGCGGTATGACTCCTCGGCCAAGAAATGGAACCTGGTGGACCAGCCCCACATGGACACGGCGATCGTTCTTCCCAAGGAGAAGCCGGCCGACAAAGCCGACGAAGACACGCAGATTCTCTACAACCTGACCGAGATCCAGAAAGGGATGTACGGCCTCTGGTTCGCCAAATGGCACCACCGAGGGCGTCAACGGCGCTAATTTCATCCGGCTCGGCCCCGCCCGCGCACCCGCAAAGGGGGGGAAGACGAAAGGCCGCCGGCCGGATGGCTCTGGGAAGTCGTTCCGCTGAATCTCAACAAGGCCGAAATGCAGATGATCCCCGATCCGCATGTCTGGTGTACCCAGGACACGGCGGCGACTCAGCCGGTGAAGTAGAGGACGGGCTTCCAGTCCGATTGCATCCTACTTGCAACCATCAGCCGGAGAATTCCTTGGCCGGTAAGCCGAGCTTCGAAAATCGACAAATTGCCAAATACCTGGCGGAGGTAATTGGCAGAGCGCCGCGAATCGTGGCCTACCACCATGACCATCTTCCATTGACGCTTCCGATCTTCATTGCGCACGACCAGCCGCAGGAAGGAGTCGTTTCATATTCAACAGTCGGACTCTCGGATTATCGAAATGGCTCGGAAGACCAAAACCTGCCTCGCGTGGAAATCACCGGAGCCTGCGACGCGAGAATTTCCGAGTTCCCGAATATTTTGGCCACCGCCGGTTTTTGTCTAATGAGATCGCAATGGGCCTGCTTTCCGCAGGGCGCCCTCCGAGATGCGGTTTCACCATACCGGGTGTCCGACACGATGAAGCACCTGTTCATGTCAAATCCATTTCTTTGGGAACCCGGCTTACAGACCTTGAAGTTGGATACCAAGCAGGTCGCATGGGTGTTCACTGTCCCAATCTCGGATGAAGAACTGTTTTTCATGGAAACCGCGGGCGGCGAGGCACTCGCCGATCGCCTCGAACGCAAGCAGATAGACGTGTTCGATATTTGTCGTCCTTCGATTATGTAACGGGTTCGTCGAAAAGCCCGGAGAACACATCCGCTTTCGTTTGGTCATCCGCGAGACTACCCGCCAATCCGGCTCATCTGCTCGTTGCCATGAAATCCGTGCAGTCGCGGCTTAAGTCGAACGCATTCGGACATGGCGTGAGCAAGCTTCGATTGGCGCACGTTTTCGCTTTGGTTCGAGTCACGAAGCAACGGGAGGATATGCACTTCGCCTCCTTCGAAAAGACAGGATCGCAGCACTCCATTGGCCGTGAGGCGAAGGCGATTGCAGGTCGAGCAGAAGGGGGCGGACATGGCGCTGATGAAACCGATGCGTCCGGCGGGATTGCCCAGCGCGAGGCGATATATATTTGCGGGCCCCACGCCGGGCTCCGAATTTCGCTCGACCGGAATCAGCGGTCCGAGGTCTCGCTCGATCGCGTCGCGCACTTCACTTTCAGGAATCAGGCAGTTCGCTCCGCGGTCCTGTGCGCCGCACCCGCCGGCGGGGCCCCGCTCTGAAGCGTCGATGCCCGAAAAATTCATCGCATCGCGCTGGATCGCTGAATCGCCGAGGGGCATGTATTCGATGAAGCGGACCGTCAGACGTCGGCTCAACGTCAGACGGGAAAAGTCCGCGGGCTCATCGTCATTGGTTCCGCGCATCGTCACGCAATTGATCTTGATGGAGCTGAAGCCGACTTCCTCGCAACGATCGAGCCCGCGGAGGACAGTTGCGAGACACCCCGTGCGGGTGATGCGGGCGAAGCGATCGGCACGCAATGAATCGATGCTGACCGTCACCCGGTCGAGACCGGCCTCACGCAGGGGCCTGGCCAGATCGAGCAGGCGCATGCCGTTGGTGGTGAGTGAGAGGTCCTCGATTCCGTTCACCCGTCGCAGCATTGCGACCAGATCGACCAGCCCGTGTCGGACGGTCGGCTCGCCGCCGGTAAGCTTAAAACGGCGGATGCCATGCACTTCGATCGCCGCGCGCACTACGTCGCGGATCTCTTCAAAGGTAAGAATCTGCTCGCGCGGAAGCCAGCGGACTCCATCCTCCGGCATGCAGTAAACGCAGCGGAAATTACACCGGTCGGTGATACTGATGCGCAGGACGCGCACGGCTCCGATCGACGCTGGCCCGCTTTCAAATCCGGGCGGCGCAGTCTGCGAAGGTTCGATGACGGCAAGGCGCATACAGCGATTCTATGGCAGTTGCGCTAATGTAGCACAGCCGCCCTCGGCTGTGTTCCGCCGAAAGGCGGAAAGCTTCGACCTTCGGTCGAACACAGCCGAGGGCGGCTGTGCTACATTTGAGAATATCACATTTCCTCCGTTTGACGGACTAAACTGACGGGGTAGGATCGATCACCAAACCCGTGTGTAAAGCGATGGTTCGCCGTTGGCGGGAATGTCCCGCTCCCGGTGTTCGAAGCCGAACCGCTTCTGAAGGAGACCGCATGAAGCCCCCGCGTTGCCGACGTCTTTTTTCGATTTCGCTGCTTGTCCTGCTGGTTGGCGCGGGCACGCGCGTCCATGCACAAGTGCTGGACCAGGTGCCGTCCACCGCATTGGCGGTATTCAAGGTGAAGAATCTGAGCGCGACCAATGCCAAAGTCGTCAAGATGGCCAAGGCCTTCGGGCTCGATCAGTTTTCGCCGGATCTGGCTGATCCGCTTAGCGCGATGGTCCAAAAAATGCACATTTCCCAGGGATTGAACAAATCCGGCGAAATGGCGTTCGTTATTTTCGACAAGGATACGGCCCAGGCCAAGCAGGACGACAGCGTGCTCGCCCTGGTTCCGGTCAGCGACTACAAGGCCTTTCTCGGCAACCTGAAGGACGTGAAGGAAGAGGGCGGAATCGCCGAAGGCAAGTCACAGGAAGGTAACAAGGACGTTTTTGTGGCGCATTGGGGCGACTACGCCGCGATGTCGCCGGCCAAGGCCCTGGTTGCCAGCAAGCCGACCGAAACGATGAAATTAAGTGGTCTGGCGGCAAAGGAATCGGAAGCTAAAGACGTCGTCCTCCTCGCCAACATGCAAACGCTTCGCGCCGTCATCCTGCCGAAGCTGAAATCCGAACGTGGCAAAATTTTGGATGAGGTGACTAAAAACGTCGGGAAGGATGAGGCTGCCAAAAAATTCATTCCCGTCGCCCGCGCGATGATCAGCGTTTATCTGGACGGGGTCGAATCATTTCTGTCCGCCGCCACGTCCGGGGTAATTGGGCTTGATCTGGCCGACGACGGAATTGGCACCACCTTTCTCGCTGAGTTTAAGCCCGATTCGGATTGGGGACGCACCGCCGCCGAGTTGAAAGGGGAGGCCGGCGGAAAGTCCCTGCTGGCGGGCCTGCCCGATCGCAAATACTACGCCTTTGCCGGGTATGCCGCCGATCCCAAGGTGATGCAGCGGATTCTCTCGATGGTGATTGATCCCATCGTCAAGGAATTGAATGACGCCGGAGAAGTGGGCAAGCAGATGGCGGATCTCCTCCAATCCGAGAAGGCCCTTTACGGCGCATTGCACCGCGTGGCTGTCGGCGTGGTGGTCGCTGACGGAGGCGCTCGGACAGGAAAGCGTCTTTCAGATTGTCGGCGTGGCACATGGCGATGCCAAGGCGATCAAGCAGGCCACGGAAGGGATGATCAAAGGTGCTTCCGGCGTCAGCGGCGCCGCGCCGGCGGACAGTCCCGCGAAAATGGCCCTCGAGTTCAAGCCCGACGCCAAAACGATCGATGGCGTCACCTTCGATACTTACGATGCGTCGATCAAGACCGATCCCAACGATCCGAAAGCCGCTCAGGCCCAACAGATTTCAGCGATGGTGTTTGGGGCCAACGGCTTGAGCGGAGTGGTCGGAGCGGTGGATGACAAAACGGTTCTTTTCGTCCACGGCGGAACAGACAAGTTGATTTCGGCGGCTATCACGGCCAGCAAAGATCCCCAGGATCACCTCAGCGATTTGCCCGGCGTAAAGGCGGTTTCGGCCCATCTTCCGGAAAATCGCTATGTCGAATATTACATCCGACTCGATCAGGTCGTCTCATCGGCAGTGAAGTACGCCGCCGGCCTTGGATTTCCTCTGAAGTCTGCGCATTCCGCCGAATCTTCCTCCGATCGGCGTCGCCGCCGCTACCGACGGGCCCGCCGTGCGGGTTGACTCGTTCATCCCCTCCCAACTGGTGGAGAGCCTCGTCGCGGCGGGAATCGAAGCGTACACCAATATCCAGGGTGGACCCGGCGGGTCCGGAGGACCGGGAGGCTTGTAAGAAAATTCCACGATCCAAAAACCAAAACCCAAAAAAGGACCAAATTCCAAGAAGAAAATCCCAAACAGGACGGGGCAAAATTCCTCCGGTTTGGATTTTTCTTCTTGGGTTTTGGAATTTACTTGGGCTTTGGGCTTTGGGCTTTGGACTTTTCCTCGCCGAATAGTTCCTGGATTTTTCCGGCGATATCCGGACTTTTCATCAGACTTTCTCCCACCAGGACCGCCCCAATTCCGGCGGCCGAAAGTTTTTCGACATCCGCCCGGGTGTGGATTCCGCTTTCGCTGACCAGCACGGATCGGTCCGCAACGAGTTCCGCCAATCGGAGCGTGGTTCCGAGATCGGTCGTCATCGTGCGCAGGTCACGGTTGTTGATTCCCAACAGGCTATAGCTGCGATGCGGAAAGCCAATCACCTGATCGCGAACTCGCATCAGGCTCTCCATGTCATGCACCTCAATGAGTACCGTCAGGTTCAGTTCGGTGGCCAGGATTTGCAGATCGATCAAATGGCTGGTCTCCAGGCATTCGGCGATGAGCAACATTGCATCGGCCCCGGCGGCACGCGTTTCGTAAACCTGGTATGGATCGATGACAAAGTCCTTCCGCAGGATGGGAAGGTTCACGGCGTCTCGCACGAGCCGGATGTATTCCAGCTTTCCCTGAAAGTATTTTTCATCTGTCAGGACGCTGATGGCGTTTGCTCCGGCTTGCGCATAGATCTGCGCAATCCGAACCGGATCAAAATCCGTGCGGATCACGCCGGCGCTCGGGGACGCCTTTTTCACCTCGGCGATCAGCCTCATGCGATGATCTGAACGATGCGTGATGGCGTGGAAGAAATTTCTCGGCCGGCCCAGCGCCGCCACCTGTTCCTTCAGTTGCTCGATCGGCACGCGCAGCCGGCGCTCAGCGATTTCCTCCCGCTTGGTCTGGACGATCTTTTCGAGAATAGTGCTCATCGCGCTGCTTTCGCTACAATGCCGCGCTCACGCTGCAATTGAGGCGGCCAGGAACCTTAAACGAGACCGTCGGCATGTCAATCTTAGCCGCAGGCGACAGCCAAGGCGTCCGTTCCCTGATCATTCTGCTCCTATTAGCCTGTATTTCGATCGCCGGCGCCGCCTGGGCCGGGGTGTTTGCCGCGCGCTCGGTCGAACGCCCTCTGGATATCGAGCCGGGTCGTGATGCCCGCGCTTTGCTGCTGGTCATTTTCGCCGGCGCCACGGCCTGGATCCTGACACAAATGTTCTACGGCACCGTCCGCCAGACGATGCTCGCGCGAACCCATGGGGCGGGATACCACTTCGCCGAAAAGAATTTTGCTCCCGCCGATTGGGCCTTTCTCGCGACGGTTCCCGCCGTTGCCGGTTTCATCGTTCTGCTTGCCGGCGATTTCGGGGTGGGAGGCCCCACGATGCCCGGGCGGCTGGGCTTCGCACCGGGAAAATTCTTTCGGGGAGTCGCAATGGGGTTGATCGGAATCCTGATCACCTTACCATTGGTGATCGCCGTGTCGTCAGTGACGGAATCGGTCTATCAGTTACTCCATTTCGCGCACCCCACGGAGCCGGATCTGCTCCGCGAGATGGGGGGGCCGTCACCGTTGATTCGGCTTTTGCTGATCGGCGGAGCCACAGTCTGTGCGCCGTTTTTCGAAGAGTGGTTTTTTCGGGGTCATTTGCAGACGTACCTGCGTGCAATGCTGGTCGGCTGGACGACCCGTCCGATCCCGACGACAACCCCCGGTTTTGAAGTCGTTGGAGTCGAATCGTCAATGCCTCCGCCGTTCGCCGCATCGACGCCGCCATCGGTCGCGGTGCAGACCTGGATTTCAATCGTCCTGACGTCGGTTCTTTTCAGCCTGGTGCATGCTGCGTGGATGTGGCCCCCGATTTTTTGCCTGTCGGTCTGCCTGGGATTCGCCAGGGAGCGAACCGGAAATATCTGGACGTGCATTACGATGCACGCGCTGTTTAATGGATTTGAAACGTTCGCGTATCTTTCGACGCAGCACAAGTAGCGCGCCAGCAGTCTGGAGGAGCCGCGCACGGAGTAAGCGGGATAGTTCTCTCGTTTACCGAGGGCTTTCCCGCTTACTTCGTGCGCGGCTCCTCCGGGTACCGGGCGAGGGGGAGACTTTTTGGACCGCCGAATCTGTCACGCACCCGTGGGAATTCAATCCCGACTTCAGCTCGATTGCCGGGCTGTATCAGCTCAAATAGAATCCTTCGAACTCATGATTTCCATCGACGAACAACTGAATCAGCTCCGCCGCCGTTGCGAACAGATCCTCAACGATCAGGACCTTCGCGGCAAGCTTCACCGCAGCGCCGAGAGTGGTAAGCCGTTGCGCATCAAGCTGGGGATGGACCCAACCGCGCCGGATGTCACACTTGGTCATGCGGTGCCGCTCCGCGTCATTCGGCAGTTTCAGGAATGGGGACACAAGGCCGTCCTCATCATCGGCGATTACACCGCTCGCGTCGGCGACCCCTCCGGCCGGGACAAGACCCGTCCCGTCCTCGCCGGGGAAGAGATCGACGCTTATGCAAAGACCTATCTAGAGCAGGTCGGCAAGATTCTTCTGACCGATCCGCCTCATCTGGAGGTGCGCTGGAATGGCGAATGGCTCGCAAAACTCAATTTGATCGACATTATCCGACTGGCCGGTCGCAAAACCGTCGCGCAAATGCTCGACCGCGATTCCTTCAAAGACCGATACGGCAAGGGAATCGACATTCGCATTCACGAATTCATTTATCCGCTGCTTCAGGGATGGGACAGTGTGATGATCGACGCCGATGTGGAAATGGGCGGCAACGATCAGTTGTTCAACAACCTCGTCGGACGCGAGTTTCAGCAGCAGGAGGGAAAGGAAGGGCAGGTTGTGATCGTCACGCCATTGCTGGTCGGTACGGACGGCGTGAAGAAGATGTCCAAGAGTCTGAAGAACTATATCGGCGTTACCGATTCGCCCGGCGGCCAATCCGGGATGTTCGGGAAGGTCATGCGCCTACCCGATACCGCGATGGAAATGTATTTCACGCTGTTGACGGATCTGCCCCCGGAAGAGTTCCGTGTTCTGATCTCCTCCAGGCCGCGCAACGCGAAGGTCCGCCTGGCGAAGGAAATCATTACCTGGCTGCACAGTAAGCCTGCGGCGGATGAAGCCGAAGCAGAGTGGGATCGAATTCAACAGCATCAGGGGATTCCTTCCGATGCGCCGGTCGTTTCCGTCGGCGCGGTTGCGCAGAAACTGGCTCCACTTCTGGTGAAAGCCGGTTTGGCGGCTTCGAACAGCGAGGCGGTTCGCAAGATCAAGGAAGGCGCGGTTTCGATCGACGAACAGAAAGTGACGGATTTCCAGAAGGAATACACGTTCGAGCACCCGGTGGTCGTTCGCCTCGGCCGTAAGTTCGCGCGGCTGACGCCGTGATTCACGCGTGATTCATGCGGGTTGCGCCGTCGCTTTCAGACAGCGGTCGATTCGCCCGAGCGTCCGATCCCTCCCAAGAAATTCCAGACTTTCGAAGATTGGGGGACTAATCGTACAGCCGGCGATGGCCACACGAATCGGCTGGGCGACTTTGCCGAGGCCGAGCTGTTTCGCCTCGCAATATTGTTTCACCGCCGCTTCAAGCGGCCCATGCGTCCACTCGACCGCGCTCGAGAGGATCCCATGAATGTCGCGCAATGCGATGAGTCCCTGGCCGTCGTTCTTCAAGAGCACTTTCTCAACGGCGTCTGAATCAAAGACAATCTTCTCATCGGCGATGAAGAAAAACCGGGTAGTTTCCTCCACTTTGCGCAAGGTTCGAAAGCCCTTCTTTATCGCAAGCAACCGCGCCAGTTGTGCGTGGCTCGCGCCGTTGAGCGGGGATTCGGGATTGACCGACAGAAAATCGCGCATGGCGGAGATCAGTCGTTCGATCGGAGCCTTCGCGCATGCTTCGGTGTTGAACGAGAGGAGCTTGTCGCGAGCGAATTTTGCGTTACCCTTGCCGATGCCGTCGATGTCGAACAACTTGACCATTTCATCAATGCTCATGTGTTCGAGATTGCCACCGGGGTTCCATCCGAGCAGGGCGAGGAAATTGAGAAGCGTTTCCGGCAGGTAGCCGTTGCGGCGGAAATCATGAACCAGAATTTCCGGCAGCTCCGACTCGCGCATACCGATCACGCCCATCACCGCGGCCTGCTCCTCGAAGCCGAGCTGGCGATCTTCGTCGATTAGCCACTCGGCAATACGCCTCGACCCGATGCCCGCCTGCTCTTCCAGCGCCTCCACACTCCGGCCGAGATTCTTTACCCACCCTTGCGCGGCGCGACGGATCTTCTTGTCGCGGTCGCGTTTACCCATCTTGCGGCCGTCCGGATTCTGGATGATCGACAGGTGCCCGTAGATCGGTCGTGGATAGCCAAGCGCTTCCTGAAGCGCGAGGTGCCCCGGGGTGTTCTTGAGATGTTCCTGACCGCGAAGAACGTGCGTGATTCCCATTACCTGATCGTCGACGACCACGGCAAAGTGATAGGTTGGCATTCCGTCCGCCTTGCGGATGATCAGATCCTGGACTTCTGCCGCCGGCGTCACAACTTGTTTGCGCAGAACGACATCGAAAAAGGCATATTCCTTCACCGGCATCGCGAAGCGAACGACCGCCTTGCGCCCCTGGGCACGGTATCGGTCGAGTTCCTCGGCGCCTAGTTCCCGCCGGCGGTAAATGAACGATTTCTTTGCTTCCTCCGCCTGCTTGCGCATCGTGTCGAGTTCTTCGGGCGTCTCATATGCCTCATATGCCAGCCCGCGGTTGATCAGATCAGCGATGATCGCGTCATAAGTCGCAAGCCGCTTCGACTGAAAGACGAGACTTGCGTTGTCCCACTGCAAATCGAGCCAGCGCAGATCTTCTAGAAGCTGGTGGCACGATTCCTCGGTGCTGCGGAGCAGGTCGGTGTCTTCGATGCGAAGAAAAAACCGTCCGCCATGATGGCGGGCGAGCAGCCAGTTAAAGAGGGCGGTTCGAGCGCCTCCAACGTGGAGGTATCCGGTGGGGGAGGGAGCGAAGCGCGTGATGATTGGGGTCATACGAAGGAGAAGATACGGGCTGAAGCCCGCACTACAAACCTACCCGCGTCCATTTGCGTTCGGTGGATTGGGCGTACCGCCACGTATGCCGCGGTTTCGGATGCGCGCGTAGATCCAGCCGCTCACTCCCCACAATGCGTATCCGAGCGTTCCAATTCCGAGCGCGTATCGGTGTACGGCGACCAGCGCAAGCAGCGCGATCAATACGGCAACGATCCGCCCCATCGACCGCTTCCCGCGCAGATACCGGTTGACCAGGTGCGGGTAGCGTATGGCGCTCACCATCAACAGCCCGGTCCCGAAGACAATCAGGGGCAACAGCCACGCGCAGGCCGACGCAATGGACAACGTGCCGGGCCGCTCCGCCAGATCCTGCTGCATCAGGACAAACGCCGCCACCGCGCCGGCGGCACCGGGGCTGGGCAAACCCAGAAAACTGAAATGGTGCTGTTCTCCATGTTGATTGCTGACATTGAATCGCGCCAGCCGAAGCAGTGCGCAGCTCATATATAGGGCGCCGGTTGCCCAGACCAGGCGGCCGAGAATTGGCGAAAAGTCCCCGCCGTGCGTGCTGTGAAATAACTGCAGGGACAGAAACGCGGGGGCCGCGCCGAAGCTGACGGCGTCGGCAAGGCTGTCGAGCTGCCCGCCGAAATCCGTCGTGTGGCGCGCAAAGCGCGCCAGCCGGCCGTCCAGCGCATCAAAAATCATCGCCAGGAAAATCAGATAGGCGGCGACGACGAAATGATGTTCCGCGAAATAATCCGCCAGTCGATCACGGTTTCCCGGATCGAGCGTTGACACGTACATTGACGCAAAACCGCACACCGCATTTCCCAGCGTCGCCAGGCTGGGAAGCGAATAAACCGAGCGGATATAAGCACGCCGCCCGCGACGTCGCAGGCGACGCCGACGCCGCTCACGCTGCTCATCGGTGAGCCGACGGCGCAACGGAATTCGCCGCGGACGCAGCTCGCTCATGCCGGCGTCTCCCGGGGCACAAGCGGCTCGAATTCGGCGCTGTCGATCTTCGGGGCGGCCGCATGGATCGGCTTGCCGAGCCGGGCGATGACATCCGCGCCGCCTCGCACCGCCTGCCCCTCTTTCACCAGCACTTGCGGTTCGAGCCACTGGGGGATCGACAACTCGGTCCGGCTTCCGAACTTGATCATTCCGATGCGTCCCCCGCGCCGCACCACTTCCCCGGTTTTACCCGTAAAAATAATTCGCCGGGCGATCAATCCGACGATCTGCTTCACTACGGCGATCGGCTGGGCGGTCGTCGCGTCCTCAAGCACGATGGTGTTCGATTCGTTTTCATCCGATGCCCGGCCATGGTGCATGGCGTTGATGAATTTTCCCTCCTTATAGAGAACCGATCGGATGCGGCCGTCGCAAGGGCTCCGATTGATATGAACGTTGAATACCGAGAGAAAGATGCCGACGCGCACCGAAGGTCCGCCGAGCAATGGATCGCTTTCGAGCCGCGTGATGTCGGAGACGACCCCATCGGCCGGACTGACCATCAAATGCTCCTCGGCGGGAATTGGCCGCTCGGGATCGCGGAAGAACGCGAAGAGCCAGACCAGCACCACGAAAACCAGCGGAAGAAGGACAAAATCAAGCCAGATGAGCCGGGATTCAAGGGTGCCGGCGGCAATCGCCGCCAATACGACCGAACCGATCAGCATCTCCCTCCAGCCGTGTCGCGTTACGCGGATCATTCCATCCAAACTAGACATCGCGGCAGAGGTTGTAAAGTTTGGATGGTTGGAATCGAACCACGCGACTTGCTTCACCGCGCGTCTGCGGCTGGGGATGTGGCCGGTGGGGCGGCGGTGATCCTTCGATCGGGAGACGCGGCGGCGGGAATCGGCTCCAAGTAGATCACCTTGAAATCCGATGAGCCGACCGGACCGCGGACCTGGCAGCCCAATTCGCGCAGCATCCGGGCGGTCATGTGGTTGCAGTTGTGGGCGACGCTGTAATGCTCGGAATCCTTCACAAAATCGACGTCGCTGTCGGGGTTGTGCACGATGGTGTCGGCGTTTCGCTTCCACCGTTGATCCAATTCGTTTTCCAGCCGTTCCACGTTTGCCTGGGAGGCAAATAGCTGCATTAAGCGCCGAGGCGGTGAAGCGGGTCGGGGAACTTCACCGGGCATAACGTCGATAAAGCGCCGGCCGAACGCCGATTGTGACGAAACCAGCAGCGCGCCCGAGCGCATCCTGGGGTTCGCAGTGATTTTCGGCGGCGTAGCGCCAATCGCCGAAACAGTATTCGACATATTGATTCGATCGTTCGGGATCAATGACGGGAAGCATTACGCTGGAATGCACGCCATAATCCGCAACGTAGACTGCGACCGGATCGGGGATGTGTCCGTCGGGAACCACCGTCGTGGCGCAGCCCGCGGCGCTGGCCGCGAGAACCGAACAGATCATCAGCCGCTTCATCAGGCTTTCCCTTGTGAGTGCCGCTCGAAGATGGCGCCGTGATCAAGGGCGACAAGTCGTAGAAAGGTTCATCGCGTGATTGGGACGCAGGGAGGGCCGAGCCGTCCTGGATCGATCGCGTTCGGCAGCCCTTTGCCGCTTCGATCGCTAGTCCTTGGGATGAAAATTCGATTTCGATTTCTTTCCGAACAAGGCCCCGTCGACGCTCATTCGCCCCGGCCCGGTGAGGAAGGTCATCAGGAGAAGTCCGATGTAGATCAGGTTGGGATGGAAGGGAAGACCCTTCATTTTCCAGCCGGTGACGGCGACGGTGTAGCTTGTCACCATCAGCGCGCCGATCAGGGCCGAGAGTCGGCCGAGGAATCCGAAGACGAGCATCGCGCCGATTACAACTTCAAGAATGGGAATGGCATGCAGATACTGACGCCCCCATTCCTGCGACGCCCAGGAGGGGATCGAACCGGCATTCGCGCTCACGAATTCGCTGGCGCCGGCCTGTAGTTTGGCAGCTCCGGCGAGCAGCATGAACAGACCGATCGGCAGCCGGGCCAGCAGCAGGCCGAGACTCGATGATTTTTCGGATTTCAATGGATTGGTCATGAAACAGCGTTCTCCTTGTGGCGGGACAAACGAAATCGCCACGTCCCATATATCGGCAAGGAGAGGCCTACCTCCCGAGTTCTTTACTTCTCAGGGCGGCGGCTTTGACCGCTTCCTCGATTGCCGCTGGCACCTTTTGCGATTCCAAGTGCGATATGGCCGCTTGGGTCGTGCCTCCCGGGCTGGTCACCTTTCGTCGAAGTTCCTCGGGGGAATCGGGAAGGGTTGTGAGCATTTTGGCCGCTCCAAGGGCGGTCTGTGCGGTGAGCAATCGGGCGTGAGCCGGAGTCAGGCCCAGTGCAATCCCCGCCTCGATCATCCGCTCGGCAAGGAGGAAAAAATAAGCCGGCCCGGATCCGCTGACTGCGGTGACCGCGTCCATCAGAGACTCGGGAACTTCGATCACCTGGCTTGCGGATGACTCGCCGCCCGGCGTTTGCGGCGCGAAGAGGGATCGGGCCGCGGACAGGTCATCGGCGCTCGCGTAATTCCCGCGTGTCAGCGCCACCATCCCTGCGCCAACCAGAAGCGGCGTGTTAGGCATCGCCCGGATGACGCGATATTTCTTTTCCTGTCCGAGTTCGGTTTCAATAAATGACGTGCTGATTCCTGCGGCGATCGAGATAAGCAGCGACTGCGGCGACAGAACTTTGGAGAGTTCTCTGAGCACCTGCGCCATCTGCTGCGGTTTGACGCTGAGGAGAATGTGCCGCGATTCGACGGTCGCTTCGGCGATGCTTTCCACTGCCCGAATCTGAAGTTGCTGTGCAAAGAGTTCGCGACGGGGAGCAACGGGATCGGCGGCGATGATTTCCGATGGTTTCAGCAAGCCCGCGGCAACGACGCCGCGTGCGATCGCCTCGGCCATGTTTCCCGCGCCGATGATCCCAAGGGCATATTTCATGCGGGGATTACTTTTTCCAGACGCTTTCCTTGAAGTTCTTGAGCGCCTCTTTGAGTTGACCTTCGATTTCGGAGCTGAGTTCCTTCTTCGCCGCCAGCGACGCGCGCAGGCCGGATGCGCTGGCGTCGACGTACTGAAGCAGCGCGTTCTGAAATTCCTGGACGCGTGCGACCGGGACGTCATCGATGTAGCCCTGAGTCGCCGCGTAGATCACGATCACCTGCTGCTCGACCAGCATCGGCTTGTACTGTGGCTGCTTGAGCAGCTCCACGAGACGCGCGCCGCGATCCAATTGCTTCTGGGTTGCCTTGTCCAGTTCCGTTCCAAGTTGGGCGAACGCCTCCAGTTCACGATACGCCGCAAGGTCGAGCTTGAGGCCGCCGGCGATTTTCTTCATCGCCTTGGTCTGGGCGTTTCCGCCGACGCGGCTTACTGAGACGCCGACGTCGATAGCGGGCCTGACTCCGGAAAAGAACAGCTCGGGATCCAGATAGATCTGCCCGTCGGTGATGCTGATGACGTTGGTCGGAATGTAGGCCGATACTTCACCTTCCTGCGTTTCGATGATGGGCAGGGCAGTGAGCGAGCCGCCTCCCTTTTCATCGCTGAGCTTGACGGCCCGCTCCAACAGGCGGCTGTGGAGGTAAAAGACGTCGCCGGGATAGGCCTCGCGGCCGGGCGGGCGGCGCAGGAGCAGTGAAAGCTGGCGATAGGAAGCGGCCTGCTTGGAAAGGTCGTCATAGACGCAGAGCGTCGCCTCGCCTTTCCACATGAAGTATTCGGCCATCGCGCATCCGGCATAAGGGGCGATGTATTGCATCGGGGCCGGGTCCGCGGCGCTGGCTACAACGACCGTCGTGTATTCCATCGCCCCGTGCTGGCGGAGCGTTTCCACGATCGCGGCAGTGCTTGATTCCTTCTGCCCAATGGCGACGTAGAAGCATTTAACGCCGGACCCTTTTTGATTGATGATCGTATCGATCGCGATGGCGGTTTTGCCGGTCTTTCGGTCGCCGATGATCAGTTCGCGCTGGCCGCGGCCGATGGGGATCATGCTGTCGATCGCCTTGATGCCGGTCTGAAGCGGCTCGTTGACCGGCTGCCGATCGGCGATGCCGGGGGCGACGATGTCCATCTTCCGCGTTTCGTTTGATGCGATGGGGCCGTGTCCGTCCAGTGGCTGGCCCAGCGGATTGACTACACGGCCGATGACCGCTTCGCCGACCGGAACCTCGAGCAGACGGCCGGTCGACTTGACCTGATCTCCCTCTTTGATGTTGAGGTAGTCGCCGAAGATGACCGCGCCGATGGAGTCTTCTTCCAGGTTGAAGACCTGGCCCATGATGCCGCCCTCGAACTCGAGCAGTTCGCCGGCCATGGCATTGCGGAGGCCGTAGATGCGGGCGATGCCGTCGCCGACTTCAATGACGGTCCCGACTTCGCTGACCTCCACCTGTTGCTCGAAGCTGGCGATCTCCTGCTTCAGGATATTGGTGATTTCTGCGACGTTGATGGCCATTTCAAATCCTTGTCAGTTGTCAGTTGTCCGTTGTCAGTTGTCTCCGTGTCACAACGGACCACTGACAACTGACCACGGACCAATTTTATTTCGGTCTTGCCGCGAGCAGCTTTTCCTGCATCACTTTAAGCTGGTTTCTCACGCTGGCGTCGATGAGTCGATCCTGCACGCGCAGTACGAGCCCGCCGAGGATCGATTCATCCACAAACTGATGAACGATCGCGTTCTTGCCGAGAGCGGCGCCCACGCGCTGGCGAACCGTCTCGATATCCTGTTCGCTCAACTTCTGCACCGAAGTGACGTCTACTTCGATATTGCCGAGCTGCTGGTCATAAAGTTCGGCGTATGAGGCGCCGATTTCCGGGAGCATACGCATCCGCCCGTTCCGATTCAGCACGCCGAGGAAGTTCACGAACAGATTCGAGATCCGCGTACGGAAGATTTTCTCGATCGCGGCCTGCCGCTCGGCATGGCTGATGGCGGGATCGTCCAGGTATTGTCCGAAGACGGGGTTGGCTTCGAGAATCTCAGCCAGCCCCGAAAATTCCTCCCCGACGTCCTTGGCAATTCCGTACTCGTTTGCCAGCTCAAGAACCGAGCGGGCGTACGCATAAGCGGTTGAGGAGATTTGTTCGACTTTTGCCATGGCTTAGTCAGTTGTCCGTGGTCAGTTGTCAGTTGTACGGACTTCACGCACGACGGACCCCTGACAACGGACAACGGACCCTCTCTAATTTTTCGACACCGTCTGGATCTGTTCGAGACTTTGCGCGACCAGGTCGCGCTGATCGTCGGGATTGAGATTTCGCCGAAGGATCTTCTCGGCAATGCTGGTCGCAAGCACCGCCGTCTGCTGATAAATCTCCGAGAGGGCCTGCGTGCGCGCCGTTTCGATGTCGCGCAGGGCGCGTTCCCGGCCTTCTTCGGCTTCCTGCTGGGCATGGGTGCGGATCTGGGCTGCCAGGCGTTCACCGTCCGCTGTCGCCCGCGCGATCATCTCCTGGGATTTTTGCTCGGCCGCGGCGAGCTGGGCGTTGTATTGCCTGAGCATCTCTTCGGCTTTGGCGCGGGCTGCTTCGGCCTCGGCGATATCGGTGCGAATCCGCTGCTCGCGTGCTTTGAGGCCGGCGAGGACGTTCTTCCAGGCAGTGCGATAGAGAATGAACGCAAGGATGATGAAAATGAACAGCACCCACGCAATCGATCCGATGTTCAGATCGAGCAAGCCGGCTGGCGGCTCACTCTCCGCCAGGGTCGACTGAAACAGGCGGGGCTGCAGGTGGAGTGTGGTGTCTTGCGCGAAGGTGGATGCGCTCCCGCATGCGGCGAGCGACAAAAGCGCCAAACTGGCCAGCAGTTTCTTGGACATGACTTGACCTTTTCAAACAAAGGCGGCCCGCATTGCGGCGGGCCGCCATAGCTTCATCAGGCTGCGGCAAACAGCTTGTTGGCGAGCACGAACGCGAGAATGATCGCCGTGAAGGTAAAACCTTCAATCAGCGCGGCGGCGATGATCATGTTGGTGCCGATTCGACCACCGGCTTCGGGCTGGCGAGCGATACCTTCGACCGCCTGGCCACCAATCTGGCCGATGCCGCGGCCGCCGCCAAGGACGGCGATACCCATTCCGATGCCGGCGCCGGCGATCGCCAGGCCTTTGTCGGAAATCAATGCCTCTGCCAGAGGCAACATTGCAAATGTCATGACGCTCTCCTGTGGGCCGGAGCCCGAAAAGGTCGCGAGGCACACTCCAGATATTGGAAGGCCGCGACGGATGAATAGTGCCGAGCTTGTTTTTTGGAACGCCGGGGGTCGGCTGCCCCGGCGAGGATCGTTTCGCACGCTATTGCTTCGCAACGCGCGCCGAAGTTCCGAATCAATGTTCCGGCGCCACAGCGCTGGCAAGGAACAGCGTCGTCAAAAAGGTAAAGATGTACGCCTGAAGGAACGCCACGAAGATTTCCAGCAATTGAATGCCCAGATCCAGGAGCCCGACCGGAACGCCGATCACGAACTGCAATGCACCCGATACGGCAACGATCAAACCGATCAGCACGGCAAGAAGCACGTGGCCGGCCACCATGTTGGCGAACAACCGGACGCAAAGTGCAAACGGCTTGATCGCCGCCCCGATCAATTCCAGGATGAGCAGCATGATGAACATCGGAATGTCCGCCAGCCACATGATTTTGGATTCGCCCGGCTTCGGTCGAAACGGGTGCGGCGCGAAATTCCAGAGATAGATTGGAATCGCAAGCAAAATCGCCTGAAGCGGGGACATCCGCTCGCCGTGTTCCACCGGCTTTGCATGGGATTTGCTCTTGCCGTGAAATTCGTCGTCGCCATAGTGGCTGACAGGATCTCCCATCGCGGCGAAATTGCCGGGCACTTCGGCGGGCAGTGCGTCGCCGCGCATGTGCGCCAGGTCCTGCGCGGCTTCATGCGGCGGGACGCCATTGGCCGAATGCTCCTCATGATGGGCGTGGTGCCCATACGTTCCATCCATGAGGCTGCGGGCGATAATGTCGATCCCGTTGGCGTGGATGAAGAAAAATGCGCAGATGGCCAGCGCCGCGGTCGTGGAAATTCCACCGGTGGCCGCTCCGCCAAAATGGGTCACATGCCCGACCGTGATCAGCTCGATGAACGCCGCAAGGGGAATAATGCCCAGGACGTTGCAAAAGAGGATGAAGAAAAAGAGCGACCAGAGAAACGGAACAAACCGGTCCGTATGCTCCTTGAGCGCCGGACGGAACACTTCGATGCGTAGGAATTCCAGAATCGATTCGAAGAAGTTCTTTGCGCCGGTGGGAACTCCGCTGTCCGGCTTGTTGAACAGGCGTGGAAAGATCCAAAGCATCAGGAGCGCCGCGATGAGCGCCATGATCATTTGATTGGTTACGTGCAGCGGACCAATGGAAAAGAACGTGTGCGGGAGAACTTCTTCCAGCGGATCTGCAATGGCAAGAAACATCGGCATCTCAATCTAATTAAGTCGCAATCGCTTCACAATCAAGACACATAACGCAATCAGCGTGACCCAATACATCGCCAACAGCCAATAAACAAACGCGGGTCCCGGCTTCAGGCAGAACAGTGCGGCAGCGCCGAGCAGCGCAGCCAGCGCCAGGTGGAGCACGGTTCCGGCAAACCCGGCCTGAAAGAGTGCGGCGGGTTGTGCGGTGCGCTGCCAAACCAGCGGAATTACGCCAGCTTCGGCGGCAAGCAGGCAGATACCAGCCGCCATCACCATCTCTCTTACATGCGGGTCAATTCCAAGCACCCGGCAGATGATCGCACCGAGCACCGAAGCACAAAGCACCATTGCGGGATTGAGCAGGAGGGCAAAGAGCACGATCAATCCTTGTTCATGCGAATCGCGTCGCGTATGAACAGGTAGAGTCCCCCGGCCAGCCCGAGGAACGCCCCGATAATCGTCGCCCAATGCCAGTGATATCTCTTGTCCAGCCATTGCCCGACCAAAATTCCGAGCGTGACGCCGACCCCCGTCTCCAACCCAATGCCGGCAAATCGGCCCCAGTTAGGTTCATTGGGGTTGTTCGCCATACGCTGGTTTTCACTTTGTGCAATTTTGCACAAAGTACGCTCCGCCACAAGTCAACACGGGTCAAACGGCGCTGGTGCTATGGCGGATAAAGGGGGCCAAACTTAGTGAATCGATATGAAGGCGTCAAGGAAGCACCTTCAATGTTCGGTGTTGGCTTGCCCGGCAGATGCCTTGTGGCGAAACTCTCGGCCCTCGGCAACAGCGGCGTTGCGCTTTGCGCGCCGCTTCACGGTGATCCCGCCTATATGGGAATGGAACTGCAGATTGTCGATCCGCGCTACTACGAAGGGCACGGTGCGCCTGAGCAGTTGTGCGGAGCGATCTATCGAGCCATCGCGCCGAAGAAATTGGTCTTCAAGGCCGAAGACTGGAACAAATACGAAATCACCTGCCGGGGACCGCACATCAAGGTGATCCTGAACGGCGAACTGGTTCAGGATTTCAACCTCGATGAACAAACGCAGGCACTGCATCGCGACGACCCGAAAGTTTCCTCGCCGCCGTTGAAGGATCGGCCGAGGAAAGGGCACATCGGCTTTCAGGATTTATGCCGCGACGAAGGGCGCACGCAAATTCGCAACGTGGTCATTCGCGAATTGGAGAGTGAAAACAATTCCCCCGATTCGCGCCCCGCTTCCAGCCCCGGAATTTCCCGAAACGGCGACAAACCTCTCACCGATCGCGCTCCGCGCGAGTAGAGGAACCGATAGCAACCCCGGTGTGCTCACGAGTCCCTCTCTTCACGTTTTCACGTTTCACGTCTTCACACGTCGCACAGCGCCACCGCTTCGCGCAACCCCGCGAGCGCATCTCGCGTTGGGATGAATTCCTGTCCGACGTATCCCTTATATCCGGCGTCGATCAGCGCCTGCATGATCGCGGGGTAATTGTTTTCCTGCTTTGCATCGAGTTCCCCACGCCCGGGAACTCCCGCAGTGTGTACATGTCCGATGTAATCGATGTGCTGGCGGATTCGGGAAATCACGTCCCCGTCCATGATCTGAACGTGATAGATGTCGAATAAAAGTTTCATTCGCGGCGAATCGACGCGCTTGATGATCTCGATGCAGTAATCCGTGTGATCTCCCTGGTACCCCGGATGTCCTTTCATCGTCACATTCACCCGGCTGTTGAGCATTTCCAGGCAAAGATTGACGTTTTTCTTCTCCGCGTATCCGATGATCTGCTTGAATCCTTTCACGCAATTGTCCATTCCCACGTCGGCGGGGATATCCTCGCGCATGCCAGTGAAAGTGATCACGCTCGGGCAGCCAAAGTCCGCGCTGGCGTCGATCGAGCCGCGCAGCTTCTCGATGCACTCCGGCTGATATTTCGGATTGTTCATCCCCTGCACGAACCCGTGGCTTCCGGCGATGGCGCAGCGTCAATCCCTGTTCCTTCAGGGCCGGCCAGTGCTTCGGATCGCATAACTCGAGGCTCACGCACCCAAGCCGCCTGGCGACCTTCGCCATTTCCGGCGTGGGCCAGTACTTGTCGTAGCACCAGTTAACCAGCGACTGCTTGATCCGCCCGTTTTTTGCCACCGCTTCCTCCTTTACGACCTCCTGGTCTGCGCCGAATGCGCCGCGAGAAACTCGCAGCGGTAGCGGTCGCGGCCCATTTCAGTGCATGTCTTCTAGTTGGGTGGGATTTAGAACCTGCAAGGTGATTACGGGCCTTTCGCATCTTTCTAAGGATATCATTCTTCATGCCCATTCGCACCCGCCGATGGAATGATCCTGCGGAGGAAAGTGACGGTTTCCGCCTGCTGGTGACGCGTTATCGCCCGCGCGGCGTCAGCAAAACTGAGGAAACATGGGACGCCTGGTGGTCGCAACTCGGCCCGAGTAAGGAACTGCACGCCGCCGTTTATGGCAAAGTGGGTGAAGGGATTCCGTGGGCGAGCTATCGCAATCGTTATCTGATCGAGATGCGTTCGGAGCGCGAGCGGATCGCCGAACTTGCTCGAAGGGTTTCGGCGGGTGAGACGATCACGCTGCTATGCTCATCCGCCTGCGAGCGCGAATCGCGATGCCATCGATCGCTATTGCGTGAGTTGATCGAAAGGGAATGTCAGCGCCCGCGATAATGTTCACTCGATCGTCGTTCCGCTGTCGCGAAGATTCATCGCGGCGGGGAAATGAAGGATCTGGACCGCTATCACGATGATCGGCACGATCAGATTCGGCCAGTAAATGCCGCCGATATAGGATCCGATGAGCCCCGTAAAGCCCGCCCCTTCGCACATCGCGTAAAAAATGATGTTGCCCGTGGAGTATTGAGACGGGCCGACCAACCCGTCGGGGCCGGGGCGGAGCATGGATCTTCGGATGAGCCACCCGATCGGCACAAGCGTCACCAACATGGCTGCGCTGACCAGAAAAAGCATGTGCCCCGATTCAGGTTGATGCGGTCCCTGTCCCGAATGCAGGAGAAACAAGAAGATCGCCAGCGTCATGAACTGCCCGAGGAGCAGGGCGGCCCAGACGATACGCAGAAAGATGAGCGTCTGCCGCGCCGTCCTCGGCTGATAATTGAAAGAACCTTGCATCATGGCTTCATCCTCGCCGCGCCATGATTCCCAGGCAAATTTCGCGCTTCGTCAATTTCATTTTTTGCCCGCAACTTTTCACCATCCTAATCATGTTCGTCGCTGGGGAGATGTAAATTGCTGCACTCGGCGACGGAAGCGTGAAATTCCGTCCACCGCATCCCGCGGCGGATTCACTTAACTCCTCGGCAGCAGCGGGCACTTGCCGACGGTGAGGTGTCCCCATGAAAACGCGGATCCTGGCGGCAGCGGCGTTTCTGATCCTAGGCGGTGTCTGGTTTGCAACCAACTCCAGCGCGGAGCCGAATTCACCCGGCGATGCGAAACACCTCGAATCCGGGCCTTACACCCTTAACGGCCCGTTCGTTCACGAGAACCTCGCCGTCTATCTCGTCAACGGCAAAGACGCCATGGGCGGACGGACCTATCTCACCCTTCAGGAAGCGCTGGTCCAGCTCCAGCTATGAGCTGACGCTGGAGAACAAGAAGGTCGATGAGAGCACCCAGGCCTATCTCAAGGATCTTCAGAAGATCGTTGAGGGGAAGCCGGACGTGATCGGATACGCTTTCGCGATCGACGGAAAGGTGAACAGCGCGGAGGTGTACGGCTCGCACGATCTGTTCCTCAAGCTGTGGCCAAGGCTGTTGAAATCGAGCGCGGTCGAGGCGTTTGCGGAAGGGGAAGACATTTACTGCGCCGTCGCTCGACGCCGTCAAGACGTGTATGGAGGACGCCGCCAAAGGGAAACCGCTGTCGCGCGACACGACCGCCCGCGTTCAACTCGTGACGCAGGAGACCCGGGAAAACGTGCTGTTCGAATGCCGTGATCGAAAAGCGCTCGCGTCGGCCTACGTGCATCGCAGTTATTTGACCAAGGATGAACCGAGCGAGCCGGGCCAGGCAAGTCAGGCCGGTTATCCCGGACGGGCCCATCAGAATCTGATCAACGCCCCGGCGGATCAGCAGAATCAAACCGATCAGGTACAGCAACAAGTTCCGCAGACACAGCCGGCTCCCCGACGACAGGAAGGCTGCCCGTAGGGTGGGCTGGGCCCACCTCTTTTTCCTTTTCGTTTTCCTTTCCTACTCCTACTCGTAATCTTCTTACCCAATTCAAAACCGAGTAGGAGTGAGTGCAGGAGTAGGAAGAAAGAGCAGGGAGTGGAGGAGAAGGTGGGCGGAGCCGGCCGAGCCCACCCTACGGGCCAATCCCGGCGTGTTGGGGTATAGGCGAATCCCGCATACGATAGGAGGCATGTCCGGATCGCGCAAGGAAAACCTCGAGCCCCGCATCGAGAATCGCCGGGCGTATCATGAGTACTTCATCTCCGCCAAGCTCGAATGCGGGATGGCGTTGCTCGGCAGCGAGGTGAAATCCCTCCGGGCCGGCAAGGCCCAGATCCACGAATCATTTGCGCGCATCGAGCATGGGGAGCTGATCCTGCACGGCGCCCACATCGACCCGTACGAAAAAGCCGCCCTGGTGACGAATCACGAACCCCGGCGCGAGCGCAAGCTCCTCGTCCACAAGCGCGAAATCCGCAGACTGGAAAAGGAATCCGAAGAACGCGGCGTGACCCTCATCCCCCTGGCCATCTATTTTAAAGGGGGTCGGGCCAAACTGGAGCTCGGCGTGGCCCGCGGCAAACAACAGCACGACAAGCGCGCGACGATCAAGAAGAAGGAAATGGATCGGGAAGTGCGAAGAGTAATGACTCATCGTCAGTAGGGGCCGGGTACGGCAATTCCAAATTCCAAAGACCAAAAAAGTTCCAAAAACCAAAGGGGAAAATTCCAAACTGGGAGGACCACAACGAGCGTGCGTGAGTACGCGCACGCACGGTCATTTAGGATTCTTACGCAAGGACGCCGCGGAGGACCTGGCCGTGGACATCGGTCAATCTTCGCTCGATGCCGTTGTTGTAGAACGTGAGGCGCTCGTGGTTGAGGCCGAGCAGGTGAAGCATGGTGGCGTGGAGATCGTAGATGCTGGTGACGTCGCCGACGGCTTCGTAGCCGAATTCGTCGGTGCTGCCGTAACTGAAGGCTTTTTTCACTCCGGCGCCGGCGAGCCAGACGGTGAAGCCCTTGGGGTTGTGATCGCGGCCGCGGGAGCCTTTCTGGAAGGTGGGCATCCGGCCGAATTCGGTCACCCACACCACCAGCGTGTCGTCAAGCAGGCCACGCTGCTTCAGGTCCTTCAGCAGGGCGGCGGCGGGTTGGTCGAGGATCGGGCCGTGGACGGAGTACTGGTCCTTGATGACCTTGTGCCCGTCCCAGTTGCCGACGCCTTCACCCATGGCATAGGAGCCGTTGAAGAGTTCGACGAAGCGCACGCCGCGTTCGAGCAGCCGGCGGGCGAGGAGGCAGTTGCGGGCGAAGCCGGCTTTGGTCTTGTTCGGATCGTCGACGCCATACATCTGGCGCATGGCGGCGGACTCGCTGGAGAGATCGCCGACCTCGGCCGCGCGGAGCTGCATGCGGGCGGCCAGCTCGTAGCTGGCGATGCGGGCGCGAGCTCTTCATCCCCGGGATGCTGGCGGAGATGCTCGTCGTTGAGCAACTTCAGGAAGTCGCGGCTCTCGGATTCGGATGAAACGGAAATGCCGGCCGGCGTGGCAAGATTGGGAATCGGCCGGTCGGCGTTGAAGGGCGTGCCCTGAAAAACCGGCGGCAAAAAGCCCGAGCCCCACTGGGCCGGCCCGGTCTGCGGCACGCCGCGCGGATCGGGGATGGCGACGAAGGCCGGCATCTCGTGCGATTCGCTGCCCAGGGCATACGAGACCCACGCCCCCATGCTGGGGAAGCCTTCGAGGGTGAAGCCGGTCCCCATCTGGTTTTCGCCCGGGCCGTGCGTATTGCTCGGGCGGTCATCGAATGGATGAAGCACATCTCGTCGGCCAGTTCGCCGAGGTAGGGCAGCAGATCGGAGATCATCTTTCCCGATTGCCCGCGCGGCTTGAACGCCCAGGGGCTCGAACAGATTTCCCTGTTCGCCCTGAAAGGTGATGAGCTTGGATCCGCCCGGCATCGGCTGGCCGTCGCGGGTGATCAATTCCGGCTTGTAGTCGAAGGTGTCGACGTGGCTCACCGCGCCGGTGCAGAAGATGACCAGGACCTGTTTTGCCTTCGGGGAAAAATGCGGCGGACGCTCGGCCAGCGGCGCTTCCGGGCGGATGACCGGGCGAATTGGCGCGGCCCGCACCGCGTCGGCCGCCAGGAGGCGTTCGTTGCCGAGGAGATACGCGAGGGCGACGCCGCCGATACCACCCGCGGCGCTCTGCAGAAAACGCCGGCGGTCGAGCAACTGCAATCCGGTGGGAGAGACGTTCGAGCGCATTACGACATCCTCAGGCATTCAAAATACGTGCAGAAACTCATTGGCGTTCATCAGTGTTCGACAGAAAAGGACGAGTCCCTGATCGCGGATGAATTTGATCGACGCCGCCTGCTCGGGATCGGATGGTTTTCGTCCGAAGGCGAGACGGAAGGCGCGGTTTGCCTGCGTTCCAGGATCGTCGCCGGCCTCCTGGTGCAGACGCTCTGCAAAAAAACCGGCCTGCTGCATCATGAACGGGCTGTTCATCAAGTTAAGCGACTGGAGCGGGGTCGTTGAGCTGGAGCGGCGGGGGGCGATCTGCCCGCCGTCGGGGCAATCGAAGACGCCGAAGGTTGGCTCCTGCTGCAACCGCGGCTTGAACTGGTAGATCATGCGCCGCCACTCCGGCGGGCCGAACTGGTCCTTGGGGATCCAGACGCGGACGTAGTTGCTGTCGGGCTTGAAGACGTCGAAGCCGGGGCCGCCCATCGTCAGATCGAGCTTGCCGGTGACGAAGAGAATGGTGTCGCGGATCGGCTCGGCTTCGAGCCGGCGCGGGGGAAAGCGCCAAAGCAGGGTCGATCCGAAATCGGCCGCGAGGCCCGAATCGTTGGGAGCACTCGTTTGGCGATAGGTGGCAGAGCAGACGATCAGGCGCTGTATGGCCTTGAGATGCCAGCCTCCGTCGAAAAGTTGGCTCGCCATCCAGTCAAGCACGTCGGGATGGGTCGGTCGCGATCCCATATGCCCGAAATCCCCGGGCGTGCTGACGATGCCGCGGCCAAAATGATAATGCCAGAGGCGGTTGACGATCACCCGCGCCGCCAGCGGATTTCGCGGGTTGGTGATCCAATCCGCCAGCGCGACGCGACGATCGCGGTCGGAGGCGTCCGCGCCCAGATCGAGCGTGGGAACGACGGCGGCGATTCCGCCAGGCGCGACCGGTTCCTTGGGCTGCATCGGATCGCCGCGCTGCAGGCGATGCATCTGCGGCGGGGTGGTGAAAACGCCGGCGTAGACCATTTGCGGAGTTTGCGGCGAAGACTGCAGTTCCGCCTCGATGGCGCGGCGTTCTTTCAGCAGCGCCGCCGACTGCGGATTGGCTTCGAGCGCGGCTGAATCAGAAATGAGCCGCGGATTCGCCGGCGCTCGCAGGGTCGCCCGATCTTCCGATGTGGCGACGACACGCCAGTTGCCCGGCTCGCTCGCCACTTCAATCTTATAGGTCGTCGCCAGGCGATCCGGAAAACGCTGCTCGCGATCGCGGCCCCAGACGACGCGGTCGATGAGCATCTTCTGTGGCAGTTCAATCTGTGCCCAACCGGCCCCGGCCTGGTTGGAAATCCAGCTATGTGCATTCCCATATTGGCCGTCGATGAGGTGTTCGACCTTATGAATATCAAAGCCGCTGATGGTGCCGGAGACGGTCACCTTTCCACCGGCCGAAGCCAGCGCCACGTTCCGGGCGTTTTCGCCGGCGGAAAAAACTTCCAGCTCATCAATGCAGGGCGCGCCGCCGTTATTGGTGGCGGTGATGGTGAACCGGACGAATTTCGCCTCAATCGGAGCGAAGCGATCGACATTCCGGGCGATCGAAACAGGCGGACGGAGTTGCGAACCTGCGGGACGGCCCGGATCGGCCAGAGGGGCGAAGCCGTCGAGACGTGCGTCGATCTCGCCAATCCGGCGATGCAATTCGGCAATCTGAGACTGTGATCCGGGATTTTGTTCGCGACGCCAGGGGCGGTCGCCGTGCTGCACGCCGGCGAGGATCGCGGTCATGCGGTAATAATCGAGCTGCGTGATTGCATCGAATTTGTGGTCATGGCAGCGGGCGCAGCCGACGGTCAAACCCAGGAATGTGCTCCCGGTCGTCGAGACCATGTCGTGCAACTCATCAGCGCGCTGCTGCGCGGTCAGGACCGGATCGGGGCTTTTTACGGCATCATCCGCGCCGCCGACGAGGTATCCCGTCGCTTCGTCTGCGCCGAGCGCATCGCCGGCGAGTTGCTCGTGAACGAAACGGTCGTAGGGAAGATCGGAATTGAAGGCGCGGATGACGTAATCGCGATAGGGCCAGGCATTGGGTCGCGGCTGATTTTCCTCAAAGCCGTGTGTCTCGGCGAATCGGACGACATCGAGCCAGTGCCGCGCCCATCGCTCGCCGTATCGGGGAGAAGCGAGCAATCGATCGACGAGTTTCTCGTAGGCGTTTGGATCGGGATCAGCGACGAATGCGTCGGCTTCCTCGGGCGTCGGTGGAAGTCCGACCAGGTCGAAGCTCACGCGGCGGATCAGGGTGCGGCGATCGGCCTCTGGCGACGGCCTAAGGTTTTCCTTTTCCAGTCGGGCAAGGATGAAGGCATCGATCGGATTTCGGACCCACGCGGGATTTTTCAGCGCGGGCGCGGCAGGCTGAACAATGGGTTTAAACGACCAGAAATCCGTGCGCTCGGCCATCGTGGAAGTCGCCGCCGCGACGGATGCCGCCAGCGCACCGCTGGCCAGGAGGGAAAAAAGCAGTCCGATCGAATTTTTCGGGGGTCTGACAAAATGCATTGAGCAAGAGAGCAACAACACGGATTCTTTTCCCGGGGTGCTGACGATTCAGCCAGCAATCAATACGCCGCAGATGTTACTGCGCTTGTTCGAAAGTTTTGTAAATCGTCTCGCAGTTGAAAGGGTCGTAGATGCCATCGACCTGCTGATTGGGCGGCGCCATGGCGTCGATTTTTCCAGTCTGGTCGGGATACCATTGGCCGCTCCCGTCGGCCCGAAGGAAGTTATACCCGTCGCGATGCGTATAAATGTGCCCGAACCGCGGGTCGGGCAGCTCCCGTTGGGAAAGATCGACGGCGGAAAGTAGCCGTTGTTGTCAATCGCATAACTGGCGGCTCCCTGCCTCAACTGGCGCAGATTGGACAGGCAGACCGCGCGGTGCGCCTCTTTCTGGGCGGTATCCAGGGCGGGCATCAAAAGCGATATCAATATTGCGATGATCGCAATGACCACTAGAAGCTCGACGAGGGTAAATCCACTGGGCGAGATTGCGGACCGCGCCGCGTGAGCAGTGGCGCGCGTTGAACGACTTATCGGAAAAGAAATTCGATTGCCGCTCCGTCGTCTTGCTCATTCAATCCTCGGGAATTCGCGGAAATTTTCTACGGGGCGTTATCGAGCAACTTGAAGACCGTCTCATCCGCGAACGGATTGCCCTGGCCGTCTACCGCCGAAACCATTGCGTCGATCGTCCCTTGCTTGTCCGGATACCACTGCCCGCTGGAGTCGGCTCGCACGAAATTGTATCCGTCCCGGTGGGTGTAGATGCGCCCGAATCGTGGGTCGAGCATGTCGGTGATCAAGGCCATGTTCGGGACCATGCTGTCCACCGTAAGCTGCTGGCCTGTCGTGCGATACCAGGAAGGGGAGCGATAGTTAAAGCCGGAAATGATACGGTCGGTCGTCGTGGTGTTGAACCAGCTCACGCCTTTGCCCCATGGATTGATCACATCCATACAATGGCCGGGGAAGGGGCTGTTGGCGTCATCGAGCGAAACATCGTGCATCAAGGACGGCGCCATCTCCGGTGTGATCATCCCCGTGGCGATCAGCAGGCCGAGCCCCATTGCACTGGTGGCTGGCGTGAGGCTGGTCTTGCAGTCAAACGAATAGCACCAGATCTGGTTTCCACTGGAATCGACCCAGTCGGAGGGGGGAAGATATCCGCCGTTTTCGCCCCGATACATGACGCACGCCTGGGCGAGCTGCCGGAGGTTCGAGAGGCAGGCAATCTGCCTCGCCTGGCGGCGCGCGGCGTTCAAAGCCGGCAGGAGGATCGAAATCAGTACCGAGATGATGGCAATCACCACCAATAGTTCGACAAGGGTAAACGCCTTGGAAAATCGTGTGGAACTTTTCGAGCGGTCAGGGTTCGACCGCATTCTTCGGCCTGAAACGATCATGAACTTCTCCATCGTTGTGTATCTTAAGGCGCGTTTTGCAGCAGGGTGTAGACCGTCTCGTCACTGAACGGATTGGCCTGGCCGTCCGCTTCGGTGATCATGCCGTCGATCTGCCCGTTCTTGTCTTCGTACCACTGCCCGCTTGCATCGGCGCGAACGAAATTGTATCCGTCCCGATGCGTATAAATCCGGCCAAATCGCGGATCGAGCATATCCGAAATCAGCACGAAAGTCTGAGGGAAACTTCCCAGTTTCAGTTGCTCGTTGGTCGTGCGATACCAGGAGGCGGATCGGTAGTCGAAGCCATCGATGATTCGGTCGGCCGTGGTGATGTCGAACCAGGAGACGCCTTTGCCCCACGGATTGACTACATTCATGCAGTGGCCGGGGAAGGGAGCGTTGGAGTCATCGAGCGATTTGTCGTGGAACAAAGAGGGCGCGACTTCGGGGGAGATAATTCCCGTCGAGATGAGAAGACCGAGTCCCATCGCGCCGGCGGACGGGTTTAAGCTGTTCTTGCAATCGAACGCGTAGGACCAGATGAGAGTTCCAGTCGTGTCTTTCCAATTCGAAGGAGGAAAATATCCTTTGTTTTCTCCGCTATACATCACGCACAACTGCGCGAGCTGCCGCAGATTGGAAAGACAGGATATGCGCCGCGCCTGTTTGTTCGCCGCATCCAGCGCCGGCATCAGGATGGAGATGAGCACGGCAATGATGCCGATGACAACGAGGAGTTCCACGAGGGTAAAACCTGTGGAAACGTGCGCAGCACTACAGACCGCGTTCCCGCCCCTCGGGCGATCGCGATGCAAAATACGCATCACTGACTCCTTGTTCTAGCCCGCGAGAGATGGATTCTCTGACAAGGGCAGGCGGGCACAGCCACCAATGTATACGTCGGAATACTTGACGTCGTACATAAGCAATTCACCATTGATTTGAACACAGAAGCCGCTCGGAAGTCAACCTGCACATTCTGCATATACGACACCCTATGGTGATGGGGTCACGACCCAATTGAAAACACCCGGGACTCGGTGTCGCGGGTGTTCGAATCAGGTCACGCCAACAAGATTGCCTCCATCATTGAGGGCTGTTCGGCGTCCCAGGCTTAACGACGTCGACGCAACAGGCCGAGGCCGGCAAAACCGAGCAATCCCAACGACGCAGGCTCCGGCGCAACGAAGGCGCCGAAAACCTGAATCTCGTCGATATCCGTACCGCTCTCTGAGATACCAATGTCGGGAACGACGACTCGGAAAGCCGTAGCGCCGGTCACAGGGGTCGTCAGTGTGAAGTTTTGCACAACCTGATCTCCGGCGGCACCCGTATTCACGATCGATCCAATTGTAGTCCAAATGGCATCGCTGTCTCCCGAAGGATCGTTGCCTGCGGGAGAAGTGGGGGTACCAGAAGGCACCGCGGTGGCGCTCAGTGGGGATGTCGTATACTGGATGTAGTAAGTACCATTGTCTCGATCCTGAAAGGGGCCACCGTTATTGTCGTTGGACAGATTATCCCGGCTCAACGCAAATCCGGTGATTGTGGCGGTCTCACCGAGCGCGGCAGCGCCATTGAAGGTCACACCCGCGAATCCCGTGGTCAGGGTCTTGGTACCGGGATCTGAGGTCGTGCCTCCGTAGGCTGGATTCACGTGGACAGTCTGTGCGGTGCCGCCAATCCAGCTGTTTGAGTTTCCATAAGTTCCGTCATTCAGGTGTGAAATCTGATGCTGGCTGAATCCAAAACCTGGAGTCATTGTAATTGGATCAGCGGCAACATAGAGGACTGAATTGGCGAAGGCGGCCGATCCATTTGAAGACAGGGCAAGATTTGAAGGGACAGAAGTATTCGCCACTCCTGTTACAGGGTTCCCGAAATCGCTGTCAACGCCTGCGACGACGCTAGCACCCGCCGGCGCAGAAAAAGCCGAAAGAATCGCCAGCGCGGCCGACAACGATGCGGAGTTCAAGAGGCAATTTCTCATGACTAGATTCCTCACGATAAAAGGTGAAAAGCGGAAAGTGGGATCGTTCCAACGATCTCCGAATCCCGAACCATGCTTTCCCATTAACGGGAAGGTATGGTCTTGATATATTTCAGTATATTATCGCAGGAGGAGAATGCAAGTGAAAACTCTCAAAGAAAATGGCCGAGATCGGTCCTTTTCTTCATTGCCCGGGCTCCTCGACTTGCGCTATAGAAGTTCGTAGCGATTCCTTCATTGCAAAACACTGACTTATGCGGATTTTTCACTGCGATCATTGCGGCCAGACCATCTTCTTTGAGAATACCGTCTGCAATAAATGCGGTCACAAGCTGGCCTATTTGCCGGATCTCAAGCTTGTGGCCTCACTGGAGCGGGCCAAAGGGCAGGAAACGGCTGACGAATCCGCCGCACTCTGGACCACGCCAATTCCGCGATCGGAGGGGCGCACCTACCGGCTCTGCGAGAATTACTCTCGGCATGGCGTCTGCAACTGGGCGGTTCCTTCGGATGACACAAACCTCTTCTGCCAATCGTGTCGATTGACCCGAGTCATCCCGGATCTGAGCATTAAAGGAAATCCGGAGGCGTGGCGTCGCCTGGAAACAGCCAAAAGACGCCTCGTCTATAGCCTGGCCGAGCTGCGACTGCCCCTTCGAACCAAACTCGCGGATCCGAAGGGTGGCCTGGCGTTTGAGTTCATGGGCGATCCGCCCGGCGGTCCGCGCGTGCTGACGGGCCACGATAACGGCGTCATTACCGTCAACATCGATGAGACCGACGATGTGGAGCGGGAGAAGCGGCGGGTGTCGATGCATGAGCCTTATCGAACGCTCCTCGGCCATTTCCGCCACGAGATCGGTCACTACTACTGGGACCTGCTGATTCGTGACAGTGCCCGGATCGACGACTACCGCAAGCTCTTCGGCGATGAGCGGCAGGATTACGATCAGGCATTGCGCGATCACTACGCCAGGGGCCCAATCCGCGATTGGCCGGCCCGATTCGTGAGTTCTTACGCGAGCGTTCACCCCTGGGAGGACTGGGCGGAAACCTGGGCCCATTATCTGCACATGACCGACACGCTGGAAACGGCGGCGTCGTGCGGCATGTCATTACAGCCGGACCGCAAGGATGAGCCGTCCATGGAAAAGCAGCCGAAAAAACCGGCGGATGCCCAGCGGTTTGACGAGATTATTCAAAGTTGGTTTCCGCTGACGTTCGCGTTGAATTCTCTGAATCGTGGAATGGGGATGCCGGACGCCTATCCGTTTGTTCTCCCGCCGCCGGCCATCAGCAAGCTACGGTTTGTGCATGAAACGATTTGCCAGAGCCCGCCGGCGTGAACCTTCGGATTGATCCAATCCCAGGCGCAAAAACGCCCCCCGCATATTGGCCGGGCGCGTGTTATTTTTGTCGGTTTTAAGAATCTGGTATTTTCGTGGCAGATGGTACCATGCGGGGAACATTGAGAAGCAATTTCAGGCTCAGAGTAGACGCAATGAGACGTTCGCCGCGCGGTTTTACGCTTGTCGAGCTTTTGGTCGTGATTGGCATCATCGCCGTGCTGATCGCGCTCCTGCTGCCGGCCTTGTCGCGCGCTCGCGAATCGGCAAAGCGCGCTGCGTGTGCAAGTAACCTGCGAACGTGGGGGCAGGCGGCGACCATGTTCGCCGGAGAGCACCAGGGCTATTTCCCGCAGGCGTGGATTCACGGGCTCGGCGCGATGTGGCCCGGCCTGCTCAATACGGACGGCAGTGGCCGGGCACCGATCATCGATACCAGCAATGACTGGCGCATGTGGGGATGCTCGCTGACCCAGCTCGCGCCGTATGGGATCACTGCACAAGTCTGGATCTGTCCGAGCGCTGAATTGCCGACTCCCATCAACGGCTTCGATACCTTCTGGGGAAACGTTCAGTGGATGAACTATTTTTACATGGGCGGGATGGAGAAAGAGCGGATGGAACAGTATCCGCTGGAAATTGGCTCAGTGAATTGGTTCAATCCGATGTTTGCCGGGCGCGTTGCCACGCCGGCTGTCAAGGTCAGCGATCCCGACGCCAGCGAGTTGATCCTCGGCGCAGACGAAGTCTCGTGGGACATGACCGGTATCTGGAGCGGCAACAACTTAAACGGCCCCCGCACCTGGCGTGTCAACCATCCGACGCGAGGAAACTATCAGAAGCCCGATTTCCAGAACATCCTCTACGCGGATGGCCACGTCGAGGGGAAGACCGGCGTTTATTTCAACGCATTAACGGCAACCAACTTTTCCTATTCCTGCCTCAACACCAACGGACCGTTCGCGTATTGGGGGCAATGATTTCCGAATGAATCAGGAAGCTTACGGGGGATGCAGCGGCAGGCGCACGGTAAATTGCGTGCCTTTGCCGGGCGCTGAATCCACGTCGATTGTTCCGCCGTGGTCTTTGACGATTCCGTAACTGATGCTCAGTCCGAGGCCGGTTCCCTTGCCGGGGGGCTTGGTGGTGAAAAAGGGGTCGAAGATTCGATCCCGGATTGCGGGGTCAATTCCGCGACCGCTGTCGCAAACGATCAGGCTCACGCCGTGTTCCGTGGCCCGGCTGCTGACGACGATCTGACCACCGACTTCAGAGGCGTCCACCGCATTGGATAACAGATTCATCACGACCTGGTTGATCTTCGCCGGATAGCAACTCACCGGCGGTAGGGACTGGAGATCCGTCTGGATTGAAATTCGACGATCCCGAACCAGTGGGCGGATGATGTTGAGCGTGGACTCGATGCCGACGTTCAGATCCACTTCGCTCAGGTCGTTGGTGTCAAGGCGCGCGAATTCGCGCAGGTCATTGACGATCTGACGAATGCGATCAAGGCCATCGCGGGAGCGGTGCAGCAGATCGCGCAGGCTCCCGATGGTGTAGGGCAGGTCCATGCGATCGGCCAATTCGCGGATACTCTCGTGCAATTGCGGGGAATGGGAGGCAAGGACCGGGTCGGCCGTTGTGTAAAGCTCACACAACTTGAGCAGCAGATTCAGATCCCGCTGCACGATGGCGGTGTTATTGCTGACGAAGGCAAGGGGGTTATTGATCTCATGGGCGATGCCCGCCACCATCTGTCCCAGCCCCGCCAGCTTTTCCGACTGTACCAATTGGCTTTGTGCCATCCGGAGTGCTTCGGCGGCTTCCCGTTCCGCCTGCGCGGCTTGCTGCAATCGCTCGTTGCTGAGGTTGAGATCGGCCTCGGCGGCGAGCAACTCCCGATTTTTCTGGATCGCGCTCTCATAGACGGAGAAGAGCAGCCGAATCATCCGAGTGCCATTGACGGAAATAAGGTGCTTTCGCCCGGCGAAGGAGATTTCCACTCCCTCGCCGTTTAAGCGTGGGACGGGCTCTTCGAGAATTGCATCGATCTTGGAGAGCAGGTGGGCGGCATCGTATGGCTTGGTCAGGTAATAGTCCGCCTGCGCCTCCAGGCCGCGCAGGATATCGTCGGGGTCGTTGAGGCTTGTCAGGAGAATCAGGGGAACGTCGCGCAGCGTGTCGTCGGCGCGAACTGCGCGGCAAAGCGCGTAGCCGTCCATCTCCGGCATTTCAATGTCACTGACGATGAGCGCCGGCCGAATACGATGAGCGGCGGCCAGCGCGTCCACGCCGTTGTTTCCCACGCTCACCTGAAACCCGTGATCTTCGAGAAGGTGACAAAGCAGGTCGGCCTGGGTCCGGCTGTCTTCGGCGATGACGATGTGACGGCTCGAGGTCATATCGATCCCTTGAATGGCTTGACTCGACAACCAGGACGTTGATCAGGCATCGCCCGGTGAACGGAATTTGTGCTCGGTCTGACTTCACGCAAATTTGCGCACCACCTCAAGGAGATCGCTCTGATCGAAACGGCTCTTGACCAGATACGCATTGGCCCCGACGTCGATTCCGCGCTCGCGGTCGGCGCTCGCCTCACGGTTAGTGACCAGCACAACAGGCACATTTTTCAGATTTTCATCTCCGCGAATGCTGGCGGTCAGCTCGAAGCCGTCCATGTGCGGCATCTCGACATCGGAAACGACCAGGTCGAACGGTTCGCTCCGCAGTGCCGCCAGTGCGGCCTGTCCGTCTACCGCGACCTGCGCCCGATAGCCGGCGGCTTCAAGAATATTCTTCAACAGCATGCGTGAAGTGATCGAATCTTCGGCGATCAACACACACTTTTCGCGCGGCGCCGGGGCTTCGACGGGGACTGGCGAAGCGACCCCCGCCGCCGCCGATTCCACCAGATCGGCCGCTTCGAGAATCGGGACAACGCGCCGGATCCGAGGATCGTGGCGGCAGCGACGTGCCGCACGCGACCGAGTTGCGCGCCCATTGTCTTAACCAGAACTTCCTGTTCGCCGACGACTTCATCAACCCCGAGCGCCGCGCGTTGAGCGCCGGATACCACCACCAGCGCCGGGATTGTTTTGATTGCCTGCGCAGTCGGCGAGGCGGGCAAGATTCAGCAGGTCGCCGAGCGGGACAAATGCGATAGGCTGGCCATCGACGAGGACGCTCGGGCGCCCGGCAACAGATCGCAAGTCGTCGGGCCCGACGCGCAGCACGCGGTCCACGCGCGCGGTGGGAATGATAAACTGCCTTTCCGACACGCGCACCAGGATCCCGCGAAACGTCGCGAGGGTTAACGGCAAGACGAGCCGGAAAGTGGTTCCCTTGCCGGGCTGGGATTCGACCATTACGCGCCCGCCGAGTTTCTGCACCTTCTCGCGAACAATGGCCATTCCCAATCCACGGCCGGAAATATCGGTGAGAATGGGGCTGGTGGACAGCCCCGACTGGAAGATGAGTTGGATAGCCGCCGCGTCGTCAGCCGCCGATTCCGCCTCCTTGTGCAGACCCATCGCGGCTGCCGCGTCCCGCACTTTGGCCGGATCGATTCCCGCGCCGTCATCGGCGATGAGGAGTTCGACTTTCCCCTGCGATTGGGAAACCTCGATTTTCACGGATCCGCGCGGCGGCTTGCCGCGGTCCTCGCGTTGCTTCGCCAACTCCACACCGTGATCGATCGCGTTACGAAGCAGGTGAATGATCGGATCCTTGAGTTGTTCGAGGATCCGCCGGTCGATCTCCACTTCGCCGCCGCGAATTGTCAGATCAACCTCCTTTTTCTGATCGCGCACCTGGTCGCGCACCAGTTTCGGAACAACCTGGAAAAACGTGGAGAAGGGGACCATCATGACCTTCTTCATGCTCTCCAGGAGAGAATCCACCAGGTGTTTGGTTGAGCGGCGGTCCTGGGCTGCTGATTGCTCGAGCATCCGCAGGCGCCCCTCGATTGTCTTGAATTCGTCGTCATGCCGATCGAGAACCTCCAGCAGCGCCATGGCACGTTTCCAGCGGCGCGCATTGGCCCCTTTGCGCTCGACGCTTTCGAGCAAGCGGCGGATGGATCGCAAATCCGGCGCGAAGCCTGACCATTTCTTGCGCCATTGCTCGAAGATGTCGCGCAGCTCCGCCAGATCTCCCGCGCAGCGCGCCACTGACAGCTTGACCCCGAGCATCTCCTCGACTTCGACGAAAAGACTATCAAGTTTGGCGGCCGCGATACGGAGTGTTTCCGCGGGTGCCGCTTCGGGAGTGAAGGCGGGAGACGGCGGCTTCATCGTCGGTGACGATTTCCCCGGCGAGGGGGGCGGGTAGGGACCCGGCTGGTCCATCGTCTTCAGCGGATGATTCGCCGTTGATCCAGGTACGGATGGCCTGGCGGTCGTACGCGGCGAGCCGGGTTTGAGTAAGGCCAGTTCGCCGGCCAGGCGGGCGAGATCTTTCGCCGCGCTTCCGCCGTTGTCGCCCGGGCCCGCCAGCAGCCTGGCGGCGGCATCGACGCTCCGATGCAGCGCGTCGAACAACTGGGCAGAGGGGGCCAGATCTCCCTTCTTCCAACTGGACAAAATCCCTTCAAGCGATTGGCACAGTGCCTCGACATCCCTGAAATTGACTGCGCGGGCGGCGCCCTTGAGGCTGTGGGCTTCGCGATAAACGGATTCCAGCAGGGAAGCGGCGCGCTCCGACACCGGCGATTTTTCCAGCTCCAGCAAACTCCCCGAAATTGCGCTCAAGTGCTCGTCGGCCTCGATCTTGAAGGTCTCGCGCAGGCGACTGAGAAACTGCTGTTCAAATTCGGCCATATCGCGATGCCCCGCTCTGTCGATCAGATTTTAGACCTTTCGACGCTCTGTTTGAGCCGCTCGCCGACCTCGTTGAGGCTTCGGGCGGCCAATTCCATCTGCTTGAAACCGGAAAGATTTTCCGTCGTGGCCTGTTTGATTCCATCCATCGCGCTTGCGACCTGATCCATGCCAACCAGTTGCTGGTGGCTCGATGCGGCGATCTGAGTGGCGGCCTGGGCGGCATCGGCGATGCTGGCGGCGAGCGAGACGATCGATTCCCCCGCCATCGCGCTTTGCCGGGCGCCTCCTCAACCACTTTGCTTCCCTGCTCGGTCGCCATTACGGCCGCGGCCGTCGCCTTCTGAATATCATTGAGAATCGAGCGCACCTGGGCGGTGGCCTGGCGGCTCTGCTCGGCGAGACTCTTGACCTCCTGGGCGACGACGGTGAATCCCTTGCCGTGCTCCCCGGCCTTGGCAGCCTCGATCGCCGCATTAACCGCCAGCAGATTCGATTGCTGGGAAAGATCGTCGACGCTCGCGATGATTTGTCCGATGGCCTGGCTCTGCTCGCTGAGGCGCACGATACTGTCGGCAATCGCCTCCATCTGCTCGCGAATGCGAGTCATTCCCTCGGCCGTCTGCTCGGTGCTCTTTTTTCCGCTCTGCGAAATCTGGGCCGCCCGCTGAGCGCTTTCGGATACGTACTTTGCCTTCTCGCTCGCCAGATGGGAGGTGTGGCGCACTTCCTCGATGGTGGTGGTGGTTTCGGTGACGGCCCCGGCCGTCTCGGCGGCGCCGCCGGAGAGGGAATTCGCAGTCGCCGTAATTTGCGCGGCCGCAGTGACCAACACGTGAATATTTCCGGCAATTTCCCGGGTTTGCTCGCGAAGCTGCCCCTCGACCGTCTTGCGCTCGGCGATTTCCAACTGCATGGAGTCGTTCACGTCGCGCAGCGACTTCTGAGCGGTTTCGATGGCGGCGAGCATTTCGTTGAAGGCTGCGGTCAGCACCCCGATTTCGTCCTTCCCCTGGCGGGGCGCGCGAATGGAATAATCGCGCTGGTCCGAGACGGCGCGCGCGGTCTGCGCCAGGGCAAGGATCGGGGCGGAGATAGGACGATGCAGCCGGCCGGAAACCGCCAGCGTCACCACGCATGCCCCCAGCATCACGAACCCGATGATGGCGCTGTAGAACCGGAGCCGCTCGTAGATGCTGGATAAGTCCGCCACCAGGCAAATTGTGCCAATGGGTTGCTGATTGAACTGGACCTCATGGAACAGCAGAAGGCGGCGATTCTCAAATCGAGTTCCGTCGGGTTGGGCTTTTTCAGGCAACCGGAAATTGGCGTCGTCACGAGAATAGGTGGTGAAGCGAGATCCGTCGGCGCCGTAAAGGGCAGCCTCGACGATCTGAGGCTCGGCCCTTAGCGTAGCCAGCGATTCGGTCGCCGCGGCTTTGTCGTTGAACTTCAGCGCCGCAACACAGTTCTGGCCGATCACGTCGGCCAGGGCCGAAACGTTACGGACCAGTCCCATGCGGAAATTGTAGTATTCCGTGGGAATGAGCGTGACCGCGGCCAGTGAAAGGACAACGGCGCTGTTGAAAAGCAACAACAGCGTCAGCTTCCGGCGGATGGGCATGTCGGCGATGCGCGTCATTGCGATGGTCAGTTTCCTCAATTCCCCGAACCGGTGACTTTCGCCAATCGCAGGAGCTGCGAACTGATCTTGATCCCACGCCGGCTCGCGGCGTCGAGATTGATCTCGAAGCGGATTTTATTGCTTTGCAGGAAGAAATTGATGATGCCGCCGCTCTGTATGAATCCGTCGCTATCCGCCACCGTGACGACAGCGTTGTTGTTCAGGTTCTTGAGCACGTCTCCTATCCGTTCCCGCTCGGACGCGCAGATAAACAGCATCTGGCATGATTTAAGATCGTCCAGATTTTTCGATCGCCTGGCAATCAATTTCCGATTGTGCGCGGTTTGGCCGGCGATGATATTGTCCAGGGCGTCTCCAAATGGGTCATCCCCGAGCACACCGATGGAGAAGGGCGAGTCCTTGTCGGCAAAGGCGGAGTCGGGCCAGTCGATGAATTGGACGAAGTTGAAGAGAAAAGCGGCCTTGAGCTCGTATTCCTTGGTCGCCCCCATGACGTTTTTGCGCTGAGGGCAATCGCCATTGTCATCAGCAACAGGCGCGGGGAGGTTGGGTGCGCTCGAGGATATCTGCAACGTTGCAGGGGATGGAGTATGCGGAATCTCATATGCGTCCCCTTTTACCAATGATACGCAACCTGCCCATACACGCCGCGGCGGAGCTCCACCGACGGCGCCCCCGCGAACTCTGAATGATGGTTATCCAGAAGGTTCTGGCCGACGACCGACACCTCCAGATTTTCGCGCGGCTTCCAGGCCAGCCGCGCATCGACGGTAATGAAGCTGGGAATTCCCTCCGTGGTCCCGGTAAATCCGCCTGTTCTTTCGACGTATCGGCCGATCAGGTCGACTTGAACGTGATGCGGCAGGTCCCACGAGGACTGGAGAAAGAGTTGGTTATGTGGCGTTTCCTTGGAACTCGCGTCATACAGGGAAGTGAGATTGGCTGCGAGCCCCGGCTGAGCGTGCAACTGAATCTGCTGGAGCGTGTAGGCGGTGCGGATTTGCCACCAGTCGACGGGCTTCCAGGTCCCACCGAACTCGATGCCGTAGCTCTTCCCGCGCATCTTGTTGTCAAAAATAAGGGGAATCAGCGCCGAGCTCGAGGGGACCAGGATGCTGATCTTTGTGTAATCGTTGTAGAAGGCGGCAGTATCCAGCGCGACGGTGTCGGTCACCTGAGCACGATACCCCAGTTCGTACGCCAGCACGGTTTCCGAATCAATGTCAGTGTTTGGAGCGATCTCCGCGGTCTCGCCAGTGGTTCCGGGAAGTTTGGCAAGAAGTGTGGTGTCACGCTCGAATGCATCCGGAGTGCGCACCGCACGCGAGATGGCCGCCCAAACAGATTGGCGGCTGGTCGGGCTCCAGAGGAGCCGCCCGCTGGGCTGATATTCAAATCCGCTGTAGGTGTTGTATTCGAGTTTGGAGCCGAGCGTCAGGATGAGACGATCCGGCACCAACGTGATCTGATCCTGCATGAATCCGCTGAAGACACTTTCACTCGATCTGGTGCTGCCGAAAAAGGTTGATCCGGGGCTGGGGCCGAGGAACGAGTCGTTAAGGCGATATTCCAGGCCGTAATTGAATTTCTGATTATCCGCGATCGGAACCTCGTGTTGGAAATCCAGGTCGAAAGTGGACCAGCGAAGATTCAGGGAGTTTTCGAAGGAACTGCGAGTCGAATAGTTCCAATAGGATTGCAAAGTCCAACTGGAATCCGGAGCGACCTGATGAGTCCATCGGCCCAGGATACTGCCTCCGTTGGAAATCTCGCTGAACTGGCTGGTGAAGTGTGGCGGCGCGGGAGTCGCCGACTCGCTGAAGCTTCGCGCATCGCTATAGAAATAATCGCCTTGAAGGGTGAATCGATTCGGATCGTTCGGATGCGAATCAACTCGGAAGCCTCCGCGTCCGACGGTCCAGGCATCATTTGGATCGCCCATCGTATCGAAATCGTTGTCGCGGGAGAGCCCCTTGCCGTAAACCCGGTAATAGGTGTCGTCTCCCGCCTTGCCGCCGTAGCGAATCTCCCCGAAACCCTGTTGCGAAGTGCCTCCGCCGGCGCTGAAAAATCCACCCTGGGTTTCACTGGCGGGCTTGGTGATGATGTTGATGACGCCGTTCACGGCATTGGCTCCCCAGACCGAGCCGCCGGGGCCACGGATGACTTCAATGCGCTCGATGTCCTGGAGCGGATAATCGACTGTGTCCCAGAACACTCCCGCGAAAATCGGGTTGTAGACGCTTTGCCCATCAACCTGAACGAGCAGATTATTCTGGAACGTCGCTCCGTAGGCCGAGCTGAAACCGCGCGCGCTGATCGCCCAGGTGCTGGCGTTGACCTGCGCGACGTCCATTCCCGGGACCATCTTGAACAGCTCGGGAATGGTCAGTGCCCCCGAGCGTTGGATCATCTCCGGCGTGATAACGAAGACCGCCGCCGCCGATTGTCCAACCGTGCTCGTCGTGCGGGTGACGGTGGTCACCTCCTGATTCATCAACTCTTCCAGGCTCATTTGCCTGAGGTTGTTGGGAGCGCTGGTTCGCGCGGAGTTTGAAGCGTTTTGGGACGTCGGCGCACTGGGCAATGTGTTCGGCGCCTCTTCGCCTCGGGCCGGAAGAGCCGAATACGCCAGCAGGGCGGCGCAAATGCTCCGCACGGCCCGCGACAACCGCGCTGATTGCCGGAAAAGCTCACGGTCAAAATGAAAATGAGGGAATCGAAGCCGCGCTCGGCCACTGGATTGCCGCGAAAGCTCGCTCGTCACGATGGACTCCTTCCCAGATCGCGAATCAATCGGACTTGAACGGACGACGGGTCGCGCCAATTACCGAAACGAGTCGCTCCCCCCGAAGAATCGCCGTGCAATCGGCAGTAACGCCGCTAACCAGCTCCGAACGCTTGCCGGCAACGGCGAATTGAGTCAGCCGAATCTCACTCGTCTTGATCCGCCGGACTCCGATCAGTTCATCGGCCAACACACCCACAATTGATTCGCCCGATCCGAGGATCAACACGCAAGGTCCGGGCAGCGCCACCGCCGGGGGCGGCAGGTCAAATAATCCCCTCAAATCTATCACGGGAATCACCTGTCCCCGAACGGCGAAGATCCCCAGGACATGGGCCGCCAATCCCGGCAGCGGCGAGATTTCTTTGAACGGCTGAACTTCCTGGACGAGCGCTGCGACCAATCCATATCGATCCCCGCCAATGGCGAACTCCACAATTTCAGTCTGCTCGCTGGGTTCCTGCGGCGCTGCCGGCTTCGTCCTGAGCACGGCCGCTCGCTGGCGTAGAATCTGCCGCCGTGTCAGTTCTGATGATTGTGCGGGTTCGGCAACTCCATTGCTCGGCGCCGGCGAGACACCCGATATTGCCGCGGCGCACTCCACCCCCGCCTCGATCCTCTGATCGCTCGAATGGACGAGTTTGCCCCTGTTTGTCATGCGGATTCCATCACCGGATGCGAAGACGAACCCATGGGCGGTAAGGGACTCGAACCCCTGACATTCGCTGTGTAAAAGCGACGCTCTAGCCAACTGAGCTAACCGCCCGGCGCGATGGAGTATACCGCGACGCTGACGGCCGACAATCACTGCATCAATTGCCACTTTTCCGTTGACGATGCAACTGGCAGACCGGTATTGTTGCTTCACGGTTCACTTCAAGGCAGACGGTGCGACTGGCCGGATTGCGATCGCATCGGTTCGGAGGTTTCGGCATGCGTCGACCGCGCGGCTTTACCCTTGTGGAATTACTCGTGGTCGTCGGAATTATCTCTGTCCTGATCGCAATGCTGATGCCCGCCTTGAATCAAGCGCACCAGCAGGCGAAGTATGTCCAGTGCCAATCCAACTTGCACAGATCTCGACGGGATTCATCCAGTACGAGCAACTGAATCACAATTTCTTCCCGCCGGGCGCGGCCCCGTACGCCGCGGATTGGGGTTGGGACGAATGCTGGACGTGGGATTCCAACGTCCAGTCGTACATCGAACATACGATTTACACCAATTCGTCCGGCTTCATGCAGATCGAGGGAGACGATATCTGGACGTGCCCGGCCATGAGTTCTTACGACATTGGCCTGGGCGGTGGCGACCCGCCCGCGGGTCGACCGGCGCACGGCTACGGCTACAGCCTCTGGTTGCAAAACTGGTATTCAGAGGAGCCGGCGAGCAACGACACGATGCCCATCAATTCGAACCGGGTGCGAACACCGATCATCGTTTGTGGCGACAGGTCGCTCGCCTGCTTTTTCGGCATCATGCAGGGATGTGATCTGGGCCAGCCGGCGCTCAATCCCCCTGATTCGGTGCTGGATCGCCATTCCAGCCGGATCAATTACCTCTTCTCCGATTGGCACGTCGAAGCGATTTCCGGCGTCGACGCCCAGGACGTGACGCTGTGGGTAGTGCCGCAGTCGTAAGTCGCTCATCGGCTCACCGCGCAGGGCGCTCCTGAATCGGCTCGGTATTCGCACAATTCCAGAATGTTTTTTTCGGGGTCCTGAAAATAGACCAGTCGCTTTCGAACGCCGCCGGCGTAGGTGACTTGCTCATTGGGTACGGTCTGCGCGTCGCTCGTGGTGCGTATTCCCGACTCGCGCAGCCTGACAATCGCGGCGTCGATGTCGTTTACCCGGAACGCGATGTGCCGCAAACCGCGCATGTTGGGGATCTCCAGCCCGGCCGGATCAGCGCCCTGGGGTCGTACGTACCGGATCAATTCCAACCGGGGCCCGGCGGGCAGCTCCAGATAAATCACTTCTCCCACGGCGTTGCGTAGTCCGATCACACGGTCGATCCAGTCGCCGCTGATCGTGACGCGTTTGGTGATGCGCATGCCGAGAACCCGGCTGTAGAACTCAGCCATCGGCTCCAAGTCCCGGACGACAATGTTGATGTGATCGATCGCTTCGAGCATGGCGACCCGCATCGACTCCGGATCGATCCCCTGACTTCGACAAAACTCCTCATACGCAAACGGCGAAATCTCGCTCGGCTTGATCTCGCTGCGCCCGCCCCAGAAGACGTTGGTGTAGCTGATGGGAATCCCGATCGACTGCAAATGTTCGTCGATCGCGCGCTTGTGGGCCAGGACGGTCTCTTTTTCGGTGCCGTGGGCGACGCCCATCACGTTGACGTTGTTGAATTCCGGGCCGCCTTCGCGCCAATAGGCGTGGGTCATGATGTGAAACCGGCCCACTTCCCGTCCGGCCTCGATTTCGCGTCCCGGCGGGACCGCCCAGTGGAAAAGGGCGTTGAACTTCGTCACCCGCTCCCCGCTCGCCAGGGGTTTGACGTGCTCCAGAAATGTGGAGAAGCGACCAATCACGCCGATCTCATTGAGATTCCGAGCGACTTTTTCAAAGGTTTCGCGGTCTACTCCGGCCTCGGCTGCGCGGGCCCCAGAGATCGGCCGCGAGGAGCTCTTCGGGCTCGAACTCCCGTTTGAGCGCCAGGAGGACGCGCCATTGCAGGGAGGTCAGTTCAACGATTTCGGTATTCTGAACGTCGGCCGGTTGATCGGCTTTGCTGCCGGGCGCCATTCCTCGGCGTCGTACATGGCCGACGCCCAGGACAAATAATCGTTTGGCCGGCATCGTGCGAAAATGTTCGGCCCCGATCCGGGCGGCCAGGAACTCACAGTGCCGTTTGATGGAAAATCCCTGCGGAACCTTCAATGTCGTCCAGAGCCGGTATTTTGACCCCGCCACCTGCGAATCGGTCGAGCGGATGACCACATGGCCTGAAAATGGATCTTTCTGGAAGAGATAGTCGAAGGCGCTGTTCAGTTTTTCGGGCGGGACCTGCCACGCCACGAGCGAGCCGCGCACAGGTTGGTGGACATGAGCGTTTGCCGCACGCGGCGGATCGTTCCGGCGCGGAGCATTGCCGCAATTCGTTCGCGCACCGTCGCTTGATCGACGCCGCTCTGCTCTGCGATCGCCGCGATCGGATCCGGCTGGAATCCCTGCAACAGATCTTCCGACACCGCGAGAATGCGGGCGTTCACCGGATCATCAATCGCGACGGACGGCATCGTTTCGATTCCACTCATTCTTCCGATTCTACTGAGGAATAGTGCCGGCGTCGCGATACAATAGACGACTGGCTGAAAAAGGGTGCGTGCTTCTCCCTCTCCCAGTACTCTGGGAGAGGGTTGGGGTGAGGGTCATTCCGTATCGCGCGTTGAAGACCCTCACCCCGCGCCCTCTCCCGGATTACCGGGCGACGGGGAGACTTTTTGGACCGCCGAAACTGTCACGCACCCGCTAAAAAAGTCCGTCCTGGAGTAATCATTATGAATCGACGGAAACGATCAGGCTGGATTGTTTTTTCCGTGCTCATCTGCGCAACGGCGCATACGTACGGAAGCGATTCGCCGACGACATCTCCGGCAACGCAGCCGTCGAGTGGCGAATTTCTTCGATACGTCGACGACGGAAAGGGAGGCGCGAAGCTCCAGACTTCTATCGTCAGCTATGCAAATGATGCCGGCGTCACCGTTCACCTCGTCGCCGCTCTTCACGTCGGAGAGAAAAGCTATTACGACGGCCTGGCCAAAACCTTCGATGGATACGACGCGCTGCTATACGAAATGGTGAAGCCCAAAGGATCAGGCGTCCCGATTCGCGGGCAGGCATCGGGGAGCATGATCGGCGCCTTTCAACGATGGCTCAAAGACGTTCTCGAGCTCGATTATCAGCTCGACGACATCGATTACGGACGGCCCAACTTCGTTCACGCCGATCTCGATTGGGAAACGTTCGAGCAGCTTCAATCGGATCGCGGGGAGTCGATCATGGGAATCATGCTGCAGTCGATGCTGCATCAGTGGGCCAAACAGATGGAATCGGCCGACAATTCGCGCGACATTTCCTTCATCGATTTGCTGGTGGCGCTGCAGTCCGGATCGGGCCCGCCAGTTCAAGCTTCTTCTCGCCCAGAGTTTCGGCGATATCGAAGATCAGATGGCCGGCATGACCGGGCCAGACGGATCGGTCATCATTACCGAGCGGAACAAAAAGGCGTTGCAGGTACTGAAGCAGACGATTGATTCCGGAAAGAAGGACATCGGCATCTTTTACGGCGCGGGTCACATGTCCGATATGGAAAAGCGTCTCAAAGCGATGGGCTTTCATCGTGTTGGCAAGCCCGAGTGGCGCGTTGGCTGGGATATGACCGAGCCGCCGGCAACCCAGCCGGCGACAGCGCCGTCCGGCGAAAAGGTCCGTACCGGCGATGTGGAAGATTCCCACTGATTTAGCGCAACCGCCCAAGGAGCCGCGCACGAAGTAAGCGGGAAAGCACTCGGTAAACGAGAGAACTTTCCCGCTTACTTCGTGCGCGGCTCCTTGGGCAGCGAATGTGCCGCAACAGCCTCGAGTTCTGCGGGTATCGTAAGTCAACACTTTCCCGCGGAGCCTCATGCGCTATTCAATTCGATGCCTGGGAACGATTTTGATTGTTTGCATCGCATTCGCCCGAGCGTCCGGCGAAGCGAAAAAGCCGGAGCCTCCCAAATCGGGTTGGCTGAACGACTTTCCGCCGGATCTGGTGAAGGTTGAAACGACAAAAAGAAATCCGCTCTTTTATGTCGGAGAGCCGATCCGTTTCCAATTGAACGGTCCGCCCGCGGCGCGTTTCGAGGTGCGCGATTTCTCGGGCGAGATTGTAGACAAGGGACCGGCGGCGGCGGAAATCAAACTCAAGCCGCAGCCGGCCGGATGGTACAAGGTCTACATATTCGGCGAACCGATGGTCGAGCCGAAAAAGGACACGCGCACAACCGAGGAAAAGGAACTGGCCGGGGATTTCACGAAAGAGAAGGCGGAAAAGGAAAACAAGGACCAGGCGGCCTGGCAATATCGCCAATGGTACGGCGATGCCGTCGGCGGAACGACGTTCGTGATCATTCGCGACGATCACCGGTTCCCAAAGCTCCCCTCGCGGACGGAATATCCGATGCCGGGCAACGGCGATGAAGTGATGCGCGGCGTGAGCGGAATGGGGCCGCAGCGCCACGCCGCCGACGCCTCGAAGCCAGACCAGTGCATCAAGGATCTCGAAGCGGACATCGCCACCGATCATTCCCTCTATCTTCCATTCGATCCGGCGCGGCATCGGGTGCTAATGATTGCTTTCCCCGGCGGGACGAAGGGGCATCTCGATGGCGTCAGGAAAATCGTCGAACACTTCAAGAACGACGTCACCTATTTTGAGCCGCGCAATGAACCGAACTACGGCTCGAGCGGTTCGGATTTCGTCAAGAATGAATTGATCGACTTCTACAACACCGTAAAGGGCGTCGATCCGAAACTGAAAGTCCTCGGTCCCGGGCCGGTCAGCATCGCGCCGGGCGGAAACGGGTTGGTTTTCATCGAGGATTTTCTGAAGGCGGGAGGAGCCAAGTATATCGACGGGTTTTCGTTTCACATCTACAATGGGGTCAACGGCGACCTCTGGCTCATTCGCAAGTCGATGGACACGCTCACGGCAACACTTAAGCGTTACGACGCCGGCGACAAGGAACTCTGGCAGACCGAACAGGGGTACATGGCCTGCATTTATGGCGCGTATCAGCCACACCTTCAGGCGCACTGGACGATGCTGGAGATGATGGTCTTCGAGCAGTATGGCCTGACCAAGGAGCATAATCATCTCTGGTACGATGTGAGTCACGGATTCTGGGATGTTCCCACCTGGTGGGAAAATGACGACCGTTCGTTCAATCCCGCCTTGCCGCTCATGCGTGTCTTTTCGGAAGAGTTGTTCGGCAAGCACTTCGCGAAGCGATATGACTTTGGCCCCTCGGGAAACAAGCTCTATGTCGGAAGCCTGTTCGAAGGGGAGGGCAAACGTGTTGCCGCCTTCATGAGCGGCGGCAGCACCGACGGCCGGGTCGAGCTTCGTGTGAAGGGAGGCGCGGCCAGGTTGCACGCTATCTCCGCTTTTGGCGTGGAGAGTGATGTTGCCGTGAGCAACGGCAACGCGGTCCTCGATGTGCCGTTGTTGCCGATCTACATTGAACCCGTGGAAGGGCAGGAGATCGAAGTGATCCCTCAGGATTTCGGGACGAATCTCGCCCGCGAACCGGGGGTCACTGCTGCCTCCTCAGGCACTGGGATTCATCCGGTCAATCCGAAAATTCCCAACAACCTGTCGAAGCTGACCAATGGTGAATTTGAAGATTGGTATTGGGCGCAGCGCGACGAGGCCCAGCCCTGGATGGATGACACCAAGTCGTTTCCAGCATGGGTCGAATTGCGTTTTCCCAAGGCGACCGAAATCGGCCGGGTCATCATCTACGCCCCCGCCCCCTGGCAGTGGCAGGGCACGCTGGTCGATTATGAGCTTCAATATGATGACGGCGGGAAATGGGTCACGATCGAACACGTCACCGAACCGACCCAGTCGTTCCGCGTCGTGACGCCGTCGCTGCGAACCAAGGCCGACAGCTTCTTCAGCGACCGGCACATTTTTCAACATCATTTCAAGCCGGTGACGACGACAAAGATCCGGATTCTCGTTCACAACACAACTTTCGGCGGAGGCGCAACTGAAGATATCACCTGGGCGGGTGGGCAGACGGGGCCGCATCAGATCGATCTGCGCGAGATCGAGGTCTATGGCCATTGAGGTTTTCATGTGGCACGGGAGTCTCGCCCGCGCCCTGCGATTCGGAGACGGGCGAGATGCCCGCGCCGCTTAAAGATGCCACCATCCACGACCAGGAAAGCGCAACCCACGATTCGGCGCACGACGCTGGAAGATCTGATCGACCTTCGCCACCAGGTGCTACGCGACGGCCTTCCGCGCGAAGCGGCGATCTTCGACGGCGACAGGGACGAAACCGCCCGCCATTACGGCGCCTTTGCCGCCGGCGATCGCGTGGTGGCGTGCGCTTCGATGTTGCTGAACCAATGGCTGGATGAACAGGCGTGGCAGCTGCGGGGCATGGCGACGGCACCTGATTTTCGAGGAACGGGGCTGGGCCGCGCCATCGTTACGTTTATCGAGTCCGATATTCGCGCCACGCAATCGATTCGACTTCTCTGGTGCAACGCGCGCGTTCCGGCCAGTCGCTTCTACATCAAAATGGGATGGCAGGTGGTTTCAGAGGAGTTCGAAATCCCAACCGCCGGTCCGCATGTGCGGATGGTCAAGCGGCTGTGAGATGAGACATTTCGTCCAGCCTCATAACCACTACATCTCCTCACCGATCGGGTCCGATAGCCGCCCGCATAGCTGTGTTGGGCGTCAAACGTCATACGAAAGTCGCGGGTGCCGGCCAGGACTTGCCGCAGCCCCCAACTTTACACATATTCACAAAAGATTCGTGGGTTGCATGGACGATCCACAAGTCAGTCAGCCGACCCCCACGGATCAAAGGGGGTCAAACGCCGCGGAGCGGCCGGCAGACCGGATGGTCCATTTCGGAGTATCCAAATATGGTGCGCACGCGCATCTACACTGTTGTCTCGTCAGTGGCCGAGCTCTGCATCTTCTTCGCCGCGGCTGCCGCGCTGGGCGCCGGGTTTCTCCATCTTCGTTGATTCAATTCATTGCCGCGTTTGCGGGATCTGATCCGCAGTTCCACTGCTGGTGCCCGCCAGCCCGACATTGGCGGGATCCGAAAACGATTCGGTATTCGGGTCATCCCATTGACGCCCGGTCAGCCCGACGAGCCGGTCTCGCACCTGGCGGCCGACGCGGCGGGCCAGATCGCCGGTCTGCCCGATGACCTCGGTCGATTTTTCCAACACCATCGCCCAACGCGCTTCGCCATGTTCGGGGTGCAGAAAATAGAACGCGCCGAGTCCGACCACGCCGCACGTGACCGCGGCCAGGGCGATCGGAGCGATAAGGCTATGTTCATCCTCCTCGCCACCCACGCTATCTGCGGCGCGGTGGAGCAGACTTGCGGAAGTTCCGCGGGCCCGACGCGCCCGAGTCGCGCACTTCTTCAGCCAATGACTGCGCCTGTTCCGAAACCTGACCAGCGCCGGCAGAGGCGCTCGCCGATGCGCCGCGAATTCGATCTACAATTTTCGATCCGAGCCCCTTCCAGATGTTTTGCGTGTCGCCGGCCCATTGGGCGCCGAACGTTCTGGCCTGCTCGGAAAGACGCTGGGCATATTCAGCCGCCTCGCGCGCACGTGCTCGGCATAGTTCCCGACGCCGGATGCAGCTTCTCCGGCGTTGTCGGAAGCACGGGCCTTGAAATCCGCAACGCAATCGGCGGTGCTTTTCATTGCTTCCGATCCGAATTGTGCGGCCTTTGCCGCCAGGTCGCTTGCCCTGGCCGACAGCGATTCCCATCCTTCGCCGAGCGCCTCCTCGGCGCTGGCCATGGCGCCTCCCGCGCCTCGCCGAGCCGACGTCGGCGTTCGGCGCCCGCTTTGGGATCCAGCAGATACATGGCGGCCGCGCTGGCCGCCGCAACACCGAGCAGTGACAGGGCGCTTTGCGTTTTTCGCATGAACGACTCCTTTTATCTGTTCTCTTCGCGTCGTAAGGGTCGAGCACATCGTTGTCCGACCCCAAAAATTCGATCATCAATTCAGGGCGTATGAAACACGCCGGCCGTCGGAATCGGGCTGTGGGCCTCGCTATGAATGTGAAGCCCACTGAATTTCGCCAGAATTTCGATCGCTTCAATCTCGCGCGCGCCCGCTTTGACAGCGACGATCGCTCGGCCTTCGTGAAACTGAGTTTCGTAGAACTTCGCTTCGTGCTCGGAAATGCCCAGGCCGCGCATCGCTCCGAGCATGCCTCCGATGGCAGTGCCGGCGATCGTCCCGCCGAAGAAGCTCGCGAGGACTCCGCCGGCTACAAAGGGTCCCACGCCGGGAATCAGCATTGTCGCGGCGGCGGCCACGACCCCACCGACCATGCCGCCGGTGATGGCCCCAGCCGTAGCGCCTCGAACGTCTTTGGCGCCTTCGGCGTCTGTAATCATTCCTCCGCTGACTGCATCCAGACCGCGGATGACATAGCCAATGGAATGGGCGGGGAACCCCGATTGTTCCAGAGCATCCACTGCCTTTTCCGCCTGGAGCCGGTCATCGAATACAGCAACCACCGCCGGGACATCATCCTTTTCGTTCATGGTACACGCTCCTGAATCGGCCGGGTCCGTCAATGACGGACTAATAAAAAGGATACGCCCGGTTCCGCCCACCGGACAACGCCCATAATTTTCTATTCGTGCCGGGTCTTCGGTTCGTCGCGTGATCTATTCTGTATACTGCCGCAGCGCAAATGATTGTTCTTTTCCTTCATGGGTGGCAGTCGATCGTCGGAGGCCTGAAGCCGACGTTTCTCGCCGGTCAGGGACACATCGTGCTGAATCCGGCCCTGCCCGACGACGATTTTGCAGAAGCGGTGCGAATTGCCCAAGCCGAATTCGAACGCCAGCGGCCTGATGTGATCGTCGGTTCCTCGCGCGGCGGCGCGGTCGCAATGAACCTTTCCGCCGGTCAAACTCCCCTGGTTCTGCTCTGCCCGGCCTGGAAGCGATGGGGGAGTGCCACGACCGTCAAGCCGGGAACCGTGATTCTCCACGCCGAGCAGGATGAAGTTATTCCGATCTCGGAGAGCCGCCAACTGTTGCATAACAGCGGGCTGCCCAAATCAGATCTGCGTGTCGTCGGAAACGATCATCGTTTGGCTGACCCGGAATCGCTCGCGGCAATGCACGAAAGCATCGTTCAATTTGGCTGCCCGAGGTAAGAGGCATTTACCGATTTCGGTCCCCCAGTAATTGCAGCACGAACAGGAAAAGGTTGAGGAAGTCCAGATAGAGCGAGAGCGCGCCGCTGATCGCAAGCCGAGCCGCGAAAGCAGCATTACCCGAAGTTTCGATGGCCCATGCCTTTAACTGCTGCGTGTTGTACGCGGTCAGTCCGACGAAGACCGCGACGCCGATATAATTGATCAGCACCGAAAGCAGGCTATTGTGCCAGAAGATGCTCACGACCGAGGCGATGATGATTCCGATCAGGCCCATGAACAGCAGGCTCCCCCAACCACTCAGATCGCGCTTGGTCACCATGCCGTAAACCGTCATGGCTCCAAACATGCCGGCGGTCACCAAAAACGCGGTAAAGAGAACGGCGTTCGCGTAAATCAGGAAAATCCCCGAGAGGACCAGTCCATTGAGGGCGGCATAAATCAGGAACAGGACCGTTGCCGCCGACGCCGGAATCTTCCGAATTGCAGCCGAGATCGTCCCGACCAGAATCAGCTCGACGATGAAAATCGCCCAGAAGTACCGACCGACCTGGTGCATCACGGCGGGTTGCGTTGAAACCCACCAGGCGACGACCGCCGTCAGCGCCAGCCCAGCGGACATCCAGGCATAGACCGCGTTAAAGAATGCAGTGATGGCGCGAGCCTGCGTCGCGTCCACTTCGTAAGCCGGCTGGCCGATATAGCCACCGCCGCCGAAAGGTTGGTTGAGTCGTGACATTCGAATACCTCACGTTGTTGAAGAATTCAAAGCTTGCACTGCTCGAAGCTTTCAATCAATCTTACGCCTGCTGCCGTGCCGATTGGCGATTCGAGCGCGTCATTTTTTTTATAATCTGCCAATTCGCGATCGGAATGTAAACCGGATGCCGGATCTTCCCCCTCAACCCGCCGTCACCGCGCCGCAACCACACGGCGAGGAGATTTTACCCGGCATTTATCTGCCGCCGGCGGGGATGCGCTTTCAGTTTGCCAGAAGCAGCGGTCCCGGCGGGCAGAACGTCAACAAAGTCAACACCAAGGCGGAGTTGTGGGTGCGCTTCGACGCGTTGATCGGCCTGACCGCCAATGCCCGCAGCCGACTTCGAACCATCGCCGGCAAGCGACTGACGCTGGCGGGAGAAATTCACATCGCATCCGATACGGAGCGAACGCAGGATGGCAATCGACTCGCCGTCCTGGCTCGGTTCCGCGCTCTTCTGGCGGCTGCGCTGCACGAGCCGAAGCCGCGCCGCAAAACCAAACCAAGCCGCGCGTCCAAACGACGCCGGATCGAAGGAAAGCGGCGTCGCGGGCAGATCAAGTCCGGCAGAAGAATCGCGGGAGATTCGGATTGATCTCAATTTAAGACGTTTGGACGCCAAAATGAGACCAACCTCGCGCCGTGGTTTTACGCTGCTGGAACTTTTGGTGGTCGTCGGCATCATCGCGGTGCTGATCGCGATCCTGATGCCGGCGCTGGCGATCCGCGCCGATCGGCGTATGCGACCCGGTGCGCCAGTAAAATGCGGCAGATCGGACTGGGACTGGCAATGTACGTGAACGAGAATGCCCAGCGCTATCCTTATGCCGGTTGGGATCAGGACGGATGGAACTCCGCGAACCGGCGGGTCTGGTGCTGGGACGAGTTGATTGCCCCTTACTTAAGCATCACACTGACGCAGGCTCAGATGGATGCTGACGGCGTAACCGACGTCGTTCCTTCCGCGATCGCGATGTTCGTCTGTCCGTCGGACCCGATTGCCGCCAATCAGGGAGGCACGCCACGATCGTACGCGCTCAACGCCGCCATTGGCGGAAAGTGGTGGGGCCCGTCTCCTGCACCCGCGCCCTTTTCGGCAAAAACATCGGATGTGCTCGACGCCGGTGGAACGCTGCTGGTGGTGGAATGTCCGGTCGGCGATTTATTCGGACGAGTCGAGGTGTCCAACTGCGGCGAGCCCGCCGACGCGTCTTATATGATCGCGGGCAATCCGTTTCTGGATAACACGATCACGTTGAACACGCCGCATACCGGGCTGCACCCCGGGGACATGATGAATTTCCTTTTCTGCGACGGACACGTGCAGCGCCTGCTTCCACTCGATACGGATCCACGCACCTATCCCGCCGGCGCCGCGCGGCTCATTCAACGGGTACTGGTGGAATTTTGTAACCGTTCCCGACATGGCCGGAAATCTCGGATCCGGTTTCAACTACTATGGAACCGCCGCGGGGATGTGGTCGCTCGATCCCAACGATTGATCCGAACCCCCGCGGGGATCATTTCACGTAGAGCCACAATTCTTCCCAATGGCAAGTTCGCCATAATGGCACTATATTGAGCGCGGGCATAACGGCGTTTGCCTCCGATCCCACCGCGGGCTACGGCATCACCGCTGTAACAGTCACTGCCAACCAGACGACAACCGCAGACATTACGTTGGGGGCAGGGAAAAAGGGTCGGGCAGGGAAAAAGGGTCGGGGCAGGGAAAAAGGGTCGTAAGCCAATTCGTTTCCGACGCATGACGTGGCTGTGTATATTGTAAATCAATTAATTACCATTATTCGTCTTAGCTTTCAGTCCAAGAGTTGGCGCGGACGCAGTCGGCTCATCGGATCGTAGCCGCCTGACATCGACTGCGCGGCGCGTCGGCAGCGGATGATCAAGTAAGCGATGCAAAGTTTTACTGGATGTTAAGAGGCGAGCAATCTTTTGTTTTAGCTGTGCATGGCCTCGTTTTTCTGCACAGTTTTGCACAGTCACTCCCTGCTCGCGGCCTTGAAATCGACGACTGATGGAGAGGACGAACATCGTCGGGCTTGCACAGACCGCGGCAAAGGAAGCGATCGAGCGCGTGTGCCGGGCGATCGTTAATTGTCGCTAACGGCACGCGCGGGGCGTCCGATGCTCGGCGCGTTGGAGCGGGGAAGGGCGCGGTGTTTATGCCGTTTCGCAAGCGAAAATCGCGTTCCGTGCGCTTTGATGCACGTTCATTACCAAGTCCTGCCCCCGACGTCGTTTCGATGCATCCACTCGCAGCAGGCAATTGACGTCATTGTGGATGTAAAGCTTTTGTCGACAGTTGCTTATATTTTCCAATGGTAATTGCGATTGCCAAAAAGTGATGCATTGTGATGCAAAATGATGCATGCCGCGCGGTCGCGGCGAATACGTGTGGGCGAAGCGTCGCAGATCCGTCACGGAACGGGGCGTTCGTTGAAGCATTCTGACTTTGCCGAGCGGGGCGCAGTACCCGCTACACTGCCCCTCCCGTGCTCGCCCGCGTTCATTCTTACATCCTCACCGGCATCGACGCCATCCTCTGCGAGGTCGAAGTGGATGTCAGCCAGCGCGGGCTGGAGCGGACAAACATCGTCGGGCTGGCGCAGACCGCGGTGAAGGAATCGATCGAGCGCGTGCGCCGGGCGATCGTAAATTGCGGCTATCCGTTTCCGCTGCATCCGCTGCTGATCAATCTGGCTCCGGCCGACGTGAAGAAGGAAGCGCCGGCGCTCGATCTGCCCATCGCCATCGGGGTGCTTCGGGCGAGCAACTCGATCCAGAGCGACGAGCACAAGGATTTTCTCATCGCCGGGGAACTGGCGCTCGATGGTCGGGTGCGAAAGATCAAGGGATCGCTCTCGCTGGCGCTCTTGGCAAAGGAGAAGAAATTCCGTGGCGTGATCCTTCCCGCCGAGAACGGGCGCGAGGCGGCAGTGGTCGAGGGGATCGAGGTTTATCCCGTCGCCACGCTTTCGCAGGCAGTGTCGTTTCTCAATGGGCAGTTGCCGCTGGAGCCATTCGAGCTGGACGGGGATTTGACGTATCAGGCGTCGAAGGTCGCGCCGCACCTGGATTTCGGCGAAGTGCGTGGGCAGGAGGCGGTGAAACGGGCGATCACCATCGCCGCGGCGGGATCGCATAATATTTTGATGATTGGCCCGCCGGGGACGGGGAAGACGATGCTCGCTCAGCGGATCCCGGCGATTTTGCCGCCGCTGACCCGCGGGGAATCGCTGGAGACGACGCGGATTTATTCGGCGATGGGGTTGCTGCCGGACGGGATCGCGCTGCTGGATGAGCGCCCCGTTCGCACGCCACACCATTCGGCGACGGCGCAGGCGCTCGTGGGCGGCGGCTCGATTCCGCGGCCGGGGGAAGTGTCGCTGGCGCATCATGGGATTCTGTTTCTGGATGAGCTGCCCGAATTCAGCCGGCATGTTCTGGAGACGTTGCGCCAGCCGCTCGAAGGAGGCGAAGTCACCGTCGCACGCGTGTATGGATCGATGAAATTCCCGGCGCGGTTCATGCTCGTTGCGGCGATGAACCCGACGCACAGCGGCTACGCCGCGAGCGACGCGGGGGCCCGGGCCCGCGACAAATACCTGGCCAAGCTGAGCGGACCCTTGCTCGACCGAATCGACATACATGTTGAAGTGCCCGCAGTTCCCTACCGCGAATTAACCGGCCGACAAACGGGAACCGACAGCGCCGCCATGCGAAAACAGGTCATGAAGGCGCGAGCGGCCCAGGGTAAGCGATTCGGCAAAGAGGCGATGACCAATGGGCGAATGGACAGCCGGCAGCTCAAAAGCTTCTGCGAGTTATCCGATTCGTGCCTGGTCTTGATGAAACAGGCGATGGATGAGCTGGGGCTGAGCGCGCGGGCTTATGACAAAGTACGACGCGTCGCGCGGACGATCGCCGACATCGACGGCTCAGAGCTGATCGCGGAACAGCATTTAGCTGAGGCCGTCCAATATCGACTGCTGGATCGGAAGTTTTGATTGAACGGAATGAATCGGATTCACCGCGACGGCGCGAAGCCGCGAAGGAAAACGCGAAGAAGAACAATTCAAAGGAATGACCACAGAGATCACGGAGGAGCACAGAGATCACCGAGACGCAGTACGCTGCCAACGTATGGACGACTCGAGGATTACTCGGCATTGACCTGATAAAAAGATGAATTATAGAATCATCTCGAAGCGATCGATCGCGAACAAACGGACGTGGGTCTCGATCAAATGTCTCTGTGATCTCTGTGCCCCTCCGTGATCTCTGTGGCCACTTTTCTGAATTTCTTCGCGCTCACCTTCGCGCCTTTGCGGTGGGTTTGAATGCCTTTTCACAATTACTTCGGCGGCTCGCGGGTCAGGAGAAACGCGACGAGATCGCAGAATTCCTGATCGGACATCGTCTTTTCCAACCCTTCTGGCATCATTGAGAGATGGGTCTGCCTCAATTCCTTCAGATCATCACGCTTGATGACGATGCGCTGGGAATTGTCGCGCAATACGACGTGGTCCGGGGCGTCCTCCGCGAGCAGGCCGGTGGCGACGGTGCCGTTCTTCAGCTTCGCAACGTATTGATAGTACGGCGCGCCGACCACTAAATTGGGATCGACAACGTTGCTCAGGATGGCGTCGAGGTTTTCCCGGCCGACTCCGGTGAGGTTGGGGCCGATGTCTCCGCCGTGGCCGTAGATCGTGTGGCATTGCGTGCAGCGGGTTTCGAAGACCTTGCCGCCGGCTTTGGGATCACCGGCGGGGTGGCTCATGACCATCTTTTTCATCTGTTCGACAATCTTCATGCGCTCGGGATCGCGATCGGTTCGGACGGTGCCCCAGACCGTCGCAACCTGGCTGCTCAATTCCCTATCGTTGAAAGCAATGATCCGGCGGGCGTGGTTTTCATTCATATCGGCCAGCGGAATTCGCTTGTCGGACAATGCGCCGAGCAGTTGCCGGGCCGACGATCGGGTGCGGACCAGAGCGTTCATCGCCATCGGCTTCAGATCGGTGCCCAACTGCGAATATTGCTGGACGAGCACGTCGGCCGCCTTCGGATCGTCCATTTCGCCCAGCGCGTCGACGGCCCGTTGCCGCAGCAAGACGGGGGAATTGGAATCGGAAACAAACGCGGCGAATGCGGGAATGTTGGCCGGGTCGCGCTGCTCCGCCATGGCCCGGAGAAGCTGGCTGCGCGTCGGCGCATCGACCTGCGCGTCGGCCAGGATGGAGCGAGCCGACTCGAGAGCGGCCGGGTCATCCCACCAGAGTGCGACGATTGTCGCCGGAATGCGCAGGGGCGAATTTTCTTTTGCCAGAGTTGCGACCGATTCGCGCGTGGGTGCGTCGAAGAGGGCGGCTCGAGCCGGCGGTTTCAGTCCGGCGCCAACCAAACCATCGGCGACGGTTCGCAGCTCGCGCAGCCGGTCGCGCTCCCCGGTCCCGGGACGGGCGAGAACTTCCTTCAGATGCGCAACCATTTGTTTCGGGGTCCGCCCGGTGGCGACGAAGTCATGGAGCCATTGAACGACGGTATTGCCGAAATTCTTCTCCGCTTCCGGGTCAGCAACGATCGCGGAAATAAATTCAGGGTCGCGCGTCGCGGCGAGCGATTTCAGGTTGTTGTAGATGATCGTGGGAATCAGCGGGTCAGTCGCGTTGGCTGGATTGTCGAGAAGCGCAAGGAAAACCGGCATCGGATCCGGTTTGGTGAGCCGGCCCGCGGCGACGGCGGTTTGCAGGCGCACATCGGGCGAAGGGTCGTTGGCCAGTGACTTGAATTTGTCGAACACCTCCGGCGTGATCGTTCCCAACTGCCCCACGCCCCGCGCGCCCCAGTTTCGCGTCGGCTCGTCGGCGCTCGCCAGGACCTTGAGGTGAAACGCCGGATCAAGCTGCCCCTGGCTCACCAGGATCCATAAGGCGTGCATATGGGCGGGGGTCGTATCACCAGAGTCGAGGGCCATCTTTTCGAGAACCGGAATCAGCGACGGTTCGAATCGTTCGTTCAGAAGACGCTGCGCTTCGCGCCGCCACCAGACGTTCGGATTTGAAAGAAGTTTGAGCAACTCCTCGTTCGAAGACTTTTCCAGATCAAATGGCTGTCGCCCGCGGCGTATCGTTGTAGCTCACCCGGTAGATGCGCCCCATCGTTCGATCGATCCCCTTCGGATCGCGGCCGGCGTCCTGGTAGCAGTGATAGCGGTCGTACCAGTCCATGATGTAGAGACAGCCGTCAGGGCCGATTTTTTCGGAGACCGGCATGAACCACGCATCGTTGGCGGCGATGAAATCGTCGGCGCTGTGTTGCACGTAAGTTGATCCGTCGCGGGTGAGCGTGTCGCGATTGATGGCGCTGCCGTGGAGGTTGCCCATGAAGAGCGTGCCGCGATATTCCTCGGGAAAGGCATCGGCGTCGTAGAAACAGAGCCCGCCGTAGGCGGCCGCCTGATGCCGTTGGGTCGTGATCGAGCGGAGCCGATGGGTCATGGGCGGATAGGGTCCGCCCTGACGCTCGTAGTAGCCGCTCTGGGTGATATGGAAGAGATGATCGATGACGCAGCAGGAGAGGAACCAGTCTCCCTGCCGGTTGAAGTCGAGGCCCCAGGGATTGCTCGTCCCCTCGGCGAAAAGCTCGAACTTTTTCGTTTTTGGATGATAGCGCCAAACCGCACAGGTGAAATCGTGCTGCGTCCCTTCGGCGTCTTTCACATGCGACTGATTGAAGACGCCGTTCATTCCATAGAGCCAGCCGTCTGGGCCCCAGGTGAGGCTGTTGGGCAACTCGTGTCGATCGTCGCGGCCGAAACCCGTGAGGATGACTTCCTGCTTATCTGCGTGGCCTTCACCTTTGGTGTCTTGGAGAAACAGGATGTCGGGTGAGTTGGTGACATAGACGCCACCGTTTCCGAGCGCAACGCCGCAGGGAATGTTCAAGCCTTCTTTGAAGACGGTGACCTTCTCGTATTTTCCGTTGTGGTTGATGTCTTCGAGGATCTTCACGCGATCTTGCCCCGGCCCAGCCGACGCCCGCGGATATTCAATCGACTCGGTCACCCAGATGCGGCCTCGATCGTCGAAGGTAAAGGCGGTCGGGTTGATCAGGTCCGGCTCATGGGCGATGCACTCGACCTTGAAGCCGGGAGGCAACTGCATTTTCGCAATCGCCTGGTCGGGCGTAAGAGCCGGCCCAGGCTCGCGACTTTGGCCGTGCGGTGCGGCGGAAGAGGAACCAACGAATCCCGCTGCGATGAAAACGATGAGCCAGGTCAGAGTTGATTTGCGCATGGTTTGGTTCGTAGTGCGGGCGTCCCTTCGAGAACTGCCAGCGTTCAACTTTCAATGGCCAATATAACATCGAACATCGGGCTCAGGTTTTCGCATCGGCCTTTGCATTTCCTGCTCTCCGCCGACTACCCTTACACCATGGCAAGCATTCTCGTTATTGGCCCTCATCCGGATGATCAGGAACTGGGCATGGGCGGTTCAATCGCGGCGCTCGTCGGGCAGGGACATCGCGTGCATCTTGTGGACATGACCAACGGCGAGCCGACGCCTCTCGGCACTCCCGAAAAGCGTTCGGCGGAGTCCGCGGCGGCGGCGAAAATCCTTGGCGTGGAGCGGACGCTGGTCGGGCTGCCCAATCGGCAAGTCGTGCACTCGATCGCGGCGCGACATCAGGTCGCCGCCGTCATTCGGAAACATCGCCCCGAGTGGCTCTTCGTACCCTATCCGATCGATGCCCACCCCGATCATGTTGCCGTCACGCGAATCGCGGAGGATGCCCGCTTTGACGCCAAGCTGACCAAGACGGACATTCCCGGGGACCCGTGCTATCCGAAGCGCATCATCTATTATTACTGCACGCATTTGCGAATGAATTTTCAGCCGACGTTTTGCCTGGACATCAGTGCACAGATCGAGACGAAAGTTGCCGCCGTCCGCGCGTACGCATCGCAATTCGTCGAAAATCACAGCCCGGTCGTGGAGATGGTCAAGACGCTCAACGGATATTTCGGCGGCCGCATCGGAACGGCGTACGCCGAACCGTTTTTCACCTACGAGGCGCTTGGCTTTGGGGGATTGGATCAATTGATTTAACCAACAGGATTCGCATGCAGACTTCGCACGAAAAACGAATTATCACGTCCGGCAAGTACGTCAATCTCGCCACCCGCCGTGATTGGGAATTCGTGGAGCGGAAAAATATTTCGGGCATTGTGGCCATCGTCGCGGTGACCGATAGCGGAAAGCTTCTGCTCATCGAGCAGTACCGTCCGCCGGTGGATAAAAATGTCATTGAGCTGCCGGCCGGCCTGGCGGGGGACTCCCGGGAGAACGCCGGCGAAGCGCTGGAGAATGCCGCCCGGCGTGAGTTGCTCGAGGAGACCGGTTACGCAGCGCGGGAGATGGAGCAACTCGTCGCCGGCGCTTCGTCGGCGGGAATCACGGATGAATTCGTGACACTCTTCCGCGCTCGCGGGCTGACCAAAATCGGAACCGGCGAAGGGGACGGATCGGAACAGCTCATTCACCACGAAATTCCACTGGGCCAGGTCGTCGATTGGCTGCGCGAACGTTCGGCGCAGGGGGCGGCGGTGGATATGAAGGTGTACGCGGGACTTCTATTCGCTGATTAAATGGATCCAACTTACTGATTCGGATCGAGGGTCGCGTAACTATGCAGCACCGAGCGAGCGATGTACTCGGCGTGGCCGTCACAAAATGCGGCATTTCCGCGGGCACCGCCATTTAAGATAAGGCTGCCATAAGGATCGCCTGGATTATCGAGTTTGGCGCTTGGATCGTGACGAACCGCCAGCAAGTTGACGCCGCCGTCCGGCTCTGCGGTTCCAAAGCCATCATCGATCGTGCTCGAATCCTCTTCGTAAAGCAAAGCCTTTTCGGATGAACTTTTCACCGAAACCAAGGGGATCCCATGCAAAATTCCGGTAATGGGATCCCTGTAACTCATAAAGCTATTGACCACATAGCTGTATTGATACGTTCCGTAAAAATTGATCCTGGCGCGGTAACTGACATCGTCGGAAGGACAGCGGAAAATGGCCGGGTCCACTGTCCCGCCCGAAAGGTATTGCGCTACCGCCGACTGATTCAGGTTCAGCGACGGATAAAAACAGATCCAATCATCCGGAACCTGCTGCGTATAAGGCGCTGGAGCAGGCAGATATCCCTTGTTGTCGTTCACGTAACCGACAAACGCGGCGCTGATTTGACGCAGATTACTCAAACAGGCAACGCGTCGCGCCTCTTCGCGGCGCGGCCCAGCACGGGCAGCAATATGGCAATCAATACCGCGATGATTCCAATCACCACCAGGAGCTCAACAAGCGTAAAACCGCGTATTTTTCGCATGGCGGCTTCAATAGCCGACGATGGCCTGGAGCCGGACCAAGTCAGGGTCGTTGGGAGTCAAGACATAGTTGGTGGTGATCTGCCAGGTACGGGGATCAGACCATTTGTAATATTCGGCGTGACCGTCCGCGAACGAGAGGCAAGTGCCGTTGTCGTGAAAGAAAGCGGGGAAGTCGATCCACTCGTCGCCGGAGTTCAGCATCATGAATGAGCCTTCGTTGTAGCCTCGTGGGTCGTACTCCTCGACGAAAACAAATGTGTCGGTGGGGTGTTTGATTTCACTGAGTTTCGCCACCGCCGGAAGGCCCGTCGCTCCATTCATAATGGCGTTAATCGAGTAGCTGCGGACGTTGACGAGATTGAAGTCCGAGGGGCAGCGGTAAACATCGGAATTGGAGACGAACGGATAGAGAGTGCCCTGGGTGATCGTATCGGGCGTGTTCCCTGCGGTCACCCAAGCTCCATCCATCGTCTCGGAAGAGACAAGCGTGTCCTGATTTTGGTTCGCATACATGGTCCAAGCCATCGTGAGCTGGCGCATGTTCGAGAGGCAATTGGTTCGCCGGGCGATCTCTTTCGCTTTGGCGAAGGCCGGCATCAGGATCGCAATGAGAACAGCAATAATGCCGATCACGATGAGAAGCTCCACCAACGTAAAAGCGCGCATAAAAGACGAGCGAGGGCGCTTCAGCACGGGGAATGTTGATCGGGAGGAAACGATCATGTCGCAACTCCTAAAAACTGAACCGTCCGCCTATCAATAACCGCCCGGGAACTGATTCACCACGTTGACTGGTTGTGTTTGCAGTCCCCATTGTAAGCTCCAAAGGTCCGGAAGGCGCACTCGTGCAGCGTGGCCGTCGCAAAACGCCACATTGACGCCTCGGTCATGGCGGTCGATGCAGACCCGAGCCATCCCATCATAATCTCCGGCCGTCAGGTCGCTCGGCACCGCCACGGTGTTGTCCGGATAACACTCGCGCCAGATCCCGTCGGCGAGAATCGGAACGTTGACCCCGCCATCCGGCACCGAGGTCATTTTCATAAATACCTGATTTGGGGGCGTGGCCCAGGCGGCGTCGGAAGACATCGCAAGGTTGAAACAATAGCTTGCGTTAACCAGATGATCTGCGTCGACGTCGCAGATATATGCAAGGATATCGCTTCCCCCTTGGGATGTGGGCCGTCCAACATTCGGCACATGCGTGCCCGGGCACAACTGGATGCCGGCAGGGTCGCTTGAAATATAAGGGGCAAACCGCTCCCACCACGCAAGGTCATTCTGCTGGAAGTTGTACTCCCCGTAGTCCATCGTAATCGATTTGTTTTCCTGGCAGTACATGATCCAGGCCATTGCGAGTTGCCGAAGGTTACTCGCACAGATTGTAGCCTGAGCATGACGGCGGGCGCGGGCCACTGCGGGCATGAGCAGCGCAATCAGCACCGTAATGATGCCGAGCACCACCAGCAGTTCCACAAGCGTAAAACCGCGCGATTTTCGCATCTGCTGGCTTTCTCAAACGGCGATGGTGCCGGTGCAGGACGCTCGACGCGCCATCAGGACATGAAACCAGACCCAGGCAATTATAACAGCAAAGCGGCGGACCGTCGATCAAACGGCCCACCGCAGGAAGAGGAAAAATCAAAATTTTCAGTCTCCTCGGCGCCGGCGGGCGAGCAGGCCCAAACCCCCCAAGGCCAGAAGGCCGACGGAGGCCGGCTCGGGAACCGCTCGAACGACAATCGCGTTTATGTTACCGCGATCGGAATTGTTGGCATCACCAAAGAGGTTTTCGGTAATCGCCTGGCTTGTGCCTGAGGCGGTAAAGGTCGCAAGAATGTAAGCGGGCGTTCCTTCGGTAATCGTGCCTGAAGTGGTCGTTCCGTCGGTGAAATTGACGGTGCGCGTGCTGCAGCAGCTTCGCGTGTCGGCAACGAGCAGTTGGACCGTATATTCTGTACCCGACGTCAAATTATTGACGGTGATTACCAATGGATTAGAGTCATATGCAGCCCCATTTAGGACGTCGTTGAACGTGGCATCGCCCGTCGTATTCCCGCCCCCCGTAAAAAAAGTATCCGGATGTCCATTGTTTACCGCCCCGCCGCTGCTGTTCGATACGTCGATCGCGCCCGTGGAAGGGTGGCCGGAAGTGATTTGATCGAATGTGACCGCGTTGGGTCCGGTTCCCACGGTTGAGGAACTTGCAAATTGACCGGCCTCCAAAACCGTGCCGGGAAGATCCAGCGTTGCGTCTGTAGTGATGTCAACCGGGCCGCTAAAGGTTATCAGTGCGGCCTTGGCCGAAGCCGATATACCAAACCCCGCGGCCGCTGCGAGCATCATATTTCTTCCGAATCTCATTCTATTCTCCTCTTCCGGCTTCCCCGGAAAATCAATTCCCAGGAAATGGATACATTTCCCGGTCCGCCTGTGCGATTCCGGCGACGCGCCGGAACGATGATCTTCTCAAATATACGCTATTTGTGTCAAGCCGCATCCGTTTTTCGCGGAAACAGATCCGCATTTTGCGTCATATGCGATTGTCTTCGAAGTCGAAGACAGCATTTTCGCGGCGTTTACTCAACATCCCAGATTCAGACCGCTCGGCGCCGGCGGGCGAGCAGGCCCAATCCGCCGAGTCCGAGAAGGCCGAGCGAGGCCGGCTCGGGAGTTGGAGCTATTGAAAGGCTGACTTCCTGGAGGACCGTACCGTGGTCGCCACTAGTGCTGCTGCCGGCGAAAGCGAGCGTCACCGGAAGCCCCGTACCTGCGGCGGTGAATGAGCCGAGTTGATATGCTCCGCCGCTAGCCGAACTGAAGGCCCCTTCCGAAGTGCTGCCAAGGGTAACACTAGCGGTGCCGGTCACGTTTCGACCACCAATCTGAAACGATATGGTGCCCGTGTCTCCCACCGGAATCGTGATGGTCGTTTCAATGCCACCGGGCCCGCTGTCGTTGAAAAGCTCCAGAATCTGTTCGCCGGCGGTGGGCACAGTGGGAAAGCCGTTATTGCCACTGTATGTAGACGAAAGCACTTGGACAGGCCCCGTGGTGGTGAAGTCCGCAATTGAACTGCTGTCGCCTCCCCCGATGCTTGTATAGCCATTCGAGGATTGTACCGGGGATGCGAAGTTGCCGTTTGGCAGCAAAGCCGCGTTGGTATGGGCCGAAAAACCAAAACCCGCAACCGCAGCCGCGAGCATCATATTTCTTCCAAATCTCATTCTATTCTCCTCTTCCGGTTTCCCCGGAAAAACATACCCCAGGAAATGGATACATCTCCCGGTCAATCTCGGCGTTTCCGGCGACGTGCCGGAACTATGAATTTATTGAATATACCTTATCAAACCTCCGTTGCATCTATTTTTTTCGCCTAATGATACGCACTATGCGTCATATTTCGTTTCTCCGTCATACGCATTTCAGAGCCTTTGATAACTGCTCGGGGCTCAGACCGCTCGACGACGGCGGGCGAGCAAGCCCAATCCGCCGAGTCCGAGAAGGCCGAGGGAGGCCGGCTCGGGAACGGTAGAAACCGTCAACTCATCAAGATTGCCCGAGAATCCACTCAGTCCGCCGGGGGTTACGCCAAGATGCATGGTGGCTCCGACGACATTGCCCGGATCAGTTGTTGAAGTACCGGTCTGCAAAACATTATTCACGTAAAAGCTCGTGTTTCCGCCAACACGAACGAGAGTCAATTCAGTCCAGCTTGTCGATATCGCAGGGCCAGTCGAAAATGCGGTACCCCCAATACCGGCCGAGTAATGGTTACCGGTAACCCCCAAATCGAGCGTGCCGGCACCGTCTGCCGCCAGAAGCTCGGTGTCGGCCTCGCTGGTTCCGGACGCTTTCGCCCAGATATCAATCTCGAAGTTGTCGGTCAATGGGTAGCTCGAATCGACATTGGCAGTCGAATAGAATCCAGCACCCCCACCGCAACACGGATTGAACAAAATAGACGCCGTGCTGCCACCGACCGGGGCAGAGGTAGTTGTATCCACCGTAAATGTACCCGTTGGGTCGTTATTGATGAAATCGTGATTGCCCGTGCTATCGACGGGATTGTTGGCAGTGGCACCGTTGAGCTGCCCCTCGCCAAGCGGGTAGTGGGCGATGGTTGCCGCCTTCGACGACGCCGAAAACCCGAGCCCGGCGATTGCCGCCGCGAGCATCATATTTCTTCCAAATCTCATTCGATTCTCCTCTTCCGGGCTTTCCCGGGAAAATCAATTTCCAGGAAATGGATGCATCTCCCGGTCCGTCTGTACGATTCCAGCGACGTGTCGGAACTACGAACTTCTCGAATATAACCTATAAACGTTCAGCCGCATCCATATTTCGCGACAAAAGATATACATTTTACGTCATATTTGCGACTGGCGGGGGGGAAATCTTCAGCCGATAAGTGCCCGGTGTCTGGCCGGTGATTCTACTGAAGACCTGGATCAGGTGAGTATCGTCGCGCATTGCCGCCTCCCGGGCGACCGCCTTCAGCGGCAGATCGGTTGTTGCCAGAAGCAGTTGGGCGCGCTCGACGCGGCGGCGGAGGATCTCCTGGTACGGCGTGCGGTCCAGCAAGTCGCTGAAACGTCGTTCCAGGGCCCGGCGCGACAAGGCGACAGCGCGGCAGACATCCGCCACGTCGATGCCCGAACACGCATTCTCGCGGATGAATCGGACAGCGGCGGCGAGATCGGGATCATCGACCGCGAGAAAGTCAGTCGATCGCCGAGATGTCATTCCGAGGGGGCTGATGGTGTGCAGGTCCGGCGCAACCGATTCCCCCGCCATCATTCGATCAAGCAATTCAGCCGCCGTGAATCCGATTCGCCAGGTATCCATGCGCACGCTGGACAGGGTCGGGTCGGAGAGGCCGCAGGGGATCGGATCGTCGTCCACGCCGATGACCGCGACTTCTTCGGGCACGGCAACGCCGGCCGATCGGCAGGCGACCAGGAGCTGGCGTCCCCGGTCGTCGTTGCACGTGAAGATCCCGACCGGCTTTTGCAGACGTCCGACCCAGCTTACCAGCGCGTCGTGGTCGCCGGCGGCCAAATAGGGGAGCATCAGAACGTCGCAGGAAAGTCCTTCCTTTTCAGCAAAGCTGCAAAACGCTTCGCAGCGTCTGACCGACCAGGCAAAGTCTGACCATCCGCAAATTCCGAGTTTTGCAAAACGCTGTTCCCGGAGGTGCGTGAAGGCGACTCGTGCGATCGCCTCGTCGTCCGGTACTACGCGAGGAATGTCGTTGAGCTGGTCGGCGTCGCCCACATCCACTACCGGCACTCCAAGTGACTGAACCTGATTCGCCATCATCGGGTTCTCGACCCGGGCGATGATTCCCTCACCGCTCCAGGTGTCGATCCATGAGCCCGGGGCAGCGCCGGCGAGGCTCCGCTCGCTGAGAGAAATGGACCAGCGGGCGTGCTTTTCGAGATACCCGGCGATGCCCATGTGCAGGCCACGGCCGTAGGAGTCAGCCGTGCCGATCAGCAGCGCGACGCGCGGGGGGATTGCTTCTTTCGAAGCGGGCGCCTTGCGCTGATTGTTTTGTTTTCGGTTTTGCCTCAGATTCATCCTCGCGCCGGGGCCCTGGATACCTCATAATAAGGCGTGATGCACCGCGATGTTGCCGAGCGCGGTTTACCCTAAGCGATCCTATCATTTATAAGCCTGCGACGCCGTCACACGGCGCCGGCGTTTGACAATGAAGATGCAATTTATTGGCGCAGGATGGAGCCTGCTGGTGGCGAAAGAGTTTCAACGCCGAGTTGATGACGGCGACGTCATACTCTTCATGTCCGCTCGCACGATCCACGCCAGCGTTTTCAACACCAGCGGCGCGGCGGCGGAAGAGGCGATCGGGAAGATGATAGAAGGGCGGCCCGGTATACCGGTGCAGTTGTTCGACCGCGATGAACCGGCCCTCGCAGGCCACGCCTATCTGCTTCCCGAGACGGACCAGGGAAGGTGCTACTGGGGCCTGAATACGTGGACCGCCGCTCGAGGGTCGGTCGCCTGCGTGACGATTTATTTCGAAGAGCTGAACGATCTGGACTGGGCGATTGCGGTCTGGAAAAGCGTCCGGCCGCGCGACGCGATGAAGATCATGAATTAGCGGCGTCTGCAGCACATGAAGCATGACCCTCCTCGGCGCTGACCGAGGAATCGGCAGAACTCGTCGGCCAGACGAACAGATTGATCACATGCAGATTGCGCCGATAGACCAGCGCGGCGACCGCGCGATTATCAAGATAATCCAGTCTTCCCCCGGCCAGTGGAAAACCCCGAGCGGCAAGATCGGTGACCGGCGGCAAATAGTCGATTCTGCCGGCAAACCAATGGAGCCGAGATTTCGTATCGTGATCATCGCCGCGATTCCGAACGGAATGATGACGTCCGTCGCGACCCGTCACCGCGCCATTTTTTGGCGAGATCGGGTTGCTCTCCCTCGAGTTCCCGAACCTGGGGCGGCAGGCGTTTCCACCTCGCCCCGTTTGCTCTTGCGGCCAACTGTTCCAGGCGGCGATGTCGCATCCAGCTCGATGCCGAAAACGTCCGACAAGTCGCCGGCGGCGATCGTCTTTTTCCTTCCCGCGCCGCGTTTGGGCGTTGGGGCGGCGACGGTCGCTGCGGCGATCAATTCCAAGTGATCGACCTGGCGAAGCTTGAAAAGAAGTTCTGGCTGACGGTCGAGGCGATGGCCGACGCCATACAGTGTGGCTGCCACGTGTTTGCACATGCCGGCGTAGTCGGGGCAGGAGCAGGACATCTCGATTTCGCGGGGAAGGGAAGAGCCCCGTATCACGACAAGTGACGATCTGCATCACGCCGCTGGATAGCCTTCCCTGAAGCAGCTCGACAAGGGATCCGATCTGTCCGCTGCACTGGGTCTTGACGGACTTCCACGTCGGACCCGGCAACGGCTTGATCCGGATGGAAACGTCATACAGCTCGGATCCCGCCACCATCGATGTGATCTTGTTGGGTTCGATACAGAGGTGGACAACCGATCCGTTGCGCACGTAGGTGCGGCCGCGAGGAATGCGGCTGGCAAAATCGGCATACGACTCCAGATGATCGCACCAGGCTTTGCCCCAGAATGTAGAAGCGATCGTACGGCCGTCGATCTTGACGGGCTCGATCAGCTTTCCATCTTTGGCCATTCGCGATACTTCGCGCGCGGCGTTGGCGCGGCGCTTGGCGACGGAAACATAAGGACGAAAGCCGTAATACCATCCCATCTTGGACTCCTTTCCAAAAACCCTCGTCAGGATTCCATTGCCTTGTTGATATCCAGGGCCACGAACCTGAGCAGCTCATCGTCTTTCATTTCGGTCAGCAGCGTTTCTCCGCCGCCGTCAAGCAGATCGCGCGACAGGCCGCTCTTGGCGGCGATCAGCTCATCAATCTTATCCTCCACTGTACCGCGGCAGACGAATTTGTGAACGAGCACGTTGCGCTTCTGGCCGATGCGGAAGGCCCGATCGGTCGCCTGGTTTTCGACGGCGGGATTCCACCAGCGGTCGAAGTGGATGACCTGCGAAGCCGCCGTCAAGTTCAGACCGGTTCCCCCCGCCTTGAGGGAGAGGACAAAAAAGGGCGGTCCATCTTCACGATTGAAGGCGTTGACCAGCTCGCGCCGCTTTGCGACCGGCGTTTGTCCATGGAGGACCAGCCCGGACCTGCCGAAGAGGCCGGCGAGAAACTCCGAAAGCGGGCCTGCGATCTCGCGAAATTGCGTGAAGATCAGCGCCTTTTCCTGACGCTCGGCCAGTTCCTTGCAGATTTCCGCGAGGCGGTGGAATTTGCCACTCTGCGCCGGCTCATAATTGCCGTCATCTGTGAGCTGCGAGGGGTGATTGCAGATTTGCTTGAGCCGCATCAGGGATGCCAGCACAATGCCGCGGCGTTGAATGCCGCCCGCTTCCTTGATCGTTCTGGCCAAATCGCGAACTGATTGTTCATACAGCGCCGCCTGCTGCTTGCTCAGGCCGCAGTATGCATTCACCTCTGTCTTTTCCGGCAGGTCGGCAATGATGCGTTTGTCGGTCTTGAGCCGGCGAAGAATATACGGCCGCACGAGTGATCGCAGTGGACCATATGGATTGTGCTCGCCGGCCGAGAGTTGCTTGACGAATCGGGCAAACGCCTTGGCGTTGCCGAGCAGGCCGGGATTGAGAAAATCAAAGATCGACCAGAGATCGGAAAGGCGATTTTCCACCGGCGTGCCGGTCAAAGCGATCCGCACGCCGGCCCGAAGTTCCTTGACCGCCCGGGTCTGGCGCGAGCCCGAATTTTTAATTGCCTGTGCTTCATCGAGAATGACCAGTCGCCAGTTTGCCTGGCGCAACCATGCAAGGCGCGTGAGCATGCTATAGGTCGTGATGACCAGATCGCGATCGGCCGTGGCGTCGACAGATGCTTTGTCCAAATCCGTTTCCGAGGGGTGCGCGGCGAACGTCGTCAGGCTCGGCGCGAACCGGGCGAGCTCTGACTTCCAATTGCCGATGAGCGAAGCCGGGACGACCAGGAGCGTTGGCCGGTCCGTGGTCACTCGATCGCGTTTGAGGTGCAGCAGCAGGGCGATGGCCTGGATGGTCTTACCCAATCCCATATCGTCGGCGAGGCATGCGCCGAGTCCCAGCCGTTTCATGAAAGCGAGCCAATGAACGCCGGTCTGCTGATACGGCCGAAGCTCCGCGCGCAGGCCGGGCGGAGGAGAGTCCTTCGCGCCGCCAGGCTCGCGTAACTCGCGCAGCATTCGCTCAAGATCGGTGCCGGCGGAGATTCCCAACCACTCTTTGGAAGCTTCCGGCGCCTGCGCCGAGGTCTCCTTCCAGATTGGCGCCGGAGAGGAGGCGCATGCCTTCGAAGAAGGAGAGGCCTTCGCCGGTGCTTTTTTCAACCTGCTTCCAGTGCCGCAGCGCTTCGGCCAATTTATCCTTGTCTACTTCGATCCATTTGCCCTTGAGAGCGATGAGCCCGCCGGTGGAGGCGAGAATCGCCTGCAACTCTTTTTCGCTGAGCGGCTCGCCATCGAGCGTTACACCCACGGAAAAATCGAGGAGGGCAGCAACGCCCATCTTGTTTTTGACGCGATCGCCAATCTTGACGCTCACCACCGGCCGTGGCGGCCGGGCGCTCTTCCACCAGTCGGGCACGCGAACGATCAACCCGCTTTGCTCCAGCGATGGAAGATCGCGAAGAAATTGATAAGCATCCGGGGGCGTCCAGGCCAGCGGCTGATAAATGTCGCCGGAATCGAACAGCTCTTTTACCCATGCGGATCGCTCCGACGCCCGCTGGATGGGTTGGAGCAGCGAGAGGAGGGTCGGGCGGTCTTTTGCGGCCGCGTATTCCTGAAGTGCTTTGCCGAGCGGCAAGTGCTGCGCCCGGCCTTGCGCCGAAAGGCGGCTGGCGTACGTCGCCAGAAACGCGAATGGATATTCGGGGTCTCGTTTATTCTCGGCCAGGTGAAACGTTACGCGTCCGACGGTTCGCCAGAGCGGATTGCGCCGGCGGAGAAATTCCTGGATGCCGACTTTCTCGGCACGGATTTCGTCTCGGACGAGCGTATCCAACTCACGCCACCACGCGGCGAGGGTCTCGGCGCTGAGGCATTCGAGCCCCTGCATAGGCGGAGCCGACAGGGCCACCGTGGCTAATTCGTCTGAAGGGGGCGGAGGCACGGCCGCAATTTCCGCAGGAGTTTCGTTCTCGGGAACGTGACACAATCGGGTGAGATATTGCCGTCCTATATCCCGAGCAAACACAAAACCGGCGTCGAGATTCGTTTGTAATTCGACGGTCGCCAGATGCAGCAGTCCGCGAGCCGTGCTTTCGGAAAAGGCCTTTTGAATTCGTTCAGAATGCGCGGTCTGATCGTCGGGAGACGATGCGTCAGCGACCGATTCAACGAACAAACTTCCGTGCGGGGAGATGACGGGAATGAGGGGCATACAATCTTATGCGTGATCGGGCGATTGTCGGAACCCAATTGGGCGGTTAACGTCTAACGCGAAGCTTCACGGGATTGGACCGATATGGCAGATTACGTCATGGCAATCGTGGCGGACATGGGCACCGAAGGGCATTCGATTATCACTTCCAGCATTTTTCCGATGATGCGTGGGGTCGGAAAGGAAGATTTCTTCATCCTGCGGTGTCCGAAATGCGGGAAGTACAATAACCTTGACGAACGGTCACTGTGGCGAGCCGGATGAACATCCGATCAGCCTGGCATCGGCGCTCAAAATGATGCCTGTCGAACCGACCGACCACACACCCGGAGGCAGAAACAATTCACCGCTCACCATCGCCGCCGGAGCTTTCGCGGCCTCGTCGGTTTGTCGGCTGCGAAAAAGTCGCCTCCAATATCCCGGTGTCAACGGTTCAAAGTAAAGTCGGGGAGTTTCGGTCGCACCCCGCTTGAAGGCACGCCAGAAGAGTCGCCATTCGAACGGCCCCTCCGCCTTCCATTCTTTTTCACTCAACATTGGTTTTCCTCACACGAGGCTTTCCAGGTACTTCCAAGTCGCCTTAAACAGAAAGCAAAGAAACGTCGGCACGTCCAACGCCAGAATAATTATAGACACAACATGGGCCACGAGCACCAACCATGACCTGATTCGCCCTCTGCAAGATGAACCAAATAATCAATGGCTCCCGCCGCTCCGAAGATCAAGACAAACACTCCGCTGGATACCAGGGCGTGGGCGGCGTATTCCCCAAGCGGCTCGTACCAGCGGTGTTTGCCCATTCCCCAGAATATACGTCAGAGCGCAAGAACCGGTTTAATGCAGTCCTGGACGGCAACATCGGTCGCCATTGCCCGGCATTCGTGTCTTTCACTATGTAGGCGCGTCTGAGAGGCAGCAACTCCCGGTCGCCTGGGCATTGATACGGGCTGAAGCCCGCACTACAAACCTGTTATGGCCTCGATCAAACTCCCGGACGGAACCATCAAAGAACTCCCCGACGGCACCACCGTCGCGCAACTCGCCGAATCGATCGGCAAGCGGCTCGCGCAAGCCGCCATTGTGGGAAAGGTGGACGGCAAACTCGTCGATCTTTCCTATCCGCTGACCGGCTCGCATGAGGTGTCGATCATCACGGACCGCGATCCCGATGGATTGTATGTCATGCGCCACAGCACCGCGCACGTGCTGGCGCAGGCGCTGCGGCATCTTTACGGGAAGGAAGTGCAGTACACGATCGGCCCGGTGATCGACAACGGCTTCTTTTACGATTTCGAGCTGCCGAAGAACTTCTCCGCCGACGATTTGCCCAAGGTCGAGCAGGAGATGCAGAAGATCGTCGATGCGAATCTCTCATTTGTGCGCAACGATGTACTTCCCGCACAGGCCAAAGAGTCGCTGCATGGCGAGAACCAACGGTTCAAGGACGAGATCATCAGTGAGCTGGAGACGGCGGGGGAGAAGACCGTATCCACCTATCGCCAGGGCGATTTTCTCGACCTCTGCCGTGGCCCGCATGTTCCCAGCACTGGAAAGATCAAGATGTTTAAGCTGCTCAGCGTGGCCGGAGCGTATTGGCGCGGCGACAGCAACCGCGAACAGCTTACGCGCATTTACGGCACTAGCTTTTTCGATAAGAAGCTGCTTGACGCGCATCTGAAACAACTCGATGAAGCGAAACAGCGCGATCATCGCGTCGTCGGCCAGAAACTGGGGCTCTTCACGCTCGATGAACAGGTTGGGCCGGGGTTGATCCTCTGGAAGCCGAAGGGGGCGATGGTGCGATTGCTCCTGACGGAGTTTCTGCAGCAGGAGCTTTTCCGTCGTGGGTATCAGATGGTCTATACGCCGCACATTGGACGCGTCGAGCTTTACAAGACCAGCGGGCATTATCCGTATTACGAGGAGAGCCAGTTCCCGACCATGTCGATGCTTCGCGAATCGGCGTTTCCGCTGGTCAAGGCGCGTGCGCGAGGTCCGCGACGGACAACGTGCGAGCTTCGACGGCGACGAAGAAAAATCGCTGGTGAAGGAAGCCGGCATCAATCCGGAGAAGTATCCGTGGAATGAAAAGGATCCCGCCGCCAAATATGTGATCGCCCGCGCTTTGAGCCAGTCCGGCGAAGACTATCTCCTCAAGCCGATGAACTGCCCGCACCACATCAAGATTTACGCCAGCGAAGCGCGAAGCTATCGCGACCTGCCGCTCCGGCTGGCGGAGTTCGGCACCGTCTACCGCTTCGAGCAGTCCGGCGAACTTTCCGGCCTCACCCGCGTTCGCGGCTTCACCCAGGACGACGCCCACATCTTCTGCACCCACGAGCAGGTGAAGGGCGAATTCCGATCGACCATCGAGCTGGTGCAATTCGTCTTCAAGGCCCTGAGCTTTAGCGACGTACAGATTCGTTTGAGCAAGGGGGATCCGAAGAGCGAAAAATACGCCGGCAATCGCGAGGTCTGGCAGCAGGCCGAAGGGGAAATCCGCGACGTGCTCCTCGACATGAAAGTCGATTTCTTCGAAGCCGAGGGGGAGGCGGCCTTCTACGGACCCAAGGTCGATTTCCTGGTCCGCGACGTAATCGGCCGCAAGTGGCAGCTCGGCACGGTGCAGCTCGATTACGTTTTGCCCGAGCGATTCGCCCTGCAATACATCGGCTCCGACAATGCTCGGCATCGCCCGGTGATGATTCATCGTGCGCCGTTTGGAAGCATGGAACGGTTTATGGGGATCCTGATCGAGCACTTCGCCGGAGCGTTTCCGCTCTGGATCGCGCCGGTGCAGGTTGCGGTGCTGTCGATCAGCGAGAAGCACAACGATTATGCGAAAGAAGTTCAGCAGGCGTTGCAGCAGGCTGGGATGAGAGTCGAGTCCGACCTCGGCCCCGAAAAGATCGGCGCGAAAATAAGGAACGCGTTGATGAGCAAAACGCCGCTGTTGCTGGTGCTTGGGGAAAAGGAACAAACCGATAAGACCGTGAGCGTTCGGCCATATTTCGATGTCGATGATGCGATCAAAGGCACAATGGATTTGCAGGAGTTCATCAATGAGGCTGAGGAGAAGATTGCGGCGCGGTGGCACCCGGTTGCGAAGGGCACCGTGGGTGCCGAGAAGGGACCGTCCGCATGAAAGTCCGCTTTAACCTCGACCGGGAAAGCGGTTTACGGCATATTTGGGATCACGGCGTTTCGGAGACTGAAGCGATCGAAGCGCTTAACAATGCGATTGAACGTCGTTCTGGCTCGCATGGGTCGGAAGGGATCAACATGAAAAAGGAAACTCTGAAATCTGGGCGCACCCCAAGGCCGCTATGAAGAAAGATCCGAATCGGTATCCAAAAGGTTGGGACGCGAAGCGCGTTCAGGCGGTCATTGACCACTATGAAAATCAGACTGACGACGAGGCGATCGCCGAGGACGAAGCGGCCTATCGGAGTTGTGCGGTAACCATGATGGCTATTCCAGTTGAGCTAGTGCCGAAGGTGAGCAAGTTGATAGCGAGGCGCGCCAGTTAAGCTGCGTCTGAGACGAGAGTTTGGGCTAGCGGTTGCAACCCAAAACCTCCGTCAACGAGGCGGATTCGCGGTCATTCGTCAACGGCCGACGATCCGCGTGGGTCGCTTGCCTTTTTTCGCCATTCAAAGTGGCCGAATCAATGTATGCGCGCTGCGCCGAAATTCTGGTCCGCAGAAGCGTTCCATGTAGATGAGCCGGCGACCGGATCTTTTTCGGTCGCACCCGGAAGGATACAGAGATGGAAAAGGTGAAGCTTTGGTCCGTCATGAAGGATCCGGACGGCAAACTAAAGGCCGAGGATGTGCCTGACCTGCATAACACCGACACGGAGCAACTGATTGAAGATCTCCTTATCGCCTCCCCTGAATTACTCATGGACGAGCTTTCTCTGATCGGCCGACAGATCCCGACCAATGGCGGTCCGCTCGACCTGCTCGGCGTTGACGAAGAGGGTGGGCTTGTCGTGTTCGAGCTTAAACGCGGCACGTTGACGCGTGACGCGATACGGGGCGCAGCGGGGATGGCGGCATCGATGGGCAGGGCATCCTCAAACTGAATTCATTTGTAAGCTTCCGCGTATTGTTCCAGCGCAAGCGATATAAGGGTTCTGTTGGCCCAGCGATTATCCGCGACTTTCGAGGTGCAATGGCTGGGCGTGCGGAAAAGGGGATAATTCTTACTACTGGTTATTTTTCGCCCCAGGCGGAATCGGAGGCGTCACGCGACGGGGCGCAGCCAATTGAGCTCGTCGACGGCGAAAGCCTCGTGGACTTGTTGGGCGAGCTGGAACTTGGGCTCAAGCCGGTAAAGAACTACGAGGTCGACGAGCGTTTCTTCCAACAATTTGCGAATCTCGGCGGCAAGACGTGACGCTTATTATAGCTGGCGCGGATGGTCGCCGGTTTCTCCCGAAGCAGACAGAGCCGTCCGGCACGAGGAACGCATAGCGATCTGTGTAATTGCTGTGAGCTTACTTCGTCGTCACTTTCCCAATTTCCACGACCAGTTTCTTCCCCTTCACCGCATTAATCGTATTCGCAATCTCCACATTCACCGGCGTTCCATCCACTGCTTCCAGCGCGTTACCCTTGATCAACATCTGCATGACCGGCTGAAGGTCGGGAACTTCGAGGAATACAGTTTTCCCATCGTCTGATAGGTTGACCGATTTCACCTCGACCGGATCGTGGCCGGACTGGTTTGGGTTGGAGACTTTGAATTCGCCGGAGCCGTAGTCGCTGGTCCAGCGATAGTTCCATTCTTCGATTCCCCAGGCACCCGCATCTTCGACCGAATCCTTCTTGAGCGGCTCGGCGAAAGTGATCTGAATGCCGTTGTCTTTGACGTGCAGCGCCGTGGGCAGGTAATTCTTTTTGCCGGTGAAGCGAACGCGCTCAAAGGCGGTTTGCCTTCGTGCGTTGGTTTGCCACCCCTGGAAGCCGCAGACATAGAGCTGGCCGTCGGCGGGGTTGAATCGGGCGCGCATACAGCCGCTGGTGAAATGCCAGGGGAAGCGGACTGCTCCGCCTTGCATCTCGCCGTCTACCTTTTCCGGCAGGATGTGCAGGAGCGAGGTCTGGCCGTAGGAGAGATAAAAGAGATCGCCTTTCGGCTGGCCCCATTTGTCGCTGGTGACGAAGACCGGATCGCCGCAGGAATTGTCCCAGCCGGGATAGGGGAACCACATGAGGGGATTGTCGGTGGTGGTCGGCGGGGGGGTCAGGTGGGAGAGTTCGACCACGCCGCAGAACATGCCGGGTTTGATCCAATTCAATCGATCGACCGGCTGCCACGATCCCTGATTATCGCCGGTCACTGCTTGACCATCTTCGCGCACGCACATGCCATTGGGCGCGCGGAAGCCAGTGGCGATCACTTCGAGCTTGCTTCCATCGGGCGAAATTTTCATCAGCGTGCCGTGATTGCGCGTGATCGGCGTCTGAAAGCCGCGTCCGCCGGGGTTCACGCCTCCGGCTTTGATGGTGTAAAAATTACCGGCTGCATCCTGCTGAAGGTCGAAGGCGAATTCGTGGAAGTGGTCGGTGATCGCGACGTCGTTGTTGAAGTTTTCGTAGAAGTCGGCTTCGCCATCGCCGTCGAGGTCATGAAGAATGGTGACCTGGTCGCGCCCGTGAACGTAAATCAATCCGTTGGCGATCTTGAGCCCGAGCGTCTGGAACATTCCGCCGGCGATGCGCCGCCAGCTCAGGTGATCGAGCTTCTCGTCGATTCCCTTCACAATATAGACGTCGCCGTTCCAGGTGCAGAGGGCGGCGGTGTGACCATCAGGGAAAAAGTCGAATCCGCCGAAGCGCAGCCGCGGCCAGTTTGAGGGGATTTTGGGGATGCCGATTTCGTCGAGGACGTAAGCGGCTTTGTCGGCGTCGCGAGTCGGCTCGACCTGAAGCTTGCCGGTTTCGTCAAATTCCTGGGACCAGTGTGCCGGGCCGCCTTTGGTCAATGCCGCAATATCGGGGACGTCACTGGCTAAAGAATTCTTGAAATCAGGAAAGGACGATTTATCGCCGGACCAGATGGCCACCTGGAATTTTTGCACGTTGTCGTGCGGCGCGATGCGGAGGCAGAGATTCTGGCCGCCCTTGTCGGCGGTGGGCATTGCCAGCAGTTCCACGCCGGCCGGCGGCGCGACGAGGCCGGCCGCGGTCATCGCGTCGGCGCTTTCCAGCGCGACGAGGGATTTGGAGGAATCGGCGGCGATGGTTGCGCCGTCGACTTCAGCGAGGATCAATGTCTGTGGGACGGTCGAAGCGCCAAGCTGAAACGTGCGCGTGAACGCCACGTTGTTGCCGACCAGTTTGTCTCCCGGCAAATCGAGAACGTCCATCCCATTCACGCTGTAGGAAAAGACGACTTGATCGCCGTGGCGGTAGAGACCCTTGTAATGGAGATATTCGCGCGGCGTTCCGCCGAACGGTTCGCCGTAGATGGCGATTCGCGGATCAGTGAATGTGCCGTCCCTGCCGGCCCAGGCGGGTCCGACGCTGGTTTGAAATCGCATCTCCCCGGCGACGCTCGGGGTGGGCCCGTGTTCTCCAGTGAAAGCGACGTTATTGAAACGCAAAAAGCCGCCGGTCCATCCGCCGCTGACGCGCAGCAGTTGCGAATCAAAACAAATGCTGACGGGGGTCGGTTTGCCGTCGATGGTTACCGGGGGAAGTTTTACGGCGATCCCCTTATCGGTGATCCCGGTCGGCTGCGTGATCGACGCGGAAACGAACGGGCCATAGTCGAGGTTGTCCCATTCCGAAGCTCTGTCGTTGATGCCCGCGCTTCCGGTGCGCGCCCAGGCGCGCTTGTCCCATTTGATCTGTTCGGCGGCGGGATCATGGGTGAAAGCAGCGGCCGGAATAACCTGCTTCCGACCTCCGGGTGGTTGCCAGGCGACGATGATTCCCGCCTCGCCGCCTTTCTGCAGGAATTCGATTTCGATGGCGTGCGGTCCAGCGGTAAGGTCAGTCTTCACGCTCTTCTGCGACATGGCGTTGGTCGTCGTGTCTTCGAGGATCAACTTTCCGTCGATCGAAACGCGAACCACATCATCGACAGCCGTGAAAATCGTATATTCGCCGGCGGTCGGCGCGGCGAGCGAGCCGTGCCATCGCGCATAAAAGTTGTCGGTCAGGTGAGTTTTGTAAAACTCACCGCTTGTGTGATCGAAATTGATGTTCGGATCGATGCGTACGAGGAACGGCGTCTTTCCGGTCACGTCAGGAAATGTGGTCGGCGAACCATCGAGCTTGAAATACTCTCCGACCAGACCATGTGCTTCGGCCGCGACGGCGGCGCCGCAACGGACGAGCAGGGTAAGGAGAATGGTGGGAATGGCAATCGATCGTCGATGGAGCATGTCTCACTTTCGGTTTGTGAATTGAGACCGGACAGAACCCCGCACTGGGCCGCAACAATTCGGTTAGTAGAGTCTCAGGACCCGTTTTCACGCCGGGCCCTGTGGGCCCGGATCCGGGTCCGCGGGACCCGGCGTGGCAGACTCGAAGCGTTCGGAAGCCGCCACTTAGCCGGGGCTGGGGCATCACGCCTTTGCCCGTGACTCGCCGGAGGTATGGTTCTTACCATTGTGCTGCTGGAATGTTCGATGTCGCGACAACGCCGAACTCGGGTATAATTCATGCCATGACGGTTCAGACCTTTCGAGAAATGCTTGCCCGGCGGCCCTTCCAGCCGGTGAAGCTAACACTTTCAAGCGGTCAGTCATTCGAGATTCGGCATCCCGAAATGGCCATGTTGACTCGGAGCGATATTCTGATCGGTGTGGACGTCGCGGAAGACGGCGTTCCCGCGGAGTTCAAGATCGTATCGTTGCTTCATGTAGCGTCGATTGAGCCGATGACTTCGCAGGCGGCGTGACCGTCGCAGAGTGGAAAGATTCGCGGGATTTACGATCGGAAGTTGGGTTCGTTGACATCTCTGAAATGCGCCTGATGTCTGTACAATTTCAGCCGGATCGGGTGTCACGTCTTGTTGAGAAGGCGATTGAATCGGCGTTGCGTAAAATGGCACCCGACGCCGAGGTAGTGGGAGGGCGCGATCGCGGCAGGTACGTCAATAATCACTTTTAAACGATCCCAAACCGCGCCATCATTCTGAACATAGTCGGTGGAAACGGCATTGATGCATCGGTGTCGATAGCATCCATGCTATTCTGCTCCCCTATGCAGCACGACACGGAAAAAATTCACGAGGCGGTTCTGGCATTGCTTTACCTGGGTCTTCATGACGTCGATGCGTTCGGCGGCCGAGCCTGGAAGGGGTTCGACTGGACGGCGATGGATCGTTTGCATCAGAAGGCTTGATCGGCGATCCACGGTCGAAAGCGAAATCAGTTGCGATGGATTCCGATGGAATCGTCGCCGCTGAGAAGGCCTTTAAGAAACTGTTCAGCAAAGGCGACCGATTCGGCGCCAGTCGCGGCCATTCAGGTGCCTGACCAGTAAAAGAAGGCGCCGTTGACATAATGGTTAAACGAAAAGTTGTTGATCGTGAGCGGGTTCGCGTAATAGGCCTTGCCGAATCCTTCGACATGGCCGTCGCCGAAAAGAATGTGTTGCCATGCCGGACGAGCAGGATCGTCCATGCGACGGTGATTGATGCGATAGGATTCGCCGGTGGCTGATTGCCACGCATAGGACGGTCCACCACTGAACCACACTTCATCGGCCGCGAGCACTTCATCCGAGAGATTCTGATCGTTCTGTTTGACGGCGGGGACCTTCGTCCCCCAATTTTCGAACGCCGGGGAGATCAACTTGCCGGTCTCGATTCCGCCTACGTACATGTAATGGCTCCAGACGATATCGCCCCAGTTGTTGTCGCCGGGGTTCCACATGTGCACCAGACTTTGAGAGCTGGGACAAATCAACGACGAGCCGGTAACGCCGGCGGGGTCGAGGCCGAGAAATTCGCCGACCGGGGGAGGCGTTGGGAGAGTACCCCCGCGGACGCCGAAGTCGATAAACTGTAACAGGGATACACCCGTGGTCTGCCACGAGGTGACCGTCGGCGGCACGCCGCGATTCAGGTCATCGTAATCAAGGATGGTCGGGAAGTACGCGCCGTTGTCGGTCCGGAAGGCCACCGGGAAAACACCTTTATTCTCTGCGGCAAAACTCTGGCAGGCGATTCCCCAGTTGTGAAGATTCGCCGAGCAGACGGCTCGGTTGGCCTGTTCGCGCGCCGCGTTGAGTGCCGGTAGCAAAATCGCGATGAGCACCGCGATGATGCCGATGACGACAAGAAGCTCGACAAGGGTAAAACCGGGGGAACGAGCGGCTCGGCGTCCGGTGGGAGACAGGATGATTCGTTTCGCCACGCGCGACCTCAAAATTCCCGCTCGAAATCCAACAATCAAGTGTACCGATTTCATCGGCGAAATGGAATGTTCGTGACAATCGATTCCATGCACTTTTTAACCGCCGTGCGCCATTTGGCACGACCGGGATTCCGCCTCTTTCAAATCAGGGTGAGCTTGCCGACTGTCCAGCCCACGGCCGATGCAGACGATCACGAAATGACGGCTCCCGAACGACAACCGCCTGGAGGAAATGATAGGCGTGCGAAAGCAGCCCCTCGTAGCCGCAGGACTCGCCGGTCCAGGTGAAGAATTCGGCGCCGCGCGGGTAGGCATCCACAATGCTCGTCGCGAAGCCGGCGGGGAAATCGCCTTTGGCAAGTCGCCCGAGCATGGCGTCGAGAATGTCGTCGGCGATTTTGTCCTCCCCGACGGTATAGCACCCGGCCAGAAAGCGAAGTGTGTCGCCGGGGATCACCCCGCCGTTCAGATATTGGCCGAAGGTATCGGAGCCGTCCTCCTTCTTTGGGCAGCCGAAAGCGTCGATCTGCAGGTAGTCACCGCGGTGGACAGGCAGAAGCGTCATCGGAATTCCCAGGTCAAAGCGGTTGAAGCCGACGACGCGCATCTTTTCGCGAAGGGCTTTAAGGATCTCCCGGCCTTGTGCAGGATCGATCAGTCCGTAATCGATCGCCAGTCCGTTGACGAGTGGCGAGTCGTAATCATGGAGTGCGCCGTCGCGGCTGCGCCACCAACCGAGCCATCCGGTCGCGGGATTCATGAGCGCTTTGGCGTAAGCCGCCTTGAGACGGTCGGCGAGGATCGTGTATCGCTTCTGTCGTTCCGGGCGACTGAGTTTCGATTCCATGTCAGCCATGCAACGAAAGGCGCGGTAGATCAAGGCGTTGCAATAGCCGTCAATGTGCCCGCAATTGATCGCGTCATACGCGGAACAGGATCGGGCGGGTTGTTTGAGCGTGTAGGGATTTCCGCTCTGCACCGCTTTGAATAATCCGTCTTGCTCCGGATCGCGCCCGGCGACAAACTCCGCGGCCCGTTCCAGTCTTTCGATTCGATTGGAAAGCCATCCATGATCGCCGGTCGCTTCGACATAATCCCAGGCGGAGATCAGCAGCGAAGGATTGGCATCCAGAAAATCGGTGAGGTTCCAATAGCCGGGGACTTCGCCGGTTGGGAGCATTCGTTTGTCCAGCCACCAGTCGAGCGTGTGTCCGACAAGTCCGATGACCGAAACGCCCGGAGCCAGTTCCGGCGTCCAGAGCGCAGCGTCAGCGTAAATGAAAAGGCAGCAACTGACTGGATCACTGATGACGTTGTTTCCCAGCATGCCCGAGGGCGCGCTGAACGGATTGCCGGCGTCGCCCCATCTGGCGGTCACCTGAAACATGTTGCACCAGGCTCGTCGCGCCAGTTTCCAACGCGCCTCATCCTTCAATCCTTTGGGAGGCGCCAGCAGGAGCGGCCGAAAGTGTAATGCGACCGGCCGACCGGTGGCCGGGCCCGGTAATTCGACGATCCAATCGACGATCTTGTTGGCCCGGCTCCCCTCCAGATTCGAAACGATATCGATCCCCGGCGGTGCCGTGACGAGCATCAGGCCGAATCCGGGCGCGGATACGACCGCCGGAAGTTGAAATCCAGCGGATTCATCGACGCGCGCGGGGATGACGGTGACAGCGTCGACTCGCGGATCGAATGGGAAACGCAATCGCACGGCACCGGTCGCGCCGTTGACGGTCAGATCGAAACCATCACCGATTTTCGGCGCAGCCAAAGTGACGCCGGACGCCGCCGGCTTCCACGAATCCCCGATTTTGACTTCGGCGAAGATCGAAGTTCCGTTTCGCAGCAGATTCCCGGCCGGGCCAGCGTCACCTTCGGTGTCCCAACTGAGGAAGCTGATCGAGCCGCTGTCCCCCGCTCGTACGTCAACCGCCGCGAAGACCACATTTGGGCTTGGAGCCATGAGTGCAAACCAGAATGCCACGAAGAAGTTGGGCATGATTCGCGGTCGCATGAGCATCATGTTACTCTAACGGCGGTGCCCACTATCACTGGACATCACAACGATGCCAAAGCCGTGAGTGGCCGGCATCTATTGGAGTATGCAAGTCCAAAGGTGTTCTCTTTTCGTCCCGTTCTGGTGGTTATTGCCGGGGGCTTCGCGACTGTGTTCGGCATAGTGACGGTCTGGTGTGTGTTGCGTGCGTTGCAAGTCGAAATCGCGATCAGCCAAATGCATGGATTCTTTTGCAGTAATTGCTACGAAGCGGCCACTGCCAGACTCGGCCTCACCGAAGAACAGACCATCCCGCTCGGCATTTTAAGCGGCGGATGCGCTTTGGTCGCGGCGATTCATTCCATTCGCCTTTTCAACCGCGCGAGCCGCTGCATGCTGGCGCCGCGAATCAAAACGGTGTGCCACTTTTGAATGATAATGCGATCGGACGCATTTCTCCACGACGGGGCAAAGCGGCGCGCGAAATCGCCGTTCCGTTGCACGTTCACGCCGCCGCGCCGCCCCGTATTGGGTGCGCTCTGCTAATCCAGAGCGCGACCGATGCGGGGCGGCGCGGCGAAGACGGCTAACGGCCTTTCGGTGACATGCTTACGGCGCTTTGCCCCGTCGTGGAGTAATTCGGCGCGACATCCTGGGATTGTCCGCTCGGTATCCGACTTTGGCTCGCTCACTCGCCCGAGGTACCATGGGCGACTATGCCAGTTCCCTTCCGCATCGGCCACGGCTATGACCTGCACCGCCTGCAGAATCATGGCGTGCTGATGCTCGGTGGCGTTCAGGTCGCCGAAGGACTCAGTCCGATTGCTCACAGCGACGGGGATGTCGTCACTCATGCACTGGTCGATGCGCTGCTTGGTGCGATGGGGCAGGGCGATATCGGCGATCATTTTCCCAACAGTGATCCACAATGGAAAAATGCGCCGAGTCGTCTTTTTGTCGAAGCGGCGCTGAAGATCGCGACCGACGCCGGCTACCGGCCGATGAACGTCGACGTGACAATCCTCGCCGAGCGGCCGCGCCTGGAGGCGTTCAAGAGACCGATGGTCCAATCACTTGCTGACATGCTTGGAATCGACGAGTCGGTCGTCAACGTCAAGGCGGGGACCAACGAAGAATGCGACGCGATCGGCCGCGGCGAGGCGATCGCCGCCCATGCGGTCATCCTTCTGGCGGCCGTCCTATAATCCGCGGCCGGCGAACATTGCCATCGTTTCGGCGGTAGCAACCCTTTTCCGGGCCAACGGTTCTGAGAAATTGAGCCGACATAATATGGTTATTCCGCATGGCTGGCGTGCGGGTTTGCTTTCTTTGCGAAAACAGAGGTTCTTATCGTGCGTCTCCCGTTTCTCGAACTTGTCAAGCAGCGCGTGGTGATCCTGGATGGCGCAATGGGGGCCAATATTCAGACGCGCCCGCTACATATCGATCGCGATTGGCTTGGCCAGGAGAACATCTCCGAGGTCCTCAATTTCAGCCGGCCTGACATCATCCAGGAAATCCACGAGGCGTTTCTCGAAGTCGGATGCGATGCCATCGAAACTAATACCTTTGGCGCGAACAAGATCGTGATGGCCGAAGCGGAGATGGCTGACCGCGTTTTTGAAAACAACAAAGTCGCGGCAGAGATCGCCCGCCGCGCCTGCAATAAATTCGAAATGACTGACCGGCCGAAATACGTTGTCGGCTCCATTGGGCCTGGCACAAAGGGCCTGACGCTCCAGGACACCACCTGGGAGATCATGGAGGACAGTTATGCCGAGCAGGTCCGCGGGCTCATCGCCGGGGGCGCCGATTTGCTGCTGATTGAGACGCAGCAGGATCTGCTGGTGATCAAATGTACGATTGCTGCAGCCAATCGCGCCATGAGGGAGGCGGGCGTGCGGCTTCCGATAATGGTCCAAGCCTCATTTGATCTGAACAACGGCCAGAACATGCTCACGGGATCGGATCCGTCTGCGCTCGTTGCGACGTTCCTGCCATACGGCGAAGTGGACTGTCTCGGTCTGAACTGCGCCTTCGGTCCATACGAATTGACCGAAACGATGCGCTACATCGCGGGCAACTGGCCCAGGCTGGTCAGCGCGCTGCCAAACGCCGGACAGCCAATCATTATTGACGGCAAAGCGCATTTCCCCATGACCCCGCCCGATTTCACCAAGGGTGTGATGCGTTTCGTGGAGGAGTTTGGCGCCAACATTGTCGGCGGGTGCTGTGGCACTATGCCCGAGCATTTGAAAATGCTGGTGGAAGCGGTCGGAACTCGCCCGCCCAAGAACCGCAACGTGGTCGCCAAGCCACAGGTTTCCAGCCTCTACGGCGCTGAGGAGATTCGGCAGGACAGCAGCTACTTCATCGTCGCCGAGCGCACCAACACGAACGGATCGCGGCAGTTCAAGCGGCTTCTTCAATCTGATGACTGGGACGGTCTGGTTTCGATGGCTCGCGACGAAGTGCGCGAAGGGTCTCACTCGCTGGACGTGTGTGTTGATTTCGTCGGCCGCGACGGGATCCGCGACATGCAGCAGGTCATCAGCCGGTACGCAAGGCAGGTCAAGCCAGGCGTGCCGTTTATGCTCGACAGCACCAACCCGGATGTGATCGAGGCCGGCCTTAAGCTGGCCGGCGGACGGTGCATCATCAACTCGATGAATCTTGAAGACGGCGAAGAGCGCGTCGCGCATATCTGCGCGTTGGCGAAAAAGTACGGCGCTGCCGTCGTCGCAGGAACGATCGACGAAGATAAGCTCAACGCGATGGCCCGCACGGCCGAGCGGAAGATATCGATCGCAAAACGGATTCGCGATCTCGCCGTGAATAAGTACGGCCTGCGCGACGAAGATCTGATGTTCGATCCGCTCGTGCTCCCGGTTTCCACCGGAATCGAGGAGGATCGGCGCAACGCGCTCGAAACCATCGAAGGCACGCGACGGATCTCAAAGGAGTTGCCCAACTGCCATACGGTGGTCGGTCTTTCCAACGTGAGCTTCGGACTTAAGCCGACGGCGCGGGTGGTGCTCAACAGCGCGTTTCTCCACGAGCTTCGGGAGGCGGGCCTCACCGGCGCGATCGTTCACGCATCGAAGATCCTGCCAAAGAACCGAATTCCAGAGGAGCAGTGGAACGCCGCCCTTGATCTGATTTACGATCGACGCAAGGAAGGCTTCGATCCGCTCACTCATTTCATTGGATTCTTTCCGGATGACGGCGCCGTCGCGACGACCAAGTCAAAGAATGCCGATCCGTACGAAGGTCTGGCGATCGAGGAAAAGCTCAAGCGGCACATCATCGACGGTGAAAAGCGAGACCTGATCACCCACCTGACCGAGGCGATGAAAATCTACAGCCCGCTCCAGATCATCAATGACATCCTGCTGGAAGGGATGAAAGTCGTTGGCGAACTGTTCGGAAGCGGTCAGATGCAGCTTCCGTTCGTGCTTCAGAGCGCCGAGACGATGAAGGCATCGGTCGCGCACCTCGAACCGTTCATGGAAAAAGTGGAAGGGCAGACAAAGGGAAAGATCGTTCTCGCGACGGTCAAAGGCGATGTTCACGACATCGGCAAGAATCTTGTCGATATCATTCTGACCAACAACGGCTATACGGTTTACAACCTCGGCATCAAGCAGCCGGTGCAGGACATTCTCAAGGCGTGGCGTGAGAAACGCGCCGACGCGATCGGTATGTCAGGGCTCCTCGTGAAGAGCGTCGCGGTGATGCGCGAGAACCTCGACGAGCTCAATTCTCAAGGCGTGAACGTTCCCGTCCTGCTTGGCGGCGCGGCGCTCACGCGCGACTATGCGGAAGACGATCTGGCGAGCCTCTATCGTGGCCCGCTGCTCTACTGCAAGGATGCATTCGACGGCCTGCACATGATGGACAGGATTGCCGGCGGGCAGATCGAACAGGTCCGCGTTGAGCAGCGCGAACGCACCGCGAAGCGAAAAGAGCAGCGAGCGAACGCCGTGAAGCCCAAATCAACCGAGGCGGCCGACGTGAAGCCGCCGGCGAAGGACAATCCGGTGCCGCTGCCTCCATTCTGGGGTCGGCGTGTCGTCGCGGATCTATCACCGCGATTGATCTTTCCGTTTATCAACGAAATTGCGCTGTTTCGCGGACAGTGGGGATTCAGCCAGGGGAAGCTCTCGAAGGAAGAATTTGAGAAGACGACCGAGGAAAAAGCGCGGCCGGTCTTCGATGCCCTTCAGGCACGCCGCGCTGGAAGAAGGATTTCTCGAACCGAAAGTCGTTTACGGGTATTTCCCTGTCCAGGCACAGGGAAATGATCTGGTCGTCTATCACGTCGAGGAATTCACCGGTTGCACCTGCCATACCGGCTCGGGTTCACTGCTGCCACACGGGCCGCCGCGTGAATGGCTGCGGTTCAATTTCCCGCGGCAGGAGGGCCGCCGGCGATTGTGCCTCAGCGATTACTACCGATCGCGCGAGAGTGAACAGTTTGATGTACTCGGCGTTCAACTCGTAACCGTCGGCGATAAAGCCACCGAACTGGCGGAGAAGCTGCGCGCGAGAATAAATATCAGGACTATCTCTACCTTCACGGTTTCGGGGTTGAATCCGCCGAGGCGCTGGCGGAATTCTGGCACAAGCGCATGCGGCAGGAGATGGGCTTCGGAAGCGAAGACAATACGGATGTCCGAAAGCTCTTTCAGCAGAGCTACCGTGGCAGCCGTTACAGCATCGGCTACCCCGCCTGCCCGGACCTGGCCGAGCGGGCGAAGATCATCGAGCTTCTGAAACCGGAATCGATCGGCGTGATCCTGACCGAAAATTTCATGCTGGTGCCGGAGCAGTCAACGGATGCGATTGTCGCCCACCATCCGCAGGCGAAGTATTTTGACGTGTAATTGCAAGTACATTGTATCACGCGATGTTTAGCCGCCGCGGCTTCGCGGCGTGGAGGGTCGCAGATCGTCGTTCCCGGGCCAACCCGGTCCGAAACGGTCATTTCCTGCACACATTCGCGCCCCAGCAAACCGGTCAGGTACATTGGGTCCAGTGACTTTTCCCGCTGCAAACTTCGATCAATTCCTGCGGGCGGTGCATCGCCGGCTGCGTGTACTGCGTTTTGCCGAGCATATCGGCGTGGGAATCCTGATTTCCGCGGCGTTCGCAACGGCCCTTGTCGGACTGCTCGCGTGGCGGAGCGTGCCGCCGCTGATTCCTTCGCTCTGCTGTCTAAGCCTGGGAATTCTCGGCGGCAGCGCGTGGGGTATTGCTCGACTCCCGACCCGTCTCGATGCGGCTGTCGAAGCTGATCGGCAGCTTGGGCTAGCCGATCTTCTCGGCAGCGCGTTGCTCGTTCGAGAATCAGCGGCTACCGATCCGTGGGCGGCTTCGGTCATCGCCACGGCTGATGCACGCTGCGCCGGCATGTCTGCCTCACGAATTTTTCTGCACCGACTGGGGCTGCGCCTGGGGAGGAATCGGATTAGCTACAGCATTGGTGCTCACTATTGCTCTTCTGGCGGGAAATCCAACGGATAGCCGGGCGGAGAACGTCGCAAGCCAATTGGCACGAACAACCAATTCCAATACACCCGCCCGCCCCGAGCATCCATTACTCGATCTGACGAATCCCGGCTCCTCCGGACCCATGATTCCTCGCCAGGATGTCCAGGACGAAGTTTCGAACCGCAGCGGTGAAGACTCCGTTTCAGCGTCAGACGAAGCGAATGCGAAGAATTCCGAGACGCGCGAGAACAATGCCGATTCTCACGGAGCTTCCGCGCAATCGCCGAACGGCAGTGGCGGCGGCGCCGGTCGCACGAATGCGGTGCATCCGCAAACGCCAACCCCTTCTGTGCATGCGGCCGGGGAGGCATCCAATGCCGGCGGTCGGGCAACGGCTGGGGTTGGAAATCCGGATTCGGATCAGCCATCCTCGAGCGACAAAATCGCATCCAGCGTGAACGCGTCTTCGACCGCAGCGGCCAAACGCGTCGCGCCCTGGGAGGGCGATCATTGGGAGGCGGACGTCCGCCGTGCTCACCAGGCGATCGACTCCGGCCAGATCCCGCCGGCCTATCAGGACCTCGTCCGCGATTACTTCGATCGGGAACTTCGACCTACGGGCCCTTAAGGCTGTGTTGGGCTGATCACGCCGGGCCCTGTGGTGATCGCATCCGGGTCCACAGGACCCGGCGTGGATCTTCAAGCGATCCGTTTTGTTCTCGCCCTCATTTCGAACTACACTGTCGTTGCATTAAACGACAGGCATGCGAATTCTGCTGGGAATTTTGGGCGTAGTTCTTGTACTGGTGACGGTGGCCGACCTGCTTTGGACGACGTTTCTCGAAGGGGCCGGACCCATCTCAGTTCGTGTCGGCAGTTGGATCGGGCGACTGGTCCTGGCGTGTCACTCCCGTGAGAGCGGCTCGCGCCGGATCATCACCAAGGCGGGATTGCTCAGCGTCTTGGGCACGCTGTTTGTCTCGGCAACGTTGATCTGGGCCGGTTCCACCCTGATCTTTTGTGCCTCGCTCACTGCCATCGTCTCGTCGGATAACTTTCAGCCGGCAGGATGGTGGGCGCGACTTTACTACGCCGGCACAACGCTCTCCACGCTCGGGCTGAGCGATTACCGCCCGCAGGGAACTTTCTGGGAAGTCTTCACGGCGCTAACTGGTGCCTCCGGCTATGTGCTGATCGGGTTGGTCATTTCGTACATCGTGCCGGTCGTTACCGCGGCTACGCAGAAGCGGCAGCTCGCAGTCTGCATCTGGGCGTTGGGTCGAAGTCCTGATGACATCATCATTCGTGCTTACAATGGCGTCGATACCAGCGCTCTCGTGCCGCATCTGGTCTCATTGATTCCCATGCTTGCACTGCTGGGGGAGAGCCATCTGACCTATCCGGTGCTGCACTTTTTTCACAGCAGCAAGCGCAGCTCGGCCATCGCCCCGAGCATCGCCGCATTGGATGAGGCGCTTACCATCCTCGAATGCGGAATGCAGGCGGGTTGCAGCCTGGATGTGCCGTCGCTCGGCGCGGCGCGGGAATCGATCGATGAGTTTTTGAAAACATTGAAGCCGGCCTTGGTCGATACCGGAGTCTCGGTGCCGCCCAGCCCGTCGCTTTCCCACTTGCGCGATGCCGGCGTGCCGGTCGTCGATGACAGTCTATTTGCCGAAGCGGTCGTGGGCCTGTCCGAGCGCCGTCGGATGCTCAGCGCACTGGTGGTCAATGAAGGATGGAACTGGGAATCGGTGTGGCCGCAACCCAGGGAGTCTCTGGAATTATTGCCGGTCTTTTCTCAGCCAAAATCAGCGTGACGACGCGTTGCGCGGCAGCGCTAACGGGCCAACCCAGCGCGTGTTGTATTTCGCCATCCATAGCCCATTTTTCGATGTCGAGGATTGTTTTCCATATTGCTGGTCGTCCATGCCGTGAAACGGCAGGGGATCGATCGTGTCACCGCGGACCACATGATAATCCGAATCCTTGTCCCAGCCGCTGGTGAACAGGAAACAATCACGATGAGAGCCCGGTGGCTTTGGCGGCAACCGATCGGCGGCGAATCGCAATGTCACTTCGTCCCCGCTGGCGAGCAGCACGAGTTGGTCGTCCTTACTGGCAAGCAGTTCCGTCACATCGCCGTAACGGGTGCACCACCCCGATGGAGTAATCCGCCAGGGAGGCGATTGAGAGACGCGATCATGCATCGGTGTGAGCGGCACGTACCAGGGATGATCCTCATACATTCCAAACCCGTGCCAGTGGAGGTTCGCTTCACTGGGGGATAACCGGGTCTGGGCGTGTTGGAGATCCGAACGTTCGAACAATGCGATTCGATCCCAATGAATCTCGAACGCCGTGGAAAGAAGAAGTCGCCGCGCTCCGTGCGGCAGCCGATCGGACAGATCAACCAGAATCGTCTTATTTTTTCCCGAGGGTGCGCCGACTATGACATCGATCGGATGCCATGCCCCATCTTCGGTCTGCGTTTCCAGAGATGGAAATGGAAAGGGCAATTCAGGATTTCGGGAGGCAGCGATGTTGGCCATACCTCCGCCGAATCGCAGCCAACCGCTCAGCGCCAGCACCAGAGGTCGATTTTCGGGCAGCGGACCAAAGTCGAGCAACACAGACCACGGCTCAGCCAGACCGCGATACTGCGGTTCACGTAGTCGCGGTGGCGAGGCATATTTCCCGTCAATCTCGCGTAACGAGTCTGTGATCTCCAGGCCGTCGCTTCGAATCGCGCTCAGCAGCGGGTATCGGTTGCCAAGCGTGATCAAACCTGCGGGCGGAAAAGGACCGTGCGGCAGCAACTTGCTCGTCGAGGCAATCTCGGTGTCGGCCGGGTGATCGACAACAACGAGCTTCGCCTCGTCGAGATAAGTCACTTCCCGCAGTTCATCAGTGATTGACAGTTCGTATGCGCCTTGCGCGGCGCGACATTCGATTCGTCGCCGACGGAGATGAGTTCATCTGTGTCGGCGTCGATCAGATGATTGTCGGAGATCGGCAAGCCCATCGGCGCGCTGCCGAGAATGTCTCCCACATAACGATGCCTCGCGCCGTTCCAGACATAAAGATTGGGACACGAACCGGTGGGAAGCTGAGGCTCCTCTATCGTCATTGTTTTACCCCGCGGGTCTACCGGAATGTCCACCGTGCTTACCAACAGGTCAAACCAATGGACCGTCAGACGATCGAGCCTCGTGTGCTTTCCGACTCCAATGAGGAGGGGATTGGCGTCGTACTCGCGAATCGTCCGCCAGCCGTCTGCTGTCAGTTCGATTCGGCCGCCAAGTCCGGCGGGGTTTGAACGTCTGCCTTTCAATGCGACGGAAATGGAATGATTTGCATTCGCGCTGTGGTTTTCGAAAACGCGAATCGATCCGTCATCCATCTCCAGGAGCAAATCGGGAGCGCCGTCGGCGTTGAAATCGAAGCTCTGCACCGAGGTGACAGATGAAGTGACTAGTTTGTCGAGACCCAGGTCCGACGTGACCTCGCGAAATCCTGCTCTTCCAAGATTCCGCCAGACACGTAACCCTTTGTCTCCTGCGGCCAGCAGATCGAGCCAGCCGTCGTTGTCAAAATCGACAAATGAAACGTTTGCGACTTTAAAATCGCCGGTCGGTAGCGACAAACGCCTGGACGAACCGCCAAAGACGATCTCGATCTGGCCGTTCTGGGCCACCGCAAGATCAGTTTTCAAATCGTTATCGAGATCGCCGGCGGCAATCGCTCCCGATGCGCCGGCGTCGGGCCAGTCGCCGGGCGAAGCGGATTCGCTGGGTGGGCCGCCGCGCTGATTTGCCAAAAGCAGCGGCTTCTGCCCGGAACGACCGACCAGCAGATCGGGTAGATCGTCGCCGTTCCAATCGTCAACCAGCAGCGAATGAACGCCGGAAAGGTTGGCGGGAATTCCATTATCTTGAGATATCTCCTTGAACGTGAGATTGCCCTGGTTGCGCCAAACCCGGATGCCCGATCCATCGGCCGCGGATGCGTAAAGGCTCAGATGACCGGTAAAATCGAAATCAGCCAAGACTCCCGCTCTCGCCTGAACTTTCGCTAATCCGCTGGCGGCGGAGATGTCACTGGCATGACCGGCGGCGTCAAAAGTGAAAACGGCACAACCTTTTTCTCCCAACACGATTGCGCCCGGTACTCCTACTTTCTGGAGATCCACGGTGGAAGCGAGATCGCCGACGAGGATTTGGCGCCAGGGTGCGCCAGACGCGGCAATGTCATTTCCCGTCGCGGTAAAGACGCCATGGTCGTTGCGAAGATAGAAAAAGGCGCCACCGCGATCGGCCACGATCAATCCGGGATGGCCGTCGTGAGCAACATCGATGATTCCCACCGGGCCGCGGAATCGATCCGCCTGCGGACCGAAGGCGGCATGGGTCGCGTCAGAAAAAGTGACTCTTGTTCCCGACACGTCCGGCTCTTCCGCAAGCTTGAAGGGGACGCGCGCCTCGGTATAAACGCATCGCTCGAAGGTCCCGCTATTGGTCGTGAGATTCCCCGCAGCAGTTCCGGCGATTTTCGCGGCAATCTGCTGGTGTTTCTCCAATTCCCGGTGGGCCTCGTCGAGCCGCCCCATCCTAATCAGCGCCTGACCGAGCGCGTAGTGGGCGGCGGGGTGCTGAGGGTCCAGCTCGATCGTCTTCTGAAACTCTGCGGCAGCCTCATCGAGATGATCCAGCCCGCGCTGCGCCATACCGATTTGGAAATGAACGGACGCAATTTGCGAATCAATCTGCTCCGATTGCTGAAGGGCTTTGATCGCTTCCTCATAACGTGAAAGCCGCAGATGGGCCGAGCCGAGCAGGTAATAAGCCGCTGCGGATGACGGGTCGATCTCGAGCGCCGCTTGCGCCGAAGCGATTGCCTGTTGCGCCTTGTCGCCGGCGAGGAGTGCGTTGGCGAGGTCGAGCTGGGCTTCGAGCGAATCAGGGCGCATCGCCGCCGCCTGCGAGAAAGTCTTCGCGGCCGAATCGAATTGCCGTTGTTCGTACTGGCTTTTGCCCAGGTTGAAGAGTGAAATGAGTCGATCCGGAGGCGGCGTGGCCGTTCGACTGCGAAAAAAGAAATGGCAAATCCCGACGGCAACGACCGCGATCGTCGCAAAAATACCGCAAACGACCAACCGGCGCTTACCCTTCACGACGTCCATTATAATGAATCAGCGAACACGACGCTCGACCGGCCACAATCTGTGAGACAACGCGGTGACCGCGCCGGGGTTAAAGACTGAAAGCAGATAGTGATTGCGACGATGATCGGCATCATTTCTATTCGCCGCCTTGACCTCGTGACGAGCGCGCTCTGCTTGATCTTATCGGGGAGTTCCGCGGTTCGGGCCGCCGACCACTTTCTAACGATCGGCGGCGGAAATTCCGTCAGCAACAACCAGGTGTCGCTGGAAAAAAACGTGATCTACCTGCAACGATTCTTGTCGTCAGCCGGGCTCGATTCGGCGCCGCACGAAATCCTGTTCAGTGATGGAAACGGCACAGAGCGCGACATCGAATTCGATGACCCCCGATTGCCCGCGCCTCGGATCAATCAGCTTCTGGCGCGCGTTTTCAATCGTGAGTCGGGTTTGAATACGCAATACCGGGTTCACGAGATTCCGCATGTTTGGGGTGCTGCTACGCGGGGAACCATTTCGCGCTGGTTTGATACGGTCGGCACGAAAATCCCCGACGGCGATCGGCTGATCATTTACTTCACCGGTCATGGCGGCCATGGCAGTCCGCCGCGAAATACCAATTTTGTCCTGTGGCATGAACCGGCCATGTCGGTTAGCGAGTTCACCGGGCTACTCGATCGGCTCCCGCCGCACATTGCCGTTGTTCTGGTGATGGTTCAGTGTTTCAGCGGCGGGTTTGCCGATGTGATCTACGGCGCGGCGGATCCGGCCAAAGGGTTGTCGGCGCAGAATCGTTGCGGCTTCTTCGCCACGACCTTCGATCGCACCGCCGCCGGCTGCACCTCCGACATCGAGGAAGAGGATTATCACGACTACAGCACGAGTTTCTGGGCCGCCTTGTATGGTCGCACCCGTACGGGACAGACAGTTGCTTTTTCGGACTACGACGGTGACGGCCGAGTCTCGCTGGCCGAGGCGCATGCTTTCACATTGATCAGCAGCGATACCGTTGATCTGTCTCTGAAAACTTCCGACGAATTTCTCCGCCATTTCAGCAGCATTCGTGCGAACGATCCCAATGGCCTGGTGACGCCGGATATCGGATTCGAACCGCTGCTGAAGCTGGCAAGCCCGGTGGATCGGGCTGTGCTCATTGCGCTCGCGAGCCAACTCCAGCTCGAGGCGCCCGGAAGCGTGCAGTCGGCAAGGAACATGGTCGGCGGTCTCGAAATGCGCCGGAAATCGATCGAAGAACGGAAGCGGCGCCTAGAGAAGGATCATAATGTCGTGCGTCTGGCACTCCAAACCATGCTGCGTCAGCGCTGGCCGGAACTGGATAACCTCTTGAATCCTCAGGCCACGAGAGCGATTCAATCCGATGGCGATCAAATGATCCGCGCCGTCGAATCGGCTCCCTCCTTCGCGCAATTTCAAAAACAGGAGGGTGAGCTGGACCAGATGGAAACCGAATCCTTCGATCTCGAACGTAAATGGGTGAAGTGCCAGCGTTTTATTCGAGTGGCGGAAACCGTGGCGCTGGCCGCCAATCTGCCCCTGCTCGCCACCCCGCAAATCCGACAACGGTACCAGGAGCTTCTGGCAGCAGAAAACGCCTCGATCGGCGTTCGGCCGAATTAAAGAATCGAACGCCGATCGCCTCAATACGCTTACGAACGGACGGGAACCGAATGATATATCAACGACCGAATTCGCGATGGTGGAAGGTGCTGCCCACCTTTGCCGTATTGCTGCAAGCATCACTCGCGCACGCCCAGGAATGGACGCGTTTTCGGGGGCCGGATGGGGGCGGCGTCAATCTGCGCGTTGAAATCCCGACCGTTTGGGCCGAAAAAGATTTCCGCTGGAAGATATCCCTCCCCGGCGACGGGCATTCTTCGCCGGTGTTGTGGGGAACTCGGCTCTTCGTTACCTGCGCCGACGATGCGTCGGCAATTCGCAGGGTCTTGTGCATCGATTCGCACAGTGGCACGGTCACCTGGAAGCGCGAATTTAGCTCCCAAACTTTTCACCAGCATGGAGACAACAGCTACGCTTCCTCAACTCCCGCCGTCGATGCGCAGCATCTGTATGTCTGTTGGAATACGCCAAAGGAGTTCACGCTGGTCGCGCTCAATCACGACGGATCCGATGCCTGGAAAGCGGATCTCGGGCCGTTTATCAGCCAGCACGGTGGCGGCAACTCGCCGATCGTCGTCGGCAATGTCGTGATCCTCGGGGACGATAATGAAGGGAAGGAAAGCTTTCTCTTCGGATTCGATGCTTCCAGCGGCAAAATGCTCTGGAAAGTGCCACGCCTGAGCGACAAGTTTTCGGCGGCAACACCCTGCGTCTATACGCCCGCGGGGGGATCGCCGCAGGTGATTTTCACGAGCAAGGCGCATGGGATGACCGCGGTGGATCCGGTTGGGGGAAAGGTGGTCTGGGAGGTCAAGGATCTGTTTGACCTGCGAACCGTTTCCTCACCGATCACCGGCGACGGACTGATTTTCGCCACCTGCGGCGAGGGGGGCGGCGGACATGTGCTGGTGGCGGTGAAGCCCGGCGATGGCGCCGGCGTGGCGCCGCACGTTGCTTACAAGATCACGCAGAACACGCCTTATGTTCCCACGCCGCTCCTGGTGAAAGATCTGCTGTTTTTCTGGTCGGACGGCGGCATGGTCACTTGTGCCCACGCCGCGACGGGTGAGGTCGTCTGGCAACAGCGGGTCGGGGGCAGCTACTATTGTTCGCCTGTTTGTGCCGGCGAAACGATTTACTGCGTGAGCAAGAAGGAAGAAGTGGTGGCGATCGCCGCCTCCGATACTTACAAGCTGCTCGGCCGGACCCGGCTCGATCTCGATGCCAAATGCCACAGCACGCCGGCACTCGCCAACGGGGACCTGTTCCTGCGAACCTATTCCCATTTGGTTTGCATTGCAGGGGTTGAAGGCCCCCATTAGTCGTTCGGCAATTCTTCAAATGGTGTCGGCCGAGGCGCGATTGCGAGGGGGCGTCCGAGGCAGGAGGATGCGTGGCCGGAACGAAAGGGAAAACACCCGCCATGACGTGCCGATTTCCGGCGGCATCTTCCGCTGACGTTGCGTGGCTGGCGCAGGTCCGCGAGATGCTGTACCCCCTGTCGGACCTTTCGCCAATTTATGTCCGGCCTCTTGAATCGAGCCTGCCGGTGGCGATCGAGCCACAACAGCACCCGTATTGTGAATTGGCGATCTGCACCGCCGGTGCGGGCGTGCAATATGTGGGGCGCGACCACGGCCCTATCGCGGCGGGAACTGCGTTGATCCTGGCTCCGGGGGTGCCGCACTGGTTTCAGATCACGAAGTATCCGCACCGCGGTGTTGCGGTTTATTTTCTCCCGAACGTGCTGATCGAAGCAGGTTCGCCGACGGATGGGGTTGCGCTACTTCGGCAATTCACCGCAGGTCACGCCTGGACGGAGCGTGTGAGCAGTCCATCCCGCAAAGCCTTTCAAAACCTACTTGACGGTATGAAAAGAATTCTCAAGGAATTTGAAGGTGACGGGTTCGCGCGCAAAGCGCGATTGCGGGCATTGTTGATCGAGATGCTCGTTCAACTGTTCCGCGCGCGGCGTGATCTGCTCCCCGCATTCAGCAGCCCGAGCGATGATCTTTCGTCGAGATTGCAGCGGGCGTTGCGGTTTCTCGGCACGCACCACCGGCGGACAATCTACGGCCGCGAAGTCGCGGCGGCGGCGGGAGTAAGCGAATCTTCGCTTCGCACTTACTTTCGTAAGGGACTGGGAATGAGTTGGGTGCATTATCTGCAAAGTTATCGCATCCATCGGGCGGTCGAACTGTTGCAACTCCCGGGCGCGAGTGTTCAGGACGTGGCCCTCGAAGTCGGATTTGAAAGCCTCAGTCACTTTAATGTGGCCTTTCGTGCGTTTACTCATCTGTCGCCGCGACAGAAGTCGGCGGCGCGCTCGCGATTGCCAAAAACTTAGATGCGGCAGCATCGACTACCCGGGTGCCGCAAAATTTCGTCGGACATTCGAATTCCATTGCGGCCTCCCGTCTGCCAGTGATTGCCGAAAACTGGACGGTTATTCTCGAAAAACGGGAGAGATGGGCTGGGGCATCGCGTACATTTCCGTCACATATAGCTTTATTCTGGAGGAACCATCCGATGCGCGTACGCCGACTGTTTCTATGTGGCTTGGCTGCTTCAACGCTCCTGGCGGTCCGTGTCGGACACGCCGCAACAGTCACCATGGACCCTGGCTCGCCGGCTGTTTATAACGTGATCGGCACGCCGTCGACGATCGGTACACAAGGCTGGGAACTCTTTTCGACGGCTGACCCAAACAACGAGCCTAGCCCGGGTCCGGGAGGAACCAACGTTGGCACACCACTTCCAGGCTATGTCGCCACCTTGGTCCCATCAGCCAACAATTACTTTTCACCCGGAAATAAAGAGATTACGGCTGGCGGAAACACGTATGCAACCGGGGTTGTTTACACGCCCGCGCCCGGCGTCGGGACGATTGCCACGATCACTTTGGCCAACACCGGACTTCCCACCGGCGGATTCAAGCTCGGCTTACTGGGTGACAACGTCGATGTGCCTGGCAGCGGTGTTTCTCTGACTGTCAGCGGAACGAACGGCGTCACTCAGTTGCAGGATCATGGGAGCCTGACCGACCGTTTTTATTTCTACGATTTAACCGACCTCCATCCCGGAGACGTGATCACAATCACCGGCCTGGCGGGACCCAACAGCGCAACCATCGGCGGGATTACCTTTGACGCACTTCCGGAACCGGCTAGCCTATCGCTCCTCCTGCCTGGCGCACTGATGCTGGCCCGGCGGAAACGCGGGGCCTGAGCGGAACCCGAGTGCCCGTTACGGGCAAGCCATTCTGCGGCCAAGCTGATGGCGATTGATGACCGACGCGGTGGGTGGGCGCGACTTTTGATCCGGCAGATGGCTTCGCTCGCAATATCCTCACCTCAACGCTTTTCCGAAGAAGCTGGAGATGGAGGACGGACGAGGCCATTGCAACGGAGTATATTCGACAAACGGTCGAATTAAGACTTTTCCAAAATCACTGTGCATTAAAAAATGGTGATCGTCGCGAAAAAAGCGAAGAGTCCTGAGCCGGCAAGATTCGCGGTTGGGCATGGTTTTAGCCGTCGTACCAGCATCCGAGGGGGTTGCGCTTTTACTCTGGTAGAGCTTCTTGTCGTTATTGGGATTATTGCCGTATTGATCGCATTGCTGCTCCCGGCCCTTCAGGCCGCCCGCGAGAATGCGAAGCGCGTTGCCTGTGCAAGCAACCTTCGCCAACTCGGCATGGGGATATTCATGTACGCCGGCGAGAACAAGGGAAAGGTTCCGGGGATCGCCCGCAACGGAAACAACCCGCTGCCGGTGACGATTTACCTGGGTTCCTCTTATCCGATTGCATTTTCGCCGCCGAGTTGCGAAGGCCTCATCAATTACGAGACGATGTCTGGCTACGTTTCCGGCGTTGATCTGCCGAGCAAGTCCATTGGGGGCGTTTGGACATGTCCGGATTTTGATGTAGACGCCTATCACGCGGTCCAGTATGCCGGCACCTACTGGCTTACCGAATGGAGTTGGGGAATCCAGGAAGGGGGCTATTCTTATTTCGGCCGGATGAATGAATGGCGCGATAGGGATATGGCGGAAGGCGGCGGCGGTAAGGAGTACGCAAATTTCTACGACGACCTTACCTATGATACGCTCGAAGCCGATCGGCTCCTGATGGCCGATGCTATTTTTCGCTGGTGGGTGACTGACCAATGGGCATACAACCATGGCCGATTTGGGGGCCGCGCCTACGGCGAAGGTCCGCCCAATCCCTTCGATATGAAGGGGAACAACCAGCTCTACGGAGACGGTCATGTCGTCTGGAAAGCCGCCGGAATTACCGAACTTCAAGAGATGGACAATCCCTCCTCGACCCTGTGCGGGATGGTCGGGCAACTCGACCACACCTACTATCTTCGCTGAAATCATCGCGCCCACGAACGACCTGGCTGGTCATTCTGGTGACAGTTGTCCTCTCAATCGGATGCACCAGCAACTTACCGCCACTCCCATCGGCAACGCCCGTTAACCTGCCGATCGAACGCGTTTATCTTTTCCGGGGATTCATCGGCCGATGGTCACACGGCCTGGACACCCTTGCCGCGCAACTTCGCGACCGCGGAATAGACGCAGAGGTCTACCCGCATACGAGCTGGGACGAAATCGCCAAACGGATCGAAGCCGCTCCCGGTGGCGTAATCATCCTGGTTGGTCATTCCTGGGGGGCCGACGACGGGATCCGGCTGGCGCGACGGCTGGAGCGCTCGCGCATTCGTGTCCGTCTACTTGTAACGCTCGATCCGGTCACCCCGCCGCGCGTGCCGGCAAGCGTCGATCGTGCGATCAATTTCTATGAGAGTAACGGCGTTCGCGATATGCTCCCCTGGTGGCGAGGCGTGGCGCTTTCGGCGGATCGTTCAACGACACCTTTGATCAATATCGACGTCCGCCACGAGCGATCGGATCTCGGCGCCACTGACGTGAAGCATGGTACGATTACCGATTCGCCAGGGATTCAGCGGGAGATTCTGCGAGCGATCATCGCAAATTGAACGGGCAGAATAGATCGCTCCGATTTTACATGGGATCCGCCGCCCGAAATCAGTCGATGCCAGAGTTTCTCAAAAGAGAGTGATCCACCTGAGAATCGATCTTCCCGCATTGTTCTCGGGGATGGCGATCCTCGCCTACTGGGCGCAGGTTCGCGGATGGTCCGGCGGGCGCGGCGACGCCATCGTCACGCGGCGAATGTCGTGCCCGCGGAACGCATCGGGCGAATAGTGCGATTGATCTGGGCGCCGGCGATCGCCGTTTGGATTGTGACGCCGTGGCTGGTGGCAGTCGGCATCGGCGCGAAGTTCGGCGCGCTGCGGCCGCTCTGGCATCTATCGATCCTGAGATGGGCCGGAATGGCCGTTATCGTTTTTGCGTGGCTGGCAACGCGAGTCTGCTGGAAGCGGATGGGAGCGTCATGGCGAATGGGGATCGATCCGGCGGAGAAGACCGCACTCGTCGCAACGGGCCCGTATGAGCACGTGCGCCATCCGATTTATGCGCTGTCGCAATTGATGATGGCTTCGACGGTCGCGGTGGCGCCAACGCCGGTCATGGTCGTGGCCGCGCTGATCCATTTCGCCTTGATGCAATGGGAGGCGCACCGTGAAGAGGAGCATCTACTCAAGGCGCACGGCCAACCCTATCGCAATTACGTTGCGCAGGTTCCGCGATTCATTCCAAGCCGCAAGCGATAGGAATTTGTCATTGCGTGCCAGCGGTGGCGGGCGCTGGCGCAGGCACAGGACGCGGTGTCGCCGGAGCGGCAGCGGCCGGGGCAACCGCAGGGCGTGCCGCGGCAGCAACCGGTGCGCCACCCGGACGCGGTGTCGCCGGCGTCCCCGCCGCACGCGGCGGAATGTTCAAGCTGCTTCCGGTTCGTTGCGGCACCGCCTCAGGCGGCTTGGCAGTGGCAGGATTTTTGTGATCCGGCTGAAGCACCAGCGTCATCCGCTTGCCTTCCATCTTGGCATCGCGCTCCACCTTGCTCACCAGGAACAGCTCCTGCTTGATCTTGACGAAGAGGTTGCGCCCCAGGTCCAGATGGGCCATCTCACGTCCCTTAAAGCGGAGCGTGAACTGGACCTTGTTGCCTTCCTTGAGGAATTCGCGGGCGTGATTGATCTTGATGAGCAGGTCGTGCTCCCCGATGCGAATGGTATCGATATTCAACATCTTGAGCCGGCCGGCGCGCGAACTGGCCCGCGACTTGTCTTCCTTTTTCTGTTGTTGGTAGCGCCATTTGCCGTAATCCATGATTCGGCAAACGGGAGGGCGGGCGGTGGGGGCTACCTCGACCAGGTCCAGACCCGCTTCCCGAGCCATCCGAAGTGCTTCGGATGTGGAAATGATTCCGACCTGTTCTTCTTTATCGTTGATCAGACGGATCGGGGAGATCCGGATCTGTTCGTTGTGGCGGAAGTTCGTAGAAATGGCCTGATTCTCCAAAAAAACCCAAGGACCGCATTCCCCAATTCCGGCAACGCCGGCCGAGCGAACGAGAAACATTCGATCTTGCCCGGCGGTCCTCGAAACTCGCGGGCAAGCCAATCATTCATTTTCGAACAAAGGCAGCAGCAAGCGCTGCCGCTCTCTATGGATGTCCGAGGAGACCACATTTCCAAATAGGTGCGATTTCCCGCTACCAATAATGTGCAGCCCCCTTTGAATTTGCAAGGGAGAAGTTTCTCGGTATCGCGGGAATTATATCGGTCCGTCGATACGTGCGGCTTTGCCAGCCACTCCTGTTTTCCGGAAAAAGCCCGGACGGCCGCGAATATCACGATTGAATTTTGCTGAGGCAAACCACTTTCTTACGTTGCTGTTATACTCCTTTCGCCATGCGAATCGTCCGCCGTCCATTGAATTGGGGGATTTTAGTCATCGCCGGCTCCCTTTTTGCGTTCTCAGCCATCGGCAAGGACGTCGAGGAAAAGTTCGACGATGGCACAACCCACATCCGATACCGGACTGACGGCAAGGAGCGGAAGATCGGCGATTACCAGGAATTCTTTCCCGGCGGAAAAGTAAAAGTGCGGGGGGTCTATGCCGCGGACAAGAAGAACGGAGCATGGTCCACCTTCAGCGAGGACGGCAAGCCGCTCGAAGTTGCGCATTATCGCAATGGCGAGTTGGAAGGGCCTTACCAATGGAACTTTCCGTCGGGTAAGCAGCAGTTCAAGACGACCTATCACGCCGATGATTTTGGCGGGCCCATCACCACTTATGACGAAAAAGGGCACACGCTGCTGAAACTCTCATATCCGCGTCCTTTCGACGTGGTGCTGAAGGCGTGGCAAGCTCTTTCGCCGAAGGAGCGGACAGGGCCGAAATACGCTGATGAGCCGCATGCCGAATCGCCATACAAAGCGGGCAAGGTTGCCTCGGAATCCCTCGAGGCGGGATTGAAATATGTAATGCTCTACCGGTTTCTATCCGGGCTCCCTTTTCAGAATCTGACAGTCGATCCGCAATTGTGCGATCTGGCCCAGCATGGGGCGGTGGTTCTGGCGAAACTCGGACATCTCACCCACACGCCCGAGAAGCCCGCCGACATGGACGATGCGTTTTTTAAGCTTGCTTATGCGGGCTGCAATCAGAGCAATATTTATCAGGGCCGGTCTTCCATTTTTGACGCCGTAGACGGCTTCATGGACGACTCGGACAGTTCAAACATCCAGAAGATCGGACACCGGCAATGGGTGCTCGCGCCGGGACTTCAGCGGACCGGGTTCGGAACGGCCGACGGTTTCACCGCCATGCACGTCCTCAGCGCGGCGTATGCCGGGGGAACCGATTTCACCTTCTTCGCCTATCCCGGCGAAGGGTATTACCCTCGCGCAATGCTGCACAGCAGCGCCGCATGGAGCGTTCACTTGAACAGCGCCAAGGCGAAAGTTCCGTCCGCCGCCGAGGTAAGCATCAACGTTGTTCCGCTCGATGAGCATTTCGTCGCGGGAGATCCGACGAAGGCGAACATCGTCAGCGTCATTCCCAACGACAGTTCGAACTGGAATGTGATTGTGTTCCAGCCTCAACTGAAATCTTTCGATCCCGGCAGGTATTTGGTCGAGATCACGGGACTGCGCACTCCGACTGGGGTCGCGGTTCCTTTCTCCTATCTGGTGGATTTGAAAGACATGCCGGCGCCTGAGGAAGAAGTGAAGTCCGCCAAGGAAAATCATTCATGAATTTGACACAACTCCTGCTGATGCTTGCGATTGTTTCAATTGCGATGTCTGCGGTCCATGGCGCCGATACGCGACCGACGACAACGCCTTCAACGCAGCCGGTTACGATTTCGCAGTCGGCGGACGGCACATTTCTCCTCCACGCCCGCGATGTGCGGATTCACGGCACTACGGTTCGTTATGAGCCGAATCCCCATAAGAACACGGTTGGCTATTGGACGCGGAAAGAAGACTGGGTGAGCTGGGATTTCAATGTCGCAACCGCCGGAAAATTCGACGTTGTGATCCTCCAGGGGTGCGGGAGTGGATCAGGGGGTTCTGAAGTGGAGTTCTCCGTCGGCGATCAGAAGCTGAAGATGTCCGTGAAGGACACCGGCGGATTTCAGAATTTTGTGGAACGCAACATCGGAACCATCGAATTGTCGGCCGGACCGCAGACGTTGCAGGTCAGGCCGATCACCAAGCCGGGGCTGGCGGTCATGGATCTGCGGCAGGTCGTACTGCGGCCCGCGAATTGAACTTTCTCAAAGCCCGTACTCCTTGATTTTCCGATAGAGGGTTCGCTCCCCGATGGCGAGTATTTTGGCGGCCTGCTCGCGGTTGCCTTTGACCAGCTTGAGCGTGTTGCGGATCAATTCTTTTTCGGCCTGTCCGATGCTGATGCCGACGAGATTATTCATTCCACCAATGACTTCGCCGCCGGCGGGGCGAATTTCCGCGGGGATGCCATCGAGCGTAAGTTGTGGGCCGTTTGAAAAGACGACCATTCTCTCGACAACGTTCTTGAGCTCGCGCACATTGCCCGGCCACGAATAACTCATCAGGGCCTGCATCGCCGCGGGATCGATCCCCTCAATCTCCTTTTCATATCGATCAGCGGACTGCTGCATGAAGTAGTGGATCAACAACGGTATATCATCGCGCCGCTCGCGCAGCGGCGGGATTTGAATGGTGACCCCCTTGATGCGGAAATAGAGGTCTTCGCGGAAATGCTTTTCCGTCACCATTTCGTCCAGCGGCTTGTTGGTCGCGCTGATGAGCCGCACATTGACGTTGACCGGCTCGTTGGAGCCAAGGCGGACGACTTCGCCGTTTTCCAGGACACGGAGCAGCTTGGCCTGCATTGCCTGCGGCATGTCGCCGATCTCGTCCATGAAAAGCGTTCCATGATCGGCGTGCTCGAAGCGCCCCTCGCGCTCGGTGGTTGCGCCAGTGAAGGCGCCCTTCACATGGCCGAATAATTCGTCCTCGAGGATATTTTCGCTGAGCCCGGCGCAGTTGAGCGCAACGAGCCGGTTCTTACGACGCTTGCTGTGGTTGTGAATCGCGCGGGCAATCAGCTCCTTGCCGGTGCCATTATCCCCGAGGATCAGCACGGGAATGTCGGTGGGAGCAACCTGACGAGCCGTCTGGATGAGCCGGCGCATCGACTCGCTCGTCCCGATGATCCCCTCGAAACCGTGGGTGTCGAGCTGCTCCTGCAATTGATGCTCGAGCTGCTGATTCTGGCGCTGGAGCGCCGCGTGCTCGGCGGCGCGATTCACCTGAGCGCGGAAATCATCCAGATCGAGTGGTTTCTCGATAAAGTCGAATGCACCGAGCTGCATCGCCTCCTTGTAAGTCTTTACCGCGCCGTGGGCGGTGACAAGAATTACCGGCGGCGCCGGTTGCTTGCGGCGCGCCTGTTGAAGTATCTCCAGTCCGTCCCGGCGTCCGTCCATCACAAGATCCGTGACCACGACGTCATACCGCTTTCGGTCGATCCTTTCTTCGGCCTCGGAAAGGTTGTACGCCAGATCGCAGCGATGGCCCTGTCGCGTGAGCGCTTCACACATGACCTGCGCGTGCTCCTTCTCGTCGTCGACGACAAGAATCGTGGATTTTGGAATATCGGGTTCCGACATAGTCTTATTCCCCTGTGAGAGGGGGGCGCAATCGTAGCGGGGGCGCGTGCGGGTTTGTAGTGCGACCTCAGGAGAATGTAACTGGGTAACGGAGTATCGGAGTAACGGCGTGCGCACCCCGTCACCCCGTTACTCCGATACTCCGTCACATTCCCGGAAAAGGCCGCACTACGAACCTCGCATCGGAAGAGCGATCGTAAAATCCGTTCCCTTGCCGACTTCACTCCGAACGTCGATGTGGCCCCCGTGTTCCTCGGCGATCCGGCGGGCGATGGCCAGGCCCAGCCCCGTCCCGCCGCTCTTGGTCGAATAGTAGGCTTCGAAAATCTTTTCCAGGGCCTGGGGCGCGATGCCACGGGCCGTGTCAATCACGTCGATCAATGCCTCCCCGTCGCGTTCGGCGACGGAGAGAATGATCTCTCCCCCTTCCTCGGGCATTGCCTGCAGTGCGTTGATGAGGAGGTTGAGCAACGCCTGTTTGATCAGTCGTTCGTCGAGCGGGACGACCAGAGGTTGCGGAGATTTGCGAAGCCGTAGCTGCACGCGCTGCAACTGGGCCTGCGGGCTGAAAAAGTCCGTCAACTCTTCCAGCAATACGTTAACGTCGCGCGGCTTGGGATCCAGCTCGATCTTTCCGGCATAACGCAGGAAATCGTCAAGAATATCGCGGAGGCGTGCCGTCTCCTTCTGCACGGTGTCGAGTCGATTCACCAGCCGGGCATTGCCGGGATTCTTTGGCTCAAGGTCTTCTCGAAGAAGCTGAAGATTGAGCTGTACTGTCGAGAGCGGATTCTTGATTTCATGGGCGAGGCCGCCGGTCAGCGTTCCGAGTTCCGCGAGGCGTTCGGCCTGTCGGGCACGTTGTTGCAGGCGCTCGTACCTGCGATACACAATGGCCGCCGCGACCGCGGCAACGAGGAGACGCTCGACCAGCCAGTCACCAACCCGCCGAGAAAACCGCCCATCGCCGCAACGTACGAGCCGCCGCCATAAAAGTACATGGCGATGGGAAGGAGCTGAATTCCCGATCAGGAATTCAATCGGCGCAGCGCGTTCCCCTTGTCGGGTCGAGCATGGATCGCCCGCACGAAGATTGTGCTCAATTGGCGATCTTCGACTCGGCTGGCACGACTAATCGACGAACGTGTTGGGCCGAGAGACCCTTGACGCCGCGCGTCAATTCGTATTCGACGGTCTCTCCATCGCGGAGCGATCTGAAGCCATCACCTTCAATGCTGCTGAAATGGACGAACACATCTTCCCCTTCGGGGCTTACGATGAATCCGAACCCTTTTTTTGAGTCAAACCACTTGACCGGACCGATAGACATGAGCCCTCCGGACAAAAAGAGCGATTGCCCAGCGAAATGAACTTTGGCTTCGAGCGCGGCCAGAGAGATGATCCCCAGCTGTCGCCGCGATCGAACCACTACCTAATACACCAACTATACATTTTTCGTTAAATCAAATCCAGCAATTTTCCGGCTTTACGGAAATGGATTGACAGATTAAAACCCCCCACAATCCCCGTTCCCCGCCTGGAGTTTGATCTGATATCATTGGGCGACCCTTGGCGGAGGAGTCATAGTTGCGTCCAACGAAGAAACAAAACGGCGGGAACGGTGCGCACCCGGGTAGCCCACGCGTCCTGATCGTCGAAGACAATCCCATGGTGGCGCAAGCGTTAGCTGAATTACTGCGACTTCATTCGTATGAAACGGCTGTCAGCTTGCGCGGCCTGGATGCCCTCGAGCAAGCCCGCTCAGGGCGATTTGAAGCCGCGGTGATCGACGTGCATCTGCCTGACATGAATGGCCTGGTCCTTTCGCAAAAGCTGCGCGAGCAGCTTGGCCCGAATGCGCCAATCATCGTCCTGAGCGGCGATACTTCGATGGAAACGCTCAATTCCCTCGCCTTCGTCGGCGCGACCTATTTTTTCAGCAAGCCCGTCAACTCCGAACGACTGATCGAGGGCCTGCGCAAATGGATGCCCAGATCACCCAACGGGCAAAACGACGCGTAGAAATCCACTCAGCGCTTCTCAGGCTGAAATTTGCCGTCCACGTATCCCTCGGCCAGGTCGACGTAATGTTGGCCGAGCCATCGCATGTAGCGAAGTTCTTCGTCCTTCACGGGCCGGGTGATTCGCGCCGGGATGCCGAGCACCATCATCCGGTCCGGCACGCGTAATCGCGGCGGGACGACGGCGCCGGCGGCGATAAGGCATTCGTTCCCGATTCGGGTCTCTCCAAGCACCACGGCTCCCATGCCGATCAACGAACCGCGGCCTACGAAGGCTCCATGCACGATCGCCCGATGACCGATGGTGACATCGTCCTCGATCACGTTTGCCACGCCGGTGTCGCAGTGGATGACGGCCCCGTCCTGTACATTCACTCGTCTGCCGATCGTGACCGGCGCGACATCGCCGCGCACGACGGCGTTGAACCAAAGACTTGCCGATTCGCCGATGCGCACATCCCCGGTGATCGTGCAGTTATGTGCCAAAAAATACCCTTCCGAGGTCCGCGTGAACAACGGCATAGTCGCCAATCTTACCCGCTGAAACGCAAAGGTGCTGAACGATGGCCTGCAACGTTCGAGGAAGCGGTTGGGTAGCAAATTGCATGGAGCCAACCCGACTTCGACGCTTTCAAATTCAGAATCTGATGAGCGGCGTTCTGTGCCTGGCAGGCGTGGCCATCTCCAGCGCCACCACACGCGCCGCCGATCTGCTTTCCCCGGCGACTGCGCCGGCGGTGGAAATCCGCTCCGAAGATCAGCAATTTGCCGCAACGGCCGACGCGCGCACCCAGGCGGAACTGGCTCTGCGAGACTTGCGCAAATTATTGCAGGCCAATCGAGCAACCGCCGACTCAGAAGCCCCTGCCTTACCGCGCCCAACTGCGCTCAATATCGTTCAGAAGTCGCTCGACGCCGAGCAACGAAAATCCGCCGCCGATCAGGACAAGAACCGGATTGCCGATCTGAGTCATCGCGTGGAAATCCTGTCCGACGTCTGGGACAAGTACGCCGCCTCAGCGCACGACCTGTCGTCGCGACTGAGCGATGCCGCCACCCAATTTGCTTCGCTGTCGGCAGCCATGCACCAAGTGACCGGGCTGGAGGGATATTGGAAGCAGCTTAAGATGGGGTTGTCGTCTGTCGAGCAGGCCTATTCTGCGATTTCTGAACGTGCAGGTCGAACCGCTGGGCAGATTCGCGAATCAATCGATGCCGAGCACCGGTTTCGCGGCGATTGGGATCAGCAGTCTGCGCAACAAACTCCGGGAGTGGAAAAACCGCCGGGCTGAGGTTGTAATCAATGGGTTGAATTTGATTGACCATTTGTGGATCAGCGTCCCCATTCTCCCGCGGTTGCGCGTTCGGAGTGAATCTTGAAACGCTGGTGGCAGGGCATCTGGCTTTCTCTGTTTGGAGTTGCCGCCGTGGTTTTCGGATATTGGGGATGTTTCACGGAATCAGGCGCCCGCCGTTTTGAAGAGACACGAGGGGTTTTTCCCCTTTTGAGCATGCTCCTGGGTCCAGTCCTCGCGTTCATTGGACTGACGCTCCTGTCGTTGGATGAAATTCGTTGGGAAGATCCCTTTCCCGGAGACGGACCCGATCCGATGTTCGCCTTTGCGCTGTCGGTCTTGTTGACGTGGTTCACGGCATCGCTGGATATGGTTCTTCCTCCGGACTTCAATCCCTCCGCGATGTACGCGCTGCCGCTGCTGATCCTCAGCCGGATCTCGTCACCCCGATACCTCTGGTATACGGCCGGCGTTTTGATTGTGTTGGTAGTTGTAGGGAATTTCGCAGGTTCCCCAATCGATTCTTCGCGGGCACTCGTTATGGCGGCGGTGAATCGTGGAATCGTAGTGGTCGCCTTGATCGCCATGACGGCGCTCTTGAATCGCCGCTCTCGAAGCGACAAGCCGTCCGCGTCGCAGACTCAGCGCCAGTAGCCGTTGACCCAGACCCAACCGTTCGGCTGGCGTAGCCAGTACCCATTGACCCACACTGCCGTCGGATAGGGCGCAACCGTCACAACTTCGTAGCGGGGCGGCGGGGCATCGGGGGCGACCACCACCGCTCCCGGCGGATATCCGTCGTAGGCGCGCTGCTGCGCCTGCTGCTGATCGATTGCGCCCCCGATCAGTGCGCCGCTCACCGCTCCAACGGCTCCGCCGATAAGGGCTCCCCCGGCGGTATTGCCGTGAGAATTATGTCCGATAATGGCGCCCAGGCCCGCGCCGGTCGCGCCGCCGATCAATGCTCCATTGCCGGCGTTCGAAGCGCATCCGACGACGCCCAGGCCTGCCGTGCTCAACGTTGCCGAAATGAATAGTTTGCGTAACCACATATCTTTCCATCCATCGCAAAACCGAGGCCGAAACTTGAGTCGCCTGATTAGACAAGGCACAGAATTGGAGGTTTGCAAAATCGAGTGCATTTTGGCGATAAAATGACAATGTCCCGCTAAGTTCCCGAATCCCGTCACCCGATAGTTCGCACAGCGGACCCAGCGGCCGCCAATGATTGGAGTTGCATGCGCGCGCTAATGGTTGACGACGACGAACTCTCCCTCGAATTGCTCGAAGGAGTTTTGACAGAACTAGGATACGAGGTTGACCGAGCTCGCAACGGCCGAGAGGCGCTCGACAAACTGCACAAAGAGAGCATTCATCTCGTGATCACCGACTGGGAGATGCCCGAGATGAACGGGTTGGAGCTGTGTCGTGCGGTGAGGTCTGAAGATTTTGACGGATACGTCTACATCATCATGCTGACGGGGCGGGACAGCGGGAAGCAGAGAATCGAAGGACTTCACGGCGGCGCCGATGCTTTTCTGTGCAAGCCGTTGAACCCCGAAGAACTTCTGGTCAGCCTGAAAACCGCCGAGCGCATTCTTGCGCTGGAGACGCGGGACCTGGCGATGTTTGCGTTGGCCAAGCTATCGGAAAGCCGCGATCCGGAAACGGGCGCCCACATTGAACGCGTGCAAAGTTATGCGCGGCTCCTCGCCCAGAACCTGTCGACCACGGAGCGATTTCACGGCCTCATCGAAGGCAACTTTGTCCGCCTGATCTATCAGACGAGTCCTCTGCACGATATTGGAAAGGTCGGCATCCCCGACGATATCCTGCTCAAGCCGGGCAAGTTGAACGACCACGAAATGGCGATTATGCGTACTCACGCCAGCCTCGGCGCAGACGCTTGACGCGTCATTGCAGCGGTTCCCCAACGCACAATTCCTGCAGATGGCCCGCGACATCGCTCTCTATCATCACGAGCGCTGGGATGGCACGGGTTATCCCAAGGCGCTGATCGGCAATGAGATTCCCATCGCCGCGCGGATCGTCGCGTTGGCCGACGTTTACGATGCATTGACCAGCCGACGTGTCTATCGCGACGCGATGACCCACAATCAGGCCAAACACCTGATCCTGAAAGAGCGCGAATTCCATTTCGACCCGGATGTCGTCGATGCGTTTCTGGCAGTCGAGCCAAACTTTATCGCCGTTCGAGAACGGTTTCGCGACGACGAAGTCGAGGCCAGCGGCCCGGAAATTCTTCCGGCCTCGCGGATCGAGGCGCCCGACCAGAAAACGCAGCAGAAAGTGCTGGTGGTGGATGACGACCCGATCGTGCGGGACCTGCTCCTGAACTTTCTGGATAGCCGGGGAATCGAATGCATTTCGAGCGCCAACGGTCGGGAAGCGCTGGCGGCGGTCGAGCAACATCGTCCGCGGATCATCATTTCCGACTGGGAAATGCCGGAGATGGATGGGTTGGAGTTGTGTCGTCGCGTGCGGTCCCGCATCGGCGCGGAACACGTGCATTTTATCATGTTGACGGTACATGCCGCCTCGGATGAGCTTTCAAAAGCGTTCGACGCCGGCGTCGACGATTTCATCGCCAAGCCCTTCAACGACATGGAATTGATGGGGCGATTGCGAACCGGGTTTCGCGCCGTCGGGCTCTATGACGCCTTAGCGCGGCAGCACCAGGGATCCCAGCAGCTCAATGAGCAGCTCACCCAATTCAATCGCCGACTGGAAAAGCTCGCGACGACCGACGATCTGACCGGGCTGTATAACCGGCGGCATGCGACCCATCGCATCGAGGAACACTGGGCGCTCGCCGAGCGATATCACCGGCCGATGGCTGTCGTCAGCATCGACATCGATCATTTCAAAGCGATCAACGACGAATACGGTCACCCCGCCGGAGATGCCGTTTTGCGCGGTGTCGCGGGCATCCTGCGCCTGTGCGTGAGGAGCACCGACATGGTATGCCGCGTCGGGGGGAGGAGTTCCTGGTCATTCTTCCGTATCAAACTCAACAGGAAGCGGAGATCTCCGCCCAGCGCTGCCGATTGGCGGTGGCCGAGCAGCAATTCGAATTCGAGGGGAATCTGATTCGCGCCACGATCAGCGCCGGCGTGGCCAGCCGCCGGCAGGATATGCAGCAATACGCCGACCTGTTGCGCGAGGCTGACGAGTCGCTCTATGCGGCCAAGCGCGCTGGTCGAAACCTCGTTCGATGCGCGTCGCCGACGCGATGAGCGAAGCGACGCCGCAAGTCGCTTAGGACATTTGAGTGCCGGTATGCCCGACTTTGGAATGCCGGCGAAGTCACGCTCCCTACCGTCTGCCATGCCCATTCCGATCAACCGCTGCTCAGCCCAATTTTTCGTTCCCGCTCTGAGTCCGGGAATACCCGTCGTTTTTTGAGCAGGTTGGCTTGCCCACGTCGTTGTAAACCGCGTAAGCCCCATCACCGATACATTCGGTACGCACGGCGTAACGCTTCCGGCCAAGGTCGGCGAGCATCCATGCACGGGCAGGTTTCCATGAACTTCGCGAGGATTCTGTTGGCGTTCTGCACGAGCAACGCGCGAAAGCGCAGCGCGGCAAATGGAACGCGCCGGCGGGCGCCATTCGTACTGCCGGCCTTCCTCGCCGTTCTCTGCCTGGTCGGACGAACCGCCATGGCAGATTTCGTCATCGTCCGATCGTCGGATGCCGCCCCTTATGCCGAGGCCGAAACGGCGCTGCGGGCCGCCCTGGCCGACCGTCATCAACCGCTTCGGAGCTTTGTTTTGAAGGAAGTCGCGGAGAAAGGGGTTGCGCCGCTCGGCCGCGCGGACAGCTTCGTCGCGATCGGAACCGCCGCCGCGCGCTGGTTGCACCAAAAGCTGCCGGCGGATGCGAGACTTGTCTATTGCATGGTGAATGACGCCAACGAAGCCGGTTTATCCTCCGGCAGCGCGTCCTGGGGGGTTACGACCGAGGTCTCCGTCGCAGACCAATTCAAACTGATCGCCGAAGCCATGCCCAGCGCGCACGTAGTTGGGGCCTTGTATCGGACAGATACTCCCGATGGCCATCGAGCCATCGAGGCGCTCCGGGCCGCCCTCCCGCACGATTGGCACATCGAAGAAGTCGCAGTGAAGGATGGCGCGGCCGTCGCCGCAGCAATTGACGTCCTGATCGAGAAAAAGGTCGACATGATCTGGACGACGGCCGATCCAAAACTCTATGACTCGGCCTGCGTGCGAACGCTTCTGCTCGCGGGGCTGCGAAATAAGATTCCGGTATGGGGTTTCTCACCATCGTTTGTCCGGGCGGGTGCGCTGCTGGGCGTCGGGGTTGAACCCCGCGGACAGGGCACTCAGGCCGCCGCGATCGTTGCCAGAGTCCTGGACGGCAAGGCCCCCGCGCCTGGAGGCCCCGAAACGCCGGCACAGTTTCAGATTGCCGTGAATCTCAATGTTGCCCAGCAGATTGGCGTGAAAATTCCCGAATCAGTGTCGGCGCGCGCCGCCTACGTGTTCCGGCCGGAGTAAATGAATGTTGATTCAGAATTGGAAATCCGCGCTGAGTCTTCGCGTCAAGATCACTGGCGTGAGCCTGCTGATCACCATGATGTCGCTCGCGTTTGTGGCCGTTGTCGTCGACATGCACGCCCGCCGGGAGATCAATTCGGAGCAGCGCCGGTCTGTCGATTCCGTCGCCTTTGGATTCGCGCGCGCCGCCGAACTGGCGGTGGCGGCCGGGGACCAGCGGGAATTGGGACGTCTGTGCCAGAGTTTTCTTCACGATGATAACGTGGTCTTTGTCGCGGCTTACGGCCACGCGTCTACACCGCTGGGCGTTGCCATCCGGGATTCGATTGCCTGGGAAGCCTTTCAAAAAGGTCGCATCAGGAGTCCGAGATATGTCGTCGGCGTGCAGGAGATCGAGGAGGGGGACAACACCGACGAATTCGCCGGAAATGCGGAAATTGACGCTCCTGCGGCGGTGCGTCCCTCGATCACGACGCCGAGCCATAAGGTCGGCCGCGTTGTCATCGGCATGTCGACAGTCGCCATGTTGAACGCGCAGAGACGCCAGGAGCGATTCATCGTCGCCGTGTCAATCTGCGCGGCCGGGGGAAGCGCCTCAATCCTGTTCCTCGCCCTTGGGACCTGGCTTTACCGCCTGCGAAACCTGGTCGATGCGGCGCAGTCGATCTCCCAGGGCGACTTCAGTGATTCCGTAGCCGATCACCATCAGGATGAAATCGGCCGGCTTGCCCGCTCCTTCGAAGAGATGCGCGTCGCTTTGCAACATCGCGACCAGAACCTTCAGCAGTTCACCGAAACGCTTCAGGACCAGGTCCAAAAACGAACGCTCGACTTGCGAACCGCATTGAGCGCCGCCGAGGAGGCCAGCCGGACCAAGAGCCTCTTCCTGGCAAATATGTCGCACGAACTCCGTACGCCGCTGAACGGAGTCATCGGAATGGTGGATTTGATGCTGGCGGCGGAGCCCAACACGCAGCAGCGCCGCTATTGCGACGTCGCCAAATCCTCCGCCCGGTCCCTGCTGGAGTTGATCAACGACATCCTGGATTTCTCGAAGATCGAGGCCGGGAAGCTCGAGATGGAAACGGCGCCCTTTGACCTTCACGAGGCGATCGAGAGTGTCGCCGGCATGTTCGGGGAGCGCGCCGAGAAAAAGAAAATCGAGCTGATTTGCGGCCTGAGCCCGGATGTGCCGCGGATGGTGAACGGCGATCCCGTGCGACTCCGCCAGGTTCTCATGAACCTGATCAGCAATGCGTTGAAGTTTACCGAGCGCGGTGAAGTCGTGATCCGCGCCGCCCTGGAAGAGCAGGGCGATTCGTTCGCGGTCGTGAAAATGTCGGTGAAAGACAGCGGAATCGGGATCCCGCCGGACCGAATTAAACGCCTCTTCCAGTCGTTCTCTCAGGTTGACGCGTCGACGACCCGCAAATTCGGCGGCACGGGCCTGGGGTTGGCGATTTCCCAGAGAATCGTCGAGATGATGAAGGGAGTAATCGGCGTCGAAAGCGAAGAGGGGGAAGGCTCTACGTTCTGGTTCACGGTCCGGCTCGAAAAATGCTCGCAGGTATTCCCTGTCCGCAGCCTGGCCCAGGTGGATCCGCGCGGGCTGCGGGCCCTTGCCGTCGACGATAACCTCACCAACCGCGAGATTCTCCGCGGCCAACTCGAAAGCTGGCATCTGCTTCCGGACGTCGCCGAAAGCGCTGCCGAAGCGCTGGAAATGCTGAAAAGGGCGAACCTGGAGGGGAAGCCGTATCGATTTGCCATTCTTGACATGCACATGCCCGAAACGGACGGCCAGATGCTCGCCCGCATGATCAAGACCGATCCGGCGCTGCGGAATGTGATCCTCATCAGCCTCAGCTCGATCGGGGATCGCATTTCGCCATCCGCGATGAGGGAGATGGGCTTCGCTGCGTGCCTCACGAAACCCGCGCTCCCGTCGTTTCTTTACGATGCGATCGTCCGATCCCTCGCCTGTGACATCAGCGGATCTCCCGAAGTGCCCGAGACGCGCGTTGCGATTGCCACCCAGCGCCTTGACGGGATGAACATCCTGCTGGCCGAGGATAACGAAATTAATCAAATGGTTGCCGCCGAGCTGATCCAGCAGGCCGGAGCGACCTGCTCGATCGCAGCGGACGGAACTGAAGCCATCGAGAAGGCGCTGCACGGCGACTATGACGTAATTTTGATGGACTGCCAGATGCCCGTCATCGACGGCTTCGAGGCCACACGCCGGATTCGCCAGGCCGAAGCCCAGGATCCGCTCAGGAAACACCGACCTATCGTTGCCCTCACGGCAAATGCCATCAAGGGGGACCGTGAGTTGTGTCTTGAGTCAGGAATGGATGGGTACATCACCAAGCCCATCGACCCGCCCGAACTGTTTCGGACGATCCTTTTGTTTGCCGCCCCGCGCCCCGTTGGCCGTCTATCGATTTCGCCGGCAGCAGGAGCGGCGGACGGTGCGCCGCCTTCTCCTGTCATTCGCTCCACTGCCAATGCGTTGAGCGAAGCAGCGAATCAGGAGCCGCCGGTTGATGTGAAGTCGCTCCAGAAACGCTGCATGGGAAATCGCAAGCTGGCGGCCAAAACGTTGTCCCGGTTTCAGGAGCTTGTTGCTCAGGACGTCAACGGACTGATTGACGGGATCAGCGCCGGCAATTCCAAAGCGTCAGCCGCGTCGGCGCACAAGATCAAGGGAGCGGCCGCAAATATTTCCGCCGAGCCGATCCGGTCGGCGGCCGCGGAAATCGAGAAGCTTGCGCGGGAAGACCGATTGGACCAGACCGAGACCTGTGTCAAACAGTTGCAAGAAGAGATTGATCGCTTCCGACAATATCTCACGACGGCCCTGGGTGAACTGGGGGCGACCCCCCCGACAGCGACGGGCGCTGATACGCCGGACAAGCCCAGATCGATCTCGAATGAATTGGGGGCTCAACATGGATAGCAGGAAATTCCTGATCCCTGCCACGCTTGCATGCTTCGCCGTGGCAGGCGTTGCGACCGCTGATCCGCCAGCCACGCAGCCCACGGCGGCGGCGAAGCCGGTCGCCGGCGATTCCGCGTTCGGGGAGGACGCACCTGAGCTGGAGCTTTACAAGGAAATGCCCGTCGTCGTTGCCGCGGGACGCCGCGAGCAGACCCAGCAGCAGGCCGCCGCTGAGGTCAGTGTGGTTACGGCGCAGGAGATCGAATTATTCGGATATCGTTCGCTCGCCGACGTGCTCGGAGGTCAGAGAAGCTTCTATATTCACAGCGACGGCCTGAACGAATTTGCGGGAGTTCGCGGATTTCTTCGACCCGGGGAATGGAACGCCCGCATCCTTGTGCTCGTCGACGATCGGCCAACGCGCGAGAACATCTACGGCCAGACCCACCTCGATCAGGATTTCGTCGTCCCGCTCGAAGCCGTCAAACAGATCGAAGTTGTGCGGGGACCTGGGTCGGCGCTGTATGGCACAAACGCGGTTTTCGGCGTCATCAATGTCGTCACCAAGAGCGGCGCGGACGTCGATGGCGTGCAGGCGAGGTTTGAAGGCGGCTCGCAGGATACTGGCCGGGCATCCGTACTGTTTGGAACAAAGACCCGGGACGATTGGGACATCCTTGCCGTCGTAAGCGGATACACCAGTCAGGGTGACAACGACATCATATACGACGGGATCCATGACCCCGGGCTCAACTTCGGCCACATTCAAAATTCGGACTATGAGGGCACCGAAGCCGCCTTCGTAAAGGTGAAGAAAGGTGAATTCACGGCGGAATTCGATTTCGAGAATCGGCTGAAGGACAACCGCGGCCACCTACGGCGCCTCATGGTTCAACCCCGGCACCATGCACGAGCAGAGGGCAAACGTGACGTTCCGGTTCGACCATGAAATCGCCGAGGGCCAAAGCCTTCACGCAATGGCCTATTACGGCACCTACCGCTATCTGCAGCAGTACAACATCGACGATGGCGGAACAATTCCGCGCTACAACTACGTCACGCTCGGGAACAACGACTGGCTTGGGCAGGAAATTCACTACGACTGGCAGATCAATTCGAAGTTGCATCTGCTCGCCGGGGGTGAAGCAACACAGTCACTCTACACGTTTCAGAAAGACTATGACTCCATCGACGGCCAGCTCCTCTCGACCGAACCCACCTACAACTCGTTTGGAGTTTTCGTCGAAGCGGAATTCAAAGCGACCTCGTGGCTCACGCTGGTCCTGGGCGGTCGCCTCGACAAGGTCCAACGCTTTGGTTTGAACAGCAGCCCGCGCGCCGCGGCAATCCTCACACCCACCAAGGTCGACACGATTAAGGCCATGTATGGGCGTGCCTTCAGATCGCCGAACCTCTACGAGCAGTTTTACAACGTTCCCGGGAACACTGGAAATCTCGCGCTGCGTCCTGAAATTTGCGATACCTATGAGCTCGCCTGGGAAAGAAAAATTGGCGATGGATATCGGGCAACGCTCGACAGCTATTTATGGCGAATGGGAGACGCCATGGATAACGTCACGCTGCCGGACGGGGATGTGCAGACGCAAAACGTGGGGACCATCTGGGCGAAGGGCATCGAAGCCGAATTGGATAAGCAGTGGGACAATGGGGCGACGATGCGCGTTTACGGAAGCGTAAGCCGGGCGGAGCGATCGGCCAGTCAGCTCACGCATTCTCCGCAATGGATCGCCGGGGCGTCGGTGGCATTTCCTTTGTTCCGGCGAACGTTTCTCGCGGTCGAGCCTCAATTCATCGGTTCGCAAAAATCGGACCTCGGAACCTCAACGAGCCCGACTTTCCTCACGAACGTCGTCTTGACCTCCCGCGAAATCGTCAAGAACCTGGATCTTCAGATTGGCGTCTACAACCTCTTCTCCAATTCCGCCCGCGAGCCTCGGGACTCCGCCGCCGATCAGGTCCAGCCGACGCTGAATTATCCCAACACCCAATTTCTCGCGAGCCTGACCTACCGTTTCTAAACGTCCGGACGTGAGCGGTTCGTGCCATTTCACCGCACGGGGTGGTCCAATAATCAGATTCGCGCAAAAACGCGATTCCGACCATTTGACCGGTCAACTCCCAAATGTGATTTCTCCTGTGGGTCTGTCGCTCGAAGCGGTTCGGGCGAAAACAGTGGGAAACATTCGGGAGTGGAAATGTCCATCGCAACGATCAGCAATTCGCTGTCCCTCGCCCGCACTCAGCAGGCGTACACAGCCATGGGAATGGATGATGAAGCGGATGGCGCCGAACTCGCCGGTCCGCGAAGCGCCGAGCATGACTTTGAAGGCGAATCCGGTGACAGTGAGCCGGCTGGCTCTGTGGGGAGCGTCATCGACCTGCAGGCCTGATGCCTGAATCAACCGAACCCTCCGCCGCTTGGGCTGTCGACTGACGCGGCGGGAGCACGGGAAACCCTTGTCTTTCGTTTTCGAGCCGGCCAGCCTTGTGGCCGGCGCGAAAACCGATGGCGTATCCTGTGCCGCCGACCACGAAGACGAACAGCAGAAGGATAATCATTGGAATTCTCGCCGATCAGTCCCATTTACATCTGATGGAACAGGAGATCGGTCATTCGCCGCCGTCTTTGAATCGCCGTTGATTCCGATCGGCCCGGCCGACCCGGCGACGGGCAGCGTGTTTGAGGTGCGTCCGCCACGCCAGCAGGGCCGCAACGGCGACGAGGGCGACAGCGCCGGCAATGAGCACTCCGCTATTCATTTCGATCGGCTCATCATTTCTCCGTTTGAATGGCCTCTATCGGAGTCGAACCGATACGCCCTTACGGGCAATGGATTTTGAGTCCATCGCGTCTGCCAATTCCGCCAAGAGGCCGCAAGCAAGAGGATACGCAAGTGTGGGCTTTGCATCAATTCCTGTGATGAATTTGTGTTGCACCGGAGTAGAACTGTCCCCCCTCAGCCGAAATAGAAGTGTCACCCACCCCGTAACTCCGACATTCCGTTACGCCGTCACTTTTCCGTTTTCGCTGTACGATGGATGGCAATGGCCCAGACGAAGCATCAAATCCAGGCACTTCTTGCCCAGGCGGACACGAGTCCGCGGCGGAGATTCGGTCAGAATTTCATGATCGATCAGAATCTCGTGCGTCTGGTGGCGGAGGCCGGGGAGATCGAAGCTTCCGACTGCGTGATCGAGGTGGGGCCGGGAACGGGAACGCTGACAGAGGAACTTCTGGCCCGCGCCGGCAACGTCGTCGCGGTGGAGATTGATCGCGACCTGGCTTCATTGATTCGAGGGCGATTCGAATCCGATACCCGGTTCACGCTGATCGAGGCGGATGCCCTCGCCGGAAAACATCACCTGAACGAACAACTGGCCGAAACGATCAGGTTGCGAAGGTTGAACGGAGAACCGGTCAAGCTGGTCGCGAACCTGCCATATAACATCGCGTCGCCGCTGGTGATTGAGATGCTGATCGCCGGTGTTGATCTGCTGGCGTTCACGGTGCAGCGGGAAGTTGCCGAGCGGCTCGCAGCCGCGCCCGGGAGTGAACACTATGGCCCCCTCTCTGTCATGGCGCAACTGTTGGCGAAAGTCGAGGTATTGCGGGCATTGCCGCCACAGGTCTTTTGGCCGGCGCCTACGGTTGAGAGCGCCTTGGTTCGAATGCGCCGCGAAGACCGGCTGGGCAGCGGGGCCGCGGCGGTGGGAGTCTTCGTCCATGCGGTTTTTTCATACCGGCGAAAGACGCTGCGGAAAGCGCTGACGGAAGCGGGTTACGACGGCGTCACGATGGTGGCCGCCTCCGGATTAGAGGGGACGCGGCGGCCGGAGGAATTTGCGCCGGGGGATTTTCTCTCGCTTTACAATGCTGCTCCGAAGAATCGATGAATGCGCCAAGTCAGGTCACGCGGCGATCGGGGACCGAAGCCAGCTCGCACTGACAAACCGTCAGGATGATTCCCGCGGCGAAGAGGAAAATCATTTCGGCCAGATAAAAAATCATCGACCTGCCATGGAGCGTGACGAATTCTGGGGAATGAGTGTGATGATCGAGTCGCATGCGTTCGAGCCGAGGCGTGATTCGAATTGCAACCCAGCAGTCCGCCACGATGGCCAATGCGAAAAGGCTGAAGAGCAACGTGACGACTCCGCGCGGGTGAATCGCTCGCCAGACGCATGTGCCGATCAGCGCAATAGCGCCGAGCACCAACTGATAGTGTTCGAATCGAAGGAAGATTGCGCTCGCGGCTTTGCCGGCGGTTTCATGACCCGTGGCGAACGTCTGGAAGAGGGAAGTAACCATCATGAAGAGCGTGATCATCCCGCCAAACCAGAGGGCCCAGACGATTGTGACGATGACGGAAAGGAGGCGTTTCATGGTGGTCGGCAAATAGGATTAAAAGCCGTCTATGCCGCTCCAGCTTAAAAGTATTGAACACTGATGACCATCGACGCGCCTTCGGGCGGAAGATTAAACGTGGCCTCCTTGAATGTCGCCGCTCGAAACGATGGCTTGGGATTGTTCGTCACGCCGTACCCTTCTTCGGGAACGCCGGCGAAATTCTTGTCCATCTTTCCGTTGGTGTTTTCGTCGTGCAGAACCGAAGCGGCGTACTTGCCCGGTGGGAGATTAACGATGAACGTCACCGAATCGGCGTCGGCGGCCTTGATCTGCCAATTGACCGATTTCTCCCTGATCGTCGGAAACCCATCGGCCGCGGCGAAGACGCCGAAAATCAACTGGCCTTTGTGATTTCGCAGATCGGTTACTTTGATGGTGAGTTGGGCCGAGGGTTGCGATGTCGGCGCGTCGGCCGATGAGCGCGACGCTGCAAGTGACAAAAAGCAGAGCAGCGCGATCGGAGCACCAATCAAGTGAGGTCGTCGCATTGGGATGCCTCTTCTTCGCCTGCGGCGATTGGCGGCGCCGGTGCACAAGAGTATACGTGTATTTGGCAATACTGATCGAGGTCTAAACAGAGAATGTCGAATTGGCTGGAAGCATCGGATTGGAAATGGGTTCAGGACTCCGTGCCGGTGGTTTGCGCGGATGTCGTTCCGTTGCGCGTCGATCCGGTTGGGCAAATCGAGCGAATCGGGCTGATTTTTCGGGAGACGCCGCATCAGGGGCCACGCTGGTGCCTGGTCGGGGGGCGGATCTTTCGAAATGAAACGCTTGCCGAGGCAGTTGCCCGGCAATTGCGCGAAACGCTGGGGGACAATCTGCACTTTCAAATTCGACCGGACATTCAGCCGCTGTATGTTTCCCAGTACTTCACTCACGATCGCGATGTGGGCCTTCTTGATCCGCGTCAGCATTCAGTGGCAATGAATTATTGTGTTGTGGTGCAGGGGGAAGCCGAAGCACGCGGCGAGGCGATCCGATTTGAATGGTTTGAACCTTCGAGTTTGCCTCCCCCGGAGCAATTCGGGTTTGGCCAGGATCGGGTGCTCGCCGAGTGCCTGAATGCGATGAGGTGAATGACGATGCCGCGGAGAATCCTCTTTCTATGCACGGGTAATTATTACCGCAGCCGGTTTGCGGAGGAATTGTTCAACCATCACGCGCGCAGTCGCGGGCTCGATTGGATTGCCGATTCGCGGGGGCTGGCGCTGGAGCGCGGAATATTCAACATTGGCCCGATTTCGCGCTTTGCGGAGGATGGATTGGCGGCGCGCGGAGTCTCGCTTCCCGCTTCATTGAGATCCCCCGTGGCGGTTCTCGAATCGGACCTCCGGGGTGCTGACCGTGTGATCGCGTTGAAGGAAACCGAGCACCGACCACTGATGCAGGAGCGGTTCTCGAATTGGTGCAGCCGAATCGAATATTGGGACATTCATGACCTGGATCAATCGAGCGCCGCCGAAGCGCTGGCGGAAATTGAGGGGCGCATCCTGCAGATGCTTGAGTCGCTCTTAAAGTCGGAATAAACCGCTCGGCGCCAACCGCTCTACGCCGGTTTGCCGGTGCAGGTTCGCCGGTTTAAGGGCGAGGCACGGCGTTTGCCGATGTCAAGTGGCGGCGGCGGTTGACTGACCATGCGGTCGTGTCATAATCCACGCCAGCAGCCGACAGACGTGACCACCTGCACGCGAATCAAGTGCATGGATTCCATGAGTCGGCAGAAAGGTGAATGTGTATGGCGGGTCCTCAGTTTTTCACTCCGAAATCCGTCCGTCCGTCACGGCCTCCCAAGCGATTTGCGCTGGAACAGGCTAATCGCGCTTTGCCTCTGGTAAAGCGCATTGTCGGCGACATCGTTTTGACGCACGACCGCTTTTTGAAACTGCAGACTCAGCTCGAAAAAGCCACCGCGAAAGATCAGCCGGTCTTTCAGCGCGAGCTGGATTCAGTGGTGAATCACCTGGAAGATTATGTGGACGAACTGTCGGAGATCGGATGTGAATTGAAGGACTATCAGACGGGGCTGATCGATTTTATTGGACGGCACAACGGCCGTGATATTTGTCTCTGCTGGAAGCTCGGCGAGGAAAAGATCGCCCACTGGCATGAACCCGACACCGGCTTTGCTGGCCGCCAGCCGGTTTCGACGCTTCACGAATCGGATTAGACGTCAGCCCTTCGCGAGTTTAAACGCAAACGCGGGCCGCTCTTTCGAGAGCGGCCCGTTTCAATTCATGCGATGCGCCGAAAGAGGTCCAGGACTGGCACCCCTTTGCCATCGCGCGTTGCGAAGAACGGCCGGCGCTCGATGTCGTAATTATGGTTCGGTGGAATGCCAAGCGCGTGGTACAGGGTGGCGTGAAGGTCTTCAATAACGACTCGATTTTCAAGCGTTGTGCAGGGGCGCTCGTCGGCGGTTTTTCCGTAGAGAAATCCCTTCTTGATTCCGCCCCCGAACATCAGAACGCCGCCCGCCCCGGTGAAATGCCGATGCATCCCATAATGTTCCGGAGCCGTCACAACATCCGGCACAGTCACCTGGTCCGGTACTTTGTTTCCCGGCTTTCCCTCCAGAAGCATGTCGCGGCTGAACTCACTGGCGAGAACGATGAGGGTGCGATCGAGATGGCCGCTCTTCTCCAGATCGAGCACAAGTTGCGCAATCGGCGCATCGATCTGCTTCTTCATGCTGGTGACAATCTCGTGACCCTTGGCGTGCGTGTCCCAATTCAGGAAGGGAATGTACTCCGTGGTCACTTCGATAAACCGCGCGCCGGCCTGCGTCAGACGCCGGGCTAATAGGCAACCCAGCCCGAATCTGCCTGTGTTATAGACATCGAACGATTCCTTGGGCTCCAGCGAGAGATCGAAAGCCTGAGCCGACGGAGAATTCATCAGGCGATGGGCATTGTCAATTGAACGGAGCAGCGATTCCTTCTGGTAGTCGCTGCCGGACTCTCCAATGGGGCTTTGGGCAACCAGCTTCCTGTAGAATTTTTCGCGATCTTGAAAACGGGACGCGGTCATCCCTTTTGGAGGCCGAACGGTTTGCATTGCCTCGGACGGCTCCGGGATGAGAAAAGGTCCATATTCGCTTCCAAGAAATCCCGCGGTATGAAACGCCTTGAGCTCTTCGCCTTCCCCAAGATCGAATCGCTGGCCGATGTCAATGAAAGCTGGAATGGCGGGGTTGACGGGTCCAAGGGTTTTGGAGATCCACGAGCCAATGTGAGGAGCGGCTACGGTGAGCGGCGGCGCGTAGCCGGTGTGCCACATGTATTGATGGCGGGAATGGAGGATCGCGCCCAGATCGCCGGCGGTATAGGAACGAATGAGCGTGGCGCGGTCCATCACCGAGGCGATTTTCTCAAGACCCTGCGAGATCTTGATCTGATCCACCGCGGTATCGATCGCCGGGAACGTGCTGAGAATTTTGTTCGATGGCGTTCCTGACGCATACGGCGTGTAACGCTTGGGATCGAACGTTTCAGTATGTGCCATGCCGCCGGCCATCCACAGGATGATCAACGTGTCCGCCGAAGCTTTGATCTTGCCAGCCGGCTGGCGTTCGAACGCCTCGGAAACACGCGGCGCGCCGGCGGCCAATGCTGCGAGCGTGGCGGCGCCGGCGGATTTCACAAAGTCACGTCGACTCGGCAATTTGGATTGAAACATCACTTTTAGGCTCCGCGGTCATTATAGATCGTCGATCATCGAATCAATTGAAACTCCGGAAGCATCACAATGGACCAGAGCAGATCTTCAACCCCTTCCTGACGAGCCGGCAATCCAACCATCTGCTGACAGGCCGTTTGTTCGTCGGCAGTTGCCTCGCGTCCGAGGGAATCGAGAAAAACTGCATTGATCATCTGGCTGCTCGAATCAAATTTCTTCTCCATCCAATGATGAGCGCCATTCTGGAGGGTTCGGGACAATTCCACGCCGTTGGTGAGTTCCAGCGCTTGAAGCATCGTTGCATAGGTGGTTCGTGATGTCATGACTTGTTCGCGGTTGGGACGACCCAGCACCGTCATGATCGCGTCGCGGTTGACCCATACCGCGCGGACGTGATCGCTCGGAGCGGCGGGGCTTTTCACGACGAGTTGCGCGAGCGTGCGATTAAGATTCCACGGAGCAATCGATGCATCTCCCAGATCCGATGCCTTCTGCCAACCATCCGATTGAAAGTCCGCGCGATCCCAGCCGGAGGGATCGGTCAGCGACCACTGCCAGTCCGCGGCTGTGCCGATTTCAATCGCCTTGGCGCCGGTGGTAAGTCGAATTGTGGCGGACATCCAGAAACCGGCAGGGTTTGGAGTTTCCGGGATGTCATTAGTTGCGATGACCGCGAAGACGTTCTTTCCCGATATCAGAAACGGCCGCAGATCGACCATCTGGGGTTGGTTCCAATCGGTTCCGGCCGCCGCGCGATGGCCGTTGACGAACAGTGTGAACCGATTGTCACACGTTGCAATGGCAGATGCCGATACCGGCGCGGTTGGCAAGTCGAACGTCTTGCGAAGGTAGATCGTGAGACCTTCGGTCGCTGAAGCGGCGTGAGGATCTTTCCAAATCCAGCGAGCGCTGGGAATAACGCCGACCGCAGTTCCCTGGGCGAAAACATCGGTCGCCGCCTTGGTGGGCCATTGGTCGGTCAGTTGCCAGACGACGTCGAGGAACTCCTCGGCAGACATTCGTCTAACGACGGGGCCATCGAATACAAAGCCCTCCGTGTCGCGTTCATGCATGCCGACCGTCGGCATTTGATAGGCGCGGGAAGCGAGGATCAGGCTAATCGTCTGTTTCAGGTCAAACCGATGATCGGCCAGGTTGGAAGCGAGCCAGTCCAGCAGGTCGGCGCTCCAGGGCTCGCGATCCATCTCGTCGGTCGGCTCCACAAGCCCGTGGCCGAGCATTCTCGCCCAGAGGCGGTTGACGATGGTTCGAGCCAATCGGCCGTTCTGGTTCGACGTCATCAGGTCGGCAAGTTGCTTCAATCGCTGGGCCCGTGGAGCAGCGCGCCGTCGATCGAGCCAAGCTCGGGATACATGAACTTCACGGGAGCGATGTTCCCGGTTGGTTTTTCGCACCGGTACATTTCCAGCGGGCGATCGGCATAGACGCCGGCCAGTCCGTAAGCGTCGGCAAGTTTCCAATCGCTGATAAAGCTGTCGTGACACGAATTGCACTTCATGTTGATGCCCATGAAGACCTGGGAAATGCTCTGGGCGGACTGAAGTTCACGTCTCTGGCTGGCGCTCACCGCGCCGCGCCAGATGATCCCATTGGTGAATCCCTCCGAGCCGGGAACCGGATCGACCAGCTCGCGCACGAACCGGTCGTAGGGCATATTTGCAAAGAGAGCGCGGTAGAGCCAGGCGGTGATCTGCGTGCGGCCGCCATCGATATAGCCGGTCCCCTGATAATCATTTCGTAAAGCGTCGTTCCAGAAACTGAGCCAGTTTTCGGCGTATTTGCGATTCTCGGACAGGAGCGTTTGGACGAGCTTTTGTCGTTTGTCGGGCGCCGGATCTTTGAGAAAGGTTTCGAGCTCGGTGCTGGTGGGCAGTAGCCCGATGACATCAAGAAAGATGCGACGGGCATACAGGCGGTCTTCGATCGGCGCTGCGGGCGTGATGTGATGTTCGGCAAAGTAAGGCTCAAGGAGCAGATCAATCGGGTTGGTGAGATTCGATCCAGTCGTGGCCGCAGGAACGGTGGGACGCCGCGGCAAGAGCGGAGCAACGTATGACGGCTTCGTCGTCGTACCGAGTACGCCTTCCCAGGAAAGGCCTGCCTCGATCCATTTCCGCAGGAGCGCAACCTGGTCGGCGGAGAGTTTTCTTCCTTTTTTGGGCATCGCTTCGTCTGGGTCGGTGGAAATGACCCGGGCGATGATCAGACTTCTGTCCGGCTCATGAGCAACGACTGCCGGTCCGGAGTCTCCGCCGCGCAAAACCCATTCGCGCGAATCAAGCCGCAAGCCGCCTTTGCGCTTTCCGTTGAGATGGCATTCGCCGCAGCTCGATTGGAGAATCGGGCGAATTTGCCTCTGGAAGTCGATCTTCGCATCGACAGGCAGATTGGGTGAAGGCGGCGGCGGAGCGGGCGAATCGGCGTTGGCGCACTGCAGCAGCATGACACCGCCGGCCAGTCCGACAATCAGAAGGAACGTCCGTTTCAGTCGTTGCATCGATAGCTCGTGAATTGCGAGGATTTTCTAATAGCCGTACGAACCGAATGATCGAGTTGTTGCCACGCTGCGAAGAGAACCCGGCGACGACATTTTGCCCGGCACCGGTCTGCGAATAGGATAGTACCAGCTTTTTCAAAACTCGCTGAGCATCATTGGAACGAATTTGATATGCGTCGGAAGCTCTACCTGGAAACCTTTGGCTGCCAGATGAACGTGCTCGACAGCGAGCTCGTCCTCGGCCAACTCCGCGCCAAGGGATACGAACCGGTCGAGAATCGGGACTTGGCGGACGTGATTCTCTACAACACCTGCTCCGTCCGCGAACACGCCGAGCAGAAAGTCTGGTCACGGCTCGGCGAACTGCGCGACCGAAAGCGCGAGGATCCTGGTTTGGTGATCGGCGTCATCGGTTGCATGGCGGAGCGCGACGGAATCAATATTTTCAAACGCCATCCGCATATCGATGTCTTGTGCGGACCAGGAGAACTGGACAAGCTCACGGCGCTCGTTCACAACGCAGCAGTTACGAGCTCTTCGCACGGAAAACGCAAGCGGCAGGTTGCGCTCATGGGCGCTTCGGCCCGGCGGTCGGGGACTCTCGAAGCGGCGGAAGACCATCTGGAACTGCTCGATCTCTCGCGCAGCATTTCACCCTCTGACGGCGCGAGCCAGGCGTATGTGCGGATCACTCGCGGCTGTAATAAATTCTGCACGTATTGCGTGGTTCCCTACACGCGTGGGCCCGAAGTGCATCGCCCGCCCGAGAACGTGATCGAAGAAATCAAACGCCTCGTGGCGCGCGGAGCGCGCGAAGTGACGCTTCTGGGACAGACGGTGAATCACTACCGATACGTTCACGGCGATGGCCGGGTCACCACGTTTGCCGATTTGCTTTACCTGATTCACGAAGCGACGCCGGACCTGCCGCGGCTTCGCTTCGTGACGAGTTTTCCTCGCGATTTCACGGATGAGGCCCTCGCTGCGATGCGGGACTGTCCCGCATTTGCCGTTATCTGCATGTACCGGTCCAGAGCGGAAGCGACCGAATACTACGAATGATGAATCGCGGCTACACCGCGCGCGAATACCTCAATTTTATCGATCGCGCCCGCGCGATGATGGATGACATCTGCATCGCCAGCGATTTCATCGTCGGGTTTCCGACTGAGACGGACGAGGACTTTGCCGCATCGGCGGAAGTTCTCCGCTATTGCCGATTCAAGAATTCATTCATCTTCAAGTATTCGCCGCGGCCGGGCACCGTCGCCATTGATCGGTTCAAAGACGACGTGCCGGAAGAGGTGAAACGTCAACGCAACAATGCGCTGCTCGCCGTGCAGCAGGAAGTTATCGAGGAGACAGGCCGATCAATGATCGGAAAGACGATGCGGGTCCTCGTCGAGGGACAGAGCAAACTTGCGGGCAAACCTGCCTATCCTGCAACTGGCGCGGTCGAGTTAGGATGGAAGCGAACCGATGCTGCAGTGGCGGAAGCACCCGCGATTGCACAGCTCATGGGCCGCACGATGGGAGATCAGATCGTCGTCTTTGACGGAGATGCATCTCTCGTCGGCGAAATCATCGACGTCGAAATTGTTGAAGCAAGAAATATGACGCTGTTCGCGCGACCGCTCGCACCGATATAAATTCCGCGAATCTAGCCTTTCACCGCTCCGCTGATCAGTCCGGCAATGAAATCTTTTTGCAGGACAAAGAAAAGGACGAGCACTGGTATAACGGCCAGCATCGCGCCGGCCATCAGCACGCCGTATTGGGCCTGGAATCCCGGCAGTCCGAGCATGCCGGCCAGGCCGATCGGCACGGTATATTTCGCCGGGTCCTGAAGAACCACCTGGGGCCACAGGTAACTATTCCACGAACCAAGAAAGCTGAGGAGCGTGAAGGCGCCGATCATCGGCCGAACCGCCGGCAAGGCGATTTCCCACCAGAGCCGCAGCTCGCTGCAACCGTCGACACGGGCGGCGTGGAGAAGATCATCCGGAATGGCAAGCATCGCCTGGCGGAAGAGAAACATCCCAAATGCGCTCACCGTTCCGGGAATGATCAGCGCCGCGTAGGAGTCCAGGCAGCCGAATCGGTACATCAACTCGTAAGAGCTGGGCAGAAGCACGATCGACGGCATCAGCATCGTGCTCAGCATCAACCCCATCAGAATTCTTTTGCCGGCAAAACGATACTTTGCCAGCGCAAACCCGCCCAGACTGCTGAACGTCACCACCAGCAGGGTTGACGTCGAGCTGACCAGCACGCTGTTCACGAGCCATCGGCCGAAGGGGACGGCATGAAAGAGGGTCCGGAAATTGTCGAGCGTCAAGGACTGCAGGTGATTCCACGGCAAAAATGCGAAATCGCGCACGTCGTCGTGGGTTTTGAATGAGGCGCAGAACATCCAGAGAAAGGGACAAAGGACGGCCAGCGCCGCCACCGACACCGCCAGATGCAGAACCGTTGTGGAAAGGACGACCGCCGGACGGATTGCGGGTCGATTCGCGCTGGCCGTTTGTGTTCGGCGCTCGCTCATATCTCCTCCGCCGCCCGAGTCACTCTGAGTTGGATTGTTGTGACTGCGAGAATCAACACCACCAGAACCCATCCGACAGCCGACGCCATTCCGAGATCGCCGGCCTCGAATCCCTGTGCATAAAGGTATTCGACGATAGTGAATCCGGCGAATCGCGGTCCCGCTCCCTGGAAAAAGACGAACGGCAATTCGAAGAGAGACAGGGCGGCGATGGTCCCGACCAGCAGGAGAAACGCCGCCACCGGCCGAATTCCCGGCAGCGTCACATGCCAGAACTGAGAAAAGTGATTGGCGCCGTCCATCTGCGAAGCTTCATAAAGCTCGGGGTCAACGGCCTGGAGCGCGGCCAGAAAGTAAATCATTCCGTAACCCACGCTCAGCCAGAGAGCCGCGAGGACAAGGCCTGCCATGGCGTAGTGTGGATCGCCGCGCCAATTGGTCTCGGCGCCGCCGGGCAGGATTGCCCCAAACGCCCGGTTCACCAGTCCATATCGTGGTGCCAGAAGAAGCGAAAAGATGATTGCCACAAACGCCTGCCCCACCAGGTTCGAGGAGAACAAGGCGAATCGAAACGCGTTACGCGCGTGAATGCGACGGCTGTTGAGCAGCAACGCTAATCCCAGCGAAAGCGGAACCTGAAGGATCAGGAAAGCAACTGCATAAAGGAGCGTGTTGGCAACGGCGAGCCAGAAGAGCCAGTCCGTCAACAAAAACCGGTAGTGCGAAAGCCCAACGTATCGGATTGCTCCCGGCCCGCTGGTGGTCTCCATGCTGAGAGCGACGCTTCGAACCAGCGGATAGAGAAAGAAAACTCCAAAGAGCGTAATAAATGGCAGGACGAATAAATACGGCGCACATCGCTGCTGTATCGACCAGAGCCGGCCGGATTCGCGTCGGGCCCGGCGGAGCACTTCGCGCTCGGTCACTGGGATTCGTTCGGTATCAATGTTCATCGAAAGTCGCGTGAGCGACGCGCCGGCGGACGTCGGCATCGGTCCAGGCGAGCCATTTGCCGATTTGCGCCCTGAGGTTCGCGTCGTCGTGATTTCTCGCAAACTCAACCGCCCGGCTCACCACCGCGGACAGTTCAATCTGCGCGATTGTCGTCACCGGCGTCACAGTGTTCACCGGAATTTGGCGGGCCATTTCGACATAGAGCTGATCCACGCGCTGCCCCCCGAAAAGTGGATCGGGTTGCTGGTAGATCGGATCGCTCCATCGCTCGGGCAAGGCGGGGAGGCTGTGCGACCGCGCCTGGGCTTCGAGGCCCGCGTCGCTGAAATAGAGATATTGGATCAGCCTCCAGGCTTCGTCGGGATGGGCGCAGCGGCGTGGAATCCCGATCATTGTTCCGCCCCACGTGCCCGTCGGAGCATCTTCGGCGTGGAATTTTGGCAGCGGCATCATCCGCAGCTTTCCCTTCAGCAATTCATGAGAACCGTGCTGGCGAATCTCGTCGGCCTTCCAGTCCGGCGTCCAGAAGCAGCAGACGTTGCCGGCTTCGAGATCCCTGATCCATTCGTTGGCGCCTTGTCCGGTGGCGCCGCCGATTGCGCGATTGCCCCCTGCAAGTTGGGCGTAAAATGCGATCGTATCAACGACGATCGGATCGTTCATTCGCACCTCCCCTCGATCATCCACTACGTTTACGTGTCGTTGGAGCAGCATCACCGCCAGGTAGTCGGCGCTGGCCGGCGGAAGTTCCAGCGCATGGCGAAGCGGATTGTCGTTGGCCGTCCAATACCGTTGAAACGCGAGGCACGCCTCCCAAAACCGTTGCCACGAATCTGCCGCGGCCAGATAGATTCCAGCCTGTCGGAAAAGATCATCGCGGTAGGTGAGGGTCACGGGGTGCACATCGTGCGGGATGCCGAAGATGATTTGGTCTTTCGTAAAGGGAGCCAAACGCGAGGGAAGAATTCGATCGATCCACGCATCGGGGCGCGTGCGTTGCGAATTTAGGAGCCAATCTCCTCCATTGAATGTATAAATCCTGCCGTCACCGGAGAAACGGGCGTTCCATCCGGGCTCGCCTGGGTCTTTGAGAGACTGAATTTCGCGCAGCCGCTCCGGGCGAGAAGATCGTTGAGGGGCAGGAAGCCGACCTCATCGACCGGCGGCCGAAGGTAGGCGCCGACCCCTCCGATCTCGATTTCCGTGGCGTCGGGCAGCGGGGCGCCGCGTCGGCCGGAAAGAAAAAGCGAGTGAAGGCGCATGTTGATGGCCGTGCTCCCGATGAGATCCACCCGAAACGACTTTCCAGTCTCGCGCCCGAAGCCCGGTCGCAGTTCGCGATCAATTTCGGCCTGATCGCCGCGGAAGACCCAGAGCGTGAGATCGGAATGGGGGGCGCCGGCCGCAGGGCGGCGACGGTCCCGCTGATGACCGCGAGGATCAGCATCGCGAGGATCGGCTTGCCCAGGTGAAATTGCATTCGGATTGCTGGCGCGATTGTGCACCGGCGACATGACTCACGCAACAATCGACTGTTAAGGCTTTCCGAATGAGTCCGGCGGATCTAAACTGATTGAATGGCCGAAGGCTCGCAGGTTCTCCAAAATATTCCAAAGGGTACAGGCATACCGCGAACGATTCGGCCTTACGAGCCGGTGTGCGCCATTTTTCGTCGTTATCTCCATGGGCAAAAGCTGAAGTTCACCCCGGAACGCGCGATGATTCTGGATGCAGTGCTGCGGCAGCCGGGGCTCTTCGAAGTCGAACGGTTGGTCGGGGAATTGAAGGGACTCGGGCATCGTGTCAGCCGTGCGACGGCGTATCGAACGCTCAGCCATTTGCAGGACGCCGGCGTCCTGCGCCAAGTGTTCTTTGATAACAAGCAGTCTTATTATGAAGTCGTCGCTGGGCGACAAACTTACGATTACTTAATCTGTGTAGTGACCGGTCGGGTAATCGAATTCAGCAGTGACAAGCTCCGAAAGCTGCGAGACGAAATTTGCCGCGAGCACGGCTTCACGCCGTTATCGCACCAGTTTCATATTTTTGGCGTCAGTCCGGAAGGGGCGGCGGTAGAGAAGCAAAAAGCTGAAAATGCAGAACGTGCCAAAGGCTGAATCGCTACAACGTTGTTCCCCAAAGGCTGATCCTCAGCACATCGCCGCGAATGTGGCGAGCGTCAGCAGTGCGATTTTCCACTTCATATGCCAAAAGGCGGGGTTGTTAAGAAAAGTCATCGTTGCTACTCCTGTCTGCTGCATCCTCAATACGCATGCCGGATTTGGCGATGGCGTCGACGAAGCTGCAGGGCGGTCGGGAAATACATGACTGGTATCCGCTTATAACGTCTGCTGCCGCAAAACAGCGCCAAGAGGTCGCGTCGGCGACAGCTTGCATCAGCAAAACGAGCTGTTGCGTCCGAGAATTAGGAAACTCTATGGATGATCCAGGAGGGGTTGGGGTACTGATAGAATATCGAAACATTGCCGACTTTTCGTTCTATGCAACAAATTCTGGAGTTTAGGGAAAACTGAAGGTCGCAAAGAACGTACTAATGAACGCCGATTTGATTTGCCGCTGACCAGGTTCTGGCATGCGGCGCGGGAACCGAGGGTCCACTAACTGAATAGACAGGAATCGTCGTGATACCAGCCGCTCGCGATCAGGCTTCGTTACGCAGCCTGCTTGATACGATCAGGAAAAGTGTAAAGTTTACTCAAGGATTGGTTCTGACGACCGTGCCGCGGGGCGGGCTCCAGGTCGCGCAGCCATCCAACGTCCCCGATGCGCTCATGAAGAGCTATGCCCGCGGCTTTCATGCCGAGGACGTTCTTTCATGGCAAACCATTATCCGCAACGAACCGTTGCGGCCGCAGGATTGCTGGAAGCGCGAAGAGTATCTGGGCAGCGCTATTCGCGCGAGATGTTGATGCCGCTCGGGTTGGTACACGTCGTGGCACTGCCGCTGGCGGCCCCGGTTTTCTATGGCTATCCCGGCGTCGCACATCTTTGTCGGACAGCAGAACAGGGCGCATTTTCACGTGCTGAAATTCATTCTGCGATGGCGATCATTCGCGACTTCAATAAGAAGGTCCAGAAAGCGCGCTCGACAGGAGTCGGCGGGCGTTGCGGTCCGGAGACCTCCTACAGTTCCGGCGCTCCCCTTGCGCATCTCACGGTCATCGACGGAAAATATCGTCCGCAGGTTGGGGTCGAGGAATGGAGCGAACTCGATTCCCACCTGAAGGAGCAGATGATTGATCAGGCCAAACGCCGGTTGCAACATCTCAATGGACACGGGTTCACTACGGACCTGGCGCACCTTCCCGATGCGCAAGGCGACTTTTGGAATTATCGGATTGTCGTTTTTCGCAAATACCCTGCGATCGGCGACGGATCATTCTGCTTTCTTTGCCTTCAGCCAGGCTGCGGTGAGTGGGTGGGTGTGAGGGCGACCGATTTCCTCGCCGATGCCGAGCTGTCGCGCCTTATTCCCGCGCTTCGCTATATGCAGCAGGAGTACCGCAAGGGTCCAACGCTGATCGATATTGCAAAAACCGCTCACCTCAGCCCGTTCCATTTTCATCGTCGTTTCACGGATTTACTGGGCCTCACCCCAAAGCAGTTCATGCTCGAATGTCAGATTCATGAAGCCAAGACCAAGTTAGTGGCCCGTGACAAGGAATTGTCCGAGATCGCCCGCGACTGTGGTTTTGCGCATCAGAGCCATTTCACGAGCCGATTCAAGCAGGCCACCGGTTACACACCGACTCGATGGCGACGCATGGTGCTGGATCGCCCAAACAACTCGCGCTGATCGATCAGCTCAGCGCATTTTTCGGCGACGTCGGAAGCCGCATGCGGGCGACCCAGACGCTTGGCATTCCCGCGCATTGCTTCAAGCCGCTGCGGCTCGCTCAACACGGTCGCAAGTTTGAAGGAAAGGCTCGACAGGTTGTTCACCTTGATGGCGGCCCCATTCTCCAGGAGGTAATCGCAGTTGCGCATTTCCTGGCCGGGGATTGGATCGATCAACAGCATGCCCGCGCCGCAGCCGAGTGATTCGGATGTGCTCAGACCGCCCGGTTTCGTAACGATCAGGTCGGCCGCTCCCATCAATTCGTTCATCTGGTCCGTGAAGCCGATGATTGTTCGCTGGTGACGAGCCGGGCAGGAAATTTCCGGGAGGCGACGCCGCAATTCCGCGTTTCGTCCGGCGACCGTGACGACGTGGAGCGGAATCGGCGTTTCGAGAATGCGCCGATGAACTTCTTCGACTGGACCGAAACCCGACCCGCCGGATAGTTGCAATACGATGGGCCGATCTCCGGGCAGACCATGAATCCGCCGACAGTCGGCCGGCGATTTCCAGTCGGCAAAACTGGGGTGAATCGGAATGCCGGTAGTGAAGATATGCTCGAGCGGCACACCGTATCCGGCCAGATTGGCGCGGCCTTCCTCAGTCGCCGTAAAGTATCGTTCACAGGGAGGATTCACCCACAGCCGGTGAGCATCGAAATCGGTGGTGACTACCGCCTGGGGAAAGTCGACTCGCCCATTTCGCCGGAGGCCGCCGAGAATCTCAGACGGCAGGAAATGAGTGCAAATCGCCAGATCCCAGTTGCCGTCAATCAGCCGATCGATCAGCCGCGCAAAGTTCCAATGTTGAAATCGGACGCGCATCCTGTCCATACCTGGACGGCGAACCGGTCGGTCGAGCCGGTCATACAAATAACCTACCAGGTGCGGCGCACGAGCGACGAGATCAAAATAGCTGGTTCCATAAACGCGTCTGAAGGCGAAATTCGTCAACTCGAGCGCGTCGACGAAATCCACCGTCCAATTCGGACGAATTTTCTTTAGCGAAAGTCGGATTGCCTCCGCCGCCCGATTATGACCAGATCCGACCGATGCGCTCAGAATGACCACCCGGCGCTGATCGACGAATGAACGAATCCGATTGATCATAACGCCCCCGCACAAGTTTCCGCGTCTCGATTGGCCTGCGGCATTGGAAAGTCCGGGCGTTTGGGATCGAGTGGCGTCGTGACCGCGGCAGTCGCGTCGACTTGTCGTCGGCGCGAAAGCAGGGCTCGGTGCTGATGTTCCCAGAACACGTCGACGGCCCGCGGCCGGGCGAACCGAACAATTCGGTGAGGGGCCGTGCGGGACATCCGCTGCCGCCGCGGCTCATCGCGAAGCAGGGTGTCAATCGCAACCGCCCAGACCTTCGCGTCTGCACCGTCAAGGACCATTCCGCTTACACGATCATCCATCATTTCCGCCGGTGCTCCGTCCCCGCTGACGAGCACCGGCAGGCCGCAAGCCTGTGCTTCGATGGCCGCCTGTCCTAGGGTCTCAACGCGGGAAGGGAAAACAAACAGATCGCTGGCGGCGTAGGCGGCGGCCGGGTCGGCGGTGCCGGCTGCCTTGGGGTTGAAATAGGCCGGAAGCCCCTTCAATGTTGCTTTCATTTTCTCGAGATACGGTCCGTCGCCCAGCACGATCAGCGCCACATCCCCTGTAGAACGTTGGCCGGACTTGGAACGAATTCGACAAAGCTGTTTGAATGCTTCAGCCAGCATAGGCAGATTCTTCTCGATCGAAACCGGCCCGCGATACAGCAGGCGATAGGGTTCGGTGATCCCGGCTGCCGGCCAGAAATCAGCGATTCGTTTTCCCGGAGTAAAAACCGTCGTGTCCACTTCCGGCGGCACCATTGCCACCCGTTGTGGATCGACACCCATTTTTTGCAGTTTCGTTTCGTACGCCCGGCTTCGCGTGAGCACCAAATCGGCCTGGGCCAGAAACCATCGCGTCAATCCGGCAGCCGCCGTGGTAAGGCGGTGATCGGTCGTCGCGATTCGAATCAGCTCCGGCAGATCGGTGTGGTATCCAAATACCACGGGGGCCCGCAGCATTTTCGCCGCGAGCAATCCGGCCAGTCCCATGGGGCCTATGGAATCGATTTGGATAACATCGAACTGCTCGCGGTCAGCCGATTCGAGGATTTCCAGCAGCGGGGGCAACGTTAGCTTTCCTCCCGGAAGCAACGATGCCGGAATTGAACTCAGCGGTGAAAAGTTCTTCAGCCCCGGGATGTTTAAAGGCGGATATTCGCAACAGGTGTGCACGACCAGTTTTGCCCGCGGTCGGACGAGCCGGCTGCAACCGACCGCGTAAACTGCGCGGCGTCGGTTTGGCCGTCTGGCAAATCCGTGAACACGCCGACTCGAATTGAATCGGCCGAAGCGTCCCGACCCAAGCCGGTGATCCGTCCCAGGTGTTCGCGTTCTCGATTTTGATGGAACAGTGCAAAGTAGTAGGGGAGCAAGAGCGCCTGGTGAGCGACCGCCGCGGACATCCCATCGAAGATAGCGCCGATCTCGCCGTGACCCACCGCGCCGATGACCGATTGGACAATCCCCTTCATTACGTCCCGGTCAAGGCCGGTCATCAGGCCGAACAAGGCGTCGTGCTCAGCGAGCGCGGGCCGGCCGGCGCGGAGCGCCTGCATGAGCGCCGGCGTGGATGGAATTCGACGTAGTGCGGCGGCATTCAGGAGATCAGCCAGAAGTGTTGTTGCGCTTCAACGCGCTGGCCGGCGCGGGACGAGTTGGCGCACGGCCCGCCCAACCGAGCGCACCGCCTGTTTCACCGCAATTCCCGCGATCTCTCGTTTCCGAATCTTCGGGCCTTCTCCGGTGAACGCTGAAATGGTCCGGCGTATTGCCGATACCGCAGCTCCCTTTTGCTGCGACAAAATCTGCTGGTCGAAGTAACGGGCGCCAACGCCTATGAAATTGTGCGCCAGCTTTACGCTTGACCCGGCTTCTCCGCCCGGTTGGCACCTTCCGTCGCGCAGGCACGCGAGAACTTGCGCGATCGAGTCGCACTCGATCGGAAATTCAGTCCATGTGCGACCAATGTTCAGAAGGCTGTGATCGTCGCTTCCGCCGGTCCGCGATTTCGTCCACGGCTCCGGCCAGCGCGGGAGAATTCGCTGCCGGCGCGACATTTCTTCCAATGATTGCGGGTTGAGCTCGTTCAGCATCGGCTCGAACGCCTCCCGATGCAGCACGCTGTGCGCACCGTTGAGGCATTCGAATCCTTTGAAGAGCAGAATGAGTCTTTCCAGATGCCAGCGCTCCAACAGGTCGTTCTGCCGATAAACGGGATGGGCAACCGCGTGCGCGATCCGGCGATATTCGATGTATTCGGCGACCCGATAAATATCCTGATTCATTGATTGCACGGCCAAATGATCGGCGGGCGTGATTCCCCAGAGGAGCACATGCATTTTGCATCCGTCTTCGGGGAAATAACACGTCAATTCCTCCCCGCTGAGCACATCCGGCCGATCGCGCAGTTTTTCGACGCCGTCAATCGAATCGTGATCCGTGATGGTTACGAAATCCATCCCCCGTTCTTTGGCCTGCCGATAGATCGCCGACGGATCGCTGAAACTTTCCGGGCATTGCAAAGCGAGGAGGACCGCCTCGTCCGCTTCAGTGCTTGCACTGCTGTGACAATGCAGATCGACGCGTTTCCTGGCGTCGGATGGCGAGACTCCGCGTTCGAGTCGGTCAAGTTTACCCAACATAAACAGCTCCCTTGCGGCTTGCAGCCGGTTGAGTTGAAGCGGCAGGCAACGAAAATGCCCAGTGAGATATCTTGGGATGCGGGCCGGAGAATGGCATCTGATTCGTTGCCATGTAGTGTGGACCGGGGATCCTTCCCCAAGCGCCGGATCCGTCCGGCATCCTTCCTTGCCAGTGTGAAGATCGTCGATCGATGTGAATAACATGTGGATAGCTTGTTAATAACTCGCGAAGACGCGGCAAAGTTGGGCATTTGGGTCGGCATTGACGGTGTTAAGGAAATCGAGAAACGGGCGGTTCGCGCGAAGCACCACGCGCGTATGCTTGATCTGATGAGCGATGAGGTCAGTCCGTTGAGCGAAGCAAAGTTGCGCAGTGGTGGAGAAACACTGCATGCGTTTCGCCTCTCACCACCCAATGAAGTTCGAGCACGGCTGGCGATTTTTCATGGGTATGGCGAGCACGGTGCGCGGTACGTCCCTTTCATGTCCTGGATGCGCGAGCGAGGCATTGCATCGGCAACCTTTGATTTCCGCGGCCAAGGCCGTTCGACTGGACGACGTGGGTATGCAAAGCGATGGGAACATTTCCTTGACGACGTGGCGAATTTTCTCGAGTGGGAGTCGCTCGCCGCACCGGCCCAGACGCCGCTTTTCGTGCTCGGCCACAGCCATGGTGGGTTGGTCCTGGCTGCGGCGGTGATTCAACGCCGGATTATTGCCCAAGGGTTTGTACTTTCGTCCCCATTCCTGCGTCCTAACTTCAGCATTCCAATTTCCAAGCGATTGCTTGGTTCTTCCGCCGGCGTGATTCTCCCCTGGTTGCGGGTGCGCACCGGATTGCGCGAATCGTGGCTCAGTTCTGACGCCCAGATGCTGGAAGAGACGCGCAACGATCCATTGATGAATCGAATTGCGACGCCGCGCTGGTTCACAACGATGCTCAAGGCACAGAAAGAAGTAATGGGCCGGGCGGCCGAGTTCGACAGGCCCTTATTCTGCATGACCGGCTCCGCCGACGGGGTGGCGGATCCGTCGGCCGCCGTCGAATTCGTCAACCGCGCCACCTCCGGCGATAAATTACTGCGCGTTTACGATGGTTTTCGCCACGAGCTCTTACGCGAAAAGGAGCGCAATCGCGTCTATTCTGATGTTTTAGAGTGGATTGTCCGGCGCATTTAATGCGGCGTTGCCTGCGCCGTCCCCTGAATTTCGATTCGATTTCCGTCGGGGTCATCGGTGTAGAAGCGGTCGACGCCGGGGATCGTGCCGCGTCCATCGTGGCGCACCGGAAACCCCGCCTTGGCGACCGCACGGGTCGCTGCTGCCAAATCGCTCACCCATAAGCATAAATGTGGCTTATCGAGGACTTGCGGCTTATTGCGAACAACCACGTGAATAACTCCCAATCCTGTATCGAACCAGGCGCCGGCAAAGTCGAAGCTTGGCGGTCTGGGGATCTCGCGAATGCCTAACACCCCCGTATAAAATGCGCGGGAGCGATGGACGTCCGCTGTGTCCACCGCCACATGATCCAATCGTTCGACCGTGAAATTTGCCATGTTTTGAACTCCCACGGGTTGCTGCCAGTCTGGCAGCAGTCGCCTGAGTCGAGCATCGGTTTGGCAGAAACACTGGGGCGTCGCCGCTTCGAGGCTGGATTGCCGACGGCGCAACTATATCTCCCTGAGCAACTTACGTATAGGGCAATCAATTGATCGATCGGCACGAATCTTGTTAAAGCAGGGCAGGTCCGCGCTATCTGACCCAACCGCTGGGGCGTGGTGCGTATGGTGCAATTAAGTTCGACAAACCGGCTGACGGTACTGCTGGCCAACGAGCAGGAAGGATGGCATCAGACAGTTCGCCATCTTCTTGAACCTCAGGGCGTACAGACGCTTTCGGCCCAAAATGGCCGTGAAGCGCTTCAGATGATCGAGTCACAATCCATTCACGTGGCGGTGCTTGACCATCAAATGCCGCAGCTCGGCGGATTGCAGGTCATCAAGCGGCTGCGCGAGTTGGACAAGGCTCCGCCGGCGATACTGCTGGCCAATGACCTGACCAGCGCGCTGCTTCGGGAGGCGCTTGGAATGCATGTGTTCAGCGTGCTCAGCAAGCCGGTCGATTTCAACGTGCTTCTCGATGCCCTGGCCCGTGTCATGCGGCGCTATTATGAAAGCCGCTGGCCGATAGCGTAATCGTAATTCAGAATTCGACAGTCGCCAAAAGGATTTCGCAACAAACGATCAGTCATTTTTTCAGAAGGAGTAAGCCATCATGGCCAAACTGCGTCCCCTCGGAGATAAGATCCTCGTCAAGCGTGTCGAGGCCGAATCCAAGACCAAGAGCGGCATTGTCCTCCCCGACACGGCCAAGGAAAAGCCCAAACGCGGGAAAGTCCTTTCTGTCGGAGAAGGTAAGCGGTTGGACACCGGTGAGCGCACCCCGGTCAATGTCAAGAAGGGGGACGAGGTGATTTTCGCCAGCTACGCTGGAACCGAAATCAAACTCGACGGCGAAGAACTCATGATCATGAGCGAGGACGATGTCCTGGCGGTGGTCGAGTAATCCCGCTCTCAGCACCGCATTCGACATAACAAACCAACAGTTCATCAGCAGGAGCAATCGAAATGGCAGCTAAACGAATTGCATTTGACCAGGAGGCGCGCGAAGCGATCCTTCGCGGCGTGAAGAAACTCGCTCGCGCCGTGAAGGTTACCCTCGGCCCTTCCGGGCGAAACGTCGTGCTCGAGAAATCCTTCGGCTCGCCGACGGTCACCAAAGACGGCGTGACTGTCGCCAAGGAAATCGAGCTTGAAGATTCCTACGAAAACATGGGCGCGCAGATGGTGAAGGAAGTCGCCAGCAAGACTTCGTCAGTCGCCGGCGATGGCACCACGACTGCGACGGTATACGCCGAAGCGATCTTCGCCGAGGGAATGCGAAACGTCGCTTCCGGCGCCAACGCCACCCAGATCCAGAAGGGGATCAATCTTGCCGTTGATGCGATTGTCGCCGAGCTCAAGAATATGTCCAAAAAGATTTCCTCCTCGAAGGAAGTCGCGCAGGTCGGCACCTCATCGGCCAATCAGGATGAGCAGATCGGCAAGATGATCGCCGACGCCATGGACAAGGTCGGCAAGGACGGCGTCATCACCGTCGAAGAGGGAAAGAGCCTCGACACGACGGTCGAACTCGTCGAAGGAATGCAATTCGACAAGGGATTTCTCTCTCCCCATTTCATTACCGACACCCAGACGATGGAGGCGATCCTGGATGACGCCTACATCCTGATCCACGAAAAGAAGATTTCTTCCGCTCGCGACCTGGTTCCGGTCCTTTCCAAGGCGGCCGAACAGGGCAAGCCGATGATCATCATCGCCGAAGAGGTCGAGGGCGAGGCGCTCGCGACGCTCGTCGTCAACAAATTGCGCGGAACCCTGAAAGTTTGTGCGGTGAAAGCGCCGGGCTTCGGCGATCGTCGCAAGGCCATGCTGGAAGATATCGCCATCGTCACCGGCGGAACCGCGATTTTCGAGGAACTCGGCATCAAGCTCGAAAACGTAGAGCTGAGTCAGCTCGGCCGGGCCAAGAAGGTGCGCATCGACAAGGACAACACCACGATCATCGAGGGGGCTGGCGACATGAAGTCCATCAAGGGACGCATCGAAGCCCTCAAGACTGAAATCGACAACACCACCAGCGACTATGATCGCGAGAAGCTTCAGGAGCGCCTCGCGAAGCTCGCCGGCGGCGTTGCCCAGATCAATGTCGGCGCTGCGACGGAAGTCGCCATGAAGGAAAAGAAAGCCCGTGTCGAAGACGCGCTGCACGCCTGCCGTGCCGCCGTCGAAGAGGGAATTCTCCCGGGCGGTGGGGTGGCGGTCATCCGCGCCGCAACCAAAGTACTCGACCCGCTTCGCAAAGCGACGAAAAACGACGACCTGCGCCTCGGCATCGAGATCGTGCGTCGTGCCGTCGAAGCCCCCATCAAGCAGATCGCGGAAAACGCGGGAGTAGACGGTTCGGTCGTCGCGCAGAAGGTGAAGGAATCCAGCGAGACCAACTTCGGTTACAACGCCCTCACGCATGAGTACGGCGACCTGACCAAAATGGGCGTGATCGTCCCGACCAAGGTCGAACGCACGGCACTTCAGAATGCGGCATCCATCTCAGGTCTGCTGTTGACGACGGATGCGATCATCAGCGAGCTCAAGGAAGACAAACCCGAACCCGCAGGAGCGGGCGCGGGTGGGGGTGGGATGTACTAAACCCCATGGCAGCTAGCGATTTATGAACGCCCACGGAGCTTGCTCCGTGGGTTTTTTCTGCGCTCGGAGCAGAACCCACGGAGCAAGCTCCGTGGGCGTTCGGCATTATTTTGCATGAATTGCCCAGATTGCGATAATTCAATTCATGATTGGTCCATTCCGCGTTCGAGCGAAGTCGAAAAGACCCTGGAACGATTGGTACCACTGTATGGGTCACACCTATGGAACCTGGCTCCCGGGTGATCACAAAGGATTTCGCACGCGACATCATCATGAAGCAAAGAGGTGAAGCGCCAAACGGAGGACTCTGGGGCACCCGAACCCAATGTATTCCGATCGCCGATCGCGCCCATCAACTGCGCATCGCCAGATATATTTTCGCTCACCGAAGAAAGAACGCGGTGGTTTTTCTGCTTTCAATTTCCAATACGTGCCCCATTACGTCTACCTGATCCTCATTGGCGGTTGGTTAGGATGGATGTCCGCGTTCATCTGGCCCAACCCATTTCGCGTACCCGTCGCAAAACGGGCGCACGGCGCACGATGGGGCATCGTGCTCCAAACCATCGCGTACACGCTTCTCTGGCAATATCACTTTTGGACCGAGCGCCGTCCGCGCTGTGCATTTCCATCTCGATTCTGCTTTTTGCGGCAAGTACAGCGATCGCCTGGACGGGCGCATGGCCCTTGGGAGACACTGGCGCGTCGACGCGGCACTGGGAATTGACCACAAGTTGATTCAGACGGGCATCTACGGAGTCGTACGACATCCGATTTACCTTTCGATGTTCTGCATTCTTGTCGCAACCGGACTGCTGATTACACCATGGCCATTATTCCTTGTTTCGGTTGCGCTCTTCGCTGCGGGCACTCGCGTTCGCATCGCGTATGAAGAGCAGTTGCTCTCTTCGCGCTTTGGCGAGGAATTTCAGAAGTATCATCGCGCCGTTCCGACCTTTCTGCCGTTTCCGCGCCTTACGGGTCGAGCGTGACTGGTCAGCGCGTAGACTAACGATTATGGACATCACCAATCACAGGGTCATTTACATCAAGGCCGGGTTGTTCGTATTGAGCGGCACGCTGGCCTCGGCCCTGATCCTGATGGAATCGCCGACGCTGCGAACCGCCGCGCTTCTGGCCATTGCAATCTGGTGTTTCGCAAGGGCCTATTACTTCGCTTTTTACGTCATCCAGCATTACGTCGACAGCTCATTCAAATTCTCCGGGATGGGATCATTCCTTCGTTATCTCATTGCGGGCCGGCCGAAAAACTGACGAGTGAGAAGTCGACAATCGACGTTCGCGCCTCCGGCGAACTGCGATATGGTTTATTCATGAGCCGATCGCGTTCGCTCCCCTCGAAATTATGCGCGAAGTGTGGAAAGCCCATCGCGCCCGCCCGCCTCGAAGCACTGCCGGGTACGATCTATTGCATCGAATGCGCGAAGAAAAATCCGCCGAAGGTGGACGTCAACAAGCTCGATCTGAGCGAGGCGAGCCAAATTGATCGAACCGGATTTGCGCAGCGATTAGTTTTGCAATGGAGCCGGTCACGGCTTCTCGAGTACCCGCAACTCATTCACCGGCGTGCCATCGCTCCACTTTCCCATGAATCGCTGTTCCGGCGTATTGCCGAGAGCAGAATTACGATTTTTCCCATAAAAAGCGGCATCTGTCAGGGCGTCAAACAGTTTCCATGTGCCGAAATAATCGAGCGCATCGATGCCCGGATGTGTGTTGACGGCAGAATCATCATTTCCGGGCTGGGTCGCCGGCGGATGCAATCGTTTCCAGAGAACACGACCGGCGACCTTAGATTCATTATCGCGGTATTTCATATCGGGCATATCGGAGCGAGATGATTGGCAATGAGCGGTGGCGTGCCATGTTCGTCGGTAACAAGCAAAACATAATTCTTGTTGGCCGCCGGGATTGAGGTCGTCTCGTAGAAAATGCGTTTCGAGTCGATGTTACGAACGGTCATGTCGCGGTCGCCGGCCACCGTGAGTAGCAATACATCAGCCGGTACATGGCTCTGGTCCTCAAGCTTGACGGCCATGCTTTGAATTTTCATCCACGTGTTTCCCGGCTCAACGCACATCACCGCGCCGGGCCTGGGAAGATTTTTCTCCGCGGCCAGGGCTGCGAGGTTTGCCGACACAATGCCGCCCATCGAATGGCCCACAATCGCCACATGCCTGAGGTCCGGCAGGACGTTGCCGGCTTCGGTCTGGAGACGCTCAAGCCCGGCGCGAACGGCAGTGACCGCGTTCGGCGTGAATTCGTCAACCGGTGTCCGCAGGCTCGATTGATAGACGGGAAAAATGACGATATTGCCACGGCGAACAATGTGTTCGATCCATGCTCCATATGCCGAGGGCATCGTCGCGCCCCAGCCATGATTGAAAATGATCAGCGGGGCGCTCTCTGGTTTCGGCTTGGCGGGCTCGAACAGCCAGTACGCAGTTCCTCCGTCACCGAACTTCTGGGCGGTCACGTCCTGATGGGTCGATGCCGAAGAGCCGGGTCCGTCTACCGGTTGCTCCGGCGGCGTAATCACCGCGGACGCGCCGCCGGTCATCAGCAGCAGCACTGCAAAGAGCGAAAATAGGCCGGGCCGGAGCGACTGGGACGTTGTTGTTACCATAGATCCACGAACGGAAAATCGCTGGAATTATTTCCCGGCAGGCAACTCACGCCGGCCGGGGAATCAACAGGTGCGCGAGCCACAGTGTGGCGAGAAAACCAGTGCAATTTGTGATGGTAGTAGCGACTATGCAAACGGATTGGGCCGGATCCGAGCCCATGCGTTTCAATCCAAACGGCACGACGACTCCCGTCACCGCGGCAATCACATGCGTGCTGAGGAGCGCGAAAAAGACGACGGCGGCAAGGGCCATCCGGTGCTCATGAACGCCAAACAATCCTCCCGCCGCGCCGGCGGCCCCCGCCAGGCCGATCGTACTTCCCGCCAGGATCCCGACAACGACTTCCCGATAGAGGACGCACAGAACGGCGCGGCCCACTCTCCCCGACCGCCATTCCGCGCACGGTGACCGCGAGCGTCTGCGCGGCGGCCAGTCCGCCGAGCCCGGCGATGATCACCTGGTATGCCGCCAGGATCGGAAGCGCCGCGATCAGGTCGAGGAATCGGACCATGATCGTCGAGGCCAGGATCAGGCTTCCCAGTTCCGCCAAGAGCCAGACGATCCGCTTGCGGAAGGCGAGTCGCCAGGGGCTCAAGAGTCGTTCCGCGGCTCCGGCGCCGAACATTTTCTGCACATCTTCCGTCGCTTCTTCTTCGATTACATCGATGGCATCGTCGAGCGTAATGATGCCAAGCAGTCGATTCTGGTCGTCAACCACCGGGAGGGCCAGGTAATTGAATTTCCGCATCAACCGCGCGACCACTTCCTGGTCCATCGACGCCATCACGCGGGTTACGTTTCCCCGCATCAGCGAAGCGATCAGACGGCCGGGCTCGGCAAGAATCAGCGATCGCATTCCGACCACTCCGATCAGATGCCGGCGGCGATCGATCACGTACGCGTAATACATCTGCTCAAACCGTTCATTGAGCCGGCGCAATTCCGCAATGGCCTGCTCCACCGTGAAATCTTCCGGAAGGGCGGTCACCTCCGTGGTCATGATTCCGCCGGCGGTGTCGGGGGCATATTGCTCGAGCTGCCGGACTTCCTCGGCTTCGTCTGGATCCATTTCCCCGACGATGGCGTCGTGAATCGCGTCGGGAACGTGCTCGAGCACGTCGACCCGGTCGTCGGGATTCATCGCCGCGACGACCATCGACGCCTCCGCCGCTTCCATGTCGGTGAGGACGGAAGCCGCGGCGGTGGGATCCATCTCCGCGAAAATCCGGCCGGCGGTATTCGGGTCGAGATATTCGGCTATGTCCGCGGCCTCAGAGGTGGGAAGACTCTCCAGAACGTCGGCGCCCTCCGCCGCCGGAATTTCCTCGATCTGTTGCGCCATGTCGCCGACGCCGTCGGTGGCAATGACCGGCGAAATTGAGCCCGACGGAACAAACTCTTCACGCTGAGACTCGAATTGGGGATCGTCCTCGCTCATTGATCTTCCGTGGTCGGCCCAACGATGATGTGGCCCTTGCGGGGATGTGCCGCCGGCCCCGTGGCCGGGCCCGTTGTTGGACGCGTTGTTGGCGGCACCACGTCAATATCAATCGAAGCGCTGAAATAGCGCCACCCACGTCCGAGGAAGAGCTGGTCCTTCAGCATTTTGTCCATGCTGGTTTTGACAAAGCCTTCGAACTTCGGCTTTTTGTTGACGATCACCGTAACCGTTCGCGACAGGTCTACCATCTGGTCGTTCAGATAAATGCGAAAGCTTTCGACATTGTCGGTCGTGACATCGATTCGGTTGTTGGCGATCGTCAGATCGCCGCGCATCGCATTGGCAAACACCACCATGTAGCCGCTTCCGTGGCGGAAATAGAGCCGACGATCCTTGCCCGGCGTGATCGCCTGCCAGGCCTGGAACCAATCATCGCGATTGAACAATGTGTCCGGACGGTTGGACTGGAGCGAAAGCTCGTGCGGATAGAGCTCGCGAATGCGCGCCCGCATTTTATCGTAGAGTTCGTCAGCGATCGCCGGCGTCGGTGCGTGCCCGAGATTTTTGGTCTCCTCAAATTCGACGTCGATCTTCAGGCCGCGGAGCGCTTTCACAATCGATTTGGAACTATCGACCTTGATGACCTGATCGTCGTCGTCATGCCAGACCACCGGCAGCAGGTTGCGGAGATTAACCAGCCGCAGTCGCTGCCAGTCAGCGCCGGCCCCGCCGGCCAGAGGACAAAACGACGCGAAATAGGTCGGATAGTGCAGGGCAAGATTCCAGGCGGCGTGCGCGGATTCAGAATGCCCGATCAGGTATGTGCGCGCGGGGTCGATATTGACCCGGCCGGCGACGTGAAACATCGCCTGCATTACGGTGTTCATTCCCTCGTAGCTCGGCCCATACAGTTCATCTAGATTGAGCAGCGGCATCAGGACGACGGCGTCTGAGTGATGCGCCAGCTCCTCTCCGATCCAGGCGTTGTAGATCTCGATAACGCGTTTGCCGTCGGGAGGGGGGTTGGTCAAAAACGCATTAGGCGTCGGCAGCTTCACCACCAGCGGCCAGGCATGCCCGCGGGTATAATCGTGTGGCACGCCGAAGAAATAGCGCACGTTATAGGGACCATGCCGCTCGTTAACGTAGTAGACCGCGCCCCCGTCGAGTGCCGGCCAATGCATGCGAAGTCGGGCCAGCCGGCCGATCAGATTAATGTCCAGCCCTAACGCATCAATCTGGTTCGGTATCGCATTTCGTTCGGCTGCCGAGCCGGCGAAGTATCGCTCGAGCAATTGATGGGCGGCATATATTTTCTCCGCGTCCGGTGGCTGAAAGAGGGGACCCAGTTCCGCGCGATACAAGTCGAGCAGTTGGCCGTAGGGAACCACCGCTTGCATTGTCGGCGCGCTTGTCGCCGGTTCGTCGGAAGCAGGCACCGGCAGCGGTGCTTCCTTTGCCGACGCGAGTGCAGCCCAAAGCAGAGCATCGGCGCAGAAAATCAGCAGGAGTTTCGGCCAAATCCTGCAAACGCCAAATCGAATGCGCGAGGCTGCGCAGCGCGGAGCGTTGGTGCGGTCCATGGGCCGCATATCGTAACAGATCCGGCCTAACTTTCCTGAATCGTCACGCTCTTGAGCGTATCTTTCTCTTTGATGGAATCGACGACCTCCTGGCCGCTGGTCACCTTGCCAAAAACCGTATGTTTGCCGTCCAGCCAGTTGGTGACGACATGCGTGATAAAGAACTGGCTTCCGTTGGTGTTGGGTCCGGCGTTGGCCATGGAGAGGGATCCGCGCTGATGCTTGTTGGGGTTGTTGCGGACCTCATCGGCAAAATTGTATCCCGGTCCGCCACGGCCGGACCCTTCCGGGTCGCCACCCTGAACCATGAAATCCGCGATCACACGATGAAAGATCGTGCCATCATAAAATTTATCGCGCGCGAGGAAGACGAAATTGTTGACGGTGTTGGGCGCGTCCTTGGCAAAAAGCTCGCAGACGATCGGGCCGCGCGACGTATCGAACGTCGCGACAAATTTTTTCGACGGGTCGATCGTCATCTTCGGCGCGGAAGGATATTTTTTCGGCATCGTTGGGCTCCACGTAAAACAGGTCGTTCGAGGTCTAGCGTCAATTTTGCGCTCGATTTGTCAATCCGGCGGCTCCGAGATCGCAAAAGCTTCCCATTTTCACGTCCGTTTTACTCCTTCCGCTGAGAAAAAGGGTGGAATCCTGCCGATGTCAGGAAGGGCAAATGTCGAAAACCTACGATTTTCGCTGCCGTAGTTGTTAGAATACGAGGGGTCTGCGGCAAGATGTTTTCCTGATGGAGCAACGATGAAGAGAGTCTTTCCTGCGATGCTGATCCTTTCAGCGTGCCTCATGCTGGCGTCGTGCGCCGAAAATGTGCCTCCGTCGACCGACGCCAATTCGTCGACAGCCCCTCGGTCTGCCGAAGTCGCATCAGCACCGCGGGCCGTGCAATCGACGGCGATGCCCGTTTCCGCAACTGCGTCGGCGACACCGGGACGGGCAAACGGGACCGAGTCGGCCGCTCCAGTTGCGCCGGCCGGCGCCCAGTGGACGCTTTACTGCCGCACTATTCGGGGACCACTTCATGTCGAAGAATCCATTCGCTTTAAGTCGCAACTTACCCTGACACCGCAGTTGAAAGCGTGGTATCTCGTTCACAACGACGACGATTCGATCGTCTGCTATGGCTATTACTCCAATTCTTCCGATTCGCAGGCAAAGAGCGATAAGCGGCGGATTGAAGCGATGCAGGACATTCACGGGCAGCCCGTCTTTACCGGCGTCTGCCTTCAACCGATTGCCTCTCCGGACCCCGATGCACCGCTGGAATGGAACCTGGCTAAACTTCCTGCCCGCAAGTATTGGTCTTTGCAGATCGCCGCTTTTCGCGACATACCGGATCGGAAGAAAGCTGCGGTCGATGCCGTGCGCGAAGCGCGCAAGATGGGCATCGAGGCTTACTATTTTCATGGCGCGACAATCAGCTCGGTTTGTATCGGCGCATGGCCCATCGAAGCCGTCAAGCGGCAGGGGGAACGCAACGTCGCCAAGTCCATTGACCCCAACACCACGATCCTCGTCATCAATGACGTGCTTCCCTCCTATATGAAGCCCGTCAAATACGATCAAAACGGAAAACCCGTCCTGATCCTGGCGCCCAAGCTCGAAGTAGTGGATGAAACCCTGGCGGCAACGATCCGAAAGTATCCTGATCATGCCGTCAATGACATGGTGCAAGTGATCACTGCGAAAGATGGGCAGAAGATCGCTTCGCCGTCTTTCCTCGTGCAGATTCCTCATCCCGAATTGGACGGCCAGGACCCATTCGCCGGTGTCAGCGATCCCGTCGGCCCAGACGATCCGGATGCGGTGCGCACATCACATAGCGAGAACGCCGCCGACGTGTACGGCGCCGGGAAGCTTCGGACCATTGGGGAGCATTAGGCCTTGGATCTGCTCGTTGCGACGGGGAACCGTGGCAAAACGCGAGAATTCCGCGACATGCTCGGAGGCGATGGCTTCCGCTGCCGCGACCTTTCAGAGTTCGAGCCCAGGTTGGTTGATGTGGCCGAGACCGGATCAACCTTCCGCGCAAATGCCTGCCTCAAAGCCACCGGCTATGCCCGTCAGGCCAAATCGTGGACTCTCGCGGATGACAGTGGCCTGGAAGTGGATGCCCTTGGAGGCAATCCAGGCGTCTACAGCGCTCGCTGGGCGGCGATACAGGGAACTGGAAACGGCGACTCTGACAATAACGCAACCCTGCTCCGACAACTGGAATCGACACCTGACTCTCGGCGATCCGCACGCTTTGTTTGCGTACTTGCTCTGGCGGACCCTGAAGGACGGGTTATCCTCACTGTTCGCGACACCGTTGAGGGACGGATCCTTCGTGACCCGCGAGGCGCAAATGGGTTCGGGTATGATCCCCTCTTCTGGATCGAGGCGATGGGCCAAACGACCGCAGAATTGCCCGCGGCTCGAAAAAATGAGATCAGTCATCGCGGCAAGGCTTTACGTCGTTTGAAAAAGTTGATGGAGGGGATGGGCGCAAGATGAATTTCTTCCTTAACAATCAATTGCAACCGAGGCAGGCATGAGTCGGATCATGGTGGCCGTCAGCAGCGAATACGCCGCCAAACGCGTCGTCGAATGCGTCGGGGATTTAGCCAAACGCATGAGCGCGGAAGTGCTCGTCGTACATGTCTCGCGTCCCAGCGGTGGACAAATGCGCGAACACGAGCAGGCTGAGGGGGAAACGGCCATTCGATACTTGCGAGAAAAGCTTCAGAGTCGCGGGGTTGCCGTGCAGGATCTTCTGATGTTCAGTGATGACATCGCCCGCGCCATTCTGAACACGGCCATGGAGCGGCAGGTCACCATGATCGTGCTGGGCCTGACTGGGAAGAACGTGTTTGCCCGCCTGCTTGCGGGTAACGTTCCCGTCGAATTGATTAAGAATACAAAAATTCCCGTCCTGATTCTTCCGCCCGATTGGACCCGCACCGTCTAATCTGATCTAGCACAACCCGCCTCGGCTGTGTTCCGTCGCAGGCGAAAGCAAACCACGGTGCATCCCGACGATTTCGATCTCAGATCGAACACAGCCGAGGCGGCTGTGAAACAAAGAGATTATTTTTGGCGCCATGTCTTTGCGTGCGCAGACAGAACGCTATAATCCCGCCTCCTTTGATTCTCGGCAGGCGCAAGGAGATTCGAACCGATGCAACTTACAAATGGCCAGGACATGGTGCCCAGGGAAGTCTTCTTCACCCGAGGCGTCGGCCGTCATATCCATAAGCTTCAGAGTTTCGAACTGGCGCTGCGCGATGCGGGAATCGAGAAGCAGAATCTGGTGCGCGTCTCGTCGATCTACCCGACGATCTGCAAGATTATTCCGATGAAGGAAGGCCAGCCCAAGCTCAAGCCGGGCCAGATCACCTTCGTCGTGCTGGCGGAAGCGGCGACGGATGAGCCCAATCGGCTCGTCTGTGCCGGAATTGGCCTGGCCATTCCTCGAAGCCATCCCTATGGGTACATCGCCGAGCATCACGGCTATGGGATGACGGAAAAGAAGACCGAAGACCTGGTCGAAGATCTGGCGGCGACGATGCTGGCCACAACGCTCAATATTCCATTCGATGCCGACAAGGCCTGGGACGAGCGCGAGCAGGAATATAAGTCGAGCGGCGAAATCATGAAGACGCGCGCAATCGTCCAGAGCCGCCGAGGGGGACAAAGCCGGTCTCTGGACCAGCGTCATCGCAGCGGCGGTGTTCATCCTGGAAGAACCAGCGAACGGTTCCAAGAACTCAAGTGGATCGGCCGCGAAGGCCTCGCCGGCGCCAGCGCCGGTCGAAAAGGCGCCGGCTCCGACTCCCGCCGAGAAACCAACCCCGGAACGATTTCTTTAATTCCCGCGGGGAATCGGTCTGGCAACTACCATCTGGGTTGTTGCTGCGTAAGACAGTGAATTGCCCCCAATCCCCAGATCAATTCACGACAATCAATCCCGATGACCTTATGCGCCGGCAAATGGCGCTGAAGTGTCTGCATTGCGCGGCGGTCTTTGCTCTTGTTCCCGAAGGTCGGCACCAGTAACGCGCCGTTGATGAAATAGAAATTCACATACGTGGCGGGAAGACGCTGCTCGTCGTATTCGACCACGCCGGGCATCGGAATTCCGATAATTTCGAACGGACGACCATCCTGATCCTTCAGCTTTTTCAGACGCTTGAGATTGTCCCGAAGAATTTCAAAATTCTCGTCTTTTGCGTCATCTTCCACGGCCGTGACGATGGTGTTCGGATTGATGAATCGCGCCAGATCATCGACATGGCCATCGGTGTCGTCGCCGGCGATTCCTTCCCCCAGCCAGCAGACGTGCCGCTGGCCGTAATAGTCTTTCAGGAATTGTTCGACCTCTGTCTTGGATAGATGCGGATTCCGATTGCGGTTCAGCAGGCAGGACGTGGTGGTAAGGACTGTGCCGGCTCCATTGAAGTCGACGGCTCCTCCTTCCATCACGATCTGCGGATAGAAAACCGGTAATTTCAACTCTTCGGCGATCCGTGTTGGTACGACATCGTCGTCGTCAAATGGCGGATATTTCCCGCCCCACGCATTAAAGCCCCAGTCCACGATTGCCGCGGTCGATTTCCCGCGAGCCGTCTTAAGCACGAACGCCGGGCCGTGATCGCGGCACCAGCTCTCGTTGGTCTTGACGTGATGAAAGAAAACGTTGTCGGTCTTGCAGCCGTACTCCGCGAGTTGCTCGCGAATGATGTAGGCCCAGTTCCCGTTCGGGACGTTTATCTCGACGCGTTCGCGCGGAGCGATTTCGCGCATGATCCTGCGCCAGGTTCTCCGGCACCGTGTGATATTTATCTGGAAACGATATTCCCTCCGGCCGCGGCCAGCTGAACCACGTGGCAGCGTGCGGATGCCACTCTGGAGGAAAGACGTAGCCAAGCTCGGCCGGCGTTTGCTTGAGAATCTTCAGTTTTGGCATCGTCTGGGCTCAAATCGTTGACGAGGTGAGAATATTCATCGAGCGTCTACAAATCGCCGGGTCAGGTCCCCGTAGGCATCGATCCGCCGATCCCGCAAAAACGGCCAATGGGTTCGGCTGAATTCGACTTGCTTCAGATCGCAGTCCGCCAGCACGATTTCTTCTTTGGACACCGACGCACGCTGCACGATCTGTCCGTCCGGCGACGCAACGAACGATTGTCCCCAGAATTCGATGCCGTCCTTGCTGACCGGCTTCCCATCCACGCCGACGATCTTTTCGAGCCCGATGCGGTTTGGAGCGCAGACAAAGCAACCATTCGAGATGGCGTGCGACCGCTGAATGAGTTCCCAGCTTTCGTGTTGGGCAACGCCATACTGTTTCTTCTCGGAAGGGTGCCACCCGATTGCGGTGGGATAAAACAGGATCTGGGCTCCTTGAAGGGCGGTGAGACGCGCGCCCTCGGGAAACCATTGGTCCCAGCAGATCAGGACGCCGATTTTCCCGTAAGCCGTTTCCCAGGTACGGAAGCCGGTATCGCCTGGTGTGAAATAGAATTTTTCGTAAAAAAGCGGGTCGTCGGGAATGTGCATCTTGCGGTAAAGCCCGAGGATCGAACCATCGGCATCGATGACTGCGGCAGTATTGTGATAAAGCCCGTCGGCCCGCTTTTCGAAGAGTGAGGCAATCACGACAGCCCGGTGTTTTCGGGCCACTTTGCACAACGCATCGGTGCTCGGACCGGGAATCGACTCGGCCATCGCGAAAAAGCGATGATCTTCCACCTGGCAGAAATACTGGGAGCGGAATAATTCCTGCGTGCAAATGATGTTTGCGCCCGCTTTGCCGGCCCGGTCGGCCAGCGCAACCTGGCGGCGGAGGTTAGCCGCCGAATCAGGCGAACATTCCATTTGGGTCAGTCCGACGCGGACGACTTTTTTGTTGCCGGCACCCGTGCCCGATTTGCGCTTGCGTCCGTTGGGTTTCATCTTGTTCGAATCATAGTCACTCAATGGCCATTCGCCGGTCCGCCAGGAATCTGGTGCGGAGATATAGCTGCTGATCGGGCAGTCAGCAAATGGGTTAATTGTGTTTTTTCTGTGAAGTCTTGATAATCAAATCTCACATGATGCTTTCCCGCGCTTCCCGCCTCATCCGTGGCATCGTCATTTTCAGCCTTGGCTCCGGGTTCGTTCTGCAAGCGTCGCGATCAGCCTCGGCCGCGACTCCGGAAGAGGTCGACAACGCCATCAAAAAGGGGCAGCAGTTTCTCTACTCGCAGCAAAAACCGACCGGCGGCTGGGAGACCGCCGCCGAACGCAAAGGGAAGGAGCACGACTGGGAGCACATGCAGGGGGATACTTTTGGGGGCTACACCGCCGTTGCGACGTACGCGCTCATCGCCAGCGGTGAAAATCCGCAGGAGCCGAAAATCGCCAAGGCGATTGATTTCCTGATGAAAGCGGACGTTGTTGGAATCTATTCACTTGGTCTGCGAGCACAGGTCTGGCTCCTCATCCCATCCACAAGCCAGGTCCGCGGCAAAGTCGAATCCGATAAGCAGAAATTGATCGCCGGGATGAACAAGCAGGGCATTAATACCGCCATGTGGGACTATGGCAACGGCAAGGGGGGGCGTCTGGATCACAGCGTGAGTCAGTACGGCGTACTGGGGTTATGGGCCTGCCAGCAAGCGGGCGCGGAAATTCCACGCGAAGTGTGGGACCAGATCGAAAAGCATTGGCAGGACCAGCAATACAACATTGGAGGGTGGGCGTACGACGGCAACGGAAAGGACAGTAAGACGCCATCGCCGTCGATGACGGCCGCCGGGGTTGCCACGCTCTTCATCACGCAGGATTACCTGCACGATGAGGAAGGATTGAACTGCTCTGGAAACGTCGCCAATGCTGCCATCGAGAACGGGCTGCACTGGATGGGCGCTCACTTCGGACAAGTAGGCGATCCCTATTCGTTTTATGGCGTCGAGCGTATCGGCGTGGCAAGCGGATACAAATATTTCGGAACCACCGACTGGTTCAAGGAAGGCGCCGAACGGCTGGTCCGCAGCCAGGCGCCGGACGGGTCCTGGAACGGCGGCTTTCCGGGCGCCACTCCCATTCCTGCGACAAGTTTCGCCATGCTGTTTCTCTCCCGCGGCCGGGCTCCGGTCATGATGAACAAGCTTGATTACACCGTCATTCGGCCAGCCGGCAAACCGCTGGAAGGACATTGGAATCAGCGTCCGCGAGACGTGGCCAATCTCGCCCGCTGGACGGGGCACCGCATCGAAAGTGACTTGAACTGGCAGATTGTCAATCTTCAGGTCCCCGTTGCCGAACTGCATGATGCGCCGATCCTGTACATCAGCGGCGACGAAAGCCTCCGCTTCAGCGATGAGGAAATTGCCAAATTGCGCGACTTCATCGAGGGTGGCGGCCTGATCGTGGGGAATCCGGATTGCGACAAGCCCGCCTTCGCCGAGAGCTTCGAGAAACTCGGCTCGAAGATGTTCAAATATGAATTCCGCGACCTGCCCGCCACGCATGTCATGTTCACTCAGGAGCAATTCTTCGCCCGGAATTGGAAGCGCAAGCCGACCGTGCGCGGCCTGAGCAACGGCATCCGCGAAATGATGCTTTTGTTGCCCGATGTCGGCCGGGCCTGGCAGACGCTCGCCGATGCCACCAGGAAAGAATCGTTCGAGCTTGGCTCCGACCTGTTCGAATATGCGGTAGACAAGAAGAATCTCAGCGTCAAAGGGAAAACTCACATCGTGATTGAGGATCCGGCGATCAAGCCGACGAGAACCGTCAAACTGGCGCGCCTGCTCATCGGCGATAACGCCGATCCCGAGCCGGGCGGCTGGCGACGGCTGGCGGCCATACTCCACAATCAATACAAGGTGGCGCTCACCGTCGAGGCGGTGAAGCTGGCGCCGGGGAAACTGGCGGGATTCAAGATTGCCCACCTCACCGGCACAACCAAATTCAAGCTCAATGATGACGAGCGCATCCAGCTTCTTGAATTTGTCCGGCACGGAGGGACACTCGTCATTGATGCGGCCGGCGGGTCCACCGAATTTGCCGATTCGGCGGAGAGTGAACTACGGGCGATGTTCGCGAAAGACGCCGCGAAAGGACTCACCAATGCACTTTCACCCGATAGTCCGGTTTTCCACTTGCCTGATGCGGAGATCACAACGATCGGATACCGTAATTTCGCCCGCAACACGATGGTCGGCCACGCCAAGTCGGGCGCATCCATGCGATCGAGCATTCCGGCAAGATCGGCGTCTTCTACAGCCGCGAAGACCTTGCCGCCGGGATGGTCGGCGAGCCGGTCGATGGAGTCCTCGGCTATGATCCGGCAACGGCGACGGCAATCATGCGGAATATCGTCCTCTATTCCGCGTTCGGCGCTCCGCCGCCGACCAAACCGGCGACAGCCCCCGCGCATTGATCTCCCGTCATCCTTTCCCCTGCACGCTTTTCCTGGACTTAGCGCTTTTGTAAATCGCATCGATGATCTGCATCAGCGAAACGCATTCGTTCGGGCCCGGAAGAGCCGGTTTTCCATTCCGAATCACGTCTTTGAAGTGACGCATCATGGCGTGATGTAGCGTGATAGTCGGCTGCTTGAGAGCCGACTCTTTCGCCTCCTCCCGAGTTCCGAAATTGCGATAGAGGAGAGGACCCTGAGATGTGTAAAGGTCGATCGCACCGCCATCCCCATGCACGCGGCAGAGCGTTCCCTGCTGGCGCGGCGGCTGATTGATCGCCCAGGTCGCAGAGAGCTCCAGCGATTTGCCACCTTCGAAGCGCGCGAAAACGAACGCAGTCTCTTCCACCTGACCAGTCCTTTCCGGCTTCACCTCGGTTAACTGATCGCCGGTAATCCCGTAGATGCTCGATAGCTGCGGTTGGCCGAGCAGGCTCCACGCCAGATCAAGCATCGACGCTCCGAGATCCATCACGACACCGCCGCCTGAGCGGGCCGGATCGGTAAACCATCCGGTTCCGCTTGGAACGCCGCGGGTGCGCATCCAGGATGCGCGAACGTGATAGGCCTTTCCGACATAACCTTTTTCGATGGCCTGACGGGCGGCTTGCTCCGCCGCGCCGAATCGGCGCTGTGCGGCCAGGAGCACGGTTTTGCCCGACTTGCTCGCGGCCGCCGAGATCTTCTTTGCTTCCGAGGCGTTCAGGCAAGGGGGCATTTCGCAGACGACATGTTTTCCCGCCTTCAACGCCGCGAGCGCGATCGGTGCGTGCAGATGATTGGGAAGGCAAACGCTGACGGCATCGATCGCGGGATCCTTCAGGATTTCGCTGGCATCCGCCACCTCACGGCCGATGCCAAACTGCTGCATCAACGCCTGGCGGCGCGATGGAATCAAGTCGGCCACCGCCACAATTTGAAACCCACCCGCAGCCCGGTAACCTTCGGCGTGTTTGGCACCGGGCCATCCCGCCCCCAGAATCGCCACTCGAATCGCCTGCGCCATGATTCATTACTCCTCTCACTAAGGGGGGGCCGTTATAGGTTCGCTCGGGGCAGGGGGCAAGGCAGTGGAGCGCGTCTTTCTCGGGCAGAACCGCGTGGTCGAAGCGCCATATCCGATTCCTTTCCCGACGTGGCGAATCCCGTCCGACGCCGCTATGATCCGAATATGTCGGCTCCCACGCGAGAGCAATTCATCGACCAGGTGCTGAAAGTCGTTCCGGCCCGGTTTCCTCTGGTGAAACTGGCGAGAGGGGAGCAGCCATTCTCGCTCCGGGTCAATGGGAATGTCGTTTCACTGGAAAATATCTACCGGGTGGTGACGCTTCAGCCGGACGATACGCGGCATCACATTGAACGCTGGATGGTCGAATTGTTGCGGGCGTCAGAGGGAACGCCGGATCGCAATGGCTCGTTCGAAGACCTGAAGGACCGGATTCTGCCGATGATCATCCCGGAAGGGTCGGACGGTGCGTATCTGCACACGGTTCATCAGTCGCTTGTCTCCGGCTTGATGGTGTCTTACGCGATCGACAGCGATCGGACCATCTCCTACATTCCCCGCGAGCAGTTTGAAACCTGGAACATTTCTCGTGAAGACCTGCACGACACGGCTATCGAAAATCTCGTGAAGCGCAGTCAGGCGCTGAGCGCTCACGCTGCCCAGGATGAGGATGAAAACATCAACCTGATTCTCTTCCAGACGGGAGACGGATACGACGCGAGCCGCATCATGCTGCCGACGCTGCACGATCGGCTACGGGAACATCTTGGCAGCCCATTTGCCGCGGCGATCCCCACGCGCGACATTCTTCTTTGTTTCCGCAATGATGAGGAGACCGTCGCGATGTTGCGGGAGCAGATCGCCGACGACTACCGGCGAATGCCCCACCAAGTGACCGAGCAACTGCTACTGGTCACCGCCGATGGGATCGCCCCGCGCGATTGAGCGAAGGCGAATGCGATGGACACGATCCGGCTGTGGGAGCCATCGCCTGCGGAAGGTCGCGACGGCTGGCATCGAGTGACGGCTCCGGGGGGATATGAGGGGTGGTGGTTTGACGCCGAGGACGCAAACGCTGGGGTTCGGGTGAGCGCGGCCGTTTTGATCGGTGATATTTTTTCGGCCCCATACCTCTCCGCCTATCGACGTTTTCGTCGCAGTCCGACGCGATTCGCGCCTCCGCGTCCCATGGACCATTGGCGCTTTATTTGAGCGCTTTCAAAAAGGGCGATCTAAACTGGAAACAGGTGTCTCACCCACCGGCCGACGCATTTCAAGTCTTTGATGGGGGACGACGATTTGAATTAAAACACGTCGCGGGTTGGGAGTTGGATGAAACGAGTTCGAGCCTGCGGGTCGCAATCGCCGGTGACGCACCAACGGGTTTTGTATTGAATGTGGCACGGGCGTCTCACCCGTGCGTCCTGGCGGGAAGCACGGGCGAGACGCCCGTGCCACAAAAGGGCGGCGGAATTCACTGCTGGACCGCTACGGCCGTTTCCTCGCCAGCCACTGGTGCGATTTGCCCGCCTGCAAGCAACGGCTCGCCGAAGCAAACGATTGCGTTTCAAGGACAATGCGGCGAGGGGCATTTCTTTGGAACAGCTCCGCCGATCGACCGGTTTGGGCATTCAGTCATCGACCGCGAAGTCCTGAAACGTCACGCATGTCTTTTTGAACTTTCGGGTGCTAAGTGGCTGCCGGCCGTAATATAGGCCATCGTCGGCGTGTCACTTCTCCAGGACACCGATTCGATTGGTGTGGGTCTCGGTGATCGGCGCCGTTGGAACAAGGCGGAAGACCTGTCCGGTGCCCGGATCGATGCGTTCCTTGCCATCGCGCATCTGCATTTTTCCGTAATCGAGAACGTAAAGCGAGCCGTCAGGCGCGAATTTCACGTCGACGGGGCGCTCGATCAGATCGGGGTTCCTGGCGATGGCGCTTCCGGGGCCGCCGTTGGTATTGCGGATGAAATCCTTTACCTGGTGAGTATCCGGATCGACGCGGACAACTTTATAGCCGCTTGGCCCGTTCAGCTTTCGTCCACTGGTGGCAAAGGGGGCTCTGTCTCCCTGAAGCGCGACGATGACGTTGCCGCGAAATTCCTTGAAGGGGCCGGTCGAAGGCGTCACGTCGATCCGGGCCGCGCCGGATAGAGACGGGAAGGCCCCCTGGACGAGCGTGTCCTTGTTGGGAGGGAATAGATGACTCCCTTCCTGGTCGATCAGAAAACGAACTTCGGGGTAGCCGGTCCGGTCAATCAAATCGACAGGGGGCTGGAAGCGCGAATCGGTGACTGGGTTGAGATCGGCCGTGTAATCGGGCCAGCCATACCAGGTTCCAGGCACAAGACGCAGGAGCGCATCAGGATCATCCTTGACCGGCCGAGTGCCGCGCATTTCCATGCCGTCGTTCGTGAAATAGATGCGTCCGTATTCGTTGACCACGATTCCGCGCGGGAGGTGGATTCCATGCGCCTCGACTGTCACCGGGCCGCCCTGCGGCGACACCCAGTAGATCGCGCCGTTGGGCTTACCTGTGGTGTGCTCGACGCCGAGAACGCGCGTCTGGTTGCTCTGGTTAAATGGTTGGAACGGCGCTGTTACTGCGATTTCCGCCGGCCCAAAAAGGCCAGCGAATGGATTGGGCGTGTCGAAGCGATAACCGAGCAACGACAGCGCGTGCCACGATTCATCGTGGCATTTTGGATGGTTCTTAACCCATACGCCGAAGTTATCATTCCCGACCACGCCGCTGTTGGTCGCCGTTCCGACGCCAAAGTAAAGCCGGCCATTGGTAATGGCCAGGTCGGTCACGCCAAAATCGCCTTGCGCGGGCAGTCCGGCGACAATCGTGGTGTGATGACCCTTGTAGTCGAGAGCAGTGATTACACCCAGATCGTTTTCGTCGCGGTGGGAAATGTAGAGGCGGCCCTGATAAAAGACCATGCCCCCGATCGGTCCGTAAATCTTCCATCCTGGCGTCGGCAAACCGAAGGGAAGCCGGCGGCCCTCGGGATAGATATAGAAGAGGCTGCCGTCAGTTTTGTAGCCAAAGATGGTCGGCTCTTCCCCGCGCTCCCCCTGGGCGATGATCAGCGAATTATGGTCATCGAAACAAAAGGCCGTGGGCGCGGTCAGATCGCGAATGTACGGCTTGAGTTCGAATCCGGTCGGATATTCCACCAGGCTGCGATCAATGCGGCGCTGCTCGTCGCGGGAAAGGAGCTTGGGCGCGTGCACGCAGCCACCAAGCATCAACGCCAGAACCACGGACGGCAGCATTGCTCGAACGATCCGCGACAGCCCCCATGGCAAAAGGATCACTGCGCGGCCTGGACTCCGCGGACTCGCGCGTTCGTGCCGCACTTCCGCGGTCATATGGGAGCTCCGTATTGCCATGATTACGTCGATTCCGGCCGATTTCGCCAAGTTCTTTAACTCTTCACGAGCCCAACCAATTCCTTCACGTGGCTGACGCTGCTCTGAAACATTTTCTGCTCGGCCTCGTCCATTTCGATCTCGATGATCCGTTCGACGCCGCCGGTTCCAAGTACGCAGGGGACGCCGACGAAATAGCCGCCCACTCCGTATTCCTTGTCGCAATAGGCGGCGCAAGGAAGGATGCGTTTCTTGTCGCGGATGATCGCCTCTGCCATCTGCACGGTGGCGGCGGCAGGTGCGTAATAGGCGCTTCCTTTTTCCAGCAGCGCGACGATCTCCGCCCCGCCGTTACGAGCGCGCTTGACGATCTCGTCGAGCTTTTCCTTTTTCACGAGCTGCGTAATCGGAATGCCGCCGGCGAAAGTATAGCGGGGGAGGGGGACCATGTCGTCGCCGTGCCCGCCCAGAAGCAGCGCCTGAACATCTTCAACGCTGCATCCGATTTCCGCGGCGAGGAAGCTGCGGTACCGGGCCGTATCAAGCACACCGGCCTGGCCAATGATCCGTTGCGTCGGAAAGCCCGAAGCCTTCCAAGCCACGTACACCATCACGTCCAGCGGATTGCTCACGACGATCATGACCGCGTTGGGCGAATGCTTCGCGACATTTTGCGCCACGCTCTTCACAATATTGGTATTGGTGCTGATCAGGTCGTCTCGGCTCATCCCCGGCTTGCGCGGGATTCCCGCCGTCACGATCACCACATCGCTTCCCGCGGTCGGCTCGTAGGTGGTGGTTCCGGTGATCTTGCAATCGAATCCTTCGATGGGCGAAGACTCGTACAAGTCGAGCGCCTTGCCAGCCGGCATCCCCTTGGTCTCAGGGATATCCACCAGGACAATGTCTCCTAATTCCTTGCTCGCGGCCCAGTGGGCCGCGGTCGCTCCGACGTTACCTGCTCCAACAATGCTGATCTTCGCTCGACGCATGCTTGATTTCCTTTCCTCTTCCACCGTCCGGGAAAACCGCGGAAACGGTCCGGACGGTCGAGCGATTATCGGAAAACCCCGGTGGTATGCAACGACACCGACGCCGTTCAACACCCGATGGCGATTTGACGCCGCCAAAGAGATGAAACGACGCTGAACGTCCGATAACCTGTGGCAAGACCCTCAAAGCGTTCGGAGTCCAAGCCCAACCGCTTTCCATCGTTAGTTGGATGGCGCGGTGCTCGGACCTGGCAGGTCTCGCTCACGGATCCACCCAGTGCGACAGATCAGTCGGGGGCGGTAATTTGGCCGGTGCGGCGTCGCTCTGACTCAATTGCATTTGCGCCCGGAGCCGCACCCCGTCTTCCTGTACATGAGCGTCCAGAACCGCCTGATAAATCGTGCGAGCCCTGGAGAGAAGACCTGCTTTGACCAGGTTGTCCAACGGTCGTTGCGCCGTTGATTTGTACCAATCGGCAAGTTCGAGCTGGTCGGTCTCGTTTAGTTCGGCGCCGTCGCGCGATGCCATCGCCGCGATCCGCTTCAACGTGGCATCGGCGCTCGCTGATGCAACGCGGGCGGCAGCAACAGGGTCTTGAGGATCTTGGCGGCGAATTCGACTTTTGCCTGCGCCTTAATTTCCCGCTCGACTTGCTTCGCTTCGTCGCCAAAGAGTTCGCGATAGCGCTCATTGGCTCCGTCAGGCGCCGCCGTTGCACCCGCATTTTCCGCACCGACCACAAAACCACCTCGCAAGCCCCGGCCGGAGTGAAGCGCTGCGGCAGCCAGATAAACAAGCAAAACTATCTTTCCCCCACTCGTCTTGAATAAAACATGACGCCTCCTGGGGGCGTGTGAACTGAACGTATGACTGCACCCGGTCCCTTGCCCCCGGGAATTGGCGGCCCCATGTTATTAAAAGCCAGAACTGACGGCAATTCCTCGCTTCAGCGGGACATCCGACTTAAAACTGCATCCGAGAATGCAACGTTGAAGGGCGACGCGCATTCCATATGAGTACAATGCCAACATTGTCTTCGACTTACACATTCCCAAGGCTTGACGCATGCAAACTCGCCATCTTCCCCTCCGGAATCCGATTGCTCGCACTCTTGGACTATTTTGCCTGATATTCGTTCCGCATGGGTTGGCCGCGGCGGTTGCTGACGCGTCAGCATCGCTGGCCGCCAAGGATTCGATTGAATTTCAACAGGAGACACTCGACAACGGCCTGCGCGTGATCTACGCGCCGCTCCATCAAGCGCCCGTCGTTCATGTGCGCGTGCTTTACCACGTGGGCAGCCGCGATGAGCGTCCCGATCGGCAGGGGTTTGCCCACATGTTCGAACACATGATGTTTCGTGGCTCAGCGCATGTCCCCCCTGAAGAGCACATGAAGCTCATCGGGATCGTCGGCGGAATTTCAAACGCCTTCACCAGTTTCGACCAGACCGTTTACCACGACACGCTTCCGTCCAACCATCTCGAGATGGCCCTTTATCTTGAGGCGGACCGGATGGCCAGTTTCAAAGTCTCCGAGCAAATTTACAAGACCGAGCGAAAGGTGGTGGCCGAGGAATGGCGCATGCGCCAGAACCGGCCGTACGGCAATCAATACGAGGACTTCCTCAAGACCGCCTTTACGGCCCACAGCTACCGATGGACGCCGATCGGCAACATGGACCATCTTCGTGCGGCCCGGGTGAATGAATTGCAGGATTTTTTCAACACTTATTACCTGCCCAATAACGCCACGCTGGTCATCGCCGGCGACATTGATGTTGAAGCGACGCGTGCGATGGTGAAGAAATTCTTCGGGTGGATCCCGGCCGGCCCGGCCTTGCACCGGGAAATTCCCGTCGAGCCGGAACAGACGCAAGCCCGACGATCCAACGTCGCATATCGGGTTCCTCTTCCGGCGGTGATGATCGGATATCACCTTCCCCAATATCGCGATCCGGATCATGACGCGCTGCAATTGCTCGCCGATGTGCTTGGAACCGGCAGGTCGAGCCGGCTGGATCGTCTGCTCGTCCGGAGCGAACATCCGCTGGCGGTTGACGCCCAGGCCTCGCAGATGACACTCGAAGACGCCGGGCTCTTCATCGTCGGCGCGACGGTGATGCAGGGCGCAACCCCGATGAAGTGGAAAAGCAACTCGACGACGCAGTCGCCGATGTCGTGGAGCACGGCATCACGCCCGAAGAACTTGAAAAAGCCAAGACACTCGAGCGTGAATCGCTCGTTACCGGCCGCGAGACGGCCACGCTCCTGGCGACGCAACTCGGTGAAGAATCACTCTTCGGCGGCGACGCCAACCGCGTCAACACGGCCTTGGCGCGCATCAATGCGGTGAGCGTGGCGGATGTGGCTGCCGTCGCGAAAAAATATCTGATCCCGACTCGCTCCACGACCCTTCGCGTTAAGCCGGATCCGCTGGGCAAAGAGGCGCGCGCCGCGACGAGCCAGTCGGCCATGAACACCCCGGTGCCTCCTTCAAACGAGATCCCCACTCCGCGGATTGTCGAATTTCCGAAAGATTATCCGGAGCATGCCCCGTTTGATGATTCCAGCCCGGTCGGTCACTTTGCCAAGGGCGAAGAAGCTGATATCGATGGCGTGCACGTTATCGTCATGCCGGACCATCGCCTTCCCCTGGTGAGTTGGAGCCTGACCACCCGCGTGGGCTCATATGCAGATCCCCTCGGCAAGGAGGGTTTGTCGCCGCTGGCAAACGAGATGCTCCGACGCGGATCAACTAATCTCTCCGCCGCCCAGTTGAGCGAAGACCTTGAATCACACGGAATTTCGATCGAGATCACCGACGGCGGCGATTTCACTCGCCTTTCCGGCGCGTGCATCACTTCGGAACTCGTTCACGCGCTCCAGCGCTCACGGCAGATCCTTTTTTCGCCGACGTTTCCGATGGACGAATTCGATAAGGTGCGCGAACAGACGGTGAATCAGCTTCGCCTCGCGCAGGAGAGCCCGACTACTGTCGCCGCAAATGATCTTAACGCCGCGTTATGGGGAGGAAAATCGGTATTGGGCCGATCGTCTTCGCCGAGCGCTGTAGCGAGCCTCACACTGGAAGATGTGCGATCGGCCTACCGCCGAAATATCGATCCGCGCGGCGCGATCCTCGTGCTGGCGGGAGATCTCACGGTCGAGCATGGGCGGGAATTGGCCAGGACCCTTCTGGCCGATTGGCACGCGCCGGCCGATGCGGCGCCCGCCGTCACATTCACGACGGCACAACTCCCCTCGTCGCGCCACATCATTCTCGTCGACCGTCCGAGCGGGAAACAGGCGACCGTCCGCATGGCGGTCCCGGCCTACGACATCCGCAATCCCGAGAAATTCGCCGGCGCCATCGCCGGACAGATTCTCACTGCCGGAATCGATTCACGCCTGGGACGATACGTACGGGCGGAAAAGGGACTCGCCTACGGGGTTCACGGCGTCTTCCAGGCGGCGCGTCACGGCGGGACCTTCTCCGCCGGCACCGATACGGCCGCCGAGTCCACCGCTGACGCGATCGAAGCGATGTTCACCGTCTTCGAGAAGATGTGTGCGGCCGACGTGACACCTCAGGAACTGATCCAGGCCAAGAGCCGCGTTGCGGGCAGTCTTGTCATGTCGATGCAGACGATCGGCCAGCAGGCCGGATTCCGCGTTGATGGCATTCTCAATGGCTATCCAATCGATTATTACGACAACTATCCCGCACAGGTGGCGAAGGTGACGGCCGGGCAGGTGCGCGACGTGATGTCCAAATACGTGAAAGACGCACAAATGACGATTGTGGTCGTCGCCCCCGCCGAGCAGACGAAATCGCAGCTTGAACGCCTCGGCCCCGTTGAAGTGCTTCCCATGCCCGCGCGACGTAACGACGCCGCCACCGAGCCGGCACGGATCTGCTCCGGCCCACGAAATGAGTCATGGACGGGAAAAACGATAATGCGATGGCAGTCTTAGTCAGATAAAACCACATTATCGATCAGCCGGGTGTTGCCCACGCGAGCGGCAACTGCCAGCACCGTCGGCCCGTCAACGACTTCGATGTTCTTGAGTGTGATCGGATCGACCGCGGCCACGTAATCAATGTTCATGTGCTGTTCGAGAAGCATCTTCTGAATCGTTGTCATGAGCCGATTGGTCTGCTTCACCCCGTTGTCGAACTCCATGGCTGCCCGATGCAACGCCCGGCTGATGGAAAGCGCGCAGGCGCGATCCTCGCGCGACAAATATCGATTGCGGCTGCTCATGGCCAGACCATCCGATTCGCGAACCGTCGGACCGGCGACGATCTCAATCGGCCAATCCATCGCTTCGACCATTGCCGTGAGGATCCGAAGCTGCTGAAAATCTTTTTGTCCGAAAATTGCCACGTTCGGATCGATGATGTGGAAGAGCTTGGTGACGACCTGGCAGACGCCGCGGAAATGACTCGGCCGATGTTTGCCGTCGAGCACGCCACTCAATTGCGGCAGATCGATGACCAGATCCGGCAAGCCGGGCCGGTACATCTCCTCGGCGCTGGGAAGAAAGATCAGGTCGACGCCGGCCTCTTCGCATTGTTTCAGGTCTGAGTCGATCGGCCGGGGATACTTGTTGTAATCTTCGCGCGGGCCGAATTGCGTGGGATTGACGAAAATGCTCACAGCCACTTTTTCGGCACGCTTCCGGGCGATTTCGATCAAGGAAATATGCCCGGCGTGAAGAGCGCCCATCGTCGGCACGAGCGAGACGGCCCATGTTTGCACGTTCCTTGCGGCAATCCGAAATGGTTTGGGTGATCAGCACGGTGATGTGACGCTACGCAGCAAGGAGCAAAATGCAAAACCGTCGCTTAGCGCACTGTTTGTTCTCCCCTCCCATCGGCTGGATGCAGGGGTTACTTGCGAACGCCGAAAATCTGATTTTCCTTATCGGTAAAAATCGACTTTGATAGTGTTATCCCGAACTTTGCTTCGCGAAATTTTGTCTGAAATGGGGTCCAACATGTTATCGATTCTTCTCTCCCAGGAGTAACGACAGTTGCTTCAATGTCATTCCCAGGACGGGATGACGAAAACTGGGTGCGATTTCTGCCAATGGCGTCGTCACGAATTGACGCTCCTGCATTAGAGGATGGGGAACCGTTAACCCATTTTCCCGAATCACCTGATCGCCATAGAAGATTAAATCCAGATCGATGATGCGGGGCCCCCATTTTTCGCCGCGCTGCCGACCCATTTCGAGTTCGATTGCCAGCAATCGTTCCAGCAGCGGGCGCGGTGCGAGCGAGGTGTTGAGTTCCGCGACCGCGTTGAGAAAAGAGGGCGAATCCGACGGACCGCCTACGGCAGGATTTTCAAGAAAGTTCGAAACAGCGGTAACCAAGACGCCCGGCGTCGATCCCATTAGGCGAATCGCTTCATCGAGATTGAAGCGGCGGTCGCCCAGGTTCGATCCCAATGCGACGAAGGCGCGCATTAAATTCGGCGCATTTGCATTCGCCGGGAATTGAGATGTTCCTTCGGTCACTGTTCGTTGCCGCCGGGAAGTTCCGCGGCTGGGGCAGACGCCAGGGCCGGCTCGCCGCGCAATCGGCGGGTAATGTCGGCGAGGATGCGCGGGTCCGAAAACGCCCCGTCGTGCGGGCTTCCGAAGGCCGGTGTCGGGAGCCACCAGGGAACCGTGCCCGGGACAGCCGCATTTTCTATCCCGACGGGCTCATCGCCCAACCGCACATACGAAAAAATCGGGTAGTCCTTCGTCGTGGCGTTGATCTCGGCGAGCATTGGTGAGCCGGACCGCAGATGCTTCTGCAGCGGATGCAGCAGCGGCAGACGATTTGCCCGGTCCGCGCCGATCAACGGACTGCTGATCGTAAAGAGCCGGGCAATCTGCAGAGGTCGTTCTTTCCAAATCGCCGCAAAACGCGCGACGACGCCACCCATGGAATAGCCGATCACATCCATGGCTTCAGTCTGTTGCGGATCACTCGAAGGAAAACGCCGTTCGACTGCGACAGCACGCGTCGGCGGCATTGATCGAAGCTGACGCAGTCCCCGACCGCGACCCCGATGATCCGTCGGTCTCGCGTTAACGAGCGGAAACGAAATCGAAGTGACAACGCCGCGACAAACGGGTCGATGAACCCGCCAATGATCAGCAGCGGACGATCGAGCGGCCGAGGATCGGCCGACATGCGCGCCAGATCTCGCTTTGCCTCGGCAATGGTAATTGAAAAGGAGGGATTGACCGGCCGCCAGCCGAGGCGTCCCGGCAGCACAGCCGCGAAGGGGATGGTCTGCCTAGAACTCAAAATTGCTCCCCGCCAGGCGTTTGTCGATCTCGCCCAAAACGCGTTTTTCATCCGACTCATCTTTAGCGATGAACGTCACGCTGAATCGCACATATGCTCCGGCGTCGTCCCACGGAACCGTGCTGATGAGCTTTTCGGTGATGAGCCATTGGCTGAAAGTCTCAGCTTTTTCAAACGTTACGCGCTGCCCATTTCGACCGGAGCCTGCCTTGGGAATGCGCACATAAAGAAAGAATGAGCCGCGCGGCTTCCGCGCGGCCAGTCCGTGGCGGTTCAGCACTTCCACCAGGCCGTCCATTCGTCTCGAATATTTCGCGGCGATCGTCTGGGTGATCTGTGGATGTTCGAGGGCGTAGGCGCACGCCTCTTGGATTGCCAGGAACTGGCCGGAATCGCTGTTGTCTTTCACGTCGGCGTAGGCCTTGATCAGCAACTCATTGCCAACGACAAAACCTAGCCGCCAGCCGGTCATGTTGAAGCCCTTGCTCATCGAGTGCAGCTCGATGCCGACGTCAATCGCGCCGGGCGTGGCAAGGAACGAGAGGGGCCGGCCGTCAAACACGAGTGCTGCATATGCCGCATCGTGGATCACGATGAGATTGTGCTTCTGAGCGAACGCGACCACCTCGGCGAAGAACTGCGGCGTCGCAGAGCCGCCGGTGGGGTTGTTCGGGTAATTCAGCACGAGCGTCTTGGCCCGTTTCAATTTGTCGGCGGGAATACTCGACAGATCCGGCAGGAAATTATTCTTCTCCAGCAAGGGAATGTTGAAGACTTCGCCGCCGAGATAGCGCGAATGCGTGCCGAAAACCGGATAGCCCGGCGTGGTCATCAGGGCCACGTCGCCTGGATTGATGAAGCAATTGGGAAGGATGCCGAGCGCCGCTTTCGACCCGATCGAATGCACGACCTGCTTTTCAGGATCGATGCCGGTCACGCCGCAAACGTTCTTCATCCACCTTGCCGCGGCTTCCTTGTAAAGATTGGCTCCGTTGTCCGCATAACCGCGGTTCTCGGGGTTTCGGGCGGCCCGCGCGAGCGCCTCCACGCAATCGGGAAAAGCCATTTCATCCGGTTCGCCGACGCCCATGTCGATCAGCTCGACGCCGGGATTGGCGGCCAGGGCCGCGCGTTTGGCGCGCTTAATCTTCTCGAACTTGTAGATCTCCGTCCCCTTGCCATACATCTTTCCGCCGATACGTTCGGCGAAGAGGTTTTGAATGTAGCTTTCGGTCATCGTTGTTCGCATTCGCGTTCGTGCCGGGACTTTGAGGCCCTATATTCTAGTGACATTAATGGCATTTAGGCTGCGGTAGTTTACCAATGGCGCGAATTCTAGAAGAAGCTGAAAGGCGGTCAACTCGATTGCAATGGCATCTTTACGAATGAAATCCTCGCCGCGCGTGAAATCCGGAAGGCAATACCGAACGACTCGATCCGCACCTACGCGGCGTGATCACAATTCGCCGCGCCCATTCACGCAGATTTTTCGCAAGCATCCCGGCCGCGGGTATAGCCATTTTCTGATGGTGCGCGACGTCCGGGCGTTCATCGGAATCCTTCCCGACTGGCCCGCTCTGGCCGTTGGATTAAACACCATTCTGCTGGCGCCGCGCGCCCGGGTTTCGATGGGTTTCACCGTCCCGGCCTTGTGGCCATCTGCGCCCAGCCCCGAAATTTGTGTCAAATCGTCGCGAATCCCCAAATCCTGCAGCGCGACCGGGATATCTTTGATCGACTTGAAGTGCCGATTGTGGAAACGTCTGAAGGCCTCGTGATGCGCTTCACCCCGGCGACGCTTCGTGCCTATCAGTTGCTATATGTTTTGCTTCACGAGCTCGGCCACCACCACGATCGGATGACGACGCGTTCCAAATATCGGGCGTCCAGAGGCGAGAAGTTCGCTGAACTCTACGCCCGGACTCACGCGGAACTGATCTGGTCGCGCTATTTTGAGCTGTTTCCGCGATGACCAAGGCAGATCGAGAAGTTCCTCCGATTCTTTCGCACGTGTGTTCCGGCGCAACGCCGATTTTTATACTGCCATTGGTGTTGAGGCGAGCTAACATACATTTCGAATTTATCGAAAGGAACCGCGCGTGCTGCAACTGGCGACCGCCGACAGGCTCCTCGATTTGGGATTCGCTGACTACACCGTTCTGATCATTTACTTCGCGTTTGTTATCAGCATCGGCGTGCTGTTGCGCCGGAAGGTCAGCACCGGAGAGGAATTTCTCACCAGCGGTCGGTCGGTTCCGGGATGGGTGGCGGCGCTGGCCTTTCTGTCGGCCAATCTTGCGCGCAGGAAATGATCGGCATGGGAGCGTCGGGGGCGAAATACGGATTTCTAACCACACATTTTTACTGGATGGGCGCGGTGCCGGCGATGGTGTTCGTCGGCATTTTCATGCTGCCATTCTATTACGGCTCGCGGGCGCGGTCGGTGCCGGAATATCTGAAGCTGCGATATGACGAAAAGACGCGCGCCTTCAATGCCGTGACGTTCGCGATGATGACGATCTTCTCTTCCGGCGTCTCCATGTACGCGCTGGCGAAACTGTTGGAACTGCTTCTGAATTGGAACTTTCATGTCAGCCTGTTCCTCTCGGCGTTCATCGTGCTGGCCTACACGTTTCTTGGAGGACTGACCGCCGCTATTTACAACGAGGTGTTGCAGTTTTTCCTCATCGTCCTGGGGTTTCTCCCGCTGTCGCTTCTGGGACTCAAGGCAGTCGGCGGATGGTCCGGGCTGGTGGCCAAATTGAATGGAGTGGCGACCAGCAAAGGGTATGCAGAGGGCGCATGGACTTCGCTCTATCGGCACCTGGGTTCGCCGCATCAAAATCCGATGGGAGTGGAATGGTTCGGGCTCGTGATGGGCCTGGGGTTTGTGCTGTCGTTCGGATACTGGTGCACCGACTTTTTGGTCATTCAGCGGGCGATGGCCGCCAAGACGATGGGAGCGGCGCGTCGCACCCCGCTCATCGCGGCGCTGCCGAAGATGATCTTTCCCTTCATCATCATCGTGCCCGGGATGGTGGCGATGGCCCTGACATACACCGCGACTGCATGGAGGCGGCGGGCCGGACGCTTATTACCTGCCGCTGACGCAGGACGGCACGCCGGACTACAACATGGCCATCCCTACTCTTCTGGGTCATTACTTTCCCAGCGGCATGCTAGGCATCGGCCTGACCGCATTGATGGCATCGTTTATGAGCGGCATGGCGGGGAATGTGACCGCATTTAACACGGTCTGGACTTACGACATTTATGAGAGTTACATCCGGCCGGGGCAAAGCGACCTGCACTATCTCAACATGGGGCGATTCGCAACCGTGTTCGGGATCGGAGCCAGCATGTTGGCGGCATATGTGGCAGCGAAGTTCAACAACATCATGGACCTGCTGCAACTGGTCTTCGCGTTCGTCAACGCGCCGCTGTTCGCGACTTTTCTCCTGGGAATGTTCTGGAAGCGATCAACCGGGCATGGGGCGTTCTTCGGGTTGCTGAGCGGAACACTGGCCGCCGCAGCTCATCATGGGACGACCTTGCCCGAAGGTTCAGCCGTCGGAGTGAAGGGGGGCTGGCTGATCGGACATGCGGTTCATATTTATCCGAGTGAGATGGCGCAAGGATTCTGGACGGCGATATGGGCGTTTTGCTTTTGCTTCGCCGTCACGGTAGTCGTCTCGTTGATCACACGGCGGACAAAATCAGATGAGGAGCTGCGCGGATTGGTTTATTCCCTGACAAAGATCGAGCATGAGCACGACGAGCATTGGTATCAGCGTCCCGCCATCCTCGGATGCATCATTATTGCGCTCGTGGTGGCGCTCAGCATCGTCTTCTGGTGATCGGGACAAGCGAAAATGATCGAGGCGTAAAAATGGAATTGGACGTAAGAATGCCGATGGGCGTGATGTTCGCGGTGCTCGGTGTGGTGCTCGTGATCGTGGGTCTGGTCACCGATGCAAAAGCCAACGCCAAATCGCTGGGTATCAATGTCAATCTCTGGTGGGGACTTGTGATGTGCGCAGTCGGCGCGGTGATGCTGCTCCTGGCTTGGCGCGAGCGGGTACGAGCGAAAGCGGGATCGGGCAAGGCGCGCGAATGATGTTCGGCGCGCGGCGGAGATCGCGTGAAGTGTCATCTGCAATTCTGGTTCGCGCTAATCCTGCTTTGGACCAGCGCCCGAATCGCTCTTGCGGCCGGCGGCGGGGCCTCTGGCGCAGGCGCGCCCTCGCAGGAGCCGGCGGCGCCACAGCCGGCGGCGGGACCGCAGCCTGCGCCGGAAGTGACCGAGCCCGCGCCGTCCTATGGGCCGCTGGCCGGTTTCTTCAACGCGAAGAAGGAACTGGAGAAGTCAACCGGCACGATTCCGCGGCTGGGGTTTGACCTGACCAGCCAGAGCGTCACGAGCGGTCCCAACCGATTCACGACGTTGGCTTGGCGTTATGATCTTGGAATCCTTCAGAAGCTGTGGCCCGGGGCACAGGCGGACCTCGACGTTCGCGGCGGGCAGGGAACCGATGCCGGCACGATCATCGGCAGCACAATGAATACCAACCAGTATGGAAGGACCGGCAGCTACGCCTACGTTCTTCACCTCTGGGTCGAACAGAAACTCTTTGATGATCAGCTCACCCTTCGCGGCGGGAAGATGGACGTCGGTGATTTCATCGATGTCAACCGCTTCGGATATTACAACTTCCTGGGTTTCTCCCAGAACCACAATCCGGCCATCGAATTTCCAGGCAATCCGCTGGCGGGCATGTTCACCATCGAGCCGAAATCTGTCCCATGGCTGTACTTTTCCGGCGGAATGGGAAACGCGGCGCAGAGTTCGTTCCAGGCCGGATTGAATGATCTGGTCAGGGGGAAAACGGCGACATTTGCCATTGGCGAATTGGGACTGAAGCCGAAGATCGCCGGGCAGCAGGGAATCTACCGTTTCCAGGCATGGTACGACGCGCTGGCACTTGCGCCGATCGGCGGAGGTCCTTTGGTGGGCGACCGGTACGGTTTGGCGCTCGACTTCGATCAAAACCTGACGAAGGACCTGGGTTTATTTGCGCGATATGGATATGGGGACCAGAACGAATTCACGCCGCGGCAATTCTGGCAGTTGGGCTTCGATTGGAAAGGCGTGATTCCGGGCCGCCCGAAAGACGATCTCGCGCTTGCCGTCGCCCAGAACCTGTTTTCGTCGCGGCACGCAAGAGTCACTCCTGACGCGTCGAGCTCCGAAACGTATATCGAAGCCTACTACAACTACGTCGTGTATGACTGGTTTCAGGTTCAACCCTTCCTGCAGGTCCTTACCGATCCTGGGGGCAAACACGGTGATGCGGACTGGATATTGAGCGTTCATCTGGCGTTTCGATTTTAGGAACACGCTCGCGATGGTCTGCCACGAATGCTATAACCCGCGCCAAATGATGAAGAGTCGCTCGTAATCTTTCGGAGCACAAATTCATGACCGATCCGCGCATCGAAAAACTAGCTGATTTGTTGGTGAATTATTCCTGCGCAGTAAAGGCTGGCGAAACGCTTCTGCTCGAAGCGATCGACGTTCCCCACGAATTCACCAACGCCCTGGTCGCCAAGGTGGCGGCCGCCGGCGGCCGACCGGTCGTGTTGCTCAAGAGCAACCAGGTCATGCGTTCGCTCATGCTTGCCGGGTCGAAAGAGCAGTGGGAGACGATTGCGGATGTCGAACGGATGCAGATGGAGCGGGCGCAGTGCTATATCGGGGCGCGCGGGAATGCGAATGTGTCGGAATTGTCGGATGTCCCCGCCGACAAGCAGAAATTGTACGAGCAATCGGTCTGGAAGAAAGTTCATCACGACGTTCGCATCAAGAAAACGCGGCTGGGTTGTGTTGCGCTGGCCAAGCGCTTCCATGGCGCAGATGGCGGAAATGAGCACCGAGGCTTTTGAGGATTTCTATTTTAATGTCTGTACGCTCGACTACGCGAAGATGAGCCGGGCCATGCAGCCGTTGGTTGATCTCATGCAGCGGACCGATCGTGTTCGGCTCAAAGGTCCACGGGATACAGATATTTCGTTTTCGATTAAGGGAATTGCGGCAATCCCGTGCGACGGGAAAGTGAATATTCCCGATGGCGAAGTTTTCACCGCTCCGGTTCGCGACAGCATTAAAGGCGTGATTCATTTCAATACGCCGACCATCTATCGTGGCACGACGCATAACGATATCCGTCTTGCTTTCAGCGAAGGGCGTATCGTCGAGGCGACCAGCAGCGACACGGCCAGGCTGAACGAAGTGCTCAACGCCGACGAAGGCGCACGATACGTCGGTGAGTTTGCCATCGGCTTCAACCCCTATTGCACCAAGGCGATGAAAGACATTCTCTTTGACGAGAAAATCGCCGGCAGCATTCATCTCACGCCGGGCTCGTGCTATGACGAAGCTTCGAACGGGAACAAGAGCGACATTCACTGGGATATGGTGCTGCGGCAGACGCCGGATGGCGGCGGCGGCGAGATCTGGTTCGACGACCGCCTGATCCGCAAGGACGGCCGTTTCGTCGTCGCCGAGTTGGAAGGCCTTAACCCCGAGCGGCTTCGGTAATGGAGAAGGATTCTGTACATAACGGCGCGGCAGCCAATTCCAGCTGGCGATTGACGATCGTTTTGCTGCTCGTCTGGCTGGCTCTGCTGATTCTGGCGTTTTCGCTGGATCGAAAGGTCGCCCAATGGGTCCAGGACCATCACCCGATTGACAAGACCGCCAAATGGGTGACGGCCGTCAAGCTGATGGGGAACTATTGGTTCACGATTTTCATTGCGCTTTTGTTGTTCGTGTGGAACCGGCTTCGATTGCACGCTGCGCTGGCGTTGCTTTTTTCCGGCGCACTGGGTGGTCTGCTTTACAGCCTGATTAAATGGGGTGCCGGGAGGCATCGGCCGGTCGTCGCGCGAATCGTCCAGATTGATCCTTCCGGCTTCCACCCATTCCCAGGCGGATTACGTGGCCTGTTTTACGAGAGTGGTCTGGGATTTCCGTCCGGCCACGCGTGTCTGGCGTTCGCTTCAGCAATGATTTTGACCTTCCTACTCCCCCAAGCATGCTGGCTCTGGTTTTCTCTTGCAGTGATTGTTGGAGCTGAACGAGTTCTGGAAAACGCTCATTATCTCAGCGACGTCGTTGCGGGCGCGGGTATCGGGGCGTTTTGCGGTTGGTTCGTGTGGAACGCGCTAAAGCCGGGGCAGCGGTTTAATGCGAATGGGTAGGGTGGGCTATGCCCACCGCTCGATGGGGCAGGTGGGCCGAGCCGGCCGAGCCCACCCTGTGGCGCAAAACCCACAACGCTCGCATCCGGGCTCCGTATCCTTAAAATGGTGGCGGAGAACCGAGCGCATGTCGCGCACCGTGGCATTGATCAAGTTTGCCCGCAGGTCGTCGTAAATTTTATCAGCGCACATGACGGAGCATCCGCAACTAACCCTGGTGATTCCGGCCTACAACGAGCAGGAGAACATCGATGTTCTGCTCGAACGGGTGGCGGCGGCGTCTGGAAGCGCCGGGCTGCTGTTCGAGGTGATCATCATCGATGACGGCAGCACCGACGATACGCCGAAATTGCTTGCTCAGGGCTTGATTCGCTGCCCCTGGCTGCGCGTGCTGCGGCTGGAGCGCAACATGGGACAAAGCTCGGCCTTCGATGCCGGCTTTCGCGCTGCCCGCGGCGACGTGATCGCCACCATTGACGCCGACCTGCAGAATGACCCGGAGGAAATTCCCCGTCTTCTTCCGTTGCTGAACGGCCATGACATGATCACCGGCTGGCGGCGGGACCGCCACGACAGCCAATTGCGAAAGTATGAGTCGCGTATCGCCAACGCGATTCGAAACTGGATCAGCCGCGACACGATCAAGGATTCGGCCAGCAGCCTGAAGGTTTACAAGCGTCATTGCCTGGATGGCATTCAGCTTTACAGCGGGATGCACCGGTTCCTGCCGACACTCGTGAAAATGCGCAGGCTTCACCGTGAGCGAAGTGCCGGTGAAGCACTCTCCCCGCCACGCCGGCACGGCTAAATACGGTCTGCGCAACCGCACCTGGCGTTCCTTTATCGATCTGCTGGCAGTCCGGTGGATGAAGAATCGATATTTGAGGTATCAAGTCCGGGAAGTGCTCCCTGCGACCGCCGTCACATCGGGATCCGCATCAGAAAGAATTTCACCATGAAGGGCATCACCCAATCAGTTATTCCGGCATTCGGCCCACATGCGCTGGCGTCGGGGATCGAACATATTCCGGCGACGGTGTACGCCTCGAGTGGGCAGGCGAGCAAATCGGTGGCCCAGGAGATTGCCGCCCTGATCAATCTCAAGGCGGCGCGCGGGGAAAAGACGGTGCTCGGCCTGGCAACGGGCTCGACGCCGACGAGCATCTACGAGGAGCTGATCCGGCTTCATCAGCTAGAGGGACTGTCGTTCCGCTCCGTTATCACATTTAATCTGGACGAATATTGGGGTCTTGGTCCCGACGAGCTCCAGAGTTATCGGCGCTTCATGCGCGAGCATTTGTTCGAGCACATCGACCTCAATCCGGCAAACGCCCATGTCCCCGACGGCACGGTACCGCTCGAAAAAGTCGCCGCCTATTGCCAGGAATATGAAAGACGGATCCGTGAAGCGGGTGGGCTCGATTATCAAATCCTGGGCATCGGGAGGACAGGGCATGTCGGGTTCAATGAGCCCGGCTCACCGCGCGACAGCCGTACTCGTCTTATCACGCTCGATCGCGTGACGCGAATGGATGCGGCCAGTGATTTTTTCGGCGAATGGAATGTCCCGCGCAAGGCGATCACCATGGGCGTAGAGACCATTCTTTCGGCCCGCACCGTGGTGCTGCTCGCTTTTGGCGAGCACAAGGCCGGCGTGATCCGCCGGGCCGTTGAAGGAGAGGTCTCCAGCGCCGTCGCCGCCAGCTATCTGCAGCAGCATCCGTCCGCGCGAATCGTGCTGGACATGGCCGCGGCTTCGGAACTGACGCGGTTCAAGACGCCGTGGCTGCTCGGACCGCTGGAGATGTTTGGCGTCACCTGGGACACGAAGATGACGCGCACCGCCGCTACCTGGCTGGCGCAGACCGTGAAGAAGCCGCTGCTGAAGCTGCTCGATGAGGACTACAACGAGCACGGATTGCAGGAATTGCTGAGCCATCGCGGATCGGCATACGACATCAATATCGAAGTCTTCAAAGCCCTGCAGAAGACGATCACCGGGTGGCCGGGAGGCAAGCCCTCCGGTCCGACGCCACGCGTGACGCGCACCACCAAAGACGCCCGCGGAGAAAATCGGCAGCAATCACTCCCCGCCGACGGATCCGACACCGGCGACACGACCGGTGTCTTTCCCAAGCGCGTCGTGGTCTTCAGCCCGCATCCGGATGATGACGTCATTTCAATGGGCGGAACGTTCATCCGCCTTTGCGAGCAGGGTCATGACGTTCACGTGGCCTATCAGACTTCGGGCAACATCGCGGTTTGGGACGACGCCGCGCTGCGACACGCGGATTTCGTGGCGGAGTATTGCAAGGCGTTTCAGCTCGCCGAAGACAAGGCCACGCTGATTGAGGAGCACATCGAAAGTTTTCTCCGGGGCAAGAAACCGGGGGAATTGGACAGCGGCGAATTGCAACAGATCAAGGCTCTGATCCGGCGCACCGAAGCCCGGGCCGCAGCGCGTTATTCCGGCGTTAAGCCGCAGAATATTCATTTCCTGGATATGCCGTTCTACGAAACCGGTCGGGTACGCAAAATGCCGCTGACCGATCGGGACGTGCAGATCATCGTGGACCTTCTGGAAAAAGTCCGCCCGCATCAGATTTACGCAGCCGGCGATCTTTCCGATCCGCACGGCACGCATCGCGTCTGCCTCGCCGCCATCACCACGGCGCTCGGCCGACTGCAGGGCCAGCAATGGATCCGCGATTGCGAGATCTGGCTCTATCGCGGAGCCTGGCAGGAGTGGGGCGTTCACGAGATTGAAATGGCGGTCCCCCTCAGTCCCGACGAAGTCCGCCGCAAACGGATGGCGATCTTCAAGCACGAAAGCCAAAAGGACAAAGCGCTCTTTCCAGGTCCCAGCGACACGCGCAAATTCTGGGAACGCGCCGAGGATCGCAATCGAAATACCGCCAAAATCTACGACAAACTCGGTCTGGCGGAGTACGAAGCAATCGAGGGATTCGTCCGCTGGCGCGCATAATCGAGGATTGCGCCGCGATCATTTTAGCGCCGCCCATCGGGCGGGGTTTCCCGGCGCACAAATCGGCTAAGGATGCGATTATGCAGATCAACGGTCACGATATCGGTCTTTGCAGTTGGTCCGTCCACCCGCGCGACATGGCGGAGCTGGTGAAGATCCTTCAACAACTCCAGCTCAATCACGTTCAGCTTGCCCTGGCCGATCTCGCTCAGCTCGATGAGAAACGAAAGAAAAGTGAGATAGACCAGCTTCGATCGGCGGGGATTATCATCACGTCGGGCATGCTCGCCTTCCCGGGAGAGGATTATTCAACGATCCAGTCCATCCGGCGCACCGGCGGATTCATGCCGGACGATCTTTGGCCGGAGCGGCGGAAACTCGCCGGTTTGGCAGCCCGGTTTTCGAAGGAGATCGGTGTCAAAATGATTGGGACGCACGTCGGGTTCGTCCCTCCCCCCAGTGCGGCCGGTTATTCTGAGGCGCACGATCGAGTTCGTATGATTGCGGCGGATTTCGCTGAGTCAGGGATTGAACTGGTCATGGAAACGGGCCAGGAATCCGCTTCAGAACTGCTCGAATTCCTCGAGAATCTCGATGCGGAAAACGTGTCAGTGAACTTCGACCCTGCCAACATGATCCTATATGGCGCGGGCGATCCGATTGAGGCGATAGGCATCCTCGGCAGGCATATTCATCACGTTCACGTCAAGGATGCCACGCCGTCGGCAAAGCCGGGAGAGGATTGGGGCGCGGAGGTGCCGTTTGGAACGGGGCGGGTTGGACCTGTGCGCTTCCTCAGAGCACTCGATGCAATTCGCTACAGCGGTCCGCTCGTAATTGAACGCGAAGCGGGAAATGATCGCATTGGGGACGCGCAGATTGCCATCGACGCGATCCGCGCAACGCCGCAATAGGCATTGCCCTGAAAGCCTCCACCAACAGATTGCTCACGGCCAAATGCATCACGCTCCGTTTGGCGGCCAATAATAGACGATGTCATAGCCGGGGCTTGTGACATTCGGGCGGCTGGTGGGATCCGAGAGGAGAAGGTCAACCCGCATATCAGTTTCCGATTTCCACTCGACATGGCCGTCGCCGAACAGTTGGTGGATACCCGCAAAATCGCTAAGCAGGCCACTGACAGGGGTGTTTCCGTTGGGGGCATCCTGCCAGCCGGTGATGGCATGAGCCCCGGCGCCGTGCTTGCCATGGTTATATTCCCAGCTCGTTCCATTCGCGCCATTTGGATAGAAATAGACGAGCAGGTCCGCCATAAGAACGCGGTCTGCTGCCAATTGATTGTCCACGAGGTCGTTGAGTTCCTGTGCAGTAGCAGTTGGGCTCCATCTCTGGACGTTTCCAAAGTAGGAGAAGTTGAACCAACAGGCAAAACCGCCAAACGGTATGTTTTGGTAAAACCATCCGGGACGTGTTGGTTCCTGGCTGTTTACTTCCGGACACCACCAGACTCCGCTGAAGGTGTCGGCGTTGACGTTTGGAAGCTGCGAAGGAGGTGTCAGGTCTTCAAATCCGCCGATGTAAGGGGATATTTTTTCGGCGGTAAGTTCGGCGCCGGAATTCGGCAGACTTATGTCGTTGGAAACCCAAATGCAGGCGGGAATGGCCCCTCCGTTCCACGAGCTCGGCAGATGCCCCTTATTCTCGCCGTGATACATCGCCCAACCTTGACCCCAGGTTCGAAGTGCGGCCGCACACTTGATACGAACTGCCTGAGTGCGGGCCTTTTGAAGCGCTGGCAACAGTATCGAGATCATGAGGGCAATGATCCCAATAACGACAAGTAACTCGACAAGAGTAAAGCCCGCGCATCGGTCATCCCGGCGTCTGGAAATGCGACTCGACATCTTTTTCACTCCGTTGCCTTGACTTCTTCAAGATGGGATTTGGCAGCCGCAGTATACATGATGGTTTGTCATCGTTAAAGAGTCTGCATTAAATGTGTTGCGAAATTCAAGGCATCGCTTTCATTGGCCAGCCGAGATTCCAACTGTGCGTCATAGACGGCATCCAGGATTTTCTTGAAGGCCGGGCCCGGCGCGAGGCCCAGTGCCGTCAAGTCATCTCCGGTGAGAAGGGGGGGCGGTGCGAATTGCGTCTTTTCCAATTCCGCCAGTTCGGCGACGAGTGGCGTGATCCGATCCTGGAGATAGCCGCGGCTTGCAATTGCTTTCATCAACGCGAGCGACTGGGCCGCAGTCGGACGCGCCAGAAAACGCTTTTTCTGAGCCAGCGTGGGAGGCTGATCGTTCACGATCAGACCGATGCCCAGAAGCGTTTCACGGAGGGACTCAGTTTCATCGTTACTGATCTTCAGCGCCTGCCGCATCGCGTGAGTCGCCAGCAACACTTCCTCGCGGGCGAAGAGCGGAAGAATATTGACCAATCGAGGACGCGTTTGACGCCAGTAGCAAACAACCCCGGCTGCCAGGGCAAGCCCGAATGAAATCAGTTCGCCAGGCTCCACGGCAGAGAAGAAGAAGGGTGCCTCCGCGGCGGTGGAAGAATCCGCCGAAGGCAGAAACCGGAAAATTTCGTGGATCAGTCCAAGTTCCCAGAGAAACTGCCAGGCCGCATCGCGGGACGGCGGGCACAACATCATCCGCAGTTCTTCGGCGATGCGTTCGGGGCTGATTCGGCGAAGTTGACCGGCATGCGAGCGGATCGCCTCGAAGGTAACCGGCTCGACGGAAAAGCCGAGTCGCGCCGAAAAGCGCAGCGCCCGCAAAAGCCGCAGACTGTCCTCGCCGAATCGGGAGGCGGGATCGCCGATTGCCCGGATTCGTCCATCCCGCAGGTCTTCCTGGCCGCCGACGAAGTCGATCACCTGCCCGCTGAGCGGATCGAGGAACAGGCCGTTGATCGTGAAATCGCGTCGGCGGGCATCCTCTTCCGCGGTCGTAAAACGGACCTGAGAGGGATGACGTCCATCGAGATATTGCCCATCGGATCGAAACGTCGCCACTTCAATTACGCTGGATCCGATTCGAACCAGGATGACGCCGAATGCCGCGCCGACCGCTTGGGTATTGAAAAACAGTTCGCGCACGCGATCGGGCGGGGCGTTGGTGGCGACGTCGTAGTCCTTGGCCTGGCCTCCCAGCAGCAGATCGCGGACGCATCCGCCGGCGAAATAGGCCTCGTGCCCGGCCTCGCGAAGCCGTTTGACCACGCTGACGGCATCCTCACGAGCGGAGCGGATTTTTGCGTTCGTTTCTGCCATTATCCCTATTTGAACCGCGTCGCCCGGTGAGCGGCAAGACGCGTTCCGTTTCAATACGTTCGGCCTCTGGGCGCACTTCAAGGCCATTTGCCAGCAATTATCGGTCACCGGCTGGCTCGCTTATGGCCGAATCGTGCTGCGCCGATCTATGAGGGTAAGACTGTTACACGGCGGGTTCGAGGCTTATATAATTGGACCACATGACCGCGTTCGTCGAATCGTGTGTTGAAACCGCTTCGGATAAGGCGCAGGCGGTCGAGCGCCGTTCACGCGGCCGACCGCGCCGCACGACTCTTGCGCGTTCTGGCGGGCAAGAAAAACATCCTCGTCACGACGCACATGCATCCCGACCCCGACGCGCTGGCGAGTGGGGTCGCGCTCAGCAAGCTGCTCCGCCATAAGCTTTCGGACGCGAAGGTTTCCTTTTCCGTCAAGGGGCAGATGGCTGGCGGCGTCAACGACGCTTTCGTCCGCTACACGGATTTGAAACTGGTTCCGTGGAACGACAGCGAACTGGCCCACTACGACGCGATCATCCTGGTGGATGTTCAGCCGCCGTTTCCATTTAATCCACTGCCGGCGGACGTGATGCCGACGGCGGTGATCGATCATCATCGCAGCCGAGGCCGGCGACCCAAGTGTCCATTTTGCGATATCCGAACAGAAGTGGGGGCGAGCGGGTCGATCATCTTCAGCTATTTCATGGAACTGGAAGTTCCAATCGCCCCGGATCTGGGGGCCACGCTGCTCTTCGGAATCGAATCCGATCTGGCTGGCGCTGCGGGCACCCCGGCTCATCTGGACAACATTGCTCTCTCGAGCCTGACGCTGCTGGCCGATCCGCGCAAGCTCTATCAGATGCGTTATGTGGATTTGCCGCAGACCTATTACACCACTTACGCCAGCGGACTGACCAACAGCATTTACTACGACAACGTGCTCATCTCGCATGTTGACACGATCGGCTCACTCGAGCAGCCGGCCATCCTCGCCGATTTCCTTCTTCGTTTCGAAAAAGTGAACTACGTGATGGTCACGGCGATTCATGATGGAAAGATGATGTTCAGCCTCCGCACGAGCGATTCAAGAATCTCCGCCGCCGATTTCGCGCGAAGATTATTGCGCCGACTCGGCGAAGGTGGGGGACATAAAGCCAAAGCCGGCGGGTTCATCAAGCTGAAGACGGGTTCGGCGGCCGAGGCCGAAAAACTGCGCACGTTATTGCGAAAGCGCCTGTTGCGAATGCTCAACGTCGATGCCTCGCGCGGTCAGCGACTTGTTCCCCGTGGGGAATCCTGTCCGTCCTGAGCTCCGTCGAAGGGCCCGACCGGATGAGATTCTCCATCTGCGCGACTAACAAATCCCATCTGAATCGACGATCGATGCGCCATCATCTTTCACGCAAGCGTAAAGAAAACGCGTATCGCGGCGTAAAGACATTCCGGCGAATTCTCCATCCGCCCGCAGAGCGATGAAACTGATGTGCACGTCGGCATCTCCGCGACGTCGTGCGATTTCGCGCAGCACCTGGGCGATCGCTTCCCCTGGCGGCAAGCCACGACGGAGGTGTTCGACCACCGCAAAGCTACCGCAGGACTTGATCGACTCTTCACCCACGCCAGTCGCCGAGGCCGCACCGACGCCTCCGGCAACGTAGAGTCCCGCGCCGATGATCGGCGAATCTCCGACACGGCCGGGCAATTTGAAAGGGGTGCCACTGGTGCTGCACGCGCCGGCGAGATTGCCGGCGGCGTCGAGCGCGAGCATGCCGATCGTGTCGTGTGATTCGGGAACCGCCGGAGCCGGTTTGCCCTCCTTCCACTCGCGCCAGCGGCGCGATGACGCAGCCGTGAGCAGATCGGTCTCGACAAATCCATTGGCGATCGCGAAACGGCGCGCCGCGTCGCCGACAAGCATGACGTGCGGCGTTCGCTCCATCACGCGCCGCGCCACGCGGACGGGATTGCGGATTCGTTCGACGCAGGCGACTGCCCCACAGGATCCGCGATGATCCATAATCGACGCATCAAGCGTGACGATGCCGTCAGCGTCCGGCAATCCCCCATAGCCGACAGAATTGACCGATGGATCGTCTTCGCAGCTGGCCACGCCACTTTCGACGGCGTCGAGTGATGACGCTCCGCGGCGCAGTTCGACAAAAGCTATTTCAGCAGCGGGAAGTCCGAAGGGCCAGGTGGCGATGACGATCGGCGGCATCATTTCACTGAGAGTCGAGCCAGCCCCAGGTGACCGGCCACGTCCCCAACGAAACCGATTTACCACTGTGGGCCTGCGTTTGCCAGTTCCATGAATCGCAATTTCGCGGCTCGACAAAAAAACTCACGCTGCCGTCAATGCACGAATAGTATCCACCGCCTCGGTGAATATGAGTTATTTGATCGGTATTGCAGTGGCCGCCTTCCATATTGCCGCCATTGAGCCCTCCTTGCGGCTCCTCCTGACAAATGATGGGCGTGGGAACAACTGTGATATTCCCGCTTGCGTCGATGAACTGACTTTCGGGCTCAATATCCGTGAGCAGAGCGCCGGTGAAATCCAAAAAGGCGGCGTAGTCGAAACGCCCGTTGCTGTCCGCGCCGGCGCCCACATTGTTGGCAAGTGACGGGCAAAGATACACGCCGTAGTTGTTGTTCACGTAGGGAAAGATCGTTCCGCCCTGCGGTCCCGTCGTCCAGTCAAAAATGTTCCCAAGAAGCCAATCCTGCTTTTGCGGATCCGTTTCTCCGGACCCCGGATCCCACCATGTCACCGGCAGACGGTTCTTGTGCTCATTCGCGAAATAAAGGAAGCCAAACATGAGTTGACGCAGATTGCTCTCGCATGACACTTCATTGGCAGCCGCCCGCGCTTTGTTAAGCGCCGGCAAAAGCATCGCAATCAAAACGGCGATGATTCCGATGACCACCAGGAGCTCGACAAGCGTAAACCCCCGGCGTCTGGGTATTCGCGACATTCAACGCTCTCCGACAGAAGTGAGTTCAGCACTGAGCATGATAGCAACTTCCTTCGGGAACAAACATCGAATTGCCAATCTTTTTCCAGGCGTGCGTCCAAACGAATCGATGCAGCTTGCCTAAACCGACTCGATTAGCACGCCTTTCTGCAATCGCTCGGCCGCGATGGGGTCGACATGTCCCGCCAGCGCCGTCATCGCATTGGCTGCGCCGCAGGCACTTCCCAGAGCGCATGCGTCGGGAAGAGACAGGCCGCGGGAAAGACCAATCGCCAGCCCCGCCGCGTAAGCATCACCGGAGCCGACAGCGCTGACGGCACGCACGATTGGCGACGAGATGCGCCAACTCGAACGGCCGTCGCTTGCAGCGGATCCGGCTGCGCCGAGCGTGACGACTGCTGCGCCTTCCTTTGGAACAGTTTCGAGCAACGCGCTCCGGAGTTGCGGGTCTGACTCGATCGGACGTCCGACCGTCGCAGCCAATTCTTCCTTATTGAGTTTGACAATGAACCCACCCTGAGCGAGAGCCAGCCTTACGGGTTCGCCACGGGCGTCGATAATGGGTGTGGCGCCAATCTCGCGGGCCAGCGGAAGAAATCGCGCATAAAAATCCGGTGGCGCACCGGCGGGGAAAGATCCGCTGAAGATCCACCAGCCGCACTGTTTCCCGAGCAGCCGCGTTTTTGCGTCGAGACCCGCCCAATCTTCCTGCGTGACAGGCAGCGATTCCTCCACCAGTTCTGTCGCAGTGTGAGCGGCGCGGTCGATCAGAGTAATACATTGGCGCGTCGGCGCACGAGTCAATTGAAAATCGTGCTCGATGCCGGCCGCGTCGAGATCCCGTTTCATCAACTCTCCGCGCACGCCGCCGGCAAAGCCGGTCGCAACTGTGTTCGCGCCGATCGTTTGCAGAACGCGCGCGACGTTGATCGATTTTCCAGAGGCGTAATCGCTTACCTCCGATGAGCGATTCACGGCGTCAACCGCCAATTGATCGAAGATCATCGTTCGCTGCCAGGCAGGCGTGGCGCCAAGTGTGAGGATGCGGGAACTCATGGGTCGACGCTAAGACTTCAACACGTTTACCATTTCGACCACGGTTGGCCGAAATCCGCACGCGGCGAAGAGGCTGCGCGCCGCCTGATTGTCCCAGGCCACATCGAGCCTTACTTGCGGCACGCCAATGGTTGTAAACCGCTCGACGGCCAAAGTAACGAGCTGTCGCGCGATGCCTTCGTTGCGATATTTCTCCTCGACCCATAGCTCATGAACGAAACCGAAACGCTTCACGCGATAAATCGGAATTTCGCGCTCGACGGATCCGACCAGAAACCCGACGACATCCGGCGTGGGCCCGCTCTCGGCATCAGCGATCAGGAAGACGCTTTGAGAATCTGTCGCCCGTGCGATGAGCCAGTCGCGGTACATCTCGCCGGGATTCGCGAGGAAGGCGTATTTTGCCGGATCGAGGCGCTCGTGAAACGCACAGGCGCGATCCACCATCGGCAGGACCGCCGGAACGTCGGTGACCGTGGCAGAACGAATATTCACAGAATCGGACCCTGCATTTCTACACCGCCGAACTACGCTTCGGGAAGTTTCGCCTCAAAAAACCGCCTCCAATTCGCTCCCAGAATTCCAGCCACCGCCGTGTCGTCGAACCCTGCGGCGCACAACGCATCTCCGACCCGTGGCAGGTCGGCGGATGTGCGAATCTCCACGGGAATTTGCTCGCGTCCCAGTCCGCCGTCCATATCAGTCCCGAGTCCCACATGGTCGAAATTCCCAGCCAATTCGCAGATATGACGCACATGAAGGACGACATCGGATAGCATCGCGCGCCGCGATCCATATTCCGCCGGCGAGAGGAGGAATTTGTCGAAAAAGTTGATTCCGATGACTCCGCCACGGCGAATCACAGCGCCGATCATTTCGTCGGAGAGTTGCCTGTCGGTGGGAACGATGGAACGACAATTCGAATGCGATGCGATCACTGGGCCGCCGGTTTGATCCAACAGTTCCCAAAAAGATTCCTCGGCCAGGTGAGAGAGGTCGTGAATGATGGCGAATCGATCCAGCGCGCGGACCATTTCCCGGCCATCATTCGTTAGCGGTCCCGGCGCACCGGTGCCACCGGCATAACGCGTGCGTTTCCAGGCGAGTCCCACGATTCGCACGCCGGCCTGAAAAAATTCGCCGACATCATCCGGCGACCGAATCGGATCGGCGCCCTCAAGCAACAGTATGGCGCGCTGGGCGGGCAAAGACTCTTTTGCCACGACTTCCCCCGCGCACGTTACAAATCGAAAGTGGCCGAGATCGGCCTGGCCCCGATACCAGTCGAGGTGGCGTTTTGCGGTCGAGTACGCTTCTTCCGCCGAGCGATATCCTGGCTGCTTTTCGGTGGCGGGGGAGCAGAAGATCGTGGCGCAGACGAGTCCCACGTCCCCGCGCGCAAATCCGGCAAACCGACCGTCGCAATTCCGTCTTCATTGGCCGGCTGCTCATCAGCCGGCCGAATCACATTTCGGCCGTTCAGCGCAGTTGTAGGAAAGATCAAGATGCGCATCGACGATCTGGGGCGAGCCTCGCACGATCGGTGGGAAACCTGATTCAGAAGACAAACTCACGCGGTCGATCCTTTCTGACAAAAAATGCGAGAAATTTTTGACTGGCCGCTCGATAGCATAGCCGGCTTGCAAGTTCCGCTGTAGCTTCGTCTTTGCGGGCGTCGAACAGATTCGGTTCGGCGACTTTTGCGCATTCGCGCAAAATTTGCGGATTTTTTCGCGCAGACCCCCTTGCAATTTCAAAGTGCGCCGGCATATTGGGTGAGCCGGCATGATTCGGGCAACATGGGTCCGGTCGATTGAAGCGGGGATAAATCAAGCCCGAAAGCGGTGCACGGCGTTTTTGTTCTCCCCGCAGACGATGGACGGACGCCGAAGCGAATCGCATAAAAAAGCCAGCATGTTCTGGCAGCATATTGCAAGGAGGCTCTTTATGGCACGGATGTTCCATTGGGTTGGCATTCCCCTTCTGTCATTTGCGGCCATTGGCTGCGTTTCCCAGGAAAAATACAACGCCCTGAAACTGGATCGTGACCAGTACGCGGAGCGTCTTGCCGCCGCCGAGCGGCAGGCTCAGGCGTCCGCCGCCGAGTCTGATGCGTACAAGCGTCAGCTCGACGCAATCATGCACGGCGCTTCGGATAAGGACGGGTTACTGGCGAATCTCACCAGCCAGATTTCCGATCTCCAAAAGCAGAACGACGAACTGAGCCGGAAATATCAGGATGCGATGAATCGCCCGATCGGCGTTGGCGCGGCTCTTCCCGAGCCATTAAACAATGCGCTCCGAGATTTCGCGGCTCAGAATCCCGATCTGGTGGATTTTGACAGCGCCCGCGGCGTGGTGAAGTTCAAGAGCGACGTCACCTTCGCCGCCGGAAGTGCCGATGTAACGGCCAAGGCCAACGAAGCCATTGGTCGTTTTGCCCAGATTCTCAATTCGCCCGTCGCGGCCACCTACGAGCTGATGGTGGTAGGGCACACGGATAACCAACGCGTCGCGCATGAAGCCACGATCAGAGCGGGCCACAAGGATAATTGGTATCTGTCAGCCCATCGCGCTATTGCGGTCAGCGAGTCATTACAGCAGGATCGCGTGAGCCCCTCGCGCATTGAGGTAGCGGGCTTTGCCGATCAGCGCCCGATCGCCAGCAACGCATCGCCATCAGGCCAGGCGCAGAATCGTCGCGTCGAAGTACTCATCCTTCCGACGACGGTCCACGGAGGGGTTGCCACCGATTCTGGCAGCCCGGCGCCACACCACTCAGCCAAGCCCCGGCTCGATAAGGACAGCGCTGAATCCGCGACGGATCACCGTCCCGTTTTCAGCAAGTAATCACCGCGCCGTGCCATGAAATGAGTTCCCTTCGCCCCGCCACCCTGGCGGGGCGATTTTGCTGCGCGGGTTCCATGGATTCCTCCCAACGCGGACCGGCTCGATCAGTATCCATGTTTGATCCTGGATCTCGATTTCATAGAACGAGATGAGCACATTTCCAACCGGCCTTGCAACAAAATCAATGCTGTCCGACCGTGGGCCTTTTCGACAGTCTGGGTACGGCCCCCCGATCGTCGTGAGCGTCCTCGTTCTGCTCATCGCTGGGGCGCTGGCGCCGTTGATGGGCTGGAGATTTTTCAAGGCATCCGTGTCTGGGCCGGTCTTGGCGGTGCCGGCGCCCGGTTACAGACGGTATCACCAAGCTTTCCGCCGAGCGTTGGCGAATTACCTGCGGGCCGGCCGCCGTGCTCGTAACGAAATTCCAAGCGGCGGGCAAATATGATTGCCAGTTCTATTTTGATCGCTACGAGTTTTTGACGGCGCCGCAGATCGAAACGCTGAGCAAAGTGCGCCGGCTGGTGAACGACCGGCGTCTGGCCGAATACGTGGGCATCTCTCCGCGGCAAATGCAGGAATTACAGGAGATGCGTGCGCAGGCGGAGACGCAAATCGAACCTGCGGACGCGGCGCGGATCGCCGCGCTTTTTCCCGATTACGAACGCGTGGAAGCGCCGGCGCGAGAGGCGGAAATGGAATTGCAGCGATTGGGAGGATCCCCACGAAGGCCCGGCCGCAGGGCGATCGACGGCCCCATCGCGTCTATTGCCGATGTCGCCCGGGCGAAGCGGATTTGGGAACCTCTCGAAGACTCAAGGAAGACGGCCCAGGGACCATTGATCGCGGCGGTCGAGCAGGCCGCCGACCACATTTTTCCCGAGGTGCAGAAGTCGGCGGTGGAGCGCGCCGAACGTGCCCGCGTGCTTCTGACGACGGATCAGTGGCAGAAAATGGCGAAGCTCGCGAACCACTGAGGTCGGGCAGGAAATGACGGAGCAATCGATTGCGGACTTTCTTCCCCTCACCGAGATCACCGCGCCGACACCGCGCCAATCAGGGATTGCCGATCGACGCTGAACCGTCGAAGCGGAATCGTCAGCCGCTTGCGGCTTCGCGGATTCGCCGCCGTAGGAGTCTCTGGCGCCTCGCGATCCTGGCAATCGTAATCGATCTCCTCATCGCCGCTTTCATCGGAGGTTTGCGCCTCCGTTCCTGGGTTTGGGATTACACCGCCAGCGGGACCCGCCCGCTTCGCAGCGGCGACATCCAAAACGGATATCATTGGGGCCTGATCGTTTACAACAATGCAGCCGGTAACCAAAATGTCGATTGGCGTGGCCGCCGATCCCCCACGAATTTGCCGCTGTTTCTAAAGGCTTACCTGAATGTGTATGACGAAATTGAGCAGACGGCCGCTGACGGTCGATATGGCCTCGACTACGGACCCGGGCGATTGCTGGTCATGGCACTTTGGACGCGTCACGTCCGCGCGACCTATCCGCTGATCACGACCTGGCAGCCGCAATACGCATACAGCGCGCCAGTCTTGCGATTCAACACTTGTTGTGAGCTGATCGCGGCGATAGGGACGTTTTTCCTCGTTCAATTTTGGGTGAGGCGCGGGAAAATTCGAGAGGGGAGGTTGGAGGATGGCGAGCGACCACCTTCGACCCTCCACCCTCCACCGTCCACCCTCCATCCCCTATCTTCTGCGACGCTCCTCGGTCTGCTGGCCGCGCTCCTCGTCTGGTTCAATCCGGGCACGCTGGTCGATGCTCACGTCTGGCCGCAATGGGATGTATGGGTGATGCCGTTTTACATCTGGGCGCTCTATCTGGCGTCGAGCAATCGATGGTTCACCGCCGGGGCGATCTTCGGCGTGGGAATCATGTTCAAAGGGCAGATTCTTTTTGCCGCGCCGCTTCTGATTCTCTGGCCACTCTTCGCCGGGCGGCCGATTTCATCGTTGCGATTCATCGTTGGCTTCCTTGCAGCGGTTGCCATCGTCACCTGTGGATGGCTGGTCAATCGAACGGAAGCCTGGATCTGGATTGGAACAGTTGTGGTGGCCGCGATTGCTCAACTGCCTTTGCGCAGGCTTATTCCGCCGTGGCGAGCGGTGGGGATCGTCGTCGCATGCATCGTTCTATGGCCCTGGCTGCCTCACAAGTGGCTCGTGGCGCTCACTTCAAATTGGTCATGGCTCAGGCTCGAACGGCCTAACTTGATCACGCTCTGGGCGGTCTTTGGACTGATCGCACTGACTGCCGCGATCGCATTCTCGCCGCGGAAATTACTCGCGGTTCATGTTGCCGCGGTGATTGCCGCTTCGACTTTCAGCGCCGGCTGGATGTTTCACGGCAGCCGCGGCTGGTTTGACCTGGGCTTCGGCTACGGGACTTACAAGCACCTGGCGATGAGCAACAATTCCGCCAATCTGCCCGCCATCCTGGCTGCGCCGCCTTATGGCTGGCACCTTCCGGATATTGTCTTCACGCTGAACATTCCGCGGTTGCACCTGAATTGGCCGGTACCGATGCGGTCGGCGCTGGGATTGAGTTACTTTGTCGCAGTGATCCTGTGTTCGATCGGGACGGCAATCAAGAGCCGCCGCGATGACCCGCGAATTTTGATCGCCTTCGTCGCACCGTGGCTGCTTCTCTTTGCGCTCATGCCACAGATGCATCAGCGCTATCTGATGTGGGCGGGGGTCTTTTCGGCGACAATGGTCGGCGTTTCTCTCGGCATGACGCTCATGCACCTTTTGCTTTCCGCGCTGGCCGCCGCAACTATTTTCAATCAGCTTCTCAGTTCCGACCCCAACTTCGCGCCCACAATCCATCGCACCATTTCCGGGTTTTTCCCGAGTATGGGATGGTTAATTGCCCTGTGCGCGGCAGTATTTCTGTATGGCGCCATGATGGGAAGCAGAAGATTGAAAATGTCGGGGTGATCGGCACCTTTCAGGGGATCCGTTCCGTTCGACGTTTCCGAAAAACTTTTCGTCACCCCTTGAATTCTTTTCACACAACGTTAAAGTTCTCGCCCCGCCATGAATGAAACGAGGCGGACAGACGGAGCGTAGGTCGAGGCCGGTAAAAAGTTAAAAGTTGATGTTACCGGCCTTGACGGGACGAAAAAGAGGCGTATCATCTGAACTTGGAAGCCGCACAGGACGTACGGCTGATAGAAACGAGGAACGAGGACAATACCTGCAACGAGGCGACGGATTGATCAATTTCTCAACCTGCCACTGCCTGCTCTCTTGAGCCAGCCCCTGTCTTGAGGGTTACTGGCGGTGAGCCAGTGACGCGATTCGGAAAAAACAACCCGAAGCGAAGCCTGAACTCGAACGAGTCCGCCGCCGATTTATTCGGCTGACTCGCCCGCGTTCGGCGGGAATTTGAATTGTCGTTCATTCGTGAACGCCAGCTAGAATTCGGTTCTTTGAAAAGTGAATATGAGGTTCAAGGTTTATTGCAAAATAGACCTCCGCGACGCCTGCCCATAGTTGTATCCCCTGTTAGGTCTTCCGTCGGAGCATGACCCTAATGCTCTTGTTTGTGTTGAGGGGCAGGTGTCGTCGAGCACCTTTTTGGCGATCTGATCCGTTATTGATCGCGCAGTGTCTGTATGAGCTGCACCGTTCCGGCACGCCCTGCCGGCTTTCTGGTTGGTCCCGAGCTAACTTGGTTTGGGTTCCCGCCAGGGAGTTTGACGGTGATCGATAAATGTGGTCAAGCTACTAAGGGTGTATGGTGGATGTCTTGGCATCGAGAGGCGACGAAAGACGTGGTAGCCTGCGATAAGCTCCGGGAAGCTGGCAAACAAGCGTTGATCCGGAGATTTCTGAATGCGGAAACACGGCTCGGGTTACACCCGGTCACCTGCGGCTGAATTCATAGGCCGTAAGGAGCGAACTCAGGGAACTGAAACATCTAAGTACCTGAAGGAAAAGAAAAAGACATTGATTCCGTAAGTAGCGGCGAGCGAAAGCGGACATAGCCCAAACCAGGATTCGTCCTGGGGTTGCGGAAGCACTGAGGGGTTACAAAACCGTTCCTAGCGGAAGAGTCTGGAAAGTCTCACCACAGAGGGTGAAAGTCCCGTATGCGACAGGAATAGGTCCCCGTTAATATGTGCTCTCCAGAGTAGCACGGAGCTCGTGGAACTCCGTGCGAAGCTGCCCGGCCCACCGGGCAAGGCTAAATACTCCTCGATGACCGATAGTGAACAAGTAGGGCGATTGAATGATGAAAAGCACAGCTATTAGCTGAGTGAAAAGTACCTGAAACCATACACTTACAAGCGGTCGGAGCCCTATGCCCTGCAATGGGAATGGGTGACGGCGTACCTTTTGCATAATGGACCGGCGAGTGCATGTCTGCGGCAAGGCTAAGGTGTCAAGCACCGGAGCCGTAGCGAAAGCGAGTCTTAAGATGGCGTTAAGTTGCAGGCATGCGGCCCGAAACCCCGTGATCTACCCATGGCCAGGTTGAATGTCCCGTAAAAGGGACAGAAGGACCGAAGCCGTTAACGTTGAAAAGTTATGGCATGAGCTGTGGGGAGGAGTGAAAGTCTAATCAAACGGGGAGATATCTGGTTCTCTTCGAAATGCCTTTAGGGGCAGCCTCGAGCAACTACTCTGTGGGGGTAGAGCTACTGAAAGGAGACGTGGGGCTACCCGCCTACACGCTCCTACCAAACTCCGAATACCACAGAGACTATCTCGGGAGTGAGTCCGCGAGGGATAATCTTCGCGGTCAAAAGGGAAACAACCCTGATCGTCTGCTAAGGTCCCAAAATCCAGCTTAGTTCGTTAGGAAGTTATTCTGCTGAGACAGCCAGGATGTTGGCTTAGAAGCAGCCACCATTTAAAAAGTGCGTAATAGCTTACTGGTCGAGCAGAGTAGCGCCGTAAATGATCGGGAATAAGCTAGGATACCGAAGCAGCGGGATTGAGCAATCAATCGGTAGAAGAGCGTTGCACGCCGCGTCGAAGCCATACCGTAAGGAGTGGTGGAGCGTGTGCAAGTGAGAATGCCGGTATGAGTAACGATAATGCAGGTGAAAATCCTGCACGCCGAAAGCCTAAGGTTTCCTGGGGAAGGTAAATCCGCCCAGGGTTAGTCGGAACCTAAGACGAGGCCGAAAGGCGTAGTCGATGGACAGCAGGTTAATATTCCTGCACCGGCTGTAAAGGTTGAACCCGTGTATGTGTGTTTCCAAGGCAGATCCCCCGATTAGTCGTGGGGGTTTCGCAAGATCGAGGCCGTTTTGTTGCCGAAGTCTGTGGAGGAGGGCACCGAGAAAAGTACACGGGTGACGATACAGTCGCCCGTACTAAAACTGACACAGGTAGGTGAGGAGAGTATCCTAAGGCGCTCGAGAGAACTGCGGTTAAGGAACTAGGCAATCTAACCCCGTAACTTCGGGAGAAGGGGTCCCTCCTCCATTTAGTGAGAGGGCACAGGAAGCAGCCTGGGCGACTGTTTATCAAAAACACAGCTCTGTGCTAACTCGCAAGAGGATGTATACAGAGTGACGCCTGCTCGGTGCCGGAAGGTTAAGGAAGTCGGTCAGGGGTTCGCCCCGAAGCTAGCAACCGAAGCCCCGGTAAACGGCGGCCGTAACTATGACGGTCCTAAGGTAGCGAAGTTCCTTGTCGGGTAAGTTCCGACGTGCATGAACGGCGTAACGACTTGGGCGCTGTCTCAACCGCAGACTCGGTGAAATTGAAGTGGCGGTGAAGATACCGTCTACCCGCAGCAAGACGGAAAGACCCCATGCACCTTTACTATAACCTGGTACTGATGCCGGGTGTGGACTGCGTAGGATAGGTGGGAGGCGTTGATCCCCTGGTTCCGGCCAGGGGGGAGCCACACGGTGAAATACCACCCTGTTTGCATTCGTCATCTCACCCTGATCCCATGAATCTGGGCAGGGAACCGTGCTAGGCGGTTAGTTTGACTGGGGCGGTCTCCTCCAAAAGAGTAACGGAGGAGTGCAAAGGCAAGCTCAGAACGGTTGGCAATCGTTCGTCGAGCGTAAAGGTAGAAGCTTGCTTGACTGCGAGTGCTACAGCACGAGCAGAGATGAAAGTCGGCCTTAGTGATCCTGTGGTCCCGTGTGGAAGGGCCATAGCTCAACGGATAAAAGGTACGCTGGGGATAACAGGCTGATCGCCTCCGAGCGTCCATAGCGGCGAGGCGGTTTGGCACCTCGATGTCGGCCCATCGCATCCTGGGGCTGAAGGCGGTCCCAAGGGTTTGGCTGTTCGCCAATTAAAGCGGTACGCGAGCTGGGTTCAGACCGGCGTGAGCCAGGTCGGTCCCTATCTGCTGTGGGCGTAGGAACCTTGACGGCACCTCTTCCATAGTACGAGAGGATTTGGAAGGACGGACCCCTGGTGTACCAGTTGTCGCGCTAGCGGCACGGCTGGGTAGCTATGTCCGGAACGGATAAACGCTGAAAGCATCTAAGCGTGAAGCCTATGCCAAGACGAGGGTTCCATGGGAGCTTGCTCCCGAGAGACCCCGAGTAGACCACTCGGTTGATAGGCCGGAGCTGTACAGAACTGAAAAGTTTTCAGGTTACCGGTACTAACGGTCGATAGCTTGACCACTTTTATCGATCATCGTCGCACAAATCGTGTGCTCGACGGTCGCGGAGTGGTTCGCTAAGCTCTGTTCGCCGATGAGAAATCATTGACGAGCAAAGTGTGTCGAACCATTGAACCTCATAATCACGAATCACGTCTGCCGGCCCTTCACCGGGCCGGCAGGCCTTCGTTGGTGGCTATATTGGTAGGGTCACACCCGTTCCCATTCCGAACACGGTCGTTAAGCCTGCCAAGCCGATGATACTGCTTCAGCGGGAAAGTAGGTCACTGCCAGCGTTATCAAAAAGCCCTCGGGCCCCTTAAAAGGTCCGGGGGCTTTTTTGTTTTCCTGCAATCCGCGATTCGGTAGGCTATGGCGAACGGAACGGTCGATGTTCGCCAGCACGCGCCTTCCAGATCTTCGGCATCTTTCATCACGCCCAACCCGGCGACGCATCTTCTGGAGCGTCATCGTTCCCCTTCTGATCTGCTCCGATTGCTTTTTTGCCGTCGACCGGTATTCGCCCTCCACGTGGCGGGCCCTGGAGCGATGCCTCGCGCGTCGGCGGGCAGAGCGATTTGTCGAATCGCCTGATCGAATTGTCTTTGCGACATTTACGGCCCCGCCGCCTGGGCTCGATCCAGCACACGGTTATGAGCGCAAAGTGAGTCCGCTCGCTCCCGGCGCCTATTTTGTCCTTTCGTTGTGCGCTGCAAATTGCAATGCGGAATATGACGAGGCCGAGCAACTCTGGTGCAACGCCCGAAATCTCTCTTGGAGGTCCGAAGGCCTCGGATCACTGGGAATGTCAGCTCGCGGCGAGACGCTCATGGCCGACGTAACGATCTTCGTCCACAAGTTTCGCCTTCGATCCGGCGAAGAACGGCTCGTTGTCGTGGACCTGAGCTGGCACCAGAACAACGTCGCACAGCTTCAGGGTCGCCTCTTCGCGCCTGGCGATTGGTCGACCGCGTCGAGCGGAATTTCATCTGCCACTTTTTGCGTCTGCTCCCGAGAGTCATCGCCGGAGTTTCGTCTTTATGCGCCGCAGCCGGATCCCGGGGACCTCTCTCGCTTCACGATTGCTTACGAAACGGCCGGTGGCTACGGCTTGATCGAAGGGCGATTGTTCGAGACCGACGCGATCAGCTGGGAAATCGTCAATGGCCCGGCGATCGAAGAACCCATGCGTTGATCGCTCAAAGGCAATGCCGCAGGAAACTGAGATAAGCTCGATTGTCGCCGCCGTTCCGTCGCTGGAATACGCCGCGACGGCTCAAGTGGGTCGCGGACGCGCCAAAAGGCTCGCCAAAGGTCTTTTCGTCGCGGCACTCATCCTGACCAACTTCTATTTCGCCGTCACCAAGTGGGGCGGGTGTGCATGCCTCCAGACTCACATGCTGATCTGTCAAAGGCGATGCGCGCATTACTCGGAACCTCCGGATCGGGTGATATTCGATAATGATCCGTCGAGAGGGACGGCCTTGCTGGCACAGGTTTCTTACGGATCTGCAACGGCCGCGCAGCTTTTCAATCGATCTCCTGCATTTGCGGTTTATTTGAGGACCGGGGAGACATTTCAAGTATTCGCCGACGCGTGCAAAGCCGTCGAACAGCAGCAGATTCCCGGGGCCTGGCAGCTCACTTTTGCGATCCCGGATTTATCAGCCGATGACGGTTGGACCTTGTTCATGCGGGAACGCCGCTCGGCTGCAGGGGATAAACGTCTTGTTGTCGTTCGAGGCAATCTCGACAATAGCGATCCCGAACTTCTCACTCTCGTGCCTCGGTCGATCCAATCGGCGTCGCTCACGGGTATGCCGGTATTGCGGGAATTGGGCGAGTTGGAGTCATTACCGATGTTCCCGCGCGGCGGCACGCACCAACTGCTTCGTCTTTTCGCGGGACAGCCCGACCCGGTAAACGCTTCGCGTTTCACGATGGAATACGAGACCCCGGACGGTCGCGGCACAGTCGAGGGCATTCTCGGGGACGAGGGAGCCGTCACACTCAAAATCCTCGACGGACCGCTGGCCCCGACGGCGTCAGCGCCATGAAGCTCGGATCAGCTCCATCTTCAGTTCCAACGATTTCGTACGGCCTTTCCGCCCCGCGACGCTGGCGGAAATTCATGAGAATCGTCCTGCTTATGTTGGGGTTCATCGCTCTGGCGTTTGCCTGGCGGCACGAGCAGCCGATCGTCGGCCCTAGGCTGCGGGTTCTTTATGACCAGCACCGCTGCGAGGTATGGGATTGCAGCGAGCCGCGAATTGCTTTCTCCGACGATCCCGTGGATGTCGCGCTGATCGGGGCCTCGCCGGATTATTTGCACTGTACGCGTCCAACATTCGTATCTTCGACCCAGCCGGAAGGCGCCGTCCAGATCGTCAGCAGCGACTTCGTCTATCACGTGCCCAGAGCACTCGTCGACTTCTCCGTTTTAACTAACGTGGTCTTTCCGGCTGGTTTTAGAATTCATTTTCTGACGCCGCTATCAAGCGAAGGGGTAGTCTTTCTCCATGCACGTCGATCGGAAGAGGGAACGACGCGAATCGTCGTCGTGATGACCGCCGGTGAGGGAGAAATCGAAGCGCAATTGATCGCTCCCGGCTCCTATTCGCAGCCTCCGGTCGACGTCACCGGCCTGAAGGGATACATCGATTCTGAGAAAGCCGGCATCAACGATTTGCGGCTTCCGAAGACAACCCGCTTCTTCGTCGGTCACCCTGATCAGGCGGACGACGCCCGGTTTCTTGTGACCTTCGAAGTGAACGGAAAACGCGGCCAGATCGAGGGATGTCTAATTAACGGCACCGACATTCGATTTCGATTGGCGAACGTTCCGCCCGGGATCGCTCCACTTGCGTTTGAGCAGCAGTAAGAAACTTCGGCCCTTGGGATCGCCTGCGGCCGTGGTGTAGCCGCCATCTGTTACAATTGCATTGATGACCGGAAGAGTTCGACGCGTTGGTCAAGCTCGACGGATATATTTCGAATACGGCAAGGTCAGCGGTTCCAGGCGGCCGGAGCGTAGCCGTGACGTCGATTTCGGCGGCCGATTGCCTGGAGAGCCTTGAACGAGTGTGTTCCCGCCTGAACGAGCTTCAACCCCAGTCGCCGGGCATTTTCGCTTCGCCACCGATGCCTCCCGGCTTTCTTCCTGATCCGTGGGCGAATACCGTAGTTTTTCTCCACGAGCGGTCTGTTGCCGGGGGCGCATCGCGACTTGTCGTCGTTTCGGCAAAATGTGACGAGTTCGACGTTGTGACGCTAAGTTCCGCGATTTATAGCGTCGCGTCCCCGATCGGCGAGCCCGACTGCCTTACTCAATCCGGAAAAGGGGATCTGCTGCTCGCTCATTCCCGGCCCGGATTGCCGCCAATGCGCATCTTCGCGGGTCAACCGGACTCTGGCGATTCATCGCGTATTACGATCCGCTACGAATTGAAAACCGGACCCGGCCTGGTCGAGGGACATCTCAATGCGGACGACTCGGTCACCCTGCGGATAGTGGACGAACCGCCGTCTCCACAAATGGGTGATTCAAAGTGAACCCTCGGCAATCCCCCAACTCGGCTACGCTCCGCCGCGCAGTTCGCGCGGCCGATGGATCAAGCGGATCTTCTTTGCGTTCCTCGTCTTGAGCAATCTCTACTTCGCCTACGACAAGTGGGGTGAAGGCGTAAAACTTCAGGTTCGCATGTTGATCGCCCAGCGCCGTTGCATGAAATATTCGCAACCGCCAACGCGAATCATGTTTGATTCCGATCCATCGCGAACAGCGGTTTTGCTCTCCCAGGGGTACGGCCAACCGCCGAATTTTTTTTGGGTCGGCAATACTCTGCCGTCCTACTGCTTCTACCCCGCGACGAAGGACGCCTTTGACGCGTTCGAAACGGCCAGTGCAAATCTTGACAACTGGCGAAACCCGCCTGCACCGAACGCCGGCTGGATATTTGCAAACTCACCGCCGGATTTTTCGACGAACTCGGCGGTATTTCTACACGAGCGCCGCTCACCGTCAGGTCACATCCGATTGATTCAATGTTCGACTTCGGTCACCGACGCGGGTGGAGATCCGATCCAATTGACCGTCTCTGCGATCGAACCCGCTTCGCTGACCGGCCTGCGGAAAAATTGCAGGCAAAACGCACCATTGTCGTTTCTGCGGGCGGGCGATCAGCGTTGGCTGCGCCTGTTCGCCGGTCAACCTGATTCCGATGACGCCTCGCGATTCACGATCAGGTACGAAACCAACAATGGAACCGGTTTGATCGAGGAGATGCTTGCAGATGACGACGGCGTGCAATTGCGAATCCTGAGCGATCCCCTCCCGACCCTGTTGCTCGGTCCGGCGTCGGCGCCAGCGAACGCCGTTGCGCATCGAGTGCAATAAATACGATGCAATCTGTTTGCCCAATGTGTATGCGATCTACCTCAAAAGTACTCGGTGGTGAATGGTCGGGGGCCTTGGGAGAAGATCGCTATAGCATCCATAGACGCTGATTTGGATCCGGCGGCCAATCCAAGCTGAATGGCAGTTTCCGCGGGCATCTCACCGGTAACAATGGCTGACCAGACGCGGTCGGGGCAGGTCAGATCCGCCGGAGCCGTCGATGGCGAAACAGACGCCCGCCCGCCGGAAACATCAATCTTGAACCGGTTCGTTTCCCCTTCGCATTCCAGGACCTCGACAACGACGCTTCCCTTCGCGAACTCGGGAAACTTCATCGTTTCAATCAGGCGTTTGTGGTCGAGAACACGAAGCTGCACCCGTGTCTCCGGACGAAGTTCGGGCACCCGATGATTCACCGGACGGTGGGGGAGTTGCGGCTCGCGGAGCAGCCAATTGAGTGGCAAATCCGCCGGCAGGGGCCAGGTGACCGACGCGTATTGATCGCGCAAACTCGCCAGGAAGCGAATTTGCCGGCTCAATGCTTCGATATCCGAGTGTCCCGATTCGATGATGCGAAGCAGATCGCGGCCATGTTCGTGTGTGTGCTGGAAATAGACCCATCCGCGGATTCCCGCCTCATCGCTCGGCCGATCGACAACGAGCAACCCTTCCTCGGCACGCTGGAGGTGATCGGCCCAGGTCTGGGCGGACCGCTCGATATCGCATTGCCCCGCCTCAACGACGGCCTGCCGGCATCGCTCCAATTCGGCGATGTCCTCATTTCGGACGAAGCGAATGCCATCGAAGGGTCCGGCGGGAAGGATCGATAGCGGAATGGTCCAGACATTGCGTGTCTCCACCAATCCGTAACCGAAATGATCGTAAAAGCTGGCGCAAAACGGCATCAATGCCGAAACAACCTGCTCGCGTTCCCGTCCCATCCGAAGCGTTTCGCGCATGATCTGGCTGGCGATTCCCCCGCCGCGGACGGTTTTGGGGTCGGCACGGCGATGGGTTTTGATCGTCCCCACATAAGCGACGCCCTGGCAGGGAACACGTCCGCCACGTACCCACATCTGGAGCGAAAGAGCCGTTGCAGTTCCGACATCGACGCCACCCTGTTCGGCGATGAGAAAATCGCCAGGCCGGGCACGGGAGTCCGCGCGGATGCCAAAGCGATAACGTTCGCGTTCTTTGGCCGCATGGGCGTAACAGCGCATGCGCACGTCGGCGATTCGATCGAGGTGTTCGTCACCAAGCCAGTGAAGTTGAAGGGGCATGCGCTATCGGGTTAGACCCGCGCAAATCCGAAATGTCAAAGTTGCAGATCATTCAGAAAATCACACAATGCGGAAGGGAACGGCTCCAAGGATTTGCGCGGCGCCCTGCGTGACAGATTTGGCGGCGCAAATCCTTCCTCCCTCACCCGGTACTCCGGGAGAGGGAGGGGGCGAGGGTCTTAAGGGCAAGCCCGCGGGTAAACGGCCCTCACCCCAACCCTCTCCCAGAGTACTGGGAGAGGGGGCTGGCAGGAACGCCCCGCATCTGTCTCACACCGTGAGCGACTTAACATAGTGGAAGGACCTCGTTATGGCCGGTCAAGCATTCGGTGTCATTGGGTTGGAAGTGATGGGACGAAACATTGCGCTCAACATCGAGCGAAATGGCTTTCCCATCGCCGTCTATAACCGCACTTATTCCAAGGCCGAAGAATTCATCAATGTCCTGGCCAAAGGCAAAAATGCCAGGAGCGGAAAGACGCCGGCCGAGTTCGTTCAACTCCTGGAGCGGCCGCGGCGGATCCTGATCATGGTCAAGGCGGGCGCGCCAGTCGATGCTGTAATCAACGAACTCAAGCCGCACCTTCAGGAAGGGGACATCATCATCGACGGCGGCAATTCCCATTTCACCGACACCGAGCGGCGAATCATTGAGCTTTCCGGCACCGGAATCAAGTTTTTCGGAATGGGCGTAAGCGGCGGCGAAGAAGGGGCGCTTTGGGGCCCCAGCCTCATGCCCGGCGGCGACAAGGATTCGTATGAGCACCTTGCGCCGATCCTGAAGAAAGTTGCCGCGAAAACGCCGGACGATGGACCGTGCGTTGCGTATCTGGGCTCAAAGGGCTCGGGCCATTACGTCAAGATGGTCCACAACGGCATCGAGTACGGCGACATGCAGCTCATCGCCGAGGCCTACGATCTTCTCAAGAACGTCGGCGGCCTGAGCAACGCGCAGCTCAAGGACGTCTTTACGGAGTGGAATGGCGGGGAACTCAAGAGCTTTCTGATTGAAATTACGACCAAGGTCATCGCTTTCCCCGACCCGGACGATTCACGCCGCTCTCTGGTCGACATGATCCTTGACAAGGCGGGCCAGAAAGGGACCGGCAAATGGACCACCCAATCAGCGCTGGATCTGGGCGTGCCGATCCCAACGATCACGGCGGCGGTCGATGCGCGGGGGCTTTCCTCGCTGAAGGATGAACGCATCAAGGCATCACACGTCCTCACTGGTCCCAAGCCAACCGTAATGAAGGGCGATGTTCAGGCATTCATCAACGACGTTCGCGCGGCCCTTTATTGCAGCAAGATCTGTTCGTACGCCCAGGGTATGGCGATGCTCTCCGCCGCCGATAAGGCGTTTCAATACGGGTTGCATCTCGACGAAATCGCCCGGATCTGGAAAGCCGGGTGCATTATCCGGGCAGTCTTCCTGGATGAAATCAAAAAGACGTTTAAGGAAGAACCGGGCACGGCCAATCTACTGATGGCCGGGCGCTTCCGCGAAGCGATAATCGCCCGCCAGGACTCTTGGCGGCGGGTGCTGACGGTCGCAATTCAGAACGGAATCGCAACCCCCGCTTTCAGCGCCAGCCTCGCGTATTACGACAGCTATCGCCGCGAGCGCGGACCCGCCAACCTGATTCAGGCTCAGCGCGATTTCTTCGGCGCGCACACCTACGAGCGAATCGACAAGTCGGGAATTATTCATACCGAGTGGTCCGAGCAAACGCCGCCCGCCAAAGGTCCGGAGGCACACGAGCAGGACAAAGCAAGGAAAAAGTAAAAAGTAGAAAGGAAAAAGGAAAAGAGTTGGCGGCCATCCACTTTTTCCTTTTCACTTTTTCCTTTTTACTTCTTTTCCCATTCTGGCTCCTGGCTTCTGGCTCCTGGCTTCTTCCCCCATGATCACCCTCGGCCTCGACATCGGCTCGTCATCGGTCAAGGCCGGCGTCCTGCGCAACGGAAACGTTGTCGGTCATCTGGTGCATTCGCCTTTTCCGACGTCCCATGATGGCGTGAAAGTGAAAGTGCAACCGGACCATCTGCTCAACGCAGTAGCCTCCGCGATTCAAAAACTCGGAAGCCGGGCAAAGAAGGTCGATCTCATCGCTTTGTCGGTGATGTCTCCGGCGTGGGTGGCGATGGATCGGCGCGGCAAGCCGTTAACGCCCATCGTTACCCATCAAGATCGGCGAAGTGTCGAGGTCGCGATTTCGATCGAAAAAAAGATCGGGAAAGCGCGATTCTTGAAGCTCGCCGGAAACCGCCCGTTCCCCGGCGGAATCAGCGTCACTACCTGGGCCTGGTATCTGCAAAATGAACCGCAACGATTAAAACGTGTGGCGCTCGCCGGCCATCTCAATACGTTTCTCCACTTCCAGTTCTCCGGCGCGCGGGTGATCGATCCCGCTAACGCGAGCTTCACTGGCCTGTATCTGACCGCGGAGCAGAAAGGGTGGAGCCGGGAGTTATGTGAAGCGACGGGAGTGGATGCCGGACATCTGCCGGAAATTCGCGAAGCGAATGCGATCGCGGGGTCGATTCACGCCGAGGCTGCGCGCCGATTCGGGTTGACCCATGGAACGCCGGCGGTCGTCGGAGTAGTCGATACCAGTTCAGCGATGCTGCTGATCGGCGCCAAGCCGGGACAACTGCTCAATATCTGTGGCTCGACCGACGTGCTCGGGCTCTGCACCGACCATGCGTATCCGGATGAGCACCTGCTCACCCGCGCACTCGGCGTCGGAAAGCGCTGGATGTCGGTCAGCACGCTGGCGGCGGCGGGATCGAGCCTCAACTGGGCGAAGGATCAGCTATTCGTCGATCTCAATCCCGGCGAATTCTGGAAACTCGTCTCGAGACTCGGACTCTCCGAGTTGCGCAAGAGGAAGAATTCCACAACGGCCGGTCCCCCGAGCAAAGTGCGCTTCGAGCCGTACCTGGCCGGCGATCGCATGAGTCTCCAGCAGCGCCAGGCCGCTTTCTCCGGCCTGACCCTTGGAACGACGCGTGAGCAAATGCTTCAGGCAATCGTCGAAGCGCTTGCTGAAGCGAGCGCCGCTCGAATTCGGAGGTTCCGCCAGAGAAAGATGCGGATGAACCATGATGTGGTCGTTTCCGGTGGGGTCCGAGACGGTCTCGACAAGCTCCTGCACCGTGACTGGCCAGGGAAGTGGGATTTTCGCGTCGAAAACGAGGCTACATTGCGCGGGCTTTCCAAGTTGGAACCGGTTGCGTAGCTGGAAAGAGAAGAGACCGTTGACCCCGTGAGTCACGAAATCCGGCTCAAAAGCCGATTTTGTATCTCGTACGCTCCTCTTGCGAGCCGGCTCAAAGGCGTTACCTTTTAGGGCAGGCAAGGAGTGCTCCGGCCTGTCCTGAGCGCCGTCGAAGGGCCCCGGAATCGACTTACCCGATAAAGGCTTCACGGATGAGACTTTCCGCACCCATCGTCCTTCTCTCCATCATGATGGCAAACAGCCCCTTCGCCGTGTTCGGCGCGGATTTGCAGGGCGAGGTGCAATCGATCCTGCACGAGAAATTATTGCATAAGACCACTGTCGGCATCGACGTGATCCGCCTCGGGGACTCGGAGAGCCGAAGCGAGCCGATTTACCGCCTTGAAGATGAATTGCCCCTGGTGCCGGCCAGCAATCTCAAGTTGATCACGACATCCGCTGCCCTCGACGATTTCGGCTCGGATTTCAAGTTTCGCACGATGCTTGTTCGCCGCGGCAATGACCTGGCATTCATTGGAGACGGGGATCCCACCCTCGGCGACGCCGAATTCCTCAAAAAAGCCGGCTGGAAAACGACCACGGTTTTTCAGAACTGGGCGGATCAACTGAAAAAGCGATCGATCACATCCATCGGTGATGTGCTGGTCGATGACAGTGTCTTTGAGGAAACGTTCGTCCATCCTCACTGGCCGGCCAATCAGTTGGACAAGCGCTACGTCGCGGAGGTTGCCGGAATCGCGCTCAACGCCAACTGCGTCGATTTTACGATCACGCCCACGGCTCGGGGCCAGCTCGTCGGGTTTTCACTCGATCCACCGACCCAATATGTGACGGTCCGCAACACCTGCGTCACCGGATCTGAAAACGCGGTTGGACTGAACCGCGACGCCGGGACCAATTCGATCCTGCTCCACGGACAAACGCCCGCCCGAGGGACGGCCGGCGTCTCGGTGACGATTCATGATCCGCCCCTCTTTGCTGGAACCGTTTTTTCCGAAATGCTTCGATCGGCGGGGATCACCATGAGCGGCTCGGTCCGGCGCGACCGATCGATCCGAGCTCAGATCGAGAAAGACAAATCCGCATGGCAGGTTCTGGCGATTCATGAGACGCCGATTTCGGTCGTCCTTGCCCGCGCCAACAAGGACAGCATGAATCTCTACGCCGAGAGTTTGTGCAAGCGGCTCGGCTTTGAAACCGCCCACGCCAGCGGGAGTTGGGAAAATGGGACTGCGGCGGTCGGCGCCTTTCTTCGCCATGCCGGCGTCCCCGACAGCGAATTTCGCCTCGATGACGGATGCGGGCTCTCCAAGGAGAACGCGATCGCCGCCCGGGCGATCGTCAAAGTGCTGACGTATAATTTCTTCGGAAAGAACCGCCAGGCTTTCATGGACAGCCTCGCGATCGCCGGAGTTGATGGAACGCTCGATGATCGTTTTCGTGGGTCGGACCTTCGCCGACGCGTCTTCGGAAAGAGCGGTTTTGTCGAGGGCGTCAGTTCGCTGAGTGGTTATCTGCACGCCCGTGACGGCGGATGGTATGCATTCTCGATTCTGATGAACGGGATTCCGCACCTGAGCAATTCCGAGGTGAAGATCCTTCAAGAACGGATCATCAAGTCCATCGACTCCAGCGTCCTGGCGACGGCGAGCACGGTGACACAATAATGCCGACGACCTGGCGACCGGCTCTTGGATTGGTCGCGAACCTCATCCTCTGCCTGGGAGTTGCCGGGTGCGCTCACAATGCGGGGAATAGCTCCGGCTCTGATACCGCGCTCCCTCCCGTCCAGATCCAGCCGTGGACCTACGAGGGCAAACCGGCCATTCAGGTTCAGACCGCCCACTACGCGATCTACACGACCATTCCCGATCACGAACTCCTGGAGAGGGTGGGTCACGTGATGGAGGGGGCGTTCGCGGAATACAATCGGTTTGCGCCGGCTTCCCCACGATCCGACGAGCCGATGACCTGCTATCTGTTCCTGACCCGCGATCAATGGGCACAGTTCACTCGTCATTACACGGGCTCGGATGCGGCGATTTATCTTCATATCAACCGCGGCGGGTACACGATTCATGACTGGTATGTCGCCTATTTCATGGGAGACAACGGTACGTTTTCCGTCGCCGCCCACGAGGGGTTTCACCAATATGCTTCGCGCAATTTCCGAAATCGGATTCCGCCATTTCTGGAAGAAGGGATCGCCTGCATGTTCGAGGACGTGCGATGGAACGGGAAATCGCCGTATTGGAGTTTGGAGGTGAATGTTGGCCGGCTCTCTTCGCTGCGCACGGCGATCGATCAGAAGCGGCTCTTCACCTTGGATACGCTCGCCACGACGCATGCCGGCCAGATCGTGAACGGCCCGCCCGGACGTATCGCCGCCTTTTACGGACAAAGCTGGGCCTTCGCCCGATTCTGCTGGGACGCCGAAAATGGAAAGTATCGCCACGGCCTCCAGGAAATGCTCTCTGACGCCGCCGCCGGAAAGCTCTTCGCCGCGACGCGCCTCCGCCCCGGCGTCTTCGTCTGGGATCCCAAGTCGGCACCGCCGCAGCTCGAGCATTATTTCGGGGAGGACATCGCAACGCTCGACAATCATTTCCGGGCGTATATGTCCGGGCTGGTGAACCGCCAGATCGAGGAAGAGAACAATTCCTGAGCCCCATTTCGGCGAGGATTATTTTTTCCTGCGAATTTTGGTCCGGGAATCTTGCCAAGCGGCGGACGAACCGATTAAATAAGTGAGCGATTACGGCGATATCTTGATGGGGCCGATCGGGCGTGGCATGAACGATTGGAATGATGCCGAGCGTCGCGTCGAGAAGGCGCAGGAACTGTTCGAGCAGCACCGCTGGCTCGAAGCGCTCGAAGAACTGCGCGCAGCCATTTCAATCAATCCGTACAACGGCGGGTGGTTCTTCAACATCGGATTGACGCTCGATGAGATGGAGCGTTTCGACGAAGCGATCGAGGCTTACCGTCACGCACTGGAAATAGAGCCCAACGATCTTCAGGCCCTCCAGCACCTCGGCATCGACCTGCACCGCATCGGCGATTTCTCGCAGGCATTGACCACTTTCGAGAAAATGGAGTCGCTGGACAGCGCCTGCGAACCCTCCTATTGCCATCGCATCATCACTTACAGCGACATGGGGGATCACGAGAAGGCCGAGGAAATGTTCTACCTCGCCCGACTTTACAAGGAGCACTGCCCGCACTGCTATTACAACATCGGCTGCTCGCTGCACAGCCGGGGGTTGTTCGATCGGGCGATCTACTGCTGGCAAAAGACGCTCGACCTGGATGACGCCTATCCGCAGGTGCAGGTGCGCATCGCCGACGCCTTGTGGGGCAAAGGGGAATTGGAATCGGCCCGCCAGCATTACTTGATCGGATTGCGGCAGGATCCCGGCAACACCGACACGCTGCTTGATCTGGGCGAATTACTGGCGGAAATGGGTCGGATTGACGAGGCCGGCGAAAAATTCCGCCGCGCCATCGAGCTGCGCCCGAGGAGCCAGCCGGATATTTCTGCCATGGGCAATGGCTCCAGCGCACGGGTTTGACGACGAGGCGATCGAAGCCTACGGAAAAGTCCTTCAACTCGATCCGACCTATCCGGGCGTTCACCTCCGCCTGGCGGAGATTTTCCACATTCGTCGCGACGTGAGCCTGACGCGCCGCCACCTTCGCGCCGAGATGCTTCTTCGCCCGCAGGATTCGCGGCTCCTGATGGACCTTTCCAACCTGCTGGCCGACACCGGCCAATCGCGCGGGGCCGTGGCCTGCCTCAAACGCCTCGTGGAGATCGAGCCGAAGAACGTCAGCGGCTGGCAAAATCTCGCCGTTGCTCAGTTCGCCATGGGCCGATACGACGACGGCATCGCCAGTTCCCGAAGCGCACTGGTTGTGGATCCTGCAAACACGATGGTGATCTACAATCTGAGTCTCGCCCACGTTCATCTTGGCCGTTACACCGAAGCTCGCGTCTGGGCCCGCCGCGGCCTTCGACTCGACCCCGAAGACATTTCCCTCCAACGCCTCGATCTCCGCACGCGAATCCTCTGGATCTACGGGGCCGTGACAGGATTTGCACGTCGATTATTTCGCGCCGAGCCGTGATCCTTCGTGGGAAAACCGTCGCCGAATACGATAAAATTTGTTGGTTTGACGCCGAGCGGTTATATAACCCATCGGGCCGCACTGTCACGGAGGACAACAATTGACCCGCACCGCATCCACCGCAACAGGAAGGGTCACTTCCGCGTGGGAAACCGGCGATCGGGTTCAGGCGCAGACCCAGAAGCTTGAAAGCTCTGTTCGATTTATTCTGCCCCCGTCGTTCTGCGGCACTTTCGCGGGCGGGCAATGCTCTGCGACGAAGTCGGCCTCGGGAAGACTGTCGAGGCCGGATTGATCCTTTCCGAACTGGTCATGCGCGGGCTGGTTCGATCCGTGCTGGTTTTGACTCCGCCTTCGCTCACCACGCAATGGCAGGGGGAAATGCGCCGGAAATTCGCGGTGGAGCTCACGAGCCAGGACGATCCGGCCTTTCGCAAAGCAGACCGCGACGGATGGGCAACACATGACCGGATGATCGTCTCGATTCACACCGCTAAGCGCGAGCCGCATCGCTCGGCGATTCTCGCCCGCAACTGGGACATCGTCATCGTTGACGAGGCGCATCACTTGCGGAATCGGCACACTGCCGCCTGGAAATTCGCCAGTGAGATTCGCAAGCAGTTCATCCTGTTGCTCACCGCGACCCCGGTGCAGAATAACCTGGAGGAATTGTTCAATCTGGTCACGCTTCTGGAGCCGGGCCTGCTCAGTACGCAGCGCGATTTTTCCCGCCGAGCGGCCTGTCGCGACTGGAGAAGGAATCGGCCATCGAGCATTTTCGCGGCGACGCGCGGGTCCTTCTCTGCACCGAATCGGGGAGCGAGGGCCGCAATCTCCAGTTCGCCCACGGCCTGTGCAACTACGACCTTCCGTGGAACCCGATGAAAATCGAACAGCGCATCGGCCGACTCAGCCGAATCGGGCAGAAAAGCGACGTCTATGTCTTCAACCTTGTCGCGGCTGGAACGGTTGAGGCCGCGCTGCTCCACCTGCTTGAAGCGAAGCTGAATCTGTTCGAGCTGGTGATCGGCGAAGTGGACATGATCCTCGGCAATCTCGACGACGAGAAGGAATTTGAGGACGTCATCGCCGACGAATGGGCCGCCTCGGCCGGATCGGATGAATTCGCCGCGCGAATGGAAGTGCTCGGCGCTCGGCTATTGGCGGCCAAGGCCGCCTATTTCCGCCAGCGCGCTCAGGACGAGAAACTGTTCGGCAACCGTTTCGCGCCGGAGGGATGATGAGCCGGTTTACGGACAACGATCTGGCGATTTCCCCTCTTCTGGTTCAAGGCAACCTTTGCCAGCGACCAGAAAGAGGAGGAATTGCTTTCCGTCGCGATAGACCTCCACTACCAACGCGAGGTGCGGCACCTGGATCCATTGCTTTCGACCGGCCATCTTTCGGCGCAGCCGGAGGTGCCCTTGCCAGAAGCACCTCACGCCGGGCTGATCGCCGGCTACCGCACCGCGCATGGGCGCGCGGCGCGGACGGTGGCCGCTCTGGCCAATTCGCGCCGCCGGCAATGGGCCGGCGCGGTCGAAAAGCGAAATTCGCGCGGCTGCGCGAAGAAGTCGGGGAGCAATCCCCGCGCGGCGCCGATCCCGGGACGATTGCCGCCCGCGCCGCCGAGCGTCGCGAAGCGATCGATCGCGAGGAGCGGCCGCGTATCGCCGAACTGCGCCAGAAGTCCGCCGTCCAGGTCCGCGTCAAGCTCGCCAGTTTCATGGTTGTCAATCAGCCCAAGTTGCGCATCTCGGCGGTCGTCTCCAACAAATCCGGTCTTTCCGCTCCCCTCGAAGCCGTCTGGGATGCGCTCACCGACGCCATCGAGCCGATCCCCTGTCCGTCCTGCGGCCAACCCACCTTCGCATTTCGACTTGAGCGCAATGGTTTGGTATGCGCCTCGTGTCCGCCGGCGCGGCACGCGATACGCCCGTCGCGATGAGGGATCCACCACAATCAAGCGGCTCAAGTCTGGGAAATCGGAAGAATCGCTCGTGTTAATCGCTGGATCCAAGAGGTTTTCGCCGCCGGACCGCCCAGCGGTCGTACGCGGAAACCCTTCAGCGACAAGGTTTGCACAGACCGCCGCGGAATGAGAACCACACGATTGCCAGGATTCGCCCCTGGAAATTGCGACATATCCTTGTCGATTCCCGTGATGCGTATCTGCACAACGCTGCCATCCGGAGCGAGCAATTCAACCAGCTCGGCCGGTCGCGGCCACGGTGTGTCGACTTTCGGCGAATGCCCGAACAGCGCGACGCCTTTGCCTTTGAGGCCTTCCCAGGCGTCGGTAACGACGAAGTACTCCGGTTGCTCCCGCGACATAGCCCAGGTTCTCCATACGTGTGTCAGAATTGCGATCGCATTCCTGCCACCCGCCAGAAACCTTTATCGTCGTTATGAGCGATGGCTCGCCAAATGAAATCGTTAACCCACCGTCAACGGCGATGCGCTGACGGCGACGTTGTTGGCCAGGTTGATGTCGCTGAAGGCGTCATTTGGGTCGACCTGGAAAATGAGGAACGCGGACGTTCCGCTGGCGGGAGCTGTCAGGGCCAGCGGGATGTTGATCGTCTTTCCCGGCTTGATATTGATCTTTTTCGTGATCGTGGTCAGAGGCGTCGCGTCCGAATGTTTCCATCGGGTGATATCTCCACCAGAATTGGCAATGAGCCAGTCGCGGCAATATTTCCGTTCGTGTTGGCGACGCTGATGGTTTGCGTAACTTTCTTTCCTCCCTTGGCCGTCGAATCAAACTTCGCAACCGATACCGACAGATCGATCTGCGGCGGAGCAACGGTAATCGTGCCGGCCGAAGCGGAAAGGGCGGTGTTGCCACTGCTGTCGGTCACCTGGGCGATCACGTGATAGGTCCCGTTGGGCACCGAGGCCGGGAGCGACTTCAAGCTCAGCTTGAATGAGACATGGGCGCCGGCTTTGAGCTTTTCCGTCTTCGTAAGCTGGGCGGCGAGCGGAATCGAGCTGCTGTCTACGGTCGTGCCGGTGGACAGAAACAGCTGTGTGGTTGCCGGGGCATTGTACGCCGTACCACTGGAATTGGTGAGCGTGACCGTCTGGCTGATCGCCGCCTTCTGCCCGGCGATGACCGAGGTCGGGAGATTCCCCGAAACCGTCGGCGTCAGAGACACGGCCCCAGCCAACCCGGTGACTTGAACGGCGAAGGTCGAAGTCGCCGTCTTGCCGCCCAGATCCGTCGCGGTGACTGTCACATTGGTCGTACCACCGCCAACCGGCGTTAAATTCAGCATTCCGTTTGAGACACTGGCGGCGACGATGTTCGAGTTCGAACTGCTGACCGTGTAATTCAATCCGCCGGGGACGACCACGGGATTCAGAATGACAAAATCATTCGTCGGAACTGACGCGACGGTGGAGCCGTTAGCGCCGGAGAAATTCTGCACCGGCAGTGTGCTCCAGGCGCCGCTCGTCGTGTTGTTGACGATCTTAAGGCTCGCAATGTCATTGGCGACCGCCAGGCCGTTGTAGAGCGTTTGGCCGAATGCAGTAAAGGGGCCGCCGTCCTGAGCGCCATCGAGGATCGAGTTATTCCCAAGATTGATGTACCACTCACTGGTAGCGCTATTCGGCCCGGTGCTGAGCGCCATCGCGATCGTCCCCGGCGTGCTGTTCATGAGTGTTTCAGTCGACGATTCCCCAGGGATCGTCCCCGTCGTCGTAATATGGTTTCCGCTCGTCGTGTATCCACCCGCCTGGATGACGAAGCCGGGGACAGAGCGGTGGACGATCGTGTTAGCGTATTCGCCGGAACTGATGTAGGCGAGGAAATTGGCAATCGTTTGCGGCGTGGCCGCATCGGTAAGCAGAATCGGAATGCTGTTGTCGGGCGCCGGAAGGTTTGTCTGGATATTGACCATCGTATCGCCGGCTGGAACCTGAGTGTCATCAAAGAATTGGCTCAGATTTACGGTTTGCGCCCCTGAGTTCCATCAATTGTTCGACCGGGAATCTGAGTGACAATGGCGGCCGACAGAAGGCAGCGCTCTTCAAGCCATTCAATGGAATGTGTTACATTTCGCAGATGGGGACGGGAACGCTCCAATTTCATGAATGCTCCTCGTAACGTGAGTTTCAGTGGTACTGTTCAGGTGAGTGGCGTGGATATTCCGAGCCGTACTCCGCTTTGTCCAAATGGCAGGCGATGCCTGCCAGTCAGTCTCCAAATCTCCACCAACTGAAATCATACCTTGAGGCCAACGGTCCCAACAGACCGGTTTCTCGCGGCGATCTGTGAGATTACATTATGAACATAAAGGCGAATCGATCGGGTCGGGTTGGCTGCGATGGCGGGGGAGTTTGCCGAAATCTCGGATCGTCCGCCGGGTGATGCTTTTGCATTGACTTTGTCGGCCAGTTTCATAAAAGTAGCCGCGCCTCCCAAGATTCGCCAATTGGGTGAGGACGACCAGATCCGTGTGAAAACCGAATTGGCGAGTCACAATTTCACAAACAATATGTCTTCAAACGACCCGGCGGAAACGGAACACCGTTCGATCGCGGCTGAAGCGGTACCCGATGCGGCCAGGCTTCTGGCCCTCGTTGAAGCGAGCCGCCAGATTGCGAGCGAGCCGGAGCTTCACGGGGTGTTTCTTCAAATCGTCAATCAGGCGGCCGCCGTGTTACGGTCAGATGCTGCAAGTCTTCAGTTATTAGATGTGGATCGCAATCAGCTCGTCTTCCGCGCGGCGAGCCTGCCGCAAGGGCGGGGCCTTATCGGGGAACGCTTCGACGCAAATCTCGGAATTGCCGGCGAGGCGATACGCAAGCGCCGCGCGATCCGCGTCGGCAATGCTCCGGAGCACGCCAGTTTCTTCCCCGACATCGACGCTAAGACGAATTCGAGAACTACGAGCCTGTTGGCGGTCCCACTGATCCACCGCGACCGGGTGTTGGGCGTACTGGAGGTCCTCAATCCCGTCGGACGGGATAGTTTCGACGACGGCGATCTTTGTGTTCTTGAGATTTTCGCGGGTTTTGCCTCCGCGTCGGCTTCGCAAGCCCAGGCATTCGACACGGTGCGGCGCGAGAACAACGCCTTGAGGCGAACTCTGCCCAAGATCCCGGTCATTGGTTCATCGCAATCCATCCAGGGTGTGTTGAAGTTGTGCCGGACGGTGGCATCGGGGAATACCACCGTGGTGTTGCTGGGCGAAACCGGAACGGGCAAAGAAGTCATCGCCAGGGAAATTCATTCGCTCTCCCCACGCAGTGAGAACGCCTTCATTGCCGTCAACTGCGCGGCTATGCAGGAGACCCTTCTGGAGAGCGAGTTGTTCGGCCATGAAAAGGGAGCATTCACCGGGGCCGTCGCGCAAAAACTCGGAATGTTCGAGCTCGCCGCCGGCGGAACGCTTTTTCTGGACGAGGTGGGGGAAATGGAGCTTTCCCTCCAGGCCAAGCTGCTTCGCGTGGTACAGGAACGGGAATTCGTTCGGGTCGGCGGGACGCGGACGGTCGCTTCGGACGTGCGGCTCATCGCGGCGACCCACCGCGACCTGAAACAGCAAGTGGAGGAAGGCCGCTTCCGCGAGGATCTTTACTATCGACTCAGCGTCTTTCCCATCGCACTCCCGCCATTACGCGACCGAATCGAGGACGTGCCGTTGCTCGTTGAATACCTGATCGGGCAGATCGCTCCGTCCCTTGGCCGCCGCCCTCCAACAGTGAGCGATGAAGCGATCGCCTGCCTGCGCCGGCATCGCTGGCCTGGCAACATTCGAGAGCTGCGCAACACCATCGAGCGCAGCCTGCTTCTGGCGACGGACCGCATTTTCCCCGAGCACCTTCCGGCCGAGATCGCGGGCAGCTCGATGGCCGCGACTTCCCCCTCGGCGTTTTTGCCCAATGGCTCGCCCTCACTTCTCGATGAGAATGAGCTGACGATCATCAAGGAGGCGTTGACCGCCGCCAACTGGAACTGTTCCGCCGCTGCCCGCCGACTCGGGGTCAGCAGGGACGTTCTTCGAAATCGGATGAAGAAGTTTAAGCTTCAGGCCCCGCTCCCCCCCTTGTAATTGCATCGTCATCGCTCAGCGTCTTTCGATTGCTCGTCGCCTCAAACGAATGGAACGAGTCGGCAACGTCGTCTCGATTCAGGGCGCTGCCCCGATTTCCCGGGTTGGGTGGATTTACCCATCTGGGTGGGTGAGGCTGGGTGTAATTCCCCAACAGTACCATCGGCGGAATCCGGCGACCCGGATTTATCTCGCAGAAAAGCCATTTCTCCGCACAACTGCTCTGGCATTGCGTCTGCTTTGATCAATTCGTCGCACCAACAAGATCTGGAAATAAGAGGTTTCAAGTGTTCAACGGCGGTGAGCGTGCAGACGCTGCCGATCCATTGAGTCCTGAGAGATCGAAGTGGGGGCTCAGGGTGGGGCGGCCTGCGATGTCTGCGGGTCGCATTTCGAACGAACGGCTGGACGAATTGATCGTCGTCCAGCCGTTCGTTTTTTTGAATTCTGTTTTCGGAATCGTTCCCATCTTCTCATTTGGCCGATAGCTGTCAGAATTCGTTAAACACCTCATGGCCGGCCCGTAACGAACCATCAGCCTCAATGAACGCGAGGTTCCCGGGGAAGCCAACTGGCCCGAACTCCGGGCGGTGTGAATCGGCGATCAGGCTGTGATGGAGAATGTACGCGAGATATCCAATCCCACGCTTCTTCAGTTCGCCAAGCGTGAAGCGGATGATTTCAACGCGTTGCTTGTCGTCGAGGCTTCCCCAGCACGTTTCCGAGGCGATGAGTGGCTTGCCCATTTTGTTTGCAAATTCGACGTATCCGTCGAGTTGCTTGCGAAAGGCGTCCTTGTTGCCGTTCTGAAAAAAGTAGGGGTGGACGCTGATGATATCGCTGATCGGCTCGCACTTGCTCACGATCACGCCGTCAAAACCTTGATGCGTCCCCACCGTCAGCGGGGCGGTCGCTTTCAATCTTTTGCATGTCTTATAGATCGATTCCAGCCAAGCCCATTCTGCTTCGGAAATCTGTGGAAGTTTTTCCGGCGGAACATTGTACGAAAACGGCTCATTGCATAAATCCCAGGCGAAAATCCGCGGATCGCTGGCATGGGCGTGCACGATCGCTTCCAGGTAAGGCTCAAACATATTCGGCGACTGCACCCACGATGCGTTGGGCAGGAAATGGTCAACGTAAATTCCCCCGTAATCGAGAACGCTATCATGCCAGCGGTTAAAAAGGACCGGCATCACGAGCAATCCGTACTCATTTGCTATCACCAGCGCATGATCGAAATCGTCGGCGAATCGCGCCGGATTGCGCCTGAACGCCTCCCACGACAACCAGAACCGAATCGCATTCATCTTCGGAAAATACTTCTTGCCGCGGCCCAGCTCCAGATGAATCGTCGTTGGATCGAACTTTTGCCAGATCTCCAATCCCGATGTGCCGTAACTTGGCTGATAATTGAACCCGTGAATCTGGCTGAGGCTTGCGGCATTCATGGATCAAACCCCTCTCCCGCCCGCGCGATGGAGATGGAAGCAGTGTCTGAAGTGGAGACGACTTGATGCAATATCAACCTGGGCCAAAGCCGAAGAACTTCACCGAGAACAGGTGGAAAATGTTGTGCTCGGTCAGTCCAAGCTTGACATATCGAGCGACGACAGGCGGCGAGAGATCCACGTCCCATTCCTTCTGTATGCCAGGGGCATGCCAAGCCTCTTTCCATGGACCTTTCGGCCCCTTCGAGACCCACATCGTGAGAGTTTTGGCTCGTTCCTGGTTGTCATCACGCCGATTGATAATTTCAACCTTCGTCATCTCCACCTGCGATTTGAGATCTATCACGATGTACGGCGCATCTTCCGAGAGAGTGTGGAACGCGAACCCATTGTACTGGTAGCCGCCGCCGGTTCCATTGAGGAGATTGGGAAGTGGGTCCTTTCCCGGGTCAGCCGAACTGACCGTGTAAGTCGCGCTTCGCGAGATCCACTGCGCCTTGCCGGTGTGGTGAAAAGCCGATGGCGCGTCCGCGAGTGCTTCTTCAGAAATCCGTCGTTTCGCCAGATCGAGTTCAAGTCCATGCAGGCCGTCAACCGCCTGGGAATACCAGTGCACCGCCCTGGTGCGGAGTGGCGCGGCGAATTCTTTTTGCTGATCGGCAAGCGCCCACCACCGGTCCGCCAACTCTTTCTCCGCCTTTGGATCCGTGGGGTTCAGAAGATCGCCTGCCGCCAGATCTTTCAGTCGCGGGTCAGAACCTTTGGCAATTAACGGCAGACCCTCGATCCACTGATTTCTTGCGAAACAAAGGAACCGGCCGACCGTCAGATTATCCTCCGGATTCGAAGGATCAGCTTTGAGGTGATCCGTGGCCGCCCTGGCCGTGACCGATTGCCTCTGTATCCGCGCAACTTCCGACGTGCGCATGCGGACCCGAGTATTCAAATCGGGATCGTGGCTCACTCGCGCCCTCGCGCCGGCCAAGTCGCAAAGCCGGGCAGCAGCCTCATAATCGCCTCGGGAAATGGCGTCGTCGGTCGCGTCGAGACATGCGATTGCGACCGCCTCCGCGCTATCCGGCCGGAAAGCTTCTTGAGCACGGTGTACTTATCCTTCAACGCATCGATTTTAAAATCAGATTCCATCTGATCGATTGCAGCGAGGGCGGTGTCCGCGTCTGCGCCTCCGGCGGCAAGATCCCGCGCCTCTCGGAGCAGTACAAAGCGCGTACCGGATTCCTCGGTATTCTCCGATGCCTTTCCTAGTAATATTCTCGCAAGCGCCGCGCGGTCTGCCGGTGATTTTTTTGCGTACTGATCCTTGAACAGATCATGAATCTCGGCTTCGGCGCGGGTTTGAATTTCCGGCGTGGGTGGGTCGGCCTTGGCGGATCCGAACGCGCAAGCGGACAATGTCAAGACGACCGAAAATGCGAAAAGGGAGCTTCCACCGTGAACGGAACCTACTTTCGCCTTGGATGCCCCGCCAGTTCTCAACATAAAGGCCTCCGCCTGGATTATCGTCACGTGACCGATGAGATGATCGACGCTTTCATCACGCGTTTGTCATTTCGAGGAGCGCTGATCGCGCAATGTGCCTCACATATTTGACTTCGAGCGCGATCCAAACGACGAGCCCTATCTCGACCTGTCCGCGGCCGTTTCGGCGGACTACCTCCTAACCCGTGACGCCGACCTTCTATCACTTGCAACCGATCACACCATCGAGGCCAAGCAGTTTCGACGGCGGCTCCCAAAATTGTTCGTTCTCAATCCCGTTGATTTCATCACCGATATTCGACGCACACTTCCAAACCTCGGTCGATCCACCGAATAAGTTTCCACCCAGCGGCTCACGCGATTATTTCCGGTATCAATTCCCCATGCACGTCCGTCAACCTTCGGTCGATCCCATTATGCCGGAAACTAAGCTTGCGATGATCGATGCCGAGAAGATGTAGGAGCGTGGCGTGGAAATCGTAGCAATACGTGGGCGTTCGCGCTTTCCAGCCCCATTCGTCGCTCTGGCCGAAGCTGACGCCGGGTTTGACGCCGGCGCCGGCGAGCCAGGAGACGAAGGTGCCGCCGTTGTGGTCGCGGCCGCCATTTCCCTGGCTGAAGGGCATGCGGCCGAACTCAGTGGACCAGGCGAGGAGCGTGTCGTCGAACATGCCGCGGCGTTTCAGATCATGAATCAAGGCCGCCGTGGGCTTGTCCACGGAGGCGGCCATCGGAGGCAATTCGCTGGCGATGTTGCCGTGGTTGTCCCAGTTTTTGGTGGGGCCGCCGGCGCCGCTCCAGACTTGGACGAAGCGGACGCCGCGCTCGATCATGCGCCGGGCGATGAGGCATCGGCGTCCGAACTCGGCGGTGATCGGATTGTCCAGGCCGTAGAGCTTCTGCGTCTCCTGCGACTCGCCGGAAATGTCCATGACTTCGGGCGCACTGAGCTGCATCCTGGCGGCCAGCTCGTAACTGGCGATGCGCACTTCGAGGCGCGAATCGCCGGGGTGTTCGACGTCGTAGGCGCGGTTCATCCCGTTCAGCAAAGACAGGCCGTTGGCTTCGGACGCCTTCGTGATGAACTTCACGTCGCGCGGCGGAAAGAGGTCCGCGATCGGATCGGGAGCGGTGGGGCGGATCACCGTGCCGGCATGCGCAACCGGAAGAAAACCGCTCGAGAAATTTCCCATGTTGTTGTAGGGAAGCCCGCGCGGATCCGGCATCACCACGAAGGTGGGGAGATTGTCGCTCAGATTTCCCAGCCCATAGCTGAGCCACGCGCCCATGCAGGGGAATCCGGGAAGGACGAAGCCGGTGTTCATCATGTAGCTGCCGGGACCGTGGACGTTGGTCTTGGAAGCCATCGACATGAGAAACGCCATGTCGTCCACGCATTCGGCGAGGTGAGGCAATTGATTGCTGACCCAGCGACCGCATTGTCCATATTGCCTGAAGGTGAACGGGCTCTTGAGGACTGCACCGACCGCCCCGGTGGCGGATTCGACGTGGCTTCCCGGGTCGAACTTCTGGCCGTTCAGCTTTTCCAGCATTGGCTTGTAGTCGAAGGTATCGACCTGGCTCACCCCGCCGTTCATGAAGAGCTGGATGACGCGCTTGGCGCTGGCGGGATGATGTAGTCCGCCATTGGCGAAGACGACGCCGTTCGACGACGTATTGGCCAGCAGATTGTTCTGGCCGAGGAGTTGGGCGAGGGCGATGCCGCCAAGCCCGCCGCCGGCTTTCCAGAGAAATTGTCTTCGTGATTGCTGCATTTTAATTCACGAACATAAACTCGTTGCTGTTCAGAATGACGCGGCAGGCGTTGGCCATGCCGAACTTCCCTGCGTAATCGCTGAACGCGCCTATTTCCTTCTCCGTCGGCGACCGGTTCAGGCAAAGCTCGAAGAGACGTCCGATCTGCTCGGAAGGTGTCTTGCGTTCGCGCGCGACACGCTCGGCAATGTGTTCGCTGTAGCGGATCATGAATCGATCGTTGAAAGTCGCCAGCGCCTGAAGGGCGGTAACGGAAACGGTTCGCGCTGGAGCGAGCTGCGACGCGTCGGGACAATCCAGCGCATCCATGAATGGATCGGGAACGGTCCGCCAGAGGAAGCGATAAACGCTCAATCGCCGGGCAGCGCGACTGTCGAGATCGAACGCGGTGTAATTAAGGACCGGCGTTACGTGAACGCCGGGTGAGAGCATGAACTGTTTGGCAGACGGTCCGCCCATCGTGGTGTCGAGCAGTCCGCTGATCTGCAGGACCGAATCGCGGACGCTCTCCGCGTCGAGCCGCGTCGGACTCATATGCCAGAGATATTGATTATCGGCGTCGATCCGAGCGGCGGCAGGGTCGAACTGCGAGGATTGGCGATAAACGCTGCTGATCAGAATCAGACGGTGGAGTTGTTTGAGCGAGCCATTGTGTTGCAGCAATTCGGTGGCCAGCCAGTCTAGCAGATCGGGGTGAGAAGGCGCTGTGCCCATGTGGCCGAAATCATCGGGCGTCGGCACGATCCCGCGATCGAAGTGATATTGCCAGACTCGATTGGCGATCGATCGCCAGGTCAGGCAGTTTCGCGGATCGGAAATCCAGTATGCCAGCGCAGCGCGCCGCGCCGATTCATCAGCCGATGCAGGAATCTCCAGCGTGCCGGGAAGTCCCGGAACACATCGAAGCGCGCCCGCTTTGGCAGATTCGCCGGGCTGATTGATATCCCCGCGATGCATCACAAAGACCGGACGCGGGCCATGAGGCGGCACGAAATTTCCATCCGCCTTGAAATCGGACGCAGCGCAGTAGATGTGTTGCTGCGGGGGAAGGGCCGCCAGCTCGCCCTCGATCTTCGCATCCAGATAAGAACGCGCCAGCTCGATTTGATCGGCCTCGCTCCGCTGCGGCAGAGGAATGGCGACGATGCGGGCCGCGGACGCCGCCAGCACATTTGATTTTCCCGGCGGCGGTGGAATTTCGGAACTGGCGGATATCCGAACCCGACCGATGAGATGTCCTTCGCCGTGCGACTGTTCGAGAATGAAGGTGAGCGTGGTTGCGCCGTCGAATCCAATGGGACGCCTCAAGGCGTAGGTGCCCGTGTGCGGCTTGCTGATTTGCGGATAGATACCCCATGCCGTCTGGGCGTCGTGATCAATCGATTTGGCAATGCCCCACCCCTCCTGATCAAAATCCGCCGTCGCCGAGGCGATTTCCACAGTTTGCATCGCAGTCGGCGATGCGGCCGGGGCCGCGTTGACTGTGAATTCATTTAAATGCAGATTGCCGTTGTCCTGGCGACCCGGGCCCTGATGCGGCAGGCTGGCGTCGGTCATCAGCTCAAGTCGGATCTGCTGAATTCCTTTCAATGCTGTTGTTGCCGTTATCGTATAGGTGTCCTTGTCCGGCCGGATCCCGCCGGAAAGGATCGACGCATCAGGCAATTTGGTGAGCGTCGCCCCGTAGGCTGACGTGAACGACTGGGGATCCAGCACCACCCATGAGTCGGATTTCGAACCGAATGAAGCCGCCCAGCGCTGCGCATCCGCCTGGATGGCGGGCTGCAGCGGCGAGGCGTCGGCGAGATACTTCCCCGTCTCCAGGCCGTGCTTTTTTGCCAGCAGCGCGCGGCGCGCGGCCGCGACCTGCGGATCGATGTCGTAGGCGCGTTCAGCCCGATCGACTCCGGCAAAAACCGCCTGCAAGCCGTAGTAGTCCTGCTGGGTAATCGGATCGAACTTGTGGTTGTGGCAGCGAGCGCACCCGACTGTAACGCTGTCAAAGGTACAGATCGTCGTCTGCACCATGTCGTCGCGGTCGAGATACTGGGCGATCTTTTTATCGATCGTATTGTCCTGAATCCCCATCTGCGAACTTTCATCCCACGGTCCGGCGGCGATGAAGCCCAGCGCGACCGTCGCCTGTGGATCATTCGGAAAGATCGCATCCCCGGCGAGCTGTTCCTGGATGAACCTGGCAAACGGTTTGTCGGAATTAAACGAGCTGACGAGGTAATCGCGATAAGGCCACGCGTTGGGCCGTTCGCGATCCTCGTCGTTGCCATGCGTCTCGGCAAAATGAACGATGTCCATCCAATGACGTGCCCAGCGCTCGCCGTAATGCGGAGAGGCGAGCAAACGATCAACGACCTTTTCGTAGCCGTCGGGTGAAGCGTCGGCGAGAAACGCTGACATCTCCTCCGGCGTCGGAGGAAGGCCGGTCACGTCAAAGTAAAGCCGGCGCAGCAAGGTTCGCTCGTCAGCCGGGGCGCGGGATGAAGTCCTTTGGAATCGAGCGTCGCAAGGATGAAACGGTCAATCGGCGTGCGCACCCAGGCTTCGTTTGAAACAGCGGGCGGCGCAGGATTCCTGAGCGGCTTGAAGGACCAGAAATCAAATTGATCGGCCAGGACGTTACTCGCCGACGCCGGCCAGGCCGCGCCCTGGTCGATCCACATGCGGATCGTTTCTACCTGCGCCGCCGTCAGGGGATCACCCTTGGCAGGCATCCTGATTTTCGGATCGAGCCCAGAGATGTAGCGAAAGAGAAGGCTCTCCTGCGCGTGGCCCGGCACGATCGCCGGCCCGTCGTCTCCGCCTTTGACCGCAATCTCACGAACGTCCAGCCGAAAGCTTGCCTTCTGCGTCTGCGGCCCGTGGCAGTGGTAACACTCGCTGGCGAAGATCGGCTGAACATCACGCACGAAGTCGACCGTGCTCGCGCCGAGCGCAATGTGCGCAATCGAAAGGATCGCGGCAATCAGCAGAAGTTTCGACATTTTCCCGCGTGCGATCATCATGGATCCGCCAACACGCACCGATCTAAAGTTTCTTCTACTCCGTAATCTTTTGCGTGATCACGGCGGCGGCGCGAACCACATGGCGCGATACCGCGACGAACGATTCGCGTGGCATGCGCCGGGACGGGGCCGACACCCAGATCACCGCTGCGAGCTGACGATGTTGATCGACGATCGGAGCGGCGACACAATGAATCCCTTCATCGGCTTCGGCCCAGTCGGTGGCATAACCTTGAGCGCACACCCGGTCGCATTCCCGTCGCAATTCCTCTTGATCTGTAATCGTACGGGGCGTGCAGGGGACAAGATCGATCTGTTCCAGCAATTTCGCGCGTTCGTCGGGAGCGGTCAAGGCAAGCAACACCTTCCCCGGCGCGTTGTTGTAAAGCGGAAACCGCAGGCCGACATCGACGGCGATTCTCAAGGCGTGATGCCCTTCGACCTTTTCGACGATAATCCCTTCATTTCCAACACGCACGCCAAGTTGAACGGTTTCCCGCGTCTCGTCGCGCAGCTCGCGCATCGCCGCGAGTCCGCATTCGACGATGCTGAGATCGCCGCGCCGCGGCTGGCCGAGGGACAGCAGCCGCGACGTCAGCCGGAAACGCAGCGTTCGCTCATCACGCGACAGATAACCACGGGCCACCAGCGTATGGGCAATTCGAAAGACGGCGTTTTTTGGCAGATCGAGGGCGACGCCAAGCTCCGAAAGCGTCAATCCCTCCGGCTGGCAACTGAGGTGTTCCAAGATGTCGAGCGCACGTTCCAGCGCTGGAACCGCGCCGGCTTCCGCGACAGCACGATCAGTTAATGCCTCCGCGATCAACTGTTTCATAGGTAGAACCGATTTCTCTTATGGAATATCGGGTGGGCTCGGCGGCGTTGAATGCTCGTTTGGAAGCGGCATGAGCCAAAACCGCCGCGAAAGACGTGATGGTGCGAAGTTCGGCCGGAAGGTGAGGCGAAGATTGACTAAAACCCTCCGCCCAAAGGCCTGAGAAAGTGAACTCCGAGACGCCAAGGCCGCCAAGGAAAGAGCGAAAGTAATGCAAACGCCACCGGATTATCTATTTGTGCCACCAGTGGTGGCAGTTTGGCGGACACGATCGACTCGCTGATTTTTGCGCTCGCATTTCTCTCGGCGCTGCTGAGAGAATTCGGTGAGTGCGGGAATTCTCCCAACACTGTTGCGAGAATCTACGAAAACGGCGGGCTCCGGGAATGCAATTTTGCCAACGATATTGACGGTCTCGCTGGGGAGAGCACAACAACACACTCGAAGGCGAACGCCGTTCTGTTGCCGCTGAAGGCCGCGGGGCTGGGGCCGCAACGGAAACGCCAGCAATGCAAGTCAGCGATGAAGTTTGATGAGCGGGGCCGCGCCGTGAAGGTTGCTATAATCTTCCAATCGCGCAAAGGAATAGAACGGCTTGGCCAAAATCCCGAAAAAGAAATCGGGGCGGCGGGCGAGTTTGGCGGGCATTGTAGGCCGCCGGGGAAAGGTTCGGTTTGGCCAAAGCGATGTTAAAGTTGTAGTTGTCGAGGATCGCGGACCGGTCGGATATTCGGGCCGGCGACTTGTTCGGGTGCGATTCGCCGGCCCGAAGAGCGACTCATCGAATTCGTTTGAGATCCCCGCCGATGAATTGGTCCTGACGACAGCGCGTGGTTGAAAATCCGCTGGCGTTGAGCTCTCGTTGCTGGATGTTTCCGGCGATTGGGGCCCCGAGTTTCTGAACGTTTCACTCATTTCTTTCGCCGTAGTTTCGATGTCTTCCTTTTGGCGCACTTTGGCACTTTAATCGCCTTCGTGGGGGAATCGCCAAGTTCGGCCTCGATTTGCTCTACAGTCGGAAGAGCCGATTGCAAGTTCGCCGGCAAGGCGCGAGTGAGTTCGTACTCCGAAATGCCGATGGGCTTGCTGGCCCCCGCAAAGCGTATTCAGCGATGATGTGGTTGCGGTCCTGGCGGAGAATGAGGCCGATCGACGGCGCATCGGCAGAGTGGCGGAGTTTGTCATCGACCACCGCGAGGTAGAAATTCATTTTGCCGGCGTACTCCGGTTTGAACTCGCCTTTTTTTAGATCGATTACGACGTAGCGGCGCAGGCTGAAGTGGTAGAAAACCAGGTCGATATAGAAATCGCGATCGCCAACTTCCATGCGGATCTGGCGGCCGACGAACGCAAACCCCCGTCCGAGTTCCAGCAGAAATCGCTCGAACTGGTGGAGGAGGTTGGTCTCCAATTCACGCTCGTGGAATGGCTCCTGGAGGGTGAGGAAGTCGAAGATATATGGATCTTTAAGAGCCTGCCTGACAAGATCGGATTGCGGAGCAGGCAAGAGGCGGTCGAAATTCGTGATGGCTTTGCCTTTGCGGAGGTGGGCTTCCGACTGAATCATGAGAGTCAGGACGTTGCGGCTCCAGCCGTTTAGGAGGGTTTCGGCCATGTACCAGAGCCGGTCGGGAAGTTTCTTGACCTTTTCCAGCAGGACGATGTGATGGAACCACGGAATGGACCATAGAATTGACGCGTCTGACGGGTCTGATTTTGTCGTGGCTTGGTTCAAATTTGGCGTGGAAGGCAATTGGGCAGCGGGTTGCTGCACTTTTGGCGATGAGCCCCGGGGGCTCAATTGTGCAGCAGGCTGCTGCACAATTGGAAGTTTCGCATATTCGCGGTACAAGCGAATCATGTACTTGAGGTTTCGTTCCGAAAATCCCTTTTCCTCCGGCAGCTCGTTATGCAGCTCGCGGGCAACGCGGGGGATGATACCAGCGCCCCATCCTTCCTGTCGTTGGCGAGTGTCGATCATCTGACCAATGTCCCAATAGAGCCGCACCAGTTCGGCATTGACTGAAAGCACCGCGCGGGCTTGTGCTTGCTGGATGCGCGCCTTGATCTCTCCCAGCAACTTCGGGAAATCGGTTGATGTATTGGACAGGCTGGACTCACTCATACAACTTCCATCGCACGATAAACTGCATTTCGCAAGTGCGTTCAGATCGATCCTGCGGCTGATTGCATAGAGCAAACTGTCATTTTGTCGGTCGATCTCCCGGCTTGCAGTGTCAGCCAGCAGTTTCGCCCAACCCATTCCTGCTGCCTATCACAATCAGCTTGGGATTGTCCAACACCTGGGCGAGAAAGTGATTTTTCGCGGATCGCTTTTTGTCGAATTCCGCCGGCGTGTAAACGGTCGGATTGATCTCTCTACCCAGCAGTTCGCGCGCGCGGCGTAGTGGCAGCGCTAGCTCCGCCGGCGACACATTGCCAACGACCATCAGGTCGATGTCGCTGTCGCTCTGCTCGCGGCCGCTGGCATTTGATCCATACACGAAAACGATCCGCAGTTTCACGGCGAGAAGTTTCAAAACCTCGACCAGAACGTCCACCAATCCGGCCGTCTTCAGCAACAAGCCGCGGAGGTCAGGAAACAGTGGCGAGTCGGCATTTGCCTGGTAATAAACCATCCGCCCTTGCCGGTGTGACTTGAGTATCCCAGCAAGGGTGAGGTTCTGGAGTTCGCGTCGCAGGCTGGACGACGGCACCCCCATACGGCGAGGCAATTCCGGTTCCGCACAGCCGAAGCCTTATCCGCGGTCAATATAATCGCGTCAGGCTCGATTTCCCTTGGCACTTCGAGTCTGACCCTGCGCTCGCATCAAGCCAGCCTCAAGGGGTGCCGCATCCCACGCTGACCGCGATGATAGGATATCACCCGCGTAGTCGATCATCCGCGGCCCACTGGAGTGAGATCTCAATTTGGGTCGAGTCGCATTGGAATGAGGGGCCGACATTCCCAGTTTTTCGAATGCCTCCCAACGACCACCAAGAGCGTCAAAGCAAAAAAAATGCATTGCAACGCTCTCGGATAATGTGCCGCCAGACAGAACGTCCCTCGCGCCGACAGATGCCTTCGCCCAATGTACGACGCATCGGCAGGTCTCTGCTTCTGCTCGGGCCGCGTCGAGGATCGCTTGAGATTGTTGTAGAAAACAGCTTATGAAATGCTCGCGTAGCAGCGGCACGGAAACCGCATTTGAGGGGAAGTGCTCGCGCATGAGGTAAGCCAACAGGTGGACATGGGCTCCAGTCGAGCACTTTTTGCGGATAGCTGTCAAAGTCGCGAGTTCGACCGTCGGCGCTGATCCGTTAATCAGTATTTCGTCGAGCTCTCGGTTTACCCCTCCAACTGGCACGGCGAGCACAGACGCGGCCCACTTCCATGCAGCGAAGCCGCAAAGCACCCTGTCCGCGCCGCCGTCAGCGACCAATTCAGCGACCGCCTTAACCAGGTTGCGCGACTGGTCGCAGCGTCGCTAGCCGCTGAGTTAGTCTTGTAGCCTTTGCTCTTGGAGCCGTCCGGGCAACGAAAGTACCACGCGTCGGCCTGACAGAATACGGCGTATGGAACGTCAGTCATGGCAACGCACCTCCATCGGATCCCCGAAAAGATATGTATATACTTGGGGCCTCTTACGTGTGCCACGCGGGGTTTGAGGACACCGATCGTTCTTACTTTCTTCGCGCCGAACTTCGCGATATCGCGCCTTCACGGTTGGTTACATTTCGACGGGACACTAATCGGCCCCGGCGGATGATTCATACGGAAGGGAGCGCCGCCAATTCCATAATTACCCCTTCATGCCCGCGCAGATCAATCCTTCCCTCGATGACCTTCTCTCCATCGCGGTCGAGCTGGGTCGAAAGGGCGATTGACCCTTGCGCCGAATCGTATCGGAAGGTTCTCGGGCCATCTGAGAAGTTGAGGGCGATCAGGAATTGCCGATTGCCGTCCTGTCTCTGGTAGGCGAAGAGGTGCTGTTCTGTTGCGACATGACGAAATCCGCCAACCGCCAGGGCCGGTTCCGATCGGCGCAAATGAATGAGCCGGCGGTAGAGTGTGAGGATTGACGACGGGTCGACGCGTTGCGCGGCGACGTTCACTTCCCCGTGATCGGTGGCGATCGGGAGCCACGGGTCGCCGGCCGTCGTGAATCCAGCGCCCGGCTTCCCGTCCCATTGCATCGGGGTACGCTCGGGATCGCGGCCGAGACCCATGCCGGGAACGTTTTTCTCGAAGGGGTCCTGAACTTTTTCGGGGGGAATCGGAACGTCGACCATTCCGATTTCGTCGCCGTAATAGAGCGTTGGCGTACCACGCAAGGTGAGCAGCAGCATGGCGGCGATGCGCGCCTGCGGGCGGCCGGCCCGGCTGGCGATGCGCGGATTGTCGTGATTGCCCAGGACCCAGTTGGGCCAGCCGTAGGCGGGAAGGGCGGCTTCATAATTCTGCACAGCGGCGGAAATCGCCTGAGTTTGCCAGGGGAGCGTGACAAGCTGGAAATTGAAGGGCATGTGCGCCCCTGAGCCGCCTTCCCCGTAATAGGTCACCAGCCGTTCGACCGGCAGATAGACTTCGCCGACCATCATCCGGTGGGGATAAGCGTCCAGAACACGGCGCATCTCCGCGATCATTTGATGGACCTCGGGCTGATCGGCGGTATAGGACGCGAGATATTCGTGGAGCGGATTCTGACCGGGCTTGTAATCGGGGTTTCGCGGATTGTCGCGGAAATGGCTGTCCTTGACGATGTGGTAGATGACATCGACGCGGAATCCATCGACGCCGCGATCGAGCCAGAAGCGCAGGACATCGTGCATGGCGCCGCGCACGGAAGGATTTCGCCAATTCAGATCGGGCTGTTTTTTGAGGAAGGCGTGGTAGTAGTATTGACCGGTTGTTGGGTGAAATTCCCAGGCGCTGCCCCCAAAGTTGCTGAGCCAGTTGTTGGGCGGGCCGCCCCCGGAGGCTGGATCGCGCCAGATGTACCAATCGCGTTTAAGATTGTCGCGCGACGATGCAGATTCGATAAACCAGGGGTGCTCATCGGAAGTGTGATTGGGGACGAAATCGAGGATGAGCTTGAGTCCGCGCCGATGGGTCTCTTCCAGCAGCCGATCGAAATCCGCAAGTGTTCCGAAGAGGGGGTGAATGTTGCAGTAGTCGGAAATGTCATATCCGAAATCAGCCATTGGCGAAGGGTAGATGGGGGAGAGCCAGATCGCATCGACGCCAAGCCATTGCAGGTAATCGAGGCGGGAGAGGATGCCCGGCAGGTCACCGACGCCATCGCCGCTGCTGTCGGCGAAGGAACGGGGATAGATCTGATAAATGATTCCCTTCTGCCACCATTCATGTTGCTCGGACATTAGTGGCGCACTCCGAGTTCATGGTCTAGATTGTGGGCGGCGCTGATCAGCGCCAGGTGAGTGAAGGCCTGCGGAAAATTTCCAAGCGCTTCGCCGTGCGCGCCGGTCTCTTCAGCATAGAGTCCGAGGTGATTGGCGTAGCCGAGCATCTTTTCGAAAATGAGGCGCGCCTGATCGAGTCGGGCGCGGTCGGTATGTCCGGCGCGGGTGAGTGCTTCGACGAGCCAGAAGGTACACATATTGAACGTCCCCTCTTCGCCGGCGAGCCCGTCGTTGAACTGGTGGTTGTTGTAGCGATAGACGAGGCTGTTGGAGAGAAGCCCCCCGTCGGCGGGATCGCGGCAGGTGGCGTCGAGCGTGGCGAGCATACGGGGATCGCTGGGGGCCATGAAAAAGACTAGGGGCATCATCAGGCTCGATGCATCCAGGGCGTCGCTTCCGTACGACTGGACGAACGCGCCGCGCTTGATGCACCACCCGTTTTTCATCAGGTCGAGGAAGATCTCATCGCGGACCTTGAACCATTTCGCCCATTCGGCGGGAAATGATCGTTGTTCGGCCAGGCGCAAGGCACGATCGACCGCCACCCAGCACATGAGCTTGGAATAAGTGAAATGCTGGGGTCCGCCGCGCGTTTCCCAGATCCCCTCATCGGGCTGCCGCCAATGTTCGCAGACCCAGTTCACCAGTCCACTCAGCTCGACCCACAGGTCCCAGGAGATGGGAGCGCCATGTTTATTGTAAAGATAGACACTGTCCATCAATTCGCCGTAGATATCGAGCTGAAGCTGGTTATAGGCGCCGTTCCCAATGCGGACCGGCTGGCATTTACGATATCCCTCAAAATGATCCAGATTCAGCTCGCTCAGTTCATGTTCGCCGTGCAGGCCGTACATGACCTGCAACCCCCCGTCGGCCTCCCGTTCATGGCAACGTGCCTCCAGCCATCCCATGAACGCTCCGGCTTCCTCGGTGAACCCGATTCGGAGCAGCGCATAGATTGAGAAGGCAGCGTCGCGGATCCAGGTATATCGGTAGTCCCAGTTCCTTGGCCCGGGAATCGCCTCCGGCAGGCTGCAGGTCGGGGCCGCGACGATCGCGCCGGTTGGCTCGAAGGTGAGGAGCTTGAGCACCAGGGCCGAGCGTCGCACCATCTCGCGCCATCGGCCGGTATACGTGCAACGGGATAGCCAGCGATGCCAGTAGTTGACCGTGGCGGTAAAAATCGATCGCTCCAACTCATCAGAGTAGACCTGTGCGCCCTTGTGTTCCTTGTCAAGCGGGCGGAGAACGAACGTCGCGCACGATCCCTGCTTCAGCTCGAGCGTGGTCGTGACCCCGCCGGTTTCCTGATGCAGTTTCAGGGGAATGGAAGTGGTCAACTCGACGGTCAGGTTTTCGCTGCGAAAAACCGCGCCGTTGTCGATCATGTCGACGCTATGCGTATCACGAGCGTAGTTGAAGGCGGGCATGCATTCGACTCGGACCGGCACCTGCCCGCGGATCGCTTCGACGCGGCGGACCAGCTGATGAAACCCGGGCGCGCCGCGTTTGATGCCGACCGGCATGTAATCGATGACTTCCACCACACCGTCCGCCAGTAGAAACCGCGTGATCAGCACGTTGGTGTCGGGCCAGTAGACCTGTTTGCGGGTGACATCGTCAGCAATGGGGGCGATGCGAAACCGTCCTCCCTTTTTGTCATCGAGAATCGCCGCGAAAATGCTCGGCGAGTCGAAGTTGGGGAGGCAGAGCCAGTCAATCGATCCATCGCGCCCGACCAGGGCGGCGGTGTACATGTTTCCAATCAGTCCATGATCTTCGATGGGCAGATAAGCCATATCCGGATGAGCCTCAGTATAGTCACGACCCTATTCCGACATCGAGCTGAGCCGGAAATGTCCATGCCGTAAAGTTAGGATGAAGTGGCGGATTGCGGAAGGGGGAATCAGTTGGTGGCAATTTGAAACAATCAGGTTGCGATTCGTCGTCGGCCATACGTTTGTGTCATTTCCGCCAGATCCTCCAGGCGAGAAGGATGGAGTTGCTCCTGCGTCGCCCGCCATCTCCAGTTGCCGGCGGCGCGACCCGGAACGTTCATGCGCCTTCACTCCCCAGATTCAACACATCCTGCATCGGAAAGATCGCCCGGTCGGCCACCGACGAGAGCGCCAGGCGGATAAGCCCGCGGACCGCCCGATCCGGTGTGCATTCAGCGTACTGGCAAAGGAAAACTGCCTGCCTGGCTGGAAGGGAATCATACCAGCTGCGCGTCGTGTCATTATCGTGGGTTCCGGTGTAAACGACTGTGTTCCGCTGATAATGATGCGGCAGGAACGGGTTTTCCGGGCTGGCGCCGAAAGCGAACTGCAGAATCTTCATTCCCGGCAGTTCCCAGTCATCGCGAAGCCTTTCAACGTCCGGCGTAATGTGCCCGAGATCTTCGGCAATGAACGGCATGCCGCCGATCTCACGTTGCACGGCGTCGAACAGCGCGGAGCCCGGCCCTTTCATCCATCGCCCATGCCGAGCGGTAAGGTGGTGCGCGGGGACCGACCAGAAGCCGGCCAGCCCCCGAAAATGATCGATACGCACGATGTCGGCCTGGGCGAGATCGGATCGGAATCGCGAGATCCACCAATCAAAGTTGTTGCGCTGCATCGCGCGCCAGTCGTACAGCGGATTGCCCCAGAGCTGTCCGGTTCTCGAAAAATAGTCCGGTGGAACACCCGAGACTTTCTGAGGCCGTCGGCGGGAATCGAGCAGGAATAGATTTGGATGAGCCCAGACATCCGCCGAATCGAGGGAAACAAAGATCGGAAGATCACCGATGAAACGCACGCCCAGCGATTGCGCCGCCTTTCGCAAGGCCGTCAGTTGGCGGAAAAAAAGGAACTGGACGAATCGGTGGCGTCCCACGCAATCATCCAGAACGCGGCGCGATTCATTCATCGCGCCGGCGAGGCGAAAGCGCAGCCCGCGCGGCCACTTCAACCACGACGCGTTGCGATGTGCTTCGCGAACGGCCATGAAAAGGGCGAAATCGTCGAGCCAGGACTTTTTTTCATCGCAAAATTGCTCGAATTCGGTGCGAAGTTTCGCCGCGCTCCCTCCTTTAAATCGATCCCACGCAGCGGCAAGTAATTGCTCCTTCCACGGGACGACGCGCCGGTAATCGACATGGTCAGATGGAAAATCGCATGGAGTGACCGCCGTTTGTTCCAGCAGCCCGTCTTCGAAAAGCGATTCGGGGCTGATCAACGCCGGATTTCCGGCGAATGCCGAGAAGCATTTGTAAGGCGCATCTTCTTCCGCCGGCGGGCCGAGCGGCAGAAACTGCCACCAGGTTTGTCCGCTATCCGCCAGCGTCTTCAGCCAGGAATGAGCGGTCGGTCCGAGGTCGCCGATCCCGTACGGTCCCGGGAGCGAGGTGGGATGAAGCAGAATGCCGCTGCTTCGTTGGACGATGGATTGGGCCATTCTCGAACTGATCCGCGTGATACCCCGGAGATGACATGCAAATCACACGCCTCGGCATCATGGAGTTGAACTGCGCGACCAGGATTGCAACCCAACGGCGTGGCCATCGGCATAAAGGAAGTTGCCGCGCCGCTGACAGGGCCGGCATCAAGATCGCGATGAGAACAGAAATAATTCCGATGACGATGAGTAGTCCGACCAGGGTGAAGCCAACGGAGCGAATCGATTTTGAAGAAAACGCGCGGCTCGGCCTCATCCTTAAGCTCATCGGCTCGGCAACCCGATCAATTGATCTCATTGGCGTCTCCCGCCGCTCCGCCAAGCGGACCTGCGGCCCACTATTCGCCGCAGACATTTTATTTACCGATTTGCGTGGTCGCTGGTTGCTTTTCCTTCAAATATTTTTCGAATGCAAGCTTGATTGCTTCCGGTTCGGCCGGTTCTTGCCGCGTGCCGTGAGCCGTTAACTCATCGTAGATTTCGTTGACTCGTGAGCATTTCACAAGAGTCTCGGCGAGGTAGGCGTTGGTGGTGTCATGCGCAAGAGTCGTGATCGTCGATTGCGTTGCGGACTTTTCGGAATCGCCATGGCCGACGACGCGGCGTTCGTCGATTTTCTTTGCTGCGGCTTTGGCGGCCTTCTCGGCGTTTTCGTAAATGCGCTCGGCGATCTGGCGATGACCCTGTTCGTGCGCAGTCAGCTTTGCCGACGCGTTCATCGGCAGCCAGATCGTCACATGCATCTGGGTCGTGATGGTGACCGTGTAAATTTTGACAGCCACCTCGACGCCGTCTTCCGTGTGTTTCCGATCAACCGTCCGAAACTGGCAATTGACCGCGCACTGGAAATTACAATCGGTAAATGCGTCCTCTCCTTCACCCAGCGGCGGCATGTCCTTGGGCGGGTCGGCGGGATCGAAGGTGCGGGTTTGAAAAACCGCCGGCTGCTTGACAACCTTGATCGTTCCGAAGGCGGCGCACGGAAAAAGCCCGATCGCGCACAGGACGAGCGTGATCACGGATCGTCGGCAGATGTGCATGAGGCAACCGATAAGTATATACTCGCATCCACTATGGCTCGGAAAACGCAGACACCTCCCAAAAATTTCGAGGATGCACTGCGGGAATTGGAGCAAATTCTCTCGGATATGGAAGGGGGGCAGGTCGGCCTTGAAGAGAGTCTCGTGAAATACGAGCGGGGCAGTTTTCTGATCCAGCATTGCCGCACCGTGCTGAGCTCGGCTGAAAAGCAGATCGAAATTCTCAATAAAACGCCCGATGGTTTCCTGACCAGCCAACCGGCGCTCGAACCGCAGGTAGAGGATTGACGGAGACCGAAGTGCCGCAAGCCATTCATGCGAAAGGGGATGCAGTCGCGCTCCTGAGCCGGCACGGCCAAGCCGTCTCCGATTACCTTTCTGAATTGCGCCATCGATGGGACGATGCGCCGGCGAGACTTCTCGACGCAATGGATTACAGCATCAAGGCCGGCGGCAAGCGTTTGCGCCCGGCCCTGGTGCTTGAGTGCGCGGCGGTCGCCGAGGCAACCCACGGCTCCCGGACACCAGGTAAATCTGCGCTGGCGGCCGCAGCGGCGATCGAACTGATCCATACCTTCAGCCTCGTTCATGATGATCTGCCAGCCATGGATGATGACGATCTCCGCCGGGGAATGCCCACCAATCACAAAGTTTTCGGCGAAGCGATGGCAATTCTGGCCGGCGATGCGATGGTGACGGTGGCTTTTGAACTGATCGCGACCGAAGCCGATCCAATCCATGTGCCTGCATTGGTCCGCGAACTGGCTTGGGCAAGTGGGCCGCAGGGGATGATTGGTGGCCAAGTGCTCGACATGGAAAGCGAAAGCCGGTCCCTTCCCCTTGACGGATTACAGCGCGTTCATCGGATGAAAACAGGGGCGCTGCTCACCTGTTCGTGTCGATTGGGCGTCATCGCAGGGGGCGCCGGCCAAAGTTTCGTCCTGGAATCTTTATCCAACTACGGCAGACATTTGGGTTTGGCGTTCCAGATTGTCGATGATGTATTGGACGTAACCTCGACGCCGGAACAGCTAGGGAAGGCCACGCATAAGGATGCCGAACGCGGAAAGAATACCTATCCGGGCCTCATGGGTCTGGAAGGGAGCCGCCAAGAGGCGGCCAGACAGCTTGCCGCCGGACTTGGGTCGCTGGAACCGCTCGGGCCTTCCGCCGACGGATTGCGGTGCTTGGCGCGATTCGTTGTCGAACGAAACATGTAATCTTATAAGTTCTTTCAAAATCTGTGCTTGTGCGGTCGACGCATTGATCGGCTCTCCATGAAGCCCGTAGAATCCTCGGAGGATTCGATCAGGTGTGCGGCGGCGCAGGAGGCCACCATTTCGACATTGCACAATAGATTTAATGTGGACGTGGAGTCCGATCGTCGGTAGAACCGTGTGGCGGCTCTCCGCCTGGCTGTCAGTGGGTTTGGTAAGACATATGGAAATCGGCAATTTCCGAAGTCGTTATGTTGCCGGTGTTTGGTAAGCAAAACAGAAATTCGCCGGCTTTAACCAGCCACCGGCGTTCGGCAGGCGATGGATCGCCAGCCCGGTTTGAGGAATCCGCCTCGAACCCAGTGCATTGGAGGTTTTTTGAAGATGGCTTTTCTCGATGCGATTCAGGCGCCCACGGATGTGCGCAAGTTGTCTCCCGCCGATCTGGCCACATTGGCTGGCGAAATGCGAGGCGCATTTTCGACGCGGTTTCCAAAAACGGCGGACATCTGGCTTCCAATCTCGGGGTGGTCGAGCTGACGCTGGCGTTGCACTATGTTTATGATTTCGGCGCCTACCCGATGGGGCCGGACCGTTTGCTCTTTGACGTGGGCCATCAGTCCTATCCCCACAAACTCTTAACCGGCCGGGCGCATCAATTCACGAGATTGCGAAAAAAGGGTTCGGTGAGCGGATTTCCTTCGCCGCATGAATCTCCATTTGACCTGTTCGCCGTTGGCCACGCCGGCACCGCTATCAGTACTGCCGTTGGAATGGCACGGGGAGATGGGCATCTAAACCGGAACAATCATGTTGTGGCGGTGGTCGGCGATGCCTCGATCGTCAACGGAATGGCCTTCGAAGGTCTCAACAGCGCCGGCACGCTCAAGCGGCAGTTGCTCATCGTTTTAAACGACAATGGGATGAGCATCAGCAAGCCGCAGGGGGCGTTCGCCCAGTATCTTGAGCGTGTGCGCGTCAGCGAGACCTACGAAGAAGCCAAGAAATTCGCCGCCCGCATCGTACACCAGTTGCCGCACAGTTTCGAGCGGACCATCGAAGGGGCATGGCATGTCTTCCGCGACGGGCTGAAGCACACCCTCTGGCCGCAGCAGATGTTCGAAGGGCTCGGCGTCAAATATTTTGGCCCGATCGATGGCCACGACCTGCCCGGCCTGATCAATACGCTGGCGGAAATAAAGCATGTCCAAGCCCCGATCCTTCTTCATGTGAAGACGATCAAGGGGCACGGCTACGAAGTCGCGTGCAGCGAGCCGACCAAATTCCACAGTCCCGCGTCGTTCCGCGTGGAGGGATGCCGCGTCACGATCAATAAGTCGTCGGGAAAATCGTGGACGACTGCCTTTGCCGACGCCATGATCGCGCTGGCGAAGGATGATCTGCGCGTCGTCGCGATGACCGCCGCCATGCCGGATGGGACAGGTCTCAGCAAATTCGAGCCGCTCTATCCCGACCGCTTTGTCGACTCGGGCATCTGCGAGAGCAATCTGGCGGGAATCGCCGCCGGCATGTGCAAGTCCGGCTTGCGCCCCTTCGCGGCAATTTATTCGACATTCATGCAGCGCGCCTTCGATCAGGCGTGGCAGGAAGTGGTCCTCAACGGAATGCCGGTCGTCTTCTGCATGGACCGGGCCGGGTTCGTCGGTGACGACGGGGCGGTTCATCACGGGTTTATGGACCAGGCGTTCCTTCGCCCGCTGCCCGGAATGATCCTGATGGCGCCGAGCGACGAGGTGGAACTCAACCGCTGCCTGCGGCTCTCCCTTTCCCTCGAAACCGCCTCAGCACTCCGCTATCCGCGCGACAACGTGCCGGCCACGCTTTTCGAGGATGTGATCGATCCCTCCCTGCGTGAAGCCGCGCGCGGTGAATGGGAAGTCGGCCGGAGCCGTACCCTCCGCGCCGGCAGCGATGCCACGATCATTGCCTACGGCGCGCTGGCTCAAAACGCCATGCTCGCCGCCGACCAGTTAAGCGCGGATGGGTTGTCGGTTGGCGTGATCGATGCCCGCTTCTGCAAGCCGGTCGACGGGGAGATGCTTGCCCGAGTCCTCAAGCCGGGCCACACGGTCCTGACTTTGGAAGACCATTCACTCCAGAACGGATTCGGCTCGGCAGTGCTGGAGCACGCTCAGGCCCATCGACTGCCTTTGGACAACCTCACGCGCCTGGGAATACCGGATCGTTTGATTGCGCATGCCACGCGCCCCGAGCAACTGGCGGAAGTGGGCCTGGACCCGGCGGGGATCGCCGCCAGTGTTCGCGACGCCATCAACCAGGCCAGCGCCGACCGGGTCGAAGCGCGCAGCCCGATCGGTCGCTGATCGAACCACGCGTTATAGCGATGGAAAAGAGGAACGATGCGCGGACTCCGCATCCTCGCAGCCACTGCCTATCTCGCGACATTCCTGGGGATCGCGGCGCTGTTTCGCCCGGCCCTTTTCATTTCCGTCTCCCTCCTCCCGGGCTATGTGCTCTGGTCCCTCTGCACGAAGCGTGAAATTCGATTCGGCTTCAGCGCAATGATGTTCATCTGCGCGGCGGCCCTCATCATTCCGCTCGGATGCTCCGCCGATGAGTTGATTCTGGGAAGCAATCGTCACCACATCAATCCTGCCGGGGCTCAACAGGAACTGTTCCGGGTCGACGATCGCACGGTCGAATGCTCGCGCGCCCTTTCTCCCTCGGCGCAAGCAGCATCGCCGCGGGCCTCCGTCTTGTTCTTCACCGGAAAGGGAGATCGCGCGGATCGGTGGACCAGCCTCGTCGCGCAGGCGTGGGGCGATTTGCCGGTCGAAGTGTGGGGGATGAATTATCCAGGATCGGGCGGATCGGACGGCCCGATCCGCATGGACCGCGTTGTGCCCGATGCCGTCGGCGTATTCGACGCGCGTGCATGCGCGCCAGAGCGGCCGCCCGATCTTCATGCAGGCTGCCAGCTTTGGCACCGCCGTGGCGCTGGGCGTCGCGGCCAAGCGCCCCGCGGCCGGGCTCCTCCTGCAAAATCCTCCCGCCCTCAGGCAATTGATCATGGGGCACTACGGCTGGTGGAATCTCTGGCTCATCGCGATCCCCGTCACCCACCAGATCCCCGACGACCTCGATTCCATCGCCAACGCGCACCGGGTCACGGTCCCCGCAATCTTCATCGAGTCCGGTGCCGATGAGGTCGTCCCCGCGCCCTATCAGAAGCCGGTGGTTGACGCCTACGCCGGACCGCACCGCGTGATCGAGATGCCTGCAGCCCATCATGCCGACGCCCTTACCCACGACGCGGCTGAAGCGCTCGCCCGGGATCGCAGGTGGTTGTGGAATCAATCGCCGGCGGCGCGGTAATCACTTAACTCGTCCGCGATCGACCCGCGCGACGCGATGTTCGATCTCCAATGCGATGGTCCGCAGTTCACGCAGTGCGTTTTCATCGACGAATGGTTTGAGTTCTTCGAAGAGGGGCTCCAATGGCGGGCGGTATCGCTCGCACAACATAAAAATATCGTTTTCATACAGGCCGATACGCTGCCCGTCACCCTGCCGGTAGAGCGACGGCAGAGCGTAAAGTTTGAGCAGAATCAATCCCTCGACGGTTGCACACTGAACATTCGCCTCATGAAATCGATGAATCGTTGCGTAAGCGTCCTGTACACGTTTGAAGATAGGATTGGCGGCGAAGAGAACATCGACGGGCACGATTCCAAACCGGCCGTGCGCGAAAGTCGCATTTCGATCAGATATCATAATTTCGGGGATCGCCTCAAGCGAGGTTGTCGAAAGGACCAGATCGACATCATTTGTGTTGCGGCCGTCGATATAGGCGAGCAGGGCGATCCCACCGACGAGCAGGTAGGATACCTTGCGGGTATGCAACAACTCGAATAAGGCGACGAGATCGGTCCGCAGACTTTGGTCGAACTCGGGCATGGTGATCCTCTCCGACGTTGTCCGACTTTGCCACGCTTTGGGCCCAAGCACAGCCGCCGCACCAAGCACGTCGGCGACCTTCTGCAGCGAACCTCCATCGGCGAACGTCGGCATCATCCTCCCGCCTTCATGCCGCTGTCGGTTTCGTCGACCGAATCGGAATTCCACTTGTAGAAAAGTTGCCCCACTTTTTCGGCCAGGGCGCTGACCAGCTTCCCGCGCACCATGGCTTCGGAAGCGCCGTCGGTGAGATGCAAATAGGGCGTATCGAGAACGATGCTTTCTCCGCCGCTCACGTCCGTGGGCCAAAGGGTATTTCCCGTGCTGACTTCCACGACACGCACGCGGATCTGCGCGTGTCCCTTCACCATGTCGCTGGCCAGCGTCTGTTCGACACTGAACTGAACCAGATCGCCATAGATAATTTGTTTGGCTTTGAAGGCCTTTCCTACATCGCTGATATTCATCTTGAGATATTGATCCGGGTGCGCCGAGCGTAGTTCGTACAAAGCGTCGGGATCGATCATCGGCGCGACATCGTGCCGGCGCAATTCGACGGTGATCTGCCGCGTCAACTGCTCGGCGGCGAGGGCGACCGAATCGGGGTTGCGATAGTTCTCGATCAGGACGAGTGTCGGCGCCTTGGGTGGCGTGTAACGCGCGGGGACCTCCGGCTCGCCGGACATTTTATATGCCGCCACGCCGAAGATGCTGCATCCGGCCAGCAAACAGAGTAGTCCGCACGCCAGCCATCGGGACACGCGGGCGAATGCGACAACGGACGATTTATCGATGACTCGCATTATTCTTCCGGCTCGGGGTGAGGGACAAAACGCGTGGCCACTTCCGATGTAAATGCATCGACCGTGCCGCTATAGATTTTGTCGTCGTTCGAGGTGGGCAATCCTTCCTCCGGACTCTTCGGCGGATAGATGCTCTTGATGTCGTCTTCTTCGTAAGCGACCTTCGCCTTGCCGCCGCTGATCTCCAGCACCTTGACCGAACCGGAGATCGAGCCGCGGAACAGGTCGGCGGAGAGGTCCGATCGGGTCTGGAAGCCGTTCACTTCTATGTAGACAAGCCGGGCAACGCCGAGCTTGACGGCGACATCGGAAATCGCGTCAGCCTCCATCTCCGGATGATCTTCCTGATAACGGACCATGGCCGGGGCGTGGATGGGAAAGGAGGCCCCCTCAAATTCCGGCACCTTGGCGTCTTTGGCCTGCTTGAGCTTTTCCAGGACAGCGCTGGTTACATCGAATTGAAGTCGCGGCCAATCGGTTCGGATCGGCGCGTCGGCCCAAACCAACACCGCCACGGTCTGATCCTTGAACCGCTTATATGACGCGGGAATCTCCGCAGCCGGCGCGGCTTTGGCGATGTTGGCGGCGATCGCGCCGCAGCCGGGGCAGGCAACCCAGCAAGCTAAAATCAATCCGCAGCCCAGAAGTGATCGAATCATGGTGTGAATCCAATGGTGATGAACGAACCTTCATGGCACAGCCGAGGGCGGTTGTGCTACACGCGTCACGCCCAGCCATGCAGGTGGGAGAAAATCTTCCACCCCCAGGCGATGATCGCCCAGGCGAGCAGGGGCATTACATAATATCGGCTCGGGATGATCCAAAGCACGCGATAAATGGGGCGGCCGGTGAGCGCGATATAGAATCCCCCCCAGACGGCAGAGCAGGCCGCCATGGCCAGGACGAATCCCATCGGCTGCACGTAAAAGCTCTCGAGCAGATGACCGCGGACAAACCAGGCGAAGGCGGTCGTCATGCCGCAACTTGGGCACGGAATTCCCGTCCGTGCGAAAAACTCGCATCGGGGGAGGCCCAGTTGCATATGCGTTCCGGATCCGTCCGGGCTGGGTGGAAGTCGCGACGCCACAATCAACAACAGAAGGCACGTCCCGGCGACGATGAACCCGACCATCCGGGGGACGGGCGATTGCGGAAGGTCTGCACTCCCGCGGGCGTAAATGAGCGGGACGTCGGACGACACAGTCCGCCAATTTACTGGGCAGTCAGAAATGAATCAACGAGAACGCCCAGTTTCCGCGCAATCGGTTGTGCTGACGCCGAAATCTCTTCACATATTCAATATGAAGCATATCAATGGCCGATGTCGGGAGTTGTGGGAAAAAGTGCAGAGCGGCCTTCGTTGGGGCGCATCGGTCTCTTCGGAAGTTGATATTCGCGGTACCTGATTTGCGTCAACTTTCCCAAGGGATTGCGTTTACGCTCACTTAACCGTTTCGTTGCACAAAGTTTACATGGGAAACTTGGGGCAGTTGGCGAGCAAAGTACGGGGATATTGACAAGGCAGTATGGGAACTCTTAAGTTGACGACGGTTGGTCCGTCGGGGTTTTCCAGAGCGTCTGGCTACGTGAGCGGGAAATCGGAAACCGGAAAGAGCAGCTCGAAACATGCGCGTATTCATGCTCGGGTGGGAGTTTCCTCCATTTATCAGCGGCGGTCTTGGCACGGCATGCTATGGGCTTACCAAGGCGATGAGTGGTCTGGGCACGGATGTCATGTTCGTGCTGCCGCGGCCCGTCTCCTCTCCTTTTTCGACGCATGTGCGTCTGGTAAGTCCCAGGCCCGGCTCGAAACTAGCTTCCCCGAACACCGAGTTTCGACTTGACGAATTTGAGCACGTCACATTCCGCACCGTCAACGCCCAGCTCAACCCCTACAACACGCCGGCCAACTACAAGAAGGAATTGGAATCTGCGGAGCCCGAGCCAACGGCTCTGAAGGCCGAAAAGCGGACTGTGGCGAAATCAGCCTCCTATCAGGTGCAGGCGCCGGGCCAGCCGCTCTCCGAAACATCGGCCGCCGCCGGCGCCGCCAAGGAAGCATCCGGCTCCCATTATGGCGGCGATCTCTTTTCCGAGATCCAGCGCTATGCCGCGCTCGCCGCCGAGATCTCGCGGAGCGAAGGATTCGACGTCGTCCACGCGCACGATTGGATGACTTTTCCCGCCGGTCTCGCGGTGGCCGGGATCAAGGGTGTGCCCCTTATCGTTCACGTTCATTCCACCGAATTCGATCGCAGCGGCGTCAACGTCGATCAACGCATCTATGACATCGAACGCCGTGGCATGCACGGCGCGATGAAGATCATCGCCGTCTCCCATCTCACCAAGAACCAGATCACCCACCAGTATGGGATCGATCCGTCCAAGGTCGAAGTGGTTTACAACGCCATCGAAGCCAATGGCAATGGCAACGGCTATGACGAAGACAAATACTCCATCCACAAAGACGAAAAAATCGTCCTGTTCCTCGGCCGCATCACGATGCAGAAGGGCCCGGAATATTTCCTCGCCGCCGCCCGCAAGGTCCTCGAGGTGATGGACAACGTGAAATTCGTGATGGCTGGAAGCGGCGACATGATTCGCCGCACCATCGAGATGGCCGCCTCCATGGGAATCGGCCACAAGGTTCTCTTCACCGGCTTCCTTCGCGGCGGAGATGTCGAGAAGGTCTTCAAGATGGCCGACCTTTATGTCATGCCGTCCGTCAGCGAGCCGTTCGGCATCGCCCCTCTCGAAGCGATGAGCCATGATGTCCCCGTCATCATCTCCAAACAATCCGGCGTGAGTGAAGTCCTCACCCACGCCCTGAAAGTGGATTTCTGGGACATCAACGAGATGGCCAACAAGATCATCGCCGTCCTCAAGCATCCGCCGCTCGCCAGCACTCTCCGCCAACACGGCAGTTTCGAAGTGCGGAGACTCAGCTGGAGCGATGCGGTGCGGTCATGCCTGAACGTCTACGATCAGGCGCGGGCGATGGTGAACGGGAAGGCCTAGGAAATCGTTTCCGCTCCCGGATTGGTCTCTCCCTCAGCGTGAGGTCCGCAGTCAATCGAAGATCCGCCGCTGAAGAAATTGCGGAAAACCGATGGGATGAGATTGTTCAGCGGGCGAACCACGCTGAGATAATCGATCGAAGGCAAACCGCGCAATTGCTGGAGCGACGGCAGCTCAAACTGAAGTTTCGGCGGGACGGGGTTGATGCCACGAACAATTGGAATCTGGGCGCGGGAGAAACCGTCGCGGGCGATGCAGTGGGGCGCACGACGCAGAGAAGGAGCGTGGCGGCCGCGATTGCGCCGGCGCCGACGGTGCCGAGTATCAGCAGGATCGGCGGGATCTGACGCCGGGGCCGGCCGAGCAGATCGACCGCCAGATGGCCCGGATACCGGACCGACTTGTAAACGTTTCGAGCCGACCGAAGTTGTTCACGAAGTTCGCTCATAACCGTTGCCTGTAATCAGGTTCCCATCACGACTCGTATTCTAAGTCTCAAACTAACTGGCTCAGTTTGCGTCGAAGCGATCGGAGCGCCTGATGAACCGTCGCCTTGACCGTTCCCGTCGCACAATTCATGACCTCGGCGGTCTGTTCCACGCTCATCTCTTCGAAAAAACGGAGAATGACCGCCTCGCGCTGTCGCTCCGGCAACTCGCCCAGTGTGGCGTGAAGCTGCTGACGCCGCTCTTCCAGCTCCGCTGATGCCGGCGGAGAAATCTCGCTCTCGGCGGCGGCGTACAGATCCGCCTCCAGCTCAGCCGTGCCGCGATTTCCGCGGCGCATCTCCCGCGCGACGTTGATTGCGATTCCCAGTGCCCAGGTTCGAAGCTGGCTCTCGCCGCGAAAGTTCGCCAATTGCCTCAGAAACCGCAGCCCGGATTCCTGCGTCGCGTCGCGTGCTTTCTCGACATCGCCGAGAAGGCTCAGGCACATTCGATACCATGGATCCTGCAGCGCGCGCAGCAGCGAAGCCCGAGCATCTCGGTTCCCCTCGCGAGCGGCTGCAATCGTTGCTTCGTCCACGTGTTGTCTTCCCGGCTGGGAGTTAGTGACTTTGAGGTTGAAAAGGTTTATCGACTGAGAAACCGCAACATAACGATTTCGATTATGACACTGAATTGACGCGGCTTCCACCGAATTCTTCAGCGTTTATTTTGGTTGGGCCAGCGCCATGGCGCCAGGCGCATTCGTCGGAGGGGAAAGTCGAGGAGCGGAACGGATACGGGGCGGCGCGGCGGGACGAGGATGCGGCGAGACAGCGTGATTTCACGCCGCTCTGCCCCGTCGTGTGGCGGCGCGTCATGACGTACGCCTGGCATATACGGACCACTCTGAAGGGGATTTCGCTTTCCGCCGCCCGTATCGATCTGTATAACTGCAGCCGGATTTCGCGTCTGAATTTTTTCGAAGGGAATCGCGATGGGGCAGAGCTGGTATTTCACCCGCGGCAATCAGCAGGCGGGGCCGGTGGAATGGGAGGCGCTGTGCGCCATGGCCGCCTCGGGGGATTTGCCGCCCAATGCGCTCGTCTGGAGCGAAGGGTTGACGCAGTGGTCGCCGGCGACGTCGATCACTGGGCTGATGCCGATGGCGGCCGGACCGGTCGCGGCGCCGACGGTACCGTACGGACACACCGATATTAACTATTATGCCCAAACCGCACCGCGCACCTACGCCGGATTCTGGCTCCGCTTTGTCGCCGCGATTGTCGATGGATTCATCGTTGGGGTCGCCAACGTTGTATTGGATCGCATGATTACCGGCTTTTCGTCGGCGGCAGGGACGCAGGCGGCGGCAGGCGCCACGGCTGTGGTCATGGTAGTCAACACTTGCACAAACTGGCTTTATTTCGCTCTTTTCGAAAGCAGTGCCAAACAAGCCACACCAGGGAAAATGATCTTGAGTATCAAGGTCACTGACATGAGCGGGGGCCGGATCTCTTTCGGTCAGGCGACGGGGCGCTATTTCGGAAAGATTATCTCGACGCTCATCCTTCTCATCGGCTACATGATGGCCGGCTGGACGGAAAAGAAGCAGGCGTTGCACGATATCATGGCCGGTTGCCTTGTCATTCGCGAAGGGTGACCGTTGCCGTGCTGATGATCGATGCGATCGTTCCAGTCCCAGATCGTTTAACAGCGATGTGAATGGGATAGGTTCCGGCCCGAGAATAGGTGTGCGTGCCGGAGACGTTGAATTGTAAGACGTCGAGCCCGATGACGCCGGCGGGCGACAACGTGCCATGAGAGGATTCTCCATCACCCCAGGAAATGACGGCGCGCAAATGGGTGGCGGGCGCGATCGTTGAGAACGATCCAAGATCGGCAGTGAAACTCTGTCCGGCAACTTGGTCGATCGTGACGCCGCCGTCGGAGTTCGCATAGGCCGTGGCGACGGTGGCTTTGCTGATGATCGTCTCGATGAGCTGAAGAAAGTTCGGCGTCGGTTGGCCTGGCTCGGCGATCGGACCACTGGTAACCGTCGTCTGAATCTGGAACCGGCCCGACTTGGCGTAGGTGTGGGAGCCGATGATCTGATTCCCGCCGGTTGTTCCCTGAGTTCCGTATTGGAGCGTGGCAGCCGAGGTAGTCCCGTCGCCCCAGTCAATCGATGCGGAATACACTAAAGGCGGGTCGAGGAGGGGCGACGCGTAGAAAGCCACTTGACCGGTGAACGCGGTGCCCGCCACAAGGTGCAGCTTGGCGCCGCTATGCACTACGGGTGGAACCTGGGCCTTGAGCGCCGCGGGATTCTGAACCTGGGGCGAGAACGTCGTTTCGAATGACTGGATCAAGGCGCCAGTGCTGAACAGTCGACGTGGTTCCAGCGATTCGATCATCTCTGAATCCCTGATTGTAAGCCCTTTCTTGCCAAACAATACGTTTTTATTTCTCGTGAATGAGCAAACCTTGATGACTCCGTGGCGTTGTATAGTAACTGGCGAGTGAGTATCTTACCGCACCTTTGCCTTTTGCCCGCAGTCGGGTGTTGCCGATAACTGAGGGCAGAGCCTGCTTTTATAACTGATGGCGGCGTCCGCTCGACGAGCGGCCGTGGCCGGCGAAACGGACGATCCTAGAATGAATTCTGTGCGAAACGATATTCGAAATGTTGCGATCATCGCCCACGTCGACCATGGGAAGACGACGCTGGTGGACGCTCTGCTCAAGCAGAGCGGGAACTTCCGCGATGCCCAGCTTACCCAGGAATGCCTTCTCGACAGCAATCCGCTGGAGCGCGCAGCGCGGGATCACGATCCTGGCCAAAAACGTCTCCATCACGTACACCGATCCGACCGGTTTTACGACAAAGATCAACCTGATCGACACGCCGGGCCACGCCGACTTTGGCGGTGAAGTGGAGCGCGTCCTCTCAATGGCGGATGGAGTATTCCTTCTTGTGGACGCCGCCGAAGGCCCCATGCCGCAAACGCGCTTCGTGCTCAAGAAGGCGTTTCAGCATGAGTTGCGGCCGATCGTCGTTATCAACAAGATCGACCGCTCCGACGCCCGCGCACACGCGGTGTTGGACGAAGTCTTCGCCCTCTTCCTGGAACTTGGCGCGGATGACGAAGCACTCGACTTTCCGGTCCTCTATGCCAGCGGCCGCGCCGGGACGGCGTCGTGGAGCCTGGAAAAGCCGGGAACCGACATCATACCCGTCTTCGAAGCGCTGCTTAAGCACGTTCCCGCGCCGCATGGCGATCCGGATAAGTCGCTCCAGGTCCAGGTCAGCACGATCCACTACAACGACTATGTCGGCCGAATTGGAATTGGCCGCGTCTACAACGGACGCATCAAGACCGGACAGCAGGTCAAGATCATTCAGCGCGACGGGACGACAATTAATTCGAAGGTGCAGCAGGTTCAGGTCTTCGATGGTCTGGGCCGCAAGAATGTCGATGCCGCCGAGGCCGGCGACATCATCGGGCTCGTCGGCCTCGAATCGGTCGACATCGGCGACAGCATCTGCGACCCGATCAATCCTCAGCCGCTCGAGGCGACCGAGATCGAGCCGCCAACCCTGACCATGATGTTCAGCGTCAACGACTCCCCGTTCGTCGGCAAGGAAGGGAAGTATGTCACCAGCCGCAACCTGCGCGAGCGGCTCTACAAGGAGCTTGAGAGCAATGTCGCTCTCAAGGTGGAGGAAACGGCGGTCAAGGATGCGTTCAAGGTCTCCGGTCGCGGCCTGCTACATCTGGGCATCCTGATCGAGAATATGCGCCGCGAAGGGTATGAGCTGTCGATCAGCAAGCCACACGTCATTACCCGGAAGGGCGAAGATGGCCAGACGATGGAGCCGATCGAATATCTCGTCGTCGATGTGCCTGAAAAGGCGCTCGGCGGCGTCATGGAACTCGTCGGCAATCGCCGCGGCGAATTGGTCAGAATGGACAATCGGCTGGGTCAGGTTCACCTGGAATTCACGATTCCCGCCCGTGGTCTGATCGGCTTGCGAACCCGCATGTTGACCGCGACCCAGGGGCAGGCCGTCATGCATCATAATTTCCACGAATATTCCCCCCTTCGCGGGGACATCCCGACGCGCACCAATGGCGTCATGATTTCCACGCAGAACGGCAACGTGAACGGCTTCGCGCTCAACATACTGCAAGATCGCGGCGTGATGTTCGTCGAGCCCGGCGAAGAATGTTACGAAGGACAGATCGTCGCCGAGCATTGCCGGCCCGATGACATCATCGTGAATCCCTGCAAGGCCAAGAAGCTGACCAATATGCGCACGACGTCGAGCGACGAGAACATCATCCTCAAGCCCGCGCGAAAGATGACGCTCGAACAGGCGCTGGAATATATCGAGGAAGACGAGCTGGTCGAGACGACGCCCAAGAGCATCCGCCTTCGCAAAGAGCATCTGACCGAAAACGGACGAAAGCGCGCCAACCGCAAGACTGCGGAAGTGGTGGAAGTGTAAGACCGCTAGGTCGCGGAAAATCCCAAGCACCAAAGCCCAAATAAATCTCAAACGCCAAAGAGGAAATTTCCAAACAGGAGCGCTCCCGCGCGCTCCCGTTTGGTTTTTGGAATTTGGACCTTGGACCTTTTTTGGGCTTTGGTTTTTGGAGCTTGTGATTTACCACTCGCGGCTTACGTTCCTCTCCGATTTCCAAACAAAGCGATATGCAATCGCGGGCAGTAGCGGAAGCCGGTTCGCTTGCACAATTTGGCGAGCCAAGCGCCGCGCGATTCGAGCGTGGCTGCGTCGATCCCTTCCGGCATCAGAAGCACATCCGCAGCAGACCAATTCTTCAATTGGCCGAGGATCGTTTGAATCTCTTGCAGGTCCGATTCCGCGCTGACGACGAACTTCAATTGAAAGTCCGGCGACGTTTCGATGAATTGCTGAATTACGGGAATGTTGAGCCGACGAGACTCGTGCGCCGACGCGAACCGCCCTCCCTCGCGCTGATGTGGGGTAGAGTTCGCAAGCTTGGGAGAAAGCGATGCAAGGTCCAAGGGGATTTTTTGAAAGACGGTCGCTGCCGTTTCGACGGTGACGTGAAAGCCGCCCGATTTGAGGGCGGCGCACAGGGGAAGGATATCGGGCATGATCATTGGCTCGCCGCCGGTCAACACGACGTGACGGGCGGGAAAATTCTGACCCCGCTGAACGATCGCTTCGATGCTCAGGTTCTCGCCTTGCGGATCCCAACTGGCATAAGGCGTGTCACACCAGACGCACCGAAGATTGCATCCGCTGGCGCGGACGAAGACACTTGGAATGCCAGACAGCTTCCCTTCGCCCTGGATGGAGTAAAATAATTCCGAAATACGCATTTAAAATCATGATTCACCACAGAGGCCACGGAGAATTCAGTCCCGTTTTCCCCTCTGTGACCTGCGTGCCTCTGGGGTGAACCTTTCTTCAGGGTTTCAATTCCTCGCGAACAGTGCGCACGCCGTCTACCAGATTCCTGAGTTTCTTCCTGGCCGCCCAGCGGGCGGTTTGACTCAAGCCGCAATCGGGAGCGAAGCTCAATCGATCGGCGGGGGCGTGCTTCAAACATTGCCGCACGCGGGCCGCGACATCGACAGTTGTTTCGACGTAATAGCTTTTCACGTCCACGATTCCCACCGCCACGTCTTTGCGCTTCGCGATTTGTGCGATGATTTCAATTTCGGCGAATTCCCGGCTGGCCATTTCCACGTGAATCTCATCCACGTGCATATCCAGGAACGCCGGAAACATCGGAGCGTATCGGCGGGGGCCCACGGCGCGGGCCTTGTAGTTGCCAAAACAGAGATGTGTCGAGAGGCGGCATTTTCCCACGACCGGCTCAACGGTCCGGTTAAAAATCTCTACGAATCTCGCCGGGTCTTCCCGATGGGCGTAGCAGCTCATTGACGGCTCATCGACGGTTATTTCGCGGCATCCCGCACACACAAGTGATTCCAACTCGGCGCGGACGACCGGCAGTAACGCTTCGGTCAACGCCCAGCGGTCCTTGTATCGTTCATCGGGCGCTAAACGCCCACTGAGCGTATAAGGCCCCGGCACACTCGCCTTGAGCGCGGGGGGATTGGAAAGGGGAGGCATGAGGCGTTGGAGCCGTTTGAATTCCGCAACGGCTCCAAGTCCGCGCGGCGCCCGTATTTCGCCGGTTACCTTATGTTTGCCGCGCTGATCATGAGCCGGCGGTCCAAAGCGGCGCGGCGGGGCGCCTTCCAATTCGATTCCTTCGAGATAGCCGTAGAAAGAAAGATTGAAATCCAGGCGGGTTTGCTCGCCGTCGGTGACAACATCCAGGCCGGCCTCGATCTGATCGTGAAGAGCACAGATGACGGCGTCGGACTGGAGTTCCTCGATATCGTCGGGACCGAACTGATCGAGATTTTGTGTGGCCAGCTCCAGCCATCCGGGGAATGGATAACTTCCGATCACCGTCGTGCGAAGGGGGCGCGATTCCATGAACAAATCATGGTAGTCGTCGGTGGGATGCGGAGGAAGGCACCAGAGAACATCTTCCGTCTTACAGTGGCACGGGCGTCTCGCCCGTGTCAATGTTCAAAGACACGGGCGAGACGCCCGTGCCACCTGGAGATCAAGCAGCCGCGGCGCATCGTCCGGCCGGGGACATAGAGCATGCTGTTCCAGACGCCGCGGACTTTTTCGATTCCGTTGGCGGCGTGGTCGGTGAACCACTCGCCATCGGCCGAGTATCGGAACTGATATTCGCCGGGCTCGAGTTGGAGCGTGAGTTGCCACCAACCTTCGCCCTCCGATTCCATCGGCATCGCGTCGGTGGACCAGCTGTTGAAACTACCGGCGAGCATCACGCTCGCCACCCGTGGGCGGAAAAAGCGGAACTGGATCGAGCCATCGGGAAGTTGCGTGGTCAAAATCGCGCTCCAGAAAAATGTTTCGTCGGAATTCCTCGGGCAACTTGTCTTTCGAATGCCCTCGCCCCATGCATCGGGCAAATGAGTCACGAAGTTAACAATCTCCAGAAGATACAATCGAAATATCGACGTGTCGGGAAGGGCGGAACGAATCAGATCAGGCTAATCCCAGTTTTTCCGTAACTCGGCGATTTGCCTGCATTGAGAAAGGAGCGGCTCGACCTGATCCAGATGCAGCATCGTGGCGGCGTCACTCCTGGCGTGTTTCGGGTCCGGATGACATTCCAGGAAGAGGCCGTCCACGCCGGCCGCGATGGCCGCCCGCGCGAGCAGGGGGCTGTATTGGGGATTGCCGCCGGACTGATTTCCCAGACCCGCTGGTTGCTGGGTCGAGTGGGTGACGTCGAAAACAATGGGGCACCCCAGCGATTTCATGACCGCCAGCCCGGTAAAATCATTGACAAGCCGGTTGTAGCCGAAAAAGGTGCCGCGCTCCGTCAGGAGAACTGCGCTGATTACCGGCCGAGCGAATTTTTTCGACCGCGTTTCCCATTTCCTGCGGCGACATGAATTGCCCCTTCTTCACATTCACGACGCAGTTCGTATGACCACAGGCGATCAGCAAGTCGGTCTGGCGCGCAAAAACGCCGGAACTTGCAGCACATCAACCACTTTCGCGGCGAATGGCACCTGATCGGCCTCGTGAACGTCGGTCAGAACAGGAACGCCCAGTTCCTCCTTGATGCGATGGAGGACCACCAAACCGTCCTGCAATCCCGGGCCCCGGAAGCTCGAGTTGCTCGATCGATTGGCTTTATCGAAGCTCGCTTTGAAGATGTAGATCAACCCCAGGCGATCGCACACTTCTTTAACGCGACGGCCGATCGTCAGGCAGATTTCGGCCGACTCGATGACACAAGGCCCCGCGATAACAAAGAATGGAGAACGTGTGAGGTCTGAGATTTCCATAGTAGGGTGGGCTCGACCCACCTTCGAAGCGGCAAATTTTCTCACGCGACGATAAATGGCAACTTGAACGGAAGCAAGTCAACGATGACCGGCGTCTGTCCGGCAGGATCGCCATCGATTTGTACCGGTGTCGCGCGTTTGGAAACGATGCTGACTCGCTTTGCCCGCACATAGACCGCTCCCTCGCTCTGCAGATGTTCTCCCGCGGCCGCCAGAAGTGCCCAGTGCGCTAAATCTCCGGTGGAGCGGCAGGGAAGAACGCAAACGTCGAGCAACCCATCGTCAGGCCGGGCCAGCGGCAAAACAGGGAATCCGGTTCCATACTCCGCCACATTCCCTACGAATGCGACGGCCGGGGCCGGCGGAAAAATTTCGCGATCATCTGCCCAAACGCCAATCGCCGGGTAGTGGTAGGAGCCGAGCACCGAAAGCATGGGCAGCGCATAACTGCTGAACTGGATCGGACCCGCGCGGACGCGATCGAGCTCGTGCACCACGCCGGCGTCGAATCCCACGCCGACCATCAAGAGGAAAATCCGTCCATTAGCGCGTCCGGCGTCGAGATTCACCAACTTCCTGGCGCGGACCGCCGCGCTCACGTCCCCGGCAAAATTCCTCCGGTCCCAATTGATGCCAAGATGTCGTCCCATCAGATTCGCCGTTCCCAGCGGAATCGGCAGCAGGGGAGGAACAGAGTTGGGATTTGCGTCAATTAGGTGCTGCGTAACGGAACGGAGTGTTCCGTCTCCTCCGATGACGATCGCCGCGCGGGCGATGGGCGGAAGCTGACCAGCCGGAAGGTCCTCCGCGCGATCGATGTGGACCTGCACGCGATACCCGTCGGCAACAAGGCGATGCTCGAGCTGGCGGGCTATCACCACGCCCATCCCGCGTCCCGCAATCGGATTAGTAAAGATGAGAACGTCTTCCACGATCGGCGCAAGCCTCCGCTGGGCGAATCCTACTGGACCGCGACGCAGTTGGCATTCTTCCTAATTCGGCGATGGTGAATGGTCGGTCCATGTTGCCGCCCCGGCAGTCTGAGCGAACGTTCAACGTTCAACGTTCAACGCGTTCAACGTTCAACTGAAGAGAAACCCTCCCGTTGGATGTTGAGCGTTGAAAGTTGGATGTTGAACGTTGATGAGCGAGCAACACTTTTGTCACATGAGCGGCAGGTTCGAGGTTCACTTTGCCAGTACTGAAGCGAGGGCCATTGGCATCGCTGCGCCCCATCCGTACCATGTTCTCAGAGACTCATTGACGCCCTACAGGAGTATCAAGATGGATAATCAACCTTTGAAAGTCGGAGAAACAGCGCCGGACTTCGAACTGATGGATCAGGACAAGAACAAGGTCAAGCTCTCGGATTTTCGGGACAAGAAGAAGGTCGTGCTGCTCTTTTATCCGATGGATTTTTCTCCGGTCTGTACGACCGAATTCTGCGCCTTCGGCCCTGAGATCGACACGCTGCAAGGGAACGGCGACGCCGTGCTCTTTGGCGTGAGCTGCGACAGTCCTTTTTCTCACGCAGCCTTCAAGAAGCAATACGCCATTCCGCATTCCCTCTTGTCCGATCCGACGCGCAAGATGGCCAAGGCCTACGGGATGTGGGCGGGAGAAGAGCCCTACAACTGCACCAAGCGCGGCACGGTGGTGATCGACAAGGACGGAAAGATCGGCTTTTACCAGGAAGTACCGATGCGCGAGCCGAGGAACGTGGAGGAATTGGAGAGCATCATTGCGAAATCGTGAGTGTCAGTGAATTGAACGACTGCAATTGAGCGTGTTTTCTCCACGACGGGGCAAAGCGGCGTGATCCGGCGCGGAACAGCCACAAAATGATGCCGCCGCGCCGCCCCGTATCGGTGAGCTTGTGTGTGAACGCTGACGGAATACGGGGCGGCGCGGCGATTTGGTCTTGCGGCGAACCGGCGGTTTTGCGCGCCGCTCTGCCCCGTCGTGGTGTGCGCAACTCCTGGTCGGAAACCTCATACCGATTCAATGCGCAGCCCCGCATGCCACCGATGGCCGCGGCGATAGTCCGCGAGGGACATTGGCTTTCCGCCGTCGGGCTGAAGCTCGATGAGTTCGACGCCGCCGTCACCGGCGTGGATGGCGCCGTCGGTCATGATTTCGCCCGGCTTCCAGCGGGCGCCTTCGTCGGCGGTGGGGCGGGCGCGGATCAGGCGCGCTCGCGCCAGTTCGTTGTCGCACGCGTCGCAGATGCGGACGCGGCAGCCAGGCCAGGGAGACAGGCCGCGAATTCGAAAAGCGATTTCGGAAGCCGGCCGGGCAAAATCGAGCGACGCCGAGGCGCGGGAAATCTTTGGAGCAATGGTCGCCAGCGTATCGTCCTGCGGCGTTTCGATTGCGGTGCCCGCGGCAAGTTGTTCGAGTACGGTCTGGATCAGCGGCACGCCATCCTTTGCCAGACGGTCGTGAAGTTCGCCGGTGGTTTCGGCATCGCCGATGGGCAGGGTCGATTGTCCGAGGATTGCCCCGGCATCCATCCGCTGGGCCAGCCGGATGACCGAGTTCCCTGTCACCTTTTCCCCGTTGATGATCGCCCAGTTGATCGGCGCCGCGCCGCGATAAAGCGGAAGGCGCGAGGCGTGAAGATTGATGCTCCCCAGGCGCGGCGCGCTCACCGCGGCCGGGCCGATCTTTTGGCCGAAGGCGATCACGATCATCACGTCCGCGGGAGGCAGCGATTCACAATTGATGTCGGCGGTGCGCAACAGCGGAAATCCGCGCTCCCGCGCCGCCTGCGCGATCGGCGTCGGGGTGAGCCCGCGGCCGCGGCCGGACGGACGGTCCGGCTGGGATACAACCAGAGCGATCTCGTGCGATCCGGCGGAAGAGCGCACCGAGTACCGGCAGACCGAACTCGCCGCTGCCGGCGAAAATGATTCGCAATCGATCCATGGTTTTCGCGGCGCCAAATCCCGTGGATACACATCCCCTCGCTGCGCGGCGGGCTCACTTCAGTGAGCCGGTGACAACGGACCGGCTCACTGAAGTGAGCCCGCCGCGCAGGAGTTGATTCGGACAAGGTATCCGTGCGCGAGGCCTGAGTCACTACGACCTCTTCGGGCGGACTGCTTTCGCTGATTTGCTTTTGACGGCGGGGGGGTTCCGCTCCTCGAATTGCTCCTGCAGTTCCTTAAGCAGCCGGCGGTTGGTCATCTTGGCCACCGGACCCATTCGATCGGTCAAGAGCGTGCCGTTGAGATGATCGAATTCATGCTGCCAGATCCGGGCGATGAACCCGGCTGCGGTCTCTTCGACCGGCTTTCCTTCCAAATCGCGTGCCGCAAGACGCAGCGTTTGATGCCGCATAATATTGACGTGTAGCCCGGGAAGGCTCAGGCAACCTTCTTCGCCTTCTTCTTCGCCGCTGGCGTCGAACAGTTGTGGATTGATGTATACGCGGTCGTCGCCCGGTTCTCCGGTCGCGTTCATCACAAACATGCGTAGTGGGCTTCCGACCTGCGGCGCGGCCAGCCCCACGCCTTTGTGCTCGCGCATCAGGTCGAACATGCGGGCGGCCAGATCGCGCAGCGCTGCGTCGAAGGACTCGACCGGCTTGCTGATCTTCTTCAATCGCGGGTCGGGCCAGAACAGGATTTGCAGCGATTCGGACATTCACTTTTCTGAGGAAACCGGCTCTTGTTAAGCCGATCAGTTTAATTCGTGAAGGCATTTATTGACAGCCTGAACCGCTTGCGTTTACATTCCGCGTCGCAAGCGTTACACATGGCCTGGGCCGGAGACTGAATTCCAGTACATTGACAATCGCTTGATTGGCACCTTTTTAGGATCTTATCGTGTCTGACCTGCCTGCGGGCTATACTGATATTCCGGAGGAAGACCGGAAAAAAGCCCGGGTTTTCTTCGATCGAGGCCGTACGGTCGCCGATACCGGCAATTTCGAGTACGCCATCGAAATGTATGTTCAGGGTCTCAGTCTCGACCCTGAAGACGTCGAGGCCCATCAGTCCCTGCGCGATATCTCACTGAAGCGAAAAGCCAGCGGCGGCAAATCATTGGGAATGTTCGAGGGAATGCGGCTGCGCAAGCCGACCAAGGACGATAAGCAGAACCTGCTCAATTTCGAGAAGCTTCTGGCGTACGATCCGGGCAATACAGACTACCTCGTCGGCATTCTGCAAAACGCCCATCATGGCGGATTTTACGACACGGTACTGTGGATCGGCCCCATCCTTCAGAAGGCCAACGCCGACGCGAAGAACCCCGACTTCAACAAATTCATCATCCTCAAGGATGTCTACAAGCAACTCGGCGAGTGGAAGCTGGCGACCGATGCCTGCCATTACGCGATGAAGCTCCATCCCAATGACATGGACCTTCAGACCGAGTTGAAGAATCTGGGCGCGCAGCACACGATGACCAAGGGGGGATACGGCAAAGCCAAGAGCTTCCGGGAAAGCATGCGCGACTCGGAAGGGCAAAAGCGGCTGATGGACCAGGAAAAGGACATCCAGTCGTCCGATCTCCTCGCCCGGGTCGTCAAGGAAGCGGAAGCCGACTATCGAGCTGATCCCGAAGATCAGACCCGTTTCGGCAGGTATATCGACGCGCTGCGGAAAACAGAGCTGCCCGAATATGAAGAGCGGGCCATGCAATTGCTCGATGAGCAGTATCAGAGCTCGCGACAATTCAAGTTCCGCAAGATTCTCGGCGAAATTCGCATGGCCCAACTCAGCCGGCAGGAGCGAAGCCTGCGCGAGCTGGCCAACGCCGACCCGAATGATGAAGAGGCCCGCACCCGCTATTCCGATTTTATCAACGAGCGGAACGAAACGGAGCTCGTCGAATATCAACTGGTGCTCGATGCCTATCCGACGGATTCCAACGCCCGCTATGCGGTTGCGCTGCGATTATTCCGGCTCAAACGATACCAGGATTCGATTCCGGTCTTTCAGCAGGTTCGGGCTGATCCCAAGTACCGCTCGCTGGCCGGTGTCTACCTCGGAGAGGCGTTCCTCTTTTCGGGATTTGTCGATGAAGCGGTCGATACGCTCAAGGTGATCATCGAAGAATATGCCCACAAAGGGGACGACAAATCCCGCGAAATGTATTACTGGTACGGTCGTTCGCTGGAAGAAAAGAAGGAGCTCCCCGCCGCCCTCAAGTGCTACAGCCAGGTCGCGCAGTGGGAGTTCAATTATCGAGACGTACAGGCGCGGATCAAGCGGCTGCGAAGCACTTGATCCGTCCGAAGGCCTGGTTCCAATATAATTGGGTCGTTGATTTACAGAAATTCAGGAGAATCCAAACGTGGCTCATTCCTTATCGGCTAAGAAACGCGTCCGACAGAATATCAAAGGGCGTGCGCAGATCGCGCGCAAGGAGGCCGTCAAAGGCCAGATCAAGAGTTTTACCGCCGCCCTGACGGGTGGAAATTTCGACAAGGCGGAAACCGAATTGCGCTGGTCACGCGCCGGCTGGACAAGGTGGCGGCGAAGGGGACGATGCACAAGAACACGGCAGCCCGCAAGCGCAGCCGACTCACGGTGCGACTTAATGCGGCCCGCGCCGCCAAAGCGACCGCCCCGGCCGCTTCTGCGAAGTCAAAGGCCTGAGAACGTGGGGGGAGCTTTTCCCGAAGGTAACCTGTCTGCGAGTAGTGCGCTGGCGAAGCTTGCCATACCCAAAACGCATCTCTTTTCCTACGATGTCCGAAGAACGCGGTGCGCAAAAGCGCTTCCGGCGCGTTGTTCGATATTGTCTCGCGACGCCGGCAATTCAGAACGCGCCCGGAGTGGCGCCGGCGAGTGGTTGCCGCATCGATCCCCGTGCGCCGGGATCGTGGTTGTGAAAAGACCCTCGGCTTCGCCGCGAAACATCGAGAAGGGGAAACTTTTTGGGTCGCCGATTCTGATAAGGGAAGGCGCGCCCTTCACGAATCAGTGGCTGCGCGAATGTGCCACACGTCTCCGGGAGTATCGAAAATGGCTGAAACCAATGTATTGGAGAAGCTCGTCTCGCTCTGTAAACGCCGAGGGTTCATCTATCCCGGATCCGAAATCTACGGCGGATTGAAAGGGACCTGGGACTACGGGCCGCTGGGCGTGGAGTTGCTGCGCAACGTCAAGAACGCGTGGTGGTTCGATCATGTCACCACCCGCGAAGATATCGTCGGCCTGGACGCCGCCATCCTGATGAACCGCACCGTCTGGCAGGCCAGCGGCCACGAGAACGCCTTCACCGATCCGCTGGTGGACTGCAAGACCTGCAAGGAACGGTTTCGCGCCGACCAGATCGCCGAGAGCGCCTGCCCGCGTAAGCCGTCAAAGCATCCCGGCGAATTTGCCGAGTGCCAGTTGACCGACCCGCGCAAGTTCAACCTCATGTTCAAGACTTTCGTCGGGCCAGTCGAGGAGGGGGCGGCCATGGTTTATCTGCGCCCGGAAACCGCACAGGGCATTTTCGTGAATTTCCGGAATGTCTGCGATTCGACGCGCATCAAGGTGCCGTTTGGGATTGCCCAGATCGGCAAGTCGTTTCGCAACGAAATTACGCCGAAACAGTTTATTTTCCGGTCGCGCGAATTCGAGCAGATGGAAATCGAATTTTTCTGCAAGCCGCTGGAGAGCGCCGAATGGTACGCCCGCTGGCGCGACCAGCGTTTCCAGTGGTATCAGGACCTCGGGCTCAAGGGGAGCAACCTCCGCCTGCGCGAGCATGATAAAGAGGAGCTGGCTTTCTACTCGATCGGGACGAGCGATGTGGAGTATCAGTTTCCCTGGGGCTGGGGCGAACTGGAAGGAATCGCCCATCGCGGCGATTACGACTTGTCGCAGCATCAGAAATTCAGCGGCAAGGACCTGAGCTATTTCGATGACGAAACCAAGGAACGGTTTGTGCCGCATGTGATCGAGCCGTCGGCTGGGGCGACGCGGGCGACGCTGGCGTTTCTCTGCGAGGCCTACGCCGAGGAGGAAGTGGAAGGCGAAACACGGACCGTCCTGCGTTTTCATCCGCGACTGGCTCCCGTCAAGGCGGCTATTTTTCCGCTGGTGAAGAAAGAAGGAATGCCCGAGCGCGCGATGGGAATTTACGAATCGCTCAAGAAACACCTGGCCGTCTTTTACGACGAAAAAGGGGCGGTGGGGCGGCGCTACCGCCGGCAGGATGAGGCGGGAACGCCCTTCTGCATTACGGTTGACGGCCAGACTACCACCGACCAGACGGTGACGATCCGGGAGCGGGATTCGATGCGGCAGGAGCGAATCGCCGCCGATCGCCTGCTCTCTTATCTGCGGGAAAAGCTCGACGGTTAAAGCCGGCCGGGCGATGAAGGGAAAGGTTTGCCGGCGTGTCGCGACAACTGGACATTCTCGCTCTCGAAGCGTTTTACGGCGGTGCGCGCCGTTCGATGCTCGAGACCGTCATCCGTTGTAGCCGGCACCGCTGGACCCTTCTGAAGCTTCCGCCGCGGCGGATGGAACGACGGCTCACCGCGGCGGCAAACTGGTTCGCCGAGCAACTCACGCGCCATTGGTCCGGGCACGTCGATCTGCTCTTCACCAGCGAGGCCATGAACCTGGCCAATCTCTACCGGATGATGCCGGGACTGGCGTCGCTTCCGTCGGTGGTCTATTTCCACGAGAACCAGCTTCCGCCGCCGGGAACCGCCGGCGGGGCGCTGGAGCTGGTCAACCTGAACACGGCGACCGCCGCCACCGAAATCTGGTTTAATTCCCTTTATCATTTGCGAACGTTTCTGGCGCGGGCTTCAGCGTTGGTCGAAAAACATTCGGAACTTTCCAGTCGCAATCCGATGCCGCAGCTCACGGCCAAGGCCCACCTGATGCGGCCGCCGCTGGATCTGAGCATCGTTCAGGAACTGCGTGCGGCCCATTCGGATCGTCGCAACCGGCAGACGATTTTTGTCGAGACCCGCGACGCGGACGTGACGTTGCTCAACCGAAGCCTGGATGCGTTGGAACAATCGGGAACGGCGTTCCGTCTGATCACCGTCGGCCCGGTGGAATCGCTATGGGACCGTTGGGAACGTCGGACGATCGGCGAAGCCGACGAGATCGGCCACATGACCGGCCTGTTTGAGGCCGGCATTTTTCTGAGCGTCAAGGCAGGAGCGCCATCAGACAATCTCGCCGCCCGCGCCCTGGCCGCCGGCTGCCGCGTGCTCGTTCCCGCCAGCGGCTGCTATCCCGAACTCATTCCCGAGGCCTACCATTCAGATTGCCTCTTCGAATTCTCCACCGCCGACCTGACCCAGCGGCTCCAGCAGGCGTTGCGATCCGATCCCGAGCCGGTTTCGTTCGACGAAGCGAGGCAGATCCTCAAGCCATTCGACGCTTTGACTGTCTGCCGAAGTTTCGACGAGCGCCTCGAAGAACTCGTCAACGCCAGCCGGGTTTCATCGTGATGTTGCATGCAGCACAGCCGCCCTCGGCTGTGTTCGACCGAAGGTCGAAGTCGATCAATCAATCAGCATTCCGCCTTTTGGCGGAACACAGCCGAGGGCGGCTGTGCCACACAATCCGAAGCACCCCCCTACGTCCGATAATCAGTGTTATGTTAAGTTGTGCGGTACTGGTAGCGTTTCGATTTCCGGCTGAAATTTGTTGACTGGCCGCGCCCGATCCGTCACGCTTTCCCCATGGCAAAGAAGATGAAGAAACCAAAGGCCAAGGCCAAGCGGAAACCCAGGCTGGACTTCGCGCAGGTCGCGCTGGCGAACGTGGAGAAGATCATCGGGGGAAGGCTGTCGGATGGAATGGGGAAGAAAAACCGAAGCTCCTAAGGGGCAGTTGTCGCGCGGGGCTGAGGCTCGCTTCCGTCCCAGATTTTGATTGGAATCTCGGTGATGTCGGTTTTTTCTGGAGAAACTCTAAAAGCGGCTGGCGGCTGAACGCGAATCTCCGCCTTATCCGTTTCCTCGAACTTACCAAAGTCTTCGGTCATTTCGCGCCCAACTGTGTCCCTTACGCGAAGGCGCAACATCGTGGATAAGCCGCGAAAGGGAATATTGAAGAAGAGCCATCCCTCGATGGCCTCGTGCGGCTGGAGCAGTTTTTCTGACAAAACGTTTTGCAGATATTTCTTCCCGAAATCGCAACGGTTCGCTTCGAACGGATTGGGGCACCAATACAGGTGGCCTTGCTCGACAGGAATAGATTGTATTCTCTCCCATCCATTACCAGTTTCTGCCTCAACTGAAAATGAATCAATCATGAACGCGACCTCACTGCAATTTGTGAGTTGGATGAACGCCGACGCCACCACTGGCGTGATGGTGTTTGATCTGGAATCATTGAACATTACATAGGAATACGTGGTGTTGCGACGTGTGTCGCAGAGCAGAAGGCTGATGGCCCTCACTCGAAAAAAATGTGGGGAGTAAAGAAGATACGCTACGATGATAATGCTAGATAAGGCAATCGCCGCTGCGGCCGCACAGTAAATTGCACGACGGACGATCACGCCCCTTCGGCGAAAAAGTTCGTAAAGAAGCCAAGACGCAAGCAATACAAAAATCGGAATACATCCGAACTTGACCCAAGGATCATCCCAATGACCGGCAAAACCAGAAAGAACGTAGGAGACTTCGATGAACAAGAGGATTGCGGGCTGAGCCAGGCCGGAAGCGCCGTTGGCGAAATTTTCGCGGCCGTTTTCCTGGGTACGTGCATCGGTTTTTTTCTTTGCGCGATTCTTGTTCATGCTGGATTCCATCCGCTCTAAGCCGACAGCCGCTCCAAAAACGCCACCGGCATGTCCGCGTCCACAAGCTCTTTCTGGGACGCCTTGCGCAATCGTTGCCTGACCCAAACTGACAAGGCCATGCCAGCAAGGTCCGCCGCATCCTGAAACGCCTTTTTTTCGTCCGCACCGAGGCGGACTTCGATGTATTCCCCCTTAACCGTTTCCGCTGGCTTCCGGGGCCGCCCTGATCGTGGTGTTGTTTTCATGAACGTATCGTACGGACAGAAATCGGACATTGCAAGAATTATTTTCTTGACTGACCGGATTATGTCCGTACAATATTTGCATGGTACGTCCTGATCGAGTATCCCCGCGAAAGCGGGGAGATTCATGCTGCATCAAGCTAGCGGGTGAAAGTCCCGTCGCGGTAATCGCACTGTGCGTCGCCATCTCTTCACCATCCTGTCGGCCGTGTCGTTGCTGCTATGCGTGGCGACGTGCGCGCTCTGGGTGCGGAGCTATTGGATTTACGAGAGGTTCGAGTGGGATCGATTTAGTCGACTTGCCGAGCCGACCGACTCACCCATGCCCTATGCCGTTTATCAAGAAACGTTGGGCTTCTACTCCGAACGCGGCGGATTCGTCGTGAAGCACACTGACGTCTACACCTGGGATCGCGGCGGTCCGAATTCGGCGTTTACACACACGGGCGGCTGGGCCGATCACTTGGAACGGTTTGGCAATCAACACTCGCACGATGGGTTCTATGTCCCCGCCCTGGCACCGGCCCTCGCGTTGGCGATGCTGCCGTCCGTGTGGCTCATTGCGGCCCGGCGACTGGCAAGTCGGTGCGCCCGGAGCTGCCCGAAGTGCGGCTATTACGTATGGCGTCGCGTAATCCAGCGGCTTCAATTCAATCCTCCCGTTTTCCCAGGCGTTGTTCGTAATAAGCGTCGTTCGGATAGGGATCGTAGATGTTTTCCAGCGGGACCTTGCACAATTTTCGCCAGGTTGGATTGCTGTTGTCCTTGCCATAGCAGTCCAGGAACGTAAAGGTCTTCCAGGGAAAAACGCGGACGAAATCGGCGTCGACCGTGACGGGAATTTCCTTACCGTTTTCCACCATGCCGTAGACGCGGACGAGCTGCAATTTGGAAATGTGAGGGTTGTCGGCGCGGATCGAGACTTTGAAGTCGCCGGCGCCGTTGAAGGAGAGCCCAGGATATGAAGATCGGTCAGGCCGTCGAAATGTTTGTGCTCGAGGAGGAGCTGACATCCCTTGTTGGTCTTCTTGATCTGGCGAACGATTCCGAACCATGCCACGCGCTGGCCACGACGGGCCGCGAGATCGTAGGCGATGGCTTCGTCGAGGATGCTGGCGTCAGTTTGATTATCCGGCGGCGTCTGCGCGATGAACGGTTTCTCATCATCCCTTGGCGCATATCCAGTGGTTCCGAGCGGTCCCGACGGCCGCAGCTGCTCGGGGACCGGCTCGACCGCAATGATCGCATTGGCCGGCTGGGTCGTCGGCGCCGTCTGCGGAGGGTCCTCGGCCAGGCACGGGGCCGTCATCGACGCCGCCAACAATATCAGGGCGGCCAAGGCAGGATTACAGGCGCGAGGGACACCGGCATTTCTCATGTGATCATCTCTCGGATGACACGTCCTCCCTTGACGTTGAAACCAGCCGCACGACTGCCGTCGGGCCACCGAAGCCGGCGGCGATCACGATGCTGGATTGAATTCTCCGCCGTTGCGTTGCCTGCGGCAAGAACAATCGGGCCGCCGGAAGCGGTTTTTGCGTCTTAATATTTGGCGGAACGACTCCATGACTATGGCAAAAGACGTTCAGGACGACTGAAAGCAGGCCCGATGCGCCCAGACTATGGCCGAGTGCTCCTTTATGTGAATAAAGAATCGGCAGCGGATCTGCGACAGGCAGAGCATGCTCTAATGCCTTCAGCTCGATTTCATCATTGAATACGGTGCCCGTTCCATGTCCGTGAATCAGATCGACCGCCCCGCCGCTAAGCGTTCGCTTCAGCAATTCCCTGAGCACTTTGCCGTCGGGATCGCCGGCGGTGATATGCATTGCATCGCTGCCCAGTGCGAACCGATCCACGGCGATGGGATGGATCGGGCCCGTCCCAGGTTCGACGATTTCTTCGGCTTCCAGCAGAACCGCGGCGGCGGCATCGCTCATCAGAAAGCCGGCGCGCTCCTGGTCAAACGGCCGACAGCCTTCCCCGGATTTCGGCAAAACGCCGAGCCGGCCGAAGCTGGCGACGAAAAGCGGATGAATCGATGCCTCCGCCGCCACCACGAGAACGCGCTGCGCCTCGCCGGATCGAATCAGCATTGCTCCGCGAACGAGCGCCTGGAGTCCGCTTGCGCAGGCAGCGCAGACCGTCAGCCGCGGGCCGGTCAGGCCAAGGTCGCCGGCAATTTGCGAAGCGATCTCGGAAAGCCCCCAGCCATGAGCTGGATCTGTGGCACGGGCGTCTCGCCCGTGCTCTCCGGCCCAGGACACGGGCGGGACAACCGTGCCACGAAGCCCCCCTGCTAACTCATATGTACATTTTAATATATGTTGTGGTGGGGCGGTCAACCATTTTTCTACTGGGCCTTTGCTCGTGCCGACGACCAGCGCGGTTGCGCGATCGATGCGATCGGCAATCGCCGCGTCGTGAATGGCGCTTTGCGCCAGTTCAAGCACGCGGCTTCCGCCAGGCGGAACTGGGATCGAAATCGGCGAATGATCGTGGAGGTGACGCCCGGCAAGGAGCGCTTGCCATGTCTGTTGCGCCGTTGCGCCAAGTGCCGTTACTAATCCGACGCGGGTAATGAGGGGCGTGGACGTGGCACGGGTTTCCAACCCGTGTCCCGCATCTGAGACACGGGTTGGAAACCCGTGCCACTTCATGCCGGCTGCTGAACCTGTTGTGTCTGTGCGCGCTCGGCGACTTCATCATCCCCCCTGCCGGCGTTTTTGAATGGCGGCCGCATCTTGAGTCCCAGCGTATTGAGCAGCGCGCGGTCAGCTTCATAATCCGGCGACGGAACGGCGCGCGTCAGCATGACTCTGGTGTCGCTCGAGAAGATCGAATTGGCGCCGGCCAGGAAACAGAGGGCCTGCTCGCTGGCGGACATCCTGGACCGCCCTGCCGACAGACGCACGATCGATTGCGGCATGAGGAGCCGGGCGGCGGCGATCATGCGCAAGGTCTCCCAGAAAGGAACATCCGGCTGATCGGCCAGAGGGGTTCCAGGCACTTTGGAAAGAATGTTGATGGGGACCGACTCAGGATGCGGCTGCATCGTTGCGAGCGTATGAAGCATCGACATGCGATCGGCTTCGGTTTCTCCCAGCCCGATGATCCCCCCACTGCAGACGGTGACGCCGGTCTTGCGCACATTGCCGATCGTCCGCAGGCGGTCGTCGTAGGAACGGGTCGTGATGATCTGCGAATAGAATGATTCGGAGGTATCGAGATTGTGGTTGTAGGCATACAGGCCGGCCGCCTCGAGCCTTCGCGCCTGATCTTCGGTGAGCATTCCGAGCGTGCAGCAGACTTCCACGCCGAGAGCGCTGACGCCGCGCACCATCTCCAGGACGCCTTCAAACTGCTTGTTGTCGCGCACCTCGCGCCAGGCGGCGCCCATGCAGATTCGGCTCACGCCGGCGTCTTTGGCCTTGCGGGCGATGTCGAGCACTTCCTGCACGTTCATCAGTGACGAAGCCTTAACTTCGGTCTGATAACGCGACGACTGAGAGCAATAACTGCAATCTTCCGGGCATCCCCCGGTCTTCACGGAGATGAGCTTGCAGACCTGAACTTCCGAAGGATCGTGGAATTGCCGGTGAACGGCGGCGGCGCCGAAAACCAGCTCCAGGATCGGAATGTGGAACAGTGCGCCGACTTCTTCGATCGACCAGTCATGACGAACCATCTCAGACGACATCAACAACTCCCCTCAATCGCTCCGGGCCACGCCGGGTCCTGTGGACCCGGATCCGGGTCCACAGGATCCGGCGTGGGAGGAGTCGAGAGACAACTTCTTAGTGAGCGCCGGCACCGGCACGCATGTTACCGAACGCGGACGTCACCGATTGCACGCCAAGCAGCTTGAGGTTCTTCCGATTCGGATCGTAGACGAAGACCGCCATGTTGCCGGTGCGGTTATCGGTGACGTAAAGCGCGTCGCCGCCGGGATTGGAAACGTGCGTGGTCACCGCCTGGTAATCGCGGTCCTTGATCGTGACATTGGCCTCGGCGTGGTGCGGCCCGATGATATTCGCCACCAGGAGCATCGCCGCGGTCAGGGTGAGAACGCCAATCGTGAATGTTTTTTTATCGAGCATGGTTCGGCTCTGGCAAATGTTGTTGTTTTTCAATTCGACGTCGTTGACGTGACTGCCCCTAACGGGGTCTGATCGGTCCCCCGCCGTTATTGAAAATGCGATTCAGGTCGATCGGCGGCATCATGTCGATGATCCGATTGTTGTCGTACGTCCGAGCGCCGAGCATCCCGTTTTGCGTGTCGATGATGAACACGATGCCGGAATTGGCCCCGACGGAATCGCCGGGAATCATCACGTAATCGGACGGACGGGGAACCTGTGCGTAAGCGGCGTTGGGCCGCAGATATTGGCCGAACAAGCCCGCCAGCAATACCGCATTGAGGGCGAGCAATGCCCAGACGGCCTTGGATCTCATGATGGCCTCCGCATAAGGGGTTGAGAAAAGGTTCGGGATGCAGCCGGAATAGTCCGGCGCGACATTTCATTGGCAGTTAGTCCAAGTGGGTGCGCTTGGCATCTTTGAAAAGAACCCCCAGAGCGAGTGCGGCCAAAAAAAGGAACAGCATCCAGGTCAGCGCCGTTCCGCTGTCGGCGAGGCGCACCGGAGTCTTGTATCCTTCGAGCCGTGCATCACCGCTGTTGTCCAGTTCCTGCGCCAGGGAAATGACCGGCGTGAGGAGTTGAATCAATCCGCAGCAGATGGCAATCAGGCGCAGCTTCATAAGGTCTCTAATCATAACCAGTTTTCGATCGGTCGGGCAAGCGAACGGAAATCCTCGGCGGGCAACGCCACCGTCTCCCATTTGACACTCCGGCGACGCATATGGTTGCGGTATTCCGTCAGATCGATTCCCAGCAGCCAATACCAGCGCCCTTTATGGGCGAACATGCCCGGCTCGGGATGCAGTGGCGGGTCAATCCAATAAACGAACGTCAACACCGCCTTGTACCCTTCGCCGAAAACCTGTTCCCATTGCATCAGGTCCGTTACATCCTGCTCGGTGGCCCAGGTTTCGAACCCCTTCGAAGCCGATTTGTTCCGAACCTGACGGCCTTTGATATCGACGAGCAGATTCGGGCCGTTCTTGCTGTAGACGACGAAATCGAAGCTCTTGAGCTTCGCGTTGGCGAAGAGCGCTTTTTTTGCCTCGTCCACGGCAACGCAGGGCACGCCTCGCTCGCGGAGGAAGGCCTCGAAGGCCGCTTCGTAATGGATGCTGCGGTCGGCCATGATCGTTTTGATCCGTTGCGGCGCGGAGAAGTGGTCTCGACCACCCCGGCGATGACAGCGCTGATTCTAGCGGTTGGGGGGATGCGTCCGCTAGATTGACGGACATGCGCGTCATCGCCGGGGAGTTCCGTGGACGCCGATTGATCGCACCATCGGGCGATGTCACCCGACCGATCACCGACCGGGTCAAACAGTCGCTTTTCGATATCCTAACCCCCCTGCTTCCCGACGCCCGGGTGGCGGATTGCTTCGCCGGCACCGGAAGCATGGGATTGGAATGTCTCAGCCGGGGCTCGGCATTCGTTGAATTCTTCGAAACGGATCGATCGGCGGTCGAGCGATTGCGCCAGAACATCAAAGCGCTCGGCGTGGCCGAGCGATGCAAAGTCCGCCCCGGGGACCTGTTCAGTTGGTTTAAGAATCCGGCCAACACGCCGGCGCCAAAGCGCAGCTCGATATCGTCTTCCTCGATCCCCCTTACCGTTTCGTCAGCGAGCAGCCGGAAGCGTTGCGTCGCCTGGCTGAAGAGTTCAAGGCGCGATTCCTCGCGCCCGAAGGCGTTGTCATTTTTCGACACAACAGCAAGGACGAGTTCGATCTCGCACCACTTCTGCTTTCGGACCGACGCGAATACGGCGGCATGACCATTGATTTTTTCGCGACCCCGGCAACAACCCAGGCCTGACTCGATCCGGCGGCGCAAATTCCAAGCCCCTCATCTTTTTAATTACAATGGCGCGGTGTTTCTTCGCGCCGCTGTCGACGGTGATCAGAGCACCTCCGACGAGACCGATCAATGCAAGCGAGGATGGCTCGGGAGAGACTGCGCCAGCGTAATCGGATCCGTCGGCGGCAAACCCCTGGTGCGGGGCGGGGTCCGGCTCGTAATATCCGACCGTCAGATCCTGATCTCGTTTGAATTGTTCACCCCGTAAGCGTCGGTCTCCGCGGAGCCAGGTATGGTGATCAGCGTCAAATCCGCGCGGCCGACGCGGGAGAGTCGCCCACGCAGACGATGGCCATGCCGACCAGCAGCTGTGCGAAGAATTGCTTCGAGCGCGCCATCTTTTCTCCTCAGGTTTTGCAATCCGTTGGTCGGCGGAAAATTCGACGCCGACATTATGTCGAACAAACTCAGGATCGAGTCTTCTGTAACCAATCGACAATTCGCTTTCCCGCCCATTCCGCGTCGGTTTCATCCAGCGGGATCTCGGCAGGTTGGCGTAGTCGATGCCGTCATCGTAGGCAGAACCTTAATAGACAGCCGTGAGCGCTTGCTGAAGATCGAGCGGTACATCCGCGTCCCCGGCCAACAGCGGAATCGGAATCGTGGGAAGCGGCTGGCGAAGCGTGATCGGCCAGACCTGGGTGAGAGGCCGAAGGTTTGCACGTCCGACGAACGCGAAATAAGGAACGCTCGGCAGATGTCGTTGCATCGGCACCCGCTCGCCGCGCCGTAAGAGATCGATTTCGACAAGGTGAACGGTACTCATCAGAAACCGTTGGCGCCGCTCCAGATACTCCGTGCGATTGCGGCCATGCTTGTTGGCGGAAGACAGGATTTCGATCGCAGTGACAAGTTGGCGGTCGGCAGTATCCCTGATTTCCACGTTCACCAGAGGAATGCGTTGAGGAAGCACCGTCGCGATCGTCAGCGGCGCGGCGATCTCTGCCGTCGCCGTTACGGCTGATGGGCTGGCTGTAAAACGGCAAACAGCAGCGACCGGCTCTTATAGCGGCCACACCGCTGTGCGGCAGGTCTTCTGTGGCGCTCTGCTGAAAGCCGCGTAAGCTTTTCGACGTCGCCACATCATAATCGACCCGATCGGCCGCGCCTATTTGGCTCGTTCGGTTTCGGCGGTCCGTTCACGTGCTGGATGGTATCGACGAGCCACTTCGTTAGTTTGATGTCGCCAGCGGCAACAGATGCGATCAAGCTCGCGAAAAGGAACGACTGGCTTCCCGCCGAAGATCAATCCTGTTCGCCGAAGACTACCGCGTAGCTCTTCCCGTAGGGATAGAAGCCGTTCTTTTCGCCGCGCGCCCAGGCTTCTTTGTGCGCCGCGTCAGTGATGTCCCAGTCCGGCCGGCACCTCCGGGTTACGGCGCGAAGGTCTTGTCTCAGTTCCTCGTTCGTCGGCCTCCCAAGAAACCAATATCCGTTGTAGATCGTGAACACGCGCAGCCCAGGCTCCAGGACCAACGTGCGGGGGATCATGGGGTTGTTCGTTGGATCGGTGTACTCGGCAATGTCGAGGTCCTTTTGAACGATTCGACTGGCATCAGAAAGGAAGGTCCAGTGCGCGCCCACGCCGGTCCGGTATTCATTTGTCCGGGCGATACTGTCCGTGCTGATCGTGACAATGCGGCAGTATGAGACTTCCAGTTCGCGGTGGAGTTGGACCAGCATCTCGGCCTGTCGGCGGTCTTTTGGGCAGAAGCCGCCTCGGCTAAGGACCAGCACCATGGGGTGTTGGCCCTGCAGATCGGAAAGCTTGCGACGCGTCGCCGTGTGGTCACTCAGCTCATAGTCTGGGAACAGAGAACCCGGAACGATGTCCGCTCGCATGAATAATCTCCAATAGCCGTCACAACGCCGCTCGCGAGGTCTTGATTAACTTCCTGTCTCGCTCGCGACCGGCGTTGCGCGATCATCAACGCGATGCTCGAAAATGGGGTCCGGGGGCTGCTTCCTGCTCAGCATCCCAGGTACGGAGGGAGCGCCTTTGGCGAGAGCGTCCAACGTTGCCCGAACTTCGTCCAACGCTGACTTGGGATCACCTCGCATGGAACTCGGAAGAGCTATCGTTTCTTCGATACGGCGTCGAATGGCCGCGTATCCCGTGGCCGTAATCCGGTGGGTCTCCGCTTTCTTTCCCAAATTTAGGAATGTCTGAAGCCCGGAAACGCCAGCAACGATGAAAATGACAACCCGCGGCCAGATGGATTGGTCGTTTGGCGCATTTAATCGAAACACGACAACAGACGCCGACAAAAGCGCGGCGCAAATCCCAAGCCCGTAGTTGAACGCGCTGAGCAGTGTGGAAGCGGCGTAATGTTGCTTTCGATTGTGATTCGCGCGCTCCAGCCAAAGGTCAAGCAACCGATCGAGCTCAACCCAAACAGTCTCCGTTTCCGACATTCGACCCCCAAGCGAAGGTATTGATATAGCAGCGACAGGACTCGAACCTGTGACCCGGGGCTTATGAATCCCCTGCTCTGCCAACTGAGCTACGCTGCCGTGATGGACGGACAAATCTTAAGGCGGTCGGCCATTCCGTCAAGCACGCGACTGACGCGATGGCGAACTCGGAGGCAGGCCCCCCCGCCGATTACGACGTTTCTTTTGGCGGTACGTTCCCTCCTCATTTACGCACGACCCTCGCGCATTCGCTCGGCTAACCCGGTGCCGCAGCAGAACTTGCAGGCGATCGAGGCCATCCGGAAATAAATTTTTTTTTCGGCCAACAATTGCGCGGGTCGTGCGTCCTAACAATATACGAACTAATTGAATGGAGTGTTGTAGGTTGATAGTTGCCGGTCTTGAATCTTGTTCTCGAGTTTCTCTGGTTCATCGCGTGACTCGCGGAGATTGCGCGCTGGGAGCCACAGCCTGGGCGGCTGTGCTACTTTTTTGGCCGCCGTGGGCGAGAAATCGCCTTAAAAGCGGCCAAAACCGGCCAAATGCGGCCATTGGGGCGGCCCGTCGACTACCGCGGCGGCTCTTCCGCGAAGCCGACAAGCGGCGGGATGACCCCTGTCGAAAGGAACATGCTCTCGAAATGCGGATCGCGAAGTCCAGGTCGATTGTTTCCGTCGCGCTCTCATGCCGCTTGCCGGCTTCGCGGAAGAGTCGTCGTGGCAGCCCGGGGACCGGTCTTCCTCCTCCTCCTCCGCGTTTCGCGCATTTTGTTTTGACCCCCGCAGGCCGATTGACCGATGAGATTATCGGACTTGCGCTTTGTCTGGAATCGGATTGGAGCGGGTCCAGGAGACCGCGACTTGGCCATGGAGAAGTTTTCACCGACTCGTGCCGGGCTCGTCTTTGTACTGATCGTCTTGCTCATGATCGCGCTGGTCGGCCGCGTCACCTATCTTCAGACGATCGGACGCCAGCAGACCATTTCCCGCGCCGATCGGCAGCAGCATCAGATCGAGCCGCTCCAGGCCCGCCGCGGGACCGTTTTTGACCGAAACGGTCTTGTGTTTGCCGGAACGGTCCAGACGCGCACGCTCTTCATCGATCCCAAGTTCATGTACGAGGTTTTTCAGCAGGACGGCCATAGCCAGGTCGAGATGGACGACGCCATCCACAAGCTGTCGCTCATCCTCGACAAGGACGCGTTTGAGCTGACGCAGGAACTGAGCGATCGCTCGACGCAGCCGATTTCTCAAGATCGCCGAAAATCTCGACGACGCGACCTGCGACGCGATCCTCAAGCTGAACCTGCCCGGCGTCGGCCTGCAGCCGACCAACGTGCGCTACTACCCGATGGGCTCGATCGCGGCCCACGTGCTGGGCGGCGATGGGGAAGGACGGTCATGGCCTGGAAGGCGTCGAGATGAAGTTCGAGAAGCTCCTGGCCGGCCGGGATGGCTACGAGCGCACGCTCAAAGACGCCCGGCATCGGCCCATCTCCATTGCCGCCGAGGACTACCTGCCGCCGCAGCACGGGCATCACCTGATTCTCACGATCGACGCGAACATCCAGATGATCGCCGAGCAGGAGCTGGCGGCGGCGTGCGAAAAGTACAAGGCCAAGCGCGGCGAAGTCGTCGTGATGGACCCGCATACCGGCGAGGTTCTGGCGCTGGCCAATTGGCCGACGTTTAACCCGCAGAACCTGGAAGATTCCACGGAAGACATTCGCCGCGATCGCGCCCTGACCGATCCGTACGAGCCGGGATCGACGATCAAGCCGTTTGTCGCGGGGCCGGCGCTGCAGTGGAAGATCACGCGCCTGAACGAAATCTGGCCGATACCGGGCATCCGCTACACGACGCCCTACGGCCGCACGATCACCGACGTGCATGGCTACGGCCCGCTCTCGACCTGGGACGGGCTGGTCAAGTCGAGCAACATTCTCATGTCGATGCTCGGCGAGCGCATGGGCAACGCCCAGCTGCACCGCGCCCTGGCGAGTTGGGGCTACGGGCGAGTCACCGGCATCGAGCTGCCCGGCGAAAATCCCGGCAAGCTCAATCCGCTCCGGCAGTGGAACAAGTACAGCACGGAATCGGTCTCGCAGGGATATGAGCTGATGGTGACGCCATTGCAGATCTGCCGGGCCTTTCTGCGCCTATGCCAACGGCGGATATCTCGTCCGGCCCACCATCATCAAGGGCATGCTCGATGCCGACGGCCATACCGATTCAAGTCCAGCGCCGATCGATCTGGCTTCGATGCCCCGGGTATTGGATGAATCGACGATCATGGAGATGCGCCGGGTGTTGTGCGACGTGGTCGATCCGCGGCACCGCCACCGGGGCGCGCAGCCAGACGTGGAACATTTTCGGCAAGACCGGCACCGCACATATCAGCCAGGGAAAGAGTGGATACAGCGAATCGAAATTCAACAGCAGTTTCATCTGCGCCGCCCCGGCGGAGGACCCGAAGCTTTCGTCGCATTTCATTGTGCATGAGCCGGTAAAATCCCTCGCCCATTACGGCGGCACGGTCTCAGCCCCGAACGCGACCAAACTGCTCGAGCGGGCACTCGGCTACATGCAGAGTGCCCGCCTCTCCCGATCTTCCCCTTCCCCCGCCTGCGATGCAGGGCCTGCTGGTCAATTTCAGTGCCAATGCCTATTCGCGACATCACACGGAGAGCGCCGATGCGCGCGAGTAACGTCCAAGCTTCCGCATTGGCCGTCTGCCGGATAAACTGCTCCGCTTCACCGGCAGGGAACGAATGAAACCGATCGTGCAGATTTCATTGGATGTGGTCTCGATTGACGAGGCGATCTCAACCGCCGAGATGGCGATGGCGCCGGCGTTGATTGGCTCGAAGCGGGAACGCCGCTCATCATCGCCGAGGGGATGAACGGCGTTCGCGCGCTGCGAGCTCGCGATTTCCCGAGGTTCCGATCGTCGCCGATCTGAAGACGATGGACGGCGGCTATCTCGAAGCGGAACTGATGGCCAAGGCCGGGCGCTACGCATGTCGTCGTGATGGCCCGCGCCCACGAGGAGACGATCCGATGCATCGTCAAGGCGGGCCGCGATTTCAACGTGAAGGTCATGGGGGACAACCTCGCGTGCCCGGATATGGTCGCTGGCGCTAAAGAGATGGAAGACCTCGGATGCGACTATGTGATTCATCACATCGGCTACGACGAGCGGCGCGGCATCGCCGCCCGCGGGCTGCGCATGCCCAGCCCGCTCGATCAGCTCCGTGCAGTCGTGGCGGCGGTAAAAGTTCCTGTGCAGGCGGTCGGCGGATTATCCATCGAGCAGGCAGTGCGAACTCCGGAATACGGCGCCCCGCTGGTCGTGCTCGGCGCTGCCACTCACGATCGACGCCGACAGTTTCAAGACTGCCTCCGGCGATGTGGAATCATCGCTGCGGCTGATTTGCGAAAAAGTGCATGGATACGGCGATGTAAAAGTTGGAAACTTGGCCGCGGATCGACGCGGATAAACGCGGATCAATTCGAATTGTCAAAATGGTTCGATTTTTGTTCTGATCCGCGTTCATCTGCGTTCATCCGCGGCAACTCTTCTGGAGAAAAATAATGACTCATCCGGGTGTCGTGAATTTCGCGAGGGAAAAGGGTGCGGTCGAATTGCGCGATATGCCGGTGCCTGAGATCGGTGCCGATGACGTTCTGCTCGAAGTAGCGGCGGTCGGCGTTTGTGGAAGCGATCTGCATCAATGGACGTGCGACCACAGTTGGCCGGTGAATTATCCCGTGGTGCTCGGGCACGAATTTGGCGGAGTCATCAACAAGGTCGGGGCCAATGTCCGCGGCTGGAAGGAAGGGGATCGGGTTGTCAGCGAGACTGCCGCCGTGATCGATCCGGCTAATCCGATGAGCCGCCAGGGACTCTATAACCTGGACCCGACGCGCAAGGGATTTGGTAATGGCGTCAACGGCGCGATGACGCGATTCGTTCGCGTTCCAACGCGCATTCTTCATCGCGTTCCCGATTCACTTCCTTTGGAGATCGCCGCGCTGACCGAGCCATGTTGCGTTGCCTACAACGCAGTGGTGAACAACGGCCACATTCGCCCCGGCGACCGCGTCGTGGTCTTTGGGCCCGGACCGATCGGACTGCTTTGTGCGGCAATCGCGCGGCTCAGTGGCGCGCAAGTCGCAATGGTAGGCCTGGAGCGCGATCGCGTTCGCCTCGATATCGCCAGGCAATATGGTTGCACGCCGATCGTGGATGGGCTTTCGGATTGGGTGAAGGAAGGAGATGGCCTTGGCGTCGATGGCGCAATCGACGCCGCCGGAGTTTCAGCGACCTTGAAATCCGCCATGGACGTGGTGCGTCCCAACGGCTGGATCAGCAAGGTTGGCTGGGGACCTCAGCCGCTGAACTTCTCGCTCGACCCGATGGTCCAAAAAAACATCACGCTCCAGGGAAGTTTCAGCCACAACTGGCCCATCTGGGAGCGGATCATTCGATTGCTGGCGACGGGTCAATTGAATGTGAAGCCCGTCTTAGGCGGCGTCTGGCCGCTTGCCGAATGGCATGAGGCATTCGAATCAATGCACAGCGGCAAGATCGCAAAGGCTGTGTTGAAGCCGTAGTTATTTGCCCTGTTTATCGAGCACCGCGAAAATTTGTCGAATTGCCAGGGAGAATCCTGGAAGGACGTCGCCACCATCGAGGGTGTCAGGCTCATTGAGGGTGATCGAGTCGGCAACTGAGGTAAAAACCGTGACCGACCGGCTGACCGGGTCGACCATCCAGACCAGGCGAACGCCTTGGCCGAAATATTCGCGCAGTTTCCGCTCCATCTCCCGGATTGTGTTGCTTTCGCTCAATACTTCGACTGCGAGATCCGGCACTAATCCCGGAATGGGTGCATCAGGTATTCGCTGTTCGGGCAGACGTGCCCAGGATACGAATGCAACATCGGGTCCGCGGACCAGCCCCGGCCGTAACCGCATAAAACCATCGGGGCCGGATACGACTCCGAGATTCTTACCTTGGACGAATTGGTCCAATATTCGAATGAGGAACACGGCGACCAGTGATTCGCGGAATCCGATTGGCTTCTCTACCAGTACGCCATCGACGAGTTCGAACAGACGGTCTTCGTGTGCGTTAATGTCAAGCACGTTCTGCTCGGTAGCGGTTCCAGGCGCAGGCCGGGCGCGGACACGATCCGGCGAGATGTCGCCCAAGTCGTGAAGAAGATCGGCGAGCGTCATCGCCGATGATGCCGAGTGTGGCGCAGTTGGGGTTGGGGAAGCGATTGTGCTCATGGCGGCTTCTCGGACTGGCAAAGGCCTTGGTATTGTATCATCCAATGCGACTGAAGGACAAAGTGATCATCGTGACTGGAAGCACCACCGGCGTTGGCGAAGCGATCGCCCGGCGGTGCGTCGCCGAGGGAGCGCGAGTCCTGATTCACGGCCTCGAGCGTGAGCTCGGCCAAAGCGTGGCCGGGAGTCTGGGAGCGGGGAAAGCCGCTTTGCACATCGACGACCTGGCCGACCCCGAATCTCCGCAGCGAATCGTTCGCGCAACGCTTGACGCCTACGGAAGGATCGACGCGATCGTGAACAACGCCGCTTACATTCTGCGCAGCAATTTGCAGACGACTAATGCGGCGTTGTTCGATCGCTGCATGGCGGTGAACGTTCGCGCGCCGATGCTTCTGATCCAATCGGCAGTCGAACAATTGAAACAAACCCAAGGCTGCGTTCTCAACATCGGATCGATCAACGGCTACTGCGGTGAATCCGGCCAACTCGCGTACAGCATTTCAAAGGGCGCGCTGATGACCCTTACGCGGAACCTGGCCGATGCGCTTGGACGCGATAAGGTGCGCGTGAATCAATTCAATCTCGGCTGGGTGCTTTCGCCAAACGAATACAAGCTCAAGGTGAGCGAGGGTTTTCCGGCGGATTGGCCGGAGCATCCGCCGGCGGCGTTCGCACCGTCCGGACGGATCATGTCGCCGGAGCACATCGCCGCCGCCGCGGTCTACTGGCTCAGCGACGAAAGCCGGCCGGTATCGGGATCTGTCCTCGAGATCGAACAGTATCCGGTGATCGGACGAAATCCGGTGAAGTAGCGTGGGCTAGGCCCACCTTTTGACTTCTCGTGGTGGGCCAAGCCCACCCTACGGAGGAACCATGTCGCGCCCGCCGCAAATCTCAGTTCTCATGATCCTATTCACTGCGTGGGTCGCCCGCGCGGCGGATCGTTTCGTCATCGTCGATGAGGGACGCCCCGCCTGCTCGATCGTTCTTTCCGCGTCGGCGTCCCCTGCGGAAAAGCGCGGAGCCGAGGAGTTGCGATCGTATGTGAAGCAAATATCCGGCGCCGAGCTTTCAATTGTGACGGATGCGCAACCGTTGCCAGAACATTCAATCCTGGTCGGGCGCAGCCGGGCGAGCGACGCGCTCGGTCTCAAGCTCGACGACCTGGGCGACGAAGGGTTCGTCATCCGCACGACCGACCATGCTCTTGCGCTTGTCGGTCCGGGAAAACGCGGCTCTCTTTATGCCTGCACAACACTGCTCGAGAAGCTCGGCGTCCGGTGGCTCACGCCTTCGGTCACCCGCGTCCCAAGCGAGAAGACAATCACCGTTGACGCGATCGACCAAACGCAAGTTCCGGCCTTTGAATATCGCGAACCGTTTTTCACCGAATCTTTCGATAGGGATTGGGCGGCGCGACTGAAGATGAATGGCCAGTCGATGCGACTCGACGAATCAACCGGCGGGAAGATCGAGTATTTCCAGTTTGTCCACACCATGGACCTGCTCGTCCCTCGCAATCTATACGCGACGCATTCGGAATATTTTCCGCTCATCAATGGCAAGCGAGCCGAACCTGGATACGAACAGCGCTGTCTGAGCAACCCGGAGGTGCTGAAGCTTGCGATCGAGCATGTCCGGCAATGGATCAAGGAAGCCCCGAACGCAAAAATCTACTCAGTCTCGCAGAACGATACCTACAAATGGTGCGAGTGCGACGAGTGCAAGGCGATCGAAGCCAGATACGGCGGCACGCACTCCGGCCTCTATCTCTGGTTCGCCAATCAGGTCGCCGAGGCCATCGAGAAAGATCACCCGGATAAATTGATCGACACGCTCGCATATCAATTTACGGAAGACCCGCCGAGCGGCATCGCGCCGCGCAGGAACGTGCGCGTGCGGCTCTGTCCGATCGCCTGCTGCGACGCGCATCCGTACGAGCAATGCAACGCAAAGGCCAACGTACAATTCATGCAACACCTGCGGGGATGGGCGGCGATCACCGACACGCTTTATATCTGGCACTACAACACCGATTTTGCCAACTACCTCCTTCCCTTCCCCGATTTCGATGAGTTTCCCGCCGAAATCCGCCTCTACAAAAAGAGCGGTGTAAAAGGGATTTTCTTCGAAGGAGATGTCGCTACCGGTGGCGGCGGCTCCGACGCGGAACTCCGCTGCTACGTCATGGCCCACCAACTGTGGGATCCGACGCTCGATACGAAGTCGCTTGTCGCAGACTGGATGCACGGCGTTTACGGCGCAGCGGCCGAGCCGATGCAGAAATGGTTTGATCTGCTTCACGATCAGGTGCGAAATCCAAATCAGCACCTCTTCATCTGGACCGACGCGAAATCGCCGATCTTCTCCGGCGCGGTCGTCTCTCAGGGTGATGCCTATTTCGATCAGGCGGAAAAACTTGCCATGTCCGATCCGGTCGCGAACGACTATGTCGCCAAGGCGCGGCTGTCGTTGCGGTTCGTGAAACTTATGCAGCATCCGACTCGCGGCGAAGAATATACGCGCTTCGTTGCCGACCTGGAGCGCAGGGGCATCACATCGATCAAGGAGGGTCAGCCGCTGGCGGATTGGGAGCGCGATTACCTCAAGCAGATCGACGCCGCGAAGAATTAGGCGCTGGCCGCCTGGAGTGCCGCGCAAAGCGGCGCGGCCTGTTTCGGATTGATCATTTCGATGTAGGCGATCATGCCTCCGATGTGCGCGGGGAAATGCGGGATTTGTTGCCGGTTCTGGGCGGCCAAACCCTCGGACTTGGCGCGGTGGAGAATCGCCCGAAGTCGGCGCGCCGTCTTTCGTGAAATGCCGAGCCGGTCGTTAACGACGATTCCCGTGACGGTCTGCCGCGCCTTGCGGCGGAGAAATCGCGTCTTCTTTTCGTTGACTTTGAATCCCTCGTCCTGAGTAATGTGGCGGATGCGGGCCAGCAGATAACCGACTTTTTTCGACGCTTCGCCATCAGCCGAAAATGTGAAATCGTCTGCGTAGCGCGTGTAAGTCCAACCCAGGCGGGTCGCGATTCCGGCAAGGCGGGCGTCGAGCCGTCGAGCGGCCAGGTTGCTCAGGGCGGGACTGGTGCACGCTCCCTGCGGAAGCGACCGCGGACCGGTGGCGACGTGAAACCGCTGGCCGGCGTAGACCACTTCACGACGCGGGCATTCGGTGCAGATCAGCGCCAGTATCGTGGCAGCGGCCGGTGAATACCCAAGCATCTGGAAAATCCCGCACGCGCGGAAACGTTACGGTGGGGAAGAAATCCGCAAGGTCCGCATTCAAGACGATCCCCCGCCCGACATGCGGCGTTGCATTGGTGACCGTACTGCGGCCGGGGACAAAACCATGGGCGGCCGGGTGTGTTGGCACTTTCGCAAGAATGTGCTCGAGGATCCACTTCTGCGCGGCGGCGAGGTTTCGATGTGGCGCCGCAAGTTGCCGCGTTCCGCCGCTGCGCTCAGGGACCGAGAAGCGAACATAGTGGCTGACGGTCGCCGCTTCGGAATGGAACGAAAGCCAACGCAGGCGCGAAATCTCCAGACCCAGTGCGCGGGCCACATCGGCGGGAGTGGCCAGCAGGGGAAGACTGACGGCGCTGAGCTTTTCGATATTCGCCCGGCGGTCAGCCAATCCGCGCGAGACTCCTCGACCGAGGAAAATAATGTCCGTCCGGCGTCGCAGCGCCACCGACTCGGCATGAAGTCGTTTTCTCTCCGCGGCGGCGGCCTTTTTCTCCTCACGGATTCGCGCTCGCGTTTCCTGATCGACGCGAACCGCTTCCGCCGCTGCTTGAGCCGCGACGGCGCCCTGGTTGCGGATGAGGTCCATCTCTTCGCCGACCTTGTGGATCTCCGTCAATTCCTCCGGCGTAATCAGGCCGTGTCCCACCATCGCCTTGTCGATCAGAAGCGTGCGCGGATCGGTGATCGGCGGAATGAGATCGCGCCGGCCGAACCAGGGGCTGGCCAAAGTTCCCCCTGCCGTTGCCGCCCGCTCGCGTACCTGTTCCTGCGAAAGTGGGGTGAATGCACCAGGGTCAAGATCGAGCGTGATTGATTTGCCGGACCTGACGGCGCTCCCTTGGGTCGGATTTCCCCGCCCGTCCGGCGGTGCCGAAGTTGACTGCATCAGGAGGAAATTCGGCGGGAGATCGAGTGGACCGATTGTTCTGGCCGGTGAGCTTCCGCTCGACCCCGACTGCCGCTTGCGAAGCTCACTCTGACGACGGGCAAGATTCGCCGGCCACGCCAATCTCGCAAAATGAAGATGATTAAGATCACGACCGCGTAGACAACGACCTTCCCGAAAATCGGGTTGAAGTTGTCCGCGGAACTGTAGCCTAACAACATTTGGCTTCCCCGATCAGTTGGGCCTCTGAACAGCAGTATTCCCAAAATAAGACGGCGGGCGGCCGGTCGGCTGACTTCATCCCTCGGACCAAGGTCGTTCACGAAGGTCTCACCCGACTGCTTGGGCGCGAAACCCTCGCGGTTGTTCATGGTCGCGCCGAGCAGTCGGGTGAGACCAAAAGAACAACGGCCTTGGGGATGCATGGGGAGCCAGGCGGCAACCACGGCGGAACGCCGCAGAAAAGTCTCAACCAGGCCGGCTCGCCCCACCGTCTTTGTATCGATTCTTACCTCTTTTTGGTCAATTATCCTCCGGTTTTAGTTCAATGGCGGCCCTGCCTGCACCGCGCGAAGCTGGTTGTACCAGGTCGAAGCGCGGTAGGCCTCCAGTGCCTTGACCGAGGAGCGCCAGCGCAGGGCGAGCATGTGCCGGCAGGGTCCGTTCCGCATGCCGAATCGATGGTAGTAGCTGCACGCGCACTTGCCGCGTCGAATGGCGCCGTCGGCGTCGGTCATGATTTCCACCGCGGTCGACTGCACCTTGCCGCCCAGCACATATCCGCCGCGCAGGCGCAGTCGATGCGGGATTCGAGGTCGGCCTGTCCGCGGCTCATGATGTCGCGGGCGGCGGCAAGCTCGGGATGCTCCGGCCCGATTTCGGCTTCTCCCAGCGCCATCGGCATCACCTGCCGCCAGCGGAAGACCGCACCCGGCAAATCGTGGATGACCTGACCGGTATGCGCGAGATGGCGCAAAGCCGTCGCGACAGCCGAAGACTCGGCGCTCACAGCCAGCGAAAGCGCCGGCAACGCCGCGGCGCGACGCTCGCGCAAAACCGCCGCCACGTTGGCGATCAGGTCGGGCGATGGGGCGGCCGGCGGAAGGTAAAGATCGATGGCTGACCCGCGCGTCCAATCGTTGGCGGTCCACCCGGAAAGGCCGACCGTTAACTGCATTTCACCCATGCCGGCCACCCAGAAGCTCGGCAGGCCGGTGCCAAGGAGATAAACGTCAAATCGCTCGGCCAGTGGCAGCGTGCGGCCGAGCACGAGCAGGCGGCGGCCGCCCCACACCCGAATCGGCTCGACGGGCGGCCCCTGGTAGGGCTCGGCGTAGGATTCGATCCTTTTTTCCCACGGCTCGAGCACCATCGAAACCGGACGGCCGGGGACCAGCTCGAAACGGATCGCCCGCGGGCTGGTGCGCCGCCCGGCGACGTTTCAGGAAGGCGAGCATTCCGTAGACCGCCTCGCGCGAGAGCCGGATCCGCTGCGCCGGCAGCGTCATTGCCGCCTGAATTTGTAGAAATCCGCGCAGCCAGCCGTCAGGAAGATCGATCTTCTCTTCGCGTAACTCCTTCGCGCCCGAGCCGGCGGTATTGACGGCGAACCCCTCCGGGTCGATCCGAAAACGCGTCTGGCGGTACGAGCGGAGCGCCTGAAAATGATGGTAAAGGTTCCAGGAATAATCGACGTTGGTCGTCCCAAATCGAACGCCGTCCGCAACTCCAAAGCCATCCCCCCGGTTGACCGTCAGGCATCCGTAGGATGATTCGTCGGCGGAGAAGCATTCAAAAAAAGCGACATCTTCCGCAACCGTTATGACTGGATCGCATGGAAGAAGCTGGCGCCACAGCGCAGGATCGTGGCGGTAAAGATAGTCCGAATACTTCATTCGCGCGTTCCAATAGCGCTTGCGATGCTTTTCGTAGCTGGATTGCAATTCCGGAGTGACGACGCGTCCCGCGCAGTTGCATCTCCTGCATGGCCGCCTGGTACGCGTGGTGGCGCACCGACGCGGCGCGGGCCTGTTCGTCCTTTTTCCAGTTTTCGTATGCTGTCTTATCGCGCTTCTTGAAGCGAAGATCGCTGATCACAACATCGTGGAGCGCACTCATCGCCTCTCGAAAACGGAGCGGCTTCAGCAACGGCGCGTCGAGTCCGACCGGATCGCGGGCGAGGTTGGGAACCAAGTGGAAGACCTGGCGCTGGGCGGATTGCTCGATTTCGCTGTGGCCGCGGTAAGCCAGGGTAAGATTCATCCTACACCATCCGGCTGCAATTGAAGTTCCGGCAGACGAAGAGCCACTTGTTCAGCCAGCTCAGGGCGTGCTTCGACGAGCGTGACCACCGCCGCCAGCCCGGCCCGCGCCTCGGGAGGCCGGACTGAACGGATGGCCACCGCCAGCACCGGAAGCAGCACCTCCGCCTGAGCGGGATCATCGACGGCAGCACGGCTGATCTGGCGAAGAGCGATCAGCTTCTTGCGTCCGCCGCGATGAATGCCGAGCAGGACCGAACTCCACAACTGCGAAAGGGTCTGGGCTGACGCCCCGGCGCCGCGCCGCGTCTATCCAACACGCCGACAAAACGCATGCGCACATCATCGTACGGGGTTTCCAGCAGGCGAGACCAGAGCAAGGCGTCGTTGTATCCGGCTGATTCAGGCGTGAGCCAATCCCACGCCGCTTCGCGCATTTCACGGAGAAGGCTGTCAAAAAAACGGGCGACGCGGTCAGCGTCATAATTTTTCGGGGTCCCGATTCGTTCCAGCGTCCAACGGGCCAGTTCGGTTCCGACGGCGGCGCAGTGAGCGGCGGAGAGTCCGGCAACAAGTTCGATTTCGTCGGCGGTCTGGATCGATCGGCCGGCGAGGTAAGAGACTCCGAGCCGGGCGATGGGCGTCGCTTCCGCGGTGGCAAGTCGAACCGCGAGGGAAAGGTCCACGCGCTCGGGCGCGACATGCCGGCGCATCAGCTCAACCACGATCATCTGCGCCGTCGGGTTTTTCACGTTCAACAGCGCAAGCCAGGTTTCCAGCGGAAGCGTCTCCAAGCCACCGACGCCTTCGAGCAATTCGGCGCCAAGTTGCTGAATTTCCGGGTCCGGATGATCGAAGAGGGTCACGAGCCGGGCGGCGTTTACCTGTCGCAGGGATTCGCGATGGTCGCGACGGAGAAGCTGAGTCGCCCAGACGCGCACGAGCCGACTGTTCGCGGAAAGAACCAGATCGAGCAGCACGGATGCCGCCGCCGGATCTTCCCAGAGCTTGGGAAATCGTGGCGCCGCCGTCAATTCCCGAAGAGCCCGACCTTCCTTGAGACGGGCATATCTGACGTTGAACTCCAGGATCCCGGATTCGCCGAAACATACGTGCAGAAGCGACCAGCTATCCAGAATATTTTCGCCACGTGCAAGGTCCGCGTCGGAATAACCTTTCAATGCCGCCGCGACGATCTCAACATACTCTCGGGGCCGAGCGAACCCGGCGTGTCGAAAATAACGCCATGCCCGACGCCGCAGGTAATGCCGAGTTGAATAGCTGAAGAGCCGCCGGGATTGGGCAAGGACGACTGCATATTGCGGATTGATCAGATCGCGGACTTTCGGCATCGAATCGATGGGAGTCTGCAAGACTTCGTAGATCGATGACTGGCGGGTTTGTCGGTCGTAGGTCGCGCGACGTCGGACCCGGCGGCGGATGAGCCGATCGAGTGCCGGAAGAAAGAGGCCCATCAGCGCGTCGTCACGCGTCGACTCGGCGTGCTTGAAGAGCCGTTTCACGACCACTTCATGTCCGGGCTGATTCAACGGCGTGTCGAGATAACCAATGATCTGCCGGTGCGCCCACGGTCGCGAGTCCTTCTTCCATCGCTCTACGACGGCTGCGAGCTTTTTCGGGAAATGGACGGTTCGAAGCAGATCGAGAAAGCGATCGTCGCCGGCGGCAAAATACTCATCGAGCAGCAGATAGGTGGTACGCTCGTCCAATTCGATCCCCGTTGCTGCGCCGCGCTGGACTTGGAAGCGCCAGACTGAGGGGAGGATTCTGCCCGACGGAAAGCGCTCGGTCAAATTAGGGCAATGCGTTGCGATTCAGAGTAAACATTCATTCGCGAACCGCGAAGAAAACCCACGAGCGTCTGTCCGCTTTCGGCAGCGAAATCGACAGCCAGGCTCGACGGCGCGGAGACGGCAGCGACGATGGGAATCCGCGCCGCCAGCGCTTTTTGCATGATTTCGAAGCTCGTACGGCCGCTGACTAAAAGCACGTGGCGCTCGAACGGAAGCAATTTGTGCAGGTAGCCGTAGCCGATCACTTTATCCACTGCATTGTGTCGGCCGACGTCTTCGCGCGCGACGATCAGCTCCCCCGCCAGCGTAAAAATTCCGGCGGCGTGCAATCCGCCGGTGCGATCAAATGTGGATTGCGCGGCGCGGAGCCGGACCGGCAGCGCGAGTAATGTGCTGAGCTCGATCGCGGCATCGTTCTGGATCGGCTCAATACGCTGATGAACCGCCTCGATCGTGGCCTTGCCACAAACACCGCAACTCGAAGAAGCGAAGACGTGACGGGTCAGCCGATCGAGATCGATCCGAATGGATGGGTCGAGCGTGACATTGACCACGTTGCCAGCGCGGTCAAATCTACAGTGCTCGATCTGCCTAATCTGACTCGGTGAGCCAATGACGCCTTCAGTGAGCAGAAAACCCGCGGCCAATTCGTCGTCGTGGCCGGGCGTACGCATCGTGACGCTCACGGAACGGTTCGCGACTCGAATTTCGAGCGGTTCCTCAACGGCAAGTTCGTCGTCAACGCGAACAGGCGCCTGCCCGTCTTGAAATTTCAAGATCTTTTCGCGCGCGGACATGGTAGGTACGGCGGAGGCGCAGCCCTTCGGGCGGCCGCTAAAAAGCTTGTCACATTCCGAGTTGCAACAGTGCTGCTTCGGACATGCGGTCCTTGGTCCACGGCGGTTCCCAGACCAACTCGACTTTGGCGCTGGTCACCTCCGGAATGGAATTGATCTTTGACTCGACCTGACCCGGCAAGGAGCCGGCGACGGGGCAGGCGGGAGCCGTGAGCGTCATCTTCACATCGACACTGTCGTCGGGAAGAACCTTGATCTCGTAAATCAGGCCCAGTTCGTAAATGTTCACGGGGATTTCGGGATCGTAGATTTCGCACAGCGCCTCGATCACTTTTCCTTCAATCAATTTCTGCTGCACGAAACGCGTCGGATCGGTGGACGCCGGAGCGTCGGCGACGGCTGGCATTACAACGTCAATCGGCGCCACCACCGTCGCGGATTGGTCGTCGGCTAGGACAGTTGGTGGTGATGGTTCTTCTGGCATCGGAATACCTCGAAAAGACGTCTTCGTGTAGCCGGTGAGCTTGCTCACCGTACGCCGGGAGAGAACGGCGAGCAAGCTCACCGGCTACACGGGGAACACGCCACATAATAGCACGAAAACTGCTCTAGTCCCTATCCCGACTGGCTAACGTTTCGGCCGCGCCGCGAATGCGCTGCACCATGCCCGCCAGTCCGTTGCGTCTTTGTGAGCTGATAAACTGATCGAGCCCGATGCGGTGGAAAAATCCCTCGATGTCGAAAGCGAGAATCGCCGCGGCGCGGTGGCCGGAATAGAGCCGCTGCAGGATCGCGATCAGCCCGCGGACGATTTCGGCGTTGGCATCGGCGGCAAATTCCAGGCGGTCTTCCGTATTCGGCACGGTTCGGGGAACGAGATAGACCTCGCTCATGCACCCCGCGACGCGCGGTGTCACCTGCTTGAGCAGGTCGAAGCTTTTGGGCAGGCGCGCGCCCAGATCCAGCACATATTGATTGCGGGCGTCGCGGTCCTCGAGCATTTCGAAATTATCGGCCAGCTCCTGCGCCGCCGCCTTGGGCGAATCGGCGGACGCTTTTGCAAATGGAGTTTTGGAATCAGTCGCAGCATCCGCGGTTGGTTTTCCCTCGTTTGACCGAGCGTCGCCGACGATTTTCCGCAGCGCTTCGACGAGGGCGTCGATCTCCTGCCGTGTGTTGTACAGGGCAAACGAGGCACGTGTCGTCGCGGCGATTTTCATCCGCTCCATCACCGGCTGGCAGCAGTGATGGCCTGTCCGCAGTGCGATGCCGTCACGATCGAGGCGCATGCCAATGTCGAGCGGAGCGACCGCCGGATCCTCCAGAAGGAATGAGATGACGCTCCCCTTCTCGCGGGCCGTCCCGACGATTCTCAAGCCGGGCACTTCCTGCAATCGTCGCGTGGCGTAATCCAGCAGATCCGCTTCGTGAGGCATTAACGAATCAAATCCAATCGCCGAGAGATAATCGATCGCCGCGCCCAGGCCGATCGCGCCCGCGATGTTCGGCGTTCCCGCTTCGAATTTGTTTGGAAGCTGGGCGTAGACCGTCTTTTCAAACGTCACGGACTCGATCATGTCCCCGCCGCCCTGGTACGGGCCCATGGCTTCGAGCAGGGAACGCTTGCCGTAGAGCACGCCGATGCCGGTGGGGCCGAAGAGCTTGTGGCCGGAGAAGGCGTAGAAGTCGCAATCGAGCGCGCGGACGTCTGTCGGGTGGTGGGCAACCCATTGGCGCCATCGACCAGGATCCTCGCGCCGACGCCGTGGGCCATCGACGCCATCTGCCGAACGTCGTTGATCGTTCCCAGCGAATTGGACAGATGCGTTACGGCCACGAGCTTCGTTCGTTTGTTCAGAAGCTTGCCATACTCGTCGAGCAACAGTTCGCCGGCGTCGTTCATCGGTATGACGCGGAGCTTGGCGCCGGCAATTTCGCAGGCGATCTGCCAGGGCACGATGTTGGAATGATGTTCCATCGCCGAAACGATGATCTCATCGCCCGATCGCAAAAACGTCCGGCCCCAGGCTGCCGCCACGAGATTGATCGCCTCGGTCGTGCCGCGCGTGAAAATGATTTCAGGGTCTTCGGCTGCATTAACGAATTTTGCGATGGTGCGGCGCGCGGTCTCATAGGCTTCGGTCGCGACCTGGCTCAGGTGATACACGCCGCGATGAATGTTGGCGTTTTGAGTCTCGTAATACCGAGAGATGGCATCGATGACCTGCCGCGGCTTCTGTGTGGTCGCCCCGTTGTCGAGGTAGACCAGAGGCTTGGAATGGGCCGTCGTTGAAAGGATTGGGAAATCGGCGCGGATGCGCATCGGATCGAATCGCGATGAGGGGGAATCCTGCACGAGTGGCTTTCGACGGCCCGAAGTCTCGACGATTTCGGCGATTGGCTTCATCGTCTGATTCCGATGCGTTCGCATCGGGAAAAACAATTGCCGCCCTACTCGGTCTGAATCCGCAGATCCTTCGGCAGCCCATGACGGGCAGCCATGATCTCTTCAAGGCGTTGCCGCACCGGTCGAATTTTGATCCGCCCGGTTACGGCGGCCAGAAATGCGTACGTCAGCAGATGGCGGGCGGCTTCGAGGCTTACACCACGCGAGCGCAGGTAAAAAATCTGCTCTTCGTCCACCGGTCCGGTCGTCGAACCGTGAGTACATTTCACATCGTCTGCATAAATCTCCAGGGCCGGCTGTGAATACATGACCGCATCATCGCTTAGCAGCAGAGTTCGGCTGCTTTGCTTGGAATCCGTCTTTTGAGCGGCCTGGCGAACCAGAATTTTCCCTTTGAACACCCCGCTCGCCTTTTCATCGAGAACCGCCTTATACAATTCGTGGCTGGGACAGCGCGGCTCGCGATGATCGAGGAGCGTGTGATTGTCTGCGTGCTGACGGCCGCCGATCAAGGTGATGCCGTTCAGCATCGCTTCAGCTCCGGCGCCGGCAAGAACAACATTGAGATCGTTGCGGCTGAGGGCCGCCCCGAGAGAAGCCGTGTGGGAAACGAAGTACGCCGCCCGGCCAAGTTGCACCTGCGTCGTGCCCACATGGAAAGCGGAAGTGCTCTCCTGCTGCACTTTGCAGTGTTCGATGCGGCGCGCCGTTGCCGGCGTGGATTTCCGTGACCGCATTGCAAAGGTAAACGCCGCCGTCGACCGACGCATAGGTCTCGACGATCGATGCTTCGGCGGTATCCTCGGCGACGATCACCACGCGCGGGTGCGAAACGGTCGCCTCGGCCGAGCTGGTCGAAAGAAACAACAGGTGAATCGGCCGATTTACCGCCACGCCGCGCGGAATATGAATGTAGGCGCCGTCACGGAAGAAACCGGTATTGAGCGCGACAAACGGATTCGCTTCGATATCCGCCAATCGACCGAGATAATTCTCGACTCGTTCAGCGGATTGATCGATGGCATCGGCGAGTGGAATGGCGCGAGCGCCGCGGTCGAGCGAGCGAATGGTGGAAAATTCCGGAGCATAAGAACCGTCAACGAAAACAAGCTCGATGGCGGCCTGTTCAGCGATTGTAAACGCCGAAAGAGCATGTCGCGAAACCGAATGACGGCCCGATGCGGGGCGGAAGGCAGTTCGCGCGATCTGCGCAAGATTCGTGTGCCGCCACTCCTCGCTGCGATTGCCCGGCAGGCCGACGTCGGCGAATCGGTTCCGTCCACTCTTCCTCAGGCGATCGAGCCAGGGACGAGCGGGCGATGTCTTCGCTTCGCCATCGCCGTTCGCGAGCTTCGCGAGCCAGAGATCGTTTGTTTCCATCACTTGCGTCATCTCAATGCTCCGGGATCATCGGCTGATTCCCGTGTTGTGCGAATTCGGACCCGCGATTAATCGCCGGACTCTCTAATTTCGTTACGCATTCTGAGCAACTTGCTGTTCGACCCACTCATACCCGCGATTCTCCAGCTCCAGTGCAAGATGTCGATCGCCGGACATCACAATCCGCCCCTCCAGCATCACGTGGACAAAATCGGGCTCGATGTATTCCAGCAGACGCTGATAGTGCGTGACGACGAGGATCGACCGTTCCGGACCTCGCAAAGAATTCACGCCGGCTGAGACAATTTTCAAGGCGTCGATATCCAGGCCGGAATCGGTTTCATCGAGCACCCCCAACTTTGGCTCAAGCACCGCCATCTGGAAGATCTCGTTACGCTTCTTTTCGCCACCGGAAAAACCTTCATTGACCGCGCGGTTCATGAAGCTCTTGTCCATCTGCAGGAGCTTCATTTTCTCTTTGACCATCTTGAGAAAATCCGGTGCGTCCAGTTCCGGCTGGCCATGATGGAGTCGAATGGCGTTGACGGCGGCCTTGAGGAAATAACTGGTGCTCACGCCTGGAATTTCAACGGGATACTGGAAGGCGAGGAAGACTCCCTCGCGCGCCCGCTCTTCGGCGGAAAGGTCGAGCAGATCCTTTCCCTCATAGAGCACCTGTCCTTCGGTCACTTCGTAGGTCTCGCGACCGGCGATCACCTGGGCGAGCGTGCTCTTGCCCGAGCCGTTGCGCCCCATGATCGCGTGCACCTCGCCTGGGTTGATCGTCAGGTCGATTCCTTTAAGGATCTCGCGCTGACCGACGCGGGCGTGAAGATTTTTGATTTCGAGTAGAGGCATATCAGTTAGCCCACGCTTCCTTCCAGACTCACGCCAAGCAGTTTTCGCGCCTCGGCCGCAAACTCCATGGGAAGCTCCTGGAACACTTCCTTGCAGAATCCGTTGACGATCATGTTCACCGCATCTTCCAGCGAGATGCCGCGCTGCTTGCAATAAAAGAGCTGGTCTTCGCCGATCTTGCTCGTGGACGCCTCATGCTCGGCACGGCTGGTCGTGTTGTGCACCTCGATATAGGGCGTCGTATGCGCGCCGCACTGATCGCCCAGCAGCAGCGAATCGCACTGCGTGTAATTCCGCGAGTTCGAGGCGGCCTTCATGATCTTCACCAGGCCGCGATAGGTGTTCTGGCCGCGGCCGGCGGAGATGCCCTTGCTGACGATCGTGCTCTTGGTGTTTTTGCCGATATGGATCATCTTCGTGCCGGTGTCGGCCTGCTGACGGTTGTTGGTCAGGGCCACAGAATAGAACTCGCCGACCGAATCGTCTCCCTGCAAAATGCAGCTTGGGTATTTCCAGGTGATCGCGGAGCCGGTTTCGACCTGCGTCCAGGAGATCTTCGAACTCTTCCCGCGGCAGGCGCCGCGCTTGGTGACAAAATTGTAGATGCCGCCTTTGCCTTCCTTGTCGCCGGGATACCAGTTCTGCACCGTCGAATATTTGATGCTGGCGTTATCCAGCGCAACCAGCTCAACGACGGCGGCGTGAAGCTGGTTCTCGTCGCGCATCGGCGCGGTGCATCCTTCGAGATAACTCACATAGGCGCCTTCATCGGCGATGATCAGAGTTCGCTCGAATTGGCCGGTTCCCTTGGCGTTGATGCGGAAGTACGTGCTGAGCTCCATCGGGCAGCGAACGCCCTTCGGAATGTAACAAAACGAGCCATCAGTGAAGACGGCGGCGTTCAGAGCCGCGAAGTAATTGTCTTTGTAGGGGACAACCGAGCCCATGTATTTGCGAATCAGCTCAGGATGTTCGCGGACGGCCTCGCTGAAGGAGCAGAAAATGATCCCCATCTCTGCCAGCTTTGCCTTATAGGTTGTCGTAACGGAAACGCTGTCGAAAACGGCATCCACCGCAACACCCTCTAACTCCACGCCCGCCAGCAGCGCCCGTTCCTGAAGCGGAATACCGAGCTTTTCATACGTTGCCAGGACCTCTGGATCGACCTCGTCAAAACTCTTTTTCTTGGGCTTGGGCGCCGAGTAATAGATCGTGTCCTGATAATCGATCGGCGGATAGTGGACGCTCGCCCATTTTGGCTCTTCCATTTCGAGCCAATGCCGATATGCCCGAAGACGCCATTCGAGCATCCAATCCGGCTCCTTTTTCTTCAGAGAAATGAAGCGGATGATTTCTTCGTTCAATCCAGGGGGCGCAGAATCGGCTTCAATGTCAGTGACGAAACCCCACTGGTATTCCTTATTAGCGAGAGTTTGGATTTCGCTTGTTTCGGTGGGCATGAGATTTCAACGGCCGAAGCCGGATACGAAGGCAACAATAATCGGGCCATCCGGCACCGAAAGACAAACAGAGGCGGGCGCAAGATCCTCGCCGCCGCCCGGTGTCGGTCGGAATCCGTTAATTCTGGTCTTCCGAGTTCGCTGATCAGGCAGAGAAGCTGCTGCCACAACCACACGACGATGTGGCGTTTGGATTCTTAAACACGAATCCTTCGCCCATCGTCTCGCTCTTAAAGTCGATTTCGGCTCCGTTGAGATAGAGATAGCTCTTCATGTCCACAAGGATTTTGACCCCATGGCTCTCCATCTCTTCGTCCGATTCGGCTTTAGCATCTTCCGTGAGATCAAGCAGATAGCTGAACCCCGAGCAGCCGCCCCCTTTTACGCCAACACGCAAGCGCGTTTCGCCGGCGGGAAGCCCCTGCTCCTGAACGATCTCCTTGATCTTGGAAGCCGCCTTTTCAGTCAATGTCACTGCCATAAGTTACGCTCCTGTAGCGATCGCCGACCCGAACCGGGTCGGGGACCATGTAGGAATATAGGGGTATTGGTTAGAGCGATCAAGCTAGCTGACACTGAATCTCAACTTGGGCAGATGGAGTTATCCCACATAAATTCTTTGCAGACCGTGCCTTCCAGCCGATCAGCTCAGGGAGGTCAGTTGCGAGCTTGTAATGAAGTTGTTCAGGGCATTGGAGTCCCCAAGCGTATCAGCCGGATTGAGCTCTGCGATCAGAAAGTACGAACCGGTTGCGACGTTCGAGGGAAGGGTAAACGACAGGTGCTCGATGCCCCTCTTGCCGGGCTGGATGGAAAAGTGTCCCGACGATGAGCCGAGATCGACCGCCCCGCTGTCCAGCATGCCGTCGGTTGAGAGGAAAATTTCGATCGGCAAGCTACCGATGAAGGGGATATTTCCGATCTGCCGCACGCCGACAGTCGTCAAAAGCTTCTTACCCACACTCGCTTTCGTTGGCGCCGCAATGGAAATCGCCGCCAGATCATTGGACGCGGGCCCCACCGAAATCGTTCCGGCGGACGCCAGGTTTGTCGCGCCACTGGGATCGGTCAGTTTGAATATGAGATGCTCGATTCCATTCAACCCCGCAGGCAGCGAATTGATCACAACGGACCCAAACGCCGCGGTCTGGTGCGACTTAAGCTTCACCGTCTTACTGATCGTTCCGACCACCGGATCTTGCGGAGTTCCGTCGGCGCTGGAGGCGAGTGTGACGTTCACGGTTACGAGTTCGGTAACGGCGCTTGCGCCGTCGTTCGTGACTTTGACGTTCAAATGAATTGGCTTGATCGTTTGTCCGGCAATGAGGGGTGTCGTCGGCAGTTTGCCGAAGGGGATCGATTGCAATGATGACAACGGCGAAATGACCACAGACTTGCCTGTGTCGAATGATGCAATCGCGTTGTAACTGTCGTTTCCCGCAAAGCTGGCGAAAACTTCGTAGGTGCCGACCTGTGTCGGAGGCGTCGCGCTGCTCGTGTTGTCCGCTGTGTTGATGTACGACAGGTAAGCCAGAGAACTGAGATCTTCCCCACTGACGCCAATGGCGGTAACCGCCGCGGGATGCGGATTGCCATCGAATAGCGCGTCCGCTCCCGTAACCGTAAGCGTGGCATCGCCCAAGGCAGGTGACGCAATCGCGATCATCTTCCCCGTATCGAATGCGTCGATCGGGTAGTACGTGTCGTTTCCTGCGAAGCTCGCAAAGATGTCGTACGTTCCAACCTGCGTCGGCGGTGAAGAGCTGCTCGTGTTATTTGCGGTGTCAGTATAGATAAGGGTTGCAAGCGAGCTGAGGTCTTCCCCGTTGGCGCCCAGCGCGGCAACCGCGCCAGCATGAGGGTCGCCGTCATATATCACGTCCGCGCCGGTCACGGTGAGCGTGGCGTTCAGCAGTGAGTGGGAGGAAATGAAAATGGTCTTGCCTGTATCAAACGAATCGATCGCATTGTAGCTGTCGTTGCCGGCAAAGCTGGCGAACACATCGTATGTGCCAATCTGCGTTGGCGGCGAAGTGCTGGCCGTGTTATTGGAAGTGTCGGTATAGCTCAGGGACACAAGCGACCCGAGATCTTCGCCGTTCGCGCCGATCGCCGTAAACGTGGCCGGATGCGGATTGTCGTCGAAGACGGCGTTTGCGCCGGTGATCGTGAGAGAGACATTCAGCAGAGCTTTCGCAGAGATAACAATGGATTTGCCCGTGTCGAAGGAATCGATTCGGTTGTAGCTTTCATTACCGGCAAAGCCTGCAAAGACTTCGTAGGTGCCGATTTGTGTTGGAGGCGTCGCGCTGCTCGTGTTATTGGCCGTGTTGAGGTAGTCGAGGGAAGCGAGTGAACTGAGGTCTTCGCCGTTCGCGCCAACCGCAGTCAACGTGGCCGCATGGGAGTCGCCGTCGAAGGTCACGCTTGCACCAGTAACGGAGAGGGTCGCATCAAGCAGCGCATGGGGCGAAATGACGACGGTCTTCCCGGTGTCGAAGGAATTGATCGCGTAGTAACTGGCATTTCCAGCGAAGCTGGCAAAAACTTCATAAGTGCCAAGCTGCGTCGGCGGATCCGAGCTGCTCGTGTTGTTTGAAGTGTCGGTGTAGCTCAGCGACACGAGTGAACCCAGATCCTCGCCATTCGCCCCGGTCGCGCTGAAGATCGCGGGATGCGGGTTGCCGTCGAATGTCACTTTTGCCCCCGTGATCGTGAGTGCAACATCGCGCGGCAGAATGGTGTAGGCCTGGCCAGCAAACTCATTGCTCCCGGCACTCAGCAGGATTCCGGCCGTGCTCGCCAGGCCGCTCACGATCGCATCGGGCTTCCCGTCGCGATTCATATCTGCGATGGAAATCTTGTTCACCGCGATGTTGAATTCATCTTCATCGTTAAAAGTTCCGTCGCCATTCCCGAGCATCATCCCCACTTTGTTCGACTGATCGACGCCGATCATGTCGGCTTTTCCGTCCCCGTTCATGTCGATCAAGGTCGCGTCAGTCAAACCCGTTGACGCCGGGGATTCAACGGGCGCAGCAAAGGCCCCCTGGCCATTGCCCGCCAGAAATGCGACGTCGCTTACTGCCGTGCCCGGGCTGTTTGAGTCGAAGCTGTCCACAATCAGGTCGGGCTTGCCGTCACGGTTCACATCGCCCACCTGAAAGTCGCTGATCGATCCGCCGACTGCAAACGTCTGTTCCGGGCGAAAGGGAGGTGTGGATAGGACCACTCCGTGCGGCGGTGCAAAGCCCATTAAAACGCCGATCGACAGAGCGTTTTGGCTGGCAACGATGAGATCAGGAATTCCGTCGCCGTTCAGGTCAGCAAGGGCCGTTTCAACCGGAAAGCTCCCCACCGAGAGGGTCTGCACCGCGTTGAAGGTGCCATTCCCGTTGCCAATGAGGACGCCGACAGAAGCAGAACTATAGTTCGCCACGATCAGATCGGGCTTGCCGTCCCGGTTAACATCCCCCACTTCGATCGATATCGGATCGGCGCCGCTGCCCAGGTCGTAGGTAACCTGCGGCTGCAAAGTTCCGTTGCCGTTGCCCAAGAACACGCCAACCTGGTTGTCATCCGATTCGGCGGCCACCACGTCCAACTTGCCATCGCCGTTGAGATCGGCCACTGCGACCGCGGATACCGACGAGCTTTCGGAAAGGCTGATGTCTGTTGAGAAAGACTGCGGCGGCTGAGTGATCCCATCGCCGTTGCCTAAATCGATCGATACATCGTCCTGAGTCGAATCAGCGATGACGACGTCCGGTTTCCCATCCCCGTCCATGTCGGCGATAACCGTCGCGTAGGCTTGGGGAGTGAATTGGATCTTGGTGCCAAAGCCGACCGGCGGCGTGAGACTCTCGCCGACGTCGTTTACAACCGTGGCCCCCCCGCCGATCCCCACCATTTCCAGGCCGACGTCGCCGGTGCCCGTGATTCCGCTTACGGTCACCTGATATATCGCAAATAGGCCAGTGGACGGAGAAATAGTTGGCGCGGCACTGGACATGCCCGGATCGAGGACCGCGGAAAAATCCGCTCCGCTCACGCCGCTGACCGGCTCCGAGAACGTGACGGCGAAAGTAACGCTCGCGGCCTGCGTCGACGCTGTCGCCGGCATAGCGCGATCGATGGAAACCACCGCGGGCGGTGGGTCGTTCAACAGGACCTTCGTATCCGAGCCATACAAATCAGGAGCGATCAGGTCCGGCCTGCCGTCGCCGTTTACGTCCGCCACCGTGAAAGAATACCCGTAAGCTGAGCTACCGAAAGTCGTGGGCGCGCCGAATGAGCCGTCCCCTTTACCGAGCAAGACTTCCGTGTTCCGTGCGGTCGAGTTGATGACGATAGCATCTGGCTTTCCGTCGCCATTAACGTCCGCGATCGCCACGGCACGGGGGTCCGATCCGTTGCCGGTGCTATAAGTCTGCACCGGATTCAGATTCGTTTGGCCCGTCCCAAGCAGCACGCCAACTGATTTGCTGGATGGATAGGCGAGAACGACGTCCGGCTTTCCGTCGCCGTTGATGTCGGCCACCGCCACCGAAAACGAATCGGCCGCCAGAGGGATGATCTTGTCACTCGATATGTCGCCATGCCCGTCTCCAAAATCGATCACGAGATTGTCGCCGGCCGTGACAATGTCGGGATTGCCGTCGCCATTGAGATCACCGACGGCGATCGTGAGCGAATCGTCCGCCCCTGGCTGGGTGGTTGTCGCCGTAAGGAAAGTGCCGTCGCCGTTGCCGAGAAGAATGCTGACGGTGCTGTCTGTATTGTTGACGGCAAGATCGAGTTTGCCATCCTTATTGAAATCGCCGACTGCCACTGATCGCGGATCACTGCCCGCAGGAAATATTTTCCTGGCGAGCAGCGACCCGTCTCCGTTTCCAAGCAGAACGCTCACCGTATTGTCGGTGGCGTTGGCGACGATCACATCGGGGATTCCGTCGTGATTGACATCGGCGACCACAGCCTGATTGCCTGTCGGGCCGCATGCGAATGTCCTGGGTGAGCCGAATGTTCCGTCGCCGTGGCCAAGCATTACGCTGACCGTGCCGGAGCCGTAGTTTGCGACGACAATATCGGGTTTGCCGTCGCCGTTCATGTCCGCGACGACGGTCGATTCAGGGGCGGTGCCACTCGCGGCGCTTTGTTGCGGATGGAAAAAGACCGGCGCAATCGAAAGCAATACTCTCCGCTCCAGCGTTTCGGTGGCGTGTGGCGAGGAGCGATTTCGTCGGCCTTCCTTCCCTCGCGTCCGAGATGGCGGAGCGCATCCTCAGCCGCATCGCGGCATCCTGAGCCAGCGATTCGAACCATTGCATTTTTGACATCCCACACTCCGAAAGAGACCGCAACCCAGAAGGGATTCTCGAACTCAACTCACCGAAATCATCTTGAGACTTGAGGCGAAATTGTTCGCGAGATTTACGTCGGCGAGCGTATTAGCCGGATCGAGTTGGACGATCAGGAAATAAGAACCCGCGGTGACGGACGAAGGAATCGTCGAGGAGAGGTGAATGGTTCCCTTCTTCCCCGGTTGAATCGAAAGATGCCCGCCGGCGGCCCCGAGATCGATCGCGCCGGCACCAATTGTTGGCGTGGTCGAGAGGAACAACTCGGCCGGCAGCGTGGCGTTGAACGGGAATATTCCCGTCCTGCATGACGGCAACTGTTGCGGCGAGTTTCTTTCCAGCGCTCCCCTTCGGTGGAGCGGCAACCGAGATCGCCGCCAGGTCGTTAGACGCCGGGCCGACGGAGATCGTGCCGCCGGAAGCAAATTCGCCCCGCTCGGGTCGGTCAGTTTGAAAACGAGATGTTCCGTTCCGTTCAATCCCGCCGGCAATGATTTGATCAGGACGGACCCGAACGCCGCCGTCTGGTGAGCCTTCAGTTTCACCGTCTTGCTGATCGTTCCGACCACCGGATCCTGCGGCGTTCCGCTTGCACTCGAGGAAAGCGCAACACTGACCGTCACGGCTTCGGTCACGGCGGTGGCGCCGTTGTTCGTGATCTTGACGTTCAGATGAATCGGCTTGATGGTCTGTCCCGCAATCAACGCGGCGGTGGGCAGCGCACCGGATGGGACGACCTGCAATGACGAAAGCGGGGAGATCACGACCGATTTGCCGGTATCGAATGAGGCGATCGAATTATAAGTGCTATTGCCCGCGAAGCTCGCAAAGACTTCGTACGTGCCGGCCTGGACCGGAGGCGTGGCGCTATTGGTGTTGTCGGAAGTGTTCGTATAGGTCAGGGAAGCCAGAGAGGAGAGGTCTTCGCCGCTGGTTCCGATCGCGGTGAGGGTGGCCGGATGCGGATTGCCGTCAAACAGCGCATCGGCGCCGGTGACGGTCAGGGTCGCGTTTTGCAAGGGTATTGCGCTGATGACAATCGTCTTTCCCGGTATCGAATGAATCGATCGGAAAGTAATTGTTGTTGCCGGCAAAACTGGCGAAGATTTCGTAGGTGCCGATTTGTGTGGGTTGCGTGGCGCTGGTCGTGTTGTTTGCGGTGTTCTCGTATGTAACAGAAGCCAGAGAACTCAGATCCTCTCCGCTTGTGCCCGTCGCAGTGATGGTGGCGGGATGTGCGTTCCCGTCAAAAACCACATTCGCGCCGGTAACGCTCAGCGTGGCGGTGGCCAGCGCATGCGCGGAAATCACAACTGTTTTCCCCGTATCGAAAGAGGCAATCGCGTTGTAGCTGTCGCTTCCAAAGAAGCTGGCAAATACTTCGTAGGTGCCGATCTGCGTTGGCGGCGTCGAGCTGGAAGAATTGTTCGCAGTGTTCTCGTATGTAAGAGAAGCCAGCGAACTGAGATCTTCGCCGCTCGTTCCGGTGGCCGTGACGAGCGCCGGATGCGGATTGCCGTCGAAGACCAGCTTCGCACCGGTTACATTCAGCGTCGCGTCGCGCTTGAGGATGGTGTAGTACTCGCCTTGGAACGAATCGGAAGATTGAATTGTTCGAGACGCCGAGCGTGCCCATATTGCCGACGACCGCATCGGCAATTCCATCGTGGTCCACGTCCCCGACGGCGAGTGTGCTCGTCGCTCGCCTGGCCCGTAAACTGTTCGTTGCTGGAATGTGCCGTCGCCGTTGCCGAGCATGTACGTAAGGACTCCCTCCTCGATTCCCAGCACATCCGGTTTGCCGTCTCCGTTAAATCGCCGACCTTCGCGTCGACCACGCCGTAGGTATTTTGAGAAAGAATCGGCGCACTAAAGCTGCCGTGGCCGTCGCCGAGCAACGTCGCGACGGCATCGTCAAATGGTTCATCGACAACCAGATCCAAGCTTTCCGTCACCGTTTACATCGGCTACCTGAAATTCCGACGGCAACCCGCCGGCGGAAATAGACTGCATGGGACCGAAGGGTAATTGACCGGGAGTTTGCGGAGCGGCGCCGGGAAAAACGCCGATCGTTCCGTCGCCGTAATCGGAGACGATGAGTTCCGGCAGGCCATCGCCGTTCAAATCGACGACCGCGACGTCATCGGCACGATTCCCCCCCGGCAGAGTTCCAATTGCCTGGAAAGTCCCATTTCCATTGCCGAGGAAAACACCCAGCATGCTTGGATTGTCGCTGGTCACAACCACATCCGGGATGCCGTCCCCATTGACGTCAGCAATTGTAATCGCGGAAGGTCCCAGGGGGCTTGCCGAATAAGTTTGCGGAGATCTGCAGCGTGCCATCTCCGTTGCCGAGCAATACGCTGATGTAGCCATCACCGTCGGCCGTGACGACATCCATCTTGCCATCGCTGTTCAGATCCGCCAGTGCGATCGCTTCGGGGCCATCTCCCGTATGCCGGAGTCGTCGCCAGAGATCGTCGTAAATGCCTGCGCCGGGATCCAGGGCGTAATTCACCGTCGTGAGTCGGTCAACGCGACAAATACTTCATTATCGCCGTCGTCAGCGCTGACAGCATCGACGATTCAAATCTCCGTTCATGTCCGCGAGAGCGACGTCATTCGCCGCGACATTGACCGTGTCGTGGCCACTGAAATCTAGGAAATTTCGTGACTGCTCGCTCCCGCGGCGTTTACAACGGCGCTGGTGTCTTCAAAAGCCAGGCCAACCGATCCGCTTCCCGTAATGTCATTGACGGTTACCGTATATGTTGCGGCAAGGCCGGTTAGCCGAGCGAAATGACCGGCGTTCCGCTGGTCATGCCGGTATCGAGTTCGACAGAGAAATTAGAGGGCGTCAATCCCGTCACGGGTTGGGAAAACTTCACAGTCCATGAGACGCTCGTGGCCTTAATGCTCGATGTGGTATTCCGGGCAATGGCGCTCATCGTGGGGTAGGAGTCATTCAGCAGGACGCTGACGTCGCTGTCGCCGAAATTGGGAACCACCAGGTCCGGCGCACCATCTCCGTTGATGTCTGCTACTGCAAGATCACCCGGATCCGTACCGACAAAATCCGCTATAGGCGCGGCGAGTTTCCCCAGGCCTTCACCGAGGAGCGTTTCGACCACGGGAGCCGCCGTCGAAACGACCACATCGGGGATTCCGTCGCCGTTCACGTCTGCGACGGCGACAAAAGCAGGCGCGGATGTCAGGCCGGTGCTGTAGGTCGCCATCGAACCGAAGGCTCTCGAATTCACTTTCGAACAGCACGCTGATCGAGTCGGCGGTCGTATAATTCGCCACGATCAGGTCATCCCTTCCATCGCCGTTCATGTCGGCGACCGCCACGCCCGCCGCCCCGATCCGAGCAGCGGAACTTCCTTGAGGACGTGGAATCCGCCCAGTCCGTCGCCGTCGAGCAATACCGCGGCGTGCTGGTGAATGCCGACGGTCACCAGGTCGAGCTTTCCGTCCCCATTGAAATCGCCGACGGCGATCGAAGTAGCGCCGTCGGCGGCCAGAGCGGTTGTTTGCGGCTGAAACGTCCCATCTCCGTTGCCAATCAGGATACTTACGTTGCCACTGATCTCATTGGCGACGGCAAAATCAATAATGCCGTCCTGGTTGAAGTCGCCCACGGCGATTGAACGGGGATTGGTGCCGACGGCTACCGTGGGCTGTGCAGTGAAGTGTCCGGTCGCGTCGCCGAGCAGGACGCTCACATTGTTGTCATTGCGGTTAGCGACGAGGATGTCCGGAATGTGATCGCCGTTCACGTCGGCGATGACGACGCCGTTGGGTCCGGCCCCTGTCGGGACATCAAATTGCGAGGAAGACGCTCCATTCCCGTCCCCGAGCAAGATGGTCAGGTCGTTGGCCCCAAAATTGGCAACAACGATGTCGGCCTTGCCGTCGCCGTTGAGATCGGCCACCGCGGCAGACTGCGGATCCGCCTCGACGAGCTGGGTTGGTTGAGCCAGGAAAGTACCCGAAAGGAGCACCCTTCGTTCGAGTTCCTCGGATAGATAGCGGCCCTCGTTCGTTCCGAATTGGTGGCGCTTTCCGATTTTCGTGGCGGCGGACATCGCCACTGCATCCAGCCATTGCATCTTCAACATCTCCCAAACTCCTGATACTTACGGTGTGATCGACTCAGGTTACGTTAATCATCCTGCCGCTGGCGCCGACATTGTCGGCAAAGTTCACGTCGGCCAGCGTGTCGGCAGGATCGAGCTGGACGAGGAGGAAATACGAGCCGGACGGGACCGTCGAGGGAATCGTCGTCCCAAGATGCAAGACACCCTTCTTCCCGGGCTGCACTGCAAGGTGTCCGCTGGCTGGGCCGAGATCGATTGCTCCGGATCCGATCGTGGATGTGGTCGAGAGAAACAGTTCGGACGGTACGGTTGCGTTGAGCGGAATATTGCCGTCCTGCATGACGGCGACCGTTGCGGTGAGTTTCTTCCCGAGACTCCCCTTGGATGGAGCGGCAACCGAAAGCGCCGCCAAATCGTTGGACGCGGGGCCGACGGAGATCGTTCCGGCAGACGCCAAATTCGCCGCGCCTGTCGGATCGGTCAGTTTGAAAACGAGATGCTCTGGGCCGTTCAATCCCGGTGGCAGCGACTTGATCAGGACCGAGCCAAATGCCGCGGTCTGGTGAGACTTGAGCTTGACCGTCTTACTGATCGTTCCGACCACTGGATCTTGCGGCGCTCCCTCTGCGCTGAACGAGAGTGTGACGTTCACAGTCACAAGTTCCATCACGGCACTCGCACCGTTGTTCGTGAGCTTCACGTTCAGATGGATTGGCTTGATCCTCTGGCCGGTGATGAGAGATGCCGTCGGCAACTTGCCGGACGGCACCGACTGTAATTGCGACAGTGGCGAAATGACCACCGACCTGCCCGTGTCGAACGATGCAATGGCGTTATAGCTCTCATTGCCGGAGAAGCTGGCGAAGACCTCATATGTGCCGAACTGAGTCGGAGGCGTGGCGCTGCTCGTGTTGTTGGCCTTGTTCGTGTAGGTCAGAGACGCCAGGGAGCTCAGGTCTTCGCCGCTGGCGCCGGTGGCGGTAATCGTGGCGGGATGCGGATTGCCATCGAACAGCGCGTTAGCGCCTGTCACGGTGAGCGTCGCATCGCTTAGAGGATGCAGGGAAATGATCACGGTCTTGCCGGTGTTGAATGGATCGATCGTGTTGTAACTGTCGTTTCCCGCAAAACTGGCAAAGACTTCGTAGGTGCCCAACTGGGTCGGGGGCGTTGCGATGCTCGTGTTGGTTGCGGTGTCGGTGTAGGTCAGGGAAGCCAGGGAACTTAAGTCTTCGCCACTCGTGCCGATAGCTGTGACTGTGGCCGGATGAGGGTTGCCGTCAAATACCACAGTAGCGCCGGTAACAGTGAGGGTGGGATTGAGCAGCGCATGCTCGGAAATAACGATAGTCTTCCCCGTATCGAATTGCGGGATCGCGTTATAACTGCTGTCGCCGGTGAAAGCGGCAAAGACTTCGTATTTGCCAATTTGCGTGGGAGGCGTGGCGCTGCTCGTGTTGTTGGCGGTATCGGTGTAACTCAGGCTCACCTCGGAACTGAGGTCTTCTCCCTTAGCGCCGATGGCGGTAAATGTGGCCGGATGCGGATTGCCGTCAAACACGACCTTTGCACCGGTGATCGTAAGCGTGACATCGCGACTTCAGGATGGAATACGTTTCTCCATCAAGCTCCGCCGAAGCCGAATTGAGGTTGACCCCGATCGTGCCCTTGCCTGCGGAGATCAGATCGGGCCTGCCGTCCCCATTCATATCAGCGACGGTGGCAGAGCCGAAAGCAGCATCAATCGGTTTCTCATCCTGGAAAGTACCGTCGCCATTACCGAGCATCAGCTCGGTAATCTCGGAATTATCAGTCCCCAGGATATCGAGCTTGCCGTCCCCGTTCATGTCGGCCAGATAAACCGGGCGGAAACCAAAGGAGTTCGAAACCGTGATGGGCGCGGCAAAGGTGCCGTCGCCGTTGCCAGTCAGCAGTTCGACGGAACCTTCATAAGTTTGGACGATCAGGTCAGCTTTTCCGTCGCCATTAACGTCTCCGACTTGAACGTCAGTTGGTTCTCCACCGACCGCGTACGTCTGCTCGGCGTCGAAGGGAGGGGTGTTCGGCCCGGTAATACTTTCGCCACCGGTGCGGTGAAGGAAAACACCGATGGTCCCATCGCTGTAGTTCGTGTCGACAATGTCGGTCAGTCCATCTCCTCTCAGGTCGGCCAGCACGAGGCCGTCGGGGTGGTTTCCGGCGTTTAGGGTTTGCGCGGTCAGGAATGTACCGTCGCCCCTCCCGCGCAGGATGCCGATCTGGTTTGTGCCATTGCTGGTTACGATCAAGTCGAGCTTGCCATCGCCGTTGACGTCGGCGATTTTGACCGACTCAGGAGTGGAACCGGTGTTCGTGGAATATCTCACGGCGGTCTGGAAAGTGCCGTTGCCGTTGGCGAGCAACACGCCGACCGTGCTGTCGGGGAAATCCGCGGTAACCAGATCAAGCTTGCCGTCTCCATTTAAGTCGGCGGCTGCCACCGAAACCGGCCCAGTGTCCGGGCCCGTCGAAAATGCCTGATTCGCCTGCAGCGTCCCATCGCCGCCGCCGAGGGATACGGTTACCTGGTTCTGCGAATAGTCAACGGCGATGACGTCCGGTTTACCGTCCCCGTTGACGTCAGCCACGGCAATGTCGTATCCGCCGGCACTCGTGTCTGGCACCTCCGCAAAGGCGAAGGCCGGTTTGAGTTCCTCGCCGGCGTCATTCACGATCGTGGCCGAGCCGTCCATCCCGACCATTTCCAGGGAGAGATTGCCACTGCCGGTGATTCCGCCCACGGTCACGGTATAGGTGTCGGACGGACCACTGACCGGCGCGAGAACGGGGGTGCTGCTACTCATGCCCGTATCGAGCTGTACAAGAAAATCGTTGGCGGTTACGCCGGTCACAGGCTCCGTGAACTTGACTGTGAATGAGACTGTTGTGGATTGCGTCGTCGTGGATGCCGGTGTTGCGCGGTTGATCGAGATCAGAGCCGGCGGCGGATCGTTCAGAATCACGCTTACATCGGCGTCGCCGAAGTTTGGAACCACCAGATCGGGGCTGCCATCGCCGTTGACGTCGGCCACCGCCAGAGAGCTCGGATATGAACCGGCGCCAAATGAAGTTGCCGCGCCGAGTGAACCATCCCCGCTGCCCAGCAGCACCTCGACGGCGGGACCGTAAGTATTAACGACCACGTCGGGCTTCCCGTCCCCATTCATGTCGGCGACTTTGATGAAATCGGGTGCGGTCCCAGCCCCCGTGGCATAGTTCTGAATCGCGTCGAACGACCCGTTCCCCTGCCCAAGCAGCACCCCGACGTTGTCGCTGGTGTTGTATTCGGCGATGACCGCATCGAGCTTTCCGTCACCGTTCATATCAGCGACTGCCACGCCGGCCGCCGGGCCGGGCAATGTAGTATCCATGGCCGCGCCGAAGGTTCCATCCCCGATTCCCGGCTCGAAGGTCAGTAGGTTTTGCCCCAGGCCGACGGTGACGAGGTCGAGTTTTCCATCGCCATTAAAATCGCCGACGGCGATGGAGGTCATCCCGAATGCGCCGAAGGTGTGAGGCTGGGCCGTGAAGCTATCGTCGCCATTACCGAGCAAAATGCTGACGGTGTTGTCGCCGTTATTCGCAACCGCCAGATCGAGTTTTCCGTCGTCGTTGAAGTCCGCCACCGCCACCGCTCGCGGGTGCACGCCCACGGTAAATCCGCTGGACGACTGAAAAGTCCCATCCCCATTCCCCAGGAGCGTACTGATCTCTTCGCTGTTGCGATCGGGAACGACAATGTCGAGATTGCCGTCCCCATTGATATCCGCCAGGACCACTCCATTGGGCCCCGGCCCGGCGTCGAAAGTTTCTTGCGATCCAAACGTGCCGCCCCCTTTGCCGAGCATCACCCCAACCGTGTCGTCGGTATAATTGGCGACAACCATGTCGGGTATGCCGTCCCCATTGAGATCCCCTACCGCGACCGACTGCGGATCCAAGCCGCTCGGGACGATTTGCTGAGGATGGAAAACAACCGGCGTGACCGAGAGGAAGAGGCGCCGCTCGAGTTCTTCGGCGACGTGCCGCGCAGCGCCAACTCTTGGGCGACTCATCCCGCGCCTGTCGATGAAGCGCCGAGTTCCCACGCGCAGCGGCGTCCGACGCCAGCGATTCGAGCCATCGCATTTTCGACATTTTCCCATGCTCCTGAAGAACGTGAACGGAGAGTGCCCCGCTCAACTCACGCCGATCATTTTCACGCTCGCGGCAACATTGTTTGCCAGGTTCACGTCGGCGAGCGTGTTGGCTGGATCGAGTTGGACGACGAGGAAGTATGAGCCGGCCGCGACCGTCGAGGGGATCGTCGTGGCAAGGTGCAGCGTGCCCTTTTTCCCCGGCTGGACCGCAAGATGCCCGCTGGCGGGTCCAAGATCGATCGCGCCGGATCCAATTGTGGACGTGGTCGAGAGGAAGAGCTCAGCCGGTACGGTTGTGTTTACCGGGATATTGCCGTCCTGCATCACGGCGACCGTTGCGGCGAGTTTCTTGCCGAGACTCCCCTTTGACGGGGCGGTCACGGAAAGCGCCGCCAGATCGCTCGCCGCGGGGCCCACGGCAATCGTGCCGGCGGTCGCGAGATTTGCCGCGCCGGTGGCGTCACTCAGTTTCAGGAGTACATTCTCAGAGCCGTTCAAACCCGCGGGAAGCGATTTGATCATCACCGACCCGAATGACTTGGTTTGGTGCGGCTTAAGTTGCACCGCTTTCGTGATCGTGCCGGTGACTGGATCCTCCGGCGTTCCGCTGGGAATGGAGGAGAGCGCGACATTCACAGTGACGTTTTCGGATTCGGCGGTCGTGCCGTTATTGGTCACCTTCACGTTCAGATGAATCGGCTTGATGTTCTGCCCGGAGACCAGAGCAACCGTTGGCAGCTTGACGGATGGAATCGATTGCAATGGCGAAAGTGGATCGATGACGACTGTCTTGCCCGTGTCGAACGATGCGATCGCGTTGTAACTGCTGTCGCCGGTGAAACTCGCAAAAACTTCGTAAGTGCCCGGCTGAATCGGAGGTGAGGTACTGACCGTTGCGTCGGCCTTGTTCGTGTAGCTCAGTGCCGCCAGAGAGGCGAGATCTTCGCCGGCGGCGCCGATGGCGGTGAGCGTGGCCGGGTGGGCGTTCCCGTCGAAGATTGCCTCGGCGCCGGTAACGGTGAGGGTCGCATCTCGTTTCAGAATCGTAAAGCTGTCGCCGAAGAACGCGCGAATCAAACTGTTGGGAGAGACCTGCACGGTGCTGTTGAGAAAGTCGGCGACGATCACGTCCGGCCTGCCGTCGCCGTTCATATCGGCGACCGTCGTTTCGGACACGTAAGTGCCCGTCAGCACGAAGCTCTGCTCGTCTTGAAATGTGCCATTTCCGTCTCCCAGCATCAGGCCGATATTTCCATTTCCGTCCGCGCCGAGCAGGTCGGGGATGCCGTCTCCGTTAACGTCGGCCAGCGCCACCGAGTAGAGACCAGGCGCCGTCGGAGAGATGATGGGTGCGCCGAAGGTTCCGTCGCCGTTGCCTGTCAGAAGGGCCACGCCCTTGCCGTAGGCATCATTGGCAATCAGGTCAGGCTTGCCGTCGCCGTTGAGATCGGCCACCAGCACGTCCTGGGGATTCACGCCGGCCGGGAAAGTTTGCTGAGCTTTGAAGAGAAGCCCTGTCAGTCCGATGAGCCCTTCGGCTTCTCCGAGAAACACGCCGACTGTGCTGTCGGTCGAGTTGCCGACAACAATGTCTGCAAGACCGTCGTGATTGAGATCAGCTACTGCGACCGAATCGGGGCCCGCCCCGGTCGCAAGGGTGCGCTGCGCCTTGAAGGTGCTGTTTCCATTGTTCAGAAAAACGCCGACCTGGTTTGTCCCGAAATCGGCGACGATCAAATTGGGCATCACTCCGCCAGAGACCGCGATTGCACGTGGGGCCGAGCCCGCGCCGGTGGATAGCATAAGAGGCGCTCCGAGGGTGCCATCGCCATTGCCCAGGAGATAACTGACAGAGTCATTCAAATTGGCGGTGATGACGTCAAGCTTGCCGTCCCCGTTCACGTCAGCCACTGCCACCGCCACGGGATTCGAGCCGCTTCCCGTGGTGAAAAACATCGGCGTCTGCAAATCCCCGGCGCCATCTCCCAGCAGGACGTCTACACCCCCGGTGGTAGCAACAATTGAATCAGGCTTTCCGTCGCGGTTGAGATCGGCCTCGGCCGAAGCGACCGGCACGATATTCACCGTGGAGCCGTTCACATATCGGCTGAACAATTTCAGCCCCTCGCCGGCATCGTTGATGATGGGCGTGGGATTGGACGGCTCTACCATTTCCAGAGTCAGTTTTCCGTTTCCAACGACATTGTTCACCTGGACCGTGTAGGTCGATGAGGGACCGCTCGTCGGTGAAAGGATCGGCGCGTCCGCGGACACCCCGAGCGCCCCATCCACGACAAAGTCGCCGGCGACGACGCCGCTGACCGGCTCCGTGAACGTCACCGTAAATGAGACATCGATGGATTGCGTGCTGATGGACGCTGGGCTGTTGCGCACGATTGAGACCAGAGCGGGCGGCGGATCATTCAGCAGGACGCTGATGTTGTTGTCGCCGAAATTGGGGAAGACCAGGTCCGGGCTCCCGTCCCCGTTGATGTCCGCAACTGCGAATACATCGGGATAGCCCCCGGTGGCGAGGGAGGTGAACGCGTTGAGGCTGCCGTCGCCGTTTCCGAGCAACACGACCGCGTTGGAATTCGATGTTGAAGCGATGACATCCAGCTTCCCATCCCCGTTTACGTCGGCGACTCGCACAACGTCAGGAAAGGATGCCGCGCCGGTGCTGAATGTAGTCATCGTCCCGAAAGTTCCGTTCCCGTTTCCCAACAGGACGCCGACCGTGTTGCTGGTTTCATAGTTGGCAATAACCAGGTCCTGCTTGCCGTCTCCATTCATGTCGGCCACAGCGACCGAAGACACGCCTGCAGTCACGTCTCCCGCCAGCGGGCTATCAATTGCAGTTCCAAAGGCGCCGGCGCCATCTCCCGGAAACACGACAGCTTCGGACTCATTCAAGCCGACGGTGACGAAATCGAGCTTCCCGTCGCCGTTGAAATCCCCAACGGCGATGGAGTTTACTTTGTTGGCCACATGGGCAATCGTCGTCTGGGTCGGGAAACTGCCTTGGCCATTGCCGAAAAGGATCGTGACCGAGCTGTCGACGTTATTTGCGACCGCCAGATCCAGATTTCCATCGCCATTGAAGTCCCCCACCGCGACCGCGCGGGGGCCGTTTCCGACGCTGATCGTAGATTCATTTTCAAACGTCCCGTCCCCGTGTCCTAACAGGATCCCTACATTATTGTTCGCGCGGTTGGGCACAATGATGTCGGGGATCCCGTCGTGATTCATGTCGGCGACGATCATTCCTTCCGGCTCGTCACCGGTTGGATACGTCTTTTGCGTTCCGAATGTGCCGTCTCCCTTACCCAGCATGACTCCGACCGTGTTGTCGCTGAAATTGTCGACGACGATATCGGGCTTGCCATCGCCATTGAGATCCGCCACCACAAGCGATTGCGGGCCGGCACCGCTCGGGATCGTTTGTTGCGGACGGAAGACGACGGGAGTGACCGAGAGAAGAAATCGTCGTTCCAGATGCTCGGCGAGGTGACCTCTCGAATAAATGAGCCGCCTGTGGCCTGCAAGAGCAGACGCACTCTTCCGGGCGGCGACCGTCTTCGCCGCATCCATCGCCGCCGTCGCCAGCCACCGCATTTTTATCATCTGCCGCTCCCGAAAAATTGCTTGGTTGAATCGTGAGATGGGCCGAAATCAGATGGTGCAAATTCCATGGAGTTGACGAGACCTTCTCCTGGAAAGTGTTGCGGGCCGCCTTTTTTAGATCACCCAGTTACAAAAGTGTAACTGGCATGTTTTTGAAAGCCAAGCGTTTTTTTATGCACTTTCATTTGTCTTTCTCCTTGAAGGCAATAAGCTGCACGCCCCGACCCAATTCGCCTAAATTGCCATTCGCCCTCGGCGAGGTGCCAGACAAAGGGAAAAGCGATAGGCTGCGTTTCACTGATGAGTAACGATTCGTCCCGCAAGCAAGAAACCGCCGCGGAACCGTGGGTGGAGATCTACTCCTCTCGCAATTTTCCCGAATGGCTCTTGCAGCAGAAAATATCGCTCGCGTTCACGACTTATCAGGCGGGTAAACTTTTTCTCCTCGGCATCAACCAGGAAAGAAAGCTGGCGGTCTTCGAACGAACCTTCAACCGCGCGATGGGGTTGTGGTCATCCGATCCGCAGACGCTCTGGATGGGCTCCAAATTTCAAATCTGGAAATTTGAGAACGCCCTGCAACCCGGCGTCACTTCATCAGGGATGCGATCAGCTCTACATCCCCCGCGTCGGCTACACGACCGGCGACCTCGACGTGCATGACATCGCCGAAGAGGCGAGCGGACGGCTCGTCTTCGTCAACACGCGATTCAATTGCCTGGCGACCTTGGCGCAGCGCGACAGCTTCGCACCGATCTGGCGGCCGCCCTTCGTGAGCCGACTCGCCGGAGAAGACCGCTGTCATCTCAACGGGATGGCGTTCCAGGACGGGCGGGTTCGGTATGTGACGGCAGTCAGCACATCCGATGTGATTGACGGCTGGCGCGACCGGCGACATGACGGAGGCGTAATCATTGATGTCGCGTCGAATCAGATCGTCGCAACAGGCCTGTCGATGCCCCATTCGCCGCGCGTCTATCGCGGAAAACTCTGGGTCCTCAATTCCGGCACCGGATATTTCGGAAGCATCGATCATCGCGCGCGGCACCTTTGAGCCGCTGGCTTTCTGCCCCGGATACCTCCGCGGCTTGGCCTTCTCCGGCGATTATGCGATCGTCGGGCTCTCCCGACCGCGTCATGACAAGACCTTCGGCGGATTACCGCTGGCCGAAACGCTCGTTGCCAAGGGGGCCGAGCCGCGTTGCGGCCTCCACGTGATCGACCTTCGCAGTGGCGATTGTGTCGAGTGGATACGCTTTGATGGTATCGTCGAGGAACTATATGACGTGGCCATTCTGCCCGGTGTCCGAAGGCCCATGGTGCTTGGTTTCAAGACTGACGAGATCGAACGCCTCTGGAGTATCGGGGATGAGAGTTCAACGCCATCGTAGAACCAAATTGTTGATTAAAAGAAAAAGCTTTGAGCGGCGATGGTGTTAATGGTAAATTTCATTTAGTTCATATCAAAGGAGAGAAATGGGAATGTCGTTTCCGTTCGTTTGCGTCATGGTTTTCGTCTGCTTCGTGTTTTCCACATCGATTTTTGCCGGCAGCGTGGGTGCCGCCAAGAGCCGCGTCATGCAGGCGCAGGATTATGTTGACAAAGGTCAAAAGGACAATGCCCAGGATAAACTCAACGAAGCAGAGAAATTTCTCGACGGTCTGACCGATGCCGAGAAAGCCCCAATCGAGAAAGACATTGCCGCCCTTCGCGCAAAATGGGAGGCGGAGGAGGAGCACCCGCAGCAGCACCAGCGGCACCAGCCGCAGGAGCGACCGACCCCGAAGTTGCCGGGCGGATCGAGCGGAACATCGGCCGGTATCTGACGGTAGGCGAGGGCGACGCCGATTCAAGCCCGTCAAGCGCATCGACCGCAGCCGATCAGGCAGCCAACGCGCTCAATGCCGACGACGCGAAAAAGAACCTCAGCCCGGAGACGCGCCAAAAGCTTCAGGCGCGCATCGATGCTCTTCAGGCAAAGCTCAAAAGTGGCAAAGGGCAGCAAAGACGCACAGCGCTTCGCGAATCGAGTTGAAAGCAGCGTGCGGGCCGCCAACGAGAATCCACGGGATACGCGCTTTGCCCGCACCCGCCTCGATGAAGCCGCCGCCCTGCTGGCGTCGGACGAGGCCAGGGAGAAGCTCGACCCGGCGACCATGGCAGCGTCTTCAGGAAAAGCTGGCCGACGGTGAGGCGAAATTGCTGCAGGGATCAAGAGCGGACGCCCTCGCGCAGGTAACCGCATATCTCAACGCACTGGACAAGAAGCTCGTCACGGATCCCTTCAAGGGACCGCCCCGGATCAGCTTACAAAGTGACCGAGGAATTGCAGGTGCTCCGGCGGTCGGGCGGCATATCAGCTTAGTCGGATCCCCGAAGCAGACCCCGATCGTAAAGCCGCCGAGGTGCGGCTGGCTGCCGCACAGGCAAAAATGAAGGAATACGACGACGCCTGGGGGGCGGCAAATGTTGAGGCGGCCATCGTCAATCGTTGGAAGTACGTCGCGAAAGGTTTCGAGGGATGGGAGAATCGGAAAATTACTCTCCGTCAGCCACTGCATTTGAGAAGCCGAAAATGGAAAAGACCGAAGAGGCCTCCGCCAGTCAAAAGTGTTTCTCGAAGAGAAGCAAACAGTTGACGCCGCTAAGAAGCAGGCCACATTGCCCAAGGCCGCCGGCGCAATCGCCGAAGCACAGAAGACGATGGCCGCCGCGCAAGTCAAGCTCGACACGGTCTTCAATCAGTGGATGGACGCCGCCGAGAAGCAGTCGCGCCCGCAGGGCCCCAACCGCTTTGATATTGGCGCTGCCGCGGACATGGCCGCGCTGGGCCGCGGATCGGCTGGCCGGATCGAAGTATAAGGAGGCCGATGTCGCCAGGGCCAACAAGCTCGACAAGCGGCTGGCAGAACGAACTGGCTGCGATCAAGCAACAGCACGAAGAGACGCTCCGCAAGATGACCGCCGACGCCAATGAGGCGTGGCCGAAGATCGCCTCGTCGATCAATGCGCAGACCGGCTTTAATCCCAGCGACGTCGGTTCAGCCAAGGGCAAGACTTTCCGCTTCAAAGCTGTGCGCAATCGTTCCGGCTGGGATTTTGACAATCGCTTCGAACTTGTGATCTGGGTCGATGGCCAGCCCGTTGCCGGGAGTTTCGAGCCGAAAATCAGAAAGGCGTTCAGGGATGTCTCTCTTCAGATCGGTGACAGCGTCAACGACCACATCGACTGGGACGTCATTGTGACTGTCGTCGGAAGAGGCGTCGTCAACCAGCGTTTTTCCTCGGAGGTGAAGGACGAGCACATGAATTTGCTCGGCAAGATCGAAGGAACGCGTCCGGTGGATTGCGTCGTCGTGCGAGTCATCGCGATCCACGCCGGACCGATCGCGATGAGCGCGAATTAAGCCTGCGGTCCGATCGCGTGCTCATAGCGCCGAAGAACTGGGGTCGATCCCCGCGGATGGGAACGTGGGCCGGTCTTACGGTCTTCGACAATTTCTGTCCCCGCGAAGTGCCGATAAATCCTGGCCATGGCAGCGGCCGATCCGGATCACACCTGATTGTCGTGCACGTGAGTTCTCCAGTGCTTTCTTCTCCATCGGTTCGCCGCGCACAAGATTAAAATGGAGTGAATGCCCGAGAAGGCAACGTGAAGCAAACCGAAGTGCAACACATCGCCGTCGTCGCTCCACCGCTCACTCATCTCGCGCGGTTCTTCCTCAAGCTCGGCACGTTTGCATTCGGCGGACCGGCAGGTCACATCGCAATGATGGAAGATGAACTCGTGCGCCGCCGGCGGTGGGTGACGCCAGAGGAATTTTTGGACCTTTTGGCGGTATCGAATCTGCTTCCCGGACCGAGTTCGACCGAATTGGCGATATTCATCGGATACCGGCTTCGCGGACTTGCCGGGTTAGTCATCGCAGGCGTTTGCTTCATCCTACCAGCATTCTTGATGGTCGGCGCTTTAGCGTGGGCTTACGTCCGGTATGGGAGTCTGCCGGCAATCGCAGGGCTGCTGTACGGCATCAAACCCGTGGTGATCGCGATTGTCCTGCAAGCATTGTGGCGACTGGGAAAATCAGCCGTCAAGACGCGCGTTTTGGCCGTACTAGGCATGTTGGCTTTGGCGGCATGTTTCTTGGGGGCGAGCCCGCTATCCGTGTTGTTCGGCACGGCTGTTGTTGCCGCCGCAATGTTTGCGATAAGGCAGCGGACAGGAGGCAGGCCGATGGCAGGGATTTGGTTCCCTTCATTGCCGATAGCGGCAAGTACGTCCACAATCGCCGGGTTGGGAAGCATTTTTCTCGTTTTCTTGAAGCTCGGTTGCGTCGTCTTCGGCAGTGGTTATGTCCTGCTGGCCTTTTTGCGGGCGGATCTGGTTGTAAATCGTAATTGGCTCTCCGAATCACAATTGCTGGATTCGGTGGCCGTCGGGCAATTGACGCCCGGCCCCGTTTTCACAGCCGCCACATTCATCGGATACATTCTGGCGGGTCCGAAAGGCGCCGTCGTCGCAACCGCCGGAATATTTGCACCCGCATTTGCATTCGTCGCCGCGGCCGGACCCCTCGTATGGAAGATTCGCACGTCGAAAATTGCAGGAACTTTTCTGGACGGGCTGAATGTCGCCTCGCTTGCCCTGATGGCTTTCGTTACCTATCAGCTGGCCAAGTCTGCCCTGATCGACCGGACAACTCTGAGCATGGCCGTCATCAGCATGTTTCTTCTTTTGACAATACGAATCAACTCCGCATGGGTTGTTCTCGCCGGTGCTGCTGTTGGTGTGACCAAATCCCTTCTGCAATACCATTAAACTGGCTTGGCGAATTGGCATGGCTCGACGCAAGGTATTGGCTTGAATTGCCCGCCAGGTAAACCCGCTATGCCTTCATCGCTTCCACGCCGCCCATGATTTCCGACAGCTCCGTGGTGATCTGGCTCTGCCGCGCCCGGTTGTATTGCATGGTCAGCGGTCTTGACCATGTCCTCGGCGTTGTCCGTTGCGCTCTTCATCGCGATCATGCGGGAAACGTGTTCGCTGGTGGTCGCATCGAGAAACGCCTGAAAGAGCGCCGTCTTTACCGTCAATGGCAACAGCTCATCAAGAAGACTCAGAGGATCGGGGGAAAATTCGTAAACGATTTTCTTGGATGGCGTGCCAGCCGTCGACGTTTGTTTCGGTGATTGCAAATGCCCAGTGGCAGTGGCAGGCGCATCGGCTTTTACCGTCGCCAGGGGCAGCAACTGAACCACTTCCGCCTTCTGAGATCCGGCACTGTGGAAAACCATGTATGAAAGATAAACGGCGTCTATTTTGCCAGTAGTGAATTCCTCGATGAAATGCTTGGCCAGTCCATCGATTTCAGCGAACTTCGGCTGATCGGACACTTCCACCCGCTGGGCAATTGCGCGCTTCTGGAAATTGAAGTAGCTGACGCCCTTTTTCCCGGCGACATACAGATCGATGGTCTTTCCCGCCGCCGCCTGTTCGCGGATGAAGTGATTGGAAGACCGCAAAACGCTGCCGTTGTACGCCCCCGCCAGGCCACGATTGCTGGTGATGACCAGCAGCGCAATTCGGTTGGTACGATCTCCCTCGCCCGGACGGCGCAACAGCGGATGCTCGACATCTCCGACGGTTGCGGCCAGTTCCCCCACCAGCTCGCGCACTTTACTGCTGTACGGCTTGGTGCCGACCGCCCGCTTCAGTGATTTTTGGAACTTCGACGTTGCAATCATCTGCATCGTCTTGGTGATCTTGCGGATGTTCCGCACCGCCTTGCGGCGTTTGACAATTGCGCGAGCTTTAGCCATGAGTCCTCAATAGCAGCAAAATCGACCAAACCGGCGGGAACGTGGTATCCGAATCGCGATGTGGCGTCAAATTGCCCTTTCCGCTTTCTGCAATCGCGATCGCGATTTTCTGGTATTTGAGTATAGCCGGGAAATATCGCGCGCTCGCTTCCCGGGGTGAATTGACAGGTGGAACTGTTACGACGGTCGGATTCGTAAGGCGAGCCGGTCAATCACCCGATACCTTCCAATACACCGTTGATGGAAAGACTTTCAACTCGCGGCGAGACATGATCCGCAAAGACTACTCGGTTGGACAAACGGTCCAGGTGCTCTATGACCCGCAGCAGCCCGCGGTTTTCGATATCATTCCGGGCGCCGCCGGTTGAGGAAGCGCCGATTCCAATGGAGCCGACCAGGATCGAACTGGCAACCCCTGCCTTGCAAAGGCAGTGCTCTCCCAATTGAGCTACGGCCCCGGAGAGATGGTAATATAGTGGCATGAAGGCGCTTCTCAAGCGACCGGGAATTCTATTTCTTGCCGCGGTGCTCGCGGTACCGTTGTGCATTGGAGTTTTTCTGTTGGCGGCGAGGCCGGCGCCGGGTCCGGAAGACCAGTATCCGGCGGCGCCGGTGAAAGAACTTGTTTCAACGCCATTTGATCCCGTTCGGGAAACCATCGACGACCTTCCACGGCATATTCGAAAGCTGGATGGGAAACTGGCCATGCTCGATGGCACCATGTACTTGCCTGAAAATGCGGATCTGCGGCCCAATGAATTTCTCCTGATCGAACCGACGGAAAAGTTGTCGCCGTCGCCACGAAAGGTGTCGGAATTCATTCGCGTCCGCCTTCCCCTGGATAAAAAAGCCCAACGCGTCTTTGGGCCGATTCAGGTCTACGGACTGATGCACGTCGGAGTGACGCGAGACGCCAGGGGGAAGATCACCTCCATCTACCAGATGGATGCGTCCTGGATGACGGTTCCCTGAAGATCGTGCGCTGAGGTGTAATTTCATGATGTGGAACGATGCAGACCCGCCGCTCGCCGACGAAATGGAGGATGTGCCACCCGAAGTCGCGACGCCCATCGCGTGGACGGATGGACAGTTGATCCGACTCGAGAAGGAATGGCGTCAGGCGCAGCGGGCATACGCGTATCATCCTCACATCGGTATCACGGCGCTGCAAGGCGATCCGCCGACCGAGTATCAGGTCGATTACAAGGTCAACACGCTGGTCATCGACGAGGCCGGCGAATTGCAATATGCGCAGACATTGTCGGTCCATGTATGGATGCCGCCCGGATTTCCCAATCAGCCGCCGCTCGTCCGCCCGATGGCGTCGGTGTTTCACCCGAACATCGCGTACGAGGGCGTCTATTTCTCGACGCCATGGCAGCCCACGGACACCGTGGTGAATTTCCTTCGCAGCGTTGGGGAATATCTCGCCTATCGCGCTTATGACCCGGATGCAGTGGTGAACGAGTCGGCGTTTGCATGGTTGCAGGAAAATGCGGGCATGCTGCCGCTGGATGCACGGGCGGATTTCACGGCTACGGCCGGCGGCGAGCCGCTGGGACGGATCAGCCGCTTCGGAGCCGCGACCCTGGACCGAATCCGCATGGCGATCGACGAAATGCGTCAATCACTTGTGACGGAAGCTCACGCTCCCGGCGCCGCCGAGGTGCATGCGTTTGCCGATCACACGCGCGCTGCACTTGGAGTGTTTTTGGAAGGGGATGTCCCCGATGAGCTGCGCCAGGCCGCCAGCGAGTTTGACGACTGGACGCGCGAATTGCCGGCGTCGGTGCCGTCATGGGAATATCTCCGCCGCCAGCGTGCCGCCGTCACGGCAGTTCATCATGCCATCGCTGTCCTCCACGATACCCGGCCGTTGCTCGTCAATGAGATGGAGGCGATCGAGAAGCTGCTTCCCGCCCCGCTTTCCTCCAATCCGCGCGAGGCGGTCCATCAGATTCCCTCCGCGCGAGCGATGCAAGAGCGCCAGCTCAAGCTACCGGCGCTGGTTCGAAACGCCGAGGAACGATCCGACATCGTGCGCCTTCGCGTTGAAGCGTTATCAGCCTCCGCCCCACCGTCCGACGGCATCCGCCCGGAGGGCTCGCTCGGAAGACGTCTCAACGTGCAGCTCGACGAGCTGGCGCAAGCGCGCTTGCGGCGCAGCAGTCGGCGGCAGCCGTTTTGTCGGAATTCAGGCCGGTGCTCAGCCGCGCACGGGCCGAGGCGCAGGCCCTGGAACAAATCACCGGATGGCGCGCCTATATGGATACGTATGCGCAAGGGATCGCCTTGGAGCGGCAGCTTCGGGAATGGGGGTCCGCGGGGATTCAAGCCTACTTCCTCGAATCGGAGGCAGGGCGTTTTGGGCCGTTTCAATATGAAGAGCCACTCGAGCTTGGCGGCACGCGCGTTGTCGTGCGCAACCTGCTGCAAAAGGCAATCGAAGTCTTCGACGCCGACACCCTGGCATCGCTGGGACGAAATGATAAGGGGAAGATATCCATCCGCCTCAAAAATGCCGAGCAGGATGAGACGTATGAGCAGAACTTTGAGCTGTCGCCACGATGCGACGATGCGCTGGTGCAGCTCGATTTCGTCGTCGGGCAGACCGCGGACTCGTTGAAAATGCTGCAATCTCCGGAAGATTCGGCGACCCAGTCGCGTTCCTGGTGCGGGCAGTTGGTCGCATTGCTGAACGCCCCGACAACACAACGCGCAATCGAAGGCGAATACCGCCGTGCGAGCCGCCGGTGGAAGCGAATCGTAGCCGACCTGACATCCCTTTCGCGTTACAAGGAAAGGCTTGCCACCTTCCACCTCGTTTCGCTCGCGGCGGAAACCGCTCCGCAACTTTTGAACGCACTGGAAACCGAGAAGATTCATTTGAAAGAGTCGTCCGGGCGTTCGTCGGCGATTGCCTCCAAGTGCAGCCGGGATGTGGAAAACGATCGGCTGATTATTCCAGCCAAGCTTGCCAAACCATACGCCGATGAAATGAATTTTCGCAAGAAGACGCAGAAGGAGATTGAAAATATCCAACGCGCGTTGAAAGTGTTCGGCGACTGGGTTCGCCCAAGGGTCGGTTCGCAACGGCTGGCAGGTCGCCCGGAACTGCCGCCCTTTCACGAACTTCCGCCGCTTCCTGAGAATCTGGCTTCCTTCGAATCCATCATGACCGACGATTGGCTCCAATCGAATGTTTCGAGTCTCGAAAGTTTGTTGCAAACCAATCTTGCGATCCGGCTCCAACCCCCGCCGGTGCGGCATTCGATCGCTCGTCCGAGCGCTCCCGAGGCCCAATCGATTCCCGATGCCATTCCCGTCGCCGAAGCTGTTAAACTCACGGCCGCGGAAATGGCGGCGCTTCCCGTCGCGGCGTCTGTTCCCGCCACCGCCGCGCCGGTCTCCATGGACGTCGAAACTCCCGCATTGAAGATTCCGCCGGCAGCGAAGTCGCCATCCGATACAGATGCGGCTGCAGAACAACACGCGGATGACATGTTCGTCAACGACCTCTCGGACTCCGAAGACATCACCGATCGCGGCGGAGGAGACGATCTGATCTTTGAAGAGGATTCCCCTCCGACACCTTAGGATTCAGGTTCGGATTCGGCCGTAATGCCTGGACCTTCACTCTCCCGGCGCCGGTGCGACCGGTTCTTGTGGCGGCAGTTCGGTTGGCTTGTCCGTCTCAGTTCTTCGATTTCCGTGGCCTGCCCTTCTTCGGCGATTGTTGATCCACCACCACCCCACCCCGATGGCGACGATGATCGTGAATCCAAGAAACGTCCATCGTTTGGCCTTTTCGACATGGTGCTGGAGCTCGTCCATATTCCTGCCGAACCAGTAGCCCAACATCAGAAACAAGCCCCCACTGACGATCGCGGCCAGGCCGTCAGCAATGAGAAATTTCCAGAGTGGAAACTTGATGGCCCCCGCACACACAACCATCGCTCCGCGAATCCCGGCAAACATGCGCCCCACCCCTACTACCCAGATTCCATACCTCTCAAATTTAGCCTCCAGCGACCGGATGCGCTCATGCGTGACATGTTTTCCGATCACTGGAATGCGCGTAATTTCAAGTCCGAAAATTTTGCCGAGATGGTATAGAATGCAGTCCCCGCCAATGATTCCCAACCAGGCGCAGATTGCTGCCGCCGCGAACGACATCTCTCCCCTGCCGACCATCGCTCCGGCAACGAGAAGCGGAATATCTTCCGGAATGGGCACGCCAAGTCCGCAGGTGAACAGCAGCCCGAACAAAACAAGGGGTCCGCCGTGACGAATCGCCTCGCTCGCCCGTTGACTGAGGTTGATATCGAAGATTGCCAGGAGAAACAGCGCGTTCGCCAATGGCATGTCGCCCCACCGCCTAAATGTAATACATTTCCTGCTGGAGCGATGCCGCACGATTGGCATACTCCAGCAGTTCCGCGAGGCTCATCTGATCGAGCACGTCATCGGTGGCCTCGGTCAGCTTCTCGTTCACCAGATGAACCGCCGCTTCGCCCGACGAACTTTGCTCGGTGCGCTCAATCTGCTTCTGGGCGAGACGTCCTTCAAGACGGCGAACGACGTCTCCAATGCGAATGTCGCGTGGCAGCCGCGCCAACCGATACCCGCCGTCGCGGCCGACCTTGCTCTCGAGAAATCCGCCGCGCCGCAGTGCAAGCAGAATCGCCTCGAGAAATTTGTTGGGTAAATGCTCATGGAGTGCCAGATCACGGGACTGCACGAAGTCGTGCGGGCTCATCCGCGCCAAATGCACGATAGCTCTCAGCCCATATTCGGTCTGCTTCGACAAACGCAACGCAGCCTCCGCAAAGTGCGGGCCATGGTAAGGATCAGCGCTCACACGGTCAAACCGGTATCTGAGTCGGTAAGTGAGTCAGGGATTTGGCGGATTCACCGGAGCTTGATAGTTTTCCGACCAGCGGAGGAGCCACAGATCGCGCAGCACAATCGTCTCTGCGTGTCCGTCGAGAAAGGCGGCATTGGTCCGATCGACGGGATGACGCGCGATGCAGATGCGCCCCATGTGAGGGCCGGTGGCGGGCCCGATCGCACCGGCGTTCACATCCGCGGGCGCCGGATCGGTTGAGCGAGGCCACGCGCCAAACCACATTCCATCAAGGAAGACCGGAATCCGATCTGAGTCCATCTCCGGCAGGTTGAACAGTTCCGTGAGCGGAATGCCCCACGCGGTTTGGAAGTTCAACGCGTTGGCGGGATTGTCGCGGAAGCAGTATCCGTTGTAACAGTACGATCCGGCGAAAGGCGTGCCGCCGAAATCAGCAAGCCAGGCGGTGGTCGCCGAGCCGGCATATGCGCCGGGGCCGCTGTCCGCCGGAGTGGTCGAAGAATCCGCCGCCGGGCAGAACCGCAACTCGTCGATGTTTGCGTAGTCCGGGCGAAACAACTCGATCCAGTCATAGGGGAGTTGCGCGTTGCCGGCGAGAAAGCCGGGGTACCACGGAGTTTTCCCCTTGTTGTCGTTGACGTACAAGGCGAAAGCATAATAGAGCTGGCGAAGATTGGAGAGACACGCGACAGTTTTCGCCTGAGCGCGAGCCCGGCTTAATGCAGGAAGTAAGATCGCGATCAAGACTGAAATGATCCCAATGACGACAAGTAACTCGACGAGGGTAAATCCGCTTTTTCGCCGACGTGTGATCGTCATACAACTGCCCCATTATACCACATCCACGCAGCAAATTGTCGCGCAATCTTCCGAATTTGACGGGTCGTTCTGGCGGCACAAACATCACGCGTCCGGCGGCGATACGTCCACCTTCTGGCGAAGGTCATTATTGCGATAGGCATCGATGAGGCGGGCCAGAAGCGTGACTTTCTCCTGCAATTCGCGGCCGCGCTCGGTATCGGCCATTCGCCTGGGCCGATCCCAATTGCGGATCGTCTGAACACTGGGGACGATGTCGACCCCATGACGCAACGCCGATTCCACCGAATCAAAATGATGGTGCCGGGCAAGGACGGTTCGGTCCGACTCGAGGACAAGCGTATAACCGTGGTCTCCGTATGCTTCGGAAAAAGCGCCGTCGATCGTGATTGCCTTTCCACTCCGCTTCATCGGCGACTCCCCGGCCTCGATTTTCACCGGGACGTGGCCATTGACCACCAGCCCCTCGGCGGGATCAACACCGAACTCGGATAACACCTTTTCGCAGAACCAGGCTTCGTGGATCAAGTTGAAGTAAGGATCCTTCGACTCATGGTGAATTGACTTGTCGGCGACAAAATCGCGTTCCAGCGTCGCAATTCGATCTTTTCCAAAAAGCGGCGAGCGCGGCCCGCTCCAAAGGTACCAGAGAAAATCCAGATCCTCCTGATTTCGACGATCGAGTGCGCGAAGTACCACCGTTTCGATGGCGTCGAACATTGGCCGACCGCTCACGGATTTTCCGTCTACGAGCAGGCTCAGAAAATTTCCGGCCGGGTCACAGGGAATGCATCCGTGAAAGATCAGGTTACGGTCGCGCACCAGGTACATCGATCCGTTTCCCACCAGATAAGCCATGTGTTCCCAGAGTTTCTGGCTGTTGACGAAGGAGCCCCGGAGCCGGTCCATGCACTTGCGCTCCTCCGGCGAAAGTGCGTACGGGTCCGCGAAATCAATCGTGGGCAGGTGAACATCGCGCAAGGCATAAGGCTTCCCGTCAATTTCGATGGTGCCGTTGGCAATGTCGATGCGGTGCAAAAGCCGCCGATGCTCCATATCCCAACCGGGATTCCGGGCAATCATTTGCCCTTCCAGCTTGAACTGCATTACGGCTGCGGCCTTCTGCATGCGGGCCACCAAATCCATGGATCTCATGCCCGAAAATTTAGGCATGAAATGCTGGGCCGGATCGTCGGCGTATACGGTGGATGCCAGGTGTTCAAGCGGTGTCAGCGGGATGCTGTACCCCTCGTCGAGCTGGCCGAGCCGCCTATAGCGTAGCGAAACGCGCAGCACATGGCAGATCAGCGCCTCATGACCCAAAGCCGCTCCAAGCCACGCCATGTCATGGTTTCCCCAGATGAAGGACACGTTGGGCTGGCGGCGCAGGTAATCCATCACCTTGTCGCCGCGGGGACCGCGGTCCCAGCAGTCGCCGCCAATGATTAACTCGTAAATCGCGAGGTTGCGAATCAGACGCCCGACCAGATGTACCAGGTGCAAAGCGCGACGGCGCTTCACCAGCTCATCCACGATCGCTTCGAGAAATTCACTTCCACGATCCGTCGTCGGCTCGTGCAGAAGTTCGGCGATAAGCTCCGCGTATTCGGGAGGAAACACCTCGGCGGCACGCTTGAGGCTGTAGCGGGCGGCGAGCGTACGCACCAGCTCAAACTGATTACGCAATGTGCGAAGCGCGAAAGAACGCCGCTCAGCCGTATCGATCAGACTCTTTTCCAGCGCGCGACCACCTCCGCCGGATAAAAGATCAAGGTCAGGAATTCCTGGAATTCCTTCGGTTCCATTTTTGCCGCGAAGTGTTGCTCCACCAGCGGGCGAAGCGTGCCCGAGGCGTTGTTGATGACGTGCCGCAGCTTTTTGTCTTCGCCGTGTACGTCGCTGATGACGTGAACCGTTCCTTTGGGCAGCGTCAGCACGGCTGAAAGGCGCGCGATTTCCGCGGTCGCCGAATCGATGCTGGGAAATTGGTCCGCCAGCATCCGAAGTGAAGCCAGTTCCCGGTCGCCGCTGACTATCGGACGTATTGTGGGATCTCCCATCAGCATTTCCGTTCTGTATCGATCTGACACCCGCCGCTCGTAACCAGTTTATGGTAGAATTGGTGTTCGCGTGTCGAAATCAAGGGCTTTTTTCTGTAAAGTCGCTCCACTGTGGTCTGGTGGTCGAGGAACCCAACGTGGCACTGCTGGAACTTTCTTCCATCACCAAATCATTCGGTGGCGTGCACGCGCTCAAGGGCGTCGGCTTCGAATTGGACCCCGGCGAGGTTCACGCCTTGATCGGCGAAAATGGAGCGGGCAAATCAACCCTCATCAAGATGATCACCGGCGCTCATCAGCCGGATTCCGGGACCGTTCTCATCGACGGAAAAGCGATCCAGGCCAATGACCCGGGCCGCTCGCGTGAGATGGGGATTGCGGCGATTTATCAACAGCCCGCCCTCTTTCCGGATCTGACGGTCACGGAAAACATCGCCATGCGCCTGGAGCGCGGTGGGCCGTGGCGAACCGTCCGCTGGTCGAGCCGAAGCCGCCAGGCGCGTGAGTTGCTCGATCGGGTTGGCGCAACGATCAGCCCGGCGCGCTCGCGCGCAATCTGACCATGCCGCAACAGCAATTGGTCGAGATCGCCAGCGCCATCGGCAGCGACGCGCGGATTCTCATACTCGATGAGCCGACCGCTTCGCTCAGCGATCGGGAAGTCGAAAATCTGTTTCGCGTGATCCGCGAGCTTCGCCAGCGCGGCGTCGGAATGATCTACATTTCGCACCGATTGGAGGAATTGGCGCTGATCGCGGATCGCGTCACGGTGCTGCGCGACGGGACGCGCGTGGCGACGCGCGCGATGCGCGACGTCGATCGGCCCGGGCTCATCCGACTGATGGTCGGACGCGAGCTTTCGTCGGTCTTTCCGAAGATAGACGTGAAGCCGGGAAATGTATTGCTTGAGACGCGCGATCTCGGTTGCCGCGCCTCTGGCGTCGGCGGCGTGAGCCTGAGCGTTCGGTCGGGAGAAATTCTCGGCCTGGCCGGTCTGGTCGGCGCGGGAAGGACTGAACTTGCGCGCGTGCTGTTCGGAATCACTCCGGCCGACAGCGGCGAGATCCGCGTTGACGGTCGGCCGGCGACGATCAACTCCCCTGCCCGTGCCGTCTCGCTCGGGATCGCCTATGTGCCGGAGGACCGCCGCCGGCATGGCGTCATTCTCGAGATGCCGATCACCGAGAATACCACGCTCGCCATTCTCGGGAAAATCGCCCGGGGCGGATGGATCGATTTTGCCGCGAACGAAACGTCGCACGCCATTTCGTCGAGCGTTTTGCAATCAAGACCCCGTCGGTCGCGACGCCGGTGATCAACCTCTCCGGCGGGAATCAGCAGAAAGTCGCGCTGGCCCGCTGGCTGGCGACCGAGCCGCGCATCATCATTCTCGATGAGCCGACACAGGGTGTCGATGTCGGCGCCAAGGCGGAGATTCATCGCCTGATGGGGGAACTGGCTTCGCGCGGGCTGGCCGTCATCATGATTTCGTCGGAACTGCCGGAAGTACTGGGGATGAGCGACCGCATTGCCGTGATGCACGAAGGGCGCATCGTGGGAATGCTGGACCGCGCTCAGGCGACACAGGAGCGCGTGCTGGAGCTTGCTCTCGGCCATACGCCGGAAGGCACGGTGGCCGCGTGACTGCCATCGACTATCCCGTGCACGGCGCTTCCGAGCCGCAGGGTCCTCGATTCTTTTTCCGCTACCTGCGCGAGTTTTCGGTCGCGGCCGCTTATCTCCTGCTATTGGGCATCGTTGGATTGTGGCAGCCGGAGTTCTTCCATCGCGAATTTTTCGCGACCTGGGTCAGCGCCGCGCCGGTGCTCATCGCGGCGGTGGGAATGACTCTGATCATCATCGCCCGGCACATCGATATTTCCGTCGGCTCGCAATTTGCCGTGAGCGCGGTGCTCGCGGCCCTGATGGCGCGGGCACACGTGCCCATGCCGGCAATTGTTCTCCTGACGATCCTTTCCGGCGCGACGATGGGGGCGATCAACGGCGCACTGGTTGCCGGACTGGGGCTTCCATCGATCGTCGTCACTCTGGCGACGATGGTCGTTTTTCGCGAATCGCTGCGCTGGGCGCGGCAGGGGCAGCTCGTCCAGGACTTCCCCGCCTGGTTTCAATGGTTCGGAATGTCGCAAAGGGCCGGACAATGGGCGCTTCTCGGTTGTGCCACGGCGGTTTTTCTCAGCGTGGCCTGGGGAATGCGCTGGCTGGCGGCCGGACGAGCGGTTTACGCGGTCGGGTCAGACGCGGAGGCGGCCCGGCTGGCGGGCATTCGGCCTCGGCGCGTTGTATTTGTTGTCTTTATCGTGATGGGCGCACTGGTTGGGTTCGCCGCGATCCTGAACGCCGTCCGATTTACCGATGTGGATCCCAACGCCGGTACGGGTTGGGAACTCCAGGTGATCGCCGCGGTGGTCGTGGGTGGCACCGCCATTACCGGCGGACGCGGTACGATGTTCGGCACACTGATCGGGGTCGCGCTCCTGGCGACAATTGGGCCGGTCCTGGTTTTTTTTCACATCCCTTCGCAATGGGAAAAAGCAATTCAGGGAGCAATCATCCTGGCCGCCGTAGCGTCGGATGGGCTGTCAAGAAGGGCGGGCCCGTGAGAGTCTTTCTGATGGAGCCACCCCTCTTGCCCCCTCTCCCAGTACTCTGGGAGAGGGTTGGGGTGAGGGTCTTTCGTGGACGCAGACGACATTGCGTCCTGAAACGCCCCTCACCCCCGCCCTCTCCCAGAGTACTGGGAGCGCGAGAAGTTTTTCGGTCCGCTACGTCGGTCAAAAAGGATCGGAGGCCGACCTGACCCATGTCCACTCTCAGCTCCGCACGCCCGGATCAGTCGCTCGAGCCCGAATCTTTCGCGCCGAATTGCCAAGCCGATTTCCCGCGCCGACTCTCAGCAGTTCGCGTTGGCCGGCCTGTTGATTCTGGAAGTGATCGTCTTCTCGGCACTCGGGAGCAATTTCTTTTCCTGGGACAACTTCTTTGAAGTCCAGAGATTGGCCGTCGAACTGGGCCTTCTCGCACTGGCCATGACCCCGGTCATTGTGACCGGCGGAATCGATTTGTCCGTCGGTTCGTTGATGGCTTTTTCCGCCGTGCTGCTTGGAAAAATGTGGCACGATGGAGGAATGTCGATCTGGGCGGCGGTGCCCGCGACGCTTGCGGCCGCGGCCGCCGCCGGGTGTCTCAATGCCGCCATGATCACCCTGCTGCGGATGCCGCCGCTGATCGTCACGCTGGGCAGCTACTCGTTGTTTCGTGGCCTGGCTGAAGGAATGACGCGCGGGGTGGTGACTTACACCAAATTCCCCCGTTCTTTTGTATTTCTCGGAAACGGCTCGATCGGCCCCGTACCCGTGCAGGTATTGCTGCTGGGGGCGGCGGCCGTCGCCTTCTGGATTCTCCTGCATCGGACGACAATCGGGCGGACCTGGTCGGCGATCGGCTTTTCTCCCGAAGGCGCACGATACGCCGGCATTTCGGTCCAGCGCCAAATCGCCCTGGCTTATATTCTATCCGGCTTGTGCGCGGGATTGGCGGCGGTCGTTTCGGTCGCTCATGTCGATCAGGCCAAGGCCAGCGCGGGCAGCGGATACGAACTATGGGCCATTACCGCAGTCGTACTTGGCGGCACTTCGATTTTTGGCGGGAGCGGGAGCATTCTCGGAACGCTGATGGGGTTGTTTGCCATCGTCATTCTTCAGGATGGTTTGCATATGGCCGACCGCCCCGCCTGGCTGGCAAACCGCCTTGGCGGCGAGATCGCGGGAATCTTGACCGGTTTGCTTCTGATTGCGCGCCTGGTTGCCGGAAAGGGCCGGACCACGACTGCAAATAAATCATCTTCAAATCTCGTGGAGGAATTCGAAATGAAGAACTCACAACTGGCGGTGCTCAGCATCGTCATCCTCGCCGCCGCCCTCATCGTGACTGGCGGAAATTTCATTCTGATCAAGTCCATTCAGCAAAACGGTGTCGCGCCGTCCGCGCCGACGGTCGCGCCCGTCAAACGCGTAACGGTCGCCATGATGCCTAAGAGCAAAGGCAATGGCTATTTCGTTGCCTGTGAAAGAGGGGCGGAAGAGGCAGCCAGGCAATTTGGCGTTGACCTTGTATACGACGGCCCCACCAACACCGATCCGGCCGAGCAGAGCAGAATCGTCGAAACCTGGATCAACCGCGGCGTGGATGTAATTGCCGTGGCCGTCGAAAACCGCGAAGGGCTTTCCACGGCGCTGAAAAAAGCACGCGCCAAAGGGATTAAAGTCGTGACCTGGGATGCGGATGCAGAGCCGGATGCTCGCGATTTCTTCGTCGATCAGGCAACGCCGGAAGGGATCGGCCAGACGCTGATGGACAACGCCGCGCGGGTCATGGGCGGCAAGGGTGAGTTCGCCATTATCAGCGCCTCCCTCACCGCCTCGAACATGAACGAATGGCGAAAGACCATCGAGAAACGCCGCGCCGAGAAATATCCCGAAATTACGCTGGTCGATACCCGGCCGTGCGACGATCAGAAGGACAAGGCGTTTGAAGAGGCCAACACGCTGCTCAATTCCCGGCCAAACCTGAAAGTGATCATGGCGATCTGCACGCCCGCCGTTCCCGGGTCAGCCGAAGCTGTCAAACAATCGGGCCGGAAAGACGTGAAGGTCATCGGTTTGGGACTGCCCAATGAAAACAAACGCTACGTGCATGAGGGAATCACTGACGTCGTCGTGCTCTGGAATACGATGGACCTGGGTTATCTCACGGTTCTGGCGTCGCACGATCTGATGACCGGAAAGCTGAAGCCCGGCGACACTTCCATGGATGGCGGACGCCTCGGCAAGATCGAAATCCAGGGAAACGATATTCTTTTGGGAAAGCCTTTCGTCTTCAACAAAGACAATATCGATCAATTCGATTTCTGATCCGCGAATTTAATCCTGGCATTCTTCTTGCCTCTCGTTCGCGCATCGTCGAGCAGAGGAAGAGAATCTGAACTTGCGCAGCAAAACTCATCGAAAAAAGCTGAAACGCGCGAAGCCGGGCGTCTCGGGAAATGCCCAGGAGCTCTCCGAGTCGGTGCAAGCCGCCAAAGTGGCCGGCCTTCGGTACGTTTCCCAACAGTCGCCAGGCATTCGGCGCCAGCGTCGCGGGAAACAATTTGCCTACGTTCTTCCGAACGGCAAACCGCTTCATGACGCCGATACGTTGATGCGGATCAAGGCTTTGGTGATTCCCCCGGCGTGGGAAAATGTTTGGATTTGCGCATCGGAACAGGGTCACATTCAGGCGATCGGCCGCGATGCGCGGGGCCGGAAACAATACCGCTACCATCCCCGCTTTCGCGCCGCTCGAGATGAAAATAAGTACGCGCGGCATGCTTGAGTTTGTGCGTGTGTTGCCGCGCATCCGGCGGCGGGTCGGACGGGACCTTCGCCGCAAAGGGTTCCCCGGGAAAAAGTTCTCGCAGCGATCTTCGCTTGCTGGAGACAACACTGATCCGAGTCGGCAACGAGGAATATGCACAGCAGAATCATTCTTACGGCTTAACGACCATCCACAACAGACACGCCAACGTTCATGGCTCCAAAATCCATTTCCATTTTCGCGGAAAGAGCGGAGTTGAACACGCGATCGATTTGAATGATGCCCGCATCGCCAAAATAGTCCGACGATGTCAGGATCTTCCCGGCGAGGAGCTTTTCGGGTTTGAAGATGAAGCCGGCAAGTGCACCACATCGGATCCGAAAATGTCAACGATTACCTCCGGGAGATTCCGGGCAGGACTTCACCGCCAAGGATTTCCGAACGTGGGCGGGGACAGTTCTGGCGGCCAAGGCATTTCAGCAATTCGAAATGCCTTCGAGAACAACGCCCAGGCGAAAAAGAATATCGTCCGTGCGGTCGAAGAGGTCGCAAGAAACTGGGCAATACGAAAGCGGTCTGCCGCAAATGCTATATTCATCCGGCAATTATGGATTGCTATCTCGGATGGGACGCTGATCAAAACCCTTAATCGGCGTGCCGCCCAGATCGGCAAGCCATTGGCTCAGCTTCCGGCTGAGGAAGCGGCGGTTCTCGTCCTGCTGCAAGGCCGTCTCACGGCAGAGCAGAAGAGGAAAAGGAAGTAAACAGGGTGGCCTTCCACGCCGAAGCGGATACAATCCAGCCTGATCCATATCTGCTGACAGGGAGCGATACCATGTCGCTGGTAACATGCCCGGACTGTGGCTCGATTTTTTCGAATCAGGAAGGCCATTGCCCCAATTGTTCGTTTGCGCTGCCGCGCGATCAGGTCCCCCATCGACGACCTGGTGCGGCGGTGATCGAAAGAACGGCGCATTGGTTCAAGCGGCTATCCTTCCGCCATGACCCGCCCCCGCGCAGTGCCTCCGTTAAAACGGTGATCGAGGGCTCATTTGGCCTGCTTATAGGTCGCTTCACTGCTGCGCTCGATCGTCGATTCCACTTTGGTCTCGATACCATCAGGATTCTTATTGACTGACGACGGTAGAAATTTTCGTATTCGACAATTCGTGTGTCGCCTGCAGAGATGCGTCGACCGGAACGGTCGTGCCGTAATTGATCCTTCGAGCCGCCCTCCTTCAATAGATCCGCCGTCCGGCAGATCTCCGGCCAATTTATGCAGGGCGAAATCCGATTTGATGAACGATCGAGTCGACTCCATCGACTTTCTTGTTTTCGGCAAGCGTCATCTTTCCGTCCACGTCGGTCGACCTTGGCAGGCAAACCGACTGTCTGAAAATTCTTCGCCGCCACCTCGGAATTGATCGGCCAGCTTTCCCCGACTTTTTTCGGTCTGGGCCGTCCCCAGCATAGCATCGTCGCCCGAAAGTCGCGGGATCGTGCAAATCGATCACCAATTCCAGGGCTTGCTCCGTTTCCGGACTCACACCGCCAGCATCTTTCATTGAGAATTCGGTTTTCCCATCCTTCATTTCGGCGATGAGAACATCGCCGTCGGCGAGAAGGTCGTTTTCCGCCGCGCCAGTCAATTTCGTGCATTTCTTGACGGTCACTGAAATTTTGGTGGGGTTTCCCTTGTCGTCGATGGCCAGCGCCTCGATACGCCCGCTCAGCGAAATGCCGAACGCCTCTTCTTTGGATTGAGCGTCTTTGCCGGTGACTTAACGACTGTTTTCCATCGCCCGGCGCCAAGAATCGAAGAGTCGAGCGTATCCCCGACTTTCACCGGACGATCGAGCTGAATCTTGAATTCCTGCGCCGTTGCCGATCGAAACGAAGGATAACAGACCGACGAGGAGTGAAATGGCGATAATTCGAATCTGCATGAATTCCTCTGGAATCAGAAAATTCCGACCTTCAGTTCATTCCGCACAACCAAGCTTCTGAAAATCGGCTTCGGCTGCTGTAAGCTGATCGCGCGTCTGCTGCACAAGATGGGCTGGCGCCTTGGCTATATAGGCTTCGTTGGTCAGCCGCCCGCGTAAAGCGGCGATCTGCCTCTGCAAATCGGCGCATTGCTTGGCGATCCGCAGTTTCTCCGCACCTTCATCGACGAGTGACTCGACGAAAAGTTCGCACCCGGCGGCCTGAGCCCGGGCTGCGCTGGCCGGCGGAGCGATGGACGGACCAACCGCTTTGAGCGTGCAGATTCCGAGTAATTCGACCATCTCGCGGTTGGATTCGATCAACGTGTCAGATCGGCTGCGGCCACAATGGATAACACTCACCGATCGTTTAGCTTCCACTTGATGGGCATTGCGCAGGTTTCGGATCGCGCCGACGATTTCCTGTAAGCTTCGGAAAAAGTGCTTCAGCTTCAAAACTTTTCCCACTGCGGGGCCAGCGGGCGAGCACGAGCCGCTTGCTCGGCGGCAGATCGAGCTGGCCCGCCAGGCTGCGCTCCGGGACGAACTTCGTTGAGCCGCCACCAGATCGTCTCGGTGATGAACGGAATCATCGGGTGCATGAGCCGAAGCGCGCCATCCATCACGGCCGCCAGCACATTGGCGGTCTGCCCGGCCCGCCTCGGATCCTTCATCGCCGGCTTGATCGCTTCCAGATACCAGTCGCACAGATCGCGCCAGAAAAAGTCGTAGCAGTTCTTGGCGTAGACATCGAAGCGATATTGCGACGAGCGCCGAATCGACTTCGTCAATCGTCCGATTAAGCCGGCTGATGATCCACTGATCCGCCAGGCTCCATCTCGAAGAGTCCGCCGGCTTCCGGCTTTGACGCTGCTCAGATTCGAAAGTGCAAATCGAGCCGCGTTCCAGAGCTTGTTGCAGAAGTTCCGACCAAGATCGAACTTCGCGCTGGTGTTTTTCGCCACCGGCATATCCGCCGTCGGTTTCGCCGCGCCGCTGATCTGCCCATAGCTCGAAACCATCTTCTTTTTCGGATCCGCCGGGCTGCTTTGGATCGGCGCGGCGACGACATAGCCGGCCGAGTTGGTGATCTTTGCCGGGGCAAAGGCCTGTCCCGAATGCGGATCGACCAGATCGACAGGCATCCGCAGGTCCTGCGTATGGGTGGTCATCGCCGCCAGCGTGAATCGCATCGCGTCGGCGCCGTGCGAGTGAATGATGTCCAGCGGATCGACGCCATTGCCCAGGCTCTTGGACATTTTCTGTCCTTCGCCGTCCTGGATCATGGCGTGGATGAACACATCGTTAAAGGGCAGGCAATCCCGGAAATAAAGATTGAACATCACCATCCGCGAAACCCAGAGCGTGATGATCTCGCGGGCGGTGCAGAGCACGCTGCTCGGATTCCATTCGCTGAAGATCCGGCGTGTCCTGCCGGCCAGTTCAAAGTGCTCATCGGCCAGAGGCCGGAGGAGAACCAGGTGTCGAGGACGTCGGGGTCTTGGGTGAAGCCGAATCGAACTCCAGTCGCTTCCGAATCGAGGATCGTAATGCGGGCGAAATAATATGTCGTCGGATCTTCACCAAGACAGACGTATCCCTGCCCCATTTCTCCAACGATGATTCCGACTTTCAGCTGACTGGAAATGATCCTATATTGTTTTGATCGGATCGGCCTCCCAGCGAATAGACCAAACCGGAATCCGATGCCCCCACCAAAGCTGCCGACTGATGCACCAATCGCGAATGTTCTCGTGCCAGGATTGGAAAGTCTTCGCGTACCGCGCGGGATAGAACTTCAACTTGCCTTCCCATGCATCAAGACTTAGCGAGCCGCGACCGTAAGGGAGCGATTGTCCTTCCACCGGCGCTTCAATCGTCGTAACTGCTGCAGGAGCATTTGCGCCGCCGTCTGACATCGCCAAAACATCAAGAGGCGCTGGTTCCAACGGCGACCCCTGCCGATCATGAACATAATCGTACGCAGCATTGAGCGCTTTGCGATGATGCAAGTATCTCGTGCTTCCGTGGCGCGTCCATATATTTTCGTCGGCCCCGCAAGACCCGCCTCTCGCAGCCGCCGAGTCGCATAAGACTTAAAATCGTTCATCAATCGTTCCGGCGGAGCTTTCGCCGAAATGACGACATGCACATGGTTGGTCGCTTGCATGAACAACGTACAGTTTCCACCCTCGATGTTCGCTGACTTCTCGAACAGTCGCCTGGACAACGCGTCGCCGTTGTTCATTCAACGAAGCAGCAGCAGGATGTTTCAGATCGCTCGAATTCAAGTTTTTCACGTTTCTCATCGCCGATCAGATGCGGCGTACCCGGAATGTTGTGTTCTGGGTCGACGGATCCGGTGTCGTTTCCGTGCAGCCACGTTCCGTAGGTTGAAAAAGTGATCAGGTAGGCGAGCGGCCATTCAGATCATGGCTTGCGTGGACGCGAAAGCGGATTCTTCAGACGCATTATTCGCTGGCGGACGCACTGCTTGTTCTATCGCTCCCTCACGGTCGCGGTTCACTGCACTGGTTTCGAAAATTCGGTTCGTCTGGTCCGTCGCTCCCTTACGGTCGCGGCTTGCTAAGTCTTGCTCCGGTTCCAAGGCCCTTAGGGCTGCTCCGGCGAGGCGTGGAATCCGTCACCTTGCAATACCACTGATCGCTCAGCCACGGCTCAATCGGTACATGGCTTCGATAACTATGCCCGACACTATGCCGGTAGGGTTTAATTTCCTCCAGCAATCCGTTTTTCTTGAACCAATCGACGATCAGCTTGCGCGCTTCCTCTCGCGATTTGCCCAAGCAGAAATCCGGCATCGCCGATGTCGTTCCACCCGTACTTGTCGCTGATCGACGGCATCGGGCCCCATCACGTTGATCACTTCAAGCTTGTGCCGCAGGCCGATCTCCCAGTCATTGGGATCGTGGGCGGGCGTAACCTTCAGGAATCCGCTGGCGTATTTCGCCTTGGCGTCTTCGCTGTTGGGATCGGCAAGGACGACGTAATCGTCTTCGATGATCGGAATCTTTCGGTTGACGATCGGGAGGAGGACAAACTTTCCGCGCAATTCAGCGGCGCGCGGATCTTTCGGATTGACGGCGACGGCTGTATCGCCGAGCATCGTTTCGGGACGCGTGGTGGCAACGGTGACGTAGCCGGTTCCATCGGCGAGCGGATAACGCAGGTAATAGAAGTGGCCGTCCACCTCTTCCATTTCCACTTCGTCATCCGCCAGCGCGGTCTGGGTGACCGGGTCCCAGTTGACCAGTCGCTTACCGCGATAGATCAGTCCGTCTTTGAAGAGGCGGAAGAATGCCTCGCGAACCGCCAGCGCCCGGGCCGGATCCATGGTGAACGCCTGGCGATCCCAGTCGCATGAGCATCCCATTGCTTTGAGCTGCTCGGTGATGCGTCTGCTCGTATTCATCCTTCCAGGCCTGGATGCGGGAGACGAATTCGTCACGCGCGAAAATCCGTCCGGCGTTTGCCCTCTTCGGCCATGACGCGTTTCTCGACGACCGTTTGCGTCGCGATGCCGGCGTGATCGGTCCCCGGGAGCCAGACCGTGTTGTTCGCACGCATTCGGTGCTGGCGGATGAGAATGTCCTGAATCGTATTATTCAGGGCGTGGCCGAGATGCAGCGCCGCCGTCACGTTCGGCGGAGGAATGACGATCGCATAGGGATCACCCCCGGCTGCCGGCTCAGCGTGGAAACACTTCTCCTCCAGCCAAACGCGGTAGGCTTCGGATTCGACGGCGGACGGATCGTAGTTCTTCGGAAGTTCGCGCGGAGTCGGCTGATTCATTCAATCGAGATCATAGCGGCTTTCGCCGGCAGGCTTAAGCCCTGGATCTTGACTATCCCGATCGTTGCAACGTGCGCAGCGAGCCGCGCCCGTAAGGGAGCGAGGGAATGGCAAAAATCGGGCGATCGGGCATGTGCGACTCCCTCGCTCCCTGACGGTCGCGGCTCGCTGAGGTGTGCGCTACGGCATCTATTTATGCACCGAATCAAACTGTTGCCGGCTCACGGACATGAACCCAGGTATGGACGTGCGGGGCGCCGCGGAAGTACCAGACCATTGCCGGGCCTTCGACTTGCCACAGGTCCCACACGCCGTCGTTGCCGATGTCCATCGTCTTATAGAAGGTGATATGCAGATTATCGACGCCGCCGTCCTGGATCAGTTTCATCGCTTCATCCGAATCGGCCTTGCGGAATGGCGCGAGCAGGTCCCCCATCACCTTCCACATCAAGTCCTTCTGATCGTGGGTAAGTTCCGACACAGGCAGCCCTGAAAGGTCGCGATTGCGGCTGCCAAGCTCCACCGTCGCCGATCCGTGCTCCTTGCGTGGATCGTCGCGAAGGGCCACGTCCCGATGCCGTCCATCCAGTGCCTGAAACAATTCATTGGCGCGAACGGCCTGATACCAGTAGACATTGCCGGGATGTTTGGCGGTCTCGCGGAAACCCTCGGCGGCATGGCCGTAGAAGATCGGCCCGCCGAATGCGGCCCCTTCCACGGAGTTTCCGTCGCAACGGCGCGTGACGTGACGGCCGGTGAAGACAAATTCAAATTTGCTCTTTCCGGGTTCGCCTGGCTCTCCGAACATCGCAACGGCGCAACCTTTGAATCCGCCGTCTTCGCTGTTGTCGTGTTCAACCTGTTGCATGACCCTGGCGGCGTATTCCTCGCTATGCATATCGAGAAAAATGTCGCGGATCATCGCCTGCTGGTCGGGATTGAAAAACTTGCCGACCGACTTGTCGACGATCGTCCAGTTGTTGTCCACTTTGGAGCGAAGCGGATGATCGAAGGGGAAGCAAATCGATTTGCGCTGTTCTTCGGTCAGCGTCTTGTAAAAACTGCCCACGAGCGTCTCCGCCGGCGCTGCGGTGGCGACATCCGCTCCCATCGCGCGGAGGTAATGCCGCCGGGCGTCCACAACTCCGCCGAGGCCGCAGCCACAGTGGCGAGGCCTCCAATCCCTGTTCGTAGAAAATCACGACGGGTTGCGACCAGACCGCAATCTGGACAGGAACGGCCGAGATCCGAGGTGCGATTCACAAGAACTCCTTTTTCTAAAATGAAATGCGTCTGGCGAACATTCTTGGGTTTCATATGAATGTACGCCTCCGATGCCGCATCGTTTCAATTCCCCAACTCTTTCCCTAGAATCGGGGCAGACCCATGGAATCCGTTCCTCAGCCCGAATTTCTCGATGTACCGTCCCTGCTGGAAAACAGCGAGCCGCGGCCGCGGATTCCCTGGAACTGGTACATCCTGGGCGCATTCGTATTGCTCATCATGGTCGGGAAGTTTTATCGGCGCGCAGGCCGGTGCGGCTCAGCGTGCGGTTCAAGTGATGTCATTTCTGCTGCTTCTGCTGTTCCTGGCGGGACTTCCGGCTTTGAAGTATTTCACCATCCGGGCCGTGCAGCAGGAGCAACAACAAGTCGAGGGCGTCGGAGAACTCGTGCAGTTACGCCGCTGGCCACAGGCGGCTCTGCTGTTGCAGAATTATCTCTCGCGTCCGGCCCGAAATGGCCGTCTTCGCTGCCAGGGACTTGTTTATCTGGGCCTGTTGCTCGCCCGATATCACCGGTTTGACGAGGCCGCTTCGGTCAATAGTTATCTGATCGACAACGATCTGGTCGATCCGGCAACCGCCTATGGACTTCGGATGGGGAGGACCATGGCGATGCTCCAGGAGGATCATCTTTTCGATGCCGATCGGGCCATCAGCGAATTGCGGCGATTGTCCGGGGGAATCGAGTCGGCTGGCCTGGCCCTCATTGAGATCTATCGGGATGTGAAGACCGGCCATCCCGCTGACGCGATTGCGATATTCGATGAGAGGCTTCCAATTTTGCGCGAACAACTTGGTCACCGCAGTGCCGACGCGCATGCGCTGATCGCCCGCGCATACGATTTGCTTGGAAGGGAAACCGAAGCAGCAGCTGCACTGAACCGGGCGACGCTTCTCGCTCCATGGCCCGAATTGCTGCGGCGATATCCTGAGTTGCAAAAACTGTCCGGCCGATATCACCCGGCCCCCGCGCCGCGGGAAGCGTTATGAGCCAACCGACATGATCACCGCCCAAGCTGCAATTTCTCGAGCCCGACGCGACCTGATTCTGGGTTTGATCCTCAAGGCGTTGCTGGCCGCCGCGCTCTTCTGTTGCCTGGTCATCGGGCCGGAGGGGGCGCGGATGGCGCTTCTTTCGGTGGTCGGGGTGGTGTGGCTGGCGCTCAATTTCAGCAGCGCGCGGGGATCACGCCTGGCGTCCATGTCTTCCCCGTTGATCGCAGCCGGCCAATTTGAGGAAGCAGAGCAGCAGATCGACGAAGCGGTGCGCGCTTTTTCAGTTTTTCGAAACGTTAAACTTCAGGCGTTGCAATGCCTGGCGCAATTGCGCTATGCCCAGCGACGCTGGCCCGAGACAGCTCTGCTTTGTCGCGCCGTGCTCGGCCCGCGTTTGGTTTCCGCTCCGCAACTGAATAAGCCCTGCCGCTTGATCCTGGCTGACTCGCTACTGGAGATGAACGAGGTGTCGGGCGCATGGGACGCAATGAGCGGGCTCTATGCTCAGCGACTGTCGCTCGGCCGAAGTACTGGAGCTTCTGCAGATCCAGTTGGATTACAGCTCGCGGACCGGCGGATGGGCCCAGATGTTCGATCAGGTTGCGACCAAGGTGCAATTGGCCGAACTGATGCCGGCTCCCCGCGCCGCGCGGCGCAGGCCCTGCTCGCCCTTGCCTCCCGACGCTGCGGGCGCGTGGATTGGGAGCAGTGGCTTCGAGCGCGAACGGAACTGCTCGCCGACACTCAACAATTATGCAGGGAGCGTCCGATTCTGTGGGAGTTGTGGCGCCAGAGCGAGGACGCGAATCCGAAGGACGAACGGCTTAAGTGACTCGAAGGCGACAAGGAGGTCGTATGCGAATCATCATCCCGCTGGGGGCAATCGTGGCGGCTGTGGTGATAGTGAGCGGCGCGATCTGGATCTGGCAGGACGCACCCGATCGCCTTGTGGAATGGGATGCGGCCCGTCCGCTGGCCATGCTGTGGGCTATTCGCAGCGGCGCCATTGCGTTGGCGGCGCTCGGGCAACTTCTGGTCGTCATGCTGGCAATCGGCAGGCTCTATTCACGTCGAGGGCTGGATGATGTGCTGCGAGTTGGATTTTCAGTGATGGCGGTTTTGGCCATGGTGAGCGCCGTGGCGCTGGGGCTGGCGGCCCGCTGAGCGACTGCGACGCAAGAGGAATGAATCATGAGATCGTTAATTGAGCGCTCTGCGCTCGTTTGTTTGATGTCGTTGATCGGTTTGCTGACGGCGGCGGCCGGACCCGCCGTGCCGCCGGCATCTCCCGCTGATCTGGCTGAGGCCCGCGTCGCGCTGGCCGAGCGACTGGAACTGCTGGGTGACAACAGTTTGCGCCTGGGAGGAATGACCGAAGCGGCATTCCACGAAACGGTGGGATTGATTGCTGCGGCGCAGCAGACCGACCCGCAGGATCCACGCTATCCGCGTCTGTTGGCCAGTGCCGAATTGCAGCTTCAGGACGTCAATGGACAAATCGCCGCCTGGCTCGCATACCGCAAAATCGTTCCCGACGACCGCGTGGCACAGCAGGAGCTGATCGATCTATACGCCTCACGAATGCAGACTGCCGACGCCAAGATCGCTTATCTCCAGGGGCTCCTCGACAAAACGCAGATCCCCGACGAAGTCAGGGCCCACATCGCGGCCGAGTGCGTGCCGCTTTTGCTCGATCGTTCGAAAGAAGAGGCGATCGCGATGGTAGCGCGCGCGAAGAAGCTCTATGCGCTGCCGGAAGTCCTGCGCTGGGAATATGAGCTCGTTGACAAAGACGCCTCCCTGGTGGAGCAGGTCAAGGGATTGCTCGCCTTGCTCAAAGCCAATCCTGCCCAGCCGCGACGCGCCGCCGAACTGGCGCGTCTGCTGGCCTCCAAAGGATTGGCCGAGCCGTCCCTCCAGTGGTACGCCATTTCGATTGGCCTGGACAATCGGACGGCGACGGCGCCCTCGCACGCGCTGGCGATCGAATATATTTCGGAGCTCTACATTGCCGGTGAAAGCCAGGCGGCTGAAACAGTGGTGAGCCGACTGCTTCAGGTGCAGGGGGACGATCCCGATTTGTGGTTCATCAAGCTGACGCTCGAGCGGGGAGCCAACGAGCAGGTGGCGTTGAGCCAGAGCCTTGGATTGGCAAAGGACGCGTTTACGCATCGGCTGGCGGTGATCAACGCGCAGATTCTTGGAAACCCCACCACGCAGCCGGCAATCGTTGATGCGCCGAATCCCGCCGCCGCGCTGGCGTCGCTGAGTGCCCAGGATCAGCCCGACAATCGAACGGCCTTTGTCTGGGCGCTGAGCAATCTGGCGTGGTTCGAGATCTACTTCGATCAGCAGCCGGACGCGGCGACACCATGGATCGACGCGCTCAAATCCATTGTGAAGGCGGACGACGTGACGCTTCAGCGTTTAAAAGGATGGCAGGCCCTGATTTCCGGCCAAAACAGCAACGCGCGATCGATTCTCGTTCCACTCGCCGATCGAGATTCTCTTTCTGCGCTGGGGATTATCCGCATTGACTCCGGCGATAAAGGCGCCGCCAACTCGCCCGACCTGGCCGCTTTGAAGGCGCGCGTACTTTCTCAAAATCTTACCGGATTGGTTGCCGCGGTTTTGCGTGAAGGAATCAAGGAGATCAACGCGGCCGGCCATTTGCCTGCAACCCAGCCGGCCACCACCGAGGCTTCCGCGCCCGCACCCGCGACACCGCCCGATGCCGCAACAACCGCTCCGACCACTTCGCCCGATGTCGCCGCGACTGCCGCTCCGGCCACTTCGCCAGACGCGGCGTCGAGCGCCGCATCCACTACGGCACCCATCGTGCGTGATGCTGAGAGCGCCACCATTCTCGCGGAGCTGGAGAAGTTTCCGAAGGGTTGGCTCGATGTCATCGACCAGGCGAGTCATTTCTATTCGCTAAAGGGAGAGCCGGTACGAACGCTCATTCATTATGGCGATCCGCTTTACGCCCGGGTGACCCTCAAGAACCTCAACAATTACGACCTGTTCATTGGACCCGAGGGGCTGATCCAACCGCATCTCTGGTTCAATGCGGAACTCAGCGGGATCATCACGGAACAGTATCCCGGCGTCGATTACGATCGAATCGCCAACGACACCGTGTTGCGGCCCAATGGGACGATGACACAGATCATCCGATTCGACCGAGGCGACCTGGCAGATGCCATGCGGCAATCGGCCAATGGGTCGATTATCGTAAGCGGGAGCGTCATCACCAATCCTATTTCAACCAGCGGAAAAGTATCGATCGGCCCCGGGGGTGCGGGTATTCAGTTCACCAAAAACTATGTGCGCACGCCGAGCGATTTGCGATCGACCACCACGCAGAAAAAGGTGGACGACGCATTGGCCGGCGGCTCTCCGATCGAGAAGTTCCGGGCACTCGACCTGCTGGCTTACAACGTCAGCTTGTTGCACAAGGAGATGGATCAGTCGGTTCGGGCGTCGGCCGGCGATTCGATTGCGAAGATCGGCAAAGCGCGCGACGACACCATTCCGGAGATTTCCCTCTGGGCCCAATATCTGATGGCCAGCCTCCCCGGCGTTGAAAATCAGATCAACACGATCCATGAAATGATCGCATCCAGCCAATGGCAGACCCGTCTGCTCGGACTGGCGGCGCTTCGGGCTCAGCATGCCGAAGTGCAACAGCAGGAAGCTTCGGCTATCGCCCAGGCTGATCCCGATCCGACGGTGAAGGAATTTGCGGTGGCGCTGCTCGATGCGTTGAACCATCCGGCGACGCAGCCGACGACAAAACCGTCCCCCGGAACCCCGGCGAGCGGCCCCGCCGCCGAACCCGCCGGACCAGCGCTCCCGCCGCCTGATGGGAAATAGCTCACCATGCTATATTCAGAGCCGCGCCCGCAAGGGGGCGGCGTGCGCCGAATCACATTAATCGGTAAGAATGGTCACTTTCCGACGTGGCGCGATGCTCCGGTTTCCACGCTGCGCCGCTTGCTGATGGCGCGGCTCTGAAAGTGCACGGGGGCCGCGATTCATGCATACGTACCGCCACCGCTGCTTTTTCCTTGCGCAGCGCGCGACGCCTCCCGTTCGGCGGCCACTTTGGATTCGTATCCGCCGGCGCGGTAGGCCGCCATCGGATCGGGATCGAGATTGCGAATTCTGCGCCAGTCAGCGAGCAAGGGCTTCACGTCTGTGAAAAAAGCCTGCTTCAGGCATTCTTCGGCGTCCACGATGTTTCGTCGGGCCTGGGCATCGCGGAGCCGCGCTCGATCCACCAGGGCGGCCTTGGCGAAAAGTTCCTGGGCCGTCGTGGCGGTCTGGATCATCGCTTCGATCTTGGGCTTGAGATTGTGCGATTGATCGATCGTATACGTGATCCGTGAGACATCGCGCCCCTGCTGCTCGGCGGCGTTGCGGACTTCGTGAAAGATGCGAAAGACGGCATACGGATCGATGCTCCCCAGCGTGAGATCGTCGTCGGCGTATTTGCGGTCGTTGAAGTGAAATCCCCCCAGCATTTCTTCATCCAGCAGGAAAGCCACGATCTGCTCAATATTCTGACCGGGGAGATGATGTCCGGTATCGACGAGGACTTTTGCGTTGTTGCCGGCGTCCTTCGCAAAGACATAGCTCATGCCCCAGTCGGCGATGTCGGAATGATAGAACGCGGGTTCGAACGGCTTGTATTCAACGAGCATCGTCATCCCCTTCGGCATGGCATCGTGCCACTGCCGCAGCGCGCCGTGCATGCGGTGCTTTCGGCTCGTGATGTCGTCCTGGCCCGGATAGTTCGTCCCGTCGGCAAACCAGAGGCTCAGCAGATTTGAGCCGACGGCCCTGGCGATGTTGATGCTGTCAAGCACGTGGCGGTGGGCATGGTGCTGCGCATTTTCATCCGAGCTGCAGACCGAGCCGAATTTGTAGACCGGATCCTGGAACAGATTCGGATTGACCGAACCGATTCGCACGCCATTTTTTCGCGCCACTTCCGCAGTCGCCGTGGCATCCACGCCCATCGAAAAATCCCAGAGCACGTGCACCGCGACGGCCGGACAGCAGCCGGTGTAACGATGGACCGTGCCGGCATCTGCCAGCTTTTCCTCGATTGTGGAAGCTGCCGCCGGCTGCAAGAATTTCCCGAATCGCGTCCCGGTGTCGGCATATCCCCAAGACGGCGTCTCGATCTGAAAATCATCGAGAAGTTTGAAGAGTTGTTCGCGTTCCATGACGAGAGCTCATGTTAACACGCTCCATTTTGAAAGGGGAGGCGGATTGTTTTACGGAGCACGCGATAGATCGCGATCGATCGGCCGCGTCGACGGGCCGGGCGTGCCGCAGGCGTAAAGAATCAGATTAGTCATGATCTGGGTGGCGGAAGCTGGATCGTACCCGCTGATTCCGTCGACCTGCTCTCCGACAATTCCGGCGCTGAGGTCTTCGGGGCTATAGAAGACCGCCACCCTGCCGCCGATCGTGATACCGCGCACGCGGGGTCCGGTTGGTTCCCACCGACTCCTTTCGCATGAAAGTGCGGAAGAATATCGAGTCAATTTTTGAATCGGGCAGATTGAAGACCGGATGCTCCGCGGGTAGCGGACGCTGCAACGCATCAGCGGCGGACGCGCCGAAAATCTCGCGTAATTCCACCTCAACCGACCCGGCGAAAAAGCTCGATCCGCCAGCCGCGTCCACAATCAGCGTACCGCCGCTGGTAACAAATTCGCGAATCGCGCTACGCTCTTCCTCGCTCAGCTTGACGGTTGTCGTGCCCGTCCAGTGGGCAACGCGAAAATTCGACAGCTTTCCCTCTCCGGGCTTCACTGCTTCGACATCCAGATCGATACGCCGTTCGTTGTGCAGCAGCGCGGTCATTCTCCGCCAGCCGCCTGGCTCAGGGTCCCAGTTGTCGCCGAGCTCCAGCCGGGCCAACGCGGTGGTCTGGGCCGGCCGAGTCGTCGGGTGCGCATGCGCGATCCAGCTCGGGGGGCGAATGCGCGGATCTTTTCCGCCGGTCATATAGATGAACAGGTCAGCGCCGAGTTGGAAGGGCTCTTCATGAGCTTTGACCCCTCCGCTTTGCCATTGCCGCGATGGATCAGAATCAGGAACCAGAACCATCAATTCCCGAACTCCATTGCTTAAGCCCAAGACGTGAGGATGCGTCTTCCATTTGGCGGCGGCGTACTGCTGAGCGGTGTAGATCACGTGATCCTTCGGCAACTCGCGAAACTCGTATTTTGGAAAGAGGGCCGCCCCAAGCTGCCGGATGCTGGAAACAAACGCGTCGCGCCCACAATCGGCGTTTGCGAAGATCATACCTCCCTGCTCGACGAAACTCCGGAGCTTGAGTTGCTCGGCGTCGGTGAAATGGATGGCATCCCGGCCGGTGATGTAAAGGATCGGCGCATCGTGAAGGTCGTCCGGCGAAGCCCTCAAGCTGACCGTCTGCCAATTGTAAAAACCTTCGGTGGCGCGCCCCACCCATTTAGTCAAATTCGCCAGGTCGCGCGGGCGTTCATTCCAAACCTCGCCGTTCGTCCCGGCGGATGCTGCCGGCGCAGACTTTGTCGCCGCACCGCTCGAATCGACGGAAACGCCGAATTCGAGTTTGTTCATCATGACTGGCGCCCGGCCCCGCGCCAGGAACAGAATCGCATAGGCGGTGGAAGCCAGATCATCATTGCCGGCAAAATGAGCATCCCACGATCCGTCGGCGTTCTGCCCACTGACGAGTTGATCGGCCCCGGTTTCGAACCAGCCGACGTTACCAAAATATTTTCGGCCGCTCGCCAACCCGATCCGTTCGATCCCATACATGAGATACGTGTTTTTACCGTCCAGTGCCTGGCTGATGTGGGCATCCATCCAGGCCAGCCCTTTTGCGATATGAGGATCGGGCGGACGCGGCGTGCAAGTGCTCCACGAGGAATTGGCCATCAGAAAATCCTGCGTGATATAGAGCGTTGCGATTCCCGCCGCCGTCATCGAAGCCTTCGATTGTCTTCCGTCGACATAGTCCCATCCGCCGTCCGGGTTCTGCGCTTTCTTCCAGCCGGCATCGACCGTTTTCCAATAGCTGAGCGGCACTTCGCCGCCCACTTCCGCCAGCGCCCACACGCCGAGCACGCCATATTGGCTATTGCTGTGATCGTATCGCGGCCCCATGGGTCCCCGGCCGTTCATTACAAACGGCGGAGGAGAATTCGGTCCGGGAGGTCCACCCGGGCGGGAGCCGGGCGGCCCCGGTGGCCCGGCGCCGCCCGGCCGCAGTTCCAATCTCGCGGTCGATCCAGGCCCTTCGCCCAGATTCAACACGCTGTAGGTGTACATTCCGGCAAACGGTCCCGATTCATAATATCCCTTGACCAGCAACGACGTGTCGCGGCGAATCGATTCGTTCGTTTCCTTTGACGCTCCGAGATACCACCAGACCTGCCGCGAAGCCCGAGCGCGTAAGTTCCGTCAACGTCATTGGCTTTCTCGAGGAATTCGATGGCGCGGCGAACTGCGGATTATTCGGCTTCTCTCCCGCCGCGAGCAACGCGTAGACCGCAATCGCCGTGTGACCTCCCCGTCGCGTGCGCTGCCGCATTCCCCTCCCGCGCTCATCACCTGATTCCCAGTCCCCGACTTTATCAGCCTGTGCGTAGAGCCACGCCTTCCCCTTTTCGATGGCTTCGTTAATTTGTTGGGGAGAGGCGCCTCGAACCCGGGAACAAACGGGCGCGAGAAAACTGAAAGCCAGCAGGAAAAGGAAACCCTTCGGAGGTTGGCGCATTGTCGTCAAAGCTCAACGATGCCCCACGCGATCATCGCGTAGCGTATCTGCTCGCCCGACGCCATACAACAAAGATATCGTGCGGTGGCAGGAGAATGGGCACTAAGTACGCCGACGGAGCACAGGGGAATTACGTTACGTTCATCGACTTTCCGATCAGCTCATCGCCCGATCAAGGTCGGCGATCAGATCGCGAACATCTTCGACGCCGACCGAGAGGCGCACGAGTCCGTCATCGATTCCGATCTCGGCGCGGCGCGCGGCGGGAATGCTGGCGTGGGTCATGATCGCCGGATGCTCGATGAGGCTTTCGACGCCGCCGAGACTTTCGGCCAGCGTAAAAAGCTCGCAACGCTCGAGAAATCGGCGCGCCTTTTCCAGCCCGCCGTGCAGAACGGCGCTGACCATTCCTCCGCCGGCGCTCATCTGCCGCTGCGCCAACTCATGCTGCGGGTGACTCGGCAGTCCGGGATAACTGACACTTTTGATTGCGGGACTCGATTCCAGATGCCGCGCGATCTCCAGCGCATTGGAAGACGCCCGTTCCATTCGCAGCGATAAGGTCTTCACTCCGCGGAGCGCGAGAAAACTGTCGAAAGGCCCGCTGATCGCGCCGGCCGCGTTCTGGAGGAACCCAAGTCGTTCGGACAACTCCGCGTTTTCGCCGACAATCGCCATTCCACCGATCATGTCACTGTGGCCATTGATGTATTTGGTCACGCTGTGAACGACGATGTCGAATCCGAGGGAGAGCGGGCGCTGAATGTATGGCGTGGCAAAGGTATTGTCGGCGACAGAGATGATCCGGTGTTTTTTCGCGATCTGTGCAAGCGCCGCCAGGTCCGCGAGCTTCAGCAGCGGATTGCTCGGCGATTCCACCCAGATCATGCCGGTGTTCGGACGAATTGCGGCCTCGATCGCGGCCGGGTCCGAGGTATCCACGTAAGAAAAATCGAGCCCCGCACTCTTTCGGCGAACGCGCTCGAAGAGGCGGAAAGTTCCGCCATACAGATCCGCGCCGGCGATGACATGAGAACCGTGATCGAGCAATTCGAGAACCGTCGCGGTTGCGGCCAGGCCGGAAGCAAACGCAAACCCGATGGTTCCATCCTCAAGATCGGCGACGCAGCGTTCGAATGCCCAGCGCGTCGGATTGTGGCTGCGGCCGTAATCGAGCCCCCGATGCACGCCCGGCGATTGCTGTTTGTAAGTGCTGCTGGTGTAAATGGGAGGCATCACCGCGCCCGTGGTCGGGTCGGGTGCCTGTCCGGCATGGATGACCCGGGTCGCGAAATGCGGACGTGCGCCTGCATAAGGTTCGACGCGATTGGTCGGCAGTTTGGAATGTGTCGGATCCGATCCGATCATGGGCACGGCTGTTCCTTTCCTGCGCCGGCGGGCCGGGCAGCTTTCTCCCGCGCATACTGGCGGCGCAGATCGTTCAATACATCGATCCGCGTAATGAGGCCGTGAAATCCTTTGTCGTCGCTTACGACGGCAACGCGTCCCGAATCAAAAATGGGAGGCAAATCGGAAAGAGGCGCGCCTGGGCCGATGGTCTCGACGTTTCTCGTCATGACGCTGCTGACGGATTCTTCGAACATCCGGCGGTCTTTCGTAATCGCCAGCAGCAGATCGCTTTCGTCGACGATCCCCACCAGCGCCCCATCCTTCAGGACCGGCAATTGCGAGACGTCGTGCAATCGCATTCGAGTGTAGGCAATCGAAAGCGAATCCTGCGGCTCGAGAAAGACAACATTTCCCTCGGTGAATCGGCGGCTGATCAGGTCGCGCAGATCGCCGAAGATTTCGCGCCGCGTGATCCCCTGGTCGGCCATCCAGTTGTCGTTGAACATCTTCGAGAGATACTTGCTGCCGGTGTCGCAGACAAATGTAACGACCGTTTTGGCGGTGGTCTGCTCCCGGCAATAGCGAAGCGCCGCGGCCACGAGCGTTCCAGTGCTGGAGCCGGCCAGGATACCTTCGCGCTTCAGGAGCATTCGGCCTGTTTCGAGCGATTCCGAATCCGAAATGCTGTACGCGTGACGCACACGGCTCAGATCGCAGATCGATGGAATGAAGTCTTCACCAATTCCCTCGACGAGCCACGAACCCGCCGCCCCCACCGTTCCGGTCCGAACGTAATCCGCGAGAACGGATCCGGCCGGATCGGCCAGCACCATTTCAACGTGGGGGGCCACCCGCGCGAAATAACGGCTCAAGCCGCTGATCGTTCCGCCTGATCCCACGCCACACACCACCGCATCCACGCCGCCGCCGGTCTGTTCCCAGATTTCCGGGCCGGTGGTCTGCTCGTGGGCCAGCGGATTAGAGGGATTGTTGAACTGATTCACATAAAACGCCCCCGGCGTTTCGCGGGCGATGCGCTCGGCCAGATCCTGGTAATACTGCGGATGGCCGCGGCCCACATCCGATCGCGTCATCAGGATCCGGGCGCCCAGGGCCCGCAAATGAAGCGTCTTTTCCTGACTCATTTTGTCGGGGATAACCAGTATCAGCGGATAGCCCTTGCTCGCCGCCACCAGCGCCAGCCCGAGGCCCGTGTTACCGGCGGTGGCCTCGACGAGCGTGGAGCCGGGCCCGATTTTCCCCTCGCGCTCGGCGGCTTCGATCATGGAGCGACCGATGCGGTCTTTGATCGAGCCGCCAGGATTCTGGCTCTCCAGCTTTATCCAGAGCGCGCACGGCCCCGCATCAAAACTGCGCAGCCGCAGTAGCGGCGTGTTACCGATCAACTCGAGGATGTTTTCGACGGCGCGCATCGAAAGGATGATTCACCACAGAGACACAGAGGTCACAGAGAGGATTGAAGAACAATTATTACCATCGGCTCTTGTCCCAATCAACGCATCCCGGTCCTGGGAAACTGATCGGTTCCTGGCATCCGCCTCTGTGCCCTCCGCGCCTCTGTGGTGAAGCTGCATTTCGAATTTCATAGCCGGTAAGTTGCGATGGCGTTTTCCCGGAATAGTTTTCGCTTTTGCTCCACCGTTGCGCTATCGACGGCCCACTGTAACGTTTCCACCCAGCGCGGATAGTCGCTGGCCAGGCGCTGCACCGGCCAATCGCTGCCGAACATCACGCGATCGAAGCTGAAGCAATTGATGACATGATCGATATACGGGAGAAGTTCTTCGCGCGTCCATTTCGCGTGATCCGCTTCGGTGACGAGGCCTGAGATTTTGCAGGCGACATTCGGCAATTTGGCCAGCGAACGCAATTGCTCACGCCACGGGTCCAGAACACGACCTTTGATATCCGGCTTGCCGATATGGTCGAGGATAAATCTTACCTGCGGACATTGCCGCACGAGTTCGGTCGTGCTTTCAAGCTGGGTGTGCAGAATGCACAGGTCGAAGCTCAGGTCGTACGTCGAGAGGAGTTGAACGCCTCGAACAAAATCCGGCCGCACGCAAAATCGCGGATCGGATTCGGACTGAATGAGTCGGCGAATCCCGCGCAGCAGCGCATGGCGCGGATGCCGCGCCAGACGATCAAGGTCTTCCCGGGCCGCGTCCCCCTTCTCCAGCGGCGCGAAAGCAACGGCGCCGGCGATGAACGAATCGGATTCGGCGAGGCCCGCCACCCAGGCCAGTTCATCGACTGCCTGCGACGGCTGACAATCCGCTTGAACGAATACGATTTTTTCGATGCGCACATCGCCACAGGCTTTCTGGAAATCTGTCGGCAAAAACGCGCGATTCAATATTGCGTCGCTGTCCAGCCAGGCGTATCGGAGCCGCCTGGGGTCCCACAGATGAACGTGGGTATCGATGAGAGGAAAATCGGGCATGACGGCAAGAGCCTCCGCCGCGAACTCGCGACGATTTTGAAGAGTCGACCGACAAGAATCATCTCGACCTCGACGGCATTCGCAAGCGCAGTGACGCAATCCTACCATTCAATCCGATGCGGTCGATTCGAAGACTTTGGTGGACTCCATTCTCTCTGGCCCTGTGCGCGGCGATTTTCCTGATGTGGATTCACAGCTATCGCAAATGCGATCTGCTGATCGATCAGCGCGGGCCGCAGGATCGGCTGGAGGTGGTCTCCGAATTTGGCTTGCTGGTGATGGAATTGGAAAATCCGCAATCCGGGCAAATCGCTGCCGGATGGTCTTACTTCCCGAAGAGCCTGCCACGCCGTTGGCATCATGGTCGAGGGCTGCTGGGTTTCGCCGCCTACGAGAGTGCGAGCCGGCATTATCTTCGGCTGCCGCCGACAACGCTTCGAGGCGTCGTAGTGCCGTGGTGGTTCATCTTCGCCCTGTCGTCTACGCCCGCCGCGCTGTGGCTTCGCTCGCGCCGTCGAGCCAGGCGTATCATTGCCCGCGCAGCGCGAAGTCGATGCATTCATTGCGGCTACGACATTCGTTTTTCCCCAGCTCGTTGCCCCGAATGCGGAGAGGCGGTATCGCACTCCTCTACGCTCTTAGCGCACTTGTCATTTTAAATTAGCACGATTTGAACATGCGTGCCGATAACCATCGTTCGGATTTCACTATGGCCGACGCCAAAAAGCCGAACGGCAAGCGCAAGCGAAAGTACGGCGATTTCGCCGCTTACGTTCCGGAGCATCTTCCGCCGGCCGGCGAAGCAAAGCGCCGCATGCGCAAGATTCGCCGCAAGCTCCAGCAGCGTCGTGATCTTGAATCCGCGCCGCCCCCCGCCAATTCCAAATCGACACCGCCGTTCGGGAAGTAGTACGCCACGCAAACCGCTTACTTACGTGCGCGTCTCTGAGATACGCGGCATGGTGAGACCGAACATTCCGGGTTAGGATTTGCCCGTAAGGACTCAACGAATGAAGGCAAGCTTTCGAGATAGCGTGGTTTTTGTCGCCGGCGGCACGGGTGGCCTCGGCCGGGCGGTGAGCCTCGCGTTCCTGGCGGCGGGCGCGACCACGGTCGTCTCCTACCAGAAGCCGGCGGAATTTGATCACTTGAGAAGCGCCGCCGGAGATGATGCGACCAAAATCGAAGGTTACGCAATCGATGTGACCGACGAAGCGGCGGTAAACCAATTTGTCGACGGAATCGTCAGGAAACACGCCCGGCTCGACATCCTGGTTAACGCTGTTGGCGGTTACGCCGGAGGCGTGAAATTCTGGGAAATGGAAACTGTGACCTTCGAGCAAATGCTCGCACTGAACCTGCGCTCCGGCTATGCCCTCACCCGCGCGGTTGTGCCGGCGATGCTTCAACAGGGAGGCGGCGCGATCGTAAACGTTGCGTCCATGGCGGCGATTGAGCACGGCGCGGGGAACGGGGCGTATGCTGCGTCCAAAGCCGCGGCGGTCGCCATGATCGATTCGATCGCCGCCGACCTGAAAGGCTCAAAAGTGCGGGTGAATTCGGTGCTGCCAAGCATCATCGACACCGGAGCAAATCGCAAAGCCATGCCCAAGGCGGACTTTGCAAAATGGACAAAGCCGGAGGATATCGCAGCCGTCATTCTCTTCCTGTGCAGCGAAGAGGCCAAAGCCATTCACGGCGCGAACATTCCAGTCTGAATCCATATGCATTCATCGGATTTGGTGATCCGGCCGAAATAGAAAGTGTGATTCACACCATTTCGCCGGCGCGGGGGGCTCGCAGATGAATGATTCGAATTTGATCCTGATGGGCTGCATTGTCGGATTCGCCGTATGGTTTGCGATCCGCTGTGTGGCCTCGGGCTTTTATACCGTCGATCAATATGAACGGGCGGCGAAGACCCGCTTCGGCCGGGCCGAACGTGTCGGGACGGCGACGACGCTTGAAGATCCTATCGCTCAGACTCTGCAGGAGGAGGAACGCCAGCGCTATTGCTATCCGCAGGTCCGGGTCATTCATCCCGGCGGCCCCTATTTCAAGTGGCCCTGGGAGAAGGTGCACAAGGTCACCATTTCGACCCAGACCATGAACATGGCTCTGGATCCCGAAGTCCCTTCCGCCAATTCTTCCGGCACCGTCCTGGAAGCGGTGACCAAGGATCAGCTCAACACCGGGCTGAGCGGCCAGATTCGCTATCGGATCTCCGACAAAAATCTGTACGCGTATCTATTTGCCGTGAATTACCCGATCGCGCACGTCATGGGATATTTCGTTTCCGTGCTGCGTGAGCGTATCGCCAACTTCGAGGCGCCGCCGCGTCAGCAGGCTGTAGCGGATCCGGCGAAGCCTGAAATTTCCACCGCGGTGATCGGCATCTCCATCAACGACCTGCGCAAGAATCTCAGCGACATTAATGATCACATGTCGCGCGAGTGCGCTTCCTCCGAAGCACGTTATGGCATTACGCTGGATGCGTCGCTCATCACCGGCATCGATCCCCCACCGGATGTCGAGTCGGCCCTGGCGGCGATCAACACCGCCTACAACCAGGTCTCCTCCGACATCAGCCTCGCCCAGGCGTCGGCGGACCAGAAGATCGTCCAATCGAAGCGCGCCGTCGAAATCGAAACGCTCAATGCCCAGGCCGAGGTCGAACCGCTGACCGCCATGGCCGCGCAATTGGCCGAGCTGAAGAAGGGTGGCCAGGGCGTCCTCACCGCTTATCTGCGCAACGTCAGGCTCAAGCTGTTCAGCCAGTCGCGCCGCGTCATTCAGGAGGCCAATCATGAATGAATTTTCCATCGCGGCCGGCGCTACGTTCATCGGGCTGTTTATTCTGGTGCCGATCCTTCTCGGACTGGCGCAATTGTTCGGCGTCTACACGATCGTCGCCGAGCGGCAGTGCAAGGTGTACGTGCTTTTCGGCAAGGTGATCGGCCAGCTGGATGAGCCCGGCCTGCATCTGCTCTTTCCGAAGCTGGGAATGAGCGCGCTGATCGTGAACCTCTCCGGACACTGCTATACGCTGGATATGCGGCTGGATCAGTCGTACCTCCGCAGCCAGCCGGTTAATTCCGAAGAAGGCGCACCGATGGGGATCGGCGTCTGGTACGAGATGTACATCAGCAATCCCGTTTCGTATCTGTTCAAGAATGCCGATCCGCGCGGTTCGCTGGCCGCCAACGTGGGCAATTCCACCGTCCGCTGTCTGAGCAACATGAAGCTCGCGGACATGCTGGAAAATCGTCACGCCATGAGCCTCACGGTGCGCACGCAAGTTTCCCCATTGTCCGAAGAATGGGGATACAAGCTCGGCTCGGTCTACATTCGCAAAGTTCATTTCCGCGACGCAGGCATGACCAAACAGATCGAGGCGAAGGTGGTCAACCGCCTGCGCCAGGTGACCAGCGCCATCAAGCAGGATGGCGCCAATCAGGTGAGCATCATCACCAGTACCGCCGAGCGCCAGGCCGCCATCGAATTCGCCAAGGCGGGCGCAATGCGCCCGGAAATCGTCGGCGTCGCACTGGAGAAAATCTCCCGGGATCCGGAGATTCTCAACACCATGTTCGAGATTCTCGAAACACAGAACATCATCAACGGCAAAGCCGAGATCACCTTCGTTCCTCGCAACCAGCCGTTTCTCGCCGGCCTGATCGCGGACCGGGAATTTTCGCCGGCGGCCGGCGCAGCGCCGAGTGCGCGGTGAAAAGCGCTCGGCCTCTTTGCCGAGGGCAATCGCGAAGGCGCAAGCGATGGGACGGCGTCCGCGCGTCCGGACGCGTTGACCCCGATCCTTCGCTTGCGCCTTCGCGATTCAATCCTTCGTTTCGTTCGATGCGCCGCGTTCGCTGACAATTCGAACGACGATAAACGTGATGTCGTCACTGATCGGCCGGCCGCCACAAAACGTCTTCATTCGCTGGAAGATGCCGTCAACAATATCGGCGGCTGGCCGCTGCGCAAGGGCCGTCATCGCTTCGCCCACGCGCTCCTTGCCGAACATTTCGTCGGCGGGGTTCCTCGATTCCCACAGGCCGTCGGTGCCGATCAGCATGACTTGGCCAGGGCGCAGGCGGGTGTAGGTCTGTTCCTGGTAAGTCTCCGATTCCTCGATGCCGAGCGGCACGCCTCCGCCGGTCGCGTCGACTTCCGAAACTTTCCCCGACTCCGGATCGTAGATCAGCGGCTGGTCGTGCCCGGCGGAGGCCCATCGAAGCGTCATCGTCGGCACGTCGATTACGCCCAGAAACATGGTCATGAACCTCCCCTTTTTTGCATCGGACACGAGTAACGCATTGACGTGCTGGAGCAGATTTCCCAGGGAGTTTTCCGCGCGAACGTGTGATCGAAGCACGCCGCGCGCCGCGGCCATGAGCATGGCGGCGGCGATGCCGTGCCCCATCACGTCGCCGAGCGCAATCACCAGCGCATCGGAACCGATTCCTTCCAGTTGCAGATAGTCGTAGTAGTCCCCGCCGGTTTCATCGCAGTATTGCGAGCGGGCGGCGATATCGAGGCCCTGCACCTGCGGAGTGCGGCCGGGCAGGAGGCTTTGTTGCACTTCCATCGCCATTCGAAGCGATTGCCGCAGCCGCAATCGATCGCGCAGTCCGTCGGCCATTTCATTGAGGGCATCGGACAGCTCGGCGATTTCTCGGTTGTCGTGACGATCGATGCGGGCATCCAGATCCCCGGCTCCCACGCGCCGCGCATGCGCAACCAGAGCCAGAACCGGGGCAAGCAGCCACAAGGCAATCCACGCACCGCCAGCCAGCGCCGCCATCACTGCAATGGCCGCGATCAGCATGCTCTTCTCACGGGTCCGCTGCACTTCGGCGAGAAAATCGGCGTTGGGCACGACCGTCACGATGACCCAGTCGAGATTGCGGCGATTGTGATAGCCGGAGACGACCATCTGCGACGGCTGTCCGTCGATCATCGGGTGGATGACATGCCTGCCGCCGCTGTCCGGCGACGCCTTGAATGCCGAAATCAGTTTTCTGGAGGCATCCGCGATGCGCGGATCCGATGCCTGGGTTGCGTTGAGCCGGCCGAGGCCATCTGTCATGCATCGCAGCCCGATGCTGCTGGCCACGAGATCGCCGTCCAGCTCGACGATAAACGCGACGCCGCTCTTTCCGACCTGGAGACGCTTGAGGTAGGCGGAAATGTCGGCGAGGGTGAGCTCGCAGTTGACGACGCCGAGCAGATGGCCCTGCTCATCGCGGTAAGGCTCGACGTACGGAATGCCGAGCGTCACCCCCTTGCCGCCGCGCTCCCAGACGTAGATGTCTCCCCATGTAGCCGCGTTGGCATCAATCGCCGCGCGATACCACGGACGCTTTACGGTATCGAACGGATAGCTTCGCAACGGGTCAGTTCCAATCGCGCCGTCCGCAGTCATCGCATATTCCTGCATCGAGCGCATCAGGCGTCCGCTTGATCGCAAATTCGTAGCTTAACTCGCCTGGATACCGAATGACCCACATCACCTGACCCTGCGCGCCGCCGAGCGCGACGCTGCTCACGTCGGGAAAGGTTTGAAGCGTTTGAAACGCGGTGATGCGTCCGCGCTCCGGGTCGTCCAGTCCCAGCCGCCCTCCGCGCAGCCGCGCCAGATTGAGTGCATTGATGGCCGGCGGCAGATCCATCAGGCGATCGAGGTGATCTTCGATCCGCCCATGAATCTGACGCGCATTCTCGCTGGCAAATTCGTTAGCCGTCCGGTGTCCCGTCGAGAAGGCCAGCGCGGTCAGCACCGCCGCCAGCGCAAGCACCGGCGTCACCACCGCCACCGGCAGGATCCATCGAATGGACAATCCCGAACGCCATGTTTTCAAACGGCATTCCTCGGATTGCGGATTTCGAATCGAAAAGTCACGCTCGTGAGAGTTTCTTCAAAATAAAGGAAAAGGCGAATTCTTGCGATTTTGAGAACGGATCGAAGCAATGGGATACAGTCGCTTATGACGAACCGAACGAGCGCCGGTCTTCTCCTGTTTCGGGTTCGCCAGAACACCTTGGAAGTGTTGCTCGTCCATCCCGCCGGACCCTTCTGGAAAAATAGGGACGACGAATCATGGTCGATCCCCAAGGGTGAAGCCGCCGACGGAGAGGACCTCCTCGAGGCGGCAAAGCGAGAATTCGCGGAAGAGACGGGCACCCGGCCGCAAGGCGATTTCATTCCGCTCGCTCCCGTCAAACTCAAATCGGGGAAGATCGTCCACGCCTGGGCGATCCAAAGCGATCTGGATCCCGCTGCAATCAAGAGCAATACCTTCGAAATGGAATGGCCGCCGCGATCGGGGAAAAAGGTCAGGTTTCCGGAAGTCGATCGCGCCGCCTTCTTCGATCTTCAAACCGCCCGGCGGAAAATCAATCCGGCTCAGGCCGCGTTCGTGACTGAGTTGGAAATGAAGTGGGCTCAAAAAGGCTGACAATCTATCCCCCTCCGTGCGAGACCGAATGGGTCGCGACCGCCCGGAGCAACTCGTCGCCGTTCCATGGCGCGATTTTCAGGACGCGGCAAACGCTACCATCGAACCGAGTTCGTTCCTCCTCGGTCAGGTCGTGAGCCGTCGTGATAATGATGGGGATCGATCGCCAGCTTTCAGTTTCGCGCAGCTCGGCCACGAATTCAATTCCGTTCATCCGCGGCATCATCAGGTCCAGGAGAATCAGGGCCGGCCGGCGCTCAGCTACGATGCGCAATGCTTCGACCCCGTCGTCCGCTTCCATCGTCTTCCAACCGTCGGCCGCAAGGGTTCGAACGATCAGATCGCGGGCAGCAGGATCGTCCTCGACGACGAGAATTTGAAGGTCCGACTTATTCCGCCGGACCTGGTGGAGCACCTCGGCGAGGCGATTGCGGTCGATCGGCTTGACGAGATGTTCGGTGGCTCCCAGCGCCTCGCCGCGCGATCGATCATCCACCATCGTCACCATGATGACAGGGATCTGCGAAAGCCGGGGATCGGCCTTCAGGGAGCCAAGAACGTCCCAGCCGTCGGTCCCCGGCATGATGACGTCGAGCAGAACCGCAGCGGGCGCCTGCTCGCGGGCGAGCCGCAGGCCTTCGGCGCCGGAAGCCGCCGATACAACGCCATATCCCTGCCGAACAACAAAGCGGGATAAGAGCTCGCGGGCGTCGGCGTCATCGTCCACGATCAAAACAATCGGCGTGTCTGTTTTTCGGGCCGCACTCTCTGGCGAGTCCACCGCCTGCGTGGGCGGCGGTGATGCGAAAAGCGGCGCCCTTTTCGGTTCGGCCGTCACCTCGGCGGGAAGGTGGATCGTAAACATCGAACCCGCTCCCGCGGCGCTCTGAACCTGAATGTCGCCGCCGAGCAAGCGGCAGAATTGTCGGGTGATGGCCAATCCCAATCCCGTCCCGCCCGGCCTTCGCCCCGAAGACGATTCGGCTTGCGCAAAGGGTTGAAACAGCCGGCCGATCTGCTCAGGCGCGATGCCGCAGCCCGTATCGCTTACCTGGAAGTTCAGCCAGTCCGCGCCCCCTTCTGTTTCACGCCATGCGGTAAACCGAACCATCCCCTGCTCGGTAAATTTTCCGGCATTGGCCAGCACGTTAACAAGGCATTGGCGAAGCTTGGTGGCGTCGCTTCGCATCGCTCCCAGTCCATCCGCTTCGACGGCGTCGAAACGGTTGCCGTTCGCCTCGACCACGGGGCGGACCGTTGCAATCACGTCGCGCAGCAACGCCTTGACCTCGAACGTTTCCACGTGCAAACGAACCTTGCCCGCCTCGGCTTTGGAAAAGTCGAGCACGTCGTTGATGGTGGCCAGCAAATGCTTGCCCGCGATGCGGATCTTCTCCAGGTCCGCGATCGATTCGTCATGTCCGTCATCGCGTGCCTCTTCCTGAAGCATCTCGCTGTAGCCGATGATGGCGTTCAGCGGCGTCCGCAGCTCGTGGCTCATGTTGGCCAGAAAAAAACCCTTCGCCGCGCTCGCCTGCTCCGCCGCGACGCACGCGCTGTCCGCGGCCTGCCGGGCGGCGATCAACTCCGCCTCGGCCAAACCACGTTCGGCCGCCACGCGCCGCGATTCAAATTGCAGCATTACCTGCCGGGCCAGCGCCCCCAGAGCCTCGCGTTGCGGCCCGGAAAGATCGCGCGGAATCGGATCAAAAACGCACAGCGCCCCCAGCGCGTATCCATCCGGCGTGAGAAGCGGCTGTCCCGCATAAAAACGAATGTGCGGCTCCCCCAGCACCATCGGATTCTCCGCAAACCGCGAATCGATCCGCGCATCGCGAATAACGAAGGGTTGATCCGGCTGGAGAATCGCATGAGCCGTGAACCCAATGTCCCGCGGGATCTCGGGAAAGATCCATCCGATTCTCGACTTGCCCCACTGCCGCGCGGCTCCGACCAGGCCGATGAGGGCCATCGGCGTGCCGCAAATCAGAGAAGCCAGAAAAGTCAGGTCGTCAAAGTCACGTTCCGTTTCGCTGTTGGCTGAAGCGTAGCGCACAGCGCCTCGAGCCGGGCGGATTCATTGGCGGGGATGGGAGCTTTCATACGGTGCGAGATCCGGATTTTACATCGACGACGTTTTCAAGCCCAGGGATTTGAACTGACCCGCTGACACTGCGCCCGAGATTCTAAAATTGAGCGACCCGATCCTTCGCCATTCGACCGCCATCCTTGGGTTTGCGCTCCTTTGACAGGGTCTCCGCACCGCACAATGCGCTGAAATGTGCAGGATTCTTAGCTTGTTTCGTCACAGCAAATATAATCTCCAATACCTCGCGTCGATTAGTCGGCGAGCAATTCACCTCTTCACTTTCGGCGCGATGGCCGCATTTGGCCGGTTTTGGCCGCTTTTACGCCGATTTTCCACTCGCACGCTCCAGCAACTCTTCGCACTTCCGGCTCCTGGCTCCTGGCTTCTTCCCATTAGTTCGCATACTGTTAGGATGCATATGGCGTGCCAAAGTTAGTCGAAAATGAAAAAATATTTCGCGGTGAATATTGGACAGCTAAATCCATTGGCGGCCCGATGTTAGCCGCCATCGGGCGAGGGGGAACGGGACCGAGCCGAATCCAGCTTTCGAAATCGCTTCTGCTGAAGCGGCAGTTGTGTGCGCACGCACGAATGCCAAATCGCGCTTTCCGTATGGGCGCTTCGTTCCTTCGGACGTTTCATCGAATGGATAGCGAAATCACGGGACGATCGGCTTGTGATAATCACGGCAATTGTTTCCGATGTGCGCCTGGCTGCGGCGAAATCGCCTGTACGCGCCTGGATCATGACGATGTTTTTTAACATATCGGCTTTTTCATCGTCATTATCAATCTTCCCCGCCGACTCCAGGGCCTCCTTGATGATCGCGCTGCTGCTGACTCCCGCCGCGAAGTTGGTGGAAACCCGCGACCCGAGCAGGAGACCAACGACGCAAAAGATGCGCATCCGACGTTCGAAAAATTAATCATCGAAAGCTCCTTTTCGTCCGCTCAGCAGATTGGCCGGCGAAATCTCCAAACCTGATCGCCAGTCGCTGCACAATCCGAACCATTGGATGACGCTATCTCCCACCGACGCGCAGAGGACCGCAAAGAGCAGAAACTGCGGCAGATAGGCAGCGCAAAGGAACTCCTGAATCGCTGCAAACTTCAATGACGATCAGGGTCTGATCTGGCCGGCATTTACCCGCGATCGGCGGGCGCTGCCTTCACACATTCCGTTTCGCCCACCAAAACAGCAAGGCGAAAAAGAGAAGGCAAACCAGCCCCAGGTCTCGAGCCGCCGAGACCATTTCAAACCCGTCGGACAGAATCAGAAATCCGGACAACATTTTTTCTCCACAAAGGTGCGCAGCCAGCCACGGAAATGCATCTGTCTGGCGTTTATCTTTCGATCGGCCTGGAAGCGGTCGGACTTGCGACGTGTACGGGCATCAGCCCGGCACGTCGTTACATGATTATCGCTTGAATCGATCGCAAAAAAAAGAAAAAAGGGGTTTGCTGACAGACGGAATGCGCCCAATGAAGGCCGATCGTTGGGCAATCCCAGAGGCTTATGCGGTTCGTGCGGGCTGGCGAGTATGCACGAAGCGAATCGCGCGCCTCGGGACCCGGATTCTTCTGGGTCATTTATTCTTCGCTTAAACAATGACGAAGTGAAGACCAGATTGAAGTTCGCGCTATTTTTTGCTCCCGAAGCTTTCCCTGCCCATACTGGAGCGCATGAAAGCCAACCGCCCGTCCTGCCGGCTCATCATCGCTCTTCTGTTAACGCTTTCTGCTCTCGCGTCCGCGGCGCCCAACCCACCGCTGCCGACGCCGGGCGATCTTCAGGAAATGTACAAGGCGGGTCAGTATCGCGTCTGCCTTCAGCAGATCGCCCGGGTGCTGCAACTGAGCGGGGACGCAGCCAAGCCATACGATCCGAACGCCTTGTTGCTTCTGAGAGGGTATTGCCTGGTTCAGCTCAACGACAAGCCGACGGCGTTGATGGCATTTGCCAAGGCGGGAAAGTCGACCGACGTTGCGCAGGCGTCTGAGGCCCGGGCCATGATCCTGCTGCTGCACGGAGCAACGGGACATCGTTCATGCCTCCGGGCGGCGGCACGGCGCTGAACATGCTTGATCCGGCGGATCAAAAAAAGGGGATGATGCTTTTGTTTGAGGATGGACTGAAAGCCGCCCAACCGGAAATTCGCCGAGCGCTCGGCGCCGACAGCCTGGTGCCGTGCATCGATCTGCTTCCGCGGATGAAAGATTTGTATGCGCTGGAAAAAACCGGATCGGGAGCAGACGGACAAACACGGCCAATCCTCATGCAGTTGGGGGAACACGCCCGCACGCTGATGATGCGTGAGCTGGACCTGCTCGATCAGCGCATCTCCGCCACGCAGGATCAGGCAAACCAGACGGTCAACCTTGGCGCCGGCTCAGGGCAATGGTGGTGGGGAGCGGCGCGGCGGGGACTCTGGTCAAGCGATCGGGACAATCTCCGTGCCTGGACCGACTATGCAAATAAGATCCTCGAAACCGCGCAACGCGGACGGATGCTCGCGATCAATTTCGGCGGCACCGGGGAGAAATGGGATCCGGTCATTTCCAAAGCAGTGCAGGTCGGCGCGCATGCCGATCAGGTGCTAGCAGCGGAATAGCGGGCGCGGGACTCCGGGTCAAATCCCCAACTGCGACAAGTTCCATCTTTCTATACGATCTTCCCCGTGTAGCCGGTGAGCTTGCTCACCGTTTTCTCTTCCGGCAAAACGGTGAGCAAGCTCACGGCTACACGGGGTACAATTTTCCGTCTGGAAATCTGCCCTACTCCGAATCCTCTTCTCCCCGAGCGTCCCCGCGACTGATTTCCCCGGCGAATGAGTCTTCGCTCATATGACTGTTTGTAGCGGCGTCGCTGCCGCGAGCCACGTCGTCTTCCTCGACGCCTCGGGAAAAAGTCGTTCCCTTTACGCGGGGGACTTCCGTCAAAGGTTTGCGAGCGCGGTGGGATGGATTTGAATCCTGCGTCGCTTCGTCGGCGCGCCGGGCTCCGGATGTGCTATCGAATCCGTCCGGGCCGCTGATGGCGAGTCCGGCTCCGCCGTCGCCGACGCCGATGACATCGACGTCCAGGTCGCCGCCGGTGCTCGATCCCGGTCCCGAGGCGGGGCCACCCACCCCGTGATCGCGGACTCCGTCCTGCTCGAAGTCAGCTTCCTGGGCTGCGCCGGGATCGGCGTGCTTCGTATGGTTGGAGGCGTAATCCAATTCGGCGCGCGATCCGTCGACGGGCACGCCGAAATCTCCTTTCCCACCGATATTTCCCGAATTGCTCCCTGGATGGGGTGTGGTTGATGCAGGCATTTGCGATTTGCCCTTTTTCGAACGTGACTTTTTCATGAATCGCTCCTGGTAAAATTTCTCGAAAGCGTTCCCGCCTCCCCGCATGAATGGATACAATGCATGTGCCATCCATGCAGATCGACCCCGAATTATTCAGGCTTAATAACTGCTGGAATCTGATTCGATTCTTCTGCCTGATCTGCGCATTGACGATCGGCCCGACGGGTTTGATTGCGCTTGCGGCTGATGCCGATGCTGCAAGCGGTGACGCCGGCAATCCGGCCGTCGCGCTGGAACCCGGTGTTGAGCCGGTGTGGCACTTCACGTCTTACCTCAAAGGCACGACCTCTCAGGTGCGCCAGCAAATCAATGGCGAAGTCGAACGGCTGATGGCCAGGACCCGCGCCACGAAAAAAGCCATCGCAGATTATAAGGCAGCCATCAAGGCAGATGAAAAGGTGAGCATCGACCGGCTTCACAATGACGGCCGATACGTTCAGCAAAAAGCAGACTTGAAGCAGGCCGAAGCCGATCTGGAGACCGCCCGGAAAACCGGCACGCCACAGGATCGCCTGGACGCCAGCGCACGCTGCAATCATCTTCGCGCCTCGATCGAGCAGACGGAAAGCGATGCGATGGCGAAAGACCAGGCGCTCACCGACGACCGAGACGCGCTCAAAGAGCAGACGGCGGGATTGAAGAGACATACCGAGGCGCTCGAGCGGCGCAAAAATGGCGTGATACGCTGGTTGACGCGATCCAAACCTCCACGCGCCTCAACTGGCCTCTCAACCCCGGCAGTGCCGGCGTGCTCGGGAAGGTGACGCCAATTCAGATCATCGACGACCACAGCATGCTGATCGAATACGAGGCATTCGAAGAAGTTGGCAAAGGGGGCGAAAAAGAGGAACTCCAGCAGGTTGATGTCATCCCACACCGCGTGAAGCTGCTGGTTTCGGGGTTCGATACCAAGGGACTTGCCGAAAAGAAGGCGGTCCTGATCGACAAGACTTTCTCCGTGCAAAAAACGGATGACAACGGCCGATATGTGGTCGCCCCGACGCCCCATTCGGCGATCGATGATTTTTTTGAAAAGGTGATCCCCCTTCGGACCATCCCCGACGAATAGTCGCGGCGAAGCGGATTGACCTAACGCGGCAAAATTTTACTTGTTGCGCGAATCCCTTGTTTCGACTACACTTGGGGTCGGCGGATTGAGGAATGGGACTCGGCGCGTATTGCGCACGAGTGGGAATACCGATAAATGAACCGGGGGTTATTTGGTGCTTCCGGATGTTTGCCCATTCGAAATCTGATGATTTTCGCATCGTCCGCGGCCGCGCATTCGGCGCCTGCGCGGTCATCGAAATGACGTTTTTGCTGGCGATCGGTGGATGTGCCGCGGCGGATCATTCTCCGACCTGGGTCGATCACCTGCTATTGGATGCAGCGGCGTCGGGAGATACGGGTCGCGTCAAGTCCGCCTTGGCCCGGGGCGCGCTAGTGAGTTCTGCCGATCGGGACGGTTTTACGGCGCTTCATTGGGCGGTCAGCGAGGGAAATACTTCGCTCGCCGAACTGCTGGTCGATCGCGGCGCTCCGGTGAATGCCGTGGATGAAGACGGTCGTACGCCGCTTCATCGGGCGGCGCAATTAAACCGCCTGGCCATGCTCAAGATGTTTGTCGCCCGCGGCGTACCCCTGGACGCGAAGGACCTGGACGGGAATTCATCGCTGCTGCTGGCGATGGCCGAGGGGCATTCGGATGCGGCCGACGTGCTGATCGCCGGAGGGGCGGACGTTTCGCTGGCGGACCGCGAGGGGCGCACGCCGTTGCATTGGGCCGCCAAGCGAGGTCATCCTGAGCTGGCGCGAGCGTTGCTTGACCATGGGGCGAAGGTGGATGCGCGGGATGAGGAGAGCCGGACGCCTCTTCACTGGGCCGCGGCGGCCGGGAACGCGCCGGTGGCCGCCCTGCTGATCGAGCATGGCGCCAGTGTCGGAGCCCGCGACGATGAGGGAACGACGCCGCTGCTTCTGGCGTCGCGCTCCGGCGATTCGCGCCTGTCGCGCATGCTGAGCGACGCCAATCGGCAGTAGCCCCGGCATTTCGCGAGGTTTTCTCGCATCGATTGCGTTGACTCCAGGCTGAGTTTCTGTATCTTCACTGATCTACAGAGGGCATGCATCCAACGGCCCGCCCAAAGCGGCCGTCGCACCTTGCGAGAAGCTCAGCACTTTGACCAAGAGGGTTTTTCCCCGCACTGCGCGGTGGAAGGTGGCGGCCGACAGGTCGCCAATACCAGATTGACGGACTGCGAATGAACAACGGACATGTCGAAGGGATCCTGCAGTTCACCGATGAACGACAGGACGGCCAGCTCCGGGATCCCGCCCACCCGCTGAGGCCCGCGCACGGCAATCTGCTTGTCGCCCGTCATCTCATACGGGAAATGCGCCTGCGTCCCGGCCTGCTCCTCAGCGGGATGCCCAAGGGGCGGATGCTCAACCGGATTGAGACGATCGAAGGACGGCCTCCCGATGACTATATCGGCAGGGTGGGGATGTACGACGCCACCGCCCTGGACCCGCAGCCGGTCATGCGGCTCGAACACAATCCTGCCGAGTTGACCACCCGAATCATCGATATCCTCGCTCCCGTCGGCTTTGGGCAACGTGGACTCATCGTCGCTCCGCCGCGAACGGGCAAGACGATCCTGATGCAGAACATCGCCAAAGGCGTGCATGCAAACTATCCCCACGTCCAGCTCGTCCTGCTGCTGATCGACGAACGTCCCGAAGAAGTCACGGACATGAAGCGAAACGTGCCGGGCACGGTCTACGCCTCTTCCAATGACAATACCGTCGATAAGCATCTGGATCTGGCCCAGCTCGTCATCGAGCGCTGCAAGCGGCAGGTCGAGTTCGGCGCGGATATCGTGGTGCTGATGGACTCGCTCACGCGCGTCGGGCGCGCATTCAATACCGGCGGCCCCAGTGGCGGACGAACGCTCTCCGGCGGACTGGACAATCGCGCCCTGGAAATTCCCAAACGCCTTTTCGGCGCCGCCCGGAAACTCGAGAACGGGGGAAGCCTCACGATCCTGGCGACCTGCCTGATCGACACCAACAGCCGGATGGATCAGGTGATCTTTGAGGAGTTCAAAGGGACCGGCAACATGGAATTGACTCTCGACCGGAACCTTTCCAACCAGCGGATCTATCCCGCCCTCAACATCGCCGAATCCGGCACCCGAAAGGAAGAGATTCTGCTCGACGAGCGGCAGCTCGCCGCCAGCCGATCAATCCGCCGGCATCTCACCACCATGAATCCCGCCCAGGGAATGAAGACGCTGATCGAGGTGCTTTCGAAGAACAAGACCAATCAGGCGCTGTTCAGCACGATGCGGGTGTAGGGTTTCAATTCTCCGCCATTGAAAGTTGAACGTTGGACGTTGAGCGTTGAACGTTTATTTCGAATGGGAAAAACGTTCAACGTCGAACGCGCAACTTTCAACGTTCAACTGAAAATGCAATTGCCGCGCTACTGCCGCCTCCCGACTACGACCCCGGCGGCAGGAACTTCTCCCCGACGGCGTAGGCGTGCGGCACCAGAAGCAAGATCACCTCATTGAGGCCGGCATGTCCCGGCTTGACCAGGAACGTGCGGCCGAGGCTGGTAGGCCATCTCGCGGTGCGCGACGGACCCAGGATCAGGAAATGTCCCGGAGCAATGTCCGTAGCAAGTTGCAGATCGATGATCTGCTCGGGTCGAACCAGCGCAATTTCCCGTTCTTCGTTCAGAACGGTCACCTCGAAGTGTTTCCTTAATCCGCGGATTAACGGGCAAACCCGCACCCTGGCAAAGCCGGGTTTGGCCAGCAAGGCCCTGAAATCGATGGCCAGAACGTTGTCGCATTTCTCGAAGGTTCGTCCGTAGAGGATGTTGTTGTCGTCGAAGTAGAAAAGATCCTGGTAATCCACACCGCTCCTGAGCGGGATTTCCATTTTCCCTTCCATGGCCGGCGTGGCGGTTCCATGGATGCCTGCCGCCTTGTGCTTTTCGATCAACGACTTGAAATAATTCCAGTCCTCGTCCTGGGCGATGCCGACGCGCACGCCATTTTTCACGAGGACGTCGTAGTCGGCGGGATTGATCTGGGTTTCATCGACGCGTTTCCAGAATTCGTCGTCGCGGCTGAGGGCCCCGAATGGCACTTCGAGCTGATAGATGTCGAGCTGGACCACGTATGGCCCGTGTTGCGGACTGGTTGGCGCATCGGAGAATTCGGCGGCGTGAGTGACTGAAGAATCGCCGGGAGGGACGACAGCCGTATGCGCTGCGTTATCAGAAGAATTGCCCGCGCCGGGTCGCGCCGCCATCTCGGGGCAACCGCTCAGACAGAGCAGACTGAGAATCGCCCATGAACGTTTCATACCACCTCACGATTCGGCGATGCATTCGATCAGGCGGTCCAATCCTTCGTCCCACTGGTCGTGCCGGATATTGATCGGCGGGGCCAGCCTTACCACAGTTTTGGCCGTCAGATTGATGATCAATCCGCGATCCAGCGCCCGCTCGACAATCCGCTCCGGCGCCTGCTTTAGTTCGACGCCGAGGAACAGCCCCCTACCTCGTACGCCGGCCACTTTGTCCCGGATCGACGGTTCATTCCGTAATCGGGCGATCGCGTGCTCACCGAGCGCCGAGGCGTTTTCGAGGAGCTTTTCCCGCTCGATCACATCGAAGATCGTTCGCGCCACCGCCATGCAGATCGGGTTTCCTCCCAGCGTGCATCCATGTTTTCCGGGGATAAGGAGGGCCGCGATCTGGGGTTGCGCAAACATCACGCCGACCGGCAGCCCCCCGCCGATCGCCTTACCGAGCGTCATGATATCCGGCAGGACGACCTGCCCGTTTTCGTCGCGAACATGCTGGTGGCCAAACCAGCGCCCCGTGCGACCACAACCCGTCCAGACCTCGTCGAAAATCAGCGTGACCTGCTTGCGATCGCACAACTGGCGGACACGCTGAATGTATCCATCGGGATAAAGGTTGACTCCGCCTTCCCCCTGAATCGGCTCAAGAATGATGCCGCAGACTTCGTCGTTCACGGCTTTGCACAGATCGTCAAGATTCCCCGCCTCGACCTGATCAAATCCCGGAACCTCCGGCCCGAATCCGGCCCGCACCGCCGGATTTCCCGTCGCCGCAATCATTGCCAGGGTGCGCCCGTGAAAACTGTGGTTCAGGGAGATGATTCGCCATTTATTGGCATTCGACGCGGTCCCGCGCAGGCGTGCCAGCTTGCACGCCGCTTCATTGGCCTCGGCGCCGCTGTGGCAGAAAAAAGCCTGCCCTGGAAAGGCATGGCTATTCAGGCGTTTGCCAAGCTCGATCTGCGGCTCGGTGTAAAACGTATTGCCCACATGCCAGAGGCGACTCGCCTGTTCCCGAGCGGCCGAAACAAGTTCGGGATGACAATGGCCAAGAATCCCTCCGCCGAAACCGGCAAACAAATCGAGATAGCGTTTGCCCTCGGCGTCCCAGACATCCACGCCTTCACCGCGTTCCATGACCAGGGGCAATCGGGCGTAATTTCCGATCAGGACGCGTTTGCCGCGCTGAAGAATTTCGTCAGATCTCAACATCTGGGTTGAACCTCTCTTCTCACAATCGCGGTGCGCCTTGGCCGGGGCCGGGGGGACGCGGTTTGCGTCCCACCTGCGTGCTGAAACTTTGCAGGTACGCGATCCACATCATCGACAATCCAAAGCTGTAGGCTCCCTGGATCACCACGTCCATGTAATGCTGCGTGGGGGGAATATGGTATCGGTCCATGCTTACACCCTGATAGGTGATGGCCGTCACGGCTTCCCCCCGTTCCAGCGGCGCAACCTTGACTTCAATCCGCTTGTAGACCCCTATTTCCTTGCCGGCGTTGTCGAGCTTCCGCCCGACTTTTTGGTCGAGCACCTGTAATTCCACTTCGTTCAGATCGTATAGCGCCGGCCACGTATTTGCCCGGATCGTAGACGATGTCGGCGATTCCGCCGCCCCAGTACTCGCTGTAAATCGGAAAACCGAGTCGGTAGTTGTCGAGGATGGCAGCTTTACCCGCCTTGGCGCTGGGAACGCGAAAGCCGAAGTGACGGCACCATTCGGCGACCGCCCGCGAGTTCAAGTTTGATCCGTACGCGAAATACCACATGACGCTGAAGCCTGTCTGAGTCCCTTCGAGTGGGGGATTCTACCGAAAGCGGGGCGGGTTTACAGAATCCCCCGAATCGCCCCCTTTGTTTACGGCAGAAACGGTTTCGCCAACGCAATCGATTTCATTTATTTCGAAACTTCTGACGGTCGCTTCCGTCGTATCCGGTTATTTCTATAATCCCGCGCCACAGGAGCAGGAATCGTCAACGGAGTATGGATGACCACCGTGCTGTCCGAACTCACCGATTGCATCAGACCTCAGCTCGAGTCTGTCGAGCAGTTGTTTCACCAGGAACTCAACAGCGAGTTGTCATGCGTGAACCTACTGGTGCGCCACGTCAGCCGCTTTCGCGGGAAGATGCTCCGGCCCTGCCTGGTTTTGCTCTCCGGCAAATCCTGCGGCGCCCTGACCGACGCACACACGGTGATCGCCACCGTCGTCGAGATGGTGCACATGGCCACGCTCGTTCATGATGATGTCCTTGACGAAGCCGAACTCCGCCGCAAAGGCGCGACCATCAACCATCTGCGCGGCAATGAGGCGGCGGTTTTGCTGGGCGATTTTCTGATCAGCCACAGCTATCACCTCTGCTCGAGTCTCGATTCGCAGTTTGCCTCCCGGGTGATCGGACATACGACCAACCAGGTGTGCGAGGGGGAGCTGCTGCAAATCGACAATCGCAACAACTTTGACCTCGATGAAGAAACTTATCTTCGGATCATCACCCGGAAGACGGCGAGCCTCTGCGCCGCCTGCTGTCAGCTCGGAGCGCGGCTCGCCGGCGCCGAGGCCGACTTTGTCGAGCGGCTTGAGCTCTATGGCAAATCGGTGGGAACAGCCTTTCAGATCCAGGACGATATTCTCGATCTGATCGGGGATGAAAACACGGTGGGCAAGACGCTGGGGAGCGACATTCAGAAGGGAAAGATGACGTTACCCATCATTCATTTCCTTCGCAGCGCGCCGTCGGAGCATCGCGTACTGCTTCGATCGCTGCTGGCCAGTCCGGAGCCGGATCGCGTCGAGCGTATCCGAAATCTCATTCTTCCGAGCAAGTCGATCGCCTATGCGCAATCGCGCGCCCGCCAGTTGATCGAACGGGCGACCAACGCGCTGGCGGCCCTCCCCGATTCCGAACCGCGACGCGTGCTGGAAACCATGGCCGCTTTCGTGATCACCCGCCCGATGTGATGGGCCCGCGAGCTCTGATTTCCTGCCGAAAAATATCTCGCTTGAGGCGCGCACTGTGTCGATATTCATCCTAGAATGATGAATGATCCGAACACCGCCGCGCACTTGGAATGGAGTCCGGTGACCCTGCCTGATTCAGCCCCCCATGCGCCTGCCGATTCCAAACGCAGATCGCTCGATCGCTGGCTGAACGCCTCCGTCGTGGTTGGCGCGATTGTGGTCTATCTGTCGATTTATCTGCAGTCGCTGATGACATTCGTCGCCGGCGAGATCCTCTGCGCCGGCGCGGCGGTAATCGTTGGCTGGCGACACCGGAATGACATCCGCCACTGGTGGCATCAGCGATTGCTCTGCCCCGAGTGCGGACAACGCATCTCCCTGGCCAGCACCTCCTGCCCGCATTGCGGCCACAAGCGCATTCCGTAAGCTTCCGAATATTCGGAGGCCTGGAATGAGAAAAACGCTTGCGATCATCCTGCCGCTTCTGGCCGCGATCTGCGCTGCGAGAGCCGCGCCGAGACCGCCTCCGACCGAATCGTGGTATTGATCAGCGTCGACGGCCTGGCCCATTACTATTTCGACGATCCGAAAGCCGACATGCCGATTATCCGCGCCCTGGCGGCGGAGGGACGCGGGCCAGCATGATGAAGGCGGTCATGCCGACCGTCACCTGGCCGAACCATACGACACTCGTCACCGGCGATCTGCCGGCCCGGCACGGCGTGCTCGGAAACGACTACTTTGATCGCACCACGCGAAAGACCGTCCAGCTCATCACCGATCCCCTTTATGACGAACGGGAGATCGTCAAAGTACCCACGATCTACGATCTGGCCCACGAAAAAGGACTGAAGACCGCCGCCATCACCTGGCCGGCCTCGCGTTCGGCGCCGACGCTCGACTGGACGACGCCGGACATGGATAAAAATGAGCGGTACCAGAAATATTCCACGCCGTCTCTGCTTAAAGAGGCGCATGACGCGGGCATTCATTACGAAAAACTCGAGGAATGGATCAAGGCCGAGGATGGCGAAGCGCGTGACCAGTTGTATCTCGATCTTTTCAACCTCGTGCTGACCAAACACCGGCCGAATCTCGCGCTGCTGCATCTGATCAATGTCGATCATGTCGAGCACCTGCACGGCCCACAGTCCCCCGATGCGTACGCAGCGGTGGCGGCGGCTGATCAGCGCGTCGGGAAGGTGTGGGAAGAACTGAAGAAGGATTTCCCCGGCAAGGCGACGCTGCTTGTCGTATCCGATCACGGCTTTCTCCCTTATCGCCAGTACCTCATGCCGAATGTCGCTTTGCGCAAGGCGGGGCTGATGGATGTGAAGGGACTGAAGATCGTCAGCGCGAAGGTGCAGGCGATCAGCCAGGGGGGCTCTTGTTTCGTTTATGTGCTCGATCCGCCCGATCATGACGCGCTGGTGGCGCAGGCGGCGGCAATCTTCAAAGAGATGGAAGGAATCGGAGAAGTGATCACCGCCAACGGGTTTGCCAAAATCGGCATGGGAGATCCTGCGACGGATCCGCGCGTTCCGGACCTGCTCCTTTCGGCAAAGGCTGGCTATACCTTCGGGAACAACGCCGCGGGAGAAGTTTCGGTCACGACGCCGCTCAAAGACGTGCACGGCACGCATGGAATGGATGCAAATCTGCCCGAGCTTCATGCGACGTTTGTCGCGTGGGGCATTGGGATTCGCGCCGGCGCCAAGCTCGGGGAGATCAACAACGTCGATGTCGCTCCGACGCTCGCAAAGCTTCTTGGATTTGAAATGAAGGACGTAGATGGGAAGGCGCTTGAGGGCGCGCTCGCGCCGATTCAATAGCTCGAAGCTTCGGAGGGTCGCGGTCGTTTGTTCTCCTGATTTCTTCAGAGCGTGGAGATTTCCGGGTCTTCGGAATGGGGCATAATGTTGCACTATGTTGCTCGAAGTAATCCTTTTTTAACAATATATTGCTACCGATATTGAATCGGAGAACGCGATTTTTCATCAACTGGATCAGAAACTCAGGCACTTCTTGGGGGACGGTACGCCTCGCGCACCGCCCGGCAGTAATCGCGCAGGGCGCCTTGTGGATCGGAACCCGAAATTAACGGATGTCCGATCGCGACGATGGCAGCGCCCATGCGGGCGGCGGCAACGCCGTCCTCGATTCCGAAGGTTCCGACGCCGATGGGGACTTTTGCGACGCGCTGGACGTCGGGGAGCCATTGCGTCGAATCGCGCGAGGCATCGGCCCGGCGCTGATCGGCGCCATAGTGGAGATAGAGGCTGTCAACGCCGATCTGCTCGACCTGGCGGCTGCGGCCCGCCTGGTCGCGGACGCCGATGGTGTCGGCCACCACCAGGATGCCCGTCTCCTTTGACGCCGCGACGGCCGACGCGACGGTCTCGTCGCATGCGCCGGCGCAGACGGTCATCACATGACCCCCCTGCTCGGCGGTGAGCTGAACATGGCGTCCACCGCTGTCCATCGCCTTGTAGTCAGCCAGGACGACGTGTTCGGGAAAGTGCTTTGCCAGCGCGCCGATCGCGCTCGCGCCGGCGCGAACGATGAGTGGCGTGCCCGCTTCAAGCCAGTCCACGCCGGCTTTAACGCCGATCTCCGCCAGGCGCAACGCCTCGTCGATTGTGAATAGATCGATCGCGAGCTGAATGACCGGCGGGCGAATTACGATTTGAGTCATTTGCGTTTCCTTCCAGGTGTTTACCGCGCGAAAAGCATCCTCGGCGTTCGGAGAAAATGCAACGGCAGGTCGAGTAGCGATCAGGATCAAATCGCGAAGGCGCAAGCGGCGATCCGGCGATTCCTCGTCCGAACGGGCTGACGCCGGTCCGCCGCTTGCGCCTTCGCGATTCTCCTCCGGTTGCGACGACGGCAACGCGCTTCTATGTTCCCTTCACAGACGCCATGCGAATCAAGCGGATTGCCGCCCTATCACTCGGAGCGTTGTGTTCGGCCTGCTTCGCGCCGTCATATTCGCAGAAACCTTCTGCTGAATCGTCGGCAACCGCCTCGACAATCCACCAGCGCGACGAATGGCAGGCAGTCGACGCTCGAATTAACCGCGCGATCGCGGACGGAAATTGTCCGGGCGCCGTGCTGCTGGCGGGCCGCGGCGATGCGATCGTTTACCTCAAAGCATATCGAAGCCGGGCGCTGGAGCCGTCGAAGCTTCCGATGACGACGGAAACGATTTTCGACCTGGCGTCGCTGACCAAACCGGTGGCGACTGCGCCGTCGATCATGATCCTGGCGGATCGGGGAAAACTCCGAATCTCCGATCCGGTGGCAAAATACCTCCCCGAATTCGGACAAAACGACAAGACATCGATCACCATCGAGCAACTGCTGCTGCACCGCGGCGGACTCCCGCCGGACGATGACCTGTCCGATTACGGCGATGGCCCGGCGCAGGCCTGGAAAAAGATTTGTGCAATCAAGCCGGTTTCGGAGGCGGGCAGTCATTTCGTCTACAGCGACGTCGGATACATCGTTCTGGGAAAATTGGTCGAAGCGGTCAGCGGCGAAACGCTCGACCGATTCGCCGAGCGCGAGATCTTTCAGCCGCTGGGAATGGCGCAGCGCGCGTTTCAACCCGCCCGCGTCATGGCGCGACGCCTGTGCCCCGACCGAACAGCGCACCGGGCATTGGATGCTCGGCGAAGTCCATGATCCCCGCGCATTCGCTTTGGGCGGAGTGGCCGGGCACGCGGGCCTCTTCGCGACCGCTGATGATCTATCTCGCTATTGCCGAATGCTCCTGAACGGCGGACGCCTCGGCGAAACGCGCATTCTCAACGAGCAAACAGTCCGGGAGATGACCCGGGAACATTGTCTGCCCGACGGCACCGGCTGCCGTGGCCTCGGCTTCGATATCGATACCGGCTATTCAACTTGCCGCGGCGATCGCTTTGCCCGCGGAACGACTTACGGCCATACCGGGTTCACCGGCGTGATGTTCTGGATCGACCCGGAACATCAGTGCTACTTCATCCTTCTCACCAACGCGGTTCATCCGGCGGGCAAGGGAAACGTGCGAAAACTCCGACACGATGTTGCAACCGCGGTTGGCAACGCTCTGCTCGGCGCACCGCAGACCAAACCAGCCAGCGGAGCGGAGTGATTCATGCCGCTAATCGCCGTTTTTGGCTGGCCCGATGGACTGATCGTCATCGCCTATTTTGCCCTGGTGATTTATGTCGGCTTTGCCGTTGCACGCCGGGACAAGGGAACATCTGAATATTTTCTCGGCGGCCGCTCCATGCCCGCCTGGGCGGTGGCGATTTCCATCGTCGCCACCATGCTCTCCGCGGCAACGTTCGTCGGCGCGCCGGACAGCGCTTATAGCGGCGACATTTCGTATTTAAGCCTGAACATCGGCGGGATTATCGCTGTCTTTATCGTCGCATTTCTATTCGTGCCGCGCCTCTATCGGGCAGGGACGGTAACGATCTACGGATTCCTGGCGCAGCGTTTTGGCGAGCCCGCCCGCATCGCGGTGAGCTGCACGTTTATCTTCGGCAGACTGCTCGCCTCGGGAGCTCGGCTCTTTCTCGCAGCCGTCCCGCTCTGCCTGCTGATGTTCGGAGCGAGGCATCCGAGCCGCGAGCAGTTGATCTTTTCGATCTGCCTGATCGCGGCGATTGGAACGTTCTACACGACGATGGGAGGCGTCCGGGCCGTCGTCTGGGTCGATACCATCCAGCTCACGATCGTCGTCGGAGCCGCGATCCTCAGCCTCGCAATTCTTCTTCACCGAATCCCGCTCAACCTCCACGAAATCGTAAAACTCCTTCGCGAAGCCCCCGCCGGCAACTCCGGCACCAATAAGCTTCATCTCCTCGACACGTCGCTGAACTTCACTCGGCCCTATACGCTCTGGGCGGCAATCTTCGCGGCCACTTTTCTGAATACCGCCGCCTATGGCGTCGATCATGACCTGGCCCAGCGGTTCCTGATTTCCCGCTCCGTCTTCCGAGGCGGTCTGTCGGTGATCGCCTCGCAATTCATCAGCATCGTCGTCGTCTCTCTTTTTCTTTGCATCGGCCTGCTGCTCTACATTTTCTATCGCCGGCCGGACGTAATGCACGCGACGCACACGGCGCCCGCCGACGGCCTGTCGATCTATCCCTGGTTCCTGCTGAACGAGCTGCCAACGGTCCTCTCGGGACTGTCGATCGCCGGCTTCTTCGCCATCGCGCAGGGATCGCTCGACTCGGCGATCAACGCCCTCGCTTCCAGCATCGTGGCCGATTTATATCTCCCGATCCGCCGGCAGATGAGCCCGAGCTCCCCTTCCGAACCCGCCGGCGAAGCCTCCCGCCTGACCGTCGCCGGCGTCGGCGCGGTGCTGGCGCTCTTCGCGATCGGCTGCGCCCTGGAATACGACCCGAAGAAAAAGACCCTCCTCGATTTCGCGCTCGGCGTGCTGACGTTCGCCTTCACCGGAATGCTTGGCGTCTTCCTCGCCGCGTTGCTGACGCGCCGGGGCAATTCGAAAACCGTCATCGCCGCCCTTTTGGCCGGTGCGCTGACCGTCACGCTCCTTCAGGACGACATTTTTGCCTGGTGGACCCGCCACCTGTTCGGTGCCCGGGGCACGCCTCGCTTGGCCGTGGTGGATGCCGATTGGGACGGTGGTGAGTTTTGTCGTCTGTGTCGCGGGAAGACCGGTCGGAGAAGAATGAATGCGAGTGTTGCGCGCCCGCTTCCACGGCGGGGCAAAGCGGCGCCGAAATCCGAAAGGTAGGCGCAATCCGCCGCCGCCGCGCCGCCCCGCATCGGGCGCGCTTCAGATTGCGAAGGCGCGCACCCGATACGGGGCGGCGCGGCGGCCTGAACTTGCGGCGAAATGGCGTTACGGCGCGCCGCTCTGCCCCGTCGTGGAGGGTGATTCGTTGGCGGCTTTTGCGGCCAAACGGGCTGCGCCGATTGCCGAATGAAAGTCGCTGTTCCCAGTTGACAATGTCCAACCGGGACGCGCCAGTCGGGTCAGGTCCCTTTCGATCGCTTCCCGAAGCTCCGGCAGGAGTCGCGCGAGCCGGATTCCGACTCCGCCGGCGAGAATGATGTGGTGCGGACGATAGAGGGCATGACAGATTCGGATCGTCCGCGCCAAGGCGCGGAAAGCAGGATGCCCGGCGCGGATTTTTGAAGCGGGATCTTCGCCATATTCGCATCGCAGCGCTGTCGCGCGAAGATAGGCTTCGAGGCCGCCGCGGCCGCCGTCAGGGGCGATTCGGTCTTCGCCTTCGAGGGAGATGTCGATCTGGCCGATATGGCCCGGGGAATCGCCGTCGACGCGGAGGGGGCGGCCTTCGTCAAGGACCGCAGCGCCGACGCCGGTGCCGATTGCGATGACCAGAAGCCGGCCGCGCGGCCGTGTCGTGCAGAAAAGATCGTGCGCGGCGGCGTTCGCGTCATTCACCACCACGGCGCGAAGATCTGAGAACCCGAGGCGATTTCCGAGAAGGTCTGCGAAGAGCTGGTTCTCGAGGGACGGAAGATTGGCTGACGCCAGAACACGTTCCCGATTTTCGTCGAGCAGGCCGGGGATACAGAGACCGATCGCATCGACGGACTCGGTCAGATCGGTGGATGCGTCAGCCACGGCCGCGGCAAGCTGGTCAAAGCGCGGACGGTCGTAAAGGGCGCTCTTTCCGGTCCAGAGCAGATCGCCGTCGCGAAGAGCTGCGGCTTTGACGGAGCTTCCGCCGATGTCGATTCCGAGAGAAATCATGGGAAATCCAAGGCTCATTTACCACAGAGACGCGGAGTAGGGTGGGCTCGGCCCACCGTCTTCTCCTGTGCCCCGCGCATTTCGACTAAAGAAAACCAAGAACTGTGCCCAACGGCAAGAAGAATGGTGGGCCGAGCCGGCCGAGCCCACCCTACTCTGCGTCTCTGTGGTGAATCCCGTTTCTCTGAATTAGCCGCCGGCCTTGGCTTTTCCCGGATCGATTCGTTTGAGGAACAACGCCAGAAACGCGGCGATGAAGCAGCCGAACATGAGGATCTGAAACACGTCGATGTAGGAGAGGACGCTCGCCTGGGCGCTCAGAGTGTTGGAAAGAATGCCGTAGGCTTTCATCCTGCGCGGCGATGGGATCTCCGCCGATGAAATGGGCCAGGGATTGCACGCGATGCTGAAGGGTTACCGAGGCGCTGGTGAATCGGGCGATCAGGAAGTTTTGATGGACCTGGCTTCGCCGCGCCAGAAGCGTGGTGGCCACTGAGATGCCGACGCTTCCGCCGAGGTTGCGCATCAGGTTGATCATCGCCGACCCGTTGTTGACCTTCCCCGGCGGGAGGCTGTTGAAGGCGAGAGTGTTGACCGGGACAAACAGGAACGCGATGCCGATCGTTTGGTAGACGCGGGCAATCGCCAGGCTCCGAAAGGACATCGCCGATGTGAATCCGGTCAAATGGATGAGGGCCAACCCGCTGACGACGAAGCCGAACACGATGAGATATTTCGGCTGAAATTTGCGCAGCATTCCGCCAACGAGCGGCATGAGGGCCATGATGACCAGGCCGCCGGGCATGAGGATCAGGCCGGATTTGGTGGCGTCGTAGCCAAGCAACTCCTGGGTAAACTGCGGGAGGAGCTGTGTGGTGGAGAGAAGGGCGAAGAAGACGGCAAACATCATCAGGCAATTGATGAAAAAGCTGGTGTCCCTGAAGAGTTTCAGATCGACGATCGGGTCTTCGCTGACCCACAGTTCCCAGACAATTCCCACGATCAGGCCGATCGCGGCGAGCACGACGAAGGTCGTAATGAGACTCGATCCGAACCAGTCATCTTCCTGTCCCTTGTCGAGCACGACCTGGAGCGAACCCAGGCCCAGGGCGATCAGGCCAAAACCAATGTAATCGACCTTGATCCCATGCCTGATCGTTTGCTTCCGTTCTTTGATGGCGGCCTTCGAATCGTTCACGAAGAGGTGCGTGAGCCCCAGTGAAAGGATGCCGACGGGGATGTTGATAAAGAAAATCCATCGCCAGGAATAGGTGTCGGTGATCCAGCCGCCAAGCGCGGGCCCAATCGCGGGGGCGACGACGACCGCAAGTCCATAGAGCGCAAACGCGAGTCCCCGCTTACTCGCGGGAAAGGTATCGGTGAGGATTGCCTGTTCCGAGGGAGCCAGCCCCCCGCCGCCGATGCCTTGGAGCACCCTGAAGAACAGCAGCAGCCCAAGATTGGGCGCGATGCCGCAGCAGAACGAGCTGATGGTGAACAGGGCCACGCAGGACATGTAAAATCGCTTCCGCCCCATGACCGACGACAGCCAGCCGGAAATGGGAAGGATGATCGCGTTGGAGACCAGGTAGCTCGTGAGGACCCAGGTGGCCTCGCTCTGGCTGGCGGCGAGTGAGCCGGCGATGTGCCGCAAAGCGACGTTGGCAATGGAGGTGTCCATCACCTCCATGAATGTGGCGAGAGAGACTGTCAGCGCGATCAGCCAGGGACTGACCTTGACGTGGGAGAAATCTTGCGACGCCTGGGGCATGTTCGCCCGGTGCGGAAGAGCGAAACGAGTGCCACGGGGGTCAGACATTCCTGTCTGATACGCGACTGCGAGTGCGGGCATTCCTGCCCGCCGAGCGGACGCGACATTCCCGCCGAGTTTGAAAGAGAGCGGATCGGCTCGGGAGGCGGAGTACGGCCTCCGCTCCCCGGCCCGCAACAGACAAGAATGTCTGTCCCACCGGGGCGGTCCACCGCCGGACATAATGGCTTATACCACCGTGAAACTCGGTCCAACTGCGGTCGACGTATTGCCACCCAGAGCGACGGACAGAAATGGAAAATAACTTCCACTGCTCAGCAAAGCGGTTTTGAAGTGCAGGTTGAGCCGGACGCTCTTTGAGGGTGGAACTTTCAGATTTTTCATCAGGGTATCGAGCGTGTCGCCCGGCAGCGGCGAGATGCCATCGGCCGATGCCTCAAGCGTGAGGTCCGCCGTGCCCAATGCCGTCTCATTGCCATTGTTGGTAAGAGTGACGGCGATCGAACCGGACTTGCCAACGCGAATGCTCGAAGGATTGACGGCGCCAGCAACGGCCGACAGCGAGATAAACGGAGCCGCGACGCTCACGGTTTTCGTCGAGGCAACAACGTTCGCAGCGCCGTTCGGATCGATCACCTCGGCAAGCAGGTAATAGGTGCCGGCGGGCAGAGTCGCGGGCAGCGAACTAAGTTTGAAATTGAGCGATTTGTTCTTGCCGGCCTTGAGCGTGAGATTCTTCAGGGACATTTGAGTCAGGGGCGTCTGATTTCCATCCAGCGTATTCGCGGAATTGACAAATAGTTTCACCGTATAGATCCCTTTCAGCGCTGAGCCGCTGTTGGTCAGGACGGCCGGAATCCTTGCCTTGAATTTCGCACCAGCAACGGCCGAAGCCGGTAAGACGAGCTGGCCAAAGGCGGGAACAATGCTGGAAGCGGCCGGCGGCGGCGTAACGCCGATCGTTTCCGTCACCGATGCCGAGCCGCTCGCATCGAAGTTGGCATCGCCGCCGTAGCTGGCGGTGATCGTATGTGTGCCATTTGCAAGGGAACTGGTGGAGAGAGTCGCAGTACCGTCGCTCTGCAGCGCGACACTGCCGAGCGATACTCCGCCGTCGGAAAACGTGACCGTGCCTGTCGGGGCCTGTCCGTTGTCGCTGGCGGACGAGACGGTTGCGGTGAAAATCACCGTGGCTCCCGGCTCCGCGGAGGTCGCGGAAGTAATGAGGTTTGTATTTGACGCAACGGGTCCGCTCACAACGCCGCCGGCCTCGCCGACGGCCAATCCATAGCCAAAGCTTGTGACCCACACTTCATTGGGATTAAACGGATTGAAAAAGATCCGCTCCGGCTGTCGGAATGGATAATCGGTTTGTGTGAAAGTCGGCGTCGCCGCGCTCGGATCGGCGGAGTAATAAAGTCCGTTTTCTTCAGTGGAAACGTACATCTCGCCGGTGCTCGGATTGATAGAGGCCGACTCCGCGCCGATGCTCTGGAAAATCTGTGTCCAGGTTTGTCCCCGGTCGGTGGTGCGATAAAGCCCCCCGGTGTCGCTCGCGCCGGAGGTGCCGTAGGCGAGACGCACCGAGGCGTACCAGGTATTTTGAGTCGGATCGGTGGGATCGATCGTGATGTCCTTCGTCCACCACTGCATTCCCGACCCGGTCCGATCGGACCAGGTCTGGCCGTGGTCGGTGCTGACAAAGACGCCGGACGAACTGGCGAAGCTGCCCGAGCGCGTGGCGGAATAAGTGGCGACGACGGTGCCGTCGTTCAATACATCGATGTTGAACGGATGCCCCTGCGTGCGCGGCGGAGCGGTCAGCTTCGTCCAGGTTGCCCCCGTTCCAGCGCTCAGGTTATCCGTGGTGTAAATCCCGCCGGCGGTGCTGCCGACCACGGAAGCATAAAGACGATTCGGGTCGGTCGGGTCCGTGGCGACCCATACCACCGGATGACCGAAGCTGTGCATGATCTGCCAGCTTGCGCCGTTGTCAGTCGAATAAAGAATGTTGCCGGTGCCGCTGTCGGTCGACGCATTGGTGACGTGCGTGCTCTGGTAAATATCGTGGGTGTTGCTCGTCGCCGCGTAAAACGTCGAGCCCTGCTTCGTGATGCAATAAATCGTATTGCCGGCGAGGGTGACTCCGGTTGGGAAGGACCAGGATTGGCCGCCGTCGGTGCTTCGGACGCCGTCGATGTCGGTGTAGCCGGCCAGAATCGTCTGCTGATCGGCCCAGCTCAGGTAGAGCGTGCTGGTGTCTTCCAGCCCGACGCCCTGATAGCTCTTTCCCTGCGGCGTATTCGCGCCGGCGGGATTCTGGGTTGCGGGATTGACGTATGCCTGCCGCCAGGTTTGCCCCCCATCGGTGCTGAGGTGGAGAAAACCGTAGCCGGTAAAGGCAATTTCGTTGGGATTGCTGGGAGAAACCTCGAATCCTTCCGTGAGCTGATCGAATCCCCAGCCGCGATCACCGCCGGCCCCCTGCCAGCCGGTGGCGACGTTGCCGTTGTTCGTCAGGTTGAGGACATCGGTGAAGGTGCGCCCGCCGTCCGTGCTTTTGGCGACGATCGGGTCGGAAGTGTCGAAGTTGGTGCCGCCGATATAAATGTCGTTGATATCGTTGTTGGCCATCGAGACCAGCAGCGGACTGTCGCCGGCCGGGATGCTTGTCGCTTTCGTCCAGGTGGATTGGCCCGGCGTGAGGGTCCAGACGGCGGCCAGATTGCTCTGCGAGATCGAACCGGTCTCCAATCCGTTGAACACGTCGCCGGAATCGGCCGTGACGCAGACCAAACGCGTGACGCCATTCTCTTTGGCCCCGGCGAAGGAAAGAATACTTGCGCCGCTGGGCAGCCCGCTGATGTTCGCCGAGCTGAAACTCGCCCCGCCGTTGGTGGAGACGATCAGCCCGGAATCGGTCCCGACATAGACATTGTTCCCATCCCAGAAAACGCCGCCGACATAACATCCCTGGCCGGAGCTGGGGTCGGTAAAGACGGCCGCGAAGGATTGCCCGCCGTTATTGGAGAAGAAGAGTTTCCCGTAGTCGGTAACGAGCAGGCTGGTGGTGTTTTGCGGATCGGCAAAAAGGCTGAAAGCCTGATCGTCGGCGCCGTTCCAGCCGGATACCTGGTGCCAGGTCTTCCCTCCATCGGTGCTCTGACTCGGCGCCACCGAGCCGCTTCCGTCGGCAGTGTCGGAATAATCAAGCGTGTACAGAATGTTTGGATCAGAGGTGAATTGCACCTGCGAGCCGATGCCGCCCTGAATGTTTTTGAAATTGGCGACGTTCCATGATTGTCCGAGGTTCGTGCTGTGGTACAGCCCGCTCATATCGCTAACGGTGTACAGCTCGCTGGAATCGTAGGGGCTGAAGCTGGGCGAGAAGAATGCTCCCCCGCCGCCGGGTCCGCGGCTCGACCATTGGGTTACTGCGGAAAGCAGTTGCCGGGCTTCCAGAAGCTCAAGATCGACGCGCGCGGCAGGTTCGATTGAATTTCGTTTCGTAAGGCTTGCCGATCCGCGAAGTCTACGACGTTTCGGCATTCGCACCTCTCGGAATAGATCGATGGACGGGAACACATCTTGACGCGTAGTCATTGGCTGTATCGGCAAGCGTGCAACCTTCTGCAATATTTTCGAAGCAAGCGTGGCACGAAATGACCAGAATTCAGCGCGTCGAATTCGTCTTTTGCCTTCTAAACCGCAAATTCGGCGCATTTACAGTTGCTGGAACCGCAAGGAGCGCTCCGGATACGGGGCGGCGCGGCGGATTTGACGCGCGGTGAACGGCGGTCGCGCGCCCGCTCTGGCCCGTCGCGAAAAATCCGTTCGTCGGTCTGCTCTTCAGATTCCACTCTGATCGGCGCGGCGGGCGGTGACTTCCGCCTGCTGCGTAAGCTTGTCCAGAGGACTCAGCGGGGATTCGACCGAATCGGTGGCGAATAACAGGGAATAGACCAGACCTCCGAGAGCACCGCCGATCAGGGGAGCGACCCAGAAGAGCCAGAGTTGCGAAAGCGCCTCGCCGGCCACGAAGACCGCTGGCCCGGTGCTGCGGGCCGGATTGACCGAGAGGTTGGTCACGGGAATGCCGATCAGGTGAATCAGCGTCAGGCCCAGTCCAATCGCAAGTGGCGCAAAACCCTGCGGGGCGCGTCGGTCGGTTGCGCCCATAATGATGATCAGGAACATGAACGTCAGGACGATTTCTGTGACCAGCGCCGCCGTCAAGGAATAGCACCGGGCGAATATCCACCGGTGGGCGTGCTTGTGAGGCGCGACCAATCCCCATAGCCGTTGGTCGCGAAGGCATTGTGCCCCTGCGTGTTAAACCCCACCTGCCCGCTGGCAATGATGTAAAGCACTCCGGCGCCGGCGATGCCGCCAAGAACCTGGGCGATCACGTAAGGAAGAAAATCGGCGGCAGGAAAACGCTTGCCCACGAGCAGCCCGATCGACACCGCCGGATTGAGATGACAACCGGAGATGTGCCCGATTGCATACGCCATCGTGAGCACCGTCAGGCCGAACGCCAGGGCCACCCCAAGAAAAGCAATCCCGAGCTTGGGAAATCCGGCGGCAAGGACGGCGCTTCCGCATCCTCCGAAAACCAGCCAGAATGTTCCGATGAATTCCGCAAGAGATCGCCTGGCGAGTGACGGGGTGGTCATGGATTCCCTCTCAAATTTCCAAAACGCGAACGAGAACCGCGCTCCCTGAAGCGCCGTTGAATTGCCCTGCTCGCAGAACGCTTTCTATAGCGGCGCACGCGAGCATTGTCTATTTTTGCCGGGCAACAGACAGGAATGTCTGTCCCCCCTGAGCTACAATCGGAGGCAATGAAGTATTTCTACGGCGAATATGACGGCGAAGAATTTCCCACGCAGGACAAGCTCTTCGGCTTCGATCAGTTGATGCAATTCATCATGGAGTACGGCGATCAAGCCCTCAAGGCGATCGAGCAGATGCTCAAAGATCCGAAGAACGCCGAGCAATCCGAACTCCTCGAGCAACTCCTCAAAGAAGGAATGCTGGAGAAGGACGGCAAAGGAAAAGTGAAGCTGACCCCGCGCGCGGTCTCGCGCATGCAGCGCAAGGCGCTCATGGAGATTTTCGCCAATCTTCGCGCCGGCCAGCGCGACGGGCACGAGAAAGTGACGCCGGGTGCAGGCGGGGAACGCATCGAAGGAACCAAGCCATACCAGTACGGCGATCCGGTCAGCGAACTGGATTTGCATCAGACACTGCGGAATGCGCTGACCCGGCATGGGCTGCCGAAGGGTTCAGGGTTCGGGGTTCAGGGTTCAGAAAAGCCCAGCGGGCCTCCTTCTTCACTTAACCCTGAACCCCGAACCCTGAAGCCTTCGATCCGTTTCGACGAGCACGACTTCGAGATGCATCTCCACGAGGGGATGACCAGTTGCTCGACCGTGGTCCTTCTCGACATGAGCGGCTCCATGATGCGCTACGGGCGATATTTGTCGGCCAAGAAAGTGGCCATGGCGATGCAGTCGCTGGTTCACTCGCGATTTCCGCAGGACTCGATCGATTTTGTTGGCTTCTATTCCGGCGCAAACAAGATTCCCGAAGCGACTCTCCCCTTGTCCATGCCCAAGCCCGTGACCGTTTTCGATTACCAGGTTCGACTGCGCGTTCCGATCGATCAGCTGGCCAAGCGCCGCAGCACTTCACGAATCTGCACATGGGTTTGCAACTGGCCCGACGGATCCTTCGCAAGCGCACGAGCGAGAACAAACAGATTTTCATCATCACAGACGGCCAGCCGACGGCTCACGTCGAGGGCGATTTTGTTTATCTGCTTTATCCGCCCGATCAGCGCAGCACGCTCGCGACATTGAAGGAGGCGGTCGCGTCGGTCCGCGAGGGATGCCGTATCAGCACGTTCGCCCTGATCGAAGACTACTGGGGAATGGAATGGGTCGGCTTCGTCGATCAACTCACGAAGCTGACCAAAGGCGTCGCCTTTTACACCAGCAGCGGCGAACTCGCCTCGTGCATCATGGAAAGCTATCTGAGCGGGAGAAAGAAGAAGGCGTATATCGCTTAAGCTTTCGTATTCGTTTGTAGTGCGGGCTTCAGCCCGTATCTTCTCCATGAAAGACACGGGCTGAAGCCCGCACTACGAACGAGAACCCAAACCAGGCCAACCGAAAAAGTTCGACGCGTTTTGCATCACTGCGGTTTCGAGTTCCTCGTACCCGATCCCCTTCACCTTCGCGACCACATCGGCAACGTGCGTCACAAACGCCGGCTCGTTGGTCTTGATCTTCCGCATCGGCTCCGGCGTGAGGTAGGGCGCATCGGTTTCGACCAGCAGGCGATCGAGTGGCGTATTTTCCGCAACTTCGCGCAATTCGTCGTTTTTCTTGAACGTGACCGCGCCGGTGAAACCGAGCATATAACCGGCATCGAGAATCTTGCGCGCTTCTTCGGGTGTTCCGGTAAAGCAATGGAAATCGGCGCGGATCGCGGGGAACTGGCGCATGATCGCCAAACAGTCATCGACCGCCTCGCGACAATGGATGACAACGGGGCGGGAAAGCTCCATCGCCAGTTGAAGCTGGAATTCGAAGATCGGCTGCTGCTGAGAGCGCGTGGAAAACGCATGGTGGTAATCGAGCCCCATCTCCCCCAGTGCGACGACCGACGGATCATCCTGGATTTCGCGCAATCGCGGCATTTCATCGAGTTTCAGGTCGGTCGTGTAATTCGGATGCACGCCGACCACGCAACGGACGTTCGAGAGGCGCTGGCACAGCGCCACACACGCGACGTCGTCATCCAGGCTCGTGCCGATGGTGAGCATGTGGGTGACACCGGCTGATGCCGCGCGTGCAAGAACCCCGGGGAGCTGGTCTCCCAGTCGCGGATCGGTGAGATGACAATGGGTGTCGATCATGGAAAGAAGAATCGAGAAGCCAGGAGCCAGGAGCCAGAATAATGCTTCATTTCATCTTTACTGATTCTGGCTTCTGGCTTCTCGCTTCTGGCTTCTTCCCCTCAAAACGTCGCTTCAAACGCATGCGGCGTATGTCGGATTTGCGGATCGCGCCCTTCGGGCCAGACGATGGCAACCACGTCGAATCGCGCCGGCGGCTGGGGAATTCCGTAGCGCGTCAAATACGTCTTTGCCGCCTTGGTGAGCTGATGCTGCTTGGCGGAATTGACCTGGTCTTCGGGGGTAGGCTCGTCATCGGTGCGCGTCTTGACCTCGACGAAGACCAGAACTTTTCCATCGCGGGCGACAATGTCGATCTCGCCGACGTCGCAGCGGAAATTTCGCACAATGATTTTGTATCCCAGGTTCCGCAGGAACTTGGCGGCCATGTTCTCGCCGCGATCGCCAAGGGCGTCGCGCTTGTCGGGTGGTTTGAAAAAGCTCTGGAGCCAACTCGACATGGCGGAAGATTATCGAAGCGGCGCACCGGGTTTCAAGGCATGTCGCGTGTCGCCCGACCGGGCGGCGTTTTCGCTTCGAGCAACAGAGCCCTTCGACGGGCTCAGGACGGGCCCTTCGACGCGGCTCAGGATGGCCCGGGACCGCCCGGCTCAAGTTGCCGAGGCAGCCAGTTCCGGCTGGGCAGGAGCGCCGCCCGCCGCCGGCTCTTCCTTCTTGACCTTTCGCTTCTCGGTAAGGCGGACTGACTTGCCGACGCGATCGCGAAGATAAAAGAGCTTGGCCCGTCGCGAAGCGCCGCTGCGCTTGACGGTCACTTTGGAAATGAAAGGCGACTGGACCGGAAAAATGCGGCTCGACGCCTTCATTATTGACGATCCGGCGAACGGTGAACGTCTCACTCATCCCCCGGCCCCTCCGCATGATGACGGTGCCGGAGAAGACCTGAATACGTTCCTTATCCCCTTCAATGATCCGGGTCGCTACGTCAACCGTATCCCCGATATCGAATGTGGGAATGTTCTCTTTTTTCAGATGCTCTTTTTCGACGTTTTCAAGAATACGGTTGATCATGGTGCTCTCCGGTCGATTGCGCCTTTCCCAGCGACATCATTCTGTCGGGCCGGGTCGGTCAATATACTATAAAGTGCTGTCGCGGTTCAGGTGCGCGTTCCATAAATCGGGCCGACGTGCCTGCGTCCGCCGCTCGCGTTGCAATTGTCGCCAGGCCGCGATCGCACGATGATCGCCGCTCAGGAGTATTTCCGGCACGCGCATTTCGCGAAATTCGCGCGGCCGGGTGTACTGCGGATACTCCAGCAACCCATCGGCAAACGTCTCGTCCGCCGCTCCATCTTCCGCCCCGAGCGCTCCGGCGTATTGCCTGACCACAGCGTCGACGACGATCATCGCCGCCAGTTCACCGCCGCTCAATACGAAATCGCCGACACTCAGTTCCAGCGGCGCCAGTCCCTCGGCGATTCGCTCGTCGAATCCTTCGTATCGGCCGCAAATCAGTAGCAGCCGCTCTCCGCCGGCCAATTCCTCGGCCACCTTCTGATCGAACAATCGTCCCTGGGGGGTCAGGAGGATTCGCGTCGCCGGTCGGGGGTCTCTTTTTTCGGCGTCTTCGACGGCGGCGAATACCGTCGGGCACATCATGATCATGCCTGGCCCGCCGCCAAATGGCTTGTCATCCACCGATTTGTGGGCATCGGTCGTGAAATCGCGAAAATTGGTCAGGTGATACGAAACCAGTCCTTTCTCGGCTGCACGCTTCGGAATACTCGTGCCAAGCAACGGCCCGAACATTTCCGGAAAAAGCGTCAGGATGTCGATGCGACGCATGTTCGTATAACGCTAGTAGTGCGGGCTTCAGCCCGTATCTTCGTCTAGATTTCCCGGAAGATACGACCTGAAGGTCGCACTACGAACGCTAGCTCGCTGCCGGGACAGCGGCTTCCGCCTTCTTCTCACCCGCCACGACCGGCGGCGCCTTGGGCTTGCCCGGCCTGGGGAGCCGAAGCTGCTTGTGTTCGACGCCGCTCTTTTTCAGCAGTGACGAAACGGTTTCCGACGGAATCGCGCCGACGTCAAGCCAGTGGCGGCAACGGTCGATTTTCGCCACAAACTGCTTGGCCTGGTCCTTGTTGCGCGGATCGTAATACCCAAGTTCCTCGATCACGCGGCCATCGCGGGGCGAGCGGGAATCGATCGCGTTCAGCCGGAAGAACGAGTGGTTGCTCCGGCCCATCCGCTTTAGACGTAACTTCACTGCCATGTATGAATCTCCAAACGCCTCAAAATCAGTTGAATGGGGCAGTATATCGGGAAGAGCACCGGTTACAAGGGGCGAGCAAACAATCGATGCCATAATGGCGGACCGAGAATCAGCAACCCCACCGCAATCGACGCCACCGCGGCGATGAGGACCATGCCCGCCGCCAAGTCTTTGGCGGCTTTGGCCAGGGGGTGAATCTCCGGCGAGGCGAGGTCGATTGCGCACTCAATGGCGGTATTTAGCCCCTCGAGGATCAAAACCAGGGCAATCGTAAAGATGATGACCGCCCACTCGACCGGGCCTAGTCGCAGCCACGCACTCGTCAGGAGAGCGAGTACGCCAATCAGGACTTCGATCCGGGCGTTGCGCTGCGTTCGTAGGAGGAAAAATAATCCGGCAAACGCAAAATAGAAGGATCGGGCGATTTTTCGGAAAGCGAGCTGAATAGGTCGTTCTGCCGATGGCATTCGGAGCGCCATCATGCCTTTGCGCCCCTTGTACTTCCACTCTGGGGCAGATTGCCGAATCGTGGCACGGCCGTCCCGGCCGTGCGGTGAAAGAAAAGCACGGGCGAGACGCCCGTGTTACGTTAGCTTCGAGATGGATGCTAATTCGTCGACGCCCATTCTCCCCCAATTTCCCGAACCACAATCCGCTGCTCATCGCTCCCCGCGGCGACAAGCAGCCGCTCGATCGGCTCATTCATCGGCTCATGGCTCAATCGAAATGTGCTGTGATGCATCGGTAAAATGAAGTCCGCGCGAACGTGATCGGCCATCTGCCAGGCCTGCTCGGGGGTGGCGTGAGCCCGGATGTACGGGTCGTAGGCGCCGATTCCGATGATCGCCAGATCCACCTTCCCGATCGATTTGAAACCTTCGTGATAGGCCGTGTCTCCGCCGTAAAGTACGCGGCGTTTTCCGGCCTCGATCAGATAGGCATTGAAACCGCGATGGCGATCGTAAAAGGTTCTGGCGCCCCAGTGCGAAACCTGCTGTGCCGTTACCGTTACTCCCCCACCCAGGTCGGTGCGTTCTCCCCATTGCAATTCGCGGATCTGGCGGAAGCCGAGATCACGAATGAGATCGCTGGTGTGCAAAGCGGTGATGACCGGTGTCTTTCGCGGCAATCGCGCGAGCGTCGGACGGTCCAAATGATCAAAGTGGGCGTGCGAGATAAGCAGCAGATCGATTTTCGGCAACTGATCGATTCGCAACGCGGGCGCGAATTGCCGCCGCGGTCCGGCCGTGATCAGGCCTAAGCCGATGCCAATCCGGCTGGACATTACCGGATCGGTGAGAATCGTCTTTCCGCCGACGCGCAGAAGCACGGTTGCATGCCCGATCCAGGCGGCGGCGAGGTCGTTTGCCTCCCAGTTGTTCAGCTTTGGCCGGCGCGGAGCGGGCCGAGGGGGATTGATTCGATCCAGCAGTTGCAGCCGGCCGCGTGAACGACCGAGCCGATCGGCGACCTGCAGCATCGCCGGACTCTTCTTTGCAAAATCTGTGAAGGTTCGCCAGCTCAAAGCTCAAATCACCTCAGCCCCGATGGGAAAATGATCACTGGCGTACTTCGCCAGCCGATCCCGCTCGATCCAGGCGCTCTTTATGGAATGTGCCGCGCCGCCGAAGGAAAAGATGTAATCGACGCGCTGGCCCGGAAACTGCGTGGTGAATGTACCGACGTTTGCGGCCGCATTCGTATCGCTGGCGAGAAGCGAATCAACATATCCCGCGTCGGTGATCTTCTGAATCGCCCGGCGGGGAATCTTGCCTCCATTGGCTTTCCACTCCTCACGCGTTCGCGGCATACACAGATCCGGATCGATGCGCTGGACCGGGGAATTCGCGTTAAAATCTCCGGTCAGCAGGTGGCGTCGTTTCGCTTCGCGATGCGGTTTGAAAACATCGAGAAGCTCTCCGATTTCCTGCTCGCGCACGTCTTCGTCGCTCTCAAGCACATTGGGATGTAAATGGATCACGCCAATCGTCCAATCCCCGCCGGCGGGATCCTCCACGGTCGCCTCCAGCAGTGATCGGGAAATTCCCTTCCGCAACAACGCGTGGTTGATTGTTTCGCGAATGGGCCACCGGCTGAGCAGCGCCGAAGCGTGCGATGGGCCGGGAGCATGGATGTAATCCATTTTCAGCCGGGCGGCGATGCGCTCCAGCACTATCAGGTCGTCGGCCTCAACGAGCGCGACGACGTCGGCGCGCTGGGCGATCAGGACTTCGGCGAGCGGATCGGCGCGTCCCTCCCCGCCGTCAAGAATGTTGTAAATCACGATGCGCATATTATCGGTCCTGCCTCGGCAAGATTCCCGTTTTGCAGGAAGCGAGTTGTATCGTAGCTTTGATTCCTGAAGGAGTCTGCACAGACGGGGTAGAGGCGGACGGAGGAAATGCCATGGGTCGGAAGTTGTTTGGCGCCTGGCTGAGACAGATCGTTCCCCTCAGCAGCCATGATATCGCGGAAATTGTCGAGGAGCAGGCCGCATCAGGCCGCCGCTTCGGCGAGGTGGCCCTGAGCCTTCGCATGTGCCGCCCGCACCACGTCTGGCAGGCGTGGTGGGAACAACTCGGCGAATCCGTCGAAACCGTTGATCTCGATCTCCTCGGAATCGATACCCAGGCCATGGCGCACGTTCCTGCCTCGGCGGCGTGCGAGTTCGTCGTCATTCCCCTTCGCGTAGTGCGCGATGAACTCATCCTGGCCGCAACCCCTCAATCGCTGGCGAGAGCCGCGGAACAGTTGCCGGCATTGCTCAACAAGAAAATTCGTTTTGTGCAGGCATCGGAAGAACAGATCGCATCGGCGATCGAACGCTATTACCCCGCCGCTTTGATCGCGCCGACATCCCAAACCTCTGATGTGATGGTCGAATCCGCGGCAGCGTGAAGATTGAGAATCGGGCACCGAAAACCAGATCGTTTCAGACGATGCTGCCGACGTCATACCACGACGGGGTAGAGCAGCGCGCGATGACTATGCCTCGCGCGCGCACCTGGGCCGCCGCGGCGCCCCGTATTCCCCATCCAGAAATTTCCGAGAGCGCACCCAATACGGGGCGGCGCGGCGGCAACGTTCGGCGAGTCCCGAAACCATTTGGTGCCGCTTTGCCCTGTCGTGGTCAGATCGTCGGTGTTCCAAACACTTTTGCATGATGCGAATCCCGAAATCGGAGACTATATTCGAGCATTCAGGGGCTGGAGGAACCTTTATGCTTTCGCGACTACTGCTTTGCCTCGCAAGTACGTTGGGAATTTTGACCACAAAACTGAGCTCCCCTGACGGTCCTCCCGGCGAAAAGGAGGCCAAGCAGCGGCTCTCGGACTCCCCGCGGCACGGGGAATGGATCGATGTCGCCGTCGATCATCGAAAGACGCCGCTGAAATCCTACATCGTCTATCCAGAGCGGAAGGACAAAGCGCCGGTTGTTATCGTCATTCATGAGATCTTTGGCGAAAGCGATTGGATCCGGTCGGTCGCCGACCAGCTCGCCGCCGACGGGTTCATTGCAATTGCGCCGGATCTGCTTTCGGGCCACGGCAAGGATGGCGGAGGCACGGATTCCTACCCAACCCGCGATGATGTCGTGAAGGCAATCCGCGAATTGAAGGATGATGAAGTGACCGCGGACCTCAACTCCGTTCGCGACTACGGATTGAAATTGCCGGCGGCGACCGACAAATCAGCCACGATCGGCTTCTGCTGGGGCGGCGGGCAAAGTTTCGAGTACGCCACGCGGCAGCCCGCGCTGAACGCGGCGGTGGTCTATTATGGCGTGCCCCCCGCCGACGATGCGTTAGCCCAGATCAAAGCGCCCGTAATGGGTTTTTACGGCGGCAACGACGCCCGGATCACGAGCACCGTTCAGGGAACCACTGACGCAATGAAAAAGCTCGACAAGCCATACACGCCGCACATCTACGATGGCGCTGGCCATGGTTTCCTCCGCGCCGAAGACGGCCAGAAAGGCGCGAATCTCAAGGCCGGCGAGCAGGCATGGCCGGCAACGATCGAATTCCTGCGAGAGTCGACCAAGTGACGGTTTGGGTTGGCTCATCCGACGCGAACATGAGAGTCGCAATTCACAAATCAGCGGCGTAACGTTTGTCCCTCTCGGCGATATTGGGTAGAAAGGCGGCTCAACGTTCAGGCGGTCGGATCGTTCGTCCACAGGAGATTTCCATGAAGGCTAACCACGGGAAGACGCAACGCGGCACCGTGTCGCGACGTTCGTTTGTGAAAGGCTCAGCGGGAGTTGCGATGGCAACAGCATTCGGCGCACCGGCGATTCTGCGAGCTGAAGACAAAGCCGGCGTCAAGCCGCTGATCGTCGGCAGCGGCGATCACAGCTATGAGGTCATCGAGGATTGGGCGAAGCTTCCGCCGAACATACATTTCGGCAATACGCACGCGGTGCAGGAAACTGAAGATGGGCGGATGATCGTCCATCACACGGGGGCGGATTCGACCTGTTTCTTTGACGCCGATGGAAAATTCATCGAAGCCTGGGGGGGCGGGACCTACGCCGGCAACGCACATGGAATGGATCTCCGCAAGGAGGGCGGTGAGGAGTTTCTCTACCTGGCCCCCACCGGGATGCACAAGGTCTTCAAGACGAATCTGAAGGGTGAAGTGCTCCTCACGCTCGAATATCCCAAGGATGCGAAAAACAAAAAGGGTGAGGCTTGCTACGCCAACCCGAACCCGTATGTGCCGACGTTTATCGCCTTTGCGCCCAATGGCGATTTTTATGTCACTGACGGCTACGGGGCCGGATATATCCATCGCTACAACATCAAGGGGGAATACCAGATCACCTTCGGCGGAAAGGGAAACGCCGACGATGAGACAGCCTGCCCTCACGGAATCTATTGCGACACGCGCGACGCAAGCAATCCGATGATCGCGGTGGCCGATCGCGAGCATCATCGCGTTCAGTACTTCACACTGGATGGCAAGCTCGATCACCTGGTGAAGAACGACGATCCCAAACAGGACGGCGACGACACCGGCAAATTCCGCCGGCCGTGCCATTTCAATCAGCGCGGCGCGGAAATGGTCGTTCCCGATCTTCGCGGGCGGGTGACCGTGCTGGACAAGAGCAATAACGTGATCGTGCAGCTCGGCGATAATCCGAACGCCTCGCAGCGTGCAAACAACGGTGTTCCGAAATCCGCACTGGTGGACGGCGCGTTTTGCTGCCCGCACGGCGCGACCTTCGACAAGGCCGGCGATATTTATGTCGCCGAGTGGCTACCATATGGACGCGTAACGAAACTGAAAAAAGTGTCGGCTTGAACAACCTGGATGGGTTCTGCCCACCGCTTAATCAATTGGTCGCCACAGTGACCCCACATGATGAACAATAAAAACCTTTCGCGTCGTTCTTTTCTTCAAGTTTCCGCGGCCGCTGGATTGTCGGCGCTGGCGACTAACCGTTTTCTGAATGCGGCCGAGCCGCAAAAGGAATTCGGAGGTTTAACGATCGGAATGCAGAGCTACACGCTTCGCTCCATGCCTTTCGACAAGGCGCTTGAGGCGATGAGCACGGAACTGAATATCCACCAGACCGAGGTTTTCCCGGGTCATTATGCCGCGCTCAGTCCGCCGCAGGTGCTGGCGAAGTTGAAGGCCGCCGACGTCACGATGGTTTCCTATGGCGTGGTTCCGTTCGGCAACAACGAAGACCAGAACCGCAAGCTATTTGAATACGCCAAGGCCATGGGGCTGACGAATCTCACGTGCGATCCGTCACCTGATGCGTTCGACAATCTCGACAAGCTGACCGAGGAATACAAAATCACCGCGGCGATCCACGACCATGGCCCGGGCCATCGTTGGGGCAAGATCGACACCATCCACGAAGCCATCAAGGATCACAGCAAGATGATCGGCCTCTGCAACGACACCGGCCATTTCATCCGCAATGGTGAAGATCCCCTCCGAGCCTGCGACGTCTTCAAAGACCGCATGTATGCGATGCACCTCAAGGATTTCAAGAAAACCGCCAACGGAGGGTTCGAGGATTGTGTGCTTGGAGACGGTTCCTTCCCCACCGAAAAGATGATGAAGTGGCTTCTCGACAACAAATTCGCCGGTTATCTGCTCATCGAATATGAGGGGGGAGACCCGGTGAACGCGTCGAAAAAGAGCATGGAGCGATTAGCTGCTGCGGTCAAACCCGCGTAGCACCGCCAACGCCGCCGCGAAGTCGCTACGCGCCTTCGCGATTCGCCATGTTCACGATCCGCGCGCGACAACGATTGCTTCGCGCAGGTCCACAGTTCCTTCGTACAAACTTCGTCCCACGATCGCGCCCCAGACTGGAAGTTTCGTCAGCTCGCGAATGTGATCGATTTTTCCGACCCCCCCGCTCGCGATGACCGGAACCCGCCCCGCCTCCGCGAGCAATCGCGTCTGCTCGAAATTCGGCCCCCGGAGCATTCCGTCCTTGCTGACATCGGTATAGAGCAACGCTCCAAGAGGCCAGTCGCTCACCTCGCGGGCGACGTCCGTTGCGAGTCGTCCGGCGGATTGCGTCCAGCCGCGCGTGGCGATCTCGCCCTCCTTCGCATCGACCGCAAGGATAAGTTTCCGGTCAAATTCGATGGAATGCGCCAGGTTGGAAAACCAGTCCCAATCCTCCATCGCCCGTGTTCCGACGACCACGCGCTGAGCGCCCGCGTCGATGAGTCGGCGAATATCGTCGGTCGTTCGAATCCCTCCCCCGACTTCGACGCTCAGGCCGGCGTCGCGAATGATCTGTGCGATCAGAATCGTCTGAACCGGCCGCCCTTCCTTGGCCCCGTCGAGATCGACGATGTGCATCCAGCTCGCCCCCGCCGATGCGAAGGATCGAGCGGTTTCCGAAGGATCGACATCGTAATTCAACTGCCGTCCATAGTCCCCCTGCTTGAGCCGGACGACGTTGCCGCCGCGGAGATCGATGCTTGGGATGATCTGAAGAGCCATGTTGGATAACCTACCGGGATCGCTTGGATCATGCTGCATTTTGGGACGAAGATTCTCCAGGCACGGTTCAACGGATTTGCTAAAATGTTGTCCGAATCGCTATGGACTTGACCATCATATTACCGCAAGAACTTGAGAAGCGATTGCGAGAGCAGTCTGTGCGGGCTGGGCTCGACGCGGCGAATTTCGCCCTTCTTGCAATCGAGGAAAAACTGCGGCAGGAAATCGATTCGGACGAAGCAGCGCCTACCTCGGAGGTTGAGCTTCTTGAGCGTATCAATCTTGGCATTCCAGAGCCGACGTGGCGTGAATACCACTCACTCATCGAGAAACGCGACGACGAATCGCTAAGTACTTCTGAACATACACGGCTTCTCGAAATTAGTGACCAGGTCGAGCGTGCGAATGTGCGCCGCCTTTCGGCACTCTATCAGTTGTCGCTTTTGCGCGGTACAACGCTCGCAGACTTGATGAAGCAGCTCGGAATCCGACCGCTTTCCCATGGCTGACAAACGCGAGCGCGTTCGGGAAATGGTCCACGACCGTGCCGGCGGCAATTGTGAATACTGCCGAAGCCAGGAGCGGTTCTCGACTGACTTTTTTTCAGTTGATCATATTATTCCGCGTGCTCGTGGCGGTGGGGCATTTCGCGTGGAGTGCGGACATGACGCACGTCATCGGACTCAGCCCGACTGGCCGCGCAACCGTGTCCAAGTTGCAACTGAACCGAGAGCCGGTTGTGAATTTTCGCCGTATTCTCATTAAGGCTGGTGAGCATCCGCCGCCAGAGTGATCCGAAAAAAATGCACGGGCGTGGCGGATTCATCCGCCACGCCCGGCACCGGGAAAGGGAGTTGGGTTTCGTGATGGGCCGAGGCGATCTCGCCTCCAGGCTCATTTGTGTTTCTTCTGGTGCTCCAGGTGTTTCTTAAAATGATGGCCCGTATGGACCTTTTTCCCTTTCTTGAGCGCCACCGCGTGTGCCGCCGGACGATCAGGTGACATCTGCGTGGCTTTGGCCGGCGTGGCCGCGCCGATCAGTCCGATCACCAACGCTGTTAACATGCATTTCAACATCATGCTTGATCTCCTCGATCGGCGACTCCAGACTTGATCTACAATTTGACTTTCCCGGCGTCAAAAACATTCGCGGCAATCCGATCGGTCATATAATCAGGTTGATTGGGCACATTCATGGACGATCGTCTCACGCGGCTTGCCGAAAAGGCCAAAGCCCTCCCTAAATCGCCCGGCGTCTACCTGATGAAGGATGACAAGGGCCGCGTGATTTATGTCGGCAAATCCGCCAGCCTGCGCGACCGGGTCACCAGCTATTTTCAGCCTGCCACCAAGCTCGATTTCAAGAAGGCTCCGCTGCGGGAATTGGTCGTCGACTTTGAGGTCATTCAGACCGACAGTGAGGTCGAGGCGCTTCTGGCCGAGAACCGGCTCATCAAGGACATTCAGCCGAAATACAACGCCCGGCTGCTCGACGACAAGACCTACCCCTACCTGATGGTGACCACGGACGAGGAATTTCCCGGCGTCTACGTGACCCGGGAGCCACGCACCAAAGGCGTAAAATTGTATGGGCCGTTCACCAGCGTCTATTCGCTCAAGGAAGCGGTCACGCATCTTCAGAAGGCGTTCAAGTTCCGCACCTGTCATCTGGAGATTCGCGAGGCAGACGACAAGCGCCGGTTTTTCCGTCCCTGCCTGCTCTATCCAATCCGCCAGTGCACTGCACCGTGCGCGCGCCAAGATTCCGCGCGATGCATACATGGAAGACATCGATCGGCTCATCAAGTTCCTCGATGGCAACAAGAAAGGGGTGATCGAAGGGCTCGAGCGCGAGATGATCGCGGCATCGAAAGAATTGAAATTCGAGCGGGCCGGCCGGCTGCGCGATGAGATCAAAGCCCTCATGGCCCTCGGTGCCCGCGCAAAAAAGGAGAGCAGGAATACTGGCAGCCGGAAAGTTTCGTTCAAAACCCCAAGGAAGGCGTGATCGAGCTCCAGAATGCGCTGGGGCTATCGGAGCCGCCGCGAATTCTCGAAGGGATCGACATCGCCCATCTTCAGGGCGGCGAAATGGTCGGCAGCAAGGTTTGCTTCATCGACGGGATGCCTTTCAAGGACTGTTACCGCCGATACAAGATCAAGCATGGGCAGGGGAACAACGATTATCTTTCGATTCAGGAAGTCGTGTCACGACGCTATCGCGACGCCGGCGAAAGCAACGAGCTCTATCCCGACGTGATCCTGATCGACGGCGGGCTCGGCCAGCTTCACGCCGCGATGGAGGTTTTTCATGGAATGAACGTCAAGCCGCCCATGGTGATCTCGCTGGCCAAAAAAGAGGAGTTGGTTTACACGCAGGCGAAGAGCCAGCCAATCCGGCTCCCGCGGAACAATCAGGCGCTCAAGCTGCTCCAGTACGTGCGCGATGAAGCGCACCGATTCGCCCAGCACTACCACCATATCCTTCGGCGGAAGGCGCAGCTTGAAGAGGATGTGAAACTGGGAAAGAGGCCGCCGCGAGCGAAGCCGAAGGTCGCGGAACCGCAACCGCAGGTCCAGGCGCCACCGATTGAATAAAAATGGTTGGGCGGGAGCGCAGCCCTTCGGGCGGCCTCTAAAAAAGAGTGTCGCTATTTCGCATTTGGTGCGAGCTCGTGGATCGTTTCGTAAATTTCCTGTTCGATTGGCGTGCCGTCCTCGGTTGCCACGCTGTACTGAATCTCCATCGTCATCACTGGCGCGATTGACGGGATATCCAGAAAAACCGACTTGCGGTCTTTCGAAAGGCGCGCCGACTTGACCTCCACCGTATCGTGTCCCTGCTGCTCCGGATTGGTGACCGACCAGTCGTGCGAGCCGTATTGGCTCGTCCAGCGATAATTCCATCGTGAGACACCCCAGGAATCGACATCCTCCGCTGTCTTCGAGTCGAGCGGTGCGGTGAAGGCGATCTCTACGCCATTTTTGTGCGCATGGATTCCGCGCGGCAAGGCCACCGGTTTACGGTATAGCGAACGCGCTGGAATGCTCCGTCGCGCACGCCATTCGTCTGCCATCCTTTAGGCCGCAAACATAAAGTTGTCCGTCTTTGGGATTGAATCGGGCCCGCATGATGCCGGAGGCGAATTTAAGGGGAAATTTGTACGTGGCGCCCTGAAGTTTCTCGTTGACGATTTCCGGCATCACCAGATAAAGCGATGAAGCGCCATAAGAGGTATGGAGGAATGCGCCCTTCAATGGGCCCCATCGTCGCTGGTCACCCATACTTGCCCGCCGCTCGAGTTGTCGATGCTGTGGGGTATCCAGATCGGAAAGCCGGGATGATTCGGCGTCGGGCCGTGGGCCATCGGGACGAATCCCAGGAACTGGCCCGGCTTCACGAAATCGATGCGCGACGCCGGCACCCATTCCCCTTCGTTGTCGGACGTGCTGATGATTCCTTCCGGGGAGATCGCCATCCCGTTGGGATTGCGAAGGCCGCTCGCGTAGACCTCGATCTTGGAACCGTCCTTCGACACTTTCAGCATCGATCCGCCATGCTCGGTGGGGTTGCCGCACTTAGTGTAATAGAAATTTCCCTGCGGATCGGTTTCGAGGCAGGTGCAGTATTCGTGCCCGCCGGTCGTCACCTTGCAGCCGTTGTTGAAGTTCTCGTAGAAGTCGGCTTCGCCGTCCCCGTTCAGATCGTGCAGGCGGGTAATCTGATCGCGCCCGATCACATAGACAACGTCATCGACAATTTTCAGCCCCAGCGGCTGAAACAGTCCGGTCGCAAATCGCCGCCAGGTCAGCTTGTCGAGTTTGTCGTCGATCCCGGAGACGATCCAGACATCGCCGCTGATCGAGCAGATGGCGGCGTCGCCGTTTGCGAAGAAATCGAGCCCTGAGAATCGAAGGTAGGACTTCCACGGATTGTCGTCCGGCGCGGTGAGCGTATCGACCGCGTACGGGCCGGACTCATTTCCGATTGAACCCTTCATAACGACTGGCTTGTTCCACCGTGGCGGGCCGCCATGCGTCGAGACAGTCAGATCCGATGCCGGCGACGAGGCAGATGCTAATTCGCCGAATTTCGCCAGTGACGCGCTCTCTCCCTTCCAGACGACGATCTTTGGCGCGCACGGTCGTTTCGTGCGGGCCGAAGGTGAGAAGCACGCGGGACCCATCCGCGATCTGTAATTGTAGCGTCGCTCCGGCTCCGATGAGTGCCGCCGAAAGCACGCCGGCCGGATTTTCAAGGATTGCTTGCGTTCCGTTCGATTCCATTCTCCCCTGGCTCCTCGGCTGCTCGCAGATGACCACGGTCAATGGCTGTTTCGACGGGCCCACCTCGATCGTTCGCCCGTAAGCGTGTTCGCTATCGTGCGTCACAAGATCGTAAGACTCGAGCATTAAAGTCCCCGCCACCGAATACGACAGAACCACCTGCTGCCCGTTCAAATACAGGCCGTTGTAGTGACCGCGATCCTGCGAAAGGGGCCCGGCATGGTCCGGGACGAGGATCGGACCAATTCCCATCTGTCGACCATCCCGGAGCGGCGGCACATCCAAAGTCGACATGGCCGCCCGGATCGGGATGTTGGCCAAGCCCGTCGCGTCCGGGATAAATCTTCATGAACCCACCCGTCCAGGCCGCACTTACGCGCAGCAGCTCCGTATCGAAGCAAATCCCCGCCTTCCCGTTTTCCCCGAGCCGAATTGAAATCCCCTTTGCGGTCTCATTGGCGTTTGGCTTGGGAGACGACAGGCTCGAACTGAAAAACGGGCCGTGATCTTCCTCTTCCCAGCGCGTGCTGATGTGATTGACGGAGACGAATTCCTCGTCGCCGGTCGCCTTCCGCGCCTTGTTGTGATTGGCCGACGAATCGGCGAATCCTCCAGTGCCGTCTTCATCGAAATGCCAGAGGCCAATTGTGTCGGCATCCGCGGTAAACGGAGCATCGGGAACGCGATCGATTGCCCGCAATCCACGCGAGATCCGCACTTCATCAAGCAGCAGGTCGGTCGGCGTAGCCATCTTGTCGGCATGCCCGAACGAGAGCGTCCCGACATCGCTCCATCCTTGTTGCTTGCGCACCGCCTGCTCGGCGACTCGTCGGGCATCGACATAGAGGCGGACGGTTGTCCCGTCGAACGTCATTGCCAGGTAATGCCATTGGCCGTCGGCGACCTCAGAAGTCGACGTGATCAGGAGCGGCTTATATCCGGTCATGGACGCAGAAAGGCCGCCGGTTCCCTTGGCGGCGAAGAGCTCCCAATGCTCAATGGAACTCTTCGGCTCGTAGGCGAGCAATGGCGTGTCGTCCTGCTTGTTGCCGATTTTCGCCCAGCACTCGACCGTTCGCGGGGTCGTAAAATACATCGCGCTGAGCGGCGCGGCTGCGGCGTAAACATCGCTCGGATGCAACGCGTGGCCGAATTTTCCGTCGCCGGTGAGTTGAGCGTGGGCGGTTAGATTCGAAAGCGTTCCAACCATCAAACACGCGAACAGAATGGCCCGATGTAACGATGCGATCCAATCATTGTGCATTGCGGCCTCAACCTGGCTCCAATCGGTCCGATTGTCGTCTCGTACTGATACTGCAATCACCATCGACTGATGAATGAGTCGAAAGTGGCACGGGTTTCCAACCCGTGTCTTCGATCCAAGACACGGGTTGGAAACCCGTGCCACGATTCCCGCTGCCGCGCCCATCTTTTTTTTTCACCGACGGTTAAAGAATTAGCTGTTGTTCTCCCAGAAAGAAATGAATCAGCGCGCCCTCAACTGGTCGCATAGTTGACCAAGGTCCCAATCGGCGGAAGCGTAATGCGCATTTCATCGCCCGCCCGCAGGCAAAATCCATCCGGCGGAACAACGCCGGTGCCCGTCATGAGAAAACAACCCGCGGGAAACGTGTTGTCACGAAACAAATGCTCGACCAATTCCTCCGCCGATCGCTTCAATCGGTTCAAAGGCGTCGATCCGCGAAAAACTTCCTTGCCGTCCCGGATTATCTCCAGAGAGATCTCCGCTCCCGTCGATAGCGGCGATTCTCCCAGCCAGATCCCCGGCCCGATCGCGGCGCACTGCTTGAACACTTTCGCCTGCGGAAGATAGAGAGGATTTTCCCCTTCGATATCGCGGCAGCTCAGGTCGTTGCCGATCGTGTAGCCGATGATCTTGCCATTTCGATTGATCGCCAGCGTCAATTCCGGCTCAGGCACGATCCATTTTGAATCAGATCGCAGGTGCAGCTTCCCCAGATGTCCGACCACCCGCTGCGGCGTCGCCTTGAAAAAAAGCTCAGGCCGGGCCGCGTGATAAACACGGTCGTAAAAATCTGCTTGCGCCCCCCTGCTCCGATTCTTCCATGCGGGCCGTACGCGAACGGAGATAGGTGACGCCAGCCGCCCAGACTTCCTGGGAGCCGATGGGAGGAAGTATCGCAGTGTCATCAGGGCTGCTTATAGGCTGATTGGCAAGCTTGGCATTTTTCGCCGTTAAACCATCACTATTGAAAAGGCCGTCCCACTCAGGCTCCCTGCACTTAAAGAAGTGATTATCCCGTTTGACGACAGGGCCGCCGGATGTGTGGTATAGAATCATTAAGGCCTTTGCGCTTAGACTGAATGTGATCGTTAATCGGAAATATCTGACGCCTGGATGGAGATCGTAATGTTAACGCTCAAACTACCCAAGGAGATCGAGCGCCGAGTCCGCGAAGAAGCGACCCGGCGCGGCTTCGAATCGGTGCCACCGCATCGCTCCGACCTCTCAAAATATTATACAACGATCCGGCGGTAATCGGACTGAAGATCGAGCCCAAAGCATTGACTCTTGCGGCCTAACTCTGGGCAGACTCGCGACGTCTTGGGCTCCCGACGGCTGATCCTCAATCACTGGATATCGATGTAATTCTGGCCGCACAAATCTTGTCGGCCGGGTATTTGCCTGCTGACTTCGTTGTCGCCACATCCAATGTCCGTCATTTGACACGATTGGTTCCCGCAGAAGAGTGGGTCGCCATTAAATGACGGACCAGACTCGGCCGGGTTCTCGTGCATAGCATTGAGGCGGCGGGAGGCGATGCCGCTGGCGGGCGGACTGGAGCGAAACATCATGGCTGATCTTTCCACGCTCAAAGGCGTCGATTCAAAAGATCGGAAGATGATCGAGGACGCCGAGGCCTTGCTCGGCCCTGAGCCGGCGTCGATGGGGTTCGTCAAGAATCTTTTCTGGGGCGGCCTGCGGGAAGAGCTCGTCTTTCCCTATCCGGCAAGAAGACGCCGAAGAAAAGGCCGAGTGCGACAAACTGCTCGCGCGGCTCGACGATTATCTTCGGAACGAGCACCCTTCGATCAAGATCGATCAGGATCAGGAAATTCCGCGCTGGGCGATCGATCGGCTATTCGAGATCGGCGTCCTGGGGATGACCATCCCCCGGGAATTCGGCGGCCTTGGTCTGGGCATCACCAGCTACAACCGCGTCCTTGAGCGAATCGGCCGATCGTGCGGTTCCACCGCCGTCATGGTTTCGGCGCATCAATCGATCGGATGCAAGGCGATCATGCTCTTCGGAACCGAGGAGCAGAAGCAGCCGCTGGCTCCCGCATCTGGCCAAAGATTGGCTTTCGGCGTTTTGCCTTTCCGAGCCCGGCGTCGGGTGCGACGCCGCCAATCAGGACACGCGATGCAGACTGTCCGAAGACGGCAAACACTACATTCTCAACGGCGAGAAGAAATGGGCGACCTCCGGCGCATTGGCGAACGTTTTCACGGTCATGGCGCGGCAGACGCTCACCGACCCGAAGAACGGGAAGAGCGTTGAGAAAGTGACGGCTCTCGTCTGCACGCCGGATATGCCGGGGATCGAGATCTATCAGAAGAACCGCTCCAAGTGCGGCATCCGCGGCACATGGCAGGCGCGAATCCGATTCCACGACGTTCACGTGCCGCGGGAGAATCTGCTCCATCAGGAAGGGAAGGGACTGAACGTCGCCCTTTCATGCCTGAATTACGGCCGGTGTACGCTTTCGGCCGGCATGCTCGGCGGAGCCCGCCGCGCTTTCGAACAGTCGACCAAATGGGCGCAGACTCGCTTTCAATTTCAGCGTGCCTTGGCCGATTTCGAGCTCGTGCAGGTGAAAATCGCACGCATGGCCGCGCTGACTTATGCGATGGACGCCGTCCTCTACATGACCACCGGCATGCTCGATCGGCACGATGAAGACATCATGCTCGAGACGGCCATCTGCAAAGTCTTCTGCTCGGAAATGGGGTGGCGATGCGTCAACGACGCCATGCAGATCATGGGCGGCGAAGGATACATGACCGAGAACGAGGTCGAGCGCATCTTCCGCGATTCCCGCATCAATCTGATCGTCGAGGGGGCCAATGAAGTGATGCAGTCGTTCATTTTCGCCTACGGCGGAAAACAACTCGCCGAGAAAATGCTTGGCGTGCAGCAGGCGGTGGGCTGGGATCACGAGGACACGCCGGCCCACAACTTGTCGCGCATTTTCCGCGGACTGAAGCGTCCGGGCGTCGTGCGCGCCGCGGCCCCGCTCGGGGCGGAGCTTCTGCTGGGCGTGCGGCCCCATGGCCCGCACCTGGGTGCGATTCACGAATCGCTGCGCAAGCAGGCTGACGCATTTTGCCATCTCGTCCGCGAGCACAGCCATTACTTCAAGCTGGCCAGCAAACACTATGGCGAGCAGATCGTCGCCCGACAGGCGGTGCAGGCGCGGCTCGCCGACAGCGCCATGTGGCTGCACGCCTGGGCCTGCACCCTCAGCCGGCTCGATCACGACATTCGGCACCGCGGAACGAATCACGACGTGCGGTTCGAGCGCGATCGAACCGCTGCTGTGTATTTCATGGACATGGCCAAGACCGAAATCGCGCGATGTTTCCACGACTTGTTTGAAAACGACGACGACACCATGCGCGAAGCCGCCAAGGCCGCGCTGCAATACAGCGAGCAGCTTCCCAATACCGACTTTGCCATTCCCGAGTCGTCGCCCAACGCGAAGGGAACCGGCCGAGTCGCGAAGCCCGACGGAATCAAACAATTTCCCGGAAGTGTTTGCGAGCTGAGATCGTAAGACGTTGTTGTTTGCGGACACGCGATTTTCGCAGCGAGCCGCGACCGTAAGGGAGCGAGGAACGGAAAAATTCCAGGTTGCCGAGCCCAAGCCGCCTCTTCGCTCCCTCACGGTCGCGGCTCGCTAAGCGATGACCGATGCCGGCGTTCCAGGTTGGCCGTGCTTATGGTCGAACCACCAGTTCGGCGAGCATAGAATCCACCGGCGGTTCAGGCGGAGGATCGCGCATGCCCCTGAAGACGGTATATCACGGCGAGGTCCGTTACCTTCAAATCCTCGACGAAAGCGGCGTGCTCGATTCCGAGCTCGCCGCAGGCACGCTCAGCGACGTCGACGTGCAGCTTCTCTACCAGGAAATGGTGATCTGCCGCGAGTTTGACGAGACGGCGTTCAAGCTTCAGCGTTCCGGCCGAATGGGGACCTTCCCGCAGAACAAGGGGCAGGAAGCGATTGCGATCGGAGCGGCCCGCGCGCTCACGCGCGGCGTCGACCAGATTGTCCCCTACTACCGCGAGAATCCCGCCCTTTTTCACCACGGCGTGCCGATGCACAACCTGTTGCTCCATTGGATGGGGGATGAGCGCGGGAACATGCTTCCGGCGAATCTCGCCTCTAATCCCCCTTGCGTCGCCATCGGCACGCAGACGCTTCATGCCGTCGGAATCGCCTGGGCATTCAAGCTGCGCAAGGAGCAACGCGCGGTGCTCTGTTTTTTTGGGGAAGGCGCTACCAGCACCGGCGACTTCCACGAAGCGATGAACTTCGCCTCACTGTTGAAAGCGCCGGTAGTCTTCTGCTGCGTCAACAACCAGTGGGCGATCTCCACTTCTGCCTCAAGACAAACCGCATCGCAAACATTCGCACAAAAAGCTTTGGCTTATGACATGCCCACGATGCAGGTGGACGGCAACGATCTGTTCGCCAGCTACAAAGCCACGCGCGATGCCGTCGAGCGCGCTCGCGCCGGCAAGGGACCTTCGTTCATTGAAGCCCTGACGTATCGCCTGGGCGACCACACCACTGCCGACGACGCCCGCCGATACCGCCCGGCGGACGAGCTGGAAGCCGCCCTCAAAAAGGATCCGATCGTGCGAACGCGCAAATATCTGGAATCCAAAGGACTCTGGAGTGATGCCCAGCAGGCAAAAGCCGAGGAGCGGGCCAAGGCGATCGTTCACGACGTGATCGCGGTTGCCACTGGAATTGAGAAACCATCCGCTGAGGACCTGTTCGATTACACTTTTGCGGAGCTTCCGCCGGCGCTGGAAAAACAAAAACAAACGCTGCGCACCGACTCGATCGGGCAGGACCCTTCACAAGTTCGTCTTCAGACTCGCGTACCGGAAGTGCGCGAGGTTCTACCGCAGAAATAGGAAAGGTTATGCCCAAGCTCGACCTGGTCGGCGCAATCAACCTGGCTCTTGCCCAGGAGATGGCGCGCGACGAGCGAATCATCCTTCTTGGCGAGGACATCGGCCGGAATGGCGGCGTATTTCGCGTCACGGACGGGTTGCAGAAACGTTTCGGAGAGGACCGTGTCTTCGATTCGCCGCTGTCCGAATCCGGCATCATCGGCACTTCGATCGGCCTGGCGATGGCGGGCATGCATCCCGTTCCGGAAATTCAGTTTGAAGGGTTTATGGGCCCGGCCTACGACCAGCTCGTCAATCAGGCCGCCCGCTGCCGCAATCGCACGCGCGGGGCGTTCACCTGTCCGATGACGGTCCGCGTTCCGATCGGCGGCGGGATTCACGCCCCCGAGCTTCACAGCGATTCGCCGGAGGCCGTCTATGCCCATACGCCGGGACTCAAGGTGGTCATGCCCTCCCGTCCGCGCGATGCGAAGGGTTTGCTCGCCAGCGCCCTGCGCGATCCTGATCCCGTCATCTTCTTTGAGCCCAAGCGCGTCTATCGCTCGTTCCGCGAAGAGGTGCCGGAAGAGGAATATCTCGTCCCGATCGGGCAGGCGGAAGTGGTAAACGAAGGAACCGATATCACCGTCATCACCTGGGGCGCGATGTTGTTTGATTGTCTTCAGGCGATCGACCAGGTGCCGGATGATGTCTCTGTCGAATTGATCGATCTGCGGACGATCTATCCGATCGACGCCCAGACGATCGCCAATTCTGTCCGCAAAACCGGCCGGGCCGTCGTCGTCCACGAAGCGCCGCTTACGGCGGGCCTGGGCGCTGAGATCTCCAGCATCATTCAGGAACAATGTTTTCTCTTCCTGGAGGCGCCTGTGCAGCGCGTCGCCGGCTTCGACACGGTCATGCCGTACTACAAGCTGGAAAAGCAGTATCTGCCGGATGCCCAGCGCATCTCGCGGAGCATCGAGGATTGTCTTCGGTATTAACCGGCACAAAATCGAATGGTGCGCCCATGACTCCGTCCAATTCAGCCTCGAATGATTTTCTCCTGCCGGATCTCGGCGAAGGACTCGAGGAAGCCGAGCTACTCGAGTGGTGCGTGAAAATCGGGGATCGCGTCGAGGAGAATCAGACGCTCGCGAAAATGGAAACGGCCAAGGCATTGGTGGAAGTCCCGAGTCCGCGTGCTGGAGTCATCGCCTTGCTGCATGGGAAAGCGGGTCAGGCAATCAAGGTGGGCACGCCATTGGTGACGTATCGATCAGATGCATCGAATTCGCGAATTGCCGAACCTCATGCGGTTACCAGCGGCAACGGAAAAAGTCGCGAAGAGACGGCCGATTCCGGCACCGTCGTCGGCAACCTGCCGAGTGAAGCCGAACCGGGCGAGGGTGTCGCGCCGCCCCCGCCGTCCGGCGGCTCGCCCGGGAAATGGGGGTCGAGCTGGAGCGTGTGGCAGGAACCGGAATTGGCGGGCGTATCACCGCGGCAGACGTGAAGTCGGCGGCGGTAGCGCCGACCGCAGGGCGCCCCGAAGCTCCGGTCATGTTGCCGCCGATCGGTGCGCGTTCGGCCGATCCGGTTTTGCGTCCGGCTTTAGATAACGAGACGGAACGAGTGCCTTTCCGCGGCGTCCGCCGCACCATCGCCGAGCATCTGCGCTACAGTGTCGACCGGGCCATTCATTTCACGGTCATGGACGAGGCCGATGTCAGCGGGCTTGACGAATTGCGCCGCCGGCTCGTCGCCGCGAGCAACGAGAAAATCACGCTCCTCCCCTTCGTGGCCGCGGCGGTCTGCCGAGTGCTCTACGGAAAGCTGGGACCGCAATTCCGACGTTTGAATTCGTCCGTTGACGACGATCGCCAGGAAATCGTGCAGCATCGCGCCGTTCATCTGGGGATCGCAACCGATACGGACGCGGGATTGATGGTTCCGGTGATTCGCGATGCCCATCAGATGGGCGTGCTGGAAATCAGCCGGCAGATAGCGGAGCTCGCCAAGGCCGCCCGCGATCGATCGATTCTTCCCCACCGTCTTAACGGCTCGACTTTTACGATCAGCAATTTCGGTGCGATGGGCGGCCGCTTCGGCACGCCGATCATCAACTATCCCGAGGCGGGAATTCTTGCCGTCGGCCGTGCCCGCGACGGCGTCGTCGTTCGCGGCGGAATGATCGGAGTGGGCAAGCTCCTTCCTCTGAGCCTTTCAGCGGATCACCGCGTGATCGACGGCGCAACCGCCTCGACGGCGCTTGCGAAGATCATTGATCTCCTCCAACGACCTGACGAATTGATGCCGGCCGTATAGAACCAACCCATGTCACGATATTCCTGGCAACTTCTTCGCGCGGGTCCGATTCTTCTCGACGGCGGCGGAATGTTCGGGTGCGTCCCGCGAGCCGTCTGGAGCCAGCGTCTGGCGCCGGACGATCTGGGCCGTATCACGCTGGCTCAGAATTGTCTGCTGCTGACCAACGAGGATCCGGCTCATCCCCACCACATCCTGATTGAAACCGGCAGCGGCGACAAATTCGGTCCGAAAATGCGCGGCATCTTCGGCCTGAGTGATTACACGGTCGCGACGGCCGTGCGAGAGGCCGGAGTGTCGCCGAAGGAAATCCGCCATGTCATCGTAAGCCATCTTCACTTCGATCATGCCGGCGGACTGACTCGCGCGGCGCAGCCGGGGGAGAATCCCGATTGGGTTCGCCCCGATCCCGATTCCGAAGATGCCCGCGCGGTAAAACTGACCTTTCCGAAGGCGCGGATCCTCGTTCAGCGCCGCGAATGGGAGGATGCGTTTGCCAATCGATCGGTCATGACGCGCACGTATCTGCGGGAAAATCTCGAGCCGCTGCGCGATCATCTGCGGCTCGTCGAATCACCTTCCCCATTTTCCGCCGGCCGAATTCCGGAAAAGGACGAACTCCCGCCAACTGCAACGGGGGAACGCGAGACGGAGATTCTTCCCGGCCTGTTCGTATTTCTTGTCCCGGGCCACACCTGGGGCCAGCAGGCGATCCGCTTTGTTGATCCATCGGGCCAGAGCGTGGTTTTTGTCCCGGATGTTCTGCCGACGGTTCATCACGTCGGGGCGGCCTATAGCCTCGCTTACGACGTGGAGCCCTATACCAGCAGTATTACGCGTCATTGGCTTCTTGAAACGGCCGCCGTCGGGAACTGGCTCCTGGTTCTCGATCATGAGCCGGGGAATCCGTGTCAACGGGTCCGACGGAATGGAAAAGGTTGGTACGAACTCGTGCCGGAACCGCGCGGGGCTAACGATGAATCGATCTGGCCGCTAAGCAAGACATGAACACCTTCAACCGCATCTGCTCGCGCTGACCGAGCAAATCCTTTCTGAGGAATCGCTCCTCCACCGCGGCGGCGGGGATGCGGGGCATGAAAGGCAGCGCAAACTTGGCAGGCTCTGCAGCGCGGGAGCGTATTGGCCTTCTACTCGATACCGGAGCCCATTTTCTCGAGCTCGGACTTTGGGCCGGTTATCGTATGTATCCCGAAGTGGGGGAAGTGCCGGCGGCGGGCGTAATTACCGGGGTCGGGCCGGTCCAGGGCCGGCCCTGCATGATCGTCGCCAACGATGCGACCGTGAAAGCCGGCGCATTCTTTCCCGCGACCGTCAAGAAAGTTCTTCGCGCCAGAAAATTGCGGCCCGCTGCAATCTGCCGCTCGTTTACCTGGTTGACTCGGCGGGAGTTTATCTGCCGATGCAGGACGAAATCTTTCCCGATGAGGATGATTTCGGCCGGATTTTCCGCAACAACGCGGTCCTCTCGGCCATGGGAGTTTCCCAATACGCGGCGGTGATGGGTCATTGCGTGGCCGGCGGCGCTTACCTCCCGGTTCTCTGCGACAAGCTTCTTATGACTGAAGGGAGCGAGCTCTATCTCGCCGGCCCCGCGCTGGTGCAGGCCGCGATCGGAGAGCACGTCGACGCCGAGCAGCTTGGCGGAGCCGCAATGCACGCACACGTCAGCGGCACGGTCGATTTCCGCGAGCCGCGACGATGAGAGTTGCATCCGGCGGTTGCGCTCGCTGATCGATTTGCTTCCGAATTCCCCCATTTCACACGGCTCGGAAAGACCCCCGAAACATGATGCTCAGGCGATCTACGGCATGATCGCGCCGGAAAGCGGCATACCCTACGACGTCCGCGATCTTCTGTCGGTCATCGTCGATGACCGTTCGCTCCAGGAATACAAAGCGGAATACGGGCAAACGCTCCTTTGCGCCTATGCGGCGCTGGGCGGAATCAAGATTGGGGTGGTGGCCGACCAGCATCTACTCACTAAGTCCGCCGCCGGAGCGGTTCAGATCGGTGGTGTGATTTATCAGGATAGCGCCGACAAAGCGGCGCGCTTTGTGATGGATTGTTCGCAGGGAGGCCTGCCCCTGGTCTTCATCCAGGACGTTTTTGGATTCATGGTCGGCCGGGACGCGGAACAACACGGGATTATTCGCAGCGGGGCAAAGCTCGTGAATGCCGTCAGCAATGCCACCGTGCCAAAAATCACGGTGATCGTCGGCGGGTCGTTCGGCGCGGGAAGCTATGCGCTGTGCGGCAAGGCTTTTGACCCGACTTTCATCTTCGCCTGGCCCAATGCCCGCTACGCCGTCATGGGAGGAGCGCAGGCGACCGATACACTTGTGGCGTTGCGCCGGCGGCAGGCAGAGCGGTCTGGTAAGCAGATGTCTGAGGAAGAATTGGAATCGCTGCGACACCAGACGACGGCGGATTATGAGGCCCAGACTGACATCCGCTACGGCGCAGCCCGCGGATGGGTCGATGCGATCATCGCCCCGCATACGACCCGTGATGCACTGGTGACTGCGTTGAGGCTTGCCACCCGCCCGCCGCCAACGGGTGGCTTTCGGGGCGGTGTCATGCAGGTTTAGGCTCGTAGTGCGGCCTTCAGGCCGTATCTTCTTCTCGAAGAAAGATACGGGCTAAAGCCCGCACTACGAACGAACGAAAACGAAGACGAAAAGCGAATGAAAACGCTCCGCATCGGAAACGCGCAGGGCTTTTGGGGGGACGCAGCCGATGCGCCATTACGACTCGCGACCCAGGCGCCCGATCTGGACTATCTCACCCTCGATTATCTCGCGGAAGTCTCGCTTTCGATCCTGGCCAAGCAGCGCGAGCGCGATGCGAGCGCTGGCTATGCGCGGGATTTCATCGAAGTGGTCGAATCACTCGCACCGATGTGGAAATCGGGTCGGAGGCTCCGGCTCGTCACCAACGCCGGTGGCTTGAATCCGAGCGGCTGCGCACAAGCCGCCGCGGGAATCCTGCGCCGCGCCGGCTGCGCGGATTTGCGAATCGGTGTCGTGAGCGGGGACGATGTGCTGCCGGCAATCGTCGCCGCTCACCGAGCCGAACCTGCGACGAGGTCATTTGCCCATCTCGAAACCGGCGAGCCGATTCGCGGCATCATGGAGCGACTCGTGACGGCCAATGCATATCTTGGCGCTGCCCCCATTGCCGAGGCAATGCGCCAAGGCGCGGACATCGTCGTCACCGGGCGCGTCGCTGATCCGAGCCTCACGGTTGGGCCGTGCGTCGCTCATTTCGGATGGAAATTGGACGATTACGTGAAACTCGCGGGCGCGACCGTTGCCGGCCATCTCATCGAGTGCGGAACGCAAGTGACCGGCGGAATCAGCACCGACTGGCTCGAACTCGAACCGGGCCGTCCCATTGGCTTTCCGATCGTGGAGGTGGCGGAAGATGCTTCGTGTGTTGTCACCAAACCGAGAGGGACCGGAGGAAGAGTCGATGAACGGACCGTAAAGGAACAACTGCTCTACGAGATCGGCGATCCCTCCCGATACCTCGGTCCCGACGCGACCGTTTCATTTCTAACCCTACGCGTTCACGACGAAAGGAGGGATCGGGTGCGCGTTCTCGGCGCAACGGGAGGTCCCCCGCCCGCCGACTACAAGGTCAGCGCTACGTTCCGCGCCGGCTATCGCGCCTCCGGAACGCTTCTCGTTTTCGGACGCGACGCCATCGAAAAAGCCCGCCGATGCGGTCAACAGGTCCTGGACCAATTGCGCCGCGCTGGATTCCCGCCGGCTGATTCGCTCGTCGAATGCCTGGGAACCGGCGCGGCCGTACCTGGTGTCCTCCCAGTGTCAGCTCGCCAACCGCTGGAGACCGTGTTGCGCATCAGCGTTTCCGATCCAAAACGGGAAGTGGTCGAACGATTCACGCGCGAACTGATGCCTCTGATCACCGCCGGCCCGCAGGGAATCACCGGGTATGCGGAAGGAAGACCCGTTGTCCGTGAAGTATTCGAATACTGGCCAACCCTCATTTCGCGGGAACGGGTCAAACCGCTTGTCGAAATGGTAGAGGTATCATGAAGAAACTTCGAATTGGCGACATCGCCTACGCTCGCAGCGGCGACAAAGGCTCATCGGCCAACATCGGCGTGATCGCCCGCGCCGGAGCATTACGATTTTCTTCGCGAATCCCTTTCGGTCGAGAAGGTGATGCATTTTTTTGAGCCGATGGGCGTTGAAACGGTCGTGCGATACGAAATGCCGAATCTTCATGCGCTGAATTTCGTCCTTGACGGAATTCTCCGCGGCGGCGGCAGCGTCAACTTACGCATCGATGCCCAGGGGAAAGCGCTAGGACAGGCGATACTGGAAATGACGATCGACGCTCCGAATTAGTTCTAGGATGGTCGTGAATGTTGAAACTTCAATACGCTTTTAGTGGCACGGGTTTCCAACCCGTGTTCTGGCACTGGGACACGGGTTGAAAACCCGTGCCACATTTCGGCAGCCTGATCGTTTGGAGTTCTTACTCTGATGACAGATGAATGACGACGATTCCATTCTCCTGATCGATCGCCGCGATCCAGCCATCGTGCGTCTCACGCTCAACCGCCCCGCTCGGCGCAATGCGTTAAACCTGACATTGATCGAGGCGATTCGGGATGCCGTCCGGTCCGCTTCGGATGATCGTGGCTGCCGCGTCATCCTGCTCCGTGGGGATGGACCGGCCTTTTGCGCCGGACTCGATTTGCAGGAAGCGGCCGCGCCTGATCCATCGGGCCGCTCCGCCCGGGCGCTTTGCGAAATGTATGAGGCGATCTGCCTTTCGCCGCTCATCACGATTGCCGCCGCGCGCGGGGCCGCCATGGGCGGCGGGGCCGGGTTGCTTGCCGCGTGTGATTTGGTCGTCGCCGCCGACGATCTCCGCATCGGATATCCAGAGGTGAAGCGGGGGCTGGTGGCGGCTCTGGTCACCTGTCTGCTCCGCCGCCAGGTCAGCGACCGAAAGGCCCGCGAGCTGATTCTTCTGGGGCGAACGATTTCGGCCCATGAAGCCGAGCGCCTCGGCCTGGTAAGCCAGGTAGTTGCCAGCTCGACGCTGGATACGTCGGCCGAGAGCCTGGCAGAGGAAGCTCGGGGCGGTGCGCCAGGGGCCATTGCCCGAAGCAAGCGACTGCTCGATGAGGTTGCGGACCGGCCAATCGCCGATGCGTTACGCCACGCGTTGAGCTATCACCTTGAAGCGCGAAATTCCGTCGAGGCGGTCGAAGGGATCGCCGCGTTCCGGGAGAAACGGGAGCCGCGCTGGGGAATGCGGGAACAATGACCAAAGTGGCGGCCGGATTCCTTCCCCCTCTCCCTGTCACTCCGGAGGAGCCGCGCACGAAGTAAGCGGGAAAGTTCTCTCGTTTACCGAGTGCTTTCCCGCTTACTTCGTGCGCGGCTCCTCCGTAGTGCCCGCAGCGTCTCGCAAAACGCCAAATGATCAACCTCTTGCCGCTTGTTCGATCGCCGCGCGAAGCGACTCGTATTTCGGCGGACCGTCGTAGCGGACGCCGTTGATGAAAATCCCCGGCGTGCCGGTCACGCCGCTGCGCAGTCCGCTGCGAAAATCTTCCGCTACGCGCGGCGCGTACACTTCGCGTTCGAGATCGGATTGGAAGCGGTAGACCTCCAAACCCAGTTTCAACGCAAAATGGGTGAAGTCCTTTTCTGCCAGGTCGGCCTGATTTTCGAAAAGCAGGTCGTGCATTTCCCAGAATTTACCCTGCGCGGCGGCGGCCTCAGCCGCCTGCGCGGCAACGCCGGCCTGGGGATGCACCGTGTTCTGCGGAAAATGGCGAAAGACAAAACGCAACCGGCTCTCGAGTTCGGACTCCAGCCGCTTCACGATCGGCAATACTGCGGCGCAATAAGGGCATTCATAATCGCCGTACTCGACCAGCGTAATCGGGGCGTCTTCCGGCCCCATCACATGATCGCGCGCTCCAACCGGCATGCTGAGTTGAACTGATCCGTCCGCCATTGATGGCGAATGTTAGTGCGGGAACCCAATCGAGTCGATCCATCGTTCGACTGATTTCGCAAAGCAAATTCGCCCCGTTACGCGTACAATGGTTTGGAAAGGTTCCCGCATGAAACTGTTAAGCGGCCAATTGCTGATCGCCTCGCGGAAATTGGTTGATCCCAATTTCTTCCGCTCGGTGATCCTCCTGGTGCAGCATCGCGACGAAGGGGCGCTGGGGCTGGTGCTGAATCGTCCACTGCAGACCACCGTTCGGGACGCGTGGCAGCAGGTCAGCGACGAGCCGTGCACCTGCGAAAAGGCTCTGCATCAGGGGGGCCCCTGCGAAGGGCCGTTGATGGTCATCCACAACGATGAATCGCTCTCTGAAGTCGAAGTGGCGGCCGGCCTCCATTTCACGACCAATCGTGAAGCGATCGAGGACCTGGTTTCGAGGGAAATCGAAGAGACCAAATTCTTCGTCGGGTACGCCGGCTGGGGCGCCGGCCAGTTGGAGGCGGAAATCGCCGACGGCTCCTGGCTGACCACGCCGGCAACCATGGAACAGGTCTATACCCCCGACGATCTCTGGGAATCGCTCACCCGCCGCGTCACCCGCGCAGGCTTATCCGTGGCTCGATCCAAAGCTGATTCCGGATGATCCGTCGGTCAATTAAGTCATGCATGCAATGGTCCTCGATAGTCCGGCGTCGATCGATTCGAGCCCGCTGCAGTGGCACGAAGTTCCCGACCCGATCCCTCAGCAAAATGAACTCCGCATTCGCGTTGAAGTCTGTGCGGTCTGCCGGACGGATCTCCATGTGGTCGAAGGTGAACTGCCATGGCGAAATCGGCCAGTCATTCCCGGTCATCAGATCGTCGGCCGGGTTGATCGGCTGGGAGAGGGCGCGACGCGTTTCAAGATCGGAGACCGAATCGGCATCGCCTGGCTGCGGCACACCGATGGAACCTGCAAGTATTGCCGGATGGGAAAGGAGAATTTGTGTCCCGCTGCGCGATTCACCGGCTACGACGAGGACGGCGGATATGCCGAGTATGCGACCGTGCCGGAAGATTTTGCATACGCCGTGCCGTCTGACGCCGATGCGGTGACACTCTCGCCGCTGCTGTGCGCGGGGATCATCGGATACCACGCCTTAATCCGGGCCGAAATGCGGCCCGGCTGCACGCTCGGCCTGTACGGCTTCGGCTCCTCCGCGCACCTGGCGATCCAGCTTGCCCGGCATCAGAAATGCGACGTTTATGTCATGACGCGCGACGAAAAACATCAGCAACTTGCTTTGGAAATGGGCGCGACCTGGGCCGGCGGAGCGACAGCCAAGCCACCCCAACCGCTCGACAGCGCGGTCCTTTTGCGCCGGCGGGCGAGATCGTGCCGGCGGCGATGGAAGCGCTCGACGCCGGGGGAACGCTGGCCGTCGCCGGGATCCATCTATCCGATATTCCGTCACTCAATTACGAACGTCATCTGTTTCACGAGAAAGACCTGCGCAGTGTGACCGCCAATACCCGCGGCGACGGAACGGAGTTCCTCAAACTGGCGGCGGAAATCCCGCTCAAGCCGTTAACGGTTACATTTCCATTACGCGAAGCCAACGAAGCGCTGCGTCAACTCAAGCACGACGGATTCCAGGGGTCGGCGGTCCTCACCGTTTCTTAGCGCAGATCGATCGCTCAGTCGAGGAATTTATCCGGACCTCTTCGCCAATTGCGTGATTTGCAGGTCGCCGGTGATAATGCGGCCCATGGCAAGACGCGGCCGGCAGGAAACTCCGCCTACTCGAACCGCCAGCGTAAAGCGTGGCGGGCGCAACAACCGTTCCGAGCGCAACGTGCGGGTTACTCTCCCGATGACTCCCGTGCCGGTTTCCGCCCCCCCCATCGAACCACCGGCGCTACCACCTGATCAAACAATTCCTCCGCCAGAGCCCGCGCCGACGATTGCGGAAACGGTCGCGACGACGATGCCGACCGAGCAACAACCGGCAATCGCGCCGACTGAACAAGTCGTCGTGCCTCCGCCTTCGGCCGACGCTCCCGCACCGCCGCTTCCGTCGCAACCGCCGCTGTTGTTTGAGATCGCGTGGGAAGTCTGCTGGCAGCTTGGCGGAATCTATACCGTGTTACGCACAAAGGCGGGTTGCATGCTCGAGCGCTGGGGGGATCGCTACTGCCTCATCGGCCCCTACAACCCACAGACCGCGCCGGTCGAATTCGAAGAACAGCCGACCTACGGCTCGATCCGCGATGCCCTCGCGCGCCTCCGCGAACAGGGACTGACCTGTTATTTCGGCCGCTGGCTGATCCCCGGCCGGCCACGCGTCATTCTGATCGACTATCGGGCCGGCTACGCCAATCTCGATCGCGACAAATACCTGCTCTGGGAAAACCATGGCATCTCGACGCTGGCATCGGATGGAGAAGTCAACGAAGTGGTTGCGTTCGGTTTCGCGGTCACCGAGTTTTTCCGGGTCATCTGCGAGATCGTCAAGGACCGTCCGATCCTCGGCCATTTCCATGAGTGGATGGCTGGCGTCGCCGTGCCGCGGATCGCCCATTTGCGGATTCCCGTCGCGACGGTTTTCACAACGCACGCCACTCTGCTGGGACGCTACCTCGCTTCGGACAATCCTTATTTCTACGACCATCTTCCGTTCATCAATGCCGAGGCGGAGGCGCAGAAATACAACATCGCTCCGCGATTCGCGATCGAGAAAGCGGCAGCCCACGCGTGCACGGTCTTCACCACGGTCAGCGAAGTGACCGCGCACGAGGCGAATAAATTGCTGGGCCGCCCGGCGGACGTGATCATGCCGAACGGGCTGAACATCCAGCAATTCGCCGCGCCGCATGAATTCCAATACCTGCACCAGCGGTACAAGGAGCGGATCCACGAATTCGTGATGGGGCATTTTTTCCCCAGCTACAGTTTCGATCTGGATCGCACCCTCTACCTCTTCACAAGCGGCCGCTACGAATACCGCAACAAGGGGATGGACCTGTACATCGAGGCGCTGGCGACGCTGAATCAACGACTCAAGGAGATTTCCGACCCGCCGACGGTCGTTGCCTTCATCATCTCGCGGGCCCAGACAAAGAACATCAATGTCGGCGTGCTGCAGAATCAATCGATGTTCGACGAGCTGCGCAACACCTGCGAGGAGCTGAGCGAGCAGATGGGAAGCCGCCTGTTCAGCTCGGCGGCTGCCGGGCGTCTTCCGACATTCGGCGAGTTGGTGCCGGATGATTCGCAGGTCCGTCTGAAGCGGGCGATCCATGCATGGCGGACACATCGCCAGCCGTCGATCGTCACCCACGATCTGGCGGACGACGCGAACGATCCAGTGCTCAAACACCTGCGCTACCGCCAGCTGTTCAACGCCGCCGACGATCCGGTGAAGGTTGTCTTCCATCCCGATTTCCTGAACGCCGCCAATCCGCTGATCAACCTCGAGTACGAGCAGTTCGTGCGCGGCTGCCACATGGGGATTTTCCCCAGCTACTACGAGCCGTGGGGTTACACGCCGATGGAGACGATCGCCTTGGGTCTGCCGGCGGTGACGACCGACTTAAGCGGGTTTGGCGCTTACGTCGAACGAAATGTCGAAAATCACCAGGACCGCGGCATCATGGTTCTCAAACGCCGCTATCAGAGTTTCGATCAATCGGTGCAGCAGCTCGTGGATCACGTGGTCCAGTTCATCCAGCTCGGACGCCGGGAAAGAATCGAGCTGCGAAACAAGGTGGAGCGCCTCGGCGAGCTGTTCGACTGGGCGGCGCTGGTTCGCCATTACGATGAAGCGCACAACATGGCGCTGGAACGCGTGGGGGCGGGGAAAATCGGTTCGCTTGAAGTGCGTTTGGTTTAGAGCACGGGCAAAGGATTGCTATTGAAATTATCTTCGGTGGCACGGGTTTCCAACCCGTGTCTTCTCCAGGACACGGGTTAAAAACCCGTCCCACTTAAAGTGATCGGCAATATCGCGCATGGATAGGCTTTTCTGCATTGTTTTCGTCCTCATCTCGTGCCCGCTTCTCATGGCCGAAGAGCATTCCGTCAGTCACTACATCGACCCCTCCCAGCTCGATTGCCCGTTTCCGAAACATTCGTTCTACAAACAACCGTGGCGAGGCTTCCTCGAGACACGGCGTGGATATGACTTCGTTCGCGGCATCGGAATCAACTACAACGTGCAATCGAACGACGATCTGGCTGTGCGGCTGCTCGCCGAAAGCGGCTTTAAATGTTTTCGGATCGAGGTCGGCTGGTCAAGCGTCGATTGGGACGAGCAACATCTCAGCAACGAAGCTGCGCTGGCGGCATGTCCTGTCTCTCTGCAAGCAATACGGCATCCGCCCGGTCCTGCTGCTGAACGCGAATCACGGCGCTCCGTGTCCGACGAAATTCTTCACTGCGAAGTTGGCCGTCGACGCGCCCAAGGGAAGCCGCACGGTTCGGCTCGTGGATACCGCCGGCATTGTTCCCGGCTACAGCGGGATCAATCAGCTCACCCAATACTGGGCCGCCGAGGCGCTGATTACTGCGATCGACGAAAAGACTGGCCAGTGCACGCTCAGCAAGCCGCTGCCCAAAGATCTCAAGAGCAGCGAACCGCTGCCGTTAGCCACGCTGAAATATCTTCCACTCTATCCGGTTGGAACGCCGCAGTATGAAGAGACGGCGGCGGGATGGATTCGTTATGCCAGGTTGGTGACCCGGCTGCGGCACGATGCGGGAATCGACTCGTACGACATCGAGATCTGGAATGAATTGAGCTTCGGCTCCAACTTTACCGAGGCACAGCACTACTTCGATCCTTCGCCGTTCAAGAAAGCCCCCGACTTTCTCCACAAGGGTGGCACCTGCTGGGAGCTGGCCCGGCGAACCGCCGAAGCGGTGAAAGCCGACAATCCTCAAGTCCGTTGTATTTGGGGCTTTTCCAACACGACCTTTTATCACTGCCCGATCGCTGAGCTTCCGCCAGGCATTGACGGCCAGAGCTATCACCCTTACGGCACCGGGCCGAGAAAGCTCCCCGATCAGGAAACGCACAAGGATCATCCGGATTTCAATTTCGAAGGGTATACGCCGAAGATCGTCATCAGGATGCCCGAAGGATGGGCCCATGAATTCATCCAGACCGAGTGCATCATGCGCCTTCTGAATCCCGAGGCGCGAAAGACGCATCCCCCGGGCACGGATCGTTTTTATCATTACATGACAGAGCACGGGGTGGCTCCGGCCGAACTCGGAATCACCGACCCTGCTCAATCATTTCATATCAAGACGCTCTGCCTGCTACGATCGCTTTGTCTCTGGATGAACAAAGGGATCGATCAGCTCGATTATTTCTGCGCTTACGATGAGAAGCCGGAGGGGATGGGCGTTTTGCCGGTGGATTTTCTCAAGCTGCCGCCCGATTCGAAATTCGACGACGTGGCGACGGAGCCGATGCGGGCTTTGCGTACGCTCGTAAAGGCATTCGACGGCGCGGAGGGGATCGAACAAGCGACGCCGCTCACGGTAGGAGTGACAGAATTGGGTGAGTCACTCAAGATCTTTGACGGCGACGGCACCGCCGCACATCAGCCGCTCTGGCAACGGGAAGCGGTTGCCGTGCTCCCCTGGCAACTGACCAGGACGAAATTTGTGGTCGCGGCCTATTTGATGACCTACGACGTGACAAAATCTGTCGGCGAACAACCCTATCGGCTTGCCATCGACGGGCTGCCGGGAACACGTCGGATTGTCGAATATGTCGATCCGACATCGAAGCGAAAACTCGATGTCAGGGAGAAGTCGCCAGCATTCGGCATCGAACTTCGGTTGACCGACACCCCGCGCCTCATCTGCATCAATGCGGAATGAGAGCGGCCTATCGGTTCACTTCAACTTACCTGCCTCATTCTGAACGGTTTCGACATCCCGCGCATAGTGCCGGTGCTGCTCCATCGCTTCAACGAACGCATTGATCAGGACTTTCCCATTACTTCCCGCGTTCGAGGTGACCACGCCTAGCTCGGACGATACCTCTTTTGGATTTCCGTTTCCGCCGACAGGAACGTTCGCCGCGGCCAGCAACTTGACGCCGTCACCCATCGCCGCGATCGGCTTGAAGTGCATGTGGGCTTCGTTCACAAACTGCACGGCCAGCGCGAACGACGCCAATGCATCCGCGCTTATTGCGCCGCCGGGAATAAAGACTGCATCGTACAAAACGGAGGCGGCGTTGGGCGCGGGGCGATCAACGGCAACTTCGCCGGCTCCTTCGGCTTTCACCGTGCCGGGCAGTTTGGCGATCACCTCATAGAGTGCCTTCTCCGCATCGAGCCGCGACTTGATCGCGGCGACGTCTTTCGCGTTGACCCCGTCGGCAACGAGGATTGCCACCTTCCGCCCTTTGATGTCGGCGGCGGCCTTGTCCATGCTCAAGGCGGGTGAAGCCTCCGCGGATTTTTTTCCCTGTTTCGAAGGCGCTGAAGCATTGGCTTCGGGTGTGATCCCGGCGACTTTCCGCCGCTTCACCGCGATGCCGATCTTTTTCCCCACGCCCTGGGCAAGTTCATCGGCGACATTGGCCAGCAGTTCATTGAGATAACGTTCCTTGATCTCTCGCGTCATCACCATATTCAGCTCGAAGCTGAACGCATTGATGATATGCTGTTTTTCCCAGTCCGCCATGCTGTTCCAGAACATCGTCGCCTGGCTGAAATGGTCGGCGAAACTCGGGCTGCGCTGCCGCACTTTCGCCCCGTCCATCTTCTCGGCAACGCTGGAAAAAGCCGCCACGGCGTCCGGCGAATGCATCGGACATCCCTTGGCCAGCGAGTTGGGAAAATATGCGACGCGGCCGGCGTCGATCCGTTGCTGCCCCTCGGCGTCCCGCTGATTGTTGTGCACCGGACACGTCGGGCGGTTGATCGGCAACTGGGCAAAATTCGGTCCGACGCGCTTGATCTGCGTATCGAAATACGAAAACAACCGACCCTGAAGGAGCGGATCGTTGCTGAAGTCGATTCCCGGCACCACGTGGCCGGGGTGAAACGCGACCTGCTCAGTCTCGGCGAAATAGTTGTCGGGATTGCGATCCAGGACCAGCCGCCCCACTCGGCGGACGGGCACGAGCTCTTCGGGGATAATCTTCGTCGGATCCAGAAGATCGAAATCGAATTTGAATTCGTCTTTCTCTTCGACGATCTGAAGACCCAGCTCCCATTCCGGAAAATCGCCGCGCTCGATCGATTCGAAAAGATCGCGACGGTGGAAATCCGGGTCCTTGCCGGAGATTTTTTGCGATTCGTCCCAGACGAGCGAATGAACTCCTTTTTTTGGCTTCCAGTGAAACTTGACGAAGCGCGACTTTCCCGCCGCATTCACCAGGCGAAAGGTGTGGATCCCAAAGCCTTCCATCATCGCCAGGCTTCGCGGCAGCGTGCGGTCCGACATCACCCACATGAGCATGTGCATCGACTCGGGGGTCAACGAGATGAAGTCATAAAACGTGTCGTGGGCACTTGCCGCCTGAGGAATTTCGTTGTTGGGTTCGGGTTTGACGGCGTGGATCAGGTCGGGAAATTTGATCGCGTCCTGGATAAAGAAAACGGGGATGTTGTTGCCGACCAGGTCCCACACTCCCTCGTCGGTGTAGAACTTGATCGCAAATCCCCGTACATCGCGCGGGGTATCCGCCGAGCCGCGCGAACCGGCGACAGTGGAAAATCGGACGAAGACCGGCGTTCGCTTCTTCGCCTCGGCGAACAGCGACGCCTTGGAAAGCTCCGCGAGCGGCTCATAAACTTCGAAAAATCCGTGAGCGGCGACGCCGCGCGCATGGACCACGCGCTCGGGAATCCGCTCGTGATCGAAGTGGGTGATCTTTTCCCGAAAATGAAAATCCTCAAGCAGCGTGGGCCCCCGCACGCCCGCTTTGAGAGAATTCTGGTCGTCGGCGATCGGCAAACCCTGATTGGTTGTCATAACCTCGCCGGGCGAATGCGTGTCCGCTCGAAGATCTTCCTGTTTGACGGACAAGGAGCGGCTGGGCTGCTTCTTGGACTTCATTGATGGTTCCTCCGCGGACAAGAATTAATGCGACGTCCGTCTGTAGCGGAGACGGATCGAATCCGACAACCGCCAAAATTCGCCTCTTTTCGGAAAAGCGGACTCAAGTGATGCGCCGCATTTGTAAGGCACACATCTGGCGTTGAGCGGACCGCGTTGCTCGCTATACTTCCCGCTTCGTGGTTTGAGGAGCGATAGTTGGCGCAACGGATTGTTCAATCGTGTCGTGTTCTGATCGGCATGGAAATCCATGTTCAGCTCGCCACGCGCAGTAAGATGTTCACCGGGGCGGCCAATCAGTTCGGCGCAGCCGCCGAACTCGCTGGTGGACGAGCAGGTTCTGGGATTGCCCGGCACGCTGCCGGTCATGAACAGGAATGCGGTCGAATATTCGATTCAGGTCGGGCTGGCGCTCGGTTGCACAATCGCAAAACACACCAAGTGGGACCGCAAGAGCTACTACTACCCGGATCTCCCAAAGAACTATCAGATCAGCCAGTACGATCTGCCCCTCTGTCACGGCGGGGAATATGATCTCGACGGACGACGGCCGCGTTCTCAAAATCCGGATCCGCCGCGCCCATCTGGAGGAAGACGCCGGCAAGCTCCTGCACGACGCGCCCGGCGGTTATGCGATCGACTGGAGCATCGTCGATCTCGAACCGCGCCGGAACTCCCCTTCTGGAAATCGTGACCGAGCCCGATTTCACGAGCGCGAAACAAGTCGCTCAATTCGGCCAGGAATTGCAGAAGCTGGTGCAGTTTCTCGGTGTCAGCGAAGGGCAAATGCAGATGGGGCACATGCGTTTTGAGCCGAACATCAACGTCGCTGATCACGGATGAAGCCGGGCAGATACACACGACGGCCATTACTGAAATCAAGAATCTCAACAGCTTCAGCGTCCTGGAGCGGGCCACTGATTACGAAATCCGCCGGCAGATCGACCAGTGGGTCACCACCGGCGAGCTGGGCCGCAAGAGCACATTTGGCTGGGATGAGTCGAGCGAATCGACTTATTGGCAGCGGAACAAGGAAGATGCCAGCGATTACCGCTACTTTCCCGAGCCGGACCTGGTTCCATTGGACATCGACGATGCGTGGCTGGCGGAGCTGAAGTCGAGAATCGGTGAATTGCCGACCGTTCGCCGCAAGCGCTACGTTGCCAGTCTTGGCCTTACGGAAACAGACGCGGCGATCCTTTCCTCCGACAGGAAGACCGGCGATTTTTTTGAAGAGGTCCTGGCTGCCGGCGCTGAGCCGCGCCGGGCCGTTACGCTGATGGAGACGTTGCGCGAGGTGAGCAATGAAGCCGGAATTGCGTTCGTGGATTTGAACATCCGGCCTGTTCATCTCGGGCAAATTGCCGCGCTGGTGTCCGCGAACAAGATCGCCGCGAGCAAGGAGACCGCCAAAACGCTGCTGGCCGCTTTGGCCGGAACTGACTCTTCAGCCGAAGAAACCGCCACGCGCCTGGGCCTGATGCAGGTCAGTGACAGCGGCGCGATCAATGCGGCAATCGACGCTCTGATCGCCCAGAATCCCAAATCCCTCCAGGATTTCAAAGCAGGCAGGCAGGCGGCCCTTGGGGCGCTGGTTGGAATGGTGATGAAAAGCGGCAAGGGATTGAATCCGAAGCTCGTGCAGGAACAATTGAAAAAGCGACTCTCCTGAGTCGCGAAGGAAGCCATGTCCTTCGGCCGACAAAAAAACCTCATGCGTCGTCCCGGTCGCGCGGATGAATCGTTTCATCGGGACCGGCGTCGCCAGAATGTCGATCGTCTGGCGATGCTGGAACAGCCGCAGCGACGCTCCGGTCTGCGCGCGTTGTTCGAATGGATCGCGCGCTGGCTGAATCGGCGCGGTTCGTGATCGGGCGATGCGGCGTATAGAATCCTTCCGTGGAACCGAGCACGCACCCAGTCAAACTGAACCTGAAGCGGGACGAGAAGCTCGAGATCGAGTGGTCGGACGGGCGCGTCAGCGTCTACGGCATGTCGTATCTCCGCTCGATCTGCCCGTGCGCAAGCTGCAAAATCGTACGTGAGGATCAATCCGCGGCCGCCGGAAAAAAGCCATTGCTGCGCGTCCTTCCCGGCAACTATGCCGAACCGATTCGCGCCGAAACCGCAGAGCTCGTTGGAAATTATGCCCTGCGCATCGACTGGTCCGACAAGCATGGGAGCGGGATTTATTCGTTTCAATACCTCCGGGAGATGGATTCGGGCAAATGAGACGCAGTCTGCGCACTATTTGCCGAGAACGATCGCCGAACAATCTTCCGAAAAAAGATCGATCGAATCAGGGATTGACGCATCGACATATTCGTCGTCGGTCTTACGCTTGAGTAGATGGCGGAATCATTTCTTGTCCGGATCAACATGCTGGAACTTCGATGCAGGCTCTCAAATCTGCAAAGTCGCGCGATGACCAACGGCGACGTATTTGAATGGCTTCTCGAAAGGGGATTCACGATTCGAGCAGCAGGCTGGTGCGGAACGGCATCGACACTGAAACTGCTGGAGCCGGGAGAAATTATTGTCAGCGAACGAATCGGTTGAGAGTGGGACCGATTGTACGGGGAAGGTGGGAAGAAACGCGGCCGGGGCTGCGATGAAAAGCAGCCTCGGCTAGTTTTCTTTCTTTCGGGCGCGCATTTCCTGCGCAAAGATCGTCCCATAAGATTGACGCCGCGACCGATCATTGGCATATTGGCCGGTGATTCGTTCGGCTACGGATGGCCGGTGGGGGACGAAGAACTCGCCTCTATAATTTTGGGAACTCTTCCATTCTTTCTGCGTCCAAACCGATGTCGAGCGTGAGCGGAGCACAACACGAGACGGGGCTCCGGCCCGAGGCGTCAGGCGTTGCTGGCCGACCTGATGCGGTGCTGCTGCAAAAAGCGCAGCGTGGCGACCGCGGCGCCTACGGGCAGATCGTGGTGCTCTACCAGGACCGGCTCTACAACGCGGTACTTCGCCTGGTCGGCGACCGCGAGGAAGCCCGCGAGCTGACCCAGGAGGCCTTCACGCGCGGCCTGGAAAAGCTCGACAGCTTCCGAAGCGAAGCTTCGCCGTATACGTGGCTCTTTCGGATCGCGGTGAACTTGGCAATCAGCCAGCTTCGCAAGGTCCAGAAGGTGCGGACATTTTCGCTGGACCGCTCCTCCCGCGCCAACGGAAACGGCCGGGTGCGTGATGACGATCAGGCCTCGGCGCTGATGGATCGGGTGGCCCGCGATGCGGGCGAATCGCCGGACCAGGCGCCGAACGCCGTGAACGGGACGAGGCAGTGATGGCGGCGCTGGGCCGACTCGATGCCGAATATCGTGCGGTCCTGGTGATGCGCGATATCGAAGGGTTCGACTATCAGCAGATGGCTGAAATCCTCGGCTTACCGCTGGGGACGCTCAAGAGCCGTCTGTTCCGCGCCCGGCTGGCGCTGCGCGACGAGCTGCGGACGTATTTAGGAGACAAGCGATGAAGTGATGCGGTGCACGGATGCTGGACGAAATGGCGGCGCGTTGCACCGCTCGAATGCGTCGACTCACGCTCATTTCAGGATTAGCCGATCAACTGACCCATGTCGCAGAATCAGGAAATCATCGAATCGAAGTTATGTTCGTTCGTGGACGGCGAACTGGATGAAGCCGGCCGCGCCGAAATCGAAAAGCATCTGACGGCCAATCCACAGCACCGCCGGCTTCTGGAAGAACTTCGGCGCACCAGCGCGCTCGTGCGGGGGCTTCCCCGCGAAAATGCGCCCGTGGAGCTGGCCGAGTCCTTCACTTCGCAACTCGAGCGTTCGGTTCTTTTACAGGGCGTTGAGGAAGACTCCGATCGGAGCGCGCTTCGCATTGGGCCCGGTCCGCGTCTCTATGCCGCCGCCGCAATTATCCTGTTGATGATTGGGCTGGCCGCAGTGATCTATTTCGCGCTTCCTTCCTACAACGTCCATCCGACCATGGCCAGTTCGACGGTTCGTCAGCCGACTGCCCCTTCTCATGTCGCGGCGCCGCCGGCGCCATCCGAGCGGGATGAACAAAACAGGATCGCGTCATCTGATTCAACGAAAGAAAATTTTGCCGAAAAACAATTGGACGCATCGACCGCGAAGCGTTCGGCCGGCGAACAGCCGATCGCCTCGGCGCCACTGGACGAATCACGACAATTGCGGGCGCTTGCCCGAAAAGCCGCCAGCGATTCGGATGCCTTGGGTGCTACGGATGCGAGCATCGGACGCCGGCAGATTTCTGCCGCGGGTGCTCCTTCGATTGCGCCGGCGGCGCTAGTGATGCTGATTCAATCAAACGACCTGGACCGGACCCATCGCAGGCTGACCGATTATTTTGCTGCCAACGGGATTAGCTGGGCGCCCGCCGCGGATGCATCCGATGGAATCGCCAAATCGGAATGGGATGCCAGGACCGCCGATCGTGCCGCTGCGCCGCTGCCGGGCCGCGGGGTGGTTCGACAGGGCTCACCACAGGAAAGCAAGAGGGGTCGAATCGATCCGGCGGCGGCAGCCGCCCTTCCTCCCGGCGCAATCTCCGGAGCGGCTACTGAGCCGACCGCCCAGCAGTCGGCCGTGGCAGACAATGCGCCATTGCCCGCGACTCCCCAGACCGAGCCTGCGGCAGATGGGAAGGACCAGGCGTTGGCCGGCCAGGATTTGTCTCTGCACCCCGTGACCCATTCCGACAAGCCTGGCGCCGCTCCGGCCGGGCAGGCCGTCGTCTTTGCAGCCCGAATGTCCCGCCGACAGGCGGCGGCTCTCGGGGACGTGTTGGAACAGGAGGGCGCGGCTCAGCAAGCGCGCGTGGTGGAAGACGGAGCGTCGCTGGTCGATGCAGGCGGAAAGGACGCGGAACAGCTCAGCCTCAATGGCGCGAAGGCAAAAGGCGCTGCTGCCTTCGGAGCGGGTACGCCCGCCGCTCGGCCGTCTGTGGCATTTTCCGGATCCGTGGATAAAGAGCAGGAAAAAATCACGCCCGCCGAGTCGCTGAAAAAAACCGACGGCAGCCCGACCACGCAACTCGCGGATGCAATTCCGTCGACGCGTCCGGATGAATCGAATAAATACCGCAACCTGACAGAGCGAGGCGGCCTGCAAGCCCGCGGCTCAACTGAAAATCTCCGTTCTGATGCGGCTGCGGGAAAAGATACTACTCAGCCGGCAACGACCGCTCCTTCCGACGCGCCGCTCGCTGCAGAAGCGCAACCGTCTCCGCCTTCCCCTGTCATCAACCCGGCGGCGTCGCTCAATGAAGCCGCCGCCCCGTCCACGGTCCCCTCTTCCGCGCTTTCATTGTCACCCGCTGGGCTGGACGAGCTTGTCAATGTGGTGATCCTGGTCCGGCCGAACAACGCCGCTCAGAGCGATGTGCCTGTCGCGTCGGCGGCGCCCCAGACCCAGCCGGCCGCACCCGCCACCGAGCCCGCCGACTCACTTCCCACCCCGCCCGCCTCGCAGCCGACCGGGCAATAACTGACTTCTAAATGGGGATCCGACCAACGCTGTCGTGATTCCACATAAGTTTTGATCTGATCGAGCCTCTCTCGTTCATTTGTGGTCAGGATCCGCTCAACCGTGCTCACGACCGATATGAAACTCTAGCCAGCCTTCTAAAGCGTCGCAGTCCTTACGATTTCGATGTGACGGTCGACGTGCTTGCAAGCAAGTTCTTGAACTTGTTTAAGATGAGCTTCTTCCGGGCGGCGAGGAAATCATCAAATTTGTCGAGTTTCCAAAGGGCCGGGTCGTCGGGAATCAGGTGCTTTTCAAGATATTCAGCGCTTTTGCGCTCGCCTACAAACCATTCATCCGGCGGCGCGTCGCCCTTGCCGCCGGCGCCGTTCTCGGCTGCGGTGAGGAGCATGCAGTTGGCGAGCTGGTCACGTTCGTTTGTCTTGTATCGGGTCATGTTCATTTTTCCGGTATCTCGATTTGCCACCTTGACCTTGCGAAGCAGGCTTTGCGGAAAAATGTGATCTACCTGCGGACGGTTGTACTCGTACGAGGGTGTGTAATTGAATGAATACCAGAGGTTGAACAGAAGATGGATGGTATCCGAGCCATACCCCATGTCCCAAAGTCGATCCTCGGTGAGTTCAAGGCTGCGGTTGCTCGAACGTATCACGCCGAAGACTTCCGTCAGATCAAATCGCTTCAGTTCATTGAGCTTCTTCACAACATCGTCGATGAGTTGGTCGGGCGTGCCGCTAAAGGCACCAGTCAGCGCTGTACGCAGCAGATATGTCTGAACGTCCTTTGCATTTTTCCATTCCGCGGGAAACTTGTACCGAACGTACACGAGCGGAATCAGCAGTAGGTACGATGGCAACGCCTTGCCTGACTTGATGAATGTTTTTTCACGAACGAAGTCAAGAACGTCCTTGATGGCATTGCTGATGGCCGTCCACTTCTCCTCGATCTGATCGCGCACGCCTTGGTTTCGGAATTTCTCAACCTCGTATCGAGCACCTTGATCGAGGAGCGTGAGGCAGGTTTTCAAGATGAAGTCGCGGGTAAATTTGAAGCCTGGACGATTGAGATCTTCAAGCAATTCCTCCATCCTGTCGTCGGCTTCGTCCCAGGCGGACGTCAGTAGAGAAAATAGCAAGTCCGACTTACCAAGGACGGTTCCACCCGAATTAGCGCGGATGAAAACCTCAACCACATCGTCCTCGGTGTAGAGGTCTTCGTTTTCGATGCTATCGAGCTCCTGATAGCCGATCCCGTCATCGCTATGGAAGGCCGGCCACGGTGCGTTGCGCCAGCAGGTTGTGAATCGCCATGTCGCTGGCGACGAAGGGCAATCCATTGGCCAGTTCCATCCCCCGCTGACTGAGCACGCGTTGCTGTCGCAAGCCGGTGGTGCAGAGGGCGGCTTCGTGAACCATTTGCAGCGCCAGCCGCGGTTCGACGCGGTCGCCGGGCAGGGCGGTCCACCCGCACAGCAGGTCCCACGTTCCCAGGCGCAAGTGTTCGCCGAATCAGCAGCCAAAGGCCCACCAGGTTCCCGCTGACCTTGTCCGCCAGGAGCTGCCGCACCCCCCGTTGCAGGCTGGCCGGATCACACGGTTCGGCCGGCGCGTGCGCCGAACCGTGCGCTGGGTCTGAATCGTCAGCTCACCGGTGGGCCGGCATTGGTAGAGTTTTTTTTGAAGGCCAAACTCTTCGATCACCGCTGCACGCTGCGCATGCTGATCTTCCATCCCCCCTGTGAAAGCTTTTGCGCGATCACATCCGCTGACGCCTCGGGATCCAGGAACCGGTGGCGGATCACCTGGCGCACCACTTCGGCGGTTCGGCGATAAAAGGTCTTGGGCCCGCGTTTGCGGCTCTGCAACAACCCGGCCCCCAGTTCGCCAAAAGCGGTCCGCAGTTGAAAATAGCGTTGCTTGCTGAAGCCGAACTTCCTGGCAGCCCGGGCGGGCCCCAGCCCCTCGCATTCGCCTTCGATGAGCATGGCGAGCTTACGCGTCACCTCATCATCCCTGGGTACGGCAAGCCGCCCGCCAGTTCCGATCAGTGCGTGCTTCTTGAGATCGAATTGCGCCATGACATCCTCCATGATAAGCGCGGCGGCATCCCGTCGAACAACGACCGGTTCACGGGCGGAAGCGTATCGAAAGGACACAAATAGTCTAATTAAATATGGCGTTACCTTCTCCGTACCCGACGGCATCAAGATCACTGGATTGGAGTCGATACAACAGCCTCCTGAAGCCGAATGGACCGGCTGGCATTGAGGCAAATCAATTGCCCCGGAAAAATCGCTGCTGAAGTGAGCCGGGCCGAGCGCGCCGCCTTGAGGTTGCTATCATAAACGCTCAAACTTTGAAATTTGCGTAAATGGACGCCCGACCATGTGATTTTCAAACAAATAAGTCCATCGCGGCGGAAAGCCGAGCCGAATGCAACCTATGACGGGAGGGGCGAAATCCGCCGCGGTATGGATCCGGTGAAATGGGGCGAATCGCCAAGTCGGATGGGCTTTTCGGGCGTTACGGGCGACAAGTCTCTTTTGGAGCGCATCATGAACAAGATCGAGCTGAAATTGAAGGCGGGCCTGCTGTCGGTTTGTCTGCTGGCGGGCGCCAGCTTTGTAATTCCCGCAACCCGCGGCGACGACCGGGGCGCGCCTCCACCCCAACAGCCCGGCGGCTATGACGCCCCGCGTGGCCGGGATTCGGGCCCGCACGAGCCGGAGTCGCTGAGCGGAACCTTGCTCGGCTTCAATCTCGGCCCACAAGGCGAGCCGGAGGGTCTCCTGGTGAAGGACAGCGCGAGGAAAATCCTCCAGGTGAACTTTCCCCCGCCGCTCGGCACTAGGGTGCAGCAGGCGGTAGCCGCCGGCGACGCGGTGACGCTTTCTGCGGTTCCGATGCGAAGCAGGACCGACCATTCGGTCTATGGGCTGGTCTCGGTTACGGGAGCCAAGGGACAGAAAGTGGAAGTCGGACCGCCGGGAGCAGGCCAAACGCGTCACGCCGAGGGAACGATCAAATATTTGAATTACGACCGTGGAGGCCAGGTCAACGGCGCTGTCCTGATCAGCGGCGACTTTGTCGAAATCGGGCGATCGGCAAGCCGGTTGAATCTGCAGGTCGGCGACAAGCTTACGGCCGACGGTCCCGCGCGTCCCACGCCCGATGGACAGCAATGCATTCACGCCGACACGGTGAATGGGCAGACTTTGGATCGCGCTCAGGATCAGCAGGGTCGAGGCGAACGGCCGCCGCAACTGGCCGATCGTTCTGGTCCGCCTCCGCGAGAGGGCCGCGACGATAATGGTCCTGACGATCGTCGTCGTCCGTCGGACCCGGGCTCGCGAAGCGGCAGGCCTGCCGCGGACGTCAATGGCAATGGGCCAGACGGTGGTCCGCCGCCGCGCGATGGAGAGCGCCGGCGCGACGACCGTCCCCCTCCTCCGCCGCAAGGATCAGACGATAATGCGTCTCGTGATCGCGGTCCTTCGGATCGGGGTTCTCCCAACGGCCGATCGCGTGACGGATCCAGTGACAACGGTCCTCAAGACGGGCCGCCGCCGGGTGGACCGCGGGGGCGCGGCGATCGTCCGCCAGCCCCGCCACAAGGTGACGGCGGTGGGCGACAAAATGACGGAAACCAGGGCGGTGGGCGTAATGCGCCTCCTCCGACGTCGGATCAGCAATAGTGGGAGAGGCCCGCTTGGCGCCCCACGCCGGGTCCTGTGGACCCGGATCCGGGTCCACAGAACCCGGCGTGAAGAGGGGTTTCGCGAGCAGTTTCTGGGCTGAGCTTAGCGTGCGGTGACGTATTCGACCGGGCCCGTCTCGGGAACAAACCCGGCTTCGGCGCCTTCCTTCAGCAGCAGGGAAATCGCTTTTCGACCGCGGCCCATAATCGAGCGTCCATTGATTGACGTACATCCCGACGAAACGGTCGGCGAGGGTACGATCCAGATCGCGCCCGTATTGCAGCGAATATTCGACAGCTTCGGCGCGATGATCGAGACTGAATTGAATCGATTGCTTCAGGATATCGGTGATTTCCTGCATCGCCTCGGGTCCCAGGTCTTTTCGGATGCAGTTGCCGCCGAGAGGAAGCGGCAGTCCCGTTTTCGAATGCCACCAGACACCCAGGTCGAGCAGCAGTTGCAGGCCGCTCTGCCGGTAGGTGAGTTGTCCTTCGTGGATGATCAGGCCGGCATCGGCCCTTCCGTCCCCTACCTCGGCGAGGATCTGGTCGAACGGTACGACATAGGCCTCGAAAGCTTCTCCCGCTTTTCCAACCGCCAACTGGAGGGATAGATAAGCTGTAGTAAGTTTCCCGGGGATGGCTACTCGTTTGCCGCGCAAGTTAGGGAGTGATTCCTGGATCGGGAACTCGCCTGCCCGATCGGCCCGACAGACCACCATGGGGCCATATTGATCCCCCATGCTGCTGCCGCAACTGGTTAATGCATATTTGTCGGCCACATAGGGGTAGGCGTGAATGGAGATCGCAGTAATCTCCAGCTCGCCGCGCATCGCCCGTTGATTGAGGGTCTGGATATCCTGAAGGACGTGTTCAAATCGATATCGCCCCGTCGGAATTAGCTCTTTGGCCAAGCCATAGAACATGAAAGCGTCATCCGGATCGGGGGAATGGCCAAGGCGTATCAGCTTTTGCTCCATCAGCTCACGCTCCGCTCTTAATTCAGGAAAGTATAGAGACAGATCGAGCCCGCCGAAAGTTTTCAGAAGTTTCGATTCGGCAATGGTTTGGTGCAAGCCGGATCAAAATGGGTTTGCAAATATTTTTTTAGTCGAAACGCGTACGCCGTTTGCATACCATTTTTATTATTATTCCGACTGAAGTCGGAGCACGACATTGAAATCGATCGAGGCAGGACGCCCATGCAGGAACAGAATCCAACTTCCACAACAACACCGCCCGCAGCCGCCCCACCAGTGGCGGCACCCGCTCAACGGGAAAAAACTCAGCCGGCCGTGAGGCCGCAAAAGCGCATTGAGCAGCTTCCGCCGTATCACGTCGTGTTGCTCGACGATTCGGAGCACACGTATCAGTACGTGATGGAGATGCTCACCGCCATCTTCGGATATGGCGCCGAACGGACGTATGCCTATGCGCGAGAAGTGGATCGTAACGGCCGCGTCATCGTCTACACGACTCATCGCGAACTGGCCGAGTTGAAACGCGAACAGATCCTCGCATTCGGATGTGACCCGCGCCTCTCCAATTCGCGCGGTTCGATGGGCGCGCTGATTGAGCCAGCGTCAGTTTAACGTAGAAACCGTACGGGAACCTTTCTCATCACGCCGGGTCCTGTGGACCCGGATCCGGGTCCGCGGGACCCGGCGTGAGGAAGGGTTGTCGTCAGAGCAGTCTGCTCAGCCATACGACCGTCATCCACTGGCCGATCGTGGCGATGCCGAACGCGGTCTTTCGCAGCCTCTTCTCCCAGATTCTCACCTTTTTTGCCGGCACGGGATTCTGTTTTTTCTGTGGCTCCGAATTCGTGGCGGTCTTTAGCGTAACCGATAGCCCGCGCGCGGTGCGGATGATGGGCCGGGGCGGCGGACGCTCCGGGCTCACCCGCCTGGACGCGTCGGCGTAGATCGAGTCCCATGAACTTGAAACCAGTTCGTGCACAAATCCCCTCACGTCATCCTTCACATAGCCGACGGGATCCGGAGGCGTGGGTTGTGGAAAGGGAAGCGCGCGGTCGATGTGCCTCAATTTGACTGGCCGGCGAAATTCGAAACCCGCAACCGTATCCGTCAGGCTCGCAGAAGGATCGGCCGGTCTGGACTTATTCGGGGCGGCCCGATCGCTATTCGCTTTTGGCAATTTGCCTTCGCGAAACGTGACGACCGTTTTCCCGATTCGCAGCCGAACGCCTTCACGCAGAAGATGCTGGGCGATGCGCCGGCGCGAGGATGGATCTTCGATAAAGGTGCCGTTCTTGCTCATCAGATCGGTGACGATCCAGTCCCGTCCCGCCTTTCGATACGGCAGTGACGTCGGGAGAGCATGATGTCCCGTACCGAGATATGGCACTCAGGAGAGCGGCCGATTACCAGCGAATCGCGAAGCGCCCACCGCCCCAGTTCTGTCTCCTTGAATTGAAAGACGAGGTAAGCCATGCGATTGCGGGCAAATTGCGGATGCGTCTCCCCTGCTTTTCAAACGTCGCCGTGATGGGCCGCCATCCCCTTTATCGGGCACGCCTTGGGCGAAAGTCGAGTTTTTCCCCGTCTTCAGGAGCAGCGATCCTGATGTAGAGTCTGAAGCGGCGACGCTTTATGACTCAAACCGAATGCCCCAACTCCTCCTCGGCTGCCGAATTCCTTCCTAGCCGCCGCGATCTCAAGTCGCTGGCGCGAGCGGCACGGAAATGCCAGGGTTGTCCCATTTATTGCAATGCAACGCAGACGGTATTCGGGGCGGGTCCGCCATCTGCCATTCTCATGTTCATCGGGGAGCAGCCCGGCGACCAGGAGGATCGCGCCGGAGCCCCATTCGTCGGACCCGCTGGCGTTCTTCTCGATGAGACCCTTCGCGAATCAGGCATTGAGCGCGACCGCGTTTACGTCACCAATGCGGTCAAGCATTTCAAGTTCGAGCCGCGCGGAAAACGACGAATTCATTCCAAGCCCAATAGCCGTGAAATCGCCGCCTGCCGGCCCTGGCTCGAAGCGGAGATCGCCGCGATCCGGCCGAAGATGATCGTCTGCCTCGGAGCAACCGCCGCCCAATCGCTCCTTGGATCAGGTTTCAAGATCACGCAGCATCGCGGCGAAGTGATTAGAGGGAAATGGGCCGAGTGGTTGATGGCAACGGTTCATCCGTCATCCCTGCTGCGAATTCCAGATCGCGAGGCCCGTCATCAGGCTCGTGCGCAGTTTGTCGACGATCTGCGAAAGGTCGCACGGGCGCTGAAGAAATTTGAAACTTCTTAGTCGCGGGGCACGCCCGGCAGATAACTGGGGCCCCGAATAAGTCCTCGTTTCATCGCTGCAATCGCATAGAACGGTCTTCCCTCCCGCCGGTATTTCCGTTCGAAATTGGTTCCGGCAAACTCGCCATCCGTGGCGGAACCAGGCCGGTTGTATTCGATCACATCAACCACAGAACTCTTCAACACTCGCCCAATCTGTTCGAAATAGTCCTGGTGGTCGGTCACGATTTGCAGTCGGCCGGCGGGTTGCAATGTCTGTTCGAGGAGAATCAGAAACGGCTCCTGAATCAGCCGCCGTTTGTTGTGCCGCTTTTTCGGCCAGGGATCCGGAAAATAAATGTGAACGACCGAAAGACTTCCCGGCGGAACGAACTCCCTGAGAAAGAACCCGGCTTCGGCGCGAACGGTGCGCGCATTCAGGCAATCGTTGCGGCGAAGACGGTCACTGGCGTATCGCCAGAACCAGCGCGACCATTCAATGCCGAAGAAGTTCACTTCGGGTCGTTTGATCGCCTGGTCCGTCAGAAAAGTTCCCTTCCCGGTGCCGATCTCCAGTTCGACCGGATGATCGTTCCCGAAGATTGCCGACCAGTTGAGCGGACGTGGAAGACTTTCCACATCAAGCCCAACCGGCTCGACGATTAGATCACGAGACGACTGCATCACGGAGAGAATAGAGGATGGAGGAATGGGGATCGAGTTTGATGAGAATAAATCCAACCTCGAACGGGTAAGCAATCGCCATTATCATGGGCGGCGGCTATGGGAAGGATTTGACGATGACCGCAGAACAATTGCAGAAATGGTTCCGAGAGCAACATCGACTTCGACTCGGTTGCTCAATGAGTGAATATGTGCTGAGGCAAATTCGATCGCACGACGCGGCGAACGTCGAACTCGCGATCATGGGCGCGGATGCCCGGACCGGGCTGCCGGTCCGCACAGCCGTTTCAGCCGAGGCGATTCGCGGCATTCCCGGAGGAGTTTTCGAGCGGCCATGCCGCGAAGTAAGTCGGTGCTCGCGGTCGCGCCCTTTGAAAGAGTTCTCATCGCATCAGTGGTGGATGCGCGCATTTTGCCGCTTCCCGTATTGACGATTTCGCAAATCGCATTATCTTCTGTTGAGCGGCAACGAAATTTTTCGCGACGGACCGAAGGCGGTGGCTCCCCTTCGGTCCGCTCTTTTTCTTGAATTCCGCGACCCGCGAATCAAGGATAGGGCAAGCCGCAAAACATGCCCGAGACGCCGAATCCCAAACTGCGTGAACCGCCGCCCCCAATCCTGGGCGCCGTTGCGCCATCAGAATTTGCGTATGCGGAGCTGGACGTAAGAACCAACTTCTCCTTCCTCCGCGGCGCATCCCATCCCGATGAGCTGATCTACCGCGCCGCGCAACTCGGATATCAGGCAATCGCGGTTACCGACATCAATTCCCTGGCCGGCGTTGTCCGCGCTCATGACGCGGCGAAGGAAGTGGGATTGAAGCTCCTGATCGGCTCGCGCCTCGCTTTTCTCGATGCCCCGGAGCTGCTGGTCTGGGCTTCGGATCGACCGGCTTACGCGCGCCTCTGCCGGCTGCTGACCACCGGGAAAAAGCGAACCGAAAAGGCGAATTGCGCCCTGCACCTTTCGGACTTGCTGAATGACAACTCGGGCCTGCTGGCGGCGGTCGCGGATCCAGGAATCGATGCCGGCGAATCGCAGGCCCGGTCGCAAGAATCGTCTCTGATCGATCTGCGCGACGCACTCGGCGATCGTCTGTCGCTCGCCGCCGGGTGCATGTATGGACCAGATGATTTCACCCGCCTCCGGCGGATCGCTGAATTGAGCAGCCGGTTGGAAATTCCGCTGCTGGCCACCAACGATGTTCACTATCACGATTCGACGCGACGCGCTTTACAGGATCTGCTCACCTGCGTGCGCGAGGGATGCACGATCAGCACGGCGGGCCGGAAACTCTTTGCCAACGGAGAGCGATATCTCAAATCGCCGGAGCAGATGCACCGGCTGTTTGCCGACTACCCGCAGGCGATCCGGCGTGGACTTCAAATCGCCGAGCAATGCTCATTTCGCCTCGATTCGTTGCGCTATGAATATCCCGATGAAGTCGTGCCGGAGGGGCGGCAGCCGATCGAATACCTCGCGGAACTCACCTGGAGCGGCGCGGCCGAACGATATCCCGGCGGCATCCCGGACAAGGTTCGCGAGCTGCTTCTGCGCGAGCTCGCGCTGATCGAGCAACTCCAGTTCGAGCCGTATTTTCTGACCGTTTACGATCTGATCCGATTTGCGCGGTCGCGGGGAATTCTCTGCCAGGGCCGCGGATCGGCGGCCAACTCCGCCGTCTGCTACTGCATCGGGGTCACCTCGGTCGATCCGGCGCGGATCGATCTGCTCTTCGAACGTTTCATCAGCGCCGCCCGCAACGAACCGCCCGATATCGATATCGATTTCGAGCACGAGCGGCGCGAAGAGGTGATCCAATACGTTTACGAGAAATATGGCCGCGAGCGCTCCGGCATGACCGGCGAGGTCATCACCTATCGCGGGCGCTCGGCCGTCCGCGACGTCGGCAAGGCGATGGGCCTCAGCCTCGACATGGTCGATACGATGGCCTCGCGCCTGGACTGGTGGCACAAGGGCGTACTCACGCCGGAGCAGATCCGTGAATGCGGCCTGGACCCGGCAGACCGGACCGTTCGGCTGGTGATCGAGCTGGCGACCGAACTGCTTGGTTTCCCACGCCATCTCAGCCAGCACGTTGGCGGCATGGTGATGACGCGCGGCCCATTATGCGAAATGGTCCCAATCGAAAACGCCGCGATGCCCGATCGCACGGTCATCGAGTGGGACAAGAACGACATTGATTCGATCGGAATTCTCAAGGTCGATATTCTCGCGCTGGGCATGCTGACGTGCATTTCCAAGGCGTTGAAATTCGTCAACGCCGAAGGCGCGAAAGCTGGCCAGGCGGGCACCGTCGAAATGCATACGATCCCGCCGGAAGATCCCGCCGTTTACGACATGATCTGCGATGCCGATACGATCGGCGTCTTTCAGATCGAAAGCCGGGCGCAGATGACCATGTTGCCGCGGCTGCGGCCGCGCTGTTTTTACGACCTGGTGATCGAGGTGGCGATCGTTCGGCCCGGCCCCATCCAGGGAGACATGGTCCACCCCTATCTTCGCCGGCGCAACGGACAGGAGCCGGTGTCGTTTCCAAGCGAAGCGATGCGCGAGGTGCTCTGGAAGACGCTGGGCGTTCCGCTTTTCCAGGAACAGGCGATGCGCGTCGCGATGGTCGGAGCCGGATTCTCCGGCGCCGAGGCGGACAAGCTCCGGCGCGTGATGGCGGCGTGGCGACGATCCGGCGCGATCGAACATTTCCACCAGAAGATCGTGCAGGGGATGATCGGAAACGGCTATGCGCCCGAGTTCGCCGAGCAATGTTTCAATCAGATCAAGGGATTCGGGGAATATGGATTTCCCGAGAGTCATTCGGCGTCGTTTGCCCTGCTGGTGTACGTCTCGGCGTGGCTGAAGCGCCATCATCCCGCCGCCTTTGCCGGCGCGTTGATCAACAGCCAGCCGATGGGTTTTTATATGCCGGCGCAGATCGTCCGCGACGCCAAAGAGCATGGCGTCGAAATCCGCGCCGTCGATGTCAATGAAAGCGATTGGGATTGCACGCTGGAAGAACCTGTTCTGAAAGAACGTGGCACGGGCGTCTCGCCCGTGCTCAAGTCTCAGTGCACACATGGCGCGGGACCCGATAACACCGTAGCGAGCCGCGACCGTCAGGGAGCGATGGAGCCACGCAATTCGGAAAGCCCGGATCATTTCGCTTCCTCGCTCCCTCACGGTCGCGGCTCGCTACGCACACTCTCCGATCAGAGTATGTCGGAGATTCCGTCGAAATCCGCCTGGGGCTTTGCCGGCCCGGCGCTTCGGCTGGGATTTCGTCAGGTCAAAGGTTTTCGAGAAGCGCATGCGCGCCAGATCATGGCGGCGCGCCAGAAATCAGGACGATTCGATGCAATCCGTTCCCTGCAAATTCGCGCCGGGTTACCGGTCTCCGCCCTGCGCATCCTCGCCGAAGCCGACGCATTCGCTTCCCTCGGACTTTCGCGCCGACAGGCGTTATGGGAAGTCATGCAGATGACCGATGAATCGGCGCCGTTGTTCGAAACGGCTTCAACGATTGAGCCAACGCGCCCTGCGGAAACAGAAGATTCCGATGGGTCGTCATTGCTTCCGACCATGCCAGTGGGACAGGAAGTGATGACGGATTACGCAACAGCGGGTCTTTCACTCAAGCGGCATCCGCTCGCGCTGGTTCGCCAGACGCTGCGCCAGCAACGCATCATCACGTCCTCTGAGCTGTCCCTGACGCCCAATGGCCGATGGGTGAAGGTTGCCGGCTTAGTGCTGATCCGGCAGCGGCCCGCCACCGCATCGGGCATCGTTTTTGAAACGCTGGAAGACGAAACCGGTGTCATCAATCTGATCGTCAAGCCGGACATCTTCGACCGCTTCCGCCCCGCCGCTCGCCATGCCATCCTGCTTCAGTGCGACGGCTACGTTCAGCGTGAAGGCCAGGTCATCCACGTGATGGCCAAGAGGCTCTTCGACCTTAGCGACATGATCCAGGGATACGACGTGAAGTCGCGGGATTTCCACTGAGATGCCGCGCTCGCGCCAGATCGTCAAAAGGCCGGTATACTGTCGTTGGCAAGATCGAGCGTTTGGAGAAGGATGTCATGCCGATTCACGATTGGAGCCGGGTCGAGTCCGGAATTTTCCATCACTTCCATCAGGCGTGGACAATTGAAATTGCCAACGCGCTGAACGGCGGCGGGCTTCCACAGGAATATTTTGCGTTGGCTGAGCAAATCGTGAGTGGTCCTATCCCAGACGTCGTTACACTCCAACGACGTTTGGACACAAAGCGGCCGACGGCCGAAACGGGCGGGATCGCGTTGGCGGATGCTCCGCCTCGCGCGGTTCACCATATCTGCCGCCGTTGACCCCTATGTTGCCAAGGCGAACTCCATTACGATCCGACACCGCCTCGGCCGGGTTGTGGCGGTCATAGAGATCGTCTCCCCCGGCAACAAGGACAGCCAGCATGCGCTGAGATCTTTCGTCGAAAAGGCGCACAACCTGTTGAGCGATGGGGTGAATCTGCTAGTCGTCGATTTATTCCCTCCCTCACGCCGGGACCCACAGGGAATCCATAAGGCGATTTGGGACACGATTCGGGACGAGGCATTTGAACTACCACCGGACAAGCCACTCACGGTTGCCGCGTACCGAGCGGGACTGATTCAGTGGGCATATGTCGACCCGGTTGCGGTCGGCGACCCACTTCCGAATTTGCCGATCTTTCTGGACCAGCAGTCCTATGTGCCTTCCCATCTGGAAATCACCTACGAAGCGACCTGGTCAAAATGCCCCGAACCGGTGAGAGAAATCGTCGAGAATCCAGCTGTTTGAGCGCAACCTGAATTCCAGACGGCCTCCCTCCTTCGAACGCCAATTCCGATACGAGCGATTAACCGACTGCCCTAATCGAATCTCGCTGTGCTTCATCACCGCGCCCATCGGTACATATGAACAGTCGGCCAAGTGAACGGTAGGTAGAGGGTCCGGGCGATTTTCAATACAGGCATTTCCCAGGAGGACCATGTCATCGCAAGATGCATTGTTGTTTCAGACGAGCCTGGCGCGTGCTACTCCCCCCCGGAGTTCCGACACTCGGTGCCGTTGTGTAGTCACGACGGCCTTGGTGTTCGTTGCGCTTTTTACGTCGAATGCGCCTCGCGCCGTTGCGGTCGAAGCCGGCAATCTCGTCGCCGACGGTTCGTTCGAAGAGACGATGCCCGCCGACCAGTTTGGCCACGTCTTTCGCAAATGGGGTGGCTGGAAATACGAGGGGGATTGCGAGTTTCGCATCGGGCAGATCGCCCATTCCGGCAAGACTTCATGCCTCCTTTTCGGTGCAGGCCCGTCGAAGATCCGCGTTTCCCAGACGATCAAAGCGGTCGAGCCGGGAAGGTACCGAATCACCGCATACCTGCGCGGATTGGATATAGGCGAAGGCATCTGGCACATGAGCACCGAATTCGCCTTCGATGGAAAATTCATCAGTCTCAAGAAGAACTCCACATTTGGCTGGACGCCAATCACGTACGTCGCGGAGGTGAAGCAGAAGAAAGACGTCGATATCGCATTCGGAATGTGGGCGCCGGGATATTTATGGATCGACGATGTGACTGTCGTTCCCGTCGGAAGTGACGTGACGCCGACGCCTGACCCCGTGGTCGGGAAAGAAGAAAAGGCGATTGAGCCGCCCGAACTGCTCGTCGAGGCCAGCCAGGTTCACTGCCCGGAATGCGGTTATCGAAATATGCCTGCGTGGGGACGTTGCTACGCCTGCGGATCGGCTTTGACCGCGGCGCGCGCCGAGCCGGTCGGCCCGGCGGTGCGAAAGCTGACGGATTTCTCCGACAAGAATCCGTTCGATAGCGGGACAATTGTCGCCGAACATGCCGCGGGCGGGCGGCAAGTCGCTTCGACTCGATAAGGGCTTTGCCGTCTGGCTCGCCGCTCAAGACTGGAACGGCTACGACTACCTCGAGGCCGATCTATTCACGGATTCCAGTAAACCGCTGCCGTTGTTTCTCGAGATGGCCGACACGCAGACGCGCGATTACTGGACGCGCGTCAATTACGAAACACTCGTCGCCCCGGGTCAAAGCACGCTGATCATCCCCCTTCAGCAACTTTATGTCGGGGAGAAGGCCCGCCCGGGCAGAAACCTGCTGCTCAACTCGATCACCCGGCTGGTCCTGTCCGTCGGCGACAAGCCGGAGGCGCCGCTCTTCGTGAGCAATCTGCGCCTCGAGCGAGATACCGAAACGCAGCGCCGTGAAATTCGACGGCTTGCACGCCTTCAGCTTCGGTCCCACCGTCGGGCCGCTCATGCCCGGGTTCACGCGAATTGATCCATCAACTTTCTACAGCAAGGGACGCGGCTATGGCTTGAAGGACGCCCAGGTCTGCGCGCTTTTCGACGCGCGACAGCCCGAGCCGCTTTATCAGAATTTCATCTGCATCGAAAAAGGGGGCCTTGCAGTTGATCTCCCCAACGGCAGGTACCATGTCTTCGTAAACCTCGACAATCCCTCCGGCTTCTGGGGTGAATATCAAACCTACAAGACGCGATCGATCTTGGCCCAGGGACAGCCGGTGATCAGCGAATCGATGACCTTCGAGTCCTTCAGGAAGAAATACTTTCGCAACTGGGACACCGAAGATCTGCCTTCGGACGATACGTTTACGAAATATCAGCTCGCCGCTTTTCACGAGAAGCAATTCGACGTCGATGTCACAAACGGCCAGCTCGATCTCGATTTCCGCGGCGAGGCATTCGCGTGCAGCGTCTCGGCGGTCATAATTTATCCGGCCGAAAAAGCCCCGGAGGGAAACAAGTTTCTCGATTACGTCGTTCGCCGGCGTCGATTCTTTTTCGACAACTATTTTCACCGCGCCCTGCACAAGCCGACCGGCGATGCGCTGGCCCCGACCGAGGCCGACGCGAAGAACGGATTGATCGCTTTTATGCGCGATCCGATGCAGGACGTCTTTTACAACGACACGCCGAGGAAAGATGAAATCGGCAGGCCAGTGCGCGGTTTTGCGCTCGCCGGCCAATCGGAGCCGCTCACGGTTTCGATCGTTCCACTGGCCGATCTGGGGCCGGTAACCGTTTCGATCAGCGATCTGGCCGGCCCCGGGACGATCGCATCCAGGGATGTTGCGCTGGCTACGTGTCCTACCGTCTCACCCGCGTAAGCGGAGACGGCGCGGTCTACACCATTTCTCCCCGCCTCGTCCTGCCACGGAACACGGTTGACGCGCCGCGCGGCGTCACGCGGCGCTTCTGGCTGACCGTCAATGTGCCCTTGGACGCGAAGCCGGGTCTGTATCGCGGCCATATCACGCTCAATTCCGCCCGAACCCCGGCATCCGAGGTGCCGGTCGAGTTTCAGGTTTACCCGGGAACGCTCGATCCGGCCGACATTCCGATAGGCCCCTTCAACCACACGATCGACACAGCCTGGGATGGCTCTGATCCGCTGGCACAAACCTGGAACCGCACCATGGAGGAACGCAGCCTCCGCAAACTTCATGACTGCGGCTTCACCACCTTTACCGGATTGCCTCTGGTCCGCTATCTCGGGTTCAAAGAAGGCAAGCCGCAATTTGATTTCGTCGAAGCGGACCGCCAGATGGAGTTGGCGCGGCGATGCGGGTTCACGATGCCTGTCGTCAGCTACATCGGCATGCCGGGGATCGATCTCTATTTCAAGGACGAAACGGCGATGAAGGCCGCCGGTTTCAACGATTATTCCCAGTTCGTGAAAGCGATTTTTACCGCGATCCAGTCGCACGCCGACGCGTCAAACTGGCTGCCGGTTTACTGGAACATCGGCGACGAGCCCGTCGGAGACGATGTCAACCGCTCTGCGGCAAACGCCGAAGCGTATCGTGCCGCCTTCGCCAGTGGTCCTCCCTGGTTCACCGCCCCGACGAGTTTTTCCTCTGGCGACGCGAAAGATCCCCACTACCGTCTCACCAAAGCCTTGCATGCGAGCGCGCTCAACGATCATAATGAGGCTTCGGTCCGCATGATCCAGCAGGCAGGCTCCAACTGGGGAAATTACAACGACGGCAATCGCTGGACTTACGGCTGTTATCTCTACAAGGCGGCCAAACAGTTCGATTGTAAATTCCGCATCAGTTGGCACTGGAACGCGACTGCCGGCGATCCGTACTACGCGCTCGACTGCCGCGAGGACGATTACGCGTGGTGCAACGCCAATGCCGATGGAGAATTGATTCCCTCCGTCGAGTTCGAGCGCGAGTTCCGCGGCGGCCTGAATGATTACCGGTATCTCATCACGTTGGCCCGACTTGCACGAGAAAAGCATGACGCCGCCGCGCAGGAGTTGATCGATTCGCGTATGGCATCATTCAAGCTCGGCCAGCGCGTGCACGATGAGTTTTTCCCGGTGAGTGACTACCGCGAGTTCAGGCAGAAGGTTGCCGAAGCAATCGCGAGAATGCGAACCGCGAATTAGAGCGAGGACTTGCGCGCATCCTCGCGTAGCGGCCGGCCCAAAGGGCCGCCTCCGGCAGATGCGAGACGCCTTAGAGAACTTCGCAGATCGCTGCAAAATCCCTATGCTCTAACGAATGCCCCCGCGACGGAACCAATGGAGTGGTCCCAGCGACGCCGAGATCCGCGAAGCGCAGGCCGCCGTCAATATCTTTTTCGGCCTCAACCGACAGGCGCAGATCGGAGTGGTGGTTCTGCTGCTGGTCGTCGGCGTCTTCGCCGCCGTTGCCTATTTTCATTCGCAACATGCAATCCAGACGGCGTCACTTTCGTCGCCGCAGATGCTTCTGGGGAATCCCAGCGCGGCCAGTTCCAGCTTCACCGATCGCGATAACTATCTAATGGTGAAGCCGTATTATGCGCTGAGTTACAACAGCTCGACCGGCTGTCCCAACTGGGTAAGCTGGCAAGTGATCGAGGCGGATCTGGGAACCGCGCCGCGCAAACAGGTTTTCGATGCGGATGTAACGTTGCCCGCCGGCATGTACGCCGTCACGCAGCATGATTACACCGGCAGCGGCTTCGATCGGGGGCACATGTGCCCTCACAGCGATCGCGCCGCCAATGAGGAAATGAGCTTTGCCACATTCGTGATGAGCAACATCATTCCGCAAGCCCCCAACGTAAACCGAAAGGCCTGGGCGCAATTCGAAATGTATTGCCGGGAGTTGGTCTCGCGCGAACATGACCATCTCTACATCACGTCCGGCCCGGACGGGCGCGGCGGCGCGGGAGCGAAGGATTTCGCGATACAATCGGCGAGGGACGCGTCGTCGTCCCCGCCGAATGCTGGAAGATCGTCGTGGTGGTGCCGGAATCCGGCGGGACCGATGATCTGGCGAAGATCAACGCCAGCACGCGCGTCATCGCGGTGGAGATGCCCAACGACAACGATCAAGTCGGCGACCGATGGGCCGGGTTTCGGACTACCGTCTCGGCAGTCGAGGCACGCACCGGCCTCCATTTTTTTGACCGAGTGCCCCCTGCCGTCGCGCAGACGTTGAAAAACAAAATAGACGACGCCTCCATTCCGCCTCCACGACCGATGACCTATTCGAGGGACTAATGCGGACTGAAGGAGGCAACATGGACTCAGATTCGGCAACGATCTCAGCTCTTGCCCAGGCGTCCGCCGGGCTGTTGTATCCCAGCGAATCCGATGAGCCGTTCGACGTCATTCGATGGGACGAGCCGGGATTGACTCCTTTTTCCGCCAGCGACGTACTCGCTCTTCGTGTCGGAAAAGGCCGAGCGATTGAAGAGGTCGCGGTGGAGTCTTTCTTCTCGGCCATCGCCAGCGCCATGGATCCCGAACGGCTCGAAAGGTTGCGACGAACGTTGCAGAAGCAACTCACCGGCTTGCAGATTTTCCGGGTTGGGACGGGAGAGGCCGAGGTCGACATCTATCTTCTGGGCCGAACGACGAACGGGAATTGGGCGGGACTGCACACTAAATCTGTCGAGACGTGAAAACGTCACTCCCCACACGACGGGTGCGACGGCTCATCGATCCTGATACACTCCCACGCCATGAAATCCTACGATGTGATCCGTCAGGCGGTGGACGAGCCGGGTGTGAAGGCCGTGGCGGCGGCGCTTAAAGTTTCGCCGGCCCTGGTTTACAAATGGTGCGAGCCGCCGGCGGAGAAGGAAGACCCCGAGCAGAGCGGCGCCAAGAACCCGCTCGATCGCGTGCGGGAGATGTTCCTGCTCACCAAGGACATTCGACTGATCCGATGGCTCTGCAACGAGGCCGGCGGTTTCTTCGTCTCCAATCCCGTGCCTGAATTGCGCAAGAGCGTCGATGAAGCCATTTTCGGCGAGACCCGCAGCATGGTGCGCGATTTCAGCGAACTTCTGGAGACGGTCACGCATTCGGTCGAGAACGATGCCCGCATCGATTCGCAGGAGGCCGACCAGATCCGCCAGAAGTGGGAGGACCTCAAGGCGTGCGTCGAGCGACTTCGCCATCGCCTGTGAAAAAGGACATTACGGGCCGAAGAAGTGAAGAAGCGGAGGGTGGAGAGTTGAAGGTAGAGGGTGGAGTCGGGAGTAGACGGTGGCGCAAGATCGGAGGTTGATTGGCCTTAATTCGCACGTTTCGTGATCTGGATGTCTACAAGCTCGCCCTGAAGGAAGCTAAAGAGATCTTCCTCCTCACGCGGCGGTTCCCTTCCGAGGAGCGCTTTTCGCTTCCTGACCAGATACGTCGCTCCGTCGCGTCCGAAATAAGCCGCGACAAACCCACCGTCCACGCTCCTCTCTCGAATCTCACCCTCCACCCTCCATCCTCTACTCTCTCTTCCCCGACGCCGGCTGCGTCGCCGGCGCTACGGTTTGCAGCTCGCGATTTCTCCATGTTTCGGCGGCCTTGTCTGCATCGGAGAACTTTCCTGCGGCGATCTCCGCCGCCAATGCGTCCGCCTGCTGCGTCAACTCATCCAGTTCGGTGATTCGCAGATCCAGTTGCTTCGCGGTCGTTTCCGGATCCACAGGAGGAAGCGAAACCTTCCACAGTCCATTGACGCGCACGAGCCGGATTGGACGATCCTGCGCTCCCGGATAACGAACCGTCGCCTCGTCCGCGTTCGTCACCACCTCCGCCTTCTCGATGGCGGCTAGTCCCTGTGATGATTCGCCTTCAAGATCGCTGGTGACTGTCTTGGCCCCCTCCTCTCCGAATGCGGCGGCAGCCGATTTGTGCAAACCGGCCAGGGCGGCGGCATAATGCGCTTGCGCCTCCACCATCCGCCGTTCCCGCGGGGTAGTCGCCAGCAGAGTCGCTTCGATCACCCTGACGTCGCCGTTGCGAAGTGAGAGGTTGAGGAGTCGCAAAGCGCCCTTCGGCGTGGAAGCGTCGAGCGGTTGCGTCGCCGGCCGGGTTTGCGCAGCGCTCCGGCCCCCAGCGCCATCACGCCGGCGACATAGAACCAGCACCACGCTCCGCGACGGGCCATATCCATGCGGTCTAACCCTTCCAGTCCGCGCGGATCATAGCAGTTCCAGTGCAATTGCAGAATGACTCCTTTACGTTTGGCACGCCGCACCTTAGCCTCTGCCCCGCATGATCCGGGTGCTTCACCTCCGAAGCCAAAATGGCGATTTCCAGACCGAGCAGACGGCGGCGTTGTTGCAGAGCGAAACGCCGGACGGCTTGTCCGTTCAAACGCGCCGCATCGGCGTGGGATCCGATCATCGCCACCCGATTTCGACCGGGTGGGCGCTGCGCGGGGAAAATTTCGATGTCTTGCACGCCTGGGACACGGCCGCCCTCGCTGCCGCCGCAGTCGCCGGAAGTGCTCCGATCCTCTATTCCCCATCCACATTCCCGACCCGCCGGACGATCCGCTGGCTTAACCTGATCACACGATTTCGTGATGTCCGAATCGTCAGTGCCAATGCCGCGCAGTATCGGGCGTTCGAAACGGCCGGGTTTCTGCCGCAACGAGCCAGTCTGATCCTGCCCGGCGTCAAAGAAATAATACTCGCGACCAGCCAACGCGCGGCCTTGCGAAAGGCACTCGAATTGCGCGATGACGATCATCTGATTCTCTGCCCGGGTGAGTCCACGCGCGTGGCGAATCACGAGCTGGCGACCTGGGTCGCCGCGATACTTCATGTCCACGATCCGCGCCATAAACTTTTGCTCTGGGGCCGGGGGACTCAAGCGAAAAAGGCCGCTCGCTTGAGCACACGCCTTCACCAAGCCGATCTTTGCCGGCTCGCCGAAGCGAAGCTCGGACGACAAATCGAATTCTCGGAACTCACTGCGGCCGCCGACACCGTACTCCACACGGGCACGGCCAAAGCGCCCACATACGCTTTGGCGGTCTGCATGGCGGCCGGCCTGCCGATTGTCTCCGTGGCGTCTTCCACCTCAGACATCCTCGAGGATCAGCGCAACGCGATAGTCCTTCCAACGCCCGCGGCACGCCCCCTCGCCCAGCGCATTCTCGAACTGCGCCCGATCCCAGTCTTCAACGATCGATCGCCGAGCGAGCTCAACGGGATGCCAGAAAACTCTTTTCTTCCGCGCGCTGCCTCGACCAATACCGTGAACTCTATTGCCGGCTCGCTCAAACTCATCGCGTCGCGACGATTCAGCCGAGCAAAGCGTTCGCCCCTCTCGAGGAGCCCGCCCACTAAGACCCGCATTACGTTTCACGTTTCACGTTTTACGCATCACCCCTTCACCTTATCAAGAAACTCCGCCTCCGTGATCACCGCCACTCCAAGCTCTTTGGCTTTGTCCAGCTTGCTGCCGGCCGATTCGCCGGCCACGAGGAAGCTGGTCTTTTTGCTGACGCTGCCGGAGGCTTTTCCCCCCGCCTTCACGATCATTTCTTCGATTTCGTTTCGGCCGAGCGTGGGAAGGGTTCCGGTCACCACGATCGTCTTTCCCGCCAGCGGTCGCGGCGCATCGGAAGCCGGCTTGTCCAGTTTTGGGTCGATTCCGATGGCCTTCAATTCCGCAATCACGTGTTGGCCCGCCTTGTTGTGAAAGAAGTCGAAGACCGACTCGGCAATGACCGGACCGATCTCCATCACTTCCGACAGAGCCTCCCGGCTGGCGGCGGCGAGCGCATCCAGCGAGCCAAAATGCTGCGCCAGTACGTAAGCCACCCGATTGCCGACATGGCCGATGCCAATTCCCGCTAGAAGGCGATCGAGGCCGCATCCCCGGCTCTTCGCGATCGCGTCGAGAATATTTTGAGCGCTCTTTTCCGCCAGTCGCTCCAGCCCGAGCAGATCTTCCCTTTTCAGGCGATACAGATCGGCGAATGTCTTCACAAGTCCCGCATCGGCCAGCGCGTCGACGAGCTTGTCGCCGACATGCTCAATGTCCATCTGATTGCGGCCACAAAACCAGCGCAGCCTTTCGCGGAATTGCGCGGGGCAATCCGGGTTCACGCAATAAATGTACTTGGCCCCCTCTTCGCGCTCGACCTTCGCGCCGCAACTCGGACAGACGCGTGGCGGCTCGATCGGTTTTGCCCCCTTGGGCCGCTTTTCTGCGACGGCCTGACTCACATACGGAATCACCTCGCCGGCCTTCTCGATCACGATGGTGTCGCCCAGGTGAAGGTCGAGCCGGCGAATCTGATCGAGGTTATGCAGGGTCGCGTTCTGCACGGTCGTGCCAGCCAGGAAGACCGGCTCCATCCGCGCCACCGGCGTAAGGGTTCCGTTCTTTCCCACCTGCCAATCGACCTCGCGCAAAACGGTCTGCATCTGCTCGGCGGCGTATTTAAACGCCATCACCCACCGCGGCGCCTTGCTGGTCGCGCCGAGCCGATTGCGCTGCGCAAACGAATCGACCTTCACAACCATTCCATCCGTCTGATACGCGAGCCGGCCGCGCATCTCCTTGAACGCTTCGATGGCGCCGATCGCTTCGTCGATGTTTTTGGCGTGGGTCGTCTGCTCGGAAACCGGAAGCCTTAGGTCCCGTAGAAACTCGACCCATTTCCAGTAGGTGTCGACCGGCAACGGTTCCACCTGGCCAAGCCCGTGGCAGATGAAGCGAAGCCGGCGCGATGCGGTAACCTTCGGATCGAGCTGACGAATCGCGCCCGTCGTCAGATTTCGTGGGTTCTTGTAGATCTCCTCTCCCGCCTCCTCGCGCTGCTTATTCAAGCGTTGGAAGTCGGCGTTGGTCATGTAAACCTCGCCGCGCACTTCGAGAATGCGCGGCAGCGCCGCCGCATCATGCTTGCGCGATTTGTGCTCCTCGTGCGGCGTCAATCGCAACGGAATCGAGCTGACGGTGCGGGCATTGGGCGTCACATCGTCGCCCCGGCGTCCGTCGCCGCGCGTGACGGCCAACACCAGGATCCCACTTTCATATCGCAGCCCCATCGAAACCCCATCCACCTTCGGCTCCACGACATACTGAACCGCTTCGCCGTCCAGGGCCTTGCGAACACGCGCGTCGAATGCCCGCACTTCCGCTTCGTCATAGGTGTTGTCGATGCTCATCATCGGCACGGCGTGTTCCACCGTGCGAAACGCGTCGCTCGGCTCCCCGCCGACCCGCTGCGAAGGAGAGTCGGCAGTGACGAAGTTCCGGATGCGCCGTCTCCAGCTCGATCAGCTCGCGCATGAGCCGGTCATATTCCTGATCGCTGACCTTCGGCTTGGCCAGCGTGTAATACAGGTAATTGTGATGCTCCAATTCCGCCCGCAGATGCGAGATTTTCTGCTTAACCGATTCACTCATAATCGATATCCCCATTCGCCCAGTTCAATGTGCCGTGCGCCGGATGTTTCAAAACCGCAATTTCTTTGAACCACGGACGGGCACGGATTGCACGGATAAGAGAATGAGCATCGCTCGCGAGTTGCCTTTGCTCCCATCCGTGATTTCCGTGCCCATCCGTGGTTAATTTCTTCACCTTCGCACTCTCGATGTTTGGCACCGCCGTGAAATCAGGATTCGTCGCAATTAGAATCCCAGATGATCCACTTTTTTTCCGCCCAGGAAATTCGACGCCGTCTGTTCGATGTCGGGCAGAAAGAGGATGGCGCCATAATGGTCGGTTGGAATCCAGAAGATCATCGGAGCTCCGATGGCCTTGAGCAGAAGCTCCGTCGAATTCGCGGAATCACCTGATCCTCGGTTCCGTTGACCAAGAGACAGTGCGCCGGATCGATGCGCGACGCGAAATGGAGCGGCTCCACTGGCGCAAGAATTTTCGCGAGCCCGTCACGATCGATATTGGCCTCCTCAAGCTTCCGCGCCAGCCCGCGCGTCTCCCGCGTATGAAAGACCAGTGAAGCGATGTCGCCGCCGCTGAGCACCGGCATGATTCGGGCGAATTGGCCGTCTACCCCCGCCGCCAATACCGTCATGATTCCGCCGAGGCTCACGCCGGTGATGCCGACCTGACGGGGATCCACCTCAGGACGCGAAGCCAGGATCGCCTTTCCCCGGCGGATATCCATCACCGTCTGCCGCAACGCATCGACGCTCCGTCCCGGATCGGTATTGAAAAACTCCATGCGTGTCTGGTCGGCGGGACGCCGGGCGCCGTAATAGGCCATCGGCACATAGAGAGCGCCGACACCGTGTGCCGCGAGCGAGCGGGCAAACGAACGGGCGATGATCGCCCGTCCATCGAGAATGTCGAGGACGATCACCGCCGGCCCCTTTGCTCCGTGTGCGAGGCGCGGCACGTAATATTCTGCGGGCACTACGTTGTTCTGCGGAAAGGGGCTGTGAAATGGGGACGGATATTCAAGCCGGTAGACGCGCGTGTCGTCATTCTCTTCGAGCAGTTGCAGCGTGTAATGGAAATTCATCGCCGGCAGATCGAACGGTGCCAGCCAGGTCGCGAGATCGCCGGCAGCGTTGTTCATATTGAGCGGCAAATCGGATGCCTCGCACGAGACGGCCGGTCCCACGGGCCGCGTGCTCGGCGCAAACGCCGAGTCACTGATCCGCGGCGGTTTCGCCGCCGCCGCCGCGGCGGCTCCGATCAGGCAGAAACTCGCGATGAATGTGAACCTGCGCATGGTCATATTCTACGAAGGAAACGAACGGTTCGTAATGCCGCCGGTCGCCGGCTCCCCGGTGAAACTTGCCAGAAAGCCTGCCATGGATGATCGCGGTTCGGGAAGAGACCGAGGCACGCAACGGTCCGTCTCCTGATCCCTTTTTGGCCGCTTTCGGCCGCTTCTGGCCGCTTTTAAGGCGTTTTTCCGCGCTGGCCCTTTTTGGGGTCACTGCTCCTCTGCGTTCGTATCGTTGTTCGCTCCGCGCCACGTATGTCCTGATCGCGTCGATCCGTGCTTCCAGTTCCGCGGGGCGGCCGTCGATATCCGCCATCTCGTGCCCACGGCAGGAATAGTGGATCAGCGTCCGTGCTGCTGAAACGCGCGCCGTCTGCGACGCCGCCGCATCCTGTGCGATACCATCCAGCACTCCCGCCGCCTTCGGGCTCGCCAGATGCATGGCCCGCACCGCCTGGTCGAAAACGCCGGCTCGAGCCTCTCGTAAGCGCTGCCGGAAGTTGGCGTCGTTGTGCATCCACCGCCGCAACGTCCGCTCCCCTACTCCCGCCGCCTTCGCCGCCGCGGCATAGGTCGGGCTCCTCACCAGCGCCACGATCGCCGCCTCCTGCCCTGGCGTCAGCGCCGGCTGCATTTCTGCCTCTTCTGAATCCCCCGGCTCGCCGCCTGAAGCGGCTTCCTGAACGCCCTGCGAGTTAGGTATATGTTCGATGTACGGCGTCGTCGAAGAATGGCGGTATGGGCTGGGCCAGCAGCTTGGACGCGATTTTATTTGATAGTGAGTTGCATACGGTGGATCAAGTCCTGAGGATTCGAAGTCGGGCCACGCGCCCGAATGATCGGCGATGGCTTCGGCATCTTGTTCCTTGTCAGGGCTTCTCGATTGCCATCCGCTTTACTTCCGCCCTCACCTTCTCCGCTCGGCCCGGTCTACGATCTACCCACATCGAAGCACCCTGCGAATCGGCCTGTTCCCATACCTTGAAGCCGAGTTGTTTCTGCCACGCCTCCCACTCATTCGGGTCGATCATACGCGTAACCGGAATCTTGATCGGTTCAGCATCAGCCCAATGTGCGACCGACTCAATCGCCATGACTGCGGCAAGAAAGCCGATAATTGCCGCAAACATAGATCGCCTGAACATTATCCATAAGTTCAAGCCGGCTACAGGAGCGATGAAGTGCGTGTATTTGAGGATGTGCGGGTACGGAATTCCCAGATAGTTGAGAGGCCGGAGCGAAAGCGGGATGATGTCGCCTCCCATGAAAAAAATTGCGATGGTGAAGCCGATGGGAACTATAAAACCCGGCTTCTTCGTCGCTGCTGCTCCGGCGCTAGGCTGTGATGTGGTTGGCATCGTCTCGTCCATATGGCGAGATGCTTAAACTCGCCGCGTCCCGCGTCCTTGGATCGCTCCCGTTGCCCTAACAAACCCCTTTTCTAGCCCCGTCGATCAGTGGGCGGATATCTCGACGCCCCAGATCGAGAGGCGCAGATTCGCCTTGTCTAAACGCGAACTTCACTTGGTAAAGTCCTTTTCCGGTCATCCATTTGGAAATGTCAACTTTGACCAACCGCGTCTTGTCGAGGTCCCTGAAATCGGTGCTTATCACAGGTAGTCGCATCGCCGGCGTCCAGGACCAGACCTTTACCTGTTTCCCCGTCGGGTCAATAAGGAAAACATCGCCGTCGCTGTTAGAATTCGGCGAGGTCAGCGCGATCCGAAATAGCAGATCGGTGTGAGCATGCCGCTGCTGAACCGACAGCCCGTAAACATTGCCGCAGCTATCGTTGCCCGTTCTTCCAACATTCCAGCACGGCGTGACAGCGCCCTGCCGATCGATAGAAGGGACAGTCGGATCCGCGGAGCCATCATCATCGCCTGGTATATCCGCAGCGCCCGCGAGCGCCACGAATCGATCCTTCGCAGACCGAATGGCGAGCGCTTTGTCCAGATCGCCGCTACGAGTGACCTCTTTGATTTGTGCATCGTAAGCGGCGATTGTATCCGCCGCGCACTTCTTTCGATTGGTGATGAAGTTCTGTTTCGCATGATCTGCTATAGCCCTGTATGCCGCGTTCACCTCGGCGATCTTCTGGTCTCGCGTCGTTTGAGCTGGGGCGAGCGTCTCGCGCATTTGCCGCTCGCCTTTGTCCATCGAGTTGAGATAGGCGCGATAAAGAGAGTCCGGCGCCGGCGGATCGTCCGGCACTTGTGCGGCGGCAGACAGCAGAAGCAGCAAACCGACAGCGATAAAGGAGCTCATCAGTGACCGCATGAGGCGTTTCCCTTTTGTCTGGAGATGATGACCCAAAATCATCTCAATCCGCCGACACGGCGTCAATCAACTGAAGTAGCGTGCCCCACCTCGAAGCGGTCAGGGCCAGCATGAGGCCAGCACGAGGGGGGCATAAGGGGGACACTCCTGCTTTTTGATGCGGCCTCTCACTGATGAGTCTTCCCTTTCGGCCGCCACGGATTGCGCATCGTCGATTCCAATCCGAGGCGTTGGACTATTTTCAGCGTCCATTCGACATTGCCATACGGTCGTCCGCGTTTCACGCTTAGTCGCAGGCGCTCGATTTCGGTTTCAAGGATTGGCTCGTTGACGCATTCGAGCCAGTAGGTCGGACGATCGACCGGCCATGGCTCCAATTCCACGCGTGTTCCTTTAATGCCCACGCCGCCGCCGAGGCTCGACCAGCGCCATTGCTCCGCCCGTTCCACCTTTCGCGCTCGCAGTGGGTTGGCTTCCACATAGCGAAGAAGTGTGAGCAGATGCGGGTCGTTCTGAACCGGGAAGCTCTTGTAGCGGCCCTGGTAGAGGTGGCCCTCGCCAACGTTTTGCCGATGTTCACGCCATCGGCGAACGTGGGTGGTGCTCAGCCACTGCATGAAACGTGGCAAGTCTTCCATTTTTCGAGGCCAGAGGACCAGGTGCCAATGATTTGGCATGAGGCAATATCCCAAGATGCGCATCGATGTGCGCTGGCGCGCCTGCTCGAGCAGGGTGATGAATGCTTTGTAGTCGCCGGGCTTATGAAAGATCTGCATACGGCAGTTGCCGCGATTAAGAACGTGAAAAACCGCTCCGGCCATTGAAGATCGAGGTCGACGCGCCATTGCGATGGAGCTTATTGCTCCAGAACTGCATGTCAATAAGGTGGAGTGTCCCCCTTCTTTGTGCTAGCGCGATACAATCCCCGCCGATGCGTCCTCGGCTGTTATCCATGCTCGCGGCAATCTCCCTGGTGCTTTGCGCGGACGTAGGTTATCCATGGGGAGTAGCTATGGATATGACGGCATCCTTTACCTTCCGGGCGTTAGGGAGAAACTGGCTATTCAAAATGCCCACGGATCGGAGCGCGTGCAGATCATTAGCGCGTCATGGCAATCGGAATGGGAGCGTCTTCAGACCTATTGGTTGGCCGCGCCGCGATCCGGGTCTGGTGTTGAGACGACTCATTGGGGATTTGGATATTGGACCGACACGGGATGGGCCGAGGGCGTCTGGGGATTGCGCGCACGCTACACGACGTTTTTTGTTCCCCATTGGCTCCTTCTTGCGGTTACTGCGACTCTCCCTGCAAAGTGGCTGACGGATTTTGTGAGGTCTCGTCATCACTCATAGCCACTGCGGGTGCCGGAAGAGAATGAAAGACTGGGCCTAGTAGCTGCTCTTGAGCACCAGTAAACAAACACCGGCTGCAGGAACAGACGGGCGAATCGCCTGGCGTCTGTGTTGAGACCGAATGCATCCCGGCGGTTGACGTATTGCGAGAGGTTGCCGGGAAACACGGCGACGAAAAACGCCGCCGCGATTCGGCCGACGATCTTCCGGTGGGCCGGGCCGGCGAATGCGACGGTGCTGCCGAGGGCGATCTCCGCCAGGCCGGACAATACGACGGTATCGTCCTTATCCAGCGGTATCCAATCGGGCACCTGCGCCTGAAACTGCCGGCGGGCAAATGTCAGATGGCTGAGGCCGGCGAAAATCAAGGCGCCGCCGAGGATTTTCCGCGCGGCGGTTTTGGCAAAGTGGTCGTGCATGGATGAAGCATAGGCGCCGCAGAGGAACCGGCCTGCGAATTCATCCGAAGTCTCCGACCCATCCTTCCGACCCTTTCAAATCGTTCAGCGCGATCAAAATCCTGTCGATTTGCTCCCAGCAGCCCGCATCATCAAATTGCTTGCGCAGTGTTTCAAATTCCGCAGTCAGTGACTCGAGTTCGTGAGGCCCGAAGATCGGCCATCCGTTAAATGCGATCTCCGCGAGCATTGGCAATCCAAGCTCACGGGCGATGGAGGCCCAGAGCCTCGCCGTCGCCTGGCTCGCGCCGGGTCCGACGTCGTATCGGCCGTCCGACCATTTCACGCCTAACGCGATTGACATTCTCGGATTCTACAACTTTGGAGACCGCGCTGCGTGGCCCAGAGATGGCGGCGGCTTGATCCATGCGCTGTCGGTCCCTAAATAAGACCGCTCATTCCAGGCGGTCACCTCCGTCAATCCCTCGGGGCGTGGTTAATTTTCCGGCCAATTCAATTTCTTTAGAGCGGAACCTTCACGAATTCCTGCTTCAATGCATCTTGCCTTGGGCAATCTAAAATCACGATGAACCGCGAAGGCACGAACAGCGCGAAGAAGAAGGTGAAAACCGTAAGGCTTCCTGGTATTCCATCGCGCCTTCGCGGTAACCCGCGTTCGATTGGACTCCCAAGTGGAGAGAAAGCGGCAATATGCCTGTTCCCCTAAGATATGCCGCCCCCGAAAAATTCGGCACACCCTTGTCCTCGTGCAGGTTGGATCGAACACCTGCGCGGGATTAGGATGGCTGTTATTCTCAGTTCGAATGATTTACGGAGAACCTCATGCGCTCGATTTTTCGCGGTTTGATTGTCAGTCTGATTCTCGCATTGGCGGGAAGCGTTTTTGCCGCCGACAAGGGCGTTTACGACTACGAGGGGCAGAAAAATGCGCCGGCGGAGACGAAACGAATCGTCTTCATCGCCACGCATGGGACCCATGGCGGCATCGGAAGCCATGAGTTTCTGGCTGGCAGTTTGTATTTCGCGAAACAGATCAATGCCGTCTATCCGAACGCCTGGGCGGTCATCTATACCGAGGATAAATGGCCGAAGGATCTCTCGAACATCGATGGCGTTGTCGTCCTGCTCAACCATGGCGGGAAAGCGGCGGAGGATCCGGTCATCAAGTCCGCCTGCGACAAAGGGGCAGGATTCATGGCGGTTCACTGGGGCACGGAGGTGGATAAGGGAAAGCAGGCCGCGAATTACGACGCATGGATGGGCGGACACTGCGAAACTTTCTGGTCGGTGAACCCGTTCTGGAAGCCGGAGATGGTCATTGGCAAACATCCGATCGCCAATGGCGTGAAGCCGTTCGCGATTGTGGATGAGTGGTATTACCACATGCGTTTTGTGGAAGGGATGACGGGCGTTACGCCGATCCTGTCCGCCATCGCGCCGCTGGATACCGTTCATTTCAAGGAAGGGGACAAGCCCAGCGACCGCGGCGGCAATCCGGATGTCCTCAAGTCCGTTCAAGACAAGGAGCCGCAGGTCATGGCGTGGGCCTATGACCGCAAAGATGGCGGGCGCGGGTTCGGCTTCACCGGATTTCACGTTTACAACAATCTCGCCAATGACAGCTTTCGCACTGTGCTGCTGAATGGCGTGGCCTGGATTTCCAAGCTCGAAGTCCCGGAGGCCGGCGTTCCATCGACGACGCCGACCAAGGAGGAGCTGGCTCAGTTTCTCCACCAGGCCCATCCATCCCTCCCTGCGGAGCCCGCGAAATAAACAGGGACAACCCAGGGATTGCCGCGGTATGGCGGACAAAATACGCCGTCGGCGAGATCTGCTCGCGCGGGCCCGTCGCATTCACTCAAATCCCTTGGCTTGAAACCGGGGACACTCTGCTCTATTGCGACAAGTGTAGAAAGTGCAGGCGTTGGATCGCGGTAATCCGGAAGGATTGAATGTCAGCCCTTGAGTTTTTCTTTGGCCGTCGGCTGGCATCCAATGAGCAGAAGGGTCAGAAGATCGGCGTCTTTGCCGGGCTCATCGCCGTCATCATCCCGGAAATTGTGAAAAAAACTGGTGGCACGCGCTCCTGCACAGCCAACGCGCCTCCCGGCTTCGGTCGGCGCTGCGAGCGCGGCAGGATATCTGCGTGATCGTCATTGTCTTGGCCGTGGTTCATTGACGACTAATCTTCCCGATGCGTGCATTTGCCGTCCGCATTCTGCCAGTGATTTCACTACTGTTCTGTGGCATATACGTCGTGGCGTTCTTTGACAACCTGTCGTCGCCGGTCACCATCTACCTCTGGTCGTCCCATGCCATGGAGGGGCCGCCTTCGAATTTTGCTGCCTTTGAGAGGCGAGAGGCGGAAAGACGCCGGGATGGAATCCAGTTCGCCGCTCTTGCGCTGGCCTTGGCCGTTTTGCCGGCTCTCTGGATCCGTGGCGTCTGGAAGCGCTGGGGCTACCGCAAATCAAATATGGACGGCCGATGCCCTGTGTGCGGCTACGATCTCCGCGCGACAGCGGACCGCTGCCCCGAGTGCGGTACACCGATACCGGCGCGGACGGAAGAGGTGGAGTAGCCGATGCCTGGCGCTCCGCTCGGAACCGCCTCCGTCGAACAAAAGCGGTGCGGAGCCGAACGATCAATCGTATCTTGCATCGAAGAGATTAACCGCGGATGGCGCGGTTCACGGATGGGAAATGAATTATCCGCGATATCCGCGCCATCCGCGGTTAGATGGTTTCTTGAGAACGATGTACTGGTTGTCGGAAAAATCGAAACCATTTGAGGCTTTCTTGTGTTTCTTCGCGTCCTTCGTGCCTTCGTGGTAAATTCGATTTTGTTTGGACCGCAAAGTGCGAGAGAAAGCTGGCGGTCTTCGATCCGTCCCTTGGGGTGCCATGGATGGACCTACTAGTCTTTGTTGTCTTTCTGCTCGGCTCCCCCAGCCGGGCGGCGCGAAACGGGTATCGTGATGTCTGGTAGTTGCGAGGTCAAATGCACAGCACTTTCATCATCGGTTCGGTTTTCCTTGTCGGCTGGCTCGTGGCGGGCACGGCTGCGGCTCCGCCGCCGCGCGAGCTGAAAATCATGCCGCTGGGGGATTCGATCACCCGCGGCGCGACCATTCCCGGCGACGTGCCCGGCGGGTATCGCACCAGGCTCTATCAGGTGCTGACGAAGGCAAATGTCACCGTTCACTTTGTCGGCGGGGAAGAAACCAATCCCGATCCGAAGAATCTGCCTGAGCCGCATCACGAAGGGCATTCGGGCTGGCGGATCGATCAGCTCGACGGGACCGATAGCGCCGGCAAGATCGATCATCACTTCATCGACGACGCCATGAAGAAATTCGATCCCGATCTCGTGCTGATTCACCTGGCCACCAACGACATCGTCCAGGGATTTGGGGTCAAAGGCGCGCCCAAGCGGCTCGATGATTTGATCAGCCGGATTGTGGAGGACAAGCCGGAGGTGCAGATCATCGTGGCGGCGATCATCCCGATCAAGAACCCCAAACTCGATGAGCAGGTGAATGAATACAACCGCGCCGTAGCCGCTCTCGTGAAGCATCAGGCCGCCGCGAAGCATCATGTCAGCGGCGTGGACATGCACTCGTCCATCTCAGTCAACGATTTTGCGGATCCCTATCATCCCAACCGTGTGGGTTATGACCGGATGGGAGAGATATGGGGGCGGGCCATACTGCATCTGCCGGCGCGTTCGGTGCGCGAGGCCAGGTAGCGGCGGTCATCCGGGGGCCTGAGGAGGAAAAAATGCAGGCTCATGTGGCTGCGACGCTGTTCGCCCATCAAGATTCGGCTCATGTGTCCAATTTGGTGCCTCAAACTTTCCTCGGGGGAACTCACTTTTCGTGGCACGGGCGTCCCGCCCGTGCGGCGTGTGCCCACGCCGGCTCCGTTGTACTCGACCGATTTCGATTCGAGCGCAGCCTGCTTTGCGGCCGAATCGAAGAACGCTTCGCTCTTGCTGGATCGACGGAATACCGCCGATCGCCGTGGAGTACCACGGCCACGGGCGGGACGCCCGTGCCACGAAAATCACAAATGCCGTAGCGTTGAAGCACTGGTTTGGGAACATGAGCCCAACGTTCAACATCCAATCCCGGCGCCGGGATTGAACTTTGAAATGGTGGGTGGGGACGGAGGCGAGTGAGCAACCGGGCGGGATCATGATCTCAACGCCCAAGGACTGTGGCCGGCAGAAATTGCGCATCGTGTCTGGTAATGCCATCATTCCGCGACTGATACGCCCGGGGGCATTTGCGCTTCGGCGCTCCGGCTTCATTCTTTTGCAAAAAGTAGATGCTGCGACTTCATCAGCCGATTAATGAGACGCGGCCTGAGAACCATCGTTTTCCCTTATTGCAATGGATGGAAGTTTATGATCGAGCGATCCCGCCACGCCGAAGTGCGGCTGTTTCTTTGCAGCATGGCGGCACTCTACTGGGAGCTGGTTCTGATTCGCTGGCTTGGAAGCTGCATCCGCCTGGCGGCTTACTATTCCAACTTTGTCCTGATCGCGGCGTTCTGGGGGCTGGCCACGGGCGTGCTGCTCACGCGCTTCAAAGTCCGCCTCAATCGCCTGATTTTCCCGGCCCTGGCAGCCACCCTCATTCTTGGGCTCGTGCTGGCGGGCTTTTCGTTTAATCTCTCCGGGTCCGAGGAATTTGTCTGGATCGGCGCGCCGCCCGGCGTTTACCTTCCGCAGGTCGGCCGGATCTTTTCGGCCGTGGGGATTCTTTCACTGGTTTACTGCTCGGTCGCCGGCGTCTTTCTGATTTTCGGACAGTGGATCGGCGGATTGTTCAAGCAGCTCCCCGCCCTGCGCCCTATTCGCTCGAAATCTGCGGCAGCATCATCGGCGTGGTTCTGTTCGCGTTCCTCGCATACCTGCGCACTTCGCCGCCGGTCTGGTTTCTTTGCGGATTTGTTCTGCTGATTTTGGTGATGCAACGCAACCTGCGCGGCTATCTGATTGCCGCCGGTTGCTGCACGCTCGTTTTCTTTCTCGTCATTCCGTTTTCCAACAACTTTGTCTGGTCTCCCTATTACCGCATTCGCGTGAAGCCGCTGGAGCAGGTCTTCGATTACCAGACGCAGAAGTTTGTGTCGCTTGGGGAAAAGGCCGGCTACACCATCGAGGTGAACAACGACTATCACCAGATGATCCTGGACCTGCATAAGCGAGAGAAGGATGCCCCTTTCTTCAAAGCCTGGCGATCGCTCTACGATCTTCCGTATGCCAACGCGGCGGCATTGCCTCCTGGGCCGATCCTGGTGGTTGGAGCCGGCACCGGAAACGACGTCTCGGCCGCGCTTCGCAACACAGACCGGGAGGTTTACGCGGTTGAGATTGATCCGGCGATCGCCCGCCTGGGGCAGCAGCTTCATCCGGAGCATCCGTATGACAATCCGCGCGTCACGCGCATGATCAACGATGCGCGATCCTACTTCCAGAAAACGGACAAACACTTTGCGCTGATTGTTTTCGGATTTCTGGACAGCCATACGCTCTTGTCCTCATTTTCCTCCCTGCGCCTGGACAACTTTGTTTACACGCGTGAATCGTTGCAGCGCGCAAGGAACTGCTCGTGCCAGGCGGGAAGGTCTCGCTCACGTTCGCCAGCAACACCAAATGGATTCACGCGCGGTTCATGGGGTTGATGGATTCGGTCTTTGATTTTCCAACGGTCGCCGGCGGCGAACCTTCGGGCACCGCCAACGGCATCGTCTATCTCAACTACAAGGCCGGCGGATCGATGGCGGCCCAGCCGTCGCACCGCGCGAGCACCGAGGTGCTCTCCACAGACGACTGGCCCTTTCTCTACATGCGAACGCCGACGATCCCGGCTCACTACGTGATCTTCCTCATGATCGCGCTGGCGCTGGGCGCATCGTCTTTGCTCCTGCTGCCACAGGGGACCCGGCAGGTGCGGATGCCTTACTTTTTCCTGGGCGCGGCGTTCTTCCTGATTGAAGCGAGCAACGTGATCGCCCTTTCGCTGCTCTACGGCTCCACGTGGTACGTCAACGCCGTGGTCTTCACGGGCATTCTGATCCTGGTCCTGATGGGAAATCTGACGGTGCAGTGGATCGGGAAGCTGCGGCTGGGGCTTTGCTTTGCCCTACTGGCGGCGACCGTCTGTCTTGCTTATGTCACGCCGGTTTCGGCTCTGCTCGTGATCGAATCTCCCCTGCTGCGAGCCGCGGCGGCGGTGTTTGTCTTCCTGGGCCCGGTCTATTTCGCCGCCTGCATCTTTGCGTCGCTCATCAAGGAAGAGGAAAACTTTTATCAGGCGTACGGCTCCAACGTGCTGGGAGCCGTGGTCGGCGGAGTGTGCGAATATTTCTCGCTGCTCGTCGGCTTCAAGATGCTCCTGCTGATCGTGCTGGCGTTTTATCTCGCCGCTTACCTCTCGCTGAAGTTTAAAGGGCGGGCCTCATTCTTCGGAAAGTCCGCGGGAACCGGCGGAGCGGGAAGCTGGGTCGGCGGTCTGATCGACCGGTTTGGCTTTGGCGCAGCCGGGCCGATCCGTTGAAGAGGGTCAGACTTGGGCGGAGTGTAGGGTGGGCTCGGCCCACCTCTTCTATTCCTACTCTTACTCGTACTCGGTTCTTATTCGAGCAAGAGGAGTATGAGTAGGAGTAGGAGAATGAGTAAGAGTGGAAGCAGAAGTGGAAGAGGTGGGCCGAGCCCACCCTACAAATCCCGCCTGTTCGACGCGAATGAATCCGAGGCGACATTTCCACATTCCATTCCGCGCGAGTTTAATAGTCCGAGATCGATCCATCGGGGTACTTGGCCCCCGGCCATTTGAATCGCGCACTGTGCTCCGCTGAAACCTTTGGCAGCAGCTTCTCGTCGATCTCAATCCCGATCCCAGGGGCCTGCGGGAGGGAGGCGTACCCCAACGCATCGATTTCAAAGCTCTTCTTCACGACGCCGAAAAGGTCGTTGGGATAGAACTCGTGAATCAGGAAGTTGGGGATTGCGGCGGTGGCCTGGAAGCTGGCGCTTTGTCCGATGGTGGAAAGCGTGCAGTGAGGCGCGAGCGGGACGTTATACGCCTCGGCGAGCGTCGCGACCTTGCGAAGCGAGGTGATGCCCCCGCCGTGACCGCAGTCGGGCTGGAGAATATCGACGCAGTTATTTTGCAGATATGGGATGACCTCCCAGATGCCGCGGTCGCGCTCGCCGGTGGCGATTGGCACGCGCACCTGCTGTTTGATGCGCTTGAAGACTTCGATATTGCCCGGGACGGCCGGCTCCTCGATCCAGAGCAGGTTGTACGGCTCGATCGCGTTGGCAAACTGGATCAGGGCCGGCGGCGGCAACATGCAGTGGGCGTCGAACATCACCGACCCGTCCGGCCCCACCTTCTGACGCACTTCCTTCACCTGCTGAACGAGGCGCATGATTTCGTCTTCGTCCGCCGACCAGGAGCGCGGCAGGGCGCCGGCGAACTTGATCGCCTTGGGGCTGGGGTAGGTGCGGATCTTGTCGCGGCTGGGGCCGCCGAGCAGGCGGTAGACCGGGACGCCATGCAGTTTGCCGCAGATGTCCCAGAGCGCCATGTCGATGCCGGAGATGGTGTGAACCATGAAAGCGCCGCCGCGGAAATCACGGTGGGCGCGATAAAGCTTCTGCCAGAGATAATCGACGCGGGTCGGGTTTTCGCCGTCGATCAGGTCGAAGAAGACTTCCACGAGCGGGACGGCGACGGTCGGCGGAAGCTGCGAAATCTCTCCCCACCCGACGACGCCCAGGTTCGTCTCGAGCTTCAGGACTGTTTTGTTCCCGATTGGCGTGGCGTGGGCCGCGGTGATCTTGATGCTCGTCGCCCGGTCTTCGACCCCGGCGACGTGATCGTCCGCCTGCGCGATGAGGCTCGTGAACATTCCAGCGGCCGCAAATGCGCCGGCTGAGGTGACCATTTCCCGCCGTGAGACGCCGTCGGTGTTCATGAAGGAGAATACTGACGGACGTGAAGGGGGTTGTGGAGATGCCGCTTCGAATGCTCGTGGAACGAGCGACCATCAAATTAGCGGCGATCGTATTTTCCCGAGTCGCAGCGTCCCGATTGGGGACGATCCTTCGACTCCGGCGGCGGCTCTTCCGCGAAGCCGCAAACGGCGGATCAGGCAAGCGCTCATCGCGGCGCTGGCCGGAAGAAGAAGATCCCCAGCATGCCGATGACGCCACGGCTGTACTTGCAAGCTGGGATTCTACTGACTGAACTGCTTGGTGGCGTCGAGGTAGTGGACGAAGGAATACCAGACGATGTTCATCCCCAGCCGCATGGACTGGGTGACGATGGCGGGCGGCTGGCCGCCGTGGCCGGTTTTCCAGGCGTCGTTGAGATTGCCGGGGAAATAGAAGACGGCCCAGCGGCCGTCGATCTTGACGCCGCGGGCGCGGGAGCCGTCGTGGTGCCAGAGGGGCGGGGCGCCGCCGGGAAAAGCGAAGGGTTGCTGGAAGATCGGGTCGTCGTTGGAGATGTCGAGCAGTTCGCGCTCGGGGAAGACGGTGACAATGAAAGAGCGGAAGGCACGGCCCCATTCCTCGCTGCCGGCGTCGGCGAGAATCATTCCGCCGTCGAGGCAATATTGGCGGAGAATGTGGACGTCTTCAGGAGACAGGTTGATCGCCCCGCCGGTGCCGGTGAAATAGAGAAATGGGGGAGCTTTCCCTTTCTTGAAATTGCGGATGGCGCCGACGGGAATCGCCTCGGAATGGTCGGCTGTCTTGAGGTGGCTGACCTTTCGCATCTCGTCGAGGAAATTCATGTCGGCGCGGCTCTCGTCGTTGCCGTCGTTCCAACTCGGATCGTCATATTGAATGCGGATGAAGCGGATGGTCCCGCCGGCCGCGCCCCCGCCGAATCCGCCTCCTGAGCCGGGGCCGTGGCCGAAGCCGCCCTGGCCTTCCCCGGCGAAGCCGCCGGCATCGGCGTCATTCACGTTGGCCTGATAGGTGTTCTCGGTGATTTCCGCCACGTCGGTCGCGACCGTCGAATCGTCGATCGATGGGAAGAACAGAGAGATCGCGGAATTGGTTCGGCCGAAATGTTTCTTGCGCCGGGTCGGCGGCTTCTTCTTGACCATCTTGACGGTGGCCTGGGCTTTCTTGACCTGGCCGTCAGCGCCCCCGCCTCCGCCTCCCCCGCCTCCGCCGGGAATCAGGTAGGCGTCGGAGCCGAGATGCAGGAGCAGCGCCAGCGGGAGAAGCACGAGAATTAGAAAGTGCAACGCGAGGCTGAAGTCGATGCTCTTGTGCTTCCCGGGGTCGATCGGATGAGTGAGGCGATGGGCCATCGCCTCGGGATTCATGTCGACCGACGAATCGTCGATGAGGCCGTACGATGCGAGCACGGCGCGGCGCGTGCTGAGAAAATGGAGCCCCAGCGCGATCAGGCCGGCGGCCAGTCCGGGCAGGACCCACTTCATCTTGAGATGAACCAGGTCTTCCAGATCGGGAACGGTGCCGTGGTAGACGAGCTGCTTGTCGCCGACGACATCGACCGTCGTGTCGGCAAGATAGATCCAGGCCGCCGATCCCACATAGACGCAGCAGATCGAGACGGTGAGGGCGATTTTTCCGCGCGGATTCGGCCAGAGCGCAATTCCGGCGGCCGTCAGTCCGACGACGGCGGAAATGATCAGCGCGATACCCGCCGCATGCATGAAGAAGGGGACGGCCGCATCGGCAAACGCTTTGGCGTAAGTGGGGTTGAGAACCAGGATGCGATGATAGATATACGGCAGGAGCGTTGCGCCGACACCGGCGACGAGGAGCAGCGCCGCGATCGTAATCGCGATGACTCTGAACAGGCGATTTGCAGGGCGCGGAGGCATTGGTTCTTGAGCAAACTGCGGTTCTCAGGTGGCACGGGTTTCCAACCCGTGTTCCCATCGAAGACACGGGTTGGAAACCCGTGCCACCTAATTACTTCAAACTCGAATCATCAAGTTCAAACCCCTGATGCGTCGGGTTCTTGGGGATGTCTCCCGGCTTGGCCGCCTCGGTCACCTTTTTCACCTCGGGATTGTCCTTGCGCTGCTCGAGGATTTTCTTTTCCTCGGTGCTTGCACTGGCGTCGGGCTGGGCCGGTTGCGCGGGCGTTACGATGGCGGCGGGCGTCGCGGTCGCGGGGGCCGAGTCGGCGGCCAATTTCTGCGCTTCGGCGGCATCGGCCGCCTGGTTTCGCACCGCCGCGCCGGCCGGATCGATCCATCGATCGCGAATGTAACCCAACGACGTTGCGCCAATCAGCACCACGTGAAAGACGAACGCCGCCAGCACCCACATGATCGTCTGGCGATTCGACATATCGGAAATCATCTTGCGCCGGCTGGCGGCGCTGAGATTCTGGGAGAGATTGGAGGCCATATTATTTCACCTCATGCATGATGGCGATGACGCCGCCGGCGTCGGCAATCGCCTCGTAAACCGGATGGTAAACCTTGTACGTCTGAGCTTTGTCGCACCGGAAGCGCACTTCGCAGTCTTTGGGATTGGTTCTGCCGGCGATTTTCCCGCGCAGTGCGCTTTCCAGGTCAGCGGGCGTGGCCATGTGCTGGCCGTCGAGCGAGAGGGACCCGTCAGCGGCCAGCGTGACCGTAAAGGCGGATGTTGTTTCACTGGCCTTGGGAAGAACCGGGAGCGCGATGGCGCTGTGGTCGTTCATGAAAGTCGAGCTGAGCATGAAAAAGAAGATGATGAGAAACGCGATGTCCGCCAGCGACACCATTTGCGTTTCTTTCACGGGTTCTTTTCGTTTTCTGCGGATCTTCATGGTCTTGCGTACTTCGAAGTAACCCCGCCCTTCGGGCGGGCGCTAAAGGAAAAGTAGCTTAAGCTACTTTTCTTCCTCCATGACCAACACGCCTCCGGCTCGCTGGATCGCGTACATGATGTCGACGTCGCGCTGGAAGGTGAGGTCCTGTTTGCCTTCGATGATGACCGCGCGGTCCTGTTCGCTTTTCTTTCCTTTCAACAATGCGGCGATCTGCGATTGAAGTTGCTCGAAGGGGACCTGTTTGCCGTCGATCATGATGGCATTTTCCGTGGCCTGTACCGTAATCGTTTTCGCTGCGGTGGCGTTGGCCTGCTGCTTTTCGTTAGCCGACGGGATGTCCAGATTCAGGGAGCTATTGAGCGCAAAAGTCGAGGCGACAAGAAAGAAAATAATGATCTGCCAGGCGATATCCGCCAGGGAGATAAAGGGGATATGCGGCTCGGGACTTTTACGGCGATTGATTTTCATGGGGCAACGCGGGAATCAGTTCGCGAAAATAGGCTCAGGACGGCTGAACGGTCGGGCCGCGTTTGACGGCTGAGGCGGGGATTCGGGGCGGTCCGCCGGCCGGCTGCGGGGACGCGGGACGCGGCGGAGCGGGAGTCAGAATCGGCACCGGGGCACTGTGAAGCCCGGCTTGCGACTGCATGTCGAGAATGCGCTCCACCAATGCGGTCCCCGCCGCCTGGACGCGGAGCACGAACTGGTTGACCTTGGTGGTGAAATAGTTGTATTCGACGGTGGTGATGGCGGCGACGATCAGACCGCCGGCCGTGCAGAGGAGTGCTTCACCGATACCGCCGGCGACGACCGCCGGGGTCATCACCTGAAGGCGCTTGATATTCAAAAACGCGCGGATCATGCCGACGACCGTTCCCATCATGCCCAGGATGGGCGCGAGCGACGCGATCGTCGCCAGCGTGGTCAGATTGCGCTCCAGATAATCGACGACGTGGCCGCCGTGATCCTCCATCGCGGCGACGATCCCCTCTTCGATCTCTTCCGGCTTCTTGCCGATGCGCTCGAGGAACATCAGCTTGCGCAGGCCGATTCCCATCGTCTCGGCGACCGGGCCGCCGGTGGCGGCGCAGAGCGCGATCGCATCCTGGATTTTGCCCTGTTCGATCAACGCGAACAGTTTTCCCAGAAGCGCATCGGAGTCAGTGTTAGCCCGGCGAAAGGCAAACCACCGCTCGAGCGTTACGCCCATGGCGATGATGGAGCAGCCGAGGATGATCCAGAGCGCCCAGCCGCCTCGGAAGAGTAGATCAAGCATTGTGTCTTGGTTTCCTTTTCTGTCTTTTTCTTACTTTGGCTTTGTTCGATGTTCGATGTTGAGTGTTCGATGTTCGCGTTGGCCGATGCACATTGATAAGACGAACATCGAACATTCAACATCGAACATCGAAGGCAGAGAAAAACGGGCTGAAGCCCGCACTACAAGCCTTACTGCGCCCCGCCGTTCATCTTCTTCTCGATAATCTCCATAAAGCTCTTGGCCTTTTCGGCGCTCTTGGAATTGGGATATTCCGAGAGGAGTTGTTCGACTTTCTGCTTGGCCATCGGGTAGTTGCCCATTCGGTATGAGGCGATGACCCATTTGAGCAGCATTCTGTCGAGAAAGCTCGCGTCTGGATAGTCCTGGGTCACCTGTTCCATCAACTCAATGGCGCGCGGGTAGTCCTTGGTGGTGATGTAATAGTTGGTGATCTTGTCGAGCGCGTCGCCGGCGAAGGGGGAATTGGGATACTGGTCGGCGCACACCTTGTACGCCTGCATGGCTCCGCTCAGGACCGGCGGCTTACCGTCGCGCTCGGCCGCCGCGTTAGCCAGCGTCTCCATGACCGCGCCAATTTGATATTGCGCTTCGGCCTTGAGCTGGCTCTTGGGCAGCGCAATGACCGCACTGAAGATCGGAATGGCATCGCCGGGGTTTTCACCTTCCATGCGGGCCTGCCCGATCTTCAGCAGCGCCTTGTCGACGAGGCTCGAATCGGGGAACAGCTCGGTGAGCTCGCGGCAGACCTGGATGGCGTCGTTGAGCTTGTCCTCGACCAGCAACAGGTCCCATTTCACGCTGAACGCATCCTCAACGAGCGAGCGATCAAGGCTCGCCTTGAGGCTGGTGGCGATCACCTCCTCGACGCGATCCAGTCCCTCATTGGCTTTCTCCGCAGCCTTGGCGGTCAGACCGACGTCTTTGAAAACCTGCCCGAGCTTCAAAAAGATCTTGGCCTCGATCAAGTCCTTGCGCGCCTTGAGATCAAGCGAATCGACGACGCGATGTTCAACCTTCACGTCCTGAATCTGGCCGATCAGGAGTTTGGCCTGGCTCTTCACGATGCGGCTCTCGCCGGTGATGTTCGCCTCATCGACGTATTCGAGAACGATGTCGTCCCCTTTCATGGCGAGCAGGGTCGGGCCGTTGTGGGTGATCTGCGATGCGTCGCTCACGACGTGGGGGACGATTCGGCCCGCGAAAATTCCGGTGTGCGGGCCGGTCTCCGTCAGCGTCACGGTCGTTTCGTCATGTTTTGCGAATTCCGGTTTGGCGTCGAGGTCGAGGCCGGTCTTTGCATCGGCGGCAGGAGCGGGCGCCGCGCCGGCGGCGGCGGTCTTGTCAGCGGTGGCCGCATCTTCCTTTTCGATCTTATATTGAGAATAGACCTTCACGGTGAGCGTGTCGGGCTGATCGGAAACATCGCGATCCAGATCCTTGACGCGAACGAAGCATTCTTCGTCGGCAAAGACGCCTTTGACGTATTCGCGATACGCGCCGTCGGTGAATCCGGCGGCGGCGGTGGAGACCAGCTTCACCTCCGAAAGCCGCTTCACGTTCTGCTGACCTGATTCGGTATTGCGGTCAACATATTCGACCGCGACGGTGTCGCCGCCGATGATCTGGAGAATTCCATCGCCGGGCTTGGGGGTTCCGAGCGCAGTGGGAAGGGAACCGATGTAATACTCGCCACTGCGACCGAGCGGCTCGAGGGTCAACTGCTCGCTGTCGCCGCTTTTGGCGCGAAGCGTCACCGTTACCTTTTCGTTTGTCTCGTGCTGAACGACCAGGTCCTTGTCATAGATTTTCACATAAAGACGCTGGCCCGCCTCAGAAAAATGTTCGCCGGGCGCGGAGGGATCGACGCTGGTGCCGACCATTTCCAGCGCCTCGACCGCCTTGGCCCAGCGACCGAGTTTGAAATGGCACTGGCCGATGTAGTAGTAGCTCTCGTTGGCAAAGACGCTCCAGGGATATTCGCTGGTGACGCGCCGCAGGGCCATGAACGCCTTGTCATAGCTATTCTGGTTGTAATAGCAGATGCCAGTCTGATAGAGGCCCTCGGCCTGTTCGTCGGGGTTTTCCGATTCGGTCAGGTGTTCGAACTGTTTAACCGCCAGGTCGAAGGAGCCTCGGGTGATGTAATATTTACCGAGCTCGAGATACGCCTTGAAACGCGCCTTGCTCTTGGGAAACATTTGCGGCACCGAGGCGATCATCCGAACCGCCCGCTCTTCCTGTTTCAGCTCAAGGAGTTCCAAACCCTTGTTGAGCATATCAGTCGCTTTGAACTCAAGGCGCGCTTCTTCGGGATCCTTGGCGGGAACAGCCGGCGCTTTCTCCTGCGCGAACGAAGGCGCGGCAAGGAACGATAGGCAAAGGAGCAAGCTCCAGTTCAACGCCGCCAGTTTTGGTTTTTGGAATTTCGACATTTTTTGCACTTGGTCTTGGGAATCCTGGATTTTTTTCGGATTATTGTTCTTTGGCTTCGCTCTCGCCGCCGACGAGATGAATACCGAACCCTTCGAGCATCGTATGGGCGGCTCCCGCCTCGGGAGCCGATTTATACGCAATGGCCACATGCTTGGCGGCCGCGATCGCCTGCTTCTTCTCCCCCGCTTCATTCAGATAAACAGCGCGGGTCCAGGCAGCGCGGGCGCTTCGGTTGGGAAGAGATTCTCGAGTTCCGCAAGCGTGGTCATGGCCTGCGGAAGCTTGTTCATCCGCTTGTAACATTCCTGAATTCCCCAGAGCGTGCCAGGCGGCTTGTTGATTCGCTCGTAGAGCGCGATCGCTTCCGGCTGCTTGTTGAGTATTTCGCGATAAACGCGGGCGCGCTCATTCACTGCTCGGTCGGCCCAGAACGGATTTCCCATTCCCTCGACCGTTTCAAGCTGCTTGGCGTACGGTTCCCACTTGCCTTCGGAAGCGAGGATTTCCGCCTCCTTGTAACCGGCGTAAGCCGGGTCCGTGATCTGCGCGATCAGGAGCCGGGCCGTCTCGAAAGCGCGTCCTTCACGGCACCAATCCACTAACTGCGCATAGTGATCGTTGGCCTGGGCCTTATCGGGCATCGTCTTCAGCCAGGCGACGACATTGGCGATTTCCTGATCACGCTCCGCCTTGTCCGGGTAGAAATGCGTGAGCGTGTGGATCTGGTGTGAATAGTAGCCCCAGACATCGTTTGCTTTTTCCCACCACGGCTTGGTCGATTTGAAATAAGCGACGTATGCCTTTCGCTCGTCATCCAGCTCTTTGGGAGTCGGCACCTTCTTGCGGTCGAAGTTGTTCGCCGCAAAAAGGTTGTATGCGCGATTGGCGAGGTTATCCGCGATCCAGCGATGGGACTCGGGCTTATCTCGATTGGTGTCGTCCAGGAAGAAATTTTCGAAGCCGGCGTAGTCCTGCATAATGATGGCGTACGCGCCCAGATTCGCGGTCGCCTGATCGCGCTCGACATCGTTGGTCTGCCCAAAATCCTTGACGGTCTGCCGCCAGTACTTCACCGCCTCGGCCGGCTCCTTGTTGTTCCAGTGATTGTCGGCGAGCCTGCACCGCCCCCGCCGCCAGAGGATGGTGCTGATAGGTGGGGCTCTCCACCAGCGTCTTCATGCATTGCAGGCCCTTGAGCGTATCGCCGTTATCGATCCGCGCGATCCCCATGAAATAGAGCGACGGGGCCGCGTCATCGATCTGATCCGCGAAATAGTCGAGGACTTCCTGGTAAACCTTGATGGCGTTGTTGCGCTGGTTCGCCTGCTCCAGCGCGTAGCCGCGCATGAACAGGGCATAGGAAAGCTGCGTTGAATCAGGGAATTGAATCTTGAATTTCTCGAACTCCCCCGCCGCCGTCAGGGCACTCCCCTGCTTGAGCAGGTTGGCCGCCTTGTCGTACTCGGCACGCTCAAACTGGTCCATCTTTTTGTAGCGCTCCGCCGGCAATTCCCACGTCCAACTTGCGCCCGTTGACGGACGAGGGAACAGGGCGAAGTAAAAAGTAAAAAGTAAAAAGTAAAAAGTAAAAAGTTTAATCGCACGGGCGCGCACTTCCACCGCCGGCGCGCTCGGCGACGGCAAGACGACTATCGAATCCGCGTTTACCTTTTTCCTTTTCACCTTTTCCTTTTTCCTTCGCCTTGGCGGCTCACTCTTTCCTTCTCTCTTATTGTTCATCCTGCATATGCGAGAAGGCATCCTCTGTCAGTCTTCCGCGGGCGCGTTTGGCCCATTCGGATTCCGGATAATCCCAGGTCACCTTCTTGAAGGACTGGAACGCCTTGACGTTGTCGCCGGCCTTCACATTGGAGTCGGCAAGCCAGTACATCGCCTCGGGACGGACAGTTTTTTCGTCGGGATATTCGTCGACGACTTTCTGGAACAGCTTCGCCGACTCGCGATAGTCGGCCAGCTTGTAATCGCACTGGGCGGAGAGAAAGAGCGCTTCGGCGGCGAGCTTGTGTGACGGATTCTTCTGCTGGAAGTTGAAGAAAATCTTCGCCGCCACTTTGTACGACTGCTTCTTGTAATAATAATTGCCGAGCCGGACGGTGGCATCGGGCACGAGCGCGCTTTCGGGATAGATGTAGGTCAGTTTCACATATTCTTCGACGGCCTGATCGTAATTCTCGATCTTCTCGAAACAGATCGCCTTCTTGAACTGCGATTGCGACGCGTATTCGGATTCGGGCCAGGTGCTGATCACGTTGGAGTAGCGCCCCACCGCTTCCTGGTAATGCGTCAGCTCCTGGGCGAGATTCGCCAGGAGATAATCCCCCTGGGCGGCGAGCGAGGTATTGGGATAATCGCGGATCGCCTCCTCCAGGATCAGTTTGCCGCGGCTGATTTCCTCGTCGGCCTGCGGAACCTCATTCAGCTTGCGGTGTTCCTTGGCCATCTCGAAGAGGGACTCAGCCATCAGGAATCGCGTCTTGACGGCGATTTCCGGATCCTTGAACCGCTTGCTGAAGACCGCGATCTCGGCATCCGCGCCGAACAGGATTTTCCCCTTTTTCAGAACCGTGACCGGAGATGTCGATTCCAGGGTCAGGTCATCGATGTATTCGAAGGTCACATCGTCCCCGAAGCTGACGAAAAGCGTATCCCCGCCCGGCCGGGTCGTCGGCTTGGATCCGGCTTTGGCATCGCCGATGAATTCGGGTTGCAGTGCGCCGGTGAAGACGCCGGAATGAGGGAGCGTTTCGTTCAGCGCGACGGTGATATCGCCGCCGCTGCTGGAGCGGACGCGGACCTTGACCGTATCGCGCTCGTTGCTGATGTCGTGATCGGGATCGGTCAGCCTGATGTGGAATTTTTCGCCGAGATGGATCGCGTCATTTTCGATGGTATAGGTTGGATCCATCAATTGCAGGATGGCATCGGAGAGGAGGCGGATGTTCGTCTCACTGACGCCGCCGGCGTCATCTTTGATCCGAAGGTGGACGATATCGGATCCGGACACGATCAGCGTCGGCACCTTGTACCAAAAGCTTTGGGCATCGGCGGCGGCGTTGTTTTCACGGGCGAATTCGCGTTCTCCGCCCACCACCATGTCATCGACCGCGTCTCCCGGCCCACCCATTTGCAGCCGAATCACGCCGGCAAATGCGCCGTCGCGGAGCATGTCCTTGGCATCTTTGTGCGCGGCGCTCTCCAGTTGAATGGGATATCCTTTGATCTGCGCCAGCCGCTCAATTCCTTCAACATAGGTCGGAACCTTTAGGACGGTCGGCTCGCGCTTTGCCGCGGCTGCGGCCTTGAGTTCCGAATCGGCAACCGCAGTCACTTCCAGAATGCTCCCCGCGTTGAGGACGCGCTCGGGATAATTCACCTCGAACAGCAGCGGCGCATTGACCGCCGCAATGATCTGCCCGTCCGGCGACGGCCGAGTCGCCGGCTGATCGGCCGGCGTGTATCCCGGATCGCGCGCGATCACCTGCGGCTTATAGAGAACGGCTCCTTTCACTTCCTTGCCCGCCAACCGCTTGAGGCGGGCGCGCAGCTTCAGGACTGTTGTCCTCGATCATTTTTACGCGGGTTCGATAAGCCAGCACATCCGGCTTGCCGGTGCCGGCTTCATTGATGCTGTAAGAACGCTCGACGGGAATGCCCGGATCGGTGTTTTCTTTGTCGAGATAGCTGACGGTAATCCGATCGCCGGTCTGAACTTTGATTGTGTCCTTGCCGGTCTTGTCGCCGATCTTGAGGATCGCGATAAACTCACCGGCGTGATTGCTCTGGTCCTCCCCGCCATTCACCCAGGTTTCCAGCGCGTTGACAACGAGTTTCTCGCCGCTCGATGTTTTGACGGTGACGGGAACGGTATCGCGTGCTTCGGTGGTGTCTTCGTCGTAGTCGACAACGATGATCGACAACTGATCGCCGACCCGCGCTCGCTTGGCGTCGAGATATTCGGTGCGGCGTTGATCGCCTTCGCCGCGAATGGTCTCCTCAGCCAGCGTGATTTTTCCATTGAAATAAGAACTGTTCAGTTCTGATGTGAGAACCTTGGACTCCTCATGCAGGCGGTTCTTGTCATTGTAAGAAACGGTGATCGTATCGCCCGGGGAAATCTGCAGTGTCGAGACCGCCAGTGCCGCGGCAGGATTCTTTTTCAGCGGCACCACCTGCGAGCCGTCCGAATCGGTGATTGCCACCGACTTGACCGAAACGCCGGTTCCAACAAAGTCATTGAACATCAGCCGCAGCTTGCGAAGCCGGCGCGGCTGATTGAGCTTGAGCGTCAGCGTGTTGCCGTTGGCGGTGATCACGCCCTTGGGCTTGAGAATCTCAACGAGTTCAGGATGTGCCTTGACCGAGAACCACTCCGGCGGAATGGGAGCGAAGGTTCCCGCGTCAGTCTTGTAACCTGCGACCAGTTTTGACTGACCCCAGTTATCGCGGACAAGCAATTCGTAGGTGTGAGCGCCCTTGGCCAACTCGATGCGGCCGATGCGATCGACAGTCGTGCTGTTGTGTCCGTCCAATACCTCCTGGCCGTCGATCAGGATATGGCAGCGCAGCCAATCCTGCGGCGGAGGAGGAGTGAGCCATTTGAATTCGAGGCTGCGATTCGCCGGAAGATAGAAGACGCCCTTCAACCGATTGGTCTGCCATCCATCGTGGTCCTTGCCCGCCGTGGTGGCGCGATCGAAAGCCGGGCTGTCGGTCCAGACACTGGCGTTGGTCGAAAGCTTCAGGAAGCGGTGAATCTGTTCGGCGGTTTCGCCGCCCTGGTCCGGGGCAGTATCGAGAACCAAACCGCCCTTGGCCGCATCGGCGCGTGCCGGAAATGTGGCCAGTTCCTCATAGTCGTCAGAAAGCATGCCAAGGACCGAAATGTCCTTCACCTGATCGAGATTCGGAATCTGTGCGACAACCGTGCTCACTTCATGGGAGCTCATGGTGTCGACTTCGAACCACTTTCCCTTTTTTCCATCGGCCAGGCTTGTCCAGGCATCGGCAGAGCCTTCTTGAATCGCCGAGGCGGGAACATGGCCGGCATCGGTATCGGAGGCGTACGCGCGCGGATCGGGAACGCTGGTGGCGACCCCGCCGCGGAAGATGCCGGTGTGCGGACCGGTTTCGGTCAGCTCGACGGCTTCCAGCGTGTCGCCGAGGCCGGTCTTCAGATCGACCTTGATCTTGTCCGGCGCATCACTGATGTCCTGGCAGAAGTCGGTGACCTGAACGAAGATCTTGCTTCCGGGCCGGATCGTCCGGCCGTCGCGGTTCATTTCGTATCGGCGTGAAGTGCCGGCCTGCCGCATTTCAAGCTGCCGTTCCAGCTCGCGCTTTTCCTCTTCCTCCTCCGTGAGAATTTCGCCGGAACTGGCAACCAGGCGGGCGTCATAGCGAACATCCAGCAGTTTCGGCGGATATTTCAGGTCGTTGGCCTTCTGAAATTCCGGTTCGATGACGTAACTGACCACGTCATCGCCCTTGAGTTCCAGCGTCAGATCATCTTTCTGTGCCTTACCCAGCGCCGTGGCGATCCGGGCGGTGAAAAGATTTTTGTTGGCCGAACTGGGCAACAGCTTCACATGCTCCACATCGCCACCCTTGCTGGTGGTGATGATGACGGGAATGGCGGCTCCGCCGCGAGCGATGGAGAGGTTGGGATCCTGGAGCGTGAGCGTAAGCTGGCGGCCGGGGATGACGACGGTGCTGAGGCGCGCGTCGCCGATCGTCACTTCCGTGTTCTGCAAGCCGCCGGGCAAAACAAGATTGAGCTCGCCTTCGAGCAGAGCCGCCTCAACGTGGTTCAAAACGCGGCTCTTTCACCTTTTTCAGATAATCGCGCGATTCCTTGAAATCCCCCTTCTGGAAGGACATTTTCGCATAGAGGTAATAGGCGTCCGCCTGCTGCTGCACGTTGTCGGCGTCCACCAGATGCTCGAGCAGCGCTTCGGCTCCCGAGTAATCCTTGGTGAGAATGTAAAGATCGACCAGTCGATAAACGGCTTTGCCGCCGGCCTCAGTCTTGTTGTAGCGATTGTTGTTCTTCAGGCCCTCGTACTCGATGCGGGCGGCCTGATAATTCTCCATGTCGCGATAGATGTCCCCCTTGGCCAAGAGGATGCGAGCAGCATTGTCCGGGTCGATTTCCGCTTCGTGAAGCAGAATGTTGAACGAAAATTCGAGCCCGTCCTTGAGCAGCTTCTGTTTGCGCAACTGTTCGACCGACCAGGCAACGTAAGACGGGTCCATCGCCGGCCAGGTCTGCACCAGGAGCTTCAATCGCGGGTTGGTCAGCTCCCAGGCATGTTGCTCATCGCCGATCGACAGGTCGTGTGCGGCAAGGAACAAGTCGTACGAAGGATCGTCCGGTCCGACGGGAATGATTCCCGGAATCTGTGTGCCGGCCTTGGCCTTGACGAGCTGGAGCTGCTTGGCGATCGCCTCCGGCGGATGTCCCAGGTTCTGCAGCTTGGTCAGAAAGGCATAAGTCGGCTCATCGGCCTTCTGATCGTCCAATGCCTTGAGAACCGGCGGAATCTGCTGCGTCCACAAGCCATCCCAGTTGGTTTCGGGCGCCATGAAGCCGGCATGCATCGAGAGCGTGTTGACCAGTAACGTCGGATCAGCCTTGCTCAGCGCGTCGCGGACCAGGACATCAGACAAACTGTAGAGGTAATTGGGTGGAACGTCGGTTCGGGCTCCGTCGGCCAGCATCTCCGCGATCATTCGACAATAAGCGACGGCCGATTCGTGAAAAGTCTTGTAATCCGCCAAAGCCTGGGGATAGGTCTTGGGATCGATCTTGGGATCAGTCTTTGGATCCGCCGGGGGCGGCGCATTGGCCGCGCCGCAGATCTCGGGAATGATGCTCCCGGAAACGAGGATCGACTCGCGCATCCGCGGTGTCACCTGCGCATACAGCGGACGAAGCGTGTTGAAGACGATGTAATGACGGAAGCCCGGCGTCGGAGGCGTGCCGGCTGGCTCAGTCGGAAGATGGCCCGCATAATGGAATAGAGCCGAATAAGCATAAAGCTGCGAATCCAGCGGTCGTTTGGCGACGCGATCGGACCAATCCTTGAAGAATGCCGTTGCTTGAGCAGCGCCGGGAGGGCCCGCGCGGAGAAGTTGCTCGTAGGCGATCGCATCGATGTTCGGATCATCCAGTCCGGCCTTGTCCGTAGCCTCGAAATAACCCTGCCACAGAGACACCACCAGCGGCACGGGGATCTTGTAATTCGGCTCTCCAGCCCAGGAATTGATGTGCTGCAAAAGTTGGTTGCACAAACCGGGATCGGTAAATTTTGCGCCTGGCATCGCGGCGGCCCGGGCGATTTCGTCGCTGATGAACTGGTGCTTCTGATTCCAGGCCTCACGCTGGTTCCAGAGCCAGCCGCTGACGATATCCGTCGGGATCACATCGAAATCTTCGGCAAATGGGGAGACGCCCACGGCCGGCGCTCCGACCGCGGCAAATTCGGTCCAGACCGCCGGATCATTCTTCGTCTTGTCAGCCCGTACTAATTTCGCGTAAACGGGAATGAGCTTGAGGAGCTCCGGCCCCTGGCCATGCTGATGCACGCGCAGAACGACCGAACGCCAGGTGCTCCCGCCAATCGGGGTCCGGGGAAGCCACATTTCGGCGAACGCGACGACGCCCGCTGGATTGTCCCAGACATGGGCAACGTGAAATTGAAGGATCCGCTCGACTTGAGCCTCTGCCAGGGTGTGGACCGCTTCGTCGCCGGCCGGGGCCGGTCCCTGATACTCGGTAGAAAACTTAGTGGCAGCGGCGACGGCGTTGGGGTCGGGGTTCGCCCGGTTCTGAGGAATCGTCGCCAGCGCGACAAGCGTTCGCATGACCGGATCCGAACCAACCGGCTTCTTGTCAAAATCCGCCTTGAGCGCAATGAACTGCGGATTCTTGTTCCAGGCGGCGTCCTGGGCCATGGCGTTGAGCATGTCCCGCATCGGATTGCTGTAACCCCCCTTGTCGATCGCCTCTTTCAGCCAGGCGAGCTTTTCGGGGATCTCGGCAATCGGGCTGTTGAGGAAGTTCTGGCGAAATTGATCACCCGCAAAATCGCCGGGATTGACGGCCAGATAATCGTGGGCGGTTGCGGCGAGTCCCGCCTTATCTTTCGCGTCAGTATAAAAATGAGCGTGCTGAACACGCGCCGCGAGGGCGTCGGAAAAGGTTCTGGTCTGCGACCAAGTGGCCAGTGCCTGGTTCCAGTTGGCCTTGCTCAACGTAACGTAGTCGCCAAGCTGATCGCGACTGAGATAGACCAGGTTCTTTCCAAGGAAAGCCGCACGGATGTCGGGCGATGCGGCCAGATAATTTGATGAGACCCACTGGATGATTTCCTGAAGGCGGCCGAGGTTATCTGGAGATTTCGCGATAACCGCCTGTGCCTTTTCCACCATCGCGGCCGACGTGATCAACGCCTTGTCCTTCGCTGCAAAAACCCCAGGTGATTCGGCGATCTGGCGGAAATACCAGTAAGCCGAATCCTTATCGGTGGCGTTGAGATAGATCGCTTCGTGCGAAAGGTATTCCCTGGCAGCGGTCAGCCGCGCCTCGTCGTTTTTGATGGCGCGCACGTCCGTGCCAAACTGCTGGAGCATCGACGCGCCGGGCACGGGCCGCTTGTAGCGCGACATCATGTCGAGAAGCAGCCGGCTTCGGGTTTCTTCATTGAGCGCGCCGGCGGAGTTCTGGAAGGACGGGTCCATCGCAGCATAAGAACCGGGTTCTCCCATGGCCATCACGCGCAGGGCGCAGCCAACGCTCTTTGACTTCCCTTCCGAATATATTTGCGTTGGCGGCGTTGTAGAGAGCCGAATCGATGGCGTCGACATTTTCGGGATTGGGGAAAGTCGTGATGAGGAAGCCGGCCAGATCGAGTGCCTGATCGCCGTTGAGCGCATCGATCAGCTTCTGATATTGAATTAATCCGATGGCCCAGGATCTTGCATCGGCCCCGAAGAGTTTCACATACTGCTTGTATTGCTCAGGGTAAGCGTCGGCACGGAGGATGTAGCGAAATGCTTCGTCAACCTGATCTGATTTTGCATTGGCCTGACGGGCGTAAGCAAGATATCGAATCAGCGCGTTGTGGGCATCGCCGTTCAGTTCGGCAATTTTGCCCCCGCGAAAAAGAAGCTCGGGATCTTTCTCGCCGAGTTGTTTGAGCAGAGCCGTGACACGGCTCCCCGCGGTGACGATTCGCCCCGAGGCCAGAGCCGCGTCCATCGAGACGCGCAGCGCATCGGCCGACGGCACTTTCTGCGCCAGCTCGGCGGCGAGAATCGTATCGACCTTATTATATTGCTTTTGGGCGGCTGCGGCCTTTGCATCATCCAGCGGAGCAGCGGATGCCGACTGCGAATTCGGCGAGGCGGCAAACAACACCATCACCACGCCGAGAAATACATTCCTCATACCGCTGCCCTTTCACGATTTTTCTGCGCTGGAAAGACAAATGCGTCTCTACCGACGCTCTGGCGTGTCTACTCGTACAACTCGATCTCCGAGAGGCCCATGTCTTTTGCGTCTCGGGATATCACGTAAACGCCCAAGGCTGCTACATCTACACCATGCATCTCAAACACGTTGAAGAACTGGTCATTTTCTATAACGCTCGAAACGACCCGAGGTTCGAATGCCAGTCGATCGGGCCCGGCGGCTTCGCCGAGCGCGAAATCCCCCTTCTCCCCGCGTAAGACCGCGATACCCGACATGACCTCCGACTGTTTCAAAGTACGAGCATAGGTCACGCAAAGTTTTGGATGGGCCAGATGGTTCAAATCCACCAGCAATCGTGAACCGAATTGGCCGATCGTTCCTTTCGTCCAGGCGCTGGGGTTGCCGTCGGTGAACTTCAGCCCGTCGAAGCTGTCGAGCGGATTTCCGGTGGCGCGAAGGTAATGGCCTTCAACCTGATCGGGATCCGGGTTGTTGGAAAAGATCGCGGCGTTCTTCATCTTTCCGCGGACGGCCCTCGCTGCAGTGGTGGCATCTTTGTCATCGAGAATCAGATCCGGATCCTCGGCAGGCGCGGGCGTTTTTTTCGTTGCCAGGTCTTCGTGATCGTTGCCCGAACCTGCCGGTCGAACATATAGACCATTGCTGCCGGGAAATGCAAATACGTGCACGGAAAGCTCCGCCACCTCAAGACCCGCGGCCGGCGCAACGCTGAGCGATATTTCCCCGCCTGCCTCATACGGAAGATCGACAACGCGATACTCCGGCGTCGGCAGATCGAGGGTAAACGTTAAAGGATGCGGGCCTCCGGAAAGGGTGACCTGCGCTGGATTTTGCGAAATACGATAGACCAGGTGAATCAACCGCTGATCTGCCCCGCCGGCCTGAAGGTTGATGCCTTCAGTGGCGCCGTAGAAATCCCGACCGAAACGTTTAGCAGGCGATCCGGTCGGCGCCCAAGCCGCGACCGGCTTGGCGCCCAAACGCTGAAGCACCACGAGCGTCGCCGGCGCACGATAGATTGGCGGGCCGCTGAGCGCGAGGGTTTGGCCCCGGGCCGTGATCGGCTTGATCCGCGCGAAAGCCGTTCTGCGCGTGACACGTCCTGAAGCATCGACGATCAGTAGTTCGCCGGCCCCATCGGCCACGACCACTGCTTCGTCGACGATGCCCAGATTCGGTTTTTCTCCCTCGCTCTGGAGTCGCCATCGCTCATTGCCGCCGCTGTCGTATGCGATGACCAATCCGTCCTGGTCGGCGGCATAGAAACTGCTGCCATCAGGCGCGAGTCGGGCGTCAACGAGGGCGGGAACGTTGACCGCCGCCACAGTTTTTCCATCCCTCGCAACGACAAGAACGACGCCGTCGCTGGCGAAAAGCGCCGTCGATCCATCATGCGACAATTCGCATCGCAGCGGCTTGGGATTCGTGTTCCACGCGTGGCGCGCCTTCCAATCGAAGATCGGCTTGCGGAAACTTTCCTTGCCGTGCTCGTCAAAAACGACAGCCTCCTGATCCCAATCGATCAATGCCACGCGCCGGCCGCCGTCGCTGACGGCCAGGCAACCGGCCACGGCGGAGAACCCGCCATCGTTGAACTTCTTTCCTTCCGCGAGCCAGACGGTTTTCGCCGAACGGGCGTCGATCAGGCGCGTGGCCGTTGCGAACGGCCCGGGCGGAGGTCCCATCATCCCGCCGTAGCCGGTGGGACGATTTCCAACCGCGTATGCGACGAATCCGCTGTCCGGCGAGAATTGTGCGGCCGTGACACTGAGCGGAGCGCGGACTTGCTCATAGAAGCGAACCTGACGAGGCGGCTCATCATTGAACTGATAGGCGCCGGTCAACAGGTCAATCAGGAAAAAGCCTCCTCCGTCGCGGCCGACGAAACAACTCTTTCCGTCCGGCGACGCCACAATTCCTTTGTCCCATCCGTCGAACTGATCTCCCGGCGACAAAGACTCCGGAATATCGAACGACATCGCCTGACCCTGCGGATCCGAACGCAACATGGAAAAGGTCCATGACATCGGATAGTTCCAGGCGGGGTGGCGTTTGACGATGCGCTGGGTTCCACCGAGTACCGTTCCGTCGCGTGCGATCTGCGGCGGAAGGTCCGAGTGCGGCAACTCGCGTATTTCGCCTGCCGCCGAGATGACCGCCATGGCGTCTTTCGTGCGAACGACAGCCCATCCATCTGAAGAGGTCGAAAGCGATTCGGCCAGCGCCGGCGGTACGAACGCCTTGAGAGGCACTTCGAGTTTGATTCGCTCGCTGCCGGAGACCTTTGCGGACGTGGCAACTGTTTCATTCGATCGAAATGCGGGCACTGGCGGACCGACGCCGCCGGCTTCGATCAATTCGATCAGCCGATCGACGCTGATCTTCCTCCCCGCATCTTCATGGCACACGACTGAAATTGCATCGCGGTTGGCCCAGAATGGGCTGAGACTTACCTCCAGCACGCCGCGGCGGCGACCCGGGAAATCCGGGCTAGCGGTCCATTCGGAAAGCACGCCGAGGCTGTCGGCAATGCGTCCGCCGGAAAAGAGGACAACGTCGGTCCGCAACACATACGGAGGTGCGATGTCTGTCCATCCCCCCTTCTCGGGAACCATCGCCCGCTTGGCCGTGTTAATGTACGGCTTCAAATCGCCGCGATACCCAACGATCTCCCCGGCGTCGATCTGTGCCAGTGTCCGCTCGTCGGCGTGAGTCGGGATCCAGCGCAGCCAGTGCATGTCATATGAAGAAGCCGTCACCAGCTGCACGCTGGCGTCGCGCCCAATCTTCTTCAGGGCGGCCACGATTCGCTCGGCGTCGGGCCGAAGAGACGTCTGCGTCTCTTCAACCACGACGCGAACCGGACCCGGCTGACTCATGAAGAGCGGAAAACGATCCGGATGGGGCAGATAAACATCCTTCGTCGGGACAACCGCTTCGATCGAATCGGCCGCGCTGACTTTCACTGTTGTTTTGGCTATCAGGCCGGTGAGCAGGTCGGTGGCAACGACGCTCCACGCCCCGGCCCGATCGAGCGCTGGAATGTTGTACGAAACCGCGTCCTTCGCGCCGGAGAGCCGATAAAAAGTCGCCCGTTTTTTGCCGGCGGCATCGGAGATCGAATATTCGATCGGTCCCCGCACATTTTTTCCCCAATCGATTTCCGCCGTCAGTTGTAAAGTCTGACCCGCCTTGAGCTGCGGCGAATGATGAAGCATGATCGACGCGGGCGGAGTTTCGAGCAGCGCGAGAAATGCGACCGGCTCGGATACCAGATCGAGATGGACGGCGCCGTTGGCAGCGGTCAGCTCTTCGCCGGTGACGAGATTGATGATTTTCTTCGCGTCTCCAACTTTGACCTGCACGTCGCTGGCCGGGACAAATTGCGTATCGGGAGCATCGAGCGATGACGCGATCACTGTCACGTAACGAATTCCCGCCGACGTGCTTGGAAGGATGACGGCCTTCTCGGGACCGGCGCCGTTCCGCGGGGACAGACCAATTTCGGCCAGTGCTGCTTCCAATGCCGGCCGCACTTTTTTGAATTCCGCGAAGAATGCCACGTGTGCGGCAAACCCGCCGACGTCCCACAGCGCTTTAATCGCGACATTGATTCGCTTTGCACCGTCAATCGGCTGGCTTTGTGCGCCAACCAGAAAAACAGATCCGCCTTTCGAAATGAATTGCTTGAGCACCGCTTCGGCTTTCTCATTGAATGGGATTTTCAAATTCGGAATGAAGACGGCCTTGATGCCAGCGGGAACACCCGTGGCTTCGAGCGTTCGTTCGGAGACGATGATCGGGCCGTAGCCGAGCCGGGTCAGGTGGCTGTGCAACGCATGCACATCGTATTCCGCGAACTGCACTTCACTCGCGCAGACGGCCACTTGCGTATCAGCCGACCAGTCGGTGACCAGCGGGCCATAACGTTCGAGGAAACGATTGGTCAGCGCTCGACGGCGATTGGCCCGTGCTCCACTCGGATCGTTGACGCCGACGGCGATCCCCTCCGCGCCGCGCGCAAACTTGTAAAATTCCTTGGCGCAAATCGCCGGCTCGCTTTGCAGCGACTCCACGGCCTGCCACATCGGCTTTCCCGGCGCGGCGGCGTGGCCCCAGTCGGCGACGAAGCCGGCGCTCATCGGCCAATCGCCAAAATCCGTATAGCTCTCGAATGTCATCGCGTCGTGCGCCGACGCCATGTCCGTCAGCGATTTGGCCGCGTCGTGGCCGGCGTTCTCGCTGGTCGTGGCGATGAAATCGCTTCGGACTTCGTGCAGCTTGCGATCGTAAAGCGCGAAGGTATCGCCGAATCCCATGCGCTGTTCGGCGCGCCAGTAGTTGCGGAATTTGTCGGCGAGAACTCGGTCATCGGAATTACCTGCGGCGTTCAGTTTCGTCGATTCTTCGGGCGTAAGCGGCTCGAATCCCGTCTTCTCTTTCACCTTCTGGCGGAGAATTTCCATTCGCGTGCCGAAAAACGGATCGGTGCAGACGCCCCCCTCGGCGTAGCCGCCCAGCGACGGAAACCATGTGTAACTCATGCCGGCAAACGCAGGATAGTCTTCCAACTCCTGGCCAAAGATCTGCACGCGCCGAACTATCCGTTCAACGCTCATCGGCTGGGTGTGGTGAAACGCGAGGCCCTCGTTGTACCAGCCGAGCCGGCGGTTCTCGAAATCGATCGTGGTGAGTCCATGGCGCAAAGAATCATCGAGCAGCGCGCGACCCACGCTGTAAGACCGCCGCAATTCCGGCGGAGCGTCGGCGGGCGCTGCGGGATAAGGACGGGCCGGCTCAACCTTCGGCGCTTCGAGCACACCGCCGAAGCCGTACGTGCTCCAGAACTGAACGTGCGTGTCGCGAAGCTGATCGAATCCGGCAGAATCGGTCCTGAACGGGCTCTCGCCGCATGCGTTGATGGTGAAGAGAACGATTGGCGTAGTCGGCAGAAGTTCCACAACCTCAAACGCGAAAGGATGCGCAACCGGCGATTGAAGCGAAATCTCGTACTTCCCCGGCGCGAACGCCGAAGTATTCAAAAGAAAGAGACGAGAATCCGCGCCGGCAGAAGAATCCGGAAGACTGAGTCGGCCAATCGTCCGATCGTGCCCGTCGAAATGTACGACAACCGGCAGATCTGCGGCTTGCAGTCCCGCGGATTCGATTACATCAAAGCGGGCCGCTTCCCCGCGCTTGAAGACACGACGCAGATTGTGCGACAGAACCCAATAACCTTTGCCGAAGGGTTCGGTCGCCGGCTGCAGGTTGCCGGTAACTGTTTGAACGAACGCGCCGCCGTTGAACGTGACGCCGGGGGCGAGATCGGAAGCGGTCACCTTCGCTTTCTCATCGATTCGAAAACGTCCCAGGTTCGACTTGTATTCGACCCCGACAGGCAGATCGAGCGTCAACGCGCTAAACGCCGGAGCGGCGGCCGGGCCTGCCAGATGCTCGAGCAAATCGGACGAGCCAAAGACGAGCTGGAAATTTCTCAGCGGCGCTTCGGCCCCGCTCACGCTGTCGATGGCGGAGAAAGAGACCGGCGTGGTGTGGATCGAAATCGCTTTGCCGCTGACGGAGAGAGCCGGATGGCTCACTTCGATCGACGGCCCCACCGCGAATTCCAGTCCGAACGGCTCGATCCGATATTTGCCTGGCGGGAAATTCGCCGTGCAGCGCGCGTTGTAGGAAATGGTTTCTGCATCGTCGCCGGTGGCGTTGCAGAAGATTTTGATCCCGCCGGCGGTTGGAACATCCGCCTCCAGCTTGTTACCGGCGCTGAAGAGGGCTTTGCCATCAATGCTGAAGACGTGCGGAAAATCGGAGACCGCCGATTGTCCGGGAATGCCCCGGATGAAGCGGGTCGCATTCAGCGACTTGCCGTCCGACCCGACCAGATCGATCGAGTACTCGCCCTGATGATCCTGCTTCTTCAACTCCTCATCGACGCTGTTGAGGATGTTGTCTTCGAGACCTTGATCGTCGTGGCCGGTGGGCTTGGGGACGGCGCTCAAAGCCGACGCGGAAAACGCAATCGCCAAACAGAGGAGAAGACGCACCGTTACCTCGTTCATACCTCCTCTGACTATACGAAAACGATTTGTCGACGTTTAGCAGCGGTTTCAGATCTTCAGTGGCACGGGCTTTCAGCCCGTGCGGCGTGTACTCACGCCGGCTCGGTCGTACCCGACCGAGAAAGCACGAGCGAAGCGTTCTTTGTTTTTCGGGGCCAGGAACGCTTCGCTCTTGCTGGATCGGTGGAGTACGGGTTCGGCGGAACTCACCGCCGGCCACCGATCGCCACAGAGTACCGCGGCCACGGGCGAGACGCCCGTGCCACGAAAAGACGACGCAATTGACTGGAAATCGCCTCTTGGTCTTAGCGATCAATCGGGAAAACCACGCTGTTTTTTGGTGCGGAAGACGGAACGCTCCAATAGGTAATCGATCGACGCTTTTCCCGGACCGAAGGCGAGAACCACCAACGCGGCAATGAGAAAATTAAACGCGGAGTCATTGAAGAACTTGTCCACGCCGTCGAGGTGGTTCGGACCGAAGATCAGCATGTGCACCGTGTCTTTACTCGCGGTGAGATATGCAACGACGAAATTGAAAGCCAGCGGAAGCGAGATCAATCGTGCCGCGAGGCCAAGCATCAGCAGCCATCCGCCGATTAATTCCGTATAGGCGGAAATGTAAACGTTCAAGCGCGGAAGCGGCACACCCCAATCGGTGAAATTCTTCACCATATCCGGCACATGGTGCAGATGGGCCGACGCCGAAATCACTAGCTCATAGCCGAAGATCAGGCGGATCATCAGCAGGACGGCCGACTGGAGATAACTCGCGACGGTCGAATATTTCCGATGGGCATCAACTGCCGGAAGTGAGCTGGCCATAGTTACCTCGAATTCTGTCGCCCTTTCAGGTTAGCCGCGACGCGCAGCGGAGCGCGTCCGGACGCGCTCCGCAGCGCGTCGCGGCTATCCTGAGGCATCTGTTCACCCGCGTTTGCAGAGCCACCCCAACTCGGTCCAAAGCCGAAACCAATCGCCGATTTTTGCCGCATAACCGTCGGCGTCGGCGGTTTCTGGAATCCCGGCGGCGCACGCAAGCTCAACTGCCATGCCGTCGCGGAGGGCGCAGAGGATCGCATACTCCTCGGCGGACAGGCGCTTGTAATAGAGTTCGTTATCGTGGCGATGGACGCAAACGAAAGTCTTTTTCGCACGCGGTAATCTGATCCGTTTCGGCCTCGTCTCTTTTTCTTCCCCGTCGATGGCATTGCTTGCTTCAGAACGCAGCGATCGGTCCTGTTTCTTCACCGCGATCACAAAATCGTCGAGCGGAAATCCCATCTCCAGGAGCGTTAGATACGGCTGAAGTGCCAGCGCAACTTCGCGGGATTCTGCCCCAGGAGATCGTCGGGAACGAGCGGCGAAAGGGCCGGGCCGTCGAAGGCAACCACCTGCGCCCATTCAAACTTTGCCATATCGAGACACATCTCCCGTTGTCCCGCGATCAGGTCGGGACGTTCATCCAGAAATTCCACCAGGCGGTCTCCCAGATTTCGCAACGTGAACGAATTGGATGGATATCGATCCAGATAGGCGATTCGTAAACGACGGAATTTTTCATCGCCAAGGATCGCCCGCAGGCCGGGATAGTCGTCGTAAAGGCAATCGAGCAGCCGAAACCAGTATTGCTTGTTGTAAATCTCGATTCGTTCCAACGACGTGAGGCGATCGTTGGGCTTGATGAATTCTGACACGACCGAGGATGTCGCGCGCCCGTCGGTCCATTTGCGCTGCGTGCCACCCGACCGCGACAAGGGGCGACTGATGGTCGCGAAGGTCCGGCGTTGAAGTTCGCGCAGTTCCTGCAGCGTCTGCCGTGCCGTGCCGTTCACCCGTTTGCGCGAGCGAGCGTGCATTGTCAGGCCGGCTGACACATTCGATTCGCTTTTAGGCCGTAACCGCGGCATGGCTCTCCCTTGCGGGCCCCGCGATGATTTTCTGGATGAAACGGTTGGCCTTGAGGCCCTCGCGATGCACTTCCTCGAACGATGGGATATGAGCGTCCCATTCCAATAGCGTATTGGTCACTCCCACCTGACGCGTCGCGTGCTCGTACATTTTCCAGACCGGATCGAGAACCGGATGGTCGTGTGTATCGAGAATGTATTTCTCGAATTTGCTATGGCCGGCGATATGAATCTGCCCCACCCGCTCATGCGGAATATTGTTGAGGTAATCGTAGGGATTGAAGCCGTGGTTCTTGCTCGACACGTAAATGTTGTTTACGTCCAGGAGAATCCCGCAGTCGGCCTGCTCGACGACTTCCGATAGAAATTCCCACTCGCTCATTTCGGAGGCATGAAACTCGGCGTAGCTGCTCACGTTCTCGACGCAGATCGGAACTTCAAGATATTCGCTGGCGGCGCGGATTTTTTCCGCCGTCACCTTTGCCGCCGCGAAGGTGTAAGGCATCGGCAACAGATCGTGGCTGTAGGTCCCATCGACGCTTCCCCAGCAGAGGTGATCGGAAAGAAACGGCGTCTTCGTGCGCTTCACCAGGCTTTTGAGGCGGCGAAGATGCTCGCGGTCGAGCCGATCGGTCGAGCCGAAATAGATCGACACGCCATGCTGGACGATCCGGTATTGCTCGAGGATCTGATCAAGAATCTCCAGCGGCCGGCCGGCGTCGCACATGTAGTTTTCGGAGATCACTTCAAACCAATCGACGGTCGGTTTGCGGCTGAGGATATGCTGGTAGTGCGGCACGCGCAATCCGATGCCGATTCCGAGATCCGTGTACCCGTTGAAGCGGTTCGCTGGCATGGCGTTAGTTCAGACCGGAAAGACAGATTCACCACAGAGACACCGAGGACACAGAGAAGAATCAAGGTTGACTTAACTTCTCGTTCCTTTTTGGATCCGCAATTCGAAGCTACGGCCCGGAGTGGACAGGCGCCTCTGTGTTCTCCGTGCCTCTGTGGTGAGATTTCTGCGTTTGAGGAAATCCAAGGGCCGGCCCGACGAACGGGCACGGCCCTCGGAAATGCATTCATCGGACGAATCCGATTTAGATCGCATCGGCGACTTTGCAGCCACCCTTGCCTTTGCAGGAGTTCTTGCCTTTGCAGCCGTTGTCACCGGTCTTGCAGCCGCCCTTGCCCTTGCAGTCGTTCATGCCTTTACAGTCATGCTTGTCGCCATCGAGCGCGACAGCCTTGACGCCGACGCGGGCATTGGAAACCATCGTGCGCGGGGCCTTGGACGACGCATCGAACGAGCGGGCGCCCGTGCTGGTCGAAGCCGAGACGAGGGTCGCGGAACCGGCGATCAGGCCACCCATGGCAGCCGCGGCGATCATCATTTTGGTGCTCTTCATTGGAAATACCTTTCGGGGTTTTGTGGAGTTGCTCCACGTGTTTCGAACATCAGCCAATTGAACTCTAATGGGCCCAGCGGCCCATTTTAATCAAACCAAGGTGGCGCGTCGTAACGCACCGCCGAAACTGGTAACGCTTCGAACGCGATTCGAATCGCGTTTCAGTCACCTCCTTTGCAACGGGCAGACAACACGCCCTGGGTTTGCTTCCGAAGAAATGCCGCACACGCGGCTTTCCATCTCTCCGACGCCGATGGGACCAGACAGGTTACACCATCAGCGGACACCAGTAGAAAACCGATCTGGACCCGCAGTCTATTCCCGCCACCGGAATCTGCCCATAGAAATTTGGCAATCAAGCGTAATTTTTTTCATCCTGGGAACGCTGCTCCAACCTGGGCGGCGGGTGACAATGGTCCCGGAGGTTGCTCGCGCGCCCGTTCAGCCGCCGCCGCACGACGCCCCACGTCGTGAATGAGCGGGGCGACGAGGCTTGTCCAGCCGGTCTGATGACTGGCCCCGCAGCCACGTCCGTCATCGCCGTTGTAGTATTCGTAAAACAGCACCAAATCCCTGAATTCGGGCCGTTTAAAGAGCGGGCAACTCAGGTCCTGTGGCCGGCCGGCCCCCGGCACGACCTTAAAAAGGGCGAGCAATCGGCGCGACAGTTCCTGAGCCACTTCCGACAAATTCATCATCTTTCCCGAGCCGCGCGGACATTCCACCTTAAGCGAATCTTTATAAAAATGGTTGTATCGCTCCAAAGCTTCGATCAGGAGAAAATTGATGGGGAACCAGATCGGCCCCCGCCAGTTTGAATTGCCGCCGAAGATCCCGGTATCCGATTCGGCGGGAACGTATCGAATCTCCCAGGTCTTGCCGTCCGCGGAAAAGCAGAGCGGTTGATCCTTGTAAAACCGCGACAGCGAACGAACGCCGTGTGGGCTGAGAAACTCGGTTTCATCCAGCACATAGCGCAGCACGCGTTCGAGCCGCTCCCGGGAAGGAATTGCCAGCAGGAAGTGAGACCCCTTCTTGTCGGCCCCCTTCTCGGCGCAACTGATGTAATGAGCCAGATCCGGGCGGTGTTTCATGAACCAGTTCAATCGCTTTTTAAAACCGGGCAGGCGGTCGATGACTTCACTCTCGATGATCTCGCAGGCGAAAAGCGGGATGACGCCGACGATCGATCGGACCGGCAGCGCAATTGCCCGGCCGTCCATGAAGAGCTGGTCATAATAGAAGCCGTCTTTTTCGTTCCACAACCCGGTGCCGCCCAATGAATTGATGGCGTCGGTGATGGATACGAAATGTTCGAAGAATTTCGAGGCGATGTCTTCGTAAACCGGATTGTGCCGCGCCAGTTCGAGGGCGATCGACAGCATGGTCCCGCAATAGGAGGCCATCCACGCGGTGCCGTCCGCCTGCTCCAGCCGAGCGCCGCCGGGCAGCGGCTTGGAGCGATCGAACAGGCCGATATTGTCCAGGCCCAGAAAGCCGCCGGCAAAGACGTGCTTCCCTTCCACATCCTTGCGGTTCACCCACCAGGTAAAATTGATCAACAGTTTCTGAAAGGCCCGCTCCAGAAAAAGTTGATCGCGCTGCCCCTTGTCATCCGCGATCTTGTAGACGCGCCAGCACGCCCAGGCATGCACCGGCGGATTCACATCGTCGAACGCAAACTCATACGCCGGCAGTTTCCCGTTGGGATGGGTGTACCATTCGCGCAACAACAGAAGAAGCTGATCCTTGGCCAATTCCGGATCGATCCGGGCGAGCGCGACCGTGTGAAAGGCCAGATCCCAGGCGGCGAACCACGGGTACTCCCATTTATCCGGCATCGACAGCACATCCCGCGCGAAAAAATGCCGCCAATCGGAATTTCGGACGTGCCGGTGCCCCTTCGGTGGCGGCGGCTCGTTGGGATCTCCATCGAGCCAGTCGCTCACGACGTAATGATAGAACTGCTTGCTCCAGAGTAATCCGGCATACGCCTGTCGCGCCACCAGAAATTCTTCGGGTGAGACTCCCGGATGAATGCGCCGCGCGTAAAAGGCATCCGCCTCGCGAAGTCGCTGTGCGAAAATCTGCTCGAACTCATCGCCGAATGGCGTCACCGGCGCTTGCTTCGCGGGAAAGAGCCGCAGGCGGACCACCGTCGATCCCCCGGCCGGAATGGTCAGGTGAAAATGAGCCGATGATTTGGTGCCATACCCTTTCGGATTCAGTCCAACTTTTTTGCCGTGAATGATGTATTCGTGGAATGCATCTTTGACGAACGGGGTCGGATTGGGAGCGCCGAAGCAGCGGAGCAGATTCGTTTCGTTATCGGTGAAGAGAATTTCCATCATGTCGCCGCACGAAGAAGTCGGCTCGATCTCGAATCGAAACGGCTCGAGCGAGTCCTGCTCGACAACCAGCGCTGAGGCGCCGCTCAGCGTCATTCGCGGCTTGAGCGTGCACCCCTCATGCGTGCATCCCCAGGTCCAACTGTTGCGAAACCAGAGCGTCGGGAGCAGGTGCAGGCCTGCTGCCTCGGGACCGTGATTGGTGATCGTCAGCTTGATCAGCAGATCGTCCGGCGACGCCTTGGCATATTCTGCCTGAACGTCAAAGTACCGGCCTTCGTTGAAGATGCCGGTGTCGGCAATTTCGTATTCCGGATCCTGTCGTGAGCGCCGGCGGTTCTCCGCCACCAGATCGTTGTAGGGAAATTCACCCTGCGGGTATTTGTAGAGCGCTTTGCAATACGAATGCGTCGGCGTGGAATCGAGATAGAAATATTGTTCCTTGACGTCTTCCCCATGATTCCCCTCCGGCCCGGTCAGCCCAAAGAGCCGCTCCTTGAGAATCGGGTCTTTCCCGTTCCAGAGGGCCACCGCGAAGCAAAGCCGGCATTCCCGATCGCAAAACCCGAGCAAGCCATCTTCCCCCCACCGATAAGCCCGGCTGCGAGCGATGTCATGCGTCAGATAATTCCAGCAATCGCCGTTGGACGAGTAATCTTCCCGGACGGTTCCCCATTGCCGTTCGGAGAGATACGGCCCCCACCGTTTCCAATTGAGCTTCCGGTCCGCGTCTTCAGCCAGACGCCGGCGCTCCGCCTCGGCGTCATCGTGAGAGAAATTGGGATGCCCATTATTCTGATCCATGCCGACCTCGCGGCGGATGATACTTATATGGGAGCAGAGTAGCGAACCGTGCGCGGAATGAACGGAACTGCCAACCAGCAACGGATATCACCGCGCTCAAGCCCAGGGATTCGAACCTGACCGCCCGCCCCACGCGAAGTGTCTTCTGACGACCGCCGCCCCATTCGCGGTGCGACCGCCATCCCTGGGCCGGAACTGGAATCGTAAGTGGTACCGATCAGGTGCTCGCATCGGTTATCATCACCTAAACTTGGAGGGCGGCTTTTTCAGGTTCCTCGTCATGAAGAAAACGGAGCGGAACCTGATTCCACTTGCCTACATGGGTCCCGTTCGAGCTGTCACGCCTGTTTTTCGTTTAGGGGTCATTTCGATATCGATGTCGACCCTCCAGGTTGTCGACGGTCTGGCAGTTGGAATACTGACCGATCGCAGGATGATCTCTCCGTCGCTCAACAACCTCCTGCTCGCGGCGTGCATTTTTTTGAGCATCGCGGGATTCGGATTCGGAATTGGCGGCCTGTTCCAGCGAAACTCCAGGTTTGTCGCAATTCTTGGAATACTCCTGTCATTTTGTGGTCCAGTGCTTATTCCGATGTTTATGGTGGCATGACAATCGACCCATGACTTTCCGCAGCTGATTCCAGCGCACGGTGAGCCTTGACCCTCGCCTTGCCCAGCGCTGCCGTCAGCTTTCACCTAATGACCAGTTTGATCACCCGCTGATTCCCGGCATCGGCAACGATCGCGCGATCCGCTTTGATCGCGATTTGACGGGGATCGTGGAGGTGTGAGAAATCGTCGCCGGGCGTGTCGGTCTGGCCGAATTGGGTGAGTAGCCCCGGAGTGGATTCGGTCAAATCGAAACAGACGACACGCTGGCGGTCGGTATCGGCAACCGCAAGAAGCGCGCCGTCGGCCGCTAATCGCAGCCGCGCGCCGAAATGATCGGCGTCGTTGTCGCCCCAGCGAATGAAACGCGTACTTACGTGGTAGGTGTCCGCTTTGGGCTCGAGAAACAAAATCGTCCCCGCGTCCGCAACGATCAGCCGGCCATCTGTCAGCGCGATGATGTCTCCAGGAGCAGCGAGCGGAGTTCCGTCGATCTTGATCGGCTGCCATGCCGTTCCTGCCGGAATCGACAGGGAATCGGGATCGAACGGTGCACGAAGAATCTGTTTGCTCACAGAATCGGTGACAAACAACGGCCCATGCGGAAATTGTGCGGCCAGCCCCTTCGGGGCCGGGAGCAGCGCGGGGAGGGCCCGCTCGGCTTCGTTACTGCCGGTGGAACGGCGCGGAAAGCGCATCGGACCAAACCCGTTCACATTGCTTCCGTCATGAAGGTGGTATTGTGCGCCGAAACCGAACATCACCGGGCCGTGAAAAATTGCAGGCGTGATCAGAATGTGCATTTCCGCCTTGCGGGGCACGGCGTCGGCGGCATCGTTCCAGTCATACCAGAGCGTGGCGCGGTCGATCCCGATGACGACATCCCCTTCGACCGACAGTGCAATACCCGTGATTGTCGGAAGGGATCCGAGCCGGTGGAGGAATTGCAGCGAATTGGAGGATTTCTCCCAGGCGGCGATGTAGACCGTATCGGCCTCGCTGCAGGTGATCGCCATCGGATCGGCCGCGGTGGAATCGGAGGTTGGAAGCAACCCGATGAATTGAGTCGCGTCATAAAGGTCATGATTCCACTGCGTGAGCCGGCCCGGACCAGGCGCGCCAAGCAGGTCATGGCGGGAGAGAAAGCCATAATGCGCCGTATCCCACAGCGCCCCCGCCGCCACCGAAACGTGCCCGCGAAAATTGGTGGGAATGGCAGGCGTTTTCATCGCCGGGACGGGAAATCCGGAGAGCTCCTGGCCATCGGCAGTTAAGGCGTGGATCTCGCCGGTTCCGACATAGATCACTTTTTTGGCCGGATCGATAGCCAGCCCAAATGCGTCGCTGCCATCGAACCTGAAAGCCGTCTCGATCGTTCCGGCGACCGGGTCGATGCGGAAAACTGAAATCGGTTTGTTCTTGTCATCTTTCGTGCGCGTCGCGAGATAGATCCTGCCGTCGAGCGGGTTCGCGGCCAGTGCATAGGGCAGATAGTCGTGATCGCGTACCGGAAGCGTCAGAGCCATCGCCGCGGCTTTGCCGCCGTCGTGCATGGCAAGTTTAAAAAGCGCGAACTCCCCTTTGGGTTGCTGGCCCAGGAAGTAGAGCGTTCCATTGAGTGTTGCAAACGTTCCACCATTCACCCGGCTGCCAACCGGCTCGAGCGGGTAGCGATCGATGAGGCGGCCATCAAGGGAGATTCGGTTGATCGAATCGCCGCCGCTCAGCCAGAGCGTCAGCTCGGAATCCGTGGCGACTCCGCCGGCATTGTTGCCGGCAACGCGGATGAGCGCAGGACCTGCCCCGCCGCTGTTTCCAAGGACGCCGGCGCAATCGATCGATATCGCCCGGGCCGCGGCGACGAAGAGCACTTGCAGAAAAAATATCAGGCGGCACCTCATGGCGTTCCTTCGTTGAATCGACCTTGGAAACACCCGTCATTTCACATGGACTTGCCCCCAATATTGCGGCTCCAGCCGGGCTTCGCTGGGTACGTCGTTGGTGACGGCAGTGTGGTGGTTGGCATAGTACGCACGCAGCGCTGTGCGCCGTGCCGCCGGAATCGGAGAACAGGACGCCGAGGTCGCCGGCGATCGTTGTACCCGGCATAGGGACAAAGCCAATCTCGGCCAGTGGAACGGAAGCTTCCAACGTATATCCCCCGGCCCGGCGGGTCACCTGGACATTTGCATCGGAAACCAGAAAGACTCGATCGAACACGATCGAACCGGTGGGCGAGCTGAAGGTGCGCGGCTGCCGGGCCCCATCTGCGGATTTGGGAATCATCGCCACGCAAACCGGCTTCCCGTCCATCACGCTGAACATCAGGCGCAAATCTCCCGCCGCCGCGGCGCTGCGCTTCGGGTCCGCGGCTCGATTTGTAGTCAGCATCAACTCGCAAACATCCCCCGATTTGAATAGCAACCCAAAATCCTTCGCTCCGTTTTGCATGGGGGAATCGTCGTTCACGTTAAACGCGGCGTAAAGCCGGGCATCGTCGTAGGCCACCGCAGCAGTGGCCGTGCGGCCCGCCCCGCCATCAATCGTGACGGCGCGGTGCAGGTCCCAATCGGCCAGATTTCCGTCCACGACGATGTTCTGCGCTCGTGAAAGCGTGATCGGCGCGTGGGTCGCGCCGTTTCCCCCGAGTCGCCGGACGGCGGCGGCCACAGCTTGACCGTGGTCGGCGTCGCTGAGCGAAAAGTCATATTCCCCCTTACGAAGCAAATCTAACCCGGTCACTTCCCAGATTCGCGTGTCGCTGTCGCCGGCGATGAGATACACCTTGCCGTTGTTCTTATTGCGAAAGAGAAAGCCGGAGAAGTTTTCGGGCCACACGGTATTGGGGCCCGCCAGCGGGCCGTATCGATTGTCATGGCAGAGGGCGGCCACCCAGAGACCGCCGTCGGTCAGGAGATTGAACTGGCCGGGATATCCGTTGACGCCGATCAGTTCGATGCCCGAGTCGAGCTTCGCCTTTCCGATGAATTTCATCGCGCCGATCACATAGCCCGGCTGAAACAGCGGTGCATCCCAGGCGAATTCCAGCCAGGCCTTCCGATACGACCAAAGACAGCGACCATCGGCAGAGTACCTTGATACAGCCCCGGCGGTGGGACCGCTTCCATCGCCGGCCGGAAGATCCAGCACGTAGACTCCCCCGTCGGTCGGCATGGCGTGAGCGAAACGCCGGTCCGGCGAGGTCAGAAAAGGTTTGCACTCCGACGGCCGCGGATAAACGGGTGTCCCATCCGGACGAAATTCCTTGACGGCGATGTGAAAGACCTTGTTGTTTTGAGTGCCCCAGAATCCCAGATCGTCGTCCACCGAAGGCCCCCAATAATTGCGCACTTGGGCGGGCACGGACGTCGGCTCGACGGTGAACTCTTCCGGCTGAGCCTTTCCGTCGCCGTTGAGATCAGTCCAGACAAAGGCGCCCCCTTCGACGGGGATTTTCGCAAGCAGTTCCGGCGGCGCATGGAAGTGGCGGAGATGCCACCAATCGCCGATGGCGGCCACCGGTTTGCCGACGCCCTGCGCGCCTTGCAGAAAGATGATGCTCGCCCCTTCGCTGCTGTCGATCAGATAGTCGTGCCCACGCGTGTGGCGAAATTTGAGTGAGCGGCCCGAGCACGATCCTCTGGAGTGCAGTTCGCCCGGACCGGCCCGGAGGAGCGTTGCAACGGTGCGCGTCTTTCCCGTCGCGTAATCGACCTCGAACAATGTGTTATGCGTGTTAATTAGTTCCGGATGTTGCTCGTCGGCCGTCCCATCGACTGCATAATTGCCAGGACCGAGCAAGTCCGCGATCAGCTTGCCATCGCGTGACCAGACGCTGACGCGCCGGGGTGAAAAGTCCTGCTCCGTGACCCACACCTTCCCTTCCCCGTCCACCGTCAGCCCGGCGGGATTGTAAAGACCCTGTGGATCGAAAGTGCCGACGGCGGGCCGTCCACCCGGCTTGCCGATGTCGCCGGCGGGTTTGCCGTCGCGATCGAAAATCCGAACCTGCATCGCCGTCCCGCGATCGGAAACATAAAGTCTTCCTTCGGCGTCCATCGCCAGCCCGAACGGCGCCGAGAGCGAGCCTTTGACAAACGGCGTCACCTGCCCGGAAACCGGATCGATCCGCAGCACGCTCTTTTCGCTCGCGACCAGAACGCGTTGCTGCGAATCAACGGCGAGCCCGATGGGCGCGGGAATCGAATAATCCTTTACCGGTTTGCCAGTTTTCCAGTCGAAGACCGCAACTTTGTTATCCTGAATCAGCGAGCAGTAGAGAAGGTCTCCTGAGACAGCGATTGCCTTGAGGTTGATCCCATCTCCCTTCGGAAGATGCCTGCTGACCACGAGGATGCGCTGCCCAAACGGGAAATTTACAGGAGCGCCGGTCTTGCCGTCCCACAGGACAACGCCAGCATCGCGCAGCGAAGGATCCGTTTCCTGTTGACCCCATCTGTATCCGTCCTGTCCGACGAACAGGCGTGTGCCGTCGCAAGCCATCGCCTGCACAAAGATCCCACATTCGAGCACCTGATGCTGACCCCACAGCTTCTGGGCGCGCTCCGAGGATACGAACTTCGGATCCACCGCAATTTGCGACCATCCGGCCTCACTGATCTCCCACCCCAGATAAACACGCTGGGCATCGGATGCCGCGGCGAGGGGATTGCCGTGGTCTCCGCCCCAGCTTCCCCGGCCGTCGTCGGTGACCCAGGGAGGGTTGCCGGCGTTATGCAATGACGCGATCCATTTCTGCCCAATACCGCGATGCGTGAGGAAATGGGCCTGATATTTCCCCGCCGGCAATGGTTGACCCTCGTCATCGCATCCATCCCAATGAATGGTCGCCAACTTGTTTTCGCCTTTGAGTAACTCGACCGGCAGGGTGCGGACGAGCGCGCCGTCGGAATTGAAGACCGCCGCGCTGAGCTGCGTCGCCGCCGAATCGGCAAGCGGCACGTCGAGCGTCAGCGGCTGTGCGCTCGCCGCCAGGCTCAACGGCCGATCGGCGGGAGCGAGATGACCGACCGTGGAAAAATTCGCGCGACCCCAAATTTCCGGCGACTGATACGCAAAGCCAGGGGATTGCACGACTTCGTAGTAACTCATCACGTTTTTGCGCCCTGCCGCATCTCCCCAGAGGGGTTGAAGGGTGAGCGCGACGGAATCTCCGGCTTTGGGATGATCGGGTTGGGCGTGGAGCCGCCCCCACGGAATCCGCGCTTCGACCGTATAGCCGTTTCCGTCGGCATCCTTCTTGAACGCAACGCCGGAATCCGCGCCACTGAAAATCTGCGTGCCGTGAAAATCCATTCCGTGCTGGATCTGCAGTTCCGGTTCCTGTCGCCCGGAGAAATACCATATGGTCAGGTGGCACACCCGATCGCTGGCGAGCGCGATTGCCTTGTCGAGCGTGCGCGGCAATTTCGGATCTGAAGCAAGCCGAACCTGCAGGCAGTCTCCCTGCCAGCCATTGTTCGGCTCGATTTTCGGATCGTGAACATTCGCCATTGGGGAGTCGTCCACGACATGCGCCGCGATGTAAAAGGCGTTGGCGTCATACATAGAGGCAAAGCGCGCGCTGAATCGCGGCTTAAGCGATTCGTCATAAGCGCTATCAATGGCGCCGCTGAGATCCCAATCCTTGAGATCCCCGTCGATTACGACGGGACCCGGCGCAGGAACGACAATGAGCGAATCATGACGTTGCGACTGTGCCAAACCGTGCCGGCACAAGATTGATATGAGCAGCGCCGCCAGGGCCGCGCGAATTCCCATGACCTTCTCCATCCGCTTTTGAGAAAAGGCAACAATCGCCCGAGCCGCCTCGCTGGACAAAGCTAAGGGTGTTGCGATGCGCGCAATACAGAACGCGCATGCAGGTGTTGCGGCGGGTTCGATGGAACGGGCGTCCTGATGCGAAAGTAGACTATCGGTCGCGCGGCGTGAGCGGCAGTCGAAGGGTTTTGGGAAGTTCAGCGAAAAACTGCGGAACGCCCGGAGAGTCGGGCCCTCCCCGGCCCGTGGCAGCGCTCCCACGGCTCGGGGACGAGCCGGCTCTTCCAGCAATCGACGGTGAGTGTCATTCCTGGGAGCGTGACTTTTGATCCATACTCGTGCCGGATTATTCCACTGTCAGCGCAGCGACCGAATCCTGATCTTTGACGATCAACAGGTTGCCCGCGGGGATCGGATAGGCATAGGTGGCCGAATCAGCGACCTTGATTTTAGTGACCTCGGCATAGGCTTTGTCCGTCGGCTGAAAGACAATGAGCTGCTCGCCCGGAGTCAGGGCGAGCATGACCGAGCCGGCGTCAATGAGGGTTCCATATCCTCCGCGGCCGCGGCCGCCTCTTCCGCGCCGCGGCGGACCGCCGCCGCCGGGCGCGGGGCCGCGGGCGGGCTGGCCGACGGGCGCGGTCCAGGTGGTCTTGCCAGTTTCGGCGCTCATGCAGAAAAGTTCGTTTCCCTGGGTAAAGCCGTAAAGCAGGCCGTCTTTCAAGACCGGCGTGCTGAACTGAACAGACATGTCCGGGTTGGTCCAGAGTTCTTTGCCGCTGAATCCGTCGGCGGTCTTTTCAATTTTGACGGCCCGGGTTCCGCGCCCGCCGCCGCTGTAGATCAGCGTCTGACCGTTCACGACCGGGGAGGCGGCGTTGTAGGCGCCCATGCCCTGTGCCGCAAACGGCGCTTCCCAGCCGAGCTTGCCGTCGGCGCGATCGAGCGCCACGATGCGCTTCTCGATCAGCGCGATGATCAGTTTCACATCGCCGACGGTCATCACTGCCGGCGAAGCGTAGGCGGGGCCGTCGCCGGTCCATTTCCATTTTTGATCGCCGGTTGCCAGGTCATAGGCGACGATCGCCCCGCTTCCGCGGCCACCGGCCTGGACGATGCACTGGCCGTTCAGGATGAGAGGCGAGCTCGAAACGAAGAAGTTGGGCCACTCACCGGGGAAGTCGTTTTTCCGCCAAAGCTTTTTCCCCGTGGCGGCATCGAGGCAGGAGAGGGTGCCGCGCACGCCGAGCGTCACCACTTTTCCGTCAGCGACCGCCGGGGAACTTCTCGGGCCGGAGAAAGAGGCGGCTGGACCGGTCGCGCCCTCCGAGTCGTATTTGTCCTGCCAGACTTCCTTACCCGTCGCAGCATCCAGGCATCGAGTGACTTCGTCGTTGTTCTGACGCGAAAAAACATAGAGCTTGTCACCGACCAGGGCCGGCGTGGCGACGCCTTCACCGACGGTCAATTTCCATTTTTGGCTCAGCGCGGTCGGCCACGACTTGGGCGCTTCGAATCCGCTGGCTTTGGCGTCCCGATCCGGGCCGCGCCACTGGGGCCAATCCTGGGCCTGCGCGACGGTAGCAATCAAAAGTACGACACCGATTAATATCGTTCGATTTGCGTTTCGCATGACAACTCCTGTGACGGCATGAATTGAGCGAATCACTGAATTGGCCAATCGTGCGCGACTGCCGCGAAGTGGACCGACACCTCGCAAACAGTTGCGCGTGAGGTCCGAAAAATTCCGTGAAATTGCCGGCATCCAAAGGGATCAAGTTGCGCCGTGAATCCAACGACTGATCGTACACAACACCGAACACGTTACGAGTCCAAGGAAAAGGAAGGCAATGGCACAGATAAACACAAATGGCCAAACGTGAAACCAGGCGGCGGAAGCAGACAACGCGGTGGAGAGAACGGATGCGATAGCAATTTGAGCCAATCGTCTGGCGATCGGCATCGCCTCACCCGAAAACCAGCCCATCCACAGGCAGTTTACCCACAAGCCTATTGCGAACATCCCCGACATGAGCACGAACGGAAGGATCATACCGGCTCGGCTCGATGCCGGAGTGCCGACACCACCAATGACCGCAATCGACGCGGCGATCGGCACGAAAATCAACAGGTCAAGACTTGCGGCAAAGGCAAAGGCGCTTCCGACCTTCACCAACAACGGCTGGCGCGTAAGCACCTCTGATTGTGATTTCGCCGCCGAACTCAATCATGCCACGTCCTCATTTCTATTCCGACAACTTCAACTCCCGGCTCGACATTTCGGGGATGAAGATCGACGCCACATATTGTAGGGCCTCGAAGCTGAGTACAATGCCAGCCATGCGCTCTCCAATTCACCGGATCCGGATCGTCTTATGCATTTGGATCTGCCTCTTGGCAACTTTGCACGCGCGCGGAGAGCCACCGAAAAAGGAACCGGCGCCCGACGCGCAGCAGTTACGCAGGCCGATAAGGAAATCCGGGAAGTCTATAAATCCGAGCTGGCGAAGAAATCGCCCGCCGATTGCGATGCCCTGGCGAAAACACTTTTGACCCAATCCCTGACGAGCAACGAATCGGCGCCGCGATTCGTCTTGCTCCATTACGCCCAGGACCTGGCAGCCGACGCGGGTGATGCGACGACCGCCTTCCGTGCCGCCGATTCGATGGCGAGCTTCTACGAGATCGATGTGCTCCCCATGAAGCTCAAGGCGCTGACCACGGCGTCGCGCAATCTTTCGGGTCGTCCCGCCGCCACTCTCTTTGTCGGTCAGGCCAAACTGCTGGTCGATGAGGCGATTTCGCGGGACGACTATATGACGGCTGAAAACGCCGCCGGTCTGGCGGGTAGTGCTGCGCAGAAGGCATCCGACAAATCGCTTATTGCGAGCGTTCATGAACAGGCCGCCGAGCTGGGAGCCATTCGCGGCGAGTACAAGAAAGTCGAACCCTCGGTGGCGCGGCTGAAATCAAATCCTAATGACGCCGATGCAAACCTCACCGTAGGAGAGTTTTTCGGTTTGTACAAGGGTGACTGGGACAAAGCTCTGCCACGACTGGCGCTCTCTTCGGACGCGAAACTCAAGGCGCTCGCGCTGGCTGATCTTGCGGCTCCCGCGAATGCGACGAGCCGGAGGAAGATCGGCGACGGCTGGTGGAGCGACGCCGGTCCGCGCACCGGACCAGCCAAGGCGCACGAGCAATCCCGCGCGGCGTTCTGGTATTTACAATGCCTGGCCGAGCTGGACGGATTTGAGAAGGCGGTGGTCGAGAAGCGGATTGCCGAAGCTCGTCCATCAGCCACCCGAGTCGTGAATTTGCTGACGTTGGTCGATAAACCCGCTCAGGGGTTCAATGGGTCCTGGAGACGCAACGAAGGGGGCTTGTCATGCGGCAACGATGGCGGTTACCTCGTCATTCCCTACTCGCCGCCCGCGGAATACGATTTGACCGTCTCGATCAACCGCATCGCGGGTAGCGACACCGTTTTGCTCATTTTCCCGCTGGAAAACGGCGCGATGTATTTCTTTCTTGGCGGATGGGGCAACACCGTGATCGGATTTGGCCGGAGCGACGATTCAGGAATCTACGGCGTCCAAAAACTTGAAGGAAACAATCTTATTGTCAAAGGCAAAACATACAAGACGCTCATCAAGGTCCGAAAAGGAAAGGTTGAGGGTTATGTCAATGATAAGCTGGTCGCGACCGTGAATACCGACGGAACGGGCCTCGGCGTCAGCAGCCGCTACACGGTCGGCGGCGAGCGCGTGATGGGCCTGGAAGCAAACCGGGGCTGCCCTACGGTATTTCACATGGCGGAAGTGAACGAAGTGTCGGGCAGCGGCCATGTTGTTCAATTGCCGCCGTGAAATGCGCGGTTTCCGGGGTGATTACCCGGCGAGGGGGAACGACAAGACCCGCCAGAGTTGAGCGCTTGACCCGCTTTATCAGCGGGCCGGCTGGCCCATCGCTATGCGAACCTGTTGCGGGCATAATCGAATAAGTTAAAGCGTGAGCCGACACGCCATCATTAGCTGCCACGAATGAGCTTCGTCACCCGATATCTGGAACCGCAACTTGTCGAGCGGCTGAACCATCTTCAGGTTTCGGCGCGCAGCGTGGTCGAAGGGAGCATCACCGGGCTGCATCGCAGCCCGATGAAAGGGGCGAGCGTCGAATTCCGGCAGCATCGGGCCTACGCGCCCGGCGATGAGCCGCGGCTGCTTAACTGGCGTGTCCTCGCGCGAACGGATCGACCTTACATCAAGGAGTACGATGAGGAGACCAACCTCCGCTGCCTGTTGATGCTCGATTGCAGCGGATCGATGGCGTACGGCACTTCGAAATCCGGGCCGAAATTCGAATATGCCGCCAAGCTCATCGCGTCGCTGGCTTATCTGATGCTGGGGCAATCGGAAAGCGTCGGGCTCGCGCTCTGCTCGTCGCGCATCGAACACTGGCTTGCGCCACGCGCGGCGACGACGCAACTGTCGCGCGTGATCGAGGCGCTCGAGCGGACCAGCCCGCGCGGCGAAGCGCGGATCGACACGGCGATGCAGGAGGCCGCCGACCGGCTCGGAAAACGATCGCTGGTCATCGTTGTATCCGATTGCTTCACCCCGATCCGCACCCTTCGCCAGGGGCTCGCCCGGCTGCGGCACGATCGGCACGAAACGATCGTTCTTCAGGTGCTGGATTCGGATGAAGTGCAATTCCCGTTTCGAACCTGGTCGCGCCTGCGCGGGCTGGAGGGAGAAAAGGCGCAACTGTGCGAGCCGGCCGTCGTACGAAAGATTTATCTGGAGAATTTTCGCCGCCATCGGCGGGAGCTGGAAGACACGTGCCGCGCGCTCGGCGTGGAGTTTCATTCGTTCGTCTCCGAGAAGCCGCTGATCGAATCGATCACGGCGTTTTTGAGGATTAGGAACCAGGGATAGAGGTTTCGAAATGGGGATGGATTACGTCCGTTGGACGTTGAAAGTTGAGCGTTGAATGTTGAACGTTTATTTCGAATGTGGAAGAGAACGTTCAATCCCGGCGCACCGGGACTCAACGTTAACTTTCAACGAAAAACCCTGAACTCCTAACCACCAACCTTCATTGTTCATCAATCCTCTCATGCTCGCAGGCCTTGGCGGCGCGGTGGTGCCGCTGGTGCTGCATCTGTTGAGCCGGGCGCGCTACCAGGACGTGGAATGGGGAGGGATGATGTTTCTGGCTGGAGCCGATGCGCGACAGCGGCAGAGCGCGCGGCTTTCGCAGGTGCTGCTGCTTGTGGTGCGCATGGCGATCGTCGCGGCGCTCGCGGTGGCGCTGGCGCGGCCGCTTCTTCAGTCGCCGGGATCGGGAACCGATGACGACGGCCGCGTGACGGCGGCAATCGTGCTCGACTGTTCAGCCGCCATGAGCTTCGACGAAAACGGCCGCACCCGATTTTCCCAGGCGCAGCGGGCCGCCAAGCAGGTGCTCGGAGGATTGCGGCCCGGAGATCGGGTTACGCTGCTGACCCCCGGCGCGGCGACGGAATCGATTGACAGCGAACCCACCTCCGATCAGCGTTCGATCGCCGACCGAATCGATCAGCTCAAGCCAGGCTACGCGTCGGCCGACATGCGCGACGCCCTCCACAGCGCCGGGGAGTTGATGGAAAAATATGAAAAGCAGAATCGCGAGATTTACCTCATCTGCGACCGCCAGGCGATGAGCTGGAAGAATCTGGATGAGGCTTTCTGCGCCGACTGGCTCAAGCGGATGCGCATCAGGCAGCGCGTGCCGCGCGTGTTCATCATTCCGGTCGGGACGACGGATGCCGATAATGTGGCGGTCGAATCGGTTTCGCTGATCAACCCCCCTGCCATCCGCGCTCAGCCGGCCGAAATCGAGGTGCGGTTGCGCAATTACGGAAGCACGCAGCATTCGGAATTGCCGCTTCGGCTTTTCGCCGACAAGACGAAAATACTCGAGACGAAGGTGAACCTCGGCCCCAACCGGGTCGAGACGTTCCGATTCGGCGGCGAAGCGGGGGCCGCGGGAAAGCGAATCTCCTTCCCGCAGGCGGGCTCGAACGTTTTGTCGGCGGAAATCACCACTTCCGGCTATCGCGCCGACGACCGGTTTGATTCGGTCATCGATGTGATCGAGCCGGTGAAGGTGCTGATCGTGAGTGGCGACGAGCGGCCGGGCGCGTTTCGCAGCGAAGTGGATTTTCTGCGGTGGGCGCTGGCGCCGCACCAGACCGCCAAACGCGAAGGGGCCGATCCCTGCTCGGTCGAGGACGTGGCGGTGGAGCAATGGACCGGCGCCGACCTGGAAAAGTATCAGGTCGTGATCCTGGCGAACATTGAGCGATTCTCGACCTCGCAGGTCCGGTTGATCGAGCGCTATGTCTATAACGGCGGACGCGTTCTGGTTGCGCCGGGCAGCCTCACCCGCACGGACGAATACAACTCGACGCTATGGCGAGACGGCTCGGGCATCCTGCCGGGTGAACTTGAAGAGCCGACCTCTGCCGACGGATCGCAAGCCACATCTTTGCTCGGCTTCGATCTCACGCATCCAATCTTCCAGTTCCTCAAAGGCAAGCCGGATCCGATCCCAACCGCCACGATCGGCCGATATTTTCCTGCCAACCCGCGGGCTTCGTATGCCCGTTCGCTGGCGTGGTATTCTTCCGGCTGGCCTTTTTTGATCGAAGGAAGCGCCGAGCGCGGCAAGGTGCTTCTCCTGACCACATCGCTCGACGCCGATTGGACGACACTGCCCCTTTCCAATTTTTATCTGCCGTTTATTCAGAACATCGTCCGGTATCTGGCGACGGATCCGGTCAACCGAAACCTGGCGATCGGTCAGCCGATCCGGCTCAACTTTGATGACTTTGTCTCCGATCGCAAGGTAACTCTGAGCAGTCCGGACGGCGCGAAACGGCGCTCGATGTGGTTCGCCTTGGAAATCAGTCGGAAGTGCGATACGGGCTCACGTTCATTCCCGGGCAATACGGTCTGCGCGTTCAGGAACCGAACAAGCGGCCGACAGAATTCTTTTATGTCGTCCGGTCTCCGCTTGAAGAGTCCGACCTGACGCAATTGACTCCTGAGCGATGGGACTGGCTCGGTAAGAACCTGCACGCACGGCGCGTCGATCCGGCTGAATCGCCGCTGCGCGACGTCGTCGCCGCCGGTCGCGGGGGCCTGGAGCTATGGGGGCTCGGAGTTGGCATCGTTCTCCTGCTGGCGGTATTCGAAATGTTTCTTGCCCGCGCCGGATCGCTCGAACGCGTTCTCAAGCCGGCTTCTGACAGCACCGTCACATGAGCGAATTCCACTTAGCCATTTCGACTGTGCACGCCGTCGTCTTCTGGCACGCCCCCCAGTTGCTTCCGGTCGCAGCAGGCGTGTTGCTCGCCCTGATGGCGGCGGTGATCTGGCTCTACCCCGCGCAATTGCAGTTCGTCGGCTGGACGGGCCGAATCCTTCTGCCGGTTCTGCGAACCGCTGCGCTGGCGGCGCTGACGGTCTCGCTGCTCAAACCCGTCGCGGTGCGCCTCGCCTCTTCAGGGGAGCGCGGCACGTTGCTCGTCCTGATCGATCATTCCGGCAGCATGGGCGTTGTCGATAATCAGCGAACCGCACCGCAACTGGTTGCGCTGGCCGACGCGCTGGGCCGGCTCCCCGTTGGGGCGCGGGTTGCGCCGCTTGCTGAATTGCAGGGGGAACTGTCGCGATTGCGGCTGGCCGCGCAGGATGTGCAGGCGGCCCGCGACGACCTGGATTTTGCGATGATCTCCGGGCGGGATGTCGAGCCGCGGCAGTCCCGGCTTCGCGAAGTCTATAACGCTTATGCGACGCCGGCCCGCGCGCTGGCGGGTGGTTCGGCCGTGCCGGACGATCCGGACCTGCGGCAACGGCTTGCAGAGATCGCCGAAGTGCCTCAACCCGATTCGGAAAGCGCCTGGAAGTCCGCCGTGCCGCTGCGAATTTCGCAGGCGTTGGCGGCGCTCGCGCGCTATCAGGAGAACGCCGACAAACGTCTCTACGACACCAATGCTCAGGTTCACGAAGCATGTGACCAGGTACGGAAGATCTCGCGGTTCGGCCTCGCCCAGGAAGCGTTGCTCCGGCCCGGCAAGGGGATCCTTCCGCGAGTGGCCGCGCAGATGCCGGTGAGCGGATTTCTTCTGGCGGACCATGTAATCCCCGTGAATCTGTTTGACGGGACACAGCCCGCGCATTCGCTGGCTGGTCAGCCGAATGGACTCGCCAGCGACCTGACCGGCGGAATCCCCGCCGCCTCCAGTGGACGCGCCGTTCGAGCGATTCTGATGATTTCCGACGGACGGCAGGTCGGCGGCGATCCCCGGCGTCTCACGGGCCTGACTCCCAACGGCGTTCCCATTTTCACCGTCGGGGTTTCGCCAACGATCGGCCCGCGCGATCTGTCGTTCGCCAACGTGCTTCTTCCCGCCGGCGCATTTATCGGGGACACCGTCACCCTTCGTGCGGAAGTACGCCACGAGGGATTTGAAGGCGTGGGTGTCGAGGTGAAGCTGCGCATCGGCGATCAACCCGAGCAATCACAGCACGTCGACTTGCGATCGGCTTTTCCGGCAACGGTCAGTTTCCCGATCGAACTCAAACCGTCGCTGGCCGGCGTGCAGAAGATCGTCCTTTCCGTGGCCCCCCTGCCCGGGGAGGCAACCGATGCAAACAATCGCATCGAACGATGGATCAAGGTGATGCCCGAACGCATCAAGGTGGCGGCGTGGGCCGGGTCTCCGAGCTGGGACTATCAGTATTTTCACAACCTGCTGTCGCGGCGCACTGACATTCAGCTTCGCGATACAGTCTTCACGGTGGATGCGCCGCGCCTCAACATGTCGCCGGAAGATATTCTGCGCCAGGACGTCATCGTGATGTTCGATGTGCCGGTGGCGGCGCTGAGCCCGGCGCAATGGGATGCGCTGCTTCGACTCGTCGACGAGCGCGGCGGGAGTGTGATCCTTGTGGCCGGCGATGCGCATCTTCCCGCCGAATATGCCAATCCGATTCCCGCCGCCACTTTGCTTCCCTTCGATCTCTCGCGCGTCCAGCCGCGGTTCAAGAGCTGGCCCGGTGAACAACCGGCGTTTCGATTTGTGCCGGATCCTTCGGCGCTGAGCCTCGACGTGATGAAACTCGGCAACGACGCCTCTGGCATCCCGCGGCGCTGGGAGGAATTGCCGCCGACGTTTCAATTCCTGCAACTTCCGCCGGTGAGCGAAGGAAAACTGAAGCCACGGACACAGGCGCTGCTGGCAGAGATGGATTCAGGATCGCCGGTACTGCTGGAGCGGCGGCTGGGCGCCGGACGAACGCTTTTCCTGGGTATCAATGAAACGTGGCGATGGCGTTTCAAGATCGGGGAGCGCGATCAGGATCGATTCTGGAGGCAACTGATTCATTACGCAGCCCAGGCCCCCTATTTTGCCAACTCCGAATCACTGGCTCTCGACGCTGATCGCGTTTCGGTACAGCCAGAAGAGCCGGTGCATGTTCGCGCTCGTGTCTTCGACGAGAAACAGGCCTCGCGGCCGTATGAACTGGAAATCTTCAGGGACCAAAAGCGATTTGGAACACAGAAGCTTTCCTCGGTCGGCAGCCCCGGCGCAGGACAATTCGAAGCCAATCTTGTGCTGTCGGCCGGCGAATATGAGCTGCAACTCGCCTCCAATCATGAATCGGTGCGGATGCCCCTCGCGTCGTCGCCAGCGACGAAGCGGAAATGGCCAACCTCGCCGGTGACAATGACTTGTTGCGGCGAATCGCCGAATCGTCTGGGGGGGAATTCTTTCCGATCGACCAGATCGGACACCTTCCCGATCGGCTCGCGCGCGTCGCCGAAACGCGTTCACGCTTTGCCGACCTGCGACTCTGGGACAGCCCCTACCTTTATCTATTTGTAGTGGGTCTGTTTTCTGCCGAATGGGCCATCCGCAAACGATGCGGATTGGCCTGAGTATAGGAGAATGTCAGCATTCACCCAGTCCTTTCCAATATGGGTCCGCACTCAGAACTGCCTCCGAAGCTGCGCCGGTATCTGCGCGAAGATGAATTACGCGCCCGCCGGCTGGCCGTGGTTCGGTCGATGGGAATTGCCCTGACGATCCTGCTCCTCTGGACTTTGATCGCCTGTGCCGCCGACCGGCTGCTGCACCTGGCCGCCGGCCCGCGAATCGGATTGCTGGCGATCGCCTTGATTTGTGCATTGTGGGTGATGGCACAAGCATTGGTGGCGCTGCGGGCGCGCATGGATTGGATTGCCACGGCCGCACGCATCGAGCATCACAATCCGCAATTCGGCCAGGGCCTTTTGACTGTCATCTCGCGCCTCATGGGCCCGACCGCCCATCGCGGCTCGGAAGAAATTCTTTCGCATCTGTTGCACGAGCTGGAATACAAGGTCGGTGCGCAACGAAAGCGTCGCTGGATTCCTCCTGCCCGCGTTGTTCTTCCATGGATAGCCTGCGCGGCCGTGATCTCGACAACCGTATCCCTCTGGAGAGTCCCCAGCTTCGGTTTGGGCCAGCTTGTTCGGCGGTTCGTCGAGCCGCTCGCGGATCTGCCTCCGGTGACCACGACGCAAATTCACGTCCTTCGCGGCAATCAGGATATTGTGCAATCGGCGACACTTCGGATCGAAGCTGAAGCGCAGAACCTGGGCGCTCAACCGCTCTGGGTCTACCGCAATGTGGACGGCAGCTGGATCCGGGCGATCATGGCCGACGCCGGAGACGGGCAATACAGTTTTACTCTGAGCGGCGTCGATCGGGATGTGCGCTATTATCTCCAGGGGGGCGATGCCCAGACGCCGGCGTATCTCGTCCGCGTGTTGCGTCCGCCGGCCGTCGATCAGATCAAGATTCATTACGTCTTTCCCGCCTACACCGGCCGTATTCCGATGACGGTGACGAACTCCGATGGCATTGTCGAAGCGCCGATCGGGACAGCCGCCACGATCATGGTCTACAGCAGCGAGCCGCTTCAGTCGGCTTTGCTTACGGTCGGCGGGGAAAAAATCCTGATGGAGCGGACTGCGGATGATGCCGTTCGCCGGGCCGACCTGGTCATGCGGAAGGACGCTCATTGCGAGTTGGACATGATCAGTGCGCGCGAAGTGGCGGGAAGCGGCCCGCCAACCATGCAGATTCGCGTTATTCCCGATCGTGCGCCGGTCGTGCAACTCTCGCAGGCAGGACAAAGTCTTCGGCTCAATCCGCGCGACATCATTCCGCTTTCATACCAGGCCGTCGATGATTTCGGCATTGTTTCGCTGGCGGTGCGATACCAGGCGAACGCATCGCCCTTTTCCGACACCCCGATCCCGCTGACCCCCGATCACCGCCGGCAGGAGAGCGTCTTCGATTTCGACCTGGCTTCCCACAAGCTGGAGATCGGCGATGTGGTTACATTGTCCATCGTGGCAACGGACACATCGGGCCAGGTTTCGGTGAGCGATCCCCTGCACACTCTGATTTCCCCGCGATCGGTGGATGCGCCTACGCACAATCGAATCGGGGAGCTGCAAAGCGCACTCCAATTTGCCGGTTCGCTCATTGATGAGCTTGGGGCCGCGGACAAGAGCCTCGCCGACGCTGATGCCGCCAGGTTGAAACAGACGGCTGCGTACAGCCAGGCTTCAGCCCAGGCTAATCGCCATCTGACCGGTGCATCGGAAGATGCGACATTGATGCGGCAGGCGCTCTACCGCGCCACGCTCAACAGCAATGTTCCGTTACTCTCACAGGCGCTCTCCAATTGGATCGACTCGGCCCAGATTCAGGCGGACACTGCCGATGATCTGTTCCGGCGCCGGGTCGAGCTCGGGAACGAGCAACGTGCCGCGCGAGCGGCTTGGGCAGGCTCTGGAGCGAGGCCGGCAGATGCAGGCGCAGATGCTGACCGTCGCCCAGGGAGAGCGCGCCCAGACGGTGCTGGCCGATCGTGAAAATCTTCTCGCCTCGGAGCACAAGGCCCCGCCGGCTGGCTCCGGCGGCGCCGAGCGCTTTGCCCAGACCATGCAACGCGCAAAAGAAGACGTCGCCGCGGGGGCGCGTGATCTGGGAATCGATCCCAACGCGGGTGATCTGGAAAATCGGCTGAAGGCCAAGGTGGAGGCCTCGACCGCATTGCTGCGTTCAGTCAATCCGGTGGATTACGCCGCCGCAGCGCACGACTGGTCGGAGGAACTTCAGAAATCGCCGCAACAGCGGCAATCGCTTGAGGATCGGTTCAGCGCCGCCGCGGAGGCCGAAGCGATCCGGCCCGACGCCGACCTGTCGCGCGCCCGCGATCTGCAACTGGCCTCGCGTGCCGCCGGAAGCATCGAAGCGACGATCGCCCTGGCATCGGGGCGACCGGTCCCTGCCGGCCTGACCAATGAATTTGCGGCCGCCGTCGCGGCGCTCCAGCGTGAACATAATCTGCATCGCCACGACGAAAAGCATTCGCCGGAAGAATTGGCCGTCATTCATGGCGCGGCGAGCAAGGCGCGGGAGCAGATGGCGCACTGGGCTCCGGATGTCGAAGACCCCTCCGCGCCTCCTCAACTGCCGATCGCGTCGGCGCGGATTGCCGGCGGCAAGGAGGGCGCCGGGATGAAGAACGGCTCGACGCGGGGTGGCGTGGCACCCGCCTCGACGACCGTTGAAGAGCTTGCGCTTCAGGCGAGTGCCGCCGCGGCAGCACGCGACTACGCGCGGTCGGCGGCGCTGGATCAGCAGCTCATGAAAAAGCTGGCGGAGGTGCAGTCTCCTGGGGCTTCGACGCGACCGATTGTTTTGCCCGGCTCCGCCGCCCCCGCAGCCGTCGCCCAGGCCCGTGCCGCCGAGCGCCGCGCCGACGAGCAAATCGGGAAAAAGATCGAACGGCAAAAGGCCCAGGTGAGCGAGTCGATGGAAGCGGCTAAGAAAATCGACACCCTCGGATCCGTTCAGGAGGCGCTCAGCAAACAGACACAGCTCGGATCTGAAAAGATCTCACCACAGATTCTCGGCCAGCAGCGAAAAGTCGCCGATGAGATCGCACAGGTCAGGCCAGCGGCGCGAAATGGTCTCCGTCGCATCGGCTGACGCGACGGCCGTACGTGAGGATTCCAACTGGCGCGACCGGGCGACAGAGACGCTCCTGGCCGTTCAGGCGGAATTGACGTCGATGCCCCAGGCACTGGCGGAGTTTCAGCAATCCGCCCAGGCGTCGCACGAAGCCGAGATGCGTGCGGCCACAGCGCGACAGATCGCCGCATCGGCTGCAAAGGATCAACGGACGTCGGCCGAGCGTGCCGCCCGCCAGGCGACTCAGGATGCTGAAGACGCCGCAGCGCGTGTAAATCGCGATTATCGGCCCGTCTCGCGCGATACCGCCGATGCGATCGCCGCGCGGCTAGCCCCCTTTGCGCCGGAGACGAGCGCCGCGCACGAACTGGTGAGTCAGCAACTTGGCGTTGCCCTTGGAAGCCTTGCGGCGGCCGCCAGGGGCGGCGATGCCGCCGCTGCCGCTCGCGCCGCCGCCGACGCACGTACGGCGATCGAAGCGACGCAGCGCGAGCTGGCCCAGGCGCAGGATGCCTTTACCGAACGCGATCCGCTCTCGGCGGCCAAGTGGTTTGCCCGCGCCGCCGCCGACTCTCTCTCGCGACAACCGCCCGATCTGCACACCGCCCAGACGCATCAGGCACGAGTCAGCGGCGCTTTCGCGCGTGCCTGGGATCGGTCGATTCATGAGGCGGCCTCTCGCCGCCTTTCCTCGGTTCCGTCGCTGGCGGGCGTCTATTCCCCGGAGACGGCGCGTGACGCGTCGAATCTGGCCGCCGGGCCTTCGGCTCCCGGTTTTGCGGCGGCGGCGAATGGGGCCGGCTCCAGCCGCGCGACGATGACGGAGTCAACGTTACGCTTCACGAATCTGATCCCGCCGGATATGAGGAATCGCTGAAGCTTTATTTCGAAGCCCTCGGCAACGCACAGGAAGGGAAAGGAAATTGATCAAACCCCTACTGACCCTCTTATTTGCGATTCTGATTCCGGCCACGGGGATCATGGCCGTGCCCGCCGCCGACCCGGCCATTCCGCCGGGGCTGGACGCCGCCTTTTCCAACGGGTTGGATTTCCTGGTCACGCAACAAAATGCCGACGGATCGATCGGCCCAACCGGCGGGCCCCGGCTCGCCACGACCGGACTTTCGCTGCTGGCGTTCCTTGCCGGCGGCAATACGCCGGATCTGGGGAAGTATGGGTCGTCCGTCCGTGCCGCCATCGACTTCCTCATCATCCAGGCGCAGCCCGACGGCTATTTCGGAAAGGTCGACGGCAGCCGCATGTACGGCCAGGGGATCGTGACGCTGGCGCTGGCCGAAGCGTATGGGGTCGAAGACAGCGAAGACGGCAGACAAAAAATCGACGCCGTTCTTCGCAAGTCGGCCAAACTGATTCTCGATGCTCAGTCCATCAAAAAGGCGGATCCCTATCCCGGCGGGTGGCGTTACGAGCCGCAGGCGGTGGACAGTGATATTTCCCTGTGCGGATGGAACGCCCTGGCGCTCCGCGCCTGCAAAGGCGTTGGGATCGCGGTGCCGACCGAAGCGGTCGAGAAGGCAGTGCAGTTTGTATTGCGATGCCATAACCCGACCGGCGGATTCGGATATCAACCCGGTTCGCCATCGTTGCCGAGCGCCACTGGAGTTGGGGTGCTTTGTCTTTATTTGCTGAACGGCGCCGAGCGACCGGAGATCGCCGACAGCCTGAAATTTCTCCGGGAGCATCCCGTAGACGATCAAAACAATTACCTTTTTTATACGATCTATTACGCCACTCAGGCCGCGTTTCAAGCCGGCGATGCGGACTACGCGGCGATCGCAGCGCCGAATTTTGTGCGCCTGTTCAAGTCACAAATGCCCGACGGAGGATGGCCCGAGCCGCACGGACAGGAAACCGCCGGCGGACGGACCTACACCGCGTCGATGGCATTGCTCGCCCTGGCGGTCCCCTACCGCCTTTTGCCGATTTACCAACGCTGAGGCCTGCGACGGGTATCGACTGTGACGGAAATTCATTCATACAACGGAGAACCGGATGCGAACCAGGGAATCAACGATCAATCGACGTGACGTGCTGCGTGCCGCCGGGGCAGGTGCCGCTGCAATCGCCGCCAATTCGTTCCTCGCCGGGTGGGTGGCCGGCGACGAAATCAAGCAGCGCAAAGTTTTGTTTTTCACCCGCTCGCAGACTTTTCCGCACTCGGTGGTCACTCGAAAGGATCCGGCGACGCTGGCCTTTGGGGAGCAGATTGCCGTCGACCTCGGAAAGGCAAATGGCTTTGAAGTCACCGTTACCAAGGACGGCACGGTCTTTTCCCCTGAGAAACTGGCTGAATTCGACGCGGTCATGTTCTACACGACCGGCGAAGAGACCAAGCCGGACAGCCCCGATAAAACGCCGGGGATGAGCAAAGAAGGAAAGCAGGCCCTGCTCGATTTTGTGGGCGGCGGAAAGGGATTTGTCGGGATGCACTGTGCGACCGATACATTCGATCATCATGGCAAGGGAAAAGATGCCGACCCCTACATCAAGATGATCGGCGGAGAATTCGTGACCCATGGCGGGCAGCAGAAAGCGATGATCAAAGTCGTCGATCCCAATTTCATCAAAGGCCTGGAGGATTTCGAGATGACCGAAGAGTGGTATCGGCTGACCAACTTTGCGCCGGACCTGCACGTGATCTGCGTTCAGGAGACCGATTCGATGAGCGAGGCGCAGTACAAGGCGGAAAAGCCGTATCCCGAAACCTGGGCCCGAAAGCATGAGAAGGGCCGTGTTTTCTACACTTCAATGGGACATCGCGAAGATGTCTGGACGAGCGAGATTTTCCACAAGGTATTGCTGGGCGGACTCGCCTGGGCCTGCGGCAACGTCGAACATGACATTACGCCGAATCTCGAGCAGGTGGCGCCCGGAGCGATGGACCGGCTCAGCGCATAGCAAGTTGATCTGCGCGAAAACCAAAACAAAGATGGAGGTTACATGAAACGCTTCAAAGCATTCGCGGCAATAGCGGCGGTTTTTTCTCTCGGACGCATTCTGCTCGGCGGGCCGCCTCCGGCCCATGATGTGGTGAAGGATCCGACGACCGCACCGCCAGCCGCATCAAAGGACAATACGCCTGTGAGCCCACTCGATTTCACCGTCAAGACGATCGACGGCAAAGAACAGAAACTCGCCGACTTCAAGGGCAAGGTGGTCATGATGGTGAACGTCGCCAGCAAGTGCGGCTTCACCAAGCAGTACAAAGGGCTCGAATCGATCTATCAGAAATACAGCGATAAGGGATTCGTCATCATCGGCTTCCCGGCCAACAATTTCGGTCATCAGGAGCCAGGGACGGACGCGGAAATCAAGGAATTCTGCTCCGCCACGTATGACGTGAAATTCCCGATGATGTCGAAGATCAGTGTCAAAGGAGATGATAAAGCGCCGCTTTATCAATACCTCACCAGCGATCAGACCAACGGCGACTTCGGCGGGGAAATCGGCTGGAACTTCACCAAGTTCCTGATCGACCGCAACGGCAACGTCATCGCCCGTTATTCCAGCCAGACCACGCCGGAGAGCGCGGCTGTGAGTGAAGAAATCGAAAAGGCGCTCGCCGCGAAACCCGCCGAAGCGAAGGCGGATACGAAATAGAGTAAAAGACAACCAGTTCGAAAATAAATCCGGTCGCGCGATAGCATGTCTGTCGCGCGACCCTTTTCTGCGCGGATGCTTCGTTGAAACAAAGGCGTCTCTTGGTGAATCCGATGAAATGCGATCAATGCAAAAAACAGCGACCGTCCACCTGACCGAGATTAAATCCGGCATCAAAACCGAACGACACCTTTGCGTAGAGTGCGCCGCCACTTCTGCAGGATTGGCACAGAACGAGCAGGTTCCCATCAGTGACCTTCTGACAAAGTTTGTGCAGGAGCAAATGAGGAATAACCCGAAACAACCGCCGGAATGAACTATTTGGATTGGGTCATTCGCAGGAAACGAGGATGCAACCAACTTTTGAGGACAAACTCGCAGCCGCCGTTTTTGCAACCGCCCTCGATCTCGGATTCGTCCGGCGCGAAGACGCGGTTGGTTGGGCCGACCGTCGAATCGATGGGATGGAATCCGCGCCACCGTGGTTGATCGAATTATCGGTGTCGCAGTTTCGAAATCTGGGAGAGCTCACGGGTGGGCTAAGGGCAGTGGGTAAGGGCGTCGATCCGGTCGCGGCTTGTCGGTTGACCTTCGGGTTGATTCCCAACACGCTGGATTTGTCGTTGGATCAGGCGGAGGCGCTTGCCAAGTTGCTCTACAACATCGCGGGTTTAAGCATCGGAGACTGGCAAAATCACCTCGTGTACGAATCGGATGGGCTCGGCGAGACCTTGTCGCTTGTGCGCCAAGGATACTGCATGCAATGGGAGGCGATTGCAAAATTGGTGCAATTCGTCGAAACCCATCGGGATCAAACCATGCTGAATGTGCTTTACCCGGTGACGCCGGAGCGTTGCGTTTGGCAGTTTTGATACCTCAATTGGAATTGTGGACGCCCACGGCATCAACACTCTGGCGAATTCGAGCCGATTTGAGACGAAATCTGAGTCAGTAGTCTTTTGGTCTTAAAGAAATCGACCGTGGCGAACCGCCCCGCGATGCAAAATCGAACCACAGTCACGAAGAGTATTCCCTGCGGGTGGGTGATGCGGATCATGCGGCCGAGGCCATAGAGCCGAAAGATCTCCACCTTGAGCACGCTTTCGAGGGGGAGAATGAATTCCCGCTCTCCGACGATCCTGATCTGCTTGTCGTCAAACGTAAGCCATCCGGAATACCCTTTGACCTTAATCCCAATCTCCGGCCCCTCACGAAAGACCACCTTGTATCTACCCGGGGTCCAATCGATTCGGAGTAACAGGAGAAGCAGACCGTAAACCACCAGGAAAACGAGAGCGTAAACGAAGAATGTTTCCAAAAGTTTCCTCTACGATGGCAAGTGAGCCGCGAAGATCGCTTACGGCGTGCGCCGCTCTAAAAGGGAAGATACCTACTCGGTCTGCGTTTCAACAATCCCCACCTCCCCCGCTACTCATATGGCGCACGGTTCGAAGCGAGCCGTGGTTTCAATGGCGATGGAGATTCGATGAAAAAGACCCTTTATCTTGCTGCGGCCTCCCTTCTATGCTTCGTGAACTTTGCCTCGGCTCAATGGGGCCCGCTCGACGGGCTGACGATCGACAAGCCGGAGGACACGCAGGACATGAAGCCGGTTGCGGCGCCGGACGGCGCGATCGTTCTTTTCAACGGGAAAGACGCCGACAACTGGACCAACCGCGACGGCAATGGCCCGTCCGGCTTCAAGGTCGTTGATGGCTTGCTGGAAGTTCACGGCGGCGACTCCTGCACCAAGCAGCAATTCGAAGGGGATTACAAGCTGCATGTCGAATTCCGGATTCCCTACGAGCCGAACAATCACGACCAGGGCCGTGGCAACAGCGGCGTCTATGTGCAGAGCCACTGGGAAGTGCAGGTGCTCGATTCATATCACAACAAGACTTACGCCGACGGGGCCTGCGGCGCGATCTACAGCATCGAGCCGCCGAAGGAAAACGCCGCCAAGGCGCCGACCATCTGGCAGAGCTACGACATCGAATATCACGCCCCCAAGTGTGAGAACGGCAAGCAGGTCGAGCCGCCGACGATGACCGTCGTCTGGAATGGCGTAAAGGTTCACGACAACACAAAGTTGAACAAGGAAAGTACTCCCGCCGGCAAAGGGGGCGACGCCTGTAAGCCCGGTCCGCTCATGCTTCAGGACCACGGCCATCCCGTGCAATACCGGAATGTGTGGATGGTGCCGATTAAGTGAGACCCACTGAATTCTATTTGGTGATGAAAACGCTATAAATCTTTCGCTCATTTTCGATGAATGGTTCACGCGCGCTCCCATGGCGGCTGTTGCTTTGAAATTACTGAAACCGGGCTGACAAAGCTGTGGTATACTTCGCGCGGTGTATTGCATTCGCAAAGCAATTGTGTTGGGTCTGATCTTCGGCTTTTGTCGGTCGACTGCGATGGCCGCATTTGAGACCGAACGTCCAGAACGGACTCTGATTCTTCCATTTCAGCCGATGTCACCGGCGCCTGAATTGGCCTGGATCGGGCCGGCAATTCAACAGAGTCTTCTGTCGGACTTGTCTGGCTTACCCGATGGCGTCGTCCAGTCCGCGGCTTCCGCGATCATCTCCGACGATGCCCTCAAGACGGCGAAAGAATCCCAGGCGCGATATGTGGTCTTTGGAAGCTATCAGAGCATCGATGACCTCTTGCGCCTGACCGGCCAGGTCTGGGATGTGCGGGAGACTAAACCCATCGCCGGCCTGAAAGTGACCGGCGAGGCTCACGACATTTTCGCGATGGAAGATGAACTGGCGGCACAAATCAAGCGGGCTGTTTCGCAAGCACATCATGTCGCGCCCGCGAATCCGCTGGCTCACGCGGGACCAACCGCCGCCGACCTGGCGATCCAATCGAGCGGGCCCCTGCGGTTGAGCGTCGCGCCCGAAACGCCGGATGCCGCGATCACCTACGCACAGCCCTATCCTTATTCGAGTCAGGCCGCGCAGGGCGGGGATTGGCGATACGTCTACGGCGGCTCGCCGAGTTGCAGTTTCTATTACGGTTGCGGATTTGGATATTACCCGTGTTACGGCCTGGGTTGCGGAGGTTCCTTCGGTGGATTTCGCTACTGCGGCTTGGGCGCCGGATTCGGTTCGTCCGGTTCGTCATTTGGAAGGGGAAGTTTTGCGTCGCCAGGACGCAGCTTTACATCGCCCAACGGCGGCGCGGGACCGGTGGCCAGCGACCGGGCTCACGGTCATGGCGGCCATCGATAAGACCTATTGAGGCTGCGTGGCCGGGGGTGGATTCACCGTAACCTGGCGTTCGGTGGTAAACGGGATTTTCGTCAACTCATCGAGAAACGTGAGCTTGATCGTCAAATTGGAATGTTGCGGTTTTGTCTGCCAGGGACATTCGAGCACGTAATAGTAATCCCAGAGAAAATACCCATGCCACGCCTGCCGCGACTGGTCCAGATTGAAGTCCCAGTGCCCGATGCGCGGGTCCTTCGCCGCCAGGTCGAACGCCTCAATCACAAACGAACCGGCCGCCTTGAACACCTGGTTGGAACCGTCGACCGGGACGGCAAAGATTTTCAGGCCGGCGTCACTGGTTTGGTTATCGAGGTTGTATCCGCCGGTAAGGCGGCCGAACTGGATGCCGTGGGTGGTGACCAGTTTATCCAGCTCATCGGGAGGTAGCGATGGAATGGTCGTCGGCCGGGCCTGAAGGCCGGCGATCATTTCGCGGTCCATTTCGCTTTGCTTTCGAAGCTGCGTAACCTGACCGGTAAGGGCTTGATTCTCTTTGCGGAGAAGGATATTGGCCTGGTTGGGCCTCGCGCAACCGGAAAAAACACAAAGCCACGGCGCGAGGAGGATAGATACCGTCATCGCGCCCCCCTTGCAGGTTGCATGCACGGGGCAGGTGGGAGATGAAGCGGGCTTGGGCATCAACTAAATTTTGTCCTCGTCGCCGGGTTCCTCGGTCCGCGTGCGGGGGGCGGCTTCCGGAGCGCGATCGAGCACTTTATCGGCACATCCGTAACTGACCGCCTCGTCGGCGAAGAGCCACTTGTTGCGATCGAAATCGCGATGGATGAGTTCGGGCGTCTTGCCGGTGTAACTGGCCATGAGCTTATAGAGACGGTCGCGGAGGCGGATCATGTGCTGGGCTTCGATTCCCAGATCGGTTGCGGGCCCCTGAAGCACGCCACCAATCAATGGCTGATGCAGCATGACCTGGGAATTCTCCAGGACGTATCGCTTGCCGCGCGTTCCGGCGGCAAGCAGGCAGGCGCCCATGCTGGCGGCCATCCCAATGCAGGTGGTCGCCACGTCGCAGCGAAGGAATTTCATCGTGTCGATGATTCCCAATCCGGCGGAAACGCTGCCGCCGGGCGAGTTGATGTAAAACTGAATATCGCTTTTGGGATCATCGTTGGAAAGAAACAGGAGCTGCGCAACGATGGTAATAGCTGATTCGTCGGTGACAGGCCCACCCAGAATGATGATCCGGTCCTTGAGGAGGCGGGAATAGATGTCGTAGGCGCGCTCTCCGCGGCCGGACTTTTCGATGACGATGGGGATCAATGTATTTTGCATTGCTTTTGCCGGGGTCGTTTCCTCACGTGAGCGTGTGCGGGTACGCACACGCACGACGATAACGCTGCCCTTCGGGGCAGCGGCTAAAAGGAGTCTTTCACCGAATGTCGCAAGTTTCCGTTCCTACCGTTGCACAATTTGTAATTCGTTTCCTTCAGGATCGCGGAAGAGCACGGTCCGCCCGCCGCCAAGTGCCTCGCCGGGTTTGGTCGTGAATGTCGTGCCGATCGCTAGAAGCTGGGCGTACGCCTGTTCAAAATCACTCACGCGCAACGCCAAGTGGCGGATGCCCGGGGCAAATCGCTTTATTTCGTCCACCCGCGGCCCCGAATCCGTCGCGGGCATCATCTCGATCATCGCTGCGCCCTTCAGATCGTTTGCGTAGCCCACCAGCAGGGCGGGCGGATCCTGATTGTTCGTGGCGATAATCCGCATTCCCAGATTCTTGCAATACCACGCCGCCAGTTGCGCCACATCGCGGCAGGCAATCGATGGATGATCCAAGGCCAGAAACATCGCTCCACACTCGCTTCCGCGCTCCGCTCCAGCCAATTCGATCAGGTCTTCGGCTTGTTTCCGTCGGCGGCGGCGACCGCGGCGGCCGCACTGGAATCCTCGCCGATCACCTCATCGCAAATTCCGTATTCAACGGCCTGGGCAGAATCGAAAAATCGATCGCGCTCGCTGTCTTCACGGACGCGTTCGGGAGTCTGGCCCGTGCACTTGGCCATGATGTTGATGAGGATGTTCTTGGTCTTGAGAATCTCCTCAGCCTGAATCTCGATGTCGGCGGTCTGTCCGTACACCCCCCCGAACGGCTGGTGCACCATGACTTTAGCGCTGGGGAGAATGAAGCGTTTGCCCTTTTTTCCGGCCATGAAAACGATCGCCCCGCCGCTCTCGGCGCGGCCGATGCAGTAGGTGGCGACATCGCAGCTCAGGAACTTCATGATGTCATAGATGGCCAACGTATCGTCCACGACGCCGCCGGGGCTGTTGACGTAGAGATTGATGTCCTGATCGCGCTTGACGCTTTGAAGGTAGAGCATCTGCATGATGCACCGTGAAGCGCTGACGTGATTGATTTCCCCGACCAGGAATACGACCCGGTTTTCGAGGAGCATTTCCTCGAGCGTCATTTCGCGGTAGCGGTTGTAACCGCCGCCGCCGGGGCCGGGCATCGCCATCGGCATTGCGACGGGGCCGCGCGGCATACCGCCGCTGGTCGCCGCTATCGTATTCCAGTGTCCCATTGCTGTTGCCAGGTGTTTCAATTCCGCCCCGCTCGATTCCACGTTCGCCATGCGTCTCCTCAATTTCTTCAATCGCGCCGGATGTTACGCACCGGGCGCACGAGCGTCAACGCAGTGGGAGAGAAGTCAACGTCACAATTCTCATATGGGCTCGAACAGGTCGAATGATCGGTCGCCACCTTAAGACGCGCCGACCGCAAGATCGAGTTCGCCGATGGACTCGACAAAGTCCGTATTTAATAGCCGAAATCGTTCCACGGCGGGTCCCCCGCTTCGACGGCATTCTCCTACGAGTGCGAGTTGATTGCCGCTGACATGAGATTTGCGCGGCTGACGGACGATAATTTCTTCGCCATCGTTCATCAAAACCCGGTATGGCCGGGGAGAATCTTTGTGCACAATTTTTTTTACGTCATTTGCTTTCACAGGAACTCCTATTTGCGTCGGCGACGCGAGGGTGGATCCGAACCGGTCGTGGGTTGAAGCAGCGCAATGTTCGGAATCAAGACCAAACTCGCGCCTGCCGTCACGCGTCGGCCGACTTCATCTCCACTAAGAACCAACGACAGTCCTGATACGAACGGCCTATGCTCTTGCCGCACCACAATCTGATCGCCGCTTGCCAGGGTAAGGCGAAAAGGTTGGAACGGGCGGAAATCGAGGAACTCCTCCAATTCGGTAGGACTCATTCAATTACCCCAGGCAATCACGCTGCGAGCTTACCCATAAAAGCGGCACAGACCAAGCCCTTCGAACACCGAAGAACCGGTCAATGCCCCTTCCCAAAGAAAGTCTTGATCGAGTCGTAAATGTCATCCTTCGAATTGACCCGGCTCGTCAGCACCTTCTCGTGATTCCGCAGATGCTCGTGCAGCACGTTGATAAAATTTCCGCTGCCGTAGGCGCTGGCGACCTGGCAGTAGCCAAACATGTTGCAGACCGGCAGCAACTGCTCCTTGAGAAGTTTCACGCACTCGCGGCTGTCGGCCTCGGAGCTGTTGTCGCCGTCTGAAAAATGAAACAGGTAAATGTTCCACTCATCCGGCGAATAATGCGTGTCGAGGAGCTGCTTGGCGGTGCGGAAGGCGCTGCTGATCTTGGTGCCGCCGTCCTCGCGTAAATGGTAGAACGTGTGCTTGTCCACTTCCTTGGCGCTCACGTCATGGACGATGTAGCGGCTCTCGATCCCCTCGTAATTCTTTCGCAGCCACGTATCGATCCAGAAGCTTTCAAGGCGCACCAGCTCCTTCTGTTCTTCACCCATGGAGCCGGACACATCCATCATGAAGATGATGACCGCGTTGCTCTGCGGACTCTTCACTTCCTTCCATGAACGATAGCGGATGTCCTTCTTCTGCGGGATGATCGTGGGATTGAGCGGATCGTAATCGCCGGTTGCGATCTGCCGCTTGAGCGCTTCCTTGAACGACCGTTTGAAGTGGCGGAGCGACGCCGGCCCGACCTTGCGAATTCCGCTGTATTTGTCCCTGACCGTCGTGATCCGGTGCTTCCCCTTGGGCTCGATGCGCGGCAGTTTCAGTTCCTCGGCGAGGATATCCGCCAACTCATCGAGGCTGAGGTCCACCTCCATGAGGTGGTGGCCGACATCGGTGCCCCCCTGCCGTCCTTTGCCCTGCTGGCCCTTGCCGACGACTTCTCCTTCCTTTCCCTCGCCGGCGCCGACGCCACCGGAGTTATCGCCGTACCGGAAATGGGGGAGTTCGATCCCGCGCACCGGGATGGAGATAAGGTGCTTCCCCTCTTTCCCGATCAGTTCTCCCTTGGTGAGAAACTTCCGCAAATCTTCGCGAATCCGCCCCTTCACGATCTGGCGAAAACGCTGGTGATCTTTTTCGATCTTGAGAACCATGGAGGTACTAAATCATAGGTCGGCTGCGCCCGCGGCGAAGGGTCGCGATTGTCGTTGCGTCATCAAAGCCGTCGTCTTCAAGCGGACCTCCGCGAAATCAGCCACAGCCCCACGACGATCAGAGCCGCGCAACCGGCGATTCCCATGAGCGTGCTGACCTGGGCCTGATTGGCGGCATCAATCAAATTATCGGGCGAACCACGCAATAAAAACAACCAATATCGCCAGTCAAAGTGCAACTCCGGCGCACGGTGCATGGCCGGCCCGTACCGCGGATCAGTCGCCCAGAAAAAGACGGCTCCCACCGCCCCGAGTAGAAACAGGGTGAAGCCGGATTGACGGGTTGCGCGGACGATGCTCATGGTTTAGGTTCGTAGTGCGGCCTTCAGGCCGTATCTTTCGCATTCGTACGGGCTAAAGCCCGCACTACGAACGGTACGGAACGGATCCTATTCTTCCTGTTTTCCATCGCCGCGCGCGAAGATGCTGGCGACATAATTCAGCACGTCGGTGGCGCTGGTTTCGTTGTAGCCGAAGTATTTAATCAGGCGTTGCTTCACCACGTCGATCTTCTGTTGCGTCTCATCGTCAACGACGCTCGAAACCAGGTTCTTCAGCTTGATCGTGTCGCGCTGGTCTTCGAACAGCTTGAGCTCCAGCGCCTTGAGGAGCCGGGCGTTGGTGTTGTACTCGAATCGCTTGCCATCCAGGGCCAGCGCGCCGATGTAATTCATGATCTCCTGGCGAAAATCGTCCTTGCGTGAATCGGGAATCTCAATCTTCTCCTCGATCGAACGCATGAGCCGTTCGTCTGGCTCCTCGTCGCGGCCGGTGTAGCGATTACGGACGCGCTCGTGCTGGGTGTAAGCCCGGACGTTTTCGATGTAATTGGCCGCGAGGCGCTTGACGGCATCCTCGTCGGCGCTGATCGCCTTCTGCACTTCGCCCTTGAGGATATCCTCATATTCGCCGCGCACCTCGGCGAGAATTTCCTTGTACTCCTTCTTGAGCTCTTCGTCGGTGATCAGCGAATGGTGGCTCAGCCCCCCTTCCAGTTCGTTCATCACCATGAAGGGATTGATCGCCTTCTCGAGCTGCGCCTGGTGACTCACCAGCGCGTTGCTGATCTTGTCCTGAATGTATCGCGGGGAGATGCCCTGCATTCCTTCGCGCGGCGCTTCTTCCTTCAGTTCCTTGATGCTGTCTTCAGTGAAGCCGGCGATGCTCTTGCCATCGTAAAGCTTCAACTTCTGCATCCTGGAAATGCCAGCCTTCTTGGGCTCGGCCAATCGAGTGAGGACGGCCCACATTGCCGCCATCTCGATCGTATCGGGCGCGATGTGCATTCCCTTCACCTTCTCCGGGCCGAAATCCTTGAGGTAAATCCGGATCTCATCACTGAGCCGGATATTGTAAGGCACGTCGATCTTGATGGTGCGGTCGCGGAACGCCTCCATCATCTCGTTGCCCTGAAGTTTCTTGTATTCCGGCTCATTGGTATGGCCGAGGATCACTTCATCGATGTACGTCTGCGCGAATTTCTTGGGTTTGATCAAATGTTCCTGGCTTGCACCAGCAGGTCGTAAAGAAACGCCACATCCAGCTTAAGCACTTCGATGAATTCGACGATGCCGCGATTAGCGATATTCAACTCACCATCGAAATTAAAGGCGCGCGGATCGGAATCGGAGCCATATTCGGCGATCTTGCGATAGTTGATGTCGCCGGTCAGCTCGGTGCTGTCCTGGTTCTTTTCGTCCTTCGGCTGGAACGTGCCAATGCCGCGACGATCCTTCTCCGAAAGAATGAGCCGCTTTACCTTGATATGGTCCATCACCTTGCGCCAATCGCCGTCATACGTGTCCATCAGATCGGCGTGGATCTTGCGGCAGAACGGGCAGATATCCCCATAAAGACGAATGCGCCGGCCTTCCGGCAGTTTTTCATTGATGGCGTTGAGCACATCGGGTCGGGCTTCTGGCGGAATCAGCAAAAGCGGCTCTTCGTGCATCGGGCACTCGAGAAACTGCTCGCCTTCGTCTCCGCTTCCGGGTCGATGAGGGAGCCGCCACGAATAGGTGTAACACTTTCCCTCTTCCCCCTTGGAGTAACCCTCGATCCCTTTCTTGAGCAGGCGGGCGATGGTCGATTTCGAGGATCCAACTGGCCCATGTAGCAAGAGAATGCGCTTTTCCGTTCCGTAACCCTGGGCCGCCGACTTAAAAAAGTCGACCAGCGTCATCAGCGGCCGTTCCAGGCCATAGATCGCGTCGCCGCCATGGTCGATGGGATCGCCGAAAAAATGATATCGCGTGTAATCCTGCTTGAACTGGGTAAACGACTCTGAGCCATAGGTGAGGATCATGTCGTAAACGCGCTGAAACGCGTTTCGCGCGACTGCCGGGGACTCAGCTACGATGTCGAGATAATCCCCGAACGTCCCTTCCCAATGCTGCTCGCGAAATCGCGACACATCGAGTTTGCGATCGATCAGATTCACGAGCGGGTTTGTTTTAGCCATGATGATCTCTCCAATTCAGAGCGAACGGTCGGCCGATACAACGGATCTGGCCGACTTCCACTCCCTAAGAGACACGCGCCGAGGCTTGCAGTTATGAGCGGCGAGAGAAACTCGCATCCCTGCGTCCGACACATCCGAACCAACCGCGACGACGCACCATTCGAGAGAGCGGGAAGGCATTAACCACTATCGGCAAGTCGGAGCGGAAAGACAGCCCCCGTCCGATTCGAGCCATTGGGGTTGGCTGCTGCCGACTCCAGGGCGGAGCGGCACGACTCGACGCGACGAGAGCCTGCGAAACACTTACCGCTCCCCATTCGACGACTGAATTTTATCGCTCGTCGCGCCCTAAGTCCATGCGGCGGATAGGCAAAGGATTCCACCCTCAAAACGGCATTGGCTTGCCAAGCAGTTCGAACCGCAGCATGGTGAGCGCCATTTTGGCAGCACGTTCGCGGACGAATTCACGATCGCCGGGAAAGACGAATTGGCGCACGTACCCGTTCGATTCTCTCGCGATGGCGATGCATGTCGTGCCGACCGGTTTTTCGGCCGACCCCCCGTCTGGCCCGGCGATTCCGCTGATCGCCAGGGCGAAATTCGAATCGGCCAGGCGTCGTGCATTGGCTGCCATCGCTGTCACGGTCTGTTCGCTGACCGCCCCATACTTCTCGATGATTTCGGGGGGCACGCCCAGCAGTTCCTGCTTGGCTTCGTTGGAATAAGTTACCCATCCGCGATGAAAATAGGCGGACGAGCCAGAATTATCGGTCAGCATTTTCGCAAGCAATCCGCCGGTACAGGATTCAGCCGTCGCCACCGTCACCGGCGGCTTGCGTCTCTTGAGCATGCCGCCGACGACCGCCTGCAGGGTCTGCTCATCCTCTCCGTAGATCAGATCGCCAAGAGCGGCATGGCAATGAGCGACAGTCGAATCCAGATTTTGTTTTGCCTCATCGGCCGACGGGAATCGGCTGTTGACTCGGAGAGAGACGACCCCGCCGCTGACAGTCGTGCCGACCGAAGGGTTGCGATCGCGCCGCATCAGGTCGCCGAGCAGCTCGGCCAATGCGCTTTCGCCCAGGCCGAACGTGTGGAGCGTGCGGGAAAGGATTGCCGCGCCGCCCGATGCCGCTTTGACATGGGGCAGGACGTCGCGCGTGAACATGATTTTCATTTCTTTCGGAACGCCGGGCATGACCGAAACATGACAAAGAGGGAGGCGTCCCTCCGGGACGGCCGCTACGCGTGGAAGGTTCGCTTCGATTCCCGCGGCGGTGCCAGCGTGATTGAAAATCATTTTCGCGCCGCGCGGGATCATCGCCTGAATGCGATTGGCCGGCGGCATCGGCCGGCCGCGGGCGGTGAAGAATTTCTCCAGCTCCGCCAGCCATCGGGCATTTAGCTCCAATTCGACGTTCATCACGGCCGCCAGCGCCTGGCGCGTCAGATCATCCTCGGTCGGACCCAGGCCACCGGAAATCAGCAGAAAATCGCATTTTAGAATCGCTTCGCGAATCGCGTCCTCGATAGCGGCCTGATCGTCTGAAACGGTAACGTGCGCCGAGACGCCGCATCCGACCGCCGCGAGCTGCTGGCTCAGCCACGCGGAATTCGTATCGACTGTCTGTCCCAGAGTCAGTTCATCGCCAATGGAAAGGATGATCGCGTTCATAGCTTGCATTGTAGAGCCAAAATCCGTCGCCCGCGTTACACACCGATGAACCATGTCAGTTAAGATTGACGAACCCGAGATGGAGGATCTGGCGGTGAAAATCACGAATTCTGCCTGCATCCTGTTGCTGATCCTCTCTTCAGGCATGACCGCCGAAGCTGACGACATCTGGAACGGGCCGCTTCCGAGGTCTCAATTGCTGAGGCGGTCGTGGGAGGAAATGGGTATCGATTCGGGGACCGCCCGGCAACTGTTACGACTCGCTGTTCAGGCAAACCCTCACGACATCGAATGTTCGGTCGCCCTGATCCACATGGCCCATGTCTACGGCTATGAAGATGAAGCCGACTATCGCGCGCGTGCAGCGCTCAACTCCAATCCGAATAATCCCGATTTGTTAGTCGCACAGGCCGCTGCGATGGCGCCTGCGCCGGCTCTCGACCTGCTTGGAAAGCTCCACAACCTTCCCGGACAGGAGTGGCGAGCGGAGCGGCTCGCCGAATGGATCCGGCTCGGAATAAATATCCCCGACCGTGGCGACATGAATAAGGCGGATTACGTGACATGGGCGGATCGCCTGCTCTACTCGGGGAACGTCGAGCATACAGACGCCGTCCTCGACGAGGGACTGACCTGGACCGCCAAAAAGGACCAGAGTGCCTTCGCGGCACTGAAGGAAAGAAAGCCGATTGTGCTTGCACTTCAAAAACGGACCGCAGATGCAATCGCAGCTCAAAAGGAGGTGAATTTCCCGCAGATTACGATCGAAGGTAAATACGCGGGGATCGGCGACGTGTTTCTGATGATGGGACAGCCCCGGTCTGCGATCCTCTCGTTCGGCGGGAAGGAGCCAAGGATATCGGAAAAAGTCGATGCAGAAGACATTCGATTATTGCGAGCAAGAGAAATAGAACAGGAGCATCGGCGCGTGCTGGCGTGGGCGTACGCGCTGGACGGGAAATGGGAACAAGGCCGCGCACTGCTGGACCACAGTACTGATCCAATGGACGAGTTCATTCTCCTTCAGATCTATTTGCGCCGGGAGAAATCAGGATGCGAAGATCGTCGCCGACACCATCGTTCTTCCATTAAAATTCCAGCCGGGATCTCACGGATCTCCCTTGCTGGAAGAACATTTCACGGCCATCTCTCTGAACGCGGTATATGGATTGGCGGCGGCATGGGTTGCGGATCACCGGCCGGACAAGGCAGATCTGGTACGAATGGAATATGGATCGCCTGAAGATGAGATTGGGCAGTATCGCTCGTTTCCTTTCGGCTGGATTGCAGGCTCTGAATTGATCCCCAAATGCCGCGCCGAATTATTGACCGCAAAACGTAGCGGCGATCGAGGCAAAATTCTGGCGGCCGAGCGTCAGCTCATTTCGGCGCTCGCCGAATGCCGACACTATGCGGAAGTCGTTCAGGAAGCGGGCCAGTTCGCAACAGGGCCGGTCGATCATCCATCCCGTCAGGATTTGCGGCTCGACGACTTCACGGTGCGGTGGTCGATTTCGAATCGAAAGCTCGATGCTGAAACTCTTTTTCTCCAAGACCCGGCGAAGTTGATGCAGGCATATGACTTCATGGAAGTCACGCGGGCACGACTTTCGAATTCCCCCCATATTGACGATGGCCTTTCAAGCGAACGGCGGATCGCGGAGTTGGCGCTAATCGGACCCGGCGTGCTGTCCGCGGCGATTCAGGACCTCGCCCCCAATACGATTTCCGGAGCTGATCGAACTTCGTACGTACGGTTGATCCAGGATGTAGGCGGACGTCAGGACGCGCCGATTCTGATTGACACACTTGGCCTGATCGTTTCCGAGGCGACTAAGGGGAGTCGCCATCCGTTTCCAGAGCAAGACCAGGCTGATGAGGCGAGCGAAAAGGAAATTCACCGTTGCCTGGAAAAACTGACCGGTCAGGTGAATTCAGAGACCGACCGCGTGGCGCGAGTGCAATTCTGGATCAACTGGTGGGACAAACAGGGAGCCGCGATCATCGCCGAATCCATGCGCCAATAGCCGAGCGATGCAGAGGGCATAGAGGAGACCGAACATGATTCAATATCGCCTCGATGACCAGCAATTCGAGCATTACCGCACCGAGGGATATGTTGTCGTCGAGCGTCTTTTCACATCCGATGATCTGCGCGGGTCGATGCCACGATTCGCCAGATGACCGATCACGCGCTTTCGAGCGGGAATTTTAAAGATATCCTCGAATTGGAACCGGAGCCGGTGGACGGCCTCCGCGTTCCCCGTCGCATTTATAATCCGTTCGACCAGAACGACACGTTTCGCAATCTGGCGACCGATCCGCGACTGCTCGACCGGGTGGAATCGCTGATCGGCCCGGACATCAATTTGCAACACAGCAAATTGAACATGAAGCCGGCGCGCGTCGGGTCCGTCGTGGATTGGCATCAGGACATGGCCTACTTTCCGCACACCAACGATGATCTGGTGACAACGCTCGTCTATCTCGACGACGCGACAGAAGAAAATGGGTGCCTCCAGATCCTGCCACGCCATCATGCGCATTATTTCAATCACTCCGGCCCCGACGGCAAGTTCGCCGGAATGATCACCGAAAACCTGGACGATGGCCGTTTCGGCCGGCCTGCTCCCCTGCCCGCACCGGCGGGAAGCGTCATCTTCATGCATTGCATCCTCCCCCACTGTTCGCTCCCCAATCGTTCAAACCGCGCCCGGCGGACGCTGATTTACGAATACCGAGCCAATGATTCCTTTCCGATTTACTATGGCGAGATGACGAGCAACGCCGAGGCGAAGTATCGGCTTCTCCGGGGAAAGCCCGCGAAGTTCGCCCGCTTCGGCGGCCCCCCGCCGCTCATCCCCAATGTTGGCAAGTACCAGTCGCTCTACGAATTGCAGAAAAAAGCGAAGGCCGCCGCAAACGGCAAATCAAGGTGACGGAGTGGAAGAATCGAGGATGCGATCGAAGCAAGAAGAAAGTTTGCATCGGCTGATTCGAGAAGTTAAGTTTTCTCAGCTACAACTCGCCACACTGGAACGCGAGGTTTTTCGCGGAACGTTACTGTCAATTCTGAAAGGGACAAATCATGCCGCGCCGAAACATCATTCTCCACACCGGTAGTGAGTCTCAGAAACGACCCGCCGTGTTCATCGCCGAGTCTCTGGAGTCGCGGCGACTGTTGTCTGCCGGCTTTCTCGACCCGAGCTTCGGGGCGAATGGAACGGTCACGGAACAATACAACGCGAGCAACGATGGCGTCGCCACGGCGTTGCAGTCCAACGGGCAGATTATCGTGGTCGGCGATACGCAGGCCGCAGGTGCCAACAAGCAGGCGTTTATCGCCCGCTTCAACGCCGACGGAACGCCTGATACCAGTTATGGAACCAATGGCGTCACCTTCCTGAGCGAGGGCGCGGGCCAGGATACGATCGCGACCGGGGTAGCGATCGACACCAACGGAAACGCCGTCGTCTGCGGCGTCGTCGGCAGTGGAATTTCCGGCAGCGCCTGGGTTGCCCGCTACCTTCCCACCGGGCAACCCGACACCTCTTTCGCTTCAACGGGTTCGGAACTACTCAGTCTCGGCGGCCCGTCCGAGGCAAGCGGCGTGGCCATTAATTCCGGCGGAACTATTGCAGTGGCCGGTACGGTTCTGACCGACAGCGGCTCCGGCATGGCGATTCAGCTTCTCAACGCCGATGGCTCCGACTTCACCTCATTCGGAGGCACCGGCGAAGGCGTCAACGTCGTGACGGGTCAGTTCATCGTCGGCACTTCCATCGCGCCGACACTTTCTACGGACCACTTCATCATCGGCGGCTTCGACTTTAATCCGGCCACGGGCAAGATGAGTTTTGTGACGGGTGCTTTCAACCCGGACGGATCGGTCGCCACGCACTGGGGAGACCCGACAACCTTCCTCGCCACCGCCAGCTTCGGGAAGAACATCGAGCCATGCCTCGGCGTTGCCGTGGACCCCACCACTAAAGACGTGATCGCCGTCGGCGCTACCTCCAACGGCGCGGTCGCTCTTCTCCCCGAACTTCCCACCACTGGAGATTCAGGTCACGCAACCGTTGCCGACTTTGCGGTGGCCGAATTCGACGAGTCCGGCGCTCTCGTCACCAGTTTCAACGGGACCGGCACCGCGACTGTCGGTTTCACAGGGAATGGCGGAAAGGCTGACATCGCCGGCGCGTCTGATGTCGTCCTGCAGAGCGACGGAAAAATCGTCCTTTCCGGTGGAGCGGAAGATCTGAAGACCGGCCAGAGCAATTTTGCCACGGCCCGCTTCACTTCGACCGGCACACTCGACACCACCTTCGGCTCCAGTGGCACGCAACAGACCGACTTTGGCGCTTCCGACGGCGCATTCGGAATGGCAATTTTGCCGAACGATGAAGTGATCGAAGTAGGCCACACGAAGGTGAGCACGACGGACAGCAGCATCGCGATGCTTCTTTACACCAACGACGCATCGTCAGTCACTGGACCGCCTGCCGCCAGCGCAAATCTGGTTCCGACAGTCAGCGCAACCCTGCCAATGGCAGTCGTCGGCGGAGCCAAAGCCACCGGTTTCAAAGGCTCCGTCAAGATCGTGAACAGCGGAACTGCCACCGCCACCGGAACGGCGGCGATCGATCTTTTCCTCGCTCCAACCCAGACCCTGGATACCACGGTGGACACGGCGCTTCCCGCATTGTCCGCCAAGGTCAATCTGAAGCCGGGCGCGTCGATGAACGTGCCTCTGAAACTGGCGACCTTCCCCAATCTGGATGGCAATTTCTTCCTGATCGCCCAGGTCAGCGGAGCCGGGTCGTCTGCCGCCAACGCCGCGGCTTCCACCGGATCGGTCAACATTGCCCCGGCCTTCATTGATCTGGCTGACAGCAATGTGAAGGCGAAACCCACCTCAGTGGCGCCGGGCAAGAAGGTGACCATTTCGGCCACGGTGCTGAATTCCGGCAATTCGACGGCAACCGGGCCGCTCGGCGTTCAACTCGAGGTCGCCACCGATGCTCAGGGCGATGGCGCGACCGCCGTCGGCAGCCCGCTCAGCACGAACATCAAGATCCTTCCCGGGAAGACCAAGGTCATCAAAGCGACTCTCGCCGTCCCGGCGGGTCTCGCGGCGGGAAGTTATTTCCTCGTCGTGGACATCGATCCCGCAAACACCTTTAGCGAAACGAATCTCGCGAACAACGTCGCGGTAGCGGCTGCGCCGGTGACGGTGACGTGAACGGCAACTCTCAAGGTGCCCTCCGTCTGGTCGAGCAAACGCGCGGGCTGACGCCACGCGGCTATTAAGGAGTTCGCAAACCACGGAGCGCGCATCCTTCATAGCCGCTGGCGTTAGCCCGCGCGTCCTCAACTTTCACGTTCCGCGCCGTGAATGGAGACTCACTTCTCAAACACAATCTCCCCCCAGTTCTTCGGCTCCAGCTGAAGCTCGAAGACCGCATCGTCCACGATGCCGGTGTGCTGATTATTCCAGTAGGTCCGCAGCCGCGTGCGCTGACCGGCGGTGTCGCCGTGTGTCACGCCGAAATCGGCGCGGTAGCTCTTGCCCGGCTCCGGCGTCAGTTCGATCGCGGAGAGAGGAATTGCAACCTCGACCGTGTAATCCCGTTCGTGTTTTGTGACAGAGATCTTCACGTCCTTCAGCTCCAGCACGCTCTCGACCGGGAACGATTTGATCACGCCGGAGCTGAAGATTTTCGGATGCTTATCTCGGGCCACTTCGCGGTAAATGACGGCAGTTGGAGTGCCCCGCAGGTTGCCGATCGACAGGCGAAGATCGCCCAATACCGGCTTGTCGCGATTCTTCTCGGCGGCCGGATTGGTCGCGAGTTGAAGATCGACCGTATCGCCGTGGAGATACATGTCAGTCGCTTCCGTCGCGCCGTTTACCCAGGGCGTAGGGTCCTTCACTTCCCAGCCGACGTAGAGCATGTGATCGTCCCAGGTTGCCGTGGATTTGACGGCGGCCTCTTCCTGCTTTTGATACCTAATGGGATCGATGCCCTTGAAATCATTATCGAGATTTCCCGTAAACGTCGGCGTAAACCGCTTGATGGCATAACGCCGCGTTCCTGTTACGGACTGGAGCTGCCGCTCGCGTTCGGTTTGCGCCAGCTTTATTTCCGATGGATCAATCGAAACCGAACTCCCCTTGAGCGTCTTGACGGTTTCCAGACCGGTCACCGCCACGTTCCAGAATGCCGTCTTGCCGGCCTGAATATGAAGTGTTCCGTCATCGGCGAGCGTGACCGAGCCGCCGAAATCCTCGCCACCCAGGCCCGGCGGCGCATCGTCCATCATTGCGCCAGGCGTTGCACGCTCGGGAAATCGCACTTTCAGAGGATCACCTTGAAACAATCGGGTCAGATAAAAGCCGCGATCGGTCAGAAGATGCCATTCACCCACGTTGGTAGGAATGACCCAGAGGTCGCCGATTGGATCAGGAAGTTTAACGACGCCACACGGATTGAACGAACCGCGAATCAGCCCGCCCTCCGGCGGCGGGGCGTTGTGCGACCCGTGAACACCCACAAACGTGTCGGGGTATTGCCAGAGCGCCTTGCCTGAGGCGATGTCGTAGCAAGTGCTCCAACTGTTCGATGCGGCGTACTCCCCGCCTTTGAGAACAAATCGTCCGTCGGCGGAGCCCATCCCCGCCGCTGGCATCTTCATCGGATGCGCCAGGTCATATTCGGGCGCACCGCACGCGTTCACGCCGGTCAACTTGAATTGCCGGTCGTCGGAATACATCGTCATGTCGGGAGCGATGTTCATGAACCATCCGCTCACGCGCACAACACCGGGCACGAACGAGACTTCGTCGTTCTGCCGTTGGCCGTCTCCGTTGCGGTCGGCCCAGTAACCCGTCTGCGCCGGCTTTTCTTTGGCGATTCGCTCGCCGTCCAGTTCGTGGCCGTCCTTGTCAGCGTAGAAGAGCTCAGCGCGAAACGCATATTTCCCCGCTGACAATCGTTCATAGATCTTCACCGGCGCCACGTCGAAAGCCCAGCCTGGCGTCGTTGCGAGATAGAGATGGCCGTGAGACTCGCCAAACCGTGAATTATTCATTCCTTCGCGGTTGATCACCGCGACGCAGGTCCCCTTTCCGGTTGTTGGATCGAGCTTCCATTCACATCCCTGCCCCACCATCACACTGGCATCCTTGGGGCAGATCGCGCCTCCGGTTGCGCCGTACGAGGTTGCGCCGAAAAATTCCTTCCAGAGTTTCCCGGTCGCGACGTCCCAGACGCTGACGCGCTTGGGAGAGCCATCAGCCTCCGTAACCCAAAGCCGGCCATTGGTGTCGATGGCAATGCTGGTGATGAAGCGCATTCCATCGCCTTGCCATGCTCCCAGAAGCGGGCGACCGCCCTTTGCGCCGATCGTCGAAAGTAGTTTGCCTTCGCGATCGAATACCTTTACTTGATTGTCCGGATCGCCCACGGCCACATAAATTCGTCCAGACTTGTCTGTGGCGATCGCCGTCGCGCCGGCCACTCCCTGAATGACCGGCTTGCTTTGTCCATCAGCCAGATTGATCGAAACAACCTCGTTTCCCTTCTCGATCGCGAGAATCCGGTTGTCCTCCATCGGATGGACGGCCGATGGCGATGGCGCCTCAATTGTCTTGACCGGCTTACCGCTTTCACCATCCAGCAATTGAATCTGATTGAGCCGGGTATAGCTCAGGAAAATGCGGCCATCGCCCGCCGCCAGGGCGTCGGCGGAACTAATCTCCAGGTCTGTTGAATCCGAGTTGGGCCAATTTTCGTAAGTGCCGTCTTTGGCGCTCAGCCGGTAGAGGATGACCTTCTTATCCGGATGCGGATCGTACTCTCTCTGGATGTAAACGTGTCCGCGATCGACCGCGACGCGCAGCGCCCCGGCGATTCCGCCATGCGTGTTATTCCATCGCACATTTCCGTCGGCGTCGCATCCGAGCAGGGCCTTGCCCGCCTCGGCGGCAGACCATCCGAGATAGACGCCGCCGGCGTCGCTTGCGACCGACGATGGAATGCCGTGATCTCCGCCCCAGTTCCCCGTGCCGGCGGGGAAATCCCACGGCGTTTGCCCGCCGTTGCACGCCCACCCGACGAGCCGCAGGCCGATCCCGCGATGGTAAATCGCTTCCCACGTGTAGGTGCCGGCAGGAACCGGCTCTCCCGGCGTGCGCCAATTCGGCGTCGTCAATCCATCCCACTTCACCTCGTGATGTCCCTTGGTGAACATCTCGGCATTCAGCAATTGACGCACGACCACGCCATCCGCATTGAGCAGATGGAGCGAGATGAACCCATCTTCCGGCATGTCAAAAGCAATCGGTTTGAATCCTGGCAAATCATGTGACTTGATGAGTCCCGTCCAATCGATGGTCGGGACGCCATTGTTCAACCGAACAGGAAATTCGCGGGAATCTGACAATCGCACCGGCCGCGGGGTCACTTTGCCGGCACTTTCAAGAGTGGCCTCCCCCCAGGTCGGGAAATTCATGAACGTGAAAACTCGATCCACCTGTACGCCGCTCCGAAAAATATCTTTGAGTGTCAATCGCCCTGCCGCGCCGATCGTGAAATTGGGCTCAACGGTGAAGATGAACGTATCCCCGGCTTTCAGCGCCTGTCCGTCCTTCGTGAACAGCTTCCAGGGGATGGCGATTTCCTGAATGTAACCCTTTCCGTCCGCATCGACGATGAATGCCTGCTTTGCCCCGAGCGCCTTGAGGTCTTTGGTCGTCCCTCCGTCGAGCTTCACGCCATGTTCCTGGACGATAATGTCTCTGCCGTCGCGTCCTTTCCAGCAGGTAAAATGTTCGCCGTGTTCGAGTGGCGTGCCTTGATGGGTAATGATGCGAAACTGGAGGCAATCTCCCTGGAAACCATAATCACCTCCGGTTTGCCCGGGATTATTCAGCGGCGTCGGGTCGATGAAGTGCGCCAGCACGTACAAGTTGTTGGCGTCGTACATCGCATGAACCCAGACCGCGAATTGTTCGCGGCCGTTTTCCACGTCGTCGCAGGCAAAGACCCCGCCGCTCAGGTCCCAATCTCCGGCCTTTCCATCGACGACCACCGGCCCCGGCGCTGGTAACACGCGAATGCCAAAATTTTCCGTCTGCGTGGCCAACGCGCAGGATGTGAAAAACGAGCAGATCGCCAGAGCGGACCCAATGCAAAACCGTGATCCCATCGATACTCCTTGAATCCGCCGCCCCTCATTTCATTCAGCAACTAACGAGGCTTACTCAACGCCGGCCGCGCAGTTGTCGTACGAACATTGAGCCGGCGGAGATTCTGCTGCCAATTGTATTAATTTCTGTGGCACGGGCGTCCTGCCCGTGTCATTGTGGCAAGAGCACGGGCGGGACGCCCGTGCCACGAGTGAATCGCAACCTGTTCGGTCTTCCACACGAATTCTAATGGCGTTGACGAAGATATTCCCGATCGTCTGGTTCGTATCGATCGTCTGCTACGCCGCAACGATTACCCGCGCCCAAACAACCATACCGGCACGCCCGGGCGTCTCAATCAGTTTTGAATTGCCCACCGACGGCTCTCTCCCCCGCACCTATCGCGTCACACTCGCGATCGTCGATCCGAAAAATCCGGATTGGATCATCAGCCAGTTTGCGCGGCGAGGTTTACACCGTCACGGCACAAAACCAGGGGAAATGCATCGCCCATTGGGATGGGCTGGACGACAATTTCATGCCCGTTCCACCGGGCGAGTACGCGGTCCGTGGCATCTGCATGCCCGCCGCAAAATGGCAGGTGGACGGGGAGTATCACTCGATCACGCCAAAGTTCGTCACGGGCGCATCGGCCTGGCTGCCGACGCAGCAGCAGTGGAATAAGCCCGAGCCATTTGGCGGGGACCCGTGCGATTCGCCATTTCGTGATATCGCGGTCGGGCGCAACGGCATCGCGGTCTTTTACTATCAGTACCTGGAAAACGGACTGAACTGTCCGATGTTCGATCTGAACAAGCCGATCAACCTCGACCAGTTTCTCCGGGCGTTCAATTCCGGCGGCACTGCGGGCGGCCCGTGCGTCGCGACCGATGGATCATCGGTCTGGGCGCTCAGCACCGGCGGCGGTCCGCGATTCGTCTACCGGGCCGACGAAAAACCCTGGGCGCTGACAACGGAGCCTACCGGAACAACATTTATCGTCCTCTGGGAAATGTCACGTCGATCGTCGCCTGGCGCGACGACAAAGCCGGGAAATCGCTCGTCTACATCGCCCAACGCGCGAAACTGATCGACAAGGGAGACAACAACTTCGTCGAAAGCGAAACGGAATTCGTCAACAAGATCACGATTCACGATGGCGACACCGGCGCGGTTCTTGCCGAGCAACCGATCCTTCGCCCCCAAGCGCTGGCCGTGAACGATACGACACTTTTCGCGCTTCATGCCAGCGAGCACGGTCAGGCCGTCAGCAGCATCGCTTTACGGAATGGTTTGCCTCAAGGCCCCTGGAATCGCCTCTTCGACCTGCCTCCAAAACTCAATGCATTTGACTTGAAAGTGGACGTTCACGGCCGGCTTTATCTGAGCGATCCATCGTCGAATCATGTTTACCAGCTCGACTCATCGGGCAAACTCCTCCTGACCTACGGCCGCGCGGATTCGCAGAAACCCGGAGAATACGACACGCAGACGCTGATGTCGCCGGCCAAGCTCGCGACCTGGACCGACCACGATGGAAATGATCGGCTGTTGATCGTCGAGCAGGCCGGTCCCAATCGCGCCAGCGAGTGGAGCAGCGACGGGAAATTGCTTCGCGAGTTCCTCTCCCTCCAGACGCACGCCAATGACGGCTACGCCGTTGATCCGGATCATGTCGACCAGATCTATGTATTCGGCCAACAGGGATGGCTCACGCGATTCAAGGTGGATTACGCTCGCCGTGCATGGACCGTCGATGCGGTCTGGCCGAACGTCGGGACCGATCCTGCCGCGCCCGGCTTCGACCATCCCCAATTCATTCGTCACAATGGCCAGTCGTATCTCGCATGCGCCCGCAGCTACAACATCTACCGCCAGGAGCAGAACCGCTGGCTCCTCTCCGCGGCGGTGATCCGCAAGCGCGATGGAAACCAGACGAAAGATTTTTTCTGGACCGACGAAAACGGCGACGGCATCGTGCAGGAATCTGAATACCGCGATCACCCTTTTTACCCGCCGGGCCAATTATTCCGGTATCACGGCGATCAATGGCTCGACGACCTGTCGCTCGTCGCCTTGAATCAGGCCGGCCCGGATGTCTGGAGGCTCGCCCCCTCAAGCTTTGACGCGCGCGGCAACCCGATCTTCCGTGAGTGGACGAAGCTTCTCACAGATCCAATCTTCGTCGCGCGCGAAGGGAACCGCTGACGCGGTCCATGGCGGGAATGAACTCGACGACAAATACAGCAGCGACTGGGCGATGGCCGACGGATCAACCTCAGATGGCTTTTATGTGAACGCCCGCGGCGGACGCAATTTCAGCGCCAACGAAGGCGCTCAGGTGAAAATCTCCCGATACGTTCCGGACGCCAAGGGAGGCTACCAGCTCAAGTGGCGAACCGGACGAACCACCATGCAGCGCCTGGCCGAACCGGGCGAGATGTACGGCGCCATTCACATCCGCCGGCCGATCAACGGGCTGCTCAGCGTGATCGACCAGTCGCGCTGCGGCGTATTGCTTTACACCTCCGATGGCCTCTACGTCGATTCAATCTTCCCCGACGGACGCCGGTTCAGTCCCGACATCGCCGGCGTCTATCCGCAGCCCGGCGAATTTTTCGCCGGCATGGTTTATCCGGACAAGGAGACGGGAAAGATTTATTTTGGCATGGGCAAATACACGCCGATGTTATTCGAAGCGCAGGGTTGGTCGCTGCATGATAATCCGGTCCGGCAACTGGCTGATGTCCAGAAGTCGGTTCGCATTTCCGCCTCTCAAATCGCAATGCCGCCCGAAATCGCCCTGAGCGTTCGCGGCGGACCCGGCGCGGCGCGCTTCGGGCGATTTTCCCCGGCGCTGGGAGGCGTTTCGCTCGACGATTCGATGGCCGGTTGGGAATCGTGCGAGCCTATTCAGTTTGAATCGAATGCAACCCACACGGCGGAAGTCCGTTGCCTCTACGATCCGGATCATCTCTATCTTCGCTGGCATGCCCGCACCGCTACCGCTTTTCGCGCAACTCCTCTCGAACCGATCGATCGCATTTTCACCCACGACCGCGCTGCCGACACGCTCAGCTTCTACCTGCAAGGCGATCCCGGCGCAGCGCCGGCCGGCGCAGCGGCAGGCCGTCCCGGAGATGTTCGGATCGTTTTTGGTCTCTTCGATACTGGCGGCAAGACCGCGCCGGCCGCCCTCGCGATGTATCCGATCTGGAACGGCAAAGAGAACTCCTCGCCGCTCACTTATGCAACGCCGACGGGAAAAGCGATCTTCGCGAATGTCGGAAAGCTCGACGGCGCACAACTCTTCGGCAAAATCGATGAGGACGGCAAGGGATTTCTCCTGACCGCATCAATACCGCGTTCGGCGATTCCCGGATTGCCGGCGCTCGACAACGGCTTGAGAACGATGGGCAACTTCTCCGCCACCTTCTCGGGTCATGACAAATTCTGGTGGGCCAACAGCGACGGTACCGCGAGCCGGGAGACGTACGACGAGCCGACCGAAGCGCGGCTTTATCCCGGCTCCTGGGCGCCGATTCAATTTGAGCCGCTGGCCGGCGGCGTCATCGTTCGCAACTGGCTCGTCTGCGGCCCCTTCGGCGGCCCAGGCGCTGAAAAGTTCCTCGAAGATCCGCGCGATCAGAGGAAGGACGAAGTTCGCAAATTCTGCAATGCCGCTCAATTTCCTCTTGACAATGGCGTGGTGAATCCCGACACCACTTTTTCCGGCGATATCGTCCGCGGCTACTGGCGCGATCCGGGCAAAGTCTCGTGGAAGCTTGAATCCATTTCCGATCTCGACACGCGCGTGGTCCTCGGTCCAGCCGCTCAAGTCTGGTACGGAGCCACGTGGATCCAGGCTCCGGTCGATACCCAGCTCGAATTTCAATTTCAAGGCCATCCCCAGACTGATTTGCGTTTCTTCCTGAATAATCAACTGGTGCAATCGGGGGAGATCAAGTCTTCTCCCGGCATTGATGATCATGGCCGCCCCACGGCCATGAAAATGCTCACGCTCCGTCGCGGCTGGAACCAAATTCTGTTCCGCGGCTACTGCTTCGGGTATCCCCCTTTCCGCGCTGGGGTGCTTCTATCCGGTCCGCCAGACAAGCTCTGGCCATTGAAACTTTCGACCTCGCTGCGCAATTCAGAGCCGCGCACGAAGTAAGCGGGTTGCGACTCTCGCCCCTTGAAGAATCGTCGTCGCGATAAGACCTCAGCGAGCCGCGACCGTAAGGGAGCGACGGAATCGCAAACACCCGGAGCCCGGAGTTTCACTCAGTTCTCGCTCCCTGACGGTCGCGGCTCGATGCGCGTTTTCTCCGGGCAATGCTATGCAAAAACCCACGCCCTTATGACCGCCCCTCTGAAAATCCATCTCGCCTCGCGTATAAACAAGGCCCATGGCGGAGCGCGAGGTTCGGCTGAACGCGATCGTGCAGGAAACCGGCGAAGGAATTCGCATCGGACAAGTTCTCTTCTGGCCCGAGTTCCTGCTCTGCGGCGCTTCGGATTCGCGCCTCAGGTCCATGATGCGCGACGCGGTGCGCTTTTTTGCCGGGGAAGCGCCGGCCTATCGCCTTCACAGTCGCCTCGTGTCGCATCCGCCGGTCATTGAACACGTCATTGTCGAAATCGATCCGCCGGCACGGTCAGTCGCCTGGGAGCAGCCGATCCCGCTTGAATTTGCGGTTGTACGTTGGAAGCATGGGACGGAGGGACACGTCGCATATGTGCCAGCGCTGAATATCGAGATCTTCGCCGCACGCGAAACGGAAGTGAAGAAACTCGTCGCCGATCAGATTCGCCAGGCACTGGTTCGAACCAAGGCGACCAAATCATTGCCCCAACTCATCGAACTGCAGCGAGCGACGGACTTACGGATCATCGAGCTGGAGCTGCTGCTCCCGATCAAATCGCTCAAGCAGGCGGCCGTGGAGCGGGAGCAGGAAGCGGAAGAGGCGCGAAAGCGAGTGATCGACCAGGCCGGCGTCGATCTGACCAGCGACAAAGTCGCCGCGGCCGCCGGAAGCCTATGAAGTCGCGGCGATGGTCGCGATGCTGGCCGAGGCGCTTTCCGGCAAGTGGCCGCGAAGCGTGCTTCTCGTGGGGCGCTGGGGGTGGGAAAGACCGCGATCTTTCATGAGTTGGTGCGGCGTCTGCGCCGACTTCGAATTGGCGCGCACGCCCTTCTGGGCGACCAGCGGTGCCCGGCTGATCGCGGGAATGTCCGGCTTTGGAAAATGGCAGGAGCGCTGCCAGCAGCTCTGCCGGGAAGCGGCCAAAGAACGCGCGATCGTTCATCTCGGAAATCTCATCGAGTTGATGGGCGTCGGCAAGACCGCGAGCGCCGGGCAAAGCGTGGCAGGCTTTCTCCGGCCCTTTCTGGCGCGCGGAGCTGCTCGGCGTGGCTGAATGCACGCCGGAACAAATCCCCGTCATCGAACGGGAAAACCCGCACCTTCTTGCGGCCTTTTATCAGATCAATGTCGATGAGCCGGACGCCCACGTCTGCAGCATGATCCTTCTTCAGCGGGCGATCGAGTGGCAGGGCGCGGCCGGGTCGATCAGCGAGGCGACCCTGGAGACCATCGAGCGTCTGCACCGCCGCTACGCGACCTATTCTGCCTTCCCGGGCCGGCCGCTGCGCTTCCTGCGAAATCTCATTGCGGATCACGCCGGCGACGCAAATCTTCCCCCTCGCGCTGACTGGCGGGATGCCACTGAACAATTCGCCCGGGAGACGGGGCTCCCACGATTCATGATCGATGAAACGGCATCGCTCGATCTCGATGCGGCCCGCGACTGGTTCGCTTCACGCGTCATCGGCCAACCCGAAGCGGTCGATCTCGTCAGGGATCTGCTGGCGACGGTCAAGGCCGCCCTCAATCGACCGCGAAAGCCGATTGCCTCCCTCCTCTTCATCGGCCCCACCGGCGTAGGAAAGACTGAGATGGCCAAGGCCCTGGCTGAATTCTTTTTTTCAAGCCGCGATCGCATCAGCCGGTTCGACATGAGCGAATTCGCCAGCCCGGCGGCGGTTGAGCGCCTCGTCGGCGGAAGCTTCGGCGGGAGGGGCTGCTGACCGCCAAAGTGCGCGAGCAGCCTTTCTCCGTCATTCTGCTCGACGAATTCGAAAAGGCTTATCCAACTTTTTTCGATCTGCTGCTTCAGGCGCTGGGCGAGGGACGGCTGACCGATGCGGCCGGACGCGTCGCCGATTTTTCTAATGCGATCGTCGTCATGACATCCAATCTTGGCGCCGAATCGTTCGGCCGGGCGCTTTCGGCCTCACCGGCGGTCATGACGAAGCAACGAAAGGCGACGACAGCGCCCGATCTCATTTCACCGATGCCGTCCGCTCATTTCTCCGTCCCGAACTGTTCAACCGGATCGATCGGATCGTTCCCTTCCTTCCTCTGGATGAGACGAGCATCCGGATGATCGCCGGCCGCGAGCTGCAACTCGTCGCCCAGCGCGATGGATTGCGCCTGCGCGGCATCGGGCTGCAAACGGACGAAAGGGCCCTGCAACGCCTGGCAGAACGCGGATACGACGTGCGATATGGCGCACGCCCGCTCAAGCGGGCGATCGAGCGGGAGCTGCTGGTCCCCCTGGCCGATTCAATCAACAGCTATTCCGAGGGAATGAAGCTGTCCGCTCACGCGACCGCCGAGGCGACTTCCATCCGCGTCACCGTCCGCCCGCAAACGGCGGTGGCGGCCGGAGTCGTTCCCGATGCAGCCGAGATTCCCGCACGCGCAGTTCGGGCTTCGGACATTCGCCGGCACCTGCAGCGACTCAACCGGTGCAACGCGGTACTGGCAATACGCAACGAGCTGTTTCGGATCGAGCGCACGATCGAGCGGGCCAATCGAAAGCGAGCAAAAAAGCATACTCGATTTATCCCGCTCGATCCGCGCATCAAGGCGCGACTCGACCGCCTGCAACCGGCCAGCCGGCGGCTCGACGGACTCCTCACGGAGATCTGCCAGTTTGAAGACCGGGCCATGGAGCGCATCTACGAGGAGCATCCATCGGGCGAATCCGATCCTCTTCTCGACGTGGAAATTACCCGGGCGGAAACTGCGTGGCGGGAACTGTTGCTGGCGATTTACTCTCTACGCTTTGCCGATCCGGAGCGGATCATCATCGCGGTCTATGGCGAAAACCGCGCAAGCGTGTTTCGACTCGCGCAGGCTTATTTCGAAACGATCCCCGACGCTGCCGACTGCGTCGAAGTCTATTCGTTTGCGCCCCACGGCTCTCGCGACGCGATCCGGCGTCTCCGCGTGGAAAAGGCCGCTGAATTCCTCGCTGATCCGCAACCGCCGGCGATCGGAATCGCGTTGGCGATCCGCTCTCCGGATGCCAGAGCACGATTCGAATCGGAAGGCGGCATTCATGTGTTTGTGGAAGGCGCCCATAGTTTCGCATGTCTCGTCGACACCAGTCCCGCCTCGATCGGAAATTACCGGCCGCCGGAAAAAATCGAGGTCAAGGGAACGATTGGGCGCGGCGAAAGACGGCGCACCTATCAGGTCGAACAGAAGATGATCGAAGACTCGACTCTCAAGGTTCGGCCGACCTGGTCGCGTCGCCCGTGCGAGGCGGTCGCCGAAGCGATGCGCGTTTCCCTGAACGATAAGCTGCTGGCGATGGAGGGGAGCTAAACGAGCGTGCGTGAGTACGCGCACGCTCGATGGTAACGCTGCCCTGTGGGACAGCGGGTAAAAGCTGATGAATCTGACGATCCCGATTTACGTGACGGAGACGGGCAAGAGCGGCACTCATGCGCCGCTTTTCGCGCTTCGCCCTCTATTTTCCCCTTCACCCGTGGTGAAGAGCGACAATCTCGGACGCGCCTCCGCCAAGCTTGCCGGCGAATTGCGGATTCAGCTTGATCAGTTAGGCCGTCAGGCGCGACAGGAGCAGCTTCTGGGCCATACCTTCTGTCCGACGACCGAGGAGCATGCGGTTTCGTTCAACGTTGAATTACCGAAGCAGACGGTGCGATGCAGCTTTCTGGCGGTATCGTTCGAAGCGATCGATCGACGATTCGCATTCGCCCCGTCGCTGCCCGGCTTGTGGTTCGATATTCCCCGGGGAAAGAGAGTCGCCGCTCGCGCAGGAGGTCCTGCTGGAACTGGTTCGCGAAAGCCTGAAAGAGGATGATGAGTATCGTCTTCCCGCGGCGCTCACCGAAAGCGCCAAAGAATGGATTACCAGCATCGATCTGGATGTTTCGACGCGGCCCGATTTAAAGAAGCAAGAGCACTCGTTCCTCATGGCACTGGGCGCACCGCCGAACGCGCGACGGCCGTGAAGAGCTTCGAAAGGTGGGCCGTTGCCTCGACTGGCTCTACCCCGATGATCTCGATCGGGTGGTGCTTCGTGATAAGGAAGTCGACGAAATCTCTTCTCTGCTCGCCGCGCCCGATCGGCGGCCCGTCCTGCTGGTCGGTCCGCGAAAAGTGGGGAAGACCGCAATCATCCACGAATGCGTCTTTCGTCGGGTACAGCAGCATGGCAAGCCGTACGCGAATAAACGGAATGTATGGCTGCTCTCTCCGCCACGCCTGATTTCCGGGATGATGTATCTCGGGCAGTGGGAAAACCGGCTGCTGGCTATCCTGGAAGAGGCGCGCAAGCAGGATCACGTCCTCTTCTTCGAAGATCTTCTCGCTCTTCAGCAGGCGGGAATGACCCGCGATTCCGACCTCAACGTGGCGGCGGTCATGCGGCCGTTTGTCGAGCGGCGGGAATTCCGAATGCTCGGGGAGATCACGCCGGAGGCGCTGCGCGTGTTGCGCGAGACGGATCGGGCCATGGCCGACCTGTTCCATATTCTGCCGGTGCGTGAGCCCGGCGACGAACAGACGCGCCGAATCCTCTTGAATGTAGCACGCCAGATTGAAGGGAAGCGCGACTGCCGATTTGCGCTGGACGTGCTTCCGGCAGTGATTCAGCTTCAGCGCCGTTTCGTGCGCGAGCAGGCATTCCCCGGAAAGGCCGCCGGTTTCCTGCACGCACTGGCCGGGAAATGCGCAGAGCGCGAAGTGACGCGCCGAATCGCGCTCGACGAATTCAGCGCCGGCAGCGGACTGTCGCTAGGATTTCTAGACGAATTCACGAAATTGAACCGGGAGGAAGTGCTCGAAGCGCTCGGCCGCGAGATCGTCGGACAGGAATCGGCGATCGGGGCGATGGCGGATGCGATCACCGTCGCCAAGGCGCGCCTGAACGATCCCGGCCGCCCCATCGGCTCGTTCCTCTTCCTGGGTCCGACCGGCGTCGGAAAGACGCACTGCGCCAAGGCGCTGGCGGCCTACCTGTACGGCGACGCCGATCGCATCGTCCGATTCGATATGAACGAATTCGTGGACGGGGCCTCAGTGACACGGCTTGTGGGAACGTTTTACGAGCCGGAGGGATTGCTCACCGCCGCCATTCGACGTCAGCCCTTCTGCGTACTGCTTCTGGATGAGATCGAGAAAGCCCATTCCGCCGTCTTCGATCTGCTTTTGCAGGTTCTCGGTGAAGGCCGGCTCAGCGATGCGCTCGGGCGAACCGCCGACTTCACCAATTGCATCGTGATCATGACTTCGAACCTCGGAGTGCGCGAAGCTGGGACTTCCTTCGGATTGCGACCGTCGGGGATCGGAGCCGCCGGGATTTTTGTCGCCGCGGCGGAGAAATTCTTCCGGCCTGAATTCTTCAACCGGATCGATCGCATCGTCCCTTTCACGGAGCTCGATCGCGGGCAACTGGAGAGAGTGGCGCTGTCGCGGATCAACGCTCTCTTTTCGCGCGACGGGCTGGTTCATCGCCGATGCGTACTGCGCGTGGGAGAGCCGGCGATGCGCCGACTCGTCGCGGAAGGTCATCATCCGCAACTGGGGGCGCGTGCCCTCAAGCGGGTGATCGAAAAGCAGCTCGCGCAACCGGTGGCGGCCCGCCTGGCGACGATGCCGCCGAAAACGCCGGCAGTGATCACCCTCCACGCCGGGCGCGACGAGATTGCGGTGAGCGTGCAGCCTCTCATTCACGCCGAGCGTCCTCCGGCTCCCCCCATTGATCTGACCGACTTCGCATTTCTGCTGGACGGCGCCGAAGCGGCGTGCGATCGGATTGACGCACAGATCGCGGAATGGGAGCCGGCGGGACACCTGACGCAGGGAGCCATGTCGGCCGAGCAGTTTCGCTATCTGGCGGTGCGCGAGCAGCTTCGGCGGGCGCGCCACTCAATTCAATTTCTTGATCAGAAGATCACCGCGTCGTCGCAACGAGGTCGCTTGGCGCATGCGCGCTCCCGTTCAGCATCTGACCCGAATGCACCGGGGGAAATGGGACGGTAACGTTTTCCAGGAGATTCTCGGCGCGGAAAATATCCGCTCGCATCTGGCCGACCTTGCCGCGTCCGCCGAGGCGCCGGAGGATCAGCCGCAGGAGCCGGCGATGCGTCAACTGCTCGACGAAATGGCATTGCTGGAACAAATGGCCGTTCCCGGACACGATCGATGCCTGCTTGAGATTCATCCGTTGGGACATGAGATCAAGTCCGACGGATCGGAATTGCTCGAAGCGTTCGAGCATTTGTTCGCTCACCACCCGAGCGCAACGGTAACGCGTGTCACAATCGGCCAGGACGACTTGAAGTCAACTTTCATCCTGTTCGAGATGCCTGCGGTGGCCGTGATTCTCGCCGGTGAAGCGGGAACGCACCTGATCATTCCGAGCCACGGAAACATTGGACCTGTGCAAGTGCGATTGCGCCCGCTGGAAATTGGAGACGATCCCGCGGCCGTTGCCGAGAGTTTCAAGGCAGCGCAGGAATCGTGGGAATCCGCGCTGGCCGCCGGATCAGCATCGCCGGAAGACGATCCCTTTCCCATTGGGCCGGTCGTCCGCATCTATGAAGAAAACGGACCCACGGTCGATCTGCGCAACGGGCTGATCTCACAGCGATGGCCCAACGCGGATGGATTTCGAGCTTTCGTCCTGGCGCAAGTTCCATTGCCGCCGGAGATGCTTAAACCCGAGTAAGCCAGAGCCGAGTCTGATCGCTATGCCATCGTATCGCTTTCCCATTCTCATGTGGCAGGATTCGCAGGGGGGACACACCGCCTGCCTGGTGGAGGACGACGAAGACATCGCGGCCTGCGCCGAATCGGCGTCTGACGCAAAGGCGGAACTCAAGCGTTACCTCGAGTGGCGCTACAAACAATACAGCTGGCTCGGCAAACCGGACTTTCTCGACCCGCAATTGATGACGGTAAAGGTCGAAATCCGACCGGAATACGAAGAGGGGGAACGCCGATTTCCATCTTCAGAAACGATTCCCCTTCGATTGCCTTGCGTCTTCGGTCGCGATTCGGCCGGCCTGCAACGGGGCGCGATTCCGACACTCGGATTGCGCTTCAACTATCACGAAAAGGAAAAGTTCAAGGAGCTCGTCATTTACACCGTGCAGTCGCTGTTGAAAGGCCTCGCGCCGGCCGATCTGATGCGCCATTTTCCTCCCGCCAACGTGTGGCTGGACGACGTCGTGGTTTCCGTTCCGCGCCGTGAGCCGAAGCCCGATGAGGCCGCGAAGACCGATGCGCTGGAAGCGATCGGCGAGCCGCTCGGCGCTCGTGGAGCTCGGCGTCGGCAGATGGCAAAGGCGTGGGGCCGGGAGGCGGACGTACGCCGGCTCCTGGGAATGTTGAGAGATGCAAAGGCCAACGTTCTTCTGGTCGGCGAAAGCGGATCGGGAAAGACAACGTTGCTACTGGAAACGGTTCGACACATCGAGCGATCCGGCGTTGAGACCGCGGAGAAGGCCGAAGAACCAGCCGACGCGGAGGAACCCATATCAGCCGCGAAGCACCGCTTCTGGGCCACGAGTGCGGCCCGGCTCATCGCCGGCATGCAATATCTGGGAATGTGGCAGGAACGCGTTGAGAAAGTGGTCGCGGAACTCTCGTCAATTGAGGGGGTGCTCTGCATCGATAATCTCCTCGATCTGGTCCGCACCGGCGGCCACGATCCCGGCGACAGCCTGGCCGCATTCCTGATCCCCTATCTTCAGCGCGGGGAGATTCGGATGATCGGCGAAGCGACGCCGGCGGAGCTCGATGCCTGCCGGCGGCTCATGCCGGCGCTGGCAGATCAGTTCTCGGTAGTGAAGATTCAGCCGCTCGCGGGCGCGGCGGCGATCGACGTGCTCGGCAAGGTGGCCACGACGCTTCAGCAGGCTCAGCGCGTGACCGTCGAACGCTGCGTCGTTGAACTCATTTGTCGCCTCTTCGCGCGCTTCATGCCGTATGAAAGTTTTCCCGGCAAGGCCTCCGGATTTCTCGCCGAGCTGATCGAGCAGGCGGCGCGCAGCGCGTTACCGATGCAATCCCAACTTCGCCCCCGCGTGTCGTGACCGCGAATCGAGTAATGGAACGGCTCATTCAGCGCACGGGACTGCCGGATGTCCTCCTGCGTGACGATCTGCCCCTCGAACGATTGACGATCGCGCACGCGCTGTCCGCCCGCGTAATTGGACAGGAAGTCCCCTGCTGCACCGTGGCGGATCTGGTCGTCACCTTCAAGGCCGGGCTCAACGATCCGCACCGTCCGCTCGGCGTGCTCCTCTTCTGCGGACCGACTGGCGTCGGGAAGACCGAACTCGCCCGGGCGCTGAGCGACTATCTCTTCGGGCACGGCTCGGAGGCTGACCGCATGATCCGCCTGGACATGAGCGAATATTCCGGCCCGGCGCGGCCGAGCGGCTGCTCGGAAATCAATACGCCGGCCCCAGCGAACTGATACGCAAAGTTCGCCGCCAGCCTTTCCATCTGCTCCTGCTTGATGAAATCGAGAAAGCCGCGCCGGAGATTTTTGACCTGTTGCTCGGCGTCTTCGACGAAGGCCGCCTCACCGACCCCTTCGGCCGTCTCACCACTTTTCGCAGCGCCGTCATCGTTATGACTTCGAATCTCGGCGCCCAGCGCGGCGAACCCTTTGGCTTTTCCCGCAATGCTCCGAGCGGGTTCGATTCCGACGCCATGGATTTCTTTCGTCCGGAGTTCTTCAACCGCATCGACGCTGTGGTGACGTTTCACCCGCTGGAGGGGAAGACGATCGAGGCGATCGTCCGAAAGGAGCTGCGCGACCTGGCCTCTCGCGAGGGTCTGCAGCGGGGCGGCGTGAAGCTCTCCTGGACCGACGAACTCGTGAACCACCTGGCCGCCCGCGGCTTTGACCGGCGCTACGGTGCGCGGCCGCTGCAACGCACGATCGAATCGCTCGTGGTAACACCCCTGGCAAAAGAACTGGTCACCCATCCGGAATGGCGCGAGAACGCGATCACCATCGATCTGGATGAGAATGAGGCGGTTGTCTTCAGGATCGGCTTAAGCTAAGAGTCGATTTCACAACCGATTGCATCCTCTTTTCGTGGCACGGGCATCCTGCCCGTGGCCGCGGTACTCCGTGGCAATCGGTGGCCTGCGGTGAGCAGCGTCGAACCCGTACTCCACCGATCCAGCAAGCGCGAAGCGTTCTTTTCCTCGAAAATAAGGAACGCTGCGCTCGTGTTTTTCTCGGTCGGGTACGCCCGAGCCGGCGTGAATACACGCCGCACGGGCTGGAAGCCCGTGCCACTGCAATTTCAAAGTCACTTGTAATCGAGCGCTATCGGCCGCTGGACGTATAGCTCTTCGGAGGATTCGCCATGACTATGAAAAGATTGGTTCTGATTGTCCTGCTGGGGATGAGAACCGCTTCATTTGCCGCGGATGAAAATGCGCCCGAGGTGAAACTGACTCAGGATGCCAATCACATTCACGTCGAGATTCAAGGCAAGCCGTTCACCGATTACTGGTTTGGCCCTCGTCCGGACCGGTCTTTCACACGCCCGTTTTTCTTTCCCGTGCTGGCCGCCGACGGGGCCTCCGTCACATCGGACCAGTATCTCGTTCCCAAAGGCGATCATCCGCACCATCAGTCGATGTGGGTGGCTCATGACAGCGTGAATGGCGTCGATCAATGGTCCCTCAACGGCAAGCCGCGCCCGGCCCGACAGAACCACGTCAAGTTCGAAAAGGTCGAAGGGAACACGTTCGTCGAAGATCTCGACTGGGAAGACCAGGACCCGAGCAAGACCTTGCTGCACGAAACGCGAACGATGAAATTCATGGCATTTCCCGACGGCTCGCGCGGCATCGATTGGACAGTAGCGCTCACGCCGGCCGACGGCGACGTAACGCTCGCCGACCGAAAGGACGCCGGCCTCTGTTCAGTCCGCGTCGGGTTCATGAAAGTGAAAACGGTGATCAACCTCAAATTGCAAAAGACCGAAGTCGCGGAGGCGGGGACCATCACCAATTCCAAGGGAGACACCGGCGAGGCGGCCTGCTGGGGCAAATCCGCCGACTGGTGCGACATGTCTGGCACCATCGATGGCAAGCCCTTCGGCATCGCCATCTTCGACAGCCCTTCCAACCCACGCCATCCGACGACCTGGCATGTCCGCCAGTACGGACTCATGACTGCCAATCCGTTTGGGTATCACGATTTCAATCCGAAGCTCGACAAACACGCCGGCGATTTCAAGATTGAAGCCGGCAAGACCGCGACGTTTCACTACTTTGTCGTCGTGCACGAAGGAGACGCCGCCGCGGCGAAACTCGACGAGAAGTACAAGCAGTTTGTGGGGAATTGACCACAGTCTTTCTTTGATCCTTATCGTCGGTTATCAATGGTAAGGATCAGAGTGAGGGTCGCGAAGGCGCAAGCGACCAACTGGCGATGCGCGACGACGCCGGTCCGTCGCTTGCGCCTTCGCGATTCAACCCCTGGATTTTCGCCAAACGAAGAAGGGGAAAAATTCCCGCAACAATCAAGCGTTTCACCCTGGCGCGTCCGTTCGTGCTTGAACTTCCCTCGGGAACCAATACCTTGCCGGACGCATGGATGCATTGGACACTTCAATCGAACTTCTGCTTAAGTCAGCCATCGCGAGCCATCGCGCGGGGGATTTCGCAGCGGCGCGACAAAGTTACGAGGAGATTCTAAAACTCAACCCGGACCATGCCGAGGCCGCATTCAGCTTCGGCCTGCTCGAATTTGCGACTGACCGACATGAGGCAGCGCTTGCGTCCATCCAGTGTGCGCTAATGGCTTCGCCGGGGACGATGCGCTATCACATCGGATCGGGTCAGGTCCTTGCCGCTTTGAAGCGATACCCCGAAGCTGCCAACGCCTACGAAACCGTCCTGACGGCGGAGCCGGGATTGGCCGATGTTCAACTCGCCCTGGGACTGGTCCGTGAAGCGCTCGGCGATTGGGATCGGGCGGTTCTGGCATATCAGTCGGCCATCGAGTCATGTCCCGGTTTTGTCGATGCGCTCAACAACCTGGGGAACTGCCATTTCCGGCGCAACCAGTTCGCACAGGCGGAAGACATTTACCGTCGCGCGCTCGCATTGCGTCCGACCGACGGCCGGGCGATGGCGAATCTTGCCGTGGTGCTCCTAACGCTGGGCCGCGTCGATCAGGCGATCGATCAGTTGCAAGTCGTCATTCGCGTGGAGCCGGCGGTCGCGATGCATTACATCAATCTTGGCGCTGCCCTCTGCAAGCGGAGGCAATTCGCCGATGCCGTTTCCACTTTGGGGAAGGCTTTGGAACTGGACGCCGGTCTTCCCGAAGCTTTTTACAATCTTGGGAACGCATTTCATGGCCTGGGCCGATCGGCCGATGCGGCGGCGCACTATCGCCGGGCGATTGAGTTGAAGCCTGACTATGCCGACGCACTGAACAATCTGGGAAATCTTTATGTCGAATCGGGCGACTTCACCCACGCGGCTGCAGCATTTGAGGCCGCAATAAGGGTGCGGCCTGATTCGGCTGTCGCGTTCAACAATGCCGGCTGCCTCCAGCGGACACTGGGAAAACTCGCCGAGGCGGAAGAGACGCTGCGGCGGGGACTTGCCGTCGATTCGAAACTCTCTGCAACTTTCACGAACCTTGGGAACGTTCTCAAGGACGCCGGCGTGCTCGATGAGGCGATCGACTGTTATCGCAAGGCACTGTCAGTGGAGCCGGGCAACGCTCTCGCCCACAGCAATCTCGCCTATTCCCTGAGCTTTTCTGAGACGGATGGACAAACGATCCTCGACGAATGCCGGCGATGGGATGCGCGCCACGGAGTGCCCCTCCGGCCTGATATCGCTCCGGCCATCCATGAACCGTCGATCGGCCGTCGACTGCGAATTGGATACGTCTCCGGCGATTTTCGCGATCACTGCCAATCGCTCTTCACGATTCCGCTCCTGTCGAGCCACGACCACAACTCTTTCGAAATCTACTGCTATTCGAGCGTCGAGCGGCCGGACGATTTCACCCGACGGATCTCACAATTCGCCGACGTCTGGCGCGATGTGCGCCGCCTGAGTGACGCGGAGCTGTATCGGATGATCGTCAACGATCGCATTGATATTCTGGTGGATCTGGCCATGCACATGGCCGGCGGCCGGCCAGGGCTTTTTGCCCGCAAGCCCGCTCCGATCCAGCTCGCCTGGCTCGCCTATCCCGGCACAACGGGCTTGAGCGCGATCGATCATGTGCTGAGCGATCCCTGGCTCGCCCCCCCTTCCGATGATCGTTTTTACAGCGAGAGGGTCATCCGATTGCCCGAAACTTTCTGGTGCTACGATCCGCTCATCTGTGAGCCGGCGGTCAACGCATTGCCGGCGCTCGTCGACGGCTATGTGACTTTCGGATGCCTTAATGCCGCATGCAAACTGAGCGATCGGACGCTTCTGCTCTGGTCCGGAATTTTCCAGCGAATCGGTAATGCACGACTGATCCTGATGGCGGCGCCCGGCCCGCGCCGACGGCAGCTCTCGGATCGGCTTGCCGCCAGCGGAATTCCCGCCGATCGCGTCGTGTTCCAATCGTTCTTACCGCGGTCCGCGTATCTTCGGACCTATCACCAGATTGATCTCGGTCTCGATACGCTCCCATACAACGGCCACACGACGAGCCTGGATTCATTTTGGATGGGTGTGCCGGTGGTCAGTCGCATCGGAACGACTGCCGGCGGCCGGGCGGGTTTGAGTCAGCTCTCCAATCTCAAACTCACCGAGCTCTGCGCCCAAACGGATGAGGCATTCGTCGAGATTACCGTTGCGCTCGCAAAGGATTTGCCGCGACTGTCAGAACTGCGCCGCACGCTGCGCGAGCGCATGGAGCATTCCAGTTTGATGGATCGCGTACGTTTTACGAAGAATATGGAAAGCGCGTTCCGGGAAATGTGGGGCAACGCAATCGGCGCTTTCACCGCAAATTCTCTGGATACCGGATGAGGTGCTCATCATAAGAAACCAGCAACCAGGCGCGATGACGCGAACGCCACCGCCAGATGCAGAAGAGATAGCCACAGAGATCGCAGAGGGGCACAGAGATCACAGAGACATTCGATCGAGACCGACGGTCCCGTTGTTCGCGATTAATCGTGCCGAGTTGATTCTCTAGTTGCGATATGTCTTATCAGATCAGTGCCGATTTATGCTCGAATCGCCCTGACGTCGGCGGCATACTGCATCTCTGTGATCTCCGTGCCCCTCTGCGATCTCTGTGGCCATTCATTAATTCTTCTTCGCGTCTGCCTTCGCGCCATCGCGCCTTCGCGGTTGGTTTTTTTGCGAAGCCAATTCGCTGTCATGTTTGCCCGGCGTTTCCTGTATTAACCGTTGGTGCGGGAAAAATCAGGTCTTCATCTTCCGGCAGCGCCCGCCCCTTTGTCTCCGGCGCCCAGATCAAAGCGACGATCCCGATCAGGTAGCAGGAACTCACCAGCAGAGCGGCGGCGCGCAGCCCGGACATCTGAAATCTCCCATCGAGTGAAACCGTCAGCCAGCCGAGCAACAGGGGGCCGGTGGCGGCGATGTAGCGGGCCACGTTGTAACAGAGACCTGTGCCCGTGGTGCGAAGCCGGGTTGGAAAGATTTCCGGGAAATAGAGCACGTATCCTCCAAAGGGAGCGAGTGTGCCGAAGCCGAGGATCGGCCAGAGATACCAGACCTGCCAGGCATCATGAAAGGTGAGGAATGTAAAGATGATGCTCGCCCAGGCAAATATAAAAGCCAGGAGGAAAGTGGGCCTTCTTCCGATGCGCACCGCCACCAGGGCAAACCCAAGCGTGGCAACCATCGAACCGAGGTTCTGAAGAATGAAGCCGCGCGAGATGAGATGCGTGATCGCGTCCTTGTCCATCCGGTGGGCGAGTCGAGTTTCCATTCGACTCGCGCGGCCGGGCGTCAGCGGCTTTTGCGAGGCGGCCTCAATTGGATCGCCCGGACCACGAGCCGACCGAAAGAGATCGCGATAGGACTTCTGATCGTCCATCGAAAGCGAACCCAGTACCGCGGCGCGAGCGCGGTCGTCCGGCGCCGACATCACCTCTTGAATGCGTTCGGCAGTCGCAGCGCTCATTGAGGGAATCGTCGATTTGATTAACTCCGGCGTGAAAAAGCCGACGCCCCAGAGTCCGACGACTCCCGACACGGCCAGTGCAAGGCCGCAAAAGGCGTTGCGACGCCAGCGTGGATTTCGAAACAGGTCGCTGAGTTTTCCAAACTGCTGGAGCGCGGCGGCATCGCCGCCGGCGCTGGCTTTGGCTGCGGTCCATCGATCCGATTCGCGCAAGCTCAGGCGAATGACCACCGCAAGCAGCGCTGGGAACGCTCCCACGAAATAGAGGGCGCGCCAACCGAAATGGGGCGTGATGAGGCCGAACAAAATCGCCGCCATGATGTTTCCCACGCCCGAGAGCGCCTGAAGCGCCCCCAGCGCCTTCGCTCGGGCGGCCTGCGGCATGACTTCGGCGACGAACGCAGCGCCGGCAGCGAATTCCCCTCCGATGCCAAGCCCGGTGATGAGCCGTGCGGCGGCGAATTGCCCCCAGGTTCGGGTTAATCCGCTTAGGCCGGTGCAGATGGCGTAAAGAAGAACGGTCAAAGCCATCGTCTTGGCTCGGCCGAGCTTGTCGCCGATCTTGCCGAAGACCAGCCCGCCCGTCGCCCATCCGATGATAAAGAGGGAGGTCGCCCATGTGCCGTATTGAGTCTGAGCGGTCCGCGAGAGATTGGGGAGCAGATCGCCCATCGTCACGGCCCGGGAGAGCGTGAAGAGGTTCTGATCCATCGTGTCGAAAAGCCAACCCATCGAGGCGAGGGCAAAAACGTACCAGTGATAGCGGGAGAGGAGCTCCCACCACGGTCGCGCATCGTGCTCGACTTGCAGGAGCGGCTGATTTTCAGTGGTCGTCACGAAGCCTCCGCAACGCTGGGATGGACGCAGACTGACGACGGCAGATTAGTGGAATGGACCCGTCAGCGAAAGAACCGCGGCTTCTATCAGACGCAACGGATGTGCCCTATTCTTCGGAAGAGGCAAGCTCCCCCGGCGGGACAGACATTCTTGTCTGTCGCGGGCCGGGGAGCGGAGGCGTAATCGCCTCCCGAGCCGGTCCGCACTCGGCGCAAGTGCGTGGGATGACGCGTCCCCTCGGCGGGCATTATGCCCGCACTCATGGCCGCGTGACAGACAGGAATGTCTGGCTCACCTGTCCCACCCACGAAAAGAATCTAAACCCGCCCACCGCATCCCTCACCCAATATTGCCTCGATGCGGTATTCTGGAGATTCGATGCCAAGACTTCTCGCGGCCACTTTCGCCGGAATCATTTTGACTGCGATCTGCTCTGCCGCCCCCCTGCCGCCGACGGCGATTGAAGACAACACCGTCCTGTTGATGCACGTCGACCTTGCGCGGATCGATCCGACCTCCGTTCGCGGCGTCGTCCGCGACGTTCTCACCGGCGTCGCGCCGCAATACGTCGCCGGCGCGGATACGGCCCTGGCTGTCTTTCAGGTCGGATATGAATCCCTCACCAGCGCCGGCCTTCAGTCGGTCAATCTGGTCCTGACAACGCGGAAGGACGATCAGCCACCCGATTGGGCGGCGTATATCCAGGTTCGACCGGGCTCAGATGAGACGGCACTTCGGAAAATGCTGACGGCAGACAAGAAAGACGAGGAGATTCCCAAATTCGCGCACGTTGGGGGATTTCTGGTCGAATACGGACACGATCAGGAATTACCTTCGCACGGTTCCCCAACGCGCGCCAAAGTCTTCGCCGAGGCGATGTCTGACGCGGGAAGGGATGCAACTGTTACGCTCGCGCTGGTGCCCAACGATCAGATCCGCGCGCTGGCGGGCGCCGTTCCGACGGCAGGACTTTCGCCGGCGGCGGCCGACATCATTCCTTTCCTGCTCAAGAGCCGGTGGGTGCTGGTTGTCGCAAGTCTTGGTCGTAATCCAGGGGTTGGAGTGACGATTCGCGCTGAAGATGAACCGGGCGCGCAGTATCTCGCCGAGAAATTGAAGGCGCTATCGGGTGGTTATTCGAATGAGGCGAGCGACGCTCATGGTGGCGATTCCGGGCAAGCGGCAAGGAACACCCGTCCCCCGGTCAAACCGAACGATCCTGCGAATGCCGTCGCGGCAGTGATCCATCCGATCCGCCAAGGCGCCAAAGTCAGCTTCAGCGTGCAAGGCGCGGCGTTTCGACAGCTCGCGGCGGCGCTGGTTCCCTCGGCCGCCAATGCACGGCAGCGCGCGACCGCCTCCGATTCCGCCGAACATATGCGTGCGCTCTGCGCCGCGTTTACGCGGTACGTTGCGGCGCACAACGGCATGCTTCCCGAAAATATCCAGCAACTGCGCCCATTCGTGGAAAAAGATCAGTCGTTCGACGATTTGCTTAAGAATCCACGCACCGGTGGCAATCCGGGATTCATTTACGCGAAGCCGGCCGCCCGCATTTCAGCCGTCAAAGATCCGGTTCATACGCCAATCCTGTTCGAATCGAAAAACGGGATCAAGGATCCCGGCGGCTCGGTGGGTTATGCGACGGGGCAAGTGGAAGAAGCGAAAGGATCGTAATCAGTTCCAGTGACCGGGAGGAAACGTATATTGGGGCCCTTCCGCCGGCGTCCCCGCGGTGTTGGCCGTGCCGGAGCCGTTCCAATACCAAAGCGCACCGTTGCTCCAGTGCTGCAATGAGTAGTCGCTCCAGTCCAGATCACCCTGAAAATACTGCTTGCCATGCCCTTCCACGTGACCATCGCCGTAGAGCACGTTTTGAAAGGTCGGCCTTTTATTATCGACGGTGTGATTCATGCGAAACGTCCCGCCCCAGTCGAAGACGCCCCACCAGATTTCATCGGCTGCGAGGATGCGATCAGTAAGATTCGGGTCATCCTGCCGTCGTGCGGGAATTACATTTCCCCAATGCGCGTAGGGTGACGCCACAGCCGTTCCGGCGCCGAAATTGAAAGCCATGTTGGCCTGATCGAGCCCGCCGACGTACATGTAATTCGTCCAGCAGATGACGCCCCACAATCCATCGCCGGGATAGGCCACCTGTACGCTGTTCTGCGAACTGGGGCAGACAAGATTGCATCCGCCGAGCCCGCCCGGTTCGTAGTTTTCACCGTCGCCGATTCCGCTCGGCGGATTGAGGCCTCCCTTTTCCAGACCGTAGTGAAACAAGGTTTCGAGAGAGACGCCGTAGTATTGATCGTTCTCGGCAACGTTGTTGTACCAGCCGGACGTGTGCCCCTCATTTGAAAGCTCATCGCTATACGTGAACATGCTCGGAAAAACCGCCCCGAGCGAATGGTGATAGGCCATCGGAAAATGGCCCTTATGGTCGGCGGCGAATCCGTGGCAGGCGAGGCCCAGATTGTGCAGGTTGGCCGCGCACACCGCCCGTTTGGCGGCTTCCCGCGCCCCCGACAATGCGGGAAGCAACAGCGCAATCAGCAGCGCGATAATGCCGATCACCACCAGCAACTCCACCAGGGTGAAACCGACTTGCTGGCCCAAACGCAATTTTCCCGGCTTCCGTTTACAGATCATCGCTTTTTCCTGACAGATATGCCCTGGGGCGCAGAATTGAATAACACCGACGCCGTTAAAATGAATTGTACATGAAACCCGGCTATCCGCCAGAATATTTTCGTGCATTTGCCCGAAGGATCTCCCGACATTATCGGATGAGGATCACGGGGAGTTGATGCCCCGCCTCCTCTCCCATAAGATTTGCCCCCTTAGCCAAGCGGAGCACCTTTAGCTCAATTGGATAGAGCGTCGGTCTACGGAACCGAAGGTTGCAGGTTCGACTCCTGCAAGGTGCATTCAGTCAGGACAAAGACTTACAGCAGATTGTCAGCTTGCTCCTGGCTCGTCCGTACCAAATTCCGTACTAAACTCGCTCGCGCCCGCTGAAATACGCGGTGAGTTCAAGCCAATACCTTGCAGTCAAAGCCTTGGTTTTCACAAGGACTCTTGACCGAGGTTTGGCATGTCACGCCCCAACAAGATCTGGTTCCGCAGCGATGTCGGCTGGTGGATGGTCACCATGGCCGGTGAGAAAATTCGGCTCGCCCAGGGGAAGCAAAACCGCAAAGCCGCCCTGCAGAAATTTCACGAGCTGATGGCCGATCGCTCCGAGGCGCCCGAGTCACCGACGGCCCGCGTGGCGGATCTCTTCGAATCGTTCCTGGCCTGGACGAAGATTCATCGCAGCCCCGAAACCAACCGCAACTACGTCTGGTATGGGCAGAGTTTTTCGGAGCATTCCGGTTACATGAAGGCGACGGAGCTGAAACCGATCCACGTCACAAGGTGGGTCGACGAGAACAAATGGACGCAGACAACCGAGCGAAACGCCCGGCGTTCCATTTACCGCGCTTTCTCCTGGGCATGCGAAGAGGGAATCCTTCCCCGAAATCCGCTGCAGGGGATGCGGTGCCCGCGGGCGAAGCCTCGCGGCCGTTTCATGAGCGACGCGGAATACCGCACTTTGCTGAAACATTCGGCGTCGGATTTCAAGTTACTCCTATTCGCCCTCAAGGAGACCGGTTGCCGACCCAAGGAGGCCCGCACGCTCCGCTGGGACGAAGTCCGCGAAGACCGATGGGTGCTGCAGGAGCACAAGACCTCCTACAAGGTGGACAAACCCCGCGTGATTTATTTGACCGCTCCGATGCGGAAGCTCATGACCGTCCTCCGCCGACGTTCGGCGGGGCCGCACGTGTTTCTGAACCGCTGGGAAAAGCCTTGGACGTGCAACGCACTGCGTCTGCGGATCGCACGGCTGAAAATCAAGCTGAACCTAAAGGATGATTTGTGTGCCTATATGCTGCGGCACGCTTTCGGCACCAATGCCATTCTAAACGGTGTGGACGTTGCAACAGTCGCGGAGCTGATGGGACACACGAGCCTGGAAATGGTGTCGCGGGTTTATCTTCACCTGGCAGACCAGCGCCCCCACCTCAATGCCGCGGTAGAGACGGCGAATCGACGCCCCGCTCTCGTAAGGCCTGCCGCCGGCCCTCCAAGGCAAAGTCCCTGAAGAACCGGGATGCGCGAAAGCTCGCGCATCGAAGATGCGTTGGCGTAATAGTTTGATTTGATGTACAAAACCACCAAGTTCCGAGTTGCCTCTCTTGGCACCTCGGGAAAGAATGTCCCCTTATCCCGTGCGTCCCGACTAATAATCTGGATGTCCCTTTATCCCGTTTCCGCCCTTTTGCGGGAGTCCGCATTTACAAACACGTGCCTCTCATGCCCATCGACGCATCGTTGAGGGCCGACTGCCGCCCCCTTGGGAACCCGAGCCTCCCCGGTACAATGGCGACCGTTGCGGAAACGGCTGCGTGCAACTCTTGCCAACCCCGCGACGGCGGAAGAAAGGATCAAGTGCAGTGGTAGAGTCTTCGTCAGCCGCTCAGCAAAGCAACAACGAACCGACGGCCATCGGCGGTGAGCCAGACATCATTGTTGCCATCGATCGTCTGGAACATCAGCTCTCACAGCGGTTGACCCGTCTCAAAAAGCTCAAGGAGCTTCTTGCCAAAACACGGAAAAGTCTTGAGTCGAAAACGAAGCCAGCGGCCGCTGCTACCTCGCTCTTGTCGCACCTCCGCAAAGAGTCCACAGACCTCTTTGCGATCAACACAGCGGAGGTTGCCGCCGCCACGGATGCGTTCCTCAAGTCCTGGCAGAGCTCGGGAGAGTCTGGATTCGGCGAGGCGTTACTCAGAGCATCGGAAGAGCATAAGATTGACCTCCGATCCACACGGGATGGTTTCTTGGTCGGTCCATTCGAGCTCGTTGTCAATTTTCCTAAAGAGTCAGCGACACCCAGCTATGCACACGAGGACATTTGCGGCGTTCGATTGGAGCCAGATCAGATCGTTAAGAATGTCCTCGACTTACGCAACTCGCTGTTACGAAAACCGGACAATCTCTCGGAACTTGCCGAACAATTGGCGGAGGCGATCCGGGTAACGAAGATCGATCAACATCGCGTTGATCAGAGCCGCATTTCGGTAGAACGAAAGCCACTTCTCAGCCGACGGCAGCGGCCTGAATTTGTCGTTCAGCTCCCCCTGCGACGCCATCCGCAGAATTTCAGCAACGCCCGATGAGGAGGAAAACAACTCTGCCGTCGCCATCGCCAGAAAAGGATTTCTTTTCCGCGCCATGCGCCGATTCGCTCAAGGTGATCAGCCATTGGTAGTCCTCAGGCGCGGTGGCCTGTTAGCTCCGTTTCCTGAGGACCCCGTTCAAACCGTACGTGCGGATTTCCCGCATACGGCTTACCGATGGTTTTCACGTGCGACATGCGCGACCTCCGGGATAACAGATGGTGCCGAGTAACTGATACAAGCCGTGTTCGTTCCTTGGGGATGTAAACGCGCCGCACCGGCTGGGGGCGGTACTCCCCGACACGCAGGAGCCGCTGTAGTTCCAGAAGGAACACCTCGACTCCCTGCTGCTGGATCATCGACAGCGTTTGCCCGTCGATGCCGGCAGCGCCTTTGTTGCTCTTCACCCGCTTCCATGCCTCCAGCAGGACGTCACTCCGCCAGATCCGGTCGTACAACGCATGGAATCGGCGTTCCGGTTGTCGCTTGGCCGCGACATACAGGCCGCGTTGGAGTTCTCGCGCTTTGGCAAAGGGATCGCCTTTGCTGTCGCTGTTCGCGGGGTTGTTGGGTCGTTTGACCATGCCCTGACGCTTACTTCCAGACGCGACCATAACCAAAGCAGGGTTCCTTCCCTCAGCCGGCTTTCGCCAGCTTCGTCGGTACTATGAACCCCTCGGACTCCCGCCCGGCACGTTCCGCTTTCGCCGTCGGCTTATACGGACCGCCTTCGCCTGACTTGGCCGCCGGGACGGGTCTCTCCTGTTCCGCATCGAACTTTGTCCGCATGCTCTCCTCCATACCCCGCGGGTGTCCTGCACCGCTCCGGTCTGTTGCTGGTGCAGTCTGTTGCCTTCGCCGTGACATGAGCGGCTCGGCCAACCCGACCTTTCGGGTGTTTATCTCACGAGGCTGCAAGGTTCGCTTGATGCTGGGCCTGCGGACTTGCTCCCCACCAGCGAACCTTACGGTCCGCTGCGGGCTCTTGACGCCCCACTCAGACGGCGAGGTCTCCCTCAACGCCCGGGGCCTGCTACGCAGCGCACGGCGCTTACCGCGACGGGACTTTCACCCGCTAGCTTGATGCAGCATGAATCTCCCCGCTTTCGCGGGGATACTCGATCAGGACGTACCATGTCCACGATTGTAATTCGCCTCGCCCATTCGGCCTATGCGGCCTGCTTGCTGCGCAACGCCCGCAAGCGGGCACCCTCTTGCAGCTAAAGCTGCATACTGTCGGAACCCACGAATAAGGACGGGCTATGCCCGGCGGTTTGGTTTCTTCCCTCCTTGCCCGAGGCCCCATCCTCACCCCAGGGTTGTGGGGCGAACGCAAAAGGATGGAACAGATTTGTGGGAGCGGATCACGCCCCCGCTACTGAAACCCTCGTTTTTCGCAAGAAAACGAGGGTTCTTTTTTGCTCATTCCGTTGACTGCCACCTATTCCGGCATGCCGATTCCGTCGATCGCGTTTCCGGCGCCAATTTCCTCCATTTCAAAACGCGACGGCCAACTCCGCTTGACGGTGCTCCCATGTGCGCAATCGCATGGCCAAGTCGCGGAATAAAGGATCCAAATGAATAGTTTTATCATGGTTTTAGTCACGATGGTGCATCAGAAGGCGTATCAGGACAAAATCAAAGGCGCAGACTTTATCGACTTTTTGCGCAACAGGCTCATTTTTTTTAAGAGAACTGATGGCGCCTGACCGGGATTGGTTTGTGATAAATCTGCAATGTGCAATACAGCATTGCCGCCGCCAGCAGGCTGCTTACCCAACCGCGCCCGCGTGCCATGGCCTACGGAAAAACCGTTGCCTCCGCGCGGCTCCCGCTGGTAACCGAAATGCGGCCCTGTTGTTCCGGGATTGACTCGATATGCGGCCGCCCGATGTTCCATCCCATTCTGATGCTGACGTCATAGAAATACAGCCTATTAGCCTCCACATCAGCCGGAAGCATTTCCACATTCTCCATCCCAGCGACAGCCACGGTATGATGTCCCGGCGCAACACTGACAAGTTCATACGTCCCCGGGCCAAGTGCGCCGATCACTCGACCATCCAGCTGCGTCTGTACGACCACAGCAACCCCGATGCCCATTCCCCGACTCATATAGATGCTTGCCTTGCCTGGTTCGGGCTGAAATTTCTTAGCATCGGCGTCTGATTCCTTGCCAGCCATCGGCACCGATGCACAGCCGCCAGTCACTGCGAGGAGGGAAAAAATCATCAACAGAACGGGACCTCGCGAACTGAGCGTTGGTGTTACCTCACGTTGGAATTTCCGATGGAGCGGGGCGTTCCACATGGATTCATGCCGACGAACGTCGTCCACAGTTTTCTGGTGGACAATGAGTGGGGAGCTTCGATAGATCCCCGCCCACAAACGATCAAGGCTTGAAAGGGATAGGCCGGAGTAGACCTTCCTAGTCCGGCCGAGCAGACGCTTTCCGAGCGTGCCCAAAACCAGCAGTGGCAAGAGCCCGGTCGGCTCAGGAACGCTCACCTGCGCCCACGTTGCGTCAACGCCGGGTCCGTACATCGTGTACGCGGTGGCGTACGGCGGAGCAGTCAAGGGCAGGTTGACCTCAGCGCTTCCATATGTGTATGGCGTGGAAGAGATGACATAAATTTCGGGGTACGCGAAGCCCGGATTCGAGTAAAGATCAAAATCCCAACCGGTGATATTCCCACTGACATTCGTGTTCACCTGGGCTACGTAGAAATGCGAGTTGGCAGGTGTCCATTGCTCCACCCCGTCCGAAAACAGCCAATTCGAAGGCACATCCGGCTGCAGACTGGCGTCCGAAGTGGCGTCAGTCAGATTTGCCGCGAGCGCGCTCTGATACGTTACGCTGGCCGACACGAAGCTCGCGGAAGTGAGTCCCGAACCAGGAGCTACATAGTGTAACGCCCCTTCGCCGAAAGTGGGACTATTATAGGAGTATTCAACAGCCGCTCTTGAGATGGATGTGAGGAGCGTGCTCGCCGAAACCAAGAGGCCAGCGAATAGACTCCCGCGAAATTGAGATTGCCGTACGCTTTCCATACTGTTCTCCTTAAAAGAAAAAATTAGTTCCTGTTTCAACTGTTTCACCACCTTGCAATGCGAAGCAGCGAAGTTTCTGTCGCTGTGATCCGTGTCTAATCAAGATGGCGGCGTTCCTGGCGTGGCCTTACTCGATCGTGACGACGAGGGTCATGCGATCGATGTCATGGATGCGATTTCAAATGGCCGGGATAAGGCGGAGTCGTCTAACATCTGGCCGCTGATGCTCGCCGCTGCAATCGTGTCGAAGAAATTTTCCCCTTTTACTTTCCGCCCAGCCGCGAGCTTTAAATTAAAGACGCCCGCGGCAGGGGTTTTGGCCGTGGCGTTCTGCGGCAGCGTTTCCGCCACGGTGTAGGAGCCAGGCATCAGGCCGGTGAACGAGTAGTTTCCCTGACTATTGGTAAGGACGCAGGTCTCACCGCTCGCGCCGGTATCGATACAGACCTGGATGCCGGCCATCCCTTTTCGCCTGCCCTTGGAATTTTCAGAGTAGACCGTGCCGGAAATGCTGGCCGTGGCGGGGGCGTCGAAGAAGTTGTTGCCAGTAACGTTCTGCCCGGCGGCGAGCGTCATGGGAACGATGTCATCGGCAGGTGCCGCGATCCCCATATTCGCCGGCAGCGTTTCCTGCACCGTGTAGGAGCCGGGCAGCAGGCCGGCGAACGAGTAGTTTCCCTGCGTGTCGGTGAGGACGGAGGTCTCGCCGCTGGCACCGGTATCGATACCGACCTGCACGCCGGCCATCCCTTTTCGCCCCCCTCGCGTTGTTGGAGAAGACAGTCCCGGAAATGCTGGCGGGCTTGGGGCGTCGAAGAAGTTGTCGCCGCTCGCGTTCTGTCCGGCGGTCAGCGTCGTGCTAAAGACCCCGTCGGCCGGTGCCGTAAGCCTGGTATTTGCCGGAAGCGTTTCTTGAACCGTGTATGTTCCCGGCAGCAGGCCCGCGAAGGTGTAGTTTCCCTGGCTGTTGGTCAGAACGCAGGTCTGGCCGCTCGCCCCCGTATCGATGCAGACCTGAGCTCCCGCCAGGCCGGTTTCGCCGGGATCCAGCTTGCCGTTGGCATTGGCGTCGGAGTAGACGGTGCCGGAAATGCTGGCCGCCGCCGGGGGGTCAAAGAAGTTGTCGCCGCTCACGTTCTGACCCGCGGTCAGCGTCACGCTAAAGACATTGCCGGCCGGCGCCGTGAGCGTTGAATTCGCCGGCAGCGTTTCCTGCACTGTGTAGGAGCCCGGTACCAGGCCGGTGAACGAATAGTTTCCCTGGCTGTCGGTAAGGACGCAGGTCTGGCCGCTGGCAGGTATCGATGCAGACCTGGCGCCCGCCAGGCCTGTTTCTCCAGGATCCAGCTTGCCGTTGGCGTTGGTGTCGGCGTAGACCGTGCCGGAAATGCTGGCCATCCCCGCTGGAATCAGGGCGGAAATACGATTGATTTCGTTCTCGATGGACGTCTCGGTCGTCGTGGCGTAGCGTCTTGCTCCCAGGTGATTTTGCCGCCGGCAACGACAGCGTAGAGGGGAATGCATTTGCCCGGGCGGGGGCAGCGTATGCGTTGAAAATATTGCCGAACTCTCCGTCCATCACGGTCGGCAGCGTATAACCCAGTCCGGCCCAGGTTGACTGGATGGTCGCGAGGCTGTCGCCTTCATTTACCGTAACAACTTCGACCGGCTTGCCGTTTGCTGCGCCCAGGTGCTGAGGGCCTGGGTTCCGGGCATGCCTCCCATGCACCACGGGCACCAGTTCGCCCAGAAATCCAGGACGACGATCGGCTGAGTGACGCTCCCAAGCGTGAAACCGGTCCCATTGGAGTATGTTGTGGTGATAGGCGGCGCCGCCGGATACTGCGAGTTCCCGGTGATTCCGGGAATGGGAGTGATGGGACTACTCGATAGCAAACGCCGGCTCTCCAGCAGTTCCATCATGGTACGCCCTCCAACGCCATCCTTGCTGGAACGCCACCCGCCCGTCCGTTTCTTCTGTTGTGCGGAACCGATGCGAAGGACTTCACGCGGTATTTACTAATCAAACTCATCGCCAAACCTCCTCAATTCGCTGGGCCACACTGGAAATGATGAAGCAACCCAGGATTCCGGCTGCCGCAACGCCTCTGGAGTCAGGAATCCGCGGCACGAATGTGGAAGAACGCCTCCGCACCCCCCTGTTGGCGAAATCCGACTGCGGAACCCGCGGAAGATTTTGGTACTATTCGATTCCTGCGGCGGTCGGGATTCGATCGGAGTGAGGCCAGCGCGATTCCTGTTAGGCGAGTCCAAAATAATTCTCAATTTCCTGATGCGGGATCCATTCGTGTCTTTGCCGATTGTGTCGGACAAGCCCATGATCGTTATGGGCTGCAACGCGATTGAAATTTCCGCAAGAAGGAGAAGTCAGATGCACACGAATTCCCCACGAATTGTGAAATGCGGATTATTGATGGTCGGGACGCTGGTTGGTTCATCAATCGTAGGTTGTGCCACGTCCGGCGACGGCACGGGACTGGACTCGTCGGCGAGTAGCTTGGTGGTGACCCCGTACCGCCCCATTCCGACCTACAGGTCGCGCCGCCACCCACCGTGCATTTCTGGGCTCCCAGCGGCACTGGAATGATCCAGGCGGGGCTGATGAACCGATTGCGATAAAGTCATCTCCGTCTCGCGCTGGTCAAATCGTTGCGTTTCAAAACAATAAGTGGCTACACTGGGCCCATGGGGCCGAACGATTCCAAAGCCCTGAATCAGCGGGGCGTAAATCAGTTAATGAGAAGATTGTCGCCTTTCAGGCCGAGCTCCGGGAAATGGCGGAGAAGCAGATGGCGCGGGAGCGGCCCGATCACACGCTCCAACCCACTGCATTGGTGAGCGAGGCGTATCTAAAGCTGTGCAAGCAGGGAAATCCTCGTCGGAGTGAGTCGTACGGTTTTTCTGGCGGCTGCGGCGCAGACCATCCGCCGGGTGCTGATCGATCACGCCAAGGAAAAGCGGGCACAAAAACGAGGCGGCGACCGGGAGGCATCTCCCTCAGCGATGCGGACCCGGCGGCGAACGAACCGCCGATCGATCTGCTCGATCTGGACGTTGCGCTGGAGAAGTTGGAACAGCGAAGCTCGCGAATGTATCAGGTCGTGGTTTGCCGCTATTTCGCGGGGATGACAATGGGTGAGATCGCCGAGTCTCTGCACGTGGGACACGCACGGTCGAGGAGGATTGGACATTCGCCAAGGCCTGGCTGCGAGGGGAATTGGCGCGGTAAATCCTCGAGGATTCACGCCGTGGAATGGGGTGACTGATCGGTCGGGAATGGTCACGTATGTCTGGACGAACCCTGGAGGAAATTCGTGCGGTTTTTCTGAAGGCCAGGGAACTGCCTGCCGATCAGCGACCGGCCTATCTCGATCTGGCTTGCGGGAATGACGCCGAGTTTCGGCAGGAGGTCGAACGATCTCTGCGTGGCGATGGCGTTGAGACCCTCGCCGCCGACCTCGACACGCCGCAAACGCCACCGGTGATTCCGGACCTCTTATCAGCCTGGCGTCCAGCGGCGATTCAGATCGCGGGATACCAGGTCCTTCGCGAGATCAGCCGTGGCGGGCAGGCGGTGGTCTGCGAAGCAATCCAGAGTTCCACCAAGCGAAAAGTCGCCGTCAAGATCATGCGGGAAGGCCCACTCGCCTCTCCGCGCAGCAGGCGCGCTTGATCGCGAAGTGCAGGTGCTCGGCGCTCAACCATCCCAATATCGTTCGCGTGGTGGATCGGGGAACCACCGCCGATGGCTCGTTTTTCCTTGCGATGGATTACGTCGGCGGCCCGCCGCTGGATGAATGGCTGTCGGCTTACTACCGGGCGCATCCTGACGGCCCGCCGCCAAGTGACCCATCGGAACTCCTGCGGATGTTCCTGAAAATCTGCGATGCGATCGCGCGGCCCACCTCCGCGGCATCGTGCATCGCGATCTCAAGCCCTCCAACATCCGCATCGACCAGAACGGCGAGCCGATCATCCTCGACTTCGGTCTGGCGCAACCGCCCTCGCTGTGATGACCGATGAGCAAACGCCGCAGCCCCTGAGCATTACCGGTCAGTTTCTCGGTTCGCTCCCCTGGGCCAGCCCGGAGCAAGCCGAAGGCATCCCGGAAAAGATTGACGTCCGAAGCGATGTCTATTCCCTTGGGGTGATCCTCTACCAAATGCTGACCGGCCGTTTTCCGTATGCGGTTGTCGGGACAATGCGGGATGTCCTGAACACGATCATGACGGCCAACCCGCCTCCCCCAAGCCAGATCCTGGCGGCCACGGAGGCGCGCTGAAGCCAAACGCCGTCTGCGTCTCCGCAAGACCGCGACATCCTCGCTCAATCCGACGATTGACGCGATTGTATTGAAGGCCTTGGCCAAGCGCCGCGAGGATCGTTATCAGTCCGCCGGGGAATTCGCGGGACCTGGGGAACTATCTGTCGGGACGTCCGACGCTTGCGGGGGGAGTGACTCGTCCCAAGCGTCGGATCAAGGCGTTGCCCGCGATGGTTGGAGCAGTCGCCGCAATTGTCATCATTGGCGGCCTGATCGGATGGAGGCTGCAACCGCACGCTAAACGTCCGGCCGCGAACATCGCTTCCGCGTCCGCGGGGGTCGGTGTGATTCCCGCTACCCATACCCGGCCTCTGTCGACCCGCCCTCAGCGGGGATATCCAATCCGATTTTGCCAACAACCATGACGACGGCTGGAGTGATCCCGCCCTTTCCCCGGTTCGACGGGCCGACAGGCGATCCGATGACCCCGTTGGCATTGGTCGCGCGGCCCGCGACGATCAAGGGCCTGACGAGCTGGACGATCGAGGGACGCGACCATCGCAACGGCATTCACGCGGTCGCATACAGTCCCGATGGAAAATACCTCGCGACCGGCGGAGAAGACTGCACGATTCACCTCTGGAACAGCGCGAGCCATCAACTGGTGCGAGTTTTAGTTGGGGCCAGCGCCGATTCTTGATCTAGTTTGGTCGCCGGACGGAAAATTCCTGGTTTCACAGACCGGTGGCGCTGGCACACTCACCTGGAAGATTCCTTCGGGCAAGAGTTTGAAGTGGATTGATGTGTCATCATGTGCGAGTTGGTCACCCGACGGCCGTCGACTGGCCGTGGGCCTCCGCGTGTACGACACCTCGATCTGGGAACAAATCGGAAGCGACCACAAATTGCCAGATGGAAACATTTCTGGCGTCTGCTGGCTCTCAGATAACGTGAGGGCCGCGATCTCTACATCGGAAGGACGTTTGTATCTTCGGAACATGAAGAACGGCGAGTACGTCTCCCTGGGACCGAAACGTGACGCCGCGGTTTATGGCCTGGCCATCTCTCCCGACGGAAAGCGATTGGCATGCACCAGTTCAAATACAACGGATGTATGGGACCTAGTCTCGCTAACTCTCATCAAGACCGGGCCCGGCGGAGGCATAATCCGCTGGTCGCCCTCAGGTAAGACTTTAGCAATCGCTACCGGCAGCGAATGCGCTGAATGGAATCCGGATTCCGGGGTCTCGCGAAAGAGTTCTCTGGACGGAAACACAATCTTCGGAATTGGATGGTCGCCGGACGGCCGCACGCTGGCGGCGGCGATCGAAAATGGGCAGGTTCAATTCATACAGGCTGACAATTGGAAACCTACCGGCCCTCTTTCAAAAGAATGGGATTCCACCGGACGAACTGTCTGTTCTCCGGACGGTTCGCTGATCGCCACGAATGCTTTCGCCACTCAAGAGACACCCAGAGCCCGCCTGTTCACGACTTCCGGCGATTTCATTCACGAGATACAACTCTCCCCCGGGGCGACTGGCGTCTCGCTGGGCCTTTCCACAGATGGTGCTCTCCTCGCCAGTGCGAGCGCGGGCATCGAGTTGATCGACTGCCATTTGGGACTACCCGTGGAATGGCTGGACGGCGACCAAACGAACTTCGTCGTTGCCTGGCGCCGCACTCTTCAACAATTTCGACGCTGCGGGATGGTGACTTGATGTTGTGGGACGTCAAGAACAAAAAACTCCTGAAAACAATCAAAGCTGCGGGTGGAATCGTCGCCCAGGCGTGGTCGATGGATGGGCGTGCTGTTGCAGTGGCCCTGGGGAAGGACGGTATAGAATTGCGGGATTCCGACGGCAACCTGATCCGGTCGATTCGGGATGCCGGCATCGATGTCCAGGCGGTGTTCTGGTCGCCAGATGGAAGGGCTTTGGGAGCCAGTGGCCGTTCATCCACGTGGATGTGGGACGTGAAGAACGGCGAGTACAATTTGACTATTCCCGACTTTATAGGGAGTGCGTTTTCACCGGATGGAAAGTTGATCGCCGGGTATGCAATGCGATACGGAAATCCGGTTGCCGTCTGCGATTCAAAGACGGGGCGAATTTTGCGGAGTTTTCCATCTGAGGGGCAATTCTATAGCTGGCACGAGGGCCTGAGTTGGGCTGGCGACGAAACGCTTGTGGCCGCGAACTTCGCCGGCGATCTCCGCTATTGGAACGTACAAACTGGCGAGCCCCGAGGCGTACTCTTGATCGGATTGCCCGGCACATCGGTCGCGGCGATCGGCCCCGAGGGCAGCGCCCGCCTGACCGGCGGGGCCGAGAAAAGCATCGTCTATATCACTCAGACCGACGCCGGCCAGGAAACACTGACGCCCGAAGAGTTCCGAGCCAAATACAACTGGCATGATTGACTGCTTTTGCTGCTACCGGCATTGCGAGGAACTTCCATACCCCGCGTGCCCCTCTCTCGGAAGGCATGTCAGAGCTTTGAATCGGTTAGGAGTTGGATCAGTTGCTCATTTGGTAGCCGTTTTGCGATCTCGCGGGCTATGCCGCCGGACTGAGCCATGTTGCCAGGAATAGCTCGCGGAGGTTCCGGGTTACGGAGCAGGCCCCCGCTACAACCCTCCGACCTGACGGATAGGCGACAAAATCCGACGCGGAATGTCGGAATTCCCGTCGAAACGCGACTTCTAGCCTGACTAACCTCCCTCAAGCTGCGGTAGAGACGGCGAATCGACGCCCCGCTCCCGCCAGGCCTGCCGCAACCGCTCCGGGTCCAACTGCCTGAAACGACCGGTTGACTTCGGGGACCGTCGAACCGGCGGCACCGTATCGCGCCGGCGCGGAAAGCGATCAATGCGGACTCCGCGATGCGGATCGTCCCGCGGCCCAGGCCATAGCGCTCATGCTCAAGTTTGCCTTGGGCGCATAGGGCATAAATCAACCCAGGGGAGACGCTCAGAATTTCGGCCGCTTGTTTGACGGTTAGCATCGGATGCAATGAGTGCTCGGCTTGGATCTGATTCGTCGGTGTGGAGCGAGTTGTTGATGCTCTCCCGCCAAGATTCCTTCACCGACCGCCGGATCTAAAACCTCAAGTGGTGCCAGCGTCGTTGCCGAGAAGTCTTCTATCCGATGACGGCGCGTCACCGACCCGCGAAACCGACACCAATCGGGCGTCGGCGTCCTCAATGGCAGCGCTCGGCGGCTCCGACCACTTCGCTACCAATCGCATCCCGAGTGGCGAAGTAACGTCTGCGCTTTTGTCGTCGCACGACGGGCAGGTGCGGGTTGGCGCAATCAGTTTCCCCCTTTTTTTCTGCTCAGCTCTAACTTTTGAGCAATTGCACTGATCTCGCAGACAATGCAAAGTATGACACCGATCCACCACCAGCCACCTTTTGTGCAGAGATAAAAGGCAAGAATCGGAAGGCCGACAATCGCGAAGGGGAGGAACGTGTCGCTCCCCTTTTCGTCCTTAGTCAGCTTAGAAAATTGCACACCGCAATATCCGCAAATTCGATCTTCCATACATCACCTCGTAATAAATGCCCAAATTCACTCTCGATCAGTTTTCTGGCTTCGCTCACTTCGCGCGTTTTATCCCAGGTCCATTCCGCGATCATCGCGGTCCCGTTCGTCTTTCGACTGAACATCCAAAGCGAGAGCGCTTTCAAGCGCTGAGTGCTTGTCAGCATCGATGGCTTTGCCATCAGCATTGGCGCCTGAGCGGCCTCGCCGGGTGTCGCCACACCCCACATGCCGTAATCGGTCGGCTGCTCGATCGGTGAATGAAAACTCACCGCGGCTCTGAGTTCGGCGATTCCTTGCCGCAAATAGGCGGCCCCAACGCCTTCTCCGAATTTTCCCATACGACGCTCCTTTCATTTCAAGAGATTCACGGCTCCTGCATGTCGCGGAACAGGTTTCCGACCAATTGCTGCTCAACCACCGCATCGTTCATCGCGATTGCACGGTCTCTATGCTCGGCGGCCAGGTGATATCCCCGTAAAAACATCACCGCGGAGGCGAACACCCAATAGTCACCCAGGGGTCGGTTCAGAAAATGCACCCCGTAGCCCAAGAGAATTGCCAACAAGGCCTCAAAATGTTTCACGCTCGTTTCCTTCCAACCGGGGAGCAGGCGCGCGAGGAATGGCCGCCCGGTGTAAAGCGAATGCACCGTGTCTTTGCGCCGCCAGCGGCGGATCCACACGGCCGCCACGGCGATCAACCACAGCACGCCATAGGTGGCTCCAAACCACATCAGCGGACGCAAATTCTCGTCAGGGAAAAACCAGGAGAAGATGAAAATGATGAACAGGCCCCATAGGCCGCTGCCCACGTACCGCGAACCGAAGCTGCGGTGAAAAAACACCTCAACCGTCAACGCGGTTGACCGCGACAGTCCAATTAACAGTTGGCCCATAAACCGCCCCGTTGCCTGTGACGTTTGCGGATGTTGTGATTGCTGCGGCATGAAACTCCTCGATTAGCGTTCGCTGGACCAAAGTTGGGCGCGGACCATCCGCGCGGGCGGACTCGCCGCCTCATCACCGGTTGACCGCTTAAGCTCAAAATTTCTGCCGGAACGTCGTCTTCATCCAGTTGCGGCCCGTGGCCCTAAAGCTGGCACCGTTCTTAAAGATAATTGCGTCCACAAAATATTTGTTGTTAGCGCCACCCATCCGCAATTTGGAGAATTGCGACGAAGGCACGTCGAAGTCCATTTGCTCCGATACACCGCTGCTCGTTTGCATCGGCGAGCCTCCGAGTGTCATTGCGATACCCTCCCGCTGGCTGCTGTTGCTCGCGTTGATGAAGAACTGCCGGCGTTTGCCGATCATCTCGGAGGCCCACTGATTCGTTGTCACTTCGCCGTTTGCGCAGAAGATTTTCAGGTTCAAATTGCCACAGAGGCTTTGCACTTCGAATTTCGCCTTTTCGCCACCACCGAGCGCCGCGTAGATCGTCGGCAGACTCTGGGTCAAAATCACAAACGACACGCGGGAAGAACGGCAGGTGCTGGCAAAACTGCTGTCATACGAGGTCGTGAAAAGCTGAAATTCATCGACGTGGAGAAAGACCGGCCGCGGATTCGCTTTTACGTCGCGCCGTTCGATATCACGCTGGAATGCGTACTTCCAGATTACCTGGGCAAGGGCACCTGTTTCGCCGAATTCCTTAACCGACATGCTGTGCAGCAGGATCTTGCCGCCGGCAATGTTGGCAGGCGTCACATTCGTGCCTTTCGAGAAATGCTCACGCAGAATTCCGCGATTGAGCAAATCGATCGTCCCCGTAACGGTGCTTGTGATATTCGACCGCGTTTTCTCGTTCTGCTTTGGATAGGCGATCACCGAAGGCCTGGGACACAACAGCCAGGGGGAAAACTACGGATGCGCCCAAAATGGAGAGAAGACGGAAAACAGTCATCGAGCCTCCCTCGTTGAATTGATCTGACCTTCACAGAATACTCTCCGATCCGGCCGCGATCCAAAAACAAATCAGTACGCGACACCCCCGCCGCAATGTGCGTGAGATCTGCGTCGGACATAGATTACGATCTTGAACAAAATGCCACCACGCCATCCCCTGCCACCCAGCCAATAGCGTCGGACCAACGAGCAATAACGGGTCGCGCCACCCTCCCTCCGGCTCTGGCTCTAAAGCAGCGCTAGGAAGACGTTCAAGCCGCCCTCATCATCAGTCGGGACGCTCCCGATTGTAGCCGCTTCGCGGCATTGGTCGCTGCATAGCCCGACCGACGACGACGGCGACGAAGCAAAACAATCGGAGTACCATGGTGCGATGCCGAAAGAAAACCAAGCGCTAGGCCGGCTTCTCGCCGAGATTCTCCGTTTGCATCGCTGGGCCGGCGGCGATGCTGTTTCAGCAGCACGCATATTTGGACTAATGCACGGATTTGAATCCGTCCTGACAGAAGAACAATCACCTGGAATCAGCCGGGAGACCCAGGACAAAGTCGAGGACTTGCTTGAGAAGGTCGAGGCTGGAGAGCAGTCCGTGGACATCAGGGCAATAAAGAACTACCTGCGAGGCGTCAAAGTGAACGAATCCGACGCGGCGTCCGTCATGCAATTATGCCGACTCCAGAGTCGTTTTTCGGATGGAGTCGAGAAGATCGCGAAGTCGCCTGGATCGAGTTTTGCGCCACTTCTACGAGAGCGAGCGAGCGAGCGGAATTGGCATGGCGCGCTGCATTATCTTGAGCTTATCGATAGCGACGGAGATAAAATGCATGGAACATTTTCACCATGCGTACCTCGCATTGGCGAGACGGTGTGCCCAGAACGCGGTTCTCGAATGAAAGTCGTTGCGGTTGAACACGTGGCAGTAGCATTGAAAAAGAACCCTGGCCCGCGGGATGTACTCCTCATTCCACATGTGATCCTACGCAAGTAGAAAAGAGCTCGGAAATGACAGCAGCTTCGAACGCCGATGTCACGGCAGTGAAGTTACTTCTTGCGCCGTACCAAATCCGTACTAAACTCATCCCCTGCGAGAAGCTGTCATTGAGAAGGAAAGAAATCGAGATGCGAGTTATTGGAGAAGGCGAAATGGTCGACTGGCTTGCCAATCGTGGATGGAAGGAGCTTCCATCTGGACGAGTTCATGCGCAGTTCCCAGTAACCGTATTTACCGGAACATTCGACACATCGGCGACAGTGGCCGCCGACATGGCGTCGCTTTTGTTGTGCGAGCTCATCGAGGATCAAATCTCGAGCGGATCCCTCCATGTATTTCGTATTTTTCCCTTCGAAGAACCTGCCATCAAAATATTCCAGCAGTTCCTTGAACTTTATGGCATCCCGGCGGTTGCCTATGGCAATTTTCGTTTTGAATTCGCTAACGAATTCTCTAGTCTGCTCTTTGCGGTTACATGGTGCATGGCGTGCGGGTGGGAGTTCAACTTTGTCGGCGGAAGCAATCGATTCGCCATAACTACCGACGACGACGGCGGATTTGTTGTTCAGTGTGGAATCGACGAACGCCTAAAAGCTAACGTGCCTGAGCTCGTGAAGAGCCTCGAATTCAAAGCGATCGCGCCGTAGCGGTTTGGAGCGGCCGCGGAGAGAAAGCGAAGAGAGAGGAAAGTGTTCCCAACCTTCGATCGCCCTTAGTCGACGGCGACCGGGCCGGTAGATGACAACGCCAAAGAGGTTTACTTCGGAACCGAATGCGTCTCCATCGCCTTGAACATCGTGTCGGCAATGATCGCCATCCCCTCGTCGTTCGGATGGGCGTAAGCGCCGCGCGTAGCGTCCGGGCCCACCTTGCTGAGGTCCACGAAGACGCGATGGGCCGGATCTTCCGCGCAAAGATCGCGCTTAATGGTATCCACGGCCGCGTTCGAACCGAGGATAAAGCTCGGCATGAAGATTTCCGGATTACTGCTCTTCTTCAGATCGGTTAGGAGCGTTCTCAAGGCGATTTTGAATTTAGCCGGGTCGAAAGACTGCATGGGGATGTTTTCGCCAAACTGCAAGACGACGATGTTGGGCTTCGACGCGATCTGTTTTTGGATCCTGACACTATCCCATGTGTCGTAGTTCCGCTCAAAAATGTCGGCGATGTTGAGGAGATTGCCGTCCCAATCGGGCCCGGGATTTCCAACGTACCAGCGGCCAAAGGCCGGCTGGGGCGGCGTTATGGTGAGAGATCCCTTCGCGGCGTCGTTAATCCGCTGCGTGAGCAGGTGCGCGTAGTCCTTGGCCGCGGCGCTGGCCAACGCGCCCCAGTAGTTCGGCGGCCCCACGAGCGTAATGCTGTTGCCGAGAAACAGGATTCTGTCGGCCTTCATGGTGCCCCATGTTGCGCCATTCTCCCGAGCGAGCAGACCGGTCGCCAGAAGGCACGCACAGGTCGCAAGGATTCCTGGTTTACTGATTGTTTTCACGACTCCACTGTCCTTTCGAAAGATATGTATTTGCCCGTCGGATCGTATTTCCATTCAGACGAAGTCTGAAGCGCGATGGAGTCGAGAAACTCGCGCAGTGTGGGCGAATAAGATTCCGGGAAGGGGGAAATGAGATCGGCGGTTGCGATTTGGTTCGCCGAAGTAACGAGGCAGACCCCCGTGCCCAATTGCAGGTTACTCTTGACCAGGAACATATTCGCGAAGTCACGAAGCGATAATCCCATTGCACCCGACAGGCGCAATTTCAGCAGTTTCTCCTGCTGCTCACGAGTCAGTCCGTTGATCGCCGCCGGTATCGTTGCGGGCTGCGAAGCGGGTTCCGTAGCTGGCACAGTTGCGGAAAACGTCGCCAACACGCAGATGAACGTTGCGGCAGGCCAGATCGTTCGAGTTAGCTGTCTCATGACGTCATTCCCTGTTGCCGAGCATATGCACGCCTGATACCCATCCATTTTACCATATTAAGAAAACGGCGTTCATCGCTTTTGCGAAAGTTATCGCGCGTGATCGGATCGTGTTTCGGGGAAGAAAATTCCATAGAAAGCCGCACGGAATTGCCAAAAGATGACGAACCAGAGAGTTGTCACCACCAGGCCCGGCGCAATGCCGCCTGGATCCATCAGCGCATGGAAGAGCAGAATGTTGACGATCAGCGGCCCGGCGAGAGTCAACGCCAGCGGAACGGTTCGTCGCGGCAGGAATAATGCTCCGGCAATGATTTGCAGCCCAAAGACAAACCGCAGGTAGTGCGACGCAGACATGACCGTGAAATACTGCATGGCCGTTTCCGATGACGGCGGCTTCATCGGCAGAAAGTGCAGAAAGCCGTTCAAACCAAAAACGATGAAAACGAGCGCGATCAAATATCGCGCGATGATAGAAGCGATTTTCATAAAGTTCTCCTTTGACTTGAGTTCGTCAGGCAATAACGCAGGCTTGATCGAAGCTAAGACGGGGGCCGCGCGGGTGAAGCTTTGCAGTATCGCCGTAGCCGATGTTGCAAAGAAAGTTCGATTTCCAGGATGTCTTTTCGAAAAAAGCCTGATCAACCTTCGCGTTATCGAATCCCGACATCGGCCCGGCATCCAACCCAAGTGCCCGGACGGCGAGGATGAAATAGGCGCCTTGCAAAGAGCTATTGCGAAACGCCGTTTGCTCACTTATTGAGGGGTTCGAAACAAACATGGGCCGCATGTCGTAAGCGGGAAACAGGGTGGGTAAGTGATCGTGAAATTTCTGGTCGTAAGCGATGATGGCGGTCACCGGGGCGGCCACCACCTGCGCGGCGTTCGGGCCGGCGACTGCCGGGAGCAGTTTCTCTTTCGCGGATTTCGATTTGACGAAAACGATGCGAAGGGGCGAAGCATTGGCGCTAGTCGGTCCCCACTTGGCCAGGTCATAAATCTCTTGCAGTAATCCATCCGAGACAGGTTTGTCCTGCCAGGAATGATGGGTGCGCGCCGCCGTGAACAGTTGCTGAATGGACGTGATCGGGAGTGGTGTTTTCATTGAGTGTCTCCTTCAAGGGGGCGCGCGGGCGCGCCACTGAGTTTAAGCCTGCGGCATGTGAAAATTCGCCTGTGCCCACGTCGAGAACTTGGTCGGTTGCGCTCCTGCTATTTTGTTCGCGAGGGCAATTCGGTCGGACGAATCCGAACCCAGGTAAGTATGCGCTTCCCAATAACTCATCATTTCGGCAATTTCCGTCGCCCCCGGAAAGGAACTCGCGAACCTCTCCTTTGGGATCTGCTTGCATGAAAGGTTGTGCCCCAGTCGATTCAGGGTCTCCACGATTTCGCTGAAGCTTAGAAAATCGCCCACGAGTGGCAGATACTCGCCGTGGCCGGCCTCATCGGGGTGTGTGAACGCTCCAGCAACGATGTTGCCGAGTTCACGAATGTCCCCCATGTGAAGGCAACGCACATCGGGATCGAGCGGAAGAGCCCAGCCCACCGATCCGTCTGGCTGTTTGTGCGGAGCGAGAGCGCCCACAAAATTCTGGTAGTAGCCCGGCGCGATAACAAACGTGTGATGCGGGAACCCGGCTTCCTTTACGATCCGATCAATCCTGGCTTTGCCGGTAAAATGGGGAACGTCAAACTTGCCGCCGCTGATCGCTTCTACATCAGGCAGCGTGGACCAGACAAAGTGTTTGACACCGACATCCCTGGCAGCGCGAACCGCCGCCGTCGCCTGCTTGAGTTCGCCGGTCCCACTTTCCCGAAAATTGGTCACCAGAAAGACGCCATATGCGTCTTTGAATGCAGGTTCGAGTGTTTCCGGGCGGTCCAGATCCGCTTTGACGACCTCGTCGGCGAGTTGGCAATGCTTGGCTGGATTGCGAGTCAGGGCGCGCGCCTTGAATTCGCCGCTGGCTTGCAGGGCATGTGCAACTCCGCCCCCCTGCTGACCGGTTGCACCGACCACGGCGATCAGTTTCTTGTTGTTGGATAACATGTCCATTCCTTTCTGCTCATCGCCTTATCGTTCAACGTTTCCTCGAGGCATCTCTCCTGAACCGTAGCATCCAGTTTAATTGAAGTCAATTATATTGATGTCAATGTAAATAAATTCTGGTATGCTCAACCTCGTTAAAGGGAAACTGTTCATGAAGGAAAACGCTCCGACACCCGTGCACACCTGGCTCGTGATGATCAAGGCGATGCAGGCGATCACACACTATGCCCTCGCGGGCCTCGAGAAATCCGGCCTGGGCGATTCGGATTTCCGCGTCCTGGAGGTACTCCTCCATAAGGGGCCGCTGCCGGTCAACGTGATCGGCCCGAAGGTTAATCTCACGCCGGGATCGATCAGCGTGGCGGTCGATCGGCTTGTCGCAAAGAGCCTGGTCAGTCGCGTCGAATGCGCCGAGGATCGCAGAATTCGCATCGTTGCTTTGACTCAGCGCGGGAAAGAGGTCATTACGCCGATCTTCCGAGCGCACCGTGTAGCAATGGAAAAAGTATTCGCGGGCCTTTCGGCCGACGAACTGCGGCAGCTCGAAGGGCAACTGAAGCGCATCGGAAGGCAGGCGGAATCGCTGCTCGAGCAACGCCCTGCAAAGCACCGCCGGCCAGCAACCCGTGCCTGAGCACATCTCGTCGTAGTAAATGCGAATTCGATAAACACGTCATTTATAGCTTTAAGCAGTGCGTCCTCGACAGGCCCCCGTTAAGATCGAACGATGGCTGAGATCGACCTGACGACCTGCGAAACCGAGCCGATTCATATTCCGGGCATGATTCAGCCGCACGGCGTCCTGCTGGTGTTGCGCAGAAATGATCTTTCCATCTGCCAGGTGAGCGCAAACGTCAACGAGCTGCTGGGCCTGTCGGAGAAGGAATTACTCGGACAGCCGATCGATGTGGTACTCGGCGGCTCAAATGAAGCGGCCAATTACCGGAGCGTGCTTTTCACCGGACTATTCGAGGGAAAGACGGTCTATTTGTTTACCGTGCACGCTGGTACCACCGGGCACACGTTCGATGCCATCGCGCATCGAAGCGGCGAAATGATTCTGTTCGAGCTTGAGCCGGTCGAGAGTGAGCGGGCGCTTTCCGTTCAGGATTTGTACCGACTGGTGCAGACTGCGATCCTCTCCGTTCGAGAAGCCGGAGAGCTGGGCGCGCTGTGCGCGGTTTGCGCGACCCAGATTCGGCGAATTACGGGATTTGATCGCGTCATGGTTTATCGGTTTGATGCCGAATGGAACGGCGAAGTGATCGGTGAGGTAAAACGCGAGGACCTTGAGCCGTTCCTGGGACTGCGCTACCCGGCGTCCGACATTCCCCGCCAGGCGCGGGACCTCTATACGAAGAACTGGCTCCGATTCATTCCCGACCGCGCTTATGTTCCGGTCGCCATGGTTCCGCCCGCCGGCGCCGGAGCGGTCAAGCCGCTGGACATGAGTTATTCGGTGCTTCGCAGCGTTTCGCCGATCCATCTGCAGTATCTGCTCAACATGGGGGTGGGCGCTTCCATGTCGGTTTCGATCCTGAAGAACGGACGTCTCTGGGGCCTCATCGCGTGCCATCACAATTCGCCGCGCTACGTTCCGTATGACGTTCGGACCGCGTGCGAGCTCCTGGCCCAGGTGATGTCCTCGCATCTGGCCGCGGCTGAAGACCGTGAACTGCGCGCTTACGCCGATCGGCTGAAGTCGGTCAGCGATGGATTAATCGGCAACGTGGACCAGATGGAGGATCTTGCCAATGCGCTGATTCTGGGGTCGCCGACTCTTCTGGATTTCATTCAAGCCGGCGGGGCTGCGGTCGTAGACGGATATGAAGTGACCCGGATCGGACAGACGCCGGGCGATGAGCAGATTCGCGAATTGTCCGGGCTTCTGCAGCAGAACGAGATTGATGAGGTTTTCGCAACTGATGACGCCTCGCAGCTCCTGGGTCGGGGCCTGATCGGCAACGTTGCGGCGGGTGTGCTGGTGCTCAAACTCTCGCAGACCGCCACCCGCCAACTGCTCTGGTTCCGCCCGGAGCAGGTGCGGACGGTGCATTGGGCAGGAGACCCGGCCAGGTCTATCCCCAAGGGGGATGCCCCGGATCGGCTCAGCCCGCGCGGATCGTTTGCCTTGTGGGTACAGACGGTTCGCGGCCGCAGCCAGCCCTGGACCGAGGCCGAAGTGTTTGCAACCGGGCTTCTGCGGCAGCAGATCATGACCCTCCTCATCCGCCGGGCCGAGTCCGGTTCGGCGGTCAACAAGGACCTGCGCCTGGCCAGCGTTGAGCGGGAAAAGCTGCTCGAAAGCGAGCGTGCGGCACGATCGGAAGCTGAAAAGCTCAACCGAATTAAAGATGATTTCGTCGCCACGCTCTCCCACGAGCTGCGAACGCCGCTGAACGCCATTCTCGGTTGGTCGCAAATCATGGTTCGCAACCAGCAGCTTCCCGCGGAAATCGCCGAAGCATTTAGGGTCATCGAGCGCAATGCGCGGGCCCAGTCAAAGATGATCGATGATTTGCTCGACATGAGCCGTATCGTCAGCGGAAAACTGCGCTCGACCTTCAGGAGACCCATCTGCCCACGATCGTTCGCAGCGCGATCGAAACCATTCGAATCGCCGCGGAGGCCAGGCAAGTTCGCCTGGAACATCTCATCGATCCGCTTCATGACATCAAGACCACCGGCGATCCGGGTCGACTGCAGCAAGTCATATGGAATTTGATCTCCAACGCCGTGAAGTTCACGCCCGCCGGCGGCAAAGTCCAGATTATCCTCCAACGCGTCGATTCCCATTTGGAACTGAGCGTGTCGGACACGGGAATCGGAATCAGGACTGAATTGTTGCCGTATGTTTTTGATCGCTTTCGTCAGGGTGATGCGACGACTACTCGGACCCATGGGGGCCTGGGCCTTGGGTTGTCCATTGCCCGGAACCTGGTGGAACTTCATGGCGGCAGCATCCGCGCTGAGAGCCGCGGTGAAGGACAAGGGTCGACGTTCGTGGTGTCGCTACCCGTCAAAGTGATGAATTTCCAAGCCAGCTCGGCCGCCGGGATTTCGCCCAACCGGCATTTGCCCCAGGACTGCAAATCACTTCACCTTGATGGGGTGCGCGTGCTGGTCGTCGATGATGAAGCGGATGCCCGCGATCTCATCGAACGCTTCCTGACCGAGTGCGACTGCGTGGTCACCAAGAGCGGATCCGTTCGGGAAGCACTCGAACAATTGAAAGGGACCACTTTCGACGTCATCGTTTCCGACCTGGGCATGCCCGGAGAGGATGGGTATGTCCTGATTCGCAAATTACGTGAATTGGAAGCGGCGGCATCGCATGGGAAGCTGCCCGCCATCGCCTTGACCGCGTACGCGCGCGGCGAAGACCGCCGCCGGGTCATGCTCGCCGGCTTCCAGGCGCATATTTCCAAGCCCGTGGAAAGCGGCGAACTGCTCGCGCTGATCGCCAGTCTTGCCGGGAGAGTTTGAGCGGCCGAATCACAGAACAGTGGCGATAAGCCCAGCGCATTTTTCCTCCACGGATTTGTCCTCCATTTGCGATCAGCCGGTGATCGGCTCAACACCTCGGCTATCGTTCGATAAACGTGACCATCCCCGCGATCATGGAACGAACCGACAACCGAAAGCGGGAGCGTGCAGGAGTCATGATCTGCAGCTTATCAGTAACCGACATTGGCATCCGTCATTCCGTCATGATGGCCGTCGGCGAGGAGTTCACGATCATATTTTCCGGCCACCGCCAGAAGCGCCATGCGATCCGCTGTGTGGTGACGGGCTGTAGACTTAACCACAAGGAATCCGACCATGGGCAAGGGAAACAAGCTCCGAAAAAAGGAAATCAAAAAGCCTAAGCAGGACAAGAAGATCGATAAGAAGTGGCGCTGCGCGCCGATCCCGCTCCGCTGCCTCTCGGCCGACGGCAGAGGCAGCACTTGCCGACTGATCCAACCGACTTTGGGCTGTAACGATGACAAGGGCCATCGCGGCTTCATCATGGGTGCGGACTTCCTGGAATAGGCGGATAACCGGCGGCTATCGGATCATGACCAGACGTCGTAGAGTGACGCCGATGATATACAGCAAATTCGGGAGCAAGCTGGCGCTCGTCAGCAAGGTTGAGCGCGAGAGTGGGAAGGTTTCGGTTCAGGCATCGACTGACGGCACAACTGACCTGCACGAGTACAACGTAGTCGATCTGCAAGCCGACGGCGGTTTAGTGGAGATCGAAACAGCCGTCGCCAAGCTGCCGCTGAAGGTGTTCGAGAACAAGAGCGGACAACGGCGCAAAGCCTTTTTGGCTTGAGGGACGAAACAGACGCCAGGCGTGCTTAATTCGCGCACTCCGGGTATGGTATCAGGATGCTGATCGACTCTCCGAGCTTACGCGGCTTCATCCTGTCTCTCTACGAAATCGTCGGCGAAAGTGTAAAACGCATCACGCCGTTCGGCGAAGTGGCGGGTCACGCACAACTCAGCGACGAAGCAGCCCACGCAGCGTTCGCAAATTTGAAGCGGCAGCAGCTCATCTTTTCGACCAATTCGGGATGTGTCGGGCTCACCGATGCCGGTCGTGCAGTAGCACGATCTCCCAATTCAAAAGCGTCGATGACCTGCTGGGCATTAATTGGCCAACAGCAATAACCCAGGCTTCTGTCATTTCTTTTTACCCGTTGCAACTTTCGCTTTGGCGGCCTGGTCCTGTTTCTTCTTCTGATCAGCGCTATCGGTCTTGGCTTTTTTCTGTGACGCGTGCTTTTGAACTGATTTCGGTGATCTGTCGCCCATTGTGAATCCATCCTTCGGTAAAATGATTGGTTCCTGGAACAGGTTAGTCCATTTTCCACGGTATAGATAGAATCAGAAGTACGACAAATCAGAAGTACGATTCGGGCCATTTCACTTTCGGTCCCGAGACGGACGCCGGCGTTCTGCTTAAGGCGGTGCACGAGTTATCATATCGCGTGCTTTCTCGAAGGCCCTTCTCGAAGGGATCGGGCGTGGTTCTCATGCACGACTGGTCAGCGGATTCCGGCAAACTCGGCGAGCACCCGCGCCGGAAAAACCGAACACTGGAACTGACACAATTGCTCGTCCCACAACTTGCCGGTTTCAAATTTGCATCGCTGGATGAAGTCAGCATGCAAGGCGATTGAATAGAAGAGATCTGACTGCAGGCTTACGTGGAATTCCGCCGCAAATTCAGCCGCCGTTTCATCAGCGCCATGATTCCAGCGAGGTGAGCCCGGGAGTCATTTGTCTTGTTCGAAGCATGCAGCCGCCGTTCGAACAGGACGTCGTCGATCCGCAACACGTTGAGGCCCGCGCTTTCGATGCGCGAGTAGAACTCCGGCCCCTCGGCAAATCTGAAAGCCGGCGAAGCGTTGAACGTCCCCACGCGATCGAAGACCTCGCACCGTACGAGCCAGGTCGGCACCTGGCCAAGTCGCATCTGAGGCTCGAGGTTTGCGGATCGCCGGGGCGTCTCCGGAATGTCGGGTGACCTACAGTAAGCCACGGAACAGCGGATAACCGCATTCGCGGAGACTCTTGCGACCGGCGAAAGTGATGATGAGCTTTTGCAACAGGCCCAAATCGCGCTTCCAGGAATCTGTTTTCCCTTTTCGGAAGAACCCGCCGGCTTCGGAGGAGTCGCCGCTCTTCCCTGCCGGCGCCAATGGCTCGATTCCTTGAGGCCACTTCTGCTTCTCAAACGCGTTGGCGCTAATGATGCCTTGCAATTCCGCGTCATCGGCACCGATCTGAAGGAACTCGAACAGGCGTTTGAGCTGTCCCGCGGTGTCGCAACTCAGTTGCTCGTAGGTTATTTCGATATATTGTCGATCCCCCAGCGCAGCCGCGTAACGCCGAGCGCCCTGGACGTGGTAGTTCCACATTCGCGCTGCTTTTCGGGCGGAGCCGGGCGCCCACCCCCGGCCCCAGGGTTCTCGAGCGGCGGCCATCAGCGAGGAGGATACCGCCCGTCCATCTCGAATCATGTGTATGAATCGGGCACGCGGAAGCACATACGTAATGGCGTCGATTTCAATCGCGTGGGCGGGAGTCTTCTCCGATAGGGTGGATGCACTCGGCTTTTTTGCCAATAGCTGTGCATTGGTACGATCCCAGAGGTCTATCAAGACGCCCCGGAACATCTCGTCAGTCCAATAGGCCGGGAGCCCCACCTCGCTCTTATGAGCGCCAGGGGGCTGCAACGATGGGAACTTACGCAGGATCGGTCCAAAGCCTTCGAAGAAATGAGTCTCCGGTCCTCCAGCGACAAAGGGATGCGCCGATATCATTCGTTGCAACCAGGTTGTACCGCTGCGCGGCGCCCCCACGATGAACACGTTTTCCATTTCACTGGCGCGCACAGGGCTGTCGGCTAAGGAGGAGATCGGATCATTCATGGCATCAAATGTTGCGATCGAAGTTTCTCACGCAAGTCTTCCACAACGATTCGCGTAAAGTCAGCCTGGTCGCACGATCTGCCGATGCGGAGCGTGAGGCTGGAGGAAGTCCTGACCCATCGCCGACTTCACGCAGGCAATGTCAAATCGCGAAGCCGCGATCAGCAGGCCATCTCCCTTGCCAGGACGCTGAAGTCCCATTTGACTCGGACTCAAACGAGGAGCCGGGTTGATCCAACCGCAACGCCGGATCGAAGCGGAGCGGCGAAGGAGAGCCGTTGAGCCTCACTTCCTGCGCGGCGGGCTCACTCCAGTGAGCCGGTGAGGTCGGACCGGCTCACTGAAGTGAGCCCGCCGCGCGGACGGGATGTATATCATCGGAATTTGGCGCATCGAAATTGGACGGACTATTCTTGCGCACTCAAAGGTATTGCCGCCGACGGGACTTGGTTTTCCCGGAAAACTCGGAAAGACCCGCTGCCTACGGCGCTTGCGCGGTCTGGACCAGCGCCAACAAACCGGCTCGGGATTGCGGGGAGAGGGCTTCGTCGTGGGCCAGGGCGATGAAGACATGCCCGCCGACTTTAAACACGATGAGATCGGCTTCGCCGTTGTCACCGTCATCAGCCTCATGGCCGATTCCGGCAAGCCGCTTTGCGGGGGAGCCGGCGACCGTCAGGTCGGATTTGCTGTCCGGCTTGAAATCCTTGAACTCACTGGCGATCTGCTTGTCGACCCGTTCGACCCCGTCTTTCACCGTGCTTGCTCCGGGCACCACCCAAACCTCCCATGAATAATGAGGGGCTTTGATCTGGAGAAAGCCATCCTTGGCGGTGGATTTCAAGTCCGGCGTCAAGGTCAGCCGCAGCACATCGGTTCCGCCGGATTGCAGCACGGCAGCATTGGCGTCTGCAACTTTCTCCGCATGCGTTGCCGCGGGCGAATCGGATTTTGCCCCCGTGCTCGAAGCACACCCGCTCAACAAGCCTGTCACGATGATGAACAACGATCCGCCAATGAATTTGCGCATAAACCCTCAACAGTTGATCCAGGATTCCCTATTGGCTTTCCACAATTCTTTACGACTTTCATTGAGTATAACACAGCGAGATCGCGCGAAAAGATTTACCGCGCCGTCAAACCGGACAAGCAGGAGATCGGTCGCGCATTCTCCGCGTTTCTGTTCTGAAATTAACGATTTCGTGCGGTTAGTCCAAATGGATCGCGAAATCGATCCCGGTCAATTCTTTCACACTCCAACCAGCGATGCACGTTTCACGATCGTCGTCCGAATTCCCTTACAAGATTGAATCCTGAAACGCATTCATCTCGACCTTCGGATCATCGGCGACGTTGACCCGGATATGGACGTGTGGGTTTGCGCGGAAATTGCAGACGAAGCTGAGGCCTTCCAGTCGTCGGTCAATCCCGCCTCTCCGACACGAACTGCCTGGCCCGATCCACAATTCGGTCGAATATATCCGGCTCCCTGTGATCTTCGTAAAACGTATCCAGGTTCAGCCAAACGTGATTTGGCTGAATCAGCACACATTCGTCCTTGACCTCTTCAACCGTGATCCCCGCCCGACGCAGGCTCGCCACCGCATCCTCCCTGAATTTGTTCCAGGCGCTGGTATGCGCAGAGGGCCGCCTTCGCTTCCGGGGCGGGAATGCCCTCCAGGCGCTTCAGAGCGGCTTCGCGAACGTATGGTCCTCCGCCCAGCAGCCTGGCGAACTCTGCAACTTTCGCATCGGGCAGCAATCGAACGCCGTAGATAAACAATTGATCCTGACCCGGGTCATCGTCAGGAAGTTTGCGCACCGTCTCCAGCAGTTCCAATCCAGCTTCGACATCCGCAGGCGTTCGATCGGTCGAGTCATCGTATTGCGCCGGAAGCTCATCAAAGAACGCACCATCGGCATCGCCGGTGAGTTTCAGGATCGCGGCAAGAAAGCTTTCCAGGTCGCGGAAATCGAGCCTTGGTTCGTCATCGTGGAACACATGAACGAGCCTCCCCGCCAGCGGCGAACGACAACAGAGGCAGAAAGGATTGGAGTCGTTCGCGTTCGTAAAGGGAAAGTAGCCCCACCGCCTGGAAAAGCCGAATCGGTCAAATCCAGCGATGTACTTCGACACTTCCGTCAGAGGAATGAAACTCACGCCCAGCGACTTGAGCCTGAGCCCGTTCGATTCCCGATACAACTCGAGAATTGAAGGATGCAGAGGCAGGCTGTGTTCAGCCTGGAAGGCGTCCAATTCCTCCGCCGTCGCCGGCTTGGACCGCTCAACCGCGGGAGACGATAGAAATTGATCAAGGACGTTCATCAAATCGTCCCTCTTGCCGCCAGTCTTGGCGATTGTTCACCGTCAGCGTTTCAACCTTCGCTACGCCGTCAGATAACTGGGCCTCACATGATTGAATCCTGAAACGCATTCAGCTCGACCTTCGGATCATCGGCGACGTTGATCCAGATGTGGACGTGTGGCTTGCCGCGGAAATTCCAGACGAAGCTGGGGCCTTCCAGCCGCCAGTCATCCCAGACGCCGTCGTCGCCGATGTCCGCCTCCTGGTAGAAGGCGAGGTAGCACGCGTCGAGACCTCCCTGCGTGCTGAGGCATTGGATGGCCCCATCACGGTCTGACTGGCGATAGGGCTCGATGAGCATCCGCATCACCTTCTGGAGCTCATCTTTCTGATCCGCCGCGAACTCGGTGACCGGGATGCCCGCAAACGTTCCGCCTTTGCCGCGGAAAGCCACCTTCTCCTCGGTGGGCATGCCGCGGACGATCAGAGCCTGGCCGCGATGTTTGGCGTCGAGCATCTGATAGAGCTTGTTTGCCTCCAGCGCCTGCGGCCAGAAGATGTTGCCGGGGTGGTCCTTCTTTTCGTAAAAATCCTGGGCGGCGTGGCCGTGGAAAATGGGCCCGCCGAAGGCGACGTGCTCGGCGCTGTGCCCGTCGCAGCGAAGCGTGAGATGCCGGCCGGTGATGACCAGTTCAAACTTGTCGGCGCCGGGATGGCCGAAGATGGCAATGCTCTGCGCATGCCCGAATCCGCCGCCGGTGTCGTCTTTGAGCTGCTGCTCGATCTTGGTTACCCAATCGGGGTTCAGCATCTTTTGAAAAATCGATACGACCATCCCCCGCTGCTCGGGTGTATAAAACGCGCTGGTGACAGCCGGCGGCGTAATCCGCCAGTTGTTCTCCAGCCGCGTGCGCAGGAGCCCTCTCTTGGGATGGACAAAATCCCAGTCAAAGCACATGGTTTTTTTCTGGCTATCGGTGAGCGAGGCGTAGAGCATCTTCACGATCGATTCCGGCGATTCAATCGCCGGCTGCGGATCGCCAGCCGAATCGGCCCACGCGGGAAGCGTCGCGCCGCCGACCGCCGCGACGGCGGTGGCCGTCGCGGCCGTGCCGAGGAATTTGCGACGGGTAAGAGAAGAAGGAAGAAATGGCCGCCGGTTTTGGTTTGTAGACATGTCTCGGTCTCCCTGCGAGCGTCAGGAGTGACGCTCAACGTTGCCCCGCGACTGTATCATACCCGTGCCTCGAAGTGGTCCATCAATCGCCTGTTCAGATCGACGAGATAGTCCCTGCCGTACGGGCCATTTTCCAGTGTGTCGTACAAAACCTGGGGGATGTCCTGTGTAATCTCTTCACTCAACGACCCGATGGCGCCGGCGATGCACGCCACGGTATCAACGTCACCTTTCAGCGCCACAGATCGCTGCATGATCTCTTTCATCGAGCCGCTGGTGCGGACGATAGAGATGGCCGCCCGAGCGCAGTCCGTTGCCTTCACGCTTACCTTGGTCGCATCCCAATTCTTGCTCCACTCCCCTTCCACCCGGCCGTCCAGCCAATGACCGAGATCAGCACACTTTCCCACTTTGTTCCGCATGTACCAGGCGGCGGCAGCCACGACGACGGCGGTGTTCTTCCCGTCAGTTGTGTTGTGGGTGATCATGGCCTGCTGAATGGCGAATCCCGTTACATCTTCCAGCGCCGGGTAAAGCCCGAACACCGCAGCGCTCATGCAAGCGCCGCTCTTGTCGCTGTCGGGTCTGATCCTGCGGAGGTAATCGTCGCCGTCCGAAACACTTTCCAGAAACGCCTGATATCCTCGTGCATAACCTTTGCGCGGATCACGCTTGAACACGCCGACGTAACGTTTTGCCAGGTTCTCCAACGTGATGTCCTCGTCAAGGATGGCCAGGACGTTGGCGATGGTTCGCTGTGTGTCGTCTGTGTACATCCCCGCATCGTGTCCGTGCGTCGGATGCTTGATGTAACGAGTCACGTCATTGTGGATCAGGTTCGCATCGTAGAACTCGAAGCCGGCTCCGTATGCGTCGCAAATCGCCAATTCCACGAGCATGTTTGAACTCCCCTACAGAACAATCCATCCGTCACGCACATACCGAAGTACCTGCTCAACCCACGCCTTGGCGATCCACTCATGATCGTCGCATGGATATACCCGGCTGCACGGCCAGCCGGCATCGGTCAGGGCAAATAACATTCCGGCGCACAGAAGTTGTTTGAACTGTGGACGATCACCGGACACGTCGGCGACACCGACGCCAGGTAATCGGCCACCTGCCGACCCGTTCCGCAGTCGATGGTTTTGCCTTCGCGGTTCCGAAGGGGAAGGTCATGATCCAGGGAGATCAGGATGACGTTTCCAAGATGCTCGCTCAGCCAGGCGATCATCTCCTGCGCATCTTCGAAGAAGTCCGCCTTGATGCCCGGCAGCGTCTCGGCCAGGCACGTTCGCATGGCAGTGATGCGGTTCTGATCATCCTCGAGAATCGCCACTGTGTCCGCCACGGCGATTATCTTACCTTGGTGCCGCGCATCAGCGTATGACTCTATCATTCCACCGCGTAGCCGCGAGCGCCCACGCCGCGTCCACCGAAGGTGGAATGCCGCGCCGGTTCGGTCAACGAAAACCTCCCGTTACCACCGAAACGATCGAACGGAATTCTTACAAATGGATAATGGGCGTGACCCGTCTCCGATGTTGGTCGGCACTCAACCTTCGGTCGACGCGGCGTAGGCGCCGCGGCTAAGCGGGCAGGCGGAATGCTATGATAAACCGATGACCCAACACTCAACCATCCGCTGGCTCTTCGAACAAAACGTCTTCGAAGACGGAAACCCTGAGCGGATGGCAAAGTTCGTTCGGTCCCAGGGGATGCCATGCACCGAAGCCGCATTCGAGTGCGTCGCCGGCGACGACCAGGAACTTCGGCCGGCCAAACCGCTGCCGTTCGCGGACGACGAACCGGTCATGGTTTATGGTTCGATGAACCTCATGAAGTGGCTGCTTCGCAAGCAAAAGTGGCCCAGACTGGCCTGGTACGACTTCGCACGCCTGCGATGTCAGAGCTATTACGCTAAATGGGGGCCGTTCCTGCTGCAGCGTTCGTACGCGTTTCTTCCCTTGGCAGAAATCAACCGAAGACGCGACTGGGTTTTCCAAACCTTTGGCCGAACCAGTTCCGTATTCATTCGTCCCGACGACAACGCCAAGAGCTTCGGTGGCGGCCTTGTGAATTTGACGCGCTTCGATGAGTGGTACGAGCTGGTCAATTTTTACAACCCCGGCCCCGATTGTCTGGCCGTCGTTTCCGCTCCCGAAAAGATCCAGGCCGAGTGGCGATTCGTGATCGCTCGCCGAGGCGTCATAACCGGCAGTCAGTACCGACTTGAAGGGAAGGAGCAAGTGCTGCCCGACTATCCCGCCGAGGCGGCCGCATTCGCCGAATCCGTGGCCGGCGCCAACGACTTTGATCCTCATCCGATGTACGTGATGGACATTGCGCTCACCGAAGACGGCTACCGTCTGGTTGAAATCGGAAGCGTCTGCTGCGCTTCGCTCTATGCGTGCGATCTCGAAAAGATTCTGAACGCCGTTCGCGAAATCGCATTGACTCCGTCTTTTCCCCGCTAAGCCGCGGCGCCCACGCCGCGTCCACCGAAGGTGGAATGCCTCATAAGCCCGGCCGACGGATCCCTTATCGGGTCAGTGAAACGCCCGGACGAGAATTTGATCGCACACGATCAGGAATTCTTCGTTCATCACCGATAACTTGCGCCCGATGTTCGTCGGAGCTTCCACCTGCGGTGGACGCGGCGAGGGCGCCGTGGCTGATAAACAGTTGCCGGAATTGCCTCTTGTGCTCAGCGTCTTTTCGCCTCCGCGCGAGGCCGGCATTTGACGGCAACGATGCGCCGAAATCTAATTTCCCGCGGTGGCGCAACGGCGCAGAAGAATTCGAAGCGTTAGCTGAGCCATGATCGAGTTATTCCTACAACTACTCAACGCCGAGGACGACTCAGCACTCTGGCGAGTCGCGATCGAACACATATTCACCGGACTCGAAAGAATCCCGGGAACGATCGTCGAAATCGGTCGATGTTCGCACTGGCTCCGCCCGCACCAGACCCGCTGGACCGCAGACGGCGGATTCGCGTGGCCCACCGGCTACGGAGGTGGAACTCAGTCCCGGGATGGCCTGCCGCAATTCGATTGGTCGGTGGCTTTGGCGTGGACCGGCGAGCGGTGGGAAGTGGTGAATCCGAAAACCGCCAAAGGGCGGGCGTTGAACTTTTCGCTTCGTATCACGATCCCATCGAGAACCACACGCCACGCCCAGGCGGCCGTCCACACACTCTGGATGTCAGACCGGGATGCTGAGCGAAGATTCTACGGCTTCCGCAGGAAAGATGGCGCATGGGTGTGTACCGCCGAGAGCGATTCGGCAGAAGATCGCCGATCGGCGAAATAGGTCGTCAGAATCCCGTAAGAGTGCGGGAGCGAACCGGATCGAGAATGGAACTTCGGCTGAGATGTGCCGAACGTGATTTCAATGGAACCGTCGCTCAACCTTGTCATGATTCGCTCGACCGACCTCGAACGCGCAAAGCAGTTCTACAGTACAATCGGCCTCGAATTCACCCAGCACCGCCACGGCAGCGGCCCTGAACATCTCGCCTGCGAGAACGGTTCAGTCGTTTTCGAGATTTATCCCCGCAAGGACGATTCGGATTCCACTTCCTCCACCCGCATCGGCTTTCGAGTGCCGTCCGTAGACGCAGCATTTGAGCTGTTGCAGCAGATCGGCGTGACGATGATCTCGCCGCCGAAGGAATCGCCGTGGGGCAGGCGTGCTGTCGTAGACGACTTCGACGGACATCGAGTTGAATTGACAGAGTGAAGGACGACAGTGGGGAACAGTCATTCGCCGCTTTCTTTCACAAATACGCGGTCCACTTGATGAAGGTTACCGCGGCACGAAGCACGCAAAGAAACATAAGGCAGCCTCAGATATCTTCCTCACCTACTTCTTCGCGCCCTTCGCGCCTTCGCGTTTTATCCTGATTTCAAGTTAGCGCGAAGGCGGAGCCAACAATTGCGAATTCCGACGGTGACGACAGCGACTATCGGAATCGGCTAATGGTCCGGTTGGTTGCGCTCGCGGCTCGATTTGAAAGGTGATCTGACGCGGTCACGCTTTCGAGCCATGAAACCCGAGGCGGCTTGCTGCGTCTCGGTGATCTCCGTGCTCCTCAGTGTTCTCTGTGGCCATTGCTTTAAAGCGAAGCCAAACGTGGCACGAGCGACACGAACGCCTCTCGCCCGCGCGATGAAAAAGTCATCACAAGAATCCGTTTGAAAAACACTGCCTGAAGAATATTTTTTATTTTTCCGCCAACAATTTCACAGAATGTGCGTCCTAACAATATGCGAACTATCGGGAGAGAATCCAGAAGCGAGGAGCCAGGAGCCGGGCGATGAAGGGCATCTTGGCCGATTTACGCGGTAAACCGGCCAAACCGGCCAGCAAAGAAGCGAAATCAGCGGTGGCGATTTAAAAACGAGGAAAGGGGTAAAAATCGCGTAAAAGCGGCAAATTCCGGCCAAAACCGGCCAAATGCGGCCAGGACGGGATTCGGCGGACGGTGAGCCGCGCTTGCCGGGCGGTTGGTATACCACTACATTGGTGCTCTTTCGCCGCAGTCCGCGGAACGAGGGATCGGCAAGTCCGCCTCGGCAGGATCCAGCAGGAGATTGACTTGATTATCGTCATGGACTCCAGCGCCCCTCAGGCGGCGATTGATCGCGTTGTCGGCGAGATCGAACGCATGGGCAGCCATGCCCATCTGTCGCGCGGAAAATTCCGCACCGTCATCGGCGCGATCGGCGAAGAGGGAACCCTCGACCAGGGCCATCTGGCTTCGCTGGACGGCGTGGAAAAAGTCGTTCCGATCATGAAGCCGTACAAGCTCGCCAGCCGCGAGTTTCATGAGGACGATTCGATCATTGAAGTGGGCGGCGGAAGCGTGCCGACGGTTCGGATCGGCGGTTCGCACGCGGCATGCATCGCCGGGCCGTGCGCGGTCGAAAATGAGCAGATGCTGAACACGATCGCCCGCCATGTGCGAGACGGCGGCGCGACGATTCTTCGCGGCGGCGCATTCAAGCCACGAACCAGTCCCTATTCGTTTCAGGGGCATGGCGAAACCGCATTGAAGTGGATGCGGGCCTGCGGCGACGAACTCGGCATGCCGATCTGCACCGAGGTGATGGACACGCGCCAGGTCGAACTGATCGAGCGCTATACCGACATGTTCCAGATCGGCGCCCGCAACATGCAGAATTTCGATCTCCTTCGCGAGGTCGGCAAGACGCGAAAAGCCGTGTTGCTCAAGCGCGGCCTCGCCGCGACGGTGAAGGACTGGCTCCTGTCGGCTGAATATGTGCTGAGCCAGGGGAACACCGCCGTCGTGCTCTGCGAGCGCGGCATCAAGACCTTCGAGGACAGCATTCGATATACGATGGACATCAGCTCGATTCCAGTCGCGAAGCAATGGTCGCATCTGCCGATGATCGTGGATCCCAGCCATGCAGCGGGCAAACGCGATCTGGTTCCCGCGTTAGCCTTGGCGGGCATGGCCGCCGGCGCACACGGAATCATCGTCGAGGTTCACTATTGTCCCAGCGAAGCCCAATGCGACGGCCCGCAGGCGCTTCTCCCCGAAACCTTCAAAGAACTGATGTCCCAGCTCCGCCAGATCGCGGTGATCACGAAAAAGGAATTCGAAACCACCCGTGAGCCTGCCCACGCTTGAGCCATCACCCCTATTTCCAACCTATACTCTCTAACCTCCACACTCTAACCTCCACACTCTAACCTCCACACTCTAACCTCTCACGACTGAACCCCCTCATGCCCCGAACACCATTTGTCGCCGGTAACTGGAAGATGAATACGACGAAGGCCTCCGCCGTGGAGCTGGCCCGCGCCGTCGCCAAAGGCGCCCCGGCCTCCGTGCAGGTCGGCGTTGCGCCGCCGTTCGTCTATCTCGATGCCGTCGGGCAGGCGCTGGCCGGCTCGACCGTGCTGCTCGCGCGCAGGACGCCTATTTCGAAAAGAGCGGCGCATTTACCGGTGAAATTTCCGTCGAGATGCTCAAGGATCTGAATGTCAAATTCTGTCTGACCGGCCACAGCGAACGCCGGCATGTTCTGCACGAGCCGGAGCACCTCGTCGCTCGAAAAGCCGAGGCGATTTACGCCGGCGGATTGACGCTCGTGCATTGCGTCGGGGAAAAACTCGAAGAGCGCCAGGGCGGCAGGACGCTCGCTGTCGTTGAGGCGCAACTGAAGGAATTGGTTCCTGAGAAGATGCCCGATCCGAAGCGGCTGGTCATTGCCTACGAACCGGTCTGGGCGATCGGAACCGGGCACAACGCAACCGATCAGCAGGCCCAGGAAGTTCACACGTTTATTCGCGGATTTCTTGGAAAGATGTGGAACGCCGATTTCGCGGATCAGGTGCGGATACAATACGGCGGCAGCATGAAGCCGGAAAACGCCAAAGGATTGCTCGGGCAGGCGGATATCGACGGGGGACTGATCGGCGGGGCTGCACTCAAGCCGGAAAGTTTTCTGGCAATCGTGAATGCGTGTTGAGAGTGGTTCGGATGTTGTGGCGCAGGCTTCCAGCCTGCTCCCGAAGCGGCAGGCTGGAAGCCTGCACCACAAGCGCCGAGCCGGCAAATGAGGTAAACATATGCTTGCATTTTCCTTCTGGACCGTGATGGTTCTCTTTATCATCGTCTGCGTATTCATGATCATGCTGGTATTGATCCAGAAGGGTCGTGGCGGCGGGCTCTCCAGCGCATTCGGGGGCGGCGGCGGAAACACCGCCTTTGGTTCCAAGACGGGGGACGTGCTCACCTGGACGACGAGCGTTCTCTTCGGCGTCTTCCTGCTGCTCGCGGTGACGCTCAACCTGCTTGCCAATCAGCGGCAGGCCAAGCTGGCGCCGCCCGCCACGTCGATCACGGCGCCGGCCAATCCGAACAAGTAATCGTCCTCCTCTGGAGCAATTGAATGATCGTGAGCATGACCGGCTTCGGGGACGCGACCGCCGAGCGCGACGGGACCCACTACGCCGTCGAAATCCGATCGCTCAACAATCGATTCTTCAAGCCGATCATCAAGCTCCCGGACAATCTGAGCGGCCTGGAGCCGGAAATTGAATCGAGCCTCCGCGAGCGCCTGGGCCGCGGATCGATCACCTATATCCTCAAGATGCGCTCGGACAGCGCCGAGGCGGCTTATCACATCAACATTCATGCCCTCAAGAGTTACCTCGAGCAGCTCCAGCAGGTGAAGGGATTGGATCGTCTGGTCCAGATCGACCTGGCGGGCCTGGTGCAGCTTCCCGGCGTCTGCCAGGAGCCGCGCGACGAAACCGATGAGATCGAACGCCACGGCCCGATGGTTCGCGAGCTGACGGCCAAGGCCATCGAGAAGCTCGACTCGATGCGCCGTCGCGAAGGGGAAGCCCTTTTTGTCGAGCTGCTGCGCCACACGAAGGCGATCGCCGCCGACCTGGCGGAAATTCAGGCTCGCGCGCCGTTCGTCATTGAGGATTACCACAAGCGGCTCAGCCAGCGCGTGAATCAATTGCTGGCCAAGGCCGAATTGCAGGTCAATCAGGCGGATCTTCTCAAGGAAGTTGCGGTCTTTGCCGAGCGGGCCGACATCTGCGAAGAAATTCAGAGGCTTACGAGCCATCTGGAGAGCTTCGAACTGTCCGGCCGCTCCAGCGAGCACGCCGGCCGCAAGCTCGATTTTATCTCCCAGGAAATGCTCCGCGAAGCCAACACCATCGCCAGCAAAGCCAACGACGCCAAGATCGCGAGGCATATCGTCGAGATCAAAGGGGCGATTGATCGGTTGAAGGAGCAGGTGCAGAATGTGGAGTGAGGGGGAACATCCCGGCCTGCTCGTCGTCCTTTGCGGCCCTTCCGGGGTCGGCAAGAGCACGATTTCTCGCCGGTTGTCGGAAGAAATGAATGTTTCCTACATCGAGAGTGCGACCACGCGGCCGAAGAAGTTGGGGGAAGAAAAAGGGAAGAAATACGAATATCTCGACAAGATCGAATTCTTTCACCGGCTCGATGCGGACCAGTTTCTGGAGTATGCGCAGGTTTACGACTATTATTACGGCACGCCCAAGCATCCGTGCCTCGACCATCTCGCCGCCGGCCGGGACGTTTTGCTCGAAATCGACGTCCAGGGGGCATTGCAGGTAAGATATCAGTATCCCGACGCGGTGATGAGCTTCATCCTTCCCCCGGATGAGCCGACGCTCAAGCAGCGGCTCACCGATCGGGGACGCGACACCGAGGAGGAAATTAACAAGCGGTTCCGCGCCGCCAAGCGGGAAATTCACATGGCGCACGGAAGTCGGGCATTTGATTTCTGGGTCATCAACGACAACTTGGACCGCGCGGTTCAGGAGATCGAAAAAATCGTCACGCACAAGCGTTCCGGAGGTATCTAGCACACATGATTGAATCACTCAAAAGCGATGAAGTTGTCACCAAGGTCGGCGGTCGTTTCAAGCTGACCGCGCTGATCCAGAAGCGCATGCTCGAGCTGATGGACGGGGCTCGCCCGCTCGTCGAGCGCGGCAACATGACCGACCTGGAAGTTGTCATCCAGGAGATCCTTCAGGACAAGATCGCCATCGACTATGCCGCCAGCGGCCTCGCGCCACCGGCAAAGAATTAGCACTCATTCTGTACTACCGAATAGACGAGTATGCAGAGCGACGCTGAAAACGTCCAACGATTATCTCCCCTCAAAGGGCGGGAGGTAATCGTTGCGGTTTGCGGCGGAATTGCCGCGTACAAAGTGGCCGACATCGTCAGCAAGCTCGTGCAATTCGGCGCCGGCCTGACCGTCTGCATGACCGACGATGCGCAGCGGTTCGTCACGCCATTGACGTTCGAGGCCCTCTCGGCGCGACCCGTGCGCACCGGTACCTTCGAGCTGGTCGAGTCGTCCGATCCTCAGCACATCGCTTTGACCGAGCGGGCTGATCTCATGCTCGTGGCCCCCGCCACCAGCAACATGATCGCGAAGGTTGCCCACGGTCTGTGCGACGACCTCGTGAGCCTGATGATCGCGGCGGCGGCCTGTCCGGTCATCTTCGCGCCGGCAATGAATAACCGGATGTGGGAGAACCCCATCGCGAAAGAAAATGTGGCAAAGCTGACCGGGCTCGGCTATCGATTCATCGGTCCCGAATCAGGATGGCTGGCCTGCCGCAACACCGGTCCCGGGCGCCTGGCCGAGCCACAGCAGATTATCGACGAACTGACCGCGATCCTCGCTTCAACGCCAGCCGCGCACTGAACGGAAATGAGAGGCGCATCGGTCAGCAATCGCATAGGGAGGTCCACTTCGATCATGCATCTCGACGCACCGCCAACCCATGCGGATTTACGCTCCGATTATCAGCAGGACGGCTATCTGATCGTCCGTGAGCTGTTCGGCAAGAGCGAGATCGCAGCCGCGGCGGCCGAAGCCGACGAACTTCTGAAGCGCACCGATTTGATCGACACCGGCAATATCCGCTGCCGCTGGCAGCCGCACGTTCAGACCGGCGACTGCCTCTTCGAAACCTTTGATCCCGTTCTCGACCTGGCGCCGACCTGCGGCGGACTCGCCACAGGCGGCCGCCTGCTTACACTTCTGGAAACGGTTTACGGCGAACCCGCCTGTCTCTACAGGGACAAGCTCATTTTTAAGCCGCCGGGAGCAAAGGGACACGGCCTGCACCAGGATTTCATCGCGTGGCCCGGGTTTCCGCGAAGCTTTCTCACCGTTGTTCTGCCGCTGGATTTGTCCAACCAGGAAAACGGGTGTACCGAAATTTTTACGGACTATCACCGTGATGGACCTCTCTCGCCGGAGGATGGGCAATATCACGAGCTGCCGGATGAGACGATCGACCCGTCGCGCGGCGTTCATCTCGAACTTTCGCCCGGCGATATCGCGATCTTCGGCGGATTTGTCCCGCATCGGTCGGCGCCCAATCGGTCCGACTGTTTCCGCCGCCAGCTCTACCTGAGCTATAACGCTTTCTCCGACGGCGGACACCAGCGAGACCGCCACTATCGCGAGTTCCACGCATGGCTTCGCAAACAGTATGCGGCGCATGGACGCAACAATGTCTATTTTCGATAGAATCTGCCAAGGGAGCCGCGCGACTTGTCGCCGGACTGAGAACATTGTGCTTGTCCGGCGACAAGTCGCTCGGCTCCCTTGAGAAACAGGTTGGAGTGTCAATGCCGGTCAATCTGCGACTTGGTGATGATGTGCGTCCGGCCAACGCCGTGAAGTTTCATCTCGCGCTGAACGTTTCGGATCTTTCCCGGTCGCTGAAATTCTATCGGATCCTTTTCGGTTGCGAGCCCGCCCGATCGCTGGCGGACTACGCCCGGTTTGACCTCGGTGATCCGCCGTTGATTCTGTCTCTCAGGCCCCTTCCGCACGGTCGCGGCGGCGCGCTGGACCATCTCGGTTTTTGCGTTTCGTCCTTCGCGGACCTTTTGCGGATGCAGGCGACCGCCGAAGCCGCGGGATTCAGCACGCAGCGCGAAGACGGCGTCGAATGCTGTCATTCGCGGCAAACCAAGTTCTGGGTCGCCGACCCGGACGCAAATCAATGGGAAATCTATATTCGCGAAGCCGGAGAAGACGGCCATGAATCGGCGCAGCGCCCGCACGCCTGCGCGCCGCCGCGACCAGTTGTGCGCCAGCGACCGCTGCGCCTGCGCCGCGGATCTGGGAGCACAATCTCGGTCTGGAAATTCCCTCGGTCATCCCTTCAGCGGGCCGCTCTTTTGACGAAGTCTTCCTTCGCGGCACCTTCAACGACCGCCTCGATCCTTCGCGACGAGGACAACTGCTTCGCGAGGCGCTGCGCGTTCTTCGGCCGGAAGGATTGCTGCGTCTGCACGGACTGGTGGCCGACCGGGAACTGGATCAAACGCCGCTTGCATTGCCGGGCCCTGCCGCCGCCGTGCGCCACGCACCGATCCTTTCAGAGATTCTTGCCGAAGTTGCCGCGGCGGGATTCTGCGAACTGTTTCTCGAGCGATATGGACCTGCCCCCTGCTTCGAACACGGCGGCGTTCCCCTCCGCGAAGTCTTGCTGCGGGCCCTTCCATCGGTCGGCCGCTCGCCGTTCGACCTGATGCAAACGGTCGTATATCGTGGCCCCCTCGGCGAAGTCCGCGATGATCGTGGGAATCGGTACCGGCGCGGCGGACCATGCGACATTTCGACGACCGCCGCTTCGCGGCTTCGCGAATCGCCAACCGCGGATCAGTTCATTTTTCTCCAATAACCACATGCTGTGTACACCCGGCAATCTCCCGCTTTTTCTGACCACGACGGTGATCCTCACGAGCGCTTGCGCAATGGCGGCGGCCGCCGCTCCCACCACGACGCCGGCTTCCGACGGCAGTTCGGCATTTTTTCGAGCGCAACTTGCAGACGCCTATGAGCGTGTTGGCCGCCGCGACCCCAAATGGGACGCGCCGGCGCGCGAGCTTCTCCAATTGGCCGTTGCCCGCTGGTCGAGAAAAGGTGAGGTGGATCCGAATCTCGATTGGCGCATCAAGCTGTTGGGCGATCAGGCGGTGGGAGCCGGTTGCGATGATCCGATGGTCATATACCATTATGTCCGCGCCTCCGCATCCCTCGGCATCGAGAAGCAAATCTATTATGGAGGACCATTTGTTCAGAATGTGGTGGACTCGAAATACAGCCCGTACCTGAAAATCTTCGCCTTGACGCGAGCCGCGGAAGCCCTGGCGGAAAATCTACGCGACGGCACACCCGGGGCCGCCGATGCAATGCATAAACTGATCCAGCAGATCAATGACAATATTCCGCTGGCATTGGCCGACCCGACTCATTGCCGGCATATCGCGGAAGTGCTGATCGACCTGTCGACTGTGACAGCTCAGACGGACGGCGACCGCAAGCCGTCGTGTGACGCGATGCTTGCCATGATGAAAAAGGCGCTCCCGGACTCGGCTGTCCCCGATTACTTCGAGGGAATGTTCTATTGCAAGTATGCCTGGGACGCGCGCGGAAACGGCTTCGCAGCCGACGTGACAGACCAGGGCGCAAAATTGTTCGACGAGCGGCTGAAAATCGCCGCCGCCGACCTGGCGAAGGCCGTTGAAAAAGACCAGCACCTGGCGGGCGGGTGGTCGGAGATGCTGACGGTCTTGCTCGGCATGGACCAGGGACGCGACACGATGGAGAACTTCTTCCATCAGGCGATCGCCGAAGATCCTGACCTCTCTGCGGCCTATCACAAGAAGCTCTATTACCTGATGCCCAAGTGGCACGGATCGTCGCAGGAGCAGATCAAGTTCGGCCAGGAGTGCCTCGCGACCGGCAAATGGGATTCCCGGATTCCATTCCTGCTGCTCGAGTCTCACGCCAATCTCTATGAATCGCGTTGGCGTGAACTCAATCAGCAGAGCATTACCGAAAAGGACGTTGATGAGGCGCGGGAGCAGGCTCAGAAGGAATTCTATCAAAGGGTTCCCGCCGCCTGGGAGGATGCGCGAATGCTCTACGAAGGGTATCTCGCTCACGACCCCGGCGCGGTTGTCGACCGAACGCGCTACGCCAGGCTCGCGCTGATCGCCGGCCACCCGGAAATCGCCCAGAAGCAATTGCAGATATTGGGCGATGACGTCGTGACGCCGGTATTCGGAAGCGGAGCGGAATTGCGCGCGTTTCGCGAAGCCGTCCAGGATGCGCTGGATAATCTGCCGGCCACGGAGCCGGCGCAGTGAATTGGAGGATTCTGAAATGACACAAACTACACTCACTCATCTGGACGATCTCGGCCAAGCGCACATGGTGGATGTCGGGGACAAGCCGATCACACGGCGCGAGGCGAAAGCCGAAGGATACATCCGGCTGAATTCCGCCACGCTCCAGGCGATCGCCGATGCGGCGTTACCAAAAGGTGAAGTCTTCGGAACCGCGCGCATCGCCGGCATCATGGCCGCCAAGCGCTGCGGCGAGCTGATTCCGCTCTGCCATCCCCTGCCGCTGGAGAGCGTTGAGATCCAGTTCGATGTGCCGGAACTGGAGCCGGAGGGGAATATCGTCCGCATCCATATCGAAGCGACGGCCCGAATCACCGGAAAGACGGGTGTTGAAATGGAAGCGCTGACAGCCGTCAGCATCGCGGCCCTGACCATCTACGACATGTGTAAATCGATCGACAAGACCATGGAGATCGAAGGAATCCGCCTTCTCAGCAAGGCCGGCGGACGGTCGGGTGATTTGGTTCGAACGTGACCCGCGCCGGCACGTTGTCCCGCGACAAGTCGCAGGGCTCCCAAGTTCGAAAGAGGGGGGCGCGCGACTTGTCGCCGGACCAATGTTCACCGGATTTCGCACCGCTCATTCAGACTTAATGAGCTGTGGCAATCGGCCGTCCAGATACTCCTGGAGGAACCCAGCCGCCGCGATTGCGTCGAGGCGCTCTTTCTTGTTTCTCCGCGTCATCTTTTCGCCCGATCGCTTTCGATCGATCAATTGTTGCTCGGCGGCAAAACTGCTGAGCCGTTCATCGACAAGAAGGAGCGGCTTTTGGCGCGAGCAGCCAGCGCTTGGGCCCACTGCATGGCCGATCGTGCGGCCGGGCCGAATGATCCGTCCATGTTGAGGGGGACGCCGACGAGGAGGCGTTCGACGCCTTCTTTTTCGATGATCGGCAGAATGGACTGGATCGCCTGCTCTGGGGAATTGATCGTAATGAGGTCGTACGGCGTGGCCCATTTTCCGCCGGAATCGCTCATGGCCAGGCCGACGCGACGCGTGCCGAGATCGATGGCAAGCGTGCGCATGGGGTCAGAGATATCGTTCGCCGTATTTTTCCTTCACCTTGCCCACCAGTTCCTTGACGCGCTGCGCCTCGCCCTGCGGGCAGACCATCGTCGCACCCTTGGTGTGGACGATAATCATGTCGCTCACGCCGATGGCGGTCATCAGATGCTCCGGATCTTCGCTGATGATGATGTTGTCGTCGGAATCGAGAAAGACATATGCCTTGCAGTCGGAGGCGTTGTTGTGCTCATCGGTTGGGAGCGTCTCGGCGAGCGCCGGCCAGGAGCCGACGTCGAGCCACTTAACGGGCATCTCCACCACCGTGACGTGGGCCTTCCCCTTGTTCTGCGAGGCGGGCTCCATCACCCCGTAGTCGATGCTGATCTTCGGAAGCGTCGGATAGGTTTCGTTCAGCACCTGATCGCGCCGCGGCGTATCCCAGGCCTCGGCGATCGTGGCCAGTCCCTTATAGGAATTGGGGAGATGGGCGGCCAATTCGCCCAGGACGGTGTCGGCGCGCCACACGAACATGCCGCTGTTCCAGTAATAGCGGCCCGACTCGACATACCGGTCGGCGGTGGGCTTGTCGGGCTTTTCGCGGAAGGCCTGCACACGATACGCCCCTTTGCTTCCGCTCTTGAGTTTCAGCGGATCACCGCGAAAAACATAACCGAGGCCGGTGTGACCGTGCGTGGGAACGATGCCGAAAGTCACGAGAGCCAGCGGATTCTCCTCGACGACCTCGAACGCGGTGCGCAGCGAGGTCTGGAACAGCTCCACCGGCTCGATCACATGATCGGCGGTGGTAATGGCGATGACCGCGTCTTTGTCGCGCTTGCCGAGGATCGCGGCAGGGAAGCCGACGGCATTGGCGGTATCGCGTCCCATCGGCTCGCCGAAAAGATTGTCCGCCGGAAGTTCCGGAAGATTCGCGCGGATGGCCGGACCGTGGGCGGCGCTGGTGCAGACGAAAATTCGCTCGGCGGGAAGCACGCCGCGCAGGCGCTCGTAACTGAGCTGCAACAGGCTCTTGCCGTGAACGACGGGCAAAAGCTGCTTCGGTCGCGCACCGCGCGAAAGCGGCCAAAGCCGCGTCCCCGATCCACCCGCCATGATGACGCCGTATTCCATTCCTGTAGTGTATGAATGCCAAAGCCAAAAACAATTGTGCCTAAGATCAACCCATGCCAATAACCTGCAATATCGACATTCACTGAGATGCATCGGGCCCGGTTTGCAGCGTCAGATCCGGCATCCAGAATTTCATCACGCCCCAGTACAGATCGTCCTCGACGGGAAAACGGGAGAGCTTTTGTCCCTTGAGGGACTTGAGGCCGTCTACCCATACTCCGTCGGCGTTCCAGGTCGAACCCGTGTCGCCGTCAACGAACATGCCGACGCCGTGATGGCGACCCTGCGCGCGGTTCAGGTCAAAGCGCGGCCGCAGATCGTTGGGGAGGCGACGATCAAACGCTCGGACGGGCTCGCCGCTCCCCAGACGGAAGACCACGAGGGGGATGCCATCCACACTGAAATTAAGCGGCACTTGCGCGATGGAATCCGAGTCAATGGCGACTGGCTTACTCTGGCCGAACAGCGCGATGCGCAATTGTGCCGGCCGATCGAGATCCATCCGGGGCATCGGGTAAGCAGGCAGCACCGGGCGCGTCGGTGCGCCGGCGCGCATGCCGGGCGGCGGCGGCGCCAGCACGCGCGTGCCGGGATTCTCACGCCGCCAATCGCTCCAGATCATCTTGCTCGTCGCGATCGGGGTCTCAAAACCCGTAGGCCTGGAGCCCTTTCTCGTCAAACCAGTTACGCCAAAAATGAATTCTCCCAGCCGCGTGTTGTAAATCAGCGGGGAATTGGCCGGCGTAGAAACAACCTCCAGATCGCGGCCGCGAAGTTCGCGGGAAACATTGCAGGCTACCGCCCGGTTCGCATACGCCGACCAGATCAGCACTGTCTTCTTTTCGCGGTCGGCCTGGATGATGACGGGCCGGTCGAACAGCTCCGCATACGGATAGGCGAAAGCCGTATCCCCTATCCTGATCCCGACCACGAAATCATCGTCGCGCAGAAATTGGGCTTCATCAGCCGAGACAAAAGCCGGATTCTCTTCGATGGCCGCAATTCTCGCACTCGGCTTGAAATGATGCGCAAAGAGCGCGAGGACGGGCCCGAGGCCAATCAGGAACCAGGCCCGGCGACGGCCACTGACCGCCAGCGCGATCAAGACGAGGCAGAGGATCAGCGAAAGCGCCGCCATCGGCCACTGGAATCGCCGGGCCAGCAGGATCATGTCGATGCCATGATGGAATTGGGCGATGTCGGGATGGACGCCATAGGCGACAATCGCCGCGCAGATCGTCGCAAGGCAAATGATGGCAACTGGAAGAATCACGCTCGAATCATAACGACGCGCGTGAATCTTGCGAGATGCTGGTTCGTACTGTGATCTTCAGGTCGCATCTTTTTGAGCATACGGGCTAAAGCCCGCACTACGAGCCTGTCACATTTCCGCGGCGGCGGTGTCCAGCAGCCAGATCATCTTGCCGCTTTCGGGCTCGATCAATTGAATCGGAAGTCGCTTCGGATCGCGCGGCCCCTCCAGGACCTCCGCCACGCGGGCGGCTTTCTTCGCTCCCGTTACGCAGACGAGGATCTCTTCGGACCGGTTGACGAAGGGCGCTGTCATCGTGATCCGCCAGCTCTTGCCCGTCGTGGAATGCTCGGCATAATTCGCGACGACACGGTGCTCGCGCTCTTCCACCGCAGCCGTGCCGGGAAAGAGCGAAAGTGTGTGGCCGTCGTCCCCCATCCCGAGCAGGACAAGGTCGATCCCTTTCTCGGGGAAGTTTTTCTTGAGAAGCAGACCATATTCCTTGGCTGCTTGCTGCGGATCGATCTCGCCGCGCATGCGATGAATTTTTTCCGGCACGATCGGCACTTTCGACAAAAGGGTGGCGTGAGCCATCCCGAAATTGCTTTCAGGATGCTCCGGCGGAACGCAGCGCTCGTCGCCGAAATAGATTTCCACCGCCTCCCATTTCACCTGAGAACGAAGCGGCTCCTCGGCCAAATGGGCAAACATGGCCTTCGGCGTCGAGCCGCCGGCCAATGCGACTGAAAAGGCGCCATTCTGGGCGATCGCCCACTGCGCGGCGGCGACACAGTGCTCCGCCGCCGCGACAGCCACGGCGTCTGGATCTGGAAGGACTTTGATTTGGGGTGTGAACATCGATTAAACCTGATGCGCCGGCTTGGGCAGATCGTCGTGAATCGTCTGCTGCTTCGGCTGATCGCCACCGTAGGTGAAGAGGATCATGTCATCGTCTATCCGTGCCTGGAGATGCACCGGCCGCTGCCAGACTTTGTAAAGATTCTTTAGCGTCTCGATCGCGTATTTGATTTCGATGTCCGGGCCGCTGTGCTTGTGGGCAAGATAAAGCTCGTGGCGATTGCAATAATTACCATCGACGACATAAATGAAGGGTTGCCCCATGTTCGTGAGCTGGTAGAGGAGCGTCTGCTTGATCCGCTGCGGATCGCGGCTGACGATGCGAAGCTGACCGGTGTGCGGATCGCGACCGTATTGATAAAATTTGTGCTTCTCGATGAATTCGGCGGTCATGAATTCGTCGATGAAATTCACGTCGTTGTAAACACGCCGCACTTCAAAGATTTTTTCGCGCCCCAGTCCCAATCCCTTGTCCCAGCGCTTTTTCTCGCCGAGATTGGAAGCCTCCTCATATTCCTTTCCGAATTTGCCCTTGTTCCAGCGGTCCTCGATATCCCGGAAGAGCTCGATGCCGATTTTGTACGGGTTGAAGTTGCCCGGGGGCATGTGGACGGTGCCACTGTGGTGATCGGCATAATCGACGATATCCGCGGCATCGACGAAATGCCGCGTCATCATCATGGAATGCCAGTAGCTCGCCCACCCCTCGTTCATGACCTTGGTCATCGCCTGCGGGGCGTAGTAATAGCTCTCCTCGCGGACAATCGAGAGGCAGTCGGCCTGCCAGTCTTCAAGGCGTGCGTGTTCCAGAAGATACATCAGGACGTCGCGCGTCGGCCGGGCCGGGGTTGCGTGACGCATCTTCGCCTTTTCTTCGCGAATGCGTTTGGCTTCGGCCTCCAGCGCCGCCGGCGGATTGATCCAGCGATCCAGATAATCCTTGCTCTTGAACTTGCTGACCTGAGGCTCCTCCCGCCCGGCCGGCTCGGGCGCGACGTCATTGGGCCCGCGCTTCAAAAACATGCTGTGGGGATCGATCAGGTGCTCGATACTCAGGCAGATATCCAGCCACTTCTCCACCAGATCCTGGCCATGCTTCTCGATGTGCCTGCGGACGTGAGTGGCGTGGTTGGCCATCTCATCCATCATTTTTCGGTTGGTCTGGCTGAACCATAAATTGTTCTTGAAAAAGTCGCTGTGCCCGTAAACATGGGCGATCACCAGTTTCTGATCGACCAGCGCGTTGGATTCCTGGAGATAGGCGTAGCAGGGGTCATTATTGATCACCATCTCGTAGATGCGACCCAGGCCGTAGTGATGCCGCTTGCGGAGCGATTCGTATTCCGAACCAAAACGCCAATGAGGATACCGCTGAGGGAATCCGCCATACGCGGCGATCTGGTTCATCTGCTCGTAATCGCACATCTCGAAGATGACCGGGAAGAAGTCCAGGCCGTATGTCCGCGCCTGCTCGCGGATCTGCTTCTTGGAGGCGAGCAGCTCTTCGGGAAACGGGGCAAGCGTGTGTGAAGCCATGAATTAACACCTCGCGCGCGCTCTGGATTCTATACGGTCAAACCGTGCTCGGAAACGTCCGCCCGCTTACCATGATGGAAGGTCGAGGAATCAGATGAATTTCCGCATCCGGCTGCAATTCGTTCATTTGCTCCTATTTGCGATTGCATCCGCAATCGCACCCGGTCCATCGCGCGGCGCGGAGATCGAACCTGTTGATGCCACGACGTTGCGTGGCCGGGTCATGTGCGGATATCAGGGGTGGTTCCGTTGCCCCGGCGACGCGAGCGGGCTCGGCTGGGTGCACTGGAGCCATGACTCGAAATGGATCACACCGCAGACACTCACTTTCGACATGTGGCCGGACCTGACCGAATTCCCCCAAACCGAACGATTCGCCGCGCCGGGTTTTGTCGATGCCGCCGGCAAGCAGGCGTATCTGTTCAGTTCCGACAACGCGGCCACGGTCCTGCGCCATTTCCAGTGGATGCGTGACTACGGAATCGACGGAGCCTGGTTGCAACATTTTGTGGTTGACCTTCCCGGCGGACCGATGGAGAACCGCTTCCCTTCGCGGCAGCGGGTCCTTGGCTATGTCGCCGAAGCGTCCCGCAAGACAAGCCGCGTCTGGGCGATCTCGTACGACATCAGCGGCACGCCGACAGATCGAATCTTCGACATTCTGACTCGTAACTGGTCAAAACTTGTGGAGGACAGAGTCGTCACGGACAGCCGCTACCTGCACGAGCAGAATCGGCCGGTCGTGCAAATCTGGGGGTTCTATCGAAACAGCAACGGCAACGCGATGACCGCGGATTTGGGCAACCGGCTCATCGATTTTTTCCACGCGCCAGGCCGAAATAGTGCGTACGTGGTCGGCGGCGGCGACTGGGACTGGCGCCGCAACCCTGATCCGGCCTGGCAGGCCCTCTACCGCCGCCTCGATGCCTATGCACCGTGGAATGTCGCAAATTATTCGACCGACGCGAGCGGCGTAAAGCACGCCTCGACGGCTTACTGGGCCGAAGACCAGCGCGAGTTCGAGCATGGCGGTCGGATGTGGATTCCCATCATCTACCCCGGTTTCTCGTGGGACAACCTCAAGGGAAAGTCGCCGGGGGCAACCGGCATTTCCCGCCGCCGCGGGCAGTTTCTCTGGGAACAATTCCGCGACCTGGCGCCGCTGCGCCCGCAGTCGGTCTTCGTCGCGATGTTTGATGAGGTGGACGAAGGCACCGCCATATTCAAAGTTACGAACACGCCGCCGACGCAGGCGCATTTTGTCGGGTATGAGGGAATGCCGGCGGATTGGTATTTGCGGCTGGTCGGTGAAGGGAGCCGGATGCTGCGAGGAAGGATTCCGTTTTCAAACGAGATTCCGATTACGCCTTGAGGCGCGTCATTTCGATCGATTCGCCAGACGCCCCTTAATTTCTTCCAGCAATTGCGCATCGGGCAGCGCGTAGGGCCTGAACTTTTCGATCGTCCCCTGCTCTTCGCTGTACGCCAGCGCCCGGTTCTGCCCGAGCTTGTTGGCGGCGGGAGAGTCGATCAGGTTGCTGGAATCCGCCGCGCTCATCTGGAAGAGGACGCGATAATCGAATTCGCGCATTGCGCCGCGATCAAACGTGCGCTCGATCGACACGGCCGTATCAACCCATGCGATGATGTGCATGCCGTTGTTGGGCCCTTCGCGAATCAGGTCGGCGAAAACTTTATCCGCGGCCGGCGCCTTGGGCTCGTCGCTGGTCGAGGAGAAGCTGAAGCTGTCCTCCGATTTACGAAGGGATCGATAACGCTGTAGGCCGTAGATGAATATGAAGACCGCGGGAGGATTTGCGCCGGATTCTCCAGCCTGCCGGCGCTTCAGCTCTTCGCCGAGCTCCCCGAGCGCGGCATCGACAGAGCGATATTCCGGCAGGCTGAGCTCGTGCGGAATCGATTCCTTGATCCGCGCGAAGACGCCCATCAGCGGCGAATCGGCGGAGGTTCCGTCCAGAACAACAAATTTCAAAGCGGACGGCGGAAGCTGCGCGGCAAGGGATTCGATTGCCGCGGCCATGAGCGCCATCGCCCCCTCTTCCGCCTGACCGATTAACAGTGAGTTGGCGCCGCTCTGCCGGCGGAAGGGAATGCCCGTCGGATCCTTGATCGCGACCGGATCGCCGAGCCAGGCAATCGGTGGAGCGCTACCCAGGGCGGGCCATGTTTGAAGGGACAGCAATCGCATCATTTCGCGATTCTTGTGAATGTCAGCCGGGGCATTCCCTTCGAACACGACCGGTTCTCCGCGCATATCCGCCGGCTCCGTTGTTGGATGCTTTATCCCGTACATTGACCCGATCGAGGTAACGATCGCGCTGCTCGTCGCCGAGCCAGGCGATCTGGAACGGGCTGTTGTTTTCGACCAGCCCGCCGGCATCGTTGTAAATCGCCTCGCCGGGCGGGTGAGCAGACGTGCGGCGGAGTTGTTGTCGCCGAGGATTAACTGCGAATCGGTATCGGAAAGCTGAAGCGCGATGCGTACGGCCATCTGGCCGAGCGTGCTTCGCGAAAGGCCGCCCGATCCGCCAATCGTCTGGGAACCAAGCAAAACGTGAATTCCGAAGGCACGACCCTGTCGTACCAGACGATCGATGAGAAGCGACGCGTCCTGACTTAGCTTGTCGTCTTCGGAAAAGAACTCCTGAAATTCGTCGACGATCAGAAGCGTGCGCGGCATCTTCTCGGCGTTGGCCGTCCGACGGTACGCCGCCAGATCCTGAACGCCTTCGCGGCGATAGATATTACCGCGCCGGGCCAGTTCGCCGTCGAGCCGTTGAAGAACGCTCAGACCAAACTCGCGTTCGCTTTCAACGGCGATCACGCGGGCATGCGGAAGCTTGTTGTCCGCATAGGTCTTGAACTCAACGCCCTTCTTGAAGTCGATCAGATAAAACTCAACTTCGTCCGGCGAATACCACATCGCCAGGTTGGTCACCATGGCGTGAAGCAGCGTCGATTTACCCGAGCCGGTCTTTCCTGCGATCAGCGTGTGCTGGGCGACGCCCTTGCCCAGGCGCATCATCTGCAGTCGGGTTGCCCCCATTCGTCCGACCGGGACGCGCAATTCCTCGGCGCTGCTCATCGACCAGAACTGCTCCGGCTTGGGCGCGATGATATCGAAATTCACCTCGACGCGCTTGGACTCCTTGGCCCGTTTGCCCACTTCGTTCAGGATTCGGGTGAGGAATTCCTCCGTGGGGGGTGGAGGATCCACCACCAGCGGGAACCGGCGGAAAACATCGTCTTTCCAGACAAATCGGGGCGGCTGGCCGGGCTGATCCGGCTCCTGGGTCAGCGTGATGCTGTGGGCCTCCACGTCGTCCAGATGGGTTCCGGAGGGGAGCTGGACGCGGGTGTCCCGCATCACCAGCGTATAGACGCCGCACCGCGCGCCGCTTGTTGCGATACTGCTGAGCCGGCGGAAACTTTCACCTTGAAACCCGACGGGAAAATCCGCTACCACGAGGAAACGATACGGCTCGGAGAGCTCTCCCGCCTGGGCGTTGTAATCGTCGATGGTCTGGAATTCATTTCGCAGGTATTTCTGGATCACCGTTTCCATGTGCTCGGTCAGATCGCCGAGCCGCTTTTCAATTTGCTCCGAATCGGTCCAGATGCGCGTGCCGACGAGGGCCTCGTCGTAATCCGCCAGATGCATGAACCCGGAAAAATTCTGCCCTAAGCCGACGGGATCGAGGATGGTGAAATGAACGCGACCGGCCGGCAGGGTCGTGAGTAACCGCATCATCACCATCTTCAGTGCCCGCATCGCCTCTTCGCGACCGGAGCGGCCGGCTTCAATCAAAAGCGACGCATGCTGCGGAAACGTGAGCAACGCCGGAAGCAGAAAATTATCCGGCAGCGGCAGCGTAAATTTTCCATCGCGGCGGACTTCGTCGATGATCTGCGGCAGGCTGACCTGAAGCTCTCCAAAGCGAACCCCGGTGGCGAAGGTCTTGGGCGGCGACCATTTCTCCCACGCCGGATCGTTCCAGTCGGCCGGGGCCTGGCCGTTGACCGAGCCTTCCTGCCCTTCCATCGGAGCGGCAATTTTCTTCAGCCCGTCTTCCCAGCGCTTTTCCAGGGCCGTCCTTGCTTCGGAGAACCGCGCTTGAGTCTGGCTGGTCTGGGAATCAAAACGCGACTGGTTCTCCTCCAGCTCGGTGCGATGTCGCGTTTCCAGTTGCGCCAGTTCCTGGCTCGCGCCGGCATCAGTGGTTTCGCGCAGCTTGCGCTGCTCTTCTTCCATGCGCGTCCGTCTCTGGATGACCTGGCTCTGAAGAGCGCCCCACCGCGGCATCTCGCTTTTCGAGCGCTTTCACTTTAAGCGGCGCAATCGCCTCCTTGGCGTGCAATATCTCGGCTTTCTTCTTTTCTGAGGCCTGCTGATAGAGCTTCTCCTGAGCCTTGGTGGTCTGCTCCAATTTGAGTGCCGAGGCCTGACGACCGGCCTCGATTGATCCACAAAAGGCGTGGTAGGCTTCCTCCACCTGTTTCTTGGCCATGATCCAGACGACGACCCCGAGCACGAAACCGACGACGAGGCCGACACCGGCCCCGGCAGTGACGTACAGCGGAGGGTTGTCCCCGATCAACCATCCTCCTACTCCGCCCGCGGCACCCAGCACCGCCAGCGCCAGATACGGAATCGATCCGACGAACAATCCGGGCGCAAACAATTTCCGCAGCGTGTCGAGATTCGATTGAGAGGCAATTCGGCTCTGGTCCACTGCAACCGCCGCGTCAGCGGGCGCGGGAATCGCGGCCGCCGCGGGCTTCGCGGGAGACTGATGGTATTTGCTCAGCAGGCCCTTGGCCCGAACCTCCATTTCATCGAGATCGGCGATGTACTTTTCGTTTTCATCCCGCGCCTTTTTGATCTCCGCGCGAACCTGGTTCTGACTGACCTCGAAAACGCTTTCGGCCAGCCAGACATCGTGATCGATCTTCGCCTGAAGTTTCCGGGCGACCGGGTCATAATCCGAATCGATGCGACGCCGGGCATTTTCCTGCGCGGTTGCGATGGTCGCGGCGGCAGATTGAAACTTAGAATTAAGCTGGCCCGACGCCTCGGTAGTCTTTTGCTGAATGGCCTGCAAATCGCCCTGATATCGCTGCTCGATCTGCACCGACGCCTTGTCCATCTGCTTCTTGGCGCTGTCGAGTTCAGTCTGTCGGCGTCGGTCGATCTCAGCCTCGGTGGCGGCGCAATCCGCGCACAGATCCACAAGGTCTTTCAACGCCGAACGCTGCTCATCACGCTTCGTCGGAGGCTCGGCCGGGTTGGAGGCCGTCAGATTTGCATCCAGGGTCGCTTCAGTCGTCATAAGGCTGTCCGGGTGATTGCCATGTATTGTCTATCCTTCGCCGCAGTCACGCTTGCAGGCGGCAAGCAGCTGCGCCATCGAATCCATGCCGCTGGTGGCCTGGCGCATATCCATTTCCAGCGCGAGCAAAATGCGTTTCTCGAACGCTTTGCTCACCGAGTCGTCCCAATCCTCACGCGTCTCGGCCCAGCGCGCCAGCAACTCCTTCATCGCCTTGGCGAGTTGACCTCGTCCTTCATAAACTCCCATAGAAACCTTTCCGTCGAAACGCCCTCTGTACTCGACCGACCAGGGGCTTAAACCACGCCGGATCCTGTGGACCCGGCGCGATGGAGCGGGTCAGGCGGCCGCGTTGGCTCCGGTCCCACCGGACTTCCAGATCTCACGGTCGGCAGGATCCAGCATCGCGGAAACTCCCCCACCGTCCAGAACAATCAAGTAGCCACGCGGCAGGCTCAGCATATCTTTCAGATCCGGCCGCGCCGCGATCAGATCCGAAATTTTGAGGGACAGCAGCTTCGGCGACTCGCCCGCTTTCGTTGCATCGGTGCTTCCGGCGTACCAACCGCTGTCGCCGGGGAATGAGAGATCGGTTCGAATGAGAAAAATCCGCTTCGAACTTGTGCAGGCCTCGGCCAGCACAAATCGCGATTCCGGGTCGACCGCCTCGCGCGGTCCAGGGAGCGCGACGAGCTTTTCGGACTCGGCCGAAGTCAAAGTCGCCGTCGCAAATGGAGATTGACCGGATCCAAGTTCAGCCGCCCCGCTTCGAACCGGCCCGGACGGAACCTGGCCGCGAAGCGCTTCCCATTGTTTGTCGGCGGAGAATCCCTCGCCGCGCGTCATCGCCTGGGCGCCCGCCATATCGGGGGTAATCAGCGGCCCGCCATCGGTGGCTGCGCCGGTGGCGGCTTGCATCGAAATGTACGTTTCCAGGGCAATGATCATCTGCCCCAATTGCGCAGCCGCGACGGGAACATCGCTTTGCAACGCGGTAGAGAAACGCTGCACCTGCCCTTTATACATTAAGATTTCGCGGGGAAGTTTTCGGCTGTAGGCGGCAACCGCCTTGGCCTTTTGCTCCCCCTCTTGAAAGCGTTTGATCGCAACGGCCAACGCCTTTTCTTCATCGACGGAAGAGGCCGGCCTTCCATCGGGCCCCTTGAACAGTTTCTTCATCCGAACCGCTTCTTTGCATTTCTCCACGTATTCGGCGCGTTTGCGAAGCTGGGCCTGCCAGTAGTTGGCCTGGTCGCGCTCCAGCCACCCCTGCACGCGGTGCATCTCTCCCTCGGCGTCGGTCAGGGCGGTGCTGCAGACTTCGGCAAACTTGAGCAGCGCAAGTGCGAATGCGCTTGAGAGAGTCAATGGAATCGACCCGTGCGTTATCCGCCATGAGGCTGAATCTTATCGTTGCTTAAGATATTCCTCAATCGCACTGGCCTTTTTCGCCAGAAAAACTGAGTGGTCGTGCGACGCGTTCAGGAAGTTACTCAGCATCTTGACGGTCTGATCGAAGACCTCGGCGAACTTCCGCTGCTCCTGATCGCGCCAACTGCTCTCGAGATTGCGCATCCGGCCGTTGATCGTCGCCATCAGGCCCTGCATATCGTTGTTGAATCGAGCCAGTTCCTGTGAAAACCGCCGCAATTCCGCAGGATCGACATTCGCTTTGGACATGACCCGGATTATACCACGAACCAAAGTTCGGCGACACGAATTTCCCCACTTCGTGTCCCGATTCCGGTTGAGCCGGCGACCGTTCTTGACAACGCCAATCACATTGCCCGACACTCTGTGGGATGAGCAACGCAGTGATCTTGCAGCACGTGGAATACGCCGGGCCGGGGCGCATCATTCCTCTCTTTCGCGATTATGGTATCCCGACCGAAGTCCGCCATCTCTACAAAGGGGACGAGGTTCCCCAGGATCTCGACGGCGTCCGCGTGCTGATCTCGCTCGGCGGATCAATGAGCGTCTCGGATATCGGCAGCGAAAAGTTCCCGTTCCTTGCACAGGAGGTGGAGTTGCTCAAACGGGTAATCGCGCGCGACCGGGCATTTTTAGGAATCGGACTCGGCGCCCAGCTTTTGGCGCACGCCGGCGGTGCTAAGGTCTATCCGAATGTGAAACCCGGCGCGAAGCCTGAGGATCCACCGACGCCAATGCCCGAATTCGGCTGGCTCCCCGTAACATTCCCTTTCCCGGGCGGGACCGAACCGATTGTGATGGGATTGATAGATGGGGCAATGATGTTTCACTGGCATCACGACACTTTAGATTTGCCTAAATTACCAGCGCCGGCCAACCCCCCGTCTGCACCCGCACCGCCTCCTCCAACGGGCAATGTTTTGCTCAGTTCCTCGCAAAAATGCAGGAATCAGGCGTTTCGATTCAAGAATCGGCTCTTCGGTTTCCAATATCACATGGAATTGACCATGCCGGACATTGCGAAGATACTTTCCGCTGGCAAGGAGGACCTTTCGAAAGTCCTGGGACCGGGCGGGGAAGCCCAGATACGCCAGGACACCGAGAAAAATTACACGCGTTACAGCCGACTCGGTGATCGGATCCTTCAGAACTTTGTGCAATTTCTGAAGGTTTATTAAGCCGTAAGCGATGTCTTTCCGTTCCTATCTCCCGCGATCGCGGAATCTGCGCCTTGTCCGTCCCTGGGCATTGGGCGGCCCCATTGTCGTCTTGCTGATCGCCATTCCCTTGTTGCGCCCTCTGAGGCATCCTGACCCGCGCACGATCTGTGACGACGAGCAGGCGCGCCTCGCCACCGTTCAGGCGATTGTCGAGAACCGCACGCTGGCCATCGACGGCACCGTTTTCAGCACCACGCGGCAAAAAGTATTTGTGGGCGGACGCCATTACAGCGATCAGCCGCCGGTGATGGCGCTCCTGCTGAGCGGACCCTACTGGGTGATGTACAAAGGGGGAATGACTTTCGAGCACAATCCCCTCTGGGTCATGTTTCTATTGACGCTGATCGGCGTAACACTTCCGGTATCGCTGGCAGCGGGCATGATCTACAAAATGGGGCGGCTGTTCGAGCTGAAAGCCCCCTTCGGACGGCACTGGGGTTGATCGTGGTGCTCGGCAGCGGATTGATTTCCTATGCGACGACGCTGAATGCCCACGCGCCGGCAGCGGCGCTGCTGCTGGCCGCCGCGGCATCGCTCTTTCTGGCCGGTCAGGTACGGCCGAATTTGAGTCGGGGCGCGTGGCTCAGTCTTTCCGGATTCTGCGCCGCCCTGGCGGCGACGCTCGACCCGCCAGCCCTCATTTTCGCCCTTCTCCTTATTTTCGTTGTTGCAGCGCTGCGCATGTCGGTTACAGCACGGGCCGGGGCCGTTGTGATTTATCTCCTCGGCGCTGCGCTTCCGATCGCCATGCACGCAATGCTGAATCTTCCGATTACCGGTGACATCCGCCCCGCTTATCTTCATCCGGAATTGCGATCGCAAGGACTGGAAGCCCTCCGTCCGGCGGGTCGTCTTCGGAACGGGCGGCGTTCCCAGGGTCTGAACGAATCCAATTCGATGGCTGCGGCGGCACAAGCGAATTGGGCCGCGGGCCAATCGATGGTCAGCCCCACGATTCACAAGCCGGATGTAACTGCCGATGAAGACGAAGACGATTCGCATACCCTGTTCCAATCGACCTGGCTTCATGTGATTCGAATTGCCGCCGCTTTTTTTGGCGCACACGGCATCCTCAGTCATTTTCCCGTGCTCCTGGTCGGAATCGTGGGCACGGGAATGGTGATGCATCGACACTGGCACCCGAGCACCAAAATGCTCGCCGGCGTCACGCTGGGCGGGAGCCTTTTCATATTGCTGCTCTTTGCCCTGTCACAAATCGAGTGGCGCGACGCCATGTTCGCGACGCGCTGGTTTGTCGTCTTTTTGCCGCTGCTGCTCTTCTGGTCGGGCGCATGGTTGCGCCGATCGCATCGCCCGGTGACCTGGGCCGCCTTCGGTTTGCTTCTTTGCTTCAGCATCGGCGTTGCCGTCCTTGGCGCCACCGGACCCGAGCCGCGTGGCGGGTTTGACCGATACACCGCCGCGGGCGCTCTTTCCAATCTGGTGAACCCTCCGCCTCCGGAGCCGATGCCGGCGATGTTGGCCGGCCGCTGAGCGCCGGGCAATTGCATGTGGCCTCGCCAAGGGCGTTTTGCGTTTGTGGTGCAGGCTTCCAGCCTGCTATCCACGTTGGGCAGGCTGGAAGCCCGCACCACAAAGGGCCACATACGATTGCCCGGCCGCTGAGCGTCGCATTCATCTCGAACTCCGCGCCGTTTTCGGTCATATTGCTGTTCATGCGATGCGACGATCGCGGGAGCAAGGTTTCTGCTTCGCGGGTGCGTGACAGCCTCGGCGGTTCAAAAAGTCTCACCCTCTCCCGGTACTCCGGGAGAGGGCGCGGGGTGAGGGTCTTCAACGTGCGACGCGGATGGCCCTCACCCCAACCCTCTCCCAGAGTACTGGGAGAGGGGGAAGGATCTCTGCCGTCGATTCTGTTACGGGCCCCTGCTTCGCGCTGCCAGGCGCGTCGGCTTGCTTTTTTCTTCGCCTGCTGCTGCGCGTGGATGACCTCGCGCTCTGTCTATTCAGCGCCCGATGCGCGCGTCACCCTGGAAAAGCCGATTTCCGTTTTCTTCGAGGTGCGGAATCACCTGCACGTTCATGGCCGGGTGATCGCTTACGACCGGCTCGGTTTTGACGTGCTGAGCGACAAGGACCGGCCAGCGCGCGTGGCGTGGAACGATCTGGATGCGCGGGGTGTTCGACGTCCGGTCCGCGATCATTGCGCCGGGCGATGCCGGCGAATGGGTGCTACTCGGTCGGGATCTGCTCTCTCTGGACGGCGGGCGCATGTGGTCAGAGCGTGCATTTGATACCGCCGCGGGAATTGATCCGAGCCTAAAGGATCAGATCGAGCGGGCCGAACATGATGTGGCTCCCCAGCCGACGACACGAGCGACAGGAGTGGCGAGCGATCGCCCGGCGCCGAATGGTCCTGATCCGGAGTCGGCGGCGCCGCCATCCGCCATGCCGCCGCCGCCGGTCGTCTCCCCCTCCGCCGAACGGGTATGGGCGCGGCTCAGCGCCTCGGAGCAGGCCGGTCTGATCGATCGTCTGAAAGCTTCGGCATCGGCGGAAATCGTCAAAATCGATCGCCCGCTCCAGCTCCACGAAACCAAATATTTTCTCTTCTATTCCGATCTTCCGGCAGCGGACGCCGATTACTGGACCGGGTTGCTCGACCGAATGTATGTGCGACTGGCCGAGTTGTTCGGCGTCACGCGCGACCAGAATATCTGGCGCGGCAAGGCGGTGATTTTCGTCTTCGCCGAAAGCGCCGATTACCGCCGATTTGAGCGCGATCTGCGTCATACCGAACCCGGAGAATCCGCGGGGATGACCCATTGCTTCGATGATGGCTCCGTGAAGATCGCGTTTTATCGCCAGCCCGAGGAATTGGATTTCGCCCACGTACTCGTGCACGAATCGGTCCACGGCTTCGTCCACCGTTACCGCGCCCCGGCGGGGGTCCCATCCTGGGCCAACGAAGGTCTGGCCGAAGCCATCGCCAGCGAACTCGTTCCCGATCAGCCCCGGACCCAGAGGATTCTCGCCCTGGCCCGGCGAGGGCTCGCGGAGCACAAGAACCAGCTCGACGATTTTTTCTCCGCCAATCACATCGATCGCTGGCATTACCCCGTCGCCGAAACGCTCTGCCAGTTCATGATCAAGCGAAACAAGAAGGCGTATGTCGGTTTCATCGACGGCATCAAGGAGGGGAAGCCCTGGCAGCAGAGCCTCGAGAGCAGTTACAAGATGCCGCTGGGTAAACTCGTCGAGGCCTACATCGACTCGATGAAGGCTAAGGGGAAATAATGATCCCAACCGCGTTGCTCATCATCGGGGCGGTTCTGCTGACAGTCGCGTTGGCTGCCGCCTGGCGAACCGCGGGCCGACACGGCGAACGCTGCAGGGATCGGCGAGAAGAACAAAGGCAGCATCACTTCGAGCAGGAACTGCTGCCGCAAGACACGCCCGATGAGTCGGTGAAATGGCAGTGACAACCTAAAGTCCCCCCTTCGTAACGCCGACCTGAAACATATGCGCACGATTATTTCCGGTTGTGGCGGCATCGCCGCGGCGATACTCCTCATGATCGCGATGCACCACATGGGATGGATCTCAATCGACCCGATGATTCCGTTGCGCGACTTCGGCGGCGTGTTTCGACACATCATCCACGCGTGATTTTTTCGATCGTTCACTGGCGGGCTCCAGCCCAACTCATCAGACGCTTAGTAGCCGCCGGATTCAAACGGTCGCGCGGCCCCCTCACTGACTTGGCCAATCCTCTGATCGACCGGATCCGGCGGTCGATTCTCCCTGACAGACCCGTCCTGGGTGATTTCACCCGATTTGCAGGTGGGCCTGAGTGAAATTCCCCAATTCGCCGGCATCCTGCCGAATTCGATCGGCCTTAGACGCTCAAAAAAGCGCGTTTTGTATTTGCGACGTGGCGGCACCGAGGCTGCTTTAGAGCGTATCGAGGACGCGCATTTGGAGCCGCCGGAGTGGCCGAAAACCGCGGGCGCCGCAGGTTATTTCAGAAGGATGCAACGATCATGAAGCTGTTCTCGAAAAAATACTGGGGCAGTTGCTTTGGCCGGTCGGCCCAGGCCGCCAAAGGCCTTGCGCCTCTCGAACATCGCAGGATGAAGGCGAAGAAATTCGCCACGATGAACGATCCATTCGTCGATGAAACGCTGATGGTCACGGACGCGGATCTGAGCCGATTTGTTAATGGGCGATACAGGGCTCGAACCTGTGACCTCCAGCGTGTCATGCTGGCGCTAGCCAACTGCGCCAATCGCCCGTCTCTACCGATTATACCGGCGCGGCGGAAGCGAACAAGTCAACCTGCCAATCATCCATCCAGTCACGGGAGCGATGACTTTATGGCTGAGTTGGGCTGCTCAGAGCCCAACCGCATCAGTTATTCGAAGCTGTATGGCGTGGCGAAATCCGGCACATTGATTGCTGTTTATCAGCCGCATCAAGAGCGTCGCCACTTGAAAGGCCCATATGTCCGCCACGTCTTTGTCCAATAAACATTCTACGGCCGTGAACTGGTTGAGCCGATGGATCATCCGTCCTGCGGCTTACGTCGGGGCGTTCGGCATTGCGCTGGTGACGAGAGTCCGCGTCGCCTTCAATTCACGCCCAACTGACAAGAACTCGTTGCGTAATGCGCGCCGGCTTGAAAAACAACGCCGCAAGGAATTGTGGCGAAAGGAACGCGCCTCGCGTCATCGGCCCGCCGCCTGAGGCACGCCCGCCGCGTTGATTACCGAGTTTCGGACATTCAACATCCGCCCGCGCTGATCGCGCAACGCGCCCGGCAAGCGGGGCGGCTAAACGGGAAGGAAGCGCTAGAGCGACTCGACCGGGGTTGAATTGGGTTGTCCCAAGCTCCTCCGCTTAACTCCCTCTCCCTTCCTTATCGTTTAGCCGTCCCCGCTCGCGGGCGCGTCGCGTTGGATGTCATCGTCTGATGAACTTAAGAAGGCGCGGGCCCGAGGAGCGCATTTCCCGGCGCATAAACACTTTCCACACCGCGCGATGCGGGATCCCTACGCGACAAAGGTCCAACTAATGTTTCGACGCAAGCGGATGCGGTCGCCTTTGCGGCCGCGGCTGCTTCGCGATTGGCGCATGCTGACGAACGCCGCCGCCGGGGCGAGTGGCGGGCGTGCTGGGCCGATGGGCCGGCGCCGCGCCCGAACGGTGTCCCGTGGCGCTCTGATGCGAAGAAGACGAGCGGCGGCCTGCGTGGGCTCGACCGTCGCGACCGCCATGGCCCTGCGGCTTCTGATGCGGACGCGGCGGTCGATGGGTCGAATGCTCGCGCGGCGATGATGACGTTTCGGATGATTGGCCGCCGGGATTGGGACGGTCCCCTTTCACAGGAATCGATCGGCGAATCAGCTTTTCCACCGCCCGCAGATTCGGCACCTCATCGCGATCGCAGAAGGTTACCGCCGCGCCTGAGGCGCCCGCCCGGGCGGTGCGGCCGATGCGATGCACGTACGTTTCCGGCTCATGCGTCAGATCGTAATTTACGACGTGGGTGATTCCGTCCACATCAATTCCCCGCGATGCGATGTCGGTGGCGATCAGCAGAGTCGTCTTGTTGTCGCGGAAATTCTGCATCGCCCGCTGGCGCGCGTTCTGCGTCTTGTTGCCATGAATCGCTTCGGCGCGGATGCCGCGCGTGTGCAGTTGCCGCACGACACGATCGGCCCCGTGCTTGGTGCGGGTAAAGACAATCGCCCGGGCCATCGAAAGGTGATCCACGAGATGGGCCAGCAGCGCCGGCTTATCGTGGCGCTCAACGAAATAGACCGATTCGTCAATCCCCTCGGCGGTCGTCACCGTCGGCGCGACCTGCACGGTAATTGGATCGCGCAGAATCGCCGACGCCAGGGCGCGGATCTCGCGCGGCATGGTCGCCGAGAAGAGGAGCGTCTGCCGCGCCGCCCCCAGCTTCGTGATGATCTTGCGGATGTCGTTGATGAAACCCATATCGAGCATGCGATCGGCTTCATCGAGTACGAGCACTTCAATGCCGCGCAGATCGGCACAGCCCTGTTCGATCAGATCGAGCAATCGGCCCGGAGTCGCAATCAGGATTTCGACCCCGCGTCGCAATGCTTCAACCTGCGGCCTTTGACCCACGCCGCCGAAAATGGTGGCGCTGCTCAAGCCGACATTTTTTCCATAGGTACGGAAGCTCTGTTCGATTTGGACGGCCAGCTCGCGCGTGGGACAAAGCACCAGGCATCGTGACTTTCGCGGGCCGCTGGTGCCGGCATGTCGCCGGCTCGCAAGACGGTCCAGGATCGGCAACGCAAAGGCCGCGGTTTTTCCAGTTCCGGTCTGAGCACAGGCCAGCACATCGCGCCCGGCCAGCACGTGGGGGATGGCTTCCGCCTGCACCGGAGTGGCGGCGGTATAACCTTCATTGATAACGGCACGGAGAATGGGCTCACGGAGCCCCAGATCAGCAAACAGCATCGGATGATTCCTTCTTGTAGATGCTTGCGCACCCCAAAAAGGTCACGGCAGACGCCGCAAAAACCAGTCGGTGCGCTACAACTGAGCTGTAAAATCGACCAGGAAAAACCGCAATGAGCAGGAGTTCGCGATGGATTGAGGCAGGCAGTTGTCGACAGGGATCATATCGGATGTTTGGGGAATGTCCATGACCTGCGGCGCAATTCTGCTTTTTCCCTTCTTGCGCGGATTATGCGGTTTGTTCGTTTTGGAAGACGCACGGGCTGACGCCACGCGGCATATGAAGGAGTCGCAAATCGCGGTGTGCGCATCCTTAACAGCCGCGAGCGTCAGCTCGCGCGTCTTAGTCTCATCCTGCGGAGGGCTCGGGGAGATAACCTCCATAACCGCCGAGCAGATTCGGACGAAGTCCGAGGGCAGCCAGAAATCCATACCAGAGTTGGCCAAACATCGGCGGACGTCGAACGATCAGCGGTTGCGGTGGATCTTCTGCATCGATACGGAGCAGCGACAATTCGATTCCCGCTTCCTGCCATCGTCGCAACGTGTGGCATAGATCGCGCGCGGGTGCCGCTTTCCCTGTCAACACGACCGTTGCGCTATTCACGCCTTCGCTTTGCAGCAGATTTGCCGACGGGAAATCGGCGGGAAGGCTGATCGAGCGGTTGTCGAAAACTCCCGGCCCGGGTGATACGGCATCACCGACGCGCCGTCGTGAATCCAGGCAAAAGGCCGGCGGCGCGTTGTCGGGAAGCGATAGCGCCCCGAGAACCGACGCGCCCGCATCAAGGGCGTCGGCGACGGCGCTCATATTCACAACCACCTGAAACATCGCGACCGAATCGCGGCGCTCCCGGAACAGAATTAAAAAGCGGGACCGGCCGATATCCGCTTCGCGCCAGCGAAAGGGAAAACCGAACGCATTTGTCGCCGGGAAGATCGACGATGATCGCGGTTCGCCCATCGGCGGGCGGGATTCCGGGGTGGTGCGCCTCCGTCTCCGCCGGACCGACCGACAGCGCGCTGTCTGGCAACCACGAAGCCGACCGCCCTTGCAGGTGAGCGAAAACCACCGGCTTCACCCAGCTCGACCAGCGCGCCGAAGAAGGCGCCCACGCGTCGAAAATCTGTTGTCGCGTCATTTCCGATCCCCGGCTTGGTTACGACGCTCGATCAGCAGCGCCGCGTCAACGGCTCGATAGTCGATCACCGGGCCGCGAGAAAGCCGGACGTACGCGCCGGCGGCCCGTCCTCCCACGGTGTAGACGCCAATGCATGGATACATGATTCCCCACGGCGTGGGGAGCGGGAGGGTTTGAAACGCGCGTTGCGCAATCCAGCGTCGCGGAAAAAACCGGACGGAACGCTCGATCGATCGCCATTGCCGCGGAGGCGTCCAGGCGCGAGCCGCGACGGTATCGCCGGTATTGGAGTAGGCCGGTTTGAGGACCCATCCGTCTTCCACGCTCCATCGCACCCGCCGCGGATCGCACGATTCGGGCAAGAGTCGCCGCCAGGCAGGCATCGCCTGCGACAGCGCGTTCCAGGTCAGCGGAAATCGTTTACTTTCCGTAAGCAGAGCGCTGGCCGGATTGGTGATGACCGGCTCGGTTTCGGCAAAGAAAGGTTTCCAGCAGGCGGATGGCAATCGACACAGCCACTCCGCCTGATAAAAGCGGACGATTGCGCCGACCCGGCATAGGCTGGATGCGAGGTGAATGAAACAATGGCCGCCGCGCCATTCGAGCTGCCGGGGGGCTGCGAGAATCGCCGTTGCTCCTGCTTCGGCGAACCGGCGCGCGAGGTAGGCGGTGACCTGGAGATCTTCGATAAAGCCGGGGGCGGCCAGGAGAACGACGATGTCCTTGCCGCTGGCGGCGGCGAGCGCGCCCGTCAGGAATCCTGCCGGATCGCCGGCGGGTTTCAGATCCGGGGACCCGTGGCTGGCCATCAGCATCGGAAGGGCTGAGGCTTCGGCGAAACCGCCGGGCACATCGCTGTTGACCTCCGAGACGCGCCAGCCGTCGGTCGTCCAATGGAAATCGAATCGCAATACTCGCACGGCGGCAGCGCGGGCGTTGGTGCCTGGCGTATCCCGGAGCGCCTTCCGCAATCGCCGCGGCGCTGCCAATATTGAATGCAATTCCGGCCGGGTCAGAAGGTCCTCTTCGGCACTTATCGTTTCATGGGCCAGCGCCTCTGCGCCGGCGCCGAGCCGCGACCATTCCATTTCGGGCATCAACAGGGGAAAGGGCGAAATCGTCGAAACATCGCCGACCTGCGGATCCCATTTGCAGTGGTCGAGAACCATCGAACGTCGAACCGAAGCGGCCGCGTCCGGCGCAAGCAGAGGGCCGGCTCGCAACTGAGTCGGGGAGGTTGCCCGGGACGGTACTGCGACGCTATTAAGGCATTCGAGTGTCAATGTTGCACCTCCGTCACAGCCGCCCGCTGTTCAGCCGTCAAAACCGCAGGCGAACCGAGTTGGACGATGTAAGCGATCGTCAGAGCAAATAATCCAAATGTCGGAAGCAGGCCAAATCGCCAGATCGACGGTCGGGGCCGGAGGGGTGATGGGCGCGCCCAAATATTGATCGCGGCCGCGATCGCAAACAAAAGGATCGCGGGCCAGCCAAGTCGGAGCAGGTCATTGAACATTCCCGACCACCCCTCCCAATCTCCGGCGACGGCTCGGCCAAGAATCGCCCCCGCGGCTACTTCAAATGCTGCGACGCGCAGGCCCGCCGCCGGGTCGCGATCGATCGTTACCGCGTCTAACGATGACCCAACCATCAGGAGCAATCCCGTAAGCAAAAAAAGAATTCCGGCGGCGAGCCCCGCTGGAACAAGGGTCGTCCAGATTGTCGGCCCCCACCCCACATTACCGCCGGCGTAAGCGAGGATCGATCCGAACATCGTGCCGACGACAACAATGACGGCCGATACGCTACCGCGATGAATCGCATCTTCGCGTGGGCTGATGCCGATCGAGGGAAGAATGAAGCCGGCCAGGCCCAGCAGCGCCGCGCCGCCGACCATAAACAGGATCTCATAATCGAAATGGCCCGCAACGTTCACCGGATCGGCGCGATACCTCAAAACACCGAGCAGGAGCCCCATCGCGAGCAACGGAGCAAGCGCCAGGACCACGCGAATCCCGACGCGCGAAGGTCCCACGCCCGGCTCAGCCAGCAAGGGGGCGTACCACCGCCAGATACCGGCGACGCAAACAACCGCGGCCAGCGAAAAAAATATCCATTCGTCATCCGAGAAATCCCACATCGTTTTTTCGATCCGGATATCGATTCACAACATAACGTGATCAGCCATTGTTTGTTCACTCGATTGACAAGTTTCTTTGCTCTGCGATCCTTTCGTGTCCGATCATTTGGTTTTCCCTGGCGAGGTCTTGAATCATGCGAATTTCGTTTGTCGCCGCATTGCTGTTCACGTCGGGCGCGTCATGGGGCGCCGTGGAGATCAACAATGCCGATCATCCCTTCCCCCCCGCCGAGGCAGCCTCGCACATGACGCTCCCGGAGGGATTCAAAGCCACGTTGTTTGCCGGGGAACCGGACGTCGTTCAGCCGATCGCGTTTACGATCGATGATCGGGGACGCCTCTGGGTCGTTGAGTCGATGACTTATCCCGACTGGCTGCCCGCCGGCAGCGAAGGAAAAGACCGCATCGTGATCTTCGACGATCCCGATGGATCGGGTCATTTCAAATCGCGGAAAGTTTTCTACGAGAAAGGCGTCAACCTCTCGGGCATCACGCTGGGCATGGGCGGCGTGTGGCTTTGCTCGATCCCCAATCTGGTTTTCATCCCATTTCGTGATGGAGATGATCAGCCGTCAGGGCCGCCGCAGATCATTCTCGACGGGTGGAATACGCAGACGAAACACAACGTTTTCAACCGACTGGACTGGGGACCGGACGGATGGCTCTACGGGTGCAACGGCATCCAATCCGATTCAAAGGTCGGCGTGCCAGGAACTCCCGACGCGCAGCGCGTTCACCTCAACTGCGGCGTGTGGCGCTACCATCCCGTCCGCAAGACTTTCGAAGTCGTGGCATCTGGAACGACCAACCCCTGGGGCCTCGACTGGGACGATTGGGGACAGGCGTTCATCACCAACTGCGTGATCGCACACCTGTGGCATGTCATTCCCGGCGCTCGTCTCCAGCGCATGTACGGCGAGGATCTGGACCCCTATGCCTACAGCCTGATGCATACCTGCGCCGATCACATTCACTGGGGCGGCGGGGACTGGACCAGCTCGCGCGGCGGGCTGGGCGCTGCACGACGCGGCGGGAGGCGGACATGCCCATGTCGGCGCGATGGTCTACCTCGGCGACAACTGGCCGGACGATTACCGCAATGGCATCTTCATGTGCAACCTTCACGGCAATCGCGTGAATCACGATATCCTCGAGCAAGTCGGCTCCGGTTACGTCGGCCATCACGGCAAGGACTTTCTCCTGGCCCACGACACCTGGTTTCGCGGGATCGATCTTCGCTATGGACCCGATGGCGGTGTTTTCGTCACGGATTGGACTGACACCGGTGAATGCCACAATTACAAGACCGTCGATCGCACCAACGGTCGGATTTACAAAGTCACTTACAACAGTTCGGCCGCTCCGCGCACCGACCTGGGGACGCTGAATATCGCCTCACTATCCGACGCGGAGCTGGTCAAGTTGCAGCTACACAAGAATGACTGGTGGGTGCGCCATGCCCGGCGTGTTTTGCAGGAACGGGCGATCGCCGGAAAGCTGGATCCAACGACGGTTCCCGCCCTTCGCAAGATGCTAAGCTTAAATCCGGATGTGACCCGTAAACTCCGCGCACTTCGGGCGCTGCACGTCGTTGGTGCCGCTGATGAGACAGTGCTCTTCGATCAATTCTGCAACTCCAAACCGTATGTGCGTGCCTGGGCGATTCGCCTGGCGCTCGACGATCGAAAGCCCTCTGGCATTTTACTGTCCCGCCTGGTCAATTTTGCAAAGTCCGATCCCTCGCCGATCGTCCGCCTCGAACTGGCCTCAGGTCTTCAACGAATCGATCCGGCCAAACGCTGGGATATCGCATCGGCATTGATCTCCCACCGCGAAGACGTTGGCGACGCAAATCTCCCGCTCATGTACTGGTACGGCATCGAACCGCTCGGCGAGATCGATCCGCAACGGGCGGCCGATCTGATTCCCACGTCGCCGATTCCGATCGTTCGCGAATACCTCGCCCGTCGCATCGCGCCGATTCAGATCGACGCGCTGGTTTCCGTCCTGGCAAAAACCGATTCAGCGCCGATCCACCGCGATGTGCTCGTTGGGATGCACGATGCACTGCGCGAGCAACGCGCTCCCGCCATGCCGAAAGGGTGGGAGGACATCGCCCATAAACTCGATCGCAGCCCCGACCGCGACGTGCGTATCCAATCGCGGGTCCTTTCGCTTCTGTTCGGCGATCAGCAGGTCATCCCCGTCCTGCGTCAGGTGGCGGCCGACCGCAAAGCCGAGCCGGCCGAACGGCGCAGCGCGCTCGACGGCCTCGTGCAGGTCAAAGATCCGTCGCTGCCCACTCTGCTCGAATCACTCATCACCGACCCCGCGGTGAGCGGCCCCGCCATCCGCGCGGCGGCAGCCTTCGGCGATGAGAAGACTTCCAAGACGCTGATTGGCGACTACGCCAATCTGAGTGATTCGGACAAGCGCGATGCGATGATCGCGATGGCGTCCCGCCCCGCGACCGGCAAGGCCTTGCTCGACGCAGTCGAGCAGGGAAAAATTCCCCGGCGCGACATGTCGGCGTTCATCGTCCGCCAACTCTCGGGCCTTAACGATCCCGCGGTCAGCAAGGAACTGGCGTCCGTCTGGGGAACCATCCGTCCGTCCACCGGAGATAAGGCCGCCCGCATCGCGCAGTACAAGGCAAAATTCCCGCCGGAGAAATTGAAATACGCCGACCGTTCCAACGGCCGGCTCCTCTTCTCAAAGAGCTGCGCCCTGTGCCATACGCTCTTCGATTCCGGCGGCACGCTCGCGCCGAATCTCACCGGCTCGCAACGGGCCAATCTCGATTATCTGTTCGGAAAGGTGCTCGACCCCAATTCGGTCATCGCCCGCGATTACCAGATGACGGTGGTTCAGAAGAAGGACGGACAGGTGATCAACGGGATTGTGAGCCGTGAGACGCCACAGACCATCACGCTCCGAACGCCGACCGAAGACCTGATCATTCAAAAATCCGATGTTTCCAAGAGCAAGGCGTCAGGAATTTCGATGATGCCGGAAGGTTTGCTCGATGGGCTTAGCGACAATGACACGCGCGATCTGCTGGCGTATCTCGGCAGTCCGGAGCAGGTGGCCATGCCGGCAACGCAGCCTGCGGGGAAGTAGACTCGTAAACTGCCGGTGCGTACCAGGCTCGGTGATCCAATGAATTTCCCCCCTCGCCCGGTACTCCGGGAGAGGGCGCGGGGTGAGGGGCTTCCGTTTCGCGCGTTGAAGACTTTCACCCGCGCCCGCTCGCGGGCAGCCGCCCGATACTCCAGAGGAGCCGCGCACGACCTAAGCGGGAAAGCACTCGGTAAACGAGAGAACTTTCCCGCTTACTTCGTGCGCGGCTCCTCCCAGAGTACCGGGAACGGGAGAATCTCCTGTGGCGCCGGATCTGTCACGTAGGCAGAGAATTGCGGCGTTTTCTTACCCGCCCATGAAACAAGGTCGCCCGGTATCATAAATCAACATGCGCAAATTCCTCTGGTTTCTCTTTCTTCTGCCCACCCATTGCCTGCCGGCCCAATCCGCCGCTGGTAATCCCGCGTCGCTGCATCCGATCGATCTTCGTTGCGAATACCTCGTCGACCCGGCGGGGATTGATGTTGTTCAGCCGGGTTTAAGCTGGCGGTCTGAATCGACGGCCCCGGGCGCACGCGGCCTCCTTCAAAGCGCTTATCAAATTGTCGTTGCATCGACGCCGCGCCTGCTCGATCAGGATCGCGGCGATTTGTGGGATACAGGAAAAGTTTCGGGCGCGGAATCGATACAAGTCATCTACGGCGGCAATCCCCTCGCGTCTTTCGCATTCTGCTTCTGGAAAGTGCGAGTCTGGGACGGAAACGATGCTGCATCGGGCTGGAGCGCAACGGCGCAGTGGTCAATGGGGCCGCTGGCCGCCGACGATTGGGGAGCACAATGGATTGGAAAGGAGGGCGGAGACATCTCCGGCGACCTGTTCTCAGAAGCGGCCGCCAAATGGATCTGGCGCGAACCCGGCGCCGCCACGAGCGCGCCGGCCGAGCCGCGATTTTTTCGGAAGGTTTTTATGATTCCCGATGCCAGCCTGGTCCGATCGGCGATCTGCCGCATGACCGCGGACGATGGATTTCGGCTTTTGGTCAATGGACGCGAGGTGGGAAAGGCGGATGGGCATCCCCATCCGCTGAGCCTGGATCTCGCCGCGGATCTGATAACGGGAAAGAATGTGCTGGCCGTGGCGGCATACAACAAGCCGGGACCGCCGATGAATCCGGCGGGATTGATCGGAGCGCTGCGCATTGAATTCGCTGATGGTCACAGGCTTTCCATCGCGACCGATGCGTCGTGGAGGGCATCGTCCGCATCATCGCCGGAATGGGAAAGACCGGAGTTTGATGACGGCCCCTGGTTCCCCGCCAGCGTACTCGGCGATTATGGGATGGCTCCGTGGGGGCTTCTCGCGGATCAATCGGAACATCGACGCCTTCCAGCGCGAATGCTTCGCCGCACATTTGGGCTCGATCGCCCGATCGCCCGTGCCACCGCGTATGTGTGCGGTCTGGGATTCTTCGAACTTTACCTGAACGGCCAGAAGATCTCCGACCACGTCATGGACCCGGCCATCAGCAACTATGCGAAGCACGTTTGTTATGTCACTTTCGACGTCACCGGGCATCTTAAGCCCGGCGAAAACGCCGTCGGCGTCATTCTCGGCAATGCCCGATTCTTTGCGCCCCGTCTGAAGGTTCCCGCTCTGACCCACACCTTCGGATATCCCAGATTATTTCTGCTCATTCGAGTCGAGCATGAGGACGGCTCGATCACGAATCTCGTCAGCGATGACAAATGGAAATTGACGGACGACGGCCCCATTCGCGCCAATAGCGAATACGACGGGGAGGAATACGAAGCCGGCCGCGAAATGCCCGGCTGGTCGGCTACGGGATTCGATGATACGAGATGGCAGGCCGCGCAAATCGTTCCTCCTCCGCCGGGAGTACTCACCGCGCAGCGCGTCGAACCGATGCGTGTGACCCAAGTCATCGAGCCGACCGCGATCACCAACCCGAAACCCGGCGTCTACATTGTCGATTTCGGCCAGTCCCTGTATGGGTCGGTTCAACTGCGTGTTCGCGGCCCACGTGGAACCCGCGTTCAGATTCGCACGTCATTCGCCAGGCGGCCCGACGGAACACTGAAAACGGAGGACAACCGCAGCGCCCTAACTACCGATCTCTACACCCTTCGCGGCGACGGCGCAGAAGAAGTCTGGTCCCCGCGATTCCGCGGCCAGGGGACGCGCTTTGCGGAAATAACCGGCTTTCCCAGGGTCCCCACGGCCGCCAACTTCGCGTTTCAGGTGATTCATACGGATATGGAGCGGGTTGGCGAGTTCAATTGCTCGAATGACTTGTTGAATCAGATCTACGCCAACGCCGTGCGCAGCATCCGCATGCAGAACCGGAGCGTGCCGATGGAGCCGGACCGCGACGAGCGGCAACCCTGGCTCGGACATCCCGCCAAGTCGTCCGAGAGCGAGGGATATGTGTATGGCGTCGATCCGTTTTACAATCATTTTCTCGCCGAGACGCGGAGCAATCAGCGCGCCGATGGAAACATTTCCGATGGCGGGTGGTTCTGGGACTTTTTCAGCGGGGATCCGGTCTGGCCGTCGGTTATCACAGTAGTGCCCCTGTGGCTTCACAATTTTTATGGAGACCAACGGACGATCGCTGAGAATTACCCGGCCATGAAAGCGTGGATGCTCTTCCAGCAGCGATCGCACCTCGGCTCGGATTTCACGATGAACGCCGGGGGATACGGCGACTGGGTCGATGCCTCGACGATGGACGCGAAAAAGCCGGACAACGGGAGCACCTCTCCGCTTCTGGTTGCAACCGCCTACTTTTATCACAACTGCCGCCTCGTGGCCGAGGCCGCACGAATTCTGGGAAAGACCGATGATGCGCGCTCGTTCGACACGACGGCGGATCATGTTGCCGAGGGTTTCAACCGCCGATTCTTCGATCCGAAGTCGGGGATGTATGAAAGCGCCACTCAGCTTTCAGGCGCGCTGCCGCTTGCATTCGGACTGGTGCCCGAGGCACAACGACCCCGGGTGGCCGAGGCGCTTGCGGACGACATCGTTACGAAGCAGAAGGCTCATCTATCGGTTGGCCTGATCGGCATGCAGTGGTACATGCAGGTTCTGACGCAGATCGGCCGGCCGGACCTTGCCTACACGGTCGCGACGCAAACCACCCGGCCAAGCTGGGGCTACATGATCTCGCGGCGCGACTTCGATCTGGGAACGGTGGGACCAGGACACACGCGACCCTGCGATGAACGGAGAGAGCCAGATGATTCTCGCCGGCGATCTGGTCGCGTGGATGTATCAGACGCTGGGGGGAATCGAACAGGACCCGAGCGAGCCGGCGTTTCACCAGATCATTCTGCGGCCGCGAATCGTCGGCGATCTTTCATCGGTCCATTCATCGTTCAAATCAATGTACGGCCCGATCGTCAGCGATTGGCGTATCGATGGGGGAATCTTCAAATGGATTGTGACGATCCCGCCAAATACGACCGCGACCGTTTATTTGCCGTCCAATGATCCCGATGATGTGAAAGAAGGTGGAAAGATCGCGACCGCATGTAACGGAGTGAAGTTTTTTCGATGGCAAGACGGAACGTCAGTTTTTCAGGTCGGATCGGGCGACTTTCATTTCGAGGCGCAAGTCCGTCATCCGCGCCACTAAACGAAACCGTAGAGAAACCAAGCGGAAATAAAGGCTAGTGCATTGTCACGCTTCCAATTTAGGGTAAAAGCCTAGTGTAGTGACTCATTAATACGTAACTTTAACGGAATAATCTACCGCCCGGGATAGTTGTATTCTATATAAACGGAATACAACATGCGTGTCGCTCCAACCCTCTCTGTCAATCCTGACGATCTCCTGACATTGCAACGCTGGGCCCGCGGGCGAAGCACGCAGGCTCGGTTGGTGCTCCGGGCCAAAATCATCCTGGCGGCGGCGGAAGGCAAAGCCAACGACGTGATCGCTGATGAGTTGCAAGCCGACCCGGGACTCGTGGGACGCTGGCGCCGACGATTTGCCGCGGGCGGGCTGGCCGCCATCGAGCGGGATGCCCCCCGTGGCGGCCGGCCAGCGACGGTGCGCGACCAGATCGTCGGCAAGATCATCGAGTGGACCACCCAACGCAAGCCGAAGAACGCGACGCACTGGAGTATCCGCACACTGGCGGCGGAATTGGGCACGAACCGCTCAATGGTTAATCGCGTCTGGCTGGCCAACAACCTCAAGCCGCACCTGATCCGTACCTTCAAGGTGAGCAACGATCCGCGCTTCGCCGAGAAGTTGTGCGATGTCGTTGGGCTCTACCTCAACCCGCCGCAGCACGCGCTGGTGCTGAGCGTCGACGAGAAGAGTCAGATCCAGGCGTTGGACCGCACGCAGCCGGGTTTGCCGCTGAAAAAGGGGAGATGCGGGACGATGACCCACGACTACAAACGCAACGGAACTACCACGCTCTTTGCGGCGCTGAATGTGGCGGAGGGGAAGCTGATCGGAACGTGCATGGCGCAGCACCGCCATCAGGAGTGGATCAAGTTCCTCAAGCAAATTGATGAGCAAACGCCGGCAGAACTGGACCTGCACCTGATCGCCGACAACTACGCCACCCACAAACACCCCAAGGTGCTCGCGTGGCTCAAGCGCCACCCCCGCTTTCACATGCACTTCACGCCCACGAGCAGCTCATGGCTGAATATGGTGGAGCGATGGTTCCGCGAGATCACCGACAAACGCATCCGCCGCGGCGTTTTCCACAGCGTGGATCAACTCATCGACGCGATCACCGCCTATATTGACCAACACAACCAGCAGCCAGAAGCGTTTGTCTGGACGGCGGGCGTGGAAGCAATTCTCGACAAAGTACGTCGGGCGCGCGACGTGCTGGATAAAATGCAAATAGCTTGAGTCACTACACTAGCAGCTTACCCTAAATTCATTGTGTGACAGTGCACTAGTCGCGCTTTTACTGATCGACGTTACCGCCCCAATAGAAGAACGCGCCGTTAGCGTAATGATTGAGCGAATAGTTGTTGACATCAAGCGAATTGGGATAAAAATCCTTACCGAATCCCGCGACATGTCCGTCGCCGAAGAGGATATTCTGCCACGCCGGGCGCGTCGGATCATCAATGCGGCGATGATTGATGCGGTAAGTGCCAGCGTAGTCCCAGCCATACGAGGGCCCGCCGCTAAACCAGACCTCGTCTGCGGCGAGGATTTCGTCTTGAAGTTGCAGGTCGTTCTCGCGCACTGCGGGCACTTTCGTTCCGAAATTCCCAAGTGATGGGTAGGTTCCGAAATTCCCAACCGATGGGTAAAGATGGTCGGTGGTAATCCCGCCGACATACATGTATTGGCCCCAGACGATGTCGCCCCAGTTGGAATCGCCGGGGTTCCAGATATGGATGGAATTTTGCGAGCTGGGGCAGATCAACGATGAGGTGGAGATCCCACCTGGATCCACATCAAGAAAAATCCCGACCGCCGGCACCGGTGGAAGTGAGCCTCGGTTGACGCCAAAATCGAAAAATTGCGTGAGGCTCACGCCGTTGGCGTGCCAGGAGTCCACGGTGTTCGGGCCGCCGCGATTGAGGTCGTCGTAGTTGAGAATGGTTGGGAAAAACGCACCGTTATTGGTTCGGAGGGCGACGGGAAATACGCCTTTATTTTCAGTCGCGAAGTTATAGCAGGCAACGCCCCAATTGTGGAGATTGGAGGTACAGACCGTGCGTTTGGCCTGCTCCCGGGCGGCGGAGAGAGCGGGGAGCAGGATCGCGATCAGCACGGCAATTATGCCGATCACCACCAAGAGTTCGACAAGGGTAAATCCGGCTAATCCGGTCCCACGACGCGGCATCCCGGGCCCTCGTAAAATCCCGATCGCGAGGCTTGGAGGTTGCGCAGCGTCGCGCTATTGCCGGTGCGTGTTCCGGTTGTCGCATCATAGCACGGTGTAAAAATTACGAGCCCCCGAACGAACCGGTTCGAGGGCTCGTGAGGATTACGTAGCTCGTCGCGTCGATCAGGCCCGGCGGCGACGGGCAAGCAGACCCAGACCACCCATCGCCAACAAACCGAGCGAAGCAGGCTCAGGGGTGAGGGCCTGAATTTCATAAACACGGGTTCCCGAAGGGGTGCCAGTGAACTGAAACAGAAGGCTTTGCGTGCCGGCTGAGGCTGAGGCGCTCACTGGAATGTCGAAATACCCACGGCCGAAGGTGTCGTTGGGGTTGTTTGGGGCGGTGTCATACGGCATGGCGGGGCCGGGGCCGGGGGCGAGGCCGGGATATCCGTTGTCAGCGGTAAATGGGCCGGTGTATGTTGCCAACGGGTTCGAATTATAGTTGCTTGTGCTCAGCGGGTTCAGAGGGCTGACCACGTTCGATGTGCTTGAGTAAACCGTGACTGCGGATGGAATCCTGCCGCCGTCGTTGGCAATGAAGATGCGAATATCGCTAAAGCCGCTTGGAGCCGAGATCCCGGTGATTGCAAGGGAATTCGGAGCAGCCGTAGTCGGTTTGTTGGCGAAAAGAAATGAAGCGTCCTGATCAGTCCCAGCTGCATAACCGTCAACGACTGCCGTCGGGTCACCTAGGCCATATTGAGTAAGACCGGGATCCGACGTTGTTACGGTATCGCTGGAGCTTAACGCATTGTTGGGGTTGGCGACATTTATCAACATCGCTTGGGCCGACCCAACCGCCAGCATCAGACCCGCCGCACACATCGCAAAATATCCACCTCGCTTCGACATAAGACCTCCAAAGAAAACAATTCTGACCAGGGTCCGCCTCCCAACGGGGCTGCTCCCTCAAAAACATAACCTACTACAACATTCGTGCAGGTCAAATGTCTTTAGCGATCGAAATGATGCACTATGTGATTGGACCGAACCAGATTGGGGGGCAAATTCCTTGTCCGGGACAGGTCAAAAGGCTGGATGGTAAAATGCTGCGGTATCAGGCGTCTGGGAATCGGTGCTGCTCCAAGGCTCATCGGGAACGAGGGCGAAGTCGCCGCTGCGGACCTCAACGTATTTGCGGTATTCGCCATGTCCGTCAGCCATCAGGAAGTTCCCGCCATCCTGGTGAGTGCAGTCGTACAGCTCATATCCAAATGAAAACGAATCGTGCCAGTACCAGAAAATATCAGTCGTCTTCGGGGGAGCGTAATAGACCTGTCCTGGCACTAGAAACATGTTGGTCGGGCGGCAGATGGCGCAATTCAGGTGATAGATTTCTTCACTGACCATTATTTTCTCTGACGGGAAAGGAATTGAAGAAATCTTGCGCGCCATCATCACGCCGTTGACTGTATAGGTCGTGTCGCTGTAAGCGGTCGGCTGATAAGGCGGCAGCGTCTGTGTGACGGTTGGACAGCAGAATGCGATGTTCTTTCCCAGTTGCAATGCCCCGCTCAGGAAATTCTGCGAACTCGTGGCCAGGGCCGGATTATTGAAATCGGGAATGTTGGTGTCCTGAGGGGGAAGCCAATCGTGATTGTCGTTCGAGTACATCAAGAGTCCGAGGCCAATCTGACGCACATTGCTCAGGCAGACGGCCTGCTGAGCCGCGGCACGGGCGCGGTTCAAAGCGGGCAGCAGGATCGAGATCAAGGCCGCGATGATTCCGATGACGACCAAAAGTTCAACCAGCGTGAAACCCCTCCGCCTGTGACATCGAACGAACCGTCTGCCCAGCGTCATTGCTCCCGCTTTGAGGCCGCAGCGATGAATAAGGTGGAGCGAATCGGGCATGGTTGAATCTTCCCCACCAAACACGTCGACGGAAAAATTTGAAATACAACGATCAACGGATACAGGATATTCTTCTCTGAACCGCACCCGCTTCGATCGAACAACGTTAAAATCGAAAGTTCACTCCCACCATCGTAAGCCGTATCGAAGTTTCATTGAAATAGACCCACCGAACGCTGCCATCGTTGTAGAGCACGTTTCCGCCGCTCCCGGTTCCATCTCGTCGGATGTGGTTGTTAATCGCGTTTTGGAGTTCCGCAGTCCCGTCCGGGTCGGAGATCATGTCGCTGGAGAGAAGCCGGTCCCCCTTATCGCCGGGGCGATTCGCCACCAGCGGGGGCAAAATGTTCGAGGTGTCCCAGCCGGATTGATAGTTGGCCCAGCAGGGATAACCCAGGTAGGTTAGCCACCAATTATTGGGATCCCACATCAGGTCGTAGCTGACCCAGTCTTTGGCCCCCGGCGATGGGCAATAGAGGATGTGTGCGTCATGGATGTATCCGGCCTTGTAAAGCAAAGCCTGCCCGGTCGGCGGGGACCCCGGGACGTAAGTATAGATCATGGCGCCGAAAGGATAGGCCCAGTGGCCATAACCCGCTAACGGTTCCGGCGCCGCGGGATATTCGTCGCCGTGATCCTGGGCATAGGCGATAAATGCGGCTGCCTGCTGCCTCAGATTCAACGCGCACAGCGCCGCGCCATGCTGATTCCCGCGCTACGGAGAGCGCGGGCAGGAGCAGCGCCAGTAAAACTGCGATAATGCCGATGACAATCAGCAGTTCCACAAGGCTGAATCCAAGTTTGCCATCGAGCTTCCCCGGGAATCTCGAGGAATATTCCGACCGCGACGGATTCATCTTTCGGCGTGACTGATCGGCCATGATCGAATTCCGCTTGGTGACCGTTCTCAAGGAAGGCCAACGATTCACCGATTAAGAGGCGGCAAAGACCAAACGACTGCGTTAACACTTCAGGTTACCGCGCCCCATCAAGTTCGTGCATGCATCCTGCAATCGATATGATGCACTTTCTTACTTCGCTACTGCACCGGGGCGTGAATGCAATGTAAATTGATTCGGCGTGAAATCAGAGCTGCGCATCGAATACGCTGAGGGAAACGTTGCCGTCGTGGATCGACCCTTCGATACCGGCTGGCGGCGAATGCCTTTGCACGTCTGCGGGCAGATCACCGCCGGGCGATGGCGATTCGACTTTCCGGATGGGCGAAAGCAAATCGTGCGCGCCGGTGAGGCCTATTTTATCCCCGCAGGCTGTCTGCACCGATCCCTCCGATTCTCCAGCAAGGTCACGGTCAGCCGCTGGGCGCATCTGGCGGTCTCGGAGGGCGTCAAAGGCGACCCGCTCCTGCGGCTCCAGATTCCACCGCGCATTCGCGGAGCCGCCGGTCGACGGATCGGCGAAGTGTGCGAAGCTCTCTCCAAGTTCGGTCCCGGGGATCTGGAGTTGACCGCCGCGGCGATGAAGATGTCCCTCCTTTTTCAGCTCGTTTCGGTTTTGGGCGAATGCGGCCCTCCCCGCCCACGCGAACGGGGCATGCCGCTCGGCGACGAAACCGATCCGGATTTAACGCGGCTGGGCGCAGCCCTCGATGCCATGCGGCAATATCATTTTGAGCCGCTGAATATCGCCGACCTCGCCGCCAAGGCGCACCTCTCGGTATCGCGTTTTCGCGCGGTCTTTCGTCGCGTAATGGGAATGCCGCCGCATCGCTATATCCAAAGCCTTCGCTTCGAACTGGCCAAGGGGCTTCTGGAGCGTGGCGACGAGCCGGTGAAAGTCATTGCCGAACGCGTTGGATACGACAACGCCTATCTGTTCAGCCGATTGTTCAAGCGGGATGTGGGCACATCTCCAACCGAATACCGCCAATTACACCGCCATCACGAGTAGGACTGGCCCGCCCACCATCATTCGGCGCAAAAATCCTCAATTCACGCGCTCGAATCGAATCACGAGGTCCTCGTGGAAAGGCGGCAGCATGAGCTTTACGGAGCCGCCGTCAATGCGGGAAAGATCGACTATTTTTCCCTCTTCGGGATCCATTCGCGTTACGCGATACGCGCCGGTTGGAAGCGTGAGTTGCATGTCGCCGGAGATCGGCTGGCCGGCGCTGCGATCGTTCACCTCTCGCGGATCAGCAAGATAGACGGCGTAGTCCTTGCCCGGCACGCCGAACGCTACTGCCCGGGCCGGAGTCGGAACCCCCACCACGATCTGCGGCTGCGGTGCGCCATGTACGAAATCGATGGAGCGAAAGAACACTGAAAGATATTTGAACCAGGTGCGCAGCGCCGCGTTGTCTTCCGGCGTGCCGGTTTCGCGTCCGATCTGGATGGAAAAATCAATCATGTCGTAGTGGGACCCGCTCATTAGCGCAGTCCACGCCCGCTTGCGATGAATCTTCCAGCCGGTGGGATCGGTGAACATGCTGGCGGCGTTGTCCTCGTCCCACACGCACGGCTTAGGCGGCTTCCACGCCGCTGTTCCGAAGTCGATGAGGTCAGCCAGCCGAAGCTCCTTCGACATGAAGTTGCCCATCTGGTAATTGCGCCCGCCGAGGATCGTGTCGGGGAGCGGATGAACGTTGACGATCTCAAACAGATGGTTGGTGAAAGTGTCGTCGTACGTCGTTACCGCCCCTTGCACGTATCTGAACGCGTCGAAGCCGGCCAGAAGGTGCGGCCGATGCAGCTTGTCCATCTCCTCGCGCAGCACGCGCCCCACTTCCGCCTGCCATTCGTCCACTTCCGCGGGACTGATGTGACCCGGCACGCCGCCGCCGGGCTCGTTGCAGACTTCGTAGTAAATGTTGTCGTATCCAGCGGTCTCCTGAATGATCTTGCGAGCGTATTTCAACTGCACTGCGAGGCGATCTTTGTCCTTGAGGGAGGTGTATTCCTCCCACTCCGTCGTCCCGATTCCCTGGTTGTTGTTTTCCCGCCTCAGCGGATTGAGCGCCCAGACCGCATCACCATACGAGTTGCTGAAGACCGTGAGCTCAACAATGATCCCGCGCTCCGAAGCGAGATCGAGAAATGCGTGGAGCCGCTTGAAATATTCCTCGTTCCACGAATTCAGGTCGAAGGTCGGCTGGCCGTCGAGCGCCCTGGCGGCCCCGATGCGCGGCCAGGGGGCGATGTAATCCTGCGGCGCAGGCTTGCAGGGGGAAGCGGGATTCATGGCGGACGCCAGCTCGCGGTAAAGCAGAAATGTCCGCGTCATCGTCATCTGCTTGTCCGCCTGATCGGCCAGGTATTTGCGGAAGTCAAACGGACGATTCAGGACTGAGCCATAGTGCTCGGACGCCGCGATCAGGACGGTTGGCTTGCCGCGAAATAGAAAGTACTTGGGGTTGTCGGGATCGAGGGACAAAGCGGAGGTGTCGGCGACCACTACGGCTGAGGGCCGTGCAAATATCACTAGCGAGCTGATCGCGACGATTATGCTTTGGATCTTCAATGTAATGCCTCAATCGGGTAGGAGGGGCCTTGCGGCCCCCGTCCTCCCACACCACCGGACGTACTCAGCCCAGGAACTTGCGTTCCGTCACATAGGCCACCGCGCTCTTGTCCCGATTCATGCGCAAGCCGAGCTTCTGTTCGAGGAACTGGGTCACGCTCGCCAGCACCCGTTCTCCCGCTGCTTTGGACTGCACGTAGATGTTGCAGTCGTCGGCGTAGCGGCAGAACTTGTGTCCGCGTCGTTCCAGTTCTTTGTCCAGATCGTCCAGCAGCAGATTGGCCAGGAGCGGCGAGGCAGGTCCGCCTTGCGGCGTGCCTTCTTGCCGACTCACGCACACGCCGTTTTGCATCATCCCCGCTCGCAGAAAGCGGCCGATGATCTTCAGCATGCGATTGTCCCCCACCCGTCGGCCCAGACGCGCCATCAGGATATCGTGGTTCACCTTGTCGAAGAACTTCTCAAGGTCAATGTCCACGACGATGACGCGTCCCTCAGCCACATACTGCCGTGCCTTGGCCAGTGCGTCGTGCGCACTGCGCCCCGGCCGAAAGCCGTAGCTCGATGCCGAGAAGGTGGGATCGAGGATCGGCTCCAGCACTTGCACGATCGCCTGCTGCACCAGACGGTCCACCACCGTGGGAATGCCCAATTGACGCATTCCCTTGCCGCCGGGTTTGGGGATCTGCACCCCACGCACGGCTTGTGGCTGATAGCTGCCGTCCAACAGAGAGGCGATCAGCCCGTGCTTATGGAGCTTGATCCAATCGCCCAGCTTGTTGACGCTCAAGCCGTCAACCCCGGGTGACCCTTTGTTGGCCTTCACCCGCGCGTAAGCGCGGTTGAGGTTCTCAGGCTCGCACACCTGTTCCATGAGGCGTGCGGTCAAGGCGCGTTGTCGGTCTTTCGCCGCGGACGATCGTTGCTCCTCGACAGGAGGCACAGCCTCCTGCACCGGAGGCGTTGCTTCCGGTGTCCCGACAGTTTGGAATACCTCCTCACCATCCGGGTCGGGGCGCGGCACCTTCAGGGTTAGCTCATCGAGCATCTCCCAATAGGTCCGACGGGGCCCTTTGGCCTCGGGTGTTCTTTGCTGCTCCGTGTCGTCCATCGAGACTTTCCGATACTGCCCTGGGTCAAAAGATTCGGCCCTTCGCACGCCGCGACAAGGGAGGCGTCCCTCGGCGATGAGTCGCGGCGGCTACTACGGCCTCTGCTGACTTCTCCATGCCCCTCTCGACAGGTTGCCCCGTCGATAGCCTTGCGGCAGGCGTGGAGATCTCCCACGGTAAGTCATGTGTCCTTGGCTCAGGCCCCGCCGGATTTACCGCCGCGACATCCGAATGAGTATGGGCGTCTCGGTCCATTGCCCGATGACCCATGCCGCAACGGCCTTGTATCCGGTTTCTGTTCGTCGGGTCTGAACTCCCGTCATGGAGTCGCGTCCCTCAGCGGCAACGCTATCCCTCGCTTCCTTCAGATTCGGCCTCGCGGCCGACACCCTTGCTTAGACGGACGGTTCCGCTCATTACGGCCCGTAGAGGGCTTGCACCTCCTAAACACATGACATGCGTGGCGCACAAAATTGCTCCCGTCGCGCTTTACGCGACGGGAGCATGAAGAAGGAAGAATTCGAAGTCAGGGTCCCGGCAGAATCGCGAGCTACACTCGACGCCGACGAGTGATCAGGGCCAGTGTGCCGAAGCTCAACACGCCGAGCGAGGCCGGTTCAGGGACAGCGGTCACCGTGAATCCATAAACATGCAAACCATCCGCCCCATCATCGGCGGCCGCTTTGAAGGCAATCTGGCCGCCCGAAGCCGCCGCTTCGTAGGTCAGGGTGCTGAGGGTGCCATTATTTTCCTGATATTGGGCGGTCGCTCCACCGTTCAGTCCGGTGAGGTCAACGAGCCGACCCGTGGTGGCACCCTGGCTAAATGGTGAGTTGTAAAGGGTAACATCGTATTTCTGACCATTGGTTAACCCCGTGATCGTCAAGGTTTCGACATTCGCACCTGCTGCGTCAGTCGCTAGCGCCGTTACTTCCGGGTAATAGAAGTTGGTCAAAAGTGAGTGGATGTTGGTATCAATGGCTTGGTTGGCCGTGAACGAGCCATAGACGCCGGCTCCATTGTTTCCCCCCTGAGCATTCGGATCGGAGTAGGCAAGACTAAAAGTGACACCGGATCCCCCGGGGTTGATCGAGGAATTACTTTGAAACGTGACGCCATTGATCGTTTCACCGGAGCCGTTGGTATCGACCGCCAAAACTGGATTGAGAGTGGGGCTGAGGATGCCGAAATCTGTCGTGTTGACCGGCACGCTGGTTGAGGAAAAAGAATCCGCTCTGGCAGAAGATTCCCCGATGAGAATGCACGATCCCACCGCCAAGGCGGCGGAAATAATTTGTGACTTCCTGAGATGGTTCGCCATACTAACTTCACTTTCTTCCCCGCAAGGAGGAGTTGACAAAACGTTTTCGGGATTTCCGCCTCGTCGAGCTAAACTGAACGCGACACAAACATAACACACAAAAATCAAATTCCCAGTTCATTTCCAACTGTTGTGATGCACTTTCTTATCAAGATCGCATTAATTGAATTCGAATGTCCTTTGCAACCGAAGTGTTGCACTTTCTAACTGCAAACTTGTGGACGTCTCACCGTACCGCGATAAGAAGGGCTGCGGGCAAAGCCGCTGGGAATCAACCTTGCGTTGTGAACCATCATTTCCGAAGGATTCGCGACTGTCGTGGAGAGAGTCTTTGCCTCTCAGCTGGGCCTGGTGAAGGCGTTGACGCAAGGAAACGAACTGGATCTTCGAAATGCCGACTCATTTTAACGACGCATTTCGACGCACGCGCAAGATCCCGGAAGTTGGCGTCGCTTTGGCACTGCTGGCGATCTGCATTGTGCTGGCGTTGACCAGCCGGGATTTTCTCCAGGCGAAGAATCTTCTACAGGTCGTTCGCCAGGCTTCTGATTACGGGATCATGGCCATCGGAATGGTCTTCGTCCTGACGCTGGGAGAGATTGATCTGTCGGTTGGATCGGTGCTGACACTCGTGAATATTGCGACCGCCCTCGCCCTTCGCAACGGATGGCCCGTAGCCGCCGCGGTGACAATGGGCGTCGCGGTCGGTGGTGCCTGCGGCATCGTCAACGGCGTGTTGAGCGTCCTGCTGCGGGTGCCGACGATTATCGTTACGCTCGGAACGATGAGTGTTTTTCGCGGCTTTGCTCTGGTCCTTTCCAAATCCGCGCCCATCAGCCGGTTTCCGAAGGACAGCCTGCTTTTTTCGGTGGGCGGCGGGAGTATTTTTCATCTGCCGGCTGCAGTGGTCGTGATGCTGACCATCGCCGTCATCGGTTACGTGGTTCTGCAACAGACTGCGTTCGGATGGCGCGTTCAGGCTGTCGGAAGCAATGCGCAGGCGGCTCGATTCTCAGGCATTCCGATCGCGCGATACAAGATCGCCGTCATGGGATTGATGGGGATTATCTCCGGAATCGCCGGGGTAATGGCCTTGGCGTTTTTGCAATCAGCCGATCCCAACACCGGGCTCGGATCGGAGCTATTTGTCATCGCCGCTGCCATTATCGGCGGCACGTCGTTGAGCGGCGGAAGCGGTTCGGTCCCGGGCGCCGTTCTGGGAGCGCTGATCATTGCGGTGGTGCGGAATGGATTGGTGATGCTCGGACTTTCGCCCAACTGGGGAACCGCGGTCACCGGCGCCGTGATTATCGCCGCCGTTGCGGTGGGCGCGTTTATCCGGCGCGAGTAGCCTTGGCAATCAAACGAGGATCCCCGATGAATGTTCAAGGTCAGTCGCGCACTCTTGTCTTGATTCCAACGATACTCTTTGTTGCGCTGATATCGATTTCCTGCGACAAAGGAACTTCCAAGGGCGGCGGAACGACTGCTGGTTCCGGCGCCAACTCACATCCGAATCGGTTACACGCTCCACGGCCTCAACGATTTCACTCAGGTCATTCGGCATGGCGCCGAGGACGCGGGAAAGGCGCTGGGAGCCGATGTGCAGGTGCAGGGGCCGGCGCGCTTCGCGGCGCCGGATGCGATCGCAATCTTCGAGGGGATGAGCCAGCGGCACTTCGACGGGCTCGTCGTCATTCCCATGCCCGGCGACGTCTGGGTCACTCCGATCCGCGAAGCGACGGCCGATGGCACCCCGGTCCTCACGGCCAACGTTCCCAGCGTTGATTCGGCGGCGACAACCTGGTTCGGAGAGGATGCGCACCACAGCGGAATGATCCTGGCTCAGGAAATTCGAAAAGCGCTGGCGGAGCGCGGCGTCGAGAAAGGGAAAATTGTCGTTGGCATCTGCGCTCCCGGCGTGGATGCGCTGCTCCAACGATATGAAGGCTTCAAGAAAGGGTTGGAAGGGAGCGAATTCCACGCAACCGAAGCGTATGACGTGAACACAGAAAATACAGCCAATTATGGCGCATGGGAAAATCTGGCCGGCGCTAACCCGGACCTGGTGGCTGTCGTGGGGCTCTGCTCAATGGACCTGCCCAACCTCGCCAAGCTCAAGGCGCGCATGAACGGGAAATGGGTGGTCGGCGGTTACGACCTCAATGTCGAAACGCTCGACGCGATCAAGGCCGGCACCGTGCAGGTGACGGTCGGCCAGCATCCCTACCTTCAGGGATATTTACCGGTGCTCGAGTTGGTTCGACATTTTCACGACAAGAAGCCACTGCCGCCGGGTTGGATCGACATCGGGACGGAGGTTGTAACGAAGCAAAATGTTGACGCGATTTACGGCCGCGAAACCGACCCTGCTGTTCAGTCAAAATGGTACGCCGACTACATCGCGAAGAACTTTGCTGACCTGAACGCCCTGGCCAAGCCACTTCCGGGAAAATCGCCATGACGCTGATCGCCCTGGAAGGCATCACCAAACGATTTGGCGGCGTGACGGCGCTGGACGGCGTGAGCTTCGACATCGCCGCCGGCGAGGTCCACGCTGTCGTCGGGGAAAATGGAGCGGGCAAATCGTCGTTGATGAAGCTTCTCGCCGGCGTCTACACGCCCGACGCCGGCCGCATTCTGCTCGACGGCCATCCACAACGCATTCGAAGCCCGCTCGACTCCAGGCGGCTCGGAATCAGCGTCGTCTTTCAGGAACTGAGCCTCTTCCCGCACCGAAGCGTGACGGCCAACGTCTTTGCCAATCGCGAGCTTTCGACCCGGTCCGCGCTGCTTGATCGCGGCGCGATGCGAAGGGCCACACGCCAGGCCTTGACCGCGCTCGGCTCTGATATCGAACCCGATGCGCGCGTCGAAACGTTGTCGGTCGGTGAAAAACAGCTGGTTGAATTGGCGCGAGCACTTTCTGAACGTTCGCGGATCGTCATTCTCGATGAGCCGAATTCGGCGCTGAGCGAACCCGAATCCGAACGTCTTTTCCACATCGTCCAGCGGATGCGCGAGGCCGGCACAACGGTGCTCTACGTCTCGCATCGCATGGAGGAAGTTTTCGCACTGGCCAACCGGATCACCGTCCTCCGGGATGGACGATCTATGGAAACTTTCGATCGCGACCGGGTCAGCATCCCACAGGTGATCTCCGCGATGATCGGGCGGGAGAGCCCCAGCCAGTTGTTTCCAAAGCGATCATCAGTCGCGCCGAAATCGCCGATCACCCTTCGCGCCAAGGACGTATGCGATGCGTCGGGCCTGGGCCCGATTTCGTTCGAAGCGCGGCAGGGCGAAATTCTCGGTTTTGCGGGCCTGGAAGGGTCCGGAATCGACGCGCTGTTCCAACTGCTTTTCGGACTTGAACGCGTCCGGTCCGGCAGTCTCTTTATCGGCGCCGAGCCACGACACTTTCGGTCGCCGCGCGAGGCGATGCGCTGCGGTCTTGCATTGATCCCCGCCAGCCGGCGCGAAGAAGGGCTGACCATGACCTGGGACGTCCGGCGCAATGCGACGCTCCTCATTCTCAAACGCCTCAAGACCCGTCTGGGCCTGATCGACCGCCCCGCCGTCGATCGCAAAACCTGGGAGATCGTCAAACAGCTCCGCGTCGCCACCGACCGGATCGATCGAACCATTTCCACGCTCAGCGGCGGAAACCAGCAGAAAGTCCTCCTCGCCAAATGGCTGGCTACCGACCCGGCCGTCCTGATCCTTAACGACCCCACGCGCGGCGTGGATGTCGGCGCCAAGGAGGACATCTACAAACTGTGCGATCAATTGGCCCGCCAGGGAATGACGATCCTCCTGACTTCGTCAGAGATCGAAGAAACCCTCGCTCTGAGCGATCGCATCCTGGTAATGCGCGCCGGCCGGATCGTGCGGGAGTTCAATCGCGGCGAGGCGAATAAGGAAAAAGTGATGTTCTGGATTACCAGCGAGGGAGGAAACGATGAAGTATGAAGGATGAACGATTAACTGAAGTCGGCCTTCCGCGTTGTTGTTTCCACATCGCTCAACCGCGGGCGTACTCAGCCGTGTGTTCACGCACTGGCGGGCAATATGACTCTTTCGGAGGAATTTATGCGACGCAACGTCCGACTCAATCTTCTCTTCATCTTTATTCTTTCGATCGTTTCCCTCAAAGCCCAAAGCGTCGCTGCCGCCGATGAGGCTCACATCAAGCACCGGCTCATGCTGGTCGAATACAATCACGGCAACAGCATCATCATGGAGGTGTCACCGGAAGGTAAACAGGAGTGGCAATATCCGGTTGGGGGCCTTTGCGTGATGTTTCAGCCGCTCGCCGGCGGCCACATCGTTTTTGCCCACCACGATCCTTCCGGTCCGACCGGCGCACGGGAGATCGACGGAGATCGAAAGACGGTCTGGGATTACGTCGCCGCCTGCCCGGAATCGTTAAGCTGCGAACGACAACCTTCCGGCGACACGCTCGTCGGCGAAGAGGGCCCTTGCCGTGTGGTTGACGTCGATTCGAAGGGCGCGGTGGTTTCCACACTCAATCTCACGACCCACGAGGCGGCTCCCCATCGCCAGTTGCGCTGCTTTCACAAGCTCGAGAACGGCCACATCCTCTCATGCCACGAAGGAGACGCGACGGTGCGGGAAACCGATGCCGACGGAAAGGTCGTCTGGGAGTACAGCGGTGCAAAGGATGTTTTCGAGGCGCTGCGGCTGTCGAGCGGCAACACATTGATCGCCTGCGGGACCGACAAGCGGCTCGTCGAGGTTTCGCCAGACAAGAAAATCGTCTGGGAACTCAAGAGCGACGAAGTCCCCGAGCTGAATTTCGCCTGGATCACCAGCCTCCAGGTGTTGAAGAACGGCAATTATCTCATTGGCAACTTTTTGCGCGGGCAGGAGGGCAAAGGCGCTCACGCCTTTGAGGTGACGCGCGACAAGAAGATTGTCTGGACCTTCGCTGATCACAAGATGGTTTCATCGCTCACGATGGTGCGGGTGATAGATGACAAGTAAATTCAGGAACTCCAGTAAATAGGGATCGCGCAGCTCTTCCTCCAACGAAACTTCATCTTCCCGCTGCGCTTTCTGTCCCTGCGCAGGATGGCCGTCAGGCTTTTGGATTTTGCCGTTCGCTCAAAAAACTGCGTGCTGATCTGCCGATCCAGTTGCCGCACCGACCATCCGCCATGGATCGCTTCGCTTTCGTAGAAGGCGCGGGCGTGTGGTTTTTCGACCGACATCAAACGGGCGTAATGGGACCAGGAAAGCGGGAACGCACTTGGAACAGATGGCACGCTGGATTTGGCAGACGGTGTCTGCAGAATTGGAGATTGTCCAGACGGTGTCTGGATTTTCCGTCCTACGGATTTACAAGACAAGATCAGCGCGAATAAGAAATACGGTCGCGGTCGTCCGACCGGTTCCGGCGTGGCCTAACTCTAATCCAGCGGCAGCACATGCGAAATGGAAGTAAGGTAACTGCGCGGCTCAAACCCAACGTGGCCGTCAACGAACAGCAGGTTTCCGCGGGCCTCGGGAAATGGCGGATTGAATGGGTCAGCGGTTTGCGGATCAAATTCGAATCGCTTGTGATCGTGCCGCTTGGCGAGAAGGTTCACCCACGGATCCGAATACGGATCGAAATTGCCGTCATCGATCGTATCCTCCGATTCGTCCACCAGCAGGATCTTGTCCGCCGGATTTACGATGGCCGTGATACGCATGGGCTTACCGGGAGGATTGTACAGTTCGCAATTAGAGACCCACCCGTTCATGCTGTAGCTGTAAGGATACAACACGCGACCCAGCGCGACGGCGCGCGGCCGAACGCTGGTGTCATCGGATGGACAGATCAGGAGCGCCGGCGTGAACTTGCCCAGGTAGGGCGCGATGGCTGAGGTCTCGGGAGCGAAGCCCGGGCGGTAATGAACCCAGTCGTCATTCTCCGGTGGCACCCCTTCGCCGGCCGCGGAGCGCGGAAGCATGTCTTCGTTATCCATGGCGTAGCTGCGGAACGCTACTCCAAGCTGGCGGAGGTTGCTCGCACAAACCACCTGATGCGCGGCCTCAATCGCGGTGGAAAGCGCCGGGAGCAGAAGCGCGATCAGAGTCGCCAAAATTGCGCAAACAGTCAGGAGTTCCACCAGCGTGAAACCTGCGCGAACGACTTGGCGACGCTCTGGGAAATCAGGTTGCGCCGATTGGGATCTCATGTCGATCACCGAAATTAGACTTGGTATTGCCGCTTTGGCCGCTAATGGTACCAGCCAACGGTTTTCAAGGAATATCCGCAACGATCGGAATGATGCACTTTTTAACCACGCCTCTAATTTGAACCCTACTTGATGGGATTGGTCGTCGGAGTCTTGACGTCGATCCCGTCCCTCCTCAGATCTTCGGCGCTTGCCAGGTTGGCCACGGTCCCCGCCGGATGTTCGTACCAACCTGGATCGCCGTAGTCTTTGAGTGTTTCGCGCACCTTGAGGATTGTGAACATTCCCCCCATGTCGATGAAGCCAAAGGGGCCTTTTCCACCGACCATCGGAATGCTGTTTTTCGGGACGGGCATTTGCATCATCGCCATGTCTCCCATTCCATTGTCTCCCATGGTCATGTAGGCGGGCAGGAGATTTCGGATTTTCCTGTCGAGCCCGTCAGTCTTGACCCCGATCATGTTGGGCAGACCATGAGCCATCTGGTTCATGACGTGGTGCGACATGTGGCAATGGAACGCCCAGTCGCCGGGCGCATCGGCCATGAACTCGATGGCCCGCGTCTGGCCTACCGCGACCAGCACCGTATTAGTTGGCGACTGCGCCGCCTCCGGGACGGCGCCGCCGTCGGTCTCGACGATGCGGAAATCGTACCCGTGAAGATGGATCGGATGATGATCCATTGCTCCGAGGTTCATCAGCCGGATGCGCACTTTATCACCGATTTTCGCCACCAGGGGCTCGATGCCGGGAAAAGCCTTTGAGTTCATCGTCAGGATGTTGAAATCCGTCATTTCGGTCGGGATCGGCCGGCTCGTGCCCGGGTCGATTCGCCATTCGCTCAGCATGATCGCGAAATCACGATCCGCGCGGCGGCCTTTGGCCTGTCCTGAGCTAGGTCGAAGGGGGTTTCGCGGGTGAATGATCAGCGCCCCCATCATCCCCAGCCCCATCTGCGTCATCTCATCGAAATGGGGATGATACATGTGCGTGCCATGCTGGCGGAGCGTGAATTCATATTTGAAGGTCTGCCCCGGCTCGATCGCCTTCTGATTGAGCCCGGTAATTCCATCCATGCCATTGGGAAGAAGAATGCCGTGCCAATGAACGCTGGTCGCCTCGGGAATACGGTTGGTCACGTAGAACCGCACGCGATCGCCTTCGACAACTTCGATGGTCGGACCCGGCGTGCACCCGTTATACCCCCAGCATTTGGCGCGCAAACCCGGCGCGAACTCGTGATCGATTTCCTCGGCGATGAGGTGGAAGACCTTGACGCCATCCACCACTTTCCATGGCAGCGTCACGCCGTTGGGCGTGATGACCGGCGTGTAATCCTTTCCCGGTTCCCCGGGAGGCATCAGACTCTGATCAGTCGATGCCGTCGTCGCCGCCGAATCGTCGGCGTTGGACTTTGCCGGAAGCAACGTCCCCGCCGCCAGCATGGCGGCGCCTGAAGCGATTGCATGGCGTCGTGAAATCATGGCGTCTCTCCGTCTGAATGATGAACTGGAATTGTAGATCCGGCTGAAACGGGCTGTGTCGCAGGCGCTGAAGTGGGTTGGGCGGAGCTTGCGCCGACGTGGAGCCGTCCCCCCACCGCGCGTTTCAGCTCCGCCCGGGCCATCCAGTAGTCGCGAAGCGCTTCGACGTATTCGCGGCCGGCGTCGATCTCCTGCTCGCGCACGGCCAATAGCTGAAAAACGCCGACGAGCATTCCGTTATACTGGAGTTGCATCTGCTGAACGATCCGATGTCGAATCGGCAGAATCTCCGAGGCATAGTACTCGGCCTGACGTCGATCGGCCGTCATTCGGTTGCGGGCCCGACGTACCTCCGAACGCACCTCGGCGTCCATGGCCTGGTAATGTCGCAGGCTTTGGCGCAGCCGGGCCCGCGCCGCGGCGATGGCCGGCTGTCCCTGATTGAAAAGCGGCAGCGGAACCGAGAACGCGGGGCCGGAGCTGAGGGCGCTGTCGGTCTCTTTTTCTACGTTTGCCCCGATCGTCACGTCGGATGCCAGCGGATTGAATTGGGTTAGACCGAGGCTTTGGGCCGATCGCTCGACCTCCTGCCGGGCCGCTCCGAGATCCGCGCGCTGGCGGATCGCCGCCGATTCCAGGTTGCCCGATTCGACATCCGAAGGGGGCAAATCGGCAAGCCGCGGCATAACCGTCCATTGCGTCTGCGGGTCGGAAACGCCCATGAGCGCGTTAAGTTCCTCCCGCGCATCGAGCAGATCCGCCTCGGCGCGGGCAACTTCCAATTTCGTCTGCGCAAACTGCGACCGCTCGTCGGCCAAAGCCAGGTCGCTGATATTTCCCGCCTGATGGATCCGATCGGCGGCATCGAAGGATGCGCTGGCCGCGGCAAGAATCGTGCGACGCATTTCCAGAAGCTGCGCGGCTCCCTGCACGCGGAAGAACGCCGATTCGGTTCGTGCCGCCATCGCGAGCACTTCGCTCGTGACGCGCAGTTTTGCCGCCTCGAACGCCGCTCCGGCGATCTTTTTTCGAAGCGGCATCGACAGGAGATCCACAAAGCTTTCCGACACGCTGATATCGAACGGAAGCGCCGCATATCGCGGAAAACGAACGTCGGCGCTCAGCACGGGATTCCTGAGCAATCCCGCCTCCACGAGTTCGGCCTGGGCGATTCCAAGCTCTTCGTAGGTCGCCTGAAGGTTCTGGTTGTTGAGGAGTGCGACCTGAACGGCGCTGTCGGCGGTGAGCGGCCGGCTCAACAGGTCCGCGACGGCCCGTTCAGCTTCGTGGTCCGCTTCGTTTCCCTGGTTCCAGCGAATTTCCTTATTCGTTCGTTCTTCGACGGTCTGACGAACCGCGCTGAACCCGGCCTCCTTCGGGACTGAGGCGCAACCAGCTAAGGCTGCGCGGCGCAGGCTATCAAACTCGAACAAAGGGATTTTCGATTCATGGCATTCCCGATTTGCGCAACTGGCGGATCGACGTGCACTGCACGCAACGGTAAACAAATGACTGAATATGGATGCAAATCAGATGATGAGCGCGCAGTGCAGCCCGAACAGCGAAGGCGGATCGGCAAGCGGGGAAAGGCCCCCCCGACGGGAATGAAATGGAAAGATGTCGATGACGACTGGCGGCATCGTCGAAAGTACGGGCAGCGCATCGAATGATTGCGAATGAGTGCCAATGTCCGGCGCCGCGATCGAATCAACCGCCAGGGTGTTGTCACAATGCGGACAGCCGGGGCGATGACCCGGTGTTCGCTGATCTGATGGGGAGCAATGTTCGCCGGAATGGGTGCAGCAGCAGGCGGCCGCGGTTGTCTTTCTCGCGCTTGAGCCGGGAAACATTCCGGCACAGGCACAGTGAACGCCGGCCAACAGCATCATCAGAGCGGTGAGCGAACCGAACGAACGTTGTGCCAGAAGGGGCATGGGCTCGAATGCTATGTATGCACCTTGAGCCGGTCAACGAATGTGCAACCATCGCCTTTGACGGGGTGCGTGACAGATCCGGCGGCCCGAAAAATCGCCCCCTCGCCCGGTACCCCGGGAGGAGCCGCGCACGAAAGTAAGCGGGAAAGTTCTCTCGTTTACCGAGGGCTTTCCCGCTTACTTCGTGCGCAGGCTCCTCCGGAGTACTGGGAGAGAGGGAAGGAACTCTGCCGCCGATTCTGTTATGTACCCCATTCGACGAAACTGCCGAGGCCGATGCCGTGACTATTCCCGACGAAATCATTCGACGAGCGCGAACCGGCGACCGCCAGGCGGTTGATGCAGTTCTAACGGTGGTTTGCCCGGCCGTCTGGCGGATCGCCTGTGGACTGACCGGGAGTCGCGGGGCGGGAAGCACGGTTGCACGGACCGTATTGCGGCAAAGCGTTCGCGTCATGGCGGATTGGCGCGATGGGATTACGCCGGAGAATTGGTTCTATCACCACACCGTCCTTGCAACGCGCTCTGTCGCAGGTTTTGACGGGGAAGCGGATGTGCTGGAGGCGGGAGAAACGAGTCAGAGTATCGCCGATCGGGCATTTGTTCTCTCCCTGCGCGGATTGCCCCGACAGCAGCGCGAGGCGTTCATCCTCCATTTCGGCGAGCGCCTGAACACGCGGCTGCTCGGGATCGCCATGGATTGCTCTACGTCTGCCGCCGAGGTCCATCTCGATGCCGCGATGCGGGCGCTGCACTCGCTTGCCGGTGACGGTTTCGATCGAATGAGTTCGCAAATCGGCGCGGCTTACGCATCCCTGACCCCGTCGCCGGAGACGATCGCGCAGATCGTGAAACGTGAGGCGTTCAAGGGACGCCGCCGGTCCGTTTCCGCACTATCTGCGCGGCGAATCGCGTTTCTCATCATCCTGATGTCGATTGGGCTTGCCGGTTGGCATTGGCGCGGACGCGTCTTACAGTGGTTCCAAGCGCTGCAGAGGCTCGACACCCCCGCCACGCGACCGACGGGAAGCTAATAGGTCGTTCAGGTTGTCCTCATGCTGATCCACTGGCTTCTCTACTTTTTATTGTTTGTCGCAATGCTCGCGGGTCTTTTCGTCACGTTGCTGAACCTGCCGGGCCTGTGGCTGATGGTGCTTGCCGCGGCAATCTATCTTGCAGCCACTCACGCAAACTTCCTCGGACCAAGATCCTTGATCGCGATTGCGATCCTTGCACTGATCGCCGATGTCGTCGAGTTCTTCGCAGCGAGCGCCCTCGCCAAACGTGCCGGGGCAGGCCGGGGCGGAGTGTGGGGAGCGATCATTGGGGCAATCGTCGGAGGAATTCTGCTCACCGGCCTCGTTCCGATCTTTATCGTCGGAACGATCGTTGGAATCCTTGTCGGAACGTTCATCGGAGCAGCGCTGGGTGAAGTGCTCACAGGGAAAAGCGTCGGCGGATCGCTGAAAGTCGGCGTCGGCGCCACCACGGGCCGTGTGCTGGGGACTTCAGGGAAATTATTAATAGGCGGCCTTATTCTGCTCATTACACTCTGGACCGCCCTGCCGGTTGGCGGGCACCTCCCGGCTGCCCAAAACCCGGCTTCCTCCCGCCTGACGCAGCAAAATCCAACATCGCCGACCACGCCTTGATTCGGGTCTCGGATGAGATTCCGGCAACCAGCATCCGCGATCGCCCGATCGAATTGGTCACCGTCTTTTTGATGTGCGCCGATTCGCGATCCGACTCCGCCGAACACCAGAACCGGCCTTCATCGCTTTTTCGCGCTGCTGCGTCCGCGGCCGGGCCTTCCTGTCGCAGATTTCGGTTTCGCGCGCCCGCTTCCCGTCCGCGCGCGCCGCGCTTTGCCGGCTGGCGGTCGGTCCCTTCGTCGACCGACGGCTGATCGAGCTCCACGCGTTCGCGGGCACGAAAGAGAACGTGGATCGGCACTTCGTCGTACGGAAGCAACTCGCGAAAACGATGCACCATGAACCGCTTATAGTTTTCGTCGAAATATTCCGGCTTGTTGACGAAGAAGACGATCGTCGGCGGCGCGACTTCGGCCTGCGTGACGTAATAGATCCGCGCCCGCCGCCCATCGGGCGTACTCGGACGGCGTTCTTCGAGAATCTTACGGACGGCGGTGTTGAGCTTTCCGGTGGAAATCCGCATGTTCGTCTGATGAAACAGATGCTGGGCCAGGTCCAGAACCGCCTGGATATTTCGCCCGTCTTTGGCGGTGACGAACGCGATCGGCGCGTAATCGACATGCTGCAATTCTTCGTCGAGATATTCACGGTATTTGGCCATCAGCTCCGTATCGTCGATCGCGACGGGCGCGGCATCGACCTCGGCTTTCTCCTTCCCCTGGTTCATCTCATGGAATTTCTGCCGCGTCAGATCCCATTTGTTCACCACCAGGATCACCGGCTTGAATTGGCCGGCGACATATTGCGCCAGCTTTTTATCCGGCTCGGAGATGGGCTCGGTTCCATCAATCAGCATCAGCACGACATCGGAGCGGCGGATCGACCGCTGGGCGCGATGGAAGCTGTAAAATTCGATGTCGTTAGTAACCATGTGCCGCTTCTTGCGCACACCGGCCGTGTCGATCACGATCAGCGATTTGCCGTCCTTCTCAAATCTCACGTCGATGCTGTCGCGCATGGTGCCAGGTATTTCCGACACGATCACCCGATCGCCGCGCCCCTCGTAGAGTTCCGCGATGGAATTGACGAGGGTGCTCTTGCCGGAGTTTCGTTTGCCGACGATCGCGACCATCATTTGCGGCGGCGGAATTTCCGAGGGCGCGTTGCTGAGATCCACGTTCTTCGCGATCGCGTCGCGAACCAGATCGATATTGCGGTCGTTGAGGGCGGAGACACCGATCGGCGTGCCGAAGCCGAGCCGGGCAAAATCGCCGAGCATGGTGTCGGCATTCGTGCCGTCGGCCTTGTTGGCCACCAGGACCGTCTTGATGCTGCGACGACGCAGAAGCGCCGCGATCTGCTCGTCCGCGCTTGTCAGTCCTGAATGGCAATCGACCAGGAACAGGACGAGCCTGGCCTGCGTCATCGCCAGATCGATCTGATGTCGGATATGTTCGGTCAGCGCATCGGGATCGACGAACCCATATCCACCGGTATCGACCAGCTCCACGTATCGGTCGCCGATCTTCAGCGGCGTGGCCACGCGATCGCGCAGTTACCCCAGGCATATCCTGGACAATGCTGATCCTTTTGCCGGCCAGAGCGTTCAGAAGCGAGCTCTTCCCGACATTGGGCCGTCCGACAATTGCGACAACGGGGAGTGATGCCATTGGACCATTCTTGAGACCGGCTCGCTTATTTGCAATTCCGACTTGAAGTTTGCGATGACGCCGCATCGCGAAAAAATTTTTTTATCTTGGATCTGCCGTATTCAGCTTCAAGACGCACCAGACGATGACAGGGCCACAGGTATGGGCGGATAACCATGTCCCGCGGGAGGCGGGCATTGCGATTATTTTCACAATGTTGAATACGTATTGCGGATTTGGATAAGGTGATGAAGAGCGTTCCCCATCTTCAGGCCGCGTGCGCAGAACGAATTCACTTCGGCCTGTGCACGCACAACAATCCGGGAGGTTGCCATGCCAACCGTTCGAGACGTACTGTCCGAGAAGCCGGCGCATTTGCATTCAGTCGCCCCTCAATCTTCAGTCCTTGACGCGATTCATAAAATGAATCAGGCCGGGATCGGGGCACTGGTTGTCATGCAAAGCGACCAGGTGGTCGGAATGTTTACCGAGCGCGACGTGCTGCGCCGTGTTGTTGGCGAAGAGCGAATCCCGGGGCAGACCCTCGTCGCCGAGGTCATGACCAGCGCCGTCATCTGCGTTGAACCGGATATCGATCTTGACGAAGTGAGCGAGATCATGAAGCAGCGCCGAATCCGCCATCTCCCGGTCTGCAAAGCCGGCAAACTGCTGGGAATGATCTCGATTGGCGACGTCAACGCAGTCCATGCGAATAACCAGCAGGCGCAGCTTCATTATTTGAATGAATACATTTACGGGCGAGCCTGAGCAGGTTCGTGGTGCGGGCGTGAGCCCGTCGTCTTCGAATTGAAGATACGGCCTGAAGGCCGCACTACAAACCTACGAACCCGCCTTTGCATTTTCTCTCCGGCCACGTTTCAATCGGCGTTATGCCGAAACTCGCCGCGTTTCCGAAAGCATTCCTGGACGATCTGTGTGTCTCCGGCAAGATGACGCTGGCGGAGTGGATTCCGCTGGGGGCGTCGCTTGGCGTTGACGGGCTGGAGTTTTACTGCGGATTTATCGACCTTCGCGAGCCAGGAAGCTGGGGCGAGATGCGCCAGCGGCTGGACGATCTCGGCCTGACGATGCCAATGCTCTGCTGCTCGCCGGATTTCACTCACCCCGATCCGGCATTTCGCGCGCATCAAGTCGATCTGGAAAAAGGGTGGATCGACATGACCGCCGCCCTCGGCGGGTCCTTTTGCCGTGTCCTATCCGGGCAACGTCGGCCCGAGGTCAGTCGCGCCGAGGGAATCCGCTATGCCGCCGAAGGCATTGAGGCGTGCATCCCGCACGCCGCCGAGCGCGGAATCACGCTCATCATTGAAAATCACTACAAGGACAATTTCTGGCAGTTTCCCGAGTTTGCGCAGAACATGGATGTCTTCTGCGACCTGGTCGATCGCATCCATTCCCCTTATTTCGGCGTCAACTACGATCCGAGCAACACGATCCTCGCCGGCGAGGACCCGCTCGAGCTTTTATCCCGCGTGAAAAAACGTGTCGTGACGATGCATGCCAGCGACCGATATCTCGCCGAAGGAACGATCGAGGATCTGCGCAAGGAGGAAGATTCGGTCGGCTACGCCAAGCGCCTCCGCCACGGTGAAATCGGCAAAGGCCTCAACGATTACGACGCGATTTTTTCAACGCTTGCCTCAGTCGGTTTCAACGGCTGGATCAGCATCGAGGACGGCGTCAATGGGATGGAGGAATTGCAGAGAAGCGTGGATTTTCTAAGAAAGAAAATCGCGAAGCATTGGCCCGCGCATTAAACGCATAATACAAGCTCCTCTTCCTTATCGTTTAGCCGCCTCCGCTTGCGGGCGCATCGCGCCGCCCGTCCTCGTCCACTCTCCATGTGATCGACACACATGATCCTGCGCCGCCCGTGGAGCGTCACGCGACCAGTCACTCATCCCCGCCCCACGGCGTCTGCCCGTGAGTCTGACGAATATATTTTGCGGTCTTTTTCGCCCAGGGCGCAAGAGATCCGGATTGCGGGCCGCGTGCAGCTTGGCCATCTGTGTTTTGTCGGAGATGTCGGGGGCGGCATCATCCGAATAGCCCATCTCATTTCGAAGAACATTATCGGCGCGCTGGAGTTCGACTTCGAAGCCCTGTTGTTCTTTGGTGGTCTCGGCCTTAAAGGCGGCGTCGCGCGACTCCCGCAGATCCTGGGCATCTTTCGCGATTTGCTTGTGAAGATGCGCGCGTTTGTTGCAAAGCTGTGTGACGCGCTGCCACCACAATCGATCGAGGCAATCGTTCTCGAACTTCTTCAGCTCGGCGGTACTCTTTCCAGGATGTTTCTGGCTGTAGTCGTCGATCTTCAAGATCGCCGTTGTCGGTTCTCCCGCAATGGCCGCCCCCTCGACGTCATCCCAGTCGGCGTCGCCGGCGTGTGAATCCGCGTCTGAGTCAGAGGCGGATGAAGGCGCGCCTCTGGCAGCGTTTGCAACGGCAGGTGAATCCGGGGACGGCTGAGCCGATGAGGATGATCCGGAATTATCATCGCTGCTGTCCGCCGGCGGAGTGGTGCGCTGCGGACGCGGGGCCGAGGGCGATTTGGCCGGGGGGGATTCCCCACCCGGTACGTCGAACATGCTCTTGAGATGCTTTGTCGGCTCTTCAACCACTTTAGCAGCAGGTGGCGGCGCCGGAGGAGGAGGACGCAGATAGGAGATGATCGCAACCATTCCGCCGATGATGACAACCGCCGCGATCACCGCGACGGCAATCATGGGACCGGCGTTTTGCTTGCGCCGCGGCACATAAAAGCGTTGCGGACCCGGCTCGGCGGGAAGTCCCCAATCGACAGAATCCTCGTCCGCAGCGGCCACCGCGGTGCGAGGCGGTGGAGGCGGCGCTGCCGGCATCATCCGCCCGATCGGGCGCGATTGTCCAAATGCGGAAATGCCGGCCGCCTGTGGCATGCGCGACGGCTGCGGCGCGTAGACCGGAGCTGCCACCGGTACCGGCGTTGCGATCATTTCGGTGGCCGCCGCGCCAGTGCGACCGGCTTCGACTCCGGCCGGATCAATCTCGATGGTGGCGGGCCCAGCCCCGGCACCGATGGTCAGCACATCGCCGACGTGCAACGCGGCGGGCCCGGAGAGCGGCTCATCATTGAGCGAGGTCGCACCTGCCAGATCCTGCACAACCCATTGACCGTCATGGACAAAGAGCACGCAATGGCGCACAGCCACCGTGACGGAAGGAATTTGCAAATCCGATTCTTTGGAGCGTCCAACGACCAGCGGCAGATCGATCGTGCGCGGCCGCACTTCAACGACCCGTTCTCCCAAGGCGTGCCGCAAACGAATCTGCAATCCCATGAATCACCTCGCGAGGTGATTATATTCGCTGTCGGCCCAAACGCGAATCAAGGATCGTCTTTAGCCTGTCACGGTGCGTCTGAGCCACTGGGCGTGAAGCTGGTGGGTCAACACACGGATCAGGTCGCGGAAGGCCGATCGCCAATCGGTTTGCCGCGTGCGGCATCCGAAGTCGCCAGCCGAGTCGTGTACCTGCGCCTTGATCTCATACTGCCTTCCGCTTCGCTGGACGGAAATCTTCAGAACGAAATCACCAAGGCGCTTGCCGAATTCGAGAGATCGCCGAAGCCAGGACATGAGCTGTTTGCGTTGAGATGGCTTCAGCAAAACGTTTCCCAGATCGAGTTCAATCATGAATCAAACTCCTCAAAATGGGCCGGTCCCCTCGTGTCCAAAGCAAGTGATGTGCCTGCGCGAACATTATAGTGCGACTTCGCACTAAGCATCGAACAAAATCGCCGAATTGGCACAAAAAACGTGCAGGTAAGCAAAAACCTCATAAAAAACCGGGGAAAACGGACCAAAAAAAATATCGCAAGTTGGATGTGTTTTGGGTCCTTTTGCATAATCTTTGCGCAGTGACGAAATGGACATGTGCCTGGGCTCACGATCTAGGCGGCGGAAACAGGCTGAAAAACAACAGGCTGACGAAATCAGGATATTACATGGACTTGGCGGAGGGCTTTGCGGCGGTCTGTTCCGTCGTGGACTTCATCCCTCGATTTAGCAGGAGCAAGATCATGTCATTTGAAACAGGCGGGTTGTCCAGGATGATGCGGCGCACGATGGCCTGCGCCTTGGGAGTGATTGCAATTGGCGCGATCGCCAGAGCCGATGACATTCTCAAGCCAGGCGCTGAGAAGCCCAAAGAAGCCGTGGTCCTCTTCGACGGCACCGACACCTCGCAGTGGAATTCCAACGACTGGCCGATCAAGGATGGCGCGATGGTCTCCGACAAGCATGACATCGCCACCAACGGGAAATTCACCGATTATCAGCTCCACCTCGAATTCAATGAACCGAAGCTTGGCCCGGAATTCAAGGGACAGGACCGGGGCAACAGCGGCGTTTATCAGCAGGGCCGATACGAGCTGCAGGTCCTCGACAGCTATAACAATGAAACCTACGCCAACGGCGCATGCGCCGCGGTCTACGGCGTGAAAGCCCCGTCAAAGAACATGGCCAAACCCCCCGGTGAATGGCAGACCTACGACATCACCTTCCACGCCGCTAAATACAAGGACGGAAAGAAAGTCGAAAAAGCGCACATCACGGTTTACTGGAACGGCGAAATGGTTCAGGACAACACCGAAATCCCCGGCCCAACCGGTGGCGGCAACCCCGAGTCCGACACGCCCGGACCGATCCGACTGCAATATCACCATCATTCGGTGCAGTTCAAAAACATCTGGATCGTGCCGCTGAAGGGTGAGTGATTCACGGCGCGATTACCCCGATAGCGCTCCCGGGCTTTTTTCGCGAATAACAAGGCTCGTTTGACACAATTCGACGCGGCAGCGATCACCGCATCGCCGCGGCGTCCTGCGGCGGGAGGGTCTGGCGCTGTTGCTCGTAATCGAGCCACGCGGAAACCCGGTTCCGCAGTTTCAGACAGCGATCGGGTTGCTGTGAAGCGAGATCGAGTTGCTCGAGCGGATCGGTCGAGAGATCGAAAAGCTCGTCGACGCCGATGTTCACGTTATAGATATATTTGAAATTCCCCTCGCGCACGCCGAGCAGGTAATCGCGATTGGCCGCGAAGAAGTAGACGCGTGGCGGCCGTTCGGAATCAAGCAGGCTGCGACCCTGCCAGGAATCCGGCGCGGGGACGCCAAGCAGATCGAGGACCGTTGGATTCAAATCGATGTGCCCGCCCACGGTGTGCAGTCGCTGGCCGGTGGGGAAGGCCCGCGGGTTCCAGAAGAGGCACGGAACGTTCAGACATTCCTGATAGAGGGCAAAACCGTGGCCGACGGTGTCGTGCGGCCAGCCGAAGGCCTCGCCGTGGTCACCGGTGATGACGAGCAGCGTATCGTCGGCCAGTCCACGCGCCTTCAGCCCATCGATGAGCCGCCCAATTTGCCGATCATCTTCCGCCATGCAATTCAGATATTGGTTCAGCCCCGGCGCTTCCAGCGGCAGCTTCCCGTCGCAAAATCGCTCTTCCGTCTGCCCGGGGGCCATCTGATACGGATGGTGCGTCTGCGTCGTCCATCCCACGGCAAAGAAGGGTTGATCGTCCTTGCGATCGATCCAATTCAGCATGGAATCAACCATGACGCTGTCGGCGACAACCCCAGGAAAAGAGCTTCGGTCCGGTTAACTGACGCCAGTCCCAAACGTGATCGAATGAGCGCAACGCCAGAAATTTGTCTTGTCCGCTGTAGTCGATGTCGGCTGAGGTGATGAAGGCGGTGCGATAGCCGCGGTCTTTCAGCACCGAAGCGAGTGAAGTCCCCGGCATGTCGGGCCGTTCCTGCGTATATTGCTTGAAAGTAATTCCCGGATATTGCGAAAGCGTGATGGCGACCAGCGAACTGGCGGTCATGCCCACATGGGCATAGATGTTATCGAAGACCAGTGCGTGGGCGGCCTCCTGCTCCAGCCGGGGAGTGGTCGCATAGGGGCTGCCGTACAGGCTCATGTAACGCGCGGTGGTCGACTCCATTACGATGAAAATGACGTTCTTGAGTCGGCGCGCGGGCCGGGCCGACGGACGCGTCTCAGCCGGCCGCGTCGGCGGCAGACGGTCGGCGACGGGTTGAAAATCGGCGATATATTGCTTTGGGAAATCCTTGCGCATGTGAATCGCGCTGTTCCCGAAGTATTCGCGCGCGAAGGAGCTGACCAGCGTCCATTGCGCAGTTCTGGCTGATGCGCGATTCCGATCGTGCCTGCCAGGCCGCCAGAACACTCCCACCGACCGCCGTCCGCCAGATCAATGCCGCCAGGCCGAGTAGCTGCACTCCTCGAAGCGCCGCACCGCCCGGCACGCCGACAAAGCGCGTCGAGTACCACGCCAATCCCAGATAAGCAGCCGTCCCTCCGAGGAGACAGATCGTCATCGGCGCCGTAAGGAAGACGCCGAGCGAGGAGCGCATATTGTTGAAATCGCCGGCCACATAAATGAGCTGATAAGTCAGCGGCGTGCGAAGGTAAGTGTAGACACGAACGCCAACCATCGAATAAACCACGCAGAGTGTGCAGAAGGCCGCCAGCGCGAACCAGGCCGCCCGTTGAAGTTTTGGTTGGCGTTCGCTGGCCCAGAGAACGGCTCGCCCAAGCAGTCCGATCGCCAGGGCAAACCACAAATCCGCGTTGACGATCGCGGCAAAATGCCGGGCATATTCCCATCGCGCCGCAGCGCTCGAGCGTGGCGCTCCGAGCTCAAGTAGTTTGCAAAAGCACATCGCAATGGCCATCCAATAGGCCAGCCAGAAAGCGGAACGAAATTGCGATCCACCAGCGCGAACTATAATTGGCGACGCCTGGGGGTTTGAACCTGGGTCGTTTGGTCTGCTCGAAGAGTTTATGAGGTCCGACATGCTTGGCGAATGCATCAGCTCGTCACACAATCTTAACGAAATCTTCCCAGAATCCAAATCCTGGCAAAACTTTGACGGGTTGTGCGAGGGTCCGATTGGCAGATGATCTGGCTCGACAGGCCCCTGAACGGTATCCTAACATGCAGGGACGCAATAGATCGGTCTTCCGCCGTCCAACGTAAAGAGCGATACCGCGAAGGGATTCGAATGGGGATTGGATTCGTGATTGGTCGGGCGGGGAGCGGCAAGACGCATCGTATCTTCCGCAATATCGTCGATGCACTGCGCCGATCCGCTGGGGCCGCCGATCTACTGGCTGCTTCCGCGGCAAGCCACATTCAACGCCGAGCGAGAGCTGACCTGTGCCAGCGGGCTGAAAGGATTCTGTCGCGCGAGGATCCTTTCCTTCGAAGATTTCGGGCGTGAGATTTTCGAGGATTGCGGCGGAAGTTCGATTCCGCAAGTGACGTCGCTCGGGCGGCAGATGATCCTCGGCCATCTGCTGCGCCAGGCCCAGCCTGAATTGCGATTCTTCAAAGGCGTTGCCCGCCAGCCGGGACTCGCTGCTGAACTCGATTCGGCCTTCGAAGAATTCGAACGGGCCGGCAAGGAAGCCGCCGACCTCACGTCGTTGATGCAGCAACTCCAGGCGGAGCGCGGAACCGACTCCGGGTCCGATCCATTTCTCGCGAAGATTCACGATCTGCGATTACTTTATCAGAAGTACACCGACTACCTCGGACGGGACCGGCTCGATCAGCATCGGCGGACGAACCAGGTGCTATCGTCGTTGAGCCGCTGCTCGCTGCTGCCGGGCGCCGCGGTCTATGTTGACGGGTTCCTGGAATTCACGGATTTCGAGCGGCAACTGCTCGCCGGCGTGGCCGGTGCCGGAGCCCAGGTCGAAATCTCGCTGATGATCGACCCTGATAGCGCGACAGTTCGAAATCCGCGCGATCTGCCGGAAGAACTGAATCTGTTTCACCAGACGGAAGATACTTTCCGCCGGCTCTATTTTGCTTTCGAGTCGGCCGGTCTGGAAATCAAGCCTCCGCTTCTGCTCCGCGAAGTCCATCGATTTACGTTGCCCGCACTGGCTCACCTCGAAAAATATGCTTTCGGAGTGAATTCTGCACCTCTTCCGGACACGGATGGAGTCGAATTGATCCAGGCGCCCGATCGCCGCACTGAAGCCGATGCGGTGGCCCGATCGATTCGCGCGGAGCTTGCGCGCGGCGCCGACTGCGCGACATCGCCGTCCTTGTGCGCGATCTATCGGCGTGCCACGCCGAATTCGCCGCCAGCTTCGACGAGCACAACATCCCATTTTTCCTCGATCGCCGGCGAGTTGCAGCCCATCATCCCCTGCTGAAAACGCTCCGCGCGATCTTCCAGATTGCCCGTTCAGACTGGAACCACGACGCCGTCATGACCCTCCTCAAAAGCGGACTGGCCGGTATAGACCCGCTGGCGGTGGATGGCATCGAAAACTACGTGCTGGCGCATCGCCTCTTCGGCAGGTCAGCCTGGGAAGCAAGAGAACCGTGGGCCTTTCACCGCCAGCTCACACGGACAGTTGGAGAGGAAGATGCATCGAGCGAGGCCAACGTGATCGACAAGGCCCGGCAGGGTTTGCTCGCGGCCCTGGGTCCTCTGATCGAAAAACTGCGCGGCGATGAGCCGCGCGTCCTGCGTGAGATCGCGGCCGAAGTTTTCGTCACGTTCGATCGTCTCAAGGCACCCGAAACGCTGGCCGGCTGGATGCGCGAGGCCGAGGAGGCAAAGCGAATCGAGCAGGCTCGCGAACATGAACAGGTCTGGGAGGAAATGGTATCGCTCTTCGAACAGTTGACCGACATCCTGGGTGATGAGCGCGTCGCTCCCGGCGATTTTCTGGACATCCTCGAATCAGGCCTGGAGCGTTTCGACCTGGGCCTGACGCCGGCCACCGTCGATCAGGTGGTGCTGGGGCAGGTCGACCGTTCCCGCAGCCCGCACGCGAAGGTGGTTTTTCTGTCCGGAATGAACGAAGGGGAATTTCCTGCCGTTTCACGCGAGGCCACCCTGTTGAGCGATCGCGAGCGCCGCGAACTCGAACGTCGAAATCTCGAGCTGGGCCCGGGCCTGCATCGTCGCCAGTTGAACGAATATCTCCTGGCCTACATCGGGCTGACGCGCGCCTCGGAACGGCTCTATTTGACCCGGGCGACGGCGGATCGCGCGGGGAAGCCAACGGCGCCGTCTCCGTTCTGGCAACGCGTGCGCGAACTTTTCCCGTCCGCGCGTTGCGAGATCGTTGAAGTTCGGGGCCGCGGCGACGCTGAATCGATCGTTACACCGCGACAACTGGTGAACGCTTTGATTCACTGGGTTCGGAACAGCGAGGGCAAGCCGGCAGATCCCTCCGCGCCATGGCCCGCCCTCTATCAGTTCCTGGCGAAGCATGAGTGCAATAACGACGAACTCGACGTCGCGCGCAGTCGCGGATGGAAGGCGCTGAGCTATGTGAATGTTGCCGAGCTATCGCCGGACCTCCGGCTGCGGGCAATTTCGGAGAACGGCGCCTTTTTGACGACGCCATCGGAGCTGGAGACGTTTGCGGCTTGTCCGTTCCGGCATTTTGCAAAGTACGGGCTGAATCTGCGGGCCCGCGATGACCGCGACATCGGTCCACAGGATCTGGGCGAGGTTTATCACCGCCTTCTCGATCGTCTGATCGCATCGGCGATGGCGTCGCAAAAGAATTGGGAAGGACCGCAAGCGCCGATCAACGCCGCGGCAATCCACGCGACGGCCGAACAGATCGCTTCCAATCTGCGCCATGAGCTCATGCTGGGAACAGCGCGCAATCGCTACCTGTTGCGACGAATCGAAAAAACGCTCGGACAATTCCTTGCAGCCCAGATGGAGCTGATGCAGCGCGGACAATTACGCCCTGCCTTCACCGGCTTGACGTATGGAACCGAAGGCCGTCTCCCGGAATTGAGGATTCGGACACCCGCCGGCGCGGCGCTCGATCTGCACGGCCGGATCGATCGGGTCGATGCCGTGGCGAATTCCAGCGCGTGTGCGCTGTTCGACTACAAACTCGGCAGTTCCACGCTTTCGATCGAATTTGCTTATTGGGGCCTCTCCCTGCAATTGCTGGCCGGGCTCCTGGCCCTGCGCGACTCGGGAGAGGAAACCGGCCGATCTTTCGAACCCATCGGCGCGTTCTATTTGCAACTGCTGAGGCCAATCAAAAAAATCAGCCATCCCGATGAGGACCCTAAGAATGATTCCTCGCCGCGTGGTGTATTCGACGCCCGGTCGCTACCGATCCTTGACGCGGATTTTGTCGGTGGGCGCTCCCAGGTTGCCAAGGTCTATGTGAAGAAGGACGGACACCTTGGTCACCGAAACAAATCCGACGCGGTCGAGCCGGCCGAGTTCGAGGCGCTTCTTGCCCGCGCGCGTGAGCAAATGGGGCAGGCGGCTGATGGGATTCTCGCCGGAAGAATTGAAGTGACCCCCTTCCGGCTCAACCGAATCAGCCCCTGTCCGCGGTGCGAATTCCGCAGCGTCTGCCGCTTCGAAACAACGATCAACCGCTATCGTGTGCTCCCCTCGCTCGGACGCCAGGAAACGCTGACCCGGCTTGTCGAAAACAGCGCTGGGAAGAAAAGTTCAACCGCGACGACGCAAAGAGCGCGAAGACGCGAAGAAGAGTAAAATGGGTGCGACCTATTCAAATCCTCATGTGGCACGGGCGTCCCGCCCGTGCTCTTCGCCACAACGCACGGGCGAGACGCCCGTGCCACGAATTGACTTGGCGTCCTCTTCGCGCACTTCGCCTCTTCAGGATTACATTTTCGGGGGAACACAATGAGCGAGACGAAGAACTGGACCACCGAGCAGAAGCTTGGAATCACCACGACCGGGCGAAGTCTGCTCGTTTCCGCCGCGGCCGGTTCGGGCAAGACGTCGATCCTCGCCGAGCGATGTGTTCACCTGGTGTGCGATGCCAAGCCGGAGTGTGAAATCGACGATTTGCTGGTCGTGACGTTTACCGAATCGGCGGCGGCGGAAATGAAGACGCGTATCCACTCGGCGCTTCGAGCTCGCGCGGAAAGCAAGCCATCGGAAAGATTGACCCGCCAGCTTGCGTTGGTCGACCAGGCCCAGGTGAGCACGCTGCACAGCTTCTGCGCCCGTTTCCTGCGCCAGCACTTTCATACGGCAGGTATCGACCCCGGATTCGATGTCCTGGACGGCGACGACGCGAAGCTGTTGCGGCTGGAAATCACCCGTGATCTGTTCCGAAAACGATATGAAACGGACGCCGACGGCGATTTCCAACGATTTGTTGACGCCTATGTGCAGGGAGATGACGAGCGGCTGGTGCATCGAATCATCTCGACTCACGAAATGCTGAGCAGTCTGGTCGATCCAAAAGGGTGGATCGACAACGCGCGGCGGCGAATTCGCGAAGCGGCCGACGGCCCGCTTGAAGAATCTGAATTGGGCAAAGAACTGACCGAAACCATCAAAGAGGGGCTGACCTCTATTCGCGAGCGTTGCGTCGCCGCGTTGCTGCAACTTCGAGCGCTGAAGCGCTACAAGGTTTACGAAGAATTCGTCATTACGATGGGATTGGCGATCAAATACTGGAGGGAGACTTTTGAGAGCCACGGAATCGATGCACTGGCTGAAGTCGTCAAAGACCTGCAACTAGACAAACTGCCGTCAATGGCATCGGCCCTGCCGAATAAAGAGCTTGCCAAGTCGATCGTGGACGACATCCGCGATGACGTGAAGAAAGGATCATGGCGCGACATCCTCCGCTTCTCGACGAAGCAGTGGCAGGACGGACTGAAAGCGACGCTCCCGCATGCCCAGGTGTTTCTTGAACTCGTCGAGGAATTCGCCGATGGATATCGCCGCTCCAAAGACTCACTGCGAATGCTCGATTTTTCCGATCTCGAACAATTCACGCTGAAAGTCCTTCGCGACGAAGATCGCCCGGGGTTGAATCCGTCATCGGCGGCATTGCTCTGCCATGAACGCTATGCGCATGTGCTGGTCGATGAGTACCAGGATATCAACGAGGTTCAGGATGCGATTCTCTCGCTGGTCAGCCGCGAATGCCTGCAGGCGCACGGCAACAGCGCCGCGCAAAGGACACGCCCAATCTCTTTTGTGTCGGAGACGTGAAGCAGAGCATTTATCGTTTCCGCCTGGCCGAGCCCGATCGGTTCATCAGGCGACTCGATCAATATCGCGGGGACGGCGTTTCTGAAAATGGCGGGTCCGGTCAGGTCATCCATCTCCGCGCTAATTTCCGCAGCCGCTCCCCCCTTCTCGATGCGATCAACGGCGTCTTCGAGCGCCTGATGACCGAAGCGGCGGGCAACGTCGGTTACGACGAATCGCACCGGCTGGTCGCTCAATTGGAATTTCCCGAACCGAAAACGGCCGCGACCTTCACCGGATCCCCGATCGAGTTACACCTGCTTCCGGCCGCAGTCGGCTCCGGCGCGGCAGATAGCGATGAACCCTCCGAAGACGAAAAGGAGCTCGATCGCACCGAGCGCGAGGCTCTGTTTGTCGCACATCGCATCCGGCAGATCATGGGAATGGATGGAGCCGCCCCGATGCACGTCATGGACCGCAACCCACAGGGGGTGATGCAGCCGAGGCCCATTCGGTTCAAAGACATCGTCATCCTCCTCCGTTCGATGCAATTCAAGGCTGATCAGTTTTCGCGGATGCTTGAGCAGGCGGGGATTCCGGCCCACGCCGATAGCTCCACCGGTTTTTTCGAGTCGATGGAAGTGCGCGACGTGCTCTCACTCCTCCATCTTCTCGACAATCAACGACAGGACATTCCGCTGGCGGCGGTGTTGCGCAGCCCGCTCGCGGGAATCGCGCAGCCGGAAGATGCCCTGGCGCGCGTTCGCCTGGCGTTTCCCGCCGGGCCTGGCGCACTTCCGTTTCACGACGCGGTGGTGAAATATCAAACCGAAAAGGATGACGAACTGGCCGCGACGCTTCGCGATTTTTTCCTGAAACTTCATGAGTGGCGCGAGATCGCACAGCGGCGTCCCCTGGATGAACTCATCTGGCGCATCTACCAGCAGAGCGGATATCTGGCCTTTTGCTCGGGTCTGCCCGGCGGGGATCAGCGCGTCGCCAATCTTCTTGAGCTTCATGAGCGAGCGGCCCAGTTCGGCACCTTCCAGCGACAGGGGTTGTCTCGGTTCATGCGATTTGTGGAAAGTCTGCGCGACGAGTCGGACCTGGGCATGCCTTCGGTCGCGAGCGAGGCGGACGATGTCGTGCGCATCATGAGCATCCACCGCTCCAAAGGCCTGGAGTTTCCCGTGGTGATTCTGGCCGACCTGGGAAAGGCGATCAATTTGCAGGATTGTCAGGGGACAATCCTGGTCGATCGAAATGCCGGCCTTGGACTGGAGGTTGTAGACGAGGCGCGATCCGTGCGATATCCGTCTCTCGCCTCCACCCGGGTGCAGGGCCGCCTCCGGCAACAGGCCCTGGCTGAAGAACTTCGTGTTCTTTACGTGGCGATGACCCGTGCGCAGGAGCATCTGATCTGCGTTGGCTCGTGCGGAGAAAAATCCCCGCCCGCCTGGCTGAGCCGCTGGCAATCGCATCGCGGCGCGTTTCCAGCCGATGCAATCCTGGGCTGCGCGATGCATGCTCGACTGGATCGGCCCCGTTGCCGCTGCCGCCGAGGGGCTGGGAGCGCCGATTTTCGATCTGAAGACCTATGAGGCCGCGGATATCGATGCATGGCGACAGAGCGCCCCCGCCGGCCGGCGCCGAGCGAAAGGGAGATACATTTGGCCACACTGAAACCGCTGGAGCCCGCGCCGGCAGAATCCGCGCTGGCCGAACGCGTGAAAGGACGGCTGTCATCGCCCTATCGATTCAGCCATTACACAAAAATCCCGTCGACGCAGTCGGTCACGAGCCGAAGCAAATCCGCCGGAGCGCGTTCCGCCGGCGAGCAACCCGAATTGCCCGCAGTTTCGCCGCTTGGCAAGAAGCTGTCGCGGCCGCGTTTCCTCGGGGTCGATGCGTCAGTCTCCGCCACCGATCGCGGCACCGCCACGCACGTCGTGCTTCAACATCTGGATTTGCGCAGGACATGCGACGCAAAGGACATCGATGCCCAAATCGCGGAAATGATCGATCGGAAATTCATCTCTGAGGCCGACGCACGCCTGGTGAAACGTGATGACGTGGCCTGGGTGATCGAAAGCGACGCGGGCCGGCTGATGCGGAAACACGCTTCGATCCTGCGGCGTGAGATTCCCGTCTATTTTCCCGCGGATGTCGATCTGCCGCCCGGAAGCGAGCCCTCGAAAGATCCTCTGGATCGTACGATGGTGCGCGGCCGCCTGGATGTCGTCATTCCACTGCCGGAGGGAGCAATCGTGATCGACTACAAGACAGACAATGTGGACGAGCAGACGCTCGATGCCCGCGCCGAAACCTATCGCGGGCAGATGAAAGCCTATCACGACGCCTTCACTCAAATCAGCGGGCTGCAGGTGAAACAGAGTTTCCTCCTCTTCCTGACGCCCAGGCGCGTTGTTCCTGTATGATCCCACGAGTGAGCATGGATATCGGACTGGTGGCAATTGATCTGGATGGAACGCTTCTCGACTCGTCGAAAAAGGTTTGGCGCGCGGGCGGAAGAATCTTTAATGCGCCTTCCGGCAATGGGCGTTCGCGTGGTCCTCGCATCGGCACGTCCGCCGCGCAGCGTTCGCTCGATTTACCAGCAATTGCGCCTGGATACCTGGCAGATCAATTACAACGGTGCGCTGATCTGGGACCAGCCGAGGCAGCGCGTGGTGCGGCATATGCCGTTACAGCCACCGGTGGTGAGCCAGATTGTGGATCGCGCCCGTGACATGTTTGAGGAAGTGCTGGTGAGCTGCGAGATTCTCGACCGCTGGTACACGGATCGGCTCGATCAGTCTTACACAACGGAAACCGGCCGGATCTTCAAGCCCGATCGGATCGCCCCGCTGGAAGAATTCTGCTGCCAGCCCGTGACCAAGCTGCTGCTCCTGGGGGAACCGCGGCTGATCGCCCGCCTCGAACCGTTACTGGTCAGCGAGTTTCCACAGGTGTCGGTGCTCTGGAGCGATCCCGAGCTGCTGCAAATCATGGATTCGGGCGCGAGCAAGGCCACCGCCCTGCGTCACGTCGCCGACCATTACCACGTGCCTCTGGAAAAAGTTCTCGCGATTGGAGACGCAACCAACGACATCCCGATGCTCGAAATCGCCGGTGTTGGCGTCGCCATGGACAATGCGTGCGAATCAGCCAAGCGCGTCGCCGACTGGGTGGCGCCATCGCACGACGATCATGGCGTGCACGCGGCACTGGCCCGTTATGTTTTTCAGGAAGCCTGACCGGCATTTATCCATGCTCCCTTACCTCACGCGCGACTTTCCCGGCATCGGCGGCCTCATCAAGCAGCGCGACGAAGACTTTTTCGTGCAGGAGGTTCCGCTCTACGAGCCGACCGGCGACGGCGAACACGTTTACTGCGAAATTCAGAAGGTGGGACTCACCACGTTTGATGCGATCGACCGGATCGCGCGAGCGATGAACATTTCCTCGCGCGAAATTGGTTATGCGGGGCTCAAAGACGCCCGAGCCGTGACCCGGCAGCATCTCTCGCTTCGGGGCACGAGTGAAGCGGCGATCATGGCTTTGCGGATTCCTCAGATCACGGTTCAATGGGCCGCACGCCATGGCAACAAGCTCCGGCTGGGGCATTTGGCCGGCAATCGATTCGCCATCAAGATTCGCCAGGTGAATGTGGCGGACGTGATCCGCTTGCGCCCCCAGCTCGATCAGCTCAACCGGCGCGGCATGCCGAATTATTTCGGCGAGCAGCGCTTCGGCCGGCGCGGAGACAACGATCTGCTCGGCGCAGCCCTCGTGCGCGGTGATGATCGTGAAGTATTGCGCCTGTTGCTCGGAAATCCGATGCGAGGCGTGGATGATGGACAGACATTCCAGGCGCGCAGCGCCTTCGACGGCGGCGATGTTGAAGCGGCGATGAAGCACTGGCCGCGGCGCTGCGGCATGGAGCGTCGATTACTCCATCGACTGATCAAAACCGGCCGACCGGGCGCCGCCGCGCGCGCCGTCGATCAGCGTTTTCGCCGATTGTGGGTCAGCGCGTTGCAATCGCGCATTTTCAACGGGGTGGTCGCCCGCCGAATCGAATCCCTCGATCGCGTTCTTGAGGGGGACCTGGCCTGGAAACACGACAATGGCGCCTGCTTTTCCGTAAACGACGCCGCCGTCGAACAACCTCGCTGCGATGCCTTCGAGATCAGCCCGAGCGGGCCGCTGGTCGGATATCGCATGACGCTTCCCACCGGCGAGCCGCTGCGGATCGAGCAGGAAGAATTCGCGAGTTTCGGCCTTACGCCATCGGAATTCCGCAACGCCGACGGGGAGAAAGCCAAGGGCGACACGCCGGCCCCTTCGCGTGCAACCGAAGGAGATCGAACTGATGGCCGGCGGCGATGAGCACGGCCCTTATATCACGGTCGCCTTCACGCTGCCCCCCGGTTCGTTCGCGACGGTGCTGTTGCGCGAGCTGATGAAAAATGAGACTGATGAAAGCGTGCCATCGAAGGATGGTATTCAGTCAGAGGACGGGACCAGCGGTATTGAATCAATGGAAACGTAGATTCGACGGGGTGCAGTGCTCAATCGTGACAAATGCGATTCTTCTCCCCTCTCCCGGTACTCCGGAGGAGCCGCGCACGAAGTAAGCGGGAAAGCGCTCGGTAAACGAGGGAACTTTCCCGCTTACTTCGTGCGCGGCTCTTTTAGAGTACCGGGAGAGGGCGAATACGATGATCGCCACAATTCGGCGCAACACCCAATTCAAAAGGCAGTCCGCATCCGAATTTGACGAATGCCCGGCGCTCGCTGTAAATGATTCAAAACCCTGATCCTCTGTCTTTTGCACGTCCCGTTCGCATGCGTCGTCCTCCTCCTCTTTCGCAACTGATTCACTATCCCGTCACCGGCGGCGTCTGCCTTCTCGCCATCGTCGCGTCATTTTGCCATTTCGCCGGCTATAACATTGAGCTGATCGAGATGCACTATCCCGGTTTGCATGGTGAGCCGTGGAGACTCATCACGACGATTTTTCCCCACGCCAACGCTTTTCATCTGTTCTTCAATCTCTACTGGGTCTGGGCATTCGGATCGATCATCGAGGAAGAGTTTGGCTCGATTCGGACCGCCATGCTCATGGCCATGCTGGCCGCCGGTTCTTCGGCGGCGGAGTACGCTTTCGCCGGCAGCGGAATCGGTCTTTCGGGGGTGGGATATGGGCTCTTCGGATTTCTCTGGGTATTGAGCCGCTACCACCGTTCGTTGCGCGATGCGGTCGATTCGAACACCGCATGGCTTTTTGTTGTCTGGTTTTTCCTCTGCATCGCGCTGACCCTGTCCAACTACTTGCCGGTAGCGAATGTCGCGCATGGAGTCGGTTGCCTGTTGGGCGCAATTGCCGGATTTGCCGTCGCAGCGCCGGGCGGATTTCGAATGTCCGCGCAAATTGGACTCGCGATTTGCCTGATTTTGATAGGGCTGCTTTCGACGATCGGCCGCCGCTACGTCAACTTCACGTTGGATGGCGGAGGGGAACTCGCAAGAATGGCAGATTCCGCGTTTTCGGCCGACGATAATTCCCGGGCGGCACACTTCCTCGAAGAGGCCGTTTCCTATCGCCGCACCGAATCGCGCTGGTGGTTCAATCTGTACGTTGCGTATGAACGGCTTGGCCGGCATCGAGACGCTATCGCCGCTCTCGAACACGCTCCGATGATCGATCCCGCAAGTCGCGAACTCAAAGGGAAAGATCTGGCCATCCTGGGAGGTCAACGGCTGACGGTTCAGGATTATCGCGGGGCAGCGGATTACCTGCGGCGGGCCATCAACGCCGGACAGGAATCCCAGGCGACGTGGGGACAGCTCGCGCTGGCGTATGTCGGACTCAACGAGCCGGACAACGCCAATGCTGCATTTGAACATGCCAAACGATTTGAGACGCGGAATGCGACCAGTCAATCCGCCGGCGAATGATTTGGACTTCGGAGGAGAGGAGATCTCATGTTCGTCAAAACGGAAGTGCGCGATTCGGGAATCTTCGGGAAAGGACTCTATGCGCTCGAAGCGATCCGTCGCGCGACGATTGTCTGTTTCTTCCCAATCGGCGCGGGTGTCATCGACGAAGCGCGGTATCTGCGTGCGATCGAACAGGATGAACGCGATATCATCCGCACGGGCACGCGTTACGCCGGACGGTATTTCACTCATGGAAATGAGCAGGAGCCGTATACCTTCATCAATCACTCATTTTCGCCGAACCTGTTGTGCCACTGTGGAATAGTAGTCTCGCGGAACGACATCGATTCGGGGCAGGAATTAACGCTCGACTATCGATATCTGGTGGACGATACCGACATGGGTGTCTATCAAGATGCCGTCAGCGGTCGTCCGATTAAAGGATTATCGGCCCGGGAGACGTTCCTGGCCACGGCTCGACAAATGATCGCACTCGTCGAGTCCGATGAACAATGGCGAGGTTGATCTCCCGATCCGGATTTATCGGGCTTGTCGCGACACCGCCGAATTGGGATGATATTCGCGATCAGCGCCTCTCGCGTGATGGAAACGGTCAAGACGCTCAATCCCACTCGATCGCTCACGGCCTCTGGCCGCGCTCGGCCGGCGCCTGAGCAGGCGCAGATCGCCGAAGCGGCGCCCGATGCCGTTCAACGAAAAAGGTTCGTTGCCGCCGTCGTGCGGAAGCTCTATCGCAATGATCCGGAGTTTGCCTGTTTCGGAGAACACGTTTCGACCCGGTCCGGCGCAGACCTTTACGATTTTGTCTTCGCCGTCGATGACGAACCGCACCTGCCGGACGACGTGTTCGGACGGCTGCGCTGGGGCGGGCAATTCGTTTACGTTTCCGGCGATCGTGAAAAAGTGGAATCGTTGCCGGAGCGATTCCGGCAGCGCGGCTTCGAGGTGCTCCACGGCCCATTGCCGCTGCGGATGGGTTGGCGCATCCCCTTCTGGTCACAACAAGTCTGGTGTTTTGCGGCGCGCAAAGTTTTTCTGATTCGTCCGCGCGAGATTTCCGACCGTTTCACCTATCACGTGCAACTGGTGCGGCGCGAGCCGACGCAACCGCTGCCGCCTCCGGAATTTGCCGATCCGCTCGCCGATTATGTGGTCTTGAAAGAAATTCCCAGCCTCGAGCGCGTCATCGGCCGGCTCCGTGCCCGCTTCACCGATCTGCCGCATGCGGTGATCGAAAGGCGGGCGCGAAACTTCACGGAAAAAATCTTCCCTCTTTTTCTCACGCGCGAAGCGGCAATGCTCAAGGTGTTGGAGCGGGATCTTCCCGCCGAATACGTTGGACGGTTTCCGCGGTGCCTTGCCGTCGAGAAGGACAGCCGCGGCTACGTACAGCGCTTGTGGATGAACTGGCTGCGAAATGCCGGCCAGCCTCTCACGCAAATCGAGTTTGCAAAGCAGTTCGCCGAGCTGTTGCAGGTCCTTCATGACCGGGTGGGCATCGTTCACCTGGACCTTCGGCTCGACAATATTGTTATCACGGAAAAAGGGGTCGGCTTCGTCGATTTCGGATCGGCGGTGCGCCTCGGGGAGAATATCACCGGCAATACGCTTCTTTCCACACTCTTCGAAGAATTGATGCGCACCAGCCAGATTCAGAAAATGCTGGAGCGGATGACAAAAAGCGGCTCGGTCACCTCGAAAATCATTCGTGAGGCGTATGGGAAAGTGGATCGCGCCGTCGATCTGTTCTATCTGGCCGTTCAGATGAGCAACCCCGTCGGCAATCCGGATCTTCGCGGGCTGATCCGCCTTTACACAGGCGGGCGCGAGGCGGCGGCGCTTGCCCGGCTCCGCCGCGAAATTCTGATGCCGCAGGATCCCAATCATCCCGCCTTTCGAAACGCCGGCGATATTCTCGACGCAATTCGGCGGCTCCAGGCTGAATTAAACGATCCGACCACGACGGAATCATGAGCGATGGTCCCGTTCAGCCTCTCCAACCGAATCGTGGCGCTCGCCTGGCCGACCTGACCTGGATCCAAGCCGAGCAGGCGCTGAGACCGAATACGGTTGTGGTCATTCCCATCGGGGCAGCTTCGAAAGAACATGGGCTTCATCTGCCGCTCTCGACGGATTGGATTCAGGCGGAATATCTCGCCGGTGAGCTGGCGCGACTTTCGGAGGTGGTGATCGCGCCCACCGTCGGATATCACTTCTATCCGGCGTTCACCGAATATCCGGGATCGATCACACTACGCCGCGAAACCGCGCGCGACCTGATGATCGACATCTGCCGAAGCTTGGCGGCCTTCGGACCGCGCCGTTTTTACGCGCTCAACACGGGTGTCTCCACGATTGGGCCGCTCGCTGAATCCGCTGCGCTGCTTGCTGTCGAAGGAATCATCCTGCACTTTACCGATGTGGGACGGATCGAGGCGCCGCTCAGGAAAAAACTGTCGCAACAATCGCGCGGCACGCACGCCGATGAAATTGAAACATCGCGAATGCTGTCGATCGCACCGCAAACGGTTGAGATGTCCCGCGCGCGGAAGGACGACAATCCCGATACCGGACCCGGATTGACGCGCGATTCATCCGAAGAGGGGACCTACTCCCCCACCGGCGCCTGGGGCGACCCTACCCTGGCGACGCGGGTAAAAGGAGAACAATTCCTTGCCGCGCTCGTGAGCGGAGTTCTCGACGAGATCGAAATGCTGCGTCATGTTCCGATTCGATGACGACGCCGAATCGCTTGGGTACGGGACTGAATCGGCGGCAGAATTCCTTCCCCCTCTCCCAGTACTCTAATGCGGTTATTCGCTGCGAGGAAGCGCGACAGGAATATGTTCGGAGTGCGGAACTTCTTTTGTCCCGAAGTGGCCGGCCGGTGACCGCCGGTCCGGGGATATTGGATTGGATATTTAGGACGAAGGCGAAGCGGTTACCGCCAGGGAGGGTACGGGTGCGCGCGAAAAGACCGACTAACATTTCGGCGTGGACGCGCTTCGGTTCAGCTCGCAGATTTGAATTCAATAACGATTCCGCGAAATCGATCGTAAACGTAGCACTCGCCGGGCGCTTGCTCAATCCCGGCCTCGTCATCATCGTGCGCATAGCACACGGGAATACTTCCGACCGCTTCGGCCGGCCGCCGAGGAAATCTGCAATCGAGCGAAGTGACCATTTGATGCGTGTCGATCCATTGTATCCTTGACATCCCGAACGCTCCTTCCATTCGCGCGGTTGTTTTGATCCGTTCTCCCACGAGAATCAACTTTCCGTTACAACCGCGGGAGCTTGTCGCTTGGAGCTGTTAACGTTTTGTTGATGACGCGCTCTGATTTCATAATTGAAACTTTTTGAGTGATGAACGATTCGCTCCTGTCATACCGAACTCCAAACGCAACGGCTTCCGATCATGGCGCCGCGGTGCTCGCGGGATTTCTCGGTTGGACGCTGGACGCGTTCGACTTTTTCCTGGTCGTCATCTGCCTGACCGACATCGGACGCGAATTCGGCCAGAGCGACAAAAAGATGGCCGCCTCCATCATGGTGACTCTGGCTTTTCGGCCGGTCGGCGCCTTTTTGTTCGGCATGATGGCCGATCGATACGGCCGCCGCCTGCCCCTCATGCTCGACCTGATTTTTTATTCAGTGATCGAAGTCCTGACTGGATTCACGCACAGCTTTCGCAGCTTTCTGGTCCTTCGCGCCCTTTTCGGAATCGGCATGGGGGGCGAATGGGGCGTGGGCGCGTCGCTGGCCATGGAAAAAGTTCCGCCGAAATGGCGCGGGATCCTCTCTGGGCTGTTGCAGGAAGGATACGCGGCGGGATACCTGCTCGCTGCCGTCGCATATCGACTGATTTTTCCACACTACGGCTGGCGTCCATTGTTTTTTCTCGGAGGAATTCCGGCGTCCTGGCCCTTTTCGTGCGATTTGGCGTGAAGGAATCGGAGGTGTGGCAAAAAACGCGTCATGCCAGCATTGGCAAGTGGTGGGACGGAATTCTGAGCCATTGGAAACTGTTCATTTATCTTGTGATTCTGATGGCGATGATGAATTTCTCCTCGCACGGGACGCAGGACTTATATCCCACGTTTTTGGAGCGCGATTGGAAATTTTCTGCCGCAAACAAGGCCTCATTGACGGCGTTCATGATGAGCGGCGCGATTGTCGGAGGAATTTGTTTTGGCTTGCTTTCGGACCGAATCGGCCGCCGGTTGGCAATGATCGCTGCGTTCGTCGGCGCGATCGGATTAATTCCGATCTGGGCCTTTGCGCCGAGTCTGCCGTTGCTCGTGGCCGGAGCATTCCTGATGCAGTTCATGATCCAGGGCGCGTGGGGCGTGATTCCGGCGCATATCACTGAATTGTCGCCGGATTCGGTGCGCGGTTTTCTTCCGGGGTTTGCGTATCAATGCGGCGTGCTTATCGCCGGGACGATCGGTTGGTTCGAAACGAAACTCGCAGAACGGATGACTTACGCGAAGGCGATGGGGCTGCTGACGTTGATCATTTTTTGTGTGGCGATCCTCGTCGTTGGAATGGGAAAGGAGCGGCGGGCGATTCGGTTCGGGGAAGAAGCGTCGTGAAGCGCGGCGGTCTACTTCAGGAGTTCATCGACCAGTTGCGAAAGCTCGACGGGGCCGTCGTGCAACTGAAGACCTGCGCTCTCGTCGAATCCGCGCGTTGCACCCGGCGGCGAATTCCAGAGTGAAACTTTTCCCCCCTCGCAAAGAGGGGCAAATCCGTACACGCCGCCGTATTTAAGCGCACCTGGCAGCATCATTTCGTCCTCGATGCTTTTGACCTGATCGAAATTCAGACCGTTCAAATCAATTGCCGTGCTATGCCAGTGAAGTTCATTATTTGTGTCGACTGAACTTGCTGCGTGGGCGAGCAGTGCCCAGATCCCGGCGTTTCCGAAAGCAATCAGGTCCAGTCGGTGGGCCTGCTTTTCATAGTGAACGCTTACGAATGCGGTGAGCAGATCGTGAATGCGATTGCTCAAAACGCTCTTGTTGTAGCCAAAGCGGTAGCCGGCGTAGTTGAATCCCGCATATTTACCCACGGGATTTGTGGCGGGTTGACCCTCTGCCAACTCTCCCGTTCCGAAGACATCGACCGCGAAAATCTCGATGCCACGCTTGAGCAATTTCCTGGCGGCTTCGACTGGTGCGCCATTTTCGTCCAGCACGCTCGCCTTTCCCTTTGGATGCACCCACATCGCAATCGTTGCGTCCGCATCCTTAATTTCCGGTTCCAGGCTAAGGAATGGGATTCGAAAGCTTTCGCCCTTTCGCTGAATCCAACCCCTCATGAGCTTGATTCCTGTGGGCAATGGAGACTCGGTCACATCCGAAAATGTGAAATCGCCGCCCGGGAGACGATCCTGAATCATTCCCAGCAGCGCCCCGCCGACGACCTTGCGATATTCCGGCAAATCCCCGCGTAGCGCCGCCAATTGTGCATCGGAAGTCGCGGTCATGTACGCGCGAAGCTTCGCTGCGTCGAAACTGTCCGCCGGCCGCGGATGATCGGCGTCATACACCGACATTTCCTCCGGCTTGAGCGGAACGAACGGCTTTTCTTTCACCGGCGTCGGATATCCAAGATTCAGCCAGCGGTTCACCCATTCGTACATGTACTCGCGGCTCACCTGATTGTAATTGTGCTCGAAGCTGAAATGCTTCCCCTCCACTTTGTCTTCCGCCCCATAGAGACGGTAAATCGACTTTATCTGTGGCAGACCATTTGTTTCCAGATCGGATGTCCAATCGTTAGCGGCGATCATCGCCTGCGGGCGCGGCGCGACGAGCGATGCGAATTCGATATTGTTCGTTCCCACGCGAAGATCGGAGCAGTTCTCGCAGATGCATCCTCCCTGCATGTGAGTCGAGACCATAACCGCCGGCACTGATACCGCAGGCCGGTCGTCGATGGCGCAGAGAATCATGGTCTGGGTTCCCCCGCCGCTCTCTCCGGTTACGGCAATTCGCTTAGCATCCACTTCGGGAAGGCTCGTCAGGAAATCGAGGGAGCGAATGCTGTTCCAGGTTTGCAAACCCATGAAGCTTTGCAGCCGCAATTCCGCTTCGACGTCGTTGAAACCGGTGCGATGCGCGATGGCGGTGCTGTCGGCCATCCCGACCATGTCGTATTGGAAAACGATGCACCCCATGCGCGCGAGCATGGCACAACGAGCCTGCTGCGGGGCGTAAGCGCTTTCGCGGGTCCCCTCAGCGCCGATCTTCATCTGCGCTTCGATCGTTTTTTCATCGTTGACCGTGAAACGCCCCTTCGCCCAATGGCCGTGCGGGCAAAGGACAGCGGCGAGTTTGCCGTCGCGGTTTTTCGGACGATACAAAAGGCCGCTGACGTAATGGCCCGGATAGCTGCTGAAGAAAACCTTCTCGATCGTGTATTCGTCCCGATCGATTTTTCCGTAAATGACGGGATTCAAGGGCGTGCGCGGCGGCATGGGCCAGAGCCCCAGCGCCACGCGCATCTGCTGGCGAAGCTGGGCAGCGCGAATTTCCCATTGGGACTGATCGGTGAATTGCGGATCGAATGAGGCGGGATGATCGACGTCACGAACAACGCGGAGCCGCTCGTCGGTCGTTGGATTCGTTGCTGCAACGAGCTTTTGCTCCTCCTCAGCCCGTAATACCGCGCCGGTCAGCATCACCAGAAGCGTGATCATCCATCGATATCGATTCATTGCACCTCCAGATGTCGATACCCCGAAGCCCGAAGCTCTGTTAGCGCGAAAGCTCGAAGGATTCGCGTTGACGGTAAAGCAGTTTACAATGCCCCCTTCCCAGGCCCCAACAACCAGGAAAAACCATGGAAGTGAAAATCGGCGAGAGTGAATTCAGCATCATGCGAGTTTTCGCCACGGGGTTGTTAGTCCCTTTCGCATTGCTGGTGGGGTGCGCGACTGCAAAAGTAAGCGACCGGGTGAGCGATGCCCCGCCGGCTCACGGCCCGGCGATGGTCTATGTCGGGAAATTTGAGCTGGGGGCCGCTCAAATTAAATCCGATCCGGGAACCCTGACCGGCCGCCCGCGGTTGTTCAATTTTCGCCAGAAGGATCCCGCCACGGAACTCGAGAAACTGTCGGAGCTTCTCTCAAAGGACATCGTGGATGACCTGAATCAGGCGGGAATCAACGCCACGCGCCTGGATCCGGCCAGCCCCAAACCGGCCTCCGGCTGGTTTGTTACCGGCGAATTTCTCGAATTCGACGAGGGGAATCGAATGCAAAAGGCGGTTCTCGGATTCGGGGCCGGCAACGAAGATGCGAAGTTGTATGTCTCCCTCGCCGACCTGTCGCGCCCGACGGGCGAAAATCTTCTGAATTTCGACGTCGATTCATCCGGCAACAAAATGCCCGGCGGCGGCGTCACGGCCGCCGCCACCCATTCGCCATGGGGAATGGCCGCCAAGTTCGTCCTGGACCGCAACGCCAGCGAGAAGGACATCAAACGCGCGGCCAAGCAGATTGCGGACCAGATTGTTCAGCTTGCGAAAGCGGGAAAGTGAGCGAGGCGGGACAGAATCTTCATGGGCATCGAATCGCTCAAAAGATGGCACTGGATCGTCATCGGCGCACTTCTGGGGTTGACAGTCGGTTATTCGCAAACGGTTGTCGGCTTTGACCCGTTGCGGGCCGAGCCCAGGGCGCTCGCGCAGCAACTCTTCGAAGAGGAATTGCACCAACGGGTCAACGGAAGACCGAAACTCAAGAATGTCACGCTCTATCCAGACGGCTCGCTTCTTCTGGTGAAGTTGCAGCGGCTCATGCTCGCCGACGACGGCCGGACTTTCGTTTATGGCCAATGGCAGATGACTCCGCCGGTGCCCTACCGGCCGGCGACGATGCCGCCGCGTGACAATGCGCCAAATTATACGGTGGCGAATTTCCTGGCCGATGTGGCCGGCAAGGACCCTTCGATCAGTTACCGTTTTGCCTGGTGGGCGACCAAACCGATGACGATCCTGCTGTGGACGGTCGGCGGCTTAGTAGTCGTCGGTGGAATCTGGCCCTTTGTCGTCAACCTGCTGATCGGCGCCGGCTTCGGCCGACCTCGGCCGGCGGAAGACGAATATGATCTGAGCCGATTCCAGAGCGAAGCCGATCTGAACCCGGCCGCCGTTCCGAATGACGAAGATGGGCTGAAGCTGAAGGCTCTGGAGGAAGAGCTATCCAAGAACCTGGAAGGCGGCGCCTTCGAACAGGCTCCCGGCGCCGCATCGCCGGCTCCTCCGATGACGCTCGCCAGCGAGCCGTTGCAACCTGCGGCGCCGGTGGCAGAAGAAGATAAGGATTTTGCGGGGGAGTTCTATCCGGTCGCGCACGGTGCGAAGAAAAAGCCGCCGGCCGAATAGCGCGCGCATACTTGCGGGGCCGTCCGAATCGTCGCGCGACTTTATTTCGGTACGAGCGCCTGGCAGAACGCGCGTCAGAGTTTCTTCCCCCATCCCCCTTTACTCCTGAGGAGCCGCGCACGAAGTAAGCGGGAAAGTTCCCTCCTTTACCGAGTGCTTTCCCGCTTTCTTCGTGCGCGGCTCCTCAGGAGTACCAGGAAAGGGAGAAATCTTTTGGGGCTCCGAATCCGTCACGCATCCTTCAAGTGCGCACCCCTTCTCATTCGCCTTGACTGGCCCAAAACGGGAATTGAGAATAACTGGCGCGATTCGTCCGCAGCCTATTTCAATCGATTTTCGGAGCATCGAGATGGCCGACAAAGCCGCACTGCCTGGCACGCGACGGGCCTCCGAGCCCGCGACTAAAACCGCAGGCAGCGCCTCCGCGCCACCCGCCCCGCCGGTTTGGGCGGCTGATGTGGATCGCCGCGTGCGGCAAGGCCGCAACTCGGCGGTCGTCGCTTCAACGATCGTGGCGCTGGTGGTGGCAGCGATGTCCGTTGGCCTCGTGCTGCTGCTGCGCCAAAGAACCGCCGAGGCGTTCGCGACACCACCCGTCGATGGCTCGATCACAACGCCGGGCGGCTCCCTTCGCGTGGAATATCAGGAATACCAGTGGGAGCGCGGCGGCGCACCGGTCCGGATGATCCGCAAGGAGGAAGGGTTCTGTTACCTCACGCGCGTCAACGGAGAGTTCGCCGGCATGGGCGAACAGGCGCGCGTCTACATCGGCGACGATGGATACTGGTATCTCCATGGCACGGCGTTCAAGCCTCTGGCGGCAACGGCGATGAGCGTTCGCTTCGTCTCAAAACCTTTCGCCAGCGCCTCCGTTCCCGGTCAGGAAACGTGGGATCAGACGCTCGCCCGCCTCGAGGCAAGCGACAATGCGCAGCTGCGCGAATTAGCCAAAGCGGAGCATGACGGCCCGCCGGAGGATCCGCAGACGCGAGTTCAACTCGCGGACCTGTGGGAGAGCGAATCGCTTAAAGTAGCCAACACCGATCGTCCGGCGCTGGTGGCTCACGCGCTTCAACTTTATGCGCCGACCAAGGACGGCGGCCCCGTCGCCGCGAACGTTAATGCGAAGGTGTTTGCAATTCTTCAGAGCGCACTGAATGACCTGGCCCAATGGAAGCCGCAATCGGGTGTCTGGGAGGCGACCGCCGACGGGAAGATCCGCGGCCGCGGTGATTCCGGGCTGCTCTTCGCGCATCAGCTCCCGCGGGATTGCACGTTAGAATTTCACATGAACGTCGTGGAAGGGATGCGACCGCGCATCCATTTTCCCGGCACAGACTTTTACGTCGGCAATGAAGGATACGAACACGTGATCGAACCATACGGCGCGGTCAGTTCGCAGGGTGTTTCTTTTCCGTACTTCAACAATGAGGAGATGAAACTCGATATCAAATTCTCCGGCGAGCATTTCGAGCTGCGCGTCAATGATAAAGTGACGGCCCGCGGCACACGCAAAACTCCGCCGGATCATGTTGGCCTGCGGATCGAGGCGGGCGACGGTTGGAGCCCGGGAATCGTTCTATTCTGGGGCTTAAGGCTCACGCCGGAGCTCAGCTCCTAAGCTCCGAGGAATCGGCGGCGACGTTTCGGGGCCGTGACATGTCATTCAATCAGGGTCGCCGGCACGGTTTTACGCTGATCGAGTTGATCATGGTGCTCGGCATCATCGGAGTACTCACGTGCCTCATTTTGCCGGCGATGGCGACGGCGCGAGAGCGGGCGAACCAGGTCAAATGCGCCGCGCAGCTTCATGGGCTGGGGCTCGCACTTGTAATGTATTCGAATAACAACAACGGCTGGCTGCCCGACTGGTCCGGCTGGCACGTTTACCCTCCCGGCTCTTCTCCCGAGGGTGAAGCCGGCCTGTCGTGGACCGAAAAGCTTATGCCTTACTACCCCGCCCCCGATTCGCCGGTTTACAACTGCCCGGCGTTCGGCGCCAAATTCGTGAACTATTTCATGACCGCCCGGTGGTCGGGACTCAACGGCCGGCATTCATTCAAGTTCACCGACATCCAGATGACTTCCCGTTTTATCGTCAGCGGCGACGATTCTCAGAGCCACTATTACCCGCCGCCGTGGGGGACGAGCAGTCTCACGACCGACGACTGCGATCGCGACGACTTCGGCGAGAGCCTGCTCGCCTTCCCGGGCGACGACGGTGGCTTCCGGATGCACCGCGCCGGCGACAATGTCCTCTTCGACGACGGCCATGTCGCCTGCTTCAGGGAATTCGACGTCACCTCGATGACCTTTCATCCCCGTCTGATGTGCGCATGGAAAGATGTCACGGCAGATTGAATGACCTTGCGTAAACGTGCGCCATCGAATCAACTTTTAGCCGCTGTCCCATAGGGCAGCGTCATCAGCGCGTGCGCGTGTACTCACGCACGCTCATTCAGTCGAAACCATTCGACGCCTTCACGGCGTCGGTCCTCTCGGCGAACGGGATCTGAGGCGGCGGCGGATTCTTCTGGCTGAATGACCAGCCGATAAGGACGGCGTATCCCGCGGCCAATCCTCCCCACAAGGCCCAGGGAACTGCCGGCGCATCGCTCTTGTCGCCAGGATCGAAGTAGCCGCTTTCGATCCGCAGCATTTGCTCGCGCGACCACTTCATCTGAGCGTTGACGAAATAGATCACGCTGATCGCAGCGATCAAACTCCAGAGGACGGCCAGCGCGGCGATCGAGTCGGTCTGACGATGATGTCGGTTCCAGCAGATGCCGATTGGCACGAATGCCGCAATGGCTGCCACCGAAAGCACGCCGAGGCCGATCAAAACGATGACCAGGCTGGAATTTGAAGTATCCGCGGCTTCGGCGTAGGCAAGAAAAATGGTCACGGTAGATTACTTGAACCTCGTACTGAAGGAATTTCAATGCAGATGAAACGCCGTTTGATCATATCGCTGATCCTGTGCCTTTTCGGCGGCCTGCTCGTCGGACGTTCGACCCGGGCGGTGGCAGAGACTCAGCCCGCCGCCACGCAGCCAGGCATCCAGGAGCTTTTTCGCCAGCGCTATGATATTGCGGATGAAGGATACCGGCTTGCGATGATCGGCCATCAACCTGGAAAGGCGACAGAGCGTGAAGCGCTCAACTGGCTCCGTCTGCGAGCCAACGCCCGGCGTGGATTGCGCGAGAGCAAGGCGGAGCGGATTGCTTTCGTGGAGGAATTCGTCCGCCAGCTCCAGGACCAGGAGGCATTCGAGGAACGGCTCAAACAGCAAAACCTTGTGGACTCCGATACGGTCCTGTTCGCGCGCTACGAACGCCTCGACGCGCAAATCTGGCTGGAGCAGGAAAAGCAGAATTAACTGAAGGAAGGACTGAATCGCGAAGGCGCAAGCGGCGATCCGGCGATCGCCCACCCGGACGCGCTGACGCCGGTCCGTCGCTTGCGCCTTCGCGATTGCCCCACAAAAAAGCGTCACTCCCCACCCCACAGCAAGGTGAATGGACCCTATTTTCCCTGCCGCATTTGCTGTATCTTCCCGCCCATGAACCCCAAGCAGCGGGCCGCCGAGGCGGCGATGCAATTCGTCCGGAGCGGAATGGTGCTCGGTTTGGGGACGGGGTCTACCGCCGACCAGTTTCTCCAGGCCCTCGCGGCGGCCCTCAAATCGGGCAGCCTCCGCGACATTCGCGGCGTTCCCACTTCGCTGCAATCCGAAAAACGCGCCCTGGAGCTGAGCATTCCCCTCACCACGCTGATCGAAAGCCCCCACCCAGATGTCACCATCGACGGTGCCGACGAAGTCGCCCCGAACCTCGACCTGATCAAAGGGCTTGGCGGCGCGTTGCTGCGTGAGAAAATGGTCGCCCAGAACTCCGCGAAGCTCGTCATCATCGCCGACAGCGGAAAGGCGGTCCAAAAGCTCGGAACGCATTCGCCGCTTCCCATCGAAGTCACGCAGTTTGCCCATGAAATCCAGGAAGGTTATCTGCACACCCTCGGCGGCAACCCGGTGCTGCGCCGCCGGGCGGATGGAAAAGTTTTCATCACTGACAATGGCAACGTGATTTACGACTGCCGATTCCCGGGCATCGATCGTCCTCATGAACTTCAGCAATCGCTTCAAGGACGCGCGGGTATTGTCGGACACGGGCTTTTCCTGGGTATCGCATCGGTTGCGTTAATTGCCGACGCCGAAAGCGTGCGGGCGATCTCGGTTGCGGATATTCGTTCGTAGTGCGGGCTTCAGCCCGTACGAATGATTTGTTCGCGATATCGAGGATACGGCCTAAAGGCCGCACTACGAACCCATCCGAACCACCAGCGCGCTATTCTTACTCCCGAAGGCAATGCAGTTGCAGAGTGCCAGATTGATCTCCAGTTTTCGCGCGTTCCCTGGGACATAATCCAGATCGCAGGTCGGGTCGGGATGTTCGAGATTGATCGTGGGGTGAACGAATCCGGCTCGAGCGCCCAACACCGTAGCAGCCAACCCGGCGGCGCCACACGCTCCCTGCGGGTGGCCGATCATCGATTTCGTCGAGCTCATGGGAATGCCATCGGCGCGAGCGCCGAAGCACTTTTTCATGGCGGCGGTTTCCATCCTGTCGTTCAACTCGGTAGCGGTGCCGTGAAGATTCACATAGTCGATCTGGTCCTTGCCCGCCCCGCTATCTGCCAGCGCCAGCTCAATTGCCCTGACCGGCTCGGCCAGCTCCGGATCGATCTGGACGCGATGAAATGCGTCGCAGGTGGAGGCATATCCGGCCAATTCCGCCAGCACCGTTGCCCCGCGGCGCGCGGCGTGTTCCGCGTCTTCGAGGACGAACATCCACGCCCCCTCGCTCAGGATAAACCCGTCTCGGTCCCGGTCGAACGGGCGCGACGCCTGCGATGGCTCATCCCATCGCCGGGTCGAGATCACGCGCATCTTTTCGAACGCGGTCAGGATTCCGTGCGAGATCGGCGCATCGGCGCCGCCGGCCAGCATCATCGGAATGATGCCGGCGCGGATCAGCATCATTGCATAGCCGATGGCGTCAGTGCTGCTCGTACAGCCGGTCGATAACACGTGGGACGGGCCGCGAAGGCGCAATGCGATCGACAATTCGCTGGAGAGATTTCCGTGAGTCCCCGCGGTAATCGAAAAGAGCGATCCTTTCCCCTCGGTATGAAAGAGGCGATACTGCTCTTCGACAAACCTCAGCCCTCCGCCTCCCGTCCCCAGGGCAACTCCGATCGACCGCTGCGATTCCAAATCATTCTCCGTTGCCAGGCCGGCCTGCTCCATCGCTTCTCGCGATGCCGCCAAAGCTAGATGAACCATTCGGGGAACGCGGCGCAGATCCTGGGCCTCGACGACCGATGCTGCATCGAAATCGAGAACCTGCCCCGCCGCGTGGGAGCGCAAGGCCGTTTTCTCAAATCCGCTAAGTGAGAAAATTCCGCTTTTCCCATCCCGGCAGGCCTGCGTGAAACGCTCACGGCCGATTCCGTTGGGACTGACAACGCCGATGCCGGAGATGACCACACGCCGTCGGTTGATGCTGGCCAAGTGGAGTCTCCGGTTCGTTCAACTCATGGCGGCGCTTCGATACCCGTGGCCCAATAATAGAACAACGGCCGGAAATGTTCCTTCCGGCCGTCAGTCCGAATTATATCGTGCGTCGAACGGGTTCTGATTCAGATCATTGAAACCGATTTGCATTCTCCAGCAGGCTACCCGGCCGAGCGAAACGTTCCCATGCATTTCCATGGCATTTGGGGCAAAGTCTTGGCGGCGTCACACTCTCCTCGGGCTCGAAGCCACACGAGCGGCACTGGAGATTAAAAACCTCCACTCTCCGCATCGTCGACGGAAAAGGATTGTAAGTCGCAAAATGCCCCTCCGACGCGAACTTCTCCATGCTGATCGACATACGGTTTCTCCTTCTTGAGAGGCTCGTGGTTCTGAACCTTGCTGAAGGAGCTTGAGCAAAGGGGATACCAGCTTACACAGGACCGGTGACCGGATGCGAGGCGCCTCGTTGCGAAGCGACATAAACCGTGAAAACTCGGGGGCTTCGGGGATTTCCCGAGGAAGAAGGTTCAATCGGCGGAGCGACATCCTGACGCCTCTCGTCTTCGGGATGGCTATGCGAAAGCGATATGGCAAACCACAGCGTCCATGTCATCGCGGACGCGGATCCAGATTTACTGTGGCCCGCTCTCGGCCAGGATATCCGGCGACAATATCCCGCCGCCGCCGCGCTCCAGTTCATACTGCCTTAGCTTGCGCTGCAACGTGCGAACGGAAATTCCCAATCGTTCGGCGGCGTGAGTTCGATTCCCTCCGCTCTGATCCAGTGCTTTGGCAATGGCGAGCTTCTCGAGTTCTTCCATTGTGAGCCCGGTCGGAAGGTCCTGCGGGGCAGACGTCTCGGCGGCGCCGCTGAGAATCCGATCCGGCAGATCGTTCTCGGTCAACATCTCGCCATCGGCCAGCACCATCATGCTTTCCAGCGCATTGCGCAACTCCCGGACATTTCCCGGCCAGCGATATTGCGCCAATCGCCGCATCACCTCGGGAGAAATTCGCTTCGGCGCAGTGTGCTTATTTTCGCTGATTTCCTTCAGGAAATGTTCGACCAGAATCGGAAGATCGTCGGGCCGCTGCCGCAAGGGAGGGAGCGTAATGGCGACGACATTCAATCGATAATACAGATCCTCCCGAAACGTGCCGTCAGCCACCATTTTTTTCAGATCACGGCTGGTTGCCGCCAAAACCCGGACCTCGACTTTGCGGTCTTCGTGGCCGCCAACAGGAGTCACCGTGAATGTCTCCAGCACGCGAAGAAGCTTTGCCTGGAGTCCCAGTTCGAAATCCCCGATTTCGTCGATGAACAGCGTCCCGCCATCCGCCTGCTCGAATCGCCCGACCCGTCGGTCGGTGGCGCCGGTGAAGGCGCCGCGAACATGGCCAAACAGCTCGCTTTCAACGAGCGTGGCCGGTACGGCGGCGCAGTTGACCGCAACGAACGGGCCTTTCTTTCGATTGCTGTTGTGATGCAACGCCTGTGCGACCAATTCCTTGCCGGTCCCGCTTTCGCCCAGAATCAGTACCGTGCTGTCTACCGGCGCGGCCCGCTGAATCTTCGCAAAAACATCCTTCATCGGCTTGGATTGACCGATGATCTGGTCCAGTCCAAATTTCTGATCGAGCCGGCGGCGCAGGCTGTCGATTTCCTTGTCCTTGCGAACGTCCCCCACCGCCCGCTTGATCAAAAGCACCAGTTCGTCGGGATTGATCGGCTTGGTAAGATAGTCATACGCCCCAGCTTTAATGGCTTCGACTGCGCTGTTTACGCTGCTATGTCCCGTCAGCAAGATGAATTGCGTTTCCGGCTTCCGCTTTTTCCAGAGCTGCAAAAGATCGATTCCGCTCACGTCTCCCATGTTCAGATCGCTCAAGACCACATCAATGTTCTCATCGATGTAACCGACGGCCTTGTCAGCGCTTTCCGCTCCCAAAACCGTAAATCCCTCAGATTTCAGTATTTGCGAGACGGCACGCCGTTCGGTTTCATGATCCTCCACTACAAGAACTCGGCCCGCATTGGACATATTGACCTCGGTTCTGACAAAATTGCATTCTAAGACTAAAAGTCATACCTGATCGTTGGCCGAATGAGCAATGGGTAATCCAAGCGGAAAGAATAAAAGCTTTGCGGTCGGATTTTAGGGGGTCTATCGCGGCTTTATCCTTCATCCGAGCGATCGCTAGAATGGCGGGTTGATGGCTCATCGTCTTCGACGTCTTCAAATCTCCCTCGCCGCCAAATGCCAGATCCTGTTCGGGGCGGCGGTGGTGTTGATCATTGGGGCGGCCCTGGCGGTTCCCTGGCATCGAATGGAGCAACTGACCGAACAGTTGAACCAGCGCTCCGCCGTGCGCTGGCGGACAATGTGATCGCGCAGCACGTTCAATTCGAGCAAGGTCTTCTCAATCAGGCGACGTTCGATACGGATGCTCAACCTCAAATTGCAGCAACCGGGCCGGCCGAGAGCGCCGCGGACCTTACACTTCAGTCCGCGTCGCCCCATTCCACCGAGATCGATTCGAGCAGCGCAGCCACCCAACCGCTGGATCTGACGGAAAGCCTGGGTGCGTCGCACGCCCCTCTGCCGCACATCATTCCCCTCGATCCTGATTCGCATCGAGTCGCGCTGACTCATTTCGAGCGCAGGGCCCTGAATCATTTCCGCCATAGACCAAACGCCCCTCCCACTTCCGACTATTATGATGCCAATCAGGGGTACCTCTACGCCCAGGCGATCTATCTGAATCGTCAATGCATCGCCTGCCATGGCGGCGCGCTCGCTCCTCAATTCCCGTACCCCCACCACCGGGCCAGTCGTCACAACGATGACCACCTCCGCCGCGCGTTTCCCTCTCGCGGTCGATCCCTCGCGGCTGGTGGGGATCGTCAGCGTGGACATCCCCTCACGCGTCAAGGAAAACCAGTTGCTGCTCAATCGCATTTTCATCATGACGGCGGGGTTGCTCGCCGGAACTCTGGCGATCCTCTGTTTCTACCTGATCACCACGCGCCTGATCCTTCAGCCCGTCCGCGTGCTACAGGAAACGGCCGAAAAGGTCAGCCAGGGCGATCTCAATATTCGGTCCGACATCTCCACCGGCGATGAATTTCAGCAGCTCTCCGAAACGTTCAACGTGATGCTCGCGAATCTGAAGCAGACCACCGACCAGCTCCGCTCCATCAACAAGAGCCTCGACCTGAAGCTCGGTCAGCTCGCCGAATCGAACCTCGCTTTGTACGAATCGAACCGGCTCAAGAGCGAGTTCCTGGCCAATGTGAGCCATGAGCTGCGCACGCCGTTGAATTCGATTCTCGGCTTCGCCGATCTGTTGAAAGATGCCCTGTCGATCGGCGCCGAATCCAAGCCGGGCCGTTACATCCACAATATCCTTCAGAGCGGCCGCCATCTGCTGGAGCTGATCAACGATCTGCTGGATCTGGCCAAGATTGAAGCCGGGCGCATGGACATCCGCTCCGAGCCCCTTTCTCTCCCCGACCTCTTCGAAGGCCTGGTCAACATTCTCAAGCCGCTCTGCGAAAGCAAACAACTCACGATCCAGACGACGGTCGGTGCCGGAATGCCGATCATGCAGACCGATCCGGGAAAACTTCAGCAGGTCCTGTACAACTTTCTTTCCAACGCCATCAAATTCTCCCCGGTCGGCGCCCGCATCGACCTGGTCGCGCAGCGCGAGGGGGATGAAAACGTCCGTATCTCGGTATCAGATCAGGGACCGGGCATCGCCGCCGAGAAGCAGCAGATCATCTTCGAGAAATTTCGCCAGGTCGATGCATCGGTCACGCGCGCCTATCAAGGCTCAGGCCTGGGATTGGCCATTTCAAAGGAACTGACCGCTTTGCTGGGCGGTTCGATCGGCGTGCACAGCGCACTGGCGGTCGGCGCCACCTTCTGGGTCGTTCTGCCGCTTCAGATCCAACCGGGGTCACATGATGTTCGAGGACGATTGGTACTGACGTGACCAACGGCGGCGGGAAATTCCAAATCCCAAGCACCAAATCCCAAATAAATTCCAAATCTCAAAGAAGAAAATGACCAAACCAAGGCGCTCGGAGCGCTCCCGTTTGAGATTTTCCCCTTCGGGTTTTGAGATTTATTTGGGATTTGGTGCTTGGGATTTGGGATTTTCTTCCTACCTATTTCCCGAATACTTGCCAATTCAACCAAACCGCTACTTCGGCCAGCCCTCCGAGCAATCCGAGCAACGCCGTGAAGACGGCCGCGAAGACGTGGGTGGTTTCGACCAGACTTTTGCGGTGAATCAGTCCCCCGAGGATCGCGAGAAGCAATCCCAGTCCGCCCAGGCCGACCGGAACCAGCGGAGCGTAAACAAACGCTCGAGCAAATCCGCCGCAGGCCGCCAGGAAGAGGAGCATCGCGATCGTCGCCGCGGTGACCCCACAAATCCCGGCCAGACGAAGAAGGATCGGCCGATATTCGGCCGGCTCATCATGATTCTGCAATAAGGTGGAAGAGGAAGACGTCAGAGGCTCACCCATGCCCGCTTTATAGGCCAAGGGAACGCCGCTTGCCAGCGTGGCAATTTATTTGGCGGGCTTGCCGGCGGCAACCGCCGCGGGTTCGGGTTTTCGGGCGGCGTCGGGAACGCGAAACATGGTCTGGCAATGCTGGCACTTGACCAGTTTTCCCCGCACTTCGTCCGGTACCGACAGAAACTTGCGACAGCGGAGGTTCGGACAGATCAATTGCACCGGCATAGCGACACTCCCGCAACCATTATCGGCCGCAGGGGCATTCTGCTTGAACCGTTCATACGGGCGCGGAATGCATTCCCATTCACGCCGGGACCTGCGGACCCGGATCCCCGAGGGGACGCATCGGGTGATCACATCGGTAGAAGAAAATTTTCCAGGCAAGTTCGGAAATTTTCCCACCCTCGAAATGTTGCACAATAGTGCACAATGTTGCTCGAATTGCCTGTTTTTTATCAATGCGGGGCGACTACGTCGAGCGAAACAGGGTGGTCCGTCCGACGACAAGTCGTGCGCCTCCCTCGCTCCAAAAAGGAGCCCACCTATAACCCAAATTCCTGAAACTGAATGCTCGTCTCATCGTTTGAAATGGTGTTCAATGCAGCCGTCGCGGAATTCGAAGCACTGGTCTCCTGCGCCGAGAATTTGTTCTCCAGGGCCGTCGCGGCGTTGATCTTTTTCTGGATTTTCGCCTGGGCGCTTGCCGTGGTCGTTGCGGCAAGCTGCGCCTGCAGCGCGGTGATCAAGTTCGCTTCCTTGTTCACCTGGCCGGCGAGCGTCGTCTGTTTCTTGATCAGCGCGTTGGCGCTATTCAATTGATGGTTGAGCGACGCCAGCGCTTTCTTGATCGCGGTGACCTGGGCGCCCTTCGGCGCCGATTTGATTGTCGTCAGCAGCGTTTGATACGTCCCTTTGAACGACGCCAATTCCTGCGCGTTCGAAGTTGGCGTCGGGGTTGGAGTAGGGGTGGGCGTAGGTGTCGGGGTGGGTGTGGGCGTAGGTGTCGGGGTTGGTGTGGGAGTGGGTGTTGGAGTTGGCGTAGGCGTAGGTGTCGGAGTCGGTGTGGGTGTGGGTGTGGGGGTCGGAGTCGGAGTCGGAGTCGGAGTCGGAGTCGGCGTTGGCGTCGTCACTTGAGCCAGAACGGTTTGAGCAAATTCTGAGGTATTTCCGCTGGAAGGTCCGTTGGAATTCGTGGCCGTCGCGCTGATGTAAACATCGGCGCCAACGCCGATGTTGAACGTATCGGAGAAGGTCACGTTGCCCGAAGTGTCGGTGTTGACCACGTCCGAACCGAGGTAGAGCTTTCCTTCTCCGTAACCGCTCGGGTTGGGGCTGTCGCTGCCATAAAAATCGAGCACATACATCCCGTTGGGAACGCTGTTGAATGTGCCGGCGATGGTGATCGAGCTGGCGCCGGGCACGGCGGATGAAATCACCGGAAAATTCTGGAGGTCGTTGGAGCCGGTGTCGGTGTCGGAGGGGTCATTCAAGATCACGCCGCCGCCATCCAGGGTCTCCAGGTCGATCCCAAGTGCGGCATTGTTGTAAATAGAATTCAGGCGAATGGAGTCCTGCTTTGGAAAAGCGTTTCCACCAGACTTAATATCGACGCCGTCCGCTCCATTGTTGGCAATGACATTGCCCGCCGCGGCAACAGGGCCGCCGATGAGGTTTTGATTGGCGCCGTCAAGAATCTCAACTCCATCGCCCGAGTTCCCCGCCGCGGTAACACCATCCAGCAGCACGCCAATTCGGTTCGCCTGCACGGTGTTGGAATTGCTAGCGCCGATACCGATTCCGATGTCCATATTGCCTGAAATGGTGTTGCCGGCTCCCGGATCAGTTCCCCCGATCTGGTTGGCGCCGCCCCCTTCAATGATCACGCCCTCATCGTTTCCGAGCGTGGCGGTCCCCGCCGCAGTCAAGCCAATCAAATTCCCCTCCACCGTGTTGTCCGAGGCATACACCAGGACAATTCCGACTCCCGGATTGCCCGAGATGACGTTCCCTGCGCCGGGACGCTTCCGCCGATGGTGATATCCGTTGATATGGTGTTGTCCTGGTCTCCTCCCTGGATCTGGACGCCGGAATCGTTAAACGCAACCATGTTTGGGACGCCCAGCATCATTCCCGCGGCGTCGGTTCCGATGTAATTTCCCTCGACCACGTCACCCTGAAGACTTGAGGCGCTGCTGGCGTCGAATGAAATTCCAGCGCGCACGTTGCCGGAGACGACGTTGCCCGCGCCGATGTCGGTCCCGCCGATGGTCAGATTGTTCACGTTGTCCACTTCGATCCCACTCTCGCCGTTGGGCACCGCCGTTTCACCGGCGGCGTCCAGGCCGACGTAATTGCCTTCAGCTACGTCGTCGTCGTCATTACTTTCGAAGTGGACGCCGTCGCCGATATTCCCCGAAATGATGTTCCGATCGTCCGACGTCGTGCCGCCAATGGTCAGGTTATTCACGTTGTCCACTTCGATCCCATCGCCGCCGTTGGAAAGCGGCGTGTCACCCGTGGCGTCCACGCCGACGTAATTCCCTTCAAATACATCGCCGTCGTCGGCACCCGGGAACAGAACGCCGCCGCCGGTATTACCGGAAATGATGTTTCGATCGGCGGGCGTCTCGCCGCCGATGGTGACGTCCTGCGCATTCGATATGGAAAGGCCGGCACCGTTGGCGCCCACGACGATGCCATTGGGTAAGACGCCGATGTAGTTGCCAGAGATAGCGTCCTCCCCGGCCAGGTCGTTGATAGTGATGCCCGTGTCGTTGAAATTCACCACCGACAGGCCGCGTACGGTCACACCAGACGTACCCATGAAGCTCAGCCCATCTCCCCCGCTGCTGATGAATTGCCCGTCCAGCTCGATGAGGATCGTTGCATTTGAACTGCCGGTGGCGGGCAAAGTGCCCGGCTGGCTGTACCCATCGATCGTCACCGGGTTAGTGATCGTTGGAAGATTGCTGTTGACGGCAAGATCCTGCACCCCGCTGCCGGGAATGTTGAAATCGATCATGTCGTTGTTGCCGAGCGACCCCGTCGTCGTATCGACCTGGGCCATCGCCTGGCCGAGCGAACTGATCGGAATCGTGCGATTGATCACCTCGATCGCTTCACGCAGCGTGAGGAAGGAATCCGAAGCGGTATTGTCGTCCGCCGTGTTGACCGTCAGCGTGGCAAAGAGCCGGCGCACTTCCAGAGCTTCAACCGCCGAACGGAGTCGATTTCTGGCTGTCGGTGAGGCGCTCGAAACAATCCGCGCGGAAAGACTTTGACGGCGTTGCATGCATTCTCCGAACGAACAAAAATTCCGACAAAACGTGAAGCAAGCAGACCGATGCGAACCGAACAAAATGGTTATATTACGTGGATTAATCGCCCGTAATCAATTGCAATTTTTGGATTTGCCAAGCGGAACGGCCGCGTAACAGAAGAAAGGGGATACCATATCTGGACTGGAGGCGGACTGTTGCGCGATCATCTTCCTTATCTCGCCGCTTTTCGAGGGTTCAGGCGAATTCTGCTGACGCTTGTTCTTCTTCGATCTTCGCCGGTCGCGCAGGGGAACGCGGACGCTCTGATCGTCGCCCAGCCGCTCGACTATCAGGTGTTTCAGCGTCGGTCGAATTCGAGCGGCTCGATTCGCATCCGCGGTACGGCCCCGCTAACCGCGGAGAAAATCCGCGCCCAGGTCCTGGGCAATTCCGCGAGCGGGCCCATCGCGGTCGCGCCAATCGAGCTGGCGGTCGATTCCAAGTCGAAACAATTCGACGGAACACTCGGCGCTCCCGCTGGCGGGTGGTATCGATTGGAAATTCAAGCCGTTCGCGGCGCGGATGTCATCTCCCAGGTCGAAACTGCCCATGTCGGCGTGGGTGAGGTCTTCGTCATCGCCGGACAATCCAATTCGACCAACTATGGCTCGGTTCGGCAGAAGACTTCAGCCCGCCGCGTCAGCAGTTTCGACGGAACCAAATGGGTGATCGCCGATGATCCGCAGCCGGGAGTTCAGGACGGCAGCACCGGGGGCAGCTTTATACCGGCCTTCGGCGATGCGCTGGTCGAGAAATACGACGTCCCCATCGGCATTGCGTCAGCGGGGTGCGGAGCCACGAGCGTCCGGCAATGGCTCAAGGAAGGGGAAACCATTGACGTCCATCCAACGCTTGACAATTTCGTCAAAACGATCGCGCCGGGCCACTGGCTCTGTACCGGCGATCTGTATCGGGGCCTCATGCGGCGTATCGACGCGCTTGGGCCCGGCGGATTTCGGGCCCTTCTGTGGCACCAGGGAGAATCCGACGCCGGGCAGGCTCGCGCCGGTTATCCCGCCGACCGGCAGATTACCGGCGCTCAATATCGCCGGCTGATGGAGCATCTCATCGCCGAGTCGCAGGCGGACACAGGTTGGAAATTTCCATGGTTTGTCGCCCAGGCCACGTTCCACAGGCGCAGGATTCGGCCGACGCGGAATTTCGTGCCGCGCAAAAATCGTTGTGGGACGACGGCGTCGCACAGCCTGGTCCGGACACGGACGCGCTCGGCCCGGAATATCGCGCCGGCGTTCACTTCAACGAAAGAGGTCTCAAATCCCACGGGGAATTGTGGGCGGAGAAAGTCGAAGAATACATCGATCGCCAGCGAACCAACGCGGCCACGCAGCCCGCATCAAATTTACCGCCGCGAGATACCTCTGCCGACACCTGGGCGGCGACTGACGAAATCGGCCGGCAGGCGCCGACATTTCCACAGGTTGGCCCGCCGCGTGCCGATCGATTTGTCGCGATGTTCTATTTCCTGTGGCAGGACATATCGCAGACGCGCGGCCCGTTCGACGTCACGACGATTCTCGCGGCCGATCCTCTGGCCAGAGCAAATGCGTCTTCACCCCTTTGGGGCCCGCTCCACGCGGCGCACTTCTGGGGCGAACCCCTGTTCGGCTACTACCTCGAGGACGATCCCTGGGTCCTTCGCAAACACGCCCAGCAACTCGCCGACGCGGGTGTGGACGTTATCGTCTTTGATACCAGCAATCGCCTCACCTACCGGCGGAATTACACGGCGCTCATGAGCGTTTACGAACAAATGCGGCGGGAAGGCAACCGCACGCCACAGGTGGCGTTCCTGACGCCGTTCGGCGATCCCCGCTCGACCGTCAACGAACTCTACGAACAGCTTTATTTGAAACATTTATTCGAACCGCTCTGGTTCCGATGGGATGGGAAGCCGCTGATCCTGGCGGATCCAGCCAAAGTGGATGCGCCGGCGCGATCGTTTTTCACATTTCGCCGTCCGCAACCCGATTATTTTCAGGGGCCGACCGAGCCCGATATGTGGTCGTGGCTCGAGGTCTATCCGCAGCACGTCTTTCAGAATTCGCGCGGCGAAAAGGAAGAAATGTCGGTCGGCGTCGCCCAGAATGCGGTGGGCAATCGGCTCGGATCGATGTCGGAGCCGGGAGCGCGCGGAAGATCGTTTCACTCGATGACTCCCCCCGCCGACACCTTCTCCGGCTCCAACTTCTCCGAACAATGGGAGCGGGCGATCAAGGAAGATCCAAAATTGGTCTTTGTCACCGGCTGGAACGAATGGATCGCGGGACGGTTCGATGAATTCAATGGCGTGCGCACACCGCCGATGTTCGTCGATGAATTTGACGAGGAGCACAGCCGCGACATCGAGCCGATGAAGGGTGGCCACGGCGACAATTATTACTATCAGCTCGTTTCCTACATCCGGCGTTTCAAGGCGCCCGGCCCCTGCCGGTCGTTTCGGCGCCGAAGACGATTCTTCCAATGGCCGATTTCCGACAGTGGGACGATGTGCGCCCGGAATACCTCGACGACCTTTTCGACACGGCTCACCGTAATCATTTCGGCTTTGCCCACGCCGGCCCCTACCGCGACGAGACCGGCAGGAACGATCTGGATTTGATGAAGGTCGCGCGCGACAACGCCAATGTTTATTTCTATGTGAGAACGCGCGATCCGATTACCGAGCCGGCGGGGGAAAACTGGATGTTCCTTTTGATCGACACCGACCATGATCACCGAACCGGCTGGGAGGGGTATGACCTGATCATTAACCGGGCCCGTCCGACCGCTGACATGTGCACCATCGAACAGAACATCGGCGGCTGGAAGTGGAAAACCATCGGTACCGCCCGGCTCATCCGCCGCGGCCGGAAAATGCAAATCGAAATTCCCCGACAATTTCTGGGCCCGGCGGCCGGCAACGCGAAGCTCGCGTTCGATTTCAAATGGGCTGACAACGTCACCTGCAACGGCGACATCCTTCAGTTTCTCACGACCGGCGATGTTGCGCCCAATGGTCGTTTCAATTATCGATATCAGGAATGACGTGCAATTCTATCTTGATGCACCGATCCTGAACGAAATCGATCCCCGCCTCTTCGGCCAGACGCTCCGATTCGGTGCTGACGATTCCGCTCTGAAGCCACACGCCGGTCGCGCCGACGCGGATCGCCTCGCGCACAATATCGGGGCAGAATTCCGGGCGGCGAAAGATGTCGACGATATCGAACAATCCAGACGCTTCCGTCAGGGAAGCATAGCAGCGCAGGCCCATGATGCTTTGGCACTTTGGATTGACCGGAACGATGGTCTTGCCTGCCGAGCACAATGCCGCGGCCACGCCGAAACTCGGCCGCGATGGATCGTCGCTCAGTCCGACCACCGCAATTCGCTGTGCGGAAAGCATGCGACGGATCATTTCCCGTTCAGAACGCATGGCGCGCCTCGATCAGTATGGAGGTGGAGTGATGACCGATTGCGACTCATGCAGCACCACGCGCCACAATTCCTTCGGTTCGCCGGAACCGGACGCGAAGTAGACGTAATAGATGCTGGCGCCGCGATGATATTCCCAGATTTCGCAAGGCGTGCCGAGCGGGAAAAAACGGGAAAGTCGGCTTTCCACCGTCGGAGGGTGAGATGAAGTCACGATCGCATCGCGCTTTTCCGTCGGATCGCCGATGCGGGCAATCACTTCGGCCCGGGTCAGACCGGTGTTCAAATGATCGAATCGCTCGGCAAAATCGAAATTCGAACCGGGGGAGGTGCAGCCGATCAGGCAAACTGACGGAGCAACGCAAAGAAACAATCGGATGATGCGAAAATTGATGCTCATGCGGTCACCTCAGGCCATCATTACTATTCCGCTCGACGATGCGACGCGCAGGCGCTGTAGCTGGTAAGCCCTCGCGAGCATCCGTATTCTTACGTCCCGCGTACAAACCGAAAAGAGACAATATCGGGATTGGGCATGTTCTGAGGTGGCACGGGTTTTCAACCCGTGTTCTGGAATGAAGACACGGGTTGAAAACCCGTGCCACAGATGTCGTGCAAAGTTTCTCAATGGAAAGCGGTTCCTTCGATCTTCAAGTCAACGGCTACGGCGGAGTTGATTTTAACAGCGCCGATCTGACCGGCGAGCAACTTCACTCCGCCTGCGAACTTCTCCAGCAGCACCAAGTGGCGGGCATTCTCGCTACCGTCGTGACCGACCAGATCCCGGCGATGTGCGCCTTCCTGCAAAATCTGGTGCGGCTGCGCCAGGCCGATCCACTCGCCAGGCAAATTATCGCCGGAATCCATATCGAAGGCCCCTTTCTGAACGAGACCGCCGGTTTTCGCGGCGCTCACCCGCCGGACGCGATTCGGCCGGCCGACGAAGAGTCGATGCGCCGTCCTCCTCGACGCGGCCGGCGGCCTCACGCGACTCGTGACGCTCGCGCCGGAACGCGATACGCAAAGTCGCGTCATCCAATTTCTGACGTCCCAGGGGGTTCGAGTATCGGCCGGCCACACCGATGCATCACTCGACCAGCTTCGTGCCGCGATCGACGCGGGGCTGAGCCTCTTCACTCATCTGGGCAACGGCTGCCCCATGCAGATGCATCGTCACGACAATATCATCCAGCGCGCGCTGAGCCTCTCAGATCAGCTGACACTCTGTTTCATCGCTGACGGAGTTCACGTCCCATGGCCGGCATTGCGCAATTACCTCAAGACAGCAGGAACGGAGCGGTCGGTCGTTGTAACGGACTGCATTTCTGCCGCCGGGCTCGGCCCGGGAAGATACCGAATGGGCCGCTGGGATCTGGTGATCGGCGCGGACGGTGTTGCCCGTGCACCTGACGGCTCCCACTTCGTCGGGTCGGCGGGAACCATGCCGCAGACGAAAGAGAATCTGAAAAACCATCTGGGATTTTGTCCTGATCAGATCGAGCGGCTGACGCGGGATAATCCGCGCAAGGCGATTGGGATTTGATCGGCGCCTCACGTTTGAAATTGACGGTCAGCCGTAGAATCGACATAATGAATTCGATACGAATTCGTGAGGACGACATGATTTCGACCCGCAACACTCAATCGCTTAGTGACTTCCGCCAAAACGCGGCCGAAACCTTGCAGCGAATCAACGATACAGGAGAGGCTGAAATTCTCACGGTCAATGGCGAGGCTCGCGCCGTGTTGGTGTCGCCAGCGGTCTATGACGAACTGGCCCGCGAAGCAGCGCTGCGCGCGCGACGTTGCGATGATTCGTCGCGCTGCCAAAGAGTTCGACGAGGGCAAGGGACGTCCGATCTCAGAGTTCTTCGACGAATTGCGGGCGGAACTTCTAGCCATGAAAGCTCGGCAATCGGGGGCCGGCAAATGAGGAGCAGGGCGGTCGAGATCGTCGGCCCCGTCGAAGGTCAAATTCGCGATCAATTCTTGTACATTGCCGACAATTCGGTCGAGAATGCTTTGGCTTGGGAAGAACGGCTCCGCGCATCGATGGCGGGCTTTGGAGAATTTGCCGGCGATGCGATCGATGAAGAAGCCAGCGACCGCGTTGGTTACCAGGTTCGCAAACGTGTATTCGAGGGCACCTACCTCATTCACTACAGAATCAAGGAAGAGCGAAACACCGTCGAAATCGTGAATTTCCGCCACGGTGCGCGGTTGCCACGCGCGGGCGAGCCTTGATTGCTCAAAGCAACTCATCCAACTCACTCACCAGCGACCCAAAATAATCCAGCGCCGTATTCACCGCATCCGGCTTCTCCATATCCACTCCCGCGCCGCGAAGCAGATCGAGCGGCCATTTTGAGCAACCGCCTTTGAGAAAGCCCAGGTAATCGTTCAGCTCGCGCGATCCGCCGCCGGTCACGCGCTGCGCCAACGCAATAGCCGCGGAAAGTCCGGTGGCGTATTTGTAAACGTAAAACGCACGATAGAAATGTGGAATGCGCAGGCATTCCAATTCCAATTCCTTGTCGATCACGAACTTTGGCCCGAAGTAAGCCTCCAGCAGTTTGCGATACTCGCTGCGCAGGCGGTCCACGGTCAGCGGCTCCCCCGATTCGACCAATGCGTGAATGATTTTTTCGAACTCGGCGAACATCGTCTGCCGGATGATCGTGCCGCGGATGCCGTCGATCATCCGGTTGATCAGGTAGGCCCGCTCCTGCGGGCTCTTTGCCTGCTTCATCATGTGTCGCGCCAGAAGCTGCTCGTTAAACGTGCTGGCGACCTCGGCGACGAAAATCGTGTAGTTGTAATACTGATACGGCTGGTGCTTCGCCGAGTAGTAGCTGTGCATCGAATGCCCAGCCTCGTGCGCCAGCGTGAAGACGTGATCGAGCACCTCCGGCTGGTAGTTCATCAGAATGTACGGCTGGCCATCGAAACTGCCGCTGCTGAACGCGCCGCTCTGCTTGCCCTGGTTCGGATAACGATCGCACCAGCGCCCGCTGGTGAGCCCGCGCTGAAGCTCACGGCAATATTCGTCGCCAAGAGGCTCCAGCGATGAGACTACCGCTTTGACGGCCTGATCCCAGGTATGGCGCTTGTCCAGATCGCTCAGGATGGGAACGTACGTATCATATTGGTGAATGTCCGGGAGTTTCATCTTTCGGCGGCGGAGCTCGTAATACCTGTGGACCGCCGGAAGGTGACGACGCACGGAATCGATCAGATTGTCGTAGACGGCAACGGGAACATTGTCGTGAAAAAGAGAGGCCTCTCGCGCGCTGGGGTAGCCGCGGGCCCGCGCGTAGTAAACGTCGCGCTGCACCGACGCATTCAGCGACGCGGCGACGGTGTTCTGATGGGCGGTGTATTGTCCGTAATAAGCCGTGAACGCTTCTTTCCGAACCGATCGCTTTGGCGAATGGAGGAATGCGGAAAACGATGAATGCCCCAGCTCGATGCGCTCGCCGCGCTCGTTGCGGATCAATCCCCATTTGAGATCGGCATCATTGAGCTGGCGGAAAATCTGATTCGATGCCTCGCTCATCTCCCCCTGCATCGCGATCAGGTTCTCCTCTTTTTTCCCGAGCGTATGCCGCCGGTAGCGAAGCATTCGCTCCATCGTCAGCTTCCATTCGGCCAGCTCCTTCGCGGCGAGAAACTTCTGGACCGTCTTCAGCGGGATCGACATCACCTCGGGACGGATGAAACTCGCCGCCTGCGCCGCTTTCGACGCCGCGTGCTCGTAACGGCCCTTCATGCGCTGATAATCGGAGTTGGCCTGGTCCTCGGACGTCCGCAAAAAGGCGTAGGTGGAGATCCGCTCGCCGGCGCGGTCGAAATCGGCGTCGAAACGCAGGCAGGCCGCAAGCGTCTTTGCGTTCTGACCCAATTTTCCGCGGAAGCGATCGTAACCGGGGATGGATTGTGACCAGGTGAGGAAAGCCGCCTCCCACGCAGAGTCATCCGCGAAGAGGCTTTCCAGGTTCCAGCAATCCTGCGCGCGGACTTTGCTGCGCGGCGGCAGCGATTTGGTTTGGCTCATGCCCAGCCTTGTAGCACAGCCGCCCTCGGCTGTGTTCGACGGGAAACTTCCACCTTCGGCGGAACACAGCCGAGGGCGGCTGTGCCACATCGATCAGCCCGGCTGACCCATGCGGCGAAGCCAGCGAAAGTGGGACGCAAGGGCGACGAAGAATGTTCGATTCGCTGAGTATCGCAATCCGAAATCCTTGCAGACGCCTTCGACAACCTTCGAAAGAGCGGGATAGTGAATGTGGCAGATCTTTCGAAACAGATGGTGTTCGATCTGGAAGTTCAGGCCGCCAACCAGCCAGGAGATCACCGGATTGCGCGGAGCGAAATTCACGGTCGTCTGGACCTGGTGGACCGCCCAATCGGTATCCATGACGCCGCTCGCCGAAGGAGCCGGAAAATTGGCTTCTTCGACGCAATGCGCCAGTTGGAAGACGATGCTGAGCACTACGCCGCTGGTGAATGCGGCGATCGCGTAGACCGCAATGACGGCTCCGACAGGATGCAGCAACATCGGGATGCCAAACGCCAGAGAGAAGAATGCGATCTTACCCCCGACGAAAACCATCAGATCTTTCCCGCGCGGGCGAGGAATGTGATGACCGCCGATGCGGCTGGTGCAGAGACTGTAAAAGTCGTCCCACAAATGCCATTTGACCCCCAGAAAACCATAGAGCAACCAGAGATAGACGCATTGCACCCGATGAAACCAAAGGTGCTTCTGATGTGGAGAAAGGCGGCCGAGCCATCCAAGTTCGATGTCGTCATCGTGGCCGTGAATATTAGGATAGGTGTGATGGATGGAATTGTGCTTCCAATTCCAGAGGTATGAGCTGCCGCCGATGAGGTCCAGCGACATCGCCATGATCTTGTTGACCCACGGCTTTTCCGAATACGCCTTGTGCCCGCCGTCATGCTGAATGTTGAAACCGATGGCGGACATTGCCAGCCCCAGCAACATGGCCAGCGGCACGATCAGCCACCAGCTATGGACAAAGAACAGCAGCAGGACATAGGTCATGACAAACGTCGCAAATATCGTGGCCGACTTGAAATACATCTGCGGACAATCGCGCGGCGACCGCCCGGTCTCGACAAAATAGAGTTCGGCGCGCCGCTTGACCTCGCGCAAAAACGCGTCGTTTCCGCTGAATCGGATCTTGGTGACCGGAGCATTGTGCTCCGGCTTCATGGAAATTGTGTGTTGCAAAGTGTTTGCATCCATTTGGGGCATCTCGTTTCTTCTATCACATTCGTCCGCCACAGCACAGCCTGCCGTAACTTATCGGATCTGAAAAGCTAATCAACGTTCCGAAACCGATCTTCCCGCCGAAAGCGCATCGGTCGCGAAGCTCTTCGACCTTCAATTTCCAGACTGCAATTGTTTTTTACAAAAAATCGAGACTGACGGTCCGAGAAAAGGACTATTTAACCTAAGGCAATCGCCCAAAACTCGTGCGCCAATCCCGCATTTCACTCGCCCATCAATCGGTACGATGAATTGATGGATGAGTGCGACACAAAATAATTTGATGGCGTCGGCGTCACGCCGACGTGGCGCGGCGGTGGTCTACGTGGGAATGTCACTTGCCGTGATCATTGGATTCTGCTCGCTCGGCGTCGACGTGGCCCGCTGCCAGTTCGCCAAGAGCACGCTCCGCCACACCGCACGCGCCGCCGCAATGGCTGCAGTCGAGAATCTCTCCAATGGACAGACTGCTTCGATCGCTGCTGCCGTTGGCATGGCCGCAAGCAATACCTGTGACGGTACTCCCGTTGCTCTCGACCCCAGCAATGACATCCAATTCGTCAACTGGGTCGGGCCCGGCAACTACACCATCCTTTCAGCCTCACAGTTTTCCCAGGCCAACGCGGTCCTCGTTTACGCACGGCGGCAGAATGCCAACGGCAATCCCATTTCCCTGATGTTCGGCGGCATCATCGGGGTCCCCACCTGCGACGTGCAATCGTCGGCGATCGCCCTGCGATCCCAGCAGTCCGTCACCAGTTATATCGCCACCACCAGCGACCCCTGGCTTGCCGGCGAACCAACGGGAACGATTGGGAGCGTAACCGACGCGGATTATGCCGGGCCGCAGGTTAATTCCGAGCACCCCTGGCAACACGACATCGCCGGCCCGACCGGCGGCATCATGCCCAGCGGCCAGGCCTATGACTCCCCGATCCAGGTCGGGATGACACTGATTCCCGGCGCGACAATCACGATCACCAGCGTAACCGGCCAGGGGAGCAATGATCCCACGCTTCCCATGTACAACGCCGACGGAACAAGCAGTGCCGGGATATCGGTCACTCATGACTGGGCGGCGACGGGCTCCGCGCCGACCGAGCACGGAATGTCCGACATCAACGCTCCTCATAATTCGCTCCTGGGCGTCTTCCTCACCGATAGCCTTCCGGACGATGTTTCAACCACGCCGACATCGCTCGACTTCACGACACAGACCGCACGGGATTACACATCCCTCAGCCCCGACGTCCAGCAGATGTTTTACGCCGGAACCGGGCAGACCAGCGGCGGCCAGCAACAGCAGTTTGTCGTTCCTCCCAATGCCACCCGGCTGTTTTTTGGCACGATGGACGGCCATGAGTGGAGCAACAACGTCGGCGGATTCACGGCGACGATCACACAGACCACCTACAGCATCGTTCAATAGCAATTCTGTCGGCCGGCTGGCAATTCACTTCGCTCATCTTTAGATCTTAGGTTTTTCCACAGATTTCGCTTGGAGATTGTGCGCTGCGAGCCGCGACCGTCAGGGAGCGAGGAATCGGGGAAGCTCTGGTTTTCCAGTGTGCTCGACCCCTTCGCTCCCTCATGGTCGCGGCTCGCTACGGTTTCATCGCATCCACGATTCCTGGTGTGCCGAAAAATCTAAAAACCAAATCGACGTCTTAACCGGCTTTTTTTTGTTTCCCGCGCAGGCTGGCTCGGGGAATCGGGTACCGAACTGCGAGAACCGAAGTCGCAGCAAGTTGCCTGATACGGATGCAAGCCATGGACGCGACCGAATCGAGGCAACCCTGCGGCAAGGATCAATAAACACCAGAAAGAAGAGGACTACTGTCATGTCAATCACCAATATCATCCGCGCATGGAAAGATGCCGATTATCGCTCGACCCTCTCGCAGGAAGAGCTGGCCAAACTCCCGGCCAACCCCGCCGGAACCAGCGAGTTGTCCGATGGCGAACTGGCCGACATCAGCGGCGGCGCCGCCTCCTGCGGAACCGGTTGCCACTGTGCACGGCTGGCCTCCCCGGTGATCGCCTTGTAACGAACCTGAAGCACGACCGTGTGTGGGCAAACCGCCTGCACACGGTTTTTTTTGCGCGCTACTTTTGGAAACGGTCAGCCACAACAATTATCGCAAGCGCGCAGGCCCGCCGATCGGATTGGGTATCGACCTGTGAGAACCGAGACGCAGCAAGTGATCTGATTCGGAAGCAATCCATGGAAGCGACCCGAACCGGGATAACCCTGCGGCAAGGATCAATAAACACCAGAAAGAAAAGGATTACTGCCATGTCAATCACCAATGTTATTCGCGCGTGGAAAGATGCCGATTATCGCTCGACCCTCTCGAAGGAAGAGCTTGCCAAACTCCCGGCCAATCCCGCCGGAACCAGCGAACTCTCCGAAGGGGAGCTGGCCAATGTGAGCGGCGGCTGCTCCTGCGGCACCGGCTGTCACTGTCTGCGTCTCGCGTCGCCCGTGGTTGCTGCCGCGGCCATCGCGTAGAAACGATCCAGAAGCACGACCGTGTGTGGGCAAATCGCCTGCACACGGTTTTTTTTGCATACTGGTCTACTCGGGCGCGGCGCGGTAAACATTTTCGACCGAGATCAAGGATTCCCATGACGACCGATGTACTCAACCTTCCCGACTGGCTTCGCGCTCTCTCCATTCGCGAGCGCGTCGATGTGCCGGGCGCGAGCGTTTCGTCCGACGGCTCGTTGAGCGACCTTGCTGATCGCAAGCTGGCACGCTGGAAATCGCAGCCTCCATTTTCTTCCGGCGATCTGTTTTCCCTGAGACTTCGATCGCAGGGGATCGACGAAAAGACGCTTTGGAATCTCCTGCAGGAATCGCCCGAGTCGCTCCGTAAACGCTTGACGACCGACCCGGCCTGGCTGATTGAACTCCTGACGACCTACGGCGAGCGCGACGCCGGCGATCGGCCCGGATCCGCGCTGCGCGATGAGTTGAATCTGCTTGGCGTCGTCAAGCCGCTGATTCAGCGCGGGATGGATCGGCTTGATGATCTGGTTCGCCGGCTGCTGCAGGAACATCCGCAGGCGCCAATCGATCCGGACAATGTCGTCCCCCTCCTGCTCCCCCGCCTTTGCGGGCAATTGCTGGATCTCCTGGGACGGACACTCGCGGTGGAATTAAATATCGCCCGGCTGCAGGGAATCCTTCCCGGCGAAACGAGCGAAGAGCGATACCGGCAGTTCGCCGAGAATCTGTCGCGTCCCGAGCAGGCGGTGGTCCTGCTGAGCGAATATCCGATGTTGGCCCGGCTGGCGGTCTCGTTCGTCGATCGCTGGGTCGAGACAAGCATCGAATTTCTCAAGCGTCTGTCCGAAGACTGGCCCGCGATTCAAAACTTCTTCCGGCCCGAAGGGAACGGCAAACCTGCGATCCTCAGCGCCGTGAGCGGCGACGCCGGTGATACGCACAATGGTGGAAGAGCAGTCGCTGTCGCAACGTTTTCCGATGGATTCAAGGTCGTCTACAAACCGCGATCGCTCGCGATGGACGTTCACTTCCAGGACCTGCTGGGGTGGGTCAACGAGCGGTCGGAGCGGACGACTTTCCGCCAAATCAAAGTGCTCGACCGCCAATCCCACGGGTGGGTTGAATTCGTTACCGCCGCAGGCTGCCAGAACGGCGACCAGCTCGAACGCTTTTTTCGCCGGCAAGGCGGATACCTCGCCATTCTCTACACCGTCCAGGCGACGGATTTTCATTTCGAGAACATCATCGCGGCCGGTGAGTTCCCCGTGCTGATCGATCTGGAATCGCTGTTCCATCCGCGCCTCGTCGATCCGCCGGGGACCGTTCCCCTTTCGGAAATCGATTACGATTACAAGGCTCTGTTTCGCAGCGGATTATTGCCGCCGTTGCCGAATTCCAACGCATATAACGAAGGATTGGACCTGAGCGGCCTGGGCGGCGCATCCGGACAGGTCACGTCCAAGGCGCTTCACCAGTGGGATGGGCTGCGCACCGACGAAATGAAACTGGTCGCCAGGCCTTCTACTTTCGATGGCGCAGAATCGGGCCACGCTGGCCGGGCAGGATGTCCGACCCGCCGACCATTGGCAGACGATCGCCGACGGTTTTTCGGAGACCTACCGCACGCTGATGCGTTATCGCGACGAGTTGCTTGTCGCCGGCGGGCCGCTGGACCTGTTCGCTAACGATGAAGTCCGGGTTATTCTCCGCCGCACGCAACTCTATGGAATGCTGCTCAACGACAGTTACCATCCGGATGTGCTCCGCGACGCGATGGACCGGGAGAGATTGCTCGATCGACTCTGGAAGGCGGTGGAACATCACCCCGAAGTTGCCGACGTGGTTCGCCACGAATGCGACGCGCTGATGCGCGGCGACGTGCCGCGATTTTCGATGACGCCGACTTCGGTCGATCTCGCCGCCGGGGCGAGTGGTTCGATTCGCAATTTCTTCGCTGAACCGCCGATGGCGCAGATCCGCCGCAGGCTTTTGCGACTCGACGAGGCGGATCTCGCGCGGCAAATCGACGCGATCACCATGTCGCTTAACGGTCCCCACACCAAAGTGAAGAAATGATCGCTCAAATGGTCTGGCGTGCCGCCAGCTCGGCGAAAAGTCCGGGCTGGGCGACCAGTGCGTCATAAGTTCCCGACTGCACGATTGTCCCGTTTTTCATCACCAGAATCCGGTCGGCATTGCGAACTGTGCTGAGGCGGTGCGCAATCAGGATTCGGGTAGATTTTACACGTTCGAGACAGCGGCAAACCCGCGCCTGGGTCAGGTTGTCCAGCGCGCTCGTCGCCTCGTCGAGAAGAAAAATCCGCGGGTTGCCAACCAGGGCGCGGGCGATCATCAGTTGCTGCCGCTGGCCGCCGGACAATGTCGCGCCGCCGTCACCCACCTGCGTATACATCCCCATCGGCATCTGACGGATAACGTCTTCCAGCCCGGCACGGCGCGCACCGTCCCACGCGTCTTCCTGCGTGAGAGGCAACGCGCCGACGATGTTCATGAAAATCGAACCGGGAAACAGCGCACCGTTCTGAAGAACGACTCCCAACTGGCGCCTGATCGAATAGACGTCGAGCGTGGCCAGATCCCGGCCGTCGTAGCGAATCGATCCGGCTTCGGGCGTTTCGAATCCGAGCAGGAGCCGCAGCAGCGTTGATTTCCCCGATCCCGAGGGTCCGACAATCGCCACGAATTCGCCGGGACTGATCTGAAAGCTCAAGTCGCGCAATACCGGCGGCTGATCCGGATAACGAAATGAAAGGTTGGCCACCTCGAGCCGGCCGGTGAGCGTGCCGGAGGGGGCTCTGGTGCTGTCGCTCTCCGGCAGCGCGCGAAGGATGGGTCGCGCCCGTTCGTAAATCGGCAGCACCCGCATGGCGTTGACCAGCGCCGCGCTGGCCGCCGCAGTGGTGAGCAGGAACGATCCGAACGCCGCGATGAACGCCAGAAATCGACCCGTGGAAAGAGCAGACAACTCCGAATGCCGCCCGAGCTTTCCCGGCTCCATGATCCAATACATGGCAAGAAAAACGGCGGCGGTGGAGATCATCGCAAAGCCGGCATTGAACGCGAGCAATCGAATCACGATTTTTCGCGCCGCAAGGGAGAGCCGCTGCTGCTGGGCGAATAGCCTTGTCCAGATTCCAATTGCCCGTCCCTCGGCGCCCGCCACGCGCAGCTTGCTGATTCCGGCGAGCAATTGGAGCACCAGCGCGCCGGTTCTCCCCGTCTGATCGCAGAGTGCCCGCTGGCATCGCATTTCCCGCCAGCCGAACAGCGCCGTCGCTCCGGTCGAAATCAGCGCGAGCATTGTCGCCAGCAATGCCAGCCGCGCGCTGAAAACAAAAAGAATGACGAAGGAGATCAGCGAGAAGATCGCCCCGAGCATGGCCGAGAGCAACGAATCCGTCAGCACCAGCCGCATCTGGTTGAACGCGGTGGCGCGGTCGGCCAGATCACCAACGGCGTATCGCCGAAAGAAGGAGGCGGGAAGACTCAGAAGCCGATCCCACAATCCGGATTGCGCCGCCATTTCCATCTTCCCCTGTCCCCGTTGCGTGGCGATCGAGCCGGACAATCGAAACATCGCTCCGCAGAGCGCGACAACGATCAGGATTGCAATGAGCTGATAGACGCCGTGCCGATCGGCTTCGGGAATGAGCGAATCGAAGACCGCCCCGGTCGCAAATGGAATGACGCCCGCCAGAAGTCCCCCGGCCGTGGCGGTCCAGAGCATCCGAATCAACTCAGGTCGGCAATCTTCAGCGCTGAATCGAAGCAGTTGCCATCCGCTCAGTGGGCCGGCCGGAAACGGCCGGCTGAATTCGTAGGCGTAGCGACCCAGCCGTCCGCGCAGTTTCCGGTCCAGTTCGACGTAGTCTCCGGTGACCGGATCGACGGCCCGATATCCACCGCCGGCCGGGACCAGCGCAACCGGCCGGCGCTCGTCGTCCATGAATCCCACCAGCGGGCCGTTGCTGTTGCGCCACCAGCGCCGATCAAGCGCGACGCGCCGCGCCGGAATCGATTTGCGGCGGCGATGCCGCTCACTTCCACATGAATCTGCGCACCCGCGTCGATTTCCCCATCACTGCGACGGAACTGGGGAACCGTCACGACATTCATCCCGGCCGCATGTGCAACGATTCGACACGCGGCGGCCAGCGCCACATCGGTCGCCGATCCCTCATCCTGCGGCCGCACGGTCGGAAGGCCGTCGTCATCGTGAGTTGCGTCCGGGGCCGACGCCGCATTCTGCTCCGCAACGTCGACTGGCTGCGCCTCGCGAAGCAGTCTCAGATACGGTCCATCCGTCGCCCGCAATTTCGCGTGTGTTCCTCTCTGGGTCACCACCCCCTTTTCCAGCACAATGATCTCATGACTGTCGCGGATGGTGCTCAGCCGGTGGGCAACGATCAGGCAGGCGCACCCGCGTTCGCGCAGGTTTGCGACAATCGCAGCTTCGGTCGCGGCATCCAGGGCGCTGGTGGCTTCATCGAGAATCAGGATCGAAGGACTCATCGCCAGCGCCCGGGCAATTTCCAGTTGTTGGCGCTGACCTCCGCTGAAATTGACGCCACCTTCGGCGACGGGACCGTCGTAGCCGAACGATCGGCGTTCGATTTCCTCGTGAATGCACGCATCGCGCACGGCCGCGATGATATCCTCCTCCGGAATTTCCGGATTCCAGAGTGTGAGATTGTCGCGCACCGTCCCCTGAAAAAGCACAATATCCTGATCCACCATCGCCACCGATCGCTTGATGACGTCGGGACTGATCTGATCGTCTTCTTTTCCATCGAAGAGAATCCGGCCCTCCCACGGCCGATACAGACCGGCAACGAGTCGAGCCACCGTGGACTTTCCACTTCCCGTCGCTCCGACGATCGCGACGCGATCACCCGCACGCAATTCGAGCGAAAAATCGCGCAACAGGGGAGAAGCGGTGCGGCTATAGCCAAAAGTCACTCGATCCAGCCGCAGTTGAAGTACGGTCTTCGATCCCAGGCCTGGCGGTTCTTCAGGCTGTGGCGCTGCTCCGATGCAGCGGCTGTCGGGCAGAACCCGCAGGACGTCGTCGAGCCGGGAAATATCTCCATGCGCCTCCTGAAGCGCTCCGCCCAATTCGACAAGCTGTCCGATGGGTTCGAGAAAGAACAGATTCCACGCCTGGAAGGCAACCAGCATCCCAATCGTGATGTGGCCGTCCATCACGCGGAGGGCGCCGATGCCGAGCACCAGAGCGATGTCGATTGCCAGGAGGAGCGGCGGAACTGACGCCAGCAGCCGGGTCGAAGTGCCGAGTTGCTGCTCGGAGTTCAGCAGGTTGACTTCAAATCCAAGCCAGCGAACAAAGAATTCCGATTCCTGACCGCTCGCCTTGAGCGTTTCCATGATCTGGAGGCCGGCCATGGCGGCCCCGCCGGTCTTTTCGCGATCGCGCAGCAGTCGCCGATTCCCGTCGATCTGCCGTCGCGACGTCCATTTGAGCACGACAAAATTCAGCAGCGCGACGCCGAGGCTCACGCGCGTCAAAACAGGGTCGTAATGCCACATGACCGCGCCGAAAAAGGCCACCACAAGCAATTTGCACGCGGCGCCGCCGAATTGAACTGCCAGGAGCTGCGCGAGGCGATCGTTCAGCGCCACTCGCGTCGCCAGAGATCCCGGATCACGCTGAAGAAAAAAGGAGATGGGGAGCTGGAGCAGATGCCTGAAAAACTGGTTCGTTCCCGAAATGCTCAGCTTGATCTGGAGGCGCACACGCGCATTTTGCTGCAGCCAGGTCAGGATCGCCACGACAAGCCCCGTCCCAATCATCGCGAGAATCAGAGGTCGCACCCAATCACTCAAGCCCTGCACCAGAAAATGATCGATGAAAGCTCGGGTGTAGGCGGGAAAAACCACCTCGGGGACAACCAGAGCGAGACTTGCCACGGCAACGAAGAAGAGGGCCGGTATTGCACCGCCAGCGCGAGAGAGGCGCCCGGACCATGCCGGATCCGCGTTTTTCCCTTCGAAACTCCGGGCCCGGCTCGAGCTTGAGCAGGATGCCGGTAAACGATCTTTCAAATTGTTCCCTGTCTACTCGCACCGGACCGCACGCCGGATCGTTGATATGAAAGTATCGCCGGCCGACGCCTTCAATCACGACAAAATGTTTAAGTTCCCAAAAGGCGATCAGCGGAAGCCTCATCCCCGCCAGCTCGTTGACCTCCTTCTTGAGTCCGGCCGCCTGCATTCCGTAAGCGCGAGCGGCCTCGAGGATATTGCGAGCGCTGGTTCCATCTCGGGTGACATTGCAGGCGTGACGCACCTCTTCCAGCGGCACCCGGCGTCCGTAATGTGCAAGCACGATCGCAAGGGCCGTCGCTCCGCATTCGGCGGTTTCCATCTGAAGGATTGTCGGCGTCCTTACCCGCCGCGCCGGCCACCATCGCATCGAGCCAAACCTTTCAACTACGCTTGATCCGCGAACATATCGGTATGGCCCGGCAACGGAAAGAGCGGGTAAGGTCAGCTCGGGTTGTCGGCCAATCCAGTTGCCTGTTTCAGGCCGGGGACAATCAGTTCCACCGGGTGTTGCTTTTGGACGGTGACCAGCGCGCTGCAGAGGGTTCCGCGCGTCAGGCTCCCGGCGGGCCCTTTGCCGGACGACCACTTGTATCCGCTCGGCGACGACGGGTCGGGGAGAAGCTCAACCAGCACGGCGATCATCGGGCCCTGATCCAGCAACGAATCGACCAGTTGCGGATTTCCCAGGGCGCTCTCCGCCTCCTGGCGCGTAACCGGAAACTCACCGATGCTTTTCACGCGGCCCAGCACATACCCGAACTCTTCCTTGTGAAAATCGGACGGCGAAAGGTGAACCGCCATCTGACTGCGGAGCCGGGTGGCCTCTGCCAGAGGCACGTAAAGCAGCGCCTGGAGCGGCGCAGGTTCCGCGCCGGCGGCTTCAACGGTCAGGAGCGGAGTTCCGACGGCGACCTGTGCCCCGGATTTCACCAGGACCTGTAACACCCGTCCATCTCCGGAGGCGAGAATCATTCGCAACGGCGGAAGCGCCACATCCGCCGCCGCATCGGCCATTTCCGCAATGACCTGCCCCTGGCGGACAAGATCGCCGGGCGCCACCCGCAGACGCGTGATTTGGCCGGCGACGATCGCCGCGACGGTATCGACTCCGCCCGGCTTGATCAGGATCCCCTGCCCGCCGACGCGAGTCGAAACCGTTCCAAACAGTGCCCAGCCGACTGCGACCGCGAGCAGTCCGATGACGGCAAAAAGGATCAGCCAATTCATCGGGCGCGTCACGCGGAACATCTTGTCCATTTCCTCTGACGCCGACGCATGGCGAACCGCATGATCACGGAAGAGCGGATGATTCGCGGGGCGGGCATTCTGCACGGGCGCCGGAGCGGACATCGAAGTCCGAACCGGCGCGGGAGCCGGTGCATGAACCGGGGCGGCGGGAGCGGACTCGGGCCGGCGCGCCTGCGGTTCCAATCGAGATACTTTCGGAGGAGCGACGGGAGCCGCCCGCAACGGAGCAACTCTTGCGCTCGCCACGTGGTCAGGCCGCGGAAGTGGAACGCTCGTGCGGACGCGACGCGATAAGTTGGAATCGGCCGCCGGGGTAGCAGCCCCGGAACGGGCGCGGGAGCCTGGAGATCGACTCGCAACCGATTGGGCCGCCCGGCGGAGGGCGGTATTCAGATGACGGCTGTCCGAATTGCTGTCGGAAATATTGATGGTTGGGGTCGATTCCATTGGATTTTCCCGTAAGCGATCGGCTGAGCCGGTCTTCCTGTCCAACACGGATGCTTCAATCGGGATACCCGGTATCGCGAGACGACCTGCGCAAAAAAAAGCCTGAAAAAACGATTGGAGCAGCCGAAACCGGTCCTACCACGCCTTGCCGGTCCGACGGGACCATCGAGCGGCAAAGTCAGACGTTGGAGGATTCGACGTCGATTCCTGAAGCGCGTTACTCGAAGCGGCCTCGGAATCCGTCTGATTTGCCACGCCGGATCCTGTGGACCCGGATCCGGGTCCACAGGACCCGGCGTGAGAAGAATCGTGAAACAACTTCCCGACCCCCTGGGTAAATTTGGCCTCCATCCCGAATGACGCCCAGGCGGCAGTGCCGGTGACCAGTCCGATTAAGGCCCAGACAAGCATCCGTTTCGTCGGAAGCGCCGCGCGGAATAACCGATCCGTTTTCCTGCAACCGCGAGGACGTCGAACCGCCTGATCACGGAAACGCGGGCGAATTGCGGCACGGGGATTCTGCCCCGACGCCTGAACCGGCACGCGTGACCGAGCTGCAGCCTGTACCGGGACCGCCTTGGGGGGCTGCGGCTCTGGGCGAGATACCTTGGGAGGAGCGATTGGAGCAGCCCGCAGCGGGGCAACCCGTGGGCTCCCCTTTTCCGGCGCGGAAGCGGAAGATTCGCCCGGAGGCGACGCGATACGTTCGAGTCAGCCGAAGGCGAAGCGGCTCCAGGATGGGCTCGGGAAACGGAAGATCGGCCAGAGACCGATTGAGCCGCCCGGCGAATCGCGGTATTCAGCTGAAGGCTGTCCGCAGGGGTATCGAAAATATTGATGGTCGGCGTCGAATCCATTTGATTCTCTCGTGAGCACTTGGCAGATCTCCACTTCCTGGGGAGCAGCCGCCCGCGGCTTGCCATCGCGAGCGGGCGCTTCAACGAGGGATACCCCATTCCCTTCGTCAGCCTGCGCCGATAAGCGGTCGTCGTCGCAACCCCCGCGCGGCGGGCTCACTTCACTGAAGCGAGCCGAACCCATCGCACTATCTGCCGGCACATTCGGAATAGTCAACCCATCTTAACGAAGAAATACTTCGCTTATCCGCTTCCACTCCGAATTCGTTAAGACCAATCTGCAATTCACGGTATGTTCCCTCGGGGAATCGCCACGTCTTTTTAAGGAGCAGTCCAATGACTGAGAAGAAGAACGAACAGAAGAAGGCTTATATTGAGCCGAAGCTGACCACGCAGGGGACCGTCCAAGAGGCGACCCAGGGTGTCAGGAACAGCAGCCAGCTGCCCTGCTTCCCCGCTGTCGATTGAACGCGTCGGAGGTCAATTCTTCCGCCGAGAATCTCTCGATTCAATTCGCCCACGGTATTCGTATCGCGGGCGTTTTTTTTGCACCTCAGTTCGGCCGCGCCCGTTTACCGGTGCGCCCGATGCCGATGATCAATCGCGGTTTGTTTTTCAACGATCTAACAGCCCACGCGCGGGCCGGCCCGGATCGACATATCGTTCGGAAATGACCAGCTCCAACCTCGAGCCCCAGCAGGTCGCCAGGCTTCGCGCGGACATCGGCCGCCAGTTGCGCTACCTCAACAAACTGTGCGGCCGCTGCCAGCACCTTCACTGGCCGGTTGATGATCCAGTGGCAGCGGCGGCGCATCGCGCCCGCGACGTCATGCAGGATTTATTTACCGCCGTCGGCTATGCCGGCCAGTCGCACGGGGTGGGAAAGCCGGAGAGGCGATAGAACCCCGCCGATGCGGCGTTGGCGAGCGATTGGCATCGCCGAGCGGGGACCATGGCAAGGTTCTGATGATCATTCGGAAATGCAATCTTTTCCCCACCGGCGCGGCCAATTGATTCGTTAACCAATGTTCGTGCTTGCCTGTCCATATCACCCGTATTAAAGTGCTTGCGAATTCTCCCGAGGAAGTGGGATTTCTCATCCGTGGAAGATGCAAACGGCAAAAACGAGGCGATTCCGCTCACCAACTGGTCCCTGGTCCGGCGGGCGGGTGAGGAATCCGGTGAAGCCAAACGGCTGGCGCTGGGCGAGCTTCTTCCCCGCTATCTGGGGGCGATGCGGTCCCATCTCATGTTCCGCCAGCGATTGAGCCCGGTTGACGCCGAGGACATGGTTCAGGCGTTCGTTGCCACCAAGGTTCTCGAGGCGGATCTGATCTCCAGCGCCGATCCGGGGCGCGGCAGGTTCCGAACGTTTCTGCTCACGTCTCTCGACCGATTCGCTTACAACCAGATCCGCGACCGCAAGGCAAAAAAACGCGGCGGCGATAAGCGGGTGGCGTTTGAGGATGATTTTGATCTGGCGTCCCCCGACCGGGAGCCACAGGATGCGTTCGATGTCGAATGGGCGCGTCAGGTCCTCGGTGAAACGCTCCGCAGGATGGAAGCCGCCTGCATCGCCGACGGACGCGAGGATCTCTGGGGAATGTTCCAGGCGCGGGTGGTTGCGCCGACGCTCGGCGAAGGCAAAGCGGTTGATTACGACGTGCTGGTGAAGCGCTTCGGATATAAATCCCCGTCGCAGGCTTCAAACGCGCTCATTTCCGCCAATCGAAAATTTCAGAGAACGCTCCGCGAGGTGATCGGGGAATATGAATCGGACGAAAGCGCGATAGAATCGGAGATCAGCGACCTGCGCATCATTCTTGGCGGCTCGCGGCCGAACAGCGACTGAACTTTGTGGTGCGGGCTTCCAGCCTGCTCTATTGAGGGAGCAGGCTCGAAGCCCGCACCACAAAGCAAAGAAAGTGGGCCAGAGCGCCAACAGAGGCACATCATGGACGATCGATCAATTCATGCGAGCAATCCAAAGGCCCTGGCCACATTCTTCGGCGGATCGGATGAGGTCTGGGGAGAAGAAGACCTCGCGGCGATTCTGCGGCATCAGTTGAGTGCTCCGCTGGGTTTCGATCTGAAGCGAATGGGCGCCGACAGCCGCAAGACCGTTGCGCATTTCACGCGCTCATCGACGCAACGGCTTAAGACCTTTGCGGATCTTTTCGGTCATCCCGATCCGCCAGTCGACCTGCTCTCGCTGGCCAAGGAATTCGGAAAGACCGCTGACGGCGGAACCGTGCCCCGGGACGTGGGCCTGGTTCTCTACTACGCCGCGGTGCTGGTGGCGCGATTGCGTTGTGATTCCCGAATTTCGGATCTGAGCGATTCGGATTTACTGACCGGCGTTGAGTGGGTTCTTCGCCGAACCTGGCTCGACGAAAGCATGCGTCATTTGTTCGAACAGGGGGCGAAGTTCCTCCGCCCGCCGGAACCTGCGTAATGCAGCGTTCGCCGAGGGCGTGGCCATTTTTCCGGGCTCTGCTCTCATTATTTCGAACTCCAGAGGAGAATTTGAATCCTTCGCGCCCGTCACGGATTGCTAGTAGTCTGAAATCAGGATAACCGCGAAGGCGCGAGGGCGCGAAGAAGACGGGGGACAATCTTAAAACCATCGGAGGCTTTCTTGTATTTCTCCGCGCCCTTCGCGTCTTCGCGGTAACTCGCATTTGATTGGACCGCGAAGTGCGAAAGAAAGCGGATCGCGCTACGATCCAGTTTTTCGGATTTGCCCGCTGGCCAGATACGGGTGCGAATCCAGGATTTGCGCAAGGAGCCGTCCGGGGGGCGTGGCGGCGGGGAACGCCAGTCGCATGCCGACGTCGGGGTATCCGGTCCAGGCATTTGGAAGATCAGAGCTCTTGCGAAGATCTACCGGCAGTTTGCTATCGACGGGAAGCTCGGGCGCGGACAGAGCCGAACCGCCAATCACAAAAAGCTGATCGCTTTCCTGATCCAGCATGGTGCTGACCGCCTGGAGGGAATGATCCGCAAGCTGTTCGAATTTGTGCGGATCATCCCAGACAAATTCCGCGACGTTTCCGGTGAGATTGTGGAAGGTCGAATCGGGTGGCCCGCCGTCCCCATCGACTTCGCGGAAAAAGAGTGAACCATCGGAGGTGTTGTACGATTCGGCGGCCGCGCCGAGATGTTTTGGGTGATAATTTTTGGGCCAGAAGATGCCGTCATCGGGCCATTGCGGCTGCCCCTTCTGGCTGACGACGAACTGCTGTTGCGCTCGCCAGGCGCTACCGCGGTAATGACCACGCTTTGCAGCGCCGGCGTTCGCCGCCATCCATTCGGCCGAACTCGGGAGCCGGCATCCGACGAGCGCCGCCACGTACAGGGCGGTCGGGGCGGGAAGATAATTCATCGGAAGCCGCGGCCGATGCAACGGATTTCCGCCGGCCGCGGCATCGAGTGAAAAACGGTTGAAAGCGCTTCGTTTGTCGCGGAATTCGACGGGGTAATCCCAGAAGTCGTCGTCGTGGGGGCGAAGCCAATAGTCGGGTTGAACCAGGCCGGCTGCGGCCGGGGAATCGGCCGAAGGCCATTCCCATACACGCGGGCCAAGGCGCGGATCGGCGTTGTCGCGATAATCAAGCAGCAACTGAGTTCGATTGGCTCGCGTGAGCGACGTTCCAGGCACGATCGCCAGGAAGTCGGCGAAGGAAAGTTCCGTGGTGGAGAGATAGACCGGCGTGGCATTGGGAACATCAACGCGGACGAATCGGAGCACGGTCGGCGCCCCCCTGCGATCGTCCCCATAAACGTGAGAACGCCATCGGAAACCGTTTCCGATTTCCAGGGGTCCGGAGGCCCGTGCGGCGGCTCCGGTATTTTGAGGGAGTCGAGTTGATGAAGCAGCCCGGCTACATCCGGCTCCGTCTGAAGATCTGCCGGAAGTTTGCTCACTCCCTGGCGGAACTGGTCGCAGATTTTGAGGATTGCGGCGCGATCGTCCGGCTGGTTCGTCTGACCGGTCCGGGTGAATCGGGCCATGTTGGCACGAAGCGCGTATAACAACGAGTTGTAGCGCGGCAACGGCTGGAGGGGGAGTGAGCCGAAATCGGGCGAGCCGGGCCACGCTCCGACGGCGGCGGCAAAGGCGGGTTCGACCTGGCTCGGCTCTCGCGGCGAATTCAGGAACGCGACGACCCGCTTGAATTCCTCTTCCGCAAGTCCCTTGCCAAGCTGGTCACCACGGATGCGGTCCTTGAACTGCCCGACGAACAAAACCAGGTTGAGATAAATGCTTTTTTCCCGGCGCAACTCTTCCGGCGTCGCCGGCCAGGCGGGATTCTGTTTCCCGAGCCTCTTCCACGCCGCCAGGACGAGTTCCGGCGCTCCGCTCTTTTTCCCGCTGATGTCCGCCAGTTCGGCGCGGGAAGCCTGCGCCAGTGATTCAAGCGCGGCAAAGCGTTGCTCGACCGCCGCCACCTCCCCTTGCCCGGAGAGATCTTTCCAGACCGAATGATTTTTCCAATCCGCCAACATGGCCAGACTGCCGGCCTGGCTGTCGTCGAGGCCGTATCCCAGATCAAGCTGGGCTTTGGCTTCGTGAATGTCCTCGACAAACCGCGGCAAATCCTCACACCATTTTTGATATAGAGGCGCCGAGTCCGTCGCCGCCTTCATCATCAGCGCCGAATCCGGTAGGGGATCGGGGCCATCGGCGGCCTTTACCGCCGCCTGAATCGCGCTTCTTCGTTTTTCTGAAGCGATGGAGTCGTACGGAGCTTCCACCGCCGGCGGGAGTGGGAAAAGCTTGTCGACATCGCTCAACGCCGTCTTCCATTGCTGGACGGCATCGCGGAGCTTGTTGAATTCGGACACGTCCAACGGCAATTGATCGCGCGTGACGGAGAGCCGATTGCGCCAGGCGATCCAGGCATCGTTGACGACCGACTGATCGGCGGTCGGGGGCGTCAGGACAAAGGTATCCCACCATTTTTTCTGATCGGGCGTGTTTTCGGCAGTGACGCGGTCGGCATCCTGGCCGATTCCCTGAACGCGCGATAGAAGAGAAGCCGCTTCGGCGGCAAGGACGCCGTTGCGCCGATCTTTCTGGACCCAATGTCGGGGTACCATCACGCCCTGCTTCGATGCCTGTTGCTTTGAGAGCAGATCAATTTCGACCCGAAGACCCTCCAGACGCGCCGCAAGAGCCGCGCTCTTTTTCGAATAATCAGGGATCTTGTCGGGAACCGCTTTGATTTTTGCCGCCGTGGTATCCGCCGCGGCATTAAGGGCCGCGATCCGGCCGGCGAGATCCTCGGGATGATAAATGTAATAGTCCTGCGCTTCGCGGAGCCATTGCTGAAAGTCTGCTGCCTGGAATGGCGCAGGGAGCTTATAAACCTGCGCCTCGTCGGCCAGGCGCTGCCGGTCGATCAGCGTCGGCCAGTCAGAAGCCAGGACTTCGTTCAACTGTTTGGCCAGATCCTTCAGCGGCAATAATCCCTGGCGCAGGTTGGTCAGATCCGTACATTCCTGGCCGGACGGGGCGGTTTTCGCGATCGCATATTGTCTGGCGAAATCGCCGAATTGCCGGAGCACCCTGTCATTTGAGGCGGTCTTCTGAATCAGCTCCTGAGTATCCAGGACCGGCCTCCAACTGTCGTCAATGAAGACGAGATCGTCTTCGAGCCGGGGTGGCGCCGGAGGAGTTTGTCGATACCAGCGGCAAGCTGGCGGTCGAGAGCCACTCCATCGGTGAACTGCTTGAGGTAAGCAGAAGCGCTCTGCCAGCCCCACTTCTCATAGAGTTTTTGATAATGGGTCACATGCTGCAACAGCGGCCAATGATCGGCCGAGAGCGCATTCTCGACATGATGTATTACATCCAAAGCCGGCGGCGTCTTCCGGTACGCACTGATCGTCAGAGGAGGGTGAACGGCCAGTTCGGAAATCATCATCGTCTGATTTCCGCTGACGTGTTTCGGATCGAGGTCCTCCCCGGAAGCTTGGATTTCCCCGACGGCCTTACTCAGCGAAGGGTCTTGTTCGATTCGAAGCCGCAGTGAATCCGAGGTCAGATCGTGACGAAACTGGTCGAGCCACTGATCATCGGCCGCACAGAATTCCTTCCACTGTCGCGCATAACCTGGATAGACCATGGCCGCGGCGGCCAGAAGGCCGGCCAGAAGGAGCGCGCCCACTGCCATTAATCGGCCGGGAGTCACCGCGCTGGGGCGGGCACGGAGCGATTGAACCTGTTGTGCAATCGATTCGAGAGTGATCGACTCAGTCTGTTCCGGCCGGGTCAGGCGATTGCATAACTCGCGCCATCGATTGCCCTTGGGACCCAATCGATTCCATTCAGGAGATTTTCGCGCGGGCCAGCTTTGTGCGCCGTGAAAGGGATGATGGAGGACGAGCTGAAAGATCAGCGCTCCCACCGCGGCCAAATCCTCCCTTTCGGCCGCACGCGGATCGTCTTGGTCGGATTGGAGCCGATCTTTGGATGCCGGATCCGTGAGAACGACCTGCGCTTCTCGATTTCGGCAGCGCCGCCGATGAGCACATTCGAGGGTTTCAAATCGCCATGTGCGCGGTGCGCGGTCTGCTTCAGCTCGATCAACGCCTTGAGCACCGAGTCGACGATTTGAAACAGGCCGGAGGCTGACAGCTTGACGCGGCTTCCGATCAACTTTTGGGCCGAGCGCGGATAACAGGCGGTGACGTAGTAAGCCGCATCGCTGGTGGGTCCGAAGCTTGCATCGTAGATCGGCGCCCAATGCCGGGCCCCGGCGTCTACCACCGCTTGTTGGACCTGGGCAGTCTCAAGGAACGATTCGGCCGACGCCCGCAGCACCTGAGAAGTCGCCACATGAGGCAACGGCTGACGGACCTTCACCACAAATCCGTCCTGAGACTTTGCAGGAATAGCGCGACCCGTCTCAGAAGAACCCGGTTTGCCGGGGTGTCGGCTGGCTGAAAAACGTGCAGATGGGAAGTGTTTGGCGCGGAAGACGACGCCAAGCCCATGGCGATAGAGTTCCTGAGTCGTCTCGTAGTCGCCGAAAATCGGCATCATCACTCCCGACAGCTCTTTCGTCAGGCCAATAACCCGGTTTTGCACTGGATGCCGGCGGGTCCAACCAAATTGTGGCGGAAAAGCATTCTATGTGATGCGCAAAGTGTGTCAAAACAAACTTGTGCGAAGAATGCCCGGGCTTTAGAATTCGGTTACCCCTTCGCGGGGCGGGGAAAAATAATCTGTAACGGCCAGGGTTGATGCCTGAATTAAGCATTGCAAGGTCCGATCGAATTGCCACGACCGCCAGCCGTTTACGGCTCGTTCAGTTTGATTTTGCCGACCAGGACCCCAATATCCGGATCCAGTACATGGCCGAGGAGTTGCACCGCGGTCTGTCGACCGTCGCCACACCGGACCATGTCGCTTTCCTGCGCGAATTGCGCTCGCATTTTACGGACGCAAGCTCTCCCGGGGCCATCTCCCAAACCGATGGAAGTGTGGGGCCGTCCGGCGCCGACCCCGCGATCGTCGAATTCCTTGACGCCACCCTGACGGAACTGGCGGCGACACCGAATCCCCCTGATTCGGCGGGGGAATCGGCAGCCTCCGAAGAGCAGGCTGTCGGTGAATTATGCTTGACGATGGGAATCACCGGAGATGGGGTCGATCTGGTTCGCGCGCTGGAAATGGCTGCGATGTTTGCGAAATTCAGTTCGATGATCTCGACGCTCGTCTGGGCGACATGGAAGACCATCGCGCCGCTATCGAGCGTCCGGCGCGGCGGCATCTCTCAAAAGACGCTGGCACGGTTCGTCTCCGGGGATCCCAATACCTCCCGCGAGCAGGCGGCGGGAGAACTTGAACGTTTGCGGCTTCTGGTCGCCGCTCTGATCAGCGCGATCAGCCAGGTTGGGGACCAGTTCGCGCGCACTCATCTCGATAAATTCTCCCCCATTGAAATTGAAAATGCCGTCAGGGCCGAAGGAACAGGCGGGATGTTCAAGTCAAAAGAGGCGCTTTGCTGGCGGAAGTATGTTGAGCTGGCGGAGTCTCTTGACCAGGCCGCGATCGAGGCGGAGATTCGCCGCGTGATCGCTCACCATGCGGAACAATTGCTTAAGGAAATCGGGCAGAGTTAATTGAATGCGCGTAGGCAAGCGCCGAACCGGAGATGATTCTGCACTTCGGGACCGCGGGTAAGAGCTGAATGAGATTCGCTGGATTGCGCACCATCATCCAGCGTGGGAAAACACCATGGCCATCCGAATCGCGGAGATCTCTCAACCTCTCTTCCAGTACGTCTGTCTGCTCAACCGCTCGGCGCGCTATGGGCGCACCTACGACCTCAAGCAGGTGCAAAGCGAGGTGAATGCTCTTTTTGCGGAGATGGCCGCCAAGGCGAAATCGGATGAGGCCCTGCGGCTGCGATACCGAAGGATTGAGCCGGTGCTCCTCTTCTTCGTGGACGAAATGATTCTAAAGAGCGACCTAAGTTTTGCCCGCGACTGGAAGGAAATGGCCGTCGAGCGCGGCTTCCCCGACGGGGACGAGAAATTTTTCGACATGATGGACGCGGCTCTGGCCGACTCCGGCCCCGGCGTAGTGGATGAACTGGGCATTTACTACACCTGCCTGGGATTGGGATTCTCCGGCTGGTACGCAGGTCAGGCGGATCACCTCCGAAAGAGAATGCTCGAGCTATCTGCCCGCATCCGGGGGATGAGCGAGGCGGACCAGGCGGCGCGCATCGTCCCCGAAGCCTACGACCATGTCGATACGAGTAATCTCATTGAATCTCCGGCGCCAGCGTCGCAGGAATTGTGATCGGGCTTGTCGGATTGACCGTGGTTCTATTGGCGGCCAATTTTTATTTTTACCAGACGAGCTTCCGAAACCTGGATCGTTCACTCGACCGGATCATTCACCCGAGCGGCGACGCAACGACGACGCCGGCGTCACCGGTCCAATCGGCCGACGCGAATCCTGTGAACGTGCCTGAGCTGCCGGACAGGGATCTTTCAGCCAAACCCGATCATAAGGCACTTTGATGGACCGCGCCGGACAAAAGCGACTTCTATTCCTCGCCGACGCGGGCGGGGCTGCTGCTGCTCACGGCGGTCGCGGTACTCGCCGCGATCTTTGTGGGACGCCACGACACACAGGGGGCGTTGATCGTGGCCGGCGGCGCGGTCGCGGTCGCGTTGATCCTGGTCAGTTATGCGCGCGTGCTCCGCGCCTGGCGGCAAAGGCAGTCCCTGCCGATGCAGCGGGCCATTCTCGACAATGGCGCAGCCTCCCCGCACGCCATCAGCGAGCCCGCCCGTCGGGCCGCCCTGGACGATCTGCGCAAGAAATTCCAGGCCGGGATTGCCAAGTTCAGCGCTGCAGGAAAAGACCTTTACTCGCTCCCCTGGTACATCGTCGTGGGAGAAGCGGGAGGAGGAAAAACCGAGGCCATCCGACATTGCAATGTGGGATTCCCACCGGGGCTCCAGGACTACACCCAGGGGGCCGGCGGCACGCTCAACATGAACTGGTGGTTTACGAACCACGCGATTCTGCTGGACATCGCCGGAAGAATGCTCTTCGAGGAGGCGCCTGCCGGCACGACCACGGAGTGGGACCAGTTTCTGCAACTGCTCGTCAAAATCCGGTCCAGTTGCCCGATCAACGGCATGCTGCTGGTGCTTCCCGCCGACAGCCTGATCACCGACAGCGCCGATGAAATCGAGAAAAAAGCCGCGCTGATCGCCCAGCAACTGGACCATATCCAACGAGCGCTGCGGGTTCGATTCCCGGTCTTCGTCATCGTCACCAAATGCGACTTGATCAACGGGTTCCGTGAATTCTTCGACAATCTGACCGACCCCCAACTCCAGCATCAGATGCTGGGATGGTCCAACCCGCAGCCGCTGGACGAGCCTTTCAATCCCGGCGACGTCGACCGTCATCTTCGAACCGTGCGGGAGCGACTGATCCGACGCCGCCAGGCTTTGCTGCTTGACCCGATCAATGCGGACGATCCCGGCGCAGCGCGCCTCGATGAGGTCGATGCGCTTTTCGCGTTTCCCGAAAGTTTCCTGAAGATCGCGCCGCGATTGCGGCGTTATCTGGAAATGATCTTTGTGGTCGGCGAGTGGTCACCGGAGCCGCTTTTTCTGCGCGGCATCTATTTCACTTCGTCGATGCGGGAAGGCGCGGCGCTGGACGCAGACCTGGCCGAAGCGATGAAGATTCCACTGGAATCACTCAAGGGCGATGGCCGGTCCTGGGAACGGGAGCGGGCCTATTTTCTTCGCGACCTGTTCATGCAGAAGGTGTTCCGTGAAAAGGGGCTGGTCACCCGGGCAACTAACACGCGGCGACTTCGGCGCAACCGGCGAGCCGCGGTCATGGGGACCGCCCTGGTCGGGATCCTCGTGCTTCTGCTGTTTACGTGGGACGGCGCACGAAGGATGGAATCGGGAATCGGCGAGCAGCGGGACTATTGGTCAGCCGTATTCAGCAACTGGCACGATCGGCGGCCGGAGTGGAACATCGTGCTGCCGTCGAGCGCCGATGGCCCCGCCCCCGCAGACGGTAGAGAAGGCGCGGAGACGGGGTGGCGATACAACGGGTTCGGAGAGCTGAGTCTCGGAGAACACACGACGACAGTTGGACAGTTCTTCGCGGACGATCGGCAATACGCCGGCAACCCCATCAACATCCCCTGGATCTTCCGCCCGCAGGCGCTGATTCGCGGCGATTTCAACAATCGGCGCTGGGAGGCCTATCGCCGCCTCTACGAGGAAGGCGTCGTCCTTCCCGTGATCGATGCGGTGCGCAGCAAGCTTTCGGCTGCCAACTCTGCCCACTTGTCTCCACACGCCGGCGCGGCGATCGGCGAACTGGTTCGGCTCGAACAATACGGAGCGGGTCTCGTCCCCCCGGCACGAAGCGATGGGTCAGTCGACGACAGCGAAGATTCCCAGTCGGATCCCGTGTTGTTAAATTTGGATCCGCTGATGCGTTTTTTGCTTGGCGATGATGACTACGCCCGGTACAGAACCGAGCATCGCCAGGGGCTTCAGAAAGCGCTGCAATGGGTTTATGCCCCCGAGCACGCGCTGCGCGACTTTCCCTCCCCCGCAATGGGCGCCGGAAGCGGGCCGGCCAACACGGCGCTGGAACAAGGCGTCAAGAATTTCAACGCGACCTGGGCGGCGCGCATCGGTGGCGAAGATCCTCGCTTAAAACAAGTGATCGCAGTGGAGGGGCCTCTTCAGCGGTTTTACGACGCCGAGGAGACGTTGAAACGATCTTTCAGCAAGGAGTTCCCCGCGACCGGGCCCCTGCCTCTCGCTCAGTGGATGACACAACTGGAAGAGATCCGCAAATCGCGCGACGCCGCGGACGCGGCCATTGATAAACTCGAGAAGGACACGGCCGCCGGCTGGTCTTTGGAGGCGGTGTACGATATCGAGTTAGCGCATGATATTGAGGCGGCATCCCGAAGCTATGGACAATTGCTGGCGCAAATTCCCTCGGGACCCAAAACTCCGCCCCAATTGCTGGCGTTGCGTTCATCGCTGACTTCGGCGGCTCAGAAGCTTCCGCAATTGAGCTCAACGTCGTTGACGCCGCAGTTGCGAAACTCCTTGCGGCGTTTGGATAGCCTGTATCTTTCCCCAATCAAGGGAGCGGATGGGAAAGAGCACCGTCGCTATCAGGTGCATTCCCAGATCTATACGGGGATTGAGCAGTTGCTGGTGACCATGAAGCAGACGGACAGCACCTCCACAACCCAGGGATCGCTCGCGGATCGCGCTAACGCCGATGCGATGGAACTCACGCGTCAAATCGATGCGATCGCGCCGGACAATGCGCCGGAAAACGAACAACTCCGCCGCCTTTGCCGCATGGGCAAAGACGTGGCGGACCGGATCTTGAAGCGCGCCCGGCTCGGCGCAATTCGTGGCTTGATTTCGAGATCATATTCTCTCGGAAGTGCCACGGACTGACGCTTGAGCTACGAACGAGGAACGGAGAGTCGATTTGGTTTCATTTTTTCGCAACCTGTTTGGCTGGGGACCCGCCAAGCCCCGGGTCTGCGTGGCCGCCTTTGGAAAGCATCCGGGGTGGGATGACCACCTGGAGGTTGGGGTTGAAACCGAACTGCTCGCGACGGTGAAGCAGACGATCTACGTCGACGGGATTGCGGGTAATATTGAGTCGGGGGCCTGGGACAAGCTGGCAGAGGACAAGCGCGTCAGGGACTTCGGGCATGTTTTCCTGTGGCGACGGGGGCTTGAGATCGCCGCCGGACGGCTCTGGTCATCCCGCGATGGAAAGGGACGCTCACGATATCCGATGGTTTGTGTCGCCGACTGCTCCGGCATGCCGCTCCGGTGGGTGATTGAAAAAGTTTACCCCGCTCTGGAGCGAATCGAATCCCGGTGCAGTCAGACCGATTCCGAATCGGTGGTTCGCGATGTGATTTCCGGCGAAGGGAAGGATCTGCGAGCGCTGGCGACCTCCGCGGCGCAGGTATCCGCCGCCCCCCTCCCGTTCGAGACCAACGTGCTGCGCTATCTTGGTGATCGCCTGCGCGGACCGGACTATAGCCAATTGTTTTCCGTGCTCTACCAGATCGACAGCGAATCAGGCGGGTATCGCCTTGGTCAGGCATCGTCCTCGGAAGACAATAATCGGCCAACTCAACTCCGCGTGCCGGCCTGTGCCGATTTGCCCGGCGAGGCGGCGCTGCTCTGGGTGCGCTTCCTCCAGACACAATTCGACGATGCAGCCCCCCTGCTGGTGCTGCAACCACTCGCCGGATCCTGGATTGATCTGATCGTCGGCGAGCCGACCACGTCGCAGCTTTATTGTATGATGGCCTCGCCGGCAGCCGTCGCATTGACCACTGACATTCCTTACAAAATGCCGGCGAGTTTTATCGAACGGACGCGGCGACTGATCGGCGCAAACAACGACGGCGGCACGCATGTGCCCAATCCGATGGCAGGGTAAATGAACCGTCATATTGAGCTGACATTCATCGGGGAGAAAGGTGCTTCTCAGAGCGCCGCGAGCGACCTCGGAGAGGAAATTCCCCCGTTCGTCATTGGCAGTTCGGTGGGCGCTGGACTTCGAATTCGGGCTCCAGGCATCGCCGCGGAACACTGCAAAATCTCGCTCAACCCGGCCGGCGAGGTCCAATTGGTCCACCTGGCCACAACCGGAGCCGGCACACTTTGCAACGGGGAGCGGGTTAAAACGGCGGTATTGAATGACGGGGACCGCATCGCCATCGGAACAACGGAGATGATCGTTTTGATTGATCGGCCTGTTTCAAACAGCTCACGCGCGGAAGATAACGCGACCCTTGCGGAAATCGAAGAACCTTCCGCACAGCGCAGCTCTTCGGGATTGCGCAGGGGAACGCGCGCTGAATTCCGTCCTCCGCAAACCGCTGATCCGCTCATCGGACGCGCTATCTCCGAATTGGAACGCGCTTATCCGGATCGTGTCTCGGCGCAAACGCCGGAGCAGCGCAAATCACTTTTGGAGCGCGGATGCGAACAGGCGAGAATCTACGGCTTTGAAGAGCCCGAACAGATTTTGCGCTACCTTCATTGCGTATTTCTACTCAACAACGATTTGTCCAAGCCAACCAACTCAGACGTTGCGTACGTGATCGACACGCTCACGGTCCCCAACAAGCCGGCCGCAAGGCGATTGGACCGCGCATTGAATCTCGCCCGTCGCGCCGCGCCGCCCGCCCCGTCTGCTGTCCCCCCGCCCGAGCCGGTTGCCTCGGTTGCAGAGCCGGCGGCCCCGCCTGCCGCTCCGTCGAGAAGGAGAATTCAACCTGCCGTCTCCAGTCCGCAGGAGGCGGAAACGATCGGAGAAGTGGAGAGCGCGCCCAAATTGAGCACCGGACCTTTTCTATCAGGGCCGCCTCCAGTGACGGCGGTGGACCCGAGCGTGGAACTGAAGCGGCCCAATCCCTCAATCACCCGGCCCTCCTCCCGGCCGCCACGAAAAGCGCAACAATGATCTTCCCGACATCGAGGGATTCCGAATCATCGAAGCCATCGCCAGCGGCGGCATGGGCACGGTCTATCGGGCGCACGACATCCAATTGGATATCGAGGTGGCGATCAAGGTTCTTCGTTCAATGCATCCCAGCGCCCAGGCACAGTTTCTTCAGGAGGCGCGAGCGGCGGCCAGATTGCAGCATCCCCACATTGTTCCGGTGTTGCGCTACGAGCAGTACGGCCAGGGCGGTTATTGCGTCATGCAGTTGATCAAGGGAAAGGACGCGCATCGCCTGATTCGGCAGTTTGCCGAATCCATGGCGCACGAGAAGGAACCCCACGACATTCTCGAAATCGCGGAGCTTGATCCTGCCTCGGCGACGCCGGAGCTGCGCGCACTCCTTCGTCTCAAGCAATCGTACTATCGTTTTGTGGCTTATTGGCTTGCTGGCGTTGCCGAAGGTCTGGATCGCGCACATCTCGAAGGAATCGTTCACTATGACGTGAAGCCGAGCAATATGATGGTCTCGGCGGATGGCAGGATGATGCTCGGCGACTTCGGACTGGCCACGCTGGCCGACCGCCAGTTGCCTGCTTCCAATTCCTCGTGTATCGGAACGCCTGGCTATCTGTCGCCGGAAATGCTGGCCGGGTGGGCAAGCCGCTCCGGCTCCGCCGACACCGATTCCCGGGTCGATATCTGGGGTCTGGGGGTAACGCTGTACGAATTTTTGACCTACAAACAGGCGTATGATGGACCGCTCGGAAAGGTATTGCGATCAATCGCCACGACCGACCCGATGCGGCCGAGCGATGTCATGTGGCAAACGCCCCCGGAAATGGAACGGATCTGCCTCAAGGCGATGGCCCGCAATCCGGACGACCGATATCGTCGCGCCGCGGAAATGGCCGACGATCTCCGAGCGTTCCTGTCGGGTGACGGGGGCGCGCGTCCTTCCCGCCCCACCCCAGGGCCCCTTTCATGGCTGAAGCGACCGCCGCAAAAATAAATGATTCGATTCCCCGGCGGCCCCACGCCTGCCGCTCATTGGAGCCGATGAAACCACCCGCCGACAGCACCACGCTTGTTCCAATCAATCATTTTCTGCTGCGCATCGCCAGCCCGACCCAGGCCGCCGCCCAATTCCCGCTGGGAACATCGCGCATGATCGTTGGTCGCGCCGGACACGCAGCGATCGTGCTCGACAGTCCGAAGGTTTCCCGGCGTCACGCGGAACTGGTCAAGGATCCTTTCGGCCGATGGTGGGTCCGGGACATGGGCAGCCGCAACGGAACGTGTCTCAACGGGAAGCGGATCTCCCATGCGATCTTCGAGCCGGGGGATGTGCTGGAGATCGGCGGCTACACGCTGACGCTTGCGCCGCAGGCTTCGCCGCTCGAGCAAAAGGAAAGCCCGCGGCATCTTTCCGTGACCGAGAATGCCGGCGAGCGGATTAAACGTCTTGGCGAACATGAGTCGCCTCGAATCGACGCCAGCCATCTGTCGGCACTCAGCGAATTTGGGCACCAGTTGAATATCACCCATGACGAGAGCGAGCGATTGCTGCAATTATGCCGGCTGATGATCAGCTCGCAGTTTCGCGGCCGTCATGGAATTGTGCTCAGGGTACCGCGAGAACAGATTGAAGAGCCACAGGTCCTCTGCGGACCCCAGGCCCCCGCCGACTGGCGCGAACCCCTCCCTCCGATTTCCCGGAGCGTGCTCCGCGCCGTCTGTGAATCGCTTGAACCGGTCCTGGCGACAAACAGTGCGACGGGAGCCGAAGACATTCAGCTCTCCATGCCATCGGCCGTCATAGCGATGACCGTCATGGCAGCGCCAATTCGTTTCGACGATTACGCGGTGGACTTACTCTATGCCGTCTTCGGACCGGAATACAATCACAGCGATTGGCTGGCGCTGATTGCCCTGGCGGTCAAACAATTTCAGCAGGCGGAAGCCGTCTGGCAGCATGTTGCCAGGATCCGGGAGTATGCGGCGGTCGCGCGCGAACTGGAACTCGCCCAGGAAATCCAGCTTCGGCTCATCCCGCAACGGCTCCAAATCAATGGCGTGGAGCTGGCCATCGGTTTCAGGGCCTGTCACTGGGTGGGTGGGGACTACGCCGACGTTGTTCCTCTTTCCGACGGCCGTGTGCTGATCGCGATTGCGGACGTTTGCGGGAAGGGTTTGCCGGCGGCGATGATTACCTCCAGCATCCATACGATGGTTCACGCCAATCTTCGCGCCGGGAAGTCTGTCAACGAGATGGTGGTTGCGCTCAACGCCTACCTGAGCGATTATGTAGCGGACGGCAATTTTGTGACGATGATCTGCATCGTCCTGGATCCGGCAAGCGGCAATTTCGATTGCATCAATGCCGGCCACCCCCCGGGCCTGATGATCGACCCGCGCGGGAATCTCCGGCAAATGAATCTGGCTGCGAACATGCCCCTGGCGCTCAGCCCGCTGGTTGGACAGGACGAAGGGGGAATCCTGCAGGCCGGAGATTTGCTGATCCTCTATACGGACGGCCTCATCGAGGCGGTAAATGAAGACGGTGACATGCTGGGTGTGCAGGGTCTCGGGGAGGAGTTGTGCAGAATAGCCGCCGCCCAGGCCGGGGCTCCTGTCGCGAAACTGGTGAATGACGTAACCGGATTCCTGGATCTCTATGAGCATGGTCGGATCGCCGCCGACGATCGAACGTTCATCATCGTGCGACTGTCTGATACAGTCACAGGGACGAGCGGGCCGGCACGGCTCAGGGTTCGTAGACACCGGATCACGCGCATGTTGGACGAGGCAAAACCCCGTACTGACCTGCCAATGGCGAACGCCGGTCGGCGCGGGTTTAGCGCTTGATTGTGGCGGTTTCACGGAAAGCATCGAGAATGTCGCTCAACTGTCATCCTGAGGTACTCCGATGGATCTGCGTCCCACGACTACGATGCAGATCCTTCGGAGTACCTCAGGATGACAGTTGGCCCAATGCGCCGATCGCCACAAATAGGAGTTACACCCGTCGGTGCGTTTGCCGCGCCTTCCCAACTCGGATGCTTCCGGCGGCAACATTGCTGATGTTTCTGATCGTGGGATGCGCCCACGATTCAATTGGATCGCGCGGGACGCCGGCCGACTGGGCGCGTGTGCTGCGGACCGCCGAAACCGCACATTCGGTCATCCGCCCGGCCATCGACAACGACGCAGAGCTCAACAACTACCTGAGCAGCATCGGGGACCGGCTTCAGAAGGCGGGCCAGTCATTGCACCCGAATGCCGATGTGGGCCCGGTGCAGTTTCATCTGGTGGATAGTGACATCCGCGGCGCGTTCAGCTCCGGGGGCGAGCACATCTACATCGATCGAGGCCTCCTGGCGATCTGCCAAACTGAAGACGACCTCGCGGCGGCGATGGCGCATGCTTACGCACATACTCTCGACCGGCAGGCGGTGAAACGCAATATCGATGAAAGTTACGAAGCGTTGGGGATCGTCTGGCAGCTTGCATCACAGCCCTTCGATCCCGATGAAGAACGGGAGGCGGACCAGGATGCGTTGAAGCTCTTCGCGCTGGCCGGTTGGGACCCGGCCCGGTTTGCCGACATTGTCAGCCGGGCGGCCGGCCCGTCCGCCGACGGGAGGACGGCGGAGTTGCGCCAGGAGGCGGCGGCGATGGAGGCATCGAGCGAGAAATGGCGTTCGGTCCCCGTGGCCGATGCCCACTCTTTCCGCCGGATTCAGCTCGGTGTTCGCAAATTCCATGCACCGACGGACACCAATTCGCAGTTGTCGATACGGGCCTTCCAGCATTGTCTGGCCGACCGAAGTGCAACGGACCGGGAAGAAGCCCTCACGCAGATTGTCAGCCTGCTTCCGCCCAGGACGGTCGAGCCGGGAGTGGAGCGAGGCCACTTCCGCGACCCCTCGAAATAGCCACGACTTCACCGGTCGTCGGGTACGTTTTACGAAGCCGGTTCCCAGCGCGGCCCTTTGCCACATCCGCAACTTTGAAAACGCAGCCCGCTTGGAGCCTGAACAATACTCGAATGCGCCGCCGCGCCTCCGGGTCGCACACAACACGATGTGAGGACCGGCTTGCCCCCGGGCGCCTGCGAACTCATCATGGCGGGCGAACCGGACTGCGAACAACCCACCGACCCGAGTCCCAGCGCAACCGCAATCGCCAGAAAGCCGGCGGCGTCGACTCGGAATTTCCTGCGAAATTGGAACATGGCTGATCTCCGAACGACCCCAACGAATTCTAGTTTCACCGGGGCCATTCGATCCAGTGCCGGGAGCACTGTTAAAAACGGTAAAGCAGGTCAAGCCCGATCGTTGTCTGCGAATGCTTGCTTCCGTTCACAAGCACGTTGCGAGACGTGATGTCCTCGCGTACCTCGGGGCGAATCTTGAGCGTCGGCGCATCATGCGGGAACGGAATCCAATCAAGCCCGATCGTCATCTCGTAAGCATCGGTGGCTCTTCCGAGGGGGACGGCCGAGTCGTTCATTACGGTCGCGGTGAACTCGCGGTTGGCCTCGGGGAATCGAAATCGGGTTCCACCGCCGTCTTCGAACCACTCAACGCGACCCTTGATCTGGAGAGTGTTGCTGACGCGATAGCCGCCAAAGAGACGCGATGCCGTACCAGCAGGTATTTCCGACAGGCGCGCCCGTGGAAACGCTGCCGGGCGCCGGCGGAAAAAAGGAGAAATACTGCTTCACCTGATTGTCTTCCCAGCCTGCGAGCATATCGAGCGCGAAATTCCACGGCCCACGCGGATCCGGCGTGAAGTAAACGATATTTTCAAGAACCGTTCGGTAATGGGAATTATCGTCCGGCTGCTCAGCTCCCTCCGACGCCGCCACGTAATCGACGAAATTGTCGTTGAGGATGAAGTTCACGCTTCCCAGAAAGTCGAGCGAGTCGTTGTTGTCTTTCAACGCCTGCTCCCAGCCGCGGGAAAATCCGGCGTTGGCGGTAATGTTGTCGCTGATGTCGTAGGTCACATAAGCGCCCGTCTGATACATCGGGATGCCAAATGTGAGGATGAACGAGCGCGAGAAAAACTGAATCGCCTGGTTGTGAACCGGATCACACGATTCATATCCCATGATCGTCGCAAACTTGCCGGCACGAACGCGGAGGCCATTTCCCACGGGCGCCGCCAAGTCAACGAATGCTTCAGTCAGGTCCGGCTGGTAATAGGGACTGTGTTCGTTGGCCAGATACGTATTGGCGAAGTGAGCCGGCCCACCGGGGCCCGCGGGGATGTATTTCAGGTTGTAGTCCAGCAGGCCGTTCGAGTGCATCATCGCGCCGTCATGGCCGTACTGGAATTCGATCAGACCTCCGACATCCCATTTGGTGGCATGGTGGTAGTTGACAAAACGATCGATGAACAGGTCAATCCGCTGAAGGATCAACTGATCGCTGTGGTGATCGAACATTCGCAGTTCGATCTTGTGCTGGGGGCCCTCATCAAACGAATGCGGATCGGCGGCGTTGTACGTATACGAACCTTCGATGTCGCCGTAAATGTTGATCCCCGCCTGATCGAGCGGACGGGCCAGACCGAAATGGTCCAACGCGCCCATCAGCGGCGCTCGCTGCATCGGGACGACTGCGTCGGATGCATAGTCGGGGTTCAGATTCAGATCGAATGGATTCGGAATCGAATTGGATCCAGATGTACTGTTCCCCCCCGTTTCCGCGCCTGACACCCTCGTCGTCGGATACCAGATGATCCCGATCAGCCCGCCGAGACAACACAATTTGCGTAGAAAAACCACGGGGGGTCTCCTTCCCAACTAGAGAGATGCGGTGGCTTGCGGAAAACCACGGCCCGACCGCAGGCATCCGACTAGCCTTCCGGCTGATCGTACCGCGGGCATTACGATCTCACAAGGAATTTGCTTGGTTCTGAACAAGCGGGCCAGCATCGGCACCGTGCCCCGGCACTCAGTCAGCCGGGCTGAATTCGCCGGCGACCTGGCAATCCGTGCACATCCCCCCTGTCGTCAGCGTATCGTGACCGCAACGCTGGCAACGCGTCTTCGAGCGAACCCTTCGTCGCCACGCAGCGTGAATGGCCCAGACGCCGAGCGGGATCAGCAGAAACCAATGCGGGAGTCGGTGTCCTTCCCAGGTCACAACACTGCTGCTGGATCTGAGCTCATATTGGCCGCCTCCGTGCCGCTCCGAGGTGATTCGATCAATGTGACCCGCCAATGCAAAGATGACTGCAGTGATATAAAGCACGGTCGACAGGCTCGCCAGGATCGACAGAAAGCGAGACAATTTTGAATTTCCACTCGTCACTGACGCTCTCTGCCCCTGTTCTCAATCACTCTCTTTCGGACCCATGCTCAATCAGAACCGGCCGCCCGACACATGGGACAGCACATGACGCCATTTCCGCATAGGCCGCAGGTATGTTTGAACGCGAGGTGGTTCGATAGGTTCTTGCGGCGCTACAGCAATAAGGGCATTCCATCAAGTCCTTGTCGTTGCTGTGGATGAATTTTTCGTGGAAATAGGTGTTCCAGTGGTGGTGAACCATCACACATTTGCTGCACGGCGAATCCGCCGCGCGCTTGGCCCGGCGCACATTCTGTTCCACTTCGGTCGATATCACAGCCGCGCAACAGCAGCGCAGATAGAACAACCGCCAAACGCGATGAATACTCAATCAAGATCGAATGCGGGCCGTTGTATCGCATAGTGCTACTCGACCAGGCCGGTCGGGACAGTGACCTCTGCGGGGAAGTAAAATTCCCACATTTCGTAAAGCGCCGGGAGCACGATGAGGGTGAGCAACGCCGCCGAGAGCATTCCCCCGAGGATCACCAGTGCGAGCGGGCGTTGAACTTCTGAGCCGATTCCGCGCGAGACCGAAGCCGGATACATGCCGATGGCGGCCATCAGCGCCGTCATGAGCACGGGCCGCAGCCGGCTCTTGGATCCTTCGATGACCGCTTCATGGAGTGGCAATCCCTTAGCGCGAAGCTGATTGAACTGGCCAACAAGAACGATTCCCATCTGCACGCTTACGCCGGCCAACGCGATGAATCCGATCATCGCCGAGACCGACAAATGCGTTCCCGTCAGATACAGCAGCAGGACGGCTCCGATGACAATGAACGGAATGTTCACCATGATCAAAATCGCGTAGCGGAGCCGTTGAAAGGCCCAGAACAGCAGGATGAGCACGCCCAGCAGCGAGAGCGGAACGATGATCATCAGCCGGGCCGTGGCGCGCTTCTGATTCTCGAATTGCCCCTCCCAGGTGACGTGGTAGCCCGGCGGCAGCTTGACCTCGTCGGCCACGCGCCGCTGCGCTTCATCGACGAAACTCCCCATGTCGCGATCTTCCACGCCGCACTTGAGCGCGATCCGCCGGCGGTTGGCGTCGCGACCGATGCGCGAGGCGCCTTCTTCCAGCTTGATGTCGGCCAGACCGGACAGCGGAATCCGCTGCGTCCCCTGTCCGCTCGGGGACGGAACATCCACCCACAAACTGGCGATATCCCCGACGTTGCTGTCGCCGGCTGACTGAGCCGCACGCTCAGATCAAATCGCCGCTGGCCTTCGAGAATGCTTCCCGCGACCTTTCCGCCGATCCCCGTTTCCACCAGCGAAAGAACGGTCTGCCCATCGACGCCATAACGGGCGATCGCGTCGCGGTTGGGGCGAATGGTCAGGTTCGGTTGCCCGGAGAGCTGTTCGATATCCAGATCCGATACGCCGCGAACCTGCGCGAGCACTTTGCGGATTTCCTCCCCTTTTTCCTGAAGGACCTTGAGGTCATCGCCGAACAGTTTGATGGCAAGCTCTCCCTTTACACCGGACAGCGCCTCATCGACGTTGTCTTCGATATATTGCGAGAAGTTGTAATCGAGTCCGGGCAGCTCCTGGAGCTTGGTCCGCATCTGCGCGATGAGGCCTTCTTTATCAACAATCTGACCCGTCTTTGGATCTTTGGTCGTCCATTGATCGCGCGGCGGCAGATAAACGGCGATCTCGATGTTGTTCCAACCCTTGGGATCGGTGCCGTCGTCGGGACGGCCGAGCTGGGTATAAATCTCTTTGGATTCCGGGAAGCTCTTGAGCACCTCGCGAATCCGTCGCTCGTTGGCCTTCCCCTGGTCGGGGGAAATCGAAAGCGGCATCGTGACCGTGAGCCAGATGTTTCCCTCATCCAGCCTGGGCAGAAATTCCGTGCCGAGATGGCTGCCGAGGATCAAGGCGCCGGTGAGCAGGCAGACAGCCAGCCCAAGCGTCAACGGCTTATGACGCAGCGCGTGGCGTAACAGGACTTCATATCCGCGCGTCAAGACATGCGTGATCCAGTTCTCGTGAGACGGACCGTGGCGGCGCAGCAGGTAGAGGCTGGCCAGGGGAACGAGGGTGAGCGTGACGAGCGTGGCGCCCGACAATCGCGCCGGCAATCGTAAAGGCCATCGGCTGAAAAATTCGTCCTTCCACGCGCTGAAAGGTGAAAATCGGAATCAGCGCGACGATCAGGATCAGTTTAGAGAAGAGCATTGGCCGGCCGAGATTGGTGCTGGTATGGCGCACCAGTTCCCTGAAAGGGGTGGCCGGGGGAGCGAGCACGCTGGCGACGAGGATCGCCTCGACGATAACCACGGCCGCGTCAACGAGAATGCCAAAATCGACGGCCCCAAATGAGAGCAGGTTCGCGGGAATCCCTTTGAGGTGCAGGAAGAGAAACGCCGAAAGGAGCGAGAGCGGAATCACGAGCCAGATGACCAGCGCCGCCCGCAGGTTGCTCGTGAAAATGAGGGAGATAACAAGAATGAGGATGCCTCCCTCAATCAGGTTGTGCATCACGGTGTGCACCGTCTGATCGACCAGGTCGGTCCGGTCGTAGGTCGACACGAGCCGCACGCCTCTCGGCAGCACGAATTGATTGAGATAGTCGATCTTCTGCTTGACGCCTTCGACGACTTTGAGGGCGTTGGTTCCCTTATGGGCTAAGACAATCCCCTCGACGACGTCGTCGATTTCCCTGGCCGGCTTCCCGTCCTGAGGCGCTTGGTACCATGCGACGATTCCCTGCCGCGTCGCCATGCCCGTGCGCACTTCCGCCACATCGCGCACGTAGATCGGATGCCGGTTGTAATTGGCGACGGCGACGTTCTCGATCTGCGAAACCGTGGTAATCGCATTCACGCCGCGCACAACCAGGATCTGCTCTCCGACTGCGCAGCACGTTTCCGCCGGTGTTTGAATTATTGTTCTGCAGCGCGGTGAGCACCTGCGGAAGGGTCACGCCGTGCTGAACGAGCGCTTCAGGGCGGACGAAAACCTGGTATTGCTTGATCCCTCCGCCGAAAGCGTTCACGTCCCCCACGCCCGGCACCTGCCGCAGGGCCGGCTCAACGACCCAGTCCTCCAGCGCACGCAATTCCTCAAGTTTTTCCCGTGGCCCGCGGACAATGTATCGATACACTTCTCCAGTGCTGGTGGTCAGCGCGGCGAGCTGCCATTGGGCCGCCGGGGGAAGCGTCACGCCCTGCATTTTTTCAAGCACCTGGGCGCGGGCGAAATTATCCTCCGTGCCGTCGCGAAACGTGCAGGTGATGTCCGACAACCCGAACATGCTGATCGAGCGCAGGCTGCTGAGCCCCGGCGTGCCGTTGAGCTGCTGCTCGGCGGGAAGCGTGACCTGCGCCTCGACATCCTCGGCGGCCTGGCCGGGCCAAAGCGTGATCACTTCAACGTGAACGTCATCGGGATCGGGAAAAGCCTCTACGGGCAGTTCGCGATAAGCGAACAGCCCGCAGACGATCAAGACCCCGACGAGGCCGATCGTCATCGCCCGTTGGTCTAATGCGAAATCAACGAGTTTCTTGACCATTCATTGACCTTTCGCCATGTCGTCCATCGCGTTGGACAAGCCCAGCGCGCCGGCCGTAACGATCGTGTCGCCGGGCTTGAGTCCATCGACGACTCGCACGCAGGCGGATGCCGGAGTCGCCGTACCGGGGACGACGGCCCCGGCCACCGCCGAAGCGATGTCCGATGAGCCGAAACCGATGTCGATCGGCTCAGTCTTCACCGGCGTGCGCCGATACGATTTCTTGCCGCTTCCCGCTCCGACCTGAACAAAGAGGTAGGCGCTGGTGTCCTGCCGAACGACCGCTTGGGCGGGCGTGATCAGCGACGCTTTCCCATCGCCGACGGTGATGACCATCGTGCAATACATGTCCGAGAGAAAATGCCCGTCCTGGTTGTCGAGCACGCCGCGGATCTTCACGCTGTGGGTATTCGGATCGAGAACGGGGCTGATCCAGTCAATCCGGCAATCACGGGCGCGGCCGGGCTCGGAAGTGAAATAGATTTTGATCGGCTGGCCGACTTTGACCCGGTCCAGATCGCGCTCGTACACATCGCCCCATACCCAGAGCGTCTTGGTATCCGCGATGGTGAAAAGATTGAGGGTGGGATCGGCGATCTCCCCGCCGGCGACACCCTTCTCGGCGACCACGCCCGTGCGCGGGCTGGTGATGACGTAATCCATCCGTTGACGCCCGACCTGCTTTTCGACGTCGTCGATTTCCTTTTGCGTCAGGCCAAAGATCATCAACTGCTGGCGTGCGGCCTCGAGCGCGGCGGCGTCCTTGGTTACCGCAGACTGCGCGTCGATCAGGAATTTCTCCGCAAGTACTTTCGCCGCCACCAGCTCTTTGGTGCGATCCAGTGCATCGGCATCGAGCTTGAGCTGAATTTTCGCCTGGATCCATGCCGCCTTGGCCTGCGCCAGATCGTTGGATTCGATGACACAGAGCACCGTGGGTTGAGTGCTCGGCGCCCCTTTGACTTGCGCGCCCAGCTCCGGCCCGACGTCGATCACCTTTCCGCCGAACTGGCGCGGACATGGCTGACAGTCTCCATGTTCAGCCCGGTACGCCCTGTCAGCGTGAGCGTGACGGGAACATCGCGCGGAACAATAGTGGTTTCACGAATGCCGGCGGCTTTCGCCGCGTCATCATCGGCCACGATCGTGTCGCCACTCAAGGTGTAAGGTTGCGCATCGGCCGGGTCGGAAGGTGGACTGGCATGGATCTTTTCCACCACCAGGATCGCGAGCCCGCCGGCGGCCAACAGCCCGACGGTGGCCGCGACGATTTTGATCGGTTTGCCTTTCATGGGGATGACCTCGTTGTTGCCGGCGGCACCTCGACCGCCTCGCTCGTTGGCTGAGTGTTGGGAAGTGTGGCGGGAGACGTCGCCGGCGGAATTTGCACCCCCGCCTCTGCAAGAATGCGTTCCCAGGTCAGTCCAATCGCCTGTTGAAGCGCGACTCCGCTGTCGTGATAGGTTTGGATCGCGTCCTCGTACGCCTGGAGCTGCTGGACGTAGTTCTGGTAAACGTTGAGAAGCGTATCCAGATCGTCGTTCCCGAGCCGGAACGAGATCTCCATCAGCCGCACGTTCTCTTCCTGCTGGGGAATGAGGCGATCGCGATAAAAGTTCACGTCGTCGGCCGCGATCCGCCAGTTGTCGAAAGCCGTCCGAACATCCTGGTGCACCTGCCCGGCCAGTGCGACATACGTCTTCTCGGCCTTGCGCTTCGCCTTGGCCAACTCGAGCGCGACAATTCCCGGATCAAACATCGGCAGCGCGATGCCGACCACCCACGGGCCGCCGGTGAGATTGTGGCTGCTGTCACGGGCAAACTCAGCCCCCACGGTGATCTGGGGAATCATTCCGAGCTTTGCGGCGCGAACGCCGCGGTCGCCGAGCTGGCGGTCGAGATCCGCGCGGAACAGATCCAGTCGATAACGAATCGCCAGTTGCTCGAGAAATTCGGCATGGGCCAACTGCGGAACGGTGGCGACGTCGTTCACCACCGCTTCGGGCACGCTCCATTGCGGAACGCTGCTGTACCCGATCAGCCAGTTCATCTCGCGGGCGGCGCGGTTATACTGGCTGGTCAGGTGCTGGACCTGCCGCCGCGCGTCATCGTAGTTGAGGGCGCGCGGTTAAGCTCCGGCGTGGGAATCACGCCGACGCGCTGCCTTGCCTCGGCTGCACTTACGGCACGGACGTAGAGACCCTCGATTCGCGCCGCCAGCCGCCGGGCCCGCAGGAGATGAATCATCTCCTGGTATTTTCCGTCCACCTGCTGCGCGAGCGTAAAAGTCTGCGTTGAAAGATCGATGTTGGCCTGAACTTCCTGAAACCGGGCGATGCGCACTTTCGCCGGCTGAGTAAAAAAGGTGTTGAGAAGTTGCTGAATGTTTCCGTCCATCGAGGGGATTCCGCCGACGGGGCTGATCGGAAAAAGAAACCCGCTGGATTGCCCGATGACCGGATTCGCATACAGCCCGGCCTGCACGAGCTGGGCATGCGCGATCGAGAGATTCTCGGCGTTGGCGACGAGCGACAGATTCCGCCGCAGCGCCCGCTCGGTCGCGTTGCGCAAGGTGAGCTCGCCGCTGGGCGGTGGCGGAACGGGGTCGTGATCCTCGAAGAGCCGGGCGACATCCCATTTCACGTCGGTTCGATCACCGACAAGCTGATTCACTTGCTTGATCTGATCGTCGGAGGGGTGGCCGGCGCGACAGCCGTTGAGAATCAAGAGCGCCGCCAGTGTCGCCGAAGCAGAGCGCAACAAATGCCACTTCATGAAAAATTGCACAGCGACGTTTTCCGCCAGCGCCCTCTTCGGGTTCAAAAATCCGCAGCGGTCATTCGTTGCGACGGAAAAAAGCGCACGAATGACGGTCATGACATTGCGAAGCGGATGCCGCCACGCGATTGTGGTTTGCATGGTCGAAAACGAACGTAAATCGCGACGGACTTGCCGGCGGATTGCAGAATGAAGGGAATCAGTCGCTGGGCGTTTCAGATCGAAATCCGATTCGCTTGATTCCCAACGCCGGTCGACGGATGTTGTTGCGCAAAGTCGATTTCATCGTCGTCATCTCGATTTGCACGCGCGTTGCTTGACGCGAACCAGGGCGGCGCGCCGAATTGATTACTTTGTCAAAGACGGAAACAATTAACTTTCCGGCAAAAGACAACCCTCATGTCCTCCGACGATCCGATCGCAACATCTCCACTTCGCGCACTGGTCGTTGATGACGAATTGAATATCCGCAAGGCCCTGGCGGCTTGCCTGGAAGTCGAGGGGCATCACATCGTATCTGTCGGGAGCGCCGATGAGGCAATCAACGCCGCCGCCCGACGCTCGTTCGATCTGGCTTTTGTTGATCTGTTTCTCGGAAAGGAAACCGGGCTGGATTTGATTCCGCACCTGCTCGCCGCCAGCCCATGGATGAAAGTCGTCGTGATCACCGCCTATGCGTCGGTGGACACCGCCGTCGAATCGATGAAGCGTGGCGCGATCGATTACCTTCCCAAGCCATTCACACCGGCGCAGGTTTCGGTTCTGACTCAAAAAGTGCGTCATCTCAAGGCGTTGGAACAGAAGGTGGCGCGGCTGGAAGACGCGCTCGGGCAGGCGGGGCCTTTGGCGGAATTGAACAGTTCCAGCCCGGCCATGCAGCGGGCGGTGGCCTTGGCCCGCCAGGTGGCGCCAACGACGGCGACCGTCCTGATCCGCGGCGAAAGCGGAACGGGCAAAGGCGTTCTCGCGCGGCGCTTCACGCCTGGAGCGACCGCGCGGACAAGCCATTCGCGGTCGTGGCATGCCCTTCTCTCTCGCCGCAATTGCTCGAAAGCGAATTGTTCGGGCACGTGAAGGGCGCCTTCACGGGCGCAGTGCGCGACAATCCTGGTCGGATTGCCTTTTCCGAAGGAGGCACGCTTGTTCTCGACGAAATCGGCGATCTGCCCCCCGGGCTTCAGCCCAAGCTGCTGCGCTTCGTCCAGGATCGTGAATATGAACGCGTCGGCGACCACATCACCCGGCAGGCCGACATTCGTGTCATTGCCGCAACCAATCTGAACCTCGAACAAGCCGTGGCTGAGGGAAAATTTCGCGAGGACCTGCTCTATCGCATCAACGTGATCCAGATCGAAGTGCCGCCGCTGCGGCAGCGGGCCGAGGACATCGGGCCACTGGCGGCAACCCTGCTGAAACATTTTGCCGCGCAGAATCGCACCCCTGCCGAATCCTTTGCGCCGGCGGCCATGACTGCTCTGAAGCATTACAAATGGCCCGGAAACGTGCGCGAGTTACGCAACGTGATCGAGCGGGCAACGATTCTCTGCCGAAATCCGATCGTCAGCGCGGAGCATCTCCTTCTCGGCGCTGCCTCGCAAGTTCCCTCTACGCCCGCCATCGGCGATCCGGTTGCACTCGAGCAGATAGAAGAGCTTCATATCCGCGGGGTGCTCGCTTCCGCCCCTTCGATCGATCAGGCCGCCCAGATCCTCGGAATGGACACCGTGACGCTGTGGCGTCGAAGAAAGAAGTTTGGAATCTGATGCTCGGCCTTCGCGAAAAAATCCTCATCGGATTCGGCGGACTGCTGGCGATCCTGATCGCGATCAGCGTGCTGGGAGAGGGCGTGCTGGATCGATACAGCGCATCGATGCAGCGGAGTTTTCGCGAGGACTATGACAGCGTCGCGGTCTGCCAGCAGATGAAGGAATCGGTCGAGCGGATTAACTCGGTCATTGAAGCCGCCCTTCTCGGCAAAGCTCCCGCGGCGGGCGCCACCGCCGAACTCGAACGAGCTTTCGACACCAATCTTCAGAAACAGCGCGTCGATGCGACGCTCGCGGGTGAAAAGCAGGCGACCGATCGCCTCGCCTCGCTCTGGGATCAATACCGCGGTCGCTATCGCGATGCTCTGGGCTCGAATCGATCGAGCGAAGAGCGCCGGGCAATCTATTCGCAGACGATTTTCCCCCTTTCGCAGGACGTCGAGTCGTCCGCCCAGTATCTCATCGACTTGAATATGCAGAGCGTCTTGTCTGTCCATGGCAAGGCGCGAGATGGCCGACCGCGCCAATTCAGTCATGCACGTCCTGAGCATCTCCGGCGTCGCCATGGCAATCGTATTCGCGCTGCTGATCGGGCGTTTTGTTCTCGCGCCATTGCGATTGCTGACCGCCTCGGCACGGCAGATCGAAGCCGGCAATCTCGATCTGAAGGTCCCGGTGCGGTCGCGCGATGAGCTGGGGGCGCTGGCAACCGCGTTCAATGCCATGGCGGCCCAACTTCGCGCCTATCGCCAGCGCGATCACGACCGGCTCGTCCGCACCGAGCACAGCACGCAAATCACCATCGACAGCCTGCCGGACGCAGTGGCAATTCTCAATCCGGCAGGCCGCGTCGAGCTGGCCAACGAGGCGGCGCGACGCCTCTTCCACATTGCACCCGGAAACACGATCGACTCCGATGGAAAGACCGGCCTGGCCGAGCTTCACCGCCGATCGCTGCAAAGCGGTCAGTCGGCGGAGCTGGAAGGGTACGACACGATCATTCAACTGGAGGTCAATGGCGAGCTGAGACATTTCCTCCCACGCAGCGTGCCGATCCTTGACGAAACGCAGCGGATGATCGGCTCGACGCTGATCCTGGCCGATGTAACAGGCCTCCGTCGCCTCGATGAAATGAAGAACGGGCTGCTGTCGCTGGTTTCTCACGAGCTGAAAACACCTCTGACATCAATGCGGATGATTCTTCATCTGCTTGCCGAAGAGAAGGTCGGCCCGCTCGCTCCACGCCAGCGGGAGCTTCTCACGACAACCCGCGAAGACAGCGACCGGCTCCACCAGATCGTCGAGAGCCTGCTGGATATGGGGCGAATCGAAAGCGGAAAGGCGCTGATGGATTTGCACCCGGTTCCCCCCGATCGTCTGGTCTCGGACGCCGCCGCGGCGTTGCGCCGCGTTCGAATCCCAGCAGACATCGCTTCAAACGGACATTCCCACGACGCTCCCCCCGGTTCTCGCCGACGAAACGCGCGTCGGATATGTCATCGCAAACCTTCTCGCCAACGCCCTGCGCCACACGGCGGCGGGCGGGCGCGTCTGCGTCCATGCGCATGCGGCCGATCGTGTCGTCGAGTTCAGCGTCGAAGACGACGGCGCGGGCATTCCGCCGCAATACGTTCACCGCGTCTTCGAAAAGTTCTTCCGTGTCCCCGGCCAGCCGGGAAACGGCGGCTCCGGACTGGGACTTGCCATCGCCAAGGAAATCGTCGAGGCCCATGGCGGCCATATTCGCGTTCGCCGCAGCACGCGGGCCGGGACCACTTTCGCATTCACGCTGCGACGGAGCGACGTTCAGGCCAATGGGCAACAGGAGGGAGACAGTCTCCCTGCTGACAGCAAATCAACGCAAATCGGTTGAGTTTTTGGAAAGCGCGTCGCTCAGAGGATTTCGACGATCCATCGCAATCGGGTGGAGATCCATTCGCCGCGTTAATTCCTAGACACCTTGCCCCCGTTCAAGGCCGAAGACGCGGCGGACAGCCACGGCTTATCGAAGGTAGGACGGGATCGTCGTCGGCCGGGTGGCCGATTTCGAGTCTGCCTCGTGCTGCGCTCGATGTAATGCCTCCAGCAGGAATTCCTCAAGCATATTGCATTTAAGTGGCTGCCCGGGTGGGCCCTTGTTCATTTCCTTGAGGAACTCTTCGTCCGACATTTTGAGATTTGCCGGATCAATCGAAATGATCGCCGCGTAAAGTTCAATAGTGTCGTCGTACTGTCGTTGAGCCGCTCGAGTGTTTTCGTCGAGCCTGCGGTCATTGGAATCGTAAGCGGCCCGGAAGTCGGAACCGGTTCTCGACCCGTCTCGCGAAAGCCAACATAGACTCCATCCTCGATGAAAATCGCATTCTTCCGATCCACCAGTATCTTGACGGTCTTCAATCCCTTCGACCGGAATTGGATAATCTGACCCACCTCCGCCCGGACAAGGATCTTGCCACCGCTGTCGGTTGATCCGACTCTTGTGACGTTCCGGTCGTCGACGAATTCCCAACCGGCACCGTGTCCACGCTGGGTGACGCTGACCTGAATTCCGTCAAGCGGACGATGCGTTGGACCGCCATACGTTCTATATTCTCTCTGGATCGACCCGCAACCGATGCTGGCCACGAGCAACGAACCAATAACGGCAATGCGAACATGCGGCCGCATAAAGATTCAATGCTTACAACCGAACGAAGACACTCCAATTAATTCATCATTGATTATAGAAGGGAGGATGTATTTCCATCTAAGAGCACGAGTGGCACCGGGCAAGACTTCCTTTTCCCCTTTCAAAGTGAATTAGAATGTTTCGAATATTCTAACTTGAGCACCTCCGATGGGGATGTCGCATTGAACGGAATCTGGCAGATAAATGAAAAATTGGATCCGGGGTCCGTAGACGAAATTTGGAAAAGTGCGACTCTCAGCCATGAGATTGATTTATGAATATATTCAATATAATCATAGATAAAGCTAACTTTTGCTATATACGTCGAAAAAGTGTCGGATTATGTCGGATTATGTCGGATTGGGATACAACCAGGGGGTCCAATTTGAAAAATAGGTAAAACAGTCGAGTTGAAATCTGATCGAACCGGGGAGCGCAAATTGATCGCGTTCAGCGAAACCGGGCGCAAGCCCGATCCCAACTCGCCGGAGATTGGCGACCTGAAGGTCTCTTTCAGCGCTGCCCTTCCCGGCGACGTGAGTGTCATTGCAATGCAATCGGGCACAACGCTTTCCCCGTATCAGACGAAGAACAACGCAATCGAGCTTCTTTACGTCGGCAATCACACCGCCGAGGAAATGTTCAAAACGGCAGACTCTGATCCATCCAGTCATCCGCCTTCAGCACCTGTTTGCGGTTGAAGCGGGCCAGCCGCTCGGCGCGGGCCTGGCAGAGGGTGATCAGTCGCGTGGCGCCGATGGTGCGCCAGAGGCGGCGTGTTTTGGGGGCGTGGCGGAGATAGAGATCGTCTTCGATGCTGGAGAACATCTGGGCCGAACCGGGGTCGCCCTGGCGGGCGGCTCGCCGAAAAGCTGGCGGTCGACCCGGCCGGAGCCGTGCGGCTCGGTTGCAATGACGTGCAGCCCGCCGAGCTCGGCCATCCCTTTGGCGAGCTTGATGTCGGTGCCGCGGCCGGCCATGTTGGTGGCGACCGTGATCTTCCCACGCTGGCCTGCTTCGGCAACGATCGACGCTTCCTGGGCGGTCTGATTGGCGTTGAGGACGCGATGAATCGCGCCGCGGGCCGCGAGCCGACGGCTCACTTCCTCTGACGCCAGCACGCTGCGGGTGCCGACGAGGACCGGGACACCCTCGTTGTGAAGCTCGCAGACGCGGTCGATCACGGCATCCCACTTCTGGTCCATCGTGTCGAACATGCGCACCGGAAGATGCTTTCGGATACAGGGGCGATTGGTGGGAATGCGGATCACCGGTCGCTGGTAAATCTGCCAGAGCTCCCCGCCGGATTCCCAGGCCGTTCCGGTCATTCCCGCCATGATCGGATATTGGCGGAAAAATCGCTGGAAGCTCAGGCGGGCCAGATTCTCCTTGTCGGCGGTGACCGGCACGTTTTCCTTGATTTCGATTGCCTGATGCAGGCCGTGCCGCCAGCTTCGGTCCGCCATCACGCGGCCGGTAAATTCGTCGATGATCTGAACCTTCTGATCGTCGCCGATGAGGTATTGCTCGTCGCGCACGAAACAATGCAGCGCAACCAGCGCCTGGGTGACCAGTTCCTCGCGGCGGCGTTTCCCCTTCCAAAATCCGGATTCGCCGGAAAGATGTTCCAGTTGCTCCTGCCCGCGCGAGGTCAGATCGACGGAACGGACCGTGCGATCAATGGTGAAATCGCGACTGAACTCTAGTTTCCCCGCCAGATCGTGGGCGGCGCGATAGTGGGTGGCGTTGGGTTCGTCATCGGGGGAATTGGAGATAATGAGCGGCGTAACCGCCTCGTCGATCAGCAGGCTGTCGGCCTCGTCAACGAGGGTGCGAAAAAGCCCCGGCACCATGAGCCGGCCGGCAAAACTACTGCCGGATAGCTGCCCCACCGTGGTCTGTGTGCTGTTTCGGAGGTTACCCAGTTGAATCTGATCGCGAAGAAAATCGGCGACCAGTTCCTTGCTGGTGCAGTAAACAACATTTCGGCGGTAGTGGTCGATTCGATCGGCCGGCGTGGCTTCGTGAACAACGTGCCCGACCTTCAATTCCATCATCTTGTAAACAGGACTCATCTCTTCGGCGTCGCGATGGACGAGATAATCGTTCACGGTGATGACGTGAACCGGCCTCCCCGCCCAGGCGAGGATCGATGCGCCGATCGAAGCGGTGAGCGTCTTTCCCTCACCGGTCGCCATCTCGGCAATCGCGCCGCTGATCATGGTGAGCGCCCCCATGATCTGCACGTCGAAGGGGCGCAGGCCGATGGCCCGCCACGCCGCCTCCCGGGCGCAGGCCAATGCCATGTCCAGGGCTGGACCGTTAAGTCGCGAAAGCTTGGCCAGGTCCTTGAGCTCTTCGACTTTCTCGCGAAAGTGCCTGGCGCCGAGAGCGCGAATTTCAGGTTCGAGTTGTTCGATGCGAGCCGCCTGCGCCCGCAGCGACTTGAGCATGCGGCGGCGGTTCTTGAACCATCCCACAGCGCCGTTTGCCGCCGCATCCAGACCGCGCAGCTCGGGGGCTTTCACCCGGCGGGCGTCGAAGATACTCCACAGCTCGCTGTTGACGGTTGACATGGCTTGGGCCGATCGATCCCGTTACATCCAGGGACTGTTGCGCATCTGGATCAACTGATAAAATTTACGGCCCCATTGCCATATCAGTGGGCGGCTTTCCAGAGTAAACCGTACGTACGCGCGCTGCCCTGGATAATACTTTTGCCCGGGATTGTTCACGGGCACTTCCAGCACAAATTGCTCGGTCATGGACTTGGTCGGATCACGCGGGTCGACCTGCTCTTCTTCGCCGCCGGGCTGGGCCAAAGCGGGGCTGGGAAGGTCTCTGGTTGCCCCGCCCATCATGCGGGGCTTGCCCGATGCGGTCACGACGGTTCCCAGGTCCCCGGAAAATCGAACCAGCGTCTTATTCACCTTGGAAGTGATCAATTCCGCCTCGGTTTGTTCCAGCAGCACGCGGAGAATTAAATGATCGCTCTGCGCGACTTTGGCGATCTCTTCGCCAGGCTGAATGAATCGCCGCTGACCGTACTCGTTGAGCGTCGGCGCGATCAGAACGCCATTGATCGGGGCGCGAATCGTGAGCTCTGCTTTCTTGTGTTCAAGCTGCGCGAGATGTTCCCGGACGGCCCCCAGCGCGTCTTCCTCGATTCTCGCCTGGGCCGGATCGTCGGCGCGAGAGGCGTTCAAGCGATCCTGATATTCCTGGAGTTGCGCCTGCGTCTGGGCAATGTCCCTTTCCAGTTCGGGAGAACTGCAAACGAGAATCGGGTCTTGCGCGTTTAGCTGTTGACCATCCTTGGCCGCAATCGATTCGACAAATCCGGGACCGCCGGGGCGAATCGTCGCGTGCGCCGCTGCTTCGGTAATCCCTACCTCATCGACGTGAAACGGAAAGCGTACCAGCCCGATGAGCACCGCTGCTGCAGCCGCGGCAGCCAGGCAGATGGCCGTGGCGCGCGTTCGCTTTCGATGCAATTCCGGCTCGATTGCCAGATATTTGAAGACCTTGAAAACCGGCACCAGCAACCAGGTGACTACGCCTCCAAGCGCCATGAGCATTCCAAGCACCGGAATTTGATACGCGACCATCAGGATGATGACCACGCCGATGAACGTGCGATAGATCGTCGAGGCGATCGCATAGGTGAAGAGCCAGAATCGCTGGAGCACCGGGGGCAGCGGCTGCTGGAGCTTGATCCCGAAGAGATGCCGCTTGATCAAACCCATCGCGTAATCGGTGCTCTTCTGGCGAAGATTCGGAATCTCGAGAAAGTCCGCCAGGATGTAATAGCCGTCGTAGCGGAGCAGCGGATTGGCGTTAAAGATAATCGTAGTCACCGAGGCAACCAGCATTGCGTTGAAGGCAAGCTGGTTGATCAGGCTGGTGTCGGTCGTGTGAATCCAGATAAAAGCCATCAGTGAGGCAAAGAACAGCTCGACGATCATTCCCGCCGCACCGACGAATACCCGCTCCCACTTGTTGGAGAACGACCAGGCGGTGGAGGCATCCACGTACGGCGTCGGCACAAAGACCAGGAACATGATCCCCAGCTCGTGGCACTCTCCGCCGAAGCGCCGGCACCCAAATGCGTGCCCCAGCTCGTGAATGAGTTTGATGAAAACAAAAACTGCCCAGAGCCATATCAGATTGATCCAATTGCTGCGGATATCGACGGCGTGCACCGCGGCGCGCTTGAGGCTGTGTTGAGGATCATTCCAATACGGAGTGAGCGCGACGATCGCGCTGATAACGACAACCAGCCAGACCATCGCTCCGAATTTGCTGAACATCATTCGGACCAGGGGCATCCATCGCTTCAGAAATCGATCCGGATCCCACAGCGGCAACCGTGGAAACAGGACGTTCATCAGCCGGCCCTGCATTTTCCGTTTGCTGAGCTGCTTGTGGCGGCGAAGCAATACGGTGGCGTCCGGGGTTACGTCGGCGTCGATCAGGTTGGCGGAATAGAGATGCGAAAGAATCTGGATGACTTCCGGCTGCGTCGGCGCATCGTCCTCGAGCGTGCCGCCGACCAGATCCCACGCCTCTTCAACGGTTCGCGAACCGTCCAGCAATCCGATGAAGCGATAGGCGGCGTCGCTCAGCCGGTGGAATTGATTCCCCGCCGGATCGCGAACGACATACCACCGGTCGCCGCGGTAATACTGCCGGGAAATCTGCGCACCGACGCGCAGTTTCACCTTCAGGCTTTTCACCCGGTACCAGGATTCGGAAAATGTCGGGCGAAGTTGAAGGGTCATTGCTTTGGGTTCAGGGTTCGGGGTTCAGGTAAGAAATTACGCGATTCGAGGTTCGGTCCTCACTGAACCCCGAACCCCGAACCGTGAACCCCCGCCTATAACCACAGTTTCAATTTCAGGAAGTCGATGAGCCGGTGCGTCCAGATCCAGGCCAGGCTTTTGTGCACGACGTTGACGCGCGCTTCGCCGGACATGCCCGGCTGCCACGTTTCCGGGTGCTTCCCTTTCACGGTGGCGAAGACCTTGAAGGCGTTCGTCCCTTCTTTGGGATCAGGCAGCGGAATGACCCGATCGATCACCAGGTCAAACTTGTCGTCCGGCAGGGCGTTGGTGGCCAGGCGACCGAGGTTGCCGACCTTCACGTCCTGAATGTCTCGATCAGGAACGCTCAGTTCGGCTCGCAGATCTCCGGGATCGCCCAGCTCGAAGAGCACATCGCCGGTTCGGACGGTCGCATTCTGCTTGTCCTCAAAATCACCCTTGAGGACTTCGGTGTCGAGCGGAGCGATGAGTTGGGCATGATCGATCTGATATTGGAGGAAATCGACCTCCGCCTGAGATTCCGCGCTTTCATCCAAAGCGACTTTCTCCTCAGCGGTTTTTCCCTCGGCACGATCCTTCGCCGCCTCTTTGATCTTGGCACGCACCTGAGCCTGGGCCTTGGCCAGCTCAATTTTCTTGTCGTAGGTTTCAAGGGTGAGAAGCAGCGTGCCTTTCCTGACCTTGTCGCCGGGACGAATGCTCTGGCCGTTGGGCATCTTGCCGATTTCCAGCACGCGCCCTTCGAACGGTGCGCAGAGCGTGAACTTGGATTGCGGCGCAAACTGGAACGGTGCGCTGACGTGATACATCGGGCGAATCACGAAGAGCAGAATCACGGCAACCAGCGAGAGCACGCCAACCAGCTTGCCGAGCATGTGCTTCGGCCCGACCATCATCTCGGCGGCATTGCGCGTGCTCAGGCCGACTTTCGTGATGAGGTATCGATCGTTCTGGTAGCGGTCGTACAACTGCGGGGCCAGGAGATCGACGGCAACCGCCAGCGCTCCGGCGACATTCGGGCCCAGCGGCTGATTGGAAGGGAATTCGAGTGTCACGACCCCGATCACTTCATCCTGCCGGCGCAGAGGGAGCGAGAGTATGGCAGTGCCCCCCTGGCTGCGCGACATCGCGGCGGCCTCGCGGGTCACGTTATCGCTGGAGGTTCCGTTGGGGTCGTACTGCACCAGTCCGTCCTGATCGGCGCACTCCTCCATGACGCGCTCAAGCTGGACGATCAATTCCTGCTTCTTGTCGAATTCTTCTGTGTGGGAGAGCGCCTTGACGCGGATGTTCCGTCCCTTGAGCCAGCCGAGTGAAACGCGCGACGCATGGGCGCGGTTGGCCAGCTCGTTACACAACCCCATCGACGCCGAGTCGAATCCCTCCGCAGTCGCCACGGAGGTCGAGAGCTGCAGCACATGCTGATGACTCTGGGCGATCAGCCTGGCCTGCTCGGAGGTACGGCGAAGCGTGAAGAGCTCGAAATAACCGGCGACCAACTGCATCGAATTGAGCCGCTGCTTGGCACGCTCCAGGTCGCGGCAGCGGGCGATGACCGCGGACACCGCGACAATGTCCCCTTCGTTTCGCAGGAGAGTGATCAGGCAAAACTGCGACTCAACCGAGTCCCCCGCCGCCATGCCCAGATCGATCGCTCCGTCCTTGGATTGTTGAATGCATGGTTTGACCAGTTCCTGAAACGCGTTAATCGCGGCGGTCCGGGTCTGCTCGTCGCTGTTATCGCTGCGAACGTGGGAGAGGAGTCGAAGTCCGATCTGTTTGTCGGCGTTATCGATCAGAAATCCCGCGGCTTCGGTCCCGGCAACGGTAGTGGCCTGGGCGGTAATCAATTCCGTGACGAATGCAGGCAGGTTGGGGGCATCGATCAGGCGTTGAGCGATCTGCGATCGCGCGCCCGTCTGTTGGCCGACCCCCTGCACTACGCCCTGCGCCCGTGTTTTGTTCCGACCCCTGCGAAGATGGTTCAACAATGCCTGAAGCCACGATGCAACCTCTATTGGGTTAGTAGTTTTCCCGGACTATCGCGCCTCCGCGACGTTTTCAGGCGCTTTGACCTGAATCTGCTCACCCGGCTGCCGGCCCGACGGATTGGGCATTTGCAGGCGCACAAATTGAGTTCCGCTCCGAGCGTCCGCCACCGGATCGATAAAGATGACCTCGGCGGGCGCCCAATTGTCGGAGTCGGCATATCTGACCTGCATCGACTGCTGCGTATGCAGATTGATAACGACCTGCTTGGGCAGATTTACTTCCACCCACATCGGATCATTTTTCACGACGGTCATCGACGGCTTGTTGGCATCATTCGACGGCGCTTCGCCGACGTGCGTATTGATCTTCTTGACGATTCCGTCGATGGGGCTGATCAGGCTCTTGAGCTTGATCTTCGCTACTTCTTCCGCGAGTTCGGCTTTGGCCTTGGATTGCTCCTGGGCAGCCAGGCGGATGCGGATTTCCCCGATCACGGTGGCGAGCTTCGCTTCCTCCAGTTCGCTTTCACCGAGGACCTTCTCGTCAAACATCTTTTGCTTGCGCTTGAGGTCGACAACCTTGGTGTCGTAATCCGCCTTGGCGGCTTCTTCCTGAAGCGCCGAGTTGGCCTCCAGCTCAAGTTTGGTCTTTTCGGCCTCTTCGACCGTCGAATCCTGAACCGCAAGAACCTGGTCCTTTTTAACGACGTCCCCTTCCTTAACCGATTCTTCTGCCACGATTCCCGGGCTGCTGAAGACCAGATCTCGCTGTTCGGAAGGTTTGGTAATCCCTTCGTAATTCGTTGGATTTGATCCGCCGCTGGCATGGACAAACGCCGGAACGATGACCACCGGAAGGGCGATCGCTCCGACAACAAGTTGGATCCCAAACCACTTCATGTTCAAACTTTCCCGCCGGCAAATCCACCGGTCTTTCTAAAGGCGATCCTCGACGAACACGTGTTCCAGTAATTTAAGCGGAAACCGGTCCGCGACTTCCCATAAATTGTTGGCCGATAAGACAGAAATCGGCCCAATTCAAGGACTCGCCCCTGCTTCGTCAGATCGACACCCCATACCCGGACCCTTTAGGTCGGGGGGCATTATGCCACGCTTTTTCACGATTCGCCAATCTTTTCCGGTCGAATTCGCGGTGAAAATCGACGTCCGACTTATCAGACGGTTCCATTAATTAAAACCCGGTCGCCGGTCAGGCCCTGCGCGCCGCAGCAAGTACGGGCCGGAATGGATGCCGGTTCTTCCATGTGACACTGCATCCGATTCATCGATAGCCAAGGTCCTCGAGATCGTCCTCGTCCAACCCGAAATGATGGCCGATTTCATGCAGAACCGTCGTCCGCACCTGCTCGATCAGATCCGCCTCGCTGCCGCTGACCTGTTCGATATCGTCCTGAAAGATATGGATCATGGCCGGCAACGGAGACCAGTCCGGTGTTTCCACCGTGCGATGGGTCAGCGCTACGCCGTGATAGAGTCCCAACAGGAGATCGTTCCCTTTTACGCCGGCTTTCTTCCGCTCTCGCGGGGTAGCCCGATCGCGGATTTCGATGGGTACTTCTTCTAACGCCGCGGCAAACTGATCGGGCAACTCGTCGATTGCCCGTTCGACCAATTCGGCGAAGACGGCTTTGCTCACCCGATACGGCATCGCTAGAATCCTGCCTCTTTGAAGATGGACCGGCAAGCGCTTGGGGCCGCGGAAACCCGCAGGGCTCGCTGTTACGCCATCACTTCGGCATTCTCGATCTCCGCAAGGCTTGCATTATGCTTCGAAATTCCTTCATTCTAGCGTCTTTCATTTTACTTCTGGCCGGCGGCTGCGGCGTGCCGAGTTTTCTCGTCACCCCCGTCGAGAATTCCAACAAGCTGGAAGAAGAAGAAGTTCAGCCGGGCAAAGGGTTTGTCCCGGGAAAGGTCGCGATCATCGAAGTCGAAGGGCTGCTGGCCAATGTCAAGAGCGGCGGTTTCCTGCAGCCGACTGAGAACAAGCTGAGTCTTTTTACCCAGCAACTGGAACGCGCCGAAAAGGATTCTTCAGTCAAAGCAGTTGTCTTGCGCGTCAATTCTCCTGGCGGAACGGTGACTTCATCCGATGCCATGTATCAATTGGTACGGAGATTCCGCAAAAAGACCGGCAAGCCGGTCGTCGCATCGATTCAGGAAGTGGGCGCCAGCGGCGCGTATTACGTGAGCTGCGGCGCCGACAAGATCGTCGCACAGCCGACCAGCGTGGTGGGCAGCGTTGGCGTGATTTTCGAAACTTTCGAGGTCTCCGGAGGCCTGGCCAAGCTCGGAATCCGATCGGACGACGTCAAGAGCGGCACGTTGAAAGACATGGGCTCGCCCTTCAAGCCGCTGGAACCGGATGAGCGAGCGGTCATGCAGTCGATGGTGCAGGAATATTTCGCCCGATTCATCGGCGTCGTTCGCAGCAATCGCCCTGTCACCGAGCCCCCCGCCGCGGATCTGCTGGACTACCAGAAAAAGGGATATGCCGGCGTCTACAGCGGCCGCGTGTTCAGCGGCGACAAAGCGATGGAACTCGGATTGATCGATCAGACCGGGCTTCTTGAAGACGCCATCGATCTGGCGCGAACGATGGCCAAGTCTCCCGACGCTGCGGCGGTCATTTACGTGCGTCCCTACGGTTACGGTGGATCGATCTATGCCGAGACGAACGTTCCCGCGCCACAAGCCGGCGCGTCACACATCGATCTGCCGGGCGCCAACTCAATTCTGGATACGGGATTCTATTATGTGTGGCGGCCGGGGTTGTGAGCAGGATGGTGTGATGGTCAAATGGGCGGCGCGGTTGGCAGAACGATTCATCATTTCACCTTTCCGACATGATTTCCATTACCTGCACGCACTGTAAGACACTGCTTGAAATGGACGACGCGTTTGCCGGCGGTGTTTGCCGCTGCCAGCACTGCGGCACGATCCAAACAGTGCCTGCCCAGACGAGACCCCAGCGTCCCGCTTCGCCGCAAACCACCGGTGCGGCGGAGAGCGTGTCGGGCTCGCGCCGTATTTGGCAGCGGCGCTTCGGAACCCGCCGTCAACTCTGAACTGGAAGGGTTGGCGGAGGTTGTCGCCAGCAGCGGACTTCGCTCCAAGCGCCTTGTTAGTGCGCCGGCCTCGCTCGAAGCCTCCGCCGAGCCGGAAACCGCCCCAAAGAAGTCGATGATGTTACCGCTCATCGTGCTCGGCGCGGCGGGGTTCCTCATCATCCTCATCGTCGGCGGATTTTTCCTGTTCCGCGGTCGCGCTGGAGCGGGCGGCGGCGGCGACGATGCCGGCCCATCGTTTGTCGGCCTCAAGCTGGACGTCCCGAGTGTCGTCTATGTGATCGATCGCGGGAACGCCACGACCAACAGCTTCGACGCCATCAAAGCCGCCACTTATCGATCGATTCAACTGATCGGCCCGAGCAAGAAATTTGCCGTGCTTCTCACAGACAATGGTACGGAGGAATTCACATACCCCAAACAAGGCATGCAGGAAGCGACGGCCGCGAATTTGGACAGCCTCAAGACCGCTTTTCAGGATACGGTCGCTACGGGGAACAGTAATTTCCAGGATGCGCTGAAAAGAGCGGCTGACCTGCACCCCGGCGCAATCATCATCACGACCGCCAAAGATCCGCTCGACGACCCGGACATAGCCGCTCTCAAGGAACTTGAAGGCAAGGGAATTCCCGTCGACTCATTCGCCATCGGAGACGTCGTTAACGCTCCGCTTCAGGAAGCCTCCAACGCGACCCACGGGCAATATCGCCAGGTGTCGGACCACGATTTGCGAAGCTTTGCGGGAGAGCAGTAGATCTTTTGAGCAACAAGGCACATCGGGCCAGCTTTTAGCCGCTGTCCCGTAGGGCAGCGTCACTTCCGCCCGTGCGCGTACTCGCGTACGCTCATTTAGATCGCCACCGACTCCGATATCTCCGCGTTGTGCGCGACGCTTTGCACGTCGTCGTTGTCCTCGAGCGCGTCCGTGAGCTTCAGAATTTTCTGCGCGGCCTCACCTTCGACAGCGATCGTGCTATTGGGGACATTGATGATTTCCGACGCTTCAATCGGAATTTTTCCGGCGGCCAGCGCCTCTTTCACCTTGATGAATGCCGTCGGGACGGTGATGACTTCATACACCTCTCCCTCATTCTTCACGTCCTCGGCGCCGGCTTCGAGCGCGGCTTCAAGAAGCGCATCCTCGGTAATCGCGTCGGCCTTGATCGTGATGATCCCCTGCCGCGTGAATTGGAAGCCGACCGCGCCGCTGGTGGCAAGGTTGCCACCGTTACGCTCGAAAATCTCGCGCATTTCCGGCGCGGTGCGGGATCGATTGTTGGTCAGCGCGTCGATCATAAACGCCACCCCGCCGGGACCGTACCCTTCGTAGGTTGCCGCCTCGTAGTTTTCCGCGCCAAGCTCGCCGGTCCCTTTCATGATGGCTTTCTCGATCGTGTCCTTGGGCATGTTGGCGGCCTTGGCTTCGTCGATCGTGTAGCGCAGATTCAGGTTGTCGCGCGGGTCGCCGCCGGACTTGGCCGCGATGATGATCTTCCGCGCGATCTTGCTCCAGACCTTGCCGCGCTTGGCGTCGGTTGCCCCTTTGGCCCGCTTGATTTTCGACCAGTGACTGTGACCTGCCATTTCAATCTGCTCCAACTCACATGGGTTCGCTGAACATCACCGCGAACAAATTTCGCGATCTCTACTTCGATGAAGAAACATCGGGAAGCCGTCCGGCAATCGGCGAAACATCGACGGATCCGCCGCCTTGAAGTTGAGCGCGTTTCTGCTTCAGTTGCTCGCGAAGCCGCGGAAGCTCGTCGCGCACCGAACCGGCGTCAACCAGTTTGGTTGCGCAGCTCCAGGGCGCGATCCCAGGTTTTTGCGGCGGCCTCCATGTCGTGGAGCCGATAGAGCGAATCGCCCAGGTGATCGAGAACCACCGGATCGGGCTCCGCTCCGCCGCCGACGGCCTTCTCCAGGTATTTTCGCGCCGACTCGAACTGGCCCCGTTTGTACAACACCCATCCGAGGCTGTCGAGAAACGAGCTGTTGCCCGGATCGGCAGCCACGGCCCGTCGCACCAGTTGCTCCGCCTCTCCGAGATTCTTGCCGTCCTCGCTGAGAAAATAACCCAGATCGTTGTTTGCCCCCGCATGCGACGGCTCGATGGAAAGCACCTCCCGCAAGACGGCCTCGCTTTGGGCTTTCTGATCATTTCGCTCGTACAATCCCGAAATTTCGTAGAGCAGGTCGGCATCCCCGGCAGCGGCTGTTCGAGCGGCGTCCAACGCCAGCTTGGCATCGGGCGTCCGGTGCTGTGACTGGTAGACGGCGACGAGTTCGGAGGCGGCGGCAAAATCCCCCGGATCCTCCTTGAGCCGCTGCCGCATCCGCGCGATGAACACCTCGGATCTCCCGCTCGCCTGGTATAGCGCGCCGAGGGATGAAACCACTTCCGCATCATCCGGATGCTCATTGTAAAGACGCGTCAGGATCGCATCGGCGGCGCTGCTCCGATCGGCGCGAAAATATTCTCGCGCCTGGAGCCGGCGTGCATCGATGCTCGAGGGATCGGCCGCCAGCCAGGAACTGAGCACGCGCGCGGCCTGCGCGTCGCTGCCGCGGCCGGAATAGTATTCGTAGAGCGAGACGTACCCGTCACGAAACGCCGGATGGTTGCTGATCAACTTCCACAGAGTGGCTTCGAATGCGGGAATGTCCCCCGCCGAACGCTGAGCAACCGACAAGGCCATCAGCAGTTCCGGGCGCGTCCGCCGAGCTTTTCCGCTTCGATCAACCCAGCTATCGCATTTTTGGGCTGATCGAGCCGCAGAAGCGCCAATCCGCGCAGCTCCGCCGCCAAGGATCGATCGCCGGCCAGGGCTGCATTGTCGGCGAGTTTGTTCATCGCCTCCTGCCGCTGCCCATCGCTCAGCTCCGGATCGTAAGCGACCCGATCGAGTGCGTCCCGCCAGGCCGGCGGAAAGATCGGGCGAGCTGCCACGGCGCGGTCCAGCGCATCGCGTGCGATGCCATCCCGACGCCACAAAGCAGCGATTTTCCAGATCCAATAAGACTTCGAAGCGTCGGCCGATTTGTCGACCCCAAGAGACTGGAGCGTCGACAGGCGCAGCCGGCCGCGAGATGACGGGCGGACCAGTCGCGAAAACAGCGAGGAAGACTGTCCGCTCCAGTCCGGCTGACGCGCAACGGATGCGATCAGAAACGCCGCCGCCCCCGTCCGGTCACCGCGCAAGGTCAGAAGTTCAAAGCGACGGCTCAAAATCTCAAAATCATCCGGATAACTGGCGGCCGCCGCGTCGAGGACTTTTCGCGCATCATCAAAACGATTGACCGCCAGAAGTTGATCCGCCTGAGCGAACAGCAACTGTCGCTGAACCGGATGCTTTTGATAAAGGCTTCCCAACTCATCGGGCAATCGCGATTCGTCCCCTGACGCTCTGCACGCCTCGCGGAGCAGACCGAGCGAATCGGCATCCGCGTTTCGCCTGAGCACGAGGTCGTCGGTGCGCCGAGAGGCGTCACTGGTGCGACCGGCCAGCAGGAGCAGTCGCACCGCCCTCGATTGAAGCTCGAAATTGGACGGGTCGGCATCCGCCAACGGCGTGATCGCCAATACGCGCCTGATCATAGCGGCCGCGCTTTTGCTCCAGCTCTCCGATCTGAAGCTCGATCTCATCCGGCCGCTCGGAAAACACCGCCAGTTCCGGCATCGCCCGCATTGCAAAGCTTGGATTGCGCAGCCGCACCTCAAGCCGGCGATAAAGCGTGACGGCGGCGCTGTCATATCCCTGTTGCTGGAGCGTGTGAGCGAGAAAATAATCAGCCAGCGCGGCCGACGCCGAATCCTGGCCGTATTCGTGCGTTTTCAGCGCCAGCAACAGATGCATGACACCGGGATCAGTCTGTCCACGATCCAGATACTGCCGCCCAAGATTCAATTGCAGCGGCAAATGATCCGGCTCCAGCAGCGCCGCCTGCTCCAGAGCCATGATCGAGCGCTCATCCGAGCTGCGATCCCCCTGGTAAAGGCGCGCGAGTGTGTAGCGGAGCTGAAAACTCCACGGGTCCAGAGAGGCCGCCTTCTCCAGAAGATTGATCGATGTCTGAAGCTGCCCCTCCAGCATCGCGATCCGCGCGCGGGCGTAGAGTCGCAACGACTCGACCGGAGGATCTCCCTGAGGACGCGCCCGAGGCGGCGCAAGCACCGGCTGCGGCGGAATCTCATCCAGCGGCATCTCCATTCGCGGGTCCGCCGGTTTAGGCAGCGGCGTCGTCGCAATGGTCGGTTGCGTCTGCGGCGCCGAAGAAGTCGAGGTTGGCGGATGATGCGCTGCGCATCCCGTGACGAGCAGGCAAACCACGAACAATAGATATCGCGAGAATCGATCCCTCACCAGACATCACTCCGACAAAGCTTTCGTGATTATACCGAGGGAATATGAACGACCCTAATCCGAACCGACAAATGCCCGCCCGCAAACAGTGGGACTTACCTCGCGGCGAAGGCGCAATGCTTCGACTCGGGCTGGTTCCCATCGCCGCCGACAGAATGGGCACGTCTGCGCGACAATGAGCCCCGCATACGAAAAAAAATTGACTCTTCGGCTCGGCTTTGCTAAATCTTCCGTCTCACGGGGGGCGACTTCAACCCCTCTTTTCTGAATCCGGCGTGACACGATTGAAACTTTTCGATCGGTTGCGTGAATGCCGGTCCGAAGTCGTAACGGGCGGATCCTTTCTGGGAATGGAGGCGAGCATGGGATTTAAGAGCGTCCGGTCCAATCTTCACTATCACAATTCCGTCCGATCCTGTGTCGCACAATCTCTGCTGAACATCTCGCTTGAGCGCCTCGCCGTCCAGCGCTACCGCTACATCACTTCGAGACAGTTTTGATTGAAATGGCGAGTCAGCTTGACAGGTTGATTACCCGGGTCCCGCTGTGAACGAAAGAGGAGCGAAATCGAAATGTCGATCAGAATCACTTCGAAGAATAAATCCAAACTAGTTCAAAAATCGAACGATATGGGGCTCGCCGCCGCTGCGCGTTTCGCGGTCGAGCTTCTGGAATCCCGCATTCTGCTAAGTGTCACGAACTGGAAAAATCCCGCTGGCGGCGACTTTGACAACCCCGCCAACTGGGACAACGGCGTTCCAACAACGGGAATGGACGCGGTCGTCAATATTGCAGTCAGCGCTCCGATCACCAAGTCCGCCAATTCCACCGACACCTTTGCCAGCCTGACCTCCAGTGACCCAATAACACTCACCGGCGGCACACTCGATATCACGGGTGCGGTCACTGAGACGACCAGTGCCTTTACCCTTGCCGGCGGCACGCTGAAGGACGCCACTCTCTCGACTCCCAGCGGCGGGCAGTTTGTTGCAAACGGCGGGACGCTGGATGGCGCGACGGTCTCGGCCGATTTTCAGATCAACAATGCCAACAGCGTGGCCATCACCGACGGCCTGACGCTCAACGGCACCTTATCGCTGGGGAACAGCACCCGGACCGGCTGGCTGAACTTCATTGGTAGTGAAACGCTGGGCGGCACCGGGACCGTAGTGATGGGCCCCGTGCCGACCGATCCCTCCGTCGGCACCTACAACGGCCTGTTCGAGTCGGCGGGCAACGGCGTGCTGACCATCGGTTCAGGCATCACGGTTCGCGGACAGCAGGGCATCATCGGCTTCAACAGCGGTACGAGCCAGGGAACATCGACGGCCAGCGTAAACAATCTGGGGACGATTAAGTCCGACGTGAGCGGCGGCTTCATCACCTTGCAGGGAGCCGGCGATCAAAACAATGGGACCATCGATGCGCTCAACGGTGGCACGTTCGTCGTTTTCGGCCAACTGACCAATGCCGCAACGATGTTCATCGACGGGACCAGCGACATCGGAAGCTTCGGCGCGTCACTGGCAACAATCAGCGGCGGGACGATCACCACCCAGGCCAGCGCATCGATCACCGGGCTTACGCTCAGCGGAGTGACGGTCTCCGGCGACTGGCAGATGAGCAATGCCAACAGCGTGGCCATCACCAACGGCCTGACGCTCAACGGGACATTGTCGCTGGGGAACAGCACCCGGACCGGCTGGCTGAACTTCATCGGCACCCAGACGCTGGGCGGCACCGGGACCGTAGTGATGGGCCCCGTGCCGACCGATCCCTCCGTCGGCACCTACAACGGCCTGTTCGAGTCGGCGGCCAACGGCGTGCTGACCATCGGATCGGGCGTCACCGTTCGCGGCCAGCAGGGCATCATCGGCTTCAACAGCGGTACGAGCCAGGGAACATCGACGGCCAGCGTAAACAATCTGGGGACGATTAAATCCGACGTGAGCGGCGGCTTCATCACTCTGCAGGGAGCCAGCGATCAAAACAATGGGACCATCGATGCGATCAACGGCGGCACGTTCGTCGTTTTCGGCCAGCTGACCAATGCCGCAACGATTTTCATCGACGGGGTCAGCGACATCGGAAGCTTCGGCGCATCACTGGCAACAATCAGCGGCGGGACTATCACCGAGGCAGGCGGTTCGATCACCGGGCTTACGCTCAGCGGGGTGACTGTCTCCGGCGACTGGCAGTTGAACAATGCCAACAGCGTGGCCATCACCAGTGGCCTGACACTGAACGGGACGTTGTCGCTGGGGAACAGCACCACGATGGGCTGGCTGAACTTCGATGGAAACGAGACGCTGGGCGGGACCGGAACAGTCGTTTTCGGCGCGGCGAATAACATTCATCTGGCCAACACCTATAGCGGCCTGTTTGAGACGGCGGCAGGCGGAACATTAACGATCGGCTCAGGTATCACTGTGCATGGTGACTGGGGCGTCATCGGCTACGACGATGGCGGGCAAGGGTCCGCCAGTGGAAGCGTGATCAACCAGGGGACAATCGCCGCGGACGTCTCCCATGACGTCATCTTTTTGCAGAGCTCAAACAGCCAGAACCTTGGAACGATCGAAGCCTTGAATGCCGCTGAGTTCCGCATCAACGGTCAGTTGACCAACTCGGGCACCGCTTTCGTGGACAGCGTTAGCGCCCTCGACGGCAACGGCCCATCGGCCGGCGCTCTGGTTGGCGGCACGGTAACGACACAGGCTGGAGCCCAGATCGCCAATTTGACGCTGAACGGCATAACAGTATCCGGCGACTGGCAGATGATTAACAACAACAGTGCCCTGATCACCAACGGTCTTACACTGAGCGGGACGCTGTCGCTGGGAAACAACACGACAATGGGCTGGCTGAACTTTAATGGGAGCGAAACGCTGGGCGGGACCGGCACTGTTGTTTTTGGCGCGGCGAAGAACACGCCTCTGGCCAACACCTACAGTGGCCTGTTTGAGACGGCGAATGGAACATTGACGATCGGCTCAGGCATCACCGTGCACGGTGACTGGGGCGTCATCGGCTACGACGATGGCGGGCAAGGGTCCGCCAGCGGAAGCGTAATCAACCAGGGGACAATCGCCGCGGACGTCTCCCATGACGTCATCTTTTTGCAGAGCTCAAACAGCCAGAACCTTGGAACGATCGAAGCCTTGAATGCCGCTGAGTTCCGCATCAACGGTCAGTTGACCAACTCGGGCACCGCTTTCGTGGACAGCGTTAGCGCCCTCGACGGCAACGGTCCAACGGCTGGCGGCTCTGGTTGGCGGCACGGTGACCACACAGGCTGGAGCCCAGATCGCCAATTTGCTGCTGAACGGCGTGACGGTCTCCGGCGACTGGCAGATGATTAACAACAACAGTGCCGAAATCACCAACGGCCTGACACTGAGCGGGACGCTGTCGCTGGGCAACAGTACGACGATGGGCTGGCTGAACTTCAATGGGAACGAGACTCTGGGCGGGACCGGAACCGTTGTTTTTGGTGCGGCGAAGAACATTACCTCGGCCAACACCTACAGTGGCCTGTTTGAGACGGCGAATGGAACATTGACGATCGGCTCAGGCATCACCGTGCACGGTGACTGGGGCGTCATCGGCTACGACGACGGCGGGCAAGGATCCGCCAGTGGAAGCGTGATCAACCAGGGGACAATCGCCGCGGACGTCTCCCATGACGTCATCTTTTTGCAGAGCTCAAACAGCCAGAACCTTGGAACGATCGAAGCCTTGAATGCCGCTGAGTTCCGCATCAACGGTCAGTTGACCAACTCGGGCACCGCTTTCGTGGACAGCGTTAGCGCCCTCGACGGCAACGGCCCATCGGCCGGCGGTCTGGTTGGCGGCACGGTAACGACACAGGCTGGAGCCCAGATCGCCAATTTGACACTGAACGGCATAACAGTATCCGGCGACTGGCAGATGATTAACAACAACAGTGCCCTGATCACCAACGGTCTTACACTGAGCGGGACGCTGTCGCTGGGAAACAGCACGACAATGGGCTGGTTGAACTTTAATGGAAACGAGACTTTGGGCGGGACGGGAACGGTTGTGCTGGGGCCGCTCATGGGCAATGCCAGCGTGCCATCCAACGGCTTGTTTGAATCCGCGGCGAATGGGATCCTGACGCTCGGCTCGGGAATCACCGTGCACGGTGACTGGGGCTACATCGGCTTCGACAACGCCGGTCAAGGCATCTCCACCGCCAGCATAATCAACGACGGAACCATCGATCCGGACAATTCCGGCGATTCGATCACCGTTTCGAGCGCGGCCGTCACAAACTTCGGGACGCTTGAATCGCCTGGAGGCATCTTAAATGTTTCTGCCACCACTCTGGACAACGGCGGAGATATTAATCTGGGTCCCGGTAGCAATTTAAGTGTCAGTGGAAACCTGATCCAGTTGGCGACCGGAAATTTCAACATCGCGCTGGGCGGCTCCTCGCCGAACCTCTACGGACACCTGGCGATCGGTGGAGCGGCGACCTTGGGTGGGACACTGAACATTACGGAAGCAAATGGCTTTGTCCCCGGTACCGGCAACAACTTCACACTCCTCACGTACCCGTCGGCGACTGGGCAGTTCTCCAATTACACCGGACTCGAATTGAGTGCCTCATCAGCGTTGCAGCCGGGATACAACCCGACCAGCATGACGCTGACGACCGTCGCATCCACGACGATCGCGCCGGACCTTCGCGTAAACAATCTCTCGATTACCCCGGCCGCCCCTGTTTCAGGGCAAAACGTAACCGTCAATTGGAATGACCTTAATGCAGGCAATGGCGCGACTAACGCTTCGTGGACGGATCACGTTGTGGTAACGAATACCACCACCGGTCAAACAATAGCCACGCTGGATGTGCCATACGACGCCGCGACAAGCGGAAACATTCCGTCCAACGGTTTGTCGGCACGAACGACCTCGTTTCAACTTCCCAACGGAACGGCGGGGGCTGGGAATTTGACCATTACCGTAACGACTGACTACGACAACACGATCGCCGAGTATTACCCGGGGAATGTCGGCGAGAGTAATAACAGCTCCGCGATCAATTTCGTCTCCACGCTAACCGCCTATCCGGATTTACAGGTTACCAGCCCAACGGTCGCAACGCCGGCTCCCATGTCCGGGCAGAACATCACGGTTAATTGGAAGGATTCGAATTCCGGGAGCGGAGCGACAGGCGGCAACTGGACCGATCGTGTAACGATTATCAACACCACAACCGGCCAAATCGTCTCGAGCGGCGACGTGCCGTACAACGCGGCAACCAGCGGCAATATATCCGCCGGCGGCAACTCGCCGCTGCTTTCCGCGACGTTCAAACTTCCTGACGGCTCGGCAGGTGTTGGTTCGTTGCTGGTTACGGTGACGACCAACGTCAACGGCGATCTCTTCGAATACAACGCCAGCGGCACGGCGACGAGCAACAACAGCGCCACAACAACCGCTACCTCGACGATCTCGCCTTACCCGGACTTGCAGGTCACGAACCTGTCGATCAATCCAGCCTCGCCGGTGTCAGGACAGAACGTTACCGTCCAGTGGACCGATGCCAATACCGGCAACGCGGCGACGGCCGGCAATTGGACCGATCATGTAACGGTCGTGAATACAACCACGGGTCAGACGCTGGTGAGCACGAATGTTCCATACAGTTCGGCGACCAGCGGGAACATCGCGGTCGGTTCGAGCTCGCCGTTACTGACATACGGTTTCCCCCTCCCGAACGGCGCGGCGGGGATTCGCGCATTGCAGATCACCGTGACCGCTAACATCAACGGCGATCTTTTCGAATACAACGCCAGCGGTACCGCTACAACCAATAACAGCACCACAACGACTGCGACGGCGACGATCGCGCCTTACCCGGATTTGCAGGTGACCAACCTGGCGATCAATCCGACGACTCCCATTTCCGGGCAAAGTCTGACGATCAGCTGGACCGACGCGAACACCGGAAACGGATCAACCTCCGGCAGTTGGTCCGACCAGGTAACGGTCGTCAACACGACGACTGGCCAGACCCTGGCGACGGTCAATGTCCCTTACGACGCCACTTCGTCCGGAAACCTCAGCGCCGGAGCCGTGTCGGCACAACGATCAGACTCGCTGACGCTTCCCGCGGGGACAGCCGGCGTCGGCCAGTTGCAGATCACGGTCACGGCGGACATTGACAATGCCATTTTCGAATACAACGCGTCGCAGACGGGTGAATCGAACAACTCGGCGACGATTTCCGCCACTTCGACACATGCGCCGGAGCCTGACCTGACAGTGAGTGTAGTCTCGACCGCATCGTCGGCGGGGCCTGGACAAAGCGTTCCAGTAAATTGGACGATCGGCAATTCTGGAAATGCCGACGCAATCGGATCCTGGGTCGAACAGATTTATCTCGCGACCGATGCAATCGGGTCAAACCCGACACTGCTCGCAACAGATACATATTCCTCGCCGATTCCAGAAGGCCAATCAATATCACGTCTCGTCAACGTAACGCTTCCGCCAACCGTCAGCGGGAACTACTGGCTCGTCGTGGAAGAAAACGCGACCGGCTCCCTCGCGGAATCAAACACGCAAAATAACTCCGCCATCTCGGCGCAGCCAATTGACGTTGTTGGCGGCCTTGCGCTTGAGATCGCGAATCACACGGTGAGCACCGGCGACGGCGCTTCGGCAACGACTGCCACAGTCAGTCGCAATACGCCGACAACGAGCTCACTTGTCGTCGCGATTTCCAATTCAGATCCGACGGACGTGACAGTACCCGCAACCGTTACGATTCCGGCTGGCGACGCTTCGGCAACTTTTACAATTGGCACGATAAACAATGAGATCGTCGAGGGAACCCAAACCGCTCAATTGACGGCGAGCGCTTCCAACCTCGCCTCGGGAACGGACACGCTCACGATCAATGATATCAACGTTCCGACTCTTACCCTGTCGTTGAGCAGCGGCAGCATCGATGAGAATGCCACGAATCCGGCCGGGACAGGGACGGTGACGCGAAATACATCTGATGCCGGCCCACTCACTGTTTCACTCGCGAGCAATTCGACAAACAAGCTGCAGATTCCGGCGACAGTGACGATTCCTGCGGGTCAAACTTCGGTGACGTTTCCCCTCACTGTGGTCAACGATTATCAGGTGGACGGCGATGCCACGGCGACAGTCGTTGCGTCTGCACCCGGTTTCGTTACGGCCAGCAACAGCGTCACGGTGGTCGATGAAAACATTCCCGCGCTGAACCTTTCATTCGCACAGCACAGCGTCAGCGAAGGAGCGGGGCCGATAGCCACGACTGGGATAGTCTCGGTAGCTTCAGCGATCACCAATGCACCGCTCACGATCTCGCTGATCGACGACGATACCGCCGCGGTGGGCGTGCCTTCGACGGTAACCGTCTATCCGGGGCAGACGTCGGCTACTTTCAATGTGGCAGTCTTCGACGATGGACTTGTGACCCCTGACAAGACGGTCACCATTACCGCACGCGTTGTAACGACCAGCGGTACTGCTATCACAACCGGACAATCCACTGACACATTGACAGTCGTGGAGCATGACGGCCCGGCTTTGACTTTGGCACTCCCCGTGTCAGCGATCGGCCAAGGTGCGACAACGCAGGCTGTTCTCACGCGCAATACGCCGACGGACGATCCGCTTACGGTTACCCTGAAAAGCAGTGCCACCACGCATGCAACCGTTCCGGACACGGTGACGATTCCTGCCGGCCAGAGCTCAGCCTCGTTCACGATCACAGGTGTAAATGACGGGCTGCCGGACGGCACGCAGTACGCCGTCATTTCGGCCGTGGCCAGCGGCCTCGCCACCGCGTTGGCAAATATTGCTGTAACCAGTGTAAATCTGCCCGACTTGGCGGTAACCCAACTCAACAGTCCTATCGACGCTGCCGCTGGAAGCTCCATCGAAGTTAATTGGACCGTCACCAACACTGGGCTGTTTGATGCGGCCGGGCCATGGACTGATTTGATTTACCTCGATCCTTTAAACGGCGCGCAGGGCGGTGGACTCATGGCGACCGTGGGTTATTCGGGAACAGGCCTCGCCCCGGGGGCGGATTATACGGCATCGGCGACGATCGCGTTGCCCGCGAATCTCGGCCAGTACGACGTACGCGTCGTTGCAGACGCTTATCAAGAAGTTGAAGAACCAAGTTACGCGAACAATACGCAAACCAGCGCATTGAATTTGTCTGCACCCTACACCGCGACTGTGTCAACGCCACTGACGGTGCCATCAACGACCGACACGCCGATACCGCTGTCCGGCCACGCAGCCCTGACGGCCGACGGCTCACCCGCTATTAATGTACCAGTCGAAATTCGGATTTCCGTTGATGGCACTTCGCGGTTGCTCACCACAACGACCGACCAAAGCGGCAACTTCTCCGCGACTTTTCAACCCTTGTCGCAGGAGGCGGGTTCATACTCGGTGTCGGCCGGATACCCCGGCGCCTCCGGAAGCGCCTGCGCAGGCCCAATTCACTATCATCGGGCTGAGCGCGACGCCCGGATTCAGCACGCTTCAGCTCGTGCCCGGCGTTCCTCTCAGTGGACAATTCACCCTGTCTAACCTAGGAAACGCGCCGTTGACAGGCTTGAATGCGGTAATTCAGGGCGGACCTGCTGGTCTGTCAGAACAACTGACTCTTTCGCCTACACTGTCAGGAGCCGGGCAGACATCACTGGCGTACACTTTAATGGTGGCAGGTGCCGCGACCGCTCAAAGCGTTCCGATCGACGTGCACGTGACCAGCGCCGAAGGTGCAGTGCTGGATATTCCAATCAATCTCACCGTCTCACCTTCCGCCGCCCAACTAATTGCCAACCCCGCGGCGCTGAACGCCGGAATGGTGGTCGGGGCGCAGTCGATTATCAGTTTTCAAGTATCCAATGTCGGCGGCGCCCCTACTGGCGATCTGGAGATCGCTCTACCCCCCACATCGTTCATGTCCTTGGCCTCCCCAAGCTCGATTTCGTCGCTCGCTCCCGGCGCGTCAGCCACCGTAAATCTCCTGCTTTCGCCCGCCGCGACCGCAGCACTGACTCAATACACTGGCACCATCGTATTGAGCAGCGAAAGTACCGACCTGTCGATCCCCTTCGACTTCCGCGCCGTTTCAACCGCGGTAGGCGACGTTCACGTTCTGGTGGATGATGAATACACATTCGCCTCCCCCACAGCGACACCCCGGGTCGCCGACGCGACGGTAAGTCTCCTCGACCCGTATAATAATTCGAACGTCATCGCGACGGGTACAACCGATTCGAACGGGGCAATCACACTGCCGGCCGTGCCTGCCGGACAGTACCTCCTGCAGGTGCAGGCCGCCGGGCACGGAATTTACCAGGCTTCATATACGGTGGCTCCGGGCATTACCAACGACCAAGAGATTTTCATCAGCCAGCAGTTCGTGACCTACACCTTTTCTGTCACGCCTACCAATATCCAGGATTCTTTTCAGATTGCGCTGACGACCACATTTCAAACGGACGTCCCTGCTCCTGTAGTCACCATCAGCGCGCCCGACGCCCTTCCGAGTCTGCAGCCGGGTGCAACCGGCAGTTTCAACATAACGTTGACGAATCATGGCCTGATCGCGGCGCAGGATGTACAGATTCAATTGCCGACCAGCGACAACTTTACGCTAACGGCACTTCAATCCGTCCTTGGTACGATTCCAGCGAATTCGTCGGTGACAGTCCCGATCAACGTCACCCGAAAGATTTTGCCGACCACGGGTGGTTGGAAGGGAACGCTTACAGCCGGCAATTCGACCGCTATCGCGGTGCGCCACGGTCTACGCTCAGCTCATCACGCCGGGGCAGACGCCGCCTGCTCAAATATCGGCCACTACCGACAGCAACGGCAATTTTGAATTCACCGGTCTGCAAGCCGGCTATTACCAGCTGTTCGTTCCCGGATATCAGATCCAGACGAACATGGACATTACCGTAAACGGAGGTGAAACTTCCACCGGTAATTCCGTCACTTCAACCTTTGTCGGGGCAGCGCCTGCTTCGGCCGCCGAGGCCCCGGAGAGTGGGCCGTGCCAGTTTTCCGACGGAATGACTCCGCTGCTGCTTGCCGATCTTGCAGATGCTTCATATTCGAATACGACGGCCGATGGTGCGCCGGCCGTCAGTCCCGGCAATTTACCGATTACGGATGCCAACAACAATTCGTTTATTCAGCTCGCCCGCATCGATGGTGGCTCCGGCTTCTCGACAACTTTGTATCAAGAGCCCAATGGTAATCTGGTCGTCGCATTCCGCGGTACCCAAGACCTTCAAGACCTTGATACCGATATAACGGGATTTGGACTTCAGTGGGATGCCGCAAACCGGCAGGCTGTATTCAATGCTGTTTCTCAATATTTAAGTGGGCATCCTGACGCGCAACTGCTTGTAACCGGGCACAGCCTCGGCGGAGCGTTGGCACAGCTGTTTACCTACGACGCATTGGGGCCTGATGGCATCCTTCACGCGTCGCAACTTGAAGGACTGGTCACTTTCAATTCACCTGGCGCACTGGACACGGTCCTTGCCCGAGATGGCACGTATGACGCCGATCGCCTTGACGGAGTCTCTGTCTATCACGAGGTTTCGGCGAGCGACAAGATATCGCGTTTGACCGGATTTGACATCGGCAGCGGACCAGGGGGGATTACCATGCCCCAACTTCTAAATGATTCTTCAACACCTGGCGACTATTCGGAGAAGACTCCAATCTGGTGGCTGCCAAACGGACTGAGCGATGATAACGCCCATAGTATTGACCACATCATCAACTTGCTGAACCAAGACTCAAATCCGTGCAATGATCCGACAGCAGGCCCTGATTTTTATTATCCGCTTTCAACCGGTCTAAATTACCTCTCGTCAAAATATCTCACTCCATATCTCCAGCAATCGAACGAGTGCCACATAGCGATCAACGCGTCATATGACTACAGCTGCGGCGAATACCTCGTTTCCAAAGTCGCCGGTACCATCATTGGCACCGGCTTGGGCACATGCACCCCCATGGCCATCGCGAGTGCCTTTATTAGTGGATTCAATGCCATTGGAGGGGTGGCCGGTGCAGGTGGGGGCGGAGGAGTGGGCGGTGGTGGCGGAGGCGAAGGTGGGGGTGGAGGTGGAGGTGGAAGCGGTGGAACTGGCGGCAGCAGCCAAGTGGCCAAGCTCGTACCAGTTATTAATGAACAACCCGCCCCCGTTATTCAAAGCGTCGTCAATTGCCAGCCATGTCTTGCGGCGATCGGCACCGCTCTGGCCGACGGGTTACCGCTCATATTCCCGGAGTTGACGATTCCAGCGATCATATACAAGGAACTTACCGGAGATCTGGACGGCGCAAGAGACGACACTTTGAGCTGGACACGAGATAAACTTAGCGGAAATAAGGGATTTGAGACGCCCAGCCTCTTCAAGAAGCTCAATGGATTGTTGGGAGCGCTTAACCTGCTTCAAGATCTGGACAACGCTTACCATGCGTGTTTTGACGCCCAACATATCACTCCCGATGCAACTGCGGCATTGCAAGCGGCGGACAAGCTACTTGGCAACACGGGAACAGCGCCCACCAGCCCGATGACCTTCTCAGCGCTTTGGAGACCGATATAGTCCGGCTGCAGGCTATGATCGCCCCATATGCGTACCTTTTTGGAAGCGATGATTGGCTATCCACCGCCGATTCGACTACAGAAGCACAGTGGTTCAGCGCATTTATTGCTGACACCACGGACAGTGCGGACGGTTCGGTCGATGCTGCGGACGAAACCGCGCTACGGGCCATGACGCTTCCTTCTGGAGTCAGTGCGGATGACGCGACAGCGTTCTTGCGCGGTGGAACCTTACGATGCAATACGCGTCAGAGGGAATCCTGCAGGCTTCCCAAGTTCCAAACGGACAGAGCACCAATTTCATTGAGCAGCCGGCGCTCCAATCGCTCATCGTCGGTGCCGACAGCGCCGGTGCAGCCAGCGCCGCCGATGGTTACACCAACCCGGGCGCCGAAACTCTAAATGATGTTCAGGCTCTGATTAACGAAATTAACGATTCAAGCGTTTGTGCAACGGTGAAATTAGAGATCGGCCAAGTGGCGACTCTGACGAGAAGTGCGTTTTCCGGAAAACTTACGATCGACGACAACGATCCCTCGCGATCGCTCGACGATGTGTCGCTGACTCTCAATATCACTGACTCAAGCGGCACCCGGTCAACGGCGACTTCTACATTTCTTCGCCGACCTACAGCGGCACTTTTAGCGTTACAAACGGCGTTGCGAACCTTTCCGGAGGAATGTCGGGGACCATCACCTTTACGTTCATTCCGACCAACGCTGCCGCCCCCACCGCAGCGACCCTCTATTCCATTGGTGGAACGCTTACCTACACCCCTTCCGACTTGGGAACGCCAGTATCAGTTCCGGTGTATCCAAGCCTTATCACGGTTTATCCGGCAGCAAAGCTCGAAGTGAATTACTTTCTACAGAAGGACGTCATCGGTGACGATCCTTCCACACCTGAAATTGAGCCAGGTGAACCAGCCGTCCTTGGTGTTCTGGTCACCAATACAGGTGGAGGAACGGCAGACGATCTTTCAATCAACACCGCACAACCCAATATCGTCGACAACGAAAAAGGGTTAGCCGTCGATTTTGAGATCGTCGGATCACAAGTTGACGGGCAGCCGGTCTCCCCGTCACTTACCGTAGACTTCGGCAACCTTTCCCCGGGACAGACAGGCGACGCCGACTTTCAATTGCTGTCCTCGCTTCAAGGGCAATTTCAGGATTTCGATGCCACGTTTACCCACAGCGACGATCTGGGAGGATTGACGACGAGTCTCATCGACTCGGTGCAAACGCATGAGCTGATTCATGCCGGCAATTTCACGTTTCCTGGAAGCACGGGAGAACAGGATTACCTCGTTAACGATATTCCTGATCCTACAGATACGCCCGACACCGTTTATCTGTCGAACGGAACCACGGCTCCCGTCAACGCCGCTACAAATGTAACCGCGAGTAATTCAGTGTCGGACTCTCAGTTATCGGTTTCACTTACCGCCAATGTCACCAGCGGCTGGACTTACCTTCAGGTGGCAGATCCGGGGGCCGGATACACACTCAAGAGCGTTACACGATCCGATGGAACAGTGATTCCGGTCTCGGATCAGGCGTGGACCACCGACCGTACAATCGCTCCGAGTGGAAAAGCGGTCGTTGATAACGAATTGCACATTCTGGATCTGAACAGTACCGGCTCATACACGCTTCAATACGTCAAGAGCACGCTGACTCCGACATTCACGGGCCTGAGCGCGTCATCGACCATCCCATACGGTACGACCAGCGTTTCGTTTGGCGGGAAGATCTCGGCCGGTCTTGTGTTCCCTGGAGACACTGAAACCGTCGCCGTCAGTTTTGACGGCCAGAAAGTCAATGCGACACTGGATGCACAGGGGAACTTCACCGCGTCTTTTAACACGGCGACATTGCCGGCTTCGTCGACTCCGTATGGCGTAACCTATAGCTATTCGGGAGATGCAGTACTGGGAAAGCGCCTCCGACACGACGAGCACCGCCGTGACGGTGACCAAGGCAACCGCTTCGCTCACGCTCTCTGCGCCGGCGGGCGGATTGACATACAATGGTTCAAGCACCGTCACGAATGGCATTACGCGCACGCTAACTGGCCCGGCGGGAGCGGCGGCCCCTACCGGCGCGGTAAACGTCGTCTATTATTCGGGCACATCGACCACCGGTACGCCGCTCGGAGCCCTTCCCGTAAACGCCGGCACATACACGGCCGTTGCCGTATCTGCCGCCAACAGCAATTATGCCGCGGCCCAGAGCAATTCGCTCACCTTCACGATCAGCCGCACCCAGACCACCGTCCACTCTGGCCACACCGCCGGCTTCGATCACCACCAACCAAACCACCAGCGTGACCGGTTGGGTCAGTGCCGCTGTCACCGGGGTCGCCGGCGCCCGGCCCCATCCGGGCTGCCAACCTACACCTATTATTCAGGTCCAACGGCAACCGGCACGCCGCTGACTTCTTCGCCGACGACGGCGGGGACTTACACCGTGGTAGCCAGCTACGCTGGTAACAGCAATTATCTGCCGTCGAGCACATCGACTCCCTTCACGATCAAGGCGGCGGTGGGCCTGACCACATCGATGCTCGTCAACGGCGTTGCCAGCACCGGCTCCATCGCCAACACCCAGCGTTCGCAGGTCACAAGCCTGGTGATCAACTTCAGCGCACGGTCACACTCTCGGCGGGAGCGATCACCCTCACCGCTCAGGATTCGACTAATCCGTTCGGAGCAGCCGGGGCCAGCATGCCGTTTACGCTGGTCTCTTCGAACGGCGGAGCGACCTATACGCTGACCTTCTCTGGCGCAGGGTTTGTCAGCCGGGGCCGCTGCCGACGTCCTTGCCCAATCTGCATTACATTCTCAATGTGATCTTCAGCCTCGTGAGTTCGGCGACCGCCACGGTTCCCACCGGCACTCAGTCGCTGAAGTTCCACCGGCTTTATGGGGATCTGACCAACGCCGGTTATATCACCACGGCGTCGGCCCGCGCCGATGCGAGCCCGGCTAACTGGGCAAGCTATCAGCAATATCTGGATAATGACGGCGCGGCGTTCAGCGCTGGGTTCGACAGTGCCGATAATACCGCTCTGACTGCCGCCGAAACTTTTGTGACCGGTACACAGGAACAAACCTTGTGGAATCTGTACAATGGCTAAAGCTTAATTTGGGGCCATGCTCAATTCGCGGCCTGACCGGATGGGGAACCTCATTTTCGGAGAAAGAAATGCGTGAGAAATTGCGATTCGCTTCAGTGATGCTCCTTGGAACTCTGGGCTGCTGCCTGAGCTCCGCTCGGGCCTCAGTCACAACCTACAACTACTTCTATGTGGCCGGCCAGGCAACCTACAGCGGCGTCACGCCGGGAAGCACGGTCAACGTGCCGATTTATCTGCAGGAGGTTAACAGCGACGCATCAACCAACTCGCTGCTGGTCAGCGAAGACGGCCTCTTCGGCGCCGGGGTGAGCGTGGCCTACAATTCCGGCGACGCAACAACCACCATCACCGGCGTCAGCACCAACTCCGGCAGTCCCACGACCGGCTTTGACAACATCCTGGACCAATCCTTTGCCAGCAGTTCCGCCGCGATCCTGGAACAGGTTAATACCTTTCCCCCCGACAGCGATGGCGTCGCCGCCGGCCCGCAGATCAATGGCATCTCCAGCGTTTTCCTGGGGACGCTAACGCTTGCGGCCACGCCCACCCCGGGCCAGACCACGACCTTCACTGTCGGCCGATACGACCCCGTCAGCGGCAATTCGGTCACCTACACCAATGGATACGATCTGGACGACAACGCCGATCCGCTCGGTCCCCCCGACGCGGCGACTTTGTATAACGATGCGGCCCCCACCAATTTCAGCATCATCACCTCAGTGCCGGAGCCAGCTTCGATTTCGCTGATCGCATTATCTGCCGCGCTGCTGGCGTCCCGCCGTCGGCAAAATAAGTCGCGAAGGATTTGAGTTCGCTTCTTTCAATCGCTCACTTGCGCGCGGACGTGATCACGATGACCACGATCAGCCCCCCCAGCGCCAACGCGACCAGCGCGGCCAGAGCGATCGCCAGGAGATAGCTTCGCCGCGATTCGCTGCGACGGGTTTTCTCTCCCTCCATGGCCTGCCTGTACTTGTGCTCGAGGGCATCTGGAATTGGAAGTTCCAATCGCACCGCTTCCAGGTGCAGGATTTTGAGTTGTTCCATCGGCTCGCCGGCGCCGATTGCCTGATTCAATCGGCGCAGACCGCCACAAGCTGGCGTTCGCGGTCGCGGCGATCCTCTTCGCTATCGATCATCTCATTGAGTGGGCGAATCACCTCGCGCAAATCCGCCGGAAGTGCGAATCCGGAAGCCTTCACGATCGCAGACCATCGCTTGAGCACCTCCCGAGCCTGGGTAATCGAACCGGATGCGCAAGCCGCGTTCACCCTCGGTACCAGTTCCCACAATTCCTGCGCCGCCACATCGCGATGGTTTTTCACCGAAGCGGCGGCGAGGGTTGTCTTCAGTTCATCCGGAACCGCCGTAGCCCAGGTCGTCTCCTTGATCTCGGTCAGCAGGCGATCGATCGTCTCAACCTGGCGTCCTTTGACGGCGGCCACTCCTTCAGCGGCTATCTCCCTGAGCCGCGCCTGCTCGAGCGTGCGAACGTCCTCCTGCCAGGCCGGGTTGCGCAGATCAACGCGCAACAGTACGCGCATCACCGCCAGCCGCTGCACCAGGGCGCCCGCGATAATGCCAGGAGAGCGCTGCCGCGCGAGCAGTTCCCCCAGCTTCTGCTCCGGCGCGATACGCTTCGTTCAGTTCGCGCCCGCATCCATCATCACCCGCGCGGATCGCGGCAGGCCGTACGCATTGCAGACCTGATGCCAGTCGTCTGCTTCTGGAAAATCGAGCGCGGTGACGACGTCGAGCAAAAGCGGTTGACTCTCTGCCCATTGAATCGCCTCTGTTCGGCGTCCATGGCGCAGAATAATCGAGACAGCACCGGAGGCGTTCGTTCGCCTCCTGGCACAGCGCCCATATTCAGTGGCGAGTGAATTGAGCTCCGGGGTCCGGGCGCGATCCGCCGTTGCTAGAAACGCACGAATCTCATCAGTAACTTGCCGATAATCGGACATTTTAACGTATCTCAAACCCCATTATGCCAAATCCGGGTGAGTTACGGGACACCCACACATTTACCATACCGCAAAACATTTGGAAAATTGCCATCTCTTCGATTACGATTCAAATCGTTCCCCGCCGCAGAGGATCTGGGGCGGGCGCGAATCTGAAGAACGGGGATCGCACGCAGCCATGGGAAAACTGACAACCGGGAAGAATCTTTCGTGGCCGCCTGGAATTCGCGCCACTCGCGTAAGACGCATCTGGTTCCAGCGCCTGGCCTCGGCAGCGGCGGGGTTGCGTCTCGAGGAATTGGCCAGGGAATTGAATACTACCTATCCGAAGGCACAAAGGTGGGCGCGGTACTTCGGTTATCCGATTCTCGATGGACGACGGGAAAAAGGCGTCGACTGGTCGAAGGTGGATTGGTCGCAGCGCGACTCGGAGATCGCCCGGGAGCTCGGTGTCAGCCGGGAGCGTGCCCGCCAGGTGCGCCGCAGCACGGGCGCCGGACTTTGCGGAGCGCCGCGCCACCTCCAAGCAGTTTGCGCAATTCGTTTCCGCCAACATCGAAAAATTGCATGCGCAAACTGTGGCCAGAATAGTGCAGCGCTCGTCGCTGGATCTTCCCTGGAGCGTGGCCCGGCGAATTCTTCGCGCCGCAGGCATCAAACCGTTTCGCGCTGTCAAAAAATGGACCGATCTGGACTGGCGTCTGCCTAATCGCGATCTGGCATCCATCATTCAGCTCGACCCCCGCCGCGTGGCGACGATTCACGCCAACCTGAAGGTCGGCCCGGCACTCTGGCCGGCAAAGCGCGAGGAATCGACCAGCGACCCCGCATATCGCAAGGCGCTGGCCAACGCACGAAAAGCGAACGGCCGTCGGAACGCCGTCAATGAACGAGCCTCGGCTCCGTCCGCCGCAAGATCGAAATCAAAACGATCGGGTGGCGCGACCAAACATGGACGCAAACTTCCACGCCGAAAATGACAGCGGGCGGCTCGAACCTGCAACTTATTTAACGCTCCCTTTGTCGAGTTCATCCTCGATGTCGTCCGGCTTCTTCTTCCCGGAATTATCCTCTGAGCCGGTGGCGTGGCGCGGGCCGGTCAGATCCTCCTGCGACTTGGTCGTGAACCGGGCATAGCCCCATAGATCGGGGTGGAGCTTGGCTTCGGCCGCTTCGTCGTACTGCATCGGAATTTTGTTCGACCACCAGAGATGGTCGAGCACTTCATTTCCATCCGCACCGCTTTGAAGAATGCCCCAGTCCATTTTGATTCGCATTCCGTCTGCCGGCTTGAGGCCGATCGACTGAAGGGGAATTGCCACCTCCACGACGTAACCTTCGCCGGTCTCCTGGTGAGCGATGATCGCATCGTCCAGGCGCACGACGCGATCGAAAACCGCGCTCTGAACTTCAGTATGAAATTCCTTTTTTTCAGATTCGAGCGCGCCAGCGGCGACGGGCTGATAAAGTACCGCGATTGGCTTGCCGCCGGACATCGAGATCAGCAGCCGCATGTCTCCGCGGACGGGATCCGGCCGCTGCGGACTCGCCTGGGGATCGGCTCCAATTTCCAGATCTACGCACGCACCGGTACGGAAGAGCGAATGCCAGTCATTTCCGGCATTTTTCAGCGGTCCGTGGCCGTGCACGTCATACAGCACGTAGAGATATCGATCATCGAAGGTAGCATTGAAATTCACACCAGGAAAGCGCATCCGCCAGGCTGATTTTGCCAGTCGCCGGACGTGCCATCCATCAGAAAAGGCTTCACGCACGGATAGATGTCCATCACTTTCACGTTCCGATACGCCAGCTTCTTGTACAGGTCGTGGTCGTAGCGCTGAAGCCCCTGCTCGTCGGCCGCGGTTACGTCGAACGTCTTCTCGGCGCGTTTGAATTGATCGAGTCCGGTCACTTCCACGACACTCGCGTGATTATGTCCGGCGACGACGTAATATTTTCCATCCGCCGTCTGGCAGAAATACCCCTGAAAATGCTCCTGGCCGGCCGTGACGTCATCCAGCGCCAATCCGCGCTGATGCTCCGGCATGCTCCAGGCCTTGCGCTGCGGATTGCGAATTTCCAGAAAGATCCAGCCGGCGAGCATCCCGTCGGCGCTGTAAACATTCCATTGCCCGACGTTATCGTTGGTAACGAAGAATTCGCCAAGATCTCCGCCACGCGATTTGCCCGTGCCGATGATGTCGAACTCTGCCACCACTTTAGACGGCGCCCATGGCGTGGCCCGCGGATAGGCAAATCCGCTGAATCCTTCATTGCGATATCCCCAGATCTCCTTGCCTTCCGGCGTGAACAGAGCGTTTCGCCAGATCGCATCGTCCGACTCCATCATGAAGATATAGTTGCCGCTGGAGAGACGGATGTTCGGCTCTGAGGGAAGCTGCGGGTAGGACTTTTCCTCGTAGATCGGCACGCCGCTGGGAAGGAATCTGCTCACTTCATATCGAAACCGTCCGGTCGTGCTCAGGCTCAGGTCGTGTGTGTCGAAATAGCACGTGCGGAATTGATTCGGTTGAGGAGCAAACTGCACCTCGTCGATCTCAGGGCGTCCGTCGCCGTTGGTGTCTTCCCACAAAAACCGCATGTCCCTCAACGTCTTGCCGGGATATTTTTTCGCGAAGGCAACCTGAAAATCCGAATCCTGCAGGGGAAGATAATTTGCGGCCGGCCCCATGCCGGCGACGGCCCGGCAAATACCTTTTTCGTACAGATAGACGGTTGAAGCTCCGCCGTCCGGCTGATTCGCGCCGTTGGCGTGAGTCACCATGTACTGGCGGCCATTCACATACGCCGGGATCTCTCCGGCGCGCTTCGAACCTTTCCAGGTCAGGTTCTTCAATCGTGTCTTGGCCGTTTTCCAGTCGAGCTCAAACTCGAGCGGGCCGTAGTACAACCGGCGTTTGTCCTGCGGATCGAGGACGCCGCCGCCGCCATACTGCGTGTTGCCCAGGAACTCCTTCTTAACGGTACCCGTGGCCGTGTCCCAGCAGACGACGCGCTTTGGCCAGTAGGACGACTCGGTGTGCCAGAGTTGACCCTGTTTGTCGACCGCCAGCGCGGTGGCGTAGTCGAGACAACTCGGGTCCCACGCGCCGACGAGGTGGCCACCGGGGGTGCCGATCTGTTTCAGGAATTTGCCCGACGAATCGTAGACGCGGATCACCTTCCGCTCCGGAGCATTATCGAGGACATAGATCTTTCCAGGGCCATCAACAGCGATCGCCTGCGGCAGAAGCAGATCGGTTGCGAGCGTGCGCGTCGACCCGCCTTTCATGTCGATCTCTACGAGATGATTGTCGCTGATACCATACAGTCGCCCCGATGGCGTGATCGCAATCTGGCCGCCATTTGGATAGGGGACTTCCTTTACCAGCTTTGCCGGAACGGCGGGAATCCGATCTTTCCCCGGCCGATCCTGCGCCGGTACGGCCGCCGTCGAATCCCATACTTCAATCCGCTGTCCGATCATGGGATCGACGGGCACCTCATCGCCGATCATCTGCAACGGTGCGACGCCATAAATGTGACACCGACTGGCGATCAATTCCTGGCCACCCAGGTCGTTGCGCGCGCCCATTCCCGTTTCGCTTCCGACTCCGGTGTTCGCCCATTGCGCGACAACGCGCAACCGGATGGCCCGCGTTTCGATCTCCTGGCCAAAATCGACATAACCATCGATGTAACGCGCCGAGGAATTATTTGGACCGAGTGACGCCTCGACGGCGCCAAATTTCCTGCGCTTCTGCTCGTAGGTGGCGATTTTCTTCCAATGCTCATCTGAGGCGGGGTTGATCTCTCCCGTCCCCGGGCCGTTCCACATATCGATCTCGGTGAGACGTCCGTCAATTTCCTTGATTGCCAACCCGCGTATCTTTTGCGGCTGTTGCCAGCTCATCGTGTAGACTGCGGGGTTCTGCTCCGACAGAGCCTCGGTCCGCTGCGCATCCCATTCCCCCGCATCGTTGATCTTTCCGGAGCTGACCGTGATGCGCGACTTGGCGGGAACACTTTGGCAGCGGCGACGAAGAATTTTCATCCCCTCGACCGAACCACTCCATGCGTTTTGCTTGTCTTCGCTCGCGCCACGATTCAACAGATCGATTGGATCTTTTTCCTTCGAATTGTCACTGTCGGCCGAGAGAACATCTTCGATCTCGTCGAACATTTTGGCGAAAGTCAGTCGCAAGGCGCGCGTCCGAGCCTGCTTTGGCCCCGGAACGACGACCCAACCTTCGTTCTTTTTCGGAGATTGCCAGATCGTTTCCCATTGCGATTCATCGGATGGGTCCGGCGGACCCACGAAATCAGACTTGAGAAGACTGATCCGCATGGGCTGCGCGGGCATCGGGAATACCAGACTGCCGATCGGGACCGCCGTCTTGAATGTCAGGACTACGTGCTGGCGCGAAGCAGCCACTTTCTGGCTTTCGATGGAGATCAACCCGCGGTGCCCGGGCACCATGTCCCCCATGCGAAATATCGCCGGGAATTCTCCGCGGCGATCGGGGATCCATGTCGCCTCGGTGTTGTGGGATGAACGATCGACCTTCGGGTACGACGGAAAGCAATGATCCAGATCTACGTCTTCGGCATCTGCCGCGTTGGCAAAGAAATCCTCACGCGAGTTGACGGCCAGATAGACCAGCCCTTCGCGAACGGCAAGGCCCACCATCCCGCGCTTACGCTGACTTGACCCAGGCAGATCGATCGGACGATCGACCTGCTTGTCCTTGCTGCGAATCCGAAAAACCGTATCGCCGTGCTCCGGATAGTTGGGACCCATCCCCGAATAGCAATAATTCTCGTCCGCGGCGAGATAGTGCGGCCCGGTCCAGGCCAGGAAATTTCCGTGGCCCCACAGCTTTTTCCCAGTCAGATCACATTCAATCAGCGAGACGCCACTCTCGGAAACCGGAGCGCCGATATAGACGCGATCGCCGAATGCGCAGATCGACGAGCACGACGTGTGGTCGGCAAGCCAGCCGCCGCTGCCGCTTTCCCCGTTGAGCCACGGCGAATTCTCAGGCGAATTGACGGCGATATTCGGATATGGCGTCATCTCATAGCTGAGATGAATTCCGGGATTGCAGAGAATCTTCAGCGTGTATTTGCCCGGAACGACCGCTCGCCCGCTTTCGTCCTTCAGGTCCCAGTTTTCCTCGTTCGGGCCTTTGGTTCGCTGCTCACGAGCGAATAGATTTCTCACCCGCCGGCCGTCGGGCCCGTCGATGGCAACCGTAGTCATCCCTCCCTGCGGCAAATCGTAATGAATCTTGAACGGCGGCGGCTCTTCGACGATGTGAGATACCGGAGCCGGCTTCTCCCCCAGATCGACAAAAACGTGCATCCCATTGATGCGAGCGATCTGGATCTCGTTCTGGGGCGTTTCCAGAATGTCCACTTTGATGGTGCGCGTTACGACCGGCTTGACGAACTCGATATATCGCTGATGTGCCCGGCCCGGTTGCGGCGATCGCGCGTCATACTTGATCCGGCCCCATTCATCGTCATTGCCGATGACCGGATTGATTGCCTCGGGACCGATATAGGCGCGAAACCCAACTTTGACGAAATTATCATCCAGCCACAATCCGTTGATCGTCTGCGGCGTTTCCCATTGTGTCACAAACCACGATGGATTGCCCGGCGTAATGGCCGGCCCGCGCACCACCCCATCTTCCTTCCCGCAACTTTGCCAGGCGCTTTCCCCACTGACCACATGGTCAGCGCCGTACGTATAGGCCGGCGCAAGAGGTGAACGGGCGGTGTATTCGGTCGGCGCGGTCGCGGTTCCGGTGGGAAGCAAATCGTAGAGGCGATGGGCAAAAAGGCGGAATGTTCCCGCCTGCGATTCCCCCTGGCGCCGTGTCTCGATCGTCAGAATCGCCCGAGTGGAAAAGCCCGGCGCAAAAGTCGCCAGCCGCAATCCGCTTTGCGACGGCGGAAAACTGACCAAATCCCATTGAGCCTTTTCATTTGGATCCGGCGGATACGGCGCTGTAGCTTTAAGGGTATAGACCGCTCGATCAATCACGGTCCAGTCGCCGCGCTTTTCACAAAGCAATGATCCGATCGGCAGCGCCTTCTTGAAGGCGATCACGTATCCGAAGGTTTCTCCCTGGGCCGACTGCCCATCGACCGCTCCGGCGCGCCATGGATTGCGCGGATCGCCGCCGATCCCCAGCGAAAGAAGCACTGCACCCGGATCCGTTCCGGCCGATTTGCCGTTATGCGAAGTGGAGCAACTATCCAGATCCAGATCCGCCGGGACGACCGCCGATTTCATCGCTCCGGCAAAACCCGAATCGCCGACTTCGTCGGCATTCAGGCGCGGGTATGCAAACGCGAAGATGATCGCAATGACAGCCCCGATCATTCCGCTTTGACGAGTTGAAAACAAGAATCGACCGTCTTTCGGCACTTCCAACATGCTCAAGGATACCGGTACGTCTCACCCCCGTTGCGGTTCTGGGTCGCCGGAGGCGTATTCCGCAAGTTGCCCCGTGGCACGGCTTTCCAAGCCGTGTGTGCCGGTACTCCGGCACGCTGGGTGGTAATCCAGCCATGAACGCGATCCCAAGTTCGGAGCGAGAAGAACGTTTCGCTCTTGCTTTCATCGACGGAGTACCGTCGATCGCCGCGGAGTACCGCGGCCACGGCTTGGAAAGCCGTGCCACTGCGGCTTCAAAAGGATTCCCGCGGCGGTCCGCGCAGAGGTAAAGCTTCCAAAGAGGCGAACCGAAGCGCCGTAAAGTGCGGGGTGCTCACGGCGTACCGCCGAATCGGACAAATGCGATCCATCGCGTCGAATCGCCTTGAGTGTCTTGAGCACGGTGGGCTTGTCCCATGATTGGCGGCGGCGAACACGCTGTGGGTCGAGACGAGCAGCACGCAAAGCGCCGTCGTAATTGCCGAAATGCCTCACCGCCGCCGCATGAAGACCCGGATCCTCGCTCTGCAACGATCCGCTGTTGAGCGGTTGATGCTCCCGATACCTGCATCGCAGCTCGAAGACGATCGAATCCTTGTCCCAGCGTCGATACCGGCTGATTTCGTCGGCATCGAGCCCCGAGGCCGTCAGCGCCCGCTCCCAGTTTCCAAACAATCGCGGCTGGAGCGCCGCAAACGCCGCCCGGCCGAGCTCGTCACGCCGGCGCGTCACCGCCGACCAATGCAGGTCCTCTCCGTTTCGTTTCGCGGATTTGATGATCCGAATAATCGAAGCCCGATCCCACCGCGGCCGGCGCGTCACGGTTGCGTAATCGATTCCCCCCTTCTCCACCGCTTTGCGATACGAGCCGAAATGGTACGCCGCCGCCGATACCAATGATTGATCTCTTTTCGCCAGCGCGTTGTACGAGAGGTCCGCCCCGCTCTTATGAAGTTTGCGAAGCGCCGACAGGATGTTCGTCTTGTTCCAAACCATGAATGAGCGCGCGTTCACCATACTTACTTTGGAAGCGGCACTCAACGCCGAAACTTCCGCTCGCTCTCTGATCCTCCTGTTGAGCGCGCTAACGGTTTGGCATTGGCGCGGACAGATCTTAGAGTGGATCGGGAGGATCGGATGTGCAGCCCCTGACGCGAGAAAGACTCGCTCGCAGCGCTTACCGCACCCTGGGTGTAAGCGCTTCGGCGACCCACGCCCAGGTCTCCTCGGCGGCCCGGCGCATGCGGATTCGCCCGGATCCGCGGCAGATACCACCCACGCCGTGGGATCTTCCGCTTTTAGGACCGTCGCCTCGATCTCGAATCGATATTGAACAGGCAATCAGTCTCATTCAAGAGCCGGCGTCGCGGATCGAGGAACGGCTGATCTGGTATCTCACCCTCGATCCGTCCATCGCCCAACTGCGCGATGCCCGTTCCTTGAACTTATCGTCCGGTCCGGTTCAGTCCCCCGCCACCTGGCACGACGCCGCGATCGCCGCGCTCCATTTTGCCTCATCAAATGACCCCGCGCGCCGGCCTCAGGGCTTGAGCAAAACGGCCCCTTCGCCTCACGCGCCGGCCTTCTTCCTGCGGCCGCCCGATGATTCAAACACTCTGCGGCGACGCCTCGCGGCGCAATGCATTCAGAATCTCTTCTTTCCCGTCCCGGTAGAACAAATTGTACGTATCGAACGGGATAATCCGGCCATCGGGATGAGCGATGTGCACGCAGGTCTTTTTCACCGACCGCACATCGAAATTCCACGCGTCGAGGAACTGCATGATGATCACGCGGAACACATTGTCATAGCCGATATTCCCCGGCACCTGCACCTGCGGAAGACAGCAGAGCAACTGTTTAAGCGACAGCGCCGACGAGGACGGCGAGGCCGCGGTGGAGAAGAGTCGGAACAGCTCGTTTCGAAGTCCGCTGTTCTGCTCGTACATGATCGTATTTCCTTCGCCGTGCAGCAGAACCTTCGGATCGATCATGCCGGTGAGCGGGATCACCTTTCCGTCAAGCTTCAATGCGTAGGCCATCGCCAGGCAGTCGGGATGGCATGGAACGGGAATCACGTCCGATGGACTGAATAGATCGTGCTGGCTCAGAATTTCCTGTCGCACTTCCGCCAGCGTCAGGCGATCGGTGGCGGGATCAAACTGCTCGGTGCGGCCGGCAATCTGGACCGGCTGAAACGTCACGCCGCGGACGCAGGGCTGCTCCAGCGCAAATCGCAGAATGTCGCCGATCTCATCGTCGTTCACCCCCTTCTTGAGCGTGACAACCAGCGTCGTCGAGATGTTGTGTTCGTTAAGGCGTTCGAGCGCTCGGCGGCGGACATCCCGAAGATCCGCGCCGCGAAGTTGGACGAGGGGGCCGGCGCGAAGCGAATCGAATTGAAGGTAAAGCTCAAAACCCGGCATGTATTGCTTGAGCCGGCTGGCAAACGCCGCGTCCTGGGCAATGCGAACGCCATTGGTGTTCACCATCAGATGCTTGATCGGCCGCGACTTGGCCGCGTCGAGAATCGCAAAAAAATCGGGATGAATCGTCGGCTCTCCGCCGCTGATCTGCACGACGTCCGGCTGACCTTCGTTGCGCACGACGCAGTCGAGCATGAACTCGATCTGCTCCAGCGATCGATGCGTCGACCGCTGCGGCGACGATTCCGAATAGCAGATCGGACAGGTCAGATTGCACTGATCGGTGACTTCCACCAGCGTCAGGCAACTGTGCTGCTCATGATCCGGGCAGAGACCGCAATCGTAAGGGCAGCCGTAATGAATCGGCGTGTTGAATTTCAGCGGCATCTGCCCGGGCTTGAGCGTTTGCCGGGAGAGCTTGTAATACTCGGCGTCCGTCGAGATCAGCACCTTCTGGAAACCGTGTTCGGGGCACCACTTGTGCAGAAAGACGCGATCATCCTGGATGATGACTTTCGCCTCGACCTTGCGCAGGCAGGTAGCGCAGAGGCTGTTCGTCAATTCGTAGAAGAGGTAGGGTCGATCGGACATGGTCAACCCATCGTCGTTGCACACAATCCAAAGAAAATGAGGGCGCCGAGGATCAGGGAGAGCAGGATACCCGCGCCGCAGCTTCGCCATCCGCGGACGATCAGACACCCGATGGCGACGGCGACCTTCAGGATCGGCAAACCGATCATCGCCGCGAAAACCCCGTTGCCGCCGCTATCGACTTTCGACCCACTCAATTTGAAAACGAAAAGCCAGACCAATCCCGAGAGGGCGGTCCCGCCCAGCAGGCCCAAAAGAAATCGCCTTGATTCCAGACTCTTACCTCCTGGCGGTTTACCGCTGGGCGGGAGGTAGTCGACCGGCGGTGGTTTATCTTGGTCATCCACTTAACGCTCCTGGCTCAAATAGCATTGGCCGGCCCGCCAGGGTTTTCGGAGATTGACTGAATCCACAGCCAAGCTCCAACTGCGACAACGCCCGCCAGACAAACGATCTGAATCGCGCTGAAACCGAGATAGGGATGATACCGCGGCTTGATGAATTCCACTAAGAATCGATAGATCAAATATACCAGGATGAAGAGTCGAAACAGGCGGCCGTTCGGCCGCGGCCGCAACTGCGTGCCACGAACGTAAACCAGCAATACAGTTGCGAGCAGACCAAGGAACAGAATGTCATACAGTTGCGCCGGATGGCGCAATCCATCTCCGAAATCCACGCCCCAGGGCAGCCGCGTGGGAAGGCCGCAGGTGTTGTCCGACAATCCCGTCAGAAAGCAGCCAATGCGCCCGATCGCCATTCCGAGAACGAGCGGAAAGACGTAGGCATCCCCAGTCGAATGTCGAATGTGCAGCGCTCGCTTGGCGATCTCGACACCACCCCATCCGCCGAGCAAACCGCCGACGATCGTCTTTCCCCCGGCCCAGGCTCGAGGATCGCGCCAATGTTGCCAGAAATCCGGGCCGGCTTCGATCCAGGCAAGCACCTTCGAACCCACCAGCGCCCCCGCCGCCGCCGCAACAATGAGCCAGATGTTCTCGTCCACTGAAACGGTCGCCCGAGTCCAGTACCCACGAGTGAGTCGAAAAAGTTGAAACCCCGCCGCATATGCGATCACCTCCATCGTCGGATGCGGATGGAGCCGGAGTCCGAAAATATGCAAATAGACTGGAAAGGTCATCGATCTGTTGTGAAAACGCATCTCATCGGTTGACTGGCGTTTGGCGAGGAACGATCCTGCGCCGAATGGAAGGCTTCCTCAACATCGACAAGCCCGCCGGCCCTTCCTCCGCCCGGGTCGTCTCCCAGATCAAGCGACTTCTACCACGCGGGGTGAAAATTGGGCATGCCGGAACGCTCGATCCGTTTGCGACCGGCGTGCTCATCCTCCTCATCGGTCGGGCCACACGCAATTGCGAACGGCTGATGGACGAGCCCAAACAATATGAGGCGACGGTGAAGTTCGGCGCGACCACCGCCACCGACGACCCTGAATCCGCCGAGCAAATCGTTCCGGTCGCCGCCCCGATTTCGCGCGACCAGATCGAAGGAGCAATCGGGCAATTTTCAGGCGAGATCATCCAGCAACCCCCCGCCTTCAGCGCCATGAAAGTCGGCGGCCGCCGCGCCTACCAGATTGCGCGAAGCGGCGGCATTCCGGAGCTAAAGCCCCGAACCGTTCAGGTCTACGGAATTCAAATCCTCGATTACGACTGGCCCCTGCTTCGAGTCCGTATCGATTGCGGCCGGGGCACCTATATTCGCGCGATTGCCCGCGACTTGGGCCAGGTGCTGGGCACCGGCGGGTACCTCACCCAACTCCGCCGGACTCGTGTCGGAAGTTTTCATGTCGAAAACGCGATCGCGCCCGACTTGCTCACCGCCGAGGCGCTCCCCGCACGTCTGATTCCGTTCGGCCCCGTTAATCCGAATTGAACTGCGAAATGCGATTGAATCATCGTGTCCGTTCCGCCAACCGCATCTTTATTTCGATGCGCGAGTTTGTGAAGCTGTGATGGGTGCGCCGTCAGCCGATTCGGCCTGGTCATCGGCTTTCCACACATCCGGCAGGAACTGATTCAGTTCGCTCATCTTCGCCTGGCCGATCTTCGCCAGCACGCTGGTGAGGTAACGTTGCGGGTCAAGGCCGTGCCGCTCGGCTCCGGCAATCAGCGTCCAGAGCCGGGCGTGTGATTCGCCGGCCTCGTCGTGTCCGGCGAAGAGCCAGTTCTTTCGCCCGATCGCCACGCGCTTCAGCGCCCGCTCGGCGGCGTTGTTGTCGATGTTCAGGTATCCCTGCTCGACGTAGCGATTCAGTGCATCCCACTGGTTGAGCAGGTAGGTCATCGCCGCCGCCATCGGGCTCGCGGAAGGACCAACTCCTTTTCGGCGTCGAGCCAGGCCTTGATCTTCGCCAGGATCGACACGCTTTGTTCCTGCCGCATCGCCCGGATCAGCTCATGGCGTTGCGTCACAGTCGCGTCGGGCGCATCGGCCATTAACTCGGCCACGCTCTGTTTGGCCTCATCCTCCACCGCGTAGAGGTCGCGCACCATCGCCAGCATTTCGGTGGCTCGCCGGCCGTCGGTCTCTTTGGCGTCGAAGAACTTGCGGCGGGCATGCGCCCAGCAGGCCACCTCGCAGACAAGTCCCTTGTGGTAGATGCCATCGTATCCGCTGAAAGCGTCGGCCTGAAGATACCCTTGATAGTCGGCGAGGAACCGCTGCGGGCCGGCGCGGGTCCGGTCCATCGTATATTCGTAAGTAATATAAGGATTGGCCTCATCGCCGATGTAGGTCCAGATCCGGCCCGAGCGGCACTGGCCCGGGGCCTGCACCGGCACACGCGTCTCATCGGTGTGGATCACCTGGCTTTGCCTGACCCGATTGGCGATCAGGTCCGTCAGCGGCCGCACCAGCTGGCCCATCGCCAGCATCCACGCGCACATCGTGCTGCGGGCAATCTCCACCTCCTGACGGGCGAAGATCTTCTCCAGGCGGTAGAGCGGCAGATGATCCCCCAGCTTGCTGACGATCACATGGGCCAGCAGCCCCGGGCCAGGCAGTCCCTTTTCGATCGGCTGGGGAGGCTTGGGAGCCATCTCGATCTGGGCGCCCTCGCCATTCTGGTCGCACTCTTCGCAGGCGTACTTGAGCTGCACGTGCTCGATGACCCGCAGCGAAGCGGGGATGTATTCCAGTTGTTCGCTGACCTGGCGGCCGATGCACTTGCGAACTTTGCCACAGCAGGGGCAGGGCTTTTCCTCGTCGCTCAGGTCATGAATGATCTCGGTGCGCGGCAGCGTCCCGGGGAGCTTGCCCCGGCCATGCTTGTCCCGCACGCGGCGAGTCAAGAGCTTCTGGCCCGATTCGGCCTCCACCGCCTTCTCATCCACCGGGATCTGGTCCGCCACGGCGATGCCGAAGATCAGCAGTTGCCTGGGATCAAACTTCTCGGATTTAGGCCCATAGAAGCGGCGGAGCACCGCGTCCATCTCCGCCTGGTGCCGCAGCTCCATCGCCTCGATAGTCTGGGCAGCTTCACGCTTGATCTGCTCCAGTTGCGATTCACGCAACGCCAGGGCCGCGGCGGATTGCTGCTTGATCTGCTCGATGTGAAGGTCGCACAACGCCAGCGCCGAGTCACGCTGCTCAAGGGCATTCTGTTGCTGCGCGATGAGTTGCTTAAGGGCAGTCGGATCATCGGGAAGCTCGAGTGTCGCCGCATCGTTCATGAGGTGCGCGGTTTACCATGACCGGGATGTGGAGGCGCTAGTGGATAACTCGGAAAAATAAAATATTTTTCACTTTTTTTTCCGAGACGTCGCCTCGGTCCCGCGTCAGTCGCGGGCCGTGTCGATCCCACATCCGCTCAGCAGCTTCATCAACTGCCGGCTGTCGATGGCCAGCGACTTCTCCCCGGCAGCGGGGAACTGAAACGTGCCCCGTTCCAGGCGCTTGTAGAAGATCGCATAGCCGTCCCGGTCCCACCAGAGGATCTTCACGCGCTCGGCGGATCGGTTGCGGAAGACAAACAGATGCCCGCTCATCGGGTCGTGGGCCAAGATGGCCCGAACGTGTTCAGCCAATCGGTCAAACCCGCGGCGCATGTCCAATGGGTCGGTGGCCAGCCAAATGCGAACATCGGTACGACCTGTGGCGAACGAGGTCGAGCCGATCATGTCGGCCTCCCCGACTCGCAGGGGCGAGGCAGCGCCTCGATCAGTCCCACCAACCCCGCGACCTGCTCCACCGGCATCGACGCCGGCAGGAGCAGTTCCCTGCCGCGGGCCAGCCGCAAACGGATCGGCTCAGCCGCCGGGCCCAGCGCGGTCAGCTCGGTGAACGCGATCGGCTTCAAAGACGAACGCCGCCTTCGCTTCAATCCGGGCGAAAGGTCCAACCGCACCCGCCAAAAGTAGAAAGAATGTTCCCGGCACCCATTGTCCCGGCACCACCCCCGGATCGATTGCCCGCTGACCCGTTGAGCGGCGATCCGTTCACGCCAGGTATCGGAAAGAGAAATTGTTGACGCTGACTCCATGCAAGACCTCCAGATCGGCCGCATGGTGACGAGTCAAATTAAAAGATTGAAGATGCGGTTGGCGGAACGGACACGAATCATCGGTAACTGAATTCGAGTTGCAGCTGGGGGGACTTGAATGAGTGGTTCGGCGAATCACCTGCATCATCTGATTCAATGATCAATTTGGTAATTCCGGTGATCCGGTGCCGGTCCGATACATCATAGGTTTCGTCTGCAAGGAGGATCGCGCAACCTATGAGCATCAGCTCCCCATTGGACGTGCGTGTGAGATGAAGAGGTGTTGATGAGCTCCAATCAAGTGGAATGTGTGAAAAGCGACGGTCACCGCCCAGGGTAACGGTGTCGTCACAAAAGACAATGCGGCCGACCTCACCTTCGTCGACGTGGAATTTCGCATCAGGTTTGATCGGCTCAAGCGTGGCTGTGAGCGTATTCGCGTCCGTTTTTGGTTGCCGCCAGATAAATTCGTGCACGGGATCACCAAAGCTAAGCCGATCGCCATCTTGAAGGAACGCACTCGTGGTTATAAGCGTTCCTTTGTGCCGTACAGCGAAAAGGGACCGGTCTTTCGCCCACAACGGCATGACCGCCCATTGCTTTGTACTACGAACAAAGATGGCGTGCCGAAGTGCGACGCCGTTACCAAGAAAAACAATGTCTGACGCCTCGAGGCTTTTGCCGATCACGACCTGTTGCGCAAATGTGATTGCCGCAAGACCCTTAATTATGACCCACATCGCCCGACCATCGTCGGCTCGAGCTTGCACTCCATGCGGTTTCAAAAGCCGCTCCACAGATTTATCGAGCACGGGCGACGAGAGCGACGGCGGCTTCCAGAGTAACCTTATGAACTCCGATATCGACCGGGCAACGTTGCGAAGCCAACCGTCTGAATAGTCAGGTATGCCGCCAGTAGTCGGCTTGAGCGTTTCGCGATTGAATTCCGTGCGTGCCTCCGTAATTTGTGAGCGTAATACCCTCAACGTTAGCTTCTGGATATCGTTGGGACTGGTCGGGGCTTCGTGGGATCCAATGGCATGTTGAACGCGCTTCGTGAATTCTGCGGGCGGATTTCCCGGCACCATCGCGCCGACGGTGATGTACGGATTTCGGTTGACTCCCTTAGGGTCTTGGCATTGCAGGTCCGAATAGCGAATGCCAATGACTACTCCGCCGGGGATCGGAGTGGCGAATGGCCGCCCGACAGGTGTGCCCAACTGGGCGTTAATCGCGTCCACAATGACTCGATACTGCGCTGATCGAAAGATATCTGGATGGATTGCCCATCCGATTCCCTCCAAAAACAACCGGTGAACGATGAGTGGATACTCGTCAAACTCCTGCTTCTTCACTTTTCTGTCTCCGGCTCCGGATACGGTGGAAGCAAATGCCGCGCCAGGTTGAGGTCGGCGCAATTCAGCGTCACGCGCAGCGAAACAGCACTGTCCTCACGCTGGTCTGGTCGAAACTCGATTGCGTGAGAAGTACCGAGATCATCAGCAGATTTCAAAACGATCTCCGCAGTCTGACGATGATCTACGGCGCTCGGATGAACGATCGTCAACTTCAGAGTTATCGGAAGGGCTGAGACTTCAACGTTGTCGTACGACAATACGCCCTGCTGCAAGCCCATGGAGTTGATCTTTAAATTACGCGTTGTCTCACTGGTTGCAACGATCGCAAATTCCGTCGGGCGATAGTCAGATGTCGACCACTGTTTAAGACCACTCATCCATGTCGGAGTAAAGTACGGCATGTCGATGTTACTGATTTCGGCCGTGGCTCGAATATGACCATCGCGAGCGCGAATGAGCCAAGATCGCAGTTGGTCAACCTCTGGTTTCATTTTCATAACCGGTCGCTTGGCACCGACGTATTTGTCGCATAGCTCGATGGCTTGCGCGACATTGGAGGCGTCGCAACTTGCGTTGCGCATGAATGTCGAGATTGCTTTGGCGTCGCTGCAGTCCCAAGCAACGCTCACCCGGTGGATCCCACGCTCAACTTCGTCGCTTGGGTGTTGCCCCGGCACGTCACGGCAACGATAAAATCCCGCCAGTCGCTCAGAAAAGTCGAGCGACATGTCCGATTCAGACCCATTAGCGAGTTGCAGTCTGCTGGCGAACCACCGGTCGCCGCTTCGCTGCATTCCGGCGCGTGCATCGGCATAATCCGTTCGGCATGGCACCTTGAGGCAAGCCGAGTAAAGTTCGTACACGACTTCGCCGGGCCGGCCGGTTCGTTCCGCGTCAGCGGCTGCCGCGACCAGCTCATTATACCACTCGTCGCAGGCGCGGCTCTCCGCCGCCGCCAAGTCCGAGTCCTTTGGCCCGCCAGGATGTGCTGCTCGATGAGCGACAATTCGATCGTACAATACCTTCCCAAGGTTGGCTGGCGCGTTGAGAAGCTGCGACGCATGGGCTTCCGTATCGATTTGGTCGTAGTAAGACTTGAATCGCCCGTTCCGGAAAATCGGCTGTATTTTCGTCAAAATCTCGATGCGTCGGCCAGCGTCGGATTTAGGCGGCATTTTGTTTAGTAACGTCATGGTAACAGCTCGGCACGACTCCTCTGCTGCAGCAAAGAATCGGCTATAGACTTCTGCCAATTCGTCTGCGCCTCCGCTGAGGTCCAAACGTCCACCAGATCGATTTTTTCGCCTGGTCGTAGTCTGCGAGTGCGGAGTCGGGCTCGACGACATTAAGTGGGTCGAGCAACTCTGCAGAAACCGCATCGCACAGCTGGCCTGCCTTCATTTGGCAGAAAAGTAACCCCACAATCGCGAACGCAATCATCGTCGCGGAAATCAGCGATAGCGCAATTGACTGGCGTCTGCGCAAAACGTGGTTCAGCTTAGCGCGAAGGTCCTTCACGTCGGGATCCTCAAACCCCCATTGGCCGGCGGCCGTCCCGACGAGGCTCCGGGCCAATTCAAGAGATCGCCGTTTGGCAAATGGGAACTGGCATACCGTGTTGCACGCCTGCCGTACGTGTGCCAGAGATTGATCGTGAAAGGAATCAGAGACCCGAGCGACGGTAGCCCATGCTTTCAACACGTTGACAGGTCGAAGGTCCTCGGCCGTATAGGAGTGACCAAGCTCCAGTTCGCGGCCAAACGCTGAAGTATATTGCACGTTTTCCGAGCCGAGTTCAGCCACCATTTGGCGCACCATGCTCGCAGATAGTCGTTTCCCGACCTCCTCGGCCACAAGATCGCTCATTATTTCCACCTGCATTACATCTGATACAACGCGGTCGAGCTTAGTGAATACGAGAACCAGCGGTGGAACCAGATGCGACTGCTTTTCAGCGATTGATCGAAGTTTCGCTGTGAGACGATGTAGCGCACCGATATCAACTTCGGATGGATTTGACGCGTCGACACAGAAGATGATTACATGACTATTCAGTAACCACTTCTCGACTCGTTCTAGCTTGTCCGCATTCGCGTCGTACTGTTTGATCAGTTCGGAGAACTCGCCGGGACTGTCCAACAGTTCAAAATGCCATGCGTCGTCCGCAGACGCAATTCCGAACTCAATAGAATCTGGAACCTCGGTGTGACTCGCTCCGCCGCGCTGAAGGATTTCGCCGTACTTCTCGCCAAGCCACAGGTGAGAGGGTTCGTGTACCAGGACGATGCGCTCGTCACCAGCGGCAAGACGGGGATGACGAAGGATTGCCATGAGAGTCGATTTGCCGGTTGCACGCGAACCAACCACCGCGGCGCGGCGGCGCTTGAATTTTCGCTCTAAGGACGATCCAAGACGATTGACAGCCTGCGGGACCGCGGTGCGCGAGCTTGTCAGCCAAGTCCATCGGACCAGCGAGTCGAACTTCCAGTCGGGCTCGACCAAAAGCTGCTAGGAGAACCCGCGCCTCCGCATCGCTTACTCCTTTCAGCGAAGTCACGCCCGGGTACTGCAGCTGTGACTCAAGCTCGGAAATGTGGGACTTGGTGCGCTCTAAGTAGTAGAAGGCAGCCAGGTTCTTGAGATCATCGGAAACGCTGAAAGACGCAGTCTGTGGGTTTTGCAGGATTGGAGATGTCTGATCGTCGTCATCGTCGCCAGCCACTGGGATTGCGCAAACAGAGGAAAGGTCGATGAGCCGCACGGCGTTCTGCGCGTCCAGCATTACATTATTTGCCTTCAAGTCTGTGTAAGCAAAACCCCGGTCACGAAGGAATTGGAACGCCCTGCACAGTTGTCCGAAGCAGGACTGGAGTTCGCGTTGTAAGTGCTTGTTGTCGAGTGGTCGCAGGTGATCTTTCAGCGTCTTTGGATTCCATCTGCTAATAGATGCATGCCACTCGCTCGTCTTGCAAATCTCCAACACTCGTGACAAATGGGAAGCCTCAGCATCGGCTCCGGCGAAGTACCTGCGCGGAATTTCGAGCCGCTCCAAATCCAACTTACGCTTGTCGGAGCCGATCGCATTTACTACGACACGAACGGCCACGGGACCTTGCTCGGGATGATATGCCTTATAGATGCCAGCAAACGCGCCGGCATGTTGCAGTTCATCGGAACGAAACACGACGCGCAAATCCGCCTCGATTCTCAACCTCATCTCAGAGGGCAGGCGGCTCATCTGCTTGCTGGGCATGGAGCCTCCAACTTACGAATACGCACAACCCTTCAAGCTAGCCGTGCAATGGACGAAATCTCCGAAAATTTTCGCCATTTCTTTATTGAAACTGAAACGTCTCCTTCGACAGGGAACTGTGCTAAGAAAAACGAAACTGATCTGCGAAAAATTTGGGGATTTTGGTTGCAACCGAGCCAGCTTTTGGGAAGCCAAAGGAGACTGCCATGCCAAAATCTCGAATACCCGTCGCGATTGCAATTGCATCCGTGATCCTTGCTGAGATCGGCCTGATCTTCACCGTGGGGTTGCCCCCATCATATTGGTCAGCTGCTTGCCAGGAGGCCGTCAATGCATTCAATCGGGGCGTGCCTACTCCTGTGGCAATCCGTCGGCTGGAGCAAATTCTCGCGCAACTTAATGCGAAAGTGTCGGATTGGCAACGCCTGTCGACCCGACTCGGACTGGAGGTAGCCAGAATTCAGCAGCAAATTTCGGACTGCGAAAAAGCCCGAGACCGAGACGCGGCGTTCGCTGCGACCCCGGGGGATCGCGTTGCCGCGCCGAGATGGGACGAGCGCATTTCCAACCTTCAGGTCGCCCTTCGTATTGCCCAAGAGGCGTATGACGAGTCCGAAGGTCGCCTCAGCGCGCTCGCCGCGCAGAGCGAGCGCCTTACCATCCAAGCTGAGGGTCTGAGGCTACGGTCTCGCGTCGCTGCGACGGCAGGCGAGGCGTACGGACCTGATAGTGACACGTCAATAGTCTGCGAGGCAAAAGACATCGCGTCGCGTGTCGACCGAGGCATGACTGAGGAAGAAGCGGTCCGACGTCACCAAGTGAGGGGCGACTTTGAGCCCTTCGCTAACACATCTCCGTAATCACGGGACCAACCGCGACAAGTTATCGCAAGATCCGCCTCAGACAAGGAGCGCAGCATTATGGAAAAGAATGAACCTATGGAAGTCGTGATCCCCGGTGTTGGACGATTCACCCGAACTGTGCATTCCATTGACGGAGTTCCATTAATTGTTAAGCTGGAGTGGGCTGAGCCACCGCGCAAAGCCACTTCGGTTCGTTGGGCGGCATTTGTCATCTTCATCCTACTCGCATGCACGTGCGTTTTATTGGTCGTTTGAGTTAAAAGAGACACTTTCATGAAACCAGGCGAATGGTACTCCGAGCTCCATAAGTCGACGAAGTATTGGCTGGCAACGGAGTTCCCCGGCCTAGCCGAGAGCGACATCGATTCCGCGATGCAGCAGGCCGCGTTCGAGATGCTGAAGGGTGAAAAGGGTATTCGAGACGATGACCAGTTTCGTTCGGCGTTTCGGACCCGGTGCTATCAACGTTGCTTGGATATCGTTAACCGAAGCTCCGATCAAGGCACGCGGTCGCTCATCGATTCGATCGACGTTCCCGTCGCTTCAAGACAAGATGACTTCGAGCGCCGACGTCGTCAGATTCCAGTAATTTACACCGCGATAAAGACGGTTTCGTCTGAACTTGAGGATGAAAAGCGATGGCTTGACCGCGAACTGTTCGAGCGAGATTTCGATATCGGTTTCGGTCCATTATGGAAGGGTGCTATACCACAATCGGTGAGAACGTTGGCCTCTCTTCGAAAGAGGTGCATAAGCGTATTAGCCGAATTCGCGACCGGTTGGAAGAAGTAAAGGTAGCTGTCGATGCGAATGGGACAATTTGTCGTTCATTTGCACGCAAGGAGGATCGGTTGACGGCACAGAACCGGCTCGAAAAGCAGGGTCTGCCCCTTGCGGCACCGGCGATGGAAGTTGAGGTCCCAGACGACCTCGAGCTCTCGACCTGGCTGGATGCCTATCACTGGGTTAGACAGAACACCGATTGTCTGTGCCCATCGATAGGCCGGTTTCCATTGTCGCCCGACAGCCTCTATTCGTACGAACGAGATATGATCTATCATTTTCGTTCCGCGAGTTGCCAGCGCTCTCCTTGCCGCGTTGCCCAAGTCCGCTGATGCGCTCAGCATGGGGACACACACCTTGGGCGATGCCGTCGGAGGGGACATCCACGGGAGCTGAACGGAGGCGCGACTCCTGATCGGTTCTGCCCGGCTACCGCGCTCTCGTTGCCCATCGCTGAGCCGCTTGCTCAGCTCTTCTGCTGAATGACTATCGTGCTTTCGACCACCGGGCCCACCCCGGCTTCCGAAATCGTCAACACGTAAGTGCCTGCCGTTGCGATGTGAAGATCGTGAAATGCGAGGTGGCCTTTCTTTGCCCGGATCGACTTGGGTCCGTGCAGCTTCACGCCGGATCGACCGGCAATGGCGATGGTGAACTTCATCCGTTTCGCTGTCGCGGGTACTGTCGCCTGAATCGTGGCAATCCGAGCGCCGGCTGTTGCAGTCAACACCGGGACAGTAGTCGACGGTAACACCGCGATAGATGGGGATGTCGCCATCGGAAGCGTCGTGCTGACCGCTGTCAGACTGTAGTTCCCGAATGTGCTGAGCCTGACGTTGTCGAATGTCGCAACGCCGTTCACGGCGTTGACCGTGACCGTCCCGCCCAACGATCCACCGGCCGGGCCGGAATTGATCGATAGGGTGACCGGCGATTCGTATGTCGTGACTATGTTTCCCAGCGCATCAGTGACATCAACAATGATCGGCGAAAGGGCTTGGCCCGGAGTGCCAACAGTTGGAGGCAATGAGAAGGCAATCGCTGCCGGCACCTGCGCCACGGTGAACGCCAATGGCGGCGAGCTGCTGCCGGTAAAATCGGCATCGCCGCCGTAAACGGCGATGATCGTCTGCACGCCGGGCGCAAGACCGGAAGTGCTGAACGTCGCAACACCGTTGACCAGCGTGGCGGAACCGATCGTTCGGTCGAAGACCAGATCGCTCTCCGAGACCGGCCCGGATATTCGCGCCGGCGAGATCCGCGCCCGCTCCATGAATTCCACGGTTCCCGTGGGTGTACCGGCCGTGGAATTTACGGCGGCGGTAAAACTGACGATTTGCCCGTAAGTTGACGCGGTCGGAGCCGCGCTGAGTGTGACAGTCGTTTGTGCGGCGACCGTCAGCGGCAAGACCGCCGAGGTGCTGCCCGCGGCGGTAGAGCTGCCGCCGTAAACCGCGGAAATCGAATGCGGTCCGATTGCGAGGCTCGACGTGGTCAACGTCGCCGAGCCCGACACAAGATTTGCAGTGCCGAGCGTGTTCGACCCGTCTTGGAAAGTAACGGTGCCAATTGCAGTTCCGATATCGGTTGTGACCCTGGCGGTGAGCACCACGCTTTGGCCCGATGTGGAATTGCTGGACGAAGCGGAAATGATGGTCGTAGACGGCGGCAAATCTGCCGCGGTGGCCAGATCGTGGATGTCCACCGGGTGATTGGCGGCGGCCAGCGGAGCATGGAAGCTTGTGACAGACGCCGAGAGCACAACACGATTTTCCAAACGCTCGATCGCGGCTCGCGCGTTTGGCCCTGATCTGGCCACGCCACCATCCAGTGAGCCGAACCAATATCGAAAAAGCGGAAATGACATCCTTGTGCTCCGGCTTGATGGAACGCTACCGAGTCGCATCTCGCTTCAATACATCCGGGCGCAGATTAATAATACCGACCGCGGCAGTGCGTTGGACAGACCGCCAACCATGTGAATTGGATCTTGCCAAGAGCGGCGCGACAAAACTTTACGTATCCGCGGGGAGTTCAACAGGGACGCGACGGCGCAGCTCACCTTGACGATTTGCGGCGCGATGGATATTCACTCTACTTCATATTGCCGGGTGCCTGCGTGATCGGGTGAGCCTGGTGCTCGACTCGGGCATGCGATAGGTGCGGTTAGGACGAATCATTCCGACACTATCGAGCTGAGCGAGCTTTGTGAGCTCGGCCGCCGTTACATTGGCAACAAACGCTTCGGCTGCGGGCAGACGAACGATCGGATCCGGTAGCTCCAGCAACTTCAAGTTCTTTTCCAGCAAGTCCATCACCTTTTCTGTTTCCGCGTTTCCGCGCTCAACTGAGCCAAATTCTTGTGTTCCCCGCGCTTGCCCAATGCCTTGAAAGGGCACCTCGATGATCACGGGAACCCGCTCCATCTCGTTCGCGCGAGCGGCAAATTCCCTAAGCAACAGATCTGGTATTTTCTTAAGGCTTTCCATCGTCCAATGCCGTGAACACAATTGTAGCATTCCCGCCTGGGCTTGGCGCGGACCATTATGACCAATACCCCTCGGCTTTGGCATATCCCATTGCGCGAAGGACATCGACTCTGCCATATCCGTATCGGTGATCTTGCCCTGCTTCCCCCAATTCTCTTACCGTGGATGTCAAGGCCGTCTGGAGCACATGAACCCGATTCAGGCCGACGAGTTCCCGGATCGTGCACGGCTTGCTCAACATCAGCGCCATCGCCCCGGCGACGTGTGGAGTGGCCATCGAGGTGCCGTTCCAAGCTTCCCACTTGCCACCTGGAACGGAGCTATAAATCTCCACCCCAGGCGCAGTGAGCTCCGGCTTGGAGTAAACAACTGGAAGAAACTTTGCATCAATATATTGCGACTTTTCGATAATTTGCGTTCGGCCACCACTGAAACCGGCGGGACGGTCGTCGCCGTCAGTCGCACCGACAGTGAATGCAAAGTAGTCATTTCCTGGTGAGCCGGTCGTTTGAGAACCGTCGTTCCCGACGGAAACAACAACCGGAATGCCAAGACGGTTGGCATTGATGATTGTCCTCGTATAGGTGTCCAGCACGTCCGCCGATAATCGCAATCCGCCCAAGGACATGCTGATCACGTCAGCTTTGTTTGTAATGGCCCACTGCAGGCCGCCCAGGATCTGCGCGTCCGTCCCAAAGCCGTTTTTGAGGACCTGCGCGGAAAGTATATGTGCGTCGGGAGCCATGCCGATCCATCGACCACTCTTATCTCCGCCGACTACAACTCCGGCACAGTGGGTGCCATGGCCGCCGGAATCATTCGCATCTTTAATGTCCTCCGTTGCCAAGTTGCCGTTATGATCGAATTCCGCGAAGCCGGCGAGCTTGTTTGCGAGATCCGGATGCGAAGGATCGAAGCCGGTGTCTAAAATTGCGACCTTGACACCGCTCCCGCGTGTCTCGAACGCGCCCCAGCATGCCATTGCGCCCGTTCGGGAAAGTCCCCAAGTGTATGCCTTATTGTCTTCGACGATGTGGGGGAGGCCCTGCGCTTTAGAAATCGGCGGAATACGAACGGTTCGATTCGGGTAAACCGCTGACACATTGCTGACTTCGCTCCTCAGTGTCTTCAATTCATCCTTGGTGACCTTCAGAATGGCGCTCGCGGATGTCCAGAAATGTACCGGCTTGGATTCGGTCCCTTTGCCGGTTCCAGATGACGACGTGCTTTTCTCCACGAGCGAGCGGACCAGTGGCGACTGAAACAATGGTTGCAGCGCATCGAGGCCTAACTGTTTCAACATCGCTGCGGCGACTACGTCGAGCATGAGAAAAGCAATCAGCGATTTCGCAGATGAAGTCGCGTCCGCTGAAAACCGCTTCTGTCCGCTCGGCGTCAGGCCGCCTTTCCTTGATAAATCTGATTTTTTCGGGATTGCCATGTCACGAGCTGATACCATTGATCTACGCTGGCTCATCGCCTCGCTGATTGCTTCAAGATATTCCGTTAGCTTTTCCTTGCTTTCCATTTGCACGATCACGCTGAACCGGTCCGTATCCGCTTCGTCGGCAATCTTCTCGATTTGTTCATCGATATTTGAAGACATGAAGCTCTCCTGTAAGTAAATTTATAGCAGTCAGGCAAAACGCTGGTTTGAGACGATCGAGATGATAAAGCTCTCGGATTTCTTCAAAGTCCCCCACTTAATGGCGGCGAACTGTTAAGTTCCGTTCGGCCTGGCAGGAAGATACATCAACTCGCGAGGGAGAGTCAAAAAAGCTTATAGCGATTGTCTTCCGCGAAGGCGGCTATTTTTCGGGCTTGTTTTCTTCCAACGTTGCGGTGAAATCGCCGCTGACCGGGGTGATCGCCCCCAGTTCCGATTTGTTCGCCGCGTCATAGGCCAGGAATTGGCCGGCGATGCGGATGCGCAGGTCGGTCCCGTTTCGGTCGATCTTCACGAGCACATCCTGCGGCTCGAGGTGGTATCGAAGTCCCTGAAGGAAAAAGCCGTATTTCGAGTTCTCGGTTCGGTCGCTGCTCTCCGCCTTGAAGCGCCATTCGGCGCCGTCCAGTGAGCCGGGCTTGCCGGCGTTTTTCAGCGGCATCAGAAGGTAGAAACTGTTACCGCTGTAGTCGTTGTTGATCGCGGTCGGCGGATCGACGCTATACAGAAGCGCGGTCATCCCCTGATCGTCGGTGGTCACCTTGAGACGGGCCTGCGGGAAATCGACATATCGTTGATCGATCGTGATCAGAGTCCCCACCGGTTCCGTAGCGGCCGGCTGGGTCGCGGGCGCAGCCGCTGCGGATCCGATGGCCGGAGCGGTCGTCGGCGGTGCGATCGCAACAGGAGAAGGCGCAACGGTTGGCTTGGCCTGTTCGCGCTCGCAACCTGCGCTGATCGCCAGCGCAGAAAGGATAAGAACGGTCCAACGCTTCATTGGTTCACCTCGAAATCAGCAACCGCCGTTGCCCATCATATCAACTCGCCTGAGTGTCATTCCAGTGGCTTGGAGTATATCATAGGACGATGTCAAGCGTGCGCGCCAGCATTCCTTCTGAATCCGACCTGCTTTGCGAGGGGTGCGGCTACGTCCTGAACGGCTTACCCCCCGGAACGCGCTGCCCGGAGTGCGGAAAACCGGGGGAAGAGAGTGCCGGAAGCCTTCGGGTGGCCCCTTTATGGGAGTCCGAAACGCAATCATTTGCTTCCGGCAGATTTCTTCGAACGGGGTGGGATGTCATCATTCACCCGATTCGTTTTTATAAAACCCTGGCCACTCGCCGGACGCGGCAGTCGTCATCGCGCTTTGCGCAGGCGAGTTGTGCACTCTCTTCCCTCCTTTTCGGCGCAGCAGCCTGTGTTCACTTGAATTGGTACCTGGACCTGGCCCGCGTCGATTTTCAGGTGGGGATCGGCGGATGGCTGCTCCTCACCGTCGCGACCTATCTGTTTCTGGTCGGCACGATCCGCCTTGCGGCGTGGCTCACACATTGGGAAGCGAGCTATCGCGGATATCGTCTGCCGCTTTCGGTTGTTCGACGCGGACTCGATTATCACACGGCCCATTATCTCCCCGTTGCGATTCTGACGACCGCGACCGTAATTGGCCATGACATCCTGCTGCGTCGCCATCTGATTTCGATTCTTTCTGATCCGGCCTATCTGTACACCCTCAGCGCCGAGGTTTTGATTTCGGCCTTTTATCTCTTTGAGACCTATTGGGTGGGGATGCGCAACATGCTTTACGCAAACGCGTAAATGACGGTCACGCTCAAGTAGGGTGGGCTGGGCCCACCGCTTTCATTGCGGCCCGAAAGCCACGCCGATTTCGTACCACCCATCGGGGGCCGCCCGGCAACGCATGACGACGGTTTGATAGGCCTGCTGCACGTGCGTTCCGCGCGGCGGACGCAAATGCAGGTTCACCTCGTCGCCGGGCTCAAGGGCGATCGGCGCCAGAAGGCCGAACCCGCTGCGCGACAGGTTGTGAATGACTGCGCCGATTGTGCGCATTTCCCGTCCCGGCACGTTGGTGAGCCGCGCCGGACAGTTGAATTCATATCGAGGGAATCGCCGCCGGTTTGAACCATCGCCGGCGATTTCCTTCAAAGAGGCGACGCCTCTGTCCACGGTGCGAACCAGGTCAGCCCAGGTCTCTACCACGCGGCTGTCGTATTTGGCCGGTGTGTCGCCGAAAATCAGTTCCATCGCTTTCGTCACGGAGGTGGCGCGCATCTTGAAAGGACGTAGCGACGTTAACGCGTCGAACGAATCAACCACCGCGCAAATCCGAGCCGGGAGCTCGATTTGTTCCCCTTTGAGACCGAAGGGATATCCGCTCCCATCCAGCCGCTCATGATGACCGAGTGTCACTGCGATCATCGTGGCGTCGGTGATTCCGCTATCTTTCAGATAGGCCTGGCCGAGTTCCGGATGCTGCCGAACGGTGCGCCATTCGTCTGCGGTCAGGGCCGTTTTCTTGTTCAGTATCCGGCTGGGGATGCGGACTTTTCCGATGTCGTGCAAGATGCCGGCCCGACAATAGGTCGCCAGTTTTTCCTCATCGCGTTCCCCCAGCGCGTAAGCCAGTGAGACCATCCAGGTCGCCACGTTCACCAAGTGCGTCGCCGTATAAAAATCGTGGTGCGATGCGGCAAAGAGATGCGAGAAGGCCATCGGGTCTTCCAGCACCAGTGAGGTCACCGCTTTGGAGACGATTCCGAGCCGCTCGCCATGTTGATTGAGACTCGGCTCCGAAAGCAACTCGTTCACCAGTTCGATGCTGGTTTCGTAGATGATCTCCGATTTCACCGACGCAGAGATCTTCGGATCGTGGACGATCTGCAGAATGAGCGATTCGGTCTGGCGACGAAAACGCTCGTGATACGAAACGGGGATATAGATGAATCGCACCCCATGCTCGATCAGGCGCTGGCGATGTTCGGCGTCGAAGCAGGCGTGTTCCGCACAATAGAGAATGAACGAGACGCTCCCCTTGGGCGCGTCCTTACCAACCATTGCGCTCGATCGGAGAAAGATCGGGATCCCATCGAATGCGCCAACAGGCGCATGGGTCAGGCAGATGGGGAGCAGCCCGGCCCGCGCCGAGACCGCCGAGTCTCCGCCGAGAACAAATCCCAATTCCGGCATTCCCGCGCGCGAATTCGACCGTGGTCCCCGCATTTGACGCGCCGACATAATCACTGCGTTACAGATCGGTTAAATTGGAGGGATTCTAAATCAGGATTCGTCCGCCAGGTCCGGATTCGATGGGACCGATCCCAAAATTCGTCGAAACAGCAGTCCCAAGATAATCAGCACTATTCCACCGACGATACGGCCGACAGCCGCTCTGTGCAGAAGATCGGGACTGATGTGGCGTGGGCCGCTGAAGAAACCCACAACGAGAAGCACCATCAGAACAGCAATGGCCCAGATGAGCGAGCGGCGATCGCCGGCGAATGCGACGAGCAGTACCGGAACGGCATAGAGCGTGCTGGGATTGATATAAGCCGGAAGAAAAAAATCGAAACCCGCGACGAGGGTGACAAAGATCAATGCAACGGCCAGCACACCAAGGGATAATGTTGCGTCGATGTCGTCATTCGATCGAATGCTCCCGTAAGAGCGCCTCGGACGACGAAAGTCATGCAGCAAAGCGGTGATAATACAGAGACCCCCAACCAAAAGTGCGCGGTTGATGATCCCAATATAGACGAGCCACCAATCGATATGAAGCGTGAAATGCTTCAGGAATGGCGTTGCCATCGCGAGAGCGGAGAGAAAGCAAGTCAGCGGCCAGAGACTTCGGCGGGGCGCCATCCAGGCAGCGGCGGCGAGGAGGAGGTAATTGATCGGGGACAGGTTGATTCTAACGAAAACGTCAACCACGAAAATGAGAATGGCAATAGCCAAAATCGGCCGGAGGTCGATCCGAAACTCTGTCTGCGGGGCATTTTCGAGGATGGGCATCCGGTTACCGGAAAATCTGGAAGACGAAGCAGGCTCTACCTTCAAAGGCATGGCGCAGTCGCACGATGGTCGAAGATTACATTCCGATGAAATTCGCGTCAACGCGCGAAGCGACAACCCCCCAGATCGGACGGTGGTTTCGTATTTCGCCGCGCAACCCATTCCTGCCATCAGAAGGGATTTTCAAAAAGCGAAACCGTTTCTGCCGCGCTCCTTCACTCGATACAGCGCCTCATCTGCCTTCTTGAGCACCAATAATGGATCCGCTTCGTCGGCGCGAAAGATGGCGATACCGATGCTGACGGTGGCCTGAATTGAAATGCCGCCGACTTCGAACGGATCGCGCATTGCGGCGATCAGTTTCTCTGCGACGATTTCAGCCTCCGCCGGTTGCTTCAAACCCGGCAACACGACGGCAAACTCATCGCCACCCAGCCGCGCCATCGTATCCGATTCGCGGAGCCGGGATCGCAGGCGCCCAGCGAACTGTTGCAGCAATTGATCCCCGGCATCATGTCCGAACGTATCGTTGATCGACTTGAATCGGTCGATGTCCAGCAGCATCACCGCGACCATCTCGTTACGCCGCTGAGCCAGCAGCACCGCCTGTTCGAAGCGGTCATTGAACATGATCCGATTGGCCAGACCCGTAAGAGGGTCGTGCCGGACCAGGTGTCTTAATTCCCGCCGCGCGTGGTGGTGTTCGACGCAGATCGCAGCCAGTTTCGCGGTCATATCCATCGTCTGAAGATCGGATCCGGCCGGGCTCTGGTTTGCGTGCCCAAAAACCGCGAGCAGACCCAAATCGTTGCTTGCAGCGCCTTTGATGGGCATTGCCCAGCATGTGTCGATTTCAGCTCCGTCGCCAATCATTCGAAGATTTGCCCAGAGCGCGTGCTGCGCGATCGATGTAACGCCGCAGCAGTCCGGCGATTCCCAGGCGTTGGCGCAGAGGTCTCGAATCAGAGTTATTCCCTGGTTCTGCATGGCCGACACCCACGGAGGTAAAAGTCCTGCGGCATGCACCAGCACATTCTCGTCCTCAATGACCAGCAGTGCCGCGGATCGCCCATGAATTTGCAATTCGACGGCCTGGGCCAATTTTCCCAGCACCTCCGGCAACGGCATATCGCGCGCAACCATCTCCAGCACCTGCCGGCGGTCACGCTCGAGCCTTTCGGCCCGCTTTCGGTCGGTGATGTCGTGAATGGCGGAAACGCAGCGCCCCGGCCGGCCGTTGGGGCCTAGCAGCGTCGTCGAGTTCAGCATTGCCCAAACGATCCGGCCATCCTTGTGCAGGTAGCGTTTTTCGACGCTGTGATTGACCAATTGCCCGCGACGCATCTGCTCGAACGCGCCGCCCATCACCGGCAAATCTTCGGGATGCGTGATCTCCGCGGCGGTCTTCGCGAGTAATTCGTCCATCGTGTATCCAAGCATCCCGCAAAGCTTGCTGTTGACACGCAGGATCCGCCCGGATTGCAGGTCTACCTGCGCCTTTCCCACATCGGCGGCCTCGAAAGTCACCCGGTATTCCTCGACGCTGGCGCGCAGCGCATCTTCCGTGCGCTTCCCATTGGTCACATCCTGAATCTGCGAGATGAAATGAAGCGGCTGGCCCTGGGCGTCCCGGACCAGCGAGACGCTCAACAATGCCCAAACGAGCTGTCCGTCACTTCGGATGTATCGTTTGATCATCTGATAGTCGACGATTTTTCCTTTGAGCAGCCGGTCAACCTGAGCGAGATCCGATTCCAGATCGGCAGGATGGGTGATTGACTGGAAATCGCGGGCCAGCAGTTGCTCTTCTGAATATCCAAGAATCTGGCACACCGACCGATTGACCTGGAGCCACCGCCCTTCGATTCCGACCAGCGCCATTCCGATGGCGGCATGGTCGAATGCGCTGCGAAATCGCGCCTCGCTATTGCTTAACGCCGTCAGCGCTTTGGTCCGTTCGACGAGGAGCGCCTTCTTGACGGCAAATTCGTGCGCATGCGCCAGCGCTGCTGCGACCAGCCCGGCCATCAGCCGCAATGCCGCGATATGACGCGGGCGGAACGCTGCGCCGCCTGCCAGCACTGACATTGAGTACGCCGACCGGCTCTTCACCGCGAAACAAGGGCACTGCAACCATCGAGCGAATTCCGATTCGATCAGTCAGCGCAAGATCAACGCGCGGATCATCCGCCGTATCGTCACAACACGCGTCCTTCCCCGTCAGGTACGCATATCCTGCAAGCGATGAGTCCACCTTCACGCTCGCGCCGGAAAATGCGTTCATGATTCCGCTCACGGCGCGGCAGACGAGATATTCTCCTTCGGCAATTTGCACCGCCGCGCCATCGGCGCCGGTCAGCGATTGAGTTCGGTCTGCAACCATCTTCAGGATCGTGTTGATATCCAGTTCGACAGCGGCGATGTCGCGCTGCGTCTCAACAATGGCGGAAAGGAATTCCGACTCGTCCGCCCAGAAATCCGAATCGCGGCTGGCGAAGTCGGCCGGCATGGCGCTGAATTCCATCATCACGGTCCTCTGGGCCAATTTGGGAGGACCCGATGTTCGCTGGTAGCACCCAGCGAGCGGCGGTTCTCCGTACGGCCCTGGCAATCAGGTTAAAGCGTGAATTTCCCCGGAGACCGCCCCGCGAACCACCCAGGCTGCCTGGCCGCAGGCGACATACCTCCATCCCGGAGGAACTGCGGAGTGATCGATCTTTTGTACACGCGGTGAGATCGGCGGATCAGCAGATCGTGGCAAATTTCCCGGTGCGCATGCGTCACTTTTTACGTTATCGGCCGGCGACGCGTCGTTCATTAGCTTTGTTGGAGGAAGCCTTTACGTGAAAATCGATTTGATTATTCTTCCGTCGCGGCTACCGCTCGCCAGGGAGTCGATATCGATCGCCGAACTCTCCAAACCATTCGACAAAGCGACTCAACCCAACATCGAGAGTCACTTTTGGCTTGTATCCGAGTTCCGAATTGGCGCGCTTCAAGTCGGCGAAAGTCCGCTCGACGTCCCCCGGCTGCGCCGGCCGGCGATCGATGATCGCTCTTTTGCCAATCGCCTTCTCCAAACCCGAAATCAGCGCGCTGAGCGTTACCGGCTCCGACCCGCCAAGGTTGTAGATGCGAAAGCGGTCGCACCGATCGAGGCTGGCGAGAATCCCCGCCACCGTATCCTCGACGAAAGTGTAGTCCCGGCTGGTCGATCCGTCGCCGAAGACGGGAATCGGATCCCCCCGGCTGATGAGCCGGGTGAATTTATGGATGGCCAGGTCCGGTCGTTGCCGCGGCCCATACACTGTAAAAAACCGTAAACAGAAAATCGGCAGCTTGTAGAGGTTCCAGTAGGTGTATGCGATCAGCTCCCCCGCTCGCTTGGTGGCAGCATACGGACTGATTGGCTCCTCGACCGGATCCTCCTCCGAAAACGGCACCCGGCTCGCGTTGCCATACACGCTCGAGCTGGAGGCAAAGAGAAACTTTTTGACTCCGTGCTTCACCGCCGACTGGAGCAGGTTGGTGGTCCCTTCGACATTGACACGGCAGTAATAGGCTGGCCGCTCGATCGAAGGCCGTACGCCCGCCATCGCGGCTAGATGCAGGATCGCAAACGGCCTGGCCTTCGCGATGAGTTGATCGATCTTTGCACCGTCGATGATATCGAGTTCTTCGACGTCGATCTGATCGCCCGGTGAGATGCTCTTGAGATTCATCTCTTTCCACGATCGATCGTAGAAGTCGCAGAAATTGTCGACGCCGATCACGCGATAGCCGCGGTCGATGAGCGCCTGGGCGGCGTGCGATCCGATGAATCCCGCCGCGCCGGTGACGAGGATGGTTTGTTGTTGCATAGGAATGAGCGGCTTATCGCAAGGCCTCTGACGCCGAGAAGAACGCGCGGAGTGTATGAGGCGGGGAAATGGGGTTCAAGCAAATGCGCTGATTGGAATTGCGGGGTGACTGGGGGACGCTTACAGACAAGCAATTGGAGGTCTTGCCAAGGCATCTCGCTTTTAGCACTCTCCTCTTGTTTGAATTTACTGACACGGATCGTCGAAAAATCGCGCCATTTTCCTGGCAGCTGTGCAGTTCCATTTCTGATGTTCGAGAAGTGTCAAATTGGTTAAAGACGGGCGCCTTTCCCGTCGAAGCTGACGCCTCGCAAAATCATTCTGGGAGTGGCGACCGGCCAACTCGGCACCCGTGATCCGGCCATTATTGACAACGTCATAACTCCATCAGGTAATACGTGGCTTGAGGTCCGAATAGACTGGCCGAAGGGGAAACGGCCCGCATCGCAGGTTTTCGTGCCTTCTCGCGCCGACGCCCGTGAGAAGGCGCATGTGAGAGTGTCGATATGAGCGATTTGGTTGCCGTTTGGTTTAGAACAAGCGCGGGGAGGAGGAGGCTGTGAGAGCTCCCATTGCCGTCGTCGGGGGGGGGTGGGTCTCACTCTGATCTATTTTGAGCGGTCAACGGCAACCGCGTCATCGGCGGAGCACATTGAAATACGCCGGTCGCCAACAAAAACCAGGCTGGCAAGCCCTGTCGCCGCGCCCATCACGAAACTGACTCCAGCGTCACTTCAAAGAGGAGCGTGGAATTCCCAGGGATCGGCCCGTTGGCTTTCGATCCATATCCTTCGGCCGGCGGGATCAGGATCAGGCGCGACTCTCCCAACTGCATGCCATCGATTCCCTCGTCGAACCCGACGATCGCCCCGCCGCTTCCGAGAGTCAAATTGAAAGGCGTTCCGCCGTCCTTGCTCGAATCATCGAAGATCTTTCCATTTTTCGCGAAAAAGCCCGTGTATAGCACGTTTACGGTCTGTCCGGTCTCAACTGATGAAGTCCCCTGGCCGGGGATGATCGTATCAACCTGCACTCCATCGGGCAGCGCCGAGTAGATCGGCGTGCTTACGACGAAAGTGGCGTTGCCATTACTTTTCGTGAAGACACCGGTGGGTGCAAACGCGGCGCTAATCGGGTGCTTGCCGGAGAAATACGTGCTGCCGCCCGGCGGCTGCGTGAAAGTGAATGTCCCCGTGCTGATTGCATAGCGCGGATCGGTCGAAGTCGCCGGCGAAAGCGTGATCGTTCCGAGCATGTTGCGGTGGTCCAGGATGTTAACCGTTCCGGTCGGCGAACCCGCCGCGCCAGCGGCGCGGACGGTCGCCGAAAATGTGATCGGCTGGCCGATCGTTCCGGCGGTTGCCGTCAGTGTCGTTTTCGTCGCCGCATGCTTCGTGGCAACCGTCGCTGCCGTTCGTTCTGAAGCGCTGACCAATGCGCTAGACCCTACGGCTGGAACGGTTCCACAAAGAAAAGTACGACTTTCAAGGGACTCGACGGCCGAACGATATCGCGCGGAGCTTGCAACGCATTTGAGCATAGGGTTAGCCTCAGGAAGCATTTCGAATCCCCGCCAAACCTGAAAATATGAGACGCAACAGATCGGGTCAAGTGTTCAGATTTCGTGAATTCGTCGAGTCCCGAATACCTGCAATCCGGGTTGAATGCGGCGCCAGCGTTTCTTCGCTGCTGATTGCGACCGACAAATCGTCCACCGTGATGTCGACGATCGTCGGCGGGCGCGTTGCGAGATAGTGGCGCAGCTCGGCTTCGGCGTCGCGGAGCGCTGCCACTTCGATTGCCGCCGTCTCGTAAAGACCGATTCGAAAGTACGCGTCATTGTCCACATCGGTCGGCAGGCGATGGTAGTGATGCATGACGCCAAATCGCTGCAATTCCCGGCGAAGCGTCTCAAGCATTTGCGGATATTCGCCGGTTACGCGATCGAGCGGCCAGCCGAGCACCACTGCTTTACCTTCACGCAGGCCGAAGGAGGCGCATAGGGCGGTTGTCCGCGGCTGGTGAAACGGTGTGGTTGATCGGTAAAGCCGCCAATCTGAACGCGCATCGGAAGCCATGGCGTCGCCCGAATAAAGTCGAGCAACCCATTCAGATCAATCGGAGCGGGAGGTGGAACCCCCGGCGGATCGAGAGAGATCAACGTGCTGTGAACCTGCTCGAGCGCGTAGGGATGGAAACATCGGCCCAGTTGATTTGTAACCCGATTCTGGCATTCGATAATCAGCTCGGCCAGCGGCCTCGGCTTGGCGCCGTACCAGGCTACGATCGTGCGGAGAGGGGTAGCGGCACTCACCATGGGGCAGCTCACGGCCGCGCAACTTCCCGTTTTTGCGAGGGGGTCACATTACGATGCACCAGCAAATCGTGCGGCTTCATCTTCTTACCGTATTCGGAAGCACGCCGCATCGCATAGGTGACCGGTTTGAAATGGTCGGCATAAAACCGATCGACGTTGTACGCGTCGGAAAACTTGAAAAGCATCCGCAGAAAATTGGTCTGCCCGCGCATCAACTGGCCGGCGATAATTCTTGAAACGGCAACCGCCGTCCGCCAACCCATGAATTTTCGGTTGATAATCTCCTGCGTTTTGACCAGTTCCTCGTAGAACTCGCGTAGCGGGAGCTTGGTTTCCATCACCGCGTGCTGAATGTCGTAGAGCCGGTAATCCACGCTGCTCAGCTTGCGCGACTCGGTGTGAAACAGTTCCGTGCCGGGATAAGGAGTTGCCACCGTAAGATGAACGACTTCCGGCACCATCGTCGCCCACTCCTGCGCGTGCTGGAATTGTTCGCGCGACCAGGATGGATCGGTGATCAGGTTGATCGCCACGTTAATCCCGAGCTTCCGCGCCACTTCGAGCGCCTCGAAATTCTGGTTCGGCGTTGTGCGCTTGCGAAACAGCTTCAATTGTTCTGCGTCGAGCGATTCCAGTCCGAGGAACATGTAAGTCAAGCCCAGCTTCGCCCACCGCGCGAAGACCTCCTGATTTCGAATCAGCACGTCGCATCGCGTCTCCAGGTAATACCGTTTGCGGATTTTTCGGCGTTCGATTTCATCGGCGATCGCCATCCCATGATCCGAATGAATGAAAGCCACGTCGTCGACGATAAATACGTTGGGTTCGCGGATTGTCCGCATTTCCTCCGCGACAACGGCGGGATCCGCCTGGCGGTAGCTGCGCCCGTAAAACGTCCACGCGCTGCAAAACGAGCAATCCCACGGGCATCCGCGCGAAAATTCGATCGACGCACAGGGATCAAGCTCGCCAATGAAATATTTGCCCCGCTTGCGGGTGAGATGCCGCGCCGGCCGGCTGATGTTGAGATCCGCGAGCATTTCGGATTTGGGGCCCGAGCCGTTGGTCGTGGCCACGCCGGCCAATCCATCCACGTTTGGAATGCGTTCGAGCATTCGGGGAACGGTCGTTTCCCCTTCTCCTTCGACGATCGCATCGATCGCGCCGTCGGCGTGCTTCAGGACTTCCTGCGTGATAAAGCTGATGCTGTGCCCGCCGCAGAAAATGAAGCAACGGGGCAGACGCTTGCGGGCGAGCTTGGCCAGATCGATCACTTCAGGCACATTCGCCAGATAATTGACGCTGAAGCCGATCGCCTCGGGCGCGAATGCCGCGATTTCGCGCTCGAAATCGCGTTGTTTGAACACCTGAAGATCGAGCAGCCGCACTTCATGCCCGGCCCGTTCGACGGCCCCCGCGACGCATTCCATGCCAAGCGGCTCCAGCCGCAGATAGACTTCGGAATAGAGCAATGCACTGGGATGCACGAGTAGTATTTTCAATTTTGCCTCACCCTTCGTTGGGAACGTGGGACTTTTTCTCACTGTGCTTGGCAGCATGCTAGCAAGGAGAGGCGGTTGATTGAACGGATGATTTTGGCTCGAAGTCAATCGAGGAATCGCGAACGTGCAGGCAACTCATCGACAATTGCGCGGTGTCGGACGAGATTCACGAGTGCCCGAAGATTCCATACGGGGTGGATCACCTGGGCTGGGAAGTTGATTTCCGACGTCGCCGGGCTTGCCTTCGGCGCGGGTCTCGACTGGAAGGTCCAGGAGGCCTACTGCTTTCTGATGAATCTGTGGGAGCCCGGCGACCGCGTCTTTCTTCTCGGCTTCAGTCGCGGCGCTTACACCGTAGGTGTTCTGGGGGAGACAACGAGCGCCGCTTTCCCGTGCATTTCATGGGGCTGTGGGATATGGTTTCTTCAGTCGGTTGGGTTTGGGACCCGCCGAAGTATCCTTTCACGACCCATAATCCGAGCGTTTCGATCATTCGCCACGCGGTTTCGGTCGACGAGCGTCGCTGGTTTTTCCGGCAAAATCTCGTCCAGCAGCCCTTGCCGGATCCGATTTCGGTCCCCGCGATTCAGGATCTGAAACCATGGTGGTTTCCTGGCGTTCACTGCGACGTAGGCGGCGGCTATCCAGCGAACGCCAGCGGACTCTGGCGATTATCACTCGAGTGGATTCTGGCCGAGGCAAAACTCGCGGGGTTATATGTCAATGAAGATCGCCGAAAGGAGATACTCGAGCCGGATACAAACCAAAGGCGATCCTGGATCGATTGCCAGACTGAATCGCTCCACGGAGTCTGGTGGCTCCTCGAATATCTTCCAAAGCTTTGTTGGGACGAACAAACACGAAAGAAGACGATCAACGTCGGCGCGGGCAGACATCGCACCATCGCGCCGGGCAATTGATTGCGCCGTCCACGCTGTTGCGAATTCGGGAGAGTTCCTACACGCCTCCCAACATGTCGGCGAATTTTCTTGACACGGTGCGCGAGCTCCCGGAAGTGACCGGCCCGATTCCCTATACTCCGTAGCTTTCTCCGGGCCGTGATTCGAGTTGGCGCGGCGTCGCACTCACGCGTGGACCTTCACGCGCGTTTCGACGTGGGTTCGAGTGGACGGACCCCTACGCTTTCAGCATTTCGAGGCCGGTGAGTGTGCCTGTGCTTGTAGCAAACTTATCCGTCTCAACTCCAACGCCCTGAAGAATCGGGACGAACAGATTGCAGAGCGGCTTGTTGGTTCTGAACTCTTCACCTTCTGCCGCAACCAGGTGCTGACCATGTTTGAATGGACCACCGGCCAGGACGATCGGGAGATTGTTATTGGCGTGGCTGCTGGCGTTGCCAAGGTTGCTTCCAAACAGAACTGTCGTGTTCATCAGCAATGGAACGTCTGCTTCCTTCGCGGCTTTGAGCCTGGTGAGCAAGCCAGCGAACGATTTCATCTCGGCTTCTTCGATTCTGCGGAGCTGCTCGATCTTCGCCGGCTCTTGGCCGTGGTGGGAAAGGGAGTGATGTCCCATGGTGACGCCGGGGATAGGCTGCACGTAGTCATCGCCGCCGATGTTGAAACTGAAAACGCGCGTGCTGTCGGTCTGGAGGGCAAGGGGCATCAGGTCAAAGAGCGCATCCATCTTGCCGATCATGTCGGCTTCGTTCTGCACGTCATGCGGGATTGCGGCATCGACTTTCGGCTTTGGCTTGCGCGACCAGGCCTGCATGGCCTGGAGCCGTCGTTCCATTTCACGCACGCTCGTGAAATATTCGTCCAGCTTATCGCGATCGCCGGCGCCGATGCGCCCGCGAATGCTCGTCGCTTCAGCGCTGACGGCGTCCAGGATGCTGCGCCCTTCGTTCAACCGCTCCACTTCCCGATTCACTTCATCCGGCGTGCCTTCCAGAAAGAGGCGGGCGAACAATTTAGAGGGCTTCTCCTCCGCCGGCAGCCTTACGCCGCTGCGATTCCAGGATAAGCCCTGGCCGTTGATGGCGAGGATGATTGATGGAAATCGAGTGGCAACATCGAATTTGTCGGCGACTACCTGGTCGATCGAAATGCCGTTATGGAAGCCCGGCAGTTGCGGATCCCTGGCTCCCGTGAGGAACGTCATCTCGCTGTTGTGGCCGGCGGACTCGTTCCCCTGTTGGGCAAGACCACTGATGACGGTGAAATCGTCGCGATGATCCTTCATCACTTCGATATAGGGAGAGGGTTGATAGTCGCGGCCGGCTCCTTTGGGGAAAAAGTACGGCGCATGAAGCCCGAGCGAGGTGCAGATGCAGATCATTCGCCGCGGGGGCGCACTTGCCGCATCTCCCATCACATGCGGAAGCATCGAATCGAGAAACGGCAACGCCAGCGAAACGCCGGCCCCGCGGAGGAACGTACGACGCGAAATCGGCCGAAACAGTTGGGCTGCCATCAATTTCCTTATCGTGCCGGGGTCATTTCGTTTGAAGAACCTAAGGCGGTAAGATACTTGCCGATGGGCAGGCGGTTCCACACGCCGCGGCATCGCTTCTGTTTGCTGCTGCGACGACAGCTTTGTTGCTCCAGAGCTTTCACATGTCCGATGAATATGTCTTCGCCAACGGCGTCATCTGCGCCGCGAACCGAGGCGTGCTCTATCTGCATCACTTTGGCCCGCTCAACGGCCTTCCCATCTTCTCGCCGAAACCGGGCTTCGGACAATTTTTCCCCTTTAGCCCAAATAATTTCGCTGCAGATCCTGGCATTCGTCAGCGTTGGAGTTTTGCGGGCTTCATTTGGTCGACATCTGACAGCGGGGAGATGCAATCGCTGACTCAAGCAGCGTCACGCAAGCCATACCATTTTTCCCCGGTTGGAGGGTGGCGTTCCACTCTGGTTTATTGCACAGGCCTGCACGGTTCTGCCATTCAATTGGTGGACCTTCCGCCGTCGGCGATCGATTCCGTTTTAAGAAGCTCGGCGGTACGAGCAAGTTTGGTCTGTCCGGATCAATGAGCAGTACCGCGCAGTCGGTGAGCGTGACGGAGACACAATTGTCTGGGTATGGGTTGGCACCCATACCGACTTCGACAAATTATTTGCGTGAGAAAAACGTTCCCGATAGGGGTCGAACCTATAACCTTCGGCTTCGGAGGCCGAAGTCCAGTTTATTCACCACGTTTTACGAAAATTGGCCGATTATCATTTTGGCCTTGTTTCTCGCTGATTCGAGCCGGTTGCAAGTTGATTGAGATTGACGACAATTCACGAAAAGGGTAGCCCGGGGGTAGCCCCCGGCCGGATCGTCCCAAATTGATCGGAAATCGTGCCATGTCCAATCCTGCAATGCGAATCGCCGATGACTCCGGCAGCAGCCTGCCAAGGCGGATCAACTTCACGGTCGCGGCGCTGACTCAGGCCGCCCCACCGCCGGGCAACACGCGGATCATCATTTACGACGCCAAGATACCCGGCTTGGCGATGCGTGTCACCGATAAGGGCGTGAAGTCTTTTACCCTGTACCGCAAGTATCAGGGCCAGCCGGTCAAGATGAAGCTCGGCGGCTTCCCCGCAATCAGCATTGAGCAGGCGCGCACGTTGGCAGCGGCGGCAAACGGCAAGATGGCACAGGGAATCGACCCGCGCGACGAACGCCGGGCCGTGCGGACCTCGATTACCCTTCAACAGCTTTTCGAAAAGTACACCAAAGAGCACGCCGAACTCCGTTCAACCGCCAGGACGCGCAAGACCGACAAAAGCCGGTTCGATACGTGCTTTTCGGATTGGACCTCTCGGAAGCTCGCCACAATCCGCCCCGAGAACGTGAAGGACAAACACTCGCAACTCGCAAAGTCGCGCGGCAAGATCACTGCCAACCGCACCGTCCAACTTCTCAAGCGGATGTGCAATTGGGCAAATATCAATCCCAATCCTGCCGCCGAAGGTTCCGTCGATTACTTCCAAGAAAACGAACGCGATCGCTTCATGGAGTCGGGTGAAATCCCCCGGTTCTTTGTGGCGCTGGAAGCGGAGTTGAATGAGACGATCAGGGACTACATCAAACTGAGCTTGTGGACCGGGCCGCACAGGTCGAATGTCATGTCGATGCGATGGGATGAAATCAATCTGGCCAGCGCGTACATGGACCGTGCCGGCGGAAAAGAGCAAATCGGGCGAGGCGATGAAGATCCATTTGAGCGATCCGGCGCTGGCCGTACTGGATTCGCGGAAGGACAACGATTCGGATTTCGTGTTCCCTGGTCGTGGCAAGACCGGTCATTTGGTGGAACCGAAAGGCGCATGGAGGCGGGTACTCAAAGCCGCCAAGATCGACAACCTTTGGCTTCACGACCTGCGCCGGACCCTTGGCAGTTGGCAGGCGGCGACCGGCGCAAGCCTGCCCATCATCGGAAAGTCTCTCGGACACCACGATCAGAAAACGACGTCGATTTATGCCCGGCTGGATTTGGGTCCGGTCCGCGCCAGCGTTGACATGGCGGCGGCGGCGATCCTCGCGGCAATGAATCCGAAAAAATCCAAGGTGAAAAAGTCTTCCCGGAAAAGGAAATGAAGGTATAAACGAATCTCAACGGGACGCCGGAGTAATTACCGGCTTACGGTCCGGCGGGCGTGGCGATCTTCACCTGGCGTCATGCCCCGGACCTGACCCGCCAACAACAGGTGAAAAATGAGCATCGCTGAACATATCAAACAGGCGGGGTCGCTTCACCAAGCGATCATGTTTTTGAAATTCGATTGCGATAGCATTTCAGGGGATTTGCCCGGCGGCTATCGCCAGAAGAGCAAAGCGAAGAAGATCGCTTCCCAAGTCAAGACCTACACCGTTGACAAGCCAGCCGGGGCGGAGACTGCTGAGGTGGCGCTCGCCACCGTCCAGAACGAAGACCCCGAAAATGTGATGAGCATTCTTCGACACTTCAACAAATCGTGGGATGAATCAATCGCAAAGCTCATTTCCGAAGCGGAAAAAGTAGATCAGTGGATCGGCAATTATCCGCTCGGTCGCTTTTCTGGTTTCCCGAGACATCTCATTGTGAGCTTGGAGCATGCTCCAAAAGTGATAGCTGGCCTAATGCTCGGCGGAGGAACAGATCCGAACTCGGACGCGCTCAAGCAATGGCGGCAGTGGGAACATATGGTTCATAGTTCGGATGATGCCAGCGATTTTATCGTTCATTATCTCAGGTCCAGAACGCCAAATTCCAACGGGGATTTTATCGATGATTTGGCTGAGGGATCGTGCAGTTGGAAGGACCATCGCGATTATCTTTTGAACCAAGAAATTAGGTGGATACGTCCGCGGCTGGATTTGGGAATTCCGCAATCCGAAATGACGCCTGAACAGAAGTTGAAGTTTCGGGAAGCTTACGACGAAATTAACGCGAGATATGAGCACGCCAAAATCACCCCGCGATATCTCAAGGGAACCCTCGAATCCTTCATGCAGCAACAGCTCACGTCGATCATTAAACAAGAGGAAGGAAAAGACGGACCGTGGCCCCTAAAGCCGCTGGTGGTCGCCCCTTGGCAAGCAAGGAATATCGCTCGATCTGTACAGCATTTTTTCCGCGAAGCTCTGCCGCTGGATTTTCATGATGCTCCCGATGTGCCTGATACCGAAGCGATGGGGCCGCGATCAGCATTCAGCACTCTCGAAAAGTTACGAGTGTGTTGCATGAAGCGAATGCAACTTCAGGGCGGTTCGCCCGAAGTCCCTACCAGCCCACAATTGCCCGCGATCAATGTTACGATTGCCATGCCACCTCAACTTGAGTCAAACGGAAGGGCAAAACCAATGCTTGCCGATCCGAATAATGGGGCAGATCCACGCGGCCATATGAAGCTGGAAGAAATCCGCGAGGAGTACCCGCAATTCAATGACGCGCAAATAGATAAGCTGCGCAAGAAATTGGAATATTGGAAGCGGACCAACGAAGACAAAGTAATCACAAGTGAGGATGGGGGCGGCAGACCGCGTTACGCCTACCCAATTTCAACCATCAAAGAATTCGCAGCCCAAATCGGCGGAGAATAGTTTCCGCCGATATTCCGCCAAAAATAATTTTCACTGCTTTGGACGCTTTCTTCGGCGTCTCTTCCGACTTTCCCCCGTTTCCGCCACTTCTACCCGGACCGATTTTTCTCGTTTCGATACATCAGACTGCGCCCGCGTTGATCAAATTTTACAACGTGAGGTGCTCATATGTCTGCTGTTGCCGAGGCCGCCCCGGACAAACTTATTAACCGCGTTGAAGCCGCTGCCATTCTCGGCTTGCGTCCGAACACGTTGGCCATCTGGGCGATCACTGGCAGATACAACCTTCCGTTCATCCGCTGCGGTCGGATGATCCGTTACCGCGCCAGCGACTTGGATAAGTGGCTCAAGTCGCCGCACGTCCGGCGAAGTTGAAGATCAGCATTAACCCACAACTCATTTCAGGATTTCAAGAGCCCGTGGCGTCAACGGCACTCTCAAAATTTTCGCGTTCAACTTTCGGCGGCTCGTCACCGCTGGAACCACCCCTTACGACTCTCCCGCGCAAAAAAATGCCCGGCTTCGGGGGCGTCATCACCCGAGCCGGGCCAAAGGCTTTACACCGTGAGCATAGCCATCCCTGCCCAACAGGGCAACACAATCGTTCCGTCAGATCGTTCGTCACTTCCCCCGGCAATCCGTTCAATCATCGATCGGCACGCCATAGCAGCCGGGCGGTATCGCGGTCGGGGCCGCTGGTACGGACTCCAAGTTTTGCGGAAGGAATTGGAGGAAACCATTGGCTTGAACGCGCGGGCCGAACAGCGCGACGACGCCATTTTCGACTTGGCGATTTTGGAATTTCGGAAGCGGCTTGGATGCCCGGACCTCAGTATCGCGATTGCCGCGAAGGAGGAATCATGATCGGCGCGACCCTCCCCGCCACATTCGATAGCGCCGCCTTCCGTGAACTGGAACCGCTCCGCGTGTGGGTCAACTGGCAGCGAGAGAAACAACATCCCAACGCCAACTCGACAACCAAGATCCCGTACAACCCGATCACTGGCAGGCGGGCAAAGTCGAACGATTCGAACACTCATTTCAGCTACCGCGAGGCCGCCGCCGCGCAGGCCACAGGGCGATACGCTGGCATCGGCCTGATCACGTCGCTCCCATATGCCTATGTGGATTTCGACAACTGCCGGGATGAAGTGACGGGGCAGATCGTGGCCCCGGTCCAGAAATGGATCGAGCGTTTCGATTCTTACACCGAAATCAGTCAGTCGCTCCGCGGCGTGAAGATCATCATCCGCACGAAGCATTTTCCGACCGACACCGGCAAGAACTTTCGACCATCCCCCGACCGACCGGACTCGCCGGCCACGAAGTTTATCACCTGGCCCGGCGGCGGAATCGAGCTTTACGGAGTCAAGCCGCGTCTCTTTTGTTTCACCGGCAATCATCTGGAAGGCACGCCGGACCGGATCAACGATGCGACCAACGCGCTGACTGCACTTTATCAATCACTGCGCCAGCCCCGCAAACACACGAAGATCGACCCGAACCGCGCGGCCGACAGCGCCGACGATGCCGAACGGTTTAAAAGATGCTCGGCTTACGTCGCCAAAATGCCGCTCGCCGTGTCTGGCCAGGGTGGTCACGACGCCACGCTCGCCGTCGCATGTGAATGCCAGCGGTTTGGTTTGACCGACGCCGACGCGATGAGCGTCTTGAGCCAATACAACTCGCGTCTTTCTGAGCAGTGGAGGGAAGACGAATTGCAACACAAACTCGACAGCTCCAAAGAACTGGTAACGGGGAGCGATCGAGAAATCCGGCTCCGTGAGGATCGGCCCGGCCGGGCCAATGGCCGCATGAATGGGAATGCCCATGTGCGGAGCAACGCACATCCGGCGGCGGTACGCGAGCTGGCGGAAGACGATCGGTCTGAGCCACTGAATCAGGTTGAGCAAGTCATCGGGCGCGCGCCAACCTATCCGAACGATCCTGAGCCATCCTCCAACGGTTCGGCGGTTCGCCCGGCTGATTATGTGTTGGTTCCTGGAACCTTCACGACCGACACCGGCGAGGAAATCGAACGCGGGGCCGACGCCTTCACCGATGAGACGATCGACCGCATTCCCAACGGCACCATCTACCGGCGCGGCGGAGTCGCTGGCCAGATCGTCGGCGATGCCGGCGAACGCCAATTCTCCGAACTGTCGGCAGACGGAACCCGGATTGCAATTGATGGCCACATGCGGTTGGGGAAGTGGCGCAGCGCGAGGGGCCGGGGAGAATGCCCATCAGGTTCTCACCTATCTTCCGTGCTCGCGCGATCACGCCGGGCTGATCATGGCTAGCGCCACGGTCGATAGCCGCGTGCCCGACCTCCGATGCATCACGTCCTACCCGATTTTTCTGCCGGGCTTCGAACTCTGCCAGCCGGGCTACCGCGACGGAGTTTATTACGACGAACCCGACGCCCTGCACGGGCTTGGCATCGAACTGGACGCCGAAACGATCCGGCTCACCCTGGAAGATGCCGTTGTGGACTTCCCGTTCCGCGATCAGGCCAGCCGGGAGAATTATTTCGGGCTGATGATCACCCCGTTCATCCGCAACGCGATCGACGGCAACGCCCCCGGCACACTCATTCACGCCCCGCTTGAACGGACCGGCAAAACAAAGCTGGCCGAAATCATCGGCGCGATCACCATCGGCAGGCGCACCCCGGCCATGCAGATTTCAGACTCGAATGAGGAAATGGATAAGCGGCTTTTGGCCATGCTGCTACGCGGCGAAACGCTCTTGCACCTCGACAACCTGCGCGAACGCCTGGACCTCCCCTGCCTGGCGTCACTGTTGACCGCAACCACGTATCAGGGCCGTCTACTCGGCTCAACGAAGATCCTGGACATCCCCAACAACCTCACGATCGTTGCCACCGGGAACAACGTGAAGGCGACCGGGGAAATCGCCAAGCGGATGGTTCCCGTCTGCCTGCAACCCGCCTCCGATGCTCCCGAGCTCCGAACCGACTTCCAGCACGCGGACCTATGGGGCCACGTCCGACAGAACCGCCGCCGGCTGATGGAATGCCTGTTGGGCGCTGTCCGTCTTTGGGTGAACGCCGGGAAGCCTCGCGGTGAAAAACCTATGGGTGGATTCGATGAGTGGGCCGCCGTGGTTGGCGGCATCATGTCCGTTGTCGGATTCGAGCAATGGCTCGACAACGCCAGCGAATGGCGCGATGCCGCGGACTGGCGCAGATCCGACCTGCGCGCCCTTGTAGCGGAGTGGCACAAAGAACACGCCGGCTTGCCGCTGAAGGTGAATGAAATCCTCGCGATCGCCGAAAGGCTCGAACTTTTTCCCGACGTGCTCACCGGCAAAGAGGGCAAATCGCTCGTCACCAGTTTCGGAATGAAGGTGTTGAGCCGCAACATCGACACCCCCGTTGAAGGCTTCATCATCCGCAAAAATTCGATGAGCCGCCCGGCAATTTATTCCTTGCAAGCCATTGAAAGCGGGGTGGAAGCGTGAAAATCAACACCTTTCCAACACCTTTCAACACCTTTTTTTTCAAGGTGTTGAGCGCAACGAACGGTGTGATTGGAGCTTACGAAGCGACCAACACCTTCAACACCTTTTCCGTACCCCCCCACATGCGCAGTGCGCCGCGCACACGCCGCCCCTGAACCGCGAACGGCTGGGCAGGCAAACGTGTTGAAGGTGTCTGAAGGTGTTGAATGCCGGTTGCCCTGCCCCGCGATTCCCGATCCCTCCACCGCCGCAAATCCCTCCGTCATCACGTCGATCGACGGCGTTTCTCAGGATCCATTTTCACCGAGCAATCCCCCAATGAATGCAGCCGACATCCACAATCTCGACAGCCTGTCGGATGGCGCACTGACCGTGGCCCTGGAACTGCGCCGGCTCAAGATCGGCCTGATGGTTGATCGGGGCCGGAATTGCACTGAACTGTTTTTCCTCCCCCCTGATGATTTGCAGGGCGTTGACTTCCCGGCCGGGCTGATGGATCGGGTTCGCCCGCACGTTGCCGAGTTGGCGGCGTTCATCGAGTCACAACCGCGGGCAATCGCTGAGGGGGCAAAGTGAGCAACCACTTCACGATCGTTGTGCGGCCTGAAGGCGACGGACCGCCTGCCGAAATTCGCCTCCGTCGTTTCCTCAAGACGGCGTTGCGGTCCTATGGGCTTCGCTGCACGGCCATCGGCATCGGTCCAGATGAACCGGATGCCGGCGCTGTAGCCGCCAGGCCGTCACAAGATCCGACGCCTCCCGATGCGAATCGGGCGGAGATTGGAGCGATGGCATGAACATCACCACTTCGGACAAATTCGGATTCGGACCCCTTGTTTTGCAGGGTTTGTGGGGGAGTTTCGCCGAATTTCGGTACAAAAGGGAACCCGATCGGAAATCACTTGAAATTCGCGCACCAGAATTCGGCGGATTTTCGCCCACTTTTGCCCACTTTTTCGGGGCACGCTACGCGTTCGACCTCGCGGACGAATCACTGTCCAAACGTGAATTCGTGCACCGGAAATCACTATCTTCCGGTGATTCCTCAGTGACGCGGCCAGGTCCGTCCGTGGCGAAAACAACCTTCGGCACCTTAGCTTTCATTAGGTTTTCGTGGGGCACGCTTCCGCCGATTTGTCGCGCACCGAGCCTCCACAAATCGACGATTCCTGTGACATTTTGTGCCATTTCACGGGGCACGCTCATAGCCCGACGACGACTGGCCTCAGAACTCCGAAATCTTGTTCGGTTTTGTTCACTTTTCCGGGCCACGCTCGGCACTCACTGGCTCGCGAGAACCTTAGAAAACCCAATATCCATCGACCCCCAAATACTTCCCGATTCAGTGCGGTTCAGTGCGGATTCGTGGGGCACGCTACCAGCGATAGATCGCGGACCCTCATCGGCCCGACAGTGCCGAGCAACGCGCCGCCGATCACCGTTTTATTTCTTCGAAAGGTTAACAAAACAAAACAAAGCCGGGGCACGCTACGGAGCAGATTGGAGGCTCGCATGAGCAAGCGAACCCCCTGCACCTGTCCGGCATACGCGTGGCCTCATCGGCAAGGATCCGGAGTCTGCCGCTGGCCGGAAGCTCCGGCGTCGATCTGTGCAACGCCAGCCGGCACGCATCGACCGTCCAAGCTCAGGTATCGCCGGGCGCACCAACGCGAGTTGAAGATTGCCGGGCTTCATCCCATCCGCGATCGGGAATTGATCGAGCAACACGTTGACACCCTGCGCCGCATCGGCGGCAAGCGCGTCGGCAAAGTCATCCCCGGTCGCGAGCCAGCTTGGATTGAAGGCCAGCGATCGACGCCCGGGGGCGGATTGGCCTTTTTCCTCAAACACCGAAAGACGGGCCGCGAAGTCCCGATGTACGCGACCGCCAAGGAACTCAACACCGGCCCGGCCGGCGGAGCTGACCAATGCCAACGCTAACGGAGCAATTGAAGCAACAGAAGCAAGCCGACGATCTGGCGGCGCAACATCACTACCGGGATCTGTTGGAGCAAGCCGGAACGCTCGATTCCTACCGCGAGCTGATCGAGCGAGCCAACAGCCCGGCGGATGGCGACAGCGAATCCATCAAAACGCTGATGGACAAACTTGGAATCACCCTGTCCGAATTGGAGGCGGATGTAGAGGCCATCCAGCAGGCTCCCAAGCTCGAACGATTTGCCGATCCCGAAAACGTCAACAATGCCAATCAGGCCGCCGACACGGCGGAAAATGAGATGAACGAAGAAATCCTACGAACGTGGGATCGACTCGGACGCGAGATGAACATTGGGGCAGTTCCTGAAGCCATCAGAATGATCGCCGGAAGTTTCCCCTACCAGATTCCCGGCGGCTTCAATTTTTCGAGTCTCGCCGAAGCTCTTCAAAAGGCGCACAACGCGAAGCTCGCCAAGAACAACGCCAGGATCGGGCAGTTTCAAGCGGCTCAGCAACTTGCGGCGCTGAAGGTGGCCCATCCCCGCGTATTCGGCACCCCGGAACAAAATGTTTGAATCAACCATCAACATCGACGCCAGAAAGCTTATCGGCCAGCTTGACCGCCTGGAAGCGGCGTTCAGCAACGGCGATGAGCCGCACTTGCAACAGGGCCTCAAGGATGCCTCCGGCGGGTACCTCGCATTCAGCCGGGCACGCTTCATCGGCAACAGCCGGGGCGGCGGCGATTGGGCACCGCTTTCGCCCTTCACGATCGCGGAGCGTGCCCGCAAACAGTCGCCGGGCCGCAAGGCCAGCAAGGGCGAAAGAGAATCTGGCGCATCGTTCCCGATCCTGATCGATTCGGGCGATCTGTACGCCTCCCTGTCGCCGGGCGATCCCAACAACGTTGAGGATTTCATCCCCTTCGGAATTCGGAGCGGAACGTCGATCCCCTACGCCCACTTCCATCAAAAGGGCGGCATGCGGTTGCCACAACGGAAGGTCCTGGACGAACCCAACGAATCGGCATTGAACGAAATCGGCAAGAGCCTCGCGGGCGGCGTGCGCGGCGCAATCGAGTCAGTTTTTGGAGGTTCATAGCAATGGCAAGTGGTCCCTACATCAACACCGATCCCTACACCGCCGTCTATCAGGCGATCCTTACGGCGTTTAAGAATCACCCGCCATTCGCGGCGCTCGTGCGCGTTGGGAATCTCATCGACGCCACCAGCAAGCCATACCCGCTAAAGACGGTCGGCAATCTGGCCCCTGGCGATTTGCCGGAGGTTGTGTTGTGGCAATCGCGGTTCGGAACAAACCTCAACTTCAACAGCGTGGCGGCGAAATTCTCGCAAACCTATCCCGTCATCACGACGCATGATCAGCTCAATGTTATCAAAGTAAATCAGGTGAAGTGGGCGGCAGTGGGCGCGCTTGTCCGCGCTGGCGACGATCTGGGCGGCGGCAGCCAATCGGCGGCCCTGCCGTTCATCTTCAACATCTCAATGACCGAAGGCTCGGACGATGCTTTCGGCCGCAACCAACTTCACGAACCTGGAACAAAAGAACGATGGACCTCGCTTTTTGCGATCGTTGTCGAAATGGCAATGAGCAAAAAGGACATCGTGAACTGGCAATAACGCCACTCTCCAAACCCTCCTTGAAAGGAGTATCGATATGGCATCCGTAGTATCCGCAACCCTGAGCATGGGCTTTAACTGGTCTTGCGTCGATTCGAGCGTTGCGCTCAATCCCCTAAACCTGAGCCAGAATTACCAAAAGTCGCTCAAGTGGCTCAATGGCGCAGTCGCCGACACCATCAATGCACTCTATGTCGGCAATCGAAACGTTGTCGCCGGCACTCCCGACGTTATCGACCTTGCAAGTTCAACCTTGCTCGATCCGGCAAAGAATCCTTGCGCGTTTGCGCGTATCTGCGCCATTCTCGGATTCAACAATGACGCAGCGAATACGCTGTTGATCGGCGGCGGAAGTTCCCCAATTCTCGATTGGGTCGGAACCTCAACCGACACCATCGCGGTACCCCCGCTCTCGCCGTTCGTGTTGGTGAATCGAACGCTCGCCGCGTACGTGGTGACTTCCGGGAGCGCCCACAATCTTCAGATTGTGAACTCCGGGTCGGGCACTGCCAACTATGACATTTTCATCCCCGGCCGAAACACCTAATCCTCGGAAGGATCGACAGAGTTTCTAACCAACAGCTTCGCATAGGAGATTACCATGACTTTTCATTCAGGATTCAAGGCGACCGCCACCGTGAACGGGACGGAGGTTCCGCTGAAAAAGTGGAACGTGACGCCGAAAAACGACAAGGTCGAATTCAAGAACAGCAAGACCGGCGTTTTCGCCGAGAAGGAAGTGACGTACGCCGATTGCACTTTCAGTTTCGAAATCGACTACGACTTCGATGCAAATCCGTTTGCGGCTCCCCTCGCGCTCGGCATTCGCCAAACACTGACGAACGTGAAACTTTTCCTGGACGGTTCGGCCGGAACTAATTTTTGGTTGTTCCCCTCCGCGATCGTGATGGAAACACCGCAAAGCGCCGAAACTGTCGGCGTGAACACAACGCAAATCAGTTGCGAAAACAGCGGCACCTTCAGCTACCCCGGCGGCTATACCCCGAGCTAAGGAATTCCCATGTATCACAAATGGGACGACGGGCCGGATGGGTACGACTGCTTTGTTGACGGTGCGGCAGTCGCGGCCATCGAAGCGTGTGAAGAAAGGGGCTGGGCGTACGTCAACACGCTTGGCCCCAACGGTGAGTTTGAAGTCGATCGGGATGGCGCTGGCCGCGTGATTCGCCCTCGCGTCGATCGGCTTACCGGCAAGATTGAGATTCGACCAAAGGTCAATAAATGAGCCAGCTTTCGGAATTAACAGCCTCGCACCGCGCCGACGTGGTGGACGGCTACATTCTCTCGCGGCCTCAGATCCCACAGTACGGGGCGGCGGAAGATGTTTTCGCCCGGCGGTACATGCGGCAGGCTGTAAAGTCGTGCGTCGGCCTCCCGGTGGAGATACAGGAAAAAGTCATCGGCTTGGCGTTATCGCACGTCAAGGCGGGTGAATTCACTCTCGGCATGCCTGGATTCGACGCGATGGCAAGGTCGTCGTGGGGCACGATCTATATGTTCTGGCATTGCCTGCGCGTGAAGCACAAGGATGTAACGCTCGCCAAGGCACGGGAAATATTTGTCGGAACGCCGAATGAGGAATCGACGGTCCGAGCCGTCTATGAGCTTTTGGGCTACCTCCCCACCGATGGCAGTAAAAAAAAAGCTCAGACGAAAAGCCGACGCCGATCCCCTGGCCCGTCGTCTTCGAAATCCTCCGCACCCGCCGCGGACTCACCTGGAAACAAATCCGAAAGCTGACGTTGCAACAGGTGGAATTTGAGGCCGGGCAGTACAGCGGAGCGAAAAAATCAATGAGCCTCGATGAACAGCAAAAGGATGCGCAGGCCCGCTTGTTCAAGAAGATTTGTGACAAGCGGCACATTGATCCGCTTGCACTGGCAAAACTGCCAATCGGCGTACTGGCAAGCCACGTCCGCGCGGAAATCGGCGACAAGCCATTCAACCCGGATGATTTGATGATCGCTGCCAAGGCGTATGCGCGTTCCGAGAAATCAAAAGGTGAAAAAGCATGACAAGGGCCGCTGACATTTACGCGGAAATTCACCTTCGTAGCGATTCGCTGCGCGGTGAGATTGGAGCGGCCAAAGGCTCGCTTTCAAGCTTCCAAGCGGACATCGGCAAGCTGGCCGGTCCCGCGCGGGGGTTCCTGCTGGCCACGGGGGCGGCGGTCGCACTGGCGGTCAAGGCGTTCGCGGACGGCGAGCGGGCAAACGACATGCTCCGATCCGCACTCCGTGCGACGGGCAATGAAGTTGATGAGAACTACCGGAAATATTCAAACTTCGCCACCGCGATCGCGAAGGTAACGACCCTGAGCCACGACGGGGTTATCCAGCTCCAAACACTGGCGCTCAATCTGGCGCATCGGCAAAGAACGTCGATGAGGTTGTGAAAGCCGGCATTGGCCTGGGGCAACGCTACTTCGGCGGCGACTACGCGCAGGGCGTGAAGGCGGCAACGCTCGCGACCGAAGGGAACCTCCGCCAGCTTCAGCGGCTCATTCCTGAGCTTCAGCGATACCACACGATCGCGGGCGCTCTGACCGTCATCAACCGAAGTGCAACCGCCGGCTTCAAAGAGGCGGAAGATCAGGCCCAAACCTTTTCGGGGGCGATGAAGATCCTGCAAAACAATGTCTATGAGGCGCGGAGGGTAATTGGTGAGGCGTTCGCCCCGGACTTGCTGGCGGCGGCAAAATCCATCGAGCATGTGACGGACGCCATTCGGAACATGACGCCCGAACAGCGGGAAAATCTGGTCATGTGGACCAAGCTGGCGGCAGGGACCGCCGGCGCAATCGTGGTGCTCGATAAGGCTGGGCGGATCGCCGTAGGTGTCCGCGGGTTGCTGGGCGTGCTGGGCGGGGCAGTGGGTGTATCCGCCGGGGCAATGACTGGGCTGGCGGCCGGGCTGGCATTATTGGGCGCGGCGTACGTGAATTTCGCCGGGCAGGGCGAGACGTTCGCGGATCGGTTCGCCGACGTTTGGACCAAATCAAAAAAGGCCCTTGGCGATTTCGGGGAAGCGGCAAAAAAGGAATGGGAACAGGATTGGGATGCGATCGTGATGATTTATTTCCGTGCGCACGCTGCCATGTTCGGTGGCGATGCCGACGCGGATTTCAAAAACTACCTGGAGGGCGTGCGACGGGAGCAAGAGCAGTATCGGAAAGATCAGGAAGCGGCGGCAGCCAAAGCGGCGGCGGGGAAGAAAAAAGAGGTTGATGATCAGGTCCGGCTTGAAAAGGAAAAGAATGCCCGGCTCCGCGGTGAGTACAACGCCGGATTTCTGGACGCGAGCGCTATTACAAAAAAATCCAACTCGCGATCCTTCAGAACTACCAAGCCGGGCAAGACGCTGTTAATCCGCCAATCGCCACGGCCCCTCCGGGCGCACCACCGCCGGCAAGGCCGGCCCAAAACCCGCCTGCCGCCGGCAATCCCCCGGCCGCTCCCGCGCAGGGCGGCAACAATCCACCGCCACCGCCTGCGCCGATCCCCCCGGCAGGGCCGCTTCCGCCAGCAACGGCGAATCCGCCATTGCCACCGGCGAGAAGCAACCCGCCCGCTTCAACTGGCGCACCTGCCGCGCCGCCGCTTCCCCCGGTCGCTACATCGCCCGCAACCCCCGCTCCGCCGGCCAGTGGCCCGACAGCAAGCGAACCGCCGGCATCAGGTCAAGACGACGCGGCGCACACGTCGCGTATCGCCCGGCTTCGCGCGGAAGAAGATACAGCGATTGCCCGGCTCCGAAGTCTCGATCGGCAGCGGCAAAGTCTTCAGGATTCCATAAAAAATAACCGCGGCGTCGGCGTCGATTCTGGCGGCGCGGAAATGGAGTATGCGACCGACCCCGAAAAGCTGAACCGGGATCGGGCGGCACTTCAACGCAATGCGGACGAACGGGCTGCGCAGGATGCCAAGAGGCTCAAGGCGCAAAACGAACTTGCCGGACTCACCGGGGAAGATTCGATCGATCATCAGAAATCCGCCAAGCGGGCGGAACTCGCCAAAAGGGAACTGGCATCGATCGATGCAAAGCTCAGGAACCTCGACAGGGCCGACGCGGCGGCCGCTGCAAACGAAAAGGGCAATCCACAACAAACGTACGACTCCACGGCATCGGCCCGGCTACAGCTTGAGGCGCACCGGCATCAGTTGGATGGTTTGATCAAGCGCGGCGGCGTCGATGCTCCCGACCAACCGTTCAACCGCGATCAGGTCGGCAGCGAAATTGCTCAGGCGATGCGCGATGCACGCGATGCGCATGCGGAGGGCCTGAGACTGGCTCGCCGTTCTGAGGAAATCCGAAAAGGTTCCCCGCTCACCGACGAAGAAAAGCGCCGTCAAGCCGCTGGCGCTGACTATGACCCCGAAGCATTGCGCCGCCGGGCCGGGCAGGCATTCCGCCGGGAAGAGACTGACAATCAAACCGTTCGCGAGCTGCAATCCCGGTTCAAGTATTCTGGGCGGGATCACTACCTACAGAACCTTCAGGAAACGCCTGGCAGCAAACAGGACCAACAGTTCGGCACGAACACGCAAGCTCTATCGGAAGCGGCCAAATCGCTCGGCAAGGCCGGCTATGACATTGCGGCCGCAACGAAGGATCTGCGCAGCGGCCGCCGAAGCGAATAAAAACGCGCCCCGAGTTGGCGTTGTTCGCGACGGCAATTGACGGTTTAACCATCGGGAAGTGAGTAATCATGCCATCAATAGGAACCTCAGTTTCAATGTACGGCGTCAACGCCTGGCTGGAAGGCACCAAAGAGAACTTTGCCAATAACCGGGCGAGCGTTTGCGTTCGCAAAATTACGACAGCCTGGAACGATCGCATTGCGCTCATCAATGGGCTGATGGGAATCGGCACCACGAATACCGGGGCCGTTGTTCAATACGCGTACCCTGCAACTTATCCCGCTGCGCCCTGGCTGTACGTGGATGGCATCGAGGTTGACGGAGAAGGAATTCTAAGCACCGGCGCGGAAATGGAGGAATACGAATGGGCGCGAATGCAGGTCACTTACAAAGTGCCTGAGCAGCTTTATGGCGTGGAATCGGGCGTCCAGTCCCTCGAATACGGCGATGAAATTCTCACGTTCCCCACCGATCAAAATGCATTCAACTGGGACGGAGGGCCCCTTGCAGGCAAGCCGGTTGAAGCCGCAATCATCCCGTCGATCACCATCACGCTCATCACCTACACGTACATGAGGAAATTTCAGCCGATGATTCCGGTTGACCTGATTACCTCATGCACGGATCACACGAACAGCGATTCCTTGCTGGGCGGCGATGCCGGCACCGTGCTCTACAAGGGTGCGCAGACCACACGCCGAATTCTGATGACTGGCACCGAAAATTGGGACATTACCCACAAGTTCATTTATCGAAGCGTCGGTTGGAATAGTTTCCTGTTGCCAGGCTCAGGATTCTTCCCCATCGTCCGAATCGACAACGGGCAACCGCCCTTCCCACAGACCGATCTTTCGGGCTTGCTTAACTCATAATGGGGCGCACCAATGCCAAGAAAACTACCAAGAGCCGATGATGAACTTGTTTTGATTTCCAAGGGCGCGTGGAACCGCACCATGGAAGGCATCGAGTATGCCAACAATCTAAAGGGCGACGGAACTGTTAATGTGGTTGACGGCGGCGGCGGCAAGCTCATCAAATTCAACGGTACGCCTCAGATCGTCAAATTCGAAATCACCGGCTATGACGCGGGCAGCGGGATCTACGAAGCGAAAAGCGTCAAGGGACTGGTATCGAACTACAATCCGGCGACAAACCTTTCCCTGCCGGACAGCGGCGAATCTCTCAACTCCACTGTTGATCTTTGCATTGAGAATGAGGCGGAGAATAACACCATCGGCTCACATGTGATTCCGATCGGAACCGTTCTGCATGGCTTGCTTGTGCCGGGCCGAACGAACGAAACACCTTCGCGCGCGATGGTTCGGACGTGGTATCTGCCGCCGACGAATAACATGGTGACGGTCAAGATCGTCAGTGCTCAATTCGGCGGGAAATATTTTGGCCTCATCGTGTCCGGTTCGCCGACCGGCGCCGATCCCACCCAAAATTTGAGCATCCCCGACACCGGCGAAGCACTGCCGGGCGGCAGCACGCTTTACAACTGCATGGTTGAGAACACAGCAGAGAATGGCGATCACCGCAATTTCATCCAGCCGGGCCAATACATCATCGGTTTTTTGGATGGAGTAACGAACCTCTCGCCTCCCATTCCCAACGTGCGCGCGTGTTACATGCCGTACCCGGTCATTGTTCAGATCGGGCAACCGCCGATGACGACGGGAGGTTCAATCGGTCCGGTTGGCGGAAAATACACAGGGACGATTCTGACTGGAGCGGCCAGCTCATCAAATCGACTCACCGCATTGAGCATCCCTGAAACTGGCGACGTGATTCCGGGGAGCACGAATTGCCTCATCGAGAATACGCTCGAAAGCGGCATCGGAACGAACCTGTTGACGCCGGGCACATTCGTCATCGGGATTTATTACGGAGTGACTTCCGACTCCCCGCCGATCCCATTGATTCGCGTTTCGTTCCTTCCGCCCGTCACTGTGAAAATCACCGGCGCGGCGTCTGCCACCGGAAAGTACACCGGGAGAATTCTGTCACTTGCGCCAACCGGATCGGATCGCACGGTTGCGTTGAGCCTTCCCGACACCGGCGAGGGCCTTCCATCGGCTGATAATTGCTTGGTCGAAAATGCCGCCGAGAGTGGGGCCAGCACGAACGCGATAACGACCGGAACATTTTGCATCGGCTACGTTGACGGATTGTCGAACGATACGCCCGCCCTGCCGGTTGTGCGGGTCTGCTATGCCAGCGGCGGATTAACTCTTTCGTGGGGCAAGCTCACAACCCTTTGGACGCCGGGCACGAACACGGTAACGCTCACTCCATGCGTAGGACCGACAACAGCCACAGCCACCGGCGCGGCAAACGTCACTTGTTACATTTCATTTCCCGCCGGCCTGGCGGCTGTCTGCATGCCATCGAGCGTTGGCGACATTCTCGCGTACATCCCGATCGGCGGCGGTTCGTACAAGCTCTTTGACCCACCGCAACTCCCGCGGCCAACACTACAGTACCAGATCGTTTCTAACACCGGCGGAGCGACCGTGAATTACACGTCCGATTGGGTGAGGGCGCACGCATGAGCCTTTGGAATACCACGTTCGACAATACGACGGATTGGAGTGCCGCAAGCTTCCTGAATATGTTCGTTTCGGCCTACACAGAGCGGGCGAATGGCATCGGCGTCGTGTACGGCGGCGGCGCACCTCCCGCGATCGCCTCTGTCAACGTCGGCGATGATGTGCAAAAAGGCGGGTTTGTTGTCTTCAGCCCGTCGCTTAGCGGATTTATCGGCAAGCTCCAGGGCAACGCCGTCGGCTTGGCCACCACCTATTTCTTAGATCCCGCTACAGCCCGAAATGGACAAACCCCGACCAGCACCGGGAATTACTCCATGGGGCAAATGAACGTCTATTCTCAGGTATCGTTGTTCACCAAAATCGGTGGCGACACACGCGGGTATTGGCGACGAAAACGACCGAGAGAAATCACGTCACTGAGCGCTACGACGGACATACAAAGCAATGCGGCGGGGACTGGCCAACTAGCATGGGGAACCGGCACCAATTCGAGCAGCTTCCACGTCGGCGGCCTCTATCAGTACAGCGGCTCCGCATGGGTTGAGGTCAGCCCGACGATGGGGCCGCCGGATCTTCTCGACTCTCATGCAGCAGCGCCCAACACAGTTCACATCACTGATGCCGAAGGGCTGATATTGGCGGGGGATTACATCGGCCCGTGGCTCTTCAATGAATTGCGGGACGTGTTTAACGCGATGGTGTGGATCTGGCTCGATCGAGTCACGGAGAGGGGCGGCTCGCCTGGATCGGGCAATGAGCATCTCGATGCACCATCGTTCTATAAGACTGGGACCGCTGGCGCAAGCACGTATGCTTCGGCGTTGGCGACAGCGCAGGCCAATTACGCGGGAGCAACGCCGACCAGCCAAGTATTTCCCACTTTTGGCGTTACTACCTCTGGAACGTATGGCGGCGTTGTCGCAATCGCTTACAGCGGCGCAAACTACAGCGTGACGATCGAGCGTACGCAACTTCAGTTGATAACTAAGAATCTCAGCACAACGATCGCTCATGCGGTTGATTTTTATGTTGCCGTTCGTCCGCCCACCTACGCGCCGGGCGGCGGCACAATCGAGACATTTGACGATCAAGGAACTGGGGCAGCGAATCAAAAGTGGTATCTGTTCAACACCGTTGGACCTACAACCAACGCTTCGGACAGTTCAACTATTTTCGATCCCATCGCAACCGTTCCGCCGGATGACCCCCCGAGCGCAGCCGTTGTTGCTAATCTTCCAAACTGGGTTGTATACGGGCACAACATTTACGCCACGACGGCGATCGCCAGATATGACGTTACCGGCGGATTCGCATGGACAATCTCAACCTGATTCCAACGAAAGGATTCTCAATGCTTCCTCGCCGATCGTTCCTGAAATCAATTGCCGCGCTGGCTGTTGCCAGCTTCATTCCGTTTCGACGCACGCCCGTTGCGCCAAGTCGATCACGACCTATGCCAAGCTCACTCCACGACCGGCAACCGCAATGGCCGTTGGCAAGCCATGTGTTGTGACAATTACCCAACCGCTACCCGGCGGCGGAAAGTACAGCGGCCGCATTATTCGTGGCGTTGGGCAGGGGCCGATTACGATTGCTGAAAGCGGCGAGAGTTTGCCTTATGTCAATCTGGCGGCCGTTGTAACCAACGTCACCGAGCCGCTCGGCCACGTTTTGCCGAATGGCTTTGCGGTGCCTGGTTGCATTGAAGGGATCGGCGTCGATGGCGTGTCGATCGTCAGAATCGCCCATATCGTCCCGATGCCGTCAATCTAAGCTTCGCTCCGTGCGGAGTATCGCCACAACGCCAATGCAAACGATCATCGCGCCGACGCTCGAAACGAGCCGCCACGGCTTGCCGAGCACGGTAATGGCGAATGGAAGTGCGACGGCCATCAGCAACAGCCACATCCAGCCGATGCGATAAGCCGTTGCCGGGCGAAAGCGACGAACGGCCAGCATGATCAGCGGCGGAGCACCCGCCGCGAACATCATCGCGAGGTAAACCCAATCCGGTGGACCTGGATATGAAAAAGGTTTCATCGGTTCATCGATTGAAGTTGCTCACGTCGTCAAGATGGTTCAGGTCGAACGTGTTTGGACTGCCGGCGACCAACACATTCGGACCGTACGCTTCATCGGGACCGGCACCCCACAGGATGTAATTGCCGACGTACGCGGCCGTCTCCGACCCGTCGATATCACCGCTGGCATTCAGATCACCCATCGACGCCTGCAATCGCGGAAGCGAAAGGCTGTCATCGGTTTCCCCGGTGTGGCGGAATGCCTGTACGCCATCGGTCGCGTTGAACATCGGCGGCGGGTTCGTTGAGGTCGGACTCCATGCCTCCACAAAATGCCCGTGAATCGTTGTGGGCACTGCCGGCGGGTTCTGTCGATTGGGGTTCGCGCCCTTGTTTGCCGGAAAATAAAGGTAGGGATGGCCATACCGATCGTTGATGGTCGAATAGCTGTCATCCGTGCCGTTGCCGATGTTAAACCGCCCGGCCGCGATGTACGGTCCGTAGACCTGTCCCTGTCCGGTCGAGCCGCTGGGCGAACTGGCGTTCGCAAATGATCGAACGCGGAATCCGGGGCCGTCAGCTCCGTCTTGAGCATCGAGGCCAGGGGCGAGCAGTGCCCAGCACAACACGACAGCGCCGGGAATTTGGATTGTGTTCGCCGACGTGGGAACGTTGATCCCGTTTGCGCCGCCCGGCCCGATTACTGAGTAATCGATTCGCGGGAAATCCTTGAAATCCTGTCGGTACGCATCGAGGCCGACACTGATTGCCTGAAGGTCGGCACCCATGCGGGTTTTCACCGCGTTTTTCCATGCCTGATTGAGCATCGGCAGAGCGATCCCGATGATCAGGACGATGATCCCGATCACCACAAGCATTTCCACGAGGGTAAAAGCGCGTCGTTTCATGTTGTGCCTCAGTTTGTCCCCGGTCATTGTGCGCCGTGTCCAGTAATGCCCGGCCCGATTGGAAGTACGGCCGCCGGGCGGTCAACCTCCGTGTTCGGGCGGGGAAGATCCGTTTCGCGATCAATCGGCCTGCCGTCCAAGCCGTAGCACTTTCCGCCTGCGCCGGCAGCAAGCCGCCACAAGTTATCGGCGTACGAAGGATCATCGCCAGCGGCGAAATTCAGAACCGTGTTGATCGGTATTTTTGTCGGGTTGAGCTTGGCGATTCGATCAACCTCAGCGTTCAGGTCTTCCACGTCGCCATCAGTGACAACCCACACGGCATCGGGGTTGTAGGTCAGTGATTTGCATATTGCAGCCACGGCATCGCCCGGCCCGGTTGTGATGATCGACTCCAAAAACCGCTTCGCTCTTTCCGTGTTGGCAGGCGTCACCGCCAGAAATTGTTTGTCGAGTGTCACGACCGTTTCGCCTCGCGCGACAATCACCGTGAAAGATTGATCGGGCGTCATGGCCTTCAGGGTCGCCACGATGGATTTGCTGGCCGGTCCGAATGTGTTGATCATCGAGCCGCTGGCATCCAAGGCGAACGCGATCCGCTTTGGAGAATCGGTTGGTTGTGTTGCCGGGGTTCGATCCACTGGCGACGTGGCCGGGGCAGTTGCGGGGGCGGCGCCGATTGCGATCAGGCAGAGTAAAAGCAAAACGGGGCGCGACATTTCAACCCTCATCAGTTCTGACTTTGGAGGATCTGTATCACGCGATCATTTAGGTTCTGCACATCAAAGCCTGGCGGCAACGCCGATGAATCGATTGGTTTTCCCGATGCATCGAGAAGATGCACGCTGTAGGAATCGCCGTCCACGTCAACGCGCACAGCAGCGCCCGGAATTGATTGGCTTAGTTCGGCGGTCAATTCTTCGCCGGCCTGATTGCACGCGGCCAGCATCCGACTTTGAACGTGCTCGCCGATGTCATCGCCAAAATCTGTCATGCGGCCACCGGGGCGATTGAGATGCCCGAAAGGTGTTTGCGGAGCAATTCGACGGGCAGACACCCGCACAGGCTTTGTACGGCAGCTTTGGCGAGCGTCCATCGTGCATCGTCGCGGATCAGCTCAATGAATTCATGGCCCTCAAACGTGAGGTACTTGAGGGTGTCTGCCCGCGAATAAAATTCGTCTATCACTGGCGGGGCATCACTCGGCTTGCCGACTGCCCATCCCGCATGCACGATCAACATGCACTGATAGCCGACCGTGACTTCATCGCTGTCAACGACTTTGGCCAGATCGTCGGGTTCATAGCCGGTCTTGCTGGCTTCGAACGCCAGGAGAATCTTTCGAATCAGGTCGATGTCTCTTTTCATCGGCGAGCATCCTACAGCGTCAAGGGGTTTTGAACCAACAGATTCCGGCTTATAAACCGGCGATTCGATTCAACTCCGATGCCGGCTTTCACCTGCAATTCCGCCGCTGGGTAGTCTTGCCGCCGATCGTGGCGGAGCCGACGTGGCCAGCGGCGATTTCCCGCTCAACCGTAAGGCGGTTCCGATCGTGGTCCTTCGTGACGTGAATCTGATCGCTCATCACCGAATTGTACCGGCTGAAATGCGGTTCCCTCTCTATAGTGCGCAGAAATTCAAACGACGGCCGGCCGATTTCCCGAAACTCTCGACATTCCAGCGGAAAACATACAAAAACGCTCGATTGACCGTTTAATTTGCCCGCGGGGTAGATCGGGGTCGTTTCGAGCGACAAATTCGCTTTCGGTGCTTCCATAGCCCCCAGCCTAAGATCGACCGATTTCCATGCAGTCTGCCGCCCTGAACATGGCCATCGTTCCCGGCCCGGCAATGGACGGCTCGGCAGAAGTGCCGACGCTCGGACTTCCCCCGTTGCGGCCAGGGCCGGCTATCGGGCCTGTCGATCCTTCGAAAACCCAATAGCTGCAACGCTGGCGCAAATCGGGGCATCAGGACCGGGGCAAGTGGCGTTCCGTGCCTGTCCGTGCGACTGGCAACGCTGGCGATACGCTGGAACGTCAACGCGAGCGGGTTAAAATGCCCGGCATGACCGAAAAGGTAATGGGCATCATCGTTGACGACGCCGGGCGGGATCTTCTCGGCACGATTCCGGTATCGGTGGAGCATTTCGCAATTCCTGAGCTGGGGCCGGGTTGGCAAGGGACGTTCCGGGTACCGGACCTGCGCCATTTGATCCCCGGCGAATACACGCTGAGACTGAGCGACGGCCGCGAGGCGGAGATTACCATCACCAATATCGACGGCGGGCGCGAAGTTTCCTTTGAGTCTGCCGGGCCGTTCCGTCAACCCGCCGGGAGCACGTAACATCGTGTTACGTCCAAAACGGTTCCATCGTGCAACTGTTCATATGTCGGGCAATAGCTTTGCCTGCAAATCCGCAAGTTTCGCACCGCTGAGTTTCTTTCGCTTCAGCAGTTCTCCCGCCAGCGATTCGACGGCGCGCCAGTGTCGTTTCATCAACCGGCGAGACTGAATGCGCAGACGGTCAAGGTAATTCAAGTGCCGATCGTCTCCGATCCAACCGCCGGGCGGATGAACCCCGTACGTGCGCGAAAGTTCAAACGCATTCTCAACGTCGCCAGCACCGCAAGTGCGATCGGCGGCGGGATCAAACAGCAACTCCGCTTCCATGCCGGCATACGATGCGATGATGTTCAGGCGTGCGATTGTTTTTTGTTCGCGTCTGCCGGTTGCTTCGTATCCGTACACGCCGGGCGAAACAGCTAGGCCGTTGTAATCATCACACGCAACAATCGAAACGCTTTTCGTGGCCAGCCCCAACACCCAATGCGCCACCACATGCCCGGCTTCGTGATGGGCCGTTCCTTCCAGTCTTTTTCTGGTGTTGAGTTTCATAGCATCCATTTGACAGAAATAAAAAAGCCCGCTGGAATTCCGGTGCGGCATTGCTTTCGCAATACGGGCGATCCGGCCATCAGCGGGCGGTTCAATGTTAATCACCCGGCCCGGCGTCCGAAAGCGGTCAATCCCGACTTCTATTTCGATTTGACTCGGCGCACCCCCTTCTCGACTTTCGGAGCACTGCTTGGCGGGAAAGCGTGAATGTCTGCCATGATGGGAACGCAAATCAGCCGGGGCCAATTCTCCTTCACGTTCCGAACGATTGCCGCGAGGTCTCTTAGTACATCGGCTTGTGACGCGCCGACCGGAATGTACAGCGTCAAATGTTCAGAATCCCGCAACTCGCTTTCCATAACAGACCGCTTGGCGAAAACGTGCGTCTCTCGCGTGTTTTTGCTAGTCCGCGTGGATAGTTCCAATGCGGGCATGACGTCGGCGCTGCCAAGCCAGATTGCAATAGCCTCATCACGCTCTGGAGGCTTGCGATCGGTGCTCCACCCCTTGAAAAGCTCCAATCGTTCGCCGGCGGTGAGCGTGTCGAAAAAGATGCATTCGGCCATCCGGCAATCTTCAATCGATGGCTCGCCCTCAGGCGGATTCATCAGCTTGTAGAACGTCCAAGCCCATCGCGGCATAACGTTCGTGTTCCACTTGTAAACGATCAGATTGCAGATTCGCCCCAAGTGGTCGCGCAGATCCATCAATGACGTGCCATGCACGCGGCGTTCCAATTCCCCCTCGCCGTGGATGGATTCAGGATCGATGAGGTTTTTGGTTTTGGACTTACTTGCCACGGCGCACCGCCTTTCGCTCTTGAGTTGAATCGGGTTGAACAATTGCCGCGTGCGGCAGAATGAACGTCGCGCACGATCCGCCTTCGCCGTCCGTTTGAGTTTCTTCAATGCCGATCGTCGGGACCGGCATTTCAGCGACTTCGCGCGGCAGAAACAGCATCGCCTTATGTCGAGTCACAATCTCCGCCAGCAGGAACCGACAGAACGGGCGCGGCTCGCGAGGTTGGTTATCGATATGGGGCGGCTCGCCTCGATCATTGCATTTCGTGCCGGGTGCCATTGGGTAGCACCTGAGCGAATAGATGAACGTCGGCATCGGGGCGCTGACTGTCGGGCTTGCCGAATGGGCGCAGGTCGATGCCGTTGACGTTATCCCCTGTCTCCCGCCAGGCGTTTGACGGATCGGATAAACACCATCGGGCGACTTGGTATGCCTCGCGTTCCCAATCGTTCATGTTGGAAAAGATCATCGCGAGCGGCCGATCCACGTTGCCCGGCTCCGTCACGAGAAAACCCATCAGGAAATTGTGGGCGTTGCGTGCCTTCCAGATTCGGATGTTGGAGAAATCTGGCTTGGCGGGCTTATTTCTGTTGGTAGCTTTGCGTTTCATAGTAATTCCCTTTTTGTGTTGTCGGGGCCGGGCTACTTGCCAGCCATTCCGTTTCGCTCATTCATCGAGCGGATGAAGGTTTCCGCGAAGGCGATCGCGTCACGTTGCAAATGCTCTTTGCCAACCCACCGTTTCAGCCATGCTTCGCGCGTTTCGCGGGCAGATTTCATCAGATAGATTCCGCCGGCCGCGTTGAGCACTTCACGCGCCCTATCGAGTCGATCCGCTGGCCAGGTATCGGAATCGTTGTCATCGACCGGGGCAGGCTTGGCGTACGCCTCCCGCCTTGCGAGCGTCACCGATTCGCCGATTTCGTCGGGATGTCGCACGATCGCGGCCCAATAGTTGTCGATGAATTTGGTAAGCCCCTTCAATGATGCCAGCACTTCGGATTTTGTTGATCGCGGCGGGATCATCAGCCGACCGCCGAGCACGTTGGCAGGCGCGACCGACTGCAACCGCCCCTCGCGTGGCTTTACGAACGTCGCCAACACAAGGCGCAGATCACGGCGTTCATCGCTGTCCGAACCTTCCATGATTTCCAACCAGCGCCTTACTGGCGGTTTTCTCAGAACCGGCAAGCTGTTCGCGTGTGGATTGGTTGAGCCGGCGACACGTCGCGATAAATCGTTTCTCTTTCGGAGATAGCGAATCGAGTTGTGATTTCTCTTTGGTTTTCATGACAATTTTCCTGCCTTCCCGACCGCGTTTGGCGCTGTTGTGAGTTGCTTCCACATTTTTTCGATGTCTGTTTTCATGGATTCCAACGCCAACTCGACATGCTCTTTTGGCGTTCCCGCAACGATCGCCAGGCTGACCGGCGCAATGCCCCGGCCGCTGTTGGCAACCGTGTTGAACGTCCAGTCGATCCCGCTGCCATCGCCGATTGATGCCGCCTGCAATACGGGTTCGAGCTGCGTGCAGTCTCCGCACTGCATGAATTCGGCACGGTCATGCACTCTCGCGGAGTCGCCGGACCATCCACCAAGTATGCGGCGCTTTTCCGCTTCATTGGTCGAATGGAAGATGTCTATGGCCCGGCACAACGCGGATGGCGCAGGCGCGTTCGTGTCATGTTGGTCCGCGTCCGGCTCAATCAGATCGAAAAGATCGCGGAGCTGATGACCCGGCTTGCACTTGGCGGCAATGTGCTTGTGGAGAAGCCGGAAATTTTCGGCGTGTTGCAACCATTCTTCGGACGGGAACGCGTCGGCCATCTGATCGGCCTTTTCATCCCAAGCCGGTTCAGGTTGATCGGTCCAATCGATGATGCCAGGATCGCGGAGAAATTGATTCGACCGCCAGTTACCGTTGAGCGAATCTGTTACGAATCGTTCCGCCCAATCCATGCATCGCCCGGCAGACCGCTCTGGCGAAGTCGGGATACCCATCAGGAATGCAAATGGTTGCTCCGATCCATTCACGGTCGCGATGATGGCGGAACCGGCAATTTCCTTTGTGCCGCGCTCGGACATGCGACAGCGCGAACCATGTAGCTCATTCCCTCCCACCAAAGGCCGGCGGGTCGTGGAATTGCTTGCGGTGGTTCCGCGATCGGCGGTCGCGTCTTTTTCTGTTTCGTTTTCATGTTCCTTCCGATCGAGGCGTTGCAGGCGTTTTCACTCGCAAACTTCCGATAGATCACAGACGCCGCACAACGCCCCCAAATTGACAGGTCACTCCGAAAAAAATCCCGGCCGCCACAACGGGCAAGCCGGGGCCGCTTCGATTCGGTTCAGGGGAATAAATCGCGGCGGTCCAGGCGGCTCACGATTTCCGCCGACACGAAACGCAACGTGGCCGCGTCGGTTGCCTCATCGCCCGCGATCGCGATGAGCTGTTCATCGCTCATCAGCGGCGGCAGACGTTGGGGCTTCTCGCCGGGCACGTTGCCGGATTCGAGATTGATTGACGATCGGGATAGACTGCGCATCGCAATTACCTCCACGGTTTTTTGCACCGCCCCGGAAAGTGTCATCAGCACCGACCGGGGCAACTTTTTGCGCCCGCCACACTGGCAAGCGCCAAAGGCCATCCGATGCCGGTCAAGGCGTCGGGCAGCGGTTCCATCAGGCCGGGCCGATCGACGCCACGTAATCGATCAGGCGTTGGACGATGGAATGACTGTCAGTCGGAATTCGATTCATCACCTTGCGACCGTCGCGTATGAGCCGGTGCCATTCCCGCCTGTCCCGTTCGGCGCGCTCAAAGTAGGCGGCAAGACGATCGCCTTCGGTAACAGCCTCGGCGCGGGTTCGTTTCACGCCGACTATCCCGATCGCGGGCATAACGACCTGAAATCGCTTCGCGTTGATCCGTCGAATGCTGTATTGGTTTTTTCGCTTCATCGCGTCACTCCGTTTGCTGATTTAATGAAAACGCCTTTGACTGAACCGACTGCCGCCGGGCGTGTTTCTCAACCCCATTTGCGCCGCATCGGACAGCCGGGCGTCAGCGTTGCGGACAGCGACCAATTCCTGCCGCATCAACCGCACGGCGCTTTCGCCGCGAGACTTCGCCTGCGCGATGCGACCCGGCAGACGGTCCGGGATTTCCGGGAAACGTTCGGCGTATACGACCGCCACGTATCCAGTCCGCGGGGACACAATGAAAATCCCGCATGCGCCATCTTCGCGGGTCGTCAATCCGCATCGGCATTCGAAAGTTGGCAGTTCGGTGTTGATCACAACGCCACCGCCTCTCCGCCGTTAGAAACTTCCGTGGCTTCCGCGAACGCGGCAGACTGAAGCTCAAGAACCTCAGAGCTATTGAGTAGGTCGAACGCGTCGAACTCCCCGCGACGGTCCGACTGCATGACCGATTCGATTTCGAAAAGGTCGCGACGGTTCCACGTTCCATAATCTTCCGGCGTGATGTCACGGAGCACGCGGATCGACACGACCGACGCCCGGCCCCGGACCTTCATTTCAAAGGTGAACGATCCGCCTGCCAGTTGTCGCGTCTTGCGAAGCCAATCCGCATACATGGCATCTTCCTCCGCTGGCGTGATGGGCTGTTGGTGCGCATCGAGCCATTCCGCGTACTCTTCATGCGGGAAACCGCCGGACGGAAAACCACGTTCGATTGAATCTTCGATCGTCGGCGTCGTTTCGATTTCCTGCATGGCTTTGCCTTTCGTTGATTGACTGGAATGATATTACGCAATAGCGGAATATAAAGCAATAGCGGAATAGACAAAAATCGGAATTATTTTTGCGTTGCGGGGAAATGGCCGATATTCCGCTATAGACAAGTATTAAGCTAAAGCGTACAGTCCATAATCGAGGCGGGGTCTACTCCGCTTTGGCGTGTTACGGAAAGGCTCAGTATGCTTCCGATCATGGATATTCGGAAAATCGTTGTCAGTGAGTTGGATCGCCAGGGCACACAACCTATTGGCTTGCACAAGCCGTGAAGGATCACATGAGTAGCACCACGATCTATGATTTCCTGAAGGGCAAGGGCGGGAAACAATTGACCGCTGCCAATCTCGGCTACGTGCTCGATGCGCTGGGCATCACGTTGACGCCGACTGCCCCGGACCCACCGGACCCCGAAAAAGGCCAGCCGTCCAAACGCAAAACGAAGTAGGAAATCCCCGGCGGAATGAATTTCCGGGCATAATAGAGAGACGCCGACAATGCTCGATAATGAAACCTTCGCGACGATGATCGGCTTTGCCGCCACGGACGTTTTGCAGACACGACGCCCGCCCGGCTCGCCGGCCCCGGTCAAGCCATCGGCGGCGCAGGCCATCGCGGCATTGACAGCGGCAACGCCCGTTCAACGATGGGTGTCGATCTGCCATGCCGCCGCGTTCGTCAACAAAGGGGGCTGCGGTTCCAAGATGACCGAGCTGCGCGATGCCGCGTGCGACCGACTCAAAAACGAATTCGGAGTCATAGCCGACGATGGCGAGCAATTTCCGAATGCCGCTAGAGCACCGGGCCAATCTGTTGAAGTTGGCCGACATGGTGGAACGGGACGGACTTACCTCCCGAACAATTCTCGACTCCGCGCCGGCAGGGGAGTTGCTGAAGGTGTCGCCCCCGGAAGTGGAAATGGAATTGCGCAGTCCAATGGCGATGCAATACGGCACGGCGGCGCTGGCGGAATCTCTCAGGCTGTATTCGCGAATACCTTGACCGGGGCGCAGCCTTACATTCCGAACACCTAAAAAGGGCGCGTAACCGGATCGGGTATTTGAAAAATCGATCGTTCGAATAAGCAAGCTTACTGCTTTGCAGGAATTGCAGTTTTTTCAAATGTTCGTACGCCACGACTGGACACTGTTTAGAACAATCGGAACGCTTTGCCAGCGGGCCGGGGTATCTCCCGAACGGCTACAGCGGCTCGTCGCCAAAGAGTTGTGCGATAACGCCCTGGATGCCGCTGGGGATTGCCGCGTCGGGTTGATCGACGGCGGATTTCTCATTGAGGATGACGGCCCCGGCTTAGCGGGAACCGATGAGGAAATCGCCAACCTCTTTTCCATCGCCCGGCCGCTCACCAGCTCCAAGCTCTTGCGCCTGCCAACGCGCGGGGCACTCGGCAACGGGTTGCGGGTTGTCGCCGGCGCTGTCATGGCAACCGGCGGAACGCTTCAGGTCCGAACAAATGGCCGGGCTATCAACATCGCGCCGGTAGACGATGGATCTTCCAAAGTTGTCAGCGCCAAGCGGGCAAAGGATAAAGGCACCCGGATTGAAATCAGGTTCGGCGCTGGCGTGCCCGGCGATGACGATCCGCTCGAATGGGCAACCGCCGCGATCCGCATGGCCAGCGGCGGAGTGTTCTACGGCGGGAAAAGTTCGCCGTGGTGGTATGACGACGAAAGTTTTTTCGAGTTATGCCAGGCGGCGGTAGGACAGACCGCCCGCGATCTGATTTCAAAGCTCGAAGGATGCACGGGCGCTAAGGCCGGGAAGATTGCCGCGAAGCTCAAGGGCAAGCTCGCATCCGACCTTTCCCGAAAAGAGGCCGCAAAGCTTCTCGCGGCGGCAAGAGCGACCGCTCGGAAGGTGAAGCCTGCCCGGCTCGGCTTCATCGGTTCGGGGAACGGAGAATTGCCCACCGCGTACGCTAAAGAGAAATCGAGCATCACCATCGCGCCCGGACGCGGCGGCGCATCGGCCCACATTCCGAACGTGATAGAGGTTTGGGCGGAGCGTGCCGATTCCGATCGTCTGGAATTTTTCGTCAACCGAACGCCCATTACGGGCACGATCGATATTCAGCGGCAACCGCAACGGGCAAAGATCGGGATGTTCGGTTGCGGCCTGTCGAACGCTTTTCAAGTTGGCATTGCCCCGGTGCGAATCGTCTGCAATGTGACGACGCCTTACATGCCATTGAGCAGCGACGGCAAAGAGCCGGACCTCCAACAGTTCATCGACACGATCGCGCTGGCCACGGAGCGGGCCTGCCGCAAGGCGAATCGGTCATCCGGCGGCAACCGGAAGCAAGACGTTAAGCGGGTCATCATCGACTGCCTGGACGCCGCGATCGCCACGGCCAGCGGAAACGGCACCCTTCGATATTCTCAGCGCCAGCTCTACTACGTGGTGCGCACGATCGTTCTGGAAGAAATCGGCATCGAACCAAAGTGGGGATGGTTCTGCCGCGTGCTCACTGAAATTGAATTCGCCGGGCGCACGATCGAAGGGATGTACAGGGACACGCGCGGAACGCTTTACCATCCGCACGAAGGAACGGACATTCCGCTCGGCACGCTGGCGGTCGAACAGTACACGCGCCCAAAGTGGACATTTTCAAAAGTCGTCTACATCGAAAAGGAAGGTCTCTTTGAGATTCTGAAGGCAGAGAAATGGCCGGAACGAAATGACTGCGCCCTGATGAGCGCCAAGGGCTTCGCATCCCGCGCCGTTCGCGACGTGATTGACCTGATGGCCGAAACGGATGAAGCGGTCACATTCTTCGCGGTTCACGACGCCGACGCGTCCGGCACTCTGATTTTCCAGTCGCTCACCGAAGGGACGATGGCCAGGGCGGCGCGGAAGGCAAAGGTTTTCAACCTTGGACTTGAGCCGGCGGAAGCGATCGAGATGGGATTAGCCGTTGAGAAAATCCCAAAGGGCAAGCGGAAGCGACCGGTTGCAAAATACGTCGATGAGGAATACTGCGAATGGCTTCAGGAAAATCGAGTCGAGTTGAATGCGATGACATCGCCACAGTTCATTGGCTGGCTTGATCGCAAAATCCGCGAGGCCGCCCCGGACTGCGGCAAGGTCATTCCTCCGGTCGGCGTGTTGGGTGAACGGCTGACATCGGACGTTGAGGCCGGCATTCGACAGAACTTGACCGCTGAGGCCATTGCCAGTTTCGGCGTCGATGCCAAAGCGGCGGCGGAGTTGCTACGGCTACAGCCGGCCATTCGAGCGGCGACGGAATCCCTGCCCGAGACGGTCCGGGACGCGCTCGAATCCGAGCCGGAATTGCATTGGGTTGACCCCGTACAAGAGGCGTCACAAGAGATAGTGCGGGATGGATCGCCACCGAACAAATCGAACACCTAAAAAAAGGCAAAGAAAATGACCAACAACGAATGGGCATCGAAGGTCGCGACAGCCGCAACGCAAATGCCGGGGTTCGTCCGGCTGTTGCTTCGATGGTCGATGGTCGCTCCCCGTATGTCCGAAGAGAGCGAATTCAGATTAGGGATTGCCAACCCTCCGCCCCCCGTCAAATTTGAGGACATCCCCGAATCGATCGCAAGTCTTTCAATTTCAGCCTGGGGATTTGTTCCAGCGGGCCGGAATGTCATCTTGGAATTGGGTCTTGCATGGAGCAATCTGGAATCAGCATGCGGCCTGGTCGGATCGACGGCACCCCAACCATTTATCGAGCGAATCGTTGACCACGCTGGCGAGTGTCTTTACCGGATCGAACTTCAGCCATCGCGCGAAGTCGATACCTGAGCCGATGCCACAAAATTCCCCAACCAAAAAAGGCTGGATTACTGGCCAGCCGAATGTTGAGTTTTGTCAAGGTTCCGAGAATGGATCAGACCGTTTTGGCACCATCAATAAAAAGGGGAAGCTGATGACACAAATCATGGACAACTGGAACGAAGAAGCCAAAACCGCCGCCAACCTCGCGGCAAAGTGCTTCCCGGCCCGGCGGCTCGGCATGATGACGCCAGCGGACCTATGCAACCCCCGGCTATGGGATGCCCCGCCCCCTCGCGGGGTGTCGATGCTCCGCTCCGCCTACGGTACAACCATCATCTTCGGAACCGACGCCGATCGGCAGGATGAAGGATCTGTACGCCGGGTGATGAGCATCCGACGCCGGCTTCAGTCGGCAGGGTTTGAGGAATTGGGGTTCGGCGTAAGCGAAGACACCAACCGCGGCTCCTGGGCAATCATCGTCGCCACAGACGACGCCGGGGCCGTCCGAAGGGCATTGGAAGCGAAAGGAACCGGCGGAGATGCGACTGTCGCAGCCTAAAAAGAGGGACAGTCGGACGCCGGGAGTTTTCGGAAGCCCTAAAGCGGATCGACGGAGGCGAATTTAAGCACGGGGTAGATCGGCAGGACGGCTTTGCGCGGGAATCTGCGGCAATAGTCGGTTCAGCGGGCGAAGGCCCGGATTGAAAAGAGCCGTCGAAGAACCGGTTTGGGGAACTACCCAGCAGCGACTTGCCTGTACTCAACGTTGGGTTGATGCCCTTGGGCGCGTCGTTCGATCGGTGCCACATTAAACTGCGAGTTGCCGTGCTTATACAACTCGTCATATTCCAAAATCATCCCGAGTTGGCTCGGCATGTATTGAAGTGAACAATTCAACAAGTAGAGGTTTACGGCCGCGATCCAAGTCGCAACGCCCATCGGAGCGATTCGTACAGCGCTCGCATCTACGGTCCACTTGGTGGCGAGCATTGCGGCTCTTGACAAAGCGTCCGCGCAGAGACGATTTACCCGTTCATCGCCATCGAGATCGCCAGAGAGAACGATTTGGCGCGTTCCGGGGTGGACTGCCACAGAAAAGGGAATGGTCTGGCTCATCCGGCTGCCTCTTGTATCGGCGGGCTGACCCAACACTGAATATACGTACCAAAAATATCCGGGTTTTGCACGACTAAATGCTGAAATCTTTCCTCGGGCATTCTAGGGGAAGTATTTCCTGTATTCTATTTGAGCGTTCACATCTCGATTAAAGAGCTCGTCGTCCTTTACCATATACCGAACCGCGAAGAGCGGATAAGGGGTCGAGAGTGGCCGAAATCGCGGATTATGGACGCCGGCCTGCGGGCAACCATGATAAAACTGCCCTAGCATGCACCCCTCACGAATAAAATCGAGACGCAATATGCCGTGAAGATGATCCCAAAGGGGAAGCCGCCCATTAGCGTACATTACGTTCGGAAACACCGTCACAAAGGTTTTTAGCAAGGCCGGGGGCTGGGCCGGAGCCGGCCTGGATAGGATAATAAGTCGGTTGATTAGCAAGGAAATCAGCGAGTTGCTGGCGCAAAAACCCTTCAATCTGATTTGGTCGCTGATCATCGAGCGTGCATTCGTCAAACCACAGCAAGTCTTGATCCAGTGAATCTCGCACGAATGGACAGCCGTGCGCGGGGCGCTCGTGCGCATCGAACATTTGTTGCGTCACAGGTTTTCCCGCTAGGTCTTTGCGATTGCCGACAACGTGCTGATCGCGGATGCATGCGCAGAGAAATTTCTCGACCCAGTTGAATGTGACTCGCACCGGCTGGGAGATTGCCGGATTCCCCAGCTTTACCATGTCTCTTACTTCGGAATAGGGTCGCATGGGGGCAAAACCATCTCAGCAAAATAACGGCAAGTCAATGAGTCGGGAGCGAGCGGCACTTGGATCTTCAATTGATCCCGATTTTAATCTGTCGCCGTCTTCCCACAACGCCCGGCAACCGCCATCCGCAGCACGGAGACGCATTTTGCGCCATTCGGACGTGGCTCAGTACCCCAGAACGCGCCAGAATTGCAGCCCTTGGCGGTAGCCCCCCGGTAGCCCCGGCGTTTTCTGACGCCGGGCGGCTTATGTGTCGATCGCTAGAAAACCCCTTAATTCAAGGCTTTTATCAGCGTTCCCGATAGGGGTCGAACCTATAACCTTCGGCTTCGGAGGCCGACGCTCTATCCAATTGAGCTACGGGAACGAACTGGATGAATCGTAAGGCGGCGCGAAATCGGTGTCTAGATCTTCGTTGGTTGTCCGTCGTCAGTTGTCAGTTGTCAGTTGTCAGTTGTCAGTTGTCAGTTGTCAGTTGTCCCGAAATCATACACCCGCTTAAACGGGCAGAGCGGATCGATGTTCGTTGGGGGCGAATTCGCGCTCCATTAATCGCGCGGAATTTCACATGTCTTCTCCGACTCAATTCGACGAGCGGCCGCCAGGCGGTTGCCGTCAAATTGTGGCGGATCAGGAAGGGCCAGAGCCAGTTGCTCTTCTTGTAGAGATAGCTCATCGCCAGGTAACCGGGGACGGCATTCCAATCCGCGGGCCGGCGACGCCAGATGGAGCGGTGGGAGAAGAGGCGGCGGTAGAGCCAGGCGTAGCCGTCGGTCAATTCACGCGGCGTCATGTGCCGCGGGCGGAAGACAACGTGGGCGGTGTCGTACCGATTCCAATCCTTGTGCAGCAGACGGCCTTCGGATTCCATCTGCCGGAAGAGCGGGGTGCCGGGATATGGGGTGAGAATGTGAAACGTCGCGCATTCCAGGCGATTCTGCTCGATCCAATCGGCGGTGCGCGAAAAAACGTCGGGCTTATCGTGATCGAAGCCGAGCACGAAACTCCCGTTCACCTGAATTCCGACGCGATGAAACATCGCCACGCGGCGGGCATAATCATCGCAGCGCGGAGTCTTCTTGCGGCGTCCACGAGATTCTGATCACTGAGTGATTCAAACCCGATGAAAACGCCGGTGCAGCCGGCCAGGGCCATCTCGCGGATGAGATCGGCGTCGTCGGTCACATCGATACTGACGGCGGCGCTCCAGATCTTTTCCAGCGGGCGCAGGCGCGACAGAGTTCGTGAAGATAAGTCGGGCGCGAGCCGAGATTGTTGTCGATGAAAACGCCATACGGCTGATCCTGTCGGCGAAACTGTTCAACGACCTGAGCGGCGTCGAGCGTCTGATAGGGAATGCGCAAACCATCGGTCGCGAGATAGCAGAAGCCGCAGCGGTTGTGGCAGCCGCGCGTCGCGATCAGGCTGGCGCTGGTCAGAAAGGACCGGCGTGGGAGCAGGTCGCGGCGCGGGGCCGGATCCTCGCGATAGGGTTTGGAGAAGCCGGCACGATAGACACGCTGGAGCTTTCCCGCCTCGACATCGCGCAGAATTTGCGGCCAGAGCGTTGCTCCCTCGCCGACGGCAATGGCGTCGGCATGCGGCGCAACTTCTTCAGGTCGCGAGAGAACGTGCAGACCGCCGAAGATGACCAGCGCTCCGCGCTCCCGATACCATTTGGCCAGCTCGATCGCACGCTGGGCGAAAGTCAGATGGACCGTGATTCCAACGACAGCCGGAAAGGGCCGCCAGGGCGGAGGTCCCTGAAGCAGATTCTCATCCCAGTAACGCACCTTCCAGTGGGCCGGCGTCGCTCCCGCAACACTCGTCAGCGCCAGCGTCGGGGTCAGGACGTGCTTTCCAAAGCTGGCATGCGGATCTTTGCGGTAAAACGGGTTGATCAGCAACGCCAAACGCGGATCCGGCTTCTGCGCCGCGACGCGCAAACTCAATCGCGGGGCGACGGTCAGGCAGCGGGGAACCATTATCTTTCGCGACGATCGCAATGGCACGATCGATTTGACGGTGCGGACAATTCGTCCCAGATGTTTCATGTTCCGACTCCTTCCTTTTGCTGTAGGGTGGGCTCGGCCCACCGCTTGGTATCCGTGGTCGCCGCGGCGACCCTACATGCGACGAAAGTGCATTTGCACGATCGCTCTATTGCGGGCCCGGTTGTTTGAGCGAACGCATTGGGCCCCCCTGCTCCGAGCAGTCGCCCGCTTGAAAGGCGTCGCGGCCGGCGCGAGGAAAAGAGCCCGCCGATAGAGTTTGCCGACGACGGCCAGCGTCAGGTCCCCAGCTAACTTTACCGCGTAAAGTATAAAGTTAAAATAAAACATGGTCTCACGTCACGTCAGGGAAAGACCACGCGGATGGCTTTGCGAAGCTTTGTCGGCGGAGGCATCGGATTGGGCGTCCTCGATGACCTGCTGTAAACCGGACACATACGCCGCGAAGCGACGCCTTCCCTGCTCGGTGAGGCGGCAAAGCGTCTGCGGGCGATTGTTTTTGGTTCCCTTCCATACTTCGATGATCTGGGCTTCCTGGAGCGTCTGAAGTTGGCGCGAGAGGTTGCCGTCGGTCAGGGCGCAAAGGACCTTCAGGTCTGAGAAGACCACTCCATCGCGGTGGGCGGCGAGGGACGAAACGATGCTCAGCCGGGCCCGCTCGTGAAAGAGCCGTTCGAGGCTGCCGTAGGCGAAGCGACCGGCTTCGCGAACCCCGCTCCCCTGCGCGCGCGATCCTGATTTGTTTTCAGTACGTCCCATTTTTTCGCTCCAGGTTCCAATACAGGACGCCGGCGGCGAGAAACTGGCCGATGCCAAAGCTCGCTCCCATTTGCAGGAGCGGAATGAGCGCGATCCTGGGATGCGAGGACAATGCCGCAGAGGCCGCTCAGCAGATACCATCCGCCAACCACGCTTGCACCGTGCGGGAGCATTCGGCGTGTGGCGAAAACCCCCAATCCAAAGAGGATCGCCCATATTCCAGGCATGAGCCAGAGCGAACCGGGCGCGAAGCGAACCACCACGAACGTGAGCAATGCGCCCACGGTCAGACACGGCATAAATTGCTCGACCACGCGGAGCGACAGCTCGCGCTGCAAATCGGACGGCGACCGCCGAAATCGGAGGGCCAGATCCACTCCGACGATGATCATGCTGACGATTGCCGCCGCCAGCCACTGCATCACGTAGTTGCGATTGGTGGGAGGCGGAACCACAGATTGAAAGAGCGTGAGTCCCACGGCGATGGCGCCGGTCATGGCTGTGGTGACGGATCGGCTGCCGCGGAAGACTTCGCCGCGAGCCATCTGCAGTCGGATGTGAGCAATTGAAGCCAATGCATCGGAAAGTGATTTGTCCGTGTTCATGACCAGCTCCTTGCAGAGGCGGAATCTCCCAAACTCGAATGCTTTACAATATAAAGTGATTTCGGAAGTGTGTCAAGCGAGAAGGATTTTCCTCATTAGGGCGCGCGGACCCGGTCATATCTCCTGTCATGGCAAAGGCATGAAGCTTGCGACGGTTCGGTGCGCCGACAACGGCCTGAACTGGAGAAATCGCAGTTTGTCGCAGGTGGCGTTCTATTTGCATCGCAGAAAACTGATATGTGCGAACGTTCCAACTGTGGTGTGTTGATCGTCGATGACCACGCGGACCAGTGCAGGGCGCTCAGCCTCCTTTTGCGTTTGCGAGGTTACTGCGTCAACGCGGTTCACAGCGGGTCTGCTGCGCTGGAATTTGTGACCGCCAACCCGACTGACCTGGTCCTGCTCGACATGATGATGCCGGAAATGTCGGGACTGGAGGTATTGCGAAGGATCCGAGCGAATCGGGCGTGGGACAATATCCGGATCTGCATGTATTCAGCCGTGGACGATCCCCGCTGGCGGGCGGAAGCCACGCGGCTTGGGGCGGAGGAGTACATGGTCAAGGGGAAGTTTGACCTGGATGAGCTGTTCGAGCGGATCGATCATCACCTTCAAGATCATTGTTAAGGAAGGAAGGAATTCTGATGACCACACCCCCTCAGACAATCTCCGACAAAGCGCCGAAGGTGCCCGATGAGTTAATTGACCAGATGCACGAGGCCAATCAGAAATTGCATGAAATGCGCAAGCAGATTGAAGAAACTCACGAGAACTTTGACGCCGATCTGGGGAATCGAGAAGCCGCACTGGATCAGTTCCGCAAGGCCGACGGGCACCTTGATGAAGTGAGAAAGCAGATCGATGAAGCGATTCGACCCCGCAAATCATCGGTCACGGCTGATAAAAAAGCGCATGGCTGATCGATTCATTTTCCTTTCCCATTGTAAAGCTTAGCGTGGTATATTGAAGTCGCCTTCGACGCTGCAAGCGTTGGGAGGCCGACCCATTTCCATGCGAAAATCGCGCGGTTTTACGCTCGTCGAACTCCTGGTTGTCATCGGCATCATTGCCGTTTTGATTGCCATCCTTCTTCCGGCCCTCTCGGCCGCCCGCGAAGCGGCCAAGCAGATCTCCTGCGCCAGCAATCTTCGCCAGCTCGGCGAGGCCGAGTACATGTACGCCAACGAGAATCACGGTTATCTCACCCCTTGCTTCTTTGTGACAGGTGGGAATCACGAATGCTGGCCGCAGGCGTGGGCCGAGCCGCTGTGGGAAGACTTCGGGGCTCGATACGGGATCGGGATCGGCCAGACCATCACGCAGTCGGCCGGGGGATTTAACTACACATTTCCGCAGACGCAGATCATGACCTGTCCGTCGGTGGATAACGGCTGGAACGTCTACAATTTCAATGCGCAGTGGGGTCCGGTCTTCTACAGCGATTACATCTACATCGGAAATCCTGCTTTTCCCCCTTCCAATCCCCCCGGCAATCCGAGCGCGACGGCGAGCGATTCGTACTGGTCTGATTTCAGCAATGTGCCCGTGAAGATCTCGGACTCCAACGGCTCAGAGAAATTCATGGCCGGCGATATCGTCGTTGCGCCGCCCAACGAGCCGGGGTTTTACAGCACGAATCATGACTACGCCGGCTATACGACTGATCACCATCCGTTCCGCGGCGCCAACCAGCTTTTCCTCGATGGCCATGTCTCGTGGAAACCCGGCGGTGAATTCCCGGCGGTCTTCAACAACCAATACGGCCCGGCCGGCAATGCTAACTTCGTGCACTGGCCGGGAAATCCGTATTGCCTGTATTGGTGATCTACGATTCGCGGATATATCTGCGGAAGGCCTCGATGAGTTTTCGGGTGATCGCCCCCGGCGCACCGTCGCCGATCGGACGGCCATCGATCCGGGTCACCGGAACCACCTCCGCGCCGCTGCCGGTCAGGAAACATTCCTCGGCAATATAGAGGTCATGTTTTTGGAGGGTTTTCTCCACGAAAGGAATCGAAAGACTCCGGCAGAGTTTCAGCATCACGCCACGGGTGACGCCTTCGAGAATGCCATCGGATGTGGTGGGTGTCTGAACCTGCCCGCCGCGCACAATGAAGATATTGTCGGCGGTGCACTCGGCCACATTCCCCTCGTGGTTGAGCATGATCGCCTCGGGAACATTGGCGTCGGCCGCCTCGATTTTCGCCAGGATGTTGTTCAGATAGTTGAGGCTCTTGATCCGCGGCGAAAGCGCGCTGGGATGGTTTCGAATCACCGAGGCCGTGATGATGGCCAGCCCCTTCTCATACATTTCCTTGCTGTAGAGCTCGATCAGGTCGGCAATGATGAAAACACACGGCTTGTCGCACCGATTGGGATTAAGCCCCAGGTAGCCGACGCCACGGGTCACCACGGCGCGGATGTAGCAATCCTGGAAATGGTTGGCCCGAACCGTCTCCTCGATGGCCGTGCGAAACTGCTCGCGGGAAAGTGGAACGGTCAGCCGGATGGCCTTGGCCGAATCGAAGAGGCGCGTCAGATGAGTTTCGATTTCGAACAGCTTGCCGTTGTAGGCGCGGATTCCTTCGAACACGCCGTCGCCATAAAGCAGGCCGTGATCGTAGACGCTGACTTTGGCGTCCTCTTTATCGACGAGTTTTCCGTCCATCCAGATCTTGAGCGACATGGTTTAATCTTAGGAAGAACTGCGGAGTGAGGATAGAGGGGAACAATGTGACGGAGTCGACGGAGTGTGCCTCCGAATGCGCACCCCGTCACCCCGACACTCCGTTACTCCGTCACATTCCCGTTTCCTTACTCCGCCCTTTCCAGCAGCCCCTGCTTAAGAACCAGCACTCGGTCGGCCTGCCGGGCGAGCGTGCGGTCGTGAGTCACCATGACGATCGTCTGCTGCTTATCTCGATGCAATCTTTCGAAGACCGACATGATTTGTCCGCCGGTTTCAGCATCGAGATTTCCCGTGGGTTCATCGGCGAAGAGAATCCGCGGGTTGTTCATCAAGGCCCGTGCGATCGCCACGCGCTGGCGTTCGCCGCCGCTGAGCTGGTTTGGTTTGTGCTTGAGGCGATGATCCATTCCGAGCTGCTTGAGCACACCGGCTGCCTGCTCACGCAATTCTTTTGTCTTGGCGCGATAGCCGAACCAGGAATGTTCGATCATCGGGCCCAGCAGCGTGTTTTCCATCACATTCAGCTCGGGGAGCAGATGATAAAACTGAAAGACAAATCCGAACTGAAGATTCCGAAGCCGGCTTCTCTCTTTTCCATTCATCTGTGCGATGTCCGTCGCTTCATATTCGATCGATCCTTCGTCGGCGGTGTCGAGCGCACCAGCAGATGAAGCAGAGTGCTCTTCCCGGAACCGGACCGGCCTTCGATCGCCACGAACTCGCCGGGCATCAGCGCCAGGTCGACGCCGCGAAGAATGACCGTAATCTCTTCGCCCATGCGGTAGGCCTTCTTGATGCCGCGGGCGCAGGAGAATGGCTGAGGCCACCTGCGGCGCGTTCGGAGCTCGGTCCTGGGTCAATTGGGGCATTCGTTTCTTTCGTTCGATAGACAGACGTTGAAATCTTCTCACTCCCATCGCAGCGCTTCAACGGGATTCATCCGGGCGGCGAATATCGCGGGGATCAATGCGCCCAGGACCGACGACAACACGGCGACCGTCACAATAATGATCACATCCTTCATGTGCATCGTGTTGGGAATTTTATCGAAGAGGTAGACTTCCGGATTCCAGATCTGCACGCCAAACGCGCGCCCAAGCCACTCATGCAGCTCGTTGATGTTGTGAATGATCAGATAACTGCACAGCAGCCCCAGGCCGCTGCCGACGATGCCGATCGCCAGGCCGTATCCGAGGAAAATTCCTGCTACCGTCGTCGATTCGGCTCCGACACTCTTCACGATGCCGATGTCCTTCGTCTTCTCGACAACGATCATGTAAAAGATGCAAAAGATCAGAAAAATGGCCACGATGCTGATCAGGCCGAACAGAAAAACCATCAGCAGCTTTTCGTTTTCGATGGCATCGAGCCAGGTATGCTGGCTCTCCGCCCACGTCTCGACATAGGGGCCCATCGAAGAGACCAGTTCAGGTTGTCTATCGTGGAGTACCTGCCCGACAATTTTCTCGACTTCCGCTTTGACTGTATCGAGATCGGTGCCCGGCTTGACGCGAACGTGAATCTCGGACGTGCGCGCCGGAATAGAAAGTGGCTCTCCAGTAATGGCATCGGTTCCCGACCGCGCGTTGATCCCCAGGTCCGATTGAAGCTGATCGAACGGCACATAGACCACGTTGTGGTCGTACTGCCAGATCTGCGTCCGGCTGGAATCGACCATCCAGTAATGCCGCTCCGCCTTGTTCTTGACATCGATCTGACCGTTCTCAACGCCAAGGACCGTCAGCGTGACGGGCCACCCGTAGATGCCGGGACCCTGACCCATTGCCAGATCGCGCGGGCCAAGCGGCGATATCCATTTTCCCTTGCTGTCGCGATGGATAAAGATGACGCCGATGCCGGGAATCATGCCGGGCCATTTGGAGGGGTCATCGCGAGCCCGCGGCGCCATATCGCGATAATCAACGACCGAGTCGCTGTGCGATTTCTCGGAGAGTGCATCAATCGCAGTTCTGAAAATGGGAGCCTCGGAGAGTTTGCGGAATTGATCGCGCTCCTCCGGCTGCATCACGCCATGGAAAATGAGCTCCCCGGCATTCTTGTCGAAGAAGAGCCGGCCGGCGAACGATTTAGCCAGACCTGCGATTTCCCCGGTCCTGGAATCGGCGATTTTAACCTCGGCGGGAAGCGACGCCAGCGGCGTAGAGCTCTTATCGATCAGCGCAAATGAGGCCGGCTCCTGCAATTGCTGGTTCAGCAAACCACGCTGCCTGAGGGAGAGAGACGGGTCTTTCAGTTGATCTTCGGCCAGATCGTGCTGCCGATAGAGCGAGTCGGGGAAGCGATTGACGAGGCCGATTTTATCGATCGGAATCCCCATCACCTTGACAGCCGAAGTCGGAATATTGCCGACGTTGAACAGGCCCCAGGTTTCGATGGTTGGAACAGCGGCCAACACGTCCTTCCGCGTCTCGATCCGGCTGATCATCTCCTGGTAATAAGGAAACCCTTCGAGCGATTCGCTCTTGACGATGACATCGCCGGTTAAACCATGAAACGACTGCTTGAACATGTCGAGCCAGCCCCCCATCACGCTGATGACGACCAGGACCATCGTCGTGCAGAGCATGACAGCTCCGAGCGCCACCCAGGCGATTCGGCGCTTGATCAGATATTTGAGCAACAGCCGAAAAACGATCGACGGACCGCGCAGGATCGTCCAGATCGAAAAGACCATCGCTACTCCGACCAGCGTCAGCGCGACGGCATTCCAGTTCAGACCTTTCAACAGCGCGGCCATCGAGTTCAATCCTGCGGCAGGGGTTTCATCAGGGGGAACAAAATTACGTCGCGAATGCTTTCGGCTCCGGTCAGGAGCATGACCAGCCGGTCGATTCCCAAGCCGAGCCCGCCGGCGGGCGGCATGCCGTAGCGCAGGGCCGTGAGGAAATCCTCGTCCATCTTCTGTTTCTCGGCTTCGTCGCCGACCTGATGAGCGAAATGTTTCGCCTGTAGGTCGGGATCATTCAGCTCGGTGTAGCCGGGCGAAATCTCCTGGCCATTGATCGCGAGCTCATACACATCGGCAAAAAAAGGATCCTCCCGATTTTCGCGGGCCAGCGGAATCACGACAGAGGGTACGTGCGTCACGAAACATGGATCGATCAGCGTCGATTCGATGAGCCGCTCATAAACGTCGACAAGCTGTTCGGCGGCGGAGAAATTTTCGTAGGCCCGCGCGATGCCACTGCGCCAGTGCGATCGGGTTTCGACCTTTTCCGGCGGCAACTCGGCGATTCGTCCGACCTTAGCGTCTGCGAGCGTATCCAGAATGCGATTCAGTAATTCCGGCGAATCCTGCAAACGCCGGTGCGAAAACTCCCAACCCGCGCGTTCGCGCACCAGTTCGGTCATCTTCACCCGCCGCCACGGCCGCTTGAGACTGATCGTACGCGTCACTTCACCGGCCGAATTCTTGTGTTCGATCGTCAGGCTGCCGAAAAGCGTTTGGGCAATATGGCAGATCATTCCCTCGACCAGATCCGCCATGGTTTCCCACGATCCGAACGCCTCGTAGGCTTCGAGCATGGTGAATTCAGGATTGTGGCGGGGGCTGATCCCTTCGTTGCGGAAATTGCGGTTGAGTTCGAAGACTTTGGAGAAACCGCCGACTAACAGGCGCTTGAGATACAGTTCCGGCGCGATGCGGAGATAGAGGGAAATGTCGAGCGCATTGTGATGGGTGACGAACGGCCGGGCGGCGGCGCCGCCGGCCAGCGGCTGCATCATTGGCGTTTCGACTTCCAGATATCCCTGGCCGCGCATAAAGGCGCGAACCTCCTCGACGATGCGCATGCGCATCTTGAGCCGATTGAGAACGTCGGGATTCACCCATAGATCGACGTAACGATGCCGATAGCGCAGTTCGACATCGGAAAGCCCTTCCCATTTGGCCGGCGGATCGAGGAGCGATTTGGCTGCCATCGACACTACAGTGGCCCAGATGGTCGTTTCGTTCGTTTTGGTTGAGCCGAGAGGCCCTTCGACAACGATTAGGTCGCCCAGATCAAGGAGTCCGCGAACCTGCCACCCTTTTTCATCGAGTCGCTTTTTGCTGAGGCCGACCTGCAAATCGCCGCTTTCGTCGCGGAGGGTCAGAAAGCTGAGGCCGCCCATGTCTCGCTTCAGCACAATCCGACCCGCCCCCTTCACGATCGGCCCCCCTTCCGGCCCCATTTCAGGCCGGTATAAGGCTTTGATCGAGGCCAGCGGTTGAACTCCAGCCTGGCGTCCGCCAAAGGGATCGACACCCAGATCGCGAAGCTGCTGAAGCTTCTGGCGGCGGGGATTCTCGCTGGTTTGTTGAGGTTCCTGCATAGGGCGGTGGTCGATCATAGTGGGCCGTCGAAAAATTGGCACGCGTCGAGCCGGTTTTCCCGTTCTGTCCGCTTTGCGTATTGCCTATACTGCGTCGCTATCGGAAAGAATCGAACCTTCAGGAGACAACGATCCATGAGCGACACTATCCAAATCGACCGCAAGAAAATGATTGAGCTGCTGAACGAAGATCTCAGCCGGGAATATCAGGCCGTGATCGCGTACGTGAATTACAGCCAGGTGATCAGAGGGGCCCAGTACATGGAGATCGCCAAAGAGCTGGAAAAGCACGCCAAAGAAGAGCTGGAGCACGCGTTGAAAATCTGCAAGCAGATCGACTATCTCGGCGGCGAACCGACCGTGACCCCCAAGCCGGTGAAGACTTCGAAAAAAGCCGAAGAGATGCTGAAGTTCGACCTGGAAAACGAACGGGTGACCATCGTCAACTATCGGGCGCGCATTCGGCAGGCCGACGCGCTCGGCGAATTCGCGCTCGGTGAAACACTTCGCGAGATCATCCTGCAGGAGCAGGATCACCTGATTGACCTGGCGACTGCGCTGGGGATTGACCCGCCGGACACGTCGGGAGCCGCGTAGGAGCGAAACATCTCCACGCCGGGTCCTATGGACCCGGATCCGGGCCCACAGGGCCCGGCGTGGCAGACACCTCATCGGCCGTTGGCAGTCAGCGGACTGCACCAGAGGCGTCCGAACGTAGTTGATCCTGCGCCGGTCGCCCAGTAGTTCCAGTCTGCGATACTCCACCATTCCACGTGGCCATCGAAGCAGGCCACGTTTGCGCCCTTGTAATGCCGCGTGGAAAGGTTCTCCTCGGTCGCACGACCTGCGCCGTCGTTCCATGCCAAGGCAGTGTCAACGGTATCGTCGGCCTCAAAAAAGAGGACGGAGTCGGTCGGATTGATAATGCGGCTCAACTTGAGGCCTGGAACATTCTGGGTTCCGCTCCCCGCATACCCGAGCAGTCCGAAGCCGGATTGCGCACCATTCATAAGATAGCTGGTCATCCATTCGCACGCGATCTGGGTGCCATCGGACGGGGCGAGCGGGCAATGATAAACTTCAAGGTTGTTCAGGTAGGGCCAGAGTGTACCGGTCATGGCTCCATCGGCCGGTGGGTGTGGACTGGTCCACGATCCGCTTAAATCCCCCGCCTCGGCGGCGCGGTGCGTCAGATCCTCGAATAACCAGTTGTAGGCGTAAGCGTTGGTGTCGTCAGCATTGAGGTTCCAACCGCAGAATGGGAGTTGGCCTTTGCCGTCATTGATGTACATCGTCGTGGCGAGCATCAACTGACGCATGTTGCTCTCGCATTTAACTCGATTCGCCTCCTTGCGCGCGCCATTCAGGGCGGGCAGCAGAATCGCGATGAGCACCGTGATGATGCCGATCACGACAAGCAATTCCACCAGGGTAAATGCTTTGCGACGTCGTATTCTGGACATCTTTCCCAGCATGACGCGTTTGCTGAAGTATCGATTATTTTCATCCAAACGGAGCAAGGATCTTCCCATCCACCCGATCAATTCGCAAAAACCGGCTTTTGGGATCGAAATTGCCAATTCACCCTGTCCGTGAACGCAGGCCTATTTTTAAGGACCTGAACGATTGACGTTTAAGTTCCACAAAGTATACTCCACCTTTCAAGTGAAAACATTGCAAACTTGATTTTTGGACGCCATTTTTCGCCGAGCTTACCTCGGAGAGGAGATTCCCTGTGAAGGTTCGAAATATTGCTGTATTGCTCGCTGCTTTTGTCGGCTTTGCCGGCGCGTCTGCTGCCTTCGGCACCGCAGTCATCAGCGTTAATTTTAATGGTCCGGCGGATCAGGCCACCTATCCAACGAGCACCGGACCCAGCGTGACCGGTACGGCGGGCGCGGTCCCCGAACCTCACTGGAACAACGCCGCAGGCTCGGTCGGCTCGGTCTCCTCTTTGGTGGATAATGCGAACACTTCGACGATGGCAAGCGTTTCGTACTCAGCGAGCAATGTTTACAACGCCTATTCGGGCACGCCGCCAACCTCTTCTCAAGACTATGACTTGATGCAAGGGTATCTGGACTATTTTAGCGGCGGTTCGACCATCAACGGTAACGCTGATTTCGTAACAGTCACCGGCCTGGGAACTGCTTTCACTTCCGGTGGATATAAGGTCCTTGTTTATCAGAACACGGATTCCATCGGGTCGTTCGGCTATAGCATCACTGACAGCAGTTCAAATACGGACCTGGCCTATGGCCAGCAACTGACCGCCGCGGGTGGCAATTATCCCTTGAGCCCGAACGCTTTCGTCGGAAGCACTTCGACGAACCCCGCCGGACCTGGAACTGCAGCGAATTATGTGATCCTGACCGGTTTCACCGGCTCAAGCTTCACCATCACCGGCCTTACCGGAACAACTGGCGACGGCCGGGCACGGATCGCCGGCTTTCAGATCATTGCCGTCCCGGAGCCCGCATCGATCGGCCTGATCGGCATCGGCGCTTTGAGCTTGGTAGCCCGTCGTCGCCGCACCTGAGCCGCTTAAATTGTCAAGCTTCATCGCCCTCGGCTTATGGCCGGGGGCTTTCATTTGCGTTCGATGATATTCGCGACCCCACTCCACTTTCGTCCGTGCCGAGGTTCACCGGTGCGAAACGGTTTTACGCTGGTCGAACTCCTGGTGGTGATCGCCATTATCGCCGTCCTCATTTCCCTCCTGTTGCCGATCCTAAGTGGAATGAGACAGGCGACCGCGCGCTGAGCTGTCAGAACAACATGCGGCAGTTGTCGCTCGCTGTGCTGAGCTACGCCGCCGAAAATGATCAGCAGCTCCCGTATTGCAATTGGGATTATTTTGGCCCCGCCGGTTCGACCTGCTACGGCCACGGCTGGATGTTTTCGGAGCAGCGCTTCCGCACGACATACCCGGCTGGATCGGACTTGAACGGCGTCTGGGATGTCCAACACCCACCGCTCGATGGTGTCATGACCGGTGTATTGTGGCCGTTCCTTAACAATCTTTCCGTTTTCCACTGTCCCATTGATAATCCTGATTTTTATCAGGGGACTAATTGGCTCAGCAGCTATCTCATGACCGGCGCACAATGCGGTTGGGGGAGGCTCGGCGGGATGGAGACTTCGTCAAACGAGGGGGTGCCTGGCCTGAAGTTGACGCGGTTCACGAAACCTGCGGCATCGGTCCTGTTCTGGGAAGCGCAGGAACAGGCGAGCTCATGGTGGAATGACGGCTCTAGCGCTCCGACCGAAATGGTTTTAGCCAGCCGTCACTTCACAGGTGCTAATGTCGCGTGTTTCGATGGCCACGTTGAATGGTGGGACCAATCGACATGGAGCGGTTGGGTCAACGATCCGAATTTCGGCCGGCTCTGGTGCGATCCGCTCGATCCAATATACGGGCGGTAGGAACAGAGGCGTTGATCCGACCGCCTATACAGCACGATTTCATGGTCGCAGCGTCGCCTGCACTTTTCCGTCCCGCAGAAATGCCAGAAGGTCGGCGAACTCTTCCAGTTTCAATGACGCCGTCAACCCTTCCGGCATCAGGCTGATTTTCGAAACAGTCATGCGCTTAATGTTGGTGGCAAGGATGGTGACGTTCTTGCCCCGCCCGTCACGCAGGACGGTTCGCTGCACATCAGTCGACATCTTCAACCCTTCGTAAACCTGTCCGTCATTGGTGGCGACGATGTAGGTTTGATACCCCTCCTTGATTTCCTTCGACGGCTCGAGGATCGATTCAATCAATTTCGGAAGCGTGACATTCAAATAGAGCTTGGTGAGATCCGGCCCCACTTCGCCGCCAACACCTTCCAGGCGATGACAGGTCACGCAGGCGAGGCGATTGCGGTCCAGAAAAAGCGCGCGACCTCTGATCGCATCGCCTTTGGATTGAACAAGCTCCTCCAGCCGTTTGACCGACTCCGGATCGGACGCCGCCAGCATTCCGCGTTTGAGGACCTTGGCCCGAAGATCGGCCAGCTCCGGTGACCGGCCAACGTATCGCTGCAGCGCACCGGCCACCTGCGGCAGGAGCGCCGGCGCGAGCTTACCGTCGACAAAATTCTGGGCCATCTGGCGTGCCGCGCCGGCGTCTGTGCCAAGGATCCCGACCGCCGCCGATGCGTCGTCAAAATCCGCGCTCTCCACCAGCTTCATCGCGACGGGTTCAGCCTTGTGAAAATCGATCTGCGCCAAAAGCGCCAGTGCGTCGCGCCGAATCGGCCCGGCGGATGTGTCCCCAGCAAGGGCGGCCAGATCGTCCACACATCCATCGACTCCCGGATCAAACGCGACCTGTGCAAAGCGGCGCTGGCCTCGAAGATTTCCCAGGGCCTGAAGGATGGCGCGCCGCTCATCGTCGCTCCGCGCCTTATCCGCCGCCGCGGACATCAGCGGCTTTGCCGCAGCCAGCAGGTGCTGCTCGCCGATGACTTTAATGACGGCAAGGCGTGTTGCGGCTGCCGGGCTGTTGAGCAGGCGCAACACTGCCGGCATGGCCTGGGCCGGATCCATTTCGCCAACCAGAGCGAGCGACTCGAGCGCCGCAACCTGAGTGGCCGCCGGGGCAGCGGTGTGTGTCTCAAGCCATTGCGACAGGACCGCGGGATTGATCGCCGGCTCGACCTGGATGTAGCGATACGCGGTCAGAAGTCGGGCGAGCTGAGCGTCGTCGAGTTTATTTGGGGTGGAGAGAACGCGATCGAATGCGTCCGCCGCGACGCGAGTGCGCAGGCATTCCAGCTCGCCGATTCCGAAAGAGCGCGTTCCCGCGTCGTCGGAGAGGGCCGCGCTGGCGAGAAGTTCGGTTCCCGTTTTCCCCAGCCGCTCGAGAGCGCGAAGAATCCCGTCGTGCAGAAAGCGATCGGATCGATCATCCTTGCGCAGCGCCGAAAATAGAGTGTCAGCGGCCTTCGCCCGAAGCGAATTTGCCTCAGGAAGCAACGACGCCGCTCTTCCGATGGCCAAAGCCGCGGCGCGACGCGGGGCAGGTTGAGGATCCAATAAATCTGCGGCGAGTGATTGGATCAACGAATCGGTCACTTGCGCGGCCGCGACATTGCCATCGATTTCTTCCGCCGCCATCCGACGCAGTTCAAGGTTCTCATCCTTCAAAAGCGAGAGCATTGCTTCCAGCACGTCGGCGTTCCACAGCCGGCTTACGCCCGAAATCGCCGCCGCGCGAGCAAACGGCGGCTGCTTGAGGTCCTCGGCGATCGCGAGCAGCGCATTCCGATTTTTTTCGCCGTGCCGGATCAATTCATCCAATGCCCGGCTTCGCAGCTCGAGATCGCGCTTTGCGAGCAACTTCAGAAGAGAAACATCATCCGCGCTCGCCAGATGTGCCCACGAATCAATCGGCCCCAGCGTGATGGCCGGCGCATCGGGAACGAGCGGCGAACCTTCCCAGCTCAATCTCCAGATTCTTCCGTGCTGTCCATCGCCCCAGGCGGCGGCGGCGCCTGCGCTGTTGTTTCGCCAATCGCACAAATAGATCGCACCGTCAGGGCCTTGAATTGCCTGGCAGGGACGGAACAAGCCGTCTGTTGTTGTTAAAAGCGTGAACTGCTGAGTGACTTTGAAGGTGCTTCCATCCCGCGCGACGCGATAACATCGCACGTTGCGCTGGAACACATCGGGGTAGACGATCAACCCGCGGAAAAATTCGGGAAACGCATTTCCCTCGTAAACCATGACACCAGCCGGGGCGCCGCGCCCGGTCTTGACCATGGGCGGCATCCGGCCCGCGCGCTCGCCAAAGATGGCGCCGCGATCGGCGTCGGGCCAGCAGCACCGTACCGAAGGCTTGAGCCTCCAGCCGTAATCCGCTTCTTCCATTACGTGCATGAGCCGGCAACCCTGGAATTTGGATCCATCTTCGTTGTCATTGTCGGCATGGAAAATGTTGCCGAATTCATCCCAGACCACGTCCCGGTAGGGGTTGCGAAAACCGCGGGCAAAGAGCTGCAAGCCGGTCCCGTCCGGCCGAAGCCGCCAGACCGCGCCGTTTCGGAGAAGCGTCGCGCGGGTTCCATCAGCAGTTTCGGCGTGTGTGTCATCGTCGCCGTGCGTCACATAGAGCCAACCATCCGGAGAGAGCGACAGCCCTGACGCCTGATGCTGATTAAAGCCGGCAAGACCGTGGATGATTGTTTCCTGAATGTCGTAGGGTCCGCCGGGCGTCGTCGGTTTGCGGCGAACGACGCTGCCGCGCTCCGTGAAGTAGATCCAGCCATCGTGGAAGAGGAGGCTGGACGGAAGCTGCAAATCCTCTATCGGAGCGGACGTACGTTTGAAAAAACCATCCGGCTCCGGCGAAAGCTTCACCATCGAATCCGGCACGTCCTTGATCCAGAGATTGGTTGGGAGCGTTGACCCATCCTTAAAGGTAATTTTGCTGTCGACCGTTTGAATCGATCTCCCGACGTGCCAGTCGAGCAGCAGCAGGTTTCCTTCCTGATCGAAACGCATGCCGACCGGGTTGATGACGTCCGGCTCATGCGCTACCACTTCCACCTTCACGCCGGCTGCAGCGCGGTACCCCTTAAGGGATGGATCGCGGTCGCCGAGATCCACCATTTTGACCCATTCCGGGCTGGGCCGGGCAGGCGATTCGTAAAGCTTGTAATCGAACGGCTCCTCCGCACGGCTCGTGAAGACGAAGCCGGCCAGACAGAACAAGAAAGCGATTTGTCGGGAATGATGATGTTGGCGCATTCTCAAGAAATTCTCTTTTGATAACGGGATGCCGCCGCGAAAACGATGGCACGATTGTACACGAATCTCCTCAACCGACCACGTTAGCGCCAAAATGCGGTAATGTGGGGGCGCGACCTTCCGTGTCGACCTCTTTTTTCTCCTACAAGGTACTGATCGAATGCATTTTAGATCCACTGCTCTTCTCGTTCTGTCTCTCGTCGCGACGTTCGGGTCGGCGTCATCCGCTCGCGCCGACAACTTCGCGCCGAATGCGCCGCGCCATCTGGTCTTCGCCCATTACATGGTCTGCTACGGCAGCTCAGTGGAATTCTACAAATCAGAAATCGAGCTGGCCCAACGTCATGGAATCGACGGGTTTGCCCTCAACTGCGGCCAATGGGGAGGGATGGATGACAAGCACGTCTTTCAGCCGGGACAATACACGCAATCGTGCGAGCGCATCTACGAGGCGGCCAAACAGCTCAACTCGGGGTTCAAGCTGTTCATGTCCGCCGACGTCAATGGCCTCGGCGACATGATGAACAACATGGGCGACATGGTCATGCGCTTCGAGCATCACCCCAACCAGTTCCGCTATCAGAATAAGACCGTTCTCTCGGCCTGGGGGGGGACCCCCGAAGCATTTACCGGGCCGGTTGAAAATCTGAAGAAGACCGGCCATCCCGTCTGCTTCATTCCGTTCCTCATGAATTCGAAATACGCGATGGCCTGGAGCTTCGAAACCTCGCTGAAGTTCCTTCAGAATCAGCCATCCATCGACGGCTTGTTCTGTTTCCTGTGCGACGAGCCGTATCAGGATGGGCGCGACCGAAATGCGCTCGTGCGCCGGGCGACACTTTTTGCAAACAAGCTTTACATGGCCGGCGCATCGGCAAGTTACAACAGCGCCAACATGCGCGACACGCACGGCCTTGGCGGATACGACGCCGTCTGGACCGGCATCGTTCAGGATGACGCGGATTTCGTGGAGCTGGTCACCTGGAACGATTACAACGAGGACTCCAACCTCATGCCGTTCCGCTGGCCCGCCTGCCAGGATCGCCCGTTCATCGATCGGGATGAGTCCACGCTCGACGCCGTCGGCTACTACAGCACTTATTACAAAACCGGCGTGCGCCCCACGATCATTCAGGACAAGCTCTACATCACCTATCGCGATCGCTCGAAGTGGCAGCGAAAGTCCTGGGATCCGAAGACTCAACAATTTATCGACGTCAGCACGACGCCATTTCCGTACGACCAGATGCACGACGACGTGGCCGACAATATCTACCTGACGGGGATGCTGACGGCTCCCGCGCAGCTCAGCGTCCATATCGGCGCGGTAGACCATCATCTCGATTTGCCGGCGGGCATTTCGCACCACGCCGTGCCCCTCTCTCCCGGCGTACCGCGATTTGTGCTGACGCGCGGCGCAGCGCCAACCCAACGGTGCTGGCGGACGTCGTCGGCCGCAAGCAGATCATCGGCGAAGCGACGCCTGAAAACAGCCCAACCAACGGAATGCATCTGCTCAATCGCACGTGGACCGCGGCATTGGCTGTTGGCCCCGCGACGCATCTCGACGCGGCCGGCGGAAAACTTCACGGGCACGCGGCGGTCCAGGACAATGCGGTATTGAACACCGATGACGATTCAAGCGGCGTGACCTTCGCCGTGCACGGCCTGCCCACCGCCACCTACAACATTCGCATCACCTATTGCAATCCCGCCGATACCGAGGCGCGTCTCACCCTTCAATCCGACGGCGCTTTCCCGCGCCACGCCGGACGCTCCCTATCTGCTTCCGGCTTTTTTCCCCCCGACCGGCGCTGGGCAATTCGCGACGACCTCTTTTTTCTGGTCACTGTATGACGCGACCACTTTCCTCACGATCGAGCATCAACTCAGTAAGACCGACCCGCTCAACAACGACATCGGCAAAGTGCTGATCCGATCGATCGACCTCGTTAAAGTCGATCCGATGCGCCCGTCGGCTGCGATCGACGCGACCATTCCGCAACTCGTCTCCATCCCCGCCGGCAGCTTCACGATGGGGAGCGCGGATGCAGATGCCGACGAGGCGCCCGCTCACAAGACAACGCTTTCGGCTTTTGCGATCGGCAAAAATGTCGTGACCAACGAGCAATTCGAGCGATTCGACACAGCGCATCACGCATTGCGCGATGGATATTCCTGGCGAAACGCCGACCCGGTCATTTACGTCTCCTGGCCCGACGCGGCCCGCTATTGCAACGCGCTGTCGAAGGCACAGGGACTCACCCCCGCTTACGACGAGAAGACCTGGGACCTCTCGCCCAACGCAGACGGCTACCGATTGCCAACGGAGGCCCAATGGGAATATGTCGCGACCGGCCGTGGAGAAAATCGCGCCTATCCGTGGGGTAAAGAAATTCCGACTCACCTGCTGTGCAACATGACGCCGACTCCCACGCCAAACACACTAGCGCCCGCTCGAAGCGATCCTGCCGCCGGAACGACCGTGGTCGGCTCCTATCCCGCCGGCGCAAGCCGCGACGGCGTGATGGACATGGCCGGCAACGTCTGCCAGTGGTGTCAGGACTGGCTCAATCCGTACACCGCCGCCGACCAGACCGATCCCGTCAGCAACACGACGAGCAATTTCCGCTCCATCCGCGGCGGATCATGGGGCTACTACGGCGGCACCCAGCGCTGCAAAGCCCGAGAATTTAACAACCCCAATTATCCGGGTTACATCTACATCGGATTCCGGGTTGCACTTCTCGAAGGCGGGTACAAGCGAGTGCAATCGAAATAGGCTCGCTCAAGAAAATCCACTCCCTCGGGAGTTTCCTGCCGCATGAGGTACGTGAGGTGACGGTCGTTCCATGTCACTAAAAACTTAGTAGTGCCGGCGGCGATCGCCAGATCCGCGTACGGCTCATCATCGGGGTCGCGGGGAAGCGGAAACATTTTGGGCACGTCGGCCAAAAGCATCGCTTTGTTCCTGGCGGTACGGAGAAGCGCTTGCGAGTCTCCGGAGTTGATGAGGGGAAACTTGCGCAGGATTTCCGGACGGTGCAGCACATCATCAATTTCCGCCAGCACATCGGGACTGAGGCAGAGCTGCACGGCGCCGTCGTCAACCAAATCGAGACATTTTCTTGCGGCGTTGCCGCGTCCTCCGGCTCCCTGTAGGAAGACTACACAATCGTACACAACTCGGATGGATGCCGTCATGCCGGCTTACGGCGGTCGCGGCGGACCGCGTCGCGAGCTTCGACCAGAGCGGAAGTGAACTCCTCGTCGCTTACGCCGGCGGCGTCCACCGCCCGGGCCAGCGGCTCGGCGGCTTCAGCCAACGACAGGGGCGCCACCAGTTCCTTGGTGATCAACTGTTCGACGTATTGGGTCACGTCCTGCCCGGCGGTGCGCGCACGTTCCCTCAATCGGGATTCTGCGTCAATCGGAAGTGAAATCGTCAAAGCCTTGTTCGCTGCTCCGAATCGATTGTAGCACGCGGGGCGATCGTGGTGAAGATGGCGATGGGCGATCTACGCGGATGCGACGTATTGCTCTCGGGCTATTCCCGATGCCTATTTCACAGCCGTGTTCGACAGCAGATAGCTCATCAGATCGTTGAACTCATCCGGCTTGAGTATCTCTCCGAGATTGCTCGGCATGAGCGATAGATTCGAAATCGCCTGGCGCTTGATCTGCGTTTTCTGAATCTGGATTTCCTTTCCGGTGGAATCGGCGACGATCAGGCTTTGCCCTTCCTCGCGGCGCGGGAGGCCGGCGATGACATCGCCGTTTTGCAGAACGAACGTGCTGTAGCGAAACGCCGCATCGACGTTGCGGCTCGGATCGAGCACGTCCTCGGTCAAACGGGCAACTCCGCGAATGCCGATCCCATCGAGCTGCGGCCCGATCTGCGCGCCCGTGCCGGCGATGCGATGACAAACCATGCAGTTTTTCGCGAAGACCTGCTGTCCGCGTTGTGGCGAAGCCTTGGCCGGATCATATTGGGCAACGCGCTGATCGATCAGCTTCTGCACCTGTTCATCCACCTTGGGCAAGTTGGCCGTCAGCTCTTTCAGGCGCTCTTCCAGGCCCGGAGGCTTGGCGGCGGCGAGCCTCTCGCGAACGTTTGCGTCCTGTAAGAGCAGCGCGGAGGCTTTGCCAGCCTTCACCGCGTCGAGCAGCGCCGAGGCCCCTTCCGTGCTCGACGCCAGCGCCTTGGCCAGCGAAAGCTGCAACCGCTGGGGCGCCGCGGGCATCGCCCCGACCAGCGTCGAGATTGCCGTCGCACTATGCGACTGGCCCAGCGCATTGGCCGCCGCCTCTCGAACTTGCGCGGCGCTGAGGAATCGGTCAGCACCTTGCTGAAAATCGGGACGCTCGGCTCCAGATTCATCGTCCCCAGCGCCCGAGCGGCGGCGACGCGTGTCTCGGTATCGAATGTTCCGCCGGCCAAAACATTTCCGACAGCGGGCGCATCGGATTCGAGCTTGAATGCGCCCACCAGTTCCACGGCGCTCCGGAGTCGATGCCGCACCGCCTCCCCACTGCCCAGGGGGATTTTTACAACCGCCGGCGCAAATCGACCGAATGCAAGCCATGCATAGCCGACGGCATTGTCTCCATCAGTCGCTTCCAGATATCCGTTCGAACCGGCCCATTTTTGCAGGTTCCATTCGACTTTCTGCGCAACGTCATTTCGCGGCGGGAGCGCCTCGATGAGCACGGCGTTGCCGTCGACAGCGCACAGCCGGATGAAATTCTTCGGCGGTGGATTGCTTCCGGGCTGTCCATTGTGGCCGGCGATCCAGAACTCGAGCTTCGCGGGAATGACAAAAGGAGGTGATCGAAGGACGCCGGTGGTCTGCTCGCCGGACGTGAAAAACGACGGCGCTGTCACGCCGTCAGCACAGGCGCGCTGTTTTACATCCCACGTGTTGCGCGTGTCGTGCGTTCCGGGGAACGGGCTTTCGACCCAGCCGGCCGATCCGCCTTCCTGCTGCTTGAGGATATTGGCGGCAAGATCGCCGGCCCATTTGCGCGCGCCCGGACCGATCTCCCCGCCGCGCTGCGCGATCCCTTCCTGCATCGACTTGAACAATTCGAGTTGGAAATCGGGATCGTCAGCGAACTTCGAGGCGACCACTTCCGCCAGATCATCCGATCTTTCGCCGGGCAGATAACGGGCGATATGTCGAAACGATCGCGAGACGGCGTCGACATTGGTTTCTTTCGATTTTTTCAGGCGCTCCAGAAGAAACGCTGCCGCACCCGGCGTCGGCACGCCGACGGCGACGTCGGCCAGCGCCGCGGTCTCCTGCTCACTCCATCCGTTGAGCGGGACCGCCTTTTCAGGCGCCGTCTGCGCCAGATGATCGCGAAGTGCGATGCGGAGCGTATGAACAAGGAATGCGTCCCCCGCGGCGACCGTGCGCGCTCGCGTCTCCAGCAACGGGCGTACATCCGTGGGATCGGGATGGCAGCCGAGGGCATCGGCCGCGCAGCGGGAAACGGTCGGATCCGGATCCGTCAAACCGGCGATCGCAAGCTTGCGCTGCGCAACTCCCCACTCTCCGGTATCTGCCAGAATTCGCATGGCGTGGATTCGGACCTCGCGCTGTGGATTGGCCGCGGCGGAGGAAAGGGAACCCTCGTCGAGCGCGCCGAGGCGATGCAGGGTCCACATCGTGTGCACCTGCTGCCAGGAATTGACAGGTTTGCTGAGCGCCTCTTTCAACGCGGGAACCGCCGGCTGGCCAATCCGATCCGCCAGCCGATTCATTGCGAGCATCCGGATGGTGAAATTTCCGTCGCTCAGATATTCGACCAATTGCGGGATCGAAGACTTGGTCAGATCGAACGGCTTGGTTGGCACGCTCGGTGCGGAGGACGTTCCCTTGTAAACAATTCTCCAGAGCCGGCCGCGCTCTTTGTCGCGACCGGGATGATGCAGATCCACCTCATAATGCCCGATGATCCGGTTGTAGAAATCCGCAACATACAGCGCCCCGTCGGGGCCCAGTTTGATGTTGACCGGCCGAAACCAGGCATCGTCGGATTTCATGAAATCGGGACGATCATCGCCGTGAAATCCCGACCCCTTTGGAATCAGCTGGCATCGATTAATGATGTTTGTGACCACATTGCCGACCAGCATCATGTCGTGATATTCAGGGGGAAATTGATCGGCGACGTAGTCGCACAATCCGGCGATCGCGGAAGAGCCATACATGTGATCGATCATCGTCGGAGCAAAGCCCAGCCCGTCATCTGGCTTTCCGAAGCTGGAGTAATACGCCTCTCGGATGAGGAGCGAGACCGGCATGGTTTCGCAATCGCTGGCGTAAAAATTTCCGAGCGGATCGAGGCAAAAGCCAAATGGGTTGACCTGGCCGTGCGTAAATTGCTCGAGACGGGACCCGTCCGGCTTGAAGCGGTAGGTGTTTCCGGAGTTCAGGACAAGCGATGATTTATCCGTTCCCTGAAGACTCGAGTCGTTCGCGAAGCCGTGAACGGCGTAGATCCACCCGTCGAATCCTTCGGTAAATGAGCCGGTCTGGCCATGCGTGTCCCGATGACCCTGGCCGGTGATGAGCGTTTCACGCTTGTCGGCATGGCCGGTGCCCGTTGTGTCGGTCATTCGCTGAACCGCGGGAATGCTGTAGATGATCGCGGAGGAATCTCCCATCGGCAGCACGCCGACCGGAATGTTCAAGTCGTCGGCGAAAGTCGTAATCTTCCCGGCTTTTCCGTCCGGGCCGAAATCTTCGAGGATCTTCACCGTGTCGCGTGATTTGGTCGTGCGATTGTCGGGCGCGGGAAAGGGATACTCGACCGTATCGGTGATCCAGAGCCGGCCGCGGTCGTCGAACGCGATATTGATCGGCTTGTGGATGTCGGGCTCGGCGGCGATGAGCTGCGCTTCAAATCCCGGCGGCAGGTGAAACGCCTTCAACTCTTCCGTCGGCGTGCGCGGAGGCGCGGAGACGACGGTTTCAGCGGCGTGAGACCGGTTCACGTCGCCACACCATTGCCATGACAAGAACAAGATGCCTGTCACGAAAGTTCGTCCGATGGCTCGCATTCACAACTCCACAAAAATCGCGCCGGACATGCCCGGCTCCAAACGAAGATATCAAATCACGCGACCACTCTCATACCGTCCACCAGGGAACGTGTTCATCGCGCAAAAGTCGCTGGCGCCGTTGAAGGATGATTGAGTTCGTGTTCCCGAAAAAAGGTGGTTGTATCCCGCACGACAGGAGCCAGCCAGCGAAACGGCCAGGCAAAAGCCAGCACCACGCCGACATGGGCGCGATTGGGATAGAAAATGATCCGCACCTCTCCGCCCGCCGCTTGAATCCGCTCGGCCAATCGTGACGTATTGGCGGGGTCGACCGTTTCATCTTTCGAGCCGGTTACCAGCAGCATCGGTGGTTCCCGCCCATCGACAAAATGGATCGGCTCGATTCGCGGATCGGGTATTGCATCATCAACCGGCATCGAGAAGACGCCTCGATCATCAGGCGGCGGGACAAAATCATACGGACCGGAGAGACCCGCAGTCGCGCGAATCGCTGATCGATCCAATCCGACCGCTCGAAGGTATTCAGCGTCCAGCGTGAGCATGGCGGCGATGTGGGCCCCTGCTGAATGACCCATCAGGAAGATCTGTTGGCCATTACCCCCAAAACGCTGAATGTTGTCGTGAACCCAGCGAATCGCCGCCGCCCCGTCCTCCACGAAGGATGGAAATCTGACCTCCGGATAGAGACGATAGTTGGGGATCACGGCGACAAAGCCGCGCGACGCCAGCGACTGCGCGACGAATCGGTAATCACCTTTCTGGCCGGTTTGCCAGTCGCCCCCATAGAAAAAAATCACGACATCGGCGGGACCTGCCGCGATCGTCGGCCTGTAAACGTCGAGTTTCTGGCGAGGCAATGGTCCATATGCGATGTCGCGCGTGCTGCGCGTAGCCGCAATGCGGCACAGTCGCATTCAACGCTTGGAATTTCGTGCAGCCGGATACGGCTGTCAGCGCAATCGCGCCAAGTAAACAGAGACTGGAGAGCGAGGTTTGGATTGGATGCGCACGAAACCGGCGCCGGATCTGATTCACGGCGGACATCCTATTGTCGCCAGCGACGATCAACCAGATGAGGCCAGCGAGATTCGTCAAATCTATTGCTGGCGCGTGGTTGGGACAGATGCGGTCACTTGTTTTGCGCTTCCGATTCCGCCGAGCGAAGTGGAAAGCATGTTCATGTTCATATTCGACCAGGGAAAACTCACCGAGACGGTGATCGTGGTCCCGGCGGCGAGGCCGGAAATGCTGGTCGGACTCGTTGTGACGGTGTATCCCATGTTCTGCAAATTGGCGTTCGTCATCGCGGTCGCCACGGCAGTTTGAACACTTGCGTTACTTGATGTGGAAAGCGCTGCCTCGTGCGCACCGTTGTACGCGGCGGTAAGCACCTCGCTCTTCACGTAGCTGTAGTACCCGTACTCGAGCGTGCCAAAAAGCATCATGACAAAGACCGGCGCGACCAACGCCATTTCAATGACCGCCCCGCCGCGTCGCGGACGGGTGGTTCGCGCCGAAGCGCGATTAACGCTGCCGTTACGGTACGTCTGATGAATGATGAATTGAAAGATTAGCACTATTTTACTCTGCCTATTACCTTCGGCAGACGAGCGGGCAAGATGAAGGTCATTTCACACGATTTAAGTTAAGTGAGATATCCCACCGATCTCACATTCTAAATTTGGGTTTGCACTTTTATTAATTTGTGTGGCTTGATTGCCGAAGATGACGGCATGCGTTGCATAAACGTCACAAGGGTCGGTGCTCCGTCGAAACGCCGGCGCGGGTCGGCGCTGTTGTATACGGTAATCGCCTTCACCGGCATCTGTGCCGTCAGTTCACTCGGCATCGATTACGCGCGGGCGAACTATCTTCAGAAAGAGCTTTATGCGGCGGCTGAAGCGACCGCTAACTATGCGGCGAGCGGGACGGCCGACGGAACGGCGGTCGCCAAGGCAGTCGCGTACTCCAAAACCCTCTATGTGAACGGATCGAACTTCGCCCTTCAGTCATCGGACGTGCAGGTCGGCATCTGGGATTCGTCAACCTCCGCTTTCACGGCCACCAGCTCGAGCCCAAATGCGATCTGGGTCTCCTACCAGCAAAGCGCCGCCCGGGGGACATCGCTCGGCTCCATCTTCATGCTCAACCGCAGTATCGACGTCCATGGATCCGTGATTGTGACTTACACTGCGGGGGTCAATACAGTGATCAATGTCCCGGGCGGGGCGTGCCCCTGGCTGGCCGGAATGCCCAGCGGCACGACTGCGAATTTCACGAACCAGGGATGGACCGACCAAGCCCCGGCGAATTCCCCAGTGGCCGCGTCCGGGCTCAACATCTCGTCGGGCGCGATCGTTCAGTTCGGCTTCACGGGTGCGGTGAGCTACTATCCGGGAACCCAACCATTCGATCCTGACGGCAACCCCAGTTGGATCATCAACGATTATTACGCCGGACAAAACGGCGGCGCGGAACACGGCATCGCCGACCTCAACGCACCGCTCACAAGCGTGATCGGCGTATTCCTCGACGCCTCTCAGCCGGACTCGACGCGCCGCGCCGTCCTCGCTCGATTTCTCCTCCGCCAGCAGCCGCGACTTTTCAACGCTTTCGCCGCAGCTCAAACAGCCTTTTTTCATCGGGAACGGATACCGTGCCGACGGGGTGACGCTCCAGAATTTCGTGGTCCCCACCGGCGCCACGCGCCTCTACATCGGCGTCATGGACGGTCAGCAATGGAGCGACAACTCCGGCTCGCTCTCAACCACCGTCACCAAGCCCGCGATCGTGAAAACCGTTCACTATCAACCCCATCCCTGAACCTCAGAACTACCGCTTTTCGAACAATCGTTTCAGTTCTGAGGCAGATGCGCGGCATACGCCGCGCTCGGTAATCAGGCCTGTTACCAACTTGGCCGGCGTGACATCGAACGCATCGTTGCGAGCTCGGACGCCGCTCGGCGTGAGCTCGACTTCCACTCGTTGATTCTTCTGAATCGCCCCGAAGATATGCGTGACCTCGCGCGGGCCGCGCTGTTCGATCGGAATATCGCGCACGCCATCTCGAATCGTCCAATCAATCGTGCTTCCCGGAATCGCCACATAAAACGGGACGCCATGTGCCTGCGCTGCCAGTGCCTTGAGATAAGTGCCGATCTTATTGGCCACGTCGCCGCGGGCGCTCACGCGATCGGCGCCGACGATCACGAGGTCCACCAGGCCCCGCTGCATGAGATGGCCCGCCGCGTTGTCGGCAATGACCGTCAACGGCACATCGCGCCGCGCGAGTTCCCAGGCCGTCAGCGCCGCTCCCTGGTTACGGGGCCGCGTTTCGCTCACCCACACATGGATCGGAAGCCCGGCAAGATGCGCCAGGTAGATCGGCGCGGTCGCCGTCCCCCACTCCACCGTAGCCAGATGGCCGGCGTTGCAATGGGTCATGACTTGCAGGCGTTCGCCCGTTTTCTTTTTCTTCAGTGCCGCTTTGAAGATGGCTAATCCGTGTTCTCCGATTGAGTGGTTGGTCGCAACATCTTCTTCAGCCATTTCGGCCGCCCGCGCATATGCAGCCGCGCGACGCTCCGCCCCGGGCAGCGGATGCAGGACCGAACGCATCTCGTCCAGCGCCCAGCGCAAGTTGACGGCGGTCGGCCGCGTCTTCAGCAGTAATGCGTAAGCATTGGACAAATTCTCCTCGCTCGGGTCGGTGCGCATCGCGAGCGCCATTCCGTACGCCGCGGTCACTCCGATGAGCGGAGCGCCGCGCACCTGCATCGTTGAAATTGCGATGGCCGCGTCGGCCACCGTGCGCATCTGTGCCATGACGAGCCGCTGCGGCAGTACGGTCTGGTCGATGATGCGGACCGACCATCCGTCCGCGGCGAGCTGGATCGGACGTGGGAGCGCATCGGTTGTTTTTCGAGTCAAGGCCATTGATCCTTTCCATCCAAACTTCCGCGTTTGCAACGCTTCATCGCGACGCAGAGTAATGCTCCCGGTTGGCGGTTTTCAATCGCGAGGCGGAAGCGTTCCGCCCTTGTATCGATTTTCAATTCAGAGGTACACATGCAGAGCCGGCGTTCTCAGAACAATGCGGTGGGTCGATCTCGTCAGCCAAAATGCCCAACGCATTTCCTGGCCGCACTCGCAATTGGCTTGATGCTCTGCGGCGGGTTGGCAAATATGTCGGCCACTGCGCGTGCAGCTCAGACGGCCAAGCCCGAAGACATCAAGAAAATGGAGTCGGCTCTGCCGGAGAAGGCGCCGGCCGACGCGAAGCAGAAACGCAAGGTCCTCGTCTACGGCAACGCCAACGGCTTCGTTCACAGCTCCATCCCCCTCGGTGAGCAGACGATCGTGGAGCTAGGCGAAAAGACCGGCGCCTATACCGCCACCATCAACAACGAGCCGGCTGCCTTCGATACCGACAACCTCAAGGACTTTGACGCGGTGGTTCTCGTCAGCACCACGGGTCATTTCCTTCTGCCGCGAACGGACACCAAGGGAAAGAGCGACGAGGAGAAAAAAGCGATTGATGAAAAAGTTCAATCTGACGTCCATGCGGAAAAACAGCGCATGCAGAATCTGGTCGACTTCGTGGAAAAGGACGGAAAGGGGCTGATGGGAATCCATGCCGCCACCGACGCCTACTACGATGTGCGCGAATACGGCGAATTGATGGGCGGTTATTTCAACGGCCATCCATGGAACGAGAAGATCGGCATCAAAGTCGACGATCCCGCAAGCCCGCTCACGAAGATGTTCGAAAAGGACGGCATCGACGTCGCCGACGAAATTTATCAGTTCACACCGAAAGGGATTGATAAAGAAGGACATCCGAATCAAACCTACTCGCGCGAAGCTGCACGTCCTGTTGAGCCTCGACTACACCACGCCGGGCCGAACGGCGCAAAAGGGAAAAACGCCGGACAACGATTTCGGAGTGGCGTGGATTCACGACGCCGGAAAAGGCCGGGTCTTTTACTGCTCGCTCGGGCATCGCGAGGAAATCTACTGGAACCCGACAGTTCTGAAGTTTTATCTGTCCGGCCTCCAGTTCGCCCTGGGCGACCTTTCAGCCGACGCCAGCCCCTCGGTCAAGACCGCGGCGGCGGGCGACGCAAAGTAGCGTTCTCACCGCGTCGCGGCGGCTTGCCAGAGGCCGATCAAATTTCCGGCCGGATCGCGAATCAGCGCGACGCGAAGATCCCCCTCTGCATACGGTGCTTTCACGATCTCTCCGCCCTTTCCGCTAACGAGGGCGACTACATCGTCAATCCGATCCACGTAAATGAACGGGAGCAGGCCGGCCTTTCGCGATACTTTGCGGCCCAAAACCCAACGGCCAATCAGATCACCGGTCTGATCCGAGAATTTTGGCTCGCTGTCGTCGCCCCTGATGAGCCATCCGAGAACCGTTGCATAAAATTCTGCCGACACGCGGAGGTCGATGGCGGGTATTTCGAGGTAGGTCAATCCGCCATGCCGCGTGAGGCGTGCGTCAACTCCTTGCGTTTGGCCGAAAATTTCTGATTGATCGTCGCGATTCATCGCGACAGTATTCTCCGGTTCATGAGTCTTCATCAAGATGGCACCGACGCGAATTGCTACGATTCGCGCGAAATGAACGGATTCCTTTCTCTGACAAAACGGCGTTTATGGCAGTCCCGAACACCAACAATCTGAAGCAATTCATGGCAGTCGTGGGCGCCCTGCTCGTCTGCCTGAGTGCCGCATTTACGATCGCTTCCTTGCCATCGCCAAAGACCGGAGGCCCGAGCGGTGGTCCGATCTCCATCCTGTTTCTTGCCAATCCCACTGGCATGCAGAAACAGGGAGTTGATTTCATGGACGCGCAATACCGGAAAGAATTGCTCGGCGCCGGCTACCGCGTAACCCAGGCGAACCTGACGCAAAGGATTACCCCGGAATTTCTCCGTCACTTCGGCGTAGTCGTCCTGACGGGACTTCCTTATGCCGGCCAGAAATATGAGGTGGGCGGCGATATTTTCTCTCCCGTGGACGGCAACCTCCGAATTCTTACTGATTATGTGCGCGACGGCGGCGGAATGATCGTCACGCCGGCCATGAGCGAGTTCGGCGAGGCCTATGCCGACACTTACAACCGGTTCCTCCAGACGTTCGACGCCCGGCTCCTTCCGCAGCAGCTCCGTGACGATCAAAACACCCGCGGGACGTACGCTTCGGGCACCATCGAGCCGTCCAATTTAGTCGGCGAAGGATTGAAGGACGTGCTTTATCCCATTGGCGTGATGCGCTGGGATAACGCCTACTCAACCACCCCGGTCGTGACCGGCAAGGACTGGACAGTGGTGGCGCACGGCAAGAACACCTCCGGCTCGTATCAGGCCATCGACAACAGCAAAGTGGGCAAACGCCTGACGGACAATCGGACGATTTTCGCCTTCCGCCGCTATGAAAAAGGATTTATCGCCGTCAGCGCGATTCACGCCTATTACACGCTCAGCCACGCCTATCTCAAGGATAAATCCATCGGCGAGAATGACACCGGCGTGATCGACGGCGCCGTATTGCACGGGATCAAAGGTGACCGAAACAGCGATTTCGGCGCACTGCTCGATCAGACATTTCGCGCTTTCGCGGCCAACAGCGCCGCCAACTCCATCGGCGGCGGCGAGGGAAAACTCACTGCGGTGGAATTACCATCCGGCGCTGGGGCTCCCATCGACTGGCACACCGCCAAAGCGCCCCCGACCTGGCAGCATCGGCTCGTAACCACCAAAGAGGGGTACAGCGTCGAAGAAGATCCCGCCGTGCACGGCGAATTGAAATACTTCAAAATCCTGATCGGCCCGCGCACTTCGATCAGCAGCGGCAAGGGAAGCGTGAAGGAATATCGCGACGCCGCGATCAAGTCCGGATATTCGGCCATCGGCTTCTGCGAAACATTCGCCGATATCGATCCCGCAAAATGGGATGCATACATTGCCGACTGCAAAGCCAACAGCGACGAGAAGCTGGTCTGTCTGCCCGGCTTCGACTTCGAGGACTTTCAGGGAGGCCGGTACCTGGTGATTTCCGCCGAGCGGTTTCCTGACGAAAGCTGGCTCACCGCCGACCACAAAAAACTTGAAGCAACCCGCATGCTCTCACTTGGCTGGTTTGGCCAGGTCGCGAGTGTCCATCGCGGCTCCACCGACAATGCCCTCAACTACAAGATGTACAAGCAGCATCAGGCCATTACCGTCTACACCTACGACGGAAGCGGAAAACTGGCTGACGATTCGCTGAAGGCCTACCAATGGTCCGTTGAAAGCGATTCGAATCCCATTCCCATCACCGCCCATGAGCTGGACAATCCCGGGCAAGTCGCAACGGCCGCCACGGCGGGCTTCCAGCAGATCATGCCCGCCCCGTCGCTTGCGCTGGCGATCGATTATTTCCGATTCGGATTCCCGCACTATTTTGAATGCCCCCTGCGCTATTTCATCTCCGAGGGACCGATCCTCGATGGGTGGAGCATCCTCAACAAAGACCTGGGGCCGGCCGACACCGGGCATGATCGTTATAGGATCGACATCGGCCTGCGAAGCGACCAGCCAATCGCCGAGGCGAAGCTCTTCGACGGATTCGACATGGTCGGTCGCTGGACGCCGAAGACGAATGAATTCCGCACTGATGTGACGGGAAGCCACAATGCCCAGCATGAGTTCCTGCTGCTGGCCAGCGACTCCACCGGCAAACGCGTTCTCTCCCCCGGAATGCGCACGACCACCCAGAACTGGCGCCTCCGCTGCGGCGATCGGCAGAACTGGCTCGGATCGTTTTGGATTTACACGGGATGGAATCTCAACAGCGTTCCTTTTTTCGATTTTCCCCTCGAAGGAAAATCCTTCAACGTTGTTCCCATTTTTGATTATCCCTTTTTCTCCAATCACGTTCAGCTTGCCGAGGCCGATCTTTCGTATCGGTACGTGAATACATTCGGCCAGGATGTGGGCGGGGATGCTAAGGCGACTTACGCCGTCACTCCTTCCCAACTCTTCGAAGGCACCGAGCGCACCACTTATTTTTCCCCGCTCAAGAATGAGAATTTTGGAGTGATGCTTGTTGAGTCGCATTTGAAGTTAAAACAGGATGCCAAGCCGGTCCTGCACAATTCCGTCTACCCGACAATTTCCGAACCCCGCGAAAACAACCAGCTCGTAATTCTGCCTCAAAAGCCTCCGATCACATTGACGCCAACGACGCGGCTAGACCTGCCTGTGGGAAGCTACGCCTGCGGCATTGTCCCACTGAGCGAAGGGTTTCGAATTGATGGATCGAGCATCGGGCTGGCCGCGCCCGCGACATCGGGTCCGCTATCGGCAGGACAGGAATGGAATGCACGCTATCTCCTGTTGCGAACTTCGCAATTCAGATGGCGGAATATGGGCCAGAGTTTTCCCGCCGATTCGGTCGCCGAAAAGGCGCTGACACAGATGGGTTTCCGAGGGCCGACGCCATACGCCTTCGAACTGAATGCCGGCAAATTGAACAAACTGGCATACTTTGCCGATTTCACGGCGGACCAGGGGGCCGTATCGGGCACCTGCCGAAATGATCATAATGAGCCGCTGCTTTTCAATGTGCCCTTTCGGATCGCGGGATTGAACGGCCGTTGCGATACCGTTCTCTGGCGATCCGACTCCCCCGCGCTCACTCCCTTCGCCTGCTTCGAAGGGAAGGGATATATCCCCTTCGACGCGGACAAGAACGTGGATTTCTACGCCGGCGTCGTCGCCAATTGCGATCCGGCGCTGTTTGTTTCTTCAGTGATCTGGAATGACAAGGAGGCGTGGTTCCGGGTCAACAATCCGACGGATGCGGAGATTGCGAGCGAATTTATCACGCCGATCGCGATCAAAGGGCTCAAACCAATCCGCCGGTCGATCAAAGTTCCCGCGGGCTCTTCGATCGACGTCAAGGGTTAGGAATCGATTTCTATCTTTGATATGGAAGCCGACATGCCTAAAGCTAAAGCGAAAACCAAACGCGCGGCGAAGAAGAAATTAGCCCCGCCGGTCTCTCCACAGCGCATCATGGAAATGACCTGGGGTTACGCACCGCCATTGATCATGGCGTCCGCGATCGAACACGGATTGTTTGACGCGCTTGATTCCGGTCCGATGACCGCAGCGGCTTTGGCGGAAAAGACCGGCACGTCACCTCGCGGCATGACCGCGATTGCGGAGGCGCTGGCCGGGCTTGGCCTCCTCGCGAAAAAGAAAGACAAATTCTCGCTGACCGCGGAATCTGCTGCGTTCCTTGTCAGCACAAAGCCCTCATTCATGGGAGGCATTCTGCGCCACATCGGGCGGCAGCTCATTCCCGTCTGGCTCGGACTTCCCGAAAGCGTTCGCACGGGCAAGCCGCATCGTCCGGTCAATCAACAGCAGGACGGCGCCGAATTCTTCAAACAATTCGTTGAAGATATCTTCAACATGAGCCACGCCCCGGCCTCACTCGCAGCAGATCTGCTGCTCGGCAAGGCAAAAGGGCCGCAGAGCGTCCTCGATATTGCCGCCGGCTCAGGGGTGTGGGGCATCGCCATGGCCAAAAGATCGCCGCACGTTCGCGTCACGGCCGTCGATTGGCCCGATGTAATTCCCGTCACGCGAAAAGTCGCCGAACGCCATGGCGTGGCGAACCGGATGACCTTCGTCGAAGGAGACATCTACGACGCGGATTTTGGCGCCGGCCACACTATCGCCACGCTCGGCCACATTCTTCACAGCGAAGGCGAAGCCCGCAGCCGGCATCTGCTCCAGCGCGTCTCCACGGCCATGGCCCCCGGCGGCACCATCGTCATCGGCGAATTCATCCCCGACGAAGGACGCGCCGGACCGGCAATGCCACTCATTTTCGCGGTCAACATGCTGGTCAACACCGACGTGGGAGATACATTCACTTTCAAGCAAATGGCATCGTGGTTGAAGGAGGCGGGCTTCAAAAAACCACGACTTGTTCCTTCACCGGGTCCGTCTCCGCTGATCCTCGCTGAAAAAAGCTGAAGTATTCTCAGTATCGCGCCCCCCGCACGACGGGGCAGAGCGGCGCCGCGATGCGAGGTGATCCGCAAGCCGCCGCCGCCGCGCCGCGCCGCATCGTTCCACATGGATTGACGAATGCGCTCCCGATACGGGGCGGCGCGGCGGCGTAGATTTGTTCCAATATGGCGACACGGCGCGCCGCTCTGCCCCGTCGTGTGAACCGGACATACGGTTATCGAGCACCGCTTTTTGCGCCGCGCATTTCGTCGGAAGCAATCGATCGAGTGGTCATTCACGATCCCCGTCGCCTGCATCCAGGCGTAGACAATCACCGGGCCCACAAATTTGAATCCGCGTTTCTTCAACGCCGCCGAGATCGTTTCCGACAATGGCGTCTTCGCGGGGACTTTGCCGGTTTGATTGACGATCGGTTTCCCCCCGGCCATGTCCCAGGCGAAATCCGCGAAATCCTCGCCGCCGGCCTGCATCGCCAGATAGGCGCGAGCGCCGCCGATCGTCGCTTCAATCTTGCGCGGGAGCGGACGATCCCGGGGTTTTGCAGCAGGCGGTTCACCTCCCGCGGGCCGAATTTGGCAACCACTTTTGGATCGAATCCTTCAAACGCCTCGCGAAATGCCTCGCGTTTTTTGAGAATCGTGATCCATGAGAGCCCGGCTTGAAACCCGTCGAGCATGAGCTTTTCCCACAGGGTCCGGCCATCGCGCTCGGGAAAACCCCATTCCTCATCGTGATACTTTTGCATCAGCGGATCTGACTCTGCCCACGTACATCTTTTAGACATTTGAATTGCCTTTCCATCCACCCAAACGTTCAAGCCCAGGGATTTGCAGTAGCACGGCGCCGATCGCCGATAATAGCGCAGCAGTCAGATATGCCCGCGCGCCGGATTGCATCAATTCGACAACCGGTTTCCGAGCGCCTCCAAAACCCTTCCATATAACCCATCTTCCGCATTTTGCCGATAAAAGAGGTGAGAGGCACGCGTCTTGTCTAAAGCAACGTCGCTGCCGACCGCGCGAGAAAGCAGGCACGCGACATGGGATCGCATATCTACGACTGGGAACTTGGCAACATTCATTACAAGAAGAGCGGCCTGGGCGATCCGATCCTGCTCATCCATGGACTCTATCCCGGCGCAAGCCACGAGGAGTTCGACCACAATATTCGAGCATTGAGTCAGCGCTTCTGCGTCTATGCAATCGATCTGCTTGGATTTGGCCTCAGTGATGCGCCCCGAATTCGCTATCGCGCGGACTTGTATCCCCGTCTCCTGGAAGACTTCATTAATGACGTGGTCGGTTCACCGGTCTGCGCGATTGCCGCCGGCGAGAGCTGTCCCTATCTGGCGACGACCGCAGCCCAACGGCCGGATCTCGTCTCGAAGGTCGTTTTCATCTCGCCCCAATGCGCTGCTCCGACCTCGACACGCGCGCGGTGGCTGAGGAGGACAATTCAGGAGCTCCTGAGAATTCTCTTTCTGCTTCCCCCTTTTCATCTGATGTTCCAGGAAGCAATGGCGGGTGAATGGGAAATAGGACAAATGCTCGACCGTTCCCTTCGCAAGAAGACTTTGATTCACTCCGCGGAGATTGAGAGACTGTCCGAATTCGCGCGCATGCCGGGTGTGCTGCGGACATACGCGAGCCTGGAAGTGGGCCTGTTGTCCATGCCGCTCGACCGCGCGCTCCGGGAGGTCGTGGGTCCCGCGCTCTTCATTTCCGGCATGTGCGTAGATTCCGAATCCGCCGCGCGCGTTGAGGGGTTTGCCCGTCTTCCCCGCCAAAGCCGAATGGAATGGATCGAACGCGCCGCTTCTTGGGTCCACCACGATATGGCAACCCAGACCAATCGCCTGATCGCAAGTTTTCTGGAGACCGAGCTTCAATTCGGTCAGGAAGTCACCGCCTCGGTGCGAGCTGTCGCGTGACCCAGGCCTATTGCCTCTTCCTTGACAACAGGCACGTAGGGTACGGCTCTCCATTCGAGGGTCGGAAATTACGAATCATCTTGCGAAACCCAGCGCGATCTCAACTTTAGAAAAGTCTGTTTCGCCGGATTCACTTCCGTTTGATTCATTTTGAATCGCACGTTATTACGTTTCTCCAGCGTGTTTTGCCTGATCTTGCGGATGCAGATCATCATTCAACCACGCTCAGCCGGAGATTTTCCATGCCACTGCCCAACGACGAAAAGCTGATAGCGCTTAGCCAGAACATCGTCAGCCAGTTCGACACGATATTTGGTCTTCATTCTGGCTTTCGTCCCGCCCACGCCAAGGGAATGATGTTGACCGGGAAATTCACCCCGTCGGCAAAAGCGCCAACTCTGACGCGGGCGCCTCACATGTCGCGGGCGTCCACGGATGTAACCGTCCGATTCTCCAATTCGACCGGCGTTCCGGTGATTCCGGACAACGACCCGAATGCCGCTCCGCGCGGATGCGCGGTTCGATTTCACCTGGCAGAACATTCCCACACTGACATTGTCAGTCATTCGACCGACGCCTTCCCCGCCCGCACCGGCGAAGAATTCCTGGAGTTTTTGCAAGCGCTCGCGACGAGCGATCTTTCGAAACCTTCCGACCCTGGGAACCCTTCTCCGATCGAGAAGTTCCTCGGTTCCCACCCCGCCGCGCTGGCGTTCGTGCAAGCGCCAAGCCGGCGCCGTCGAGTTTCGCGCGGGAAACATACTTCAGCGTGACCGCCTTTCACTTCGACAACCAGGACGGTGACACCCAGTTCGCCCGATATCGGATCGTCCCCGCTGCGGGCAACGAACATCTCGATGAAGCAGCCGCGAAGACGAAGGGACCGAATTACCTGTTCGACGAATTGAAAGAAAGAATCGCCCGGTCTCCGATCGAGTTTCGGCTGCTCGTGCAATTAGCCAACCCCGGCGATGTCGTGGACGATGCCACGATCCTATGGTCGGCGAATCGGCCGGTGTTGGAATTGGGAACCATCACGTTGACCCACCCAGTCGCGGACAATGCCCGAGAGCAAAAGCAGATCATTTTTGACCCGATCCCGCGCATCGATGGAATCGAACCGTCGATGGACCCTCTGCTCGAGTTACGTGCGGCCATCTATCTCATCAGCGGACGCCGACGGCGCACTGCGACCTCCGAAATTCCAACGGGACCGGCTCACTGAACCGCCGCGCTCGGGAATTGTCATCGAGGTTCGATCTGTTCAGCTTTCCCGCGTATCGGCCGGTGGGGTCATTTGTCGTCTCGATGGCGTCGTGCAGTAATTTTCGCGCAAGAGTGATTTTTTGCTCCAGCGATTTTGCCCGCGCGATATCGTCCTTGTAGACCTGCTGAATCGTTTTAATCGAGGCGGCGACGGCATCAACACTCGGGACGGGTGCGTTGGCCGTTGAGCTTTCAGCGCGTAGCAGGCCTGGACCGACGATGAGCCAACAGGAGTTGGACAATCCAAAGATTTCGCATCGACGTGTCTGCCTCCCGCATGATAACCGCGGAGTTGATCCGCGAACTACCCTTTGGCGCATCCAGCGCGAAGGCTTGTCATCGGAGTGCAGAGCTCTGCGCCGGTTACCTTGGAACATTTCTGCGACCATGCTTCCACCCGGATTAACCAGATCTTCACAGTACCGACTCCCCGTCATGTTAGAAACATTGAGCGGCTCCATAATGGAATGAAAGTAATCGCATCGGAATGATGCTTCGCGGGAGGCCATCATGACAACTCAACGATCCGGTGGGACAGGAACAATTGCGACCGCGATCGTGGCGATTGCGGTGGCATGCGCCGCCTGGGGATGCGATCGGAAGTCGTCCGACCAGTCCGGAATCAACGGAAGCTCGGCATCGACCACGCCCCCTGCCAATCAGGTTGATGTCCTTTTCGTCTACGGCTCGGAAAAGCAGGACTGGATCGACTCGATCACTCCTGCTTTCAATGACGAGCGTCACACCCTTCCCGATGGAAAGATCATTCACATCACGACCAAGCCGATGGGCTCCGGCGAAAGCAAGGATGACATTCTTGCCGGACGCGTGCAGGCGGACGTCTGGAGCCCGGCTTCGGGCGTGTTCGTGACGCTGGCCAATGCCGAGTCCCAAAGCAAGGGCGGCCCGCTCGTCAAGCAGACGGAAAACCTTGTTCTCTCCCCGGTCGTGATCGCCATGTGGAAGCCAATGGCTGAATCGCTCGGCTGGCCCCACACGCCGATCGGATGGGCCGACATCGGCGCGCTCGCGGCGGAGAAGAACGCATGGAAGACTCGCGGCCTGCCCCAATTCGGGCAGTTCAAGTTCGGTCATACGCATCCGGAATACAGCAACAGCGGATTGATTTCGTTGCTGGCTGAAACTTACGCCGCCGCCGGCAAGGCCCGCGGGTTGTCCCTCGAGGATTTACAGCAGCCACAGGTCGCCGAAACATTGCACCGCATCGAACACGGCGTCGTGCATTATGGTCGCTCGACCGGCTTTTTCGGCAAAAGACTAGCGCAATATGGGCCCGGCTATTTGAGCGCGGCAGTGGTCTACGAAAACATGGTCGTCAATTCTTATGCGACGACCGGAAACAATACGCCGCTCGTCGCTATCTATCCGAAGGAAGGAACGATCTGGAGCGATCATCCCGCCGGAATCGTGGAGCGGCCATGGGTCAGTGAGGATCAACGCGCTGCCGGACGCATGTACCTCGATTACCTGCGAGCGCCGCCGCAACAGCGCCGCGCGCTGGAATTGGGCTTCCGGCCCGCGGACGGCGACGTCGGCAGTCCGATCGATAGCGAACACGGCGCCGATCCAAAACAGCCAACCACGATCCTCGACACGCCGGGCGCCGATGTGATCGCGGCGGCCATTCAACTCTGGCGTCGCGAAAAGAAGCCGTCGAACATCGCGCTGGTCTTCGACACGTCCGGCAGCATGAACGACGAAGGAAAGATGCACGCGGCCCAGGAAGGCGCCAAGGCACTCATCCAAATGATGGATCCGCAGGATCTTCTGACGCTGGTGCCCTTCAGCACCGAAGTGCGGATGGGCAAATCGATCCCGGTCGGCCCGCATCGCGCGGAGCTTTTGAGGCGCGGTGGACCAGTTCTACGCCGATGGAGGGACCAATCTTTATCAGGCAATCAAGGTGGCGGACGACGCAATTACCGCCGCCGCCGATGGGCAACACATCGATGCGATCGTCGTTCTCACGGACGGCGAGGACAACGGCAATTCGCTCTCTCTCCAGGGATTGCTCCAAAGTCTGTCCCGCGACGCTGAAACCGGCGGCATTCGAATTTTCACGATCGGTTACGGGCATTCTGCTCAGCTCGACGCGCTGCGCCGTATCGCACAGCAGGCGCACGGCGATTTTTATGTCGGACAGACCGACAATATCACCGACGTCTTTCGCGATCTGGCCACGTTTTTCTAAAAGCTCGACCTGTGGAAACCGGAGAGCGCCCATGAAATGCCCACAATGCCTCGAAGCAAACACGGATGGCGGAAAGTTTTGCAAGCGATGCGGCGCTTCGCTCCAGGCTGGCGATTCCACGCGTATGCGCCGCGCAGCCATTAAGGCTCTGGTGGTGCTGGCGGTTATCGCAGTGCCAATCATTCTGCTGCTGGTCGGCTCGCACTCGGCCAGCAATGGCGGCGCCGCTCCGGCCGGCCCACCCGCTGCGCCTTCTCCTGCCCCTGAGGCGTCTCAGGGGGTCGTCCACGTCGGCGTTGCCTACGGGACAGAAAAGCGCGATTGGTTCACGTGGGCGGTCGACGCCTTCGCCAAAACACCCGAGGCACGCGGCGTTCGGATCGACCTCATGCCGATGGGCTCGCTGCAGGCGGCCCAGGCCATTATGCATGGCGACTCATCGATCCAGGTCTGGTCGCCGGCCAGCACGCTTTACAAGAACGTTTTTCTGCGCGATTGGGCCGCCGCTCATCCAGGCGAGAATCCGATCGAAAGCGAACAGCAACTCGCGCTCACCCCGATGGTTTTTGTCATGTGGCAGCAGCGATATGACGCATTTGCCAAGCATTATCCCGATGTCTCGTTCAAGACCCTCTCCGCCGCGATGAACGAGCCCGGCGGATGGAACACCATCGCCAACAAGCCCGAATGGGGGTTCTTCAAGTTCAGCCATACCCATCCCAACCAGTCCAATAGCGGGCTGGTTTCGCTGGTCATGATGGCCTACGACTATCACGGCACGCACCGGTCGCTGAGCGCGGTACAGATCACGAACCCTTCGTTTCAACAATGGCTGATCAGCACCGAGCGGAATCAAGTTGGCGCGGCCAGCGGACTGATTGACAGCACCGGAACCCTGATGAACGCAATGGTGCAGCGTGGCTGGAGCACGTACGACTGCGTGATGGTTTACGAAAGCAACGCCATCGACCGCCTTCGCCAGGCAAACGGCCGATGGGGTCCCCTGCGAGTCGTTTACCCGGCTTACAATTTCTGGAACGACCATCCATTCTACGTGTTAAATGTCACCTGGAGTTCGCCTGCCCAAAGGACCGCTGCAACTGCATTTGCACGTTTTCTTCTTTCTGAGCCGGCGCAGCGCGAAGCGATGATTCACGGCTTCCGCCCGGCGAATGTCAACGTCGCAACCAACGGCCCCGACAGCCCCTTCGTCAAATTCGCCGAAGCCGGGCTTCAGGTGACGGTCCCCGGCATTTTCTGCGAACCTCCCGATGCCGACGCGATCGAAACGCTTCTGTTGGGGTGGCAACGCAGCCAGGCAGGCAAGTGAATTTTCTGCTAATCGGCAGGCCCTTACGCCAAAGGCATGATTGTTGCGGATGGGAGAAATATCCTGTTTGGTGTAGCTGCGCTGGCGAAAACGACCTTATGATTAAAAAATATTTATTATTCCGCATTTTCAAAGATGACAAAAAGTTCATTTCTTGTTTATGCTGCCGGATAACGACGCGCGCTTTCCAGTTGAGTTTGCCATGGGAGATTGATTCGGATCGGAAATCAAACCCGCGACTGAAGCGCCTTTTGAATGGTCGTTCGCGCTTCGGTGAACCTGCGCTACTATTTGAAGAAAATTTATCGCTGCCGGGTTGCCTTTCACCGGGCAACCTCGGAATTGGTCCCTTACGACGAGCCGCCGAATGCCGGTTTCGAAAATTGTCGAATCCCCGATTCACTCTCCTGTCAGGAAGGATTCCACTCCGCCGCCACCCTTTGGTGCGCGCACACGGCTGGCAACGGGTTTCTGGGGGCTGTTCGATCAAGGGATCGTCAGTCTTGGGAACTTCTTCACGAACATTCTGCTTGCACGACATCTCTCGCCATCCCTTTACGGAATTTACGGCTTGATCTTTGGGATCCTTTTGTTCTTCAACAACCTGCATTCGTCGCTGATCACGTATCCCCTTTCGGTTGAGGGCTCATCCGGCGACGCAAACATCAATCGCGAATTCGCGTGGGCATCGTTGATTTTCACGGCGATGCTGTCAATCCCGCTTGGTGCGGCGATCGGCTTCGGTTCGTGGGCCGCAGGCCTTTTGAGCGTTGCTCCGTGGATCATCGGCGCTTTACTTCTTTGGCAAATTCAGGAGACGCTTCGCCGCGCCCTGATGGCGGACCATCGGTACCGCGATGCAGTTCTCGGCGACGCAATCAGCTACCTCGGCCAGGCAGGCGGCATCTGGTATCTCATAGCCGCCTCCACTCCTTCACTTGAAAAGATATTCTTCGTCATGGCGCTGAGTTCCGCAGCGGGAGCCGGCGTCCAGATGATTCAGTTACGAATCCGCTTCAGAATGCCGCCGGCCCTGGGTCCGCTGGCGAAAAAATATTGGGATTTAGGTCGATGGCTGATTCTCAACAACCTCGTCTCTCTGGTGAGCTTCCAGGCTGTCCCGTGGACATTGGCGGCGTCTTTCGGCCTCGGTGAGGCCGCGAAACTCCTGGCGATGGGGAACCTGCTGGGGGTGACACATCCGGCCGTGTTCGGCATCGGCAACTTGATCGTCCCCGCCGCCGCTCGCGCGAACCAGACCACAGGAAGAAGGTCGGCGGTGCGCATCGCGATGGAATATGGCGCGATCGCGCGCTGTTGGTGTTGCCTTATTTCCTGGCCCTTGCCGTCTGGCCCACAGTGGGTTTGCGGACTTTTTACGGCCGCACTTCGTCATACCTGGGGCTTGGAAACGCCTTGCGCATTTTCGTGGTGGCCTATGTGCTGGGATACGCCTTGATGGTTCTGAATGCGCTGCTGAACGGACTGAAAAAGAGTCGCGCTACATTCCTGGTCCAACTTGCCGGCGGGATCGTCACCGTCCTCGTCACGCTGCCGCTCGCGTACTGCGGCGGGGTTGCCTGGGGACTTGCCGGCGGCGTCGCATCGACGCTTACCGGGGTTGTAGCCGCCGCGATTCTTCTCAGCCGAGGAGGGTTCGGCAAGCGTTCTTTTCGAGAGCTTTCCTCCCGAGTTTCCGTTTCGTCAGCCGTCGCCTGACAAAGGTCAATTGATGCTTTTTTCGCTGATTATTACGACCAGGAATCGAACGAATGAGGTCGATCGGCTGTTGGATTCGCTGGAAGGCCAATCCTATCGGAAATTTGAAGTGATCCTTGTCGATCAAAACAACGACGACCGGCTGTTACCCATTCTCGCCCGCCACTCCAAATCCTTGAAGATCTTTCATGTTCGATCGGCTGCCGGCGCTTCGCGCGGACGAAACGTGGGATTGTCGAATGCGAAGGGGGATGTGGTCGCGTTTCCCGATGATGACTGCTGGTACCCTCTCGATTTGTTGGAGCGCATCGCCGGCCTGTTGGCCCACCATCCTGAGTGGGACGTCGTCAGCGGCCGGCCCGCGGATTCCCGCAGATGGTCGACGCGACCGAAGCGAATTTCCCGGTTCAATGTCTGGACGAGCGCAATCGAATGGGGAATCTTTTTGCGACGAACTGTTACCGAGACAGTCGGCTTCTATAACGAATCGCTCGGGCCAGGCGCGGAAACACCATGGGGTGCTTCAGAGGGAACGGAGTATTTGATTCGAACGCTCGATGCCGGCTTCACGCTTAGGTACGAGCCTTCACTCCAGGTTCATCACCCCTATCCACAACTGGAGTTTGCGACGCATCTCGCCAAATCGCATCGCTATGCGATGAGCAAAGGGCGTGTATTGCATCTGGCCGGTTACCCCGGCTGGTTCATCGTTTATCAATGGGCACGTCCATTGGTGGGCCTGGCCCTCATGCTGCTCAAAGCCAGGCAGGATGAAGTGCGTGTTCGCTGGGCGGTGGTTGATGGAATTCGCAGGGGCTCTGGCGCGAACAAGCCTTTTCAGTCGATTTGGACGGCATTCCGCGGTTCAAAGCCGATCTCAGAACCCCAGGACGGACTTGATCCGGCAGAACACGCGGCCTGAATGGTGTTGCAGGGAAGTCCCGGCGCGCTGGGACGCGTGCGCGTATTTACGCACATTTTCCGCCGGTATGTCAGCTTCTCTGTCTTGAGCAATCATCGCACGGTACAATCAGCCAACGAAGTGGGAGGGCGACCCGCGGCAGACAACTCGGCGGTGGCCGAAGCCGTGAGATCGCCCCGGCAGTTTATGCGGTTCCGTGCGGAGGAATTTCGTGATTGCGCAGCCGACGGTGCTCATCAGCTCTTTCTTTAGTCGTTTCTTCCTTCGTAACCCGCGCACTTTTCGCTTAGTCACGGCTCTGTTTTTGTTTTTGGTCTTCGCGACCGGTGCTCTTCTGCGAACCGTCCGCGCCGGTTCGCCTTTTATATCCGCCGAGATGGAACTCAAGCAGCATTGGGCCCAGGCCAATCTGTTCGAGCCGGCCGCAGGAACGGCTCCGCCATTTACCTTCAAATATGGCGGGCAGGATTCGCGCGGTCTCATGGCCGGGTGGGAGAAAAAAACATCCAGCCGAAAGCTGGACGATGATCGCACCGAACACTCGATCACCTGGACGGATCCCAAAACCGGATTTGCCGTTTCTTTGCTCGCCGTGGACTATCGCGATTATCCCACCATCGAGTGGACGCTTCATTTCAAGAACACCGGCAGCGCCGACGCGCCCCTGCTCAATTATGTCTTCGCGCTCGACACACAATTTCAGCGACAGGAACAGGGAGAGTTCGCACTTCATGCATTCAACGGCAGCACCGCCTCGCCCGGCGACTACGGACCACGCCTCGTGCCGATGGGCAAGGGTGCGAAGGAAAATTTCGGCAGTGACGGCCGCTCCAGCGAAGGCGCTTTTCCCTATTTCAATATTGACTGGGGCGGACAAGGCGTGATCGGCGCCGTCGGCTGGCCCGGGTCATGGTCCGCCCACTTTGAGCGCCAGGGCGAGCGCGATCTGCACGTCTTTGCTGGAATGACGACTATCGAAATGTCGCTCAAGCCCGGCGAAGAAATTCGCTCGCCTTTGATCGTGCTGCAATTTTGGAAGGATGGCGACTGGATCGACGCGCAAAACGTCTGGAGGCACTGGATGGTCGACCACAACATCCCGCGCGAAAAAGAGAATCACGTTCCCGATCCCTTCACCTACACCTGCGTGGACGACGCATTCCCCGGCATGCACAGTAATGCCAAAGGTGAGATCGAATCGATGAACCGCTATCTCGAGCATGGTTTGAAATTCGATTACTGGTGGATCGACGCCGGTTGGTATCCGTCGCGCGGCGACTGGACCGACGTCGGCGATTGGCGGCCGGATCCGGAGCGCTATCCAAACGGCTTGCGCGAAGTCGCTGACGCCGCTCATAAGAACGGCATGAAGTTCATCGTCTGGTTCGAACCCGAGCGGGTTCGGCCGGGAACGTGGATGGCCGTGCATCATGCCGACTGGCTCCTGGGCAACCCGAAAGGTGAACAGCTCTTCAACTGGGGAAATCCCGAAGCGCTGGCCTGGATGACCGAACACGTCTCCAACCTGATCACCACGCAGGGGATCGATCTCTATCGCCAGGACTTCAACATGAATCCTGCTGGATACTGGCGGGAGAACGACAAGCCCGGCCGAATCGGAATCCCCGAAGCGCGTTACGTCGCCGGGTTTCTCGCCTACTGGGATGGCCTGCGGCAACGCCACCCCGGCATGCTCATCGATTCCTGCGCCAGCGGCGGACGGCGCAACGATCTTGAAACCATGCGCCGCGCAATCCCGCTCCTGCGCAGCGACTACCGATTTGAGCCCAACGGCACCGAAGGCCACAACTACGGAATGTCGATGTGGATCCCGTTCAATGGCACCGGATGCTCGCCGGATGATCCATATCGCATGCGAAGTCATTTCTGCGCGGGTTACGGATTCGGAGGGCCCAATGGCGATCCGAATTTCAACTACGAGAGCCGAAAAAAGATGGAAGCCGAGTGGCGTTCGGTCGCCGACAATTTCGTCGTTGGTGATTATTACCCGCTCACCCCCTACAGCACTGCTGCCGAAGTCTGGCTCGCCTGGCAATTCAATCGCCCGGGCGCCCAGCACGGCGTCGTGCAAGCCTTCCGGCATGATAAGAACAATGAGCCAGTCGCCCACTTGAAGTTGCGCGGTCTCGACCCGAGTGCGACGTACGAGCTGAAGAATTACGACGAACCGACGCCCACCCGGTCAACTGGAAAAGATCTAATGGATGCCGGCCTCGAGGTTCACCTCAATAAGGCAGGATCCGCAGCGACGATTGCATATAAACAAGTCCAGTAAACACAACTAGAGATGACGCGTCTTTGTCTTTGGTGGCACGGGTTTCCAACCCGTGTCTTTGATCCGGGGACACGGGTTGAAAACCCGTGCCACGTCAGAGTATCACCCACAAGGAACTCATGAACGGAAATTTGAAAATTATTGCGTCTCTCAACATCCTTGCGTGCCTTACAATTCCGGCAAGCATCAAAGCCGCTCCCGCCCGCGATCCCCACACCGCCGGATATGTCGAAGCCAAAGAATTGCCCGACGGCGAAATGCCCAGTCCCGATTCCGATGGAAATTTCATCATCGGCCCCACGCACAAGCCCGCGCCGGAAATGTCAGCCCACGAAGGCGTGCCGCAGGGAACCGTCCACAACCTCACGATGAACTCCGCGGACAGCAAAATCTATCCCGGCATCGCGCGCGAGCCAGGTCCACTTGGCACCGTCGATCCTACCGACGCGACCAGGATCGATGTGAAAAGTCATCCCACTCCCTACACCCGCCACGTGGCGGTCTACGTCCCCAAACAATATGTCCCCGGAACCGAAGCCCCCTTCATCGTCGGCGCCGACGGCCCCGACGGAAATCTCTTCAAGGCGCTGGATAATCTCATCGCCGAGAAAAAAGTGCCGGTGATGATCGCCATCTCCATCGCGAGCGGCGGCGGCGATGCCCAGGGAAGCCAGCGCGGCCTGGAATATGACACCATGTCCGGCCTCTACGCCGAGTTCGTGGAAAAAGAAGTCCTCCCCCTCGTTGAAAAAGAATGCAACGTAAAGCTCACCAAAGACCCCGACGGTCGAGCCACCATGGGATGCAGTTCCGGCGGGTCCTGCGCCATGATCATGGCCTGGTATCACCCCGACCTCTACCACCGCGTCCTCACCCATTCCGGCACCTACGTCAATCAGCAGTGGCCTCACAATTCCGAAACTCCGCATGGCGCATGGGGATTCCACGACAGCATCATCGCCAACAGCCCGGTGAAACCACTTCGAATCTGGATGGAAGTCGGCGACAAAGACCTCTTCAACCCCAACATCATGCGCGACGACATGCATGACTGGGTCGTCGCCAACGAGAACATGGCCAAGGTGCTCGCCGCCAAGGGTTATCACTATCAATTTGTCTTCGCGGTAAACGCCGGGCATTGCGATGGCGGGATGAAACAACAGACGCTGCCGGAGGCGCTGGAATATGTTTGGCAGGGGTATCCGATCGCGGGGGCCATCAGCGCGCCCGCAGAAACCAAGGAGCCGGCAAAATAGACCGAATCTGCTCGCACTTCGATCGCGATATGAGGTAAGTGTGCCCGCGACCCTTGCGCCATCCCTGCTCGACCGCTTCCGCGGCTGCCTACTTGGACAAGCGGTCGGCGACGCGCTGGGCGCCCCATTCGAGACGATGCCCGCCGAAGCGATTTATTACGGATTTGGCTTCGCGACGAAGATCGTCGCCGCCCCCCCAATGAACACGCTCGAGTACACCGATGATACGCAGATGATGATCGGGGTCGCGGAGACGTTAGTGGAACACGGGGAGATTAAGCCCGACGAATTAATGCACGCCTTCGTCGGCAATTTTGACAGCGCACGCGCTTACGGGCCTGGGACACATCAGATCATTGATTGCGCCGCTGCCTATGGCGATTGGAAGACGCTTTCAGCCACTATCTATCCCGGCGGCTCATTCGGAAACGGCGCGGCGATGCGCGTCGCGCCCGTCGGGTTGCTCTTCCATGACGATCTGGACCGCGTCGAGCATCAGGCGGCTGAATCCGCCCTACCGACTCACTCTCATCCAGTTGGAATCGATGGGGCGAGAATCCTGGCAATCGCCGTTGCTCTGACAATACGGGAGGGTGCCTTTGATCCAGCCGCGTTTTATTCGGAACTTCTCCGACGAGCGAAGACCGATGAGTTTCGCCAAGCCTTACATACCGCTTCAGAACTTGGCCCGGACGAATACATTGGCAAGCTTGGAACGTCGATCGAAGCCCATCGATCGGTCCCCACCGCTGTCGCGTGTTTTGCCAGCCACCCCAACTCCTACACCGATGCGGTCGCCCGCGCCATCGGGCTTGGAGGGGATGTCGACACCATCGCCGCGATGGTTGGCGCGGTGTGTGGCGCCCGGCTCGGCATTCAAAGCGTCCCGCAACACCTTCTGGCGATTCTGGAAGATAGGGCGAAGGGCCGGAGTTACCTGGATGCTTTAGCACACCGGTTGCACGACATGCGAACGTGAATTGGGGTCTTGTTGAGAAAAATGAACGGAGTCGCAAAAAAAATGAACGGGGTTGCAATCCGATACGAAGGCAATTTCCATACGAAGGGGCAAGCGGCACGCAAGTGCGTTCGGCTCATGATCGTCGAGACCCCGAACCCGTGCGCTGCTCAATTTCCATTTGTTCGACCGCGCGGTAAAATGACAATTCATGGCGATGACGAAAGAGCAAATCCTGACCGAAGCGATGACGCTCGATCCGCAAGAACGCGACGAGGTGGCGAAAGCCCTTTGGCAATGCATCGTGTCCGGGGAGTTCACTTCTCAACAGGTGGCGGAGATTCGACGCCGCGTGGGTGACTTGGACAGTGGGCGAGTTCAACCGATTCCCGGCGAACAAGTTATGCAGGAATTGCGGCAGCGTTTCCAACGGTGAAGCGGATGAACTATCGCTTCACACCCGACGCCAGAATTGACTTGCTCGCCGCCGCGGATTTTACGAGACACAACAGCAAGGGCTCGGAGCTGAGTTCGGCGTAGATGTGGAGCTTGCGTTGGCGCCGCGTGGTCGAGGCGCCGCGACGCTGGCCGGGGATTCGGCGTTATCGTCTCGATCGATTCCCCTACGCTTTGGTTTATCGCATGGTTCCTCCAGAAGTATTGGACGTTATCGCCGTCTTCCACCTTAGCCGACGGCCCGGGAGCTGGCGGAGATGCAGGCGCCAAATCGAGCGAATGAGCTCCCAGGCGGGATCCGCGTCGGCCGAATCGATCTGGGCCGTTGGCGCTTCCCGGAAATCCCGTCTAAGCGTTTCATGCCAATCGTCATCATTCGTCCGGTAAGTTCATCGATTTTGCGACGATCGCCATTCGATTGCAGCATTGGTCCTAAGGCGTCGCGGAAGTCACGACGATACACGAATGGGCGAAACACTACAGCCACTCTAAACGGAATTGGCAATCGAAATGGAACCGAACGCACCATCGTTGGATTATCTCACGCCGGATGTTTCCGAGCTGGCGTCGCATCGAATCGGCGTGCGCGTCAATGAAGCGACACAGCCGCACGCGACCCATGCTCCTGTCACGCGCGGCATGGCCAAGCGGCTGATTCCCGCCTGCGTTGTGGTGCCGGCGCTGCTCTGGTGGCTGGCGGTCGCCGGAACGAATCATGGCTTGTACTCTTTAAAGGCTTGTTTTGCCCTGTACGAAGTCTCGGTGACGCTGGCGCTCCTGCTCGTCGTCTGCCTGAGCCTCAAACGGCTGTCGCGGATGGATGACCAGCGGGCGCAGGCGCAGGAGCAGTTGAAGCTTGCGAAGGATGCGGCCGAGGCCGCCAATCGATTCCGATCACTGTTCTTCGCCAACATCAGCCACGAGATTCGCACGCCGCTGACGGCCATCAACGGATTTGCCGAGCTGCTGCTCAACCCGGACCGGACGACCGAACAGCGCATCGCCGACGCGCGCGTCATTCGCCGCAACGGCGAGCACCTGCTGACGTTGATCAACGATATCCTCGACCTGTCAAAAATCGAGGCGGGAAAAATGTCCGTCGATCGGACTTCCTGCGCCCCGGCGAAAATCGTGGGCGAGGTCTGCGCCATGTTGCGCCACCGAGCCGGCGAGAAGGGCCTGGAACTGAACCTGCGGTTTGAGGGGCTCATCACCACGATGATCAAAACCGATCCGACGCGGCTGCGCCAGATCCTGATTAACCTCTTAGCCAACGCGATCAAATTCACGAGCGAAGGCAGCGTACAAGTGACGGTTTCGATCATTCCGAATCTTCACGACAATCGGCCGCTGCTCCAGGTGAAGATCGCCGACACGGGAATTGGCATTCCGCCGGAGCAGCAGGCGACGCTGTTCCAGGCATTCGTGCAGGGAGATACCACGATCACCCGCCGATACGGCGGATCGGGACTTGGCCTGGCGATTTCGAAACATTTCGCCCGGGCGCTGGGCGGCGACATCACGCTCGTCAGCCGGCAGGGTCATGGAAGCACGTTTACAGTTACCGTCGAGACCGATTTGCTGGTGGGTGTCCCGCTCGAAGAATCCCCCGAGACCGCGACGGAAGGGCCGGACAGTTTCAACATGCCGCGCATGCGCATCAACGGCACGGTGCTGGTCGCGGAAGACGGCCTGGACAACCAGGCGCTGATCGCCGAGAAGTTGCGCAGCACGGGTTTAACCGTTCAAATCGCGCCCAACGGCCGAATCGCCTGCGATAAAGCATTGCATGCCCTGAAGAACGGCATGCCCTTCAGCCTGATCCTGATGGACGTGCAGATGCCGGTCATGGACGGCTTCGCCGCAACCCTCGAGCTTCGCAGCAAGGGATATCGCGGCCCGATCATCGCGCTGACCGCGAACGCAATGGAACGCGACCGACAGAAATGCCTCAGCGCCGGCTGCAATGACTTCGTGACCAAGCCCATTCAGATGCCGAAACTACTATCGGCAATCGGCCGCTATCTTAAGGTTGCCACGGTTGTCGCCGAGCCGGCGACCGCAAAGGATGCCATCGCCGTGCCGGAACCCGTAAACCCGGCGGAAAAATTCTATCAGGAGCTTCCTGCCGACCTCGACCAGATCGAGGAAGCCATTCAGCGGCAGGATCGCGAGCGCCTCAGGGAGATTGCGCAGCTCCTTCTTGGCAAGACCACGACCGCGGGACTCAGGGATGTAGCTCCTTCCGCGGCCAAGCTTCTGCAATCAACCCTGGGAGAAAATTCGTGGGTCAACCTGCTTCAGGCCGTTGGCGAATTTGTCAGCGATGCCCGCTCGGCGTCTGATCGCCGAGCAGCTTAAGAAGTTCGAGGGCGACAAACTCGGCGAACGATCCGCGCGGAAAACCAGACGCTTTCACGATTTCATTTGCGCGAGCTTTTCGTAGAGCACCGCGGCGGTCCGCGTGCCGTGGTGGAGCGCGTCGAGATCGAACTTTTCATTGGGCGAGTGGACGCGGTCGTCGGGTAATCCGAATCCGACCAGAAGCGTGTCGATTCCAAGAGCCTGCTTAAACAACCCAACGACCGGAATGCTTCCCCCTTCGCGGATGAGGCGCGGCTTGGCGCCGAACCCGGCTTCCACCGCCTCGGAGGCAAGCTGCATTGCCCGCCCGTCGCGCGGCACGAGCACAGCGCCGGACATACCGTGTCGGGCGAATTCGATTTTCACATTTTCAGGACACCGCTCGCGTAATATATTTTCGAAAGCCGTCACAATTTTCATCGGATCCTGATCGGGAACGAGGCGCATCGAGACTTTGGCCGAGGCTTTCGAAGGGATGATTGTTTTGGCGCCCGGGCCCTGATACCCGCTGGTCATGCCGTTGATGTCGCAGGTAGGCCGGGCCCAGCGGCGTTCGAGTGTGGAATATCCCGCCTCGCCGGTTGTGGCTGACAGACCCTGCTCATCGAGAAATTTACGTTCATCAAACGGCAAGGTCCGCCATTCGTCCCGTTCGGCCTGCGACAACGGCCGAACATCGTCATAGAAGCCGGGGATGGAGATACGCCCGTCGCGATCGTGAAGCGTTGCAAGCAATTCGCACAGCGTATTGGCGGGATTGGGGACAGCTCCGCCAAACATTCCACTGTGAAGGTCATGGTCCGGACCGGTGAGGAAAACTTCGCTGTAGACGAGGCCGCGCAATCCGTATGTGATCGCGGGGACTCCGCGGGCGAATTGACCGGTATCGCAGATGAGGGCGATTTCGGACTTCAACTCCTCGCGATGCGTTTTGACGAATTCCTCCAGGTTTTCGCTGCCGACTTCTTCCTCCCCTTCGATCAGCACGGTGAGATTGACCGGCACGCCGCCGGCCACCTGGTGCCAGAGCGTCATCGCCTGGATATTCGCCCAGACCTGCCCCTTATCGTCCACCGCGCCACGAGCGACCACGGCGTTGTTGCGGATGGCCGGCTCGAACGGCGGGGAAATCCACTGGTCGAGCGGCTCGGGCGGCTGGACATCGTAATGGCCGTAGAAAAGAACGGTCGGCCGGCCGGCCTGGTGTTCATTTTTCGCGGTGACAATCGGATGCCCCTCCGTGCGGCGAATCTCCGGTCGCAACCCCGCCCTTCCAAGGCGGTCGGCGACCCACTCGGCACAGCGTTTCATGTCCTGGCCGTGCTGCGGCTTCGCGCTGACGCTGGGGATCCGCAGGAAATCACACAGGCTCGCGAGCGATTCGGCGCGTTGCGCATCAATCGCCTTCAACACTTTTTCAAGCACGTTTCGACCTCCTCAGTACGGTGGTTACTTTACCGCGGCTCCGCGAAGGGTCTTCAACGTGGCCACCGTCGCCGGCTCCGCCAGCAGCGTCGCGAGAATGTCGTGATTTTTTCTGGCGGAGACCGGAACGAATTTCCCAACGGCGCTGGCAACCACCCGTCCGGCGTCGTTGATCAGCTCACCCCGCGATTCAATCAGCTTCGGGCGCAAAATCACGGATTGAGCGAGGACTTTCAGTCGATCACCGACGCCGGCTATCTGACGATATCTGACGTCGAGCTGTGCGCAAACGCAGAACCGGCCGATTGCCCAGGTGGCGGCCCACACCATCGCCTCGTCGAGCACTACGGCGAGAATGCCGCCGTGGCTGATCTGGTCAAATCCAACGTGTTCGGGGCGGGGGACAAATTCGGTGCTCACGGCGCCGGAGCGGGTATCGACGTAGAGGGAAAGGCCCAGCGCACTGGGATTGGTGCGGCCGCACGCCACGCATTCGTTCGTATGCGGAAGTTCCAGCAGAGACATCGGTCAGGTCGAAACGGGTTCGATCGGCTCGGCCAGGGCGGCGACCACCGCGGCGGTATCCATTTCCGCTTCGCGATGCATCTTCCACAGCGCATGGAGCGACGAGAAGCCAACGTAAAAATAACCGCCGGAGAAGATGAGAAGGAAGAAGATGGTTCCGTAGCCAAAGCTGTAAATGAGACTAATGGCGATGCACATCGCCATGTAGACGCCAAAGGCGATTTCGAGGAAAGGCATCCACAGGCGCTTAAAGGTGAGAACGCCGGAGCGATGCGAACGGAACCGGCCGCTCCCGGTCACTCCATATTTGGGAGTGCGTACGAATTCGCTCGGCTTTCGGCGAAAGTCGCGCCCATATCGCTTCAAAGACCGCCTTTGCGTTGTTCAGCCCAATGCCCACGCCCAAACTCATCAGGAAAGGCAGGTAAAGAACGGTCTTCCATCCAGCCACTTTTCCCAGCAATTCACGCTGGCCAAAGATAAAGAAAGTGCTCGCGGAGCAGGTGGCCAGGACAAACAGGCCGACGCTGAAAAGAAAATGGCCCCAGGTATGCCCCTTGAGCGGGGCTTCAACGTTGTCGACGTAGCCGAAGAAAACCGGGTACATCAGCAGCGTCAGCATCACCATCAGCGGATAGACCAGCGTGTTCGTCAGATGAAAGAATGCCTCGGTCTTGATGCGATACGACAGTTGCCGCGAACGCAGGATGCGCGGGAGGAGCTTGATCGCCGTCTGAAAGCTCCCCTTGGTCCAGCGGTGCGCCTGCATGCTTGAACCCGATCATTTCCGGGGAAGCTCGGCGGGGCGCAGAACTGCGGGAGGTAGACAAACTGCCATCCCTTCATCTGAGCGCGGTAGCTCAGGTCCAGATCTTCAGTGAGCGTGTCATGCTGCCAGCCGCCGGCGTCATCGATCGTCTTGCGGCGCCATACGCCGGCCGTGCCGTTGAAATGCATGAACCGTCCGCTGCGATTGCGGGCGGTGTGTTCGATGACGAAATGTCCGTCGAGGAAGATCGCCTGGCTCTTGGTCAGCAGCGAAGCGTCGCGATTGAGGTGGTCCCAGCGCACCTGGACCATGCCGATCTTGTCGTCGGCGAAATAATCGACGACGTTTTGCAGGATGTCGCGCGGCGGGATGAAGTCGGCGTCGAAAATGGCGATGAAGTCGCCGGTGGCCTGCTGCATCCCCTCCGCCAGCGCACCGGCTTTGTAGCCGACACGATTCGTGCGATGGATGTACTTGATCGCATATCCCTTTGCGGCCCACTCTTCGCAAGCCTTGCGGGCGATGTCGGCCGACTCATCCGTGCTGTCGTCCAGCACCTGAATCTCCAGCCGGTCCAGGGGATAATCGATCTGGCAACAATGCCGGATCACCCGTTCGGCAACCTGCGCTTCATTGAACATCGGCAATTGCACGGTGATCCGGGGCAGGGCAATGAAAGTGCCCTTCGGCTGATAGATGTCGTCGCGATGCTTAAGATAGAGATAAACCAGCACGTAGCGGTGAAAACCGTAAACCGCCACCGCCGCCACCACCGCCACATACACCGTGACCAAACTCAGTTGAACCCAGTGTTGCCACATAAGTCAGAGATCTTTCAGCCTTGGCGGGATTTGCCTCGGCCTTAGTCGCGCGATCCTTCTCTTTTGTTCCCGATGCTTACGAATACTTCTCAGATCCGGCCGTGCTGTTTCCCTAAAGGGCCATCCGAGTCATCGCACATTCTGGCGAGCACGGCGGTTGGACCGGCATTCTAGAGACTGTCGCGCCGGCCTGTCAATAAATCTACGCTGCGCGTATCCCCGGCTTATATCTGGAGTTGGGAAAAACTGCCTAAGCCGATCGGCTCATCAGCTCCAGTTCGCGGTCCAGCCGCTGGGAAAGACAGTATCGCATGTCGCTCAATTCCTGACTATCGGTAATCCGATCGGGTTGTCAGGCACAACAACGCTTCGGAAAACTTTTAATTGTAGGGCGTGCTATCCTTTATCCATGGAGATTTGCCCCGTCCGGCCCGACGATCTGAAAAACCTCTCCGAGATAGATGCGACCATTCATGCCGCCCATTACCTGCACGTAGATCAGTCCGGCGATGGGGTGGCCCGGGCCTGGAAGCTGGAGGAACGAAATTTCCGCTCGCCGCAGATCACCTCGAATCCCCTGGGAGATGAGGCTTCCTTCCTGGCTCGACAGATTGCAGCCGGCGCGGAAGAAGGCTTTGCCCTTCTGGCCGAACACGACGATATGCCGGTCGCACTCCTGCTGGCGGATCTGCGGCCGCAATTCGGGACGTTGCATATCGCGGAGATTCGGGTCGATTTCGACTTCCGCCGGCAGGGACTGGCAACCGCGATGATTTATCAGTCCATCGCCTACGCGCGTGAACATGAAATACGCGCCGTCTGCGCCGAAACGCTCTCCAGCAACGGCCCGGCACACCGACTTCTGGCAAAATGTGGATTTGACCTGACCGGACTCGATACGCGCCGCCTGACCAATCATGACCTCGTCAAGGAATCGGCGACGCTGCTCTGGTATGCAGCGCTGGATTGAGCGGCTGAATCATCCGTCGAATCGAACGTGCGCGAGTACGCTCCCGTGCAACGATGACGCTGCCCTTCGGGACAGCGGCTCAAAGTTGCTTCATGATCGCATCATCGCGCAAGGTCATTTAACTCTACCGCTGGCGTTCCTTTCGCTGGATCTCCTTCAACTCCGCGAACATCTCGTGAAGCGTTCGGTCGATTGTTGCGACGATCTGGTCCCCTTTCAGTTCCGACAGGTTCATCGGTTTGCCATACAGCATCCGAATTTTCGCGGGCCGAAAGATGACTCGGCCTTTCGGCCACGCCTGAAAGGAACCGTCAAGAACAACCGGAACGACCGGAACCTTTGCCCGGCGAATCACCAGTCCTACACCTTTTTCCATGGGAAGCAGAGTGCCGTCCTCGGTCCGGGATCCTTCGGGAAAAATATTGAGCGCATGCCCTTCCTGGAGACGTGCGATCGTTTCTTTCACAGCACCGACATCCCCTTCTCCCTGCCGTACCGGGAAGGCGTTAAGCCAGCGAATCACCACGGCAAGGAGAGGATTCCTAAAAAGCCCGGAGCGGGCCATGTAGCTCAATGGGCGATCGAGTCGAACCCCGACGAGGACGGGATCGAGATAGCTTTGATGATTGGAGACAAGCAGCACCCCGCCGGTGCGAGGCATGTTTTTGTGGCCGTATACCTTTAGATCGAAGAGGACGGTAGTGAGAATCCGACACAGAACTTGCGCCAGCTTCCAGGCAACAGAAGGCTTTTTCATGCCACGAGGCTCCGCTTGGCATGCGCGACGATCTGCTCAATCACCTGTTCCTGCGTGAGGGTTGTAGTGTCGATCACGATCGCGCCCTGCGGGACGGCGAGCGGTCCGACTGAGCGACCGGCGTCGCGACGATCGCGTTCGAGGATTTCGCGGAGTATCTCCTCATGGTTCGGAGATTCGCCACGGCCGCGCAGCTGAGCCACGCGCCGCCGGGCACGTTCCTCCGGCGTAGCGTCGAGGTAGATCTTCAACGGAGCCCGGGGGAAAACGACGGTCCCCTGATCGCGCCCCTCGGTAACCAGTTGTCCATGCTCACGCCCCATGCGCTGTTGTTCGCGCACCAGCACGGCTCGCACCGCGGGAAACTGTGCGACAACCGACGCCGCCCGCGTCGCATCGCTGCCGCGGATCAAATGGGCAACGTCTTCCCCGTCCAGCAAAACGACGGGCGGGCGCTGGCCCCAGTTGAAACTGATGCGGCAGCCCTCGGCGACCAGTGCGACGGCCGCGGCGTCCTCAAGGCTCACGCCACGCCGCAAAGCGGCCAATCCCACCGCCCGATACATGGCGCCGGTATCCAGAAAATCAAACCCGAGCCGTTCGGCCACGCGCGTGCGCTACGGAGGATTTACCCGTGCCGGCCGGGCCGTCGATGGTGATGATCATTGGTAGTCCTCAGGCGCGGTGGCCTGTTAGCTCCGTTTCCTGAGGACCCCGTTCAAACCGTACGTGCGGATTTCCCGCATACGGCTTACCGATGGTTTTCACGTGCGACATGCGCGACCTCCGGGATAACAGATGGTGCCGAGTAACTGATACAAGCCGTGTTCGTTCCTTGGGGATGTAAACGCGCCGCACCGGCTGCGGGCGGTACTCCCCGACACGCAGGAGCCGCTGTAGTTCCAGAAGGAACACCTCGACTCCCTGCTGCTGGATCATCGACAGCGTTTGCCCGTCGATGCCGGCAGCGCCTTTGTTGCTCTTCACCCGCTTCCATGCCTCCAGCAGGACGTCACTCCGCCAGATCCGGTCGTACAACGCATGGAATCGGCGTTCCGGTTGTCGCTTGGCCGCGACATACAGGCCGCGTTGGAGTTCTCGCGCTTTGGCAAAGGGGTCGCCTTTGCTGTCGCTGTTCGCGGGGTTGTTGGGTCTTTTGACCATGCCCTGACGCTTACTTCCAGACGCGACCATAACCAAAGCAGGGTTCCTTCCCTCAGCCGGCTTTCGCCGGCTTCGTCGGTACTATGAACCCCTCGGACTCCCGCCCGGCACGTTCCGCTTTCGCCGTCGGCTTATACGGACCGCCTTCGCCTGACTTGGCCGCCGGGACGGGTCTCTCCTGTTCCGCATCGAACTTTGTCCGCATGCTCTCCTCCATACCCCGCGGGTGTCCTGCACCGCTCCGGTCTGTTGCGGGTGCAGTCTGTTGCCTTCGCCGTGACATGAGCGGCTCGGCCAACCCGACCTTTCGGGTGTTTATCTCACGAGGCTGCAAGGTTCGCTTGATGCTGGGCCTGCGGACTTGCTCCCCACCAGCGAACCTTACGGTCCGCTGCGGGCTCTTGACGCCCCACTCAGACGGCGAGGTCTCCCTCAACGCCCGGGGCCTGCTACGCGGCGCGCGGCGCTTACCGCGACGGGACTTTCACCCGCTAGCTTAATGCAGCATGAATCTCCCCGCTTTCGCGGGGATACTCGATCAGGACGTACCACGATGCGATTCTACCCAATTTCAATCCCTTGCGGAATTTTCATCAACCTCCACGATGGGTATGATGCTCGGAAAGATGAGGGTCAAGGAGGATCGTTCATGAGTTCACGAATCCTGCATTTGTGCGGCGGTCTGCAAAGCAGCGGCTCAACCCTCGTCTCCTGGTGTTTCCTGCAGCGCCGTGACATGGACGGCGTTCTCGACGCCCGATTCGATACCTTGCCGGAAATCGCCTCGACACTGCGTGGCGGAGCCTGGTGCAAATTTACAGTTGCCTGCTTTCGGTTTTCCGAGGTCCAGGATCATTTCGAAGAGGCGGGATGGACGGTACGGCCGCTGCTTGTGGTGAGGGACGTGCGGGCGGTTTTCAATTCTCTCATCCGCAAACCGTACGGACGCAACGGAATCACCGCCGACGATCCCCCGCTCCGATTGCGGCTTCGCCGCTTTGGCGAGGACTGGAAAATGTTTCAGGATCGGAACTGGCCGATTTTTCGCTACGAAGACATGCTTGAGAATCCCGAAAAGACCATGCGCGATATCTGTGCGCAAATGGAGTTGCCGTGGGATGAAGGAATGCTCACATGGCCAAAGGGCGTCGAGGAAATTTCGGATGCGAAATTCGGAAACGAAACGTTTGTGAACTCGCGCGGACAAACCCTTCAACAGACGGTCAAACCGGCCCTCGCCGCCGTGAAAACCCAGCATATTCCGGTGGGTGATCTGGAATGGATGGAAACTCATTTCGCTGAAATGAATCGTGCGATGCGCTATCCTGAGCATGTCCCGCCGACCATCGCATCGAGTGAACCTCGCGTTGCCGTGCCCGTCTTTGAAAACACGCGACGGTGTGAACGGATACGCCGCAAACGGGGCTTGCCGCGATTGCTTGAGTACATCCAACGTGCCCTGACCTCCGCGACTACAAGCAAACCGGAACCAAAGTCTGCGCCTCCGGTGATCAGCGCGTTGGAGCCCCGAAGAAACGGGTGAGTTTCTTACCTTTATCTGCAAGCCCAGAGAAAACCACGGCGTAAAAGCGTCAAGGTTGGTTCCGCTGAGACGATATTCTCCTGGTGCCCAAGCGCGTTGTAGTACACTTTTCCGCGCCCATAAAACTTGGTCCAAATGACGGGCATGTCGACTGATCCGTTGGGCACATGCGGTCCGTCTGCAACCGGAAATCGGCAAGTCGCGAGAACCTTCACCGCCGGATCGAAGTGCATGTAGTACTGCTCGGAGCTCACCCAGTAATCCGCAATTCCTTCCGTAATGGGGCTCTTTTCTGATGTGATATGAATTGTGTACCGTGTTCCGTCGTTACCTGGATGCGCAACCCATTGGCCCCCGGTCATGAACTGCCACTCGGTCGAATCGCGAAATGCGTCGCACATCCCGCCGTGACAACCGGCGAGACCTACTCCGCTTTCGATTGCTGCGCAAACGTTGCGCTGTTGATCGTCGGTAAGCTTTCCCATGGTCCAGATAGGGACGATGAGGTCGAAGGTTTTGAGCTTCCTTAGGTCGTCGAGAGCCGCGATTGAATTTACCGAGATGACTTCAAATCCATCTTCATGAAGGGCGCGTTCAAAGATGTCCGCGACCTGATGCGGTTGATGTCCATCCCAACCGCCGTGGAAGATCAAAGCTCGTTTTGGCATTTCTTTTCATCCGTACTTGTGCGTTGTCGCTGGACGTAGCGTGTCGCGTTGTCGAGATAAGAATTAGTAGCGCTGATCCACTTGATGCTACCGCACTCCGACCACCAGAATTTATCCGCATTCGGTGTCCAAAGCTTCGACAGTTCTCGACCTGACCATCACTTCGCGAGTTTGCGGATCACCCGCGGATCGAATCTAGAGTTTACGAGAAAATGACGTGATCAGGGGCTGCGGCGCACGCCACATATTCCCAATGCCCACGAGTGCAAATGCCAGAAATGAGCAATTCTGCACGAAGTCGTTGATCGTGGGTGAGACGAACCGGTGAAAACTTCAGGTTTGCGATCTCCGCTTCCCCCATCGCTCGGGCTCGAATTAGACAATGGGCGATTTGAATTCATTCTGTGCGCCGTCTACGTCCCGCGTCGGTCTCCGTGGAGTCGTGTCCCGTAGGTGCCCCACGTGATGTGGTACGCGAGCGGACGCAAAGTTTACTCCAAATGCACAATGGGAGGAGCGCCCCGCGGGCTGCGAACAGCCCGGCTCTCCCAGCTATCGTAACTCAATTGCAAAAACCGCGGCACGCTGGGAGAGCCGGGTCGTCCCCGACCCGTGGGTGCGCTCCCCCGTCTTTCTGTCGCGCGACGCTACAACCCCGTCTCATTCACCACGACCCCATGTGCTTTAAGCGTATTGACCTGAACGAGCTTCGCCTGCTTCGAATCCGCGACAAGGTCGCTGTGACAGTCAGCTTTCTTTCCTTTGTGCGCGAGCTTGTGGATCTGCTCTTGCGACAGCACCCCGCGTTTCTCGAGCACGTCTGCGCCTGCACTACTCACCCCCGGTGACGCGATCGCCTTTTTCGCGGGTTGCGCCGCTTCGTCTTTTCCACTGTAGAAATCGACGATTTCCTTGCTGATGCGGACGGAGCACCAGTCGTGGCCGCACATGGCGCAAAAATCGGTGTCGACTTCCAGGTCTTCATCGTGATAAGCGCGGGCCAGGTCCGGGTCGAAGCTGAGATCGAAATGCCGCTGCCAGTTCAGGGCGGCCCGAGCCTTGGTCAGCTCGTCATCGCGGTCACGCGAGCCGGGGATGCCCAGGGCCACGTCGGCGGCGTGGGCGGCGATCTTGTACGCGACGCATCCCTGTTTCACGTCGTCCTTTTTCGGCAGGCCCAGATGTTCCTTGGGCGTGACGTAGCAGAGCATGCTCGCGCCGTGATAGGCGGCGCTGGTCGCGCCGATGCAGCTCGTGATGTGGTCGTAGCCGGGGAAGATGTCGGTGACCAGCGGCCCCAGGACGTAAAACGGTGCGCCGTGGCAGAGCTTGCGCTGCAATTTCATGTTGTATTCGATCTGGTCGAACGGCACATGGCCGGGACCTTCGACCATCACCTGGCATCCCTTTGCCCAGGCGCGCTCGGTCAGTTCGCCGAGCGTTGCCAGCTCGCGAAGCTGCGCTTCGTCGCTGGCGTCGGCCAGGCCGCCCGGGCGAAGGCCGTCGCCGAGCGAAAAGCTCACGTCATACTCGCGCATGATGTCGCAGATGTCGTCGAAGATTTCGTACATCGGGTTCTGCTTGTTGTGATGGATCATCCACTTGGCAAGCAGGCTGCCGCCGCGGCTGACGATGCCGATCAAACGCTTTCGCACGAACGGAAGATGCTCGCGCAGCACCCCGGCATGGATCGTGAAATAATCGACGCCCTGCTTCGCCTGCTTTTCCAGTTCCTTGAGAATGAGGTCGTAGGAGAGGTCTTCGATGGAGCGGCCGATGATCATCGAATAAATCGGGACGGTGCCGATGGGCACGGTGCTGTTTTGAATGATCGCTTCCCGGCATGCGTCGAGATCGCCACCGGTTGAGAGATCCATCACCGTGTCCGCGCCCCACCGCTCGGCCCACTTGAGCTTTTCGACTTCTTCATCCGTTCCCGACGAAACCGGCGACGCGCCCATGTTGGCGTTGATTTTCGTCAGGCTGGCCCGGCCGATGCACATCGGCTCCAGCTTGTGCCGGAGATGGACCTTGTTGGCGGGAACGATCATTCTCCCCGTCCCCACTTCGAGTCGAATCTGCTCGGCGGTGAGATGCGGTTCGCGCAGCGCGACCCGTTTCATTTCTGAACTGATTCGTCCCAGCCGCGCCTCTTCGAGCTGTGTCTTTCCCTCGGCATCGCGGCTCGACCCAAAATCAAGCGCAGTCTGGTCGGACACGCCCGGCATTCCCGGCGTATCGGGCGAGCTGAATGTCCGGGCGGTTCCCACGCGGCCACGATGGGCGAATGAGCCGGGCGTCGTCCCCTGCATTTCAGTTGAAGGATTGTCCCCAAGGGGTGGCAGGGTGAACGACCGATCGGTCTGCGCACTCGTCTGACTCATGAAAATACTCCTCTAACAGTGGCGGGAGGAACGAAAAGGAGGAGGGCAATTCGGAAATGCCGACTCGAAATTCGCTTCCCTACGCCGGTATAGCCGGATCAGGTTCCAAGGGTTTGTTCTCAGTCCCGATTTATCGGGACACCCCTAGCGAACGATGAATGAGTCTAGAAGGATATTGCGGATTTGGCAATACGAAACCAGTGGCGGACTCAAGATGCAGCAGTCAGGCTTGTCCGATCAATCGGGCGACTTCCTGGCAATCCTTGTCGCCGCGCCCGGAGAGATTAACGACAATGATCTGATCCTTTCCGAGTTGCGGCGCCAGTTTCGCGGTCTGCGCAATGGCGTGAGCGCTTTCCAGCGCCGGCAGAATGCCCTCCTGCCGCGCAAGAAGTTGAAATGCATCGAGCGCTTCTGCGTCGGTGATGGAAACGTATTCAACGCGGCGCTGGTCCTTCCAATACGCGTGCTCGGGACCAACGCCGGGATAATCCAAGCCGGCGCTGACGGAATGCACCTCGGCGGTTTGCCCGTCGTCATCTTGAAGGATGTACGACATGCATCCATGTAGAACGCCGGGTCTCCCCGAGACGAGGCTGGCCGCATGCTCACCGAGCGCCGTTCCGCGCCCGCCGGCTTCCACTCCGATCAGTTTGACGGATGGGTCCGGCGTAAAAGGAGCAAACATTCCCGCCGCGTTCGACCCGCCTCCCACGCAGGCGACGACGTAATCAGGCAACTTCCCTTCGATCTGCAAACATTGCTCGCGCGCTTCGCGTCCGATCATTGACTGAAAATCGCGCACGATCATCGGAAACGGATGCGGCCCGACGACGGATCCGATGATGTAGTGCGTGTGGGAGACACTTCCCATCCAGTCGCGCATGGCCTCGTTGGTCGCATCCTTGAGCGTCTTGGCGCCGCTGTTTACCTCGATGACATTGGCGCCCATGAGCTTCATCCGAAAGACATTGAGGCTCTGCCGCCGGATGTCTTCAGCGCCCATGTAGACATCGCACGAAAGTCCGAAGAGCGCCGCCGCGGTTGCGGTCGCCACCCCATGCTGGCCGGCTCCCGTTTCCGCGATCACCCGCTTCTTGCCCATGCGAACGGTCAGAAGCGCCTGGCCGATCGTGTTATTGATCTTGTGGGCGCCGGTGTGATTCAGATCTTCGCGCTTGAGGTAAATTTTCGCCCCGCCGAATTTCTCCGTCAGTCGCCGCGCGAAATAAAGCCGACTCGGCCGGCCCACAAAATCGCGGAGATAATCGTTGAATTCGCGACCAAACGCCGGATCGGACTGAGCCCGGCGATATTCGGTTTCGAGCTGCTCAAGGGCAAAAACAAGGGTCTCAGGCACGAACACACCGCCGTATGCGCCAAAGTGGCCTAACCGGTCTGGGAGGGTGGCGTTTTGCGGCGGCTCGATCGTTAGATTTTGCATTGAGGGTCTATTCTGAAGCGATTGAGAAAAAATCGGCGGTTACCGGACGTTTCCGCCGGTCGCGCCTCCTGAATCGAAAAACAGGCACACGAATTATGTCGAAAGCAGATCATAGCGTCAGCGGCTTCCGACAGGAATCCAGGATTCAACTGCAATCAGAACAAAGCCGCCTGACAAGCACAAATCCGATTGCGGTTGGCGAAAGTAGAAAGGGCAGTGATGAAATTGTCCAAGAGGTCGATTCCCATCTCATTGTTCGGGACGCTCGCGATTGCGTCAATGTCGCATGAATGCTTCGCGATCGGAATTTCGCCCGGTTCGACGACCACTTCTTCGCTCGGCAGTACGGCGAACGCCATCGTGCGGATTGCCAACCCCGTCGGCCTCGCCAGCGGAACCGTCGTGCAGATCGTGCCGGAGTCTGGCGGAGTCGATATCGACGTTCTGACGGCCGACCACGTCCTGCGAAATGAATCGTCGGGAAACACGCTTTATGGCCCCTCACTGATCAACATCTCATTCGGAAATATCGGAGGGGGCGGGGCATCGTTCACAGCCAACCAACTGGGTACCGACTTTACGATACCCTCCGGCGGTTCCAGTTCGGTAGACCTCGGAATAATCAATATCTTCGTTCCCACCAACAAACTCGGCACGCTTCCTGCGAACCTCGAGGCGGTCGCGCTGCCGACGGCAATTCCCGCGGCGGGCACCGCGATTACGCAGGCGGGCTATGGTCTGCGGACGACCATCGCTTTGGTGACTTCCCCCCAGAACCCCGGCGGCAAACTCTCTTATGTTTACTCCCCGAACTACTCCCTGGGGCAGGGATATGGGATCCTGACTGCGGGTCCAAACTCGATTGGCGGAGCCGGTGTGACAACGATCACCGGCGCAGCTTCGGCCGACACCGGTCATTCCTACGTGTATCAGGGATATCAAAACGAGGCACAGATCGGCAACTCGAGTCCGGATTTTGCCAGCAGCACCTCGTATATTTTCCCCGGCGACTCCGGCGGCCCCAGTCTTTCGGGAAACACCATCCTTGGCGTCCACTCCAGTGCCAGCTTCGGCTCAATTTCCGGCGACAGCAGCAGCTTCTTTGCCTACGCCGCCAGTTCGAATTTCCAGTGGCAGGACGTGAGCGTTGCCAACAATCTGCCATGGATTAATAACGAGTTGGCCACCCTCGCATCCACCCCGGAGCCGGCCACTGCAGCATTGATCCAGGTCGTCTTCACGATCATCGCGAGCCGCAGAATGCGCCGAAGGCCGACACCGTCACTTCAACTGGCTTCGTCGTAATTTCGCCCCGACATCCAGTAACCCATCAACGCGCCGAACATGCCGGCACTGGCGTAGTCGAGCGGAAGGGCGCGCGCCAGAGCGGCAAAAGTCAGATCATCAAGGAGGCGATTGCCATCTTCAAATTTTGGAATCGTAATCCAGATAGCGATGTAGCCGATGACCCCCACCACCACCGGACCCACCCAATACCATCGCGCGGTGCGACGATCCGCGAAGTAACTTTCGGCGACGGAAGTGCCGGCCAGCCCCGCGATGAAAACTGAAGCCAGCACTTGCTTCTTTGAATCGGTCTGGACGAACAGCAGCTCAACCGCCGCCATCGCAACCGCCTGAGCTACCAGCGCCATCGCCAGCGATGGTTTTTCTTCGGATTTTTTGGTTGGTTTGCCGCTTCGCGAAGCTGCTTGCCACCGTTAATGCTTCAGGCGCCCCAGGTCCGCGTGACCAGAAGAAATTCCACAAAACGGCGACAATCGCGCCCAGAAGGAGAAGCTCCAGCACCATTCGAAGAAAGATCCCCCGCGACCCGGCATAAAAGAGGACCTGGTGCATGGGCCCGCCGCGGTCGGACCAGGCGCTCAGTCCCGCGCAGGCAACGGCGAGCCCCGCCAGAAACCACCGTCGCCGCAGCACCGCGTCTGCGAGCATGGCGCTTCCGGCCAGGAGAATCGCAACGCCGATCAGGGCCACCAGACTCCGGCCCGAGGCCGATTGCTGAAGCAGGCTCCCTTCCACACGCATCTGTGACGGGACGCCCAGGATCGTCCCGCCGTACCAGAATATCGCAACGCAGAGCGCGATCATGCTGCCGACAAGAAATTGCGTCCCCCGGCGTGAAGCCAGGATCGGTGGCAAGGGCGCTGCAGGTGATTCCGGTGCGGTTGCTTCGATGGACATGACTGACGTTCCCGAATTTCTGCCCCAACCCCTAACGCTTGCCGAACCGCCATGCGATTCATACGATTGGGTCGGTCTATTGATTGATCGAACCGTAGCAAAACCGGCGAGCGTTCGCCACTCGATCATGTTCGCAGCTTGAGGTGGAATGCGTGACAGAAACGGCGGCAAAGTTTTCTGCCCACTCTCCCAGTATTCTGGGAGAGGGCTGGGTGAGGGCCATCCGTATCGCGCGTTGAAGACCTTCACCCCACGCCCTCTTCCCGAGTACCGGGAGAGGGGGGCGACCTTTCGGACTGCGGAATCTATCACGCACCTCTAAAATCGGACGCTCTCAGGCATCTCCCCATGACCCAGACCGCGACTTTATTCGGCGAATCAGAATCGCCGCGTCCGGCAGCGCCGCCGACCCCTTCCGGTCCGTTTGCCGGAGTCGCTCTTTCTGAAAGCGTTGACCGTACGCTCGATTATGCCATTCCCTCTGCTTTAATTCCGAGTCTGCGTGTCGGACAGCGCGTCCGCGTGCCCCTGGGAAAGGGGAATCGGCCTAAGACGGGATATGTCGTCTCGATTCATCCCACAACGGCTTTCCCGCGCATCAAGCCGCTGATCAGCATCGACGATGATCGCGTCCTGATCTCCCCACAGCTGCTGGAATTGTCGCGATGGATCAGCCGGTATTACGTTGCGCCGCTTGGCGCCGTCATCGAAAGCGTTCTTCCTTCGGCGGTGCGCAAACGGATTGGCCTGGGATACACCCAGATGGTCCGCCTCGCGAAAGATCGCGGCGAGGTGCAATCCATCCTGGAGAAAACCCGCGCGCCCAAGCGGCGGGCGATCCTCGCTCGATTGCTGCTCCTCGATCCCGGATCGGAAATCGATCTCGTGCGATTGGCCGGTGAAGCGGGCGCCACGGCTCCCACCGTACGAAAGCTTGCCCGCCTGGGATTGATCACGATCACCCCGCAGGCCGATCTGGCGGGCTTGGCAAACGCCGTCGCCAACGCGCCCCTGAAGGTCGAAAACGACATCGCGCTGAATCCGGATCAGCAAACGGCCCTGGACGTGTTGCGGCCGGCGGTCGAGGCCGGGGTATTTTCCGTGAATCTGTTGATGGGCGTCACGGGAAGCGGGAAGACCGAAGTTTATCTGCGCTGCATCCGCGACGCGGTGGAACAGGGAAAGCGCGCCATCGTACTGGTTCCCGAGATTGCCCTCACGCCGCAAACCGTACGGCGATTTACGGCGCGCTTCGCAAACGTGGCGATTCTTCACAGCGGCCTGGCCGCGGGACAACGGCACCGGTACTGGCAGATGATCGCCAGCGGCCGCGCCGACGTGGTGGTCGGCGCACGATCCGCGGTCTTCGCGCCTTTGCCCGACCTGGGAATCATCGTCGTGGATGAGGAGCACGAGTCCAGCTACAAACAGGACACCGCGCCGCGATATCACGCCCGCGATGTCGCGATCAAACGAGCCCAGCTTGAGAACGTGCCCATCATCCTTGGCAGTGCTACGCCGTCGCTGGAAACGTACTGGAAAGTAGAACAGAACCGGGGGAGGGATGTAACCGAGTATCGGAGTGACGCAGTATCTGAGGGCGCTCCCAGCGCACGCCCACACTCCGTCACCCCCTCACCCCGTCACCCTCCTTATCGTCTTCTCACTCTCCCCAATCGCGTCCGCGGACTGGCGCTGCCCCACGTGGAAGTGCTCGACATGAAACATGAGAGCCGCCTCCGTAAGGGCGTCCACCTGATCTCGCTGCGACTGGAAAAACTTCTGCGGTCAACGATCGAAGCCGGCCATCAGGCCATTCTTCTCCTCAACCGGCGTGGGTACTCCAATTTCGTTTATTGCAGCTCCTGCCAGAACGTCGTGCAGTGCAAGTATTGCGATACAACGATGACGTATCACCGCTCATCGGGCGTTAATCCTCAGAGCGCTTCACTCGCGGCGGGAATTCATACGGGCAACCTGCACTGCCACTATTGCCTCGCGGTCAATCCTCTGCCGGATAAATGTGAGCATTGCGGCAAGAAACTGAGTCTCTTTGGCCTGGGAACGCAGCGGGTCGAGGAAGAACTGGCCCGCAAATTTCCGGAGTTGAAATTCGCCCGGGTGGATGGAGACACAATGCGCAGCGCGAAAGACTACGAGGCGCTGCTCACTCGATTTGCCAACCGGGAAATCCAGGTCATGCTCGGAACGCAGATGATCGCCAAGGGGCTGGACTATCCAAACGTGACTCTGGTCGGCGTGATCAGCGGGGATACCGCGCTGTCGCTCCCGGATTTTCGCGCCGCCGAGCGGACGTTCCAGCTCATCACCCAGGTGGCCGGACGCGCCGGCCGAGGGGATCATCCGGGCCGCGTTCTCCTCCAGACATTTCAGCCGGACGATCCGACGATCCAGGCCGCCATCCGCCAGGATTTCGTCGGCTTCGCAAAGACGGAATTAGTCAGCCGCAAGGAAGTGGGTCTTCCGCCTTTCGCGCGGATGGTTCGGATCATTCTTCGCGACCAGGAGCCGGAAAAACTGCACAAGCACTCCGAGGAACTGGCTTCGCAACTCTCCGAAGCTCTGGCTGCAGTCGGGGAAAACATTCGCCTGCGCGGCCCGATGCCCTGCCCGATCAACCGAATCGCCGGCTATTGGCGCAATCAGATTGTATTGTCGTGCGAACGGGCCGGCCCGCTCCAGCGCGTCCTCGCCATCGTCCGCGAAAAGGGAAAGCTCGCCCAGGGAGAACGCATCGCGGTGGATGTCGATCCGGTTTCCCTGCTTTGAATCTGCTTCGCATGAAAACAACCGCGAAGCCGCGAAGGAAAACGCGAAGAAGACAGAATTCGGACGCTTGTTTTTTCGTGGCACGGGTTTCCAACCCGTGTCTTCGATTGGGGACACGGGTTGGAAACCCGTGCCACTGATAATTTTGTCATTCTTCGCGTCTGCCTTCGCGCTCTTCGTGCCTTCGCGATTGAATTGTCTTTTGCTTTTTCTCCGTGTCTCTGTGGTGAACCCCGTTTTGCGGATCGACCCCATTTCCGTATCATCGCCGCGTCGGTCGTTTTGCGCGTGAGAGGAATCGCGATGGCCCAAATTGCCGTTGTTCGTCGTTCGCTTCAAGCGGCCTTTGCATCGCTCGACGGCCGAGTGGGATTACTGCCGTTTATTCCCGCCGGGTATCCCGACCTGCAAACGACTGCGGCCACCCTCGAATCGCTTCAATCCGCCGGCGCAGCGGCGATCGAAATCGGTTTCCCCTTTTCGGATCCGATCGCCGATGGGCCGATCATTCAGGCGGCGTTCACCGCCGCACTGGCGCGCAAGATTCGAGTGGCGGATGTGTTCGCAACCGTGGCCGCGGTCAGAGCCTCGCTTTCGGTTCCGCTGGTCGGGATGCTCAGTTACAGCATTGTCTTTCGTTATGGCCTGGAGCGTTTTGTAAATGATGCGCGCGAAGCCGGGTTTGACGGGTTGATTTTCCCGGACCTGCCGCCGCCGGAGGCGGAGCGGGTCTGTCGAAAGGTACAGGCGGGCGGATTGGATACGATTCTGCTCGTCGCACCCTCCACTTCAGTCGAACGCCGCAAAGAGATCGCATCGCTCTGCAGAGGTTTTCTCTACTATCTTTCCGTGGCGGGGATTACCGGGGCGCGCGATCAGCTCCCCTCCGATCTTTTTCCGAATCTGAAACAACTTCGCGAGTTGACCGACTGCCCGGTCTGTGTCGGATTTGGAATTTCCAAGCCACAACATCTCGCCCAACTTGCCGGCTTCGCGGATGCGGCGATTGTCGGTAGCGCTTTCGTGAAACAGATGAATACCTGTCTGCAGGCCGGACCGGCGGCGATTGCCGAAGCGTGCGCCCAATATGCCCGCTATCTGCTCGGTGAGGAGAAATAGCGATTTCCCGACGCCTTCGCGAGAATAATTTGCCGTTTGCCACCTCTTGCGGTAGCGCATAAGATGAGTAAGGGAGGCTTTTTACGGCGGGAACCAGCAATCGGCGATCCCGCCAGGCTCCTGTAGAATTATTCCTCGGATGTCTAACTCCCATCCTTCGGCCGTGTCAGATTGAATGGACTCGCAGGCAACTGATCGTTCCGGGCAGCCTGTCGTCGCTCCGCCGACGGATGGTGCGCTCGTTGTGAAGGTTCTTGACGGCGATCGAGCGGCTTTCGACGTTCTCGTCACCCGGTATCAACGGCAGGCCGTGGCCGTGTCATATCGGTTGCTGGGCAACAGTCACGACGCGCTGGAAGTCGTTCAGGATGCCTTCATCAAGGCATTCACGAGCCTCGCAGGTCTTCAGAAGCCCGAAGCATTCGGCGGCTGGTTGATGCGAATCGTTTCCAACCTTTCGCTCAATTTTCGCCGCGGCCGAAAGACTGCGCCAGCAGCTTCCACTCGATGATCTGCTCAGCGCGTCTGGAACCCAGCAGGGAGAGGCATCGGGTGGCAGCGCCTGGATGGCGCAAAGCGGTGACCCGGTTCGCGGCCTGGAAAGCGCCGAGATGGGCCGAAAACTGGAGCAGGCGCTGGGTCAGTTGCCGGAGAAGCAACGCCTGGCATTGATTATGTTCACCATCGAGCAGATGCCGCAGAAGCAAGTGGCCGAAGCACTCGATTGCAGCGTCGAAGCCGTGAAGTGGCACGTGTTCCAGGGGCGCAAACGACTGAAGGAGATGCTTAAGGAACATTTAGCAGATTGAAATATCGCGCATCGACTCCTCCTCCTTTTAGTGCCCGCCCGCAGGGCGGGGCTCGAACGGGACAGTCAAAGCGGGCAAGCAACTAACGACCATGGAAGATCTCGAATTCACAATCTGCGAATACCTCGACGGTTCGCTTTCGGCGCAAGACCGCGCCGCTGTCGATGCGATCCTTGCATCTGATTCCGATGCGCGCGAGTTGCTGGAATCGCATCGCAAACTGAGCGGGGCATTCAAGCTGCTTCCTCCCATTCCCGCGGTTCGTTGGGACGCACAATCTGCCCAAATCATCGCGGCGATCGCCGACGCGGAAAAGCTTGAGTTCGCGATCTCGCAATATGTTGATGGGACGCTTGAAAACGCCGACCGGCAGGCGGTCGAAGCGCATCTTGCCGAAGATGATCAGGCCCGCACCCTCCACTCGCACCTCGATCAACTCACATCGGCGATGAAGTCGTTGCAATCCGATTCAGCAGTTCATTGGGACGCGCTGACGGCCCGCATTTCGGCTTCGATCGATCGACAGCAGACCCGAACAGCCCAAACCTTCAAAATTTCCCGATGGCGTTCGGCAGTGCCCCTGGCGATGGCTGCCTCGGTGCTGATCGCGGCGGGCATCTCCATTTCGATTTATCTGAAGAGCCCGGGCGGAAACACGGTCCCGAACGCGCAGCCCGTTGTGGTCGCCGAAGTCACTGGCCCGGCCGCGGAAATCGCCGCAAATCCTGTCGCCGATGTCCAAATCGGCCCAGCCCCCACGATGTCGGCCGATGCGATGGCTTCTCATTACGACGATGATGTCGTCTCGCGGCCAGCCCGTGTCATCATCGCCAGCAGCGCCCGGACTGACTCGGACGTGTTGGGGTTGCCGTACTGACGCACAGCGCGGATTTATCAGGGAGCAGCGCGGTCCCCGCTCGCAGGGGAGCGCGGTCAAAGAGCCGCGCACGAAGTAAGCGGGAAAGTTCTCTCGTTTACCGAGTGCTTTCCCGCTTACTTCGTGAGCGGCACCTCGGGAGTGCCGGGGAGTGCCGGGAGAGGGGGGACTTTGGACCACCGGATCTGTCACGAAGCGGGTCCGCGGTGTCGGCTCGACGGACACTTGCATCGGCGTCGTATGGGCGGGTACGGTAAACCAAACGATACATCGGACGACGGGAATTTCTCATGCACGCCTTACGGGTTTTTTTCACGCTGTCTCTGATTTTTCTTCCCGCATCGCTTGCCCGCGCGGAAGACACTTCCGCTTTGATCAATCAGGAACTGGATAAGCTGGTCAAGCTTCAGGTGGACGGCCCCCTGCCGCAGGTCATCAAGACGATCGAGGACAAAACCGGTGTGCCGATTCAGGCCGATCCATCGGTCTACGAACTGCTGCCGTGGGGTGAGCAGACCACTGTCGCAGCCCATATCGAAAACGAAACATTGCGCCAGGCGCTGATGGCCATGACGCGAAAGCTGGGTCTGAGTTTCGAGCTGGCCCCGGAAACGCTTCGGCTGGAACCGGCGCCGGCCCTGAAGCGCCTTGGACGCCGCGCCACCGTTCAGGAACTCGGCGCTTTGGATGTCCTCGGCGGCAACCTTCTCAATCTCAGCACGGATCGACCGACAGTGAAACAACTGGTGGATGCGGTGGACCAGCGGCTGGTTGCGCTCAAATCGTCATTTGCCGTGGAATTCCGGCCCGGCGATTCGATCAAACCAGATCAAGCGCTCAGTGTTCCGCGCAATGCCACGATGGCAGAGGCGTTGGAATCGCTCGACGCCGACACCGACGCGACCTGGTATCCCTGGGGCAAGAGTATCGTGATCGTCCCCAAGGAAGTGCAAATCCGCCATCAGCTTAATAAGACCGTCACCCTGCATTTCAACGGCGACGATGTCTCCCAGGTGCTCGCCGACCTGTCGCACGGATGCGGCGTCCCCTTCGACGTTCAAGCGGGCGCCATCCAGCGCATCCCCGCGGATTTTCGCACCGTGCATCTGATGCTCGACAATGTCACGGTGCGGCAGGCGCTGGAAAGCATCTCCGGCTTCACGGGCTTGAGCTATGTGATCAAACCGCCGGGCGTCTATTTTTGGAACACCGCGCAAGGTTCGGGAAGCTCAAGCCCGGCCGGCCCGGTCATCGCAACGATTCAACTCGACAACGGCATGCAGATTTTTCTCCGCGACCACGACATTCCCGCCGACATCAAGCAGTACGCGGAACATAAGAAGGAACATGAATTTGAACGGCTCAGGCAAATGATGAAAGACGAGAATTTCAAACCGACAACGCAGCCGGCCACACAACCGGCGGATGATGGGAAGGATCTGTAGTTTTCGTTTTCGATGCGTAACCGCGCGCTCAACTGCCTTTGCCCGCTGCTGATCCTATCGCTGTCCACATCGTTCGCGGCAGGCGGGGATAACGCCCCGGCCTCACCCGGTGAAAGGCTTCCCATCCCCAAAGGTCCCGCCCAGGCGAAGGCGGACCACGACCTGCGGGAAAAATACAAAGCCGACTTCGACAAGCACGACGCCGCGGATGACCAGGCGCTGGCGCAACGCCTTGTCGAACAAGCCGGGACAACCGACGACCCGGCGCTGCGATTTGTTCTGCTGCGCGAAGCGCGCGAGCTGTTTATCGACGGCGGCGACCTGGATTCTTCTTTACGGCTGATCGACTCGATGGGGACCGTCTTCGCGATCGATGTCCGCGACATGAAGTTGTCCGCATTGGCGGTTGCGGTGGACAAGGCATTGATTGAGCCGCCGGCGTTGTGCGCGGAGTTTCTGAAATTGGGCGACCGCTTTCTCGACGAGGGAGACGTGGAACTGGCGGAGCACGCATGCCGGCTGGCGCAAAACGTCATTCACAACCATCGCCTTCGCGATCCCGATCTCGAATCGCGCGTCAAAGAGCAGCATCGCACCGTGCTGGTCTCATTGAAAGAAACCCAAGCCGTCGTCAGCGCAATGAAGAAGCTCAAGGCCAATCCGGATGATCCGGCCGCCTGCCTGACCGTCGGCAAATACGCCTGCTTCTTCCGTGGGCTCTGGACCGAGAATCTGCCGCTGCTGGCGAAAAGTTCCGATTCAAAACTGAAGATGCTGGCGCAGTGCGAAATCGCGGCTCCTTCGGATACGGAAGGAATGGCATCCCTCGCCGACGATTGGTGGGACATTGCCCAATCGGCAACGACGCCTGTCTCCCGCCGCCATATCCAGCTTCATGCCGCCGAATGGTACCAAAAGGCCCTGCCCGGACTGTCTGCGGCTCGAAAACAGGCCGCACAACAGCGAATCAGCGAAGCGTCACGATGATCTGTTGCTGGGGGAAACAACGGCGCGAACGCGAGGAGCCGTCTGGAGTACAATCTTCTGATCGGTATTCAGAGGTCATCTCATGCGTTGTTCCCCGAAGCTTTGGTTCGCCATTTGGACCGTTCTTGCCTTCCTCGCGCCCTGGTCGTGCGGAGCCGACGATCAGGTGAGCTATTTCCGGCAGGTCAAACCGTTGCTCAACCAGACCTGCGCCGGGTGTCACAAGCCGGAAAAGAGCAAAGGCGATCTCGATCTGACGGTCGTCTCGCTCATCGTTAAAGGGGGCAAGCACGGCGCGGCAATCGCGCCGGGTGATCCGGGAAAGAGCAAACTGATCGAAATGATATCCGGCGAAGATCCGGACATGCCCAAGGACGCCGATCCGCTCTCTGCGGCGCAGGTCGGTTTGCTGACGCGATGGATTCAGCAGGGGGCGAAGGATGACACCCCAGCCCCCGGTTCAACCCACATCGATCCGCCGATCTATATCGTGCCGCCGGTCATTTCGGCGATGGCGTATTCGCCCGATGGTTCAACGCTGGCGGTGAGCGGGTGGCATGAAGTGCTGCTCGTCAAATCGGACGGATCGGGATTGGTCGGGCGATTGACCGGTGAATGCCCGCGGATCGAATCACTCGCGTTTACCAGCGACGGCAAAACACTGGGCGTTGCCGGCGGCGCGCGGCGGAATTCGGGCAGGTGCAGATCTGGGATGTGGCCAGCCAGAAGGCGACGCATACTTTTCAGCCGAGTGCTGATTCACTTTACGGGCTCAGCTTCGCGCCCGACGGCAAGAGCGTCGCATTCGGGGGCGCCGACAAGTCGGCCCGACAGATCCGGATTGAAGATGGAAAACTCCTGCTCGATCTGAAGGCGCATTCGGATTGGGTGATGGGGACGGCCTTCACGCTCGACGGCAAGCAGCTCGTCACTGCCGGTCGCGACCGCGCCTGCAAGCTGATGGACGTGGCCAGCGGGCGATTTATTGATGACATCAACAATCCGCTCGAGCCGATCTTTTGCCTCTGCCGCCATCCGAAGGAGGAATTGATCCTTTACGGAGGCGCTCTGGGAAACGCGCGAATTTACAAGATTTCCGACAATCAGGGGCGCACCGCCGGCCGAAACGACACGAATTTGCTGATCGCGTTCGAGCGTCAGCCGACGCCGGTCACGGCTGTCGCATTCAGCCCCGACGGAAATACCGTTGCCCTGGGGACGACGGGCCTGGTGAAGGTTTACGCCCGCGACGGGCGAAAACTGTTCGAGCTGAGCGGTCATCCCGGCCCGGTCTATTCCGTGCAGTTCAAGCCGGACGGCAGCACCATCGCGACCGGCGGTTCGGACGGCGCCGTCCGTCTCTTTGACGCGAAAAACGGGAATCTCATCAAGCAATTCATCGCGGCGCCGATTGCGGCAGCGACGGCAAAATGATCGAAAGATAAACCGCCGGTCATTCCTCGACCCGGACTGCCACAGTCGTCGGCGGCAGACACGCCGAATCGCTGCAGGCCTGATATGCCAGCGTCAGTTGAAGCGCTGCTCCAGCGCGGCGCGGCACCCGGAATTTCACCGCGACCGTGACATCTCCGGCATAAACCTTCATAGGCACCTCTGAAAACTCGAATTGTTGTTCCTGGGCCGGCGGATATTCGATCGACGCATCCGTTGAATCAGCAATTCGCAAAACGGTGGGGATGAGCGGGATCGGAGCACCGCCGACGTCGTGGGCGTTGATGTGAAAACCCGCGCGAATGCTCAGCTGCACCTTCAGTTCCGTTTCGGACTGCCAGCGAGCGGTCGCCGCCACGATGGTATCGGCTGTTTGTTTCGGAGCAGGCGGACGTTCGTGGCCGGCGGCATCTTCCGCGGCCGAAACGACGAACGGCTCGGCACGGCGAAGAAATTGAAGCGCCGCCTGGACCATCGAGCTCATTCCTTCGCCATGATCGGCTACCTGTTGTGCAAACGCGGCAATGGTCTGCCGCGCTGTCGCAACCTGTCCAAGCTCCAGAAGAACCATCGCGGCGACGGCATTGCCACTTGGAAGCGGGCTGTCGGAGGCGGTTTTCTGGCGGACGATCAAATCGGTCGCGCTGCGATCGGTGAAGTAAAATCCGCCAAATTGCGCATCCCCGAATCGATCCAGGCATTGCTGCGCCAGTTCCTGCGCCTTTGATTTATACGACCCGGGAATGCCGGCCTGATCCAGCGCGAGCAATGCCTGCGAAAGAAACGCATAATCGTCGAGAAACCCGGGGATCGGGCGAGCGGAAGGTGAACCCGTCACTTCTGGCGGCGAAAAGGATTTCTCCCTCTCCCGGTACTCCGGGAGAGGGTCGGGCAGAGCGTCTTCTCTTCGGTTTTGCGTCGGGCTGCCCTCACCCCCACCCTCTCCCAGAATACTGGGAGAGGGGGCAAGAGCTTGACTCGCCTCCTTTTGCGACACCAGCCCACCGCCGCTGGTGCGCAATAAAGCGCCATCCGAAAGGAGGTGATTCCGCAGCACAAATTCCGCGCCCCGCGTGGCCGCGTCGAGGTATTTTTTCTCTCCCAGCACCTGCCCGCCATGCGCGAAGGCTCGAATCATCAGCCCGTTCCAGCTCGTCAGAATCTTCGTGTCGAGCAGCGGTTGTTTTCGGTTGCGCCGTTCGGCGTAGAGCTTCTCACGCATTTCAGCGAGGCGCGACGCGAGAACGGCAGGATCGATCTTCAAATCCGCCGCCACAGCTTCCATCGGCTTGGGAAGGTAGAGAATGCTTTTGTCCGGCGTGCCGTTTCCGTGGTGTGGATCCGCGAAGTTCGGTCCGCGATCGACGCCATAGACCCGATTGAAAAGATCGGCCGGCGAAAGTGAATCGCCTGGCTTGGCAGGCAAGTCTTTCAGCACCGCCTCGACCTCCCCCTTAGTCCAGAGATACGGCTCCCCCTCCTTCGCATCCACCTCGGCATCGAACGCGGTATAAAACGCGCCGGCGGGCGATGTCATTTCACGCATGACAAAGTCCAGCACGCCCCGGGCGACCTCGGCATAGCGCGGCTCGCGCGTTTGGCGGTATGCCTCCGCATAACACCACGCAAGCATCGCATTGTCGTACAGCATGATCTCAAAATGCGGCACGAGCCATTCGGCGTCCGTCGAGTAGCGGTGAAATCCGCCGCCCAGCTGATCGCGGATTCCCCCCATCGCCAGCGCGTCGAGCGTGTGCAAAAGCATGCGCCGAACGCGCGCTTGCTGCTCCGCCGGCGGCCGGTGATCGCCACTTTGGTCGAGATACACCAGCAGCAATTCCAGCAATGTTTCCCGGGGAAATTTTGGCGCGCCTCCGAATCCACCATGATGTGGGTCGTAATCTGAGATGGATCGCTCGATCAGAGGATTCGATCCACGTCAGTTCGACACCGATTGGCAACTTTGGCGGCGCAGGCTCGGCCATCCGCTCAAGAATGCCGAGCAATTGCGTCGCCGTCTTTTCCACATCCGGCCTGCGATTTCGGTAAGCATCGTCAAGCGCTCCGAGAAGTGTCATGAAGCCAGGTCGGCCGTAGGAATCGGTTGGGGGGAAATAGGTCCCGCCGTAGAAAGGACGCAGTTCCGGCGTGAGAAATACGCTCATGGGCCATCCTCCCTGCCGGGCGAGGACCTGCACCGCGGTCATGTACAGTTGATCGACGTCGGGTCGCTCTTCGCGATCGACCTTGATATTGACGAATCGCCGGTTCATTTCGTCGGCCACGGCTTCATTTTCGAAGCTCTGTCGCTCCATGACATGGCACCAATAACAGGTGCTGTAGCCGACGGAGAGAAAGATCGGTTTGTTCTCCCGACGCGCGGTGTCGAACGCTTCCGGGCCCCACGGGTACCAATCGACCGGGTTATGCCGGTGCTGCAGCAGGTATGGGGATGATTCGCGGGAGAGCCGGTTCGTTTTCAAAATTGACCTCCGAATCTGACCGATAAGCATAGCGGGATAAAAGCGAGGAAGAATTCAACTTCTCGCGCCGACTGGGTAGAATAAAGAAATGCTTCCGCAAAATTCACAAGAACTGGCGGCGCCTGCATCGATTCAATCGTGGCTCGCCCAGGGCGAAGCGCTTTACAACGCCGCCGTAAAGGATTTCCGCGATCTCGAGTCGCAGCTCGAAAGCCTCGAGGCGAAACTCATTGCGAAGCAGTCGGAAGTCAATCAGATCGCCCAGGTCATCGGCAAGCCGCCGATCGAAGGCAATCGTCGACTCACAGCGCAATTGGTGACACCGCGGATGATCGATCGCGATCGTGAATCGATCCAAATTCCGAATAATACCATTCCCCACCCCGCCCGCACGCTCGCCGGGAAATTCAGCCGAAATCCCTGAATTGGCTCGTAGTGCGACCTTCAGGCCGTATCTTTTCGAAGTTCGAACTTACTTCGCGACCGCCTGTAATTGCAGTCGCCTTGCGCACTTCCGTCAGCAGTTGATCGACTTTGAACGGCTTGAACAACACCGCCGCCAGTCCTTCCTGGCTGGCGCGGACGATCGAGTGGTTTGGGTCGTAGCCGAACCCCGTCATCAGGATGACCGGAACGGTCAGAGACGCCTTGTGCGCGGCGGCGAAGACGTCGTAGCCGCTCTTGTCAGGCATCTTGATGTCGCTGAGCACCAGGTCGAAACCGCGATGCTCGAGAATGGCAATGGCTTCCTCGCCGCTGGAGGCGAGTGTAACGTGCACGTGGTATTTTCGCAGGACGTCGTTGATGGTGTTGCGGATATTGGGCTCGTCGTCCGCCACCAGCACTTGTGCCTCGCCGAGCACCGGATCGTCGGCTTCCTTGACGTCGCTGGCTCCCAGAACGGTATTGTTCTGGCCTTCAGCGGCCTGACGCAATGATTTGCGGATCGTTCCGACATTATCCAGGATTTGCTGAAGCTTCACGCGAAGGTCGTCGTGCCCGATGTAATCGCCCATGAGCGCGCTGGCGTCGGAATGAATATCGTTCAGCGGGCCGGCGACTTCGGAACAGACATCGTCGGCAACCTTGTGGCTGGTGCTCACCCGCTCCACAATCATCAGGTTCAGAATATTGAGTGCGATCGCGACATACCTGCCGAAAATTTCCGCAAACTGGCGGTCATCCTCGTTAAAAGCCGCACGCTGACGGCTTTCGATGTTGAAGACGCCGATCAATCGATCATGAAGGTGCAGCGGAACGGTCAGGCTGCTTCGCGCCGAATCCAGGCCCATGATGTAGCGCGGATCGCGCTCCACGTCCGGGCAGATGTAAGAACGGCCTGTGGCGGCAACGTATCCGCTGATTCCGTTTCCCTCTGATTGGGCAAACAACTCGATGTTCAATGCGTCGTTCGGCAGGCCGGCGCTGATCACCATCTCAAGCTTGTTGCTCCGGCGATCGAGCAGCCGGATCACGAAGTGGTCGAAGTGCATCAGTTCCCGCGTGAAGCTGATGATCTTGTCTTCCAGCAGCTTCAGGCGGTCGCCCACATTCATCTTGCTGAGCGCTTCGCCTTCCAGACGGACCAACTCCCGGCCCGCCTTGTCGATTGCATCGATCTTCTGCTGGAGCCGTCGTGTTCCCGTTGCATCCCACACGACCGCAACGACCTGCACGATCTGGCCGGCCGGATTGATGACCGGCGAGCAGATCATTTCCATGAACTGCTGGTCTTCTATATTCAGCGCATAACGCTTGGAACGACTGAAAGTGGGTGGCGTATCGGCGGTCTGGGGGGAAACCTGGCGGCTGAAGAGTTCAAATGAGCCCTGGCAGGTCCGGCGAATCTTCTCATGAACCTGGGCCGGCCAGGCGGCCATCTTCTTGTTCATCCAGTTACAGCGCCCCTCAGCATCGACGATGCAGACGCCTTCCCCGATCGTGTTAAGCACGAGAGTGGCCTGCTGGGAGACCAGCGCTCGCTCGAGGGGAAGAAAATCGGCCGAGTCTGAAAAGATGGAGCTGAAGTGATCGTGACGAAGTTTTTCGATGGCGTCGTCAATTCCCGACGTCTCGACGACATCGCAATGACGCCGCAATGACTCGACAACTTCCCCACTCGCCGTCGACTGGCCGGTTAGAACGAGAATTTTAGGGCGTGCGACTTCCAAAGCTGACGACTCACCACCGACACACGGGCAAGAGTCATCCTAAGTGGAAGTCTAAGGCAAGGTCAACAAAATTACGCCACCGCCACACGACAGAATAGTTTGACGATGAATCGGATGTGGGCTCAGCAGAATTTGGCGCCGACGTGAAAAGTACCATTGCCCGAACGGCAGGAGATAATCTGCACCTCCGTCGTCATGCGCTGCGGACCCATTCCCAACTGCAGCACATAAAACGCGCCCGTCGGAATGGATTTGGGCAATTCGAACGCAATCCCATGGCGGGAAATGTTGAGCGCGCTGACTTCAAGCCGATCTGCCGGATCTTTCGCGGTCGGGGAAGCCAATGACGCCTCGGCAACGTAAGGCTTGCGCTGGCTGCGCCGGCGCTCCTTCTTCTTATCAGAATCAGCGCCGCTTTCGCGGGGCAGGGATGTCGCGTGAGTCGAAGCGGACATATCGATATCATCGTCACAATCCGCCCTCGCCTGAGATCGACAAGTTAGAAAGAGCCGCGCACGGAGTGTACTCACGAAGTAAGCGGGCGAGCGGCAAAAGACGCTGCTAACCGACTGGCAACGAGCGAGCGTGAGCATTCCGCGCCCGCCTTAAGCTTTGAAAAACCCCTTGCACCGCGTCGCGGCTTTCCCCTCCATTTTTGAACGCGATGTCCCACTGGCAGGTTCACGCCTCGCCAAAGAGTTGGAAGCCCCGTTTGGCGTTATGTCGAGCGGCCAAGCATACGAGGTGCGGCGTCCTGAAATGGCGATGCTCACCCGTTCGGATATGCTCGTTGGGACTCATGTGGAAGATGGTGTACCCGCCGAATTCAAGATTTGCTCATTGCTGCACGTCGCGACCGTTGAGCCCATCGACCAGGGAGCCGCCGCTTAACCAGCCGTTACGTCAATTCCGACGCGAACCAATCCTTTTCCGATCGAGCGGTCCGGCGTATTCTTTCCGCCTATGGCAACCACCCCCCTGCTCCTGCCGCAATTCAGCATGGGCATCGGCGACCGCTTCGCCCGGCAGGGCATAGCGCAACTCGCCGCGTTCGTTCAGGCAAAGAAGCTCGGCTTCGAGGTTGCGCCCGTCTGGAACAAATCCAATCGCGAGCATTTGATCGTGCACAGTCAGCCGCAGAGCGTTCGCGCCGAGGCGGAAAACGCGGTGACGGCCCTCGATTGGAAAGGACCCTGGTTCGTGGACGCCGACCATATCGGCGTCAAGACCGTCGATCCGTTTATCGGGTGCAGCAATTTCTTCACGCTCGACGTGGCGGATTTCATCGCCAAGCCGGCGGAAGACGCCGATATTCGCGCCTTTGTTTCATCCCATTCAAGATACGCCGGTTCGCTGCGCATCCCTGGGATCGACGGAACGTTGGATGTGTCGGCGGATCGCATCGAATCGATCGCCCGCAAGTATCTGCGCGCCGCAAAAGAGGCCGGAGCGATCTATCGCCACATTCAGAAAGCAAAAGGCGCCGGCACTTTTGTGACCGAAGTGTCTATGGATGAAACCGATCAACCACAGACCCCGATTGAGCTCTTCTTTATTCTTGCCGCCCTGGGTCAGGAGAAAGTACCGGCTCAGACCATCGCGCCGAAATTTACCGGTCGTTTCAATAAAGGCGTCGACTACATCGGGGATCTCGGACGTTTCGAGAAGGAGTTTAACGACGATTTGTGCGTAATCGCCTTTGCGATCCGGGAATTCGGCCTTCCGTCAAACCTGAAGCTGAGCGTGCATTCCGGCAGCGACAAGTTCTCGATCTACCCGGTCATTCGCCGGGCCGTGCGCCGGCATGGCGCCGGCCTGCATCTCAAAACCGCCGGCACCACATGGCTGGAAGAATTGATTGGCCTTGCCTCGGCGGGCGGCGACGGGCTGGAGATCGCGAAAGACATTTACGCCCAGGCCCTGAGTCGTTACGACGAACTTTGCGGGCCCTACGCCTCGGTAATCGACATCGACAAGACAATGCTCCCGACTGCCGGCATCGTCGCTGACTGGTCGGAGACGGAATACGCCCAGGCGCTTCGTCACGATCCGGATTGTGTGCGGTACAATCCGAGCTTCCGGCAATTGCTGCACGTCGGCTACAAGGTGGCTGCTCAGATGGGCGATCGATACCTGGAGGCGCTGGAGAAACATGAAGCTGTGGTCGCCGCCAACGTCACTCAAAATATCTATGAGCGTCATTTGCGGCGGATTTTCATCGACGCGTGAATTTTCGGTTCATTTCAATGACTGAATCTCTGTCACAAATGCCCGCGAAAGCCCCCGCGCAGCGACGAGAGAGCAGCCAGACACTGATTCTCTGGTTGCTGCGACTGCTCGCATTAGCCGCCCTGGCGGTGTGCGCTTATCTGTTTATCCAGACCGTCGCATTGAACCAGCTCCCGGTGGGATGTGGCGTCGGTTCGGGGTGCGATCAGGCACTGAGCAGCCGATGGTCCAAATGGATGAACATTCCGGTGAGCATGCCCGCCGCCGCAGTCTATTTTTTTCTTTTTGTCGGCGCGATCCTGGCTGACCCCGCTTTCGAGCTTTCGACGCGGCGCACGGCGTGGCGTGCGATGTCATTTTTAGCCGCGGTCGCGGCGGGCTCCGCAGTCTGGTTCATCATCGTCCAGAAAATCTTCGTGGGCAGTTTCTGTCCCTGGTGTCTGTCGGCACATCTTTGCGGGCTGCTCATTGCCGGACTGATTTTTCTCTCCTCGCGGGCGCAATCGGAGGCGCAAAACGTCGCCCCGCGCAAGCGTTCGCGGCCACGCCGGCTCTGGCCGTCCGCGCTATTCTCAGTTCCCGTTCTCGCGACGCTTGTCGTTGGTCAGCTCAAATCCGCCCCTCGCCACATTCTGCACGTGGAGTCGGCCTCGAAGGATCACCTGGTCTTCTCGGACGGAAAGCTTCAGTTGGAGTGGCGGGATTTTCCAACGCTCGGTTCGCAGGACGCCCCGCACACGATTCTGATCATGGCGGATTACACCTGTCCGCATTGCCGCCATACCCATCCATCGATCGAGGCGGTGCGAAAGCGGTTTGGAAGCCAGATTTCGATCGTGGTTGACATCGTGCCCATGAACCACGACTGCAATCCACTCATCCAGCAGACGGCGCCGGTTGGCCTCCACGCCTGCGGCCTGGCTCGGCTGGCGCTGGCGGTGTGGCGCGCAAGCCGAGCGCCTTCGACGATATGGATCAGTGGATTTTCGAGCAGCCGATGACCCCCACTCCGGAGGATGCGCGACAGCACGCCGTCGAGCTGGTCGGCGAAGCTCCGCTCAAAGCCGCCGAGGCCGATCCGTGGGTCAAACAGGCCCTGTCCGACGGCATTGATCTCTATCGCGATGCGGGGAAAGGCGTCATTCCCAAAATTATCACCCAGAAGACAATCCTGAGCGGAGAAATCGATGAGCCCGCGCGCTCTTTCAAGTGCTGCAAAACGAAATGGGCCTAAAGCCAATCGAATGAATCCGGCCGGCGATTCAACTTCGCGACTCAACCGACGGTACTGTTGCAGACGGGCACTACGCCTTCTGCGTCCATTATGAGGAATTCGAGCATGAAGACCGCAACCTTCCGCGCTGCAAGCCTCTTTCTTTTTGCCGCCTGCTTCGTTTCTGTCGCCAAAGCGGCCGACGACGATTCCACGCCGATTAAGTGGAAAAAGTTTACGCTTGCGACTCACTTCTACAGCGAAGGGGCGACCTTCGGCGACTTTAATCATGACGGTGCTCAGGACGTCGCAGCCGGCGGATATTGGTATGAAGGTCCGGACTTCACCAAGAAGCACCAGTTCGCCGACTATCCTCAGCAAAATCCGCGCGAATATTCGAAGAACTTCTTCGCCTTCTCCTATTCGATGAAGAATGACGGATGGGACGACATCCTCATCGTCGGCTTCCCCGGCGAGGACCTGTCCTGGTACGAAAATCCGCGCGACAACAAAGACGGCTCATGGGTCCGGCACAATGTTTTCGCTCATGTCGATAACGAATCGCCGCAATGGGGCGATCTCCTCGGAACCGGCAAGCCGGTCCTCATCTGCATGAGCGACAACACGGTCGGATACGCACAGCCGGACTGGACCGATCCCGCCAAGCCCTGGACCTGGCACGCCTGCTCGGAAAAGAACGGCGGATATGGCCGCTTTACCCACGGACTGGGATGGGGCGACGTCAACGGCGATAAGAAAAATGACCTGCTCGTTCACAACGGCTGGTACGAGCAACCCGCAAGCCTCGACGGCAATCCGCAGTGGAAATTTCATCCGGCTGATTTCGGCAGCGGCGGAGCCCAGATGCAGGTCTACGACGTGAACGGCGATGGCCGCAACGATGTCATCACCAGTCTCGAAGCCCACGGATTCGGTCTTGCCTGGTTCGAGCAAAAGGCCGACGGAACGTTCGAGAAACACCTCATCATGGGTTCAAAGCAATCCGAAAATGCGCAAGGCGTCGAATTTTCGCAGCTTCACGCCGTCGATCTGATAGACATTGACGGCGACGGTCTCAAAGACATCGTCACCGGCAAGCGCTTCTGGGCCCACACGACCGATGTCGAGGCCAACGCCCCCGCGGTTCTCTACTGGTTCCAGCTCGTCCGCAAAGACGGCAAGGCCGAATTCGTCGCCCACAAGATCGATGACGACTCCGGCGTCGGCACGGAAGTGATGGCCCAGGACATCAATAAAGATCATCACCCCGCCATCGTCGTCGGGAACAAGAAGGGGACGTTTGTATTCGAGCAAGTGAAGTAGCAGACTCTGTCGGCCGGGCGCCTGTCTGCTTCAGGGGAGCCGGATGCTGACGAAAGACGAAAGAACGCTTCTGACAAATGTCATTGAGGCGGACAATCGTCTTTTTGACAGGCAGTCAGGCGTCGCTGACATGCACGGGATTATTTTCGCCACCAGCAGGGCTTTGAGCGGAACTCATTTTTCCCCGATTTTTGAATCGACGGTCGCTGAGCTTGCGCGAATAATTCGATCCACTGAATCATTGGATCGAAAACGCGAGGATGCATTGAACGCAACCGACGGCCTTCGAAAATTCCTTTCGGAACAGTTGCCCCAGGACCAAATCGCTAATCCGAAGCGACGGCACGTGCCATAGCGACCTACGGGACTGGCGACGACAACATTTATTCATTTCCCAAACGTAAACGTGACCGGGATCTCCACGTCCGCATGAAGGCTTTTCTTTACGGGGCAATTCATCGCGGCATTCTTCAGTCGGGTCTGGTCCTCTTCGCTTCAGCGCCGCCGGCACATGGATCGCGACGGCGAGGCGGCCAATGCGGCGCGCAGGCGTTGCGATCATCTCCTTGGTGACTTTCGCGGTAGGACGCCCCATGTCGATCGCGTTGCGCTGGGCGACAATTCCCATGGTGGTCAGCATGCACGTCCCCAGGGCCGTCGCCACCAGGTCGGTCGGAGAAAATGCTTCTCCCTGGCCCATATTGTCTTTTGGGGCATCGGACCGCAGTTTGTCCCCGGACGGTCCGTGCGTCGCGGAGCAACGCAGCGATCCTTCGTAAACCATCGTCATTTCAACCACGCGATTCTCCTTGCTTGTCCCTCTCATCTGCCGACGGTTCGCCGTCGAGTGTCACCACGCACACCGCACGCTATCATCCCGGCCCATGGCCCGGAAGCGCAATGACCTGATCGATCGGCTGCAATACCTCGGCCTGCGCCTCGTTTCGATGATCTTGCACAGCTTTCCCGTTGAAGCCAACCTGCAAACGGCCCGGTTTCTCGGCAGCGTTGTATATGCCGTCGATCGAAAACACCGCGAACGCGCATTGGGCAACCTGCGGCGAAGCTTTCCCGATATGGACGAGGCGGATCGCCGGCGCATGGCCAAACGAAGCGTGCAGCAGATGATCATGCTCTTCGTCGAAGTCCTCTTCACGACCCGGCTCATCCACCTCGACACCTGGGCAAAGTATGTTGAACTGGAAAATTTCGGCGAAGCATTTGCCATGCTCCTCCGCCGCGGCCAGGGACTGATCATGCTCACCGGGCATTACGGCAACTGGGAAGTACTCGGGTACGTGCTGGCGACCCTCGGCTTTCAAACCACCAGTATCGCCCGCCCACTCGACAACCCCTATGTCAACGAATGGCTTCTGGGCGTTCGAGAGAAAAAGGGACAACGCATCATCGACAAGACCGGCGCTACCTCCGAAGTGACCGGCATTCTATCCGGCGGAGGGACGGTCGGTTTCATCGCCGATCAGAACGCCGGCAGCAAGGGAATGTTCGTCGATTTCTTCGGCCGCAAGGCGAGCACGTACAAGTCCATCGGACTTCTGGCGATGGAATACAACGTCCCCGTCGTCGTCGGCTACGCCCGCCGGCTCGACGAACGCTTTCGCTTCGCCGTCGGGGTGCAGGACGTGATCTATCCCGAGGACTGGAAATCGCAGGATGATCCGCTGCGCTATATCACCCAGCGATACACGAAAGGGATCGAAGATTTCGTGCGCCACGATCCAGGGCAGTATCTCTGGGTGCATCGAAGATGGAAGACCCGGCCAAAGGGCGAGGTGGCGGAATCGTTCGACTGATTCCGACTGCAACCCCTTTAGTTGAAAGTTGAGCGTTGGACATTGAACGTTTGAATTTCGAAATTTCAAATTGCGAAATTTCTGACCAACTCCACAAACATCCGCATTCCCACCGCCATGGCAGCATCAGTGAAATCGTAGCGATCGCTGTGTAACGGCGGATAGATTTTGTTCTCCGGCGGCTCCACGCCGATCAGGAAAAAACAGCCGGGAACCTTTTCCAGGTAATAGGCAAAGTCCTCGCCTCCCATTGACGGCCGGGGAACGTTGAAATACCGGTCCGGGCCCATCGCCTCGCGCACGATCCTGGCGACGTAATCCGACATCGCCGGATCGTTCACCGTCGGCGGATATCCGGTCGTCCATTCGAACTGCAACTGGCACCGCCCGGCATCGGCGATCCCCTGACAGCGTCGCTCGATCCCCGCGGCAATCTGCTTGCGCCGGCTCGTTGAGCGTGCGCGCCGTGCCGGCGATCCACGCGGTGTCGGGAATGATATTGGTCGCGGTGCCGGCGTGAAACTCGCCGATCGTTACCACCGCCGAATCGGTCGGATCGAACTCCCGCGAGACAAACTGCTGGAGATTCACCACCGCCTCGGCGGCCGTGACGATCGGGTCGATCCCCATATGCGGAAAGGCTCCGTGGCACCCGCGGCCGGTGAAGGTCGCTTCGAAGGAATCGGTGGCCGCGAGCAATACGCCAGCCTTGCTCGCCACCGTTCCGACTTTCAATCCGGGCCATCCATGCAACCCAAAAATGGCCCTCACTTTCGGCCCGATGCGACCGTCCAGCGCACCGGCGGCGATGAGCCGCTCGGCGCCGCCGCCCCCTTCTTCCGCCGGCTGCCAGAGGAGCTTGATGCAGACCGGCAATTTCGCCGCCATCGATTTCAGCACCGCCGCCGTCCCCATCAGTGTTGCGATATGCCCGTCATGTCCGCAGGCGTGCATCTGCCCGTGATGCTGACTCGCATAGGGCAGCCCGGTCCGCTCCTCGATCGGCAACGCGTCGATGTCTGACCGCAGCGCAATGCAGGGCTTGGACAGATCACCGATCATGGCGATCGTCGCGGTCGGCGCATCGGGAACCCCATCGACATGTTCGATCCCCAGCGTATCCAGCTCTGCCCGAATCGCCGCCGCCGTCTTGAATTCCTCATATCCCAGTTCCGGGATCTGATGCAGCCGATGCCGCAACTCAACCGCCCGGCGGGACTGCTGTTCGATGAGCATAATAGGGTTCATACAACAATCACCGTATGCGCGAAAACCGGATTGGCAAGAGGATTGAGCGGCACCGGAGCCGACGTTGAGGGTCGCGGGCCTTGTACCACTCAGTTCATTTTCCCCGATCTCTGCTCTCGAGTGCAGGTAACGCGTCCCCGGAACGGTCGAACGGTTTTTGACCACATGGGTCCGGCGACAAGTTGCGCGGCTCTCTTTTTTGATCCGAGGGAGCCGTGCGACTTGTCGCCGGACAGAACATCTTTTTTGACCGCCTGCGCAGACGACGTGCTGCGACGGTTTTCAGTTCGGGCGAAGTGATCGCTTTTGTGTTCCGGGAAAACTGTCGTCCTCTATCTATATGGCGGATTTCAGGGTCATTTTGCTGTAAGTGCGATATCGGAAAATCGCCCCGGCGTTCGTAAGCAACGAGTGATCAAGACGATGAGAGAATTCTGCCGGCGTTCGATTTTTCCGGAAAAACCCAACAACAGGGAACGTTTTTTTTGCGCATCAATCGCGTGAAATACGGTGACATCTGGATTTTCGTATGTGCGGTGATCGGCGATCGGGTTTGCCGTTGAGCGTCGAATCTCGCGCCAGCCGGACATTTGGGGACGCCGGACCTCCGAATGCCACCTTCAATTCGCCACGTGCCCAAAAAAACGGGCGTGGCGATTCAGAAACGAGAAATGTCTGAAAGAGATTTTTAAAACCGGCCAGAACCGGCCATTTCCGGCCAGGAGACGGATACCCCCCGCGCAGGAGGCGCAAAGACGCAGAGTGGACCCAATCAGTCATGATTCGTCTGACTTGCGGTTGTCGCGAGGCGAATGGATTTTTTCTCTCCACGCCTTGGCGGCTCTGCGTGAGAGTTTGGAATGCGACTCCCTGCGGGAAATTGATTAACGAAGATAATCTATGTACTCTATAGTGTAGCTATATTTCTTCACATACCCCAAAAAAGTGTCGGATTATGTCGGATCATGTCGGATCGGGAGTATCGTCGACGGGGTTTAATTTGAAAAGTAGGGGCAGGAGGCCCACGGGTTGCGGCGGCCGACGACAGCGTTCCGGCGCGGCGACGGCGTCCCGGCGCACTGACCGCCAATTCGACTTTGCTCACGACAGGCGGTGACGCTCGAATCCCGGGGCTTTCCGTTAGACGACGCTCGCGGGCAATGCTATATCCGTTTCCAATGAAACCTTTGAAATTCGAGGCTCGAACGATTGCCGCTGTCGGTCTGATTTCTTTGCTTTTTGGCGCCGTTTTCCGCTGTTCAGGGGAAGAAAGCACTTCCAACCCAAGTCCCAATCCGACCACCCGCCCCGCTCCCGCCTTCAACAGCACGGATTCAACGGCGGTCCTGGACTTCATCAATACACGCCCCGTCCCGCCCAATGCATTTCGCATCCTTTACATCGGCGACAGCCTTACGATTCATGGGCGGGTTTCGCAATTGTGGGATCGATTCAGCGGGATGGCGGCGACGTCTCCTGACAAGGATTTCGTCCACCTCAGCGCCGCGGCCATCCAGGAGAAGCTGGGGGGTCGGCCGGTGGAAGTGTTTTACGACAATGGGGGCAACGGGAAAATCGGGCCAATGCTCGAATATCTTGGATCCCGACCCGACCTTCATCCCGACCTGGTCGTCTATCAAGGCGGGGAAAACGATCCGTTCGACGACGTCTTCAAGACCCACTACGCCGGCCTGCTCGACTTTTATCGATCGCGTCATACACCGGCGGTCGTGCTCAGCGATTTCTGGTCGGTGGAGAAAACCGCCTGGGAAAGTGAGGCGGCCAAAAGCCGCGGCTTGCCTTTTGTTGACATGACCGTGATCCAGAAGGACCCCGCCAATACCGGTGACGGCGGCCCCTACCACCATCCCGGCGTCGCCGGTCATCCCAATGATCGTGGAATGAAGCAGATTGCCGAGGCGATCGTGCGCATTTCGCTCCACCGGCCGATGCGCAGAAAAAAGAGTGAGGCAGGTCACCTCAGGCGCTCAACTTCATCGTCGCGAGATACCCTTGAACCGGCTTGCCCGCCTCCTGGCGAACGACGATCGGATCGCACGTTTCCAATTTGAATCCGCAGATCGTCGCGACGCGTTCGAGATAGGGTCGCGAATGGGCGAAGCGATGGGTGGTCTGAAGCTGGAATCGATCCCCCCCCGCGGCTTCAACGGAGAAGATGATTGCCCCGCCGGGCCGCAGAACGCGCGGCGCGGCCTGAAACGCCGGAAGCAGATCGCCCACATAGATGAACACATCCGCCGCAACGATCAGATCGAACTGTTCCTCGGATTTGCGAAGGAATTCAACCAGGTCGGAATTCGCCACGCGATCGTAAACCGCGTGAGAGCGCGATTTCTCCACCATGGCGACGGCGAGATCAACGCCTACGAGGATGGACGCAAAGGGGCGGAGCAATTGTCCGCACAGGCCGGTGCCGCAGCCCAGGTCAAGAATGTCCAGCGGCTTTTGCGGCTTCGTCGCGGCGACTTTTTCCACGATCATCTCGGGGACGCGGTAGCCAAGGTTGCCGCGCAGGTGCTCGTCGAACCGGTCGGCATATTTCTCGAAAAGGCCGAGCACCTTTTCCCGAGGGACCTGGGTCGGGGGGACAATGTTTTTCCATGCCGCCAGCGACATGTGCAAATTGGAGGCTTCCGGCGCCGGCGTGAGCTTTCGCTCGAGCGCGCGAACCGCCGTTGAAGGCTGATCGCTCGTGTCGGATTGAGGGGCGGCGTCGCGCATGCCGGATTTCAGAACCGAGTCGATCGCGTCGCTGACCGCCCTGGCTTTGTCAGAGCGCGTCGCCTCGCGCAGCAATGACTTCGATTGTTCGGTTTTTCCCAGATGATCCAATGCCTCCGCCAGGCCGCGCCACGCCACCACGTTGTCAGGCTTGAGATCGATCACGATTTGAAACGTCTCGGCGGCGCGCTGCCAGTTCCCCGCCTCGGCGTCGAGCATCGCCAGGGCATGCCACGCCTGATCGTATCCGCTGTGAAATTCGACCGCCTTGAGGAGACACTGCCTCGCCTGGTCAACCTGACCCAGAGCCCGATGCGCGAGGGCAAGATTGAAATGGGCGGCGGGGAAATTCTCGACCAGACCTAACGCGGCGCGGCTGGCTTCGATCGCCTCGTCGTTCCGCCCCGACGCCAGATACGCGACGCCGAGTTGATGGTGGAGGCTTGCCGAGCGGTCGCCGGCCTGCCTTGCCTTTTCAAGTAGCGTAATTGCCTGCGAGACATCGCGTTTGGTCTGCCGCATCAACAGGACGCCGGCCAGCGCCGTGAGCGACTCGACCCGGTCCGGATCGAGTCGTACGGCATTCTCAAAAGCGATAATGGCCTGGTCGATCTTGCGAGTCCCGAGCCATGCGTGAGCGAGGTTGTATTGAAATGCCGCATCCCCCGGCCGCAGGATCGCGGCCTTCTCGAATAAAGGAAGCGCATCGGCTGGCTGGCCTGCCTGAAGGATTAGAACACCGAGCCAATGCACCGCGTCCGCATGGTTGGGATCGGATTGGATAACGGCGCGATAGCCCCGTTCGGCTTCCTGAAGACGCCCGGAACGGTGATGTTCAAGGGAGATTTGAAACAGGTCCTGCGACACGGATTAATCATTATGTTCGGTCTGCGCGGGGGAAGCGAATGCGGCTCGCTTGACCGCACCGCCTATCATCAGTCATCGCAGGACTCGAAGACTCCTCACGGATATCGGGCGAACGGTCGATAAGTCGCCATGGCGCACCGAACGCCCCGTCGGTACGTATGAATATCGCGGTTTGGGCGCCCTGGCATCTTGATTAGCGGCATGGGGCATCTAGAATCGACCGAACGCCTGGCGAGCGTTTGCCAGCAATCGGCTGATGTGGCCTGTCGTCCGGGCAAATGCTCGCGTTTCGGGTTTTCAACATGAGGAGCCGGCCAGGGCCGTCGGCTACAGGAGATGGACATGTTTGAACGGTTTACGGATCGAGCCCGCAAGGTGATGGCCCTTGCCAACCAGGAAGCACAGCGCTTCAACCACGAATATATCGGGACGGAGCACATCCTGCTGGGCCTGGTGAAGGAAGGGAGCGGGGTCGGTGCAAACGTCCTGAAGAACCTCGACGTGGACCTGCGAAAAGTCCGCCTGGAGGTCGAAAAGCTCGTCAAGAGCGGCCCGGACATGGTGACCATGGGGAAACTGCCCCAGACGCCAAGGGCCAAGAAAGTCATTGAGTACGCGATCGAAGAGGCGCGGAATCTCAACCATAACTACGTAGGTACAGAACACCTTTTGCTCGGCCTGCTGCGGGAACATGACGGCGTGGCAGCTCAGGTGTTGATGAACCTGAATTTGAAGCTTGAAGAGGTTCGGGAGGAGGTTCTCAACCTTTTGGGAGCAGGTGTGGAAACTGAAGAACCCGCACAGGAAAAACAAGGTGGCAAAGGCAAGAGCAAGACTCCGGCGCTCGATAGTTTCGGACGCGACCTGACCGAACTGGCCCGCGAAGGCCAGCTCGATCCGGTCATCGGCCGGCAGAATGAAATCGAACGCGTGATCCAGATTCTCTGCCGTCGGCAAAAGAACAACCCAGTGCTGCTGGGAGAGGCCGGCGTCGGTAAGACTGCGATCGTCGAGGGACTTGCGCAGATGGTGATCAGCACAACGGTGCCGGAGATCCTGCACGATCGCCGGATCGTGGTGCTCGACCTGGCGATGATGGTCGCCGGCACGAAATACCGCGGCCAGTTCGAAGAGCGGATCAAGGCGGTGATGAACGAAGTTCGTCGCGCCAAGAACGTGATCCTCTTCATCGACGAACTGCATACGCTGGTCGGCGCCGGCGGCGCCGAGGGCGCGATCGACGCGAGCAACGTGCTCAAGCCGGCCTTGTCGCGCGGCGAGATTCAGTGCATCGGCGCGACGACATTCGATGAGTATCGCAAGTACATCGAGAAAGACGCGGCCTTGGCGCGTCGATTTCAGCCGATCACGGTCGATCCGCCCAGCAAGGAGGACACGATCGAGATTCTCAAGGGCTTGCGAGACCGTTACGAAGCGCACCATCGCGTGCAGATTCTCGATGCGGCGCTCCAGGCCGCGGTGGAAATGTCCGACCGCTATATCACCGGCCGATGCCTGCCGGACAAGGCGATCGACGTGCTCGACGAGGCGGGTGCGCGCATTCGCCTGCGATCGATGACCAAGCCGCCTAATCTTGCCGAGCTTGAGGAGCAGATCGAACGGCTTTCGATCCAGAAGGATGAAGCCGTCAAGAACGCTGAATACGAGGAAGCCGCCAAGCTTCGCGATTCGGCCGAAGCCTCCGATCCAAAAAAGAGGAGATGCAGCGGCAGTGGCGCGAAAAGGCCAAGGAAGTGGACGGCGTGGTGGATGAAGAAGTCATCGCCGAAGTCGTCAGCAAGATGACCGGCGTCCCGCTGACCCGCCTGGAAAAGGAAGAAGCGCAGCGGCTGCTCGAGTTGGAAAACGAGCTGCACAAGCGCGTCGTTTCGCAGGACGAAGCGATCAAGGCAATCAGCAAGACGATCCGTCGTGCTCGCAGCGGCCTGAAGGATCCGCACCGTCCGATGGGGAGCTTCCTGTTCCTCGGTCCGTCCGGCGTTGGAAAGACATTGCTCTCCAAGGCGCTGGCGGAGTTCATGTTCGGAGACGAGGACGCCCTCGTGCAGATCGACATGAGCGAGTACATGGAGAAGCACAACGTCAGCCGACTGATCGGCGCGCCTCCGGGTTACGTTGGTTACGAGGAAGGCGGACAGCTCACCGAGCGCATCCGCCGGCGTCCGTACAGCGTGGTCCTGCTCGACGAAGTCGAGAAGGCGCATCCCGATGTCTTCAACATGCTTCTTCAGATCATGGAAGAAGGCCGGCTCACCGATTCATTCGGCCGCCATGTCGATTTCCGAAATGTCGTGATGATCATGACGAGCAACATCGGCTCTGATTTGATCAAAGGCGGCGGGCCGGATTTCGGCTTGCGTTCCACCAAGACCAAGGGCGCGGCCGAAGAGCGGAACTATCAGACGATTAAGACCACGGTCATGAAAGAGCTTGAACGTTACTTCCGGCCCGAGTTCATCGGTCGTCTGGATGACGTGATCGTCTTCCGTCCGCTGAGCCGGCAGAATCTGGAAAGTATTGTGGAGTTCGAGCTTCGCAAGGTGACGCGCCGGCTGACGGATCACGGCCTGCGAATCGAAATATCCGAAGAAGCCAAGGAGTTCCTGATCGAAAAGGGAACCAACGCCGACTTTGGCGCTCGTCCTCTCCGCCGGGCGATCGAACAGAACGTCGAGGACCCTCTTTCCGAGGAGATCCTTCGCGGCAATTTCAAAGGCAAGGATCTGATTCGCATCACGGTGAAGACCGAAGAAGGTGGCGATAAGCACTTGTACTTCGAGTCCCTTAAATCCGAGTCGAAGGAACAGCCGGAACTGGCCAAAACCACCTCGGATGCGACCTAGTTTCTCGCTACGACCTGAGACACAAATGAAGCCCGGGCAACCGCCCGGGCTTTTTTTTGGCAAATTTTGTCCGCTACGTCACGACCTGCAAAAAGTTCGGGCTAGTTTATATCGCGAAAAATCGTGTAAATAGCGTCCAAATCGACATTTGCAGCATTTGACACCCCGCAAATTGCACTCAACAATTGGCTGATCAACGACCGATAACCTTGAAGTGTTTTTCACATCAAGAACTATCGATCGTGACAATGATTCGAAGCCGGGCGATTTCGCCCAGCATAAGAGCCGATGCCTCAAGGTAGCTCGCGAGCGCAAAAACTGCCGGGGCGTCGGGTATCTGAAAGCAGTCATGAGAGCGATGACCGCCATCCTCTTTCTGACCGGCGTTGCCTTCGTGGCATTCCAGCCGGTGCATAATTCAGCCGCTTCCGCGGCCGAACTTGGTTCTCCCGCAACCCAACCCGTCGCCGCGTCTGATTTGGCCAACACCCCTCAAACCCAGCCTGCCAACGGTTCCTCCCCGGTCGCGTTATTCCCCACCCTGAAGGGACATGACGGATTCTGGCGGCTTGGCAAGTCGGCCGATGGCGTCTGGTGGTTCCTCAGCCCGGAGAATCAGCCGACCTTCCTGAACATGGTGACGAGTGTGCAGCCGGTCGTGCATGGCCGGGACAGTGCCGGGCCGGATTTCGTTTCCAACGATTACGATTCGCGTTCGCAGCAGGCGCTCGATCACTGGGCCGGTACCACCGTAAAACGGGTGAAAGAAACGGGATTCAAGGGAATTGGCGCCTGGTCCAACCCGGTCCTGCACAATTACCCGGTTCCAATGACCCAGGATCTGAATATTTCGTCCTGGGCCCTTTCGTCGGGCGCCATGGTATTCAGCCCGGCATGGGGCAACGCCGCCGAGCAGGCCATTCGCGTTCAGGTCGCGCCGTTGCGCGATAATAAGAATCTGGTCGGCTACTACCTGGACAATGAAATGAACTGGGACGACGACGCGTCGGGCCCCGGCGTTTTCTTTGACGGTCTGAGACAGGACGATCCGAATCGCCGCGAAGTGGAAGGCGTTATCCGCCAGACCTTTTCGACCGTGAATGAGTTCAACACGGCCTTCAATCTGAAGCTTTCCAGCTATGACGGCCTTGGCCAGCTCCCGACACTCCCGCGATCAACGGCCGCCTACGAGCGTCTGGCCAGCGCGTGGCTCACGCATCTTTCCGATTTCTACTTTCACACCACCTGCACACTTTTGCGGAAGTACGATCCGAACCACCTCATTCTCGGGATTCGCTATCGCGGGGCGGCGCCGGTCGAAGTGGTACGCGCTTCACGCCCGTGGACCGATGCCCAATCGCTCAACTATTACGTGAGTGACGCCCGTCTCGATCCCGACACGTTCAAAATGATCGGCGAGGAGTCGCAGCAGCCAATCGTCATCAGCGAATATTCGTTTCACGCGCTGGACGGACGCAGCGGCGATCGGAACCTGATCGGCTTCGACGCCCAGGTGGTCGATCAGCAGGCCCGCGCCGATGCCTATCGGCTGTTCACTTCTCGCGTTGCCCGGGTCCCGTATGTGATTGGCGCCGACTGGTTCCAGTGGGCCGACGAACCCGCCAGCGGACGGGCGGCCGACTCCGAAGACGTCAATTTCGGCGTCGTTGACATCGATGATGCGCCTTATCAGCTCCTGACCGATGCGATCCGCGAGACCGGCCCGAAGCTCGACGAATTGCACACGCACAGCGCAGCCGACAAGCAGGAGGACGTCTGGCGGCAAAGTTTCGCGCTGAACCGGCCGGTCGCCCGCATTCCGTTTGTCGGCCGTCCGGTGCGCCTCGGCGGCCGCGTCGATCATTGGTCCAACGCGTCAAAAATCTCTGACCTGCATCCCGACCTGGCGGTTGGCACCGAGCGGTTTCATCTTCCGCCGCCCAATGTCTATCTCGGCTGGACGAACGAGGGGCTGTATCTGGCGTTTGAGGTGTTCGACAACGACATCTCCGCGGCCCCGGCAGGCGGATGGTGGTGGTGCGCGACAGCGTTGAGTTCTGGATTTCAACGCGTCCGCCGCGTTCAGACCAGGTGACCTACGACTCGTTCTGCCATCACTTTTTCTTTGTTCCCGTCGATTATCCCACCCGCGACGGCGTAGCGGGCGTCGTCGGCCAATGGCATTCTCCGGGTGACACGCTGAAGGAAAGCCTGATCCCTCATCCCGATATTCGTCAGGTCACGCGCATTCTCAACGATCGTTACGTCGTGGAAATGTTCATTCCCGGCAAAGCGCTCAATGGCTTCGATCCGGTGCATCACCCGCAGCTCGCATTCAACTTCCACGCCCGCAATTACCAGCATGCCGCCGAGTACTACTGGTCGGCCCCCAAGCAGGTCCTGACGCAGGCCCGGCCGAATACGTGGGGTCTGCTTTATCTCGATCCGCCGAGCGGGTCGCCGGGGAATCAGGCGCTCCCGATCGCCGGAACCGCCGCCGAAATCGCCAAGTAACGGGGCCGAATTCCAAATCTCAAAAACCAAAGGGGAAAATTCCAAACGGGAGCGATCTGAGCGCGCATGCTCTCCTGTTTGGTCTTTGGGATTTGGTGTTTGGAATTTTTTTGGGCTTTGGTCTTGGGATTTGGTATTTCCGGACGAGAAATGGCGAAAAAGAGGCCCGGATCTTCCGAGCCGGGCCCTTCAGTGTGCTTCTGCGTGGCAGGAGGCAACCCTCAGGTTGACTGTGCTGCCGAGCTGCTGGTGCAGCTGCGTACACCGCAGGAATCGCACCCGCGGAAGCTGCTACAGCAGCCCACACGTACAGTCACAATAGGTCACGGATCACCTCCATTTCTGAAGGACAACGGCTCTGGACCTGCAATGAAGTCCGCGGCACGTGCCTCGGTCCTGCCCAGCCGTCGCGAATATTCGCCGCCGAGCTCTTTCTCCCGGCAACGCCTTGCCGGGAACGTCACGCCTTTCCAGATCCGCATCTGAAGGGCGCCAGTTACGAGCGTATTATACGCAAAGGGAAGTCCAAAAATCGAGGAGGAAATTTGATTTGTGGTGCAGGCTTCCAGCCTGCCGCTTCGAAGGAGCAGGCTGGACTCCTGCACCACAGCCACACAAGCGGCCTTCGCGGAGTAGAATAGGTTATGCGTGATGCACAGCAGACAATTGACCAGTACTTTCTGGAGATGCGTTGGAGATGCCTCTCTCTGGCGGCGGATCTTGATCGAATCGAGCGCTCGGCCGGTGGTGCCAAGGCGATCGTTTCGGACCCGCGATTGGCAAAGCTTCGCGATTCCATCAGGGTTCTGCTCACCTCAGGCACGAATCGCGCCGAGCAGGTGCAGGATATATTCAGCGATAAGACGCCGATTCCGAGTAAATGATCGCCGGGAGTGATTGTTCTCGATACGCAGGAAGAGCCGGCTCGTCCCCGAGCCGTCTTCGTCCGGCCGGGGACGGCCCGGCTCTCCCAGGAATCCAGGCGTTGTATGTCCCTTCAGTTTTGATTCTTCCCCATGAAATTCATCGACCCCCACATTCATTGCGTCAGTCGGACTACGGACGACTATCAGTACATGTCGCGCTGCGGCGTTGTCGCGGTCTCTGAACCGGCTTTCTGGGCGGGTTACGATCGATCCTGCGCCGAAAGCTTCGCCGACTATTTCCGTCACCTGCTCGACGTTGAGCCCAAACGAGCCGCGCGCTACGGTATCGATCATTACTGCTGGCTGTGCATCAACGCCAAGGAAGCCGAAAACGTCTCGCTCGCCCGCGATGTGATCAAGCTCATTCCGCCCCTGCTCGATCATCCGCGCGTGCTCGGCGTCGGTGAGATCGGCCTGAACAAGAACACGCGAAACGAAATCACGGTCTTTGAAGAACAGGTAGAGCTGGCCGCGAAGTACGATCAGATGATCCTGATTCACACGCCCCACCTGGACGACAAGCACAAGGGCACGTCGATCATTACCAACATCCTGAAAAATGAGAAGCGCATCCGTCCGGAGCGAGTTTTGATCGATCATTGTGAAGAGCACACGATCCGCATGGCCCGCGACGCCGGCTTTTGGGCCGGGCTGACGATCTACCCCGTGACCAAAGTCACGCCGCAGCGCGGGGCAGACATCCTGGAGACCTTTGGCCCCAACATGATCTGCGTGAACAGCGCCAGCGACTGGGGGGAATCAGGGCCGACCAATCTCACGGACACATGCCTGGAATTTCTCCGCCGCGGCCACAGCGAGCGGGAGGCGATCGAGATTTTCCACAACAACCCCTGCCGCTTCTTCGGCCAGTCGCCCAAGTGGAAGGTGACGACCGCCTGATCGAGTATCCGCGACGAAAGGAGCGGTAGCTGTTAATCCCCGTGCTTCTGTCGCAGGCGGCTGCTGAGGCGGAGCATAAGCTGGATGCGCTCGAATTCGTTGAGCCACTCGTGGAGGGTTTCGAGTAACTCGCCGGCTTCGGGGGCGATGATTCCGACGGGGCAGGCAGGGCCGAGCTGGCGGGTGGCCATGGCTCGATAGCGCGAGAGGGTGCGGTCCCCGAATGAAGAGCAGAATTCGAAATCCTCGGCCAGAAACAAGGCGACCGGAACCCTGTCGCCGGCGTTGACGTGAAACTGATCGGTGAGGTCGCGGTGCTGATCACGATCGACGAAGCGGAGGTCAATCCGGGCTCGACTGGCCTCGGCGATACGCTCCAGCAGCGGGCACTGCTGAACGCAGTCGCCGCACCAGATCCCGCTGATGACCAGCACTTTCATGTCGCGAACGAATCCGCCGACTAATTTCTGCTGATCGGGGAGCAGATGGGCGGCGTCGTAAATCTGCCGCCAGCGCCGCTGCTGTTCAGGCGTGCCGGTCAAAATATATTTATCGTAATTCAGAGCGGCGGAGAATTTGTCGGCAAAGTACTGCGAATTCATTTTCCCGTTCCCGTTCCCGTTCCCGGTCTTCTGGAGCGCGCGAAGATGTTCTTGAATTTCATGTCCCAGGTTTGCGTGTTCCAATCGATTTGTTCGGCGCTGGTCGTGTCGTTTGTCGCAGTGTTGGTGACTACCGCCGGATCGCGATCCGTTCCATAGGCGTGAAGCCAATGCGTGGCTGGGTCCATCTCAACCCGCCTGGCGGTGAGTTCTTCAGTTCCGCGCGTCACAAAGACCGAATCATTGGCCGTGAGCCATTTCAATTCCATCGGAGCGGCCTGCCCTGCCGGAGCAGCGGCGTGGGCAGGGTCGGTCTTCTTCGCCGGTTGGAAAAACGCCGTGACCTGCTCGGCATTGATTCGTGCCGGAAGGTCCTTCGGATCGTCCCCGCGATGCACAATCAGCACATTGCCGGTGATGTCGGCACGGCGGGCGTCTTCGTTGTACAGCAGTAACTTTGACCACTTGAAGGCGGTCGCTCCGCGGCCACTCCCCATCCCCGCCGCATCGTCGTCCTTTTTGGCCTTGGGGTCGGGCGCGCGATGGTCGCGCACCAGCATTTCGCCGGCCGACGGCACCAGCAGGCTGTGCGCGGGCAACTGCGGCGTGTCGACCATCGCATAAAGAATCTTCGGGCCCTGCAATTCGAATTGCCGGAGGATCTTCCCATCGGCGTCGGACAGGGTCGAATTGACCGACGCATTTTGATCGAGGGTGATCAACGTCGCTTCCTTGTCCTTGAACAGATCCATCTGCATCGGGCCGGGAGGCGCTGACGGACGGGTGCTCGCGGCCACGGCGACGGCCGGCTGTGTCGAAGGGACCGGAACCTTCTTTCGCAGATCGATGTGAACGTGTTCGGAGTTGGACGAATTGATCGCGCCGTCGGAATCGGGCGATCGCGACACGACTTTCCCGTGGACATCTATCGTATTCTTCTGGCTGTCGATATCGGCTTTGTCGGACCAGATGACGTCGATCTTCCGCGGGGCCGGCTGCGTCGCGGGCCGTGTGGCCCCGCTATTAACCGGCGCTTCGGCGCCTGGATCATGTGCATGCTGCCGGGCCCTTCCACGTGCGCTTCGCCGCGCTTGGGATAGAGCGAGATTTTCGGGCCGGTAACGAGATTATGTTTGGCGTCTTCGACCTTCGCCAGCGACTCACCGGCGAGCGTGACGTGAGGCTCATCGTTCTCGATCGCAACATGAAGCTCGTCGGCAGACGCTTTGCCTCCATCGTGCCCCACGACGCGAACACGCTGCATCGCGGTCATTTTTTCCAGTTCGACGGCGGCGGTGTCGATTTGCGCCGGATCGGCCGGTCCGGTTGCCGGACGTGTCGTAGGCTTGACGGAGGGCCGCAACGTAAGCTGCACCTGGCCGGCCCGAAGATCCTGAGATTCATCGTAAGCATGGACGTCGGCCGCACTGTCGCCGTCGGCGAACACCTCATGCGGATACATTTTGCCGTCCGGCGACTGGGCCGTCCGAAGGTCGAGCCGGGCGCATTCGATCCACTGTTTCTTACCAGTCGAATCGGTCAACCGGGTGTGCACATCGCCACTGGCGATCACGCGACGTAATTGGGTTTGCGGCTTGGACCCAGGCCGGGTGGCCGGTTGAGTGGCGGGTAAATCATCCGAGGAAATTCGATCCGCAACCGCGCTTTCCTTCGCACGCGGAGATGCCTGCGCAAATTGCAACTCCAGCGCCTGCGATTGAAGCGACAACTGCGGGTGCTCGACATCGACATTCCCGCTGAAGTTGGCGTGATCCAGGGTCATCTCTTCGCGCCCGCGGCCAGAGAAAACCAACTTCCCTTCATGGTCCCAGGTCGCATCGAGTTGCTTCGGATCCGCCGGCAGCGTGGCGGGCACGGAACCCGCCGCGGCGGGCGGACGAGCGGCCGCCAGCGGAAAGGTCGCATGACCTTCGCCGCGCAGAATGGCGGTGCGGTCGGCGCCGGTGTAGTCGATTTGATGGCTGGTGACAATCGAGGGCCGGGAGTCGAGCGAAGCCGTCGGAGCCAGCCGCGTGAGCGATACGGTGGGAAATGCATCGGAAGGGTAAAGCGAGGCGCTTCCGTCCGAGGTCTGATAGAGGAGCGACGCGGCGCGTGCCTCGAGTCCTTCTTGCTGGGCCGTGCCGGCGCGGCGGGCAAAAGCCGGGCTGCTTGATCCGAACACTTCCAGCACCGCGTCACCGGGCGCGATGGCGCGCGGCGGATTGGTGGTCGGCACAATCCGCAGCTTTCCGGTCCAGGTCACCACCACCGGAACTTCCGCCGGCCGAGTCGAAGGCCCGGTGGCGGCCAGCGCGGGAACCGTTGCCGACGCGGAGATCGGGGCCGTGGCCGGGCGGGTCGCGGCCGGGTGGGTGCTCGGACCGGCCGACTCCGTCGCGTTTCCCTTCAGACGGAAGTTCACGCGCATCGAATCCCCGGTCATGAGGATCGGTTCTCCCTGCGTGACCTTCACTGCATCGTAAAACGTCGCCGCATAGATCGTCTCGCTGGGCGCTTTGCCTGGCTTGATCGGCTGCGTTGCGGGATGCGTCGAAACGATCGCCCGGTCGGCAACTTCGATCACATCGGGTTGCTTCATTGCACGCGAACGAGGCTCGACGCGGCTCGACGTATTGGCCAGAGGCGGAGCAGATTCGGGATGCTCCAGGCCGCCCGGCGTCATTCCGCCGGAACCGGGATGATTGATGACCAGCCGTTCACCGTGGGCGATCTCGAGGAGTTCGAGCCGGCCGTCGCGATCGTTCCAGCGAAGGGTGAGGCCACGGCCGTCAAAGTCGTAGTCGCCAACAACATGCACGGGAACCTGATCGGCGGCGACGAGCGAACCATCGGGCGCGGAATACGACTCGGTCGTAATGCGAAACGTTTCGTTGTCGAACGCGATGTTGTTGGTCGTCAGCGTCAACACCAGCGGATCTCTGCCCGCCGGCGGCTGGTCGTCGATCAATTTCATCAGGACGTGATTGATACGGCCCCGATTGGGCATGCCGGTATTGCCAACCGCGGTCTTCTGCAAATCTGGAGCGTCCTGGATGACGACCTCTCCATCGACGCCGTCCACTTCCAGATGCTGATGCCCGCCGAGAAAAAATTCGGACACGGGCCTGGAGACCCAGACCGTCCCATTTTTCTGCGGCTTGTATTCGTCGGCGCGGAAGCGGGACGAAAGCTCACCGGTCTTCTCGTCCAATTGCACCATCCAGGCGGCGTGGCCGGGTCCGAATTGCTTCAGCTTACCGGGTGCGTCGGGGGCGGGCGGAAGCGGACGGTTGATGTTGCTGGTTTGCTTCGCGACGGCAGGCGGAGTCGGCTCAAAACACCAGTATGCAAAATAGGCAACGCCAATCAGAGCCAGGCTTGCGACGATGAGAAAAATGGACCGCTTCATGTACGCCGATCATCCGTTCGTAGTGCGGGCTTCAGCCCGTTGTTTTCCTGAGAGGACACGACCTGAATGTCGCACTACGAGCCTTCTCCCACATCCAGCATCCGCAGGATAATGAGGTCCTGAATGTCGATCAGCCCGACCGGTTTATCGGCCTCATCGACCACCGGAAGCTCATCGATTCGAAACTGCCGCATCAGTCCCATCGCCTCGCCGGCAAGCTGGTCGCCGCGGATGCGCTTAGGCTTCTTGGTCATCACGTCGCGGATCGGCTGGCGGAGTGCAGATCCGTCGTCGTCGGTGATGGCCCGGCGGAGGTCGCCATCGGAGAAGATCCCGCTCACCCTTCCTGCATCATCGACCAGAATGACCGCGCCGCTGCGGCGTTTAATTGAACTCACCTCGTGCAGGACCTGGCCAACGGTCAGCCGATCGGAGGCCACCGGGAGGTTTTCTCCGAGTTTGAAGGTCATCGCCTCAGTCACACGAATGAGTTTTCGCCCGAGCTGGCCAGCCGGGTGGTAAACGGCAAAATCCTCGGCGGTGAACTGCCGCGCTTTCATCACCGTGAGGAACAATGCATCGCCGAGCGCGGTCATGGCGGTAGTCGAAGCGCTCGGGGCCAGGCCGAGCGGGCACGCCTCTTCGATCTTTCCCAACCGGAGCACTACGTCGGAAAATCGCCCGAGTGCGTTGTCCGTGCGCGAGGTCATGGCGATGATCGGATGCCCGAGCTTCTTGACGACACTGAGCATCCGCAGGATTTCGTCGCTCTCGCCGCTGTGAGACAGGATGAGCACGAGATCCCCCTGGCGCACCGCCCCCAAATCCCCGTGCAGGGCCTCGGCCGGATTGAGAAAGTGGCTCGGAGTACCCGTGCTGCTGAACGACGCCGACAGCTTCCGCGCCACATGACCGGCCTTGCCGATGCCGCTGGTCAGCACTGCGCCCCGGCAGCCGAGGATGAGCCGCACTGCCTTGTCCCATTGCTCATCCAGCAGCGGAATGAGCGAGCGCACCGCGCCGGCCTCGGTTTCCAGGACTTGTCGGGCAAATTGTCTTAAATCGTCCATTGTCAGTTGTCAGTTGTCAGTTGTCAGTCGTCAGTTGTCCATACCAGCCAGGCTTACGTTCCTTTCACCACTGACAACGGACAACGGACGACTGACGACTGACAACTGACATTCACTGGATTATCAAACGATCCGCCTTAGAATCAACCCAACTCGGACCAAGGATGGTTGTGGATTATCGCGTTGAGCTGGATGTTTATAACGGGCCGATGGATCTGCTCCTCTACCTCATCAAGCGCGATGAGTTGGACATCTACGACATTCCCATCGCCCGCATCACCGATTCTTACATGGATTATGTCAATCTGCTCCGGGGTATGAAGGAGCAGGATGGGCTGGATATCAACGTCGCCGGCGATTTTCTGGTCGTGGCCGCGACGTTGATGGAAATCAAGTCGGCGATGCTTCTCCCCAAGACCGCCGCCGCCGTGGATTCATCGGGACCATCGGCCACGCAGGACCTGACCGACCCGCGCCAGGAACTCGTGCAGCAGCTTCTGGAATATAAAAAGCTGAAAGATTCGGCCACACTCCTCGACCGCCAGCAGAAGCAGCATGAGAACCGGTTTCCGCGATTTCCCGCCAAAGTGCCCGGCGCAGATGGCGACGAACCGCCGCCGGTCGATCTCGAGGAAGTTCAGGTCTGGGATCTGCTCGCGGCTTTTGAAAAGCTGATGCGCGAGGTCGGCATCCGCAAGCCGCGGCTGCACGAAGTTGTTTACGATGACACGCCGATCGATCTTCACGCAGCGGATATCGAAGACCGGCTTTCGCGCGAAGGGCACCTCACCTTGCGCCAATTGCTCGCCGGACGCACGAGCCGCAGCGAAATGGTTGGTGTCTTTCTCGCGCTGCTCGAATTGATCCGGGAGAAAAAAATTCTCGTCCGGCAGGAAGGCGCCCTCGACGAACTGGAAATCATTCCCGCGCCGGAGGAACACCGCAAGCAATATGCGGGGGCGTCATTGCATCTGGCGGATGAAAATGCGGGAGTGGAGCAGGCGAGCGCCACGACCCCCGAGCCGGAAATATTGCCTGAAATCTAGGGTGGGCTTGGTCGGTCGCTTTCTCAGCTCAACTCTTACTCCTACTCATACTCATACTCGATCCGAATTCGAGTATGAGTAGGAGTAGGAGTAAGAGCAGGAGTAGAGGAAAGACACGCGTTGCGTCACATGTGAAATCCGCCATTCACGTGCAGTACCTGGCCGGTGATGTAATCGGCGAGGGGCGAAGCCAGGAACAACGCCGCGTTGACGACGTCCTGCACCTGGCCGAACCGGCCGAGGGGAATTTGTTCCACGAAACGTTTGCCAATTTCCGGCGGAATGCCCCGGCTCATCTCGGTGTCGATGAATCCGGGCGCGATCGCATTCACATTCACGTGATCGCGGGCGAATTCCCGCGCGGCAACTTTCGTCAGGGCGATGATCCCCGCTTTGCTCGCGGAATAGTTCGCCTGGCCGATCAATCCCACCACGGCGCTCACCGATGAAATGTTGATCACCCGCCCGCCGGGACGGAGCAGATCGGCGGCGTGGTGGAGCGTGTTGAACGCGCCGGTCAGATTGACGTCCAGCACTTGCTTCCACTCGGCCGGCGTCATCTTGCGCAGCGTCCGGTCACGAAGGATGCCGGCGTTGTTGACGAGAATATCGAGCCCGCCATGGGCCTTTTCCACTTGTTCCATCATTTCCTTGACCCGCGCGTTGTTCGAGACGTCGCATTCGATGGCAAGCGCCGCCCTGATTTTCGCAGCCACCGCCTCGGCATCGGATCGATTTCGCCCCTGCGCGTCGGCCACGTAATTCACGATGCATGTTGCGCCCCATTTGGCAAAGGCCTCGATTATCCCCGCACCAATGCCGCGCGAGGAACCCGTGACCAGGACAACCTTTCGCTGGAAATCGAATGATGCCGCCATGACGCCCAAAATAACGGTGGAGCGGCGGAAGATCGAGCGGCGGTTTTTTTCCAGAGCCGCGGTGGTCGCCACCAACGTTACTGGAATCCTGAGGTAGCGGAAGACGGCGTGAACGGTTATTTAAAATCTTCCCGACCAACCCATGATTGCAGACACGCAGGCACCGACGGCCAAGACCTCTTCTCCCCTTCCCCCACCGCAACTGCGGCCGGCGCGGCTTGAGGACTACCCGCAGATCGAACGGCTGGAGGCGGCGCACTTGCCGAGCACCCTGTCCGCCGAGGAGTGGTCCCGCCTGTGGGTGGACAACCCGGTCTTGCCGCGCCTGGGTGCCGACTGGCCGATCGGCTGGGTGCTGGAGGATGACAGTGGCCGCGTGGTGGGGTCCATGTGCAGTGTCCCCACGCTATACCGCTTTCGCGGCCGGGAGCTGGTTTGTGCCAACGCCCGGGCCTGGGTCGGCCATCCCGACTATCGCGGCTACGCCCCGTGGTTGATGGAAGAGTTCTTTGCACAACCTCGCGTCGATCTTTGCATCAGCACCACGGCCAACGCCAGCGCCGAGCCGATCTGCAGGTCCTTTGCGACCCGCATTCCCCTTGGACAGTGGGATCGCGCCAGCTTCTGGATCACCAGCTACCTTGGCTTTGCCAACATTGCTCTGCGGATGAAAAACATTCCCGCGGCTCCACTTCTCGCCCCCGCCGCGACTGCCGCGCTGTCTCTCCGAAACCACTTCGCCAAACCGAAGCTACCCGCCGACCCGTCCGGTTACAACATCACCTTCGCTGGTGAACGCTTCGACGCGCGTTTCGACGCCTTCTGGACCGAGCTGCTCGCGCTGCATTCGGCCAAGCTCCTGGCCGTCCGCGACAGCGCCAATCTCAACTGGCATTACGCCCTGCCGATCCGCCACGGCAAGCTCTGGACCACGACCGCCACCGATGCCCACGGCAGCCTGCGCGGCTACTGCATCTTCAAGCGACAGGATCACCCGCCGTCGGGCCTGCGAAGAATGCGCCTGATCGACTACCAGACGCTCGAAACCTCTGCCGACCTTCTCCCCGCGCTGCTCAAACCCGCGCTGAAGCGCTGCGCACAAGAAAAAATCCACGTCCTCGAAAACACGGGCCACGGCGTCCCCAAAATGCATTCCTTCGACCACTACGCGCCGCATCACCGCTCCCTTCTCCACTGGAAGTTTTACTACAAGGCCACCGACCCATCTGTCGATCAGGAACTTTCGAAACCCCAGCTCTGGGACCCCAGCAACTACGACGGCGACGCCAGTTTCGACTGACCTGTTCGTCGCAGGAGAACACCCGTGTCCGACGCCAAAGGCTTCCGTACCCTGGTTCACGTCGATATGACCGTGGTCGACATGGAGCGTTCGCTGGCGTTCTACACGGAATCCATGGGCTTGCTGGTGGTGGAAGATTGCACGGTGGAGACCGAGGCGGCGCGCTTTCTATCCGGAGGCAAGGCCAGCAAGATGCGGATGGTGTTCCTGACCAGTGACACCACGACCTCGTTCATGGTGGAGCTGATCCAGCTTCTCGATGAGAACGACCATGAGGCGTCGGGCGGGCGCCGTGAGGTCATCTTCGCCTACCTGGTGAACGATCTGCCGCAGGCCATCCAGGCGATGGCCGCCGACGGACAGCAACCGGTGAGCGATGTGATTCCGATTGAGCTGGACCAGCTCGGCCGGGCCCAGGTCGTCTTTTATCGGGACCCCGATGGCCACCTCATCGAGTTCGTCGAACTCATCAAGGCGGGGTGAATTCCTCGCTCCGTCTCTCCGACCAACGAAAGCCGGGTAGGGTCCGCTGCGCCTAAAATAAAGAAGCGGAGGAGCCATTTTGTGGTGCGGGCTTCCAGCGAGCACCACAAGGCGAGGCCCATCATGGCAGAACCCGTTTATGTCATCGGATCAGCGCGGACCGATTTTGCCCGCAACCTGAAAAGGGAAGGCAAGTCCCTGCGCGACCTGATCGTCGAGGCCGGGCGCGAGGCCATCGAGGACGCGGGGATTTTGCCAGGCGATGTTCAGGCCGGCGTGGTCGGGAACTTCGCCGCCGGGCTCTTCACGCGACAACTTCATCTGGGGGCGATGCTCACGCAAATCGATGAGTCGCTGCGCGGAATTCCGACGGTTCACACCGAAGCGGCCTGCGCATCGGGATCGGTAGCGGTCCTGACCGCGGCGCAACAGATCATGGGCGGGCTCAGAGATGTTGTGATCGTGGTCGGCGCCGAGCAGCAGAAAACCATGTCCCCGGCACAGGGAGCGGATGTGCTGGGGGCGGCGGGTGATTTCGAGGCGGAAAAGGCGCAGTTCGGCGATTTCATGTTTCCGCGCCTTTTCGGGCGCATCGCCGCACTGTACGCGCAACGGTACGGCCTCGATGAAATGGATCTGGCCCGAGTGGCGGTGAAGAACCGCGCCCATGCCCAGCTCAATCCACTAGCGCAATCGCGGGGAAACCTCCTGACGCTGAAACAGGCCAGTGAAGAATCATCCGCCAATCCGCGAATCGCCCCCCCGCTGAAGGTGACCGACTGCTCACAGATCACCGATGGCGCGGCGGCGCTGGTCCTCTGTTCTGAACGATTTGCTCGAAAGATTGCAAACGTACGCCGACGCTCGTTCACAAAGCTTTTGGGATTTGGCCAGACAACCGATCATCTGTCGCTGCGCCAGAAGGATGTTCCCAATTTTCCCGTCGCGCGTCGTGCCGCACGCGAGGCGTACGACATGGCCGGCATCGGCCCGCTCGATCTGGATGGCGTCGAAGTCCACGACTGTTTTTCGATCTCGGAAATCATCGCCTATGAGATCCTGGGACTGGCTGAACCGGGAAAGGGCGGGCAATTAATTCGCAGCGGAGCGACCGCCCTTCCGTCGGCCCGGGAGCTGATGCAACCGACGGGGCAGCCTGAGGGATTTGCTGCGCCGGTCAACGCCGGCGGCGGTCTGATCGGCGACGGCCACCCGGTCGGCGCGAGCGGCGTGCGGCAGGTCGTCGAAGCCGCACGCCAGCTCGAGGGCCGCGCCGGCCAGCGGCAAATCCCGGGCGCGAAACGATTTCTCACCTTCAACATGGGTGGAACCATGACGAGCAATGTGGTGATGGTCTGGGGTCGCACGGATTCGTGAAACAAAAGAGGCATGATGCGGTCCCGAATTCAGCCCATTCGATTGCTGACTGCCGTTCCGATCTGTGACGGACACGACAGCGCGATCACGACGATCAACGAAGAGCTGATTCGCCACGGCGTCGAGGTGATTTATCTGGGGTACCATCGATCCGCCCGCGATATCGCCCGGGCCGCTGTTCAGGAGGACGTGCGGGCGATCGGCATCTCAAGCTACAACGGCGGGCACGTCGAATTCTTTTCCGAAGTGGCGGACCACCTGCGTGCGTTTGGAGCGGGCGACGTCGGAATCTTTGGTGGCGGCGGAGGGACGATCACTCGCGAAGACGAGAAAGTGATGCGACGCCATGGCGTCGATCAAATTTTCTTTCCCGGCACGCCGCTAGCTGAGATGGTTTCCTTCGTGAATGAAAAATACGGGTCTCAGGCAGTGCAGCGCAAATCCGCTGCGAAGACGTTTGATCGTGGCCTGGCTCGATTACTGACCGCCGCGGAGTCGGGAAAGAAAAAGGCAGAAGAATTGAAAGATACGATGTGTAGCACGGGCGTCCCGCCCCTGTCTTCCGGGCAAAAGCACGGGCGAGACGCCCTTGCCACATTGAACGCAACGCTGGCCGCCGGCACGGCGGTTGCTCGATCTCCGCGCGTCATCGGCATCACCGGACCCGGCGGTGCGGGAAAAACAACGTTGATCGACGAACTGATCCTGCGCTTTCGCCGATCGCGCCCGGATTCCCGCGTTGCAATCCTGTCGCACGACCCAAGCCTGTCGGGCCACGGCGCGCTCCTGGGGGATCGGGCGGCGATGATTCACGCCCAGTCGGATCGCGTCTTCATGCGCAGTCTGGCAACGCGCGGACGGGTCGGCGGCCTTGCGGGCGGCACCGAACGCTGCCTCGATCTGCTTCGGACCCTCGAATCCGGCGGATCTCCCGCGTTCGAAATGATCCTGATCGAGACTGTCGGCACCGGCCAGGAAGCGTCCCCATTCCCACGTAAAAGAGTGGATCGATCCGTGCTGGTCATGAGCCCGGATTACGGCGCGCATCTCCAGCTCCAGAAAATCGTGATGCTCGAAGAGGCGGACATCGTGATTGTGAATAAATCCGATTTGCCTGGCGCATCCACCGCATCCACGGAAATTCAGGCGCGCCTTGTTGGCAATGGCCGCGGGCAGAAGTTGATCGCGACAACTGCAAAGCGCCACCGGGATAAGGGAGTGGACGATTTGTTTGAAGCGTTGATGAGCTGAAATTCCATGGGCCTTCTCCGAAACATCTGCGATGCGGTGGCCGGCTTCAATCAATCGGTGGAGGAACGCGTTCAACAGGCGCGCTCGGATGCGGAAACCGGCGCAAGGATGACCGCACGATGGCGGGAAATCAGAGAGCGGATTTCGACGGTGACCACCCCCACCGGACTGAAAGTTCCGCGCCTGCGCTTCCCGTGCTCGATGAGCCCGGCCAAATCGCCCGGTACCTCCATGGAGAGGGATTACCCGGCGAATTTCCGTTTGTCTCGGCGGCCTATCCCGAGATGTATCTGGAATCGGAAGGTGAAACCGGCGCGGCGATCTCGGAAGAGCCGATGCGCCTCTTCGCGGGGCTCGGCCTGGCCGAGGACACGAACCGGCGCTTTCATTATCTGCGGGCGCATCAGCGCAGCATGCGACTGAGCACCGCATTCGACGGACCCACTCTGTATGGCCTGGACAGCGACGCCGACGGAGTCTTCGGAAAAATCGGCGAGGGGGGCGTCGCGATCGACACACTCGACGACATGCATCGGCTCTATGAAGGATTTCCGCTTGGCGATCCGCATTTTTCCGTTTCGATGACGATCAACGGCCCGGCGCCGATCATCCTCGCCATGTATGTGGCCGACGCGAGAAGACGATTCGGGGACGGAGTAGTTGAAAAGCTCCGCGGGACGGTTCAGGCGGACGTACTCAAGGAAATTCAGGCGCAAAATGAGATGATCTTTCCGATCGAGCCCGCCCTGCGTTTCCTGGCCGACATGGCCGACTATACGACGCGAAACATGCCGCGATGGTATCCGATTTCCGTCAGCGGATATCACATCGCCGAAGCGGGCGCCACACCGATTCAACAGGCCGCCTACACACTTTCCAACGGATTTGCCTATATCGATCTCTTTCGCGAGCGCGGGATGGAAATTGCGCGTTTTGGCCCGCGGCTCTCATTTTTCCTGGATTGCGGGCTCGACCTGGAATATCTGGCGCTGGCCCGGGTCTGCCGAAAGATATGGGCGATCGGAATGCGCGATGTCTTCGGCGCTCCCGACCGAGCCCAACTCTTCAAGCTTCACACTCAGACCAGCGGCCGATCACTGATCGCCGCCAACTACAAGAACAATCTGACGCGCACCGCGATTGAATTGTTGCTGGCTTGTGCCAACTCGACCAATTCCTGCCACAGCAACAGCGCCGACGAGCCGTTCACGACGCCGGCCGAGGAATACGTGCATCTGGCTGCGGCTTCGCAGGCGATCGTTCTCGAGGAGACCGGGTTGTTCAAATACATGATGAACGCCCTCTCCGGCGCCCCCGGCATGAAAATCGTCGAACGCGCGGTGGAAGAGGGAATTCTCGCCGAGTTTCTCGCAATAGACCGGCTCGGCGGAGTTTTGGCCGCCGTCGAACATCGCTATCAGCGCAGCCAGATCCAATCGGCGGCACATCGCTATGAGACACAGATCTCGTCCGGCGTCCGCCCGATCATCGGGCTCAATCGCTATCGCGACGAAAGCGAAACGTCTCCCGAAATCAACATCATCCGCACGCCACGGAAGAAGAAGCAGCTTCAGGTCGACCGTCTGCGCGCTTTCAAGCGCCGCCATGCAAAACGATCCGCCGCCGCCCTCGATCGCCTGTCTTGCACCGTGGAGAACGCTGGAAATGTCTTTGAGGAATTGATCCAAACCGTTGAGCATTGCTCGCTCGGGCAAATCACCGGACGGCTGCAAGAGCTGATCGGCACGTATCGGCCGATGGTGTAACCGGGCGTTCTATTTCCACGGAATGGCCACAGAGAGCACTGAGGGCCACAGAGATCACAGAAATGCAGTTCGCTATTCCGGTATCTTTTAATCTCAAAGAATGAGGAAGACAGGACGCAGCGCGCGTGAGTTGGTCTCTGTGATCTCTGTGCCCCTCCCTGTTCTCTGTGGCCATTCTCCCGAAGTGGCGGAAGGAGCAGGAACGCGCTACGCTGATGAACATGGATGAACCGCAAACCATCCCGCCGGAAGCTACCGAACCGGCATATCAATGCCCCGAATGTTCAGAGTGGGTCGCCGCTCCGGCTGGATCCGCGTTGCCGGTGCTGGAATGCCCGGCGTGTCATGCGCAATTTTTCATTTCTCCGTCGGGCGAATCAGAAGAGCCAGACGAGGAAGTTGCCGAGGCAGAGCGGGCGCGTATTGAAGGAAGACGAACTGAGTGCGCTCCGCATTCGTCAGCTATCGGCACTTCGGCGTGGGGCGTACCGGACCCGATCGTATTGGATTATCGCTGCTTGCGCGCTCTTCGTCGTCTCGATCAAGCTGGTGGCGATGACCATCCGTCATGTTCGCCATTTTGGCTGGCAGCCCCGGCCCATCGGGTATCTCATTGCGATGGCCGCGGCGTTGATCGCCGCGGGACATTTCGTGGCGCGGATCATCGAACTGAATCATGAGGTCAGCCAGTCGGCGTTGACGGAGCCGGACGAGGAGCCGGATTTTTCGACGCTCAGCGACGGCAGCCAGCAGTGGAAAAATCTTGAGCAGATGTAGCGACGCCTCACTCCCCTTCTGCGGGGACAAGATAGCTGTCGTTGATCCAGGACGGGCCGATGTTGCGCCCGAAGAATCCGTTGCTCTCGGGGGGCGGGCGCTGGCCGGGGGTGAGGGGAATAGGTGAGAGCGCGGTGAAAATATTATCCCTTCGGATTCCCTGGCCCACCCCACAATAGGGCGTGCTTTGAAACGCAACGTGACCGTCGGCGTAAAGCACGTTCTGGCCCGCCTTGCGGTGGTTGTTGGAATTGGCCTTGGCCAGATCGAAGGGTTGGGCGTCGAAGGAAGGACCGACGACGTCATCATTCTTGCCTGCTACGCCCGGGCTTTTGTCGGCCAGCAGCGCGAAATCGCTAGGCTGGGTATCGTTCTTTTTATATCCGGGAGCGCTGCTGAATGGGGAGGCGTAAGAATAGCTCAGATTGCCCCCGGAGGTAAAATTGGATCGCCGATCGGGAGTCACGCGCGAACCGGCGGTTCGCATCGGATCGACCGAGTCGGACGAACTGGGGCAGGTGAAACTCCCCGCCGATGCAAGTCCCGCTCGGACGAGCAGCCAAAGCGACGCGGTCACATCATTCGGCAAAACAGTCGTTCCTTTGACGAACGGATCGGTTGAATCCGCCCCGGTAAACGCGGTGTATCCGTTGGGATTGTGATCGGCGTCGTAAACCACGCTCGGATACATGTGGTCGTTGGCGCTGGCATAGTTTCGCAACCCTTGCATCAGCAACGCCAGATTGTTGGCGCAGCGTGCCCGTCGTTCCGTTTCGTGCACTTTCGAGAGATACGGAAGAAAAATCGCGATCAGAATCGCCAGGATGCCGACGACGACCAGAAGCTCAACGAGAGTAAAACCACGGCAACGTTTGATCATGGCTGCTCGGAAGGCTCCAGTGGAAGGGACTGCTTTCGCCGGAGCTGGCCGCAGGCCGCGTCGATGTCGCGCCGCGCGACTTGCGCACATGGGCATTGACGCCGGCCTGTCTGAGCGTTTCCTGAAAGCGCACGACATCGTCTGATTTTGGCCGGCCGTAAGGAAGGCCGTCCACTTCGTTGTACCGGATCAGGTTTACATTGGCCCGTAGGGTTCGGCATAGCTTGCTCAATTGCCTGGCATGCTCGAGGCGATCGTTCACGCCCGCCAGAAGAATATACTCGAGCGTCACTTCCCGGCCCGTCTGTTGAAAGTAAAACCGCGCCGCGTCGAGAATCTCCGCCAACGCGAAATGTTCCGCCCAGGGAATGAGTTCGCGGCGAAGCGCTTCAGTTGGCGCATGCAGGGAAATGGCCAGATTAATCGGCAATCCTTCGTCGGCAAGTTGTCGCATCCGCGACGGAATGCCGACTGTCGAAAGCGTGATTCGCCGGGCGCCCAGATTGAAACATTCCGGATCGTGCAGGATGCGGATGGCCGTCATGACATTGGCATAATTCGCCAGCGGCTCGCCCATTCCCATCAAGACGATATTGGTGATCCGCTCGTTTTTCGGTTTGAGAATCACGTTAAGCTGGAAAACCTGTTCGACAATCTGCGCGGCGCTCAGGTTTGCCTTGAGGCCGTTGATCCCACTCGCGCAAAATTTGCAGCCGACGGGGCAACCCGCCTGAGAACTGACGCAGGCGGTGCGCCGATCGGCATCGGGAATCATCACGGTTTCCGCGGCAACCGCGCCATCCCAGGTTAACAATAGTTTTTGGGTTCCGTCGTCGCTGCGTTGATGAGCGGTGACCGACGCGCATTGGAAACGAACGCGATTGGCGAGAAATGTTCGGTCGAGCGCGGGAATATTGCTCATCTCATCGGGGTTCGTCAGAAGACGCTCGTAAACCCAGGAGCGGAGCTGCTTGCCGCGAAAACGCGGCCAGTTCCATTCGGCCAGGTGCTGATCAAAGGAGATCGGGCTCTGGCCGAAAAAAGAAATGGGCGTCGAATCGACCTGACCTTCGGGCATATGATGTGCTAGGTTGAGATCGCCGTCGCGCTGATTCGTCGCAGGTTGGATTGATTCCGCCATCGGCATATGGCACGATAGCTCCAGTTTCAGGCACGTGCAATGAAAGCACGCAAACGAGCCAACTCGAATTCCTCACGCACCCTTCCGGGTCACGATGGCAGCAACGGCTCCGAGCGGCTTCGAAGCGAAAGTGGGCGGACGATGGATCGACCCGCCAACGGCCATCGAATCGCTCCCGAGAAGACGCGAACGGGCCGACACGAGGGGGGCAATGGAGGTGCGACCATGATGCCCGGTGGCCACGTTCCCGCCGAAAATCCGCCGCGTCCGCCGATCGGAAACGTCGATCGATCCGATGAAAAGTTGCTGGAAGATTATCGCCACGGCGATAAGGCGGGCTTCTCAGCCTTGGTTTCCCGTTACCAGCGTGAGTTGTATCACTTTCTGGTTCGGTTCCTGGGTAATCGCGCCAGCGCCGAAGATGTATTCCAGGAAACCTTTTTACAGGTCCACCAATCAGCCGAACAATTCGATACGCAGCGCCGCTTCCGTCCGTGGCTGTTTACGATCGCCGCCAACAAGGCGCGCGATCTGATCCGTTCGCAGTCGCGCTGCCCGACCAATCCGCTCCAGGCGTCAATCAGTCCCGGCGATGAGGAAAGCGGCGAGTTCATCGACCTGATGCAATCGGTCGGTGAGCTCCCCAGCGACCCGATGGAAAAACGCGAGCTTCAGGAGCAGGTCCACAACGCCGTCACGACAATGCCGGAACATCTGCGGGAAATTCTTCTGTTGAGTTATTTTCACCAGTTCCCGTATAAACAAATCAGCGAAATACTGGATATTCCGCTGGGAACGGTGAAGTCCCGGCTGCATGCGGCGGTTGCTCACTTTGCCGATCGCTGGAGATTGGCGAACCAACGCCGACATGCATCGTAAGTCTTGTGAAACATCCGCGAGTTCATGTCTGCCAGAGAACTTCACCTTTTCCTCTGGCGCGGATGGATCAGGGAATGGAGCGGTCCGCCGGCGCTGGTGCCGGCCACCAATCGTACGGGGACTATATGAGACTTCGTCAAGAAGACCGTAAAGCGGTCGATTTGTTGCTGGATCGCTCGTTGGTCGCCGCCAAGGGGAATGGACACGGAAACGGACCAGCAGTCTACGCAGGGACCGACGGCGCGATTCGCGAGCGCGTTGCCCAGGTCGAGCGGCTGCTGCATGCGCTGGATACGTTGCCCGTCACCGAGCCGTCTCGCGATTTAACCGATCGTACGCTGGAGTTCATTGAGGATCCGGCTTCGCGACGACATCGCAATCTCCATATTCCATCGGTGTCGTCGCAACTGCCGCATGCATAGCGGCGCAAATGCGCCATCAAGAATTCCTGCGCACGGGGTCACCGTCCGTTTGGCGTGATCAATTCCGCGATGTCAGCGCGCGTTAGCGCATCCAGCAAATCGTCAATCTGCCGATCGCTATGTTCGCTCGAGATCGTGATGCGCAACCGGCTTTGACCGCGCGGCACCGACGGCGGGCGCACCGCCGCCACGAGCATTCCCCGATCCAACAGGATTTTTGCCGCGTCGAGCGCCGATTGTTCCGGGCCCATGATCATGGGAATGATCGGGGAATCTCCCGCGTCCACGGCGCAGCCGGCCCTGGCCATGGCTTCGCGAACTGCGCCGCGAGAGGGTTCGCAAACGTTCTCGCCGATCCTTCACTTCACTTACGACCGCCACCGCAGCCTCCGCGATGGCCGCAACATGAGGGGGAACTGCCGTCGAAAAAATGAATGCCCGCCCGTGATTGACCAGGAAATCGCAGAAAGACCGTCCGGCGCACACCGCTCCTCCAATTGAGCCCATCGCCTTGGAAATCGTGACAATGCTGACGTCGATGCTCTCCTGAAGACCCAGCTCGGAAGCGAGGCCCGAACCGCTCGCGCCATAGACTCCCGTGGCGTGTGCCTCATCGAGAAGCATAAGAAAATCGAAACGGCGTTTGAGAGTGGCAAGTTCCGCGAGCGGAGCCGCGTCCCCGTCCATGCTGAAGATCGACTCGGTAATGACGACCTGAAGTTCCTCCTGCTCGGCCTCGGCGAGCAGCCGTTCGAGTTTTTCCAGATGATTGTGCGGAAAAACGCGGAAGGGCGCCGCTGCCGCGCACGGCGTCGATGAGCGATGCATGCGCCAGCTTGTCGATCAGAAAACGGATGCCCCCCGAATGCTCATTGCCGAGATACGCCAGCGCCTGAACGGCGGCATGATTGGCCTGGTACCCGCTGGGAAGAAGGACGGACGCCTCGGTTCCTTTCCACTGTGCCAGCGCCCTTTCCGCCGACGCGTGGGCGGGGCCGTACCCGCTGATCAGCGCGGCCGCTCCGCTTCCCGCGCCGAACTGCGCCAGCGCGCTGCGCCCCGCTTCGATGAGCCGCGGATCGTGGGTCAGTCCCAGATAATCGTTAGAGGCAAAATTGACGTAACGCTTCCCTTCCCACTCAATGTGGGTGGCATCAACGGCGGTGAAGACGCGCCGCTCTCGATAAAGGTGATTCGCCTGAAGCCGCTGGAGATCGTCAGAAAAAAGCTTCCCCCACCGGTCGCTGCTCATATTTCTCGCTCCCTCTCCGGGATTACCAGGCGAGGGAGAAATCTCTTGGTTCGCCAATCAATCGCGCAACTCGCATCTCATTACTACGCTTCGGCCGCCTGCTCGCTTTGGCCGGCGTTCCCCTCTTCCCGTTCGTTTTCATCTTCCTCGTCGTTCATGTCGGAAACATCCCCTGCCTCATCATCCACCGTTGCGCCGGTCAGGTCGCCGAGGCGCTGCTTCATCAGTCGACCCACCTTGAACTTGACGGTTCGCTTCTCAGGTACCGCAACGGGCTCGAGCGTCTTGGGATTCTGCGCCTCCGCGCTTTGCGGAGCTTGGTCTCAAAGACGCCAAAATCCCGAAACTCGAGGCGATTTCCCTTGCCCAGCTCGTTGACGATTTCGTCAAGGAATTGTTGAATCACCTTTTTAACCTGAACGCGCCGATGCCCTGCGCTCTCGGCGATTCGGTCAATCAATTCTTTCTTCGTGATCGTTGCCATAACTTCCCTCGATTGGCGGATAACACCCGATGGGAAACAGACTTACTAATATTGACCGTAACCATTGGGAATTTCAACCATTTATTTGAACCCCCTGGAAATGGGAGAAAGTCAGGCGACCGAGATACGCCGATGAATGGCCCCGACCTTGTCGATTTGAGCGGAATTATCGGGAAACTGTACCCACTTTGGCGGTGACCGATTCGCGCTGATATCCGTCGCTGCCCCAGCCCCAGTCACCCTGCGAGTCGTCGCTGACGATTACGTAAGTTTCGCTGATCTGCTGGTCGTACCCAAAGAATGCAGATGGGCGTCGAGGCTCGCGCCAGGCCTTCCAGCGGATAAGGGGACTGAATCGGAGAGGGAAATACCAGAGCCGAAGCCACCGCCGGAGAATAATCGTCCGAGGAGGAATTGGCCGGCGGCTGGTGCCGCGCTTCCTGGGGATGTGTAGCCACACAACCGGTCAGCAAAAGACCCGCGATAATTAGAGCAGCCGATCGCATAGTCCCGGACCTAAGTCAAACCGAGTGCCAGTGCCGGTGTTCGCGATGAACTCCCAATCGTCGATGAATCGCCGGGGCCGTTTATTCCGAATGTTTCCCCTGTTGAACACCGCGTGATGATTCCGCGTGCAACGCACCCGTCAAAAATACCACGGCGGCGATCGATCTCATATCTGAAAATCGAGGTATTCCATCCCCCGGCCGGATTTGGGTCGCCGATCCCGATATTTCAGTTTCGGCGGTTCGGCGCTGACCTGATTCATCGGCGGAACGCTGGAAGTGATGAAAACGTTGCCGCCAATCAACGCGCCCTTACCAATGACCGTGTCTCCGCCAAGGATCGTGGCTCCTGCGTAGATGGTGACGTCGTCCTCGATTGTGGGATGGCGTTTCTGCCCGCGGAGCAATTGGCCAAAGGCCGGAGCCAGCGCGCCCAGGGTAACGCCCTGATACACCTTTACGTTGGCCCCAATCTCGGTGGTTTCACCGATCACGACGCCGGTCCCGTGGTCGATAAAAAATCGCCGGCCCAGCTTGGCGCCCGGATGAATGTCGATGCCAGTACGGCTGTGGGCGTATTCAGTCATGATCCGCGGCAAAAGCGGAACCTGCTGCATATGGAATTCGTGGGCCATCCGCTGCACGAAAATGCTGAACAGTCCGGGATAGCAGAAGATGGTTTCGTCGGTGCTCTGGGCGGCGGGGTCGCCGTCGAACGCCGCCTCCACATCGGTCAACAGAATTTCCCGAATGGCCGGAATGCCCTTCAGAAACTGATGGACAATCGAGCGTGCCTCGATGTCGCATTCGCTGCATTGGTCCGCCTCACCGTCCGCGCCGCTGATCTGATCCCGATAGCGAAGGCAGCAGCGAACCTGCTCGTAGAGCATCTCCGATAGCTCGAGCGCCAACTCGCCGATCCGAAACTTGACGTTGTCTCTGTTGAGGCCCTGCTTGTCGAAATACCCGGGAAAAACGAGCTGCCGCAGCCGATTGATGCACTCAATGATCAGGTCGCGGCTGGGAAGGAGCACCCGATTGAGATGCTGCAACTTCGGAATGGCGTGGATGCTCGCAACGAGATCATCCACCACTTCGGCGAGCTTCTGATTCGGTTCGTTAGAGTCCATATGGAAGAGATGATGAGATGATACGCGCTCGTGAAACGCCGGACAAACGGGGTGGGTTCGTCAGACTCTTCTATGCCGCGACTTCCACGGAACCTGCGGGTGCAAATCCTTGAGCGGTTTGGACACCCGCCACGCCGCTTCACCGATGATCTGGATATGACGCAGCACGTGAGATTGAATGAACTTGCTGGCCTGAAAATCCGACTCTCGAGCAGGAACGGAGCTCAAGACCTCAGCAATCGAGTATGTCCTGCAAAAGCAATTGGTCACTCCTCATAAAGGAATGGCCTCTCTCATCACTTGCTGCTGAAATCGGTCGCGCATGGCAGCTTCCTCCACGACATCGACCGGTATACCCAGCAGTTCCTGCAACTCCTCAACGAGCATTCCCCAATCCATCAAGCTTCGCCCCGGCTCGAAACGGACGAGCAAATCCAGGTCGGAAGTTTCGACGGCGTTGTTTCGCGCCATCGAGCCGAAAACCCGGACGTCAAACGCCCCGTTGCGAGCGGCGACGGCAAGGATTTCACCGCGGCGGTTCAGGATGTCGTTTCTGGTTACCATGCTGCGTGCCGAACTTCCGTCAGCTGCACCGCTGTCCGGCTCTAACAGTCGAAACTTAGCACGCATTGTACCCGATGAGAGCGGCCATGCTCCACAGCGGCGCCCGGACATCTTGATTGACCCCGCTATTCGCGCGTGCCGCACTCTGGCTTAGGATTGAGTGTGGTCGCGTTTTAACCACTGGTAACGGCGATGGTCTGTGGATAGTTTTGGCTGTACGCGAGTCACAAGGAGAATGCATGGAAGCATTGATGATCGGCGTATCGGGAATGCGTGGCACCGTTGGGGGGACGCTGACGCCCGTAGTGGTTTCACGCATGGCGGCGGCGTTTGCCGTCTGGCTGAAGGGTTCGGGGTTGCCGGCGAACGGCTCGCATTTCCAGGTCGCCTTCGGCCGGGATTCGCGCCCGAGCGGGTCCTGGGTTCGCGACGCCGCGGTCGCGGTCCTGACGGCCAGCGGCATCGAGGTGGTCGATCTGGACATCGTCACCACGCCCGGCGTCGCAATGATGGTCAAACATCTGTCCGCGGATGCCGGCTTGATCGCGACCGCTTCCCACAATCCCATCCAGTGGAACGGCTTGAAATTCCTCAACCGCCAGTGCGTTGCGCCGCCGCCAACCGATGCCAAGGCGATCGCCAAGCTATACGCGGAGGAAAAATCGGATTTCGTGCGCGTTGAAAAGCTGCATGCTCCGCGCCGCAACAGTGAAACGCATGCTTATCACGTGGGGCGGATTCTGGAACATGTGGACGTTCTGGGCATTTCCACCAAACGGTACAAGGTCGTCCTCGACAGCGTGAACGGGGCCGGGTGCGTTGCGACGTCGATGCTCCTGAATCGTCTGGGGTGTCAGGTCGTCCACCTCAACGACACGCCTAACGGGCTTTTTCCACACGAACCCGAACCGACGGCGGCTAACCTGACCGCTTTGGCCGCGGAGGTGAAACGGCAAAAGGCGATCGTGGGCTTCGCCCAGGACCCGGACGCGGATCGCCTGGCGGTGATCGACGAGAACGGCCAGTACATCGGCGAGGAATATTCCCTGGCGTTGGCGGCCCAGTTTCTTCTCTCGAAAAAACGGGGCGTTGCGGTGACCAATTTATCCACGAGCCGGATGCTCGACGACGTGGCCGCCGCGTTCGACGCCCGCGTGATCCGCACCCCAGTCGGCGAAGCCAATGTCGTCCAGGCGATGATCGCCAACCAGGCGGTCATCGGCGGCGAGGGCAACGGCGGAGTCATCGACCCGCGCATCGTTCCCGGCCGCGACAGCCTGGTCGGAATTGCCTACGTTCTTCAACTCATGGCTTCGACCGGCAAATCGATCAGCCAACTCGTGGCGGGCATGCCGCGATATGAAATCGTGAAGACGAAATTCGAAACCCGGCGCGAGGAGGCCGATCGCGCCGTCGCCGCCTTGAAGCGCATTTTGCCTCGGAAAAAGTGGACCTTCAGGACGGCATTCGCATCGACTGGTCCAACGGATGGGTCCACGCCCGTCCGAGCAATACCGAGCCGATCATGCGCATCATCGCCGAAGCGCCGGATCGCGCCACGGCCGAAGAGCGGATCGCGGAAGTGCAGGCGATTGTCGATCGGACATTGAGAAATCGCGAAGGCGCAAGCGACTGACTTGGCGGCACGCGAGTCGGCGGTCTTTAAATCCGGAGGACAATAGTGAGACTTTTCGCAATAGGATTCGTGTCGACTCTTTATTTCGCTGCGGCACTCGCACGCGGGGCAGCCCCTCAGATTCCCGAATTGCAATGGGAACCGCGATCGGACTGGATCAACGTGAAGAGCGATGTGACTCCGGCGGCAGTCGGCGACGGAAAAGCGGATGATACCGCCGCCCTTCAGAAGGCGCTCGATACGCTCGCGGTCGAAATGGAGCAGCGATGTACGGTTTTCCTTCCGCCGGGCGTGTACCGAATCACCAAAACACTTGTCCTGCGTCATCGTGACGGGATCATGCTGACCGGAAGCGGACGATCGACCCGGATCGTGTGGGACGGCCCCGAGGGCGCGGCTGACGACTCGCGCATGTTCTGGAGCGACGGCGCTCCGCACAGCGTCTACACCGGCATCGTCTGGGACGGCAACCACAAGGCGCACACCGGCTTCGATCACGATTCACATAATTTCTTCGAGACGGAGATCGATCATCGCGACGAGGCCTTCATCAACTTCACGGGAAGCGGCATTCGTTGCGGCCACGATCAGGCACGCCCCCAGGCGCAGGCCAGCGCTGAAACGAGCATCCTGAATTGCCTGTTCAGCAATTGCGATCGCGGCGTCGAGCTCCTGGAATTTAACGATTACAACTTCACGATGGCCGGTTGCGAGTTTCTTGATTGCATCGAAGGTGTGCATGGCGGCAAGGGATGTAATTTCTACGTGCGCGACAGCCACTTCGAACGGAGCCGATCAACCGACGTGTTTCTTCACGCCGAACACAGTTGCTCGATTCGTCGATGCACGTCGATCGGCTCACGCGAGTTCGTCGATCACAACTGCATCGCCCCGCTGACGGTTGAAGACTGCCAGGTCTCGGCATGGACGAACTCCAACGGTGCGCTCTTCGTCAACGGTGGGCCGGCCATCGTTTTCGACTGCGTTTTCACGAAGGCGCCCACCGCGCATCCTCCGGTGGTATGCGTTCCCACGCAGCGGATCATCCTGAGTGGCAACCAGAGCCACGACACCGGCGGGAAAGTGATTGTCGATGGCGCGACCGGGGCGGTCGAGGTTCCACCGGGACATTTTGGCCCATCACTTCAATCACCGGATCAGCGATTTCTGGACGAGACGCCGGAGAAATCCGGGAAAGTCTTCGACGCCAGGCGCGACTTCGGGGCCAAAGGAGATGGAAAGACGGACGACACCAAGGCGGTTCAGGCCACGATCGACGCCGCTCGGCAGCAGGGACAAGACGCCGTCGCGTATCTTCCAAGCGGCGATTACCTGATCGGCGAGACGATTCACGTGACGGGAAGCAAATTCAGCTTGGCCGGCTGCGGGATCCACAGCCGGTTGCTGTGGAAAGGCGTGCCGGGCGGAATCATGGTCGGCGTGCGCGATACGCACGAAGTGAGTATCTGCGACCTGGACGTCGGCGAAGCCGGACACCAGGAGAATGGCGTCGACATCCAGCAGATCGGCGGGAACAACTCCTCCATTTATTACCGGCACATCTGGATGTTCGGAATGTACAGCATGAAGCCCTTCGTGAAAGGCTTTGAATGCCGCGGGCTGACGAGCGGCGACGTGATCCTGCGCCGACCACTTCACCGGCAACCTGCATTTTGCCGATTCCTCGCGCGGGACGGCTCTGTTCAACACTTCGTACGAAGGAGCGATCACGGTCGAAGGAAATTCCGCGCCCGACAGCGGCGGCACACTCGGATTCATGACACGCCTTTCGACGGGCAATATTCACGGCCTTTACGTGCGTAACAGCCAGAGCATCGTGATGAGCGACTATTACGTGGAGAGCGCTGACCACCTTCTGGACCTGCGCGGCGACCCCGGTGATACGCCCGGACGCATCACCATCTGCATGGCCAAGACGCACTGCCTGAAAAATCCGGTCATCGAAATCGGCGATTATCAGGGGCAGATCTCACTCGGGCCGAGCATGTTTTATCCGGGCATGATCAACCCCGCCGAGATCGTGCATCGGGTCGCCGGGCCCCTGAAGTTCATTCTGATGAGCACGATGGCCTACGACATCCAACTCCATTTTGACCTGGGCGCGGGAACGGAGCGGATATTTGTGGGCAATGACGGAAAGAGTCCGCCGGACGAAATTCCTGCCGGCGCATCAGACAATGTCGCCGACGCATTTGACGATCTGCGAAAACTCGGCGCGCTCGATTTGAAGCTGAATTATCCGGGAATCAAAGGCCAACCACATTGAAGCCGGCGTCGACGTAGATATTTTCTCCGGTCACGCCGCTGGACAGATCGCTGAGCAGAAAAACCGCCGTCTTGCCGACTTCGTCGGCGGTGATGTTGCGCTGAAGGGGCGCTTTTCGTTCCATATGGGCAAACATTTCATCGATCCCCCCCACCGCCATCGCGCTGAGGGTCTTCACCGGTCCGGCGGAAACGGTATTGACCCGAATCTTTTTTGCTCCCAGATCGAAAGCAAGATAGCGGGCGGTGGCCTCGAGCGCCGCTTTGGCCACGCCCATGACGTTGTAGCCGGGGATGACCTTTTCGCTCCCCAGATAAGTCAGCCCGATCACGGAACCCCCTTCAGGCATCAATGGGAGTGCGCCTCGGGTCAATGCGATCAGGCTATAAGCGCTGATGTCGAGCGCCTGCTTGAAAACCTCGCGCGGCGTCGAAGTGAAAACGCCAGTATCTTTTTTCAGGAAATCGCGGTTGGCAAAAGCCAGGCAATGAACGAGAAAATCGATGGTCCCAAACTGTTCGCGGGCTGCGGCAAAGAATTTTTCGATCGATTCATCGCTCGCAACGTCGCAGGGATGCAGCCAGGAATCGGCAAACCCATTTTCCTCCATCGCCTTACGGACGCGACGCTGCGATTTTTCGATATTATCCATCGGCAGAAAGCCGAAGCCGCACTTGCCCCCCTGCTGAATGGCATTGCTTGCGATATGCGTGGCGATACTGCGGTCGTTGGCGATGTTCAGAATCAGACCCTTCTTGCCGTCCAGAATTCCCATGTGATCTCCGTTTTACGAACCGGGATCAGCTTAGTGCCACGGGAACGAGGCGACAAGACGAGTGGACGCCGCGATGGCGGACCTCACATTATTTTTCGTCGCGAAAGGCCAGGACCCGGAACAATTCCTTCTCATTAAGGATGTTCCTGAGATCGTGAAGGATCTGATCCGGCGATTTGGTACCGAGCAGTTCCATGATTTTGCGCTCGCGATCAAGCAAAACGGCCATGGAATCGGTCGTTGACCCGTCGAGGCGCGGCACGTCCGTGCAGTCGCCCTTGCGTGACAAGAAAACCCTACCCGCCCCGGTCGAATCCATTGCAACTTCCTGCATAGGCTCCTCAGGTATTCCGTAAGTTCAGGTCAGGACAAGCAACAATTGCGCCAAGGAATATCGAGCCCCGATAACGCGCCAATAAGGCGGTTTGGGGATTTGAAACGCCCAATTCTGGATGGAAGATGGACACAATGTCGGTCACGATGAAGTCATCGGAAGCTGCTGTCGCGGTATAGATCGATCCATGTAATTCGTCAATGAAGACAGGAGATGTGCTGGCGTCGAATTGAATCAGCTCCCGGCCCGATTCGAGATCCCACCAATAGACAATGTGGTTGGGACCGCTGGAAAGCAGCCGGCGCCCATCATTCGAAAGGGCGAGCGCATAAACCTGGCCCCCCTGTGAATGCCGAAACAACTGTTTAAGCGTCTTTGCGTCAAAGACGTTCGCAAACCCGTCCCAGCCCCCGGTCGAAACGCGGCGACCGTTGGCCGACCAGGCGCTGGCATAGCTTCCTTCGCCGGCGAAATTCGAGACCAGTTTTCCCGTCAGGGCCTCGTAAACATGTGACGGGGTCATATTGTCCGCGATGAGCACGAGCTTGCCGTCGGGAGAAATTACCGCGGAATTGACGTCATTCCCAAAATTGAATCGATGGATCTCCCGTCCGGTCTCGAGGTCCCAGACGCGAGCCGTATGGTCGATGCTGCCGGTAATCAAGAGCTGAGCGGTTAAAGCGACCGAAAGACGTACGATCGTTCCGGTGTGTCCCTCAAAACGGCGCACTTCATTTCCGTCCAGCACATCCCACATTCGCACGATGCGGTCCTCCCCGCTGGAAAGCACATACCTGCCGTCCGGCGTAAACCGCACCTCGCGTACATGGCCGGAATGCCCGGAAAATCGCATCACTTCGCCCGGCGGCTCCCCGATGAACGGCGCCTCGGCCAATCGCTTCTCGACCGCAAGGCGCGACAGCCCCTTCACCCGCGGAAAGGCGCACTTGAGATACATGTAGCCGCGTTTGAACATCCCGGTCCGTGCAGAGCCAGTCTGTTTCTGGCCGGCATCCCACCAATCCGAACCCAGCGCAACGATCTGCTGCAGTTGCGTCGGGTTTGCGAGATCGCGATCGGAAAGGCTTTTCAAGACCGGGTCGGAACCGCGGCTCAACAGTGGCAGCCCAAATTTCCCAGCGATGTTGCCGAAAACAGATATCCTCCCCCACTGTCAGGTTGGCTGCAGCATCGGAGGGTTCGCTGCGCAAGCGTTCGACGGCTGCCGCGAGCTTCTGTGATTCCTCTTCGTGTCGTTGCAATTCCGACAGCCGGTTCTGCGCCGCGGCGACGATGTCAGGCGATTTCCCCCGGCGTGCTGATTTTTCGGCGAGCTCGGCACAGCGCATCGCGACGTTCAGCTTGATTTCGCCAGTGAGGCTGAGTTGAAGAGCCGCATCGGCTATTTTGGCGAAGGCGGCCGGATCGTCGATCACCTTCGCGCACTCCGACAACGCGCCGTACTCCTCGGCAGCGGCATCGACGCTGAACACCGTGGCAATTCGCGCGGATGCAGCCAGAACGGTTTCGACGTCGCCGGCCGAAGCGGCCAAATCCGCGATTCCCTGAAAAGCACAAATTTTGCCGCAGCGTCGTCGTTGGTTTGATCAGCTTGAGTAAGCAATTTCGCCGCAAGATGACGGCGGGCAGCACTTGTTCGATTGGCGTATTCTGTTGTGAAAATCGATTTAATCGTTTTATCCGCGGCAGCCTGAGCGGCGGCGTCTGGAACCGGCAGCTTCGGTTCCACGGCGAAAGCCGGGACAAGTCCGAAGACCCAGAAAACACAAACGAGCCGGAAGTTATGGCGGGTCACTCAATCTCCCTGCGATGGATGCCGTTCAGACAAAAGTCTAAGTGCGCTTATAGAAGCGATCCGTTAGCATAACCGCCACCAGCATAGCCCTGAAATATAATGGGTTGTTTCCGGTCGCGCAATGGTTCAAACGCCTCTCCTCTATTCACCGCCCTTTGATTTTGTCGATCTATCGCACACCCTCGAAGTTGACCAGGTGCTACGACAATTGAACACCGATGGCGAGCGCGGCCTTTCGGCTTCGGAAGCATCGCAACGACTCGGGCAACATGGCCGCAACGAGCTTGCCGAAGCCCCCCCACCGGCCTGGTGGATACGCCTTCTGTCACAGTTCAACGAAATCGTGATCTGGATCCTGCTGGCCGCGGCGCTCCTCTCGGGCATTCTCCACGAATGGACCGACACGGTGGTGATTCTGGCCATCGTCATTCTCAACGGACTACTCGGTTTCTTTCAGGAGCAGCGCGCCAGCCGGGCGATCGCTTCGCTCCGACGCCTCACGGCTCCGCACGCACGCGTTGTCCGCGACGGCTCGATTCTCGATGTTCCCGCGGCGGAACTCGTTCCCGGCGATCGAGTGGAATTGGAGGCCGGCGATTACGTGCTCGCGGACGTCCGTCTCACACGGTCGGCGGCACTGAAGATCAGCGAAGCGGCGCTGACGGGCGAATCGATCGCGGCCGAAAAGGAGGCCGAGACGATATTTGACGCAGGCATCGGCGTTGCCGACCGAAGCAACATGGCCTGGATGGGAACGACGGTCGCGGCGGGCAAAGCCAGTGCTGTCGTCGTTGCCACTGGGATGAACACACAGCTCGGAAGAATCGCCGGACTGCTGCAAACCCGGAAACTCTCCCAGACGCCGCTCCAGCGCCGGCTCGCGGAACTGGGTCGGGTGCTGGCGGTCGTTTGCGTTGCAATCGCCGGGGTCGTCTTCCTGCTGCACGTCTGGCATCACAGCCCGGTATCCCAGGCATTTCTTGTGGCGGTGAGCCTGGCGGTTGCAGCAGTCCCGGAGGGATTGCCCGCCATCGTAACGATCGCCCTGGCGATCGGCCTGGGCCGCATGGCACGGCGGAACGTTCTCGTGCGCAGCCTGCCGGCTGTCGAGACGCTCGGGTCGGTCACGTCGATCTGTTCCGACAAGACAGGGACCATCACCCGCAATCAGATGACCGTCCGCGAAATCATTGTTGCGGACCATTGCTACAACGTCGGCGGAAGCGGTTACGCGCCCGCCGGCGATTTTCGTCGGCGCGTGCTTTGCAACGGGGGTGAGTCACCAGGTCAATCGATCGACCCGCGCGTGGACCCCGACCTGATGCAGGCGCTGACCGTGGGGGCGTGGTGCAGCGGCGCTTCTCTTTCTCAATCAGACGATGGCAACAATTGGGAAGTCATTGGCGACCCGACGGAGGCGGCGCTGATCGTCGCCGCCGGCAAGGCGGGCATCGAATGTCACGATCGGCAGAAATTCATCCGCCACGAAATGCCCTTCGATTCGGATCGAAAAATGATGTCGGTGCTATTTGCCCCCGGCGCTCCTGCCGCTCTCTTTACCAAGGGGGCCGCGGAGTCGATTCTGGCCCGTTGCACCTCCGAACGTCGCGGGGGGCAAATCGTTGCGATGAGCGACCGGCGCATCGACGAAATTCTCTGGCTCAATTCGGAACTCGCCACGCGAGCCCTCCGCGTGCTCGGGCTGGCCTACCGGGAATACCCCGGCGTGCCGCCTGCCGAACCGGTCGAAGAACAACTCGTCTTCGCCGGCCTGGTCGGCATGATCGATCCGCCTCGACCCGAGGCGAAGCCGGCTGTGGATCGTTGCCGGGAAGCGGGGATCCGGCCGCTGATGATCACCGGGGACCATCCCGAAACGGCATTGGCCATCGCGCGCGAAATCGGCATCGCCGACGACGATAGCGAGGTTCTCAGCGGAGGCGAGTTGCAAAAGCTCGACGACGACGCGCTGGCGTCGCGGGTGCAACGCATCTCGGTCTTCGCGCGGGTGACGGCCGAGCACAAGTTGCGCATCGTGCAGGCGCTGCAGCGCTCCGGCCACATCGTCGCGATGACCGGCGACGGGGTGAACGACGCGCCCGCGGTCAAGGCCGCCGACATCGGTATCGCCATGGGGATCACCGGAACCGATGTCACACGCGAGGCGGCGGACATGGTTCTGACCGACGATCAGTTTCCGTCGATCGTCGCCGCAGTCGAGGAAGGTCGCGGCATATTCGACAACATCCGCAAATTCGTCCATTACCTGCTGAGTTGCAATGCCGGGGAAGTTTTGTTCATGCTCTTTGCGAGCCTCGCCGGCTGGGAGAGCGCGCTCAATCCGATTCAAATTCTCTGGATCAACCTGGTAACCGACGGATTGCCGGCGCTGGGGCTCGGCGTCGAGCCGCCGGAGCCGGACACGATGAATAGGCCGCCTCGTCCGCCCCGCGAGCCGGTGATCACCGGACGGCGCGGATTGCAGATGATCATGACCGGCGCGATGATCGCCGCGGTGACCGCAGTCGGATTTGCGGCGGTCCACCGTGGCCGGCCGGAGAACCTTCCTCTGGCGCACACCGTCGCTTTCTGCATCCTGTCTTATTCTCAGCTCTTGTTCTCATTTTCATGCCGAAGCCAGCGCTACACGCTCCCCGAGCTGGGTCTTTTCACGAATAAGCCGCTGCTGGGCGCCATTGTGATCTCCGCGCTTCTGCAATGGATTGCCGTCGGGCCGGAGATCAGCGCGCGAATTTTCAAAGTTGAGAATCATCTCGGAGTGAACTGGATTCTCATCTTCGCGCTGGCGCTAGTGCCCGTGTCGGTAACGGAAGTCGCGAAAATCGTGATGAAGACGATCGGGAAGTGAATTTACTGCCTGATCGAAGTGTCCCACAACCAATTTGTTGCCAGCGCGGCGGCGTCCGCGTCCGCCCCTTCCGGCCGATCGTTGTGATCCGAAATGGGTAACCGAACGATTTCTTTCGGACCGGCGTATGCGTCAACAACCATCTGCTGAAACCTCGGCGGCACGACGCTGTCACGGCCGGCGAGAATAAAGACCGCGGGAGCCGTGACATGGCGGCTATTAGCAATACTGTCCAACTCAGAGGGGATGGCCATCGCGATCGGGCCGGCGGCCAGCCAGAGATTCCACCAACCATATCGACCGAGAATAAGGCGGCGCAACGGCGGCGGGTTGTGAAGAACGATGCCGGCGACTGAACGATTCGCCGCGACGAAGAGCGCCGCCGCGGTGCCAAGGCTGGTGCCGCTGACAAAAATCGGCCGGCCCGACGCGTGGACCGCCAGCGCATCGTACGCCGCCAGCGCCGCCGGGGGGATCGATTTCAGTTTCGCCGGACCAGTCGATTGACCGTAGCCGGGATAATTGACGCCCCACACCTCGACCGGATGGTCGCCCCATTCCTCCGCGACCATCGCCGATTCATATTCGCCGCGCGAGGCATTGCCGACGAAATTGAGAACGAACGCCTGCGGCTCAGACGCCTGCGCGCCGTGAGCGCGGGCGGTCCAGATTTCGACCTTCCCGCTCGGAGCCGTTGCGTCCGGCCCATGGGTAATGCCGGGCATCGTGACCGGCTCGGTGCTCGGATAAAGGATCAATCGGTCCGCGCAGCCGCCGAAAGTCATCAGTGCAATGTAACCGCAGAAGAGCAACGAGAGGACGACGCGCCGGCGACGTTTGCGTACTGAGATGGCCATTTTGCTCGGTTCGTAGTGCGGCCTTCAGGCCGTTTCTTCGTTCGACGTTCGATGTTGAGTGTGGGATATTCGATGTTCGCTTTATCAATATCCGTCGGATATGCGAACATCGAACGTCGAAACGAATACGGGCTGAAGCCCGCACTACAAACCTACTCCGGCGTTCCCTTGCTCACATCGTAGACCCAGCCTCGCGAGGCGGGTTGCCAGTCGAGCAGTTCCTCGGGCTTGAAGAAGAGACCCAACTCGCGCGCGGCGCTTTCGGGCGAGTCCGAGCCGTGGATGAGGTTGAAGGTATTGCTGATGCCGTAATCCCCGCGGATGGTGCCCGGTTCGGCCTTGGAGCCGAAGGTGGCGCCCATCATTTTCCGCGAAACCGCGATCGCATCTTTGCCCTCCAGCACGATGACGAGGACCGGCGAGCTGGTCATAAACCGCACGAGCCCGGGATAAAAGGGTTTGCCCTTGTGCGGCTCGTAATGCGTTTCTGCCAGCGTCTGCGGAATCTTCATGAACTTGATCGCGGCGATCTGAAATCCCTTCTTCTCGAAGCGGGTGATGATTTCGCCACACAGTCCGCGCTGCACGGCATCGGGTTTTAGGATGATGAGAGTGCGTTCCATGGGCGGAAGTTATAGCGAGTACGGTGTCAGTTGTCAGTGGCCTGTCCTGAGCCTGTCGAAGGGTCCGTTGTCCATTGCAATAGGACCACTGACAACTGACAACGGACCACGGACATCCGTTCAGATTTGCGCCGAATCGAGTGAATTGGTGAGATTGATCCCGCACTCCACCTTGCCCGATTTGGCCCAGCGGCCCGCGCGGGGATTTTCGAAATCGGTGACGACGTCGGTGCAGGAAAGCGGATTACAGCCAATCGAGAGATATCCCTTTTCGTAAAGCGGGTGATACGGAAGGTCATGCCGTTTCATGTAGGCGTAGATTTCGCGGCCGGTCCACTTCAGCAGCGGAGAGATGGCGTAAAGGTCGTAGCGCTCGGAGTATTCGACGATGCCAGTTCCCTGACGATGCTCGGTCTGATTTCCGCGAATGCCACGAAGCCAGGCTTTGGGCCGCAGTTCCTTCATGGCACGATTCATCGGCTCATTCTTATTCGCGGCGCAGCAGGCCGTCACATCCTGACGAAATTGTGGATTCTCTTCCCCGGCCTGCCTGAGCCACGCAATGGGATCGTTGCGGGTGCGATAAGTCCAGACATTGAGGTTGAACCGCTTTCGCAGCTCTTCCATGAACGTATGCGTTTCGGGAAAGAGGAATCCGGTATTGATGAAAATGATCTTGATGTCGGGAATGACCCGCGTTGCCATGTGGATCAACAGGGCCGACTCGGCGCCGAAGGACGATGTCATCACCAGATCAGGCGCGAATTGTGCGGCGGCCCAGGAGACGATTTTCTCCGGCTCTGCCACAGCGAATGCTTCGTTCAGAACCTTCGTATCGAAAATGGTTTCGTTTGCCACCGTCATCTACGATTCGTTTTCACCTCGCGTCGATCCGCCCACGACTATTATTGCAGGCCACAGTCAACTTATCGAAAAACTCCCGTGGAATGCGCCGGCCATTGGCGGTGCCCAGGTCGATGTCCTTCTTATTGCCGCCGTGGAAGTCACTTCCGCCGGTCTTCAGCAGGCCGAACCGGTCGGCAAGGCCGGAATATTTCTCGACCAGTTCGGCGTTGTGGTCGCTGTGGATGACTTCAAGGCCGGCCAGGCCCATATCCTTACAATCCTTTAATACGCGTTGGAGCTGAGCATCGTTCTCGGTGCGGAGCTGGACCGGGTGAGCGAGGACCGGAAGGCCTCCCGACCGGTGAACCAGATCGAACGCCTCGCGCGGGGGAATTCGCTCCTTGTCAAAATAGGCGGCGCCGCCCTGCCCCAGATATTTATCGAACGCCTGCTTGATCGAGTTTACGTACCCTTTCCGGTTCAAAATCGCCGCGATATGGGGCCGGCCGACGACCGCGCCGTTGGCTTCATCTTCCAGCTCCTTCATCGTGATCGAGACGCCCAGCTCATTGAGCCGGCGGATGATGCGCGGGTTGCGATCGTCGCGGGCCGCGATGAGTCGGCGCGTCAGATCGTGCAGGATTTCGCTATCCGGATCGACGCCATACCCGAGCAAATGCATCGTGCCCGGCGGGCCGTATTCGCAACTGATCTCGATGGCAGGAAGGAAATCGATCCCCAGCCGCTTTGCCTCGCCGGCGGCCTCGGCGATGCCGCCGATCGTGTCGTGGTCGGTGAGAGCCAGCGCGCTCAGACCGTTTTTCTGCGCAAGACGAACGACTTCGGCCGGTGGCAATGTGCCGTCGGAGGCGGTGGAATGGCAGTGAAGATCGACGAATTGACTCGGCATAATTCGAAGGGAATTTGCCGCGGATCAACGCAGATGAACGCGGATCAGAAGAAAAGCCCAATCTGCTCTTGCATGATCCGCGTTCATCCGCGTTCATCCGCGGCTATTTTTACGCTTCCAAGTATCCGCCTTTTTCAAGATAGGCGACGATCTGCTCGGCGGCGGCTTGCGGCGTGGAGGACTCGGTTTCGATCGTCATCTCAGGCCTTTCCGGCGCTTCGTAGGGATCGTCAATTCCGGTGAATCCCATTCCTTTCCCGGCTGCCACCGCGGCACGCGCTTTCTTGTAAAGGCCTTTGGGATCGCGCTTCTCGGCGCCGGCGAGCGAAACGTTGATGTACACCTCGATGAACTCGCCCGGCTTGCCGCCGGCTCGAACGGCGTCACGGTCCTTCTTGTACGGGCTTATGAAACTGGTGATCGCGATGACCCCGGCATCGGCGAAGAGTCGGGCGACTTCTCCAATCCGGCGGATGTTTTCCGTCCGGTCTTCGGCGCTGAAACCCAGGTTCTTATTCAGGCCCATGCGGATGTTATCGCCGTCCAGACGGTAGGCGTGCTTCTTCTTGTGCAGAAGCATCTGCTCGACAATACAGGCGATCGTCGATTTGCCGCTGGCAGACAACCCAGTCATCCAGACGATGACGCCCTTCTGATTCAGAAGCGTCTGCCGCTCCGAACGTGAAACAGCGCCCTCGTGCCACGTAATATTCGTCGCTTTCTGTTCAGCCATCCTGCTTTTTCCTTTTCACTTTTTACTTTTTCCTTTTTCCTTCTCTTCACTCTTCGTCGAACAACGGCGTGCTCAGATAGCGCTCGCCGAAGCTGCACATGATCGTGACGATCAATTTCCCTTTGTTTTCCGGTCGCGCCGCGACCTTCGCGGCCGCGGCCATGTTTCCGCCGGAACTGATGCCCCCGAAAATCCCCTCTTCCTTGGCCAGACGTCGCGCCCATTCGAACGCTTCCTCGTCGGTCACCTGGATGACTTCGTCAACAATAGCAATGTGCAGGTTGCCTGGCACGAAGCCGGCGCCGATCCCCTGAATCTTGTGACGGCCCGGCTTGATCGGCTCGTGGTGCATCGTCTGCGTGATGACCGGCGAGGTCACCGGCTCGACCGCGATTGCCTTGAAACTCGGCTTGCGCGGTTTGATCACCTCGGAAACTCCCGTGATCGTGCCACCCGGTCCCGACGCCGGATACGAGAATATCGACCTTGCCATCGGTGTCCTGCCAGATTTCCTCGGCGGTCGTCTTGCGATGGATTTCCGGGTTGGCGGGATTCTCAAACTGCTGAGGCATGAAACTCTTCTTGTGCTCTTTGAGAATCTGCTTCGCCTTCTCGATCGACCCGCGCATTCCCTCGGCGGCAGGAGTCAATACGACCTGCGCCCCAGCGCCTTGAGGAGTCGCCGACGCTCAACGCTCATTGACTCGGGCATGGTAAGAATCAGCTTGTATCCCTTGGCGGCGCAGACAAACGCCAGCGCAATGCCGGTGTTGCCACTGGTCGGCTCGACGATCACCGTGTCGCGATCGATCTTCCCTTCGCGCTCGGCGGCTTCGATCATGGCCACGCCGATGCGATCCTTCACGCTCGCCAGCGGATTGAAGAATTCGCACTTGGCCAGGACGATCGCCTGATCTTTGGGGATCAGGCGGTTGATGCGCACCAGCGGCGTGCCGCCGATGGTTTCAGTGATGTCGTTGAAAATCCGGCCTTGGGGTTTTAAGGGCATTGAAATTACCTCGAAGTCGATCGACGCAGTTCCGATTCATTCATCGGCCGCACGCTGGTTACCAGAAGCATATCTACAACTTCGATGAGCATGTCGGCATTCAACAGCGAAATTGTGCGGCCAATGGGTGAAAGAGTAACGAATTCCGAATTTAATATCGCGAACATGCGGCCATCAGCGCAATGGATCGCGAAAGGTTGAAACGGCTGCGCACCGGAAAACTTTCTGAACTGCTCGACGGTCATGGGGAGCCTATCGACGTCGCCTCGGATTCCTGCGGCGGCCAGAAGTTGCCACCTGAACGTCGTCAATTTCCGTTATATCGATCGTTTCGGTCGTATCTTCCGGAGTCGAATAAAAGATTCGGTCGCGCGTTGGAAAACGACCGAGAAATTCGGGCCGGTCAATGCGAATGACCTTCCCCCCATGCGTCAGAATTTCGAAGGGCTTGAACGGCCGCGCCGCGTGAAGCGATTCTAACTTTTCGTAAAGCATTCTATTCCTCTGCCGGCATCTTAACTTGAGGCCCTCCAGCAACAACCTCCTGCTTCGCGAAGACTTTCGTTGCAGGATCGAGCATCCAGCTCGTCATATCCGCCGGCTTTCCCGACAAAATGGAAACGATCACATAACTGAACGTTTCCCATGCGTGCTCGCGATCGTACTCGCTGGGCCGTGCAGGATGATCCGGATGACTGTGGTAGAAGCCCAGGAGCTTCTTTCCCTGCTTCTCGGCGGCACGTTCGGCCTTGAGCTGCTGAAGCGGATCGATCGAAAAGCGATGGTACTGCTCATCAGCCTCGAATGCATTACGGCCTGGCTCAAGCTCTTCGACAACTCGCGAACCGTTCTCGTGGCCAATAAGCATTCCGCAGCATTCGTTGGGAAACGCGGCGACGCCTTCCGCTTCAATGCGGCGGCGCAATTCATCCGGCAAAATCAGCACGCCCGGTGTCATGGCCAGATCTCAGCTTGTGACGACGCTTCGGTCCAGAAACTTTCGGAGAGATATTTCGAAGCCGAATCGCAGAAAATAGTGACCACGACCCCTTCGCTCAACTCAGCGGCAACTTGCCGGGCTGCCTCGAAATTTGCTCCCGAGGAAACTCCCACCAGCAATCCCTCTTCACGCGCGAGGCGGAGGACTTGCCGATGCGCATCTTCCGTTGAAATCTCAATCTGCGCATCCGCCAGTTTCGGATCGTAAATGCCGGGAACGAGCGCTGTCGGCATGTGCTTGAGACCCTCAAGCCCATGCAGCGGACCATCCGGCTGCATGCTGATGCAACGAATTTTCGGATTCAATTCCCGCAATCGTCGGGCGACGCCCATAAAGGTACCGCTCGTGCCGAGCCCGGTCACGAAATGGGTGATCCGGCCTTCGGTCTGCCGCCAGATTTCCATAGCGGTCGTTTCGTAATGTGCCCGCCAATTAGAGTCGTTGTTATACTGATCAGGATAAAAATAGCGCCCGGGGTTCTGGGCCACGAGGTCGCGTACGTAGCGCTGGGCGACATCCGTTCCGCCGGTCGGATCCGTCAGAATCAACTCGGCTCCCTGGGCGATCAGGCACTGCTTCCGCTCCATGCTCGCATTTTTGGGAAGCGCAAGTTTTACGGTGTATCCGCGTTCCGCGCCGATCATCGCATAGGCAATTCCGGTGTTGCCGCTGGTGGCGTCGATGATGATCCGGTCGCGCGTGAGCAAACCGCGCCGCTCCCCGTCGAGAATCATGTTCAGCGCGGCCCGGTCCTTGATGCTTCCGCCGGGGTTGTACCACTCGGCCTTGGCGTAAATCTCCACCGGCGCCAGATCAGCCGCCACACGGCGAAAGCTCAGCAGCGGCGTATTGCCGATGAGCTGCAACACCGAACGGGCTGAGGTCGCCGATGGAAAGGGAGACGTATCGGTCACGAGCATTTCCGAGGAATCCTAGTGGGAACATGGATGGCGTTCAAACCCTGCTCGTTAAGGGGTTCGTAGGTACGGGCTTTCCTAAAGAGCCGCGCACGAAGTAAGCGGGATTGTTGCCCCGCTTTCCGAGTGCTTTCCCGCTTACTTCGTGCGCGGCTCTTTGAGGACAGCGGGATTGTTGCTCCGCTTTCCGAGTGCTTTCCCGCTTACTTCGTGCGCGGCTCCTTTGAGGAAAGCCCGCACTACGAACCGATGTATCGCGCATAAAGCGATCGGGCACGGTCAATATCGGTCACACCATGAACGATCAGCCGGCCATCGGGGAAAAGGGTCAGGCGGACGCCTGGAGGGGAATCGAGTTGACAGCGGAGTAGATAGGGGGTTCGTTCGATCTTCCCGCATCCGAGAAGCCGCAAAGCGGCCTGGTTCAAATCGAATTTTGAACTATCGGGATTCCCATAACCGGATGCGGGACGAATCTGCACTGCATCGCGCCCGCAAAGCGATGCAGAATCGCTTATCGGCGCATCGAGAAAATCGAAACGATTCAATGCACAAGTTGGACAATCATCGCGCCTTGCGTCCGCAAGAGAAGTCGCACGGAAACGCGATGACCATAGATCGAGCGAAATCAACTCCTCTTTGATGTTGACGGCCGCTCCGATGAGCAATTTGATCGCGGCGACGGCTTGCAACGACGCGACGACCCCGGCCGCCGGACCCAATACTCCGGCGGTATCGCATGTGGGAAGCTCGCCGGGCGCCGGCGGCTCCGGGAAAATGCAGCGGAGGCAGGCGGTTTCCCCCGGCCGAATCGTCATCATTCGTCCTTCGGTGCCGACACACGCACCGTAAATCCACGGCACGCCGTGCTTCACGGATACGTCATTCAGCAGATAACGCGTCACAACATTGTCTGTTCCATCGAGGATGAGATCCGGTCGCGTCGCGCCAGCCGACTCCAATCCCAAAATCCGCTCGACGTTGGCGCCGTTCAGGTCGGCGACCAGCGGCTCGATCGAAACGGAGGAATTGATCGCGCGTAATCGTCGCGCGGCGGCAACCGCCTTGGGTGCGCCTTCTTTCGCGTCCGCTTCGTCAAAGAGAACCTGGCGCTGAAGATTGCTCCACTCCACGAGGTCGCGATCCACGATCGACAGGTATCCGATTCCCGCCCGGACCAGCGCATCGGCCAGCACGGTCCCCAGCGCTCCGCATCCGATCAGGATCGCTCGCGCACGGCCAAGCCGCGCCTGGCCGGCAGGACCGATCTGTGGAAGCAGCGTTTGACGTTGATAGCGATCCGGCTGCACGATTCTCCGCTTGCCGCAATGACGGCTTCGCCTATAGTAGCCCCCACCAACGAGGAAAAATATGGCCGTCGACACACAACAACTCATGGACGAAGCCGGCAAGCTCGGGCAGCTCGTGGCGCAGCACCCGGCCGTCGCCCGCTACAAACAAGCGAAAAAATCAGTCGAGGAGGATCCCGAGGCGTCGCGCATGCTCGCCGAGCTCGATCGGCAGATCGAAGCGCTCAACCGCCAGGCGCAGAGCGGCTTGCAGCCGACCGACGCCCAGCAACAGCAGCTCGAGTCGCTGCAGAACCGGATCATCTCCCACATCAAGATCAAAGCGTTGAATATGGCCCAGGTCGATTTCATCGATCTGCTCCGCAAGATCACGCAGACGATCCAGCGGCCGCTCGCCGACGCCCCTGCCGGAGGCGGCGCTCCGAAGGCCAGCGGGATTGCCAAGGGATAATGGGAAATCCCACGGCCAAATGGCTGCTGAAAACCGAGCCGAGCAGCTATGCGTGGGACAACCTCGCGCGCGACAAAAAGGGAACCTGGGACGGCGTCAGCAACGCCACGGCGCTCATCCATCTCCGATCGATGAAAAAGGGAGATGAGGCGATCATCTACCATACCGGGGACGAGCGCGCCGCCGTCGGCATCGCGAAAATCGTCTCGAATCCATATCCCGATCCGAAAGAAGAGGACGATCGGCGGGTCGTCGTGGACTTGAAGCCGACCCGCAAACTTCATCAACCCGTCACGCTCTCGGACATCAAAGCCGACAAGGCTTTCGCCGGCTGGGATCTGTTGCGGATCAGCAGGCTCAGCGTCGTCCCCGTGCCGGAGAAAATGTGGGAACGATTGATCGAACTGTCTGATACGGAGAAATAGAGACGCCGCCGGCGAGGCTTTGGGTTAGACTGCGGCTTCAAAAGGAGCGCCCATGACTCAGAGTGACAATCCTGCGACGAGTCCGATTATCAGTTCTAGCCCGATCGCCGCTCCGACGAGTGTTCCGCCCGGCACGGCCACTACGGGCGCGCCCGTTCACAAGGCGACCGGGGACACCGAAGAAGTCTATTACGAAGGCTCGCCACTCCTCCGCGGCGAACTGGGACGCGGTTTCTTCTGGATCCTGATCGGCCTGGTTCTCATTGCATTGCCAATTCTTCTCCGCGTGTTCATGGACAAGTGGCCCGCTTTTGCGGTTACCGCATCCGCAGTCGTTCTCGGTTTAATTCTTCTTTTCGTTCCCTGGGTGAAGGCGAAAACCGTACGCTACCGCATCACCAACTATCGCATCGATTTTCAAAAAGGATTCCTGGGCCGCAGCATTGAGACGATCGAACTGTGGCACGTTGAAGACCTGCGTTTTCATCAGTCGCTGCCCGATCGAATGCTTGGCATTGGCACCATTACGATTATCTCCAAGCATCCGACGATCCCCGTCCTTGTGATGCGCAGTCTTCCCAACGCGCCGCAAATCTTCAAGACGCTTGAACAGCGTGTGATTGCGGTGAAGCGCGCGTCAGGGGTGATCAAGGTGGATGCGGGGAATTGAACGGAAAGTTCTTTTCCCTCTCCCAGTGCTCTGGGAGAAGCGAGCGGATCGGGCGACTGCCCGCGAGCGGGTTGGGGTGAGGGCCATCCGCATCGCGCGGTGAAGACCCTCACCCCGCGCCCTCTCCCGGAGTACCGGGCGAGGGGGAGATCTTCTGGATCACCGAATCTGTCTCGCACCGACGATCCCGGTCCAATTCCAGCCGCATTTGTCATCGGTCGTGCTTCCCGGTATACGAAGAGTCCATTGCTGCTTCGATTTGCGAAGCGCGGATTGATTCCCCGGCTGGAGGATTGTTCATGTCGCGATTTGGAACGATTTTATTGTGTCTCGGCGCTTTGCTGCTCTGCTCTCCGGCCCGCGGGGACGACGCAAGGCCCAAGCCGTTGAAAGTCCTCTTCATCACCGGCGGCGGGTACCACGACTATGCCCGGCTCGCGCCATTCCTTTGCGAGGAAATCACCAAGCGCGCCAACGTGCAGTTTGATGTCCTCAAAGGTTCAATCAACGGCAAGGCAGTTCCGTCGGTCCTCAAGGACCCAAAGCTCGGCGAAGGATATGACGCGATCGTCTACGATCTCTGCTACGGATCCGATCAAAATTTGCCCTCCGAGACTTACAGCCAGGTATTCGACGTCACCAAGGCGGGGAAGCCGACCGTTCTGGTCCATTGCGCAATGCACTGTTTCCGGCCGGCCAAGGATTGGGCGGAATTTGCGGGAATGCGGACGCACCGCCACGAGCAGTTTGGTCCGTTCAGCGTTCATCCGGCTGACAAAGGCAACGCGATCACCAAAACCTGGCCGGAAGATTGGAAGACAACCGGCGATGAACAGTATGTGACTGACGAAACTTATCCCGATACCACGAAACTGCTGATCGCCGTCAGCCCGCATGAAAAGGATAAGGACGGACAGCCGATTCAGAACGTCGTCGCCTGGGAGCATATGTATGGCAAAGGACGTGTCTTTGGAACGACCCTGGGCCACGATATGAAGACGTCGGCCGACCCGGATTATCTTCAGCTTCTGGCAAACGGACTGCTCTGGTCCGCCGACAAGCTCGATGACAGCGGAAAACCGAAACCGGGTTATGAAGGGCCGGGGGGAAAGACCGAAGATATCAGCAAGAAAGAATGAACTGATTTTCAGGCCCGGATAACCAACCTCATCGCTGAAAGGCATCCGCAAGTGATTTCGTTTCTGGAAGGCAACACCAGCGTCGTCGGCCTTCAATGGGGCGACGAAGGCAAAGGCAAGATCGTCGATTTTCTGGCCGAGAAAGCGGACGTGATCGTCCGTTATTGTGGCGGGGCCAACGCGGGACACACCGTACGGATTGGCGGAGAGAAGTACGCCACTCACCTTCTGCCGGTCGGCGTCTTTCGCCCCGGGATCATGAACCTGATCGGCAACGGTGTGGTCATCGACCCAGCGACACTCTTTGCCGAAATCGACGAGTTTGTCGGCCGCGGAATTCCGATCAGCCCCGCGAATCTCCGCATCAGCTACAAGGCGCACCTGGTGATGCCATACCACATGCAGGAGGACGCCGCCCGCGAATCGGCAAGCGCCGGAGGCGGCATCGGCACCACACGCCGCGGCATCGGACCGGCCTACGCCGAGAAAATGCAACGCGTCACTGCGCTGCGCGTCGCGGATCTGATGCACGAAGAAAAACTTCGAGCGCGCGTCAACAGCACCGTGACCGAGCGCAACAAGGTTTTGAAGGTTTTGTACGACGCGCCGCCGCTCGAATGGAAGGCGATGTTCGAGCAATACCGGGATTTCGGGCGACGGATGCAGCCTTTCGTCGACGACGTCGGTCATTTGCTTCTGCAATATTTCCAGGAGGGCAAGCGCATTGTTTTTGAAGGCGCTCACGCCGTTTTGCTCGACGTCGATCACGGAACTTATCCTTACGTTACCAGCAGCAATTGCTCCTCCCTGGGGCTCTACACCGGCGCCGGCGTGCCGCCGAAGATGGTCCAGAATTTCCTCGGGATCATGAAGGCCTACTCGACGCGCGTAGGAGGCGGCCCCTTCCCGACCGAGCAGGACAACAATATCGGCCAATACATCCGGGAGCGCGGCAACGAGTATGGTACGACCACGCGCCGCCCGCGCCGCTGCGGGTGGTTCGATGCGGTCGCGGTCAAATATTCGGTCGATCTGTGCGGGATCACTGCCATCACGCTCACCCTGCTGGATGTATTGAGCGGATTGGATCACCTGAAAATCTGCACCGGCTACAAATATCGCGGCCAGCGACTCGATTATTTTCGCGCCGACATGGATGTGCTGGCGGAAGTGGAGCCGATCTACGAAACGCTCCCCGGATGGGCCGGCAATATTGCCGCCTGCCGCCGATTCGAGGAACTGCCCAAAGAGGCGCAGACTTACGTTAAGACGCTGGAAAAAATGGTGGGAGCGCCGATCCGAATGATCAGCGTGGGAGCCGACCGCACTGCGACCATCATCCGATGACGGGGTTGGATCCGAGTTGGCCGTTTTGCTGCAAATGCAGGAAACGGATCGCGGAATGGCGCGGCGCGAGGTAACCGGCCTGCTGCTGTCGGTCCCAGACCAGGACGTGTGTTGCCTCCGCAACACTGCTGCCGAGATTCACTTCGTAAACGTCGGTCAGTGATGTGAAAGTGCGAACGAAGGTGTACCACCCAACCCGATCGGCGAGGAATGTTTCGCCGTCATCCCAGACCGGGCCGGTCCGCGGCTCCCAGTAAAATCCGACATACCGCGCACCACGCACGTAACCGAGGGCATCCCCAAGCCGATGGGGCATGTCCACCGTGACCGGCGCAAAATCCGGAGGTAATTCGAGAGCAACACTCATCTCGCAACCTTCGTCCCCGGCACCAAAACAGATGTGCCTGAGCCGGCAATGTAACGCGACGCCAGACGTTTACCTAATCAAATATCTCCGAAGCGTCTTCGTTATTCCAGACCCGCAAGTTTTCCGGTGCTGTCTCCAAATCGTGTCGTTGGAATTTGCATTCGATCGAGCATGGAAACATACAGATTGCAAAGCGGCGTTCCTTGCGGATTCGTAATGTGCCGCCCCGGCTTCAGACCCCCGCCGCGCCCGGCCAGCAAAACGGGCAGATTAGCCGGATCGTGGCGGTTCCCATCCGACATACTGGAGCCGAAAAAGACCATCGAATGATCGAGCAGCGTTCCCTCCCCTTCACGGATGGAGTGCATTTTATCGAGCATCTTGGCGAGCTGCTGCACATGCCACCGGTTGATCAGGCGATACTGCTCCAGCTTGTCAGGATCGTTTTTGTGATGGGAGATTTCGTGATGCGCGCCGTGCACGCCGTCAACCAGTTGCGAAAAATTACGCGCGGAAACGTCGTTGGCGAACATGAACGATCCGATCCGCGTCGAGTCGGTCCAGAATGCCAGCACCATGAGTTCCAGCATGAGCCGCACGTGTTCGACATAATCGGTGGGGATGCGATCCGGCGGCGATGCCGGCTGCTGCGTGAGCGGTGTCGGCTTCCAACTTGCCGCCGACGGATGCGCCGAAAAGTCGATCCGCTTTTCGATGGCGCGAACCGATTCCAGATATTCGTCCATCTTTCCCTGATCGTCGCGCCCCACGCGACGACGCAGATCTCGGGCATCGTCTAAAGCCAGATCCAGCAGGCTGCGATTATCGTCATTCTCGCGCAACGCGGCGGCAGTCGGACGTCCATCCGCATCCTTCGCACCGAAGAGCAGATCGAAGACCGCCCGCGGATTCATCTCCCGTGCCACCGGCAGTCCCGGCCCACGCCAGGAAATATAAGAAGCATAGAGCCGCGTGTATCCCACCAGGCTGTCGATTCCCGACACCACCGGGTCGATACTCAATTCGAGCGAGGGAATCGGCGTCAGATCGCCGATCTCACGCGCCGCCAACTGGTCGACCGAAATGCCACCGGCACTGATGTCCTTTCCGGTTGTCTTGTTGACGTGCGCGCCGGTGAGCAGGTTGGCCGTCTTCGCATAATGCCCGTCTCCCTCGTGGCTCGCAGCTTTGTCCAGTCCCGATAGAATCGAGAACTCACTTCTCACTCCCGCCAGCGGGCTCAGCGAGAAAGGCATCTCGTAATCAGCGCCGGCGGTCTTCGGAATCCAGGAGTCGGTCCAGACTCCGTTCGGAAAATAGAGGAACGCCATCCGCGTCGGAGCCGTGCCCGCGATTCCGGCATCGGTTACCGTCTCGGCAGAAGCAGCGAGGGGACGCATTGCGTCGAGAAAAGGGAGGGCCATCGCCGCGCCCTGCGCCGCGAAGAAGGGTGCGTCTGGAAATGGATCGACGATACATATTCACCACGCGCCTCTCGATACAATTACTGAGTTCGTTCCCAAACGTTATTTGGCCGCAAAACGATGCTGAAACGGTATGCTCATCACGATTTTTTCGAAAAGAATCGATGAGCGATATTCATTGGCGGCGAGGGCTTTCATCGTTTCGTCGATCACGCAATCGTCATATCGTCCCAGGCTGCGGCCCAGAGCATAGCCAAGCATCTTACGCACAAAATTCCGCAAAAACTGATCCCGACGTTTGAGCAGGAGCTGTCGAAGCTCGCGCGGACCGGTGAATTTCTCGCCATTGGTCAATTCCCCGGATGCATCGACCGGCGCACCGGCTTCGGTCGTCCGCCAGGCGCCGGTCGGATCGAAATTCTCCAGTCCGAAGCCAAGCGGATCCATCCGCTGATGGCACGAGGCGCATTCGGCTTGCGAGCGATGCCGCTCCAGCCGCTGCCGGAACGTGAGGTGATCCGCCTGCACGTCATCCGGGGGAAGGGAGCCGGCCGTGGGCGGCGGTGGATTCATCTTTTCGCCCAGGATTGCCTCGAGCACCCATTTCCCCCGAAGCACCGGACTGGTCCGCAGGGGATAGGACGTCGTCGTTAATACCGCCCCCAGACCGAGCACTCCACCGCGATTGGGGTCAGTCAGTTGCACCCGCCTCATCTCGCTGCCCGCGATGTTGGGAATGCCGTAATGCGCCGCCAGTCGATCGTTGAGAAAAGTGTAATCGGCATCGAGCAAATCAGGCAGACCTCGATCCTCGCGTACGATTGCATCGAAAAAAAGAATCGCCTCAGTGCGCATGTCGGCGGCGAGCTGATCGTCAAACGCGGGAAAGCGAACCGGATCGGGCCGAGCCGCGCCCCCGAGCGCGCCGATCCCGAGCCATTCCACCGCGAAATTCTCGGCTAGTGCACGGGAGCGCGGATCCCGCAGCATGCGGTGGACCTGCTCGCGCAGGACCGGCTCTTCATGTAACCGATGTTCGTCAGCCACCCGGAACAATTCCGCATCCGGCATGGACGACCAGAGGAAATACGAAAGCCGCGCCGCCAGTTGGTCGTCGTCGATCTGATAAATTCCCCCCGCCTCCGGCGCCGTTTCGACCATGAACAGAAAATCCGGCGAGATCAGCATCCCTTTGAGCGCCAGCCGGAGCGAAGCTACAAATCCGTCTCCGCGAAGGGCTGAGCGATCGTAAATCGTCAGAAAATGTGCGATCTCCGTCGGGTTGGCCGGTCGGCGAAAAGCCCGCCGCGCAAACGCGGCGAGGTCCTGCCGCGCGGCCTCCCGCGCGGGAATCTGGGCATTTGGCATGACCGCGAGAATGCGCCGCCGGGCCGCGTCGACCTCCGTGGGCAGCCCGTTCTCGCCGCCCGGCAGTACGACGCCGAGCTGCTTTGTCCGCGCTCTGCAGATATTTTTCGATTGAGATCGCGGAGATGAAGAGCGTGTCGCCGTCGGTATCGAACCCCTCCCCACCGGACCCGTCGGCGGGAAGGTTCTCGCCGGCATGAAGATCCACGCCGAGCAGGTCCCGCATCGTATTCGAATATTCGACGCGCGTGAGGCGGCGGCTCATCACGTGGCCGCGATAATAACGATTGCCGTCGGACGCGATCTTGCTGCAATCGATCTCTTCGTGCGCAACGTTTTTATCAACCCAAGTCAGGATTCCATTCCGCTGCGCATCGGATGGCTGCGGCTTTTTTTTCGGCGGCATCTCCTGATTGCGAAGCCGCGCCGCGACGTTGTGCCAGTCTTCGATATCCAGGGCTGCTTTCGACGCATCCTGGAACATCGTCAAGTCGAGGCCTCCTTTGTGCTTGTCGGGGTTATGGCAACTGACGCAGTATTCTGCGACTACCGTGCGCACGTTGAACTCAAACGCATCCACCTGAGCTGACGTTTTTGCGAGCACCGGCTGTGTTGTCGCGGCAGCGTCGCCGCGGCACGGAATGGCGTACAACCCGATAAGCAAAAAGCAGCCAGGCGTTAGACGACGATATGCGACGTGCATGCAGCCAATAATTGGATGGATAAAGCCGACAGATTCGGTACGTTGCATGACGGCGGCCGTTGATTCTTGTCGTTTTCGGACTGGTTAAGCCAAACTGGCCGCGCGGAATCAAATCCATTCTTTCCACAACTCCAGTCGATCTACCGTTTGTACCATTTCGGCTCTCGCCAGCGATTCGAGAAACGCCTCGACGGACAAGACCGGGCTTCGTAAATTCACCCGTTGACGCTTGAAAGAAGCGACTTTATTCGCGTTCAAATCGAATTGACGGATCACGAAATCGTCGGGATGTTTTGCCTCGATGTCGTACTTGTTCAAGATGCCAATGGGAAAATGCTTAAGGCTCGTGGTTACGATCACGTCGGCTTTTGTCGCGATAGCCGCCGCAAGTACATGACGATCATTCGGGTCGGGCAACTCGACGGTATTGATCAGGTCATCGTAATTCGTTACTTCCCAATCGAGAACTGCTTTGCGCATCAGATTGCGAGTGCGAGTGAGCTTTGCTCTATCGCCGCCGTTCTTCACCAGATTTTCGAGCCATTCTTGATCAATCCTCGCGGTCCATCACGCGCGAAATAATCCGGTCATTTCAAGCCACAGAACAGTGTCACGCAACGTAAACGGGTAAAGCACGCAGGCATCAAACAAGGCGGTGTAATCCGCCATTCTCAGTATCCGCCCATTTCCTGGGATATCTCCGCCAATTCCCGCAGCGCCTGTTCGCGATCTTCTTCGCTCTTACGCTTGAAGCTAAGAAGATCCTCCGCCCGGACCCGACGATGGGCGCCCACCTTGCGAAAAGGGATTACTCCGCTCTCAAGAAGCCGGATCAGGAATGGCCTTGAAACATTGAGGATCGATGCCGCTTCCCGAGTCGTGAGTTCGGCGTGAGTTGGAATCAAGCTTACCGTGTTTCCCACGGCCATTTCAGACAGGATTCGTATCAACATATCAACCGCGCCCGCAGGCAGCGGAACCATCTCGGTTTCCTCGCCACGCACAGGCACCTCGACGCGGAGTTGCATTCCGCAATACGGAGAGAGTCTGCGGCTTGACTCCCGCGCCAAATCGCTTTCCTCCCGGGTCGGCGAGACTGTACATTCGATTAAGACAGTCATTATTTTTCTTTGATCACAACTCCAACTATTTTATTGCCTAAGTGCATCAAATGCAATAAACGAATTAAGTGAAAATAAAATGGCACGAAAAGCAGTCTTACGATCATCTCAGAACAGTTCTTCTCGACCAACCGGCGTCAAACGATTGCGCCGCCCATTTTACGTCCGCCCGGCGATTGATGTCGCCACCGACTTGATTGGGAAGATTCTCGTCCATCAAATTGGCAGAAAGATCCTGCGCGGCCGAATTGTGGAAACCGAAGCATACGTCGGCCCGCACGATCTGGCCTGTCACGCGGCCAAAGGCCGCACCAGGCGGACAGAAATCATGTTCGGACAGGCCGGCCATGCGTACGTTTATTTCATCTATGGGATGTACGACATGTTCAACGTCGTCACGAGCATCGAGGGAGATGCCCAGGCGGTGCTCGTTCGGGCCGCTGAGCCTTTGGACGGATGGGACACCGATCTTTCCGGGCCGGGCAAGCTGTGCCGAGAATTTGGAATTACCCGCTCCCTCAATGGCGTCGATCTGACCAGCGATCAGCTTTTTCTGCTGGCCGACAACGCCCCTCCGCCGCGGATTGTTCGAGGCAAGCGTGTCGGCGTCGATTACTCCGGGATCTGGAAAGACGAACTGCTCCGCTTTGTCGATGGCGACAGTAAATTCGTCTCTAAACCGAGGCCCGTCGAATCGTGATGAATTCTTTGTCAACGTGACGTCGGTGGATATTATCTTCTGCGATCACAAGCATGCGACGAGTGAATGACTGAATCGGCGGCAGAGTCCGTTCTGCCTCTCCCAGTACTCTGGGAGAAGCGAGCGGATCGGGCGACTGCCCGCGAGCGGGTTGGGGTGAGGGCTGTCCGCATCGTATCGTGCCCCGAAGACCCTCACCCCGCGCCCTCTCTCGGCGTACCGGGAGAGGGGGAGATTTCTTGAACAGCCGAATCTGTCACGCATCCCTCAATGCAAGACGAAATGAAAATGACCCAACGCGCATCGTTCATTCTGCTCATTCTGTTTCTTTCGCTGCAGTCGGTGACGGCGGCCGAGTCGGCGCGGCTTCCGACCAATACGCCACTCGAATCGGCGAATCTGGACCCGGCTGCCTTTACCCAATGGTTCGACGGGTCGGAAAGGCCGATGGCCGTTAAGAACGGTCCACGCCAGGTGATGTGGACGCGCGACACGGGTCCGGAATGGGATGGCGTTCATTTCGGCGAAAGCAATTTGCCAGGCCCCCGCCACCTTCGCGTTGGGTTCAAAGATCCTGTTGAGATCGGCGCAATCCTCGTTCGCGCTGGCGGACGCGTCAGCGCCCTCAAAGAAGCGCAACCTATCCCGGCAACTTGAATGACGATTCGCAATGGATCACCGCGTCACGAATCGAAGGAAACAAGATATCGACCGATGAAGTCGGTGAGGAACAATACTCTGTCTGGGTCTTTCCGACGCGGATCAAAACTCGCGCGATTCGCTTCACCCATGTTCCGGAACTCACGGAGCGTTCCTATGCGGGCTGGCTCGGCGGCGCATGCCTGCTGAGTGAGCGATGCGTCAACATGGCCCCGCAAGTGCTGGCCCATGCCAGCAGCCAGGATGAGCATGCCAATCGCATCATCGATGAAACCAACAACAACACGTGGGCGGCGTGGGACAACGGTGAAGAGGGCGCGGCTCAACCCGTCTCTCCGGATCATCCGGAATGGGTAACACTCGTCTGGCCAAAGCCTTTTTCGATCGATTCCCTGTGTGCATTGTGGGCCGGCTTTTCCGAGTGCGACGTGCAGATTTATTCCGGGCCGGCGGATCGGAATCCCGCTGAGGCCGGCGAAGCCGATTGGAAAACCCTGCACCACTTCACCGGGCTTGAGAACCAATACCCGCGCGCTGGGGACGAATTTCCTATTGCTCGATGCGACGGTCAACACACGCGCCCTTCGCCTGCGGCTCACTCGCGCCACCAGCGAAAGCCATCCGCATCTCAACGGAAAGACCAAGGACGGCAAGCGCGTCTGGCTCGGCGAACTGGTCGTTTTTCGGCCGCTTGGCGATCAGCCGATCGAATCGGTCCTTTCACGGCCTCAATTGGCCGACGCATCCGATCATCCGCCAATTCCCATTCGCTTCGATCTGAAAGAGGCGGGGCTCGTCACGCTGGTGATCGAGGATTCGACGGGAAAACGCGTTCGCAACCTGGTCAGCGAGACGCCATTCCCTGCGGGGCCGAATGTCGCCTGGTGGGACGGCCTGGATGACCTGGGCCGGGACATCGACGCCGCCAAACATGGCCTCTATTCGATTCCCGGCCAGCTTGTTCCGCCCGGGTCGTATCGAGTGCGCGGCCTGTCGCGCAAACCGCTCGATCTCCGCTACGAATTCTCGGTTTACAACTCCGGCCATCCCGCGTGGGAGACGCTCGACACCACCGGCGCATGGCTCGCCAACCACACGCCTCCCAGCAGCACCCTGTTTCTTCCCGCCGATCGCGCACCCGGCGGCAAGCCGCTGGTCTATCTCGGGAGTTACGTAACCGAGGGAGGACACGGCCTGGCCTGGGTCGATCTCGACGGCCGCAAACAGGGAGGTCGGGGATGGATCGGCGGCGCCTGGACCGGCGCACCGTATCTCGCCCGCGACGTCGGAGACAAGCCGGATCAGAATGCTTATGCCTACGTCGGGGCCGCCTGGGATGCGGATCTGCGCCTCACCGCCCTCACAGCGCACGGCGACAAACCTGTCGTGAAATATGCCTTTCCTGGGGGAAAGGAAACCGCGATCATCACCGGCATGGCCGTGCGAAATGGTCTGTTGTTTTGCAGTCTTCCCAAAGAAAAAAGACTGATGTGGATCGATACGCGCGCAGGAAAGATCGTCGGATCCACGACGATTGAGGATCCGCGCGGATTGGCATTCGACGCGAACGGAAACCTGCTTGCTCTGTCGGGCAAACAGCTCCGCCGCTTGTCGGCTTCGCGGATCGCCGACCTCAAGGACAGTACGCCCGAAATCTTCATCTCCGACAGTCTCGAAGACCCTCAACTGCTGACCCTCGACCGGGACGGAAACATCTACATCTCCGACCGTGGCGCGAGCCATCAGGTGAAAGTTTTCTCACCCGAAGGAAAATTCCTGCGCGCCATCGGTCATCCCGGCGCACCCAAAGCCGGCCCGTACGATCCCCTTCACATGAACAATCCGGCCGGCCTGACGATCGATTCCAACGCCCATCTTTGGGTGGCGGAAAACGATTTTCAACCGAAGCGCGTCAGCGTCTGGACGCTCGACGGGAAACTGGTGAATTCCTTTTTCGGCCCCGCCGAATACGGAGGCGGCGGAACGCTCGATCCCGCCGACAAGGCACATTTCTATTTCCACGGAATGGAATTCGCCCTCGACTGGAAAAACGGCGCCAACCAGTTGACGCGCGTCTTTTATCGTCCCTCATCGAGTGATCTGGCCGTGCCGGATGGTTTCGGCGTCAGCGGTCTTCCCGAGACTCCGATCTACATCAGCGGCCGCCGGTATTTCACCAACTGCTTCGACAGCAATCCCACGAATGGCGCGTCCATCGCCATGCTGTGGCTCGATCGCGACGGAATCGCCGTCCCCGTCGCCGCCATGGGCCGGGCCAATGACTGGGCCCTGCTCAAGACCGAGCCGTTCAAATCACGCTGGCCGACCGGAACCAACCCTGATGGCGGCATGTGGCAAAATCAGACTTTCTTCATCTGGTCCGACCTCAACGGAAACGGCCATCTCCAGCCCGACGAATTGCAGATGGTGCGCGCCAGCGTCGGCGGGATCACGGTCATGCCGGATTTGTCGTGCATTGCAGCGCGACTCGATGAGAAGATCGTGAAATTCGCGCCGCAAAAGTTCACTGACGCCGGCGTTCCAGTTTACGCCCTTGATTCGGCGCAAACTCTCGCCACCGGCGCACAATCGCCCCCCAGCAGCGGAGGCGATCAGGCCTTGCTCGCCGCTGATGGATGGACCATCACCACCATCGCCCCCAAGCCCTTCGCACCTCAATCGATCGGCGGAATCTTCAAAGGCAATGCCCTCTGGTCTTATCCCAATCTCTGGCCCGGCCTGCACGCCTCTCACGAAGCCGCTGTCCCCGATCGCCTCGGGGAAATTATCGGCGTGACCCGATTGCTCGGCGGCTTTATCGACCCGCGCGATTCAGATAGCGGCCCCCTCTTCGCCGTGAACGGCAACATGGGAAACATGTACCTGTTCACTTCCGATGGCCTCTTCGTTGCGACGCTCTTCCATGATGCCCGCCAGGGAAGGTCATGGGCCATGCCGCTCGCCGAGCGAAACATGCGGCTCAACGATCTCACGCTTCACGATGAAAATTTCTGGCCCTCGATCACGCAGACATCCGACGGAAAGGTTTATCTCGTCGATGGCGCACGGACGAGTCTCGTCCGAATCGACGGGCTGGAAACGATTCGCCGCCGTCCGGTTTCGACTCTGTCGCTTACCGATCAGGAGTTGAAATCAGCACAGGCCTGGACGCTCGCCCACGAAGCCGCCCGGCAGAAGGAACAGGGCGTGCACCGGCTGCACATCGCGATCCGCTCCACGCCGCCGGTCGTCGATGGAAAACTCGACGACTGGGCGGACGCCCAGTGGGCGGTAATTGACCGGCGTGGCATCGCCGCGAATTTCGACAGTCACAGTAAGCCGTATGACGCGAGCGCCGCGGTCACCATCGCCGGCGATCGAATGTACGTCGCCTATCGCACCAATGAAGAAAACCTGCTGGAGAACAGCGGCGAAATGCCCACCGCTCCGTTCAAAACCGGCGGAGCATTGGACGTGATGATCGGCGGAAACCTCGCCGCCGACCCGCATCGCGCCGCGCCCGTCTTCGGCGACATCCGATTGCTGGTTACGCTTGTGAAGGGAAAGCCGCTGGCGCTGATCTATCGCCCCGTCGATCCCCAGTTTAGCACCCCACCCGTTCCCTTCTCTTCCCCCTGGCGAACGATCACGATCGATCGCGTTGACAACGTGAGCTCAGACCTGGCCTTCGCCAAAGACGTGGGTAATTTTGAATTCTCGATCCCCCTGAAATTAGTCTGCCTCAAGCCTGATCCCGGCGAGACGATCACTGCCGATATCGGCCTGCTTCGCGGCAACGGCTTTCAAACGACCCAGCGCGTCTATTGGAACAACAAGGCCACCGGCATTACCGCCGATGTCCCCAGCGAAGCGGAATTGACCCCGGCGCTGTGGGGACGATGGGAATTTGTTTCCGCTCCATGACGCGGAACTTCAATCACGCAATACAATATAATTTCGACTGGCCCTCGTGGCGAAATGGCATACGCAACGGACTTAAAATCCGTGCTCCGAAAGGAGATTGTGGGTTCAAGTCCCACCGAGGGCAATCGACGAAAAAACACGGTAAATTTCTCGCGGCCGCGTGGCTGGCTCTGGGCTATCCGATGGACGCGGGGCTCAAAAAAGAAGTCCCCGATCGTTCGGGGACTCCTGAGGTTCGATTTCGCCGACAGATTCTTTAGCAGGGATGCAATCCCGAATCGTTTGGCGTCAGGGTGACATCCGCCAATGCTCCAAGCGATGTGAGCGTTGGCATCTCATAGGGCTTCTTTTCCGCTACTTCTACGACTTGTGTCTGCTGCTCCATTGCACTTCACTCCTTAAAAAATGGCGCCAGTCGATACACCCACAAAAATGCTCAAGCCCTATATAGCCGCCTGGTCTGAAAGGTCAAACAAAACTTATTAAATGTCGAGAATTTGGTGCTGGCGTAGCAGAGCTTCCGATGCAATTGTTTTCTGGGAAGCCGACGAACAAATTACGACGGGCGCGCCTTGGAACGACGGCAGCAGCTATCCATTCGAGGCCGGCATCACGCGGCGGCATATCGATCACGGCGCCGCCATGGGATGCATCGACGGACACGTGGAATGGTGGAGCCAGGCGGACTACACCTACAACCAGGGACAATCTCCCGGCCGTCTCTGGTGCAACCCCGATTCAGCTGACGGGCACTGAAGCGATCACCAATTCCAATCCAGTCCGCCGCGCAATTCCGGGCGCTTTTTCTTCTTGACCGGTTTGGCGTCGGGAGCCGGAGCAGACGCCGGCGCTGCTTCGAACGCTTTACGAATCGACAGGGAGATCCGCCGGGCTTGCGGGTCGACCTCCAACACCCGGACGCGCACATCCTGGCCCGGCTTCACCACGTCGCCAGCGGCGCGAACGCGATTCTCGGCCAATTCCGAGATGTGAACCAATCCTTCAAGCCCCGGCTCCAGCTCGACAAACGCGCCGAATTCCGCGACGCGAGTCACCTTGCCGTCAACGACCGTCTCGACGGCGTATTTCTCCTTGGCCGAGGCCCACGGATTCGGCCCCGCCTGTTTGAGACTGAGCGACATCCGCTTCTGAACCGGATCGAGAGAAATGACGACGAGCTTGACCAGCTCATCTTCCTTCACCACGTCCGATGGACGCCCGATCCGCTGCCAACTGATTTCGCTGACGGGAAGAAGTCCTTCCAGACCCTCTTCCACCTCGACAAAAGCGCCGAACGGTTCGATGCGCGTCACCCGGCCGGTGAGGCTCGTCCCCACGGGGAATTTGGTATCGGCATTCAGCCAGGGGTCCGGCATTGACGCTTTCAGGCTCAGGCTCAGCTTTCCCGTCTCCTTGTCGAGCTTGATGATCTTCACGTCGACGATGTCGCCAACCTTCACGAATTCCGACGGCGCACGGCCGCGGCGATAACTCATCTCGCTCACGTGCAGCAAGCCATCCACGCCGCCAAGGTCGACGAACGCGCCAAAATCCATCACATTGCGTACGGTGCCCCGCCGCGTCTGACCCTCGGCCAGCTCGGCCATCAATTTCTGCTTCGCTTCTTCCTTCTCGCGCTCGAGGATATTGCGCCGGCTGACAATCAGATTCGCGCCTCGCGATCAAACTGCGTCACCTCCGCCAGCATCTTTTGGCCGATGAAGGTGGAAATATCCTTCGTGAAATAAAGGTCGACCTGCCCCGCCGGCATGAAGGCGCGCATCCCTTTGAATTCAAGCTCCAGCCCCCCTTTGTTCATTCCGGTGACCGTTCCTTCAATGACCTGCCCGATCTCCAGGCTTTGCCAGGAGACGTTCGAAGAGGCGGCTCCCTTTCGCGTCAGGATCAGCAGGCCTTCCCGCTCGTCATAGCGCTCGACCGAAAAATCGAGTTCCTGACCCACCTCCGGCTTGGTATCAAATTGGAGCAGCGATGCGATTCCCTGGCTCTTGCCCCCAAAGTCCACAAACACATCGTCATCGTCGATCCGAACGATTCGGCCGCGGCGCATTCCCTTCTTCGCGAGCTTGGCGGCGCTGAGCCCCCCTGGCTCCGGCTTGGTCTGGGGTTTGTCGAAGTCGTACAAATCTTCAACCGACATCCCTCCCAGAGCAGCCTCCACCTCGCGATCGAGCGCTGTGTCGGCGTCAGAACGGAATTTCTGTTTGTAGGGATCGCCTTGCGGATTATCCATGGTGTCGCGGTTCCTCTCGTTGCCGACGGGTGTGGCCGTCTGTTTTGGCAATTGTGGTGCAGGCTTCCAGCCTGCTCGTTCGAGAAAGCAGGCTGGAAGCCTGCACCACAATGAACGGTCCACTCCTGTCAAAAAAGGCGGTCACACTCGTTGCCAAACCGCGATGTTATCATCTGCGTCAAAAACCGGAAGTAGCCGCGGATTTCTCGACGAGCAGCTTGAACAGCTCGAGGTGGTCTTTCTCGTCATGCAGCCGTTCCGGGTGCCACTGCACCCCCAGAAACAGCGGAAAGCTCGGATCTTCAATTCCCTCGATCACCCCATCCGGCGAAGTGCCGATGATCCGCAGCCCCCGCCCCGGCCGATCGACCGATTGCTTGTGGCTGCTGTTGGCGTCGATCTGGTTCTTTCCCAGAAGATGGGCCACGGCCGTATCGTCAACCAAATTCACCGCATGACGCGGAGCCTTCGGCATCTCCTTCAGCCGGCGATGTTCGATATCCGGACTGAGATGCAGATCCGGGATGAACTGATGAAGGCTCCCGCCACGATAGACATTCATGAGTTGCGATCCGAGGCAGATCCCCAATACCGGCATCCGCCGCTTTTCCACTTCCGCGAGCAGCGCCAGTTCGAATTTCTGCCGCGCCGGATCGATCGGCTCCGCCTTGGGGTGATACGGCCCCTTCCCGTACAGATTCGGATCCAGATCATTCCCGCCGCTGAGCAAAACGCCCTGCAACCGATCGACAAATTGCGGTATCAGCGAAAGATCCGTGCGATACGGCAGAAGCACCGGCAGCCCGCCCCCCTTCTCAACCGCGGCGGCGTACGCCATCGGCGATTCATAATGATCCGGCGTGTCGCTGTAATCGACGGTAATGCCAATGAGGGGACGGGTCATGGGAAAAGGGTAGGGCGTTGCGTTGAAAACGTAAAGTTCGACGCGGCGGGCAATCTCAGATCAGGATAAACCGCGAAGGCACGAAAAGCGCGAAGAAGAAAGCGAAACCCATCTGACACTTTCCTGTGCCACGATCCGTTCACTCCTTGCGTGTTACGAAGCTGATGTGGTCCGCTGGAAGTTAAAATCGGCCGCGGATCAATCCCGGCGCGACGGGAATGAACGCGGATCAGAAAAAGGGAAATTCTTAATCCGCCTACGTCCGCGTTCATCCGCGGCAAAACTTCCGCGGCTTTGTCTCCGGTTTGGTTGCGGCCATGGAGGCGCTGGGTTCATCCGAATTTTGATCTGTGACGACACCTCACAAAGAGCCGCGCACGAAGTAAGCGGGAAACGGCGCCGACCGCGCAAACCCTTTCGCAATCGCGATCATTGCATCCACGCTTCCAAAACGCGCCGACTCACGTCCGCGGCTGCCACAGATGCGCCGACGCGATTCGCTGAATCCTTAACAGCCGCGGTGCGTCAGCCCGCGCGCGTTAAAGCAGTGGCTTTTCCTGCTTTCCACTCCCTGAAAGCGAGAAGACTTCCAAGTCTTCGAATGGGGCACAATGTTGCAGATTGTTGCACAAAATGACATTTAATTATCACTATATTGCTACCGTATCATGATATTAGTTTCCATATAAACGCGCCGACGGCACATCTGCAATCAGGATAAACCGCGAAGGAGCGAAAGGCGCGAAGTTCGGCGTCTATCTCTGTGAACGCCGGCGAACCAGAAACAATGACCCCAGCGCGAAGATGGCGGCCGTGCCGGGCTCAGGTGTAAACGCAAAAGTAGGGCCGATATTTTGTCCGTTGCCGGAGTCGGGATAGTGCGGCGAATCCGTGGCCGGCCCATAGTACGAGAGGTCGTTGGTATCCAGCGTGATGCCATTCAGAGTGATGCTGCCGCCCTGGATGATGGGGTCGATGTTCCCGCCGTCCGCTGCAGGCCCTTCCTGCGTTCCCGAGATCACATATTCGGTCCCCGCCTGAAGCACAACCGGCGTAGCGAGATTCGCGTAGGCGAATTGGCCAATGACCGCGCTGTCGGGAGTGACGGTGGCGATCCCGGTCACCGCAAGTCCGGTGCTGTAATTGAAAATCTGTACCTCATGAGACGCCCCAAGATCATTGACTCCCGTAGCCGGGGACGCGCCATCCGGACCGGCGCTGTAATATCCCAGGGAAGTGACCGTGATATTGGTCGTTGGCGTGAATGCAAATCCGCTCGGATTTTTACCGAATTCCTCGTGAATCGAACCGCCGCTGATCGAAGTCAGCGCCGGGCGCCGACGACTGCGGCCGGAGCGGGCACAGACACCAGTTGGAATCCGTTGGTGGCGCCAAATACCGACCCGCCTCCGTTTGTGAAGTTCTCCGTGATGACACCCGAGTTGTTGGCCTTCAAATTGCGAAAGAGAACGTAATCTTCCGAAGAATTGAAGCCTGTTGTCGTATTGTTGTCGGGCGCAGAGGTCAGTGAGGGAGAACCCGCCTGAGACGTGACGGTAAACTTCGTATTTTCATTCGTATTGCCCCGGACTTCGTACGAATACAGGTTGAAATAGGCTCCCGGCGTCAAACCGCTGATCGTGATCGTTGCAGTGTTGCCGCTGACAAAAACTTGCGAGCGGGTCAGGTTGTCATATGCACCGGCGGCCCAACCGGCACCGAAGGATCGATGTGCGACGGATTCAGGACCATTGAGGTAAATCCGCCGCTACTTCCACTTACGGTAACGTCCGCGGAGAGAGAGCCGGTGCCGCTGACAAGCGTGTCCGTTTGGTCACTGGAGGCGATATCATTCCACGCCGTATTGGGATCGGGCGCGGCCGCGGGGCCGGTGTAAGCGCTGCCGCCATTAGCGCTGTCCCCGAACTGTACATTGATGGAACCCGCCGAGGCGACTGATGCCGCCGCCAATGAGATCGCGCCCGCAAGAATCTTCCGCTCGCTCCGCTTCATGATTTCTTCCCGTAGAGATGTCTCGTGCTTAACGCGGATATAATATCGCACTTTGGGGGTTTGGCAATGACAAAATGAGCCGATGCCACTTTCCCTCGGACAACGCGTCTTGCGCATCGCGGCCGAAGTCCTCGAAGTCCCCCTCTCTACCCTTTCCCGCGATTCTTCGCCGCGGACCGTCCCCGCCTGGGACGAGATCGCGATGACGGGCATCCTCGATCGGCTGTCCGAAACCTTTCGTGCGGAATGCGCCCCCGAGTCCCGCGACTCCCTTCACAACCTCGGCGACCTCATCGACCTGACCGACGAACTGATCTTCGGCCGGGAAATCTGAATCGGATTTTTTCACCGCGGAGACACGGAGAGCGCGGAGAATCCACGATCGAATCATTGAATATAATTAACCGCGGATAAAGCGAAGGCGCGCCGATCAGAGCAATGTGGCACAGCCGCCCTCGGCTGTGGCCCTTGATGTATCGAGCCACCGGGAACCCGCGCAACCGATTGGATTTCACAGCGGGAGGTAGGTTTGTCCGCTTCGATTGGTCGCCTGGCGCCGCGCATTGCGCAGCCGTTCCAACAGCGCCGCGTTGCTTGTCTCGCTTCCGCTTCTCGACCGCTTCCAAAGCGTTTCTCGCGTCTTGAGATAGGCATCGATTTCGGCCCGGTTCGCCAGGTAAAACGTAATCGCGCCGTACACCTGCTCCAAGGAGAGCGAGGGATAATGTGCGGCGATGGTTTCCGGCGTCTCGCCGTCCAGATATTCGTGAATCACCGAGTCCACGGACACCCGCGTGCCGATGATCCAACATCCGCCGTCAGGCGTAAGGTTCACGTAGCTTTTCAGTTCACAGTTCATATCGCGCCTGTGGCGGATTATGGCAGATCGCTGACCACCGAACATCGCCGGCATTCCCATCGACGCCTCGCTGCTGGACAAAAGTTCTGACCGTATAAGCGGAAAAAAGCAATTTGACCGCGGATCACGCGGATGCACGCGGATCAGAAGCCGGCAACTGACAACGGCCTGTCCCGGTCTTATCGGGAGACGACTGACGACGGACAACTGACAACTCCCGATTCAAGCCCAGGGATTGGAATACGCCGCCTGCTTTGCGCGGTCCTGTTTTCGAGCGCTCAACGCGCATCCGCCAGTCCGCCATCAATCCCTGGGTCCTCAATTGGAAATTTCCGAATTTTCTTCTTGCAACCACAGTACGGCTTTTGTTAGAGTTCCCTCAGCCTTTCGTTTCGGGCGGGAATTGGGGTGTTAGTGGAAGGAAAAACTGAAATCTACGCTCACTCGCTACCGGGAAAGCCGGCGGAGGAGTGGGAAACCCTCGACACGCATTCCGCCGAGGTCGCGAAGCTCGCTCGGGGATTTGCTGATGCCTTCGGCGGGGCCGAGTGGGCGCTCTCGCGGCTCTTTGGCATGACTTGGGAAAGGTTCAGCCGGCCTTTCAATCGTATATCGCTGGAAGGGACCCCACTGGAACGCCGCACGCGTGGGTTGGCGCACTTCACGCGTACCTGCGAGATAAGCGACTGCTTCCCTTAGCTGCGTCGATCGCCGCCCATCATGGAGCATTGGCAAACTTCAGACCTGACGAAGCAAGTGGCGTGGCTGCTGGCAGCACACTTTTCGAAATGCTTAACGGTCGCATCGATTCGTTCGGCTCCGTCCGACCATTCCTTCCGCCGGATGAATTCACGCGCGCGTTACCCGATGCTCCGGATTTTATCGCCAGCGATCGGGCGGACGCCTTGCGTGTCGAGCTTTTCACCCGATTCCTTTATCGCGCCTTGATTGACGCCGATCGCCTCGCGACCGCCCGGTTTTACGCCAAGTTTCAACCGGCGCTGACGGCCGACGATATTCGGTGTGATTGCATCGATTTCATTACGCAACGGCTTGATCGAGCAATCGACAGTATGCCGCCAAAAGGCTCGCCTGCCGTTGTGCGACTTCGCCAGGATGTCCTCGCCGCATGTCGAAACAAGTCCACCGATCCGCCAGGCCGATTCTCCCTGACGGTTCCCACCGGCGGCGGCAAAACGCTTAGCGCGATGAGCTTCGCCCTCAACCATGCCAAACGAAACGAACTGCGTCGCGTGATCGTCGTTATTCCGTACACGAGCATTATTGAACAATCAGCGCGCGTCTATCGCAGTGTGCTCAACGACGCCGCTCGTCCTGACGTGAACAATGTTCTGGAGCATCATTCGAATCTCGACGAACAGAAACTTCGGGAAAATGACGCGAGGGGGGAAGACCTGCGGAAACTCGCTGCGGAAAGTTGGAATGCGCCGGTTGTGGTAACCACCACCGTCCAGTTTTTCGAATCTCTGCTGTCCGCCCACGGTAGCCGATGCCGCAAGCTTCACAACATCGCCAAAAGCGTGATCGTGCTCGATGAAGTGCAAACGCTTCCGCCGAAATATCTGCGCACCCTTGTGAATCTGCTCGACCAACTCACAACCGGATATGGATGCAGCGTCGTCCTTTCGACCGCGACCCCTCCGGCTCTAAAGAAGCGGTCCGGCTCGCCGCTGCCCGGCTTGGAATCTATAGACGAGATCATGCCCGAACCACAGTCGCTCGCCGCCGCCGTTCGACGTGTCAACATCGAATGGAGAATTGGCGCCGTAACTCCCTATCGCGACCTCGCCGCAGAATTGCGTGCGTGTCGCCAGGCGATGGCTATCGTCCATCGGCGCGCCGATGCGCGGATATTGGCCGACGCGTTTGGAGACGGCGCGCTTCATCTTTCCGCGCTGATGTGCCCGGCCCACCGACTCCGAGTCATTGATGAAGTGCGCCGCCGACTCGATCAAAACGAACCGTGCATTCTCGTCACAACCCAACTCGTCGAAGCGGGCGTGGACATCGATTTTCCAGTCGTCTACCGCGCTTTGGGCGGGCTCGATTCGATCGCGGAAGCGCCGGCCGCTGCGATCGCGAAGGAAAACTGACCGACGCCGCCGGCATTCCTGCCGGTCGAATGATCGTTTTCCTCGCCGAAACCGCGCCGCCTCCCGGCGTGCCGACACAAGCCTTCGACTCGATGAAAGTGCTACTTGGTCTCGGCAATCTCGATCCGTTCAACCCTGATGATTCGATACGATTCTTCAATGAGCTTTATGGGAAAGCGGCAAATGATCCGCGTGATAAAGAGCTAGAGCGATTGCGACGGTCATTGGCGTTCGAAGCCGTTGACGAACAATTCAACCTGATTGATGCCAACACGTTCCCGATTGTTGTCCGGTGGGGAGACGGATCAAACCGGATAGCCGCTTATCGGCGATTTCCATCACGCGAAACGCGAAGGGCGCTTCAGCCATTCACCGTGCAGATGCGCTATTACTCGATGCAGCCGCTTCGCGACGCCGGGACTATTTCATCTGATGACGATATGATCAAGCTATATTTTGTAAACGAAGGATGGGACCGGTGCTATAGCGAACAGTATGGGCTGGTGGAGGATGGCCTGTCCCTTGAGGTGAATATTGTTTAACTTCAAATCCAAGAGGGCGAGCCAGCCACGATCGGCCGGCCCGCCCAGTATCTTCCGACACCCGCGTCTTGGTTTCAATCCACACCCGCGTGAAGCGGGCGATAGTGCGATCATACCAGAATGTACGAATTCCAAGAAGCGGGGTCAGGAAGATTTTTTTTGGTGCATAATCTCAATGGGGGAGAATTTAACATTGACATCTTCCGGCAGAGAGACTACCGTGCCACCGCGATTGAGAAACAGAAATGCCCGGCTCGCTGCAACGAGACGGGCATCTGCCGCGGTGGCGGAACTGGTAGACGCGCTGGACTGCAAATCCAGTGGTTGATAGCCGTGTGGGTTCGAATCCCACCCGCGGTAATTCAAATCTTTCGACGGGTGGTGGAAGGAATATAGCATGCTCTCTGGTGAATTGCCATCAGCGCCTCTCAAGTTGAGGGCTTTAGGTCCGATAGCCTGCTTCACGTGCCCGGAGCTTAAGGCTGAGCGGTTCTCGTATTCCGTTATGACTCCGTCTGCCGCCCGCGGCGTCCTTGAAGCGGTGCTGTGGAAACCCGCCATTCGCTGGCGGGTAGAGCGCATCAAAGTTTTGTCGCCGATCGATTTTGTCAGCTTTCGGCGAAATGAAGTCGGCAACGTCGCCCCGATGCCCGCCCGCGCGACCGTACTGAACGGCGGACCGCATGAGGACTTCTTCGTGGAAGACCGCCGCCAGCAGCGAAACACCGTGGCGCTGCGCGATGTGGATTATGTGATCGAGGCCCGTTTCGAGATGACGTCCCGGGCCGGACCCGACGACAACAAGGCCAAGTTTGTTGACATGTTTCGCAGGCGCATCGAAAAGGGGCAGCACTTCCACCAGCCTTACCTCGGCTGCCGCGAATTCATCGGCGAGGTTCTTCCGGTTAACGAAAATACTCCGCCTCCAATCGCCGAGACTCGTGATCTGGGATTGATGCTCTGGGACATTGATTTCCGCCCCGCCGGGGAAGCTGACAAATCGAAACTCACCTGGCGCAACGGACAAAACGTCGTTCATGGAAACGCTCGCCCGATTTTCTTTGCGGCGAAGCTCATCGACGGTGTTGTGGAAGTGCCACGCGATCCGGAGTCTACCTTGAATTTGCCCTCATCAGCTGAAGGAGGGAAGCCATGATTCTCCAAGCATTGGTCGAGCTCGCCAAAAATGAAAAGCTCATCGCTGATCCGGATTTTGAATTTAAGGCGGTCGGATGGATTGTTCGCCTTGATACGGATGGCAACGTTCTCGGCATTGACGACAACCGCCAAAACCTGAATGAGGGTAAGCCAGATCGTAAAGGAAAGCCTCAGAAGCCAAAATTTGTCGGCCGCGATGTACTTATCCCCCTGTTTCCAACGGGTCGTTCGGGCACGAAGCCCAAAGCGTCGTTTTTGGTCGATATGCCGAAGTTTGTTTTTGGCATCGACCCGGCTAATGAGGCCGAGCCCGAAACATTTCAGCCGTATCTGCAAAGATTCCGCCAGCTCGTCGTTGACTGTGAATCGGCGACGAGCGATGCGTCTGTTCGCGCCGTCCGCGAATTCCTGGATCGGGTTTTGGCGGGAAGTGCTATTGCCGTGCTTCCCGAGGGCTTATCGCCGAGCGATCTTTTCATGTTCCGCGTGGGGATCGATGAAACTCCCGTTCATCTAAAGCCCGAAGTCGTCGCGTTCTGGAAGCGGGTTCGCGCTCGCCATCCGCCACAGCGAGCCCCGGGGAGAGATGGACGTGCTTGATTACCGGCGAGTCTATCGACGGGAAGCCTCCTCTCTTCCCGCTCATCAGGGGCGTCCCTGGTGCAGGCACGATGGGAAGCGGCCTGCTTCCGTTCAACGGACCTTCATCCCGCACTTGGTCCTCCTATGGAATGGAAGGAAACGAGAACGCGCCCGTTTCCCGGGCGTCCGCGGAAGCAGCAGCTACGGCGTTGAACCGGCTAGCCGATCCCCGACCGACCGACGGCGCGGGAAACCCATTGCCAGTTCGTCGAATTCGCCTGAACAACGACACGATCGTCGTCTATTGGGCTTCCGAGGCGGAGCCCGAGGTGATTTCCGTGCTCGACTCACTGCCGGAACTCATCGACCCGCACGACGTCACTGCGGATGTGGGCAACATGATCGCCAGCTATCGGACCGCCAATTTCCGTCCTCTTAGGACGCCCGCAAAGTTCTATGCAGTGACTGTCACCGGCACCACAGGACGGATCATTGTGCGCGATTGGTTCGAAACGACAGTTGCAAAGATTCAGGAGAACATCGCAGCGTATTTCGCGGACTTGAGGCTGCTGCGCGCTCCCACGCCAGCGCAAGCGGGAATCTTGCACGAATCCCCGCTTCCATCGCTTCTTGATGTCAAGCTGGCTGTCTACCGCGAACTCGATCAAGTGCCGGCCCCATTCGCCCGCGAGTGGATTCGCATCATCTGGGGCGGCCCACAAGCCCGCGTACCCGGTTCAGTCGCCGCACGGGTGAACAAAAGAATCCAAATCGCCTTGTCGCGCGGTGAAGAACCCTCCGCGCATGCCTTCGGGCTTATCAAACTCTCTATTGTCCGAGAAGGAGATCTCCAAATGATATCATTCGTAAATGAGGAACACCCAGCGGTCGCCTATCACTGCGGCCGCCTGCTCGCTGTGCTGGACTATACGCAGCAAAAGGCGCTCGGCTTGACTAACACATCGAACGTTCGCCGTATGCTCGGCGCGATCCTTACCGCTCCGGCACTGTACCTGGGGCGGATTCGGCGGCTCGCCGAGGTCGCATACTTTCCCAAAATGGACGGCGACCTACCGAAATTTCTTCGCGACCGCTTGCGGGCAATCAGTGGTCGGATCGGAGACGCGATTCCGAGCTTGCTACAGATGCGTGAGCAAAGCACGTTCTTCCTTGGCTTCGACCAGGAGTGGTCGTATCTCGAAACGCACCCGCCTAAGCGATATCGGCTGCGAACATCAATCGGTCTATGGGTCCTTTCAGGCGGTGAACGTGACGTCGTTGAAGCGCTCACGAGGCTCGGGAGGCATTTCATCTACGAGCCTGGCCTTCGTACCCTCGGAGATGCAGCGCGGCTTCCCGACTTCTTGATTGATGGCGACACCGCGGCGGATCATATCTTCATCGAGTACCTCGGAATGCTGGATACGCCGGAGTACGTCGACCGCTGGAAGCAGAAGTTGGAAGAATACAGATCGATTGGATTGCTCCCGATCGATGAGGGAGGCGGCAAAGCCGGCAAGTTGATCGTTCTCGACCATCGCACACACCCCGATTTCACATCAATCTATACCGAACTCAAGAAACACCTCGGCCGACCACTCGCCGACGAAGACACCACTAATTCAGAAGGAGCTAGCACGTGAGTAATCCCATTAGCAAACGCTACGACTTCGTCCTCTTGTTCGACGTAATTAACGGCAATCCGAACGGCGACCCGGATGCAGGAAATTCGCCTCGGATCGACCCAGAAACCGGCCACGGCCTTGTCTCCGATGTCTGCATCAAGCGCAAGATCCGCAATTACATCACGCTCGCGAAACGCGCCGATGGCGGTGCAGCCACCCAAGGATACGACATCTACGTGAAGGAGAAGGCGATCCTGAATCAGCAGCACGCGCGGGCTTATGAAGCGCTCAAGCCGGAGGGTGCGGAAATCGACAAGAAGTCCGGAAAGAGCAAGCCTGGCTTCGAGGACAAGGCACGCGAATGGATGTGCAAAACATTCTTCGACGTCCGAATGTTCGGGGCGGTGATGAGCACCGGCGTTAATGCCGGCCAAGTCCGCGGCCCCGTCCAAATCGCTTTTTCGAGAAGCGTCGATCCGATCATCTCGCTGGAACAGTCGATCACCCGCATGGCGGTTACAACCGAAGACGAGTCGAAGAAGCAGGACGGCGGCAACCGCACCATGGGGCGAAAGGAGATTATTCCATACGGCCTGTATCGCTGCCACGGTTTCGTAAACGCTCATCTGGCTGCGCAGACCGGATTCTCACAAGCCGATCTGGATCTTCTGTGGGTTGCGCTTGCAAATATGTTTGAGCACGACCGTTCTGCTGCTCGGGGGGAGATGGCGACGCGAAAGCTTTTCGTTTTCGAACACGATTCATCGCTCGGGAACGCGCCGGCACATACGCTATTTGAACGCGTGAAATTCCAGCGCGTTGATACGACGAAGCCGGCGCGTGCATTTACGGATTACCAACAGCTCGATGCGTCGGCACTCAAGGATCTTCCCGGCGGCGTCACCTTGCTCGAAAAGCTTTGATCGACACTGCGCGCGACGGATTCGAAGGCACATGTTCCCCGAAGACGCCCTTCTCCCTCTCTCCGCGTTACAGCACATGCTGTACTGCCCCCGGCAATGCGCGCTGATTCATGTCGAACGGCTCTGGTCGGAAAACCGATACACGCTCGAAGGCCGGCATCTGCATCAGAAGGCGGACGCCGGGAAGGGGGAGCGGCGGAGCCGCGGCCTTCGCCCGGGCTCAGGCCGGGGGGACGCGGCGAAGCCGGGCGCAGCCGGCGAATTGCACGTCACACGCGGCATGCCTTTGCGATCGTTTCGCCTCGGGCTTTCGGGCAAGGCGGATGTCGCCGAGTTTCATTCCACACCGCCGGGTCAATTCACTGCGCACCCCGGTACTCCGTCACTCCCACACGCCGACATTTCCGCCGCTTTGCCTTACCCCCTCGAATACAAGCGTGGCAAGCCGAAGAAGGATCGCTCCGATGAGGTTCAGCTTTGTGCGCAGGGGCTCTGCCTGGAAGAGATGCTCGGCGTCGCCGTGCCCGGCGGAGCGATTTTCTACGGGAAGACCCGCCGGCGTACGCCGGTCGTCTTCGACGATGCACTTCGCCGGGTCACGCTCGACACGATCGACCGGCTTCATGAGATGATCGACGGCGGCGTCACGCCTGCCGCGGTTTACGAGAAGAAAAAGTGCGAGCGCTGCTCGCTCAAGAACCTGTGCCTGCCGACCGCCGCCGGCGCGTCGGCTTCCCGCGCTTCGCGGTATCTTTCGCGCGCGCTGGCCGAATCCCTTTCGAGCGCCGACCCGCCGCCCGACTCGTGAGGAGCTGATTTGGCCAAATGAAACATCACCTCAACACCCTCTTTGTGACCACCGAAGGGTCCTACCTGTCCAAGGAGGGAGAAGCGGTCCTGGTGCGCGTGGAAAAGGAGACGCGCCTGCGCGTGCCGATCCACACGCTCGGCGGAATCGTCTGCTTCGGACGCGTCGGCGTCAGCCCCTCGCTCATGGGCCTCTGCGGCGAAAAGGGCGTCGCCATCACGATGCTCGGCCAGACCGGAAATTTCCGGGCCCGCATCAACGGCTTTACCTCGGGCAATGTGCTGCTGCGGCGCGAGCAATACCGCCGGGCCGACTCACCGGCGGCGTCGGCGCGCATCGCCGCCGCCGTCGTCAGCGCCAAGGTCGCGAATTGCCGTGCCGTCCTGCTTCGCGGCGCACGCGATTACGCCGACAGCGCCGGGGCGGCGGCGCTGACGTCGGCAGCAGACAGATTGGCCGCCGGCCTGCGCGATCTGCCGCCGCTGGCCGCCGTTCCCGATTCCGCGGCGTCGCCGGCCGCTTCGTCCGATCTGGTTCCCGACTTTGCCATGCTCGATCGCGTTCGCGGACTGGAAGGAGAAGCCGGGAGCGCCTATTTCGGCGTCTTCGACCACCTCATCACCAATCAGAAGGAAGAGTTTGTCTTCCGCTCGCGCAATCGCCGGCCCCCTCTGGACAACGTCAACGCCCTGCTCTCGTTTCTCTATGCCATGCTCGGCCACGACGCCCGCGGCGCGTGCGAGGCATGCGGGCTGGATCCGCAAGTGGGATTTTTGCACCGCGATCGTCCCGGCCGCGCCGGGTTGTGCGCTCGATCTGATGGAAGAGCTTCGCCCTTTTCTCGCAGACCGACTCGCCCTCTCGCTCATCAACCGCCGTCAGGTCGAAGCAAGCGGGTTTACCGCTGATCCGGCCGGTGGCATCCGCATGGATGACGCCACGCGTAAAGCCGTCTTGGTCGCTTACCAGAAACGCAAGCAAGAGGAGATCCTTCACCCGTTTCTGGGAGAGAAGGTGACGGTCGGGCTCATTATTCACCTTCAGGCCCGCCTGCTGGCGCACCACCTTCGCGGCGATCTGGATACCTATCCGGCCTTTATCTGGAAATAACGCCATGATGGTCCTCGTGACGTATGACGTTTCGACGGTAACGCCCCAGGGTCGGCGTCGGCTTTCGCACGTCGCCAAGGCCTGCCTCGATTACGGCCAGCGGGTGCAGAATTCGGTCTTCGAGTGCCAGATCAGCCCAGACCAGTTCACCGCGCTTCGACTTCGCCTGATGGACCTGTACGAGCCGAAGGAGGACAGTTTGCGTTTTTACTTCCTCGGCTCAAACTGGCAACGCCGGGTCGAGCACCTGGGCGCCAAGCCATCGATCGATCTGGAGGGCCCGCTGATCGCCTGAGCGCCCCGCCGCGAACCTATAGCACACGCTGCGCTCCGGCCAGTTTCGCGGCTCGCGCAACCCGCTCTTTGACAAGTGAATAGAACAATCGTCCCTCGCAACCCGTCGCTTCGAGCCAGGATCCCAGCAGCCTTCGCGTTCCGTCGCCCTTGCTCCTGTTGGGATCTTGGCTTAGAAGCGAGGCGTCGCCCGCTTCACGCGGGCGTGGATTGAAACACCGATCCGCCGATAAACCAGATCAGCCGGCAGAGTCGCCCGCTTCACGCGGGCGTGGATTGAAACAAACAGAGCCGCAAGTGCAGCGACAATTCCAAAAGCGTCGCCCGCTTCACGCGGGCGTGGATTGAAACACGATCCGCTCAACGCGGAATCTCGTTCGCTCTGGTCGCCCGCTTCACGCGGGCGTGGATTGAAACATTCGCAGCCGCACCGGCTCTTTGCCGGCATCGGGTCGCCCGCTTCACGCGGGCGTGGATTGAAACAATCAAAGCCATGTTCACTCCCCGGCCCTTTTTCGTCGCCCGCTTCACGCGGGCGTGGATTGAAACTGATTGATTTCTGGGTTACAGGGCGTAAACTGGTCGTCGCCCGCTTCACGCGGGCGTGGATTGAAACTTGTTGATGCTCTTTCCCTGCATCGCGCGACTGAGTCGCCCGCTTCACGCGGGCGTGGATTGAAACAGGAACCGTTATCAACGTCACCGCCGGAAGTGTGTCGCCCGCTTCACGCGGGCGTGGATTGAAACCCCGGCTCGGCGCGTGATGCGATGCGTGATGCAAGTCGCCCGCTTCACGCGGGCGTGGATTGAAACCTCACCACGCAAGACATCATCGGCAACCCCGCCGAGTCGCCCGCTTCACGCGGGCGTGGATTGAAACGCGAAAGCAACCATCGCCCGATGAGTCGGGAAGGTGTCGCCCGCTTCACGCGGGCGTGGATTGAAACACGAGGTCGGCCGCATCCTCATTGGGAACGCGATAGTCGCCCGCTTCACGCGGGCGTGGATTGAAACCGCGCTGGGTCCATTGCAGGCTTGTCCGGCAACTCGTCGCCCGCTTCACGCGGGCGTGGATTGAAACAAGTCGCGCCATCCGCGAACGCGCCGCCCATTCAGGTCGCCCGCTTCACGCGGGCGTGGATTGAAACCAGCAACCCCGTGAACCGATCGTTCTGATTATCGTCGCCCGCTTCACGCGGGCGTGGATTGAAACTGGAAAAGGTCGGCGATGTCTACTGGACGCGGCTGGTCGCCCGCTTCACGCGGGCGTGGATTGAAACTCTTTGATGGTCGTGAGCGATACTCGCTCTTTGAGTCGCCCGCTTCACGCGGGCGTGGATTGAAACTGCGGCGGCCCGACCTCTACGGCTGCACGGTCCCGGTCGCCCGCTTCACGCGGGCGTGGATTGAAACCACTGGAGCGACGACGGCAGCGCCATGGGCGGCGGTCGCCCGCTTCACGCGGGCGTGGATTGAAACTTTCCCGCGTCCGCCGCCAGGACCGACAGCTTTCGCGTCGCCCGCTTCACGCGGGCGTGGATTGAAACATCCTCACCATCAGCGAAAGCAACACAGGCAAGCGTCGCCCGCTTCACGCGGGCGTGGATTGAAACCAGCCACACCTGAAGGACTCCGCACCTGTCGCACAGTCGCCCGCTTCACGCGGGCGTGGATTGAAACAACCACCGCGGCGAAATCCAGTGTTCCCTTGATGATGTCGCCCGCTTCACGCGGGCGTGGATTGAAACGCGAGCAGCTGATTCGCAACGTCGTCGCTTGCAACGTCGCCCGCTTCACGCGGGCGTGGATTGAAACGGGTCAATCACGATACGGCTTATGCCGAGGTCAGTCGCCCGCTTCACGCGGGCGTGGATTGAAACTCGCCAACGATCGCTACGACCGGGAAGCCGAACTTGTCGCCCGCTTCACGCGGGCGTGGATTGAAACCGTTGAATAAATGGCGTTTCCGCGTATCCCGGTTGTCGCCCGCTTCACGCGGGCGTGGATTGAAACCCGGACCCACTCCGCGCCGTCCGGATCCCGCTGGGTCGCCCGCTTCACGCGGGCGTGGATTGAAACTGCAAGGCTCAAGGGCTGAATCCTCAGGTCCTGCCGGTCGCCCGCTTCACGCGGGCGTGGATTGAAACCCGCCTTGTAACCCGCTTCCCACGATTCGCAGGCGTCGCCCGCTTCACGCGGGCGTGGATTGAAACCAACTGGGATCGCGGCGCTGGCGACGCTAGAACAGGTCGCCCGCTTCACGCGGGCGTGGATTGAAACGTATCCGGCACGCCCGCCGGATACGCCGATCGCCGTCGCCCGCTTCACGCGGGCGTGGATTGAAACCGAAATTCTCAAGGCAATGCGGCGCTACGAGGAAGGTCGCCCGCTTCACGCGGGCGTGGATTGAAACTTCGGCGGTTAATCGCGTTGTCGGCACATCACGAGTCGCCCGCTTCACGCGGGCGTGGATTGAAACAGGCCAGATTGCACGTTGATACGCTTCTGCATGGTCGCCCGCTTCACGCGGGCGTGGATTGAAACGGGCATGGGGCCGGTGCCTACCAAGTTACATGGAGTCGCCCGCTTCACGCGGGCGTGGATTGAAACTCTGGACGTCTCCATTCCCTTCGACATCATGCGGGTCGCCCGCTTCACGCGGGCGTGGATTGAAACTTCGAGGACCGTGGCTGGTCGGGCCTGTTGATCGGTCGCCCGCTTCACGCGGGCGTGGATTGAAACCGCAGTATCTGATTCTGCTGGCGCAGGGAGGTGAGGTCGCCCGCTTCACGCGGGCGTGGATTGAAACCAGTCGGTCGCGATCGATCCAACCGGGGTCTGGTGGTCGCCCGCTTCACGCGGGCGTGGATTGAAACAATCCCGGCGCTCGATATATCGCTGAATTTCAAAGTCGCCCGCTTCACGCGGGCGTGGATTGAAACAACCTGTAGGCCGATCGCGCCTCGCTTGTCGTGAAGTCGCCCGCTTCACGCGGGCGTGGATTGAAACCGTGGCTATGTCTGCCAGGAGGAGGATCTGTGCCGTCGCCCGCTTCACGCGGGCGTGGATTGAAACCGCTTCCGCGGCACTCAGGCCGATGGTCGCCTCGTCGCCCGCTTCACGCGGGCGTGGATTGAAACAGGAATCGGTAGGTCGATCGGCGCGATTGGCTCGCCGTCGCCCGCTTCACGCGGGCGTGGATTGAAACTCGAACGCGTCGTAAAGGTCTTGGACCTCGGGCGTGTCGCCCGCTTCACGCGGGCGTGGATTGAAACAAAAGACGCACGCCGATCACGAAACAGATCGCGGCCGTCGCCCGCTTCACGCGGGCGTGGATTGAAACGACGACCCCGCTGAGCCTGTCCGCGTTGACGTCGGGTCGCCCGCTTCACGCGGGCGTGGATTGAAACGCGTGCGCCGATCTGGTCAAGCGTGATCCGCAGTCGTCGCCCGCTTCACGCGGGCGTGGATTGAAACGCGTGCGCCGATCTGGTCAAGCGTGATCCGCAGTCGTCGCCCGCTTCACGCGGGCGTGGATTGAAACCGTAGACGTCGATCAGTGGTGTGTTGAACGCGTAGGTCGCCCGCTTCACGCGGGCGTGGATTGAAACCTGGGACATGGCGGACTTATCACCCGCAAGAAGCCGTCGCCCGCTTCACGCGGGCGTGGATTGAAACCATAAAGTGTGGTCGTGGTGGGTGTTACTGGATGCGTCGCCCGCTTCACGCGGGCGTGGATTGAAACGCGATGAAGTCGATTGCCGCGTCGAGTCGTGACGGGTCGCCCGCTTCACGCGGGCGTGGATTGAAACAAACTGCGCCGAAGCATCGACCAGGGCGCCGGTATGTCGCCCGCTTCACGCGGGCGTGGATTGAAACTCATGCTGCTACGGTAGGGTGGGGGGTGGGGGTGGTCGCCCGCTTCACGCGGGCGTGGATTGAAACCACTCGGGGGCTTTTCAGTTTTTGGTCGGCGTCGGTCGCCCGCTTCACGCGGGCGTGGATTGAAACAAGGAGCAGGAAACTGCCGCCCTCGGAAGCTGCCACGTCGCCCGCTTCACGCGGGCGTGGATTGAAACTGGTCAAGCAGCATCAAACCGCTATCAGTCCACGCGTCGCCCGCTTCACGCGGGCGTGGATTGAAACGGGAACGTCGCGGCAGGATCTTAAAACTTACAGGAGTCGCCCGCTTCACGCGGGCGTGGATTGAAACATGGGTAGAATCGGGGCGGCAGCAGTGGCGTGTCGTCGCCCGCTTCACGCGGGCGTGGATTGAAACAATCGGGGGGCAGTCTGACGACTAATGGGAGCGGAGTCGCCCGCTTCACGCGGGCGTGGATTGAAACAGCTTGACGTAATCGATCGAATCATTGCGCTTCGTCGCCCGCTTCACGCGGGCGTGGATTGAAACATGCTCAAGTTGCCCCGGCGCGACGAGAAGCGATTGTCGCCCGCTTCACGCGGGCGTGGATTGAAACAGCGGCACTATCACAACCTCGACTTGACGGACCTGTCGCCCGCTTCACGCGGGCGTGGATTGAAACAGGCTGACACGGTAGCCGAGGGCGCGGACGCGGGGTCGCCCGCTTCACGCGGGCGTGGATTGAAACATCTTCGAGCCATTCAACACGTTTCCGCACCTCGGTCGCCCGCTTCACGCGGGCGTGGATTGAAACCGGCCACGCCGTTCATCGTGCTCGGATCCCCGTCAGGTCGACCGCTTCACGCGGGCGTGGATTGAAACATCGTCATTTCGTCCCCTCCTTCGCCATGGCGGCGGTCGCCCGCTTCACGCGGGCGTGGATTGAAACCAGCCGAGAAGGTCGGGAACGCGTACATGATTCGGTCGCCCGCTTCACGCGGGCGTGGATTGAAACCTTGCCACGTTCGTACGCTGCTCCATCGGAAAGGGTCGCCCGCTTCACGCGGGCGTGGATTGAAACTGCTGCCCAGCGTAATTGCCGCTGGTCGGCTGCAGGTCGCCCGCTTCACGCGGGCGTGGATTGAAACTACCGGCTTGATTGCTGATCTTCTCAACGCCGAGTCGCCCGCTTCACGCGGGCGTGGATTGAAACAAATTCCGACTCAGCGCACGACACAGCCGCGTCCTGGTCGCCCGCTTCACCCGGGCGTGGATTGAAACTACTCCAGCGAAGGAACATATTCTGATCGGCTTGGTCGCCCGCTTCACGCGGGCGTGGATTGAAACCGCAGTCTTCGATCAGATCCTCTGAGTTGAGCGAAGTCGCCCGCTTCACGCGGGCGTGGATTGAAACTTCCTGTGCCATCATCAACGATCTGAGGATTTCCGTCGCCCGCTTCACGCGGGCGTGGATTGAAACAAATTGGCGATCGCGTGAAGCACATAAGGCACTGGGTCGCCCGCTTCACGCGGGCGTGGATTGAAACCACGGATCGTAAACCCGATCGCGACGATTCCAAGGTCGCCCGCTTCACGCGGGCGTGGATTGAAACACGTACACGCTCGTTCTCTCGGACAGGCCGCTTTTCGTCGCCCGCTTCACGCGGGCGTGGATTGAAACAAAATCCTGCCGCACGCCTTTGCTCAGTTGGTGCGGTCGCCCGCTTCACGCGGGCGTGGATTGAAACAGCCAATGCGGCGCTCAAGCGATCGTCCTGGTCGGTCGCCCGCTTCACGCGGGCGTGGATTGAAACATTCCAGCGCAGCACGGTCGACGGGGTTTGCAGCAGTCGCCCGCTTCACGCGGGCGTGGATTGAAACACGATAATCCTCGCAGCAAACCTCGGCTTCTTTCAGTCGCCCGCTTCACGCGGGCGTGGATTGAAACATTGCGGCGAGGCAGCACGCACTTCCCGGCGAGCCGTCGCCCGCTTCACGCGGGCGTGGATTGAAACTGATTGCGCAGTCGATGCCCGATGGCGGCATGATCGTCGCCCGCTTCACGCGGGCGTGGATTGAAACAAAGGCGCCTGCGCCGCCGCTATCCGTCATGCCAAGTCGCCCGCTTCACGCGGGCGTGGATTGAAACTTGAGAGGCCATCAGGATGCAGATTTGCACCCGGTCGCCCGCTTCACGCGGGCGTGGATTGAAACGATCGCGCGAAGTGGCACGTACGCCGACCTCGACGTCGCCCGCTTCACGCGGGCGTGGATTGAAACAGATCTCCGTCGGCCTGATCGCGTGCAACGTGATCGTCGCCCGCTTCACGCGGGCGTGGATTGAAACTGCAGCTCCTCCACACTGACGCGCGGGCGGGGCCTGGTCGCCCGCTTCACGCGGGCGTGGATTGAAACACTGCCAAGTATTCATGCCCGATCAGCCGTTGTGGTCGCCCGCTTCACGCGGGCGTGGATTGAAACAAGTCAGGAACCCCTTTCTCCGGCTGCTTCGCTTTCGTCGCCCGCTTCACGCGGGCGTGGATTGAAACCACGGAAACGGAAGTAGTACCGCCTGCCGGTGATGGTCGCCCGCTTCACGCGGGCGTGGATTGAAACGTCTGCCATGGGCGGGAGTGTGCTTCACCAGGCGGTCGCCCGCTTCACGCGGGCGTGGATTGAAACGCGAGCAGCTGATTCGCAACGTCGTCGCTTGCAACCGTCGCCCGCTTCACGCGGGCGTGGATTGAAACGCGCAATGGAACGTCTCACACAACGGCGAGCCGACGTCGCCCGCTTCACGCGGGCGTGGATTGAAACCGCTTTGCTTCTCACGCTCTTGATCGTCGCGCCCTGTCGCCCGCTTCACGCGGGCGTGGATTGAAACTTTTTCCGCACGTCTGTAACGCTGGCGCGACGGGCGGTCGCCCGCTTCACGCGGGCGTGGATTGAAACCACATTCCAGATGTCGTCCTTCGATCCATCCCGCGTCGCCCGCTTCACGCGGGCGTGGATTGAAACCAGCACATGTCCCCCCGGGAGCGTCGAGAAGTTGGGTCGCCCGCTTCACGCGGGCGTGCATTGAAACACCGCTGCTACTTTGCTGGAGGAATTACCGTCAATGTCGCCCGCTTCACGCGGGCGTGGATTGAAACCACATCCTGACCCGCCACGCCAAAGATCGTCGCCGGTCGCCCGCTTCACGCGGGCGTGGATTGAAACTGCCGCTCGTCTGCGATCAGCTTCGAGACGCCCTTGTCGCCCGCTTCACGCGGGCGTGGATTGAAACCAGTATTGAGCGTAGACAGCGGAGTTTGGTGGCGTCGCCCGCTTCACGCGGGCGTGGATTGAAACCCCTTCTGGCGATGCCATTTGACCACGATCACGGTCGCCCGCTTCACGCGGGCGTGGATTGAAACTTCGGCCTCGTCGCACGTCGCGGCAAACCGGCGGCGTCGCCCGCTTCACGCGGGCGTGGATTGAAACTGTAGGATCCACATAGACCGAATCGCTTCGCGGCGTCGCCCGCTTCACGCGGGCGTGGATTGAAACGTCGTCGCCGGCGGCGGAATTGCCGTTGCACTGAGTCGCCCGCTTCACGCGGGCGTGGATTGAAACCCCTTTTCGGCCACAAGCCGCGAAACGTCAACGGGTCGCCCGCTTCACGCGGGCGTGGATTGAAACCGGCAGAACAATCTCTTGCTCGGCAAATTCACAAGTCGCCCGCTTCACGCGGGCGTGGATTGAAACTCCTTGATCGTCGTCAATGACACGCGCTCTTTGGGTCGCCCGCGTCAAAAGACGCACCGTGATCAGCGGCTTGCCAATTGTCTGGAAATTTCTTCCTGGCGATTGGATCTTTTTTGGGCTTTGGTGCTTGGACCTTGGAATTTGTGGATGCATCTCCAAAGCTCTAAGCGCTCGCCGCCGCCCCGCCGTTTCGCGATGCGGACAGGAGGCGTTGCAGCAACCTCGACTTGATTTCCTGCGGGGCAAAGCGACGGCTGATGATGTGCAGGGAATGAAGTCCGCGCGTGCTGTCGAGGACGAAGCCGGCGTAGGGGAGGACCTGCGCCCAGCGCTCGTCATCCGCCGAGTCGATCTCCAGCAGAGGGTTCACCCAGTTTTGCGGAATGGAAAACGCCCGCAGACGGACCGAGCGATCCAGCCCCAGATCGGGATCGAGACAGATGGCCGAGCAGGCCTGCGGCGACGGCTGGATGCGGACCGATCCGATCACTTCCAGCGGGGCCGGCTCCAGTTTCTGAACCGCCGATATCGCGAAACACCCCGTCTGGTCGCTCTCGGTCAGATGGCGGTAAGCGCCCAGGAGCTCACCTTCAGCCAGCGGGCCGTCGAGGCGGATCACGATCTCTTCGCCATTTTCACGGAGGGCGGCGATCGCCTGCGGAATCATCAGCCGCATTTGCGTTCGTCGGAAGGGTTCCTCGAGTTTTTGCCGCTGTTCGTCCTGTTCGAGAATGAGGACTTCATAGGCGCGGGATTCCGGCGGCCATTCGAAACGCAGCGGGCCGAGGAGCCCCTGCGATGCCCAGCCGCCTTCCTGTTCGGCGCGAGTCGCCCCGATTTGATTGATTCGGACAATCACGCGAATTCAGCCCCGGCGCCGGGGTTAGCCACCACGTTGACCATGCACCCGACGGTAATCGGTCCACTGGCAAGGTCAAACGCGGAATCATCGCCCGGGAATTCCACCAGGACCGGCGTTCCCGCCTGCACGATCATCGAATTCTCGTCGAGGGCGCGGACCATCCCCTGAATGGTACGCGGGGTTCCGAGGATCGGGGCAATGAAATTGCCGCCGCTGGGAACCGAATAAATCTTGCGCACCTTCACCCGGATCACGACCTGCACGCTCACGTTGAGAGGACCCTGGTATGGTTCGGAGGTGAGATACAACTCGTAGCTGGAATTCGCCGGGTTAAACACGACGCCGCCGTCGCGGGCCCGGATCACCTTTCCCTTTGCTGGAATCGGCTTCAATGTCGTCATGGCAAATGTTCCTTTGGCGTTCACGGCGAACCAATGTAGCGGCGGCGCGGAAACGTGCAAATCAAGATTGTTCACCACGGAGGCACGGAGGGCACGGAGAACAGATAAGGGCAAGTCGGGCCGAAGCTGGATTAGCCGCGGATCAACGCAGATGAACGCGGATCAGAAGAACGGGAAAACACCTAATCAGCGTTCATCCGCGTTCATCCGCGGCAACAATTCTGTGACTTTGCCTCCAGTTTGGTTGCGGCGGCGGCCGCGGCGGCCTCCGAGCCTCTGTGGCGAACCCAGTATGACGAATTTGTTGGATTGGCGTGGATTTTCGGTTATTTTCTTTCTTCGTTCTCACATCTCCAGAGCATTTCGGCACAGGCCGGGAAAGGAAAAAGGGATGATTTATACAAAAATCACGTACGGATACGTTGTGCAGAATTACGACAGCGAAACGGGTGATTGTGTCGAGCAGCAGTTCGTCGCCGACGGGCGGATCGAGCGGCAGGACGAAAACGGGGAGCCCATTCCCGAGGACGGCCTGGAAGAACTCGAAAACATGGAAAAAGTCTGCGACCTGGACATGGTCCAGCCTTGAGTATTAATCCAGATCATCGGGGATCTGATCCAGATCACGATAGCTGCGCGGGCGATGGATCGGCTCGGGGATGACCGGATCATCGTTGATCAAATGCCGGTCCGTCGAGCCGGTGCGGCGCACGGGCTCGGGTGCGGCCGTCGGGACTTCCTGCGGCGGAGGCAATCGACGCGGCGGAGCAGGCTTTTCCGCCGGCGGCCTCACCGCCGCGGATTTGACGACTGCGGGTTTGACCAGGGGTGCGTCTCCGTTTTGATCGGAGGCTGGTTTTCGGCCGCGGCCCCGACCCCCGCGACGACGACGCCGGCGTGGCCCGTCCTGAGCTTTGTCGAAGGGCTCGTCTCCGCGCGGCTGGCCTGATTCGCCAGGTGCAACACTGCGCTGGTTGCCGTTGGGTTCGCTGGGGTCTTCCTCTTCAGTTGCGACCCGGTGCGAACTGGATTCCTCGACATAGCTGTCGATCAGCGCTTCGCCGGCCACTTCAATCGTTTCCGGCGCTTCGTCGGATTCGGGCGCAGGCTCGTCGACCGCGGCTCCATCGGCCGGCGGCTCGAAGACCAGCGCTTCTTCTTCGTGATAGACGGCAGAATCCACTTCCTCCGCGGCGGGCACTCCCGGCTGGGCATCGCGGCCTCCGCGTCCGCGGCCTCGGCGGCCGCGACGACGCCGACGGCGACGCCCACCCTGTTCATCCCCCGGCGCAGGCGCGCTTTCGCCCCCAGCCGCCGCCGGGCGCGAGGGGACGGGGCGCAAGGGGACGCCGCCGATGGGGGCGGCCGGCGCTGCCTCGCGGTCGAACGAGTCCGATTCATCGGATTCTTCAGAAATTTCTTCAATTTCGCCGGATCGGTCCGAATCAGGCGATGCCTCACGCGGGGCCAGCGTTCGGTCATCGGTCTCATCGACGTCTTCATCCATCCGGCGTTCGCGATCCTCAAAATCCGCCTCGGCGCTTTCCAAGTCATAGCGATCATCAGCGGGTTCGGGCTCGCGCTTCGCGGGAGCGGGCAGCCCGCGCGGCGGAGGCGCGGCCGGGCGGCGTGCATCGGGGCGTGCACCCGGCCGCGCGCGGGCGGGGCCGGGGGGCGCGGCTTGCGCCAAGCTGAGTGGTGTGCGGCGGACTCGAGCTGATTCCGAGTTCCTCGATCACCACCAGCCCATCACGGCTGTCGAATAGATCGAGGCGCATTTCATCCAGGCCCAACGTCGCGTCGGACCGGATCACCACCTGCTTTTTCGAACGCGTTTCGATATCGGCCAGTTGTTGCCGCTTGCGGTTCTGAAGGTAGAAAGCAACGTCAGTGCAAACCGAAAGCTCGACGCGCACCACGCGGGCGTCATTGGTGGCGATCGCCAGGCGACGCATCACATCGAGGCTCATGCTTTCCGGCGTCTTGACGAGTCCCGCCCCTTTGCAATGCGGGCAATCGAAATAGATCGATCGCTTGAGCGAGGGTCGCATGCGCTGGCGGGTCATCTCGATGATGCCGAACTGGCTCATCCGCAGAACCTTGGTCCGCGCACGGTCCTTCTTGAATTCATCGTGGAGCCGGCGCTCCAGGTCGCGGCGATGGCGCTCGAAGCGCAAGTCGATGAAATCGCAGATGATCACGCCGCCCAGATCGCGAAGGCGGAGCTGGCGGGGAATTTCGTCCGCCGCCTCCATGTCGGTCTTGAAGGCGGTCATCTCCGCGTCGGAATGCTCGCGGAATTTGCCGCTGTTGACGTCGATGGCGACGATCGCCTCCGTGGAATCAATCACCAGCGACCCGCCGCCGGGAAGCGGCACATGGCGGCTGTACATCATCTCGATGTCTTTTTCGATCCCGTAGCGGTGGAAAAGCGGGACCGCGTCTTCGTAAAGCTCGACGCGGTTGCGCATGCGCGGATTGGTGATCTTGATCACGTCCTTCACCCGCCGGGCCACGTCCTTGTTGTCGACGACGATCTTTTCAACGTCGCTGGTAAACAGATCGCGGACCGTCCGGCTGACCAGATCCCCCTCGGTGTAGAGTTCCATCGGGCCGGGGCCGGAGGCGATCTTTTTCTTGATCTGCTCCCACAGGCGGGCGAGATATTTCAGATCGCGCTCCACCTCCAATTTAGTCTTGCCCACGCTCTCGGTGCGAATAATAAAGCCGCAATCATCGGGAGGCGTAAGCCCGTCGAGAATCTGCTTGAGCCGCCGGCGTTCGTCCTCGTCCTCGATTTTGCGACTGACGCCGCGCCCGCTTACGCCGGGCATCATCACCAGCATCCGGCCGGAGACGGAGAGGTAGGTGCTGAGCGTAGGCCCCTTGGTGCCGATCCCTTCCTTGATAACCTGCACGACGATGTCGTCGCCGCGGCGCAGGCAGCGCTGGATCGGCGGGCGATCGCGACGGGCCATCTTCTTGCCGATGAATTCCTGCACGTCATCTCCCTTGCGCCCAAAGTAGCTGGGGAGCAGGTCGCTGATGTGCAGAAAGCCATTGCGGCCCAGGCCAAAGTCAACGAATGCCGCCTGGATCGACGGCTCGACGTTGGTCACGCGGCCTTTGTAGATGTTATTGACGTGAGACGTGGAGCTGGTTCGCTCCATGTACAGTTCTTCAAGTCGTCCGTCTTCCACGATGGCGATTCGGCATTCTTCGCCCTCGGAGACGTTAATCAACATTTCTTTTTTTGCCATCCAAATTGTCGGGTTCAGGGTTCAGGGTTCAGGGTTCAGCGAAGAGCACGCCTGGCTCAATCCACTGAACCCCGAACCCTGAACCCCGAACCCTCTCCTCAAAATGCTTCGGGGATGATCTTCCGCGTCTCTTCGCGCAGGAAGTGCATCACCTGTCGTTCGCTGTCGAAACTCATGACCCGCCTGGCCACCTGCCGGGCATGCTCCATCGTCGTGGAGCGAATGATCTTTTTCACCTCGGGAATATCCGGCCCGTTCATACTGAAGATATTCAACCCCAGCCCGAGCAGCAGTAGAGTGTACAGGGGGTCGCCCGCCATTTCACCACAGACGCTCACGCTGATCGACTGGCGTGAGCCTTTGCGGATCACATCGCGGATCAGCGCCAGCACCGCGGGGTGGGCCGGGCAGAAGAGCCCGGCGACTTTTTCGTTGGTTCGATCGACCGCCAGCGTGTACTGGATCAGATCGTTGGTGCCGATCGAGAAGAAGTTCACTTCCCGCGCAAACTGATCGGCCATGATCGCCGCCGAGGGAACCTCCACCATCATTCCAATGGGAATGTCGCGGCGGAACGAAATCCCCTCGTCCTCCAGCTCTTCCATTACGTCGTTCAACAACATTTTAGCCTGCCGGAGCTCCATGAGCGTGCAGATCATCGGAAACATGATGCGGACATCGCCGAGGCTGCTGACGCGCATGATGGCGCGAAGCTGCCGCTTGAACATCGAGATGTCGTGGAGGCACATGCGGATCGACCGGTCGCCGAGGAACGGATTGCGCTCGGGATTCTGCGCCTTTTCCTGCGTGTATTTGTCGGCGCCCAGATCCAGCGTGCGAATCACCAGAGGCCGCCCATCAAGGCGGCGAACCGCATCGGCATAAGAATTATAGTGGTCTTCCTCGGTCGGCTCGTGCTTGGAGGCCAGATAGAGAAATTCCGTGCGATAGAGCCCGATTCCCTGCGCTCCCTGCCGCAGCGCGCCGTCGATGTCCTGGGGGAACTCGATGTTGGCCTGGAGGCTGACGGTGTGCCCGTCGCGCGTCTCAGCCGACATCAATGCCAGCGGCAGCAGATCGGTGGTGAGCTGATCGAAACGGCGTCCCGCCTCTTTATATTCAACGAGCTGCTCGGCGTCGGGATTGACGATCACCACGCCGCGCGTTCCGTCGATGATGACGATGTCGCCGGCGCCGACTTCGGAGGTGAGGTTTCCCAGCCCAACCACCGCCGGAATGCCCATGGCACGGGCCACAATGGCGGTGTGGCTGGTCCGCCCACCGACGTCCGTCGCGAAGCCCTTCACGAATTTTCGGTCGAGCGCAGCGGTCTGCGAAGGAAGCAGATCGTGGGCGATGACCACACATTCCTGGGTGAGATGGGCCAGATCCTCATGCCGCCCGCCGATCAGGACTCGAACGACGCGCCGTTCGATGTCATAGACATCCTTGACGCGTTCGGAGAAGAAACGGTTGGGCATCTGCAGAAAGTTGCTGGCATAGCGCCGCATCACCGAGCTGAAGGCATATTCGGCGGTCGTGTGAGCGTTCCTGATCTCGTTGGCGGCCTGCTCGAGCAACGCCTTGTCGCGCAGCATGGCCATGTGAAAACCGATGATGTTGCCGGTGCCGTCCCCGAGTTGCTCGGCCGTCGAATCGCGCAGGGTTTCGAGCTGCTTGGCGCTGGCGTCGATCGCCGCAAAAAGCCGTTCCAGCTCCTGCGGGACTTTCGCCGGATCGATGAATCGCTGGGGAATCAGCAATTCCTCGGCGTCCAGCACGATAGCCGTGCTGATCACAACGCCGGGAGAAACGCCGATGCCCTTTTTGATTTCCATCTCAAATAGTTGCCAGTGATGAGTTGCCATTTCCCAGTGCCGATCTCCTGGCGACTGGCAACTAGCAACCGGCAACTCTTTCTTTTCAATCTTCTCCGAAATTGCTTTCGAACAATTCGGTGAGTTTCTTCAAAGCGTCATCGGCATCGGCCCCGTCAGCATCGATCCGCAGCGGGGTGCCCTGTGTCGCGGCCAGAATGATCATCTGCATGACGCTCTTTCCGTCTGCTTCTCCCGGCTCCTCGCCGCCACGCGTCACGGTGATCTTCGAGGAGAATTGATTGGCCAGATCCACAAATTGCATCGCCGGCCGCGCATGGAGTCCCAGTTTGTTGGAAACGATGATTTCCCGCGACGCGGTGGGCATAGGTCAGTCGGCGGTAGGCGGTAGGCAGAGAGGCTTCCTCAGCCTGCGGCCTACGGCCTACTGCCTACACTTTCATTTTCCCTGATCAGCCTCATCCAGCAGATCCATAATGGTTTCGCGCGTTGCAGCCTGGCGGAGGAATCGGCGGAACATGTCTTTTTGCAGATTGCTGAAAACAATGTTCATCGCCTGCAGATGCTGCTGCGGCTGATTTTCCGGCGAAAGGAGCAGCACGACGCTGTAGACCGGCTGATGGTCCAGCGCCGCGAAGTCGATCCCCTGCGCGCTTCGTCCCAGCGTGCCGACCATCTTTTTAACCATGGGATGCTTGGCGTGGGGAACTGCAACGCCTTTGCCAAATCCGGTCGATCCGTTTTGCTCGCGCTTGATCAGCGCGGAAACGATCTCATCCACCGATCCCTCCGGCAGCCCGCCGGCCCTGGAGAGGGCCGTCACCAGTTCCCGGATTACGCCGTCACGATCGGTTGCCGACAGTTCCGGTTGAATGGCGTCGGCGATCATAAATTCTTTGAGCTTCATATTCACTCAGTCTCCACCGCGCGCGGTTGGTTTTGTGTCAGCAGGATGCTTTCGATTTCGGAATTTCTTCTTGTGATCGGTCAATTGCCGTTCCAGCTTATGAACGCACCCATCGATGCAGGCATAGGCGTCGCCTTCATCATGATGGGCGATAAACGTGTCGCGGTGCTCGGCCTTGACGATCATTTCCACGCGCGTCGTGTCCTTGCCGGCGTCGAAAACGACCTCGATTTCCTGGATCAGGTCGTAATATTTGTTGAGCTTGTTGGCCTTTTGTTCCGCATACGCTTTGAGCGGCGGAGTCACATCCATGTGCCGCGAAGATACAATGACTAGCAATGTAAACGCTCCTTTCATCTGGCCCGGCTCAATATGCGCGGGCGTCAAGCGACGCCTCGACCGAAAGCGCCCCGAGGCATTGTAGCGGAAATCCTCCGGCAAAGCCGCGCTGCGTCTACGACCATTAAGAAGGATTCACCCGGCGCGTCGCGATCGCTGCCGGCAGCCCCAAATCCGGATCGGCCGGCATGCCCTGGGCCGGCTCTGACATCGGCTTTCCCGCGGCGTCCAGAGCCAGCGAACCCGGCGCAATCACGCCGCCGCTGACAAGCAACCGCATGGCCTCCTCCACCGTGAGCGGAAGCTCCACCACCGATTCACGCGGGACCACCAGAACGTATCCCGTAAATGCAGTCGGCGACGAGGGGATGAAGACGGTCACCATTTCCTGAGCCGTCGAATCGCTCAATGTCTTCAAACCGCTTCCGGTGACCAGTCCGATCGACCAGATTCCCTGCGCGTGCGGCTGAACCGCCACCACCTGGCTGGCGCTGAATTGCCCTCCCTTCCGCTCGGAGAGAACAAAGTCGGTCACCTGCTTGACCGACGGATAAATTGCCCGGACAAGGGGGATCCGCATGACGCCCATTTCGATCAGCCGCCAAAGCGTTCGCCCGATGAAATTGCCGACGAATACCCCGACGACGTAAACCAGCAGTATCGCCAGGCCAACCCCGACCAGTCGCGTGCCAAACGCATTTTCATCCCACGCCAGATGAATCTGAGCGGCGGGAACTTTGGGAATGATCCACGACCCCCCAAGGTTCAGCCACATCCAACGAATGCCAAAGACGATATGCTGACCCAGGGCTTCCCAGAGAAAGTCCCACACGTGCAGCAGCAGCCAAAGGGTAATGAGCGTTGGCAGAACCGCCGCGAGCCCGCGTAAAAAGAATCGGCGGAAGTCCTCGAAGAAACCTAATCGCTTCCGCGGCTTTTGGGTGTTCTGATCGCCTGAATTCACCGACCACCTGGAGTTACCGACCGCGAGGTGTTGGGCGCGAGCTCTGCCGGTTCCGCGGCATTCATTGACGTCCTCAAGGAATTTTTACTCGTTCGATAAGAAAAGATCAACGATCGGAAATTAAATGCGAACATCGAACATCGAACAGTCAATCCCGGCGCCGGGATTCGCATTTTCCTCTCCGGTTCCCGCATTTTTCTGTCCGGTTCTGGCCGCTCCTGGCCGGATTTGGCCGGTTCTGGCCGGCTGGGAAAAATCGCATCATCTTCGCTTCTTGTGCGAATCAAGCAGATTCGGCCCGATCGGGGAAAAATGCCCCCAAAAACTCGTGAGCCTCCGCCGCTCCTTGTCCGTCAAATTCGTCGTGTCCCACACGCCGTCCTCGGTGACGGGGCATCGCTTCTGCAGTTCGAAAAACTCTTCGCGCATCTCCGGCCAGATCTTGTCTGGATTGAAAATCCTCCGTGGATTGATGAGCGCCTTCGCGGCCACGCGCACCGACTCGATCTGCTTCTCCAGATGATTGATCCGTGACGTGTTACGCATGCGGTACTCTGAATTTCTCTCTACGTTTGAGCCGCTTCGACTTTTTTGTTCACGGCCGAATCGATCGCATCGAGCCGGTCTTCCAGCATGTCCAGGCGCGCATCCACGTCGGCCAGTTCGCGTCCCCGGCAGGAGTAATGAAGCAATGCCCGGGCGGCCGACACGCGCGCCGTCTTCGGCGCGGCGTCGTCCTGGGCGATCCCGTCCAGCACCCCCGCCGCCTTGGGGCTCGCCAGGTAAAGAAGCCGCACCGCCTGATCGAAGACGGCGCTTCGCGCCTGGTGCAGCCGGCGGCGGAACTGCGGATCGGAGTTGATCCACCTCCGCAGCGTCCGCTCCCCCACCCCCGCCGCCTGAGCCGCGGCGGCGTAGGTCGGACTGCCAATCAGCGCCGCAATCGCCGCCTCCTGTCCCGGAGTAAGAATTTCTGCTGCTTCCCCTTGTTCAGCCGCTGCACCCTGAGCGTCAACGCCCGCTTTGGGCTCTGACGGGGGGTGATATGGATTTCGAATAAGCATACCGAACTTATACCGAACTTGTGCGGAAAAGAAAAGAGAAATCTTTGGATTTTCTATTTTTTTATTTGATCACCGCGTCCGGGTGCGTTGAAGCCAGTCGTTGGTCATCAGGCGTTGTCGGAATCATCCTTGCCCGAAAACGAAGACAGTATCTCCTCACCAGCACGCTCGCCGATCCGACGATCATCGTCCGCCGACTCGCGCGGCGTGGCGTGGACGCCACGGCTAAACTTTGTGCGCAACCATTCATCGCGTACGATACCACGCACAAGACACCTCTGAAGCAGCACAGAAGTTTGTCGAGAAATGGGCGGGAGTGGAGCTGTCCGAGCGCGCGGCGAGCCATGAGCATTTCATCGATCTGTGCCGATTGATCGGTCAACCGACACCCGCGGAGGCCGATCCAACCGGGGTGGATTATTGCTTCGAAAAAGCGGTACAGATGACCTTGGCGCTGATCGCGCAAACCGCCCTTCACCAACTGCGGCGACGACTGGGAGAGCCGTTGTCCACCTGGGACGCGAGCCACATGGCCAAGTCGCTGCTCGGCGGGCTCGAGGGCGATGTGCGCGTTCATGACGATACGATTGTGGTCACCTACTACAACGCCCCCAACGTCGAGCGGCTCCGCGAACACTATCAAGGCCTTCCGGCTCGCTTAAAAAGCGAAAACATCGACCCGCGGATCCCCTGGCTATACGACTTTAAACTGGACTTCCGCTTCCGATGACGCGTCGGCGTCGAGTACAATCAATTGCCCCAAAAAAATCGCTGCTGAAGTGAGCCCGCCGCGCGGGTGTCGCGGTAAGCTAGGGATTGCTGCTCTCTTGCAGAGGAGGAAGAACGCGCAAGGCTCTACAAACGCCGCGCTCCCAATCGCGGCGGGCGCACTTCAGTGAGCCGGGCTCGAACTAAAGGTGACGCAAAACTCACTTCAAACGGCGTCCAGTTCCCTCCGCTGGAGAATCTGGAAGGGTAACTGACAGCGGCGCAGCGGGCGTTGCGGTAGAATCCTCGCCAATGCGTCGCCCGCCGACCCATTTACGCGTATTGGAGTGGCCGCGCCGAGTGATGTTCGCGGCTTGGCTCGTTTTGTTCTTACTCCAACTGAAGTTGTACATTTTTTCGACGCGTGTTCCGGCGTGGCCCTTGTGCATACCGGTCATTGGAATGCTGTGTTCGGTTCGAACCCTGTGGCGCGATGCTGAGAATTGGAGAAAGCGGAGAAGAGCGGCCTGCGGCCTCTGTCCGGACTGCGGCTACGACCTTCGCGCCACGGCGGGCCGATGCCCGGAGTGCGGGACGGTGCCGGCGAAGGTTTCGATCTGACCGGCTGGGTCAGCAGCATGAGCACGAATCCACCGACCAACTCGGCTCCCCTCATCGTCCGCGTCAAACTCCTGGGACGACCGCCGGGCATTCACTTCCACGCCGCAGTCGCTCTCGCGGCGATCGTCACCGTCTTTTTCGGAGTCGTGGCGAGCCCGTGGTCGTCTGGCGCCGCGTTTATGCTGGCTTGCGTCCTGATGGCCGGCTGGCTCTGGATCGGCGGGCGGTGGTTTTTCAGCCTCTTCCGCGCGTGGCGGAGCAAGTCGTTTTCGAAGTGGCGGTGGGTGTCCGGGCCTCTGGTCGTAATCGCCGTGCTTTGCGCCGGCAGGGACTTCGACCTCCGTTTCGCCCTCTCGCGACCCGCCATGGAGGCGTACGTCGCCCGCGCGCTCGCCGCCCCCGAGGGGACGCCGCTGCCCGCGCCGGGCGAGATCGGCTTCTTCAACTTCGGCCGCGACGCTGAACGCCTGCCGCACGGCGTACGCCTCTTCACCTACATGGGCGCCAACCCATTTGACGAGCAAGGGCTGGCTTGGAGCACGACGCCGCTCCCCGAATACCCGGCCGAGCCAATCGGCGCCCAAAAGCATTACTTGGGGAACTGGTATAAATGGTGGGGGTTCTGAATCTGCGTGTCTGCTGGAACACAGGGCTGCGGCAATTCTCAAGCAAATCGCCCGGTTATGCCGCGGCCGGCGTGGCGATGTCCAGCCCCTGGATTTGCGGGCACAACGTCGTCGCATCGATCCACAGATACCCGTCATTTTTCGCTTCTAGTCCTTAAACAAGCGAATGTTTCGCGCCGATTCTTCGTGCCAGACTCTCAACAGTCGGGACGCACCACAGCGTGCCGCCGAATTCTCCTCCGTTCGGCTGGCTTATTTTCGACTTGGGGAAATTCAAACGGGACAGCTCTGGGGAAATTCAAACGGGACAGCTCTGAATTTTATTCTTTCCCGATGCTGTCCGATTAATCTGCTCGCCATGCCACGCACCGCTCGCATCGCTCCCGGCGGGACGATCTATCACGTGCTCAATCGCGGGGTCGGGAAGATGACGCTCTTCCGCTCACGTAAAGACCACGAGGCGTCTCAACGATGTCTGGTCCAGACCCTCGATTCCGTGCCGATCCGCGTGCTGTCTTACTGCGTCATGTCAAACCTGGCACCTCGTGTTGTGGCCCGGCCGCGATGGAGACCTGGCCCGGTTCATGCTTCGACTGACGATCACGCACGTTCGCCGATGGCTGATCCATCGGGGCGAGGTCGGGACCGGCCACGTCTATCAGGGGAGATACAAAAGCTTCGCGATTCAGGATGACGGGCACCTCTCGACAGTCTGCCGTTATGTCGAACGCAACCCGCTGCGCGCGGGCCTGGTTCAGAGCAGCGCGGACTGGCTCTGGAGCAGCGCCGGCCAGGCAAAGTTGGGCGATGGCCTGCGTGTTCCTCTGACTCGTCGGGCTTGAGCGAACCGGTGGCCTTGTGAAATCGACCCTCTTCGTTCAGGGCTACGACATTGACTTTGAAGTATTCCGTTCCGCGGCAGCACACCCGGCACTGAGTCTATTCGACGGTTCTCATTCGCTGCGTGGGACAGCCATTTTCATCCTGGCATTCGTATCTACGCAGGCCAGGTGGATCCGTCTGATGCATCACATTTCACGATTCGCTACCAAGTCGGCAGCAAGGTCGGCACGCTCGACGGCCGCGTGGATGATCAAGGGCGCGTTACGTTTACCCGACCCGCCGGTATGTCGACTGGCCTGCCTCGGTCGGAAGCCGCGAAATGTAGACGGTTAACCTTGGCGCGGGCAAGCGGTTCCCTGCTTAGCCGTGGCACCTACGCCACGTCCACCGAAGGTGGAATCTTCCGTCGTCACGCAGAGGTTCGACCTTCGGTCGACGTGGCGTAGGCGCCAGGGCTAAGCAGGGCAGTCACCGCGTCCCCCCGTCTCCACGTTCCCGCGTCAACAGACCTACTTCCCCCCCCACCGGCTCGCGCCCTGCCTGGGGGAGGAAAAAGGGGTCATAGGGTCATAGGCCAATCTCTGCGATTGTGTGATCGCGCATTGCCTCGCTCGGTGCCCGAATTTTCCAAACGGCGGATGAAACCCCGATGTTCATCGCGTACGGAGCTTGTTGGACCGGGCAATTCGCCTCCCTCGAACGGTGTCGGATATGCATGTTATCGCAGGAGCGGCTCCGCCGCGAGGGGAGCGAATCGCAGGGGAGCGAATCGCACGCGCCTCGGGATCTGGGTCCACAGGACCCGGATTCTTGTTTTCCGAGCGAGTACACCCAGGGCTTGGTGGCGGACTGGCGGAGGCGGTTCGATCGCCCGAGGGCAAGTTTGCGCGGGGCCGGCGGGCTATTCGAATCCCTGGGCTTGAACCGGTTGTCCGTTATCAGTTGTGGGTTTCCGGCTTCTGATCCGCGGCCATCCGCGTGATCCGCGGTTACAATCCAGATTCGTCCGCTCGGCGGAACCGCCGTTTTCCCAGCGACGGACGAAATCCCCGATGTTGATGGCGTCTGATGCTGTAGGACCAGGCAAATCGCTTCGTCTGGTGCTGTGGGACCGGGCAAATCGCCTCCCTCGAACGGTGTTGCCTCAGATTTTTTTCGCGAGCGGCTCCGCCGCGAGGGGAGCGAATCGCTCGCGCCACGGGATCCGGGTCCACAGGACGCGGCGTGAAGGGACGGGCCCCTGTGGAGTGCGGATTCTTCGGGGAAAGTCCCCTTCATCCTCTACCACCCGCCTTTTGTGGATAATCTGATCCGACGAATTCTTTGGCGCTCACTTTTTTGGTGCGCTCAGTATATTACTGTGCTGATGCTGGCCCAGGCCCGGTTGGTGCAAAACGCCAGGATGACCCGGAGGCCGTCACCAAAAACGAATGGCACAAATGGAACGGACTCCACAAGACAATTCCGACCAGCGAAAACGCAATGGGCCGCAGCCGGGGGATGAGGCGGAAGTGCGGCGGCTCCTAGCCGCGGACAAATGCAAGCAAGCCGTCGAGTTGGCCAAGGATCTTCACAAGCGCAACAAAACGCCCGAGTCCCAGTGATTGCTGGTCCGGGCCTATATCGCTCGGATCGAGCAGTTCCAGAAAAAAGGGATGCCGCAGGAAAGCGCAGACCCTTTTGACTCTGGTTCAGCAGCGCTTTCCGGGTGAGCGGCATCAACTGGGGGCGATCGAGATCCGTGCGGCCGCCACGGGAGGGCGAATCCGGGATTTGCTGGGGCCCCTATTATCTGACCAAACTTCGCCGGAGGTTCGAAGCCTGATCGAATCCGCCATCGCGCAGTATATCACCGACCTGTCGGCGGTGGCCGCATGCGATGTCCTGCCCGCGGAACATCCGCTGCGCATGGGCGCTGCCTCTATTCTGCGGGCGTTTGCGGCGGTGACCAGCGGCCCGGTGATGGACGCGGATATTACTTTGCTGGAGATATCCCGCCGCAGCCCGCTGGCGGCGTGGAAAAGCCTGATCCGCGCGATTGCGGCATTTTATCGGCATGATGACGCGGGTTGCGGACACGCACTCGATGCGATTCCGGCCGATTCTGCAATCGCGCATGTCGCGGCCTTATTGCACGGCATGATCGCCGGCAACAAGCCTAGGTCAGGCATTGCGGCGGTTCTCTACAACAAGGTCATGGGCGACGAGCAGCTTCTGCGATCGTCGCTTCAACGGATCCAATCCGCCGCGGGCTACTTCGATCTGCGGGAATTGCTGGCGGGCATCCGCGATGCGGTCCGAAGCTGTTCAGCTTCCCGCCCCGGCTTGCTTGAGCGATTGAAGCTGCACATTTCAGTCTGGTGCATGGTCGAAAACGTTCCCGTTGACGAAGTGCGACATGTTCTGGGCTCGACGACGAAAAATGCATATTTCTGGCGTCTGATGGCGCGAGCAACAGAATCCGGCGGGCCTCCGGCAGAAGCCGCGCTGTTCTGGGAGCGATTCCTTCGCCATGCGGTTCACGAAAAAATGTTCGCCGAATCGAGCATGGAGGTCGCGACAGTCTGGCTGCACATTGCCGATCTGATTTCGCCGGCATCTCTCGATCAGATCAAACACGACCGCGATTACATGGGACAGGAATATGAGATCGGCTCGTATTACGACAATCAGCCGCCGGAAATCGCCGCCCTTCGCCCCAAGTCGGATCGCCTGCTGGCCGACAGCGTGCTGGACGCAGGGCAGGCATTCGCGCGGGCCATGAAGATCCAGCCGGAAACCGAAAGCTTCCGCCGATGGTGGGAGTGGGCCGGGCGCAACGAATTGGCCGACAAGCACAAGGAAGACATTGCTTTGCAATGGCACCACGGTCTTCCGTGTGACGTTGAACCGCTGGTGCTTCTCTCATCGATGGCCGAATCACGCAACGCACTGTCACTGGCGATCAAGCGTCTTGGCGAGGCGGAAGCAGTCGATCCGCTGAACCCGCAGGTCCGCAAGGCGCACATTCGATTGACGCTTTCGATCGCCTGGCGTCATTTCTCCGACGGCAAAGCCCATCTCGTTCAGAAGGACCTGGAAGAGCTCAAGGCGATCTCGGGCATGGGCGAAGGCGATCGGGGCGCCGTTGTGGAATCCATTCGCGGCGACTTTGCATCATCTGCGCGGGGATGCCGCCACGGAGGAAGCATCGCTTCGGTCGGTGGTCCAGCAGGTGGGGCCGGTCGCCGGACCGATTCTGTTCCGATCGATCAAGATCATGGCGCGGCAACCCGTTCGCGCTTTTTCGGAATACTTCAAAACCGAACCCCAGGCATTGGATCTCGCGCAGGCGCAATCGCGTCTGATCCAAATCGCGGATGATCTGAAATTGAAGCTTTACATTCCGAAGGCCTGGGATCCGATCATTCTGGAGGTGTTGCGGCAAAGGCCCTGCCCTCTTTCCAATGCCGAGCTTCTGTCACTTGGGCGCGGAGCGATTTCACTGTCGGACATGGAATCAGCTTATCTTGCCTCCGCCGCCGGCCTGGCCCGCGCCAACGCGCCGGCAATCACTGCAACGTTTCTGCTATTACGGGCGAAGAGTCTGAATACGCGCATGCATCAGCCGCGGGCCACGCAATGTCTGCGCACGGCGTTGGAGCTTGCGCCGCAGGCTCACGATGAAGGTCTGATCCGCGAGGTCTTTGCCGCGATTGACCAGGATTATTTCACACGCCGCATCGTCGCCAGTGACAGACACGGGCGGGGTATGGCGGACAATGTGCTCCGGCTCGTGGTTGAGAATGACCAAAAGGCTGTTACCTTCCCCCTGACACCTCTCGACGTAAATGAATTTGTCGCGCAGGACGCGGTCCCTCACCTGGGCGGGCGGTTCGGCGGATATGAAGACGAGTATGAGTCCTGGGAGGAAGAGGATGACGGCGCGGGCGTTGAGGATGAAGGAGACGAAGACGATGCACCTTTGTTCGATATGCTTCCACCGTCGCCCCTCGACAGTCGCGGGCCGCAGCACATGCTTGAGCCGCATGAACTTCGAAAGTTGAAGGATCTGTTCGATCAGAGCGGCGCGTCGGCCAGGTCGATCATGGAGAATCCGAGATCGTTCGTCGAAGCGATGGCCAAAGCCATCGGGTTAAAGATCAGCCCTGAGGAAATGAGCGCACTTGCCGATGAACTCGTCGACCCCGATCGGATGCCGTTTGGCGGATCCTTCGGTCGAAAGTCACGAAGTGGCAAGAAACGGAGGCGATAATTTAATGGTTTCGCAATCGAACCAATTCGATCTCGAACGAGCCGCGGCGTTGCTCGAGGTGAGCGCCTCGGCGGTGGAAGAGGAACTGCGCAGCCTATCTGCGTCAGGTGCAGCAGCATCCGCCCGATCGCGAGCCGGAGCTTTTCGAGCAGATCCGTGACGCGTATGAGCAATTGCGAAACCCGGCGGTGAGGGCGCAGGCCGTTCTAAAAGGCCCCGACCCGAATGCGCCGCTGCTAACGCTTCTCGATGGATCGCCTCCCGCGCACGGTTCGTCGGGAGCCAGTTGTGGACTGAGTTGTTGAAGGAGAAACGTTCGTGAGCGGTGATTCTCCTATCCTCGCGGAGTCGCCGCCGGAGCCGCCCGATTCGGAATTGAAAGCCGCGCAACGCGCAATCCGGTCATCGAGCGCAACTGATCGCTCAGTTTGAAAAGTGGGTGGATCAGATGCTGCTCGAAGAGCCGTTGCCCAGTGGTCTGTCCGAGAATACTCTCAATGAAGCGACGACTGCGTCGGCGCGGCCGCCCACGCCGGAGGCAGATCTCTATTCCCTGTTCTCCGCGCTGACCGGTCTCACCGGCGAGATTAAGCTCCAGGGGCGTGCGTTCAAACAACTGACCGATCTGCTTTCGCCGCTTTCGCAAACGCCTGCGATGCTGGAGCAGCTTCGCGAAGCAGAAGTTGAATCAGCTGAGTCTATGCGGGCGATGTTCGAGGAACAGAGGAATGACCCCGATGCGCTGCCCATTTCCTTCCGCCAGGTGTGCGATGTGATGATCGATCTTCATGATCGGCTCGAGCGTGGCCTGCAGACTTGCGACGAGGGGATTCGGGCGATGCAGGCAGCCGGAAAGGCGGTTGGTTGCAACGGGCATTGACCAGGTCGAATTTTTCTGATCCGGCGATTTTGTCCGTGCAGGCTATTCGCGACGCCAGCGCGCTGACGGTGGCGCGGCTTGCGGCGGCGCTGCAGGAATGGGGAGTCCAGCGCATTGGACGCGTGGGGGAGCCGTTCGATCCCGACAAAATGAGTGCGATGGAAGTGCGCGACGATCCCCGGGCCAAGCCCGGCACGGTGTTGCGCAGTCCAGCGCAGCGGATACGCGATGAACGGCACGATCAAGGCCACCGCGCAGGTGACAGTCGCCAAGACAGACGTTTGAGGAGTCGATCATGGGAACATCTTCTGAACCGATCGTTGGAATTGATCTGGGAACGACTAATTCTGAGATCGCGGCCTTCGTGGACGGCAAAGCGCAGATCATCGGCAACGGCTCCCGCGTAATGCTGCCGAGCTGCGTCGGACTTTCACCCTCGGGCGAATTGCTCATCGGCGAATCGGCCCGCAATCAGATGCTGTTGTATCCCGATCGCACGGCCAAAAGCGTCAAGGCTGATGGGTAGCAACCAGTCGGTGACGCTCGGTGACAAGACCTTCACTCCCTCGGAAATCTCCGCTGTCATTCTGCGCGAACTGGTGCGATGGGCGGAACTGCGCCTCGCTACGCCGGTGAAGAAGGCGGTCATCACCGTGCCGGCCTATTTTTCGGACGCGCAGCGGAACGCCACCCGGGAAGCCGGCCGGGCTCGAAGTGGTCCGCATGATCAACGAGCCCACCGCGGCCAGCCTTGCATATGGCCTGGATTCCAGCGGCAGCCGAACCGTCATGATCTATGACCTGGGCGGCGGTACGCTCGATGTCTCGATTGTCCGCATCGACGGTGAAGTGACCGAGGTCCTCGCGAGCCACGGCAACAATCACCTGGGCGGCGATGACTTCGATCAGAAACTGGTCGATCACCTTCTGGACCTGTTCCGCAAGCAGCACAACATCGACCTGCGCGACCAGAACCCCGGCGCTTATGCCCGTCTGTGGTGGGCGGCCGAAGCGGCGAAAAAGCAGCTCAGCTTTGAGCCCTACGCCCCGATCCGTGAAGAATCGCTGGTGGTCGTTGATGGCCGGCCGCTCAATCTCGAAGCGGAAATATCGCGTGTCGAATACGAAGGGATGATCCGGCCGCTGCTGGAACAGACGCTCAACAGCGCCAGCCGCGCCCTTTCCGATGCCGGGCTCGTGCCTGCCGCGCTCGATGAAATCCTGCTGGTGGGTGGTTCGACCCGCACGCCGCTCGCGGTGGAGATGCTCGCATCAATTTGCCACAAAACGCCGCGGCAGGACTTGCATCCTGATCTGTGCGTGGCGTTGGGCGCAGGCGTGCTGGCGAGCCGTGTTGCCGGGCATGATATTCAGCGCGTTCTGGTGGACGTCTCCCCCTTCTCATTCGGTCCGAGTTATCTGGGACAGCACGAAGGGATGACCTATCCGCACTGCTATCATCCGGTGATCAAGCGGAACACGCCGCTGCCCGTGACACGCACCGATGAATACTTCACCGCGTCGGATTTCCAGACCGGCGTGGAGCTTGACATCTATCAGGGGGACGATCCCGACGCGATGCGAAACATGCATATCGGCCATTTCCGAATTGAAGGGCTTCAGCCGGTCGAGGGGCCCAACACGGTCCTTTGCCGGATGCGGCTGGATCTGGATGGGATCCTGCAAGTCACGGCGATCGAGAAAAAGACCGGGCTCAGCAGGCACGTGACGATAACCGGGGCCACGCGCAAGCGCGACAGCGCCGAGATCACCCGCGGCAAAGAACAGCTCGATCGTCTGTTTGCCAATCGGATTACTGAGTCGTCGATGGAGCCGGAGGAAATGTCCGAGGAGACAGCCTCTTCGTCAGCGGGACAGGAGGCCGCAGTTGACGCTTCCACATCCGCCAGTCCCGGCTCGGACGCCGCACAGGCGCTGATCGATCGTTGCCGGGCCCGGCTTGAATCCATGCACGAAGACGATCGCGAAGAGGCGATCAATCTGATCGAGTCGATCACCTCCGCCCGGGATCGGAACGATCCAATCGCCCTGGAAGAATCCCGCCACGCTCTGAGCGAATTCCTCTTTTTTATCGAGGGGAAGTGAAGCCGAAATGGGATCACAGAATGGTGGCCAGGAAAATCCGCTTGAAATGTCCCGTCTGCGCCGCCGGCTTCCGCGGCGTGGAGATCTGCCCGCGCTGCGGGACCGATCTTGGGCATGTGATGCGGATTGCCGCCCGCGCCTGGGCTTTGCGGCAAAAGTCACGCGCGAATTTCGCGCAGGCAATCTGCCGGCGGCCCTGGCCGATTCCACGGCGGCGTGGCGGATTCAAAAGCACGGAGTTCCCGTGATGCCGTCATTTTTGGAATATGCGGCGGATCGGAAAGGCGTTCAGCAAATTCCGAAGATCGATGATCAGCCCGTTCAACAGGAACTCGAACGCTCCGGCCCGGATTTGAATTCGCCGATCCTTCATGACGCGACAACAACTACTGAATCCGCGGAACCCCAATCGGCCGAACCCACGCCTGCGCCGCAAAAACAAACGAGCCTACAGGCGATCTCGACGCGCCTGGCGACGGCTGTTCACCGACTTCAGTCTGCGCTCTGGCATTAGCATGGTGCGTTCGTGCGATCGATTGGCACGAAATTGATTCGTTCATCGCGCGATGGTTCGACGTGCGCGGATTCCTGCCGTAAACTTTTCAATAATGGTTTTTTCGTGGGACGCCGTCAATCGCGATCACATTGCCCGACAGGGTGTCAGCCCCGATGAAGCGGAGGAGGTTGTCGCGGAGGCGACGAATCCGTTTCCTCGAACGGTCGAAGATGATAAATTTGTGGTCTGGGGCGCGACGGGAGTCGGCCGATATCTTCAGGTCATCTATGTTTTAAAGTCCCCGCATGAAATAACGTACGAGAGTTTGTCTGATGCCGACTGGATTGCCATTGAAGCGGGTGAATTGCCGAAGTGATCCCGGTGATTCATGCGATGGACCTAACGCCACGAATGAAGCGACAACTGCGACGACGACGCAGGTAAAAAATGAGAACGAAGAAATCGCAAACGGCCGAGAACGATTTTCAGGCGATGGAGCGGCTGGCTCAAAGCATAACCCCTTCGCGCCTCCGTCCGTTAACTCCGGAGCAACGGCGGCGCTGGGAGGCGGCCAAGCACGCCAGGCCGAAGCAGGCGAATAGCGCGGCCGCCAAATCAATTCCCACGCTGATCGCGGTTGACGTGAAACTTCTTCGGCGGATCGACGCCTACGCGAAGAAAACTGGCGTCAGTCGCTCGCAACTTTTTTCAGATGCCATCCGTCAGCGGATCAATGTTGCGGAATGAAGCGGAATTTCATGCCCATCAAGATTCAATCGTTCTTTTCGCGAATCGCCGGCGCTCTGCTGTTGATCGTCGCCACCGGCTCGTCATCGGCTTCGTTGCGGCTGCCGGCCGTCATCGCTGACCATGCAATTTTGCAGGCGGGCACGCCGGACGCGGTTTGGGGATGGGCCGACGCAGGCGAAAAAGTGACCGTGTCATTCATCGCCACCGGGGGTAAGACTGACGTCGTCGAAGCAATCGCGGCCGCGGATGGTAAATGGTCTGCCAAACTGCCGCCGTTGTCTTCAGGCACCACGGGTCAACTTGAAATTCGCACCGGCAAAGGCGAAACGCGCAAGATCGACGACATTCTCGTCGGCGAGGTCTGGCTCTGTGGCGGGCAGTCGAACATGTCGTATCTGGTTAATTCGCCGTCGAGCAACCACAACGAATCGACCACGCCGGAATTGCTCTCGGCCGCGAAAAACGAAGCGACCGCCGGGGCGGGAAGCCTTCGCTATTTTCAAACGGATTTCCGCAATATCGATGTGCCGGCGGACGATGTGAGCGGCCGGTGGATCGTGGCGACGCCGGATTCGGTCGGCAATTGTTTTGCCCTCTCCTGGAATTTCGCGGTTGCCCTTCACGACAAAATTCATGCGCCTATTGGGTTGATCGACTCAGCCGTCGGCGGGACAGTCATCGAGGCATGGATGCCCAAACCGGAGCTGGACGCCTGCCCGGCCGGATCGGATTTGGAAAAGCGCTATCAGGATCGCTACGACCATATTCCGCAGGACGTCAAAGCGAAGTTCGAAAAGGATTTCGCCGAATGGACCAAGCAATATCCCTCGCCCGAATTGCAGGCGCAACACCTGAACACCCGGCCCATGCTGACCGGCACGGAGGGCAACAACCCGGCTCATCTCTATAACGGCATGATTCACGGCCTGGAGCCTTACACGGTGAAAGGCGCCATCTGGTTTCAGGGAGACGGCAACTGCGGGCATCCGTCGGATTACGGCGTCCTGTTCAAAACACTCATTACAGCGTGGCGATCGCATTTTCATAACGAGCAGATGGCATTTTATTACGTCGAAATGCAGAACTACGCACCCAACCAGCAGAGACCCGTAGAACCCAACGCACTGTCGGAAATTCGTGAACAACAGCAGGCCGTACTTTCGATGCCGAACACCGATGTGGCGACCGGCGTGGATCAGGGAATCCGCGTTCCGGGTTACGAAGCGCATTTTCCCGACAAGAAGCCGCTGGGTCAGCGCCTTGCCGGCCTTGCGCTGGATCATTTGTATGGCCAGCCCGGCGACGTCCATAGCCCGCAATTTGAGAGTTTCAAAGTCGAGGGAAACAAGATCCGGCTTCAATTCAAATACGCCGACGGACTTCGCATCCGTCCCAGCGGCGGAGAACTGAAAGGCTTCGCGATTCGCGGCGCAACCGGCGATTGGGTCTGGGCGAAGGGAGAGATTTCGGGAAAGGAACTTACGCTCTGGAGCGATCAGGTTCCTGCGCCCGCGGCCGTGCACTACGCCTGGGCTTATAACCCCACATTGAGCGTCGAAAACGGCGCTGGCTTGCCGTTGCGGCCGTTCCGAACGGATACGGAAACTCCGAACTGACGCGACTGTCGTGAAGCTTCGGCATGTGACTGAATCGGCAGCAGAGTTCCTGCTCCCTCTCCCAGTATTCTGGGAGAAGCGAGCGGATTAGGCGACGGCCCGCGAGCGGGTTGGGGTGAGGGCCGTCCGAATCGCGCTTTGAGGACCCTCACCCCGCGCCGCAGCACTTTGGAGGAGCCGCGCACGAAGTAAGCGGGAAAGCACTCGGTAAACGAGAGAACTTTCCCGCTTACTTCGTGCGCGGCTCCTCAGGAGTACCAGGCGAGGGACAAAATTTTTGGACCTCCGAATCTCTCACGCACCCGTAAATCTTCGATTCTGCCACTGTCTTGGCACGCCTAACCTGGCGGGGCGACCGGAGCGATGGGGTCCGCGATCTCTTGCGCAGATGGTGCTGCCGAAGCCGCGTCGGGATTCGGAATGCGCTGGGCGAGATTGGCCTGAAGCATGTCGTCGATATGCCCCTGCCAAATCCCGGCAAGTCCGCCATGGGAAACGCCGGTCTGATAGTCCTGCACGCTGGCGTCGGGACGGAGCGTGTAACGGCGAATCGGATGTTCTTCGGCCCCTGCGCTCTGCTCGCGCGGCAATTCTTCCTGATTATTTCGGCGGAGCATTTCGGAAGCGAGGTATTCCGGCGCAAGCGCCTTGGCATAGGCCAGATCCAGTTCGCCGCGCAGTTGCAGCTTTACGCCGACCTCGGCGCAGTCGACGCGGATGTCGGAACGGTAAGGGCGGGCGAGCTTCCCTTTTCCCTGGGGCTTGCTGGCGACGATCCGCGTCGCCGGCAGGCGCGGCGATTCTTCGAGCCGGGGGAGAATTTTTACGTCGACGAACGCCGATGCGGCGCGTTGGCGACCCTGGGCCGCCACATGCAGCTCGTGCAATCCCTGTTCGCCGGCGAGAAGACCGGTCATCGCAACGCTCTCCAGGAGAAGGATCACATGGCGTGTGACGCCGTCGATGACTTCTTCGTGCAGCACGCGAACCGGCACATCGCGGCTTTTCGCCCAGCCGACGTACATGCCGGCGATGCGCCCTGCGGGGTCGATCTTCAGGGTCTCATGTCCGATCAGACGAATGTCCATAAACGCCTGGCAACGCTCCAGACTCCCCTGGAAATGCAGCACATATTTACCCATCAGAATGCGGTTCTGGAGCTTCACGGCGCGTAGACCCATCGCCTCCATCACGGCAGCCGAAGCCGACGAGTCACGATTCATGTAAATCAACTGGCTCAGGTCGGTGTCGATGCCGTTGACCATCGCCTGAATCGAATCGATGCGGTGGATCTCGGTGTGAACGTTTCGCGCGGCAATCCGATCGTCCCAGAAATTCCGTTGCATCGTTATAGTCATGAGCTCGCCCTTGCGCTCATCGATGCGGTGCCGGCGGCAAAGCTCGAGCAAATGATTTGCCTGGCCCTGCGCATCGGCCAGCAGGCGCTCCAGCGAACGCCGCGTCAGCTTCATCGGCTTGCCGGTTCCCTCCGGCACGATCCGCACCGAGCGTACTTCTGATTTGGGGAACGCGACGCCGGCGCGCGCCGCCTCTTTCGGGCGAACCACGCTCACCACCACTGAGCCCTTTTTAGCCGACATGCGAACGATGTTGCCGGATTCGCTCGGCGTGAGTTCGGCAAGCCGGTAGGAGAGCGGCGTCACGACCATTTCGTCGATGCGCAGGGCCAGCACCCGCGCCTCCCAGCGGATCGGTTGCGACCTTCGAAAGCACGTGGTCGTACACCGATCCGTCAATCTCCAGGTGGACGTTGCGGCGGCGAATGCCTCGCTCCAAAAGGATCCGGCCGATTTCGCGCTGCGCGAGAATCCGCAACTGCGGAAGCTGCAGCGGCAGGAAAAGAACGGTCTTGCTGATTCGACCGCGAAATTCCGGGGAGAAAAACGAAGCCATCGAGTCGGCAACTGTGTTCTTCAGGCTGAATTCCGCCGGCTTCAACCCGAAACCGCCGTTATCCGACAGATCGCTGCCGAGATTCGAGGTCATGATGAAAATGCAGCGGGAGAAGTCGGTGGTGCGGCCCTGCGGGTCCGTGAGCCGACCAGACCCGAACACGCCCAGCAGCATGTGATGCACGGCGTAGTTGGCCTTCTCGATTTCGTCGAGCAACACCACCGAAAACGGCTGGTTCCTTACTTTCGCGGTCAGCAATCCTTCGCGCACGGTGGGATCATTGGACCAGGGGGAACCGGCCAGACGCTGCACGGCGCTGGCATCCTGGAATTCGCCCATGTCGAATCGAACGAGCCGCGAATCGCTGCCGAAGACGTATTCCGCCAGGCGTTTGGCGAGTTCGGTTTTCCCGACGCCGGTCGGTCCGACGAACATCATTACGCCCATGGGCCGCTCGGGCCGAGTCATTCCGGACTTGATCAGCATGACCAGGTCAACAACGGCCTTGACCGCATCGGGCTGGCCCAGGACGCGCATCTCCAGCCAGTCGCGCACCGTTTCGGCACGAAGCGGTTCTCCTTCGTCGAGCAGCCGAAGGGACATGCCGGTGAGCTTTTCGACAACCTTGATCACCGTTTCCGAGCGGACGATCACCTGGTCGGGGCGGGTGTCGGCCTCCAAAGACAGCACCGGATCGACCTCTTCGGAAATCAGCGCATCGAGGAGCCGGATCGCACGCCCCGGCGCCGCGATCGCTGGAAAAGCCATGCGGCTTTCCTCAAGAATGCGGCGTTTGACCGAATCATCGATTCGCACTTCCAGCAGATGATCCGTTGCGAATTTTTCGATCCGTTGCAGCACCGCGGAGTGGAGGATCTCCGCACACTCCAATTCGCCGGGTTCTGACAGACGGATGAGCTGGAATAGATTGCCGAAGCTCGGATCGTCTTCAACCGCGGCACGGTACTGCTCATCGGTGCATTCACCGATCAGTGTCAGCTCGCCGCGCACCATGTAGGGCGCCAGAAACGTCCCCACGCTCTTGTCACTCTTGCTGGATCTGCCCGTCTGATTGAGCGACCACATGTCGGTGAAATAGATGATCAGCCGATCCCCGAGGCATACGTCGACGAACGCCTTCAGGCGGGTCTCCATTTCGCCCAGATATTTGGTTCCCACGAGCATCTGGGCCGTGGCGGTTTCGAGAATCTGGCGATCGATTTTCCCCGCCGCCGCTTCGATCAGCGCGGTTTTTCCACACCCCGTGGGCCCGATGAGCAGAATGCTGCGCCGGCTCGATCGCAGGTAACGCAGCAGCAGTTCCATCTCGCTGTCGCGATGGATCAGCGGCGCCGCGCCGGTTTTGACAAGCAGCTTCCCGAATTCCCCGAAACTCTGGTTCCCTTCGCTCATCAATTGGATCGATTGCCCGCCGGATTGTGACCGGGCGGAGAATGTAATTCAATTGGGGTGGAGCGTGATGCTCCGCATTGGGTGCATGACGGATCCGGCGGTCTTTCTTCTGGCACGGGTTTTCAACCCGTGTGTGCGGGTACCCTCGCACATTGGCCGGTACTCCGGCCAAAACACCAAGAGCGAAGCGTTCTTTGCACCGCTACGGGAAGAACGCTGCGCTCTTGCTTGCATCGATGGCGTACCGTCGACCATCGCGCAGTACCGCGGTCACGGCTTGAAAAGCCGTGCCACGTCAAATCAATACCGCCGAATCCGCCGCGCACGTCTCCGCGTACGGCCGCTTACCACTCAATCCTCATGGACGTCCGGATAATGGCTGAGATGATCACTCCGCGAAGAGTTTTCCCTCAGTTTTGGGGGTTCCCGCGGAATACTTCACCCTGCCTGAGCGGTATACTTTAACATATGGGAACTGCGCCGCGATTCAAACTGGCATTGACCAGCCTTGTGATGCTTGTGCTGGTCGCCGGCGCGGCGCGAGGCGAAAAGATTGTTCGGGCGGAAATCGCCGATGCGGCGGTTAATTTCACTGCCCTGCAACCCGGCCAGCAGGCGGTCGTTGCCGTGGTGCTGGAGATCAAACCGGGCTTTCACGCCCAGTCCCACACGCCTTCCGATGAAAGTTACATCAAGTTTGAAGCGAAGCCGGAATCCAGTCCCTCGATTCACTGGCTCGATCCGATTTATCCGGCGGGGATGAAGGAACATTACGCGGGGTTGGGAGATCTCAATGTCTACACCGGCCGCATCACGATCTTTATTCCCTTCGAAGTGAAGGACAATGCCGCCGTCGGCAATCTGAAACTGTCGGTCGCACTTCATATGCAGATTTGCGATGAGAATGTTTGTTACGCGCCGCAAAAGATCCTGGCTCCGGTCGCGACCTCAGTCGTTGCGCGCGGAACGCAGGTCGAGCCGAATAAGCCGGAGCTGTTTAAAGCTTTTGATCCGGCGGTCTTCCGAAATTCGACGACACAACCGGCGGCGGCCGGCGCGGCCTCATCGAGCCCCGGTGGAGGCGCCACCATCTTCGGACACAATCTCACTGACAGCTCCTATGGCCTGGCGTTCGCCGCGGCATTTCTGGTGGGCATCATTTTCAACGCTGTCCCCTGTGTTCTCCCGGTGGTCCCGCTCAAGGCGATCGGGTTCTACGAAGTTTCGCAGCACGATCGGGCCAAATGCCTGGCCTTCGGCGCGGTCTTTAGCGCGGGGATCATCGCCAGCTTCGGCGTGCTGGCGCTGCTGGTCGTCGTGACGCACAAACTGGCCTGGGGACAACTCTACAGCAACGTTTACTTTAACATCGCCATCGTGGTGATCCTGCTGACAATGGCCGTCAGTACGTTCGGCGTATTTACCGTGAATCTTCCGCCGGCGATTTACAGCATCTCGCCGCGGCACGACACGTTCCTGGGAAATTTCGAGTTCGGCATCCTGACGGCGATTCTGTCGACGCCTTGCACATTCGGCATGTTTTTGGGTCTGCTCGTCTGGGCATCGAAGCAGTCGCCGGTCGTCGGGACCGCACTGGTGATGACCGTCGGAGCAGGAATGGCGTTTCCCTATTTCCTGCTCAGCGCCTTTCCGGAACTCAGCGCGGCGGTTTCCGCGCGGTGGGGCCTGGGCCGACCTGATCAAGCAGATGATGTCATTTTTGCTGCTTGGATCGGCCGTCTTCTTCGCCAAACGATTTATCCAGCCCATCAGCGGCGGCGATGGTTTCTGGTGGGTGATGTTCGGCATCATCGTGCTTGCCTGCGGATATCTGGTCGGAAAAGCGTTCAGCCTTTCCTCGAACCTCATGCCAAGACTGGTCTGCACCGCGATCGCGCTGCTCATCCTCGTTCCTTCATTTTTCGGATCTCTCTGGCTGGTACAGCAGCCTTACACCTGGATTCCCTACTCCCCGCAAACCCTGGCCGATGCGCGGAAGACCAACCGCGTGGTGGTCGTGGAATTCACGGCTACCTGGTGCAGCAACTGCCAGTGGCTGGAAAAGTTTGTGCTCGAGGACAAGCAGGTCGTGCAGTCCGTCAAATCGCAGGACGTTCAGATGTTGCGGGCGGATCTGACCGCCGAGGACGCTCCCGGCTGGGCGCTGCTCAAGAAACTGAGCCCGATCGCCGCCGTCCCGTTCACCGCCGTCTATTTGCCGTCGCACGAGGAGCCTGTTCATCTGACCGGCGTTTACTCGACCCAGGTGCTCGAGTCGACGATTTCGGATTCAGTGTCGACGACGGTCGCGCGCGGCGAATGAACATGTCAAACCCCGGCTGTTTCATCGCGGACAAATGGATGGAAGGATCCGGCATCCCGCTGCGCTGGACGAGCCCAACCGACGGACAGATCACCTGGGACGGACGTGCGGCCGATCAGAATCAGATCGACGCCGCGGTCGCGTCGGCGCGGGCGGCGCAGGCGGAATGGTCGCGTCGGCCGCCTGGCGAGCGGATCTCCCGGATTGAGGCTTTCACAGCGAATCTGCAGAAACGATCAACCCGGTTGATCGACGCCATTTGCCGCGAAACCGGCAAGCCGCAATGGGAGGCGGCGACGGAAGTCGACGCGATGATCCGCAAAGGGCCGATCTCAATCGCGGCTTTTCTTGAGCGCAGGCAGCCGACCGAAGCGGAAAAAGCCGGGGAAACCGCCGCGACGCGCTACAAGCCACACGGCGTTGTCGCGGTCTTCGGCCCATTCAATCTTCCCGGCCATCTTCCCAATGGCCACATCATCCCCGCCCTCCTCGCCGGGAATACGGTCGTCTTCAAACCCAGCGAGCAATCGCCCCTCGTCGGAGAACTGACCGCGCGGGCGTGGGAAGCGGCGGGTTTGCCGCCGGGCGTCATGAACCTCATTCAAGGGGGACGGGATGCGGGCATCGAATTGTCATCGCATCCCGGACTGGATGGGCTCTACTTCACCGGCAGTTATCCCGTCGGCCAGTCTCTGAGCCGGGCGTTTGCCGCAGATCCGGGAAAAATCCTGGCGCTGGAAATGGGAGGGAACAATCCGCTGATCGTCTGGCAGGCGAAGGATCTTGACGCGGCCGCTTATCTCACGATCGTCTCCGCGTTCATCACGTCGGGCCAGCGGTGCAGCTGCGCCCGGCGGCTGATCATTCCAGATTCCAAAGACGGAGAAGCGTTTCTCAATCTGCTGGTGGAGAAAGCGGCCGCGGTGCGTGTCGATCGATACGATGCTCAGCCGCAGCCGTTCATGGGGACGGTGATTTCCGCCAAAGCCGCAGCGCAAGTCCTCGATGCTCAGGCTGATCTCGTGAAACGCGGCGCCAAGGCTCTGCTTCACTCGCGAAAGTTACCCATCAGCGAGGCGATGCTCACGCCGGGAATCCTGGACGTGACGGCGATAAAGGACCGCTCCGACACCGAAATCTTCGGCCCGCTTTTGCAAGTGATCCGGGTTTCCGATTTCGATGCCGCCATCACCGAAGCGAATCGAACGCACTACGGCTTGAGCGCCGGTTTGCTGAGCGACGATCGCGCTCTGTATGAAAAGTTCTACGAAGCCGCCCGCGCCGGGTTGATCAACTGGAATCGCCCGCTCACCGGCGCCAGCAGCGCGCTGCCGTTCGGCGGAATCGGCAACAGCGGCAACAACCGCCCCAGCGGCTCCTGGGCGGCGGATTACTGCTCCTATCCTGTTGCGTCGCTTGAAGCGGCCGAGCTGAAGATGCCACCCCAGAAATTTCCCGGAATTTAAGACAACAAGAAACAAGAGGTGGCAAATGAACAGTGATCGGAAGGATTTGCCTTCACTCCTGGTCCGCGATCATTCAGGAAAAACTCGAATCGTTATGCGTCCCGACGTCGCCGCGCAAGAATCGAAACAGAAGTAACAGCGAGCAGCGCCGCCGAAGTGGGTTCAGGGGTCGCAACAATCAAATTACTGGAGTAAATCTGTGACGTTCTTCGAATGTTTGGTCCCGTGGCCGTAGACGATATAGTAATCAAATACGGTCGTGGTTCTTTGAGGCCACCGATGTCACGCCGCAAAAAGGGGTTTACGCTCGTCGAATTGCTGGTCGTGATTGGCATCATTGCCGTGCTGATCGCGATCCTGCTTCCGGCCATGGCTACGGCGCGATCGCAGTTGCGCTTCGCGATGTGCCAGAGCAATCTTCGCCAATTGTCTCAGGCGATGCTCAACTACTCCACCGACAACGATGGATGGGTCCCCGTCTGGAACTGGGAATTTCCTGATCCATTCAATGGAAATACCACCGGTTTCATGGACGACACCAACTTCGTCGAGAAAGGAATAATCTGGAGATACACCGGCGATCGCCGGATTTACATTTGCCCCGAATATCCGCTGATCATTCAAAATCGGGCCGGAACGCTCTGGGGCTTTCCGCCGCAATGGACTTATCAGGTCAACGGACAGCCCGGATATTGCATGGACCGTCTTCCCTGGATGGCCACTTATCAATATTCGGTCCCCGCATTGGTGACCAAGATTTGCGCATCCGTCCCAGCACGCAGCGGGTGTTCATGCTCATGGAGCAGGACATCAACGATTATTCCTGCTGGGACAATGGCGTGACACTTTGTGGGCCGGTGACGATCGAGGACATTGATCTACAACCCGATTCATTAGGCCAGTTCCATCATGGCGGCGGCAACATGGCTTTTTTTGACGGCCACGTCGAATGGATTCGCCGCGACGACTACATGAAGCGAGTGTCGACAGTGCAAGGCACGCTGAATCTCTGGGGCGGGTATGTCGGATACTTCTATTGATCCGGTGCGATTCGGGGAGATGCATCGAGGGGCGCGATACCTGTCGCAGACTGACCTCCGCCGCTACCAGTATTGGTCCTGATTCCCCAAAGAGGGATAGCTGAATCCGATCCGCATTTCATTGAATGGACGCCAGCCCACGTGACCATCGAGGAACAGGATGTTGCCGCCAGCGGGTTGGTTGGATCGGGTCAGATGATTGGTCCCATAGGGGTTGCCGTCGATCACGATCGTCCATGTATTGATGGCGGGTCCCCAGTTGATGGTCATGTCGGTGAAAAGAACCGCGTCCGAGGAATCGCCGTTCGTCACGTCCGTCAGTTTCGAAAGATAGTGATCCGGCAGGGCGAGCGGCTCGCGCAGACCATTGACGCTGCCGGGAAAGACGTTGTCGCTGATCATGGAGAAATAGCCAAAGACGCAGTATGTGTCCCCGAATCCATTATTAAATGTCCAGAAGGCATCGACGTTCTCCCCATCATACGTGTCCGGACAATAGAAGATCTGGCGCATGGCCCCGTAATCCACAAACAAGTCACGAACCGACAAGGCCACGTTATCAAGCGAGGGCGCGCCGGTCAGTGTATTATCGCGCGCGCCCATCGGCAGCCACCCCTTATTCTCGTTTCCGTAAATATTTGCGATCTGACCTATTTCCCGAAGATTTGAGGCGCAGACCGTGCGCTTGGCACTCTCTCCGGCCATAGCAAGGGCCGGAAGAAGCACTGCAATCAGAGTTGCGATAATGCCAATCACCACCAGTAATTCAACGAGTGTGAACCCGGCCCATGCGGCATGAGATGATTTGCTTCGGGTACTGCGCATCACTTAGTCCCTGCTGGAATTGATCCGCCATAGTGGAGATTAGCCCCATGACGACTCATTTGTCAAAAGGATGAACGGCTGAAATGACACGGCCGCGGATGAACGCAGGGTGTAGCGGATCAGAAAATCCAAACCAACCGCGAAGGCGCGAAGCCGCGAAGGAAAACGCGAAGAAGACAACTGCCACTTATGGTTCTTGTCTCACTTCGCGTCTGTCTTCGCATCTTCGCGTCTTCGCGGTTGATTTCGCCTTTTCTGATCCGTGTCAATCCGCGGCTGATTTTTTTTCGCTTCCCCTACTGCTGTTTATGTTTCAATGATTCGAGGTAAGCAATGAGATCTGCAAATTGCTCATGTGAAAGCCCTGCCTGAAGTCCTTCCGGCATGACCGATAGATTGCTGAGCTTGCGGACCGCGATGTCGGATTTGCGGATCACGATTTTTCTCGCGGTCGAATCGTACATCGTCACTTCTTCATCCGTTTCCTGGCGGACGACGCCGGATTGAACATCGCCGTCTTTGGTCCTGATCATCGTCTGCTGATAGCCGCTCTCGATCTGCTTGGAGGGGTACAAGACGTCTTCGATCAGGTGCTCTTTCGGATATTTGATGGCGACGTCGGAGAGGTTGGGGCCGACGTTGCCCCCCTGCCCGTCCACCGTGTGGCACTTGATGCAGCCGACGCCTTGCGCATTGTGGAAGATCGCGCTTCCCGCGTCCGCGTTGCCGGGATGAGCCAGCGCGAACTCGGCATAGGCGGCGGGGCTGTGGCCGGTCGTGTCGTAGGTGAACAATTTGCCCTGCTTCTGACCGGAAACTGAAACCGAGAATTCCCACGGCCCGCCGTCCTGCGTGATCTTGCAGAGGATCACATTCTTGCCGGCCTTGAGTTTTCCCTTGGCGTGATAGGCGTCGAAGTTATACCCGTGATTTCCCAGGTCCTGGAAAATCTTCTCGCCATTTACCCACAGGATGATCCCGTCGTCGCTGCCCGCTTCAAAATCGGCCTGGCGGTCTGTCGAAGAGAGAATCTCAGCCACGCAATAGGCGCTGCAATGCTCGTTTGGCGAAAATTCCTTGAACAAATCGATCTGCCCGTGAGGCGACGACCCGTTGACTGGCTTCCATTTCACCGTCCCTTTGAGGCCTTTGAGCTCGTCAGCCAGGGGAAGCTCGTCAGCTCCGAGCGGCTCGGGGCCGTCCTTTTCGAAAGGTCCGATGATCTTCCAGCGCATGATCGGCTGAAAGGTGCTGTAGATATGCTGCAGCTCCGCCACGACAGTTGCCGGGATCGGCTTTGCCGAATCGAGCTTTGCTTCGATCAGCGGAAGAGCCGGCTGACTGATTGCCGCAATCGCCTTGCGGCATTCATCACGGATTCCCGCATCCTGTCCAGCCAATCCGTCGAGATAGGCATCAAGCGCTTTGACGTCGGGCATGCGGGCCAATGCGTCGATGGTTTCGACATGCGTCTTGGGATTATTCGCGTACTGATCCATCAGAGCCGGAACAGCGGCCCGGTATTGAAGGCGGCCGAGCGAGGTGATCACCGCCTTCTGGACGGACTCGCGCGAATCAGAGAGTGACGGCAGAAGCAGCTTGCCCGTTCCGGCATCGCCGATATGGCCCAGGAGATTGATTGCGGCCAGCGCGACCGGCTCCTTGGCATTGCCGATTTGCTTAACGACGGCCGGCACCGCGCGCGTCGCTTTCATCCGCTCGAGGGCGGCAAACGCCGGCATCATGTCGGCCGGGTCGGTCTCAACATAAGAAACAACCGCGTCCACGGCCTGCGGTGTGTTCACCGACTCGGCGACTCCGAGAGCATCTTCGACCATGGGCGCCGGCTGAGACGAATCCTTTAGAATTCCGGCGACCACTTCGATCGCCGCCGGACTCTTGGATGCCGCCAGAGCATGGAGAATCGCTCGACGGGTTGGTACATCCGACTCCCTGGCGAACATGTCGGCAAGCGCCTTGACCGCCTCCGGATCGGGCGCGACTTCCAGCGAAGCGATCGCGGCCCGGCGGATTTCCGGCGTGCTGTCTTTCAGCCCGTTGCGCAACGCATCAAGCACGATTTGCGTACCCGGCCACACCACCGTTTTTTCCGCCGGCGGGGAACCGGCGGGCTGCGTTGCCCACCATCTCCCATCCCACGCAGGTCGCTGGTGATGCAACGGAGCCAGCGCCTCCAACGCGGCGGCGCGACCGGCGGCCGGCGCGGTCTTGTCGGCAAGCACCGCCGCCAATGCGTCCACCAGCGCGGGTCGTAAGTTTCGTGGGCGGCAAGGAGGATGCCCTCGCGAACCTTCGGATCATCGCTTGAAAGTGCTTTGGCGATGTCGCGCCAGGCGGTTGGATTGGCCGACCCGATCCGCCGCAGTGCCAGGAAATCGGCGTAGTGCGTGAAGAAATCGCTCTCGTCGAGCTGAGCGATCAGCGCCGGCACCGCCGCGGGATCCCCGATCCGGCCAAGGGCCGTCGCGACGCGGAAGCGAAGCGAAGCGTCGGCGTTTTTCAGCAGCGGGATCAACGGAGCCGCGGCCTCCTTCGCCCGGCGGGTGCCGAGTTGACGAATGGCCTGCCGCCGAACGGACATCTCCTGCTTTTCATCCGTTGCAACCGCAATGATCGCATTACGCGCGGCTTTGCCGCCGTCGATGAGATCAAGCGTCCAGATCGCATGCCAGCGAGCAAAAGGAGGCTTGGATGCGTCGTTGAGCAATGCGACCAAAGGCTCGACTGCCTGCGCGCCGTGCTCGGCGATCCGACGTTGAGCGACAAGCCGCACGCTCTCGGCGGGGTGAGAGAGTCCGGCGATCAAATCGGATATCGAAGCATCGACCTTCTGGCCCATCGCGGCAGGCACATACCATGACGGCCGCGGCGTCGGATGAAGCTCGCCGGCGTAGGTCAACTTGAAAAGCCGCCCCTGCTCCTTCGCGTTGTTCCAGCCTCCCATTTCCCAGTCGGCGATCAGGAACCCGTCGCCGTCGCTGGTCACCGAGACCCCGAGCGGCCGGAAATTGGGACCGCTCAAGAGCGTTTCGTGCTTGACGATCTTTGTAGGTGCCCCCATCGCGTTCCACGGCGAAACGCTCGAACGTTCCCTTACCCCATTCGCAGTGAAAGGTATTGTCCTTGTACTCGGCGGGCAGTGCATCTTCGTTGTATCCGACGGCGCCGCACGGCGAACCGCCGCCGTATTCGTCGATGCGCCAGAGCGTCCAGGGCCAGAACGGTTTGGTCGGATCGCGCTTCTCTCCATTGTGGCCGTATGTTTCCGGCTTGGTGGGAATCTTGTAATCGAAGGGGTAGCCGTAGAACCCGCCGTCCACCATGTGCGTGTAGCGTGTCCACCAGCCCTGGCCGTCGTCGGTGTTGTCGTAGGTGAATATTTCGTCTTCGGAGTTGATCCCCATGTCGAGATGGTTGCGGGTTCCGTTGGCGTAGATCTCCAGATCGCTGCCATCGGGGCGAAAGCGGAAGATGCATCCGCCGTGATTTTCCGCCTTGCTGCCGTCGCCGTTTCCCTTGGCGTTGAAGATCCCTTTATCGCCGACGGCCATGTAGAGGTAATTGTCCATTCCCAGGCGGATGTTGGCCGGGATGTGATCGTTGAGGTTGTGACCGTCGGGATATCGATAGGTCGAATCGATGAGATTATGCGGATCTTTGCCGACTCCGTTGTCATCCGTATACACGGTCAGGATCGGCGACTGATGCACGATCAGTTTTCCGTCAATGTATCGCAGCGCGAAGACCGCCATGAGATGGTCGGCGAAAACGGTGATGTGACCATCGGGATGAATGCAGAGGATCCGGTCGATAGGCTCGTTGGCGGGCCCGGGCATATCCATCGCGTGTTCGCCAACGAAGATCTTGCCATCGGGCGACGTTTCGACGACTGAAGGCCATTTGATTTGCGGTGGCTGTCCGATGAGTTCAGCTTTCCAATTCGGCGCGACCTTGAAGCCGACTTTCGTCGCATCGATCGGGGCGCTGAGCTGATTCGCCGCGGGCTTTGTCGCTTCGGCTGGGGCGCCATTCAGATTTGAAGATAAGAAGAGCAGTACGATGATCGCGGAAGCGGTCGTGCGCGGCATGCGGTGAAACTCCAGATAGCGCCGTGGCACGGCGTCTCGCCCGTGCTTTTCAAAACAATGCACGGGCGAGACGCCCGTGCCACAAAGTAGCAGAATCGGTTTAATAACTACTTTTTCGCCCAATCAACGAAGCACTCCTCCGCCGGCGGGGCTGAAGCTATTACTTTCAATGAAGTGAGTTGTTGGGCGAGCTGGCTCCATCGCTCTTTCGTCATCGAGCCGAGCCCGTTTATTTTCGATTCATCGGTTTCGATGAGCGGCTTCTGAGCCGCCGCGGCGTCGGAAAAAGTCTGCGCGTCCATGTCGGGATTAAGCTTCCCCATCGCGATATTCGCAGCCGCTGGATTGTCCAGATAGGCCCGCCAGCCCGCGCGGCAGGCGTCGATCATGGCATGAACCCGGGCCGGATCGGATCGAACCAGGTCGCCGCGCGTGATGACGACCGTGGTGTATGGGTTGTAGCCGGCGTCGGCGATGAGAAAAGTCTGCGGATCGCCCCCCTGCTTCTTCGCGAGTATCGGCTCGCTGGTCACAAAGCATTGCTGCGAATAATCCGGCTGGGCGAGAAAGCCCGCGATCCCGCCGCTGAATGCGGTGACGGTGACCTTCACGGGTTCGAATTTTTTCAGGCAGAAACTCAGCCAGGGATTATTTTCCGCCGCCAGAGTTCCCGTCCTGGAGAAGACATCGCCGATGGTCTTCAATCCCCGGGCCTCATGCACCATGATCCCCTGCGGAAAGGTCTGATAGACGGTGAAGATCGCCACCACGTCCGCGCCGCTCCGGCGGCCAATCAGCACCTGGTCGGCGGCCGTTGTCGCAAAATCCGCCTGCTTGCTGGCCACGAGTTGCCACGTCGGCGCTCCGCCGCCGGCGCTTTGAATTTTGGCGTCCAGGCCGTTTTTGAGAAATGTTGCATCAAGTTGTGCCTGATAAAAACCGCCGAATTCGGGTTCCGGTTTCCAGTCGAGGATCAAGCTGACCTGCGTGGGGCCGCTCGCGGCCGGAGCAGGTTTCTCCTTGCAGCCCGCCAGAGCAAAGAGGGCCGCTGAAACGGCGAACGGGAAATGCAGGATTCCAATTCTCATAGATAATGCTCCGACAATTTTGCGCCCGGGTTAACCGCGGCGACGCGGAGCAAGCCGGTGCGTTCGCACCACATATACCGACCTGTACGGCGCGAGTCCCCGATGAGCAAGGCCGCGCGCGAGAATGTGCCAGGTTTTCCCGCCCGATGCTCAACCGACCGAAGCTTCGTCGAAGCCGTGGCGATGCCTCCTGACTACTCGCCTTTTTCTCTAACGTCAGTTCTTTGAGGTTATCGAAATAGACTTGATGGTAATCTGCGATCTGAACGCAGGCCGGATCGACAATTGCTCAGACAGGTTGTGGTAGTCCCCCCGTGTGCGGACGCGCTCTTCCCCGTCGACAAGTATGCGAAGCTCATCGACGTCATTAATCCATGTGATTTTCACGAATTGGTTCACCGGAACCGATCCCTTGCCGGGCACTTCAGAAAAGCCGGGTTTGATGGGATCCTCGAAACGCAGCACCTGAGGCCTGACCTTCCAATTGAAAGTCACGCTGCCTCGAGCGCCGTACCCGATCCGGATGTCGTTGGAATCCGTTTTCACCACGAAGTCAGCGCGAAAAGGAACCGAGACCTTTTCGCGGCTCCTGATCGTTCCCACTTTCACGGCCAGTTCGCCATCAACGACATTGCTACCGGGCGGAAGATCGAATTTTTCAACGTCAAGGGAGGACTTTTCTCCGCTGTCGCCCACGGCCGGCTTTGAAGCATCCGGTGTCTTTACCGCGCGGTCGGGGGACGCCACGATCGGATTGCCGGCAGCGGGCGCCGGCGCCGCCACTGGAGTCACTGTGGATGACGGCGCGGGAATCGACGAGGACTTTGCGATCTGATAGAGGCAGACCTTCTCACCGGCGCCAGCGACCAGTTGGTATTGACCGGCCGGGGTCGCACCGTCGCGCCGAAATGCCAGCCCGCGAATCGAAGCGGCCCTTTGCTTCTGGATGAGTTGTGTGCCGGCGTGCGCAGTCCCAGACGCGCAGGTCGCCCTCGCTGCCACCTGTGGCCATCAGGCGCCCGTCGGGAGAAAAGGCAATCATGCTGATTTCATCAGCGTGCCCCGACAACACTTTGAAAATTCGCGGATTTCCGCTCAGGGACCAAAGCCGCACCGTTTTATCTCCACCGCCGCTGGCCAGCATCTGCCCGTCGGGAGAAAAGACCACCGAATGAATGAATCCGCTGTGTCCTGCAAGGCGGTACCGCTCGACCGGTGATTTGACGCCCACATCCCAAATCGCCAGGAGACTGCCATTCGTCGCCAATGCAAGGGCCCGGCCGTCGCGTGAGAGGGCAACGGCCGTCACGCCCAGACCATTCATTCCGGCCCGGAACGAGCTGATTTCCACAGGCGTTTCGCGCGAGACGTCCCAGAAGAAAATCATCCCGTCGTTGCCGCTGGTGACCAAAGTGCGACTATCGGCGGAGAAGACCATCGCTCTCGATTCTGACTCGTGCGCGGTCAACGTTGCCCGGGCGGAGAGGCGCCCGTCGTTCAGTTGCCAGAGCTTGACGGTCCTGTCCCAAGAGCCCGTGGCGAGTAGTCTTCCATCCGGCGACAACGCCATGCCGATAATCTCGCGCCCGTTCGGAGGTTCCAGCCGGCTGATTTCGGCCAGGGGCTGGCGCGAGAGGTCCCAAGTATAAATGCCTCCGCTGACGCCAGCAGTGACCAGAGTCTTTCCATCGGGGCCGACGGCCACACAATTTATCCCCCTGACATGGTCGGCGGTTGCGATCTCGCCGAGGCGCAGCCCGGAAAGATCGACAGGCGTGCTTTGTCCGCCGCCGCCCCGGGCCGAAGCGGTCATCGAGGCCTGTGAGTCACCCGCGGCGGCGACGCGTTTCTCAATCAGCGCCTTTTCAAGCGGCTGGGTCACGTCAGGCAGGGCCTGCTGATACCAGTATGCCGCCCGTGCCTGAAGGGAATGCGCAATTTCCGGGAATTTCTCCGACAATGTCCACCAGTTGTTACCCAGTGAGACTCGCGCGGACTTGGTCTGCGGCATGGCCAGGTCCGACGCTGCGGCCGCCTTCAGTCCCGGATCGGATGCATTTGCGAGCATGGCCAGCCCTTGCGCCCATTCACCCTTGCAAAAACAGAGAAACTTTCCCGCCGCAAGGTTCGCGTTGGGATCATCGGGATGCGCCTGGAGCAGGCGCATTGCCTCGGTAAACTTTGCGTACTCTTTCAGGCCGCCGCGGGCGCTGCCCAGCCGGGCCTGCGCCGCGGCGAGGGCGGGTCGATCATCGGCCTTGCGCGCCAGAGTTCGGCCAGCGTCGCTGCGCGGCTGGCGTCGTCGTAACGATCGGCGGCAATGGCCCGATCCGCCGCGGAGATTGCGCCGGCGATTTGCGTTGCCGTCGGGGCTCCCTGCAGTGAGGCGGCCATCTGGTTCAGGACCGTCGTCCGCATGGCAAAAGGGTCGAGCGAAAACGAGGAACCGAGGGCTTCGATAGCGGACATCGCCGTTTGCAGATCGCCCGACTGGGTCGCAAGGTCTCGCGCCTCGCGGAGCAGGACATATCGCTGTGCGGCGTCTTCCGTCGTGCCGCGTCCTTCGGTCAGCAATCTGGCCGCCATATCGTCCCGCGCGACGCGATCCGCGGGCGGATAGGGCGCGTGGACTTCCTGGACTAATTTCAGCGCCTCAGCTTGTTTTGCCGTATCGGGAACCGCAAAGGGGCCGACCGTCGGCGCATCGGAGCTTTCAGAGGCCGTGGCGCGGGCGGCACGGTGTGCTTCCATTGCCGCTTCGGTTGGGATCAACACCAGTCCCACGGAAATGCAGTTGTAGCTCTCCAGGCCGTAGATACCCACCACCGTCTGGCCGTTCCCGCCCAGTTTTGTGGTGGTCTGGTCCATCGGCGTCCCGATCCAGTCCGACTGATACGTTGAACTCATGTCGATCAGGCCCCCCTCGATTCGCGCGTAAATAATGCGAAACGCGACGACGTGGGCATGGTCCGTGTTGACGAGCAGTCCGGCGACAGCGAAGCCATCCCGAGCGATGAACGTATCGCGCGGCGCCTCCCGAGGCCGGTCGCTGGTCGGACGCATCAGGCGGATCACCCGCCGACCGCCTTCGTTGCCGTACATCACGCCAATCCCCGTTACTGGTGCGTTGTTCGCACAGATCCACTGGAACTCGTGACCGCCACCGGTTCCTCCGGCAGCCGGCGTTTTTTCGGTGGCCGCCGGATTCACCGGCGGCGTGCCGCTGACTTCAAACGGACCGGAATTGGCCGCCGGCGCGGGGACTCCCGGAGCGGCGTTTTCGGTACCGGCCGGCGGGGTCTGCGGCGCCGCGGCCGGGGTGGCCGGGGCCGATGGGGGCGGCTGCGCGGGAATTGCCGCGACCTGGACATTCGACGCGCCGTACTTGTTTCGCCCGGCGAAGGTCTGCTGGCGGATGCCGGCAAGCCGGCTTAGGGATTCGGTAACGCCTGCGGCTTCTCCCTTCTGCCCGAACGCCTCGCAAAGACTCAAGGCCTTGCGCAACTCCGACTCCGCCGCATCCAGCGCCAGGACGCACAGCAGCGAGTCCCGCTTCCATTGCGACGGCGAACCCGAGCTGACGATGCTGATGTGAGACCGAGTCATGCCCGATGCCGGCGACGGCGGAAATCCACGTTGCGCCGGCCGCGCCCGGCTTGCGGGCGCCCTGACCACGGTGACGAGGGTGCGCGACGGGTCCGCCTGGATGGCGTCCTGCACGTCCAGCGCGAAAGCAGATTCGATCGTCTCCAATTCCGACTTGAATGCGACGGAGCGCGTCGGCAGGTAATTGGCCAGCGGGATTCCCAGGCCGGGGCATTCCGCCCAGCCAGGCAAGCCCAAGGCCTTGCCCATCTCGGCGTAGTCGTCCGCCTGCCCGGCCGCCAATCCGCATTCCACTGCCTCGTGACTGGAGAGCGTGAGCACTTTACCGGCGCGACACAGCATGCGATCACCCGCGCCCTGCTTGACCACCGGCTTGCCGTTCGCGGTCTCCAGGTGAAGTTCCAGCGTGTTGTCGATCATCGCCTCGGCGAGCAGCGTCTCGTGGCCCCCCTCTTCCGCGCTGTTCCGCGCTACCGCCCGCCATGCCGACTGCATCTTCTCCTCGAGCTTGGCCGGAAGGGTCAGCCTTGAAGGGTTGTACGCCACGGCCGCCCCGATGGTGCCAGTCGCCTTGACAAAGATCTGCCGGCAGGAAAGAGAAAGGATTGCGGCGGCCGACAGGTCTTGATCGGCAAGAGCGACGATCCGAAGACGTTTGTTGTATTCGTGGATGACCGCCATGATCTCTTTGGCCTCGGCGACCTGACCGCCAGGCGAATCGATATCAAGTATGACGACGGTCGGCCGACGGGCGGCAGCGTCAGCGAGTGATTTCTCCAGCGCCCCGGCGAGTACCGTCGCGCCCACCTCGCCTCGAAGCGGAATCACGTAGTAGGACGCGCCCGCGGGCGCCACGATGATCGGAGGAGCGGCGGGTTCGGCGGGGACCGCCCACCGCACCGCCGGCTGAGTCGTTGCCGTACTGTCGGAGAGGATGGCCCCCTGCTCGTCGAGCTTTAAAAGTCGAGAAATCGCGGGGCGCGCGAAAACCTGGGGATCGGTCGCCCCTTCGGGCTGGAAAGAGACCTCGCCGGAGTTCTGCGAAACGAGCTTTCCCTCGATTGGCGCGCCATCGCTCCTGACCAAAACGTCCGCCTTCAGACTTGCCGTCAGGCTCGCCGCGGTAAGCGCCCACAATGCCCACACCCTTGGAATCATCGTCAGCTCCCATCTTGCGATAAATGAGACCACCGCACTGCGCCTCTCCTTACCGCAGATTGCAATACTATTCCAATGCTCGGATGTTCGCCCGCAAAAGCCGTAGGCAGGGTGCGATTACAGACCACAGCCGGGGGCGGCTGTGCTACATTATTACTGCTCCGACGCATGCCAGCGCCGCAGCAGCAGATGCCCCGCCAGGTTCACCGCGCCGAACAGCGCCAAACCCAGCAACGACGCAAGCAGCACCGCGGCGAATACCACGTCCGTGTGCCCATATTTGATTCCACTGATCACCTGAATGCCCAACCCGGCCCGGTCGTTGAGCTGGCCGACGAGAAACTCGCTGACCACGCTGCCGATGACGGCCAAACCCGCGGCGATGCGCAAGCCGGTAATCATATTCGGCAAAGATGCAGGCAGGCGCAATTTCCAGAGCGTCGCCACCGGGCCGGCGCGGTAGAGGCGAAACAGATCGACGAGTGCCGGATCGACGCCGAGCAGGCCCGCCAGGGTATTGGCGATCACCGGAAAGATCGAAACGATGAAAGCCGCGACGGTGACCGACACAATCCCGGCATGAAGCCAGAAGACCAGGAGCGGCGCAATCGCGATGATCGGTACCGTCTGGAAGAAGAGCGTATAGGGATAGAACGCGCGCCGAATCCAGCGTGAGGAGGCCAGCACGATCGCAACGGAGACTCCGACCAGACCGCTCGCCGCGAATCCGCTGATCGACGCCAGCGCCGTCCAGCCGAGCGACGGAAAAAGTGAACCGCCCGAGCGATAGAGAGCCGCCAAGACTTGTGACGGCGGCGGGGCAAGGTAGATCGGCACGCGATTGACGCGGACGAACAGCTCCATCGCCGCCAAGGCGAGAACAAGCACGATCGCCGGCGGCAGGATCATCTTCCAGATCCCATCCCGGTGAACGGTGCTTTTTTCCTGCGGCCAACTTTCGCGACACGTCAGGCCCCTCCCTGTTCAAGCGCCTCGTAGAGCCGCCTGATCTGCCGCGCGAATTCCGGCGTGGCGCGAAGGGCCGGATTACGCCCTTCCGGAAGCTCAACGGCTTCATCGAAGATGATCCGCCCCGGCCGACGCGAGAGAACAATCGTCCGCTCTGCCAGGAACGCGGCTTCCGCCGTCGAGTGAGTCACGAAAAGAACCGTCATTTTTCTTGAAAGCCAGAGCTGACGCAATTGATCATCGAGGCGTTGGCGGGTGATTTCATCCAGCGCGGCGAAGGGCTCATCGAGCAGCAGCAATTCCGGCTCCACGACCATCGCCCGGGCGAGCGAAACGCGCAGTGCGCATTCCGCCGGAGAGTTGCGCGGGGTAGCGGTCGGTGGCGTCTGAAAGTCCGACGCTCGCGAGTGCGTCGAGGGCGGACTGTTTTCGTTTTGCAGCATCGACCCCGAGCAACTCGAGCGGCAGCGCTACGTTGTCGATCACGTTGCGCCAAGGGAGCAGGTGGGCATCCTGAAAGACATAGGCCTTTCGCGTTGACGCGTATTGCGCGTCCGGATCGACACGGTGAATTTGAATGCTTCCCTTTTGCGGGCGATCGAGTCCCGCAATCAGCCGCAGAAGGGTGGACTTTCCGCAGCCGGAGGGACCGAGAATGGAAATGAACTGCCCCGGCGGAACGCCAAGCGAGAACTGGTCTAGCGCCACTACTTCGTTATCAAATTGTCGGCGAACGTCCCGCACGCTCACGCCAACGCCGCTCGCCGTTCCCGTCATGCGCGGCCTATTCTCGCGAGGATGCGGACGACCGCAACCTTCCGATCGCATGGTCATTTAGTAGCACGGGCTTCCAGCCCGTGCGGCGTGTATTCACGCCGGCTCGGTCGTACTCGACCGAGAACTGCACGAGCGCAGCGCCACGAAATGACAACGAAATCGGTTGCGAATCAACGTAAAGCTTGCTTGAGCTTCCGTCGCCTAACCCTCAAGATCGCGAATGATGAACGGTTGTTCGGACAAGGCGCTGCAATTCGAGATCTTCGCAAACGACTCTTCTTCCGGTGCGCGGACCGGACGCGTGATGACGCGCCATGGCCCGTTCGATACTCCTGCTTTCATGCCTGTCGGCACTCAGGGCACGATCAAAGGTGTTCTCCCCGATCATGTCGCGGCAACCGGGGCGCAATGCATTCTCGCCAACACTTATCACCTGATGCTCCGTCCCGGCGAGAAGATCGTCGCCGAGCTGGGTGATCTGCATCGATTCATGGGATGGCCCGGGCCAATTCTCACCGACAGCGGCGGGTTTCAGGTCTTTTCGCTTTCCGACATCAACCAGATCAACGATGACGGCGTCACATTCAAGAGCCATGTCGATGGCGCGGTCGTTCATCTGACCCCAAAGCGCAGTATCCAGGTGCAGAACGCGCTGGGCGCAGACATCATCATGGCGTTTGACGAATGCCCGGCGGCGGACGCGCCGCCGGAGTATCAACGTGCGGCAGTCGAGCGAACCCTCCGGTGGGCGGAAGAATGCAAAAAGGCCCATGCGCGACCCGAGGCGCAGTCGCTCTTCGCGATCGTCCAGGGAGGAACCGATCCAGAGTTGCGAAACGAGTGCGCCGGGCGCCTGATCGAGATGGATTTCCCCGGGTATGCGGTCGGCGGCCTGGCCGTCGGAGAAGGATTCCAGCAGATGGTGCGCGTGCTGCGAGGGGTCTGCCCGGCGCTTCCCGCGGACCGGCCCCGTTATCTGATGGGGGTTGGATTTCCCCGCGATATCATGGCGGCGGTCGCCGCGGGAATCGACATGTTTGACTGCGTTTTACCCACCCGAAATGGGCGAAACGCCTCGGCGTTCACCGCCGAAGGGTCGATCCGCCTGCGAAACAGCCGATTCACGGGCGATTCGGGGCCCATTGAGGCGGGCTGCGACTGTTATTGTTGTCGGACGTTCACGCGCGGTGCCATCCGGCACTTTTTTTTCGCGGCGGAGATGCTTGGACCCATTCTCGTTTCTGTGCATAATATGCGGTTCTACCAGCGGCTGATGACCGACATTCGCGCCGCGATCTCGGCCGGGACGTTCGAGAACTTCCGGCGAACCGACCCGCGATGCCAGATCGGCGGCGCGGCCGATGAGCTACCGGCGGAGGATCAAGCCTCCACGCCGGGTCCTGTGGACCCGGATCCGGGTCCACAGGACCCGGCGTGATAACGCGAACGCTACGAAAGGAACCTTTGAACATCCCGTTGAATTTTGTTTCAGTCCTCGCCCAGGCGACCAAGACGTCGTCTGCGCAACCGCCCCCGCAATGGTACGACGTGCTCCACAGCCCGATGTTCCCGATCATTCTGTTCGTGGGACTCATGTATTTCTTTGTGTTTCGATCCAAGAAGGGCGGCGACAAGCAGCGCGACCTGATGCTCAAGCAGATGAAGCGCGGCGATCGCGTTCAAACCATCGGCGGGATCATTGGAACCGTCGTCGAGGCGCGCGACACCGAAATTGTCGTGAAGGTGGACGAGGGAAATAATACCAAGATCAAATTCGCCCGCAGCGCTATCCATCGCGTGCTCGATGAGGAAAAGGCTGCGGCGAAGTGAATAGTGGAATGAGCGCTCGTACACATCGAACCATCCGATCCGTGCTGGCGATTGCGGTCGCCGCTTTCTGGCGCGTGCTGATTTCGTCGCCGCGCGTCATGGCCGGCGAATTGCCGCTGGTCGATCAGGGAACCCGGCCGGGTCTTGAGTTTCATGTCGTCGCCGACGACGTGCCGCCGGAGAAGTATCAACAGCTCGCACTGCGCCTGCGCCAATCCGGGCCTCTCGCCGCCGGTGATGCGACGCTGCAATGGTTTGCGGTCTCGCGAACCGCAGGGTTCAACCCCCGAACCGAGCAATATCAGCAAACTCCGTTTGTTCTGCTTTGGGTAACGCCAGAAAATTCACTGGATCATCAAGCGGGTTTTGGACCCTGGGGGGTGAAAGTCGCGCACGAGGAAGTTATTTCGACCGGCGAAACGGTGGTCGCTTTTGAACTCGACTCAAGTGGCCGGGAATACTTCAGTACGTTGACCGCAAAATCCCGCCACCGTCCGCTCGCCATCGTCGTGGATGGCAAGGTGATCAGCGCACCCACAGTCCAATCGCGCATCAATGGCAGCGGAACGATCAGTGGCGGAGCCAACGGCTTCACCCCGCAGGAGCTGTCTGACCTGGTGGCAGCGCTCAACCGAGGGGACACGAAACATGCATTCGGCGATCCGCTTCTTCGGATCGTCATTACCGCCGGGGTGGTCAGCGGAGTGGTGGCCGTCATGGTCCTCTGGTTCCGCCGCGCCCCCGCGGCAGCCACCTAGCCCTCAAATTTCTCGCCGCGCTCATGGCGGCCAAGCGATGTATCCTAGTAAGATGATTGGGCGCGTCGGCGGCAACCGCTGTCGCACCTTGGCTGAGGAATCGAGCGATTATTATGTCTGAGAACCACTTCCAGAGGGCTTCCGTCGTTTTGGTTTTTTTGCTGCTGGCCCTGGCGGCCATCTTTTCGCCGGTGCTGGACAAGCTGTTCCATCCCCACAAGCAGATTACGCAGTGGCTGAATCTGAAGCCGGGCATCGACATGGTGGGCGGCACCAGCCTGCTCTACGAGATCAAGCAGCCGGAAGGAACGCGGAGCGGCCCGAGCGCCGACCTGGCCGAGAAGGTCATGACCGCATTGAAGAAGCGCGTTGACCCGAACGGCGTGAAAAACCTGGTCTGGCGTCCGCAGGGAAATAACCGCCTGGAAATCCAGATGCCGTTTTCCGGCAACGCCGGCGAAAACGCAAAGAAGCGAAAGGCCATTGCCGCCGAGGCTCAGGCAGCCAGCATTTCCCTGAATCAGCTCAACGTCACGAAACAGCAGGTGACCGACGCAGTCGAACAGAAAAATGGAAAGTCGCGCGCCGATCTGGACAAGATGGCCGCCGGCGATCCGCAGCGCATCGCCCTCTTCAAAAAACTGACCGACCTCTGGGACAGGAAGCAGGCCGCCCACCAGGCAAAAAACGCCGATGAAGAAGCTCGCCTGCGCATCGATTACGACAAGCTTCTGTCAGGCGAGGGATCTACCGACCCGATCGCTTCGACCAATCTCACTTCGACCGATTTGGACAACATCCTTGATTCCGATGACGCCCAGGACCGCCAGACTCGCCTGGCGGAGGTTCGATCCCGCTTCACCGATTTCCCCGACCGGCTCAAGGCCATCGATGCGTATGTTTCGGCATTTGACGCGCGGGCCAAGGTGAAAGATTCGCTCGACGACGCCGAAGACCTCAAGCGGATGCTGCGCGGCTCCGGCGTGCTGGAATTTCATATTGTCGTGGAGCCGCAGGTTGACTCCGAGGAATACCGCAAGATGACCGCCCGCCTCCAGGCGGACGGGCCGCGCGTCGAAGCGGGCGATCAGACGCGCTGGTATCTGGTGGACAACATCAAGCAGGTGAAATATCCGGCCGTCACCTACGGCGGCAAGAGCTACGTCCTGTGTTGGATTACGCCGGAAAAGTCGCTTGACCAGCGGGCCGGGCAGAAGAGCTGGGCGCTGAAGGACGCTCGAAGTGAAACGTTGCAGACGGGGGAAACCGTCGTCGCGTTTACGTTCAACGCCCAGGGGGGCGTCCTGTTCGGCGAACTGACGGGGCCCAATCAGAAACACCCGATGGCGGTCGTCCTTGACGACAAAATCATCAATGTCGCCACCATTCAGTCCAAGATCACCGAGAGTGGAACGATCAACGGCGGGCAGGACGGATTCAGCCAGTCGGAATTGGAATACCTGGTCAACACGCTGACCGCCGGCAGCCTGCCGGCCCAGCTTGCCGAGCAGCCGATCAGCGAAAGACAGGTCGGCTCACAACTCGGCGCCGACAATCTGCGGCATGGGCTCGTCGCCTGCGGGCTGGGACTCGTCGTCGTCGCGGTCTTCCTGATCGGCTACTACTACGTGGCCGGCATCGTCGCGACCTTCGCCGTTTTCATGAACGTGGTGCTGATCCTTGGTGTGATGGCCGCATTGAACGCCACCTTCACCCTTCCCAGCATCGCCGGCATCGTCCTGACCATCGGCACCGCGGTCGACGCCAACGTGCTGATTTTCGAACGGCTTCGCGAAGAACAGCATCGCGGACTTTCGCTGCGCATGGCGTTGCGCAACGCCTACGGCAAAGCGTTCAGCGCCATCGTCGACTCCAACATGACCACCGTGATCACCTCGCTGTTCCTCATCTGGTTCGGAACTGAAGAGGTGAAGGGATTCGGCATCACGCTGATCATCGGCATCGTCGCCAGTCTGTTCACGGCCCTTTTCGTTACCCGAACCATCTTCGGCATCATGATCGACGTGTTCGGGGTGAAGACACTGGGAAGTTTCCCGCTGACGTTTCCCAAGTGGGATAAGGCGCTTCGCCCGAACATCGACTGGATGGGGATGGCCTGGGGATTCGTGGTTTTCAGCGTCATTGCCATCGCGGTCGGCCTGACCATGTTTGTCATCCAGGCGCGCGCAGGGAAGATGCTGGATATCGAGTTCGCCCACGGCACGTCGGTTCAATTTCAGTTGAAGCAGCCGATGAAAATCGAGGATGTCCGCAAACTGATCGAGCAGAAATCCGATGTCAACATCCTTCCCAGCCCGAGCGTCGTCACCGTGATGAACGACGAGAAGCCGGGAAGCGTTTATGAAGTGATCACTTCCAACGCCGACAGCAATCAGGTCAAGGACCAGGTCTTGCACATTTTCGGCGATAACCTGGAAGCGACGCTTCCCTCCAGTTTCGATGCACATAAGGATCCGGTCGCCGAGGCGACGAAGCAGTCGATTGTCGTGCCCATTACCGCCGATCTCCTCAAGAACCAGGGCGCGTGGCCCGGGGAAAAGGTGCCGGAGCGGGCGGGGGATTTTGTCGGAGGCGTGGCTGTCTTCCTGCACAACCTGGAACCGAAACTGACGGTCTCCCAGATCCGCGATCGGGTCACGCAGCAGCAGCTTCAAGCCGATACGCCGCAATCTGTCGCACAACGCGAGATCGTGGTCGCTTCGGGCGAATCGTCGTCGGAGACGCCGACTTCAACTGCCGTTGTGTTGACGAAGGACGACGATATCCCCTACGCCAAAGACAAGGAAAAATGGCAGGATCAACTGGCCGGGCCGATGTGGCAACTGGTCAAAAACGCCGTCGACCGTCCGGCCCAGCTTCAGCAGGTGAAAAACTTCGACGCGTCGGTCGCCGGCGATGCCCGAAATGATGCCTTGCTCGCCCTGATCATGTCGGTACTGGCGATCATGGTCTACATCTGGTTCCGATTCGGAAATCTCAAATACGGGACGGCTACGGTCGTGGCGCTGCTTCACGACACGGTCTTCACCATCGCCGCTCTTGGATTTGCGCATTACCTGTTTCTGATTCCCGGCCTTCATGAAGCGCTTCAGATCGAGCCTTTCCGCATCAGTCTCACGGTGGTGGCCGGAATTCTGACGATCATGGGTTATTCGATGATCGACACGATCGTGGTCTTTGACCGAATCCGCGAGAACCGCGGCAAGTACGGACACGTAAGTCGACAAGTCGTCAATGATGCGATCAATCAGACCCTGTCGCGCACTTTGCTGACGGCGGGGACAAACGTGGTGACGGTTGCGATCATGTATTTCTTTGGCGGACCGGGCATTCACGGCTTTACATTCGTGTTGCTGATTGGCATATTAGTTGGAACGTATTCATCGGTCGCCATCGCAGCTCCCATTTTGTTGATAGGGAACCAGGCCGAACAGGAGATCACCACGCCGCGGCCCAGCGGACGATTGCAGCGGGCCGGGGCGTAGCAACCGAACCCACTCCAACCTCATCTCCCAATGGGAAAGGAAGCCCACATGCTCCGCAAGGACGTACAAATCGGTCTATCTATCGGCGGCGTTTTACTGCTGGTGTTGATTGTTTATGGCGCTGTTGCCAGCCACAATAAGCATCATCCGAGCGCGGTGGTTCTCGACAAGCCGTCGAAAACGGCCGAGCCCGCCGGCGGAACGGGCGGCTCGGACATTCCTCCGCCGGTCAAGACGGAAGAGAAGTCGGTCGAGCCCGGCACATCGTCGCATACTCCAGCATCTTCGAATGACCCGACGCCACCCGTGGCGGTAACGCCGACGCCAACGGGCGACGGTGATTCAGGTGCAACGAGTAACGACAAGAAACAAACCAACTGGGCGGCGATTCTTCTGGCGGACAAGCCGGAGGAAGTGGCCCGCAGCGAGACTCCGCCGCTTGCCGCCACTGGCAGCCGTCTGACGGGCGACACCGCCACACCTTCCGATCATAATTCCGTTCCCGCCATTGCCGGCGGTAACACGACAACCCCGCCCATCAGCTCAACGCCCAGTGTCACCCCCCCGGTTTCTCCTGCTGTCGAACCGACTCCTCCTTCAACGCAGCCGGCGAGCGGCGCCCGCACGCACACGATTCAAAAAGGGGAGACCTTCTCTTCGATCTCGAAGGCCGTCTACGGAAACGCCCGCTACTACGCGAAGATCGCCGCGGCCAATCCGACCGTGAACGCCAATCGGCTTCGTCCTGGAACTGTGATCAATCTGCCTGACATCGCGTCCGCCAAGTCATCCGAACCGTCTTCCTCAGCGCAGGACACCCCGAAGCCGGCATCGAATGACGCCGCTACTCCGGCCAACGGCACGGTTGACTCAATGCACTACCGAATTGCGCGGGGAGACAGTCTGTACAAGATCTCGGTCCACCTTTACGGCAGCGCTGAAGAAGTCGATCACCTGTACGACCTGAACAAGACAGAGATCGGCGCCGATCGCGCCAAGCTCAAGCTCGGGATGATTCTCAAGCTGCCGGCTCCGCCGACGGCCACTGCTTCGCGGTGAGAAAATCCCAAAGAGAAAATCCTAAAGTCTAAAAGACAAATCCAGATAAACTCCGAATCCCAAGAACCAATTTCCAAACAAAGAGGGAGATTGAACCACGGATGGGCACGATATCACGGATAGGAAATGGGTGGCCCAGTCGGCTCGTTCCCATCCGTGGAATCCGTGACCATCCGTGGTTCAATTCTCGGATCGCTTGCCGCGCGTCGTTGAAAATCGTTTGTGTGAAACCGGTTCGGGCTGATGGCGGCGCGACGGCCGCGCTGCGATTTGGCGCCTAGAGTGTTCCACCGACTTCAACTCATGGTCATAGATAATTGTCCGGTCCAACGACGATGACACTTGAGCGATGCCTGTTCCCACATTGCCTGTGAAGTCCGATCGAGCAAGCCGCGTCCCTTCTCGAACCAGGCAAGTGCGTCCTGAAATCGAACCGCATTGCGAAAAATCGGCTGATCGCCGAGTTGATAGAGGATGAACGCGGATACGCCCGGGTCTTCGGGCATTCGCGGCAGCGGATCGGCCGGCCAGATCCCCTCTTCCTTCTGGAGTCTGGCGAGAAAGGCCACCCCACGGTCGATCGCCAACCCGTCTCCGTTGCAGCTGAGCAACGCGCGAATGCAAAGTGCGGTTGTTGCGGGATCACCCCATCCGCCGGAAGGTTCCTGCGTGGCGAGCAAAGTTCGGATCAGTTTTGACGCCAGCGGCACATGCGCCTGGTTGAGTTCATCGAGCCGGATCAGAGCCCATGCGGCGGTACGCGCCCCGTCAAATCCCTGCGAGGGAAACTGAAACGACGCCTCCGGCCGGGCCGCGAGCAGATTCCGGGACAGACGCCCATAGCCGCGGGCGTCCCAATCACGCTCCATCTGGCGAACAGTTGTCATAATCGAGCCTCCGTGCAAACCGTGGATTAACGGTATATGTTAGGTGAATTATTACCTAACATTATCGGGCGAGTCAATAACAATTCGAATAAAATTTTCGGGAATTGTTCGGGTAGGTAAGAGCCGCGCACGAAGTAAGCGGGAAAGCACTCGGTGATGAGACTCATTTCAATTGCGGGAGAGCACTTGGAAAAAGAGACAACAATCCTGCTTACTTCGTGCGCGGCTCTTTTGCACAAGCTGCGAGCAATCACCCGCGACCCGTGGGAGTACGCATCAGGCGGGGCTTGGAGCTGGCCTTATTCCCGGCGTCCTTCCGCTCGTCTCGCGCGATTGATCCGCAAAGCTGCGCCACAGATGGGTGGGGATGTTGGCGATAAGAATGATCGCCAACTGCGACAACACGAATCCGACAAGAATGGGTAAGGCCCTATCCATGAAACCGTAGGTGTGCAGGCCAATGCCGAGCATGTTGACGCCGAACCAGGACCAAGTCGTCACCACGTTGCCGAAGACGGCCAAGATCATCATTCCCCGCGCCTTGACCAGTCCCCCCCACCGGGCGTGGAGAATGATCGCGTTCCAGAGAACGATCAGGATCGCGCCGTTTTCCTTGGGATCCCATCCCCAGAACCGGCCCCAGGACTGGTCCGCCCAGATTCCGCCGAGGATCGTTCCGACGAAGCTGAAGAGAAGCGCGAAACAGATGATGCCATAGGTCATCCGCGTGAGCGTCTTCGCGAGGTTAGCGTCGAGGCTCCTGGTCAACATGCCGCGGAAAATGTAAATGAGGGCCAGAATCCCTGCGAGGTAGGTCGAAGCGTATCCCAGCGTGATCACGACGACATGGGTCGCGAGCCAGAAGTTGGTGGAAAGGACCGCCTGGAGCGGCTTCATGGTGTCCCCGTCCGTGATCGACAGCGCCTGGGCGATCAGCAGCGAAGCAAAACCCATCGAAGCAGCGGCGACGCTTCCGATGCCGTTGCGGAAGATCAACTCCAGACCCGCCGCCAGCAGCACCGCGCCCCAGGCGATGAAGACCGCCGACGAATAGAGGCTGGTGACCGGCGGCCTGCCCGAAATGTAGATCCGGCAGATCAATCCAAAGCTGTGCAGCAGGAGCGTCAGGCCAAGCAGTGAGAGCGCGGCATTGCCCAGCGGACGGGCGAATCCGAGCCAGGACGCGATGGCGAGCATGAAAACCAGCACGTAAAAGACCATGCAGATCTGGAATGGATCGAAGCGATTGAAAAAGGCTTCGAACTCGAATTTCTTCTGGTCGCTTCCGAGCGACTGCTCGAGCCGGCCGCGGTAATCAGCGACCGTCGCGTTGAACGATTCCGGCTTCGACTGGGCGTAATCGTCCAGCAACCTCATGAACGACGCGAGATCGGCCGAGGCCATCGCGGGGTCGGCCTTCTTCGCGGCAACGGCCGAGGTCACTTTCTGCCAGTCGCCGCCGGAATGCGCCGGCGGAATGAAATAAAGCTCGCCGAAATTCCTCAGCTTGATGTAAAGTTTGAGGTGATCGGCCAGTTCCAGGATCTTTCTCTGATAAACGTCGGATGTCTTGAGCGAGCCCGATTCCTGCGCCTGCTGGGCTTGTTCAATCTGGCGTTGCAGCCGGTCCCGCTGCTCGGCGGAGGAAATAATCTGGTGGATCGTGAAGTATTTTTCTGACTGATCCAAGCTCAGGAACGAAAGAATGTCCTGATTGTCGATTCGGAAGACCGCGTCGTTGTCATCTTTTTCGGTCAGCAGATCGAGAAGCCACTGCGTGGCGGGCACGCTCTTGCCATCCACCATCGCCGTATCGCGAGCGCGGATGATTTTCAGCGAGGTTCGAGCCAGCGTGTCGATCGGCATCGGCCGGCCGTCATAATTCACCGGCAACTGACCGAAGCCGGCTAAGTCGAACGGAGTTTTCGGCGACTCGCTTGCTGAGTGAAACTGCATCACCAGGCCGACCAGGCAGGCAAGGACAACTCCCGCCGGAACCAGGCGATCCCATGCGCTGCCCGCGGGAACCAGGACATATGAATCGGGGGTGGCGGGCTGTTTTTGCTTCGATTTCGACGATGTCGCGACCCGAGCCGCGCTTTCCCCGCGCGTGCCTTGCGGTACGCCGCCGGATAACTGCCGTCGCAAAAAGGTGACCAGGTGCGATCCGAATTGAAGGACCAATCCAATGATTGCAATCGCCAGCGCCGCATACGGCATGAGCCAGCTCGGATTTCGCACGATCTGCAGCGTCGTGACCCTGTCGTTCTTCGGATCAAATCCCTGCTGATAAAAAGTCTCCCCTTCGTAACGGAGCGGATGATTCATCCAGATCAGCACTTCACGATCGACGCCACGTGCCGGATCGACCAGCCGGACCCGGCTGGCAAAGTTCTTGGCCGTGTCCGTCCCGATATATTTCTCGTGCGTGAATTTCAAAAGCTGGATGGTGTATGGCGTGTACTCGCGCTTGAATCGCAATTCGACGGGATAAACCTTGTCCGCGACTTTGACCTTCTCAGGATGATCCGACCAGAGCGAAAGCAAGTAGGTTCCCAGCGTCTTGCCGTCGCGCGTGAGTGTCACCTGGGCTGAAGGAGAATTGACTTTTTCGGCGTCGGCGCCGGCGCCCGTATAGAGAGGAATCTCGATGACGCGCGTCTTCTCGGCGCCGTCTCCCGAGGTCAGGATATGGCCCGCTGTCGGCTCGACAGGACCCATGGGCCGGCTGTTGGGGAGATAATCGTCGATGGTCAGATCAAACGGCAACTGCGCATCGTGCAGCAATTTTCCGGTCTTCAATCGACCCTCAGGAATCACCGTTACGCGATCGCCGCCGCCGGTGGCGGAATCGGTCACTGCGATTTCGACGGCGCGGATATCCGTCTTGTAGTTAAAGGCCTGTCCTTCAGCGAGCGTAATCTGCCCTTCCGTCGCAAGCGTGCTGGTGAGCGCTTCGCCGGCCAGGAGCATGATCAGGCCCAGGTGAATGAGGATGATGCCGGTCCGCTTCCAGGTCATCTTGAAGCGAACGATGTGCGCCGCCAGCAGATTCACCAGCAGGGCCGTGATCAGGAAATACCCGCCCACGAAGGGGAATCCGCCCGGCACCTGCCGGCGGAGAAAAACCTGCGGCTCAACCCAGCAGAACCAACTGTGAAAGAATCGTTTCTGCACCGCCCAGGTGTCGGCGTCGAGCTGCGCCCAGGTGCCGACGAAGATCAGCACCATCGACGCGGCCAGGAGCACGACGGTCAGCTTGAGCGAAGAAAACGGCTTGAGAATCTGTTTGATCGTGCTATGCACCAGTGATTTCCCGCGGAATTAGTTCGCCTGAAATTGGATCGACGCCAGGAACGAGTCAAAAGCCGCCTTCTGTGCGCCGACTGCCTCGGTCATGCCGTTGAGTTTGAAAAACCACCAGAATTCGCCGTGCGGAACGAGTGCAACGATCAGCCGTTTACCCGAAGCGGCGCCGGCCAAGTCAAAAACGGTCGCTGCCTCTCCTCCGACGGTTCGCTGCTCGGAATTCACCTTGGAAATGTCATCGACGGGCTTGAGTCCGATCTGGCCGCGCCAACGGTTGACGTTATCGAGAATCGTGCCCGAATTCTTCACCAGCTTCGCCACGCTCGCGTCCGCCTGCTGTGGGCCGGAGCCGGCCTTGAACAGTAGTACGCGAAAACCGTCCGTCACCGGCTGAGATACCCAGTCACCCGGGGCGGTATAGGTGATTCCCGGATCCGAGCCTGCCGCAGGCGCGTTGGAAGACGGCCCAGCGTCGGCTTGTGCATCGGGCTGATCCGAAGCGGCGTCATCAGTCGGTGCATCGGTAAAATGAACCGAGGCCAGGAACGCGTCGAAGTTCGCACTCTGCGCCGCCACCGTTTCGCTCGCACCCGACAGCTTGAAAAACCAAGGGGCATTTCCGCGGCGGATGATGGCCACGCGGATGCGCTGGCCGTTACCTCCCTCGGCTTTCGATTTGCTGCTCAGATCGATCAGCGCCGCCGGCCCCCCGGCCACCTGCGTTAGTTGCACCAGCGACCCGATCTGATCTTCGGGAGTGGGAGGCAAATCGAGCTGCTTTTCCCACCGCTGTACATTCATTTGCAAAGATCCAAACGCCTGCGCCACCGTCACCATCGCCTGCGGATCTGAATCGGAAATGGAAAAGCCGGCGTAGCGCATCTCATGAGCCGGCAGCGGCTTCCATCCCGCGGGGAGCTTCCACTGAACCGGATTGGGCTCGGCGACCGCCACCGATGCAACGGCCGGCGTGGGAATCGAATAGGTATGAATCTCATCCTTGTCGCAACCGGCCATCAGGGCCACCGCGAGAAGAACGAACAGAGTTGCCAGCACATTCAATCGGTGTGAAATCACTCCAAGCTATACTGTATGAGCCGGGGCAATGTTTTCCAAACTGATTCGCCATTCATCCCTGCTCTTCGTTCCCTTTCGTTTATTAGCCGCCTCCGCTTGCGGGCGCATCGCGCTGCGCGTCATCGTCACCTCCGTCCAGCACGCGCAAGACGATTGTGCGCGTCCCTGCATCAAAATCCCGATCCACGTCAATTGGCGTGCCCGGCAAGCAGGGCGGCTAAACGATAAGGAAGGGAAACAGGTTTATGGATTGCCCGAAAACGGGACGGGACCGATCACCACGGTGGTAAAAACCGCCAATCGCGCGGACGAATCCTTCCAGGCGTCGGGGGAGAGGTTCATTTTTTCGCGGCACAATCGCGACAGGAGCTGCTGTTTGCTCCACCCGGTTTCCCGAGCCACCTGCGGCAGAAAACAGCCTGTGCGTCCGCCAAAAGCCAATTGGATGCCTTCGCTGGCCGGATCGAAATCCAACGGATTTGCAACTGCGCGTAATGGCGAGATCACACTGATTTCCAACTCGAGCCAATCGAGCTCTTCCAATCGAACGGGATCTTTGGCGAATCGCGGATCGTGAATCACGTTCTGGGAAACCTCTGCCACGCTCTGCTCGAGCGGCTCATCCGATTCCAGATGTCCCACGCACCCGCGCAACTGATGCGAAATGCGTGTGTGCAGCGAAACAAAGCATCCCGCACGCCGCGAAAGGGCGGGATCGCGTGAAATCTCCGCGGGGGCATTGTATCCCCCCAGCGCGCCGCGAATTCGCTGACGGGCGATCCCCAGCAAAGCGTTAAATTGTTCCGAGGTAAGCATCACGAGTCACCACCCACCCAGCCGGCCACGTACCGCGAATGCTAACACCCGCTCGCGTGACTCAACAGCCAGAAAACGCAAAGTAGAAGACTAACCGCGGATTTCGCGGATCGCGCGGATCAGATCTCATTATCCGCGCCATCCGCGAAATCCGCGGTTAGCTCCGATGGTCTGTTGATCGCTGTTTTCTTCGCGTCTTCCTTCGCGATCTTCGTGGCTTTGCGGTTGGTTTGATTGAATGCGTCCGCGCTCCGTCAACTTATCCACGACGTTTTGCACCGGACAACACCCGCTCCAGTAAGCGTTTGCAAACCGCGGTGGATAACCGTGCGCCAAGCTGGAGAAATTTTTAGGATAATTCCGGAGCCGCGCATATATTCCCTTCCGTCGTCGGGCGCGAAAGCGACCGGCGAAATTGGAAAAGGCTCCTGATATTGAGCCCGGTGTTCGTGAAACATTGACCGTGCAAAGCAATGAATGGCGGGCACGGCGGACACCGGCGGCCAGCGGCAGGGCCACCCGAAACTAATGGGCGAGGAAAACGTCCCCAGAGGCGATCCGGGTTATTTGCCGCCGCCAGTGATGTGAGGCGCCGCAGGGAGAGAGTCCCTCGACTTGCCGCACATCGGACCCAACGTCGTGACAAGCCGGGCGGTAACGCATCGGCGAGACACGCGTGATCCTAGGAACGGGTCCGGGAGAGCGAAATCCCACGGCCGTCCAGTCGGGAAACCGTTACGCCACCCTGTTGGGTGAGCGGTCGCGGCGGAGACAGTCGCGACGCACCGTCTGTACACAGCATCCCACCAGAACTGCTGTGTGCTGAGCGGACCGAGACGGGCCCAGGCCGGGAGCAGGTTGCCACAAAATCGGTCCGATGCCGGATCAGGCCCACGCGGTGACGTCGCGAGTCACTTCGTGGGCCTTCTGGTTTTGGGGAAAGGATGAAGTAGGAAGGATGAAGGATGAACTGAAGACGGGGGGAAGGCCAGTGGACCTTCGAGAGCGAACGCTAAAATTCAGTCTTCGTATTTTCCGTCTATGTTCGTCAATTCCACTGACGCCTGAGGGGAAGATCGCGCGGAATCAGCTCGCGCGCTCCGGAACGTCGCCAGGCGCGCAATATCGGGAAGCACAACGGTCGCGCTCGCGGGCGGAATTCGTCAGTAAGTTAGAATCGGCGCTTCAGGAATTAGACGAAACAGCTTATTGGCTTGAACTGATCGAACTTGCCGGTATCGTCACTCCCAAACGCCTGGCCGCACTTCGAACAGAGTGCGAAGAGCTTATTGCGATTTTTACGTCGTCGGTAATCAGCGCAAAGAAGCGATAAGGATCGAAGGACTCTCTTCAGTTCATCCTTCATCCTTCAGACTTCATCCTTTCCGCAGGGGTCGGTCGATGGACAGAGCATTGAAGCTTTTGGTTTTTGTTCTTGACGGGCGGTATTACGGCCTGCATCTCTCTCAAGTCCAGCGCGTCATTCGTGCCGTGGATTTTGTGCCGCTACCGGATGCTCCTGATTTTGTCCTGGGGGCGATCGATCTCCATGGAACGATCGTGCCGTTGTTCAATTTGCGGAGAAGATTCGGAATCGCCAGCCGCGAGATCACACCCGAAGATCAATTCATCATCGCCTGCACGACCCGGCGTACCGTGGCGATCGCGGTGGACCAAGTTACGGAAATTATTGAGCGTTCGCCTGAACAAATCGTTGCCGGGAAAAAGATCCTCGATCAGTTGAAGTTGATCGAAGGGGCGGTCCCACTCGAAGGCGGATTGGTACTGATACACGATCTGGACCGTTTTCTATCAATCGAAGAGGAACGTGCGTTGGAAGCGGCCCTCTTGGGACAGACAGGGGATTCAGGTGATGGAACCTAAAATTCCCGACGAGGTGTTGTCGCGGCTGAGCGAATTCATTGCCGGCGCGATGGGTCTGCACTTTCCGCCGCAGCGATGGCCCGATTTACAGCGCGGAATAGCCGCGGCGACTCGAGACCTCGGTTTTGAGGACCCTGCGGCGGGCATCGTCCGCCTGATGTCCGGCCCGACGACGAAAAAACAACTCGATGTGCTGGCCGACTATTTGACCGTCGGGGAAACCTACTTCTTCCGGGAACCCCGAAGCTTTGACATCCTGGCGGGCACAGTCCTGCCCGAATTGATCCGCCTGCGTCAAGACGACCAGCGTCGCATCCGAATCTGGAGCGCGGCCTGCTGTACGGGCGAGGAAGCCTACACCATCGCGATCCTGCTCCGCCAATTGATCCCGGATCTGGACCACTGGAACGTGACACTGCTGGCCACCGATATCAATCCGCGCTTTCTTCGCAAGGCCGAGGCGGGCCTCTTTGGCGCCTGGTCTTTTCGCAATACGCCTGACTGGATCAAGCACACGTATTTCCGCCCGGCTCCGAACGGCCAATTCGAAATTCTTCCGGAAGTCAGGCGGCTGGTGCGATTTGCGAATTTGAATCTGGTCGAAGACGGTTACCCGTCCCTCGCCACCGATACCAACGCGATGGACGTGATCTTTTGCCGCAACGTTCTGATGTATTTCACTGCGGCGCAGGTGGCCAGGGTGATACAGAAGCTGCACCGCGCAGATGCCGGGCGGCTGGCTGCTGGTCAGCGCCACCGAATTGTCCCAGGGCGGATTTCCGAATTATGCCGCGGTGAATTTCCCGGCGCAGTCCTCTATCGAAATGAATCCGCCAGGGTCAGGCCGCCCGATCCACCGCCGCCCCTGGTGTTCGAACCGGCTCCACAGACGGCCGTCGCCGAAAAATCGCAAGCGGCGCCTCCCGAACCTGCGCCAGACGCCCTGCCTGCTGATGTTCTGGCAAAATCCCTGGCCAATGAAGGCAAGTTGACCGAGGCGCTGGCCTGCTGCGAGCAATGGATTTGCGCGACAAGCTCAACGCTCCGGCCCACTATCTACGCGCCGTGATTCTTCAGGAACAAGGGGAGATCGAGGACGCGGTTGGATCATTGCGGGCGGCGGTCTACCTGAATTGCAACTTCGTTCTGGCGCATTTCGCCCTGGGCAATATCGCGCGGCAGCGCGGCCGCTCGCCCGAGGCCGACAAACACCTGAGCATGTCGCTGCGATTGTCGGCGCGCTACCGCGAAGACGAAGTCTTGCCCGAATCCGACGGCATCACCGCGGGTCGATTCGCGCAGATGGTCCATTCCCTGATCGGTGCGGAGGTAACCGAATGAGCTTCCCGGATTCCTCCTGCGAAATCCTCAAATCGTGCGCATGCGCCCTGGCCCGTCCGGAAAAGCCGGGGCAGTCCGGGGATCGTTGGCTGGAAGTGATTGAATTCCGCCTGGCCAAAGAGCGATATGCGATCGAACACGCCCTCGTGCGGGAAGTGGTCGCTCTGAAGGAATTCACCCCTCTTCCCTGTACGCCGGTGTTCATGCCGGGCATCATCAATGTCCGCGGGCAAATCCTGCCATTAATCGACATCAAGAAATTCTTTGACCTGCCGGACGCAGGGATCACTGATTTGCACCTGGTGATTATTGTGCGTGCCGCCGACGTCGAGCTTGGAATTCTCGCCGACGCGATCACCGGCGTGCTTGCGATTCCAACGGATGCCATCCAATCCTCCCTCCCTACACTGACCGGCATCCGTTCTCAATATCTGAAGGGGGTGACCGACCAGATGCTCGTGATTCTGGACGCGGCCAAAATTCTCGGTGATCCGAGGATCGTCGTGGATGAAGAGGTCCAGGCCTAGTTTCTCAATCCCGTGTCAAACAACGCGGGCGGGACAGGCAACAAACGGCAGGAGCTTTTTATGAAGTGGACGGTTGGAACAAAAATCGGAGCGGGATTCGCGCTGGCTCTGTTAATCCTGCTTGTGATCGGCGTCGTGGCATATCGCGGCACGGCCAAGCTCACGGAAACCGCCGATGCGGTCGACCACAGCCACAAGGTGCTGGAAGATCTGGGGGATGTCATTCAGGGGATGACCAACATTGAAACCGGAATGCGAGGTTATGCGATCACCGCCGGCGAACCGTACCTGGAACCGTACGAGCTTGGGAAAGAGTCGGTCGCCCAAGACTTGAAAGACGTCAGGGAATTGACCAGAGACAATATTCATCAGAAAGATCGGCTGGACACTCTGGAACCGTTGGTTGCCCAGGAATTGGCGTGGACGAACGAAGTCATTGACGCCGTAAGGTCCAAAGGTTCGGAGGCGGGGCATCAACTGGTCATGACCGGGAGGGGAAAGCAGACCATGGACGCAATCCGGAAGGTGATCCGAGAAATGAAGCAGGAAGAAATGGATTTATTGAAGATTCGTTCTGATGAAGCCTTGGCCAGTGCTCGCACGACACACGCGACAATCATTGGTGGAACGCTGTGTGCCATCGTTGTGTTGTCGCTGGCGGCCCTCCTCATCACGCGCAACATCTCGATCCCACTCAGGCAGATCACCGCCACCGCGGAGCAGATCGCGGAAGGAAACCTCAACGTAAAGGTATTGAGCAACCATCGCCGCGATGAGGTGGGAGTTTTGGGGCAGGCATTCGGTCGAATGAGCCAGTCGCTTCTTGAGATGGCCAGCATCGCTGAGCGAATCGCCGAAGGCGATCTTCGCGTAAATGTACGAGCTCAGTCCAGCAATGACATCCTGGGCAACGCCTTTGCATCGATGGTCGAGAACCTTCGGCGAATGATGGCCCAGTTCTCGGAAACCGTAAATGTGTTGAGTTCTTCAGCCAACCAGATCTCGACCTCGACAACGCAGTTGGCCGCCGGGGCGGCGGAAACAGCGACCGCCGTCAGCGAGGCCACCACCACCGTCGAAGAAGTCCGGCAAACCGCTCAACTGGCCAGTCAGAAAGCCAGGCTGGTCTCGGAGAACGCCCAGAAGATGACTCAGATTTCGCTGACCGGCACCAAATCGACGGACCAGACCATCGCCGGCATGAGCCGCATTCGGCAACAGGTGGAATCGATTGCCGACACCATGGTGCGATTGAGTGAGCAGGGGCAGACCATCGGGCAGATCGTCACAACGGTTGACGATCTGGCGGCGCAGTCAAACCTGCTGGCGGTCAACGCCTCGATCGAGGCCGCAAAAGCCGGCGAGCAGGGAAAGGGTTTCGCGGTTGTCGCACAGGAAGTGCGCAGCCTGGCCGAGCAGTCCAAGCAGGCGACCAACCAGGTGAAGGGAATTCTGGGAGACATTCAGAAAGCGACCAGCGCCGCCGTGATGGCCACCGAACAAGGCAGCAAGGCGGTGGAAGCCGGAGTGCAGCAGGCGGGTCAGGCCAGTGAATCGATCCAGGCCCTTTCCAACAGCGTGAATGAGGCTTCCCAGGCGGCGACCCAGATCGCCGCCTCCAGCCAGCAACAGTTGGTCGGCGTCGATCAGGTGGCCTCCGCGATGGAGAACATCAAGCAGGCCAGTGTACAGAACGTCGCCAGCGCCAAGCAGCTCGAGGCCGCCGCTCACAACCTCAATGATCTGGGGCATAAGCTCAAGCAAACGATGGAACAATATAAAACCTGATTGATCCCGAATTTTGCGGACGTCTTCGATGACAACACAGGACGACGAATTCATCGCCCGACTACGAGCCACCTTCAAGGCGGAGGCCGAAGAGCTTTTGCAGGGTATTTCGTCGCTGCTGCTGGAATTGGAGAAGTCGCCGGCGCCGGCCCGGGCAGCCGTTCTCATCGAAAACGTCTTTCGGGAAGCACATACCCTCAAAGGGGCTGCGCGGGCGGTCGATCTGCCCGACATCGAAGCGATCTGCCAGCAGGTGGAAGAGGTCTTCTCATCGTGGAAACACCGGCAATCCGTCCCGTCGCCGGATGCCTTTGATTCGCTGCACCGGGCCGTGGACATGATGCGCGCGCTCCTTCCTTCGGCAGAAAAAAAGCACGCGCTTCCGCGGCAGCAACAAAATGAACTGATTCAGCGCCTCGATCTGCTTCAATCAGTGGCTGCACCGTCGGCGAGCCCGGCCGGGCCCGCTTTACCGCCCGCCCCCCTGCTACCCGCCGCCGCATTGCCCTCATCCAACCCGCCGATCGAGGCTGATCGACCCACGGGCGCAGAGACGGTGCGGATTGCGATCGACAAATTGGATTCCCGGCTGCTGAAGGCCGAATCAATGCTGGTCTTCAAAGCGATCGCGGGCCAACGCGTCAACGAGCTTCGGGAAATGACGACGCGCCTGGAGCAATGGGAGCGGCAGTGGTCGAAGGTCGCCTCGGAAGCGCGCACGTTGCGCCAGGCGCTGGAACAAAACGACAGCCCGACCGTTGCGGCGTCTGCCGCGATGGTCAACTTCCTGAATTGGAACACTGAGTTTCTTCGAACGTTGGAAACCAAGATACACACTTTCGCAGCCAGGGCCCAACATGATCGTCACGACGTCGCCAAGCAGGTGGACGATCTGCTCGAAGACTCCAAAAAGCTTCTCATGCTCCCTTTCTCCACGATGGCGAACCAGTTTCCCAGGCTCGTTCGCGACCTGTGCCGGGACCAGAATAAGGAGGCCGAATTCGTCATTCGCGGCGGAGAAGTTGAAATCGACAAGCGCATTCTGGAGGAGATGAAAGATGCGCTTATCCATATTCTGCGCAATTGCGTCGATCATGGAGTGGAAACGCCCCCCCGGCGGCAGGAGATGCATAAACCGCCGCGCGCAACTATCACCATTGCAGCCTCGCCGGTGAACGGAAACAAAGTCGAGATCCTGGTTTGCGATGATGGGGCCGGGGTTGATTTGGGCGGCGTCAAGGAATCCGCGGTGCGTCACGGAATTGTTTCCGAACCCAACGCGCGGAATCTTGAGGAAGCCGCCGCGCTGAAGCTGGTTTTTCACTCGGCGGTGTCAACCAGCCCAACCGTCACCACCATCTCGGGGCGCGGGCTGGGGATGGCCATCGTGCTTGCCAAGGCCGAAAAGCTGGGCGGTCGCGTCTCGATTGAAAGCAAGCGCGGCGCAGGCACGACGCTGCGGATGCTTCTCCCGCTGACGATGGCCACATTTCGGGGAATCCTGGTCACCGTTGGCGATTCGATTTTCGTGATCCCTTCCGCTCACGTCGAGCGCGTGCTGCGCGTCAGGCGTCAGGACATTCAAACCGTGGAAAACCGCGAGGTCATTCGGCTCCAGGAGAAGGCCGTATCGCTCGTGTGGTTGAATTCGATTCTGGAGCTCAAGCCGCCGGCCGATGAGATGTCCGGTCCCGAATATCTGCCGCTGGTGATGGTGCATTCAGCCGATCAGCGCGTGGCTCTCGTGGTCGATCAGATTCTGCATGAGGAAGAAGTGCTGGTGAAGCCGTTCCATAAACCGCTGGTGCGCGTGCGCAACATCGCTGGCGCGACGGTGCTGGGATCGGGCGCGGTCGCCCCGGTTCTCAATGTGAGTGACCTGTTGCGGTCGGCGCGGGTCGCCGGCGCGGCGCCGGTCGTGACCGCGGTCGAAAAACGGAGCGGGCAAAAAGTCTCGAAAAAAATAATGGTGGTGGAGGATTCGATTACTTCGAGAATGTTGCTCAAGGGGATTCTCGAATCGGCCGGCTATCAGGTTCGAACCGCCGTCGATGGGGTCGACGCGTTCACCGCGATCCGCGAAGAGGAGTTTGACCTGATCGTCTCAGACGTCGAGATGCCTCGCATGAATGGTTTTGATCTCACGGCCCGCATTCGTTCCGACCAGCGATTGCGCGAATTGCCCGTCGTGTTGATCACCGCGCTGGAGTCGCGCGAGCAGCGGGAACGCGGCATCGATGCCGGCGCCAACGCGTACGTCGTCAAGAGCAGCTTCGATCAACAGAATCTTCTTGAGGTCGTCCGCCGCCTGACATAGGCCCACGATGATGAAGGAAGACCGAATCAAAGTTCTGCTCGTAGAGGATTCGACCTCGGTGCGAATGGTGCTGCTTCATATTCTCAATTCCGAACCGCGGATACAGGTCATCGGTACGGCCAGGAACGGACGTGAAGCTTTGCAGTTTCTCGCGGACAAATCACCCGATGTCATTCTCATGGATATCGAGATGCCGGAGATGGACGGCTTCGAGACGACCCGGCAGATCATGGAGACCCGGCCCGTGCCGATCATCATCTGCTCCGGAAGCACCAACTCCGGGGAAACGATGACCACCTTCAGGCTGATGGAGGCCGGGGCGGTCGCCTGTGTGGAAAAGCCGCTGAACCCCCAGCATAAGGACTATCAGGCCAAAGCCGCCCACCTGCTGCAAACGGTGAAACTAATGTCGGAAGTGAAAGTCGTGCGCCGATGGTCTCGCTTGCGCCGCGAGGCGGCTGCTCCAACGCCATCGCCGCCTCCGGCCAAACGCGGTGGCGGCCGGATCGCGGCGATCGGCATCGGCGCTTCGACCGGCGGGCCACTGGTTTTGCAGACCATCCTTGGCGGGCTGCCCAAAGATTTCCAGGTTCCGCTGCTGATCGTGCAGCACATTGCACCGGGTTTTCTTGCTGGACTGGTTGACTGGCTCAATCAGACGACCGGAGTAAAGGTGCATATTGCCGCCCATGGCGCCGCGATACTTCCCGGCCACGCCTACCTGGCGCCGGACGATATGAATATGGCCATTCATGGCCGCGGGCAGATTGCGCTGAGCAGAGATGAGCCGCAGGGCGGCTTGCGCCCTTCGGTGTCGTATCTCTTTCGTTCCCTCACCCGTTGTTGCGGGCCCGATGCAGTGGGCGTGTTGCTGACGGGCATGGGAAAGGACGGAGCCGACGAACTGAAACGCCTGAAAGAGGCCGGAGGTGTTACCATTGCTCAGGATCGCGAATCTTCCGTCGTACACGGCATGCCCGGCGAAGCGATCGCGCTGGGCGCTGCCACACATGTATTGCCCGCCCACCTGATCGCCGCCGCGCTGGTGACGTTGGTCGATCGGCGCTTCACCAGGGAAGGAAATGCGTCGTGAACAATGATGAGACGGCCCAGATCCCCATCCATATTCTGGTAGCCGAGGACAGCCCGACACAGGCCGAGCGCCTCCAGTATGTTCTGCATCGCAACGGCTACCAGGTCACCCGCGCATCAAATGGCCGTCAGGCTTTGGAAACCGCCCATCTGAACCGGCCAACCCTGGTGATCAGCGACGTTCTCATGCCGGAAATGGATGGATATGAACTCTGCAGGCGGATTAAATCCGACCCGGAACTCGGGAACCTGCCCGTGATTCTGGTGACCACGCTTTCCGATCCTCAGGATGTCATTCGTGGCCTGGAATGCCGAGCCGACAATTTCATCATCAAGCCGTATGACGAGCGTTATTTGATCTCGCGCATTCAATTCGTCCTGCTCAATAATGAAATCCAGAATCGCGATCACGCCGGGATGGGGGTCGAGATATTCTTTAACGGCCAAAAGCATTTTATCACCGCGGACCGCCTCCAGATTCTGAATCTCCTGCTGTCCACTTATGAAGCGGCCATCCAGCGAAATCTGGAATTGAGCCGAATCAAGGACGAGTTGCGAACGACCAATGCGTCGCTTGAATCTGCCAACAAGGAGCTGGAGCAGGTGATCGCCTCCGAGCGCCGAACGCACCAGGAGCTGATCAATGCCCAGAGCCAGCTCGTACAGGCTGAAAAGCTTGCCGGTCTGGGACAGATGGTTGCCGGCGTCGCGCATGAGATCAACAACCCTTTATCATTCGTCGCCAACAACATCTCCGTGCTTCAGCGCGATCTCTCGAGCGTGAAACAGGTCATGAGCCTGTATCGCCAGAACGATGATTTGATCGTGCAGCACAGCGCACAGGTCGCCGCGCAAATCGAAGAACTGAAATCCCGGATCGATCTGGACTATACATTAAGCAACCTCGACGACCTGCTCACGGTATCGCGCGACGGATTAAAGCGCATCGAGCATATCGTCAGGGACCTTCGCGATTTTGCCCGTATGGATCAGGGCACGCTCCATCAGGTCGACATCAACAGCGGAATCCAATCCACCGTGAACATCATTCTCGGCAGCGCCAAGTACAAGAACGTGAATCTAAAACTCGACCTGATGCCACTGCCGCCTTTGGCATGCAATCCCGCCAAGATCAACCAGGTGGTAATGAACCTGATCAGCAACGCCATCGATGCAAGTCAAAGCGGCGGCACCATCACTGTCGCAACGCGCAGCGGTAACGACGAAATTCAAATTGAAGTGGCCGACACGGGCGCCGGAATCGACCCCGCCATCAAGGAGCGGATCTTCGATCCTTTCTTCACGACCAAGCCACAGGGCCAGGGAATGGGGCTGGGCCTGAGCATCAGCTACAGTATTGTCCAGGATCACAAGGGGAAGATCGAAGTCGATTCGATGCCCGGGAAAGGTTCGAAATTTATTGTTCACCTGCCGCTACCGGGGTGAAATGGGACTGCGAAGCGCTTCTGCTTGACATGCGACTCCGCCGCTTGCCGGCTTCGCGGAATGACGCCGCCGTAAGTCGCCGCCCGCTACGGGGACTCAGAATTCCTTACAGGAGGGCCCCAAACAACGCTTACAGAAACATTCGGGAAGTTAATACAACACTTCGGAACGCCCGGCGAATTCCGACGGCGTTCTTCCGCGAAGCCGGCGAGCGGCGGCAAGACAAATCGGACAAAATCGGACACTTTTGATGTTCAGCCTCGCACCCCAACATGACACAAGATACGCACAGCCATGCACTTATCATCGACACGAGCGGCAGGACACTTTCGGGGGTGTCCGACGCTCGGCCAAGCCCATAGGAATGGCAAGTGGCCACGCTGCTCACTGCACGCATAATAAACGACGATTTTACTGCATCAACTACAATTAAATTGAACATTGCGTAACAAGAACGATCAATGCAGCATTGCCGCGATGAGATCCGCACTGCCGTTGGTCTTGCCGGGGATATTGCCGCTCTTCACATAGCTGATCGTCAGCGTCTGCCCCGCCGACGCGGCCTGGAAGGTGATCGTATAGACGTTGGCGTAAGCGGTGTTGGTGGTGGCGTTGACCGTTGCGACATAGTCCGGCGTCCCGTCGGACAGATGGGCGGTAAGGGTGCTGGAAGCGCCATATCCGCCGGCGTAGACGACCAGCGTCTGGGCGGTCGTGCTGGCGGGAACCGTGAAGCTGAAGCCGCTTCCCACCGCCCCGTTGTCCCAGAGGTATCCATGATCGCCGCTGTCGGAAGCCAGCGGCGTCCCGTCGCTCCAGGTTACGTTGCGCGAGGCGTTGGTCCCGCCTCCGTAACTTCCTCCGGTGCCAATCTTGTTGAAGTTGCTGATCTTGCTCCCGCCAGTGGCTTTGTGGTTGAAGCCGGGATTGGCGCCGCCGGTTCCCCAGTGGGCCCAGTCGCTCGTGCCAAGCGATGTCAGGTTGTAAGACGAAGCAGCCGTGGCCTGAGTGCCCGAGAGCGAGCCAACCGTAGCTGGCAAAACGTTCAGCGTCGCCGGGGTCGTGGTGGCACTGTTTGCAGAGTTGGTGAAGACTGCCCGGTACTGGTTCCCATTCAACGCCGTAGCAACGGACGGAAGCGTCAGCGTCGGCGTGGTCGCCGAGGCGTTGCCGGTGATGTTACTGAATGCTCCTCCGCCCACGCTCACCTGCCATTGCACTGTCGGCGTTGGATTTCCGCTTGCCGACGCGGTGAAGTTCACGCTAGTCCCCGCCGTTACGCTCTGACTCGTGGGATTGGTAGTGATCATCGGCGCGGTAAGTCCCGACGAAACTGCCAACGTCGCCGGGGTCGAGGTGGCACTGTTTAAGGAGTTGGTGAAGACTGCCCGGTACTGGTTCCCGTTCAACGTCGTAGCAACGGACGGAAGCGTCAGCGTCGTAGTGGTCGCCGACGCATTGCCGGTGATGTTGCTGAATGCTCCGCCGCCCGACGCTCAGCTGCCACTGCACTGTCGGCGTCGGATTTCCGCTGGCGGCAGCGGTGAAGTTGACGCTGGTCCCCGCCGTCACGCTTTGACTCGTGGGATTGGTCGTGACGACTGGAGCGGTCAATGTGACCGAGCCGCTCAGGTAGGCCGCGATGAGATCCGCGCTGCCGTTGGTCTTGCCAGGAATGTTACCGCTCTTGACGTAGCTGATCGTCAGCGTCTGCCCCGCCAACGCGGCCTTGAACGTGATCGTATAGACGTCGGCGTAAGCCGTGTTGGTGGTGGCGTTGACCGTTGCGACATAGTCCGGCGTCCCGTCGGACAGATGGGCGGTAAGGGTGCTGGAAGCGCCATATCCGCCGGCGTAGACGACCAGCGTCTGGGCGGTCGTGCTGGCGGGAACCGTGAAGCTGAAGCCACTCCCCACCGCCCCGTTGTCCCAGAGGTATCCATGATCGCCGCTGTCGGAAGCCAGCGGCGTCCCGTCGCTCCAGGTTACGTTGCGTGACGCGTTGGTCCCCCCTCCATAACTTCCTCCGCTGCCGATCTGAGTGTAATTGCTGATCTTGCTCCCGCCATTGGCCTTGTGATTAAAGCCGGGGTTGCTGCCGCCGGTGCCCCAGTGTGCCCAGTCGCTCGTGCCCAGCGATGTCAAATTGTAAGACGAAGCGGCCGTAGCCTGTGTGCCGCTGAGAGAACCGACAGAGGTTCCGAGCACGCTTAACGTCACCGTGGCGGCGTTGGAGGTGTGGCCGTAATTGTCCGTGACCGTATAGGCAAAACTATCCGGACCGGTGTAGCCGTTGGCGGGTGTATACGTGATGTTGCCAGTAGACGGATCGATCACGAGCGATCCATGCAGAGCTGCCTGCGTGATGGCCACGCTCGAATAGTCGAAGACGGCTGGGTAGACGACCGTGTCGTTAGCCAGTACGGCAATCACTTTCGCCGTATTAGCGTTCGTAGTGGCCGAGTCATTATTGGCCACCGGAAGAACCGCCGCGATATTCAGCGACACGGTGGCGACATTGCTGGATTGCGAGCCGTCGCTGTCCTGATAGGTGAAGCTGTCAGGGCCGGAATATCCGTTTTGGGAAAAATAGGTGAATGATCCATCGGCATTCAGAGTGAGCGAGCCATGCGCGGGTTGAGTGACGACAGAACTATTTAGGGGGAGCCCGTTTGGATCCGTATCATTGGCTTGAACGCCGGGATGCACTGACGGCCAACTGCTTCCACTCGGTCCCGTTGTAGCTGTCATTGCTCGCCACCGGCTTCGCCGGGTCGTTGTTCACAATGGTAAACGCGTCCGCAGCCAGATAGGAAGTCACCGGGTCGCTTGGCGACTGCTGCAAGACTAAGTGATAGGTTTCGCTGCCGGATGTGAGTCCCAGGTCATTGATCGTCACACTCACCTGCGCCGTGCTTTGGCCGACAGCGAAGCTGATTGTCTGGTTGCTCAGGCCGACAAAGTTGCCGTTGTTGGCGTATCCCTGATCCTGCACCGTGCTGGCGTACAATGTCTCCGCCGTTGAATTGTTCAAGCGGGAGACCGTGAACGTCAGCGTGCCCGCATTCTCATTCGCCGATGTTGGATTGGGCGAGATGGAATGGGTCGGAGGATTCCACGCCCCAATGGGTAAACCCGATGTCTCGTCGGTATTTATCGCTATATTGCCGTACTGTGATTGCGGCGGAAGATCCTGAACCTGATGGATGTTCCATAAATGCGACGTGGCGCCCGCGGGTTCCCAGGTCGTGTACCCGGACCAGTTGGTCGGAGACGCGAGCCAACTGTATTTTGCCAGCCCGTCATTCATGATCTGCGTCAGCGTATCGCCGGCGCCGTAGACTCCTACTGAATAGGGCTGATACTGCAAGCCGGCAAAATAGCTTTGTATGCCGCGGAAATATTGATCTATCGCAGCCAGCGCAGCCGCTTCCGTGGTTCCCGTCGCGGTCGCCGGATCCAGGTCGATCTTGAAATAGATCGCAGAGCCATCCGACTGTTGGGCATGTTGCGCTCCGCTGGCGGCTGCCGCCGCATCCGCCGCCCCCTGAGCGTTGGTGAAATAAGTCTCCCAACTCGAATTGCTCTCCGACATCTCGGGCTTTGCGAATATCGAAATGAGTTGAAGCCCGGATTTTTCAATAGGCGTTGCGTCCGCAGCGGTGAGATACGTGATGTCTTCACCGATGTATTGTCCGATGAAGCCATTGCCGGCAGCATGCAATTGAGGCGCGTATTCAGCGATTGCGACGTCTCTTGCATCGAGGCCCTTCATCGGACCGGGATTCCCTCCGACATCGTTGTTGACGATCGTGAAGTTGTCCGTTGCCAGGTAAGTGCTTGCCGGGTCGGTCGGCGACTGCTGCACCATCACGCGAAACGTCTCGCTCCCCGAAACCAAACCCAGATCATTGATCTCCACCTCAATCAGCGCGCTGCTTTTGCCAGCGCTGAAATTAATTGCCTGGTGGCTCAGGTCGTCATACTCGCCGTTGTTGCTATATCCCTGGTCGTGAACCGTGCTGGCGTAAACCGTGGCTGCCGTGGAACTGTCCGAGCGAGTGACCGTGAAATCCAGTGTGTAGGCGTTCTCATTCACCGACGCCGGGTTCGGGGAAATGGAATAGGTGGCGCCTGCAAACAGCCGCCGACGTTCGAGCCGCTCGGCGGCAGCCTGCCGATGGAAATGCCAATCCTTCCGTGATCGAGTAGGTGGTATCTTTCCGTTAACGCCGCGCTTGCCCATGAGGCTTCTCCGATGCCTGTAGTCTTGGAAAGGGGGTTTCTCTGCCGAGGTGTCGGAAGCCGAACCCCCAATCGGCGATTCAAGAATACCAAGTGCGCATTCAATGTCAATACCGTAATGTGTGATTCTGGTGAACCCAACACGATCGATCTCTTCATGCGATCCGAGGGAGGCGTTCTGCTGGTTTCACATACAAGCCGGTGATGGCGGGGTGCGTGACAGAATCGGCAATAAATCGGCCCGACACGCGATGCGTTCACTGGTAGAGAAAACCGCCGAACTGCTTGACCAACATATTCATTTGCTCCTCATCGATTTGTTTCCTCCCGGCCCCCGTGAGCCACGCGGGTTGCACGCCGCCATCTGGGAGGAGATCGCCGGCGATGAGACGGTGTTGCGGCCCGACCCGCCGCTGGAACTGGCCGCTTATGAAGCGGGCCTGACTGTCCGCGCCTACGTGCGTTATGCTGCAGTTGGGGGACATCTCCCCGATATGCCGCTTTTCCTCAAGCCTCAGCTTTCCGTGCAGACCCCGCTGCAGGCGACTTACGACTCGGCGTTCGCCGCCCTCCCCGCGCGCTGGCGGCGGGTTCTGGAAGACCGTGATTCTTCGACGGCCCAGAAGAGCTGATCTGCAGATTCATTTTATAACAAACAACTCCGGAAATCCCGTCCGTCCCGTCATTCCGCGGGGCCGGTCCCGCCTGGAGCGGGACGGGCCGATCGAATCTGAGGATTCGGCCTTCACTTCCGCGAGCAGTTCCTTGAATTGCGGGTCGTCGCGAATGGCTCCCAGATTCTCATCCTGTTCCATTCGATTCGCTTCGGCAAAACCCAATTGGATCGCGGTAGCTAACGACGAAATCGCCGTGTCTTTAAGTCCCGACCGTGCGGCGCTGCAGGCGCAGCAATACCGCGCTTCGTACGACCGCGGCAGAAGCCGCACGCGCAAAAGACACGCGTCAAAGGCTTCGCGATTCTGACCGGCGGCGAACAAGGGCGCTATTTTCTGGAGAAACCAGTCGTGGTCGGAAGTTCCCGCTTCTTTCTGTTCGGTGCGGACTGTCTCAACACACCGCTTCAAATAGGTCTCCGATGCCTCGTGCCGCTGAATGGCACGCAGATAGTCGCGTTCGGCCAGCTTCAGCGAAGTAATTCGGTCGGAGCCATCGCTTTGCCACCAGCAGCGGGCGGATAGAAGCGGCGACACGTCTGCGCCCGCTTCCTCCGCCTTGAATAGCGCATTGGCGGCCCAATCGAACTGACCGCAGATTGCGTACCATTCGCCGTGGATGCGCAGCGCGTTGGAATCGTCTGGATCGAGCACGATCCTTCGAGCGGCTTCCTGTAACTGATCTGCCAGCGCCAGCAAGTGGCTCGGCCGCCCGACGTACAGCAAACGCGGCGTCGGAACGAGTTCCGAACAACCGGCGATCCAGTTTCCGTCCAGCGAGCGGGCTAAATTCGCTCCTTGCAGGTCGCCATCAAAAATGGGGCGCAGGGGCCGGCCCGTCTCGGCGTCCCAGACCTCGATGAAACCGTAAAATCTCATTCCCGCGATGATTAATTTTCCGTCCGCTGAATAGGAGACGGCTGTCACCGCAAAATTTGCGCCGTGGAGAGTGAGCAACTGCCTGCCCGTGAAGACGTCCCAGACTCGGACCAGCCGATCATCGCAGCCGGTAACGGCCTTTTGACCGTCCGCCGAAAATGCCACGCAATTCACCGGGCCCGGATGAGTTTTGAATTGGCGCAGTTCATTTCCCGATTGCACATCCCAAAGCCGGGCAGTCGCGTCATCACTGCCGCTCACCAGGGTCCGCCCGTCGGGAGAGAATGCGACGGCGTCAACCGCGAGCTCGTGGCCGCGCAGGGTTCGAAGAGCGGTGCGAGATTTCAAATCCCATAACTTGATCGTTCGATCAGCGGCCGCGGTCGCCGCAAGCTTTCCGTCGGGTGAGACCGCCAACCCGCAGATATCGGTTGGCCTCAGGGCAATTGCATGGCCTTGCCCCTGAATTGGCGAAACTTCGACGCCACCATGCCCGCTCTCGACGGCTTCACTGGTTCCGGTGGCCAGGTCGCAGAACACGAGTCGCGATGGATCGCGATTGCTTGCCGCGATGACTTGCCTTCCATCCGGCAGAAACCGGGCCTCCCGGCTGTCGATGGGAAAGGATCGAATTCGTCGAGTCGTCGCCAGGTCGAAGATTTCAAGCGTCCCCCCCTTCTCACACGCCACCGCCATCTGGCAATCGTGGGAAATGTCGATGTCGAAGTACCCGGCGGGTGACGATCGGTCACCCAACTGATGCCCCAGGCTCAGGCCGCGATTCCAGAGCCGCAAGGTGCCGTCGAGGGAGGATGTGACGAGAAAGTTGCCACGACTCACGAACGCCGCCGCCGTCACCTCCGCCGTGTGGCCGGTAAATTGCAGGAGCCGGCTCCCCAAATTCAGTTGTTGATTTTGGTAGAGCACCGCATTGGTATCTCCAGTGGCGAGGAATTCGTTCGGGACCGGTGAAAACGCCACGCAAGTCACGCCGGTGGCATGTGGGCCAGACGACAACAGGTCGGCTTCCCCCGTTTGAAGATTGCGGACGACAATCCAGTTACTATTGCCCGAGCTGGCAATTCGGTCGCCGGTGGGAGAAAAAGCGACCGTCCACTTTGGTCCGGGGCCCACGCCCGATATTCCGCCCGCGCCGCTTGTGAGCCCGCGCTTGAAATCCTGCTTGAGCGAACCGTCGCTCATATTCCAGAGCTTGACCGTTTCATCGTCGCCGCCGGTTGCCGCCAGTTTTCCATCCGGCGAAATCGCGACGCAACGAACCACCCCTTGATGACCGACGAAAGAGTTCAACTTCTTTCCGTCTTCGATGTTCCAAAGATGTACGGCCCCATTGCTTCCGGCGGACAGGATTCGCTTTCCTTCCGGCAGGAAAGCGAGGGCGGAATCGCCCCCTGGCGATCGTCGATGACGCGAAGACAATTACCCCCATCGGGATCCCAGATCCGGAGGGTCCCGTCATCACCCGCGCTGGCGATGCGGCTCCCATCGGGCGAAAACGCCACCGCGCGCACGATCCCATGATGACCGGCGAGGCATTTTGTTTGCCGCCCGAGAAATAAGCTCCAGAGGCGCACCGCGCCGTCGTCGCCGCCGGAAACGGCCGTGAAAGAACCGGGTTTCACCGAAACGCAGCGGAGGCCGGCGGGTCCGGCCGAGAGGGTCTCGATCGCCTCCGGTGAATACTTCCATTCGGCCGCCAATCCCCAGTCCGCGAATGCTGTCGGATGCCCAAGCCGGATAAACGCATTTCTGCTTTCGATATAGGTTTGCTTGGCGGTTCGAGAGTCCGGCCCCGTTGCCGCAAGATTGGACAGACCTTTGGCGATTTCCAATTCCGCGGCGCGTCTTCGGTCGTCGGCGATTTCCTTTTGACGCAGTGCGTCGGCCCGCTCCGATTCAGCCACGTGCGCCAGCTTCGCGTTGGAATCGGCCAGGACCGTCTTGTCGGCGGCCAGTTTTTCCGCGAATTGCCGCGCCCGTTCGGTTTTTCCCTGTTCGCTGCGAATTTCAACGATGTAGGCGCTGATGCCTGCGATCAAGAGGAGTATCGCCGCCACGGATCCGATGACTGCGAGCTTGTTTCTCGACAGCAGTTTCCTGAGCCGGTAGACCGTGCTCTCGGGTCCGGCGGCGAGCGGCAAATCCCCAAGATAGTTGGTGATGTCCTGTTCGAATTCCGCGGCGGTCTGATACCGCTCGGTGCGATCTTTTCGCAAAGCCTTAAGCGGGATCCACCCCAATTCGCCGCGAAGCTGGTTCGTCAGTTGCGGAAGCTGAGTATGCCGTTTTTCAGCGATGAGAGCCGCCGCTTCATCCCCAAGACTGCTCAATCGCGTGCTGAGGCGAGGCGGCGGAACCTCCCGGATCATTCGCTGAATCTCGAAATAAGAAGCGGCGCGCAGCGTGGCCGATTCGATCGGAAGCGATCCCGTCAGAAGCTCGTAAAGCATCACGCCGAGGCTGTAGATGTCGGTTCGGGTATCGATGTCGAGATTGCTCATCTCCGCCTGTTCGGGAGACATGTAAGCCGGCGTGCCGATGATCTGGCCCTGCTCGGTGTTATAGGTTTCATCGGCGAGGCGTCCCTGCACCGCTTTGGCCACCCCGAAATCGATCACCTTGATTGTCGGCTGCCCCTCTTTGACCGACACCAGCACATTGTCCGGCTTGAGGTCGCGATGAATCACGCCTTTCGTATGGGCGTGCTGAACGGCCGAACAGACTTCACGAAAAAGTTCCATCCGCTGCCGAACGTTGAACTTTTGTCGGTCGCAATATCGCGTGATGGGTTCACCCGGGACGAATTCCATCACGAAATACGCGCGGCCCCCTTCCGTCATCCCCGCGTCGAGTACCCTGGCGATGTTGGGGTGATCCATCACCGCCAGCGCCTGCTGCTCGGCTTGGAATCGGGCCAGCACACTCCTGCTGTCCAGTCCCAGCTTGATCACCTTCACCGCTACAAGCCGCCGGATCGGCGCACGCTGCTCCGCCTTCAGGACCGTCCCCATTCCTCCTTCGCCGATTTTCTCGATGACGTGGTAGCGTCCGATCAGATTCGGGAGGGCCGCGTCATACGCGGGGACAATGCGGCCGGCCAGGGTCTCGTCTTCACTTGGATCGTGGCGCGGCATTGCGCCATCCGAAATCGACCGCGACGGAATCGTTGGATTTTCAGATGAAGGATCGTCCACGGCGAGGACAAGCGTAGTCGTGCACCGAATCAGTGTAAAACGTCGTTTGACCTCGCCTCAATCTCAGGTCTTTTCCGGCGGACGAGGTGCCGGCGAGGCTCACGATCCAGCACTCCTGTTCGTTGATTTTTAAACAAAACAATTCGCGCGGACGTGTGAGTGATATTGACCTCCCCGTGCGAGTGTTCGCATAATGTTCGGAGTGCAACCCGACGACGAAGACTTCTCCTATCCTGACGCCCTTCCTGCCGGCCCCGCACACCGCCGGGCGGCGGGGATCAATCCCGGCAATCGCTTCGAAACCGTCCGTCTCCACGTCCTTGGCGAAGAGCTCGACCGGCAAACCGTCGAACAGGAGAACGAAGACGGATCAGTCAATCGCATCGAACGACAGGTCTTCAACGATCGCACGCAGCGCATCATCAACCATGTTTCGCCAACATCGGATGTGCCGTTCGATTGGACGGTCAATCCCTATCGCGGCTGCGAGCACGGGTGCATTTACTGTTTTGCCAGGCCCTATCACGAATATCTCGGCTTCAGTTGCGGGCTCGATTTCGAGACGAAGCTGATGGCCAAGCCCGATGCCGCGGAGCTGCTGAAGCGGGAACTGGCCTCGCCGAATTGGAAGCCGGAGCCGATCGTGATGTCGGCGATTACGGATATTTATCAGCCGATCGAGCACAAGATGCGGATCGCTCGCCAGTGTTTAGAAGTGATGGCGGATTGCGGTCAGCCGGTCTCGACGATGACCAAGAGCGCCCTGGTTTTGCGGGATACGGATCTGTGGCTGAAACTCGCCGACAAAAACGCGGGGCGGGTGACGGTCACGCTCGTAACGCTCGACAGCGAGCTGGCGCAGAAGCTGGAGCCGCGGGCGTCGTCGCCGGGGGGACGCCTGAAAACGATACGAGAACTGACCAAAGCGGGAATTCCCGTCACCGTGAACGTGGCGCCGATCATCCCCGGACTCACCGACGTGGAACTGCCGCAGATCCTGAAGGCCGTGGCGGACATGGGAGCGCTTCGCGCGGCGTGGGCGCTGCTGCGGCTCCCCTACCAGGTCAAAGACCTGTTTCTCGACTGGCTGCAACGTTCGGTTCATCCCGATCGGGCGAAGAAAGTTGAATCGCTGATCCGCCAGTCGCGTGGCGGAAAGTTGTATGACGCATCGCGCGGCCGACATCGCGGGCGCGGACCGATCGCCGAGCAGATCGCTCAGAATTTCGATGTCTTCACGCGAAAATACGGATTGAACCGGGATATCCGCCCCCTCTCGTCGGCTCACTTCCGAAAGCCGTCGCTTCACGGGCAAATGTCACTGTTTTGATCCGCGCCCAATTCACGTGGCACGGCTTTTCAAGCCATGGCCGCGGTACTCCGCGGTGATCGGCGGCCCGCCGTCGATGCAAGCAAGAGCGCAGCGTTCTGCCCGGGCGATGCAAAGAACACGTCGCTCTTGCTGTTTTGGTCGGAGTATGGATTCGACTACGCTCACCGCAGGCCGGCCAACGTGCGGGGGATGCCCGCACTCACGGGTTGAAAACCCGTGCCACAAGACAAGCCGCCGGATCGGTCATGGCTTCCCCTTCTCGGCAGCGTTTTCAGCGATCCTTTTGCTCCGTTGGCATACTCGGTTATTCTTTGCGGCTTGAACACGCAAAGGACAAAGGTGGCCCTCTTCTGGTTCGCGATTATTTTTTTTCGTACGTTGAGGGTCGGATTGGGAGCGGACAGTGCTGCGCCGCCCGCGCCGGCCGCCGATCAGGCGGCGGGGTCCACGATCACGCTTCACCTTCATTCCGCGACCCCGGCGCGGCTCTTCGCGGAGTTGTCGAAGCAGATCAAATACGACCTTCATCCCGATCCGGTGGATCTGTTCGAGAGCGATAACCGATCCATCGCGGATATCGATCTTCAGGGCGTACCGTTCTGGGAGGCGATGCCGGTCATCTTCGGCAAGACCGGCTTCGATGTGGCGGCAGAGCCGGGCGGGTTCTTTGTCACGCGCCAGAGCCAGCGCGGCAAATGCGCGTGGTGCGTGAGCGGCGGGGTGCTGGCGATGGCCTGGCGCGTCATCGCCGAGCAAAAGGCGGAGTTCACGGACTCTCCCCGGGGACTACAGGCCGCACAGCGGTCAGGCCATCTGAAATTGATTCTGAGAATGAATGCCGAGCCGGGAATTCGCGTCTATCAGAGCGGGCGTGCCACCCGACCGCGCGAACTGCTCGACAAACGAGGCGCTGCGATCGCGTTCCAGGATGCCAGCCCCCATGGCGGCGGAGTCTTTGGGGGACAGCCCAATCCGAATACCTGGCTTTCGACTCTGGATCTCAACATCGCCGACCGCCTGCCGGCGCGGATCGCCCACCTGAAGGCCACCACCGAATTCACCATCGGAGAATCCTTCAAGACCTTTGAGATCAACAATCCACTTCACGCGCACGACGTCAAGCTCGAGGCAGGACACCATAGCCTGGCGTTCGCCAAGTTGATGGCTCAGGGCGGCGGCTACCGGGTCTATTTTGAAATTACCAGCGATCCGGAATATATGGATCTGGTCCGCTGCGCCGCCCGCGATATTCAGTTGTTCGACGCCGCCGGTCATCTCGCGTGGAAACCGACCGGAGCGGCGGACCATGTCCGGCTCGTTGGCAATCCGAATCAGTGGTTCCTCGACCTGGCCCCGGTTCCGGCCGCCGCCGCGGCCACCCCAGCGAAGCTGGTCTGGTTGCTCCCCGAGCATGAGCAGAACGTGAGCTGCCCGCTCGATTTTCACGACCTCCGGCTCGATTAATGAAGCTTTGGAAGGAGAGCGCATTGCGCCGCATCACACCCTGTGCAATCGTACTTGGATTGGCCCTGGGCGCGGCGCTGACTGCAATCGGTCGCCGGGCGGCTGCTCAGACTCCCGATACCAAACCGGAGATAGGTCAGGACGCCGTCGACGCCGAAATCCAGCTCCTCGCGAGCAGCGATTTCCGCACGCGAAAGAAGGCGACCGAGGACCTGGCCCACACCGGGGAATCGGCGCGGCCGCTCATCGAAGCCGTGATCAGTTCCAACCACGATCCCGAATCGGAAATGCGCGTAAGCGGGCGCTGGCGACGCTCGAGGAAAACCGGGTCGGCGGACCCTCGTACATCACCATCGATGCTCGCCACATGTCCGCCAGGGCTTTTTTCGCCGAGTTGTCCCGCCAGTGCTATTGTCCGTTGACTTGCGATCCCGCGGATCTGTTCGACAAGGTCCCCCAAATCGATCTTCAGATCTTTCACAAGACCTGGTGGGAGGCCGTTGCCGAGATCGAGAAGAAGACGGGTCTGACGATCAAGGACAGCCACCCCGATACGTTTATCCAGGGAGCGCCTCCATCCCGGAGCGGCTTATAACAACGGGGCGTTCCGGGTCTGGATCACCGGCGCCGAATGTCGCTCCACGACAACCTACCAGCCGGCCGAGACGATCAACCGCAAACGACTTTCATACCAGTTCGAGGCGTGTGCCGAGCCCAAAATGTCGGTGCAGGCGAATCTATTTCTCTCCCGCACCACCGCCACAGTCGACGATCGGGGAAATGTGATCGCAGACCGCCCGGATATCGAATCCATGGTTGAGATGGCGTGGGTCGGGGTCTTTCCACAAAATGCGAAAGAATGGAGGTTCGAGAGCGCGATCGCGGTGCCGCCGCCCGGCGGGAATTTGATCCCCCACCTTGAAGGCAAAGCGAGCGTACGGATCCTGGCCGAGGCGCGGGAGCTGAAGGTGCCCGACATTCTCCAGGCGAAGGAACGAGTCGAACCACTGAACACCGAATCGCAACTGCTCATCCACAGCGTCTTGCCCAGCGGGGCGAACTACACGATGCTCGCTCAGCTCTCGGATGTCACTCGGCACTTTGAGCTGGGAGAAGATCTGGCGCTCGGATTCACGCTCGAAGATGCCAGAGGCAGATCCCTCCCATCGCGCGCCTTGCGAATCATCGACCAGGACAAAGGTGAATTCGCCATCGATTTCGACGGCAGCGACGCCAAGGCCACCACACTTCGCTGGGCGATTCCGATTCGCCGAATCGTTTATGCCATCCCGTACGAATTCAGGAACTTGCCGCTGCCGTGAACGACTTTGCGCGGACAACGGGGGCTCTGCGGCCGAAAGATGGCGGAAACGTCACATCGAATTTTATTTGCCGTCATCGATCATCCCCCCTTAAAGTAGCGTCCGCTTCAAATCTTCAAATGGAGGGTCGAATGTCGCAAAAAAATGATCGTCGCTTCCCTGTTGGAGACTCAAACGGCAACACTTCCGAAGGAATTTTCATCGCCGAATTTCTCGAAGCCCGCGCCTATCTTTCCACCGTCACCTTTCCAACGACACCGGCTGAATACGGTCTGGGTGGCACGATCGAAACGGGCGGCAGCGTCGACTCCAATCCGGCCGTGGCGGACTTCAATGGCGACGGCGCCCCCGATGTTGCCGTGGCCATTAACTCACTGGATGACATTGACGGCTCGGTAAGTGTCCTGCTCAACAAGGGGAACGGCACGTTCGGACCCGTGGCATCGCTCGCCGCCGGCGAGGTCCCCTACCAGGTCATCGCCGGCGTCTTCACCAGCAGCGGGCAGGAAGACCTGGTCGTGACCAATGGCCAGGATGGCACCGTCGATTTCTATGCCGGCCAGGGAAACGGAACCTTTGCCGCGCCGATCCTTTCCACCTATGGAACCCACACCGACAGCGAATCGGATGTCGCCAACCTGGTTGCCGCCGACCTGAACGGCGATGGCAGACTCGATCTGATCGTCAGCGATGACGACGACCATGATATGGTGACCATGCTCGGCAACGGCGCCGGCTCATTTACCGTTGCACAGAACATTCCGGCTGACCCTTCAGGCGAATACGGGACAGTGGTGACCGGCAACTTCCTGAACGATGGTCACATCGACGTCGCCACCTGCCCTGACAACGACCCCATCATCGACGTCTTTGCCGGCAACGGCGACGGAACACTGTCGACGACGCCGCTGCAGCTTTCCACCGGCACCTCCCCTTTCGAGAATACTCAGGGTTTGGTCGCCGGAGATTTCACCGGAGATGGCCGGGATGATCTCGCCCTCGTCACCCAGTCGTCGAACGTCGATGCCGCCGCCATCAGCGTCTTTCTCAACCAGGGCAACGGCTCGTTCAGCGCGCCCGTCAACACCAGTATTCCAAGCGAAGCTGACTTGTCAGTAGGCGATTTCGACGGCGATGGACGGCTCGACGCCCTCGTCAACGATGGGATTTATCTCGGCAATGGCGACGGAACGTTCCAGACCACGCCGGCGTACAATCTTACAAATCTCGGCTTCGACGCCGGCGCGGCGGTCGCCGATCTCAACGGCGACAGGATGCCCGATTTCGTGGAAACCACTACGGGTGATCTGCAGAAATTCCCTAGCGCTGATGTGATTGCGGTCTACCTGAATGGGCAGAGCAGCCCCACCCCAACCCCGACGCCAACACCCACCCCAACCCCGACGCCCACGCCGACTCCGACTGGCACTCCCGCGCTCACCCCGACGCTTTCCGGAAAGCTCCCGGCATCGGTAATCGCCGGGCAGAAAGCCACGATCGCCGAGACGGTCACGATCACCAATACCAGCGGCGCAGCTTACGATGCCTCGGCTACCGGCGACTTGTTCCTCTCCACCGGCACCACCGTCGATTCCAGCTCGATCGAACTGCCTGGCTCCATCTCCAAGACGTTGAAGCTCAAAGCCGGTGCAAAAGTTGCCCTCAAATTCAGTCTCAAGTCGCTTCCTTCGAACGTGCCGAACGGGACTTACCATCTGCTGGCGCAGGCGACGGATAGCAACGGCAACACCAGCGTAGCCGCATTCGGAGGAACGATTATCGTCGCCCCGCCACAGATCGATCTCTCGGTCTCGGTCGCGAAGTTCGCGTCAGCCGCTAAAGGCGGCAAGAAGTTCACGGAAACGATCAGCGTCGCCAATACCGCCGGCAACATCGCGGCGAGCGGTTCATTACAGATCGAGGTGGAAACTTCGCCGGACGGGCTGCTTTCAGATGCAACCCTGCTGACCACGATCACGAAGAAGATCAACCTGAAGGCGGGTAAGGCGATGACGATCCCGCTGAGCCTCGTCGCGCCAGTCAGCGGATCTTCAGCGTTCCTGGTTTTTCAAGTCGATCCGAACAACACATTCAGCGACATCAACCTGGCCAACAATATCGTCGTCAGTCCGTCGGCGGTGACGTTCAGTTAAATCGCGATGGCCCGCAGGCCCCGTTTTTCTCCCGGCAACATCGCCTGCCACGTCATGAACCGCGTCGGACCCAACCTCGAATTGTTCCAGGACGCCGGCGATTACCAGGCGTTCGAGAAGGTGCTGGCCGAGGCACTCCAGCGCGAGCCGACGATGCGGCTGTGCGGCTATTGCCTCATGCGCAACCACTTTCATCTGGTCCTATGGCCAAAGACTGACGGGCAACTGTCCCGCCTTATGCAGTGGCTGAGCATGACCCACGCCGCCCGCTGGCACGCCCATCGCCACACCGGCGGGCGGGGTCATCTGTATCAGAGCCGGTTTCGCAGCTTTCCGATCCATCAGGACGGGCATTTTCTGACGGTCTGCCGGTACGTGGAACGAAACGCCCTGCGGGCAAACCTGACTGACCGCGCCGAGCGTTGGCGCTGGTGTTCGGCCTGGACGCGCGGCGATCGAGAGTCGCCGCTGCATCCATTGCTGGCAACGTGGCCGGTCGAGATGTCCCGGAATTGGGTACAATGAATCAACCAGCCGCAGACGGATGCGGAACTCGCAGCCCTGCGTCGTTCCCGTGACCGGGGCAGTCCGTACGGCGAACCCCGAAGGGCGACGACGACCGCCAAGCACCTGGGGATCGAGAGTTCCTTGCGTCCGGTGGGCCGGCCGCGAACAAGGAAAGGCGACAATGGCTTATGACCCCTTTTACGATCCTGACCCCTTTTCCGATCCGACCCCTTTTCCGATCCGGCATACATCTGTGCGATCGCCTGGTCGGGCCACAGTTTCTCGTCCATCAGCGTGGTTGCCACAAACACCTCCTGCGTTCGAAAGCCGCGATGGGCGACCACGTACCGTACCAGTCGCACCTCGATCGACTTGGGCAAACGCGCAAACTGCGCGGCCGTCATCCACACGGGACATGTCTGCGGCTTGGTCCACCGCTGCACGCCGGGGCGAAGATCCTTCCGTCGGTGATGCAGGCGGAAGCAGCCGAACACACCGGCGGCGCTGAGCACGGCAAAGTGCGCAAACGAGCACAACGCACGATTTCCAAGCAGAATATCGCCGGCCCGCAAATACTGATGCACCGACATCACGCCGCGCATATCGTGCTGGAATAATGGCAATTCTAGTAATTACAGGAACATCCCTGTCGCCGCGTCCATCAACCCCATGATCTTGGCCATCGGATAGCCCACGCCTGGCTTTTGCCCACGCGGCAAATCGAAACGCTCGAGCATCCCCGGCGCGTCGGGGGTGCTGACGCTCGACCCGTAGGCTATCAGCAGCCGACTTCCCAGCAGCGGCGGCCCCGCAACGATCGCATCGACCCAGTCCGGCATCATCCGCAACATGTCATTGAGCGCTCAAAACCCGCCACCTCTGAGCGCTTCAAAACCCGCCACTTTGAGACGGAAGGGATTGGTCTTTACGGTTCACCGGCGAAGCTCGCCGGGAATGGACCGGGATGGCCAATCAGCTCAAGATGGTGGATGTCGTATCGATATTGACGTTACATGCCCGCGGGTGGTCGTGTCGGCGGATTGCCCGGGAACTGGGCGTGGATCGCGATGCGGTGAGTCGGCACGTGAAGTTATCGGCCGCCGGAGCCGGCACTCCCGGCGGAGGGGCTCAGCCGCCCGGGGTTTCAAAACCCGCCACTGAAGCGCTCGCCGGGATCGGCGTCGATTCCGAGGCGGACGAATCAAAACCCGCCAGCGAAGCGCTCACCGGGATTTTCACCGATCCTGCCGAGCACGAGTCAAAACCCGCCACTGAAGCGCTCACCGGGATTTTGGCGGGCCAAGAGGCTGTTTCAACGGCCGGCGGGCGCGGTGTCGAGCTGCGCCCGCCCGCAGTCGCTGCGCACCGTGGCGGCCATTCATCATCGATCAGCTTGCCGCCGGCCACAGTGCCCAGCGGATTTACCAGGACCTGGTGAGCGACCACGGGTACACGGGCAGTTATCACGGTGTCTGCCGGATGGCGCGGAAGCTGAACCGTGCCGCGGGCGGCGGTCTTCCGTTCCGTCGCATGGAGTGCTCGCCGGGAGACGAGGCACAGGTGGATTTTGGGAGCGGAGCGCGGATCGTCGGGGCTGATGGCCGGCGCCACCGCAGCCATGTCTTTCGCATTGTCCTGAGCCACAGTCGCAAGGGGTACAGCGAGGCGGTGGACCGGCAGACCACCGACAACTTTCTGCGTTGTCTGGAGAACGCCTTCCATCACTTTGGTGGCGTTCCCCGCACATTGGTGATCGACAATCTTCGCGCGGCGGTTGCCCGGGCCGATTGGTATGAGCCGGAGCTGTGTCCCAAGGCGGCGAGCTTTGCCGTCCACTACGGCATCGCCATCCTGCCGGCCAAGCCCTACACGCCCCGGCACAAGGGGAAGGTGGAACGGGGCATCGGCTATGTGAAAGGCAATGCCCTGCGGGGGCGAACCTTTGCTTCGCTTTCCGAGCAGAACGCTTACCTCGCGCAGTGGGAATCATCGGTGGCGGACCTGCGCATCCACGGCACGACCAAGCGTCAGGTGCGCGAGGCTTTCGAGCAGTCGGAGCGTGGCGCACTGCTGGCACTTCCGGCCGGCCGCTTTGAGCTGTTCCAGGAGACCCAGCGCTGCGTGCATCGTGACGGGCACGTGGAGATCAAACGCGCTTACTACTCGGTGCCGCCGGAGTTTGTGGGGCAACGCGTCTGGGTCCGTTTTGACGGGCGGGTGGTAAGAATCTTTGACTTAAAGATGCAGCAGATCGCGCTGCACGTACAGCATGAGCCGGGCCGCTTCAGCACGCATGCCCCGCACATCGCCGCCGAGAAGCGAAGCAAAGTGGAGCGTGGGGCGGCGTGGCTGATCGAGCAGGCCGGGCGATTGGGCCCGCACGCGCGGGCCTGGGCACAGGCGATGATTCAGGAACGTGGAGTGGAGGCGATGCGGGCGCTGGTCGGGCTCAACAATCTGGGCCAGCGTTATCCGGCCCGATCGATCGACCAGGCGTGCCAGATCGCCCACGGCCACGGCGCCTGGCGGCTGCGGGTGGCGCGGGAACTTCTCGAGCGCCGCCAGCCGCCGCAGGAACAGGGGCAACTTCCCTTCATCAGCGAGCATCCGATCATCCGGCCTCTCTCCGATTACACCCAGCTGATTCGCGAGGCGTTTACCCAATAACCCTTTTTCAAAGACAGGAGTGTGCATCATGAACACGGGACTTTCACAAGCGATCCGACAACTTCACCTCTCGGGCCTGGCCGCCAGCCTGGAGGTGCGGCTCAGCGAAGCCAGCGGCAATCGCCTCACCCACGAGCAGTTCCTGGAGCTGGTTCTCCAGGATGAACTGGCCGTGCGCGGGGGAAGACAGGTGCAGCGGCGGGTGAAGGCCGCCTCATTCCGGGAGGTCAAGAACCTCGATGAGTTTGACTTTGGCTTCAACCCCTCGATCCAGCGCAAGCGTGTCAGCGATCTGGCCACCTGCCTTTTTGTCCGACAGAAGCAGGACGTGCTGCTCCTGGGGCCGCCCGGCGTGGGCAAGAGCTTTCTAGCCCAGGCCATCGGCCATCAGGCGATCAAGGCCGGCTTCGGGGTTCTGTACCGTTCGATCTTCGATCTGGCCCGCGACTTCCTCGATGAATCGGCCGAAGCGCTGCCGCCCAGAACAAGCTGCTGGCCCGCTATCTCAAGCCGGACCTGCTGATCATCGACGACATGGGGATGAAGCAGTTGCCCCGGCGCAGTGGCGAGTGCCTACTGGAGATTATCCTGCGCCGTCATGAAAACCGCTCGACGATGATGACCAGCAACCGCCCGCTGGAAGACTGGGCCAAACTGATCGGTGACGTGCCGGCGGCCACCGCCATCCTCGACCGATTCCTCCAGCATTCCCAGGTAATGAACATCACCGGGCGAAGCTATCGGCTCAAAGACCACGCACGTATCGCGGAACAGAAAGAGCAGAAAGGACGGCGGAGTACCGCCGACGGTGAAGGGTGCTCCCCCCCGGAAGACACCAACGCCCATCTGGCAGTATCCTCTGAGGGGGGGCCGGAGCGGCATCGCACGACCCGTCGCGAAACCAAATTAGAGTTGATCAGGGCAACACAGATGAGTTATAGGACCCAAAGCGCTGGCGGGTTTTGAAGTGCAAATCGGTGGCGGGTTTTCAAGCGCTCAATGACAGCAACAACGATTGCAACAGTACAAGAGGCAACCGTTGACGTGCTTCGCAGTAGCTGGAGGGCGCAAAGTTGAACCCGATCAATTGCCGCAAATGGGTGATGGCGGTGTTGGCGTGAAGCACCTGCAGGATGAACAAACGGATCGTCACCAATGGCGTGAAAACCCGGTCACGGAACTGATGTCCCAATTCCTCGCACAGTTGCTCAACGCCAGAACCGATGCGAGAATCCAGCGGTTCATGTCGCAGACAAGATAAGACACTAGAAATGGTCGCCATCCGTGGCCTCCTGTTGGCAGGTGATTTCAGCACCACCATTCTGACAGGAGGCCGCCTTTCGCGCTAGCGACGCTAACGCGCAGCAGCGGCGCGGAGTTACGAACAATCTCGCTAACCGAATGGCATTCGGATTATGACCCCTTTTCCGCTCCCCTTTTCCGCTCCCCCCTTTTCCGCTCCCGAGAGTTCCTTGCGTCCGGTGGGCCGGCCGCGAACAAGGAAAGGCGACAATGGCTTATGACCCCTTTTTCGCTCCCCCCTTTTTTCGCTCCTGACCCCTTTTCCGCTCCTGACCCCTTTTCCGCTCCCACCTTCCGCACCATCCGGCAGACACTGTGATAACTGCCCGTGTACCCGTGGTCGCTCACCAGGTCCTGGTAAATCCGCTGGGCACTCTGGCCGGCGGCAAGCTGATCGATGATGAATTGCCGCCACGGTGCGCAGCGACTGCGGGCGGGCGCAGCTCGGCACCGCGCCCGCCGGCCGTTGAAACAGCCTCTTGGCCCGCCAAAATCCCGGTGAGCGCTTCAGTGGCGGGTTTTGACTCGTGCTCGGCAGGATCGGTGAAAATCCCGGTGAGCGCTTCGCTGGCGGGTTTTGATTCGTCCGCCTCGGAATCGACGCCGATCCCGGCGAGCGCTTCAGTGGCGGGTTTTGAAACGCTCAGAGATGGCGGGTTTTGAGCGCTCAATGACACCTGACCCCTTTTCCGCTCCCGAGAGTTCCTTGCGTCCGGTGGGCCGTGACCGCCTGGTCGGGGATCGGCTTTGCCCGCGGGGCACGGCTGGGGCATTATCAGGGGCTCAGGAACCTCGGTTTGGAGGGGTGTCTCTTTTTCGTCCCGCAGGATAACAGCCCCGAGTCGCAGGCGGACATGGAGGTGTATGTCGCCGCGGCGCAGGAAGGCAATTGGCCCCCGGATCACGATCCTTGGAGGCCGCCGGCTGCGACGACACCGGCGCCGCGCCGTTTTAGGCCGGCGATTCGGGGCATCCAATGTATATCGATATACATTATATCAGTATCAATTTTTTGTTAATTCAAGCACGAGAGTAATGCATTGTGATACATTATGATGCATTCGACGACTGTTTTGCAGCCGCTGTTGGACCACAAAATGAAAAGTGCAAGTTGCAACGGCGGGGCTGAGTCGTGATTAACCGCAATATCTCTCGCGAACCGAGCTGCCGTCCAGGAAGGGAGATCGGACACTCTCAGCGTCATCCTGCTCCTCGTCTTCGTCCTCTTTCTTCGGCCGGGTGGCAAACCAGTGTGCGACGAGCAGGGCATCGACGGCGAGGACGGCGGCGGTGATGAGCCAGGCGCGCGTGCGGTGCGGCGCGGCGGAAGCGGGCGCGTTGGGAATCGTCGCGCATTCGTCGATGAAGGCGGCGGTCGCGTCGGCGAATGCGGTCAGGGCGTTGACGTGAATGAAGTTCGTGACAACGTTTGCGGCCACCGCCGGCGATTCCACCGCGTCCACAATTTCGTGGGCGGCAGCCTGCGCGATCGGACCTGCTTTGGAGGCGACGGCGCGAAGGGAGGCCGCCGCCTGGTTGAAAATCACCCCGCCAGCGGACGCGGACAGGGCCGCGCCGTCCCTGAGCATGCCTGTAAGAAGTACGCCGGAAGCGCCGACGGCGGATTGAGAAAAGATCGCGGCCTTCACGGCCAACGTTCCCACTGGGGAAATGCTCGGTTCCGTGAAGTTCGAAACAGACGCCGTGCGTTCGGTGCGGCCGGCCGCGTCGGAATTCGGCTCGGCAGTTAACTGTACCCGAGCCGGGACAATCGACGGACCGGTTTTCGGAACGGGCGCCCTTTCAACGTGAGGATGGACATGATGTCCGCCGGAACCTTTCACTGGCTTGGCCGTGAACAACGGCGGCGGAGTTGCGTCGCCCAGTTCAGTGGTGATCGTTCCGGAGTTTGCAGTACTCAGATCAGTCGTAATGGCGGCGGCCCTAGGTGAACCAAGCCCTGTTGCCGGCTGGAATCCGGTGCCGGTGCTGGCCAGAAACGAACCGGTTCCCTGGCTGACTGCGTTGAATCCGGCTGCCGAAGACTGATAGAGGGCGGGGAGCGTCTGGGTTGCGCCGTCGAGTGAGCCGAGTCCGGCGGTGGCGCGTCCCTGGTTTGCGATCGCGATCAAGGCGGCCCATTGCGGCGCGCGGCGCTGGTGCCGCCGATCACCTTCCAGCCGGCAGCGCTCTGATCGGGGACCGAATCGTAGACGAGATATCCGCTGTTCGGATCCGCGTCATACGAGACGTCCGGTATCACCCGCGCGCCCGTGTTCTGCACACCCGCCTGGTATGAAGGCTCCGGCTCCTGCGAGCTGATCCCGTGGCCGCTACCGGCCCAGGGAGTTTCTCCGGCATAGTCGCCGTTTGAATCCGTCGACAGATCCGTTCCGCCGACTGAGATGACATTGCCAGAGCTGGCGGGCCAGGTCGGGCCCAGTGCCGATCCGCCGTCGCCGGAGGAGGCGACGAAACTGACGCCTTGATGTCCGGGGGGCGTCGTGAAAAGGGAATCGAGCGAAGTCTCCCCGTCAAATTCCGCGGTCCCCCAGCTCATCGACACCACGGAAACCCCGGTCGCATTGCGAGCACTGTCCACGGCGGCGAGCAGGTCATCCAGACCCGAGGAGTCGGCCTCGACCACGAGGATATTCGCGGCCGGCGCCATCGCGTGGGCCCACTCGACGTCGAGGGAGATTTCCGCGGCCCATCCACTGTTCGCCGCGGGTAATTGTGTGCCGCCGGTCTGCCCGACCTGCTGGAGGCTGAGGGGATCATTAAAGCCAAATTGTTGATCGAAGATATGGAGATCCGAAGCGAGATTGGGATCGCTGTATGCGTCGACGATGGCAATCGTCTGTCCGCTGCCGTCCGCGGGAACTGTGCCGGCGGCAAAACTCACCTGATCAAACCCATACGCGTTCCGAATCTGCTGGGGGGCAAATCCGGCCAGAGCGGCCCCGCCGGTCGATTGCAAGGACAACTCTGTCACAGCGCACGCGCCTGCCGACGCGGCCGACAACAACGCGCGTTTCTCAAGGGCTTCCAGGCGCACGCTGGGCGTAGCGACACTCTGGTCGTTCCGCTTGCAGGCGCGTCTTCCCAAAAAGCGCATTGCCATCGTCCCCAATATTACCCGACGAATATCCTGTGGGTCGGGTTCACATGCGTCAAGCCCAATTTGTTACCGCACAATGGTTCAAAAATGCCTTTCGTGTCATAATGGTCAAGATAAGAGCCGTCGTGGGGCCCTCGCGTGTCGGGGGGCGTGCCGAGCTACGCGAAGGACACCCACGCCGACCCGGTTACGGGGATCGCTGGTAAGTAGAGCCAGGATTCGATCCCCAGTTCGTCGGCGGTGGCTGTCCGAAGCCGCCGCCGACGGTAATCTGTCCAACTCGCTGGTTGATCATCTGCTCGTAAGCCTTGCGCTGCGGTTCGGTCATGATCGCTTCGGTGCGCTCGACGGCGTTCTTAAAAGCCGCCTCGCGCTTGTCGCTGAGCGCTTTGAGCTTTCCGGCCAGTCCAGTGTTGATGCGATCCCACTGCGCCTTCTGATCGGGGTTCAACATCTTAAAGATGGCGTCGTCGCGATCTTTCTGGGCGACCTGGCCGTCAGTCAGGCATTGCGAAGAGAGTTTCTGAACTTCTTCCCAGATGCCGCGCATCTGTTCGCGCTGCGAGGAATTAAGCTGGAGTTCGTCGAGCGGCGAATGCTCCGCCCCGGTTGCCGGACCGGTCGCCGTCGTTGGAAGCCGCGAAACAAGCGTTCCAGCAACGACGCCCGCTCCCAGCGCCAAGACAAAGACGGCCATCAGCACGCCGGTCGTTTTGTTACGGATTGCCATGGGCCGAGCCTCCCTCGAGATTCTGAACCATGAAGTCGGTCATGCGCGCCTCACGTGTGTCTTCGATCGGGGACTGCAAGCCGACGTTCGGCGGCAAATCGATTTGCCCAAGTGCCAAACGCTCCCACGGTTCCGAGGCAGCGACGGCTACCTGTCCAGAAGACAACGGTTGCGCACCCGCGTTAGCTCCGCCGGCAATTCGTAAAGCCAGGCGGCGCCGATGATCAGCACGGAAGCCGCCAACCCAATCAGAAGTCGAGCGGTGCGGAAGTAATTTCCCGTCGGTTCTGCGTCGACCCTTTCGTGAACGCGTCCGACCACGGCAAGCGAAATGCCTTCGTCCGACCAATCGGCAAACAACGCGGACATGCGCTGGATGGCCTTGAGGTCACGGCGGCAGTCATCGCAGCTCGCCAGATGCTCGGCCAACTGCCGCGACACCTCAGAAGCGAGTTCGCCGTCGTGATAGGCATCGAGCTGCGGGCAATATTTGCAGTCGTTGCTCATGGGTTCATCACACTTCCTGCCCCGGCCGAAACCGTCCGCCAAAATCTGTCCGCGTCGTTCATGCCTCCATGTATCCGTTCAGCCGTTGCCTGAGCTCATTGCGTGCACGATGCAGCCGGGATTCCACCGTTCCGCGCGGAACCTTGAGGAGTTCGGCGATCTCCGCATACGACAATCCCTGCAACTCGCGGAGGATGAGGACTTCACGATGCTCCGGTCCCAGGGTCTGCAAAATCTGCTGCAGGTCGAGCTTCGAATCGACGGCGTTGCCCGGCCCGCCGACGGTCAGTTGTCCGGCGCCGCCGCCGCCGACGAAGTATCCTGCGCGATTTCCAGCGGGACAGCGGCACGGTCGTGTCGTGTTCGGTGCCAACTCTTGGCCGCCCGCCGCATCAGGATCCGCGACAACCAGGTTCGAACCGACGAGTCTCCGTTGAACCCGGACAGGCCGCGAAACGCACCGATAAAGGTCTCCTGGACAATGTCTTCGGCGTCGCTCCTCGTTCGCGACAGCGACCTGGCAAGACGTAACATGTCGCCGGCGTGCCGGTCGACAAGCACGTGAAAAGCCGCGCAATCTCCTCGCGCCGCGGTCCGAACCAGCTCGAGGTCGCTTTGCAAGCGAATTCACTCCGCTCAGGTGCTGGATGCCCATTGTTTCTCGTTCGATTCGTCCATCTTGCTGCTAGGATAGTTCCCGCTGGGCAGGACATTTCTTCCCAGGCTATTTTGTGGAATCCAGGCCTGTCCTGAGCGGAGTCGGAGGGCTCGTTCGTGCGCGAATGAATATTTCGCCCACCCGGACGTTGAAAATAAAGATCATTTGCGGCAAACGGACTAAAAAGACGTTATAATTACAACAGATGTTCGAAAGTCTGCAATCGGCCGGAACAATGGTGTAAATCGGGTCGCGTTGCTGGAGGCGTACCATGTTTCAACGTTCATCGTGCAATTCAGTGGTTGGGGTGGCGGCGCTGATCGGCATTTGGGTCGGGTCTGCGGCATTGGCTTATACGACGCCAAGTTCGACGACCCTAAACCCGAACGCGGCTGCAAACCAGGCCAAGCAGCAGCAGATGGCGGCACAGCGGAAACAACTGGAAGATGCCCGCGCCGCCGTAGATGTGGTTCGCAAGCAAATGGCCAAGGTGCGCGCACGGGTGGAGGCCACTTTCACGAGTAAGGACGAGTACGCGACGGCAAAGAAAGATTACGAGGCGGCGCAAGCTGAGTATGACGCTGCTTCGAAACCCGCCATTGCCGCGGCGCGTAAGAAACCCGAATATCTGCAAGCGGTCGCAGATCGAGAAAAGGCGCAAAAGACGATTGATCAGGCGAATAGACCGGCCAAGCCGGATGACAGCGCAACCAGCGCCAGCGCGTCCGAGAGCGGCACCGGCGCCGACCCGATCAGCCAGGATGACATTAAGACTGCGGTTGACACAAGATGGAAAGCTGGAACCCTGATTCACCAGATCGAAGCCGACGCCTTAGCCGAAGACCCGAAAGTCGACGCGGCCAAGTCCAAGCGCGATGAAGCAAAACGCGCGTGGGACGCGGCTCAAGCACAGGTCACGGAGGCGGTCGAAGCGGACCCCGAATACATCCAACTACAAACGCAGTTCAAGACGGCCGATCAGCAGTTGACGACAGTCAAACAAAATATCGCGGCACAACAAAAAGCTGCCGAAGCCGCCCAGAGAGCCGCAAAAACTCCCAGTAGCACCCCGCCTCGGCATTAAACGCCGGCGGCGGCATTTTCTGCCTAAGTACATTTAGAGACGGTCGTTATGCATTCTAAACGACCTCGACCTTCATTTGAACGGACTCTTCAAATCGCCCTCTCCAGGCGGACCCGACCAAAATCGACTTGATGGGAGGAAGCCATCGAGATATGGTATCCGTAAACCGCCCCCAAGCGTGAAACATGCAAACCTGACGAGAAAAACAACGTGAAACGACGATCGTTCAAAGGGCGATTTCTCGGGGAATCACGTTTAGCGGCAGGTGGGTGAAACGCAATACGCTTACTGGATCCTGTCGACCGCAGGCGCTCACTTCCCCGCCATTCGTGTTATGGGACCTGACGAAAGAGACGACCAGCGCAAATTCCGATGTAGGCGATATATCCGACTGGATATTTGGTCGATCAAGTTCGAAAGAGTCTGGATGTTGCTGGGATTGCCAGCCGTTACGTCAGCGAAAAGAGTGAAAGGCCATGGCCAACCAACGACGACTTCCGAATCAGCAACCCGGCGACAGTCTGGCGCGCTATCAGCCCCCCCTGGATGCGTTCGAACCGCCGCCGGAACGTCCTGATGCCAATTCGAACCTTGCGCTGAGCGTCTGGCGTCACCGCTGGGGCGCACTCCTCATCACGCTGGCCTTCCTGGCCGCCGCATTCGCTTATCTGCGGACGGCGACAAAATATTATCCCGGCATCGCCATGATTTACGTGAAGCCGGACGTGTCTGGTCCGATCCTGCCTGGCATGAACATGGACGCACCGGGGCAATATCGCCCTGACACGTATCTTGAAACGCAATGCACCAAAATCAAGTCCGCCGTCATTCTGAAGCCTGTGGCGGCCGAGGTTTATGGAGCCAACCTGAGCGACGAGGAATTATCGGACCGTGCGGACGATATTGCGGCTTTTTTGACTGTGGAAGTCGGTCGAAAAGACGACACGTTGAATATTCAATTCGAATCACCTGATCCGGTTCAGGCGGCACGGATCACGAACCTGATCGTCGAAGAATACATGCGGTACGAAACCGAACTTCCCATCGACTCAAACAAGGGAGCCGCGCATCCTGATCGCGGACAAGAACAAGTACGAAAAGAAGCTGATCGAGGAACAGCAGGCCGTAACAGAATTTCGGCAGAAGAACCCGGGTATTGCCGCTGCCACCGCGACGACTCCCAATTCAACCGGCACCGCCCTTGCTAAATACGGCGACGCGATGACGACCGCGCATCTGGCCCTGATTGATGCCCAGGGAAATTACAACGCAGCTCAGGCTTACCGCGATTATCCCGAAAAACTCCGAGAATTGGCGGCGACTCAGGCGGGTACCAGTCCCCAGAGACTGGACCAGGCGATGACCCAGCTTCAATCTGAGCTGAGCACCGTTCAGGTCCGGATCTCCATGAATGAAGGGAGGCTGGGGAAGAATAATCCGCTCGTCCAGGCTGACAAAGCCCAGGAAGCCGCGCTGCTCGTGAAGATTGCCGCGGCCGACAAGGAATTCACCGAAAGATATTTATCCACTGTGGAAGTAGCGCTGACGAAGGCGAAGGCACAGGATGCCGCGCTCCAGAGTTCGTTCCTCAAGGCGCAGGATGATGAAGCCAAGACGGAAGGTCGCGTTGCGGAACTGTCTCGCCTGATTTCCACTCGCGACGCCACTGACAAGCTACTCACGGGGCTGGATGATCGGATCAAGCAGTTGGGAATCATGCAGGACTACCGCATCCCGACGATCGACGTATTCAAAACGGCGCAGGTCATCACTCACCCGAGTCGGCCGGCGTCCATGCGTATCCTTACCCTGACACTCGCCATGGGGCTCCTCCTGGGATGCGGTTATGGGATCGCCCGGGACAAGCTTGATGGTCGAGTCCGTTCCGCCGACGAAATTGCGGCGATGCTCGGCCTGCCGGTGATCGGCGCAATTCCGCGCATGAAGCGCGGATTGACGACTCTGGCGCAGCCAGGCCGCTCACTGGGATCCGATGTCCGACGTCGCCGAAGCCTACCGCGCGGTCCGCACGGCAGTTCATTTCGGGGTGCCGGCGGGACAAGCCAGGACCATTGTCGTCACCTCCCCCACTCCCGGCGACGGTAAGTCAACGCTGGCGAGCAATCTGGCCATCACCTTGGCGCAAGCTGGAAAGCGCACGCTTCTGCTCGACGCCGACTTCCGTCGTCCCGTTCAACAAAAAATGTTCGAGGTCAAAGAACAGACCGGGCTCACCAGCGTCCTGGCGGGAAATGAATCACTCTCCGGCGTCATCCGTCGCACGGTGGTCGAGGGACTGGATGTCCTTCCGGCCGGCCCTACGCCGCTCAATCCGTCCGAATTGCTCCATGGTGAGAGTTTCGCGGGAATCATCGAAGAGCTTTCCCAAAGCTACGACCACATCGTGCTCGACTGTCCCCCGGTGATGGCTGTGACCGATGCGCGTATTCTCGGCGCGATTTGTGATGTGAGTCTTCTGGTTCTGAGAGCCGGTCACTCCACACGTCGGGCCGCCGAATTGGCGCGCGGAAGTCTCTTGAGCGTGGGTGCGCGGCTGCTGGGCGTTGTGGTCAACGACGTGGTGGGTGGAGATCAGCAATTTGGGTATCACGGTACCTATTACTCATACCAGCCATTCGACACCGGACGTCGCACCTTGCCCCGTGCCGAAACAAATGACGACATGGACCCGCCGGTTCATAGTCACTCCAACGGCGGGACGCGAAAAATGCGCCGGCTGCCGTCCAACGCGAAGTGAGGAGACGACGCGGCCTTGGAATTGCAGTGGGTTCGGTCGGGGCCACGACCGAATAGAAGCAGAAAATTGAGTGTCGAAATCCCCGGCCTGTAGCCGTGGAATTTGAGTGGGCGGCCTGCGGTGTCATGCACGACTTGCAGGCGCAGGTGTTTAAAAGAGCGGCTGGTCACCCGCGATGCCTTAACGGCGGGGACTGGCCGTTCGCGTTGGCGGACCACGTTGAGTTCGCCGCGAATCAAAGGTGTCGAAAAAGGTGCCGGTGCACCGACGGGGACGAAGTGCGCCTTCGATTATCGAAAAACGACGTTACGTAATCATTGAGTTTTCTTTGTTCACTGACCGACGTGCTTAAGCCGAGCGATAATCCCCCCTTGCTCCCGCCCGGCGTAGCGACGCTGGCAGACCTGAACGGGCAATGGTGGATTGCCCACACAAAATCGCGATTTGAGAAGGCATTTGCCTTCGATCTTCTCCGCCGTGGCATCGGCTATTTCCTGCCGATGGCTGAACGGACGAAAATCTCCGGTGGGCGAAAACGGCGGCTGATGCTCCCGCTGTTCCCATCCTACGTTTTCTTCTGCGGGAGTTCCGAGCACCGTTACGCTGCCCTGGCGACCGATCGGCTCTGCCGTGTCATTGAGGTGATCGATCAGGCTGGCTTGCTCCGCGATCTGGTGTCGCTTCAGGAGGCGCTGGCGCAACGCAGTGCTCGATCCGTATCCGTTCGCTGCCGTTGGACGCAATTGCCGTGTCACCGCCGGGCCGTTTGAGGGAATGGAAGGCGTCCTCGTTCAAAAATTGGGTCCTACACGACTGATTCTTCAAGTAAAGATGCTCGGTCAGGGCGCGGCGATGGAAATTGACGCCGGACTGCTTGAGCCGATTGACGACCACGTCGTTGCCGGGAAAGTGGGTTAAGGGGATTTGCTGCGATTGGACGCTATGGTTCGTTCGTTGCTTCGCAAAATCGTCTACAACCTTCGCGGATTGCAAACGGGCATTTTGTACCGTCATCTGCTGCAGCGAAGGAGCCGACCGATGGCCCTGCCGACCGGCGTGGCCCTGGTGATCGCACCGCATCAGGACGACGAAACTTTCGGTTGCGGCGGGCTGATCGCGACGAAACGGCGAGCCGGCATTCCCGTGAGCGTGGTATTTGTGACCGACGGCAGAGCCTCCCACGCGCCTGAAGAAATCAGTGCCGACGAGCTCTTCAGGCGACGAAAAAAAGAAGCGATCGACGCGACCGCGATCCTCGGAGTTCCTGAATGCGACTTGTACTTTCTCAACGGTCCGGATGGATCGTTGCCCGTTTTGTCCGAGTCTGACAGCAACCGGCTGACGGCGCAACTTTCAGGGGTAATTCGAGCCGCTTCCGCGACTGAGATTTACGTCCCCCACCGCAGAGACCGGCACCCGGACCACGAAGCGACCTATCGCCTCACCCTTCGGGCAATCGAAAACGCGAACGTTTCAGTGGAAGTGTTCGAATATCCGGTATGGCTGTTGTGGCGCCGTCCGGTTCCCAGTCTGCCCCTCGCCGATGCCTCCGGAGCGGGGCGGCTGGAATTGTCGCCGGAGATCACGCAAATCAAGGATCGTGCGATCCAGGTTTACGCTACGCAGTTGCCCGGAATGCCGCCGGGCTTTATGCCGCAGTTTCGCAAACCGCAGGAATTCTACTTCGGTCCGAATCGCCTTGAACGAATCCCCGATTCCCCAGGAATCCCGAAGGGCGCAGGAGAGTTGTCGCCGATTTTATCACGCACTCATTCGTAATGCGCATCGCATTCGTCAATCAGCCCTGGAGTGTTTATCCGCCGGATCATTCGGCGGATTCGATCGCACTGATAATACATGAACTGGCTCGGCGCATGGCTCGTTCGTGCGAGGTCATCTGTTACGTCAAGGCTATTCCCGGACGACCGCAGACCGAAATCATGGATGGCGTCGAAATCCGGCGTGTGGCCCCGCGGTGGGACGCGCTGGCCAAGCCGCTGCGGCTGCTGGATCGCTGGAAGGTTTTGCCGCGAACGCGGCCGTTCTATCAGTCCCTTGCTTACCATCTCGATTACATGCGTCGAGTGGCTTCGGATCTAAAGCGACGCGGCGCGGATTTGGTCGCACGTACACAATTTTGCCGCGTGTGCGCAGATCATCAAGTCGTACAACCCGGCCATTCGAACATTGCTTCACATGCATTGCGACTGGCTTTGCCAGCTCGATCGGTCGCTGGTCGAGAAACGGTTGCGACACGTCGACGGGGTCGTCACGGTCAGCGGATTTCTGGCAGACCGGCGCGGGCACGCTTTCCCGATCGGGCGGCAGATATTCAGACGCTCCACAACGGCGTGGACATCTCCCGATTTTCACCGACTTTGCCGCGAGCCGGCCCGCGCGAGGGTGCGCGTCGGATATCTGTATGTCGGGCGCCACTCACCGGAAAAGGGTGTCCACATCCTTTTGCAGGCGTTTTCAATCATCTCCGCCGAGTTCCCGGATGCGCGACTCGACCTGGTGGGGCCGGAGAGCGTCTTGTCCCGGGAATTTGTCGACCCCGATCGACAGGATCCGATCCTGGAGAAAATGTCTAATTATTTCGAAAATCGCGGCAGCTATGTTCCGTGGCTGCGATCGATCGTGCGGCCCGAGGCCGCCGATCGGGTTCGCTTCCTCGGCAGCTTGTCGCACGATGATCTACCCGGCTACTATCGCGCTTCGGACGTCTTAGTGGTGCCGTCGATTTTCGATGAGCCATTTGGACTTCCCATCGCGGAGGGTCTTGCCAGCGGACTGCCCGTCATCGCGACTCGGGCCGGCGCATTCGCTGAAATTGTTGAAGACGGGGAGAGCGGAATATTGGTCGATCGTGACAATGCGTCGCAACTTGCTGGCGCGATCGGCAGATCTTTTCCGACTCGGATGGTGCAAAAGCGATGCGCGTGGCCGCGCGACAGCAGCGCCGAGTCGATGTTTTCCTGGGACGATCTGGCTCACCGCCTTCGAAATCGCTACGAGGCAATCGGAAACATTGCAGCGGCGCCTGATCGGCCGCAATCCGAGATGTCCGCGGCTTGATCAATGCCGATCATTGACCGGGAAATGCATTAATGAGAGTGGCGCTTGTTGGGCATGGTTGTTCGCCAAAACGCGGCTCCGAACCGGGTGTAACCTGGAACTGGGCGGCGCAGCTTTCTCGATTTCACGATGTCACGCTCATCAGTTTCCCGGAGAACAGGGAAGATGTAGAGGAAGAGCTGGCACAGAGGCCGCGCGAGCGGCTGAAAGTGGAATGGGTCACGCTCGACAAACGGATCGATCCGTGGAGGACCGAGCGCGGTCCGCGCGGCATTCGTGCCCACTATTTGATGTGGCAGCACCCCTCGTTCAAAAGAGTTCGGGAGTTGAACCAACGCACTCCATTCGATCTGGTTCATCACGTGAGTTGGGCGAGTTTGCATCAGCCACCGTTGCTCTGGAAGCTGGGACTTCCCTTCATCTGGGGACCGATCGGCGGTGGACAGATCTGGCCTTCCAAGTTTTTCCGATACGTCACCCAGGGCCGGATGCTCGAACATATCCGCAGCGCCGTCGTTCACCTGCCGCGCTGGAATCCCTGGGTACGATCCGCATTGCGGGGCGCCGAACTTGTGCTCGCGTCGAATGGGGAAACAGCCGACTTGATCAGGACACTTGGCGCCAAACGTGTGGAGTATTTCGCGGACAGTGGGATCCATCCAAGCTGGCTTCACCCTACCCGGCGAACCGGCACGGCCGGAAAACTGAACATGCTGTGGGCTGGGCAATGCGAGCCGCGAAAGGGATTGCCGCTGGCCCTTGAGGCGATGGCGGTCGCGCCCGATCCGGGAATTCGATTGACGTGCGCCGGCGACGGCCCGTGCCTGGAAGAATGGAAACAACTTGCCAACCGATTGGGCCTGGGCGATCGGGTTCAATTCCTGGGGAAGGTTCCGTGGTTGCAAATGGCCGAGTTGTTTACCAGCCACGACGTATTCGTTTTTCCGAGCCTGCGTGACTCCCAGGGGACCGTGGTACTGGAGGCGATAGCCCGCGGGCTTCCGCTTATTGCGCTGAACCACCAGGGGGTGGCGAACGTTCTTTCAGATGACGCGGGAATCAAGGTGCCGGTAACCGATCCTCAATCAACGATTCGCGGACTCGCTGACGCCATGCGCACCTTGGCCGATCACCCTTCAATGCGCGAGCAGATGGGCGAACGCGCTTTGTCGCGGGCAGCCGAACATCTCTGGGAAAAGCGTGTGCTGACGATGAACCAGTGGTATGAAGAAGTGGTCAAATCGCACCGAAAACCCTGATATCCTTATCAAGGGTTGCTGTCACCGTCATGAAAGTGCTGCTCGTCCATAATTTCTATCAACAGCCCGGCGGCGAAGACCAGGTCTTCGCCGACGAAGGGAATCTGTTGGAAAGCAAAGGCCACGAGGTTCTGCGCTTTACAATCCATAACGACAGCATTAACGAAATGGGTGCCGTCGCGTTGGCAGCTCGTACGGTCTGGAACCGGGATAGCGCCAGAAAGCTTACCGATTTGCTCGGATCGGAACGCCCGGAGGTCGTGCACTTTCACAATACGTTTCCCCTCGTGTCACCCAGCGCTTATTACGCGGCGCGGCGATCGGGAGCGGCAGTGGTTCAGGGAATCGCCAATTATCGGCTCATTTGCCCCGGGTCTTTGTTGTTGCGCGAAGGACGAGTGTGCGAAGACTGTATCGGAAAACGCCTGGCATGGCCGGGTGTGAAACATGCGTGTTATCGGAACAACCGCCGCGCGACCGGAGTGATCGCCGGCATGCTCGCTTTCCACCGACTGATTGGGACCTGGACGCGGGCGATTGACGTGTATATAGCGTTGACGCGGTTTATGCGGGGGAAGCTGATCGAAGGGGGATTGCCGGAAAGCAAGATTTTAGTGAAGGGGAACTTTGTTCGTCCCGATCCGGGAATAGGAACTGGCGCTGGCGGACATTGCCTCTTTGTCGGCCGACTGTCGGTGGAAAAAGGGATTTCCTCGCTTTTGAAAGCCTGGGATATCCTTGGCGAAACCGCCCCAGCGCTGCATATTCTCGGCGATGGGCCGGAGGCCGATTCTGTAAAGGCGGCAGCCGCTGCCAATCCCCGCATCCGCTGGATGGGTCGAAAGCCCATGGCGGAGGTGTTGGAAGCGATGGGAAACGCGACTTTGCTTATGTTTCCGTCCGAATGGTATGAGGGTCAGCCAAAGGTGATTCTGGAATCATTTGCCAAAGGTACTCCGGTGCTGGCCAGCCGTCGCGGCTCGATGCAGGAATTGATCGAAGACGGAGTGAATGGAATGCTTTTCGAACCAGGAAACCCGGAGGAGTTGGCTGCCAAAGTAAGGCAGATGACCGCGGATTCCACGAACCTTGCGACGCTTCGGAGCGGAGCGCGTCGCACTTACGAACAAAAATATACTCCCGAAACTAACTATTCCGAACTAATGAACGTGTACGCCCACGCAATTGCAACCCGGGGTTCGATTCGAGCCGGCGACACGTATTCCAAACCTGAAGTCTCGTTCGTTAAAACCATGAACCCCGCCGGAAGGACAGAATTATGAGCCAGATGCATACTGCGTATTTCGATTCCAATATGAATGACGACGTTCGGCGCAAACGCCTGTTTGAAGGTCAGGTCTTCATCTTCTCTCCCCGAAAGAGCACCCTGGCGCTGATCGATCATGCCCGAGGAATGATCGAAACCGCGTTCGGGAAGATCGACCCGCGCCAGGCGCAGCACCACATGCCGGTTGAAAAGTATGTGGAGATCTGCACGCCGCTCAAGCCGGGTTTCATTCATCACCCGAAAACCAAGGGTCTGATCCGCGACATCATGGAAGAGTTCAAGTGCGATCTGGAGAAGACGTACATCGACGTTCCACGACTGCGCATGGTCACCAGCGACGGATATCTGACCAGCGGCGTCGGGTACGCCCATCATCCCCACCGCGACACCTGGTATTCAGCGCCCATGTCGCAGCTCAACTGGTGGCTGCCGATCTACGACATCGAAACCGAGATGTCGATGGCCTTTCATCCGCAGTATTTCGATAAGGCGATCAAGAACGGTTCGCACACGTTCAATTATTACGAGTGGAACAGCGTGGGCCGTAAGGACGCTTCGAAGCACATCAAGACCGACACGCGTAAGCAGCCCAAGCCGGAGGAAGAGCTGGAGCTCTGGCCGCAGATCCGCTTCGTTCCTCCGGCCGGCGGAATCATTATCTTCTCAGCGGCGAACTTGCATTCGACGGTTCCGAATACCGCGGGCCTGTCGCGTTACAGCATCGATTTCCGCACCGTCAATCTTGATGACGTGAAGAGCAAGGGCGGAGCGGCGAATATCGACTCCAACTGCACCGGCACATCGCTGCGCGACTTCATGCGGTCCCGCGACCTGGAGCGGATGCCTGATGAAATCGCCGCCCTCTACGACACCGGTGCCAAGCCGGAGTCCGGCGAAGTCATCTTTCGTCCCGAACTCGCCGGGGCGAAGAAGTAATCGCAAGACCTGATTCAGGCCGCCTGCGGCCGGCGAACTCCGATTCGCCGCCGCGGGCGGTTTCAGGCCTGTACGCATCAGCGAGCGATTCCGGAAAACGGTGTCGCCCGCTTTGGGCGGCCACAAAACTCGGCCGCCCGGGAAATGAGCGCGTAACTGGAACCAGCGCCCAACGATTGAAAGATGGAAGTGATGGCGAACGTCAGACCCAAAGTGAGCCTCGGCATGCCGGTCTACAACGCGCAGCGCTTTCTGCGCGAAGTGATTGACTCCATTCTGGCGCAGACGTTCACCGATTTTGAGCTGATCATTTCCGATAACGGTTCGACCGACGACACTGAGGCGATCTGCAAAGAATACGTCAGTCGCGATTCGCGCGTGCAATATCATCCGAACGACCGGACCAACCACGGTCCCGGCTGGAACTACAATCGCACCGAAGCACTGGCTCAGGGCGAATACTTTCGCTGGGCAGCCGCGGACGATGTGCTGGCTCCCACGCTCCTCGAGAAATGCGTTGCCGCCCTGGACGCCGATCAAAGCGCCGTGATGGCGTGGCCAAAAACTCAAATCATCGATGATCAGGGGCGAGTTCGTTCGAAATCACGACTTTGATTCGTCGCTTAACACCGCCGATGCTCGTCCAGAGAAGCGATTTGACGCCCTCATCAACGTGAAGCACAAACAGCATGGCGCATTTGAAATATTTTCGCTGATCCGCCTGTCCGCCCTGAGGAGTTTTCCACGCAAGGGATCCTATGCCAGGGCCGACAGCGTGGTGCTTGCCCGGCTCAGTCTTTTCGGACGTTTTCTTAAGGGTTGAGGAATATCTGTTTCTCAATCGGGATCACAGCGGGCGATCAGTGCGATCCGTCCCCACCCGCCTTACGCGGGGCCGCAGCAGACTCAGCAAGTACATCGGTGTTGGACCCATTCCGCCCACGGAATGGTGGAATCCTTCCCTGAAGGGAAAAATCGTTTTCCCGGAGTGGAAGATCGTCAAAGAATATTGGACCTCTCCGCGGACTGGCGACCGCTCACGCCGCAGAGCGACTGGCGTGTTACCGGCGGCTGATGCCGTTTACATTGAAAATGTCCCCCAAGCTCGCACGCGATTTGATTATTGCCGGGGAGGAGCTCTTCTGGCGGGCCGTCGAAGGGTTGCGTCCGAGAAAGTCGCGGGAAAATGACTCAAAAAAAAATGAGCCGTCCGTCGCGCCGGAAAATGCGCATGCATAATAGTGACTCATTTCCCGTGCCGCCGCCGGGGAGCGGGTGTCCGAGTTAGCGGGCCTGGATAGCCGAATAGCCTTTAGCACGGACAAACAGACAGGAGATGTTTATGAAAGTCGCGATCCTCGCGGGGGGCTTAGGTTCACGCCTCGCAGAAGAAACTGAAATCAAGCCCAAGCCGATGGTCGAGATCGGCGGGATGCCGATTCTCTGGCACATCATGATGCACTATTCGCGTTATGGGTATCACAATTTCGCCGTCGCCCTCGGCTACAAGGGTGAATACATCAAGCGATACATGATGGACCTGTGCACGATCCAGAGCGATCTGACGGTCAAGACGCGGACGGGTGACGTATTGCGGCACACCAACGGGCGACAGGCCCGACTGGACCGTCGACCTCGTGGACACTGGCACCAAGACCCAGACCGGCGGCCGAATCAAGCGTCTGGCGCCATCACGTCGGCAACAGCACTTTTATGCTGACCTGGGGCGACGGCGTCTCCAACGTGAACCTCACGGAACTGCTCAAGTTCCACAAGAGCCACGGAAGAAGTTGGCGACCGTCACCACCGTTCGCCCTCCCGCTCGCTTCGGGCACCTCGTGTTCGAGGGCGACAAGGTAAAGGAATTCTCTGAAAAGCCACAGGCCAGCGAAGGTTGGATCAACGGCGCTTTCTTCGTCTTTGAGCCAGAGATATTCGACTACATCGAAGGGGACGACTACGCACTGGGAAAAGGAGCCCATGGAGAAGCTAGCCCGCGATGGCCAGCTCATGGCTTACCGGCACACCGACTTCTGGCAGTGCATGGATACGATTCGCGACCGCAACCTCCTGGAAGAACTGTGGGCGAAGGGCTCACCGCCTTGGAAAACGTGGGAATAGATTCGAGTCACGAATCAACGTTAATCACTCATCGAATCTGAAGAAAGGATTAGGAAGAAGCATCATGCAAATACTCGTTACCGGACATCTCGGCTACATCGGAACCATCCTGACCCCCCTGCTCCTCAAGGAAGGCCACGAAGTCACGGGCATGGACAGCGACCTCTTCAGCCGCTGCACTTTCGGCGAGGGGATGGTCAAGGTGCCCGCACATCAAGAAGGACATCCGCGATGCGGAAGTCAGCGACCTGCGCGGCATCGAATACCGTTCTTCACCTGGCGGGCCTTTCCAACGATCCGCTCGGGAATCTCAACCCCGACCTGACCTTCGACATCAATCACCGCGCTTCGGTGAGGCTCGCGGAGCTGTCCAAGAAAGGCGGGCGTGAAGCGATTCGTCTTCTCCAGCTCCTGCAGCAATTACGGCGCGGCCGGCGACGATTTCCTCGATGAAAGCTCGGCCTTCAACCCCGTTACCCCTTACGGGCAGAGCAAGGTGAATACCGAGCGCGACGTGGCCCCGATGGCGGACGACCGCTTCTCCCCCGTGTTCCTTCGTAGCGCCACGGCCTACGGCGTTTCGCCTCGGCTCCGTTTTGACCTGGTGCTCAATAACCTCACCGCCTGGGCGATCACGACCAAGCGCGTTTACCTCAAGAGTGATGGCTCGCCGTGGCGTCCGATCGTTCACATTGAAGATATTTCACGTGCGTTCGCGGCCGTCGCCGCTGCCCCGCGCGAACTCGTTCACAAAGAGGCCTTCAACGTTGGGCGAACCGATCAGAACTACCGCATGCGTGAGCTGGCGGAAATCGTCTCGGAAACCGTGCCCGGCTGTCGTGTCGAATATGCTCCCGACGCTTCGCCGGACAAGCGATGCTATCGAGTGAATTGCGACAAGATCGCCCGGGTGTTACCCAGGTTCAAGCCGCAATGGGACGCCAGAAAAGGCGCGCCGCGAGCTTTACGATGTGTACAAGAAAGTCGGGCTGACCCTCGAAGAATTCGAAGGGCCCAAGTTCCAGCGAATTGGGCACATCCGCAAGTTGATCGAAGACGGCATCATCGATTCGAACCTGCGGCATACGGCGCAGCGGGCAAAGGTCCCCGCCTGAAGCCGCGGCATTGACTCAAAATGGTCTCGCGTGACGGCTAACGCCGCCACGCGAGGCTTTTTCGAATCGGCCGTCGAATATGTCCCGGTTTCTCAGTACCGACACGCCGGATAACCGATACACTTCACACGTGGCATCGTACGGTTGCAATCCGCGCAGCCGTCCGGTAACGTCTTCGCGCCGGACTTCCGTCGCAACGCAAGGAGTCTTCCATGGTGGCCCATGAATAACAATCAGAAAAGCAAGACTGAAACGGATTGCCGCTCCTGCAAGAAGCCGGGCCTGCGCCCGGTCCTTGACCTGGGCACGATGCCGTTGGCGGACGGATCTGCTCACGCGCGAACAGCTGAAGGAGCACGAGCCGGCGTTCCCGCTCGAAGTGGCATTTTGCCCCAATTGTTCGCTGGTTCAAATTCTGGAAACCGTCCCGCCGGAGCAGCTCTTTGGCAAGGACTATCCTTACTTTTCCAGCTTTTCGGATCATCTTCTGGCCCATTCCCGCAACAACGCGCTGAATCTGATCAAGATTCGCAATCTTGGAAAACAGAGCCTCGTGGTCGAGCTGGCCAGCAACGACGGTTACCTGCTCAAGAATTTCGTCGAAAACGGCGTTCCGGTGCTCGGCATTGACCCGGCTGAGGGCCCTGCCAAGGCGGCGATCAAGATCGGCGTTCCGACCCTGAACGATTTCTTCGGGAAAGAGCTTGCCACTCGACTGAGCAATGAGGGTAAGCGGGCGGACGTGGTGATCGGAAACAATGTCCTGGCTCATGTGGCCGATACCAACGGATTTGTCGAAGGCGTTCGCATTCTGCTCAAAGAAAGTGGCGTTGGAGTGTTCGAGTTCCCTTACGTGCGCGACCTGATCGAGCACGGCGAGTTCGACACCATTTACCACGAGCACCTGTGCTATTTTTCCGCGACGGCGATTGACCACCTTTTCCGGCGACACGGACTTTACCTCAACGATGTCGAACGATTGTCAATTCACGGCGGATCGCTCCGCATTTATGTCGAGCCGCGCGAAGCCGTGAAGGACTCAGTGAAGAATCTGCTTGCCGAAGAGAAGAAACTCGGCATCGACGGGTATCCTTACTACGAGCAATTCGCACAACGCGTCAAAGATCTGCGCAAGGATCTGCGAAAGATGGTTTCGCAGATCAAGTCGGAAGGAAAAAAGATTGCCGCATACGGCGCCGCCGCCAAGGGCGCCACCCTGGTTAATTACGTCGGACTCGGTACCGACAGCATCGACTTCGTCGTCGATCGAAACGTACACAAGCAGGGCAAGTTCATGCCCGGCGTTCATATTCCGATTCACGATCCGGCACGCCTGATGCAGGAAAAACCGGATTACGTGCTGCTACTGCCATGGAACTTCAAGGACGAAATCCTCAAACAGCAGGAACCGTACCGCAAGGGAGGCGGGCGTTTCATCATTCCGATTCCGACGCCCAAGATTGTTTAACGTCAGGGCCCGAGCACATGCGGGTTTTCGTTTACTTGCAGGACTTTCCGCTCGACACCGACGCGCCGCAATTGGGGATCGCCAAGGCGGTCTATGGCCTAGCCCGCGGCCTTGCCGCCGAAGGGTGTGAGGTCCTCATCGTTTGCGAAGGTAAAGTCGCGTGCCAGAAGAGTATTGCGCCGCGATGCGAGATTCGTTGTTTTCGCCGCTCGGCGGGAATGCATCCCTTGTTTGCGCCCGATGTCGGTCGAACTCCAGCAATTCGTATGTGAAAACGGGGAAGGTTCTCTTTTTGTTCTGAACGGAATTTTTCATCTGGCCACCTACGCCATGTCGCGACTGCTGCACCGGCAAGGCATTCCCTACATTCTGGCCCCGCACGATCCCTATCACCCGACGATTTTTACGAAAAATGCCCATAGGAAGTGGCCCTATTGGTATCTGCGCGAGAGACGAATGCTCCGTGAAGCCGCCGCGATCCAGGTGCTGGATATCCGCCATCGCCAATGGCTGCCGCGACTTGGCGTGGATACGCCGGTCATCGAATCGACGAACGGTTATGCACCCGAAGATGTCCTCCCCGAATCCGAATTGAAATGGAACGAAAGCGGTCCGGTTTCGGCGATTTTCATCGGTCGCATCGATTCCCACAATAAGGGGCTCGATATTCTGTTGACCGCGTTACGACGGGTTCCCGCAGCCGATCGACCGGCACTGACCATTCAAGGTCCGGATTGGGGAGATCGAGCGGCATTGCGTGCCCAGGCACAACGACTTCACCTCGACGTGCAGTTTCCGGACGCGGATTTCAATACGCCGTCAGCGGCCATCATGGCCCGTCACGACATCTTCTGCCTCCCCTCTCGCTTCGAAGGATTCGGACTGGCCGCGCTGGAGGCAATGCTCTCAGCGCGGGTTCTCCTGGTTTCGGATATCGCGGGCATCGCCCCGCATGTCCGCGCCAGCGGCTGCGGCATCGTTGTCGACGCCAGCCCAAGATCCGTTCAGCAGGGATTTGTCGAATTGCTCCGATTGCGATCCGAGTGGAAAGAGATGGGCCTGGCCGGACGCCAATATGCCCTGGAAAATCTTCGCTGGAAAAAAATCGCCCACGACACAATCCAGCAATATCGCACGCTGCTTGAAACCAGCCACCGAGAGCGACGCGCTCGCAAGCCGCGGTGTCCGCCGTCTAAGCGTGGTCCGGTTTCGATCAACGCCGGGAGAAACACCGCTCACAGTTGAATCACGAGGACTCGCGTTCGATTTTTCTATATTCAAGGCTCTTCCAATGGCGAATATCATGATGTCCCGGACCTCCTCCGCGAAGGCGGACTCGACGGGGAAAAACGCCTCCTGCCCTAATTGTTTTTCCGGCACGCTCGCGCCCTTCTTTGCGGTCGATCACATTCCCGTTCACAGCACGATCAATACCGCAACCCCCGAGGAAGCCGTAAACTTCCCGCGCGGCAGTTTGCGATTGGGGTTTTGCAGCGACTGCGGGTTCGTCGGCAACACCATTTATGATGCGAGCCTTCAGGAATACTGCTCCAATTGCGAAGAGAGCCAGGCCTTCTCACCGACCTTCAACGCCTTCGCCAAAAAACTGGCGCAGACCTGGATCGATCGCTACGACATCCGCAACAAGACGGTGTTGGAGATCGGCTGTGGCAAAGGCGAATTTCTCGTCTTGATGTGCGATCTGGGAAACAATCGCGGCATCGGCATCGACCCCAGCTACAGACCCGAGCGTACGCCGGAGGCATTCAAGCAGAGAGTGCAGTTTATTCCCGATTATTACGGGGAGAAATTCTCGCGATGTTACCGCCGACGTCGTCCTCTGCCGCCACACCCTTGAGCATATCGGGCGCACCGGCGAGTTCCTGCGTTCCATCCGCCGCACGATCGGCGATCGCACCGACACCATCGTTCTGTTCGAATTGCCCGACGTGACGCGCGTGCTGAAGGAAGGCGCGTTCTGGGATATTTACTACGAGCACTGTTCCTATTTCAGCCCCGGCTCCCTCTCCCGGCTGTTTCGCCAGAGCGGATTCGACGTGGTCGAACTCGAGCGGTGCTACGACGATCAGTATCTCCTGATCGGCGCCCGGCCGGCCAAGGGCCCGACCCTGCCCCGTCTGCCCTTGGAAAATGATCTGGTGGAGATGCAGACTCTCGTCGATTCCGCCACGCAAAAGCTCCCGGAGACGGTGGAGCATTGGCGGAAGACGATTCTCGACATCAAGGCGCGAGGGGAGAAGGCCGTCGTCTGGATCGCGCTGTCGAAGGCCGTGGCATTTTTGACGACGACCGGCGTCGGCGATGCGATCGAATATGTCGTGGATATCAATCCCTTCCGCCAGAACAAGTTCATGCCCGGTACCGGGCAGCCGATTGTGCCGCCGGCTTTCCTGGCTGAGTACCGGCCGGACTATGTCATTCTCATGAACCCGATCTACCGTAACGAGGTCCAGAAAGATCTGGATCGGATGGGGTTGAAGTCGAAGTTGTTGACTGTCGGTTAAAGGCGGCGCATCACTTCGCGCTGCACCGGCGCAGCGGCGTGTGAACAAGACGTCCCCCTTCCGCGCCCGCTATTCGGCGCTTTGCCCGGGCGCGAATTGGCTCGATCCGGACCTGAATACTCACCATGGCGCCACCGCACGTAATCCGCGTGACTCGTGTTGGTTCACCGCCGGTCCCGTCCGGCGAAGTGATGTCGCGGTTGCGCCGCGTCCGTGGACTGCTTGATGCAACAGAGGAGTATCCCCGGCGACTCGCACGCCGATGGGCCTGGCCTCTGTTCGTGCTTACGTTCCTCGCCATCGCTTATTGCACGCTCTTTCCTTTCAACTTCAAAGTCCCCTTCGGGATGACGCTGCGGCAGGCCGCCGCCGATTGGGACTGGCGACATCTTTGACCCGAGCGATCGGCTGGATTTTCTCGACAACGTCGTCCTGTTTCTTCCCTTTGGATTCGCGGTGGCATGCCTCGCGCGCTCGCTCGGAGCGTCCAACCGATGGCTGACTCCGATCTCGCTCTGTTCCGCGGCGATTTTCTCAACATCCATCGAGATTCTTCAGCTATGGCTCCCCGCGCGTGATTCGGCCCTGGCGGACATCCTCGCCAATACCGCCGGCGGATTTCTGGGCGGCGCGCTCTTCGCCGCCTGGGGGACCTGGTTGCTCGTTCGCAGTGGGCGCTGGCTTCAAGCGCTTCGGCGGACGTTGAGCCTGCCGGTGTGCGTGGCGCTGATGCTGATGTTCATGACCGCGGCCATCATCGAGCCTTATCACCTGCGCCACCGCGGGCAACAACTCTCGAGTTGGGATTCGAATTACGTCCTGGCCCTCGGCGGCGAGCCGCAGGACAGTCGCAATAGTTGGCAGGGAGCGATCGACTCTCTCGACCTGGCCAATGCCTCCCTTTCTCCAAAGGCTGTCGCCCAGGCCTATCAGGGCAAAACGGTCGCACAGTTACTGCCGGGAGCGCTTCAATATTCGTACGTCCCGTCCGGGTCGTTCTCTTATGCCGATCGACTCGGGCATGGCCCGCCGCTGCAATGGAGCGTTTCGAAATCCGCCCAGGCCGCTCGCAACGTCATCGGCCCGGGAAGCCACTATTTTGCGTCTTCCCGGCCGCTGACGGAGTTCAACCAGTCCGTCGCGGCGGGGCAGGCGTTCACAGCTCGAGCGGTGGTGCAGAGCGGCCGAATCTATCAAGGCCCCGAACGAATCATCGCATCCCTCTGCAACGATTCGCGATCGACCAATTTTGCGCTCATGCAGGATCGGGCCGACCTGATGGTGCACATCCGCACGATTCTCCACGACTATCGACCGGTCTGGGTCGTGCCGGACGTATTCGCCCGACCCGGAACCCACGATATTCTGATCACCTATCAGGAACCGCTGCTGCGGGTTTACATTGATTCGGCGGCCAATGTGTCCGCCGTCGATCTCCCGATGGATTTCGGTCAGGTCCGTCGCTACCTCGCACGCTTCGAGCGGCTCCCGATGAAAGGTTTCGGCCTGGAGATTTATCGAATCGTCTGCTATTGCATACTGTTCGCGCCGATCGGATTGATGGCCGGCGTCGTCGTCGCGGATCCGCGCGTTTCGCGGAAGATTCGCAACAGAATTGCCCTCGCCGGACTTCTGGGCCCCGCGCTGATCATGCAGGGGATGCTGTTGATCGCCGACCGCCGCGTGCCGAGGGCCGATAACATCCTCTTGAATTTGATTGTGCCGTCGCTGGCCATGGCGCTCATCGTCGGATGGCTTGCGCCCGAACAAATTACCCTCGGCTTTCGAACCGCGGCCAACGTATTTCGTCGTCGTGGTCGATAGTGTTCAGGGTCCCACAATCCCGGATGATTCACGCGGGGCCGAAATTAAAAACCCTACGCACATGCTCGCACCGAACACCAACAATCCCACCGTCCGTCCGCAGTTCATCAATCCCACTCCGCCGCATTTTGACCTGGCGGTTATCGGTGGAGGCGCCGTCGGACTGGCGACAGCGATGGCGATCGTGCGCGAATATCCAGTCCGCCTGATCGTGCTCGAGGCGGAAAGCGATCTGGCCGCGCACCAGACTGGAAACAACAGCGGCGTGATCCACTCCGGTTTGTATTACAAACCCGGGTCGCTCAAGGCCAATCTCTGCACCGAAGGGCGCGAATTGATGTATCAATTCTGCCAGGAAAATGGCATCGCCCATGATCGCTGCGGCAAGGTGGTGGTTGCAACCGACGAATCGGAACTCCCCCGCCTCGATGAGCTGGAACGCCGCGGCAACGCCAATGGTCTGACCGGAATGCGCCGGCTCACGGGCCCGCAGATCCGCGAATACGAACCGCACGTTGCCGGCATTGCGGGGCTCTTCGTCCGCGAAACCGGGATCGTCGATTACAAGGCCGTGACTCACGCCTACGCCGACGTCGTGCGCCGGCACGGGGGAGAGGTTCACACTCAGTCGCGCGTCACGTCGGTGCAGGTCAGGACCGATCGCATCGTCCTCGACACGTCCTCGGCGCAATTCACCGCCGACGCCCTGGTCAACTGCGGCGGCTTGCAGTCGGATCGGGTCGCCCGCATGTGCGGAGTCGATCCAGGCGTGCAGATCGTCCCCTTCCGCGGCGAATATTTTCACCTTGCCGACGGCGGCGAGAAGCTCATCAAGAACCTGGTCTACCCGGTCCCCGATCCGGCCTTCCCGTTTCTGGGCGTTCACTTCACACGGATGATCGGCGGCGGAGTCGAGGCAGGCCCCAACGCAGTCCTCGCCCTCGCCCGCCACGGCTATCGCAAAACGAGCTTCAATCCGCTGGATGCACTGGGAATCGCCTCCTACGGCGGATTCTGGCGCATGGCCCGCAAACACTGGAAGACCGGCTTCGGCGAGCTGCATCGATCGATGAGCAAGAAAGCCTTCCTCAAGGCGCTACAGCGACTGATGCCCGAATTGCAACTTTCCCATCTGCACCCCGGCGGCGCAGGCGTCCGCGCCCAGGCGCTGGAGAAAAACGGCGCACTGGTTGACGATTTCAAAATCGTCCGTGGCGATCGCATGGTCCACGTCCTCAATGCCCCATCGCCAGCGGCAACGGCGTCCATCGCCATCGGACGGCATATCGCCGCTCTCGCTGCTCAAACGTTTTCGCTTCGCCGTGATCGAGCGACGGCCGGCAAAGTGACGAGTTGAGATCCAGCGCGAAGATTTCGATTCAATCAAAGCCCCGCGGCGTCCCCACACGTCGCGGGGCTTTTTCTTTGCCGCACCGATACCACCTCGTCTATTTTTCAAATTGGCCCCGACGGTGATACCCCCGATCCGACATAATCCGACATAATCCGACACTTTTTCGACCTATATAACGCAATATAGCTACATTCTGGATTATATCGAATATATTCAAGAATCAATTCCCGGCAGGGAGTCGCATTTCCAAAAGTCTCACGCAGAGCCGCCAAGGCGCGGAGAGAAAAAGTCCACTCCCCCGGGACAACATTGATTCTGACGCATCATGACTGATCGGGTCCACCTCCGCGTCTTTGCGCCTCCGCGTGAGAGATATCCGCCTCCTGGCCGGTTTTGGCCGGTTTAAAAAAACTCTTGCGGCCATTCCTCATTTCTGAATCGCCAGGGCCGATTTTCGCATTTCCCGTGGCCGCTTTTGGCAGGCCTGCCACGATTGGCAATCTCGTCGGCGAATGCCTCGAACGCGTTTCCGGCATCTCCCAAGGTGCCTGGGGTCCGGAAAAGGGGTAGGTCCGGAAAAGGGGTCATAAGCCTTTCCTGCCGTCCGGAAAAGGGGTCATAAGCCTTTCCTGCCAGCCTTCACCTTTTTCTTCGGACGGCCGATGGGCCGAATCGCGCTTTCGATTCCCAGACGAAGTGCCGTCCGTTTCGTCCATCGATCGTCCCCATACGGTCGGCCGCGGTCCCGAGCGCGGTGCAACGCGGCCAACTCCGCCTCCGTCTGCGGCTTGTTGATCCATTTTACCCAGGCTTTGGGCATATCTACCGGCCATGTTGAGAGGTGCTCTCGAATTTCAGACTCCCGATTGGTGCGTGCCCAGGCGGAATTCCACCTCCAAAGCTCGGCTTTGTCCGCGAGGTTCGCGCGCGACGCGTTGCGTTCGACGTATCGGCACACGCTCAGAAAGTGCTCGTCCTGCTGAATCGGGAAGCTGCGGAAGCGGCTCTGGTACAGATGCCCGCGCCCGCCGCTATGGCGATGAGCGTGCCAGCGGGCGGCGTGGGTCATGCTCAGCCATTGCATGAAACGCGACAACTGGCCATCGCTTTTCGGCCAGAGCACCAGATGAAAATGATTGGGCATCAGACAATACCCGCACAGCCGCATCGTCGGCTCCCGTTCGAGCGCCTCGATCAGCACTTTCTCGAACGCCTGATAATCACCGGCGTCCTGGAACAACTCGATATTGCCCCAGGTTCGATTCATGACATGATAAGCTAATCCGCCAGGGGAGAATCGCGGTTTGCGGGCCATGGGGCGAATGATACCCCGAGTCGCGAGCGTCGTAAAGGCTTATGACCCCCTTCTGGGCCCCTTCTCGCTTCTCGCTTCTCGCCTTCTCGAGTCTGCGTGCGGGACAGTGTCTGCCGAGCTCGAAAAAGAAAGGACCGCGAAGATCACGTAGACGGCAGCCCCTATTCGAGCGATCGGCAATCGTCCAAATCTCGACCACCTGCTGGATGCAACCGCCGCGCACCTCGAGCCTGCTCTGCATCCCGGAAGTCCCTTAACGCCGGAGGTAAGGACCGCGATCCAGGCAGAGAACGCCGCGGCCACAATCGCGAAACCGCAGATGCACAGTTGAACTGACCTCATGGCTCCCACCCTGGTCAACGCAATCAAAATGATCGCTCACTTGTTTTCCCTTCCTATAACCGCCCTGCCGGATTGAAATCAAATTTCGTCCGCCCGCGGAAACCCCGGGTGCTTTTTTTGTTTCGTCAATGATGCGCTGCTGGGTAGCCGGGTCGATGGTTGGGCCGTTCGACGGCCCGCCGGGCGCGTTCATGGGCACATATTCTTTACCGTCCCACTCCACTTCGTTGCTTGCGACGAAGCTACGGCGAGATAGTTTAGCCGTCGCGGCCACGCGGCGCCGCGCGATTCGGAAGATACCTGGCGCAATGTCGCAAACGATGCAGTAGGCACTTGGAGCAGCTATCAACCTGCGTAGCGCACCGGCGCCGCCCGGCGGCGGCGGCTAAACTTCCGGGTTCCTCAGTTCATTTAAACCACGATGACCGACAAACGCTTCCGTGAACGGCGGTGGCCAGTGTGGTCACGATGTCGGTCAATCCAATGGCGACCCCGCCGCCGCCAGGGCGCAATGATGGAATAGCGCGTACCACTCGGCCTGCTGGAGTCGCACGGCAACTGCCAAGCGCGAATCGTCGGGATCCTGATGAATCGTCTCGACCAGATCGACGAAAGCGGCTCCATCCCAATCACCCGCTCCGAGGTGCTTGAGAAGCGATTTGCTCGAATCGCCGATCAATGAAGACGTGACGGCCCCGAGAATGTGATTGACGCGATGGGCACGGCACCGGGAGTACCAATATTTCGCGTTGGAAAAATCGCCCTCACGGCGATGCAGAATCGCGTGCCAGAAGTTTCCCGTCGGCGAAGCGATGTCCTGCGAGATCCGATGCGACTCTTCCAGCCGGTCAAACCAGAGCCAGAGCCCCGCCAGCATCGCTTTGGCGTCGTAGGGGTCGCGCACCGGCACGTCGAGGAGTTGTTCCGGCTTCAATTCCGACAGCGGCGTCGAGCCGGCCGACGATTGGGCATGCGGCACAACCAGCAACCGGTATCCTCCAGGCGGTCCTTCCCGCAGAATCGTCGCGGCGGATACCGACAAAACGTCCAGTTCGGTCAATCGTTGTTCCATTTCGTTCATAGTGAATCCTTCACGCCAATACCTGCCGCAATCGGCCACGCCCAACAATCGGCGCCGTTTAACTCTGCTTCGCGCACGGCGAGGCCACGTCGGCACGTCGTTTACACAACGACTATAGGGATCGATCGCAAACAGGAGCGCCAAATGATTCGCAAGACACTCTGCATGCTGGCTCTGGTCACGGTGGCCGGTTGTTCGAACATGGATCACAGCAGTGCGAGCGGCACGAACAGTTCCGATCCGAACGCCACCAAGATGTCGAACACGGAGCCGACTTCCGAGCAGCTCGCGGCGTACGCCGGCGGTCATCTCTTCCCGGCCACGCAACCAGCGCGGGATGACCTTCGTGCCGCCGCCATCATCAGCGCGGATCGGAGTACGCTGAAGGTTTACAATTTCTCGAAAGAGCCGATCAAAGAGGCGAATGTCTGGGTGAACGGCGCCTTCGTCGGCCGGATCAACGGCATCGCGCCCCTTTCGAGCGTTGTAATCAAGACCAAGGATCTCTACAACTCGCTCGGGCAGAACTTTGTAAGCACCGCCTCCACCGCAACCCGGATCCAAATCCAGGCTGATGGGGAACTCTCCAACGTTTTGGGGCCGGCAACCGAATGAAGCCGGTTCGGCGTTTTCCTTCACGATTCACCTTTCGATCGTCCGATAACTAATGGGTTCCCCGCTCACGGGGAAGCTCGGAACCGATTGAAAGGGATTCGCGATGAAAATGCGTCGATGTGCGGTGGCGATTTGTGTGATGGCCGGACTGGGACTGGGTTGCGCCGGCCGGCCGTCGATGTTCCCTAATCATGATGCGGAGCTGCGCCGAACCAGCGCCCAATTCGCGGCCGACGCCGTCAAGCTTCATCCTTACCATGCGGATGCACCGCGCGGCGGGGAAGCGCTCGGGCGATCGATGATCGACTACACCTTCAAGACCGTCGAGGTCTTCAATTATTCCGACGAAGACTGGGATGACGTGCAGCTCTGGATCAACAAAAACTACGTTGTCGGCGTTCCGAAAATCGCCAAAGGCCGGGAGCGTACGCTGCAGTTGTTCTTCACCATGTTCTATGACGACAGCGGGAACTATTTCGTAACCGAAGGCGGGAAAAAGCGCGTGGATTCGCTGGAGATGTATCGCGGCGGCAAAATGTACACGATCCCGCTCGGACTCGCGGACTAATCGGCGCTAATCAACACAAAGCTGGATGTAGCGCTCGATTGTGGCGGTTTTACGGAAACCGTCGAGAGCATTGCTCACCAATTCCCCGATCGCCAGAAACAGGAGTTACACCCCACAAAGCCTCTCACACCGCTTTTGGCGCGGAGATCACTTCAAATCTTCCAGATCCCCGTTGTTCACCCGGCTGGGTCATGAGGGAAACGACCACGAGCACGATGAACCCGAGCGGGATGGTCACGATTCCCGGCTGACTGAAGGGCACGATCGCATCGGCCGCCTTGAGGTTGTAGACATATTGGTAGGCCGGACCGCTCATCAGTAACCAGGCAAGCGACGAGACGAGGCCGATGACGATCGCGGCGGTAATCCCCTGCTTGGTCGTCTTTTTCCAGAAGAGCAGCATGATCAGCGCCGGCAGATTCGCCGAGGCGGCCACGTTAAATGCCCAGCCAACCAGAAATCCGGCATTGAATTCCCTGAAAACGATCCCCAGGGCCATCGCGATCGCGCCCACCACCACGGCAACGATTTTCCCGGCGTTGACCTTCTGATGATCGGTCATCTGGATCTTCAGAAAATTGGTCATGAGGTCGTGGGCGACGGCGCCGCTGGCCGCCATAATCAATCCGCTGACGGTTCCGAGGACTGTCGTAAACGCGATCGCTGAAATCACCGCGAACAGGAATTTTCCAAACGTTTCAGCCAGTTTCGTCGCGGCCAGGTTGCTGTTGCCGGCGACCGTCGTATCCAGCGCGCCGCTGGTCATCGCGCCCAGACCAAGGTAAAGGGTCAACACATAAAAGAATGCGATAGCCGCGATACCCGCCACGGTGCTCTTGCGCGCGGCCGCCTGATCTTTGACAGTGTAGTAACGGATCAGGATGTGTGGGAGGGATGCGGTCCCGGCGAACAGGGCGAGCATCAGGGAGATGAAATCGAGTTTGTCCGTGAATTTTGTGCTGCGAATACCTTTGAAGGTCGGACTGCCCCCGGGCACCAGGAGATCCGCGCCGAGCGTTTGCTTGGGGATGTAAGCGGTGACGGCTCCGGCCTTGGTCTTGAATTTCTCAGCAGTCCAGGACTGGATCGTGCTGTTCTGCACAGCGACAAGAAACGCCACCGGCCCAAGGGGGCCGCTCTGCGACTCGCCGTTGGGCAACTTGCTGATGTGGCTCGCCGGCTTAAATGCGCTGCCCTCGGTTCCCGAAGGAAATCCGGCGTAATGTTTTGTTTCGTCCGACGCCACCGTGACTGAGCGAAGCGCCTCGAGGGAGCCGCTCTTGGTTTCTCGCCAGATTTCGACTGCGCCGTCGGGTTGAGTCAAGGCGAAATACTTTGGCGGGGCCGTCGCGGGTTTGGTGGCCCCGGGCACGGCGGTGATCAGCTCAGCCCCCACCGGAATTCCAGGCGGCAACGTCGCGGTAGGGAGCGCGGGGGTGGCGGTCAGTCCCTTGTTCAAAATGAGGACGACCAGGATCGCGCAGAAGAAGACAAGCATCGACCCCTTGATGAACTGGACCCACGTCGTCGAAACCATGCCCGCGGTCACGACGATGACCGTCACGACCACGCCGACGATCAGCACCCCGGCCGCATGACCGGCGACCGGATTCAGAAATGGAAGCAGCGGCCGCGCCAGCGCTCCCGCGCCGACCATTTGCGGGATCAGATAAAAGAGACTGACGAGCAGCGTGCTGATGGCGGCGCTGAGCTTGATGCCGCGCGAATTAAATCGATTATCCAATGCGTCGGCGAACGTAAATCTGCCGAGCCGCTTGAGCGGTTCGGCGATCACAAACAGTGCCACCACCCAGCCGGCGAGGAATCCAATCGAATAGAGAAATCCGTCATAACCGTAGAAGGCGATCATCCCGCAAATGCCGAGAAACGACGCCGCAGAGAGATAGTCGCCGGCGAAGGCAATACCGTTCACCAGCCAGTGAATCTCGCCGTGGGCGGCGTAGTACCCGCGCGCGTCTCGGGCCTTTCGTCCCAGGTAGAAACTGATCCCAAGAACCAAGCCGATGAACAGGAGGAAGATGGATACAACCAATGGATCGGCCTTCATCACATCCCCCTGTCCGACTCGCTGGTCGAACGCGTTGCGAACAGATAGATCGCCGCCAGAACCAAAGCCAGGACGATCAGTCCCATTCCGTACGCGATCGCGACATTCACTCCGCCCAGCCAGCTCACTGGCGACTTCATGTCCTGCGGCGCAAAGACGCTGAGGGCGACGAAGCCGGCGTAAAACGCCGAGTAGATGAGGAAAAGCACGATTCCATATCGTGCATTGCGGGCAATCGAGAAATGAGGCGGGGCGGTGGCGGGCGTGAGCCCGTCAGGGGGAGGATCGGTTGGCACTGTCATTTCCTTTTCCGAACTGTTCGCGCAGCGGGTTGAGGGGGAAATTACGCAATCCGCTTAAAATTCGCAAGAATTTCATCTTTTCGCGAACGACGGAAGTGACAAACTCGAAATCCCTCGACGCATTGGGAAATTCGATCGATGAACTTCAAGAACGCGGAATTGCCTATTTCGAGGCGGCCTGGGCGGGTTTCACATACTTTCGCCGAACCGGCTTGACAATCATCCCCATGCGGATGGCCTTGGCGCTGACTTTGATGCGAACGATCCGGCCCTCGACCACCGCGCGCACTTTCTGAATATTCGGCTTGAACTTGCGCGGGGAGATGCCGGTTATTTTTGTACCGACGCCGCCCAGATACTTGGCCTTGCCCCGGTGGGAGATCTGGTTCCCAAAGCTGGTCTTCTTACCCGTGAAATAACAAACTCGTGGCATCGCAAATCCGCCTTTTTGCTCTAAAAAATCGAGCCGGGCAGTTTAGGGAACCCGATCCGACATTGCAAGTGCGCAGGCAGGGGAAACCATGGAAAGGGCCCATGACAGAATCGGCGGTCCAAAAATTCTCCCCCTCGACTGGTGCCTGGAAAGGAGCCGCGGACGAAGTAAGCGGGAAAGCCCTCCGAAAACGAGAGAACTTTCCCGCTTACTTTGTGCGCGACTCCTCCGGAGTACTGGGAGAAAAGCGCCCCTTCTCACTCTCCCAGTCCTCTGGGAGAGGGTTGGGCTGAGGGAGCTTTGACGATTGCTCAGGACGGACCATTCCGTATCGCGCGTTGAAGACCCTCACCCCGCGCCCTCTCCTGGAGTGAGGGGCGAGGGGGGAGACTTTTTGGACCGCCGAATCTGTCACGCACCCCTGAGCGCGGCGGGCTCACTTTCAGTGAGCCGGTCTAACTACACCCCGTCCACCGGCTTCACCGGCTTCGCATCCCAAATCTCATCGCAATACTGCTGGATCGCCCGATCGCTCGAAAACTTCCCCATCCCGGCAACGTTTAGAATCGACATGCGCGTCCAATGCGCCGGGTCGGCATAGGCATGGCCGACCTTCTGCTGGCATTCGATGTACGAAGCGTAATCAGCGAGGACCATGTACCGATCGCCGCCGGCCAGGAGGGAATCGACGATGGGCCGAAAGAGGCCGCGGTCGGCGGGGCTGAACTCGCCGTCCCGGATGCTGTCCAGCGCGCGGCGCAGTTCGGAATTGGCGTTGTAAAGATCCCAAGGATTGTAGTGCCATTTCTGGGCCGACACTTCGGCGGCGTTCATCCCGAAGATGAAGATGTTGTCGTCGCCGACCTCTTCGCGGATTTCGATGTTTGCGCCGTCCATGGTGCCGATGGTGAGCGCGCCGTTGAGGGCGAGCTTCATGTTGCTCGTACCGGAGGCTTCGGTGCCCGCGGTGGAGATCTGCTCGGAAAGATCGGCGGCGGGAAAGATGCGCTCGGCGAGGGAAACGCGGTAATCGGCCAGGAACGCGACTTTCAGCCGATCGCCCACGGCTGGATCATTGTTGACGATCTCGCCGACTGCGTTGATGAGCCGGATGATGTGCTTGGCCATGAAATATCCCGGCGCGGACTTCCCGCCGAAAATCACCGTACGCGGGGTGATCGAATTTTTCCCCTCGCGAATCCGGTGATAGGTCGTGATCACGTTGAGCACGTTCAGGATCTGGCGCTTGTATTCATGGATGCGCTTGACCTGGCAATCGAAAATCGAGTTGGGATCTATTTTGATCGGAGTGCCGCGCTTCTTGAACTGCTGCTCGATAATTTCCGCCAGGCGTTTTTTGCCGGCGAGTTTGCATTCACGCCACTTGCCCTGCAATGACGAATCGCCCGCGAGCGGCGCGAGCTTCTTGAGCTGGTAGAGATCGGTGATCCATTTATCCCCGATGGCATCGGTGATGAGCTGGGCAAGAGGCGGATTGCACTTGAGCAGCCAGCGGCGCTGGGTTACCCCGTTGGTCTTGTTGTTGAATTTGGCCGGCCACAACTCCGCGAAATCCCGGAACAATTCGTTCTTGAGAATTTCGGTGTGAAGGGCCGCAACTCCATTGACGCTGTGGCTGCCGACGATGGCCAAGGTCGCCATGCGAACTCGCTTTTCCCCTCCTTCTTCGATGATCGACATTCGGCGGGCGCGGTCGTCATCATGCCCCCACTTCTCGCGAACGCGCGCCAGGAATCGGGCGTTGATTTCATACACGATCTGCAAATGACGCGGCAGCACCCACCCGAACAGCCCGACCGGCCATCGCTCCAGCGCCTCGGGCAGCACGGTGTGATTGGTGTACCCGAATGTTTTCGTGGTGATTTCCCACGCTTCGTCCCAGCCGAGCCCTTCGATGTCGATCAGCAGCCGCATCAGCTCGGGTATCGCCAGGGCCGGGTGCGTGTCATTGAGCTGGATCGCGGTCTTTTCGGCGAAGCGATCGAATGTCTTGAGCCCCTTGCTCTGGTCAAACATTCGATACCGCTTTTTGTATCGCCGGATGATGTCCTGGAGGGTGGCGGCGACGAAGAAATATTCCTGCTTGAGCCGAAGCTCCTTTCCCTCGAAGGCGTTGTCGTTGGGATAGAGAACCTTCGAGATATTTTCAGACAGGTCCTTGCGATGCACCGCGCCGACGTAGTCGCCGGAATCGAAGTTGCGGAAATCGAATTCATCGGTTGCTCGGGCGCTCCAAAGCCTCAGCGTATTGACGGTGCCATTGCGATATCCGGGTATCGGCGTGTCATACGGGACGGCAAAGACATCTTCCGTGTCCACCCATTCGGAGACGAGACGGCCTTTGTCATCAACGAACTGGTGAACGCGGCCGTGATATCGGACGCGCATCCGATCGAGCGGCCGGGCGACCTCCCAGGGGTTCCCATACCGCAGCCAGGCGTCGGGCACTTCGACCTGCGCACCGTTGACGATGCGCTGATGGAAAATTCCGTAGTCGTAGCGAATGCCATAGCCGTAGGCCGGAATCTGAAGCGTCGCCATCGAATCGAGGTAACAGGCTGCCAATCTTCCGAGCCCGCCGTTGCCCAGGCCTGCGTCCCATTCCGCGTCGCGCAGTTCCTCCAGTTCGTAGCCCAGGTCGCGTGAGGCCTTGGAACTCTGCTCGAGCAGGCCGAGGTTAATCATCGCGTTGCCCAGGGTGCGGCCCATCAAAAACTCAAGCGACATGTAATAGACGCGCTTGGCGTCGGCGGCGTAATAGGCCTCCTGCGTGCGAATCCATCGTTCAAGCAATCGATCGCGCATGGAGAGCGCAAGGCTCTGGTACGGCTCCCACTCGCTGTCCACATGCCCGGGCAATTCGGCGAGCGTGTATTCCAGGTGATCCACCATGTCGCTCCGCACCGCTTCGCTGTCTGAGCCGAGGAGCGGGGGAAGCTTCGACGCGGTTTTTGCTTTCTCAGGCGTGCTGACAGAACGATTCATGATGACTCCTGGCGTTTAACCGATTGGATCGCTGGCGGTCCAAAACGCTATTACCAGATTGTTAGCCCCGGATGAAGGGGCGAGCCCAAGAGCGGTGCCACGATTCGACGTTCTGCTATACCGCATTGACCCGTATACTTCCCGGACCGTAATCGGAGGGCGACGTTTCGCGTCGAATCGCGAGTCGACCTGGGAACGAAATGAGGGTCATCACGTAATTCGCGAATGAAAACACCAGATCTCGATGCTGAAATCGTGCGGTCTCGAACCGGCATGCCGGGGTTGGACGACATCCTGCATGGCGGACTCATTCAACACCGCCTTTACCTGATCGGCGGCGCCCCCGGCTCGGGGAAAACGACACTTGCGCTGCAATACCTCATGGAAGGCGCAAGGTCCGGCGAAAAATGTCTCTACATCACGCTTTCGGAGACCAAAGAAGAGCTAACCGCGGGCGCCCGGTCGCACGGATGGTCGCTGGATGGAATCGAAATTGTCGAATTGATCGCCGAGGCCAGCGAGCTTTCCGGCGACGCACAGGTCACCATGTACCACCCTTCCGAGGTGGAACTGACCGAAACGACAAATCGGGTGCTCGAAGCCGTCGAACGAATCAAACCGGACCGCGTCGTTTTTGATTCCCTTTCGGAAATGCGACTGCTGGCTCAGAACTCACTGCGATATCGACGGCAAATCCTTGCCTTGAAACAATTCTTCATCGGCAAGAAATGCACCATGTTGCTCCTGGACGACCAGACCGCCGAAGGGGCCGACCTGCAACTGCAAAGCATCGCCCACGGCGTCATTTCGCTGGAACAGCTCGCGCCCGTCTACGGCGCAGCGCGGCGGCGTCTTCGCGTCGTCAAACTTCGGGGAAGCGACTATCGCGCCGGGTTCCATGATTTCGCTATAGAACGCGGTGGCCTGGCGATATTTCCACGCCTCATTGCCGCCGAACACAGCGAACCGTTTAAACGGGAACGAATCAGCAGCGGCGTAACGGCGCTGGATCAGCTTCTTGGCGGGGGTCCCGATCGGGGAACGAGCACGCTGCTCATGGGGCCGGCCGGATGCGGCAAATCGACGATCGCCGTTCAATACGCCACCGCCGCGGCAGAACGGGGTGATCATGCGGTCATTTTTGCCTTCGACGAAAGCATTGAGACGCTGCTCACGCGAACCGAGCTGCTGGGCATTCCCTTTCGGCGAGGTCGGGATGCGGGCCAGGTCAGGGTGGACCAGATCGATCCGGCGGAATTGTCGCCGGGCGAGTTCGCTCATCGTGTGCGACTGGCCGTCGAAAAAGACAACGCGCGGGTCATCGTGATCGACAGTCTCAACGGCTATATGAACGCAATGCCGGAGGAGCGATTTCTCACCGCCCAGCTTCATGAACTGCTCACCTATCTCGGCCGGCAGGGAGTTACGACGCTGATGGTCGTCGCACAGCAGGGGCTGATCGGCGCCCACATGCAAAGTCCGATCGACACGAGCTATCTGGCCGATTCCGTGGTCCTGCTGCGCTATTTCGAAAATGCCGGAATGGTGAAGAAGGCAATTTCCGTCCTGAAAAAGCGAAGCGGCCGCCACGAGGAAAGCATCCGCGAGCTGTACTTCGATGAAAAGGGAATTCACCTCAGCGAACCCCTCGTGCGTTTTCGGGGGATCCTGAGCGGTGTGCCGGTCGAAACCGTCATCGAGACTTCGAAACCTTCGAAATTATCAAATCCAAAAGAATCCACCTGAAATGGCGAACGAGGCCGAATTGGAGAAACGCGTCCTTCTATTTGTTCCCACGCCCAGGGACGCGGAACTGACCCATTCGCTGCTCATCCGCGCCGGCCTCGATTGCGCCATTTGCATCAACATTGAACATCTCAGCTTGCAGATTGATGCCGGCGCCGGGGCAATTGTTCTCACTGAAGAGGCAATCGCGGACGATCGGATCGAATTGCTGCTTGCCGCACTGGATCGGCAGCCGGCCTGGTCGGATGTGCCGGTCGTGATGCTGATGCGCGGCGGGGTTCAATCGCCGGTCGCTGCCCGCGTGCTGGCGGCCCTTGGAAATGTGATGCTCCTCGAGCGGCCGGCGCCGATGCGCTCGGTTCTGAGTGCCGTGCAGGCCGCGGTTCGCAGCCGGCAGCGGCAGTACCAGATCCGCGACCAGATTGATTTCATCGACCGCACGCGCAGGGAACTGGCCGCCAGCGAACAACGCGAGCACGCCGCCCGAGTCGAAGCCGAGCGGATCAGCGGAATGAAGGACGAATTTCTTGCCACGCTCTCGCACGAGCTTCGTACGCCGCTGAATGCCATCTTCGGCTGGACCCAGCTCATCAAACGGGCGCGCAATGATCCGGAAACGCTCGATCAGGGAATCGAAATTATCGACCGCAACGTTCGCGTACAGACGCAGTTGATCGAGGATCTGCTGGATATGAGCCGGATCATCTCGGGCAAAGTGCGGCTCGAAGTCGGACCGATCGATCTTCCCGCGGTGATCCGGAGCTCTTTAGACGGCGTTCGGCCCGCCGCCGATGCTAAGCAGATTCGACTCGAGACCGATCTCGATCACCGCCTCGAATCTTTCACCGGCGACTCGAGCCGGCTCCAGCAGATTCTCTGGAATCTGCTGACCAATGCCATCAAGTTTACGCCGGCCGGCGGCATGGTGCGCGTCGCGGCGCGACCGATCGAGGGACGGGTGCAGGTCAGCGTGACCGATACCGGAGAGGGAATTCCGGCGGGATTTTTACCGCACCTGTTCGAGCGATTCAGTCAGGCCGACGGCTCTGCCAAACGAAAGCACGGCGGACTGGGGCTGGGGCTCTCGATCGTAAAAAACCTGGTTGAAATGCATGGGGGAACGATATGGGCCACGAGCGACGGGGAAGGCAAAGGCGCGACTTTCATCGTTGAAATCCCGGTGCAAATCCAACGGACCGACGAGCCTGACGGACATGCGCGGGCGGCGCCGCGGAACATTCCGATGGATCATCATCACACCACTCGGCTTCGCGGTGTGAAGGTCCTGGTCGTGGATGACGAACTGGACGCGCGCGAGCTTCTCCGCCGCCTCCTCATCGACAGCGAGGCAGAACCGAAACTTGCGGCGTCGGCGGCTGAGGCCAAATCGATCCTGAACTCGTTCAAGCCGGACGTCATTCTCAGCGACATCGCCATGCCGCAACAGGACGGATATGAATTCATTCGGGAAATGCGCCGCCAGGGCGTCACCACTCCGGCGGTGGCCCTGACGGCTTTCGCCCGAGCCGAGGATCGCCAGCGATCAATCCAGGCGGGATACCAGACCCATCTTCCCAAGCCGATCGAAGCCGGTGAGTTGCTTGCCGTCGTCGCAAGCCTCTGCGGCCGGTCCGACCAAAAGCCACGCGAAGATTAACTGAACTTCATGTGCGGCCGGCGTCATTCTTTTGCTCGCCGATGCCGCATCGTATGATCGCTCCGAGCCGGCATCGCATTTCGGTGCCAAACACAGGAATCATATCGCCGGGTCAGGAGGTCTGATGAGCGGCCGTCATGAAAAAAACGTCAACGACACCCTTGTGAACCACAAGATGCTCTGCAAATCCGTGGACGAGATTCTCACGCGCGTTCACCTCGACCGCGATCACGACATTCCGTATCTGGCCGGATACAACGTGGACCGGTCGAAGATTTTTATCGATCGCCATCTCGGGAAAGTGTTTGTCGATCACCTGGGACATCACCACGAGGTCGACAAATTCCTGATCCTCCACGAGGCGACCGAAAAAGCGATGATCGATTGCTGGTCGTTGCACTACCAGCACGCACATCAGATCGCATTGCGAGCCGAAGAGGCGGCCGTGCGCGCCGCCGGCATCGAATGGCGCGACTACGACCGTTTCATGCAGCAGTGGATCAAGCGCGCGGATTCCGGCAAGGTAACGAAAGTCCCCCGCGATTTGGATTTGACTCCATATCTCGATGAAAATGACAACGAGCTGATCAAGGTCATGCAGCGGGCGATGGTGAGTTCGTAGGGTGGGCTCGGCCCACCACGAGGACCAGGACGGTGGGCCGAGCCCACCCTACAAACCGCGCCCGACTCCGAATTGATCCCCAGCGCGAACGACTTTCCCGTCCTTAAAATCGATTTCCAGAAGTTTCTCGCTCGCCGTTTCCCGGCCCCTTTCATCCTTCAGTCCCGCGACGATTTTGCGTGTGCGCGTGTCGATCACGTCTCCAGTCGAGGGAAATGCGTATCGGCCGTCGAGGGTGAAAGTAATCCAACCCGGTTCGCCACGAAGTTCGACGCTTGCAAACTGCTCTGGCGGCATCGTCGTATTGTCAAAAATGTGCATCTGTCGATTGTGGGCGTCCGCCACCCAGACTTCTTTTTCATCCGGCGTGAGGCCGACGCCATGACTCGGACAACCGTGCCTTGCCGTCGGACCCCTGGCAAAGCCCTGGACTTCAACACGACAGAGCTTTTTTCCGCTGGCGATATCGCCGATCTCGAAACCGAGCAGATCGTTGACGCAGAGGTAACAGCGAGTCGAGGCGCCGTTCACGGTGAACGGTCGAATTGCGTTACTGAAGGGGCCAACGGTCCCCACCACGAGGTGGTTCGATGCATCGGCGATGCTCAGCAGCGGCGAGTGCAGCCCGGCCAGGAAAACGCGCCGGCCATCACGGGCAAAGACTGTGTTGTGCGAGCCGGAGCCGGTGTCGACCCGGGCGATTTCCCGGCCGTCTGCAGAATCGATCACGTGCCAGTAAGCGCCTTCGAGCGTGGGCTCGTAAATTATTTTCCCATCCGGCGACATGGACATGCGGTCACAGCCATTGTCATAGGTCTTCTGCCAGATCACCTTCTCGGTTTGCAAATCGATACAGCTCAGGTCGCGCGGCGTGCTCACATAGAGCCGGCCTGTCATGGCGCTGGCACAGATTCCTTTGGCGGCTCGGGCATTCGTATCGTCGCCAAGCGCCGGCACGGGGATTCGATGTAGAAACTTGAAATCGTGATCGATGTCGAAGACCGCGATCCCCTCTCCGCCGGAATGGGGATCGTCGCGAATGCCGGGCGTCGCTACATAAAGAAGATGCTGCTCGCCGGGCGCGCCAAAACCGACAGCGCACATGAGCCATGTCGAGGCCAGGAAGAATAGGAATCGCATGCTTGGAGTACATAAAGTGGCAGTAGACGTTGGTGAGGGTGAGTGGCGGATTCGGCGGCATCGAATTGACGTGGCACGGCTTTTCAAGCCGTGACCGCGGTACTCCGCGGTGAGCGACGGCCTGCCGCCGATGAAAGCAAGATCGCAGCCTTCTTCCTGCGGTGGTCCGAAGAACGCTTTGCGCTTGCTTTTTTGGCCGGAGTACCGGCCAACGTGCGGGGGTACCCACACACACGGGTTGAAAACCCGTGCCACGAGAAAAGTCGCCAAATTGCGGAACGATATTGGGGGATTTGAAGCCGTGACGGATCTCGACGAGCTGCACGTCGGCGCGGTTGGCCGATACCATCACCCGGCCGCTTTCCAATTTCCTGCATTTCTTCGCGTTCTTCGCGCCTTCGCGGTAACCCGAATTTGATTGGACCGTGCCATGCGAGAGTAAGCGGAGGAGTGACTGTTCCCCCAAGAGATGCCACCGACGGTACTGGGAGCCTCCAGGGAAAATTCGGCACACCCCAACGCGGCGGCCGGGTCGTTATAGTGGATTTCATGAACCACTCTGCAATCGGACGGATTATTTTCGGGATGGCGCTCGTCTCGGCGTTCTCGGCGCGCGCCTTTGCCGCGGACGCTCCCCTCACGCTCGACGTCTGGCCCGACAAGGTTCCCGGCGAAACCGGACAAATCGGCGCCGAGAAATCTGAAACCAAGCCGGTCGGCGGCGGGCGCACCATCACCATCGTCAGCAACGTCACCAAGCCGACGCTCACGGTCTACCGCCCGGCGAAAGACAAAGACACGGGCGCCGCGATTGTGATTTGTCCGGGCGGCGGATATTCAATCCTGGCGATCGATCTTGAAGGCACCGAGGTCGCCGATTGGCTCAATTCGATCGGCGTCACCGGCATCGTCCTTAAATACAGGGTTCCCGCTCGATCCGGCTTGCCGCGATGGGAGCCTCCGCTGCAGGATGCGCAACGGACCCTGAGCCTGGTGCGCAGCAAGGCGGGAGAGTGGGGAATCGATCCGAAGCGAATCGGCCTCCTCGGCTTTTCGGCCGGCGGCAATCTGACCGGCGTCGCCTGCACGCATTTCGACAAACGCGCCTACGAACCGATCGACGACGCCGACAAGTTGAGCTGCCGTCCGGATTTTGGCGTGCTGGTTTATCCGGCGTGGCTCAATGACGACAAGACTGTAACGCTTGCGCCGGAGTTCACAGTGAGCGCTCAGACGCCGCAGATGTTTTTCGCGCATGCCAGTGACGATGGCATCAGCTCCGAAAGCAGCATCGCGATGTACCTGGCGCTGAAGCACAATCATATTCCGGCCGAACTTCACCTCTACGCCAGTGGCGGCCATGGATTCGGTCTGCGCAAGACCGACAAGCCATGCTGCACCTGGCCGCAGCGCTGTGAAGAGTGGATGAGCAGCCAGGGATTGCTGCCTCAATCGGATCACGCCCGAAAAGAATGATGACCGAGAAATCTTCAATCACGCCGCTCGATTGCGCCCGGCAACATTGGCAGAATGGACAGTTACGCGAGGCGGAGAAGATTTGCCGACATTTGCTTGCGCAAGATCAATCAGATCACGGCGCGTTGCATCTGCTCGGCCTGGTCGCTTTCCAGATCGGCCGCAGCGACGACGCAATCGCCCTGATCGGCAAGGCAATCGCCCACGAACCAGGCAACGCCGAATTTCATAACGACCTGGGAATCGTTCTTGGCAGCCGCACCAGGCTGGCCGAATCGGTCGACTGCTTTCGATCGGCCCTTGCCCTGCGATGGGAGTATCCCGAAGCTCACAGTAATCTCGGAAACGTCCTTCGCGAGAATAAGCAGATCAAAGAGTCGATCGACAGTTGTCGCCGGGCCCTGGCGCTGCGGCCGAGCTACCCGCAGGCGCTCAGCAATCTCGGCAATGCGCTCCGCGACAACGACCAGTACGACGAGGCGATTGACTGCTACCGCGCCGCGATCGAACTCGGATCCGAAATTCCAGAAGTTCACAACAATCTGGGCAATGCCCTTCGTGACAAAGGGCTGTTCGACCAGGCCGTTCAATCGTACCAGACCGCCATTCGTCTGCGACCGACCTATGCCGAGGCCTTCTGCAATCTCGCGATCGTCTTGGATGATCTGGGGCGGACCGCCGAGGCGATCGCAAACTACCGTCATGCCGCGGCCCTGGAGCCGGATAACGCCGACCTGCACCGGCATCTCAGCTTCGCTCTGTTGACCCACGGCCACTACGACCAGGGGTGGAAGGTCTACGAAAAGCGTTGGGCGTGCAAGGATTTCGGCACGCCTCTTCGTCCGTTCCGGCAACCGCAATGGACGGGTGAGAAGTTGTCAGGCCAATCCATTCTTCTGCATGCAGAACAAGGGAATGGCGACACGATTCAATTCATGCGCTACGTTCCATTGGTAGCGTCGCTTGGCGCACGGGTCATCCTGGAATGCCAGACGTCGCTGGTTCGATGCGCCCAGAATCTCCCCGGCCTTGAACGATGCCTTGGTCGCGGCGAGCCGTTGCCCTCGAGCGATCTGCATTGTCCACTGATGAGTCTCCCTCTTGCATTCGGGACCACGCTGCAAACGATTCCGGCGCAGACGCCTTATCTTCACGCCGGCCTCGCAATGGTGCAGTCCTGGCGATCACCTCTGGAAGAAATTTCCGCGCAGCATGAACTGAACGTCGGCCTGGTCTGGGGCGGGAACCCCGATCATATCAATGATCGCCACCGCTCCGTTCCGCTGTCGCAGCTTGCCGTGCTGGCAGGTGTACGGGGAATCCGATTCTTCAGCCTTCAGAAGGGCCCGGCCGCCGAACAGGCTCAATCTCCGCCGCCTGGATTGAACCTGATCGACTGGACCGGGGACTTGGCGGATTTTTACGACACGGCGGCGCTGATAACGGCCCTGGATCTCGTGATCACGGTTGACACCGCGATTGCGCAGTCTCGCCGGCGCACTCGGCAAGGCGGCCTGGGTGCTTTTGCCTTTCGCGAGCGATTGGCGGTGGCTGCTGGATCGCGAAGATTCGCCGTGGTATCCGACCCTTCAGCTATTCAGACAACAAAAGGCGCGTCAGTGGGAAGACCCAATCCAGCGTGTTGTAGCCAGTTTGGAGAAACTTGCTGCGGCGCGGCTTTGACCTGGATTTCCGAACACACAACTCAGATCAGCGAAATGCCTTGCATCAAAGGTTGGCCGGCACCACAAACGGCTCGCGATATTCCCGCGTCAGCAGCGCGTTCGCTTTTTCATTCGATCCAAAAGTTTCGCTCTTGGCGTCAAACGCCAGCTTCGGCCCAACTTGATAGGCCTGGCTCTGAAGCTTCAGCGGCTTCTTCAGATCATCCAGGCTGTCGGCCAGGTGCTGCTCGAATCGGCCGAAAGCCTCGGCCATGTCCATCGTGCTCCCCCCCGGCGGCAGGCTGGGACCGAATGCCTGTGGTTCTCCGAGGCGGTAGCTGATGTTCCCAAGGTGACAGAGGGCGCTGGAATAATGTCCCTCGATCACGGGGCAATTCAGATCCGCCTGCTTTCGGCTGCGGACCGCGGTGAGGAAATTGGCGAAATGGCTTCCGCCGCCTTTGAACGTCTTGATCTTTTCACCTTTGTTGTTGAAGGCGAGGACGGCGCTGTCGTCTTCAGAATTGAAGGCGACGAAGCCTTCGGTGCCGTAGATGATGTTGCCGACGGTTACGCCGACGAGAGGCGGCGTGGGAAGGCCGCGCACTTCGAATAGAAGCGCGGCGTCACCGTAATCGTATACGGCCAGCTGCGTATTGGGCGTTTGGCCGTCGTCCACGTATCCGAAACGCCCGCCGAGGGAGAGCGATGACGCGGGCAAGGTCTTGTTGAGCGCCCATCGCGCGATGTCCATCTGGTGGACACCCTGATTGCCGATGTCGCCGTTGCCGTATGCCCAGTTCCAGTGCCAGTTGTAATGGAAGCGGTTCTTGTTGAACGGGCGCTCCGGCGCGGGGCCGAGCCAGATGTCATAGGCGACGTCAGCCGGAGCGGCCGAGTCGGTGAAATGTCCGATGCTTTCACGGCGTTTGTAGCAGAGGCCGCGAGCCAGGATTACTTTCCCGATCCCGCCGGACTGGATGAACTGAATCGCCGACTGAACGCTCTTGAGCGATCTTGATTGGGTGCCTGCCTGGCAAATGCGGTTGTACTTGATGCGCGCCTGTTCGAGCCGGCGGCCTTCGCTGACGTTGTGACTGACTGGCTTTTCAACGTAGACATCCTTCCCCGCCTGCATGGCCCACAGCGCCGCCAGCGAATGCCAGTGGTTTGGCGTGGCGACGGAAACGGCATCGATGTCCTTCGATTCGAGCAACTTGCGAATGTCCTGATATTCCCGTGCAGCCGGCCGGCTGCGATTGCGCAGCGTTGATTGCGCCTTGGCGTAGGTGGAAGAATCCACGTCACAGATCGCGACGACGTCAAGGTCGTCGTCGTAGGTCCATTCATCAAGATGAGTCAGGCCGCGACCATGCAGACCGATCACGGCGATGCCGATGCGTCCGCTTGACGATCCACGTCGCGCCGGAGTCGGCGCGGGCTGTGAAGCGGGTTGATCGGCGCCTTCGAGGCGGGCGGCCGCCAAACCAGCGCCGGCCACGGCCAGGGTATGTTCCAGGAAGGAGCGACGAGTGAATTGCTGCATGCGACAAAGCCTCCGCAAGAAAAAAGGCCCGCGACGCGCGGTCGCCTCCGTTTTCGTCGGCGACCCAAACCGCATTATCACCCTTTGCCACGTCCGTTGCCAATTGTGGCGGCGGAATGCAATTGTGGTGTGCCCAATTTTCGGGAGAGGCGAACTTCCCCCCCGGTGGGACAGACATTCCTGTCTGTTGCGGGCCGGGGAGCGGAGGCGGTACTCCGCCTCCCGAGCCGGTACGCTCTATTGCAATAGTGCGCGGAATGTCGCGTCCGCTCGGCGGGCAGGAATGCCCGCAGTCGCGGACGCGTATCAGACAGGAATGTCTGACCTCCTGGCCCAACGAAAAACCCCCGATGACATTTCACCGGGGGCTTGATCGAATTCTGAAACCGCTTGAATTACCCGTCGATCTTGGAGGCGGTGATCCACTTCTGGCCGTCGGCTTCGCTCACCACGCCGGTGACGCTGACGCCATCTTTTGATTCCTTGCAGACTTCCTTGTGAAGATCTTTGGCGCCTTCGCCCTTGACATAGTAGACGACTTCTTTGCCGTCTTCGGTCACGACCAACGCGGCCTGGCACTTCTCAGTCTTCTTCAGGTCGCACTTGGCACAGGTGGCCTTGCCTTTGAGCGTCACTTCCTTGTCATCCGCGCGGGCGGTGGAGACGAACTGAAGTGAAGCGACGGCAAAGGCGAACATCACGGCGGCGATCAGTACATTACGCATTGCGGAACCTCCTCAAAGAATAGATGACCCTTAAATGATTACACGCCGCGATTGTAGTCGTTCGCAGACGGATTGGAAATCGCAAAAGATTTTATGGCAGCATTCCCGGCGGAAGTCCCATCTCGCCGGCCATTTTCTGCATCTGCGCCTGGGTTTCCTGCCCCGCTCTCTCCTGAGCGGCATGAACCGCGGCGACGATCAGATCCTCCAGCATCTCGGTGTCGCTGAGGTCGACCCTGGATTGATCGATCTTCAACTTGACCAGTTCCAGACGCCCATTGACGGTTGCCTGAACCATTCCCGCCCCCGCATCGGCGGTGGTCTGTCGCTTGGCCAGTTCCTCCTGCACCGATTTCATCTTGTCCTGCATCTCGCGGGCTTTGGCCATCAGCGCCGGGAGATTCCCGATATTTTTCAAGGCATCGAACATCCGCAAACTCCTGTTGAGACGATTCCAGAAGTGTAGGCTCCGAAAATCACTTCTGATATTGCGCATCGGTCACCTTCTCCATCCAATCCACTGGATTGCCGTTCAGCTTCTCCTGGATGGCGATGTGGGTCATCGCGGTTGTCGCGGCGGCGCCGTGCCAGTGCTTTTCCCCCGGCGGAAACCAGATGACATCGCCGGGTCGGATTTCCTCGACCGCTCCCCCCTCCCGTTGAGCCCAGCCGCAGCCGGCCGTCACGATCAGGGTTTGACCCAGCGGATGGGTATGCCACGCCGTCCGCGCGCCCGGTTCGAAGGTGACGCTCGCGCCGCTGACACGAGCGGGATCAGCCCGATCAAACAGCGGATCGATCCGAACCGTACCCGTGAACCAATCCGCCGGGCCTTTGCCTGACGGCTGAGATCCAATTCGCTTAATTTCCATCTGCTTTCTCCTTTCACCTGACAAAGTCGCCCCAGGTCATCTGGACGGCGGTCAGCCCGACGATGACGGCAGTTTCCGCGCGAAGGATTCGGCCGCCGAGGACCCATGGGGAGGATTTTGTTGCCAACCTGGCGCGTTCGGCATCAGAAAAGCCCCCCTCAGGCCCAACGATCAAAACGATGCGCCGCGGAGGCTCGCCGGGCGCAGGGGTTGGAGCGCTGCGGTCATCAAGCATCACGCATACATCCGCAAACGCAAATGCAGGTGAGGCGAGGAATGAATCGAGTGTTGTTGGGGGAAGCACTTCCGGAAGCGAGCCACGCCGGCATTGCCTGGCGGCGCGGATCACCTGAGCCGGCCACGCGTTCGCCCTTTCATGCTCCAGGCCTTCCCGCGGCACCGAGTGGTCGGTGAGAAGTGGAACGATGCGCGTTACGCCAAGTTCCGTCGCCTTCTGCATGACGAAGATCATGCGTTGCCGGGCGAGCACCGAACAGGCGAGCGTGATCTCGATGGTCGGCTCAGGAGAACGTTCCATCCGTTCGTAGGGCAGCGCCAAACCGCCATCGGCGTTCAGTTCCTTCAGGCTGGCCCTGAAGTAGCCGCCCGACGCGTCCCGGATCGTGAAAGCTTCTTTCGGATTGACCTCGCGGCGCTCCAGCCGCTTGGCCAACGCACGCTCAATCCTGAACGGCTCGTTTAACGTGAGCATCGATTCGATTGCGAGAGGTTCATCGCCGGGCGCAGCGTACCGGCCCATTGAAACGGGAGGCTGAGATTGTGGACGGGGCCTCTGGTCCGGGGGGCCAGGGCGTCGGTGTTCGGGGCGATTTGTGTTCCGGTTCAGTCTGGCCATGGCCTCAATCCACTTTGGATCCTCTGATCAGCGACAGGCGATCAACGACCTCCAGCCGGTCGGCTCCCTGGAATGGCAACATCCACCCCGGATATTCAGGCGGCAGAACACTGACATCATCTAACTTCTTAAGCTCGCCCTGCGTAAGTGTGAGTTCGGCGGCGGCGAGATTGTCCGCAAGCTGATCGAGGCGTTTAGCACCAATGATCACCGAAGTGACGACAGGCTTGGCCAGCAGCCACCCGAGCGAGACGCGTGCCGGACTGCATTCATGCGCTTTCGCGATGGGAGCCATCACGTCGAGAATCTTCCATGTGCGTTCTTTGTCCACGATCGGAAAATCAAACCCGGATCGACGGGAATCCGCCGGCTTCTGTTGAGCGCGGCTGAATTTGCCGGAGAGCAGGCCGCCGGCGAGCGGGCTCCAAACCAGCAAACCGACCTTTTCGGATTCCATCATTGGAACCAGTTCGCGTTCGAGGTCGCGCCCGGCGATCGAGTAATAGGCCTGCAACGTATCGAATCGGGCGAGATTCTTTGCCTCGGAAATTCCCAGTGACTTAGAGATCTTCCACGCGTGCCAGTTTGAGCAGCCGATGTAGCGCACCTTCCCTTGCTGAACAAGCGTATCCAGCGCGCGAAGCGTCTCCTCGATGGGCGTAACAGAATCGTTTCCGTGAATCTGATAAAGATCGATATGGTCTGTTTGCAATCGGCGGAGGCTCGCTTCGACGCCGTCCATGATGTGCCCACGGGAAGCACCGACATCGTTTCGCCCCGGCCCCATGCGCCCATAGACCTTCGTCGCGATGACGACATCCTTCCTCACGATGTTGAGGTTTTTGAGTGATTGCCCGAGTGTCTTCTCGCTTTCGCCCTCGGTGTAAACATCCGCCGTGTCGAAGAAGTTGATGCCCCCTTCGATACAAGCTTTCACCAGCTCATCGGCCCCTTCCTGGCCAACGGCGCCGATGGCCTTGAACATCCCCCTGCCGTCTCCGAATGTCATGGTGCCGAAGCAGAGGGTGGACACCTGGAGTCCGGTGTTGCCGAGTGTTTTGTAGCGCATGAGGATTTCCTTTCTGGTCGGGAAAGTAAGCATTTTGCCCGTCCGGTTTGGTCAGAAGCCCTTTCAGCCGGATCAGGGCTGAAGCTGTCGTTTGGCGAGTATAGGACGGTGGGAAGCCCCTGCCGTCCTTGAATCCATCCGCCCCCCCGATACACTGCTCATCCGGCCGCTGGCGATGGCGGAACCGCCGGGGTGTAGCTCAGCTTGGTAGAGCGGTCGCCGCGGCGACAGGTCGCAAGAACGATGGATTGAAAATTGTCCGGGGTGTAGCTCAGCTTGGTAGAGCGCTTGGTTCGGGACCAAGAGGTCGCAGGTTCAAATCCTGTCACCCCGATTAGATACAAACCCCTGATTGTCAGGGGTTTGTGTGTTTCTGGCCTGCCCGTGTTCACTTCTTCTTCTCCTCACGTACGACAATTCCAACATTTCCCGTACTACAATTCTCCTCGTCCGGTGCGTAGAGTTTCACCGATCGCGAGGCACAAATGGGCCGTCATTCGAAGCGCCGTATTCCGAAGCTTGCCTTCACGAAAAAGCAGCAGATTGGCTGGCACGTGAACTACCGCGATCCGGCGTCTGGAATTCCGAGGCGCCGCCGATTCGGGCTCGTCGAACGAGACGAAGCGTTCACACTTTACAACGCGTGGCTCTCAGAACATTTAAAGGGAGCGCCTCACCGGGGCCGCGATGCAAAAAAGAATTCCACCAGCGGAAAACAAGGTTCGGGGAAGCCAATCGAAATTCAACCCGGAAGCCTTCTTCATGTCGCATCCAACTATCTATTTTTTGAGGAAAAGCGGACGCGAAAGCCAGACGAGGCCCGTCGTGCGGGAACCATCAGTCCAAACGTCCTCTCGGAACACAAATACGATGTGGCTGATTTCCTAAACTTCATCAACAAACGGCACGGCCCCGGCGCTGCCGGAAAACTTTCGGTCATCGATCTCCAGATGCAGGATGTCGAGGCGTACAACAGCGAACTCGTTGACGCTGAATTTTCCGAGCAGCTCGTCTCGAAACGTCTCCTTGCTGTGAAAGCAATTATCGATCGCGCTGGCCGGCCATACTTTGCGACGGGGCGAATAAGGAATCTAGGCTAGCGGCGATGCGAAAGCGTTCGACGCTGGCTAAAGATCCTGCTGTGGTTCTTACGGAGGATTTTACCGAGGTTCGAACTGCACGATGCGATGACCGCGGCCGGTAATAAGCGATCGAACGAGGTTTTTTCAAGAAAGGATATTGGTTCTGCACGCGAGAGCCGGTGAAAGGTGAGTGGTTCACAACACGAGCGGGTCCATGCGTCAGAGAACGCATCATCCTGTTCGCGTTCGAAGGATTTTGGCGGCTTTAGGGATTGTGCCCACACACAAACAATCCCAACTTTTGCTTCTTGGGGGATAATGAAGATGAAATTGAAAACGCCTTATCGGTGCATTGCGTCGACACCGGCAGGGTTCGTTCAGCAGCTCGCTGTTTCGTACATCGCGCACGGGTACTGGTACTACGTGACCGGGATAATTCCGCCTGGAAAGGATCCGGCGGCGACGGATCGAAAGCTCATCGAGCATTACGGGATTGGAATATCGAAGTGGACGCGAGCGCAGCCGCAAGCGTGCTGGCCTCGCAAACGTCCATTACCTGCGGCACGAGCGCTTCTTTGTGCTTCTCGCGTCGAAGGGGGAACATCGTTTTTTCGATGAAGAAAAAGACTGCAAAGACGTACGGAGAGATTCCATCGCATTCGAAGGGTAGGCCATTTTCTGAGTACCGATAAGTGGGAGCTTATCGGAAGTTAGAATGAGCAAACGTCATTTTGAGACAAAGGCCAAAGTTCGACCCACCCCACCATTTAGTTCGATATCGTTGACAACTTCAGTTTCCCATGCCGGATTCGTGTTGTGATGGAACCTGTTAGCGTATTCTGCGATTGCAGCGAGCTCGATTACCGCGGGTGGGCTCAAGATCACCGCGTCGCCTGGCGCCGCATTACGTATGTTTCGTTGAAGGACGCCCAAGACCGCTCCCGGCGGAAAAGGTTCGGGACAAGCCCGGCGCAAGAACCTTCTAGGACATGACGAATGTCCTGAGCAGTCTGTCGAATGTTCGTTAGTTGTTAGTTAGACGAGAAAACGGGAAACGGGCGTGGTCGGAATATCGGAACCGCGCGGGCTGTCAGCGCACGGATCCAGTGAAAAAGCGGGGGTTGAGAACTAAAACCACGGAGTGCTACGGTTGCGAGGCGTAGCCTAGGATTTTCGCAGGAGCCGGCATTCGCATTCCCGCAGGGGGAGGACATTTTTCAAAAAGTGCGTTGTCGTGCGGCCATTTCTGTATCGACCATACCTCGCTATCGTTATAGGCATAAGCCACGAACAGTTGCGACTCTATAGCGGCTCCAAACGCGTGAGCGAACACTTCTCGTTCGCCGACAAGCGGCGGTGCCAACCCAGATTTGCGCTTTGAAAGATCAACCTGCACCGTGGGATCAAAAAGATGGCCGAGTTCATGGAACACGGCAAGCTGATTTCTCCTCGCATCGAGGCCACTCATCACATTTGGAGTGCGAACGAGAATTTCCACTATGTCTTTAGTGAATCTTAGCCACGATGGTCCGGGCCAGGGATGTCCCGGCCTTCCGCTGATCAGAACTGTTGAGGGTACAATCTCGCTAATGCCAAACGGAGCGAGCGAATTATGCTTCGCACAAAATTGGCAGAGTCGCTGAACCGTAAGCGAAAAATTTCGGCCATCCTGCCGCAAAAATTGTTCTATCAACCAATACTCGTATGCGGCGGAGTCTGCGAAAGTCCTGGATCCTGCCCCAATCAAGCGATGAAATAATGCACTGGATGGAAGCGGTATACGCCAAGTTCCCCCAACAAAATCCCGCCAGACTGTGAGTCCGCTCTGGAAACCTGAATCGAAGATCCCACGGTGGCGGAGACAGACGGCGGTCTGCATCCAAGAGAAGATATCAGGTCCTCACCATGCGAGCAAATTCTTGAAGCGCATTTTCTTGATCCTCTGCGAGTTTCAGTTCCTCAACATCATAAAATCCATCTAAGTTCTCAAGTTTGGATGGAACTTGAAAAACAATTCGCGGACTGAATGATGCGAGGCAGATAAATTCCCATGCGTCGGACGCTGAGAATTTCTTATGCGATTCAAGCATCCCACGGATGCCTGCTTGGATCTGTTTCAGCGATTGCTCTGAACACGGTATCTCAACCTCGGCGAATGAAACGATGCATCGTGCGAGTCCTGACGAAAGATCCGGAAGCTGTTCGAATTCTCTCGGGTCGAGCACGTCAGTCTCAATCAGTTTGGCGAGTTTAGCATCCCCGAATTCACTTGAATGGCGTCTGGGCCGAGGCGTAGAAAGCTTATCCATAATGTCCTTTCAAATATTGTGAAAATGCGGTTTTCCTTCCGGCAAACGCTAACTCAAGCGGCACCGGCGGACAAGCATTTCTTCGCGTACCGGTCGGCGATATCTCGAATTTCACGGAAAATAGGGGGGAAATCCCAAGCGTGCCGTTGAGGAGTGTTTGAATCAATATCCATGTCCTATTTGTACTCCCGGAGGCCAATCGCCGAAATGTATATCGTCATCCGCGCACAACTCTTGTCGCAAGCACCTGTAGAATGTTGACTTTTTGGATTGACGCGGGTACGGGCGGTAACCTTGGCAGCAACATTATAGGTCCCGAGCTTTTCATGAACTCGTTATGCCTTGGCGATCGAGACTCCGAATGTGCTCGTGAGGACGGGCGTGTCGAGAAAGCGTATGAACCATGTTTGTCTTCTCGCGTGTTTGGACGCGGGATCTCTGGCTTCCGTAGAGGTGATAACATGCAATGACAGGGTAAAATCGGCCAAGCCGAAATGACTGCGCAGCTCGATTAAAACGGACGTCGCTTAGCGAACCTCACTATGTCACACACTCGGGAGAGCTGTCGAATTGACCCGACCGTTACTGTTCGTATGACATTTCCGGTCGATTCAGTACGACAAAGGACGAAATCTCGACCTAGGAGACAATGCTCGTTGATTCGTGCAACGCCTTCGCTACACTGGGTTTGCGTCGCAATTGAAGAACGATCTTGTCGTATGCCGCTTAATTCGGGACCAAGAGGTCGCAGGTTCAAATCCTGTCACCCCGATTTATACAAACCCCTGTTATGCAGGGGTTTGTGTGCTTTAGCACGTCTCCTCGCCTCAGACCGATTCTCCCAAGTACAACATTTCCTCTTTCGCCCGTACTACTGATTCTTGACCGCGCTCGCGCGATCGTCTGGATGGCAATTGGTCTTGGTTTCGGCCAAGGAGACTTGGCGGCCGTTCGCGTCGGACCGATCGATTCAAAGAACTACGATCTAACCCGGGTTGCGCGGTTTGAGCAAAATCCGCGCGATTTTCGGGCTGAAAACGGCGATCGATCGGCGTTTTCGATAGCGCCAAGTGTAGTACCGATCTCAAAACCCGTTGTAGTGGAAACCTACCCTCTTGAATGTCGCGCGCCGCCTTTCATAGATTGGTCGGCGGAGACATCGGATGTTTCTGCGGCGCTATCGACGCACCAAGGACGGGAAGAGCCACAGCTATTTCGCGCTGGTCGAATCGGTGCGCACCGAGCGTGGGCCGCGGCAGCGGATCGTGGCGCAGCTGGGTGAGCTCAGTGAAGACCAGCAACATCGCTGGCAGCAGACCGCGATCTTCCACACTCGCGAGCGCAATGCGCGGCAGCTGCATCTGTTTGACGATCCATCGATCCCGCTGGAAGACGGCATCGTTCGTGTCCGCCTGGGGAAGGTCGGCTGTCAGGCGCATCGAGAGCGGTCTTGAGCGGTGTATCTGGGGGGGGGCGGAGGGATTCAAGGATCACGGGGTGGGATTGGGCGAATGCGGAGTTGAGCGGCGGCAGAAGTCGCTGCGTTGTACCGCTTAGGCCAGTTGCTCGGCCAGCGCGACAATGATCCCCTGCCCAGCGCTCTTCGTCACCACCAACAGGTTTGCCTTTGCGTCGCGCCCCCGCATGGCCGGCAGAACGATCGAACTTCTACCGGCCAGCCGAGCGCGCTGGCAGGTTCGCAGAGCTCCGCCAACGTTATTTATTGAACGCTCGCCGACAGAAGCTGCGACGGACCGCTACGATCGCAATCAGCCTCCGATTTCCCATCCATTCTTGGGTGTCCGTTCCGCCAACCGCATCTTTATTTCGATGCGCGAGTTTGTGAAGCTGTGATGGGTGCGCCGTCAGCCGATTCGGCTTGGTCGTCGGCTTTCCACACATCGGGCAGGAACTGGTTCAACTCGCTCAGCTTCGTCTGGCCGATCTTCGCCAGCACGCTGGTGAGGTAACGTTGCGGATCGATTCCATGCCGCTCGGCGCTGGCGATCAGCGTCCAGAGCCGGGCGTGTGATTCGCCGGCTTGGTCGTGGCCGGCGAAGAGCCAGTTCTTTCGCCCGATTGCCACTCGCTTCAGGGCCCGTTCGGCGGCGTTGTTGTCGATGTTCAGATATCCCTGCTCGACATAACGATTCAGTGCATCCCATTGGTTGAGCATGTAGGTCATTGCCGCCGCCATCGGGCTGCGCGGGAGGACCAGTTGTTTCTCGGCGTCGAGCCAGGTTTTGATCTTCGCCAGAATCGGCTTGCTTTGTTCCTGCCGCACCGCGCGGATCAGCTCATGGCGCTGCGTCACGGTCGCGTCGGGTACATGGGCCAACAACTCGGCAACGCTCTGTTTGGCCGCATCCTCCACCGCATAGAGGTCGCGTACCCTCGCCAGCATTTCGGTGGCTCGCCGGCCATCGGTCTCTTTGGCATCGAAGAACTTGCGCCGGGCGTGCGCCCAGCAGGCCACCTCGGAGACAAGTCCCTTGTGGTAGATGCCGTCGTATCCGCTGAAAGCGTCGGCCTGGAGATATCCCTTGTAGTCGGCGAGGAATCGCTGCGGACCGGCGCGGGTCCGGTCCGGCGTATATTCGTAGGTAATATAGGGATTCGCCCAGTCGCCGATGTAACACCAGATGCGCCCCGAGCGGCACTGCCCCTCGTCCATGACCGGTACCCGCGTTTCATCGGTGTGGATCACCTGGCTTTGCCTGACCCGATTGGCGATCAGGTCCGTCAGCGGCCGCACCAGCTGGCCCATCGCCAGCATCCACGCGCACATCGTGCTGCGGGCAATCTCCACCTCCTGACGGGCGAAGATCTTCTCCAGGCGGTAGAGCGGCAGATGATCCCCCAGCTTGCTGACGATCACATGGGCCAGCAGCCCCGGGCCAGGCAGTCCCTTTTCGATCGGCTGGGGAGGCTTGGGAGCCATCTCGATCTGGGCGCCCTCGCCATTCTGGTCGCACTCTTCGCAGGCGTACTTGAGCTGCACGTGCTCGATGACCCGCAGCGAAGCGGGGATGTATTCCAGTTGTTCGCTGACCTGGCGGCCGATGCACTTGCGAACTTTGCCACAGCAGGGGCAGGGCTTTTCCTCGTCGCTCAGGTCATGAATGATCTCGGTGCGCGGCAGCGTCCCGGGGAGCTTGCCCCGGCCATGCTTGTCCCGCACGCGGCGAGTCAAGAGCTTCTGGCCCGATTCGGCCTCCACCGCCTTCTCATCCACCGGGATCTGGTCCGCCACGGCGATGCCGAAGATCAGCAGTTGCCTGGGATCAAACTTCTCGGATTTAGGCCCATAGAAGCGGCGGAGCACCGCGTCCATCTCCGCCTGGTGCCGCAGCTCCATCGCCTCGATAGTCTGGGCAGCTTCACGCTTGATCTGCTCCAGTTGCGATTCACGCAACGCCAGGGCCGCGGCGGATTGCTGCTTGATCTGCTCGATGTGAAGGTCGCACAACGCCAGCGCCGAGTCACGCTGCTCAAGGGCATTCTGTTGCTCGCGATGAGTTGCTTAAGGGCAGTCGGATCATCGGGAAGCTCGAGTGTCGCCGCATCGTTCATGAGGCGCGCGGTTTACCATGACCGGGATGTGGAGCGCTAGTGGATAACTCGGAAAAATAAAATATTTTTCACTTTTTTTTCCGAGACGTCGCCTCGGTCCCGCGTCAGTCGCGGGCCGTGTCGATCCCACATCCGCTCAGCAGCTTCATCAACTGCCGGCTGTCGATGGCCAGCGACTTCTCCCCGGCAGCGGGGAACTGAAACGTGCCCCGTTCCAGGCGCTTGTAGAAGATCGCATAGCCGTCCCGGTCCCACCAGAGGATCTTCACGCGCTCGGCGGATCGGTTGCGGAAGACAAACAGATGCCCGCTCATCGGGTCGTGGGCCAAGATGGCCCGAACGTGTTCAGCCAATCGGTCAAACCCGCGGCGCATGTCCAATGGGTCGGTGGCCAGCCAAATGCGAACATCGGTACGACCTGTGGCGAACGAGGTCGAGCCGATCATGTCGGCCTCCCCGACTCGCAGGGGCGAGGCAGCGCCTCGATCAGTCCCACCAACCCCGCGACCTGCTCCACCGGCATCGACGCCGGCAGGAGCAGTTCCCTGCCGCGGGCCAGCCGCAAACGGATCGGCTCAGCCGCCGGGCCCAGCGCGGTCAGCTCGGTGAACGCGATCGGCTTCAAAGACGAACGCCGCCTTCGCTTCAATCCGGGCGAAAGGTCCAACCGCACCCGCCAAAAGTAGAAAGAATGTTCCCGGCACCCATTGTCCCGGCACCACCCCCGGATCGATTGCCCGCTGACCCGTTGAGCGGCGATCCGTTCACGCCAGGTATCGGAAAGAGAAATTGTTGACGCTGACTCCATGCAAGACCTCCAGATCGGCCGCATGGTGACGAGTCAAATTAAAAGATTGAAGATGCGGTTGGCGGAACGGACACATTCTTGGCATCGTCGCGTCGCCCATGACGATATCCAACATCCGCCGGGCTCGTCGACGCAGGCGTTCGGACCGATAGGGAATACCGTACTTATTACAGAGCGCCTCTACCTCGCGAGAACACTCCGCGTATTTACTCGGCGGCAAATTGGGAAATACATGATGTTCGATCTGATAGTTGATCCACATCTGAAGAAAGTCTCTTGTAGCGGGTCCACGTTGGTAATTCACTGTTCCGAGAAATTGACGAAGGTAAAATTCCGGGCGTCCCTTGCTGTGAATATTGAAACGATAGATGTCATCGCCCGTATGACTTGAGGCAATTAATATAAAGGTATATGCATTTGTGAGTAGTTCAGCAGCGACCACCGTTGCGAACACGTTCAACCCGGCGCGCAGCCCGAGCGGAAGAAAGATCGCCGGTGCAACCACAAATCGTGTAAGAGCATACGGAAGAATACATCTCATCCAAAAGAGGCAACTCTCCTTCGAAAGTGGAATGAACAAATCCTTGAAAAAGAATAGATCCTTAAATTCAAAACGTGTTGAGCTTAGCCCCTGCTCTTTTCTGCGAAGCTGCTTGAAAGTGCCCGGTGCATAATAGGACAGCCGCCAGGTAACCGCGATTGTAATCAACATCAAATATTTGCACCAGCGAGGGCGCGGCGATTGTCTGATGAACTCCAGATTCGCTTCTACGACGTCAGGGTCTTCGCCGCCGCCGGTATACACGTGGTGTACATTGTGCTCATACTGGAATCCCGCTGGCAACATCCACTCGTTCCAGTCGAGAAGCCGCCGCCGGCCCTTTCCAAAGTAGCTGCTGCGAAACCTTCTGGGCACTCCCGGGACTCCATCGAAAGCGCGATGCAGCACGTGGTGGGCAATGGCCCACCTCCCCACCTGACCTACTGCGATCAAGAAAATAGAGAGCGGATTGAATATCCACCATGCGGTTGCAAAGCCTGCGAGCGTGCAACCGCGACCGGCAATTTCAGCAATTTTGATATAGGAAATGTCCTTCGATGATATCGAGCTCTTTAGTCTGCATTGAAGAGCGTCCAGTTCAGCAGCAAACGCCTCTTCAAGCTGTTCCTTTCCGGAAGTGGGGTCGCTGGATATTGTTGCAATCATTTGGAAGTCGCCGGACTCTAAATCGGGGAAATATCCTGCGTTACTTCGACGATGACAGGCACATTGTGCGGTGCACGGCCCTCATAGACGACATACTCCATCACCAGCTTATCGTCGCCGACGCCGGCGCCCTTGTTGATGGCGCGCTGGATCGCGTCCTTGGGAACGCTCTCTTTTTTCCCTTTTTCGACGGCGGCAAAAAGCCGCGGGTTCATCGCCGGATCTGAGTCGCCGGTCCTGGCGGCGAGGGTGATTTCGCGCACCAGCTTGGTGTTGGTCTTGGCTTTCTTAAGCCCGGCGACCAATCGTTTTGCGTGTAGCCATTGGCGTCCCATATGCCCGACGAATGTAACAGAACTGAAGCGCCGCGGCATGACAGCCGAGCTTAAAGATTCTACGGAATGCGGTTGGAGACCGTGTTCGTTCAGACAGGCGGCTTAATCCGGTCTCGAAGCGATCCAACGTGTCGATACGTGTTGAGGAGCACGCCCGTGGGCGTCGCCTGCGTACTGACGAGGGCGAGTTCGCGAGGGTCAGCGTTGTCCGAAAAGAAGCGTTTGCCCCGGCCCAGCAGGATCGGGTAGAAGATCAGCACAACCTCATCGACCAATCCCTGCTCGAGCAGCACGGACGTAAGCGTCGAACTGCCCCAGACGATCAGGTCTGGGCCGTCCTTTGACTTGACGCGGCGGACGCCCTCTATCATATCCGCGCCGAGGTCGCCGACCGGGCCCCATTCGAGGCTGTCGGGCTTGTGGGTCGCGACGTATTTCGTCGCGGCGTTCAGACCTTTCGCAAACGGACCAGTCGTGATCTTCGGCCAGTAGCCGGTCCAGAGATCGTAAGTGCGGCGGCCCAGCAGAAGATCGAAGCCATCGCCCTGTGCCTCGGCGAGGGCCGCCGCCCCGGCCGGACTTCGATACGGCGCCGTCCATCCGCCGTTCGCGAAGTCGTCGTCGCCTTCGTTGCGTTTGGCGGGCGATATCACGCCGTCCAGCGAGATGTGCTCGAAGATCCTGATCTTTCTCATGTCGCGTGTCCCTTTTCACTTGGTGATGCGCCTGCCCGTGGCTTCACCACACAGTCGAACAGCCAGGCGGGAATTCGACAACACGTCCGGGAAAATTTCTGGCCGCCGGAGATCACCCCGATTTCGATCCCGGAAAAATGCCGTCCCACGTGGAGGCGTCATCCGGCCAGCCATGAAGGAGAAGGACCACCGGCGCGTCCCGATCGGCGTGATCGCTGTAGCTGATCTCAAGCAAACTGGTTTTGATCGTCGGCATTATTCCTCAATATCTGATCGAGGATCACGATAGGAACGTGGAAAAAATACGAGATAGACTTTCTTCGCGTCCACCTCGCATATCCCCCCATTTCAGCCAAATAACTCTCTCTGATCTTGCGCGGGTGAAGTACGCGCCTCCATGCCGACGATTCGCTTCATCCGATTGCACGACCCGATGGAAAACCCGGCGTAATCGTTGTTGAAGAACCCCCAGATATCGCGCGCATCTCCCGCGGCGGCGGCCAGCGCTTTTGCCCAGTGCCCAAGCCGATCCTGAACGTCGATCATCTCGGCGTTCATGTATGGAAAACGCTGGTGAACGCCGACCCATCTCACGTACAGAAAATCCCCGGTCACCTTCGGCGGAGCTGCCCGCTCCATGTAATCGGCGGCTACCCAGGCGATGCCGCGCTCGCGAAGCAGCTTTTCGGTCTGGTCGTTCTGCCAGGACGAATCACGAAATTCGACGGCGAGGCGCAGACCCGCCGGGAGCAGGTCGAATAACTTCGCCAACCGATCCGAGTGCGCCGCGGTGAAGCTTGGCGGAAACTGCATCAGCACGACCGCCAGTTTCTCTTCCAACCCGCGTATCGCATCGATGAACTCCCGAAGCGCGCCGGCCTGCTGTTCCGGATGCTCATCATGGGTGACCTGCCGTGGCGCTTTAGGGCAAAAGCGAAAGTCATCGGGCACGGATTCCCGCCAGCGGTTGATGATCCCCGGAGCGGGGATCGCATGGAAACTCGTATCCAGTTCGACGGTGTCAAAATACTTTGAATAAAACGAGAGATAGTCGCCGGGTTTCAGCGTTTCGGGATAAAAAACGCCGGACCATTCTTTGTAGCCGAAACCCATTGTTCCGAGTCGCCAGCGTGGCATGGGGAATCGTAGGGTGGGCTTGGCCCACCGTCTTGGTTCTCGTGGTGGGCCGAGCCCACCCTACGGGAAATTTCCCGGCAATTCTCCTATGATGCACACTGAAATTGAAAGGGAACTGTCCATGGCACAAGTGACTCAGCTCAATACCGAACAGATCAACCGATACAAACGGCACCTGATCCTTCCCGAAGTCGGCGTGGAAGGTCAACTGAAACTTCTCAACGCCAAAGTCCTGTGCATCGGCGCCGGCGGACTGGGGTGCCCGATCAGTCTTTACCTCGCCGCGGCGGGTGTCGGGACCATCGGCCTGGCCGATGTCGATGTGGTCAGCCCCAGCAATCTCCAGCGGCAGATTCTGTTTGGCGTCAAGGATGTTGGCGAGCCGAAGGTCGAAGCAGCCGCCAGGCGTCTCAAGGATCTCAATCCGGATCTGAAGCTCATCGAACACAAGACGATCGTGGACAGCTCCAATGTTCTGGACCTGATCCGCGACTATGACGTCATCATCGACGGCACCGACAATTTTCCCACGCGCTACTGTGTCAACGACGCGTGTGTGATTCTCAAAAAGCCCAATGTTTACGGCTCCATCTTCCGCTTCGAGGGAATGGTGACGGTTTTTGCGCCGCATCTGACCAATCCCGATACCGGCCAGAAGGGGCCATGCTATCGCTGCATGTATCCCGAGCCGCCTGATCCCGGCTCGGTGCCGAGCTGCGCGGAAGGTGGAGTTCTCGGCGTCATCTGCGGAACGGTAGGTTCGCTTCAGGCCAACGAAACCGTCAAGCTGATTCTCGGCGTGGGTCGGCCGGCGATCGGCCGGCTGGTCACTTACAGCTCGCTCGACATGGAATTCAAGACGTTCAAGATCCGCCACGATCCTGCTTGCCCGGTCTGCGGCACGAATCCGACAATCACCAAGCCGATTGACTACGAGCAGTTTTGCGGCTCGCCGATCCTCGATCCCAAATCGGCCGAGGAAACCAAGGCCGAGGTGAAGAACGCTAAATCCTCAGGCAATGGCCACCCCGCGCCGACCTGCGCCCGATCCGAGCCTGGATGCCAAAGGTCTGCCACCGGGGTATTTCTTCAAGCCGGATTGGGAAGTCACGCCACGCGAAGTGAAGTCGATGCTCGATCGCGGCGACAAGTTCGTCTTCATCGACTGCCGGCTTCCCAACGAATATCAGATCACCCGTATCGACGGGGCGAAATTACTGCCCCTTCAGCAGATCCAGCAGCGCTTTGAGGAACTCCGCCCGCATAAGGACGACAAGATTGTCGTCCATTGCAAGAGCGGCGGGCGATCGATGACCTTTACCCAGGCGCTGCGCCAGTCCGGCTTCAAAGACGTTCGCAGCATGGCGGGCGGAATTCTGCTGTGGAACAAGGATATCAATCCGGGCGGGCCTCAATACTGAAGACGCCTTCCGAATTTTCCTACTCCTACTCCTACTCGGTCTTCATCGAATCAAAACCGAGTAGGAGTACGAGTAAGAGCAGGAGCGGGAGCGGGAGCAGGAGTAGGAGTAGGAAAAGGCGGGGAAAAAAAGAAAAAGAAAAAGAGGGGCAGCACGAGTAAGATTCCGGCGAGGGCAGGGCATCATTGGCGGATGCGCGCAGTATTCAAATGTGGCTGAGGCGCATCACGGAGGAAGCGTGAACAATTCGTTGTCGATCGGGGAAATGGATTTTGGCGCGTTGACCGGGCACGAGTGGCTCGCCACCAACGGGCTCGGCGGATACGCCTGCTCCACCCTTTGCGGAACCAATACCCGCAAATATCACGGCCTGCTGGTCGCGGCGATGTCCGCGCCGGTGCGGCGAATGGTCCTGCTTTCGCGCGTCGAGGAGACGCTCGTGTTGCCCGCCGGGCACTACGAGCTCAGCTCGAATGAATACCCCGGCGTTATTCATCCGCTGGGTTATCATCTCCTCCGGGCGTTCAGCCATTTGCCCTATCCGCGCTGGGCGTGGCAAGGGGGCGGGCGAACGCTGGAGAAGCAATTGCGCTTTCTTCCCGGCGAGAATACCGTTGTCCTGACCTACACGCTGCTCGGCGGCGACGGCGATGCCGAGCTGGAACTCCGGCCACTATTCGCGCTGCGGCCCATCCATGAGCTGACTTTTCAGTGGAACGCCGCGATGACGGTCGAGCGGCGGGGGAAACTCTATCGCATTACGCCGACTTCACGCACGCCGGAGGTTTTCTTCTCCCATGCCGGAATCTTCGACGGCGCACCGCTGTGGTATCTCAACACCATCTACCGGCGTGAGGAGGAACGCGGCTACAGCGGTCTGGAAGACCTCTGGTGCCCTGGCGTGATCCGGCTTTCGCTCTCGCCGGGCCGGGCGGTCCATTTCGTCTGCTCCGCCGATCCGATTGACCTGGAGCTGGCGATTGCCCGCGCCGAGCAGCTTGCGCCGTCACCGGCCAACGCAGCGATCCGACTTCAATCCCCAGGCGCAGGATCCCCGCCTTGTTGCGCACTTTGCGAAAAACGCATCGGATGAACAATCGATGTCGGCATTGCTTCGGGCGGCGGGCCAGTTCCGTCTTCGCGTTCCCCGCGACGGGCGCGAGCCCGCGCCGGCTTGCGCGAGCGGCTACCCGTGGCCGGCTCCCTCGGGGCGGGCGGCGCTGCATCGGATTCGCGGGCCTCTATCTCGTTCCCGGGCAATTTGCCGACGCCCGGGCGCTGCTGCAAACCTTTGCCGCCGAATTGCGCGACGGATTGCTCCCTTCGGAATTTCCGGAGGACGGCTCTGCCCCCGTCTATCACGGGGCGGACATCTCTCTCTGGTTCATCAACGCGCTCTATCACTATTTCCGCTATACGCACGACGAGGCGGGCACGCGGCCCCTCCTGAACGTGGCGCTGCAAATCATCCAGGCCTATCGGCACGGAACCGAACTGGGAATCTCCGCCGATTCCGAAGGGCTGCTCCTCTCCCATGCGCCGGGAATTCCGACGACGTGGATGGACGCGAAGATCGGCGACTGGGTGATCACGCCGCGCGCCGGCCGGCCTGTGGAACTCAACGCGCTCTGGCACAATGCGCAGTGCATTGTCGCGGAGTTGGGAGAGAAACTCGGAATCGGCGAACCGGCCCTCTCCGCCGCCGCGGCGGCGCGGCTCACGCAGCATGCTTTTAACCGCCGATTCTGGCACGAACGAAATGGAGCCGGCGGCTATTGCCACGATGTCGTCAGCGATCACGGCAACGATCCGTCGATCCGCCCGAATCAATTGCTTGCGCTGTCGCTTCCGTTTCCGGTTCTTCGGATCGACCGGCATGCGGCCGTTCTGGAGCTGATCCGCAAGCAGCTTCTGACGCCATTCGGGATTCGCACCCTTTCTCCCACGGATGCCGGGTATCGCGGCCGATCGGCGGGCAATGTCCATATCCGCGATCGCGCCTACCACGGCGGCTCCGCCTACCCCTGGCTTTTGGGAGCCTACGTCACCGCATTGCTCCGCGTGAAGGGTCGCGGCGAGGCTGCCCGCCTCGAAGCCCGGAGCGCCGTCGAAGGCCCGCTCCAGTTTCTTCGTAGCGACGGCCTGGGCCAGCTCTGCGAACTCTTCGACGGCGACGCCCCGCATCGCTGCGGCGGCGCAATCGCATCGGCGTCCGCAGTCGGCGAAATTCTTCGCGCATTCGCGGAAGAACTTCTCGACCTGGGTCCGGCTTCCGGGGTAGGCTTGTCGCCGTCGATCACCGACCTGGCCGTGATGCGGTCAACATCGGGTATTGAAAACCGCGCGTAAGAGATCCGTTCGGAGCCGTGACCGTGAGGGAGCGGTATTTGCTGTACTTACCTTTGCCGTTCGCTTGCCCCGCACGGTCCTGTAAAGCACCGTCGTTCGGAAATTGAGCGTAGCGAGCCGCGACCGTGAGGGAGCGAACGGAGTAATAAGCGCGGTATTGCAATGTCCGATCCGTCGTCGCTCCCTTACGGTCGCGGCTCGCTAAAGTGTGCCGGTCTCCGCGTCGCTGGTATGCTGTAATAGACAGGAAAACCCTCATCGTGCCCTACGAAATTGACGACAAAGAGATCGAAGCCATCTCCGCCCTCGGCCCGGCCGAGCGCTACGAGCACTTTCTGAAGCGCCGCTCGAACAAAAGGAATTCTGGTCGCTCAAAGGGGACGACGGCTTCGTCGCCATGGTCGATGACGAAGGAAGCACCGGATTGCCGCTCTGGCCGCACCCCAGATTCGCCGAGCAGCACGCGACAGGTGAGTTGTCCAATACGCTACCCGCGCGGATCGGCCTCTCGGACTTCATTAAAAAGTGGGCGGGCGGCATGGAAAAAGACGGCTTGAAAATCGTCGTTTTTCCGACGCAGGGTTTGAAGGGGATCGTCGTTGAACCTAAACGGCTCCTTGCCGATCTGGCGGCGGAGTTGAATCAGGACGCGAATGGAGCGGAGTCACCGCAAACCCCATGAGGATGTATTGATGTCTCGTAGCGTGGTACGACGAGGGTGAGATGTCATTTCAGTCAGAGAAAAATCTGCTCGATTACATTTCGAGCGAATTATCGCGCATGATCGCGGCGTACCATTTCCCGACTGACGTGTACATGCTTCAGTTGTACCCGGACGATCAATCCGATCCGCGATTCAAAACGGTCGATCTTTATTTCAACACGATCGCTCAAGTGACGGCCTCCTCGCCGGCTCCGGGCCGGCCGCGCGGTTTTCCTATCGCATCCTCGGAACGCGAAGCCAGGTGGAATTTTGCGTTCGGTCTTCAGGTGTCCGCCGGGCAGTTGTTCGGTGAACACGATTTGAAGGGACGGAAATTGAAGGAGTCGTGGCTCCGCGACAATGATTGGTGGTACAGCGACGAGGAAAAGGAAGCGGAATTCGACGCCGTTTTTCCGAAGATGGAGCAGATGGACGCCGCATTCTGGCGGCTCGTCGGGCAGGCCGGCCGTGCGTTACATGATAAAGGGGTGATCGAAGGAAAGTTTGGTCGGCCGGTTCCCGTCCTCGTTATTGAATTGGAGTTTAGTGAGCAAGCGGTCGAAGCGACCCGGCTCGCGAATCCAGAACCATTGATCGACGATTTCCTGCGCACCATCGATTCCTACAAGGAGAAAGCACGCCGCGACCCGCGTCGTGTTTGAGCCAGGGTGGAATTGCATCTTCTGCCCCGCGACCTGAACTTCGCGCACGTCTGATGCCGAACCGGGAGACCAGATGATCCGCAATGAAAAACCTTGCCGGTGGTGGGCGGGAGCGGTGGTCCTGTTGATCGGCTCGACCCTGGTCCTCCGCACCGTCGCGGAGGAGACGCCGTCCCGTGCGACGCCTCCGCAGCCTGCGGACCTGGCGGCGGTGCAGAAGATGATCCACCAGTTGTTTGAGAAGCAGTTTGCCGATCAGACGCGCGATGGCCGGCTGGCGCTCGCACAGCGGTTGGTCGCCGCGGCAAAAGAGACACGCGACGATACCGAGCGCTATGCGCTTCTGACCGATGCGCGGGACGAGGCCCTGGGCGCGGGCGATCTCAATCTTGCGCTGGATTCGATTGAACGGCTGGATGTTGCGTTCAGCATTGATGGTCCGCGGATGAAATATGACGTGCTCACGTCGCCGTCGGCGAAAGGACCGGCGTTTTCTGGCGGAGTCGGGCCGGCGCTACTCGCGGTTGCGGATGATGCGCTGGCCGACGAATCTTTCGACCTCGCCGCTCGGGCGGCCGCCGCGTCGCAGTCGGCCTTATCCCGGGGGCGCAACAAGTCTTTTGCCGCCAGGGCTCACACCTATGGACCCGCCATTGAGGCGGCGCGGGATGAGTCGAAAAAGGCGGCCCTCGCGTTGGCGGCGCTGCAAGCCAGTCCGGATGATCCGGAGTCTAACCGAGTGGCGGGGAGTCATCTGTGCTTTGCCCGCTCGGATTGGGCCGCCGGACTCCCGCGGCTGGGCAAAGGGAATGATGTCACGCTTGCTACCGCGGCCCGGCTCGAACAATCGGCCGTCGCGAGCGGCGCGACCGGCGAAGATGCCGCCGATGCAATCGGCGCGGTGGCCGACGCCTGGTGGGACATCGGGAACGCCGCTTCCGCGCAATCGCTTTCGCCCGCGATGCGGGCCGTCATCCTCGATCATGCCGCCGACTGGTATCTCCGCATATGCCGGCTTAAAAGGCATTCGGCGAATCGGAGCGATCAAGCGGGTCGAACAAACGGTGAACGCCGCACCGGTCTGCGGGGCGAGGCGGTACGTCAATGTTCTGGCGCTGATCGATCCGACGCGCGACAAGGTCAGCGGCGATTGGTCGTTCAATCGCGGTACGCTGCTCAATCCCGGCGGAAGCAACGACCGCCTGAGGCTGCCGTACAAGCCGGGGCTCGAGTACGACTTTTTTGTAGACCTGATCGCCGGCGAAAATGGCGCGATTCAGCTCCTGTCGGTCAATCATCAGTGCGTCAAGTGGATTGCGGGCCTGAACCGGGAAAAGTTTGCGTTCGACTTCATCGACGGCAAGGACGGATCGGCCAACGGTACGCTTGTCGTCGATGCGACGCTCGCGCCGCCGGGCAAGCGGTACACCTCCCTCGTGCGCCGTCCGCCGTGACAGTATCAGTGCGTTTATCAATGGGAGATTTGTCACGGCCCAACTTTTAAACCCGGCGTCGACTCTAACCGTCGAAGACATGTGGACCGTTGACGTGGGTAATCTTGGCGTCGCCACAATCCAGAATGGGGCGACCTATTACGCCATCAGCGTGACAGCTGTCGGACCGCGCGGCGACCCGTCGACGCCGATCCGATAGCGCAGCTCGAACGGAAAGGGTCCTGGTCGCTCAAAGGGGATGACGGCTTCGTCGCGATGGTCGATGACGAGGGGAGCACCGAACTGCCGTCGTTGAACCTAAAAAGTTGCTGGCGGATTTGGCTAAAGCGATGAACACTCAGGCGTGATACGCGGTCAAGAACGTCTCTGCCTGTTCTGGCGATTGTTCAGCATTGCATCGACAAACCACGCCGGTGGATCACTCGTTATCTTATCGAGCTCGGAGTCGAGGTACTCGGCAATCAGGCGATGTTCCTCGCCTGAGTTATCAAAAATATACGCCCGCGTGCTATGCCGAATTGCCGTCGGCAGCAGCGCCAATGACCGGCGGTATCTGTCTTCGATAACGGTTGCTGGAACGTTGTGTCCGCCCTGCGCTGCACGATTGGCGACCCGCGCCGAGTTGATGATGACGTCATTCGTGCAGACATAATATAAATAAGTTCTGTAGCCGCCTAATCGCGCTTGCGCAAGCTGACGCGGTCGGTCCGGATGCGACATGACCGTTTCGAATGTGAAAGACTCCCCATTCGAAATCCAGTCACGCCTCAATAGATCGCAGAAGATCGACGTGAAATAACCCGCCTGATAGCCCCGCGGTGCAACAAGCGCGCTACCGTCTATTTTCGGCAAGCTGCCTTCGAGTCGTTTTGAAAGTGGATGTCGTGCAACAAAATGTTTGAGTTTCTCGTTGTCGATTCGCACTCCCCAGGCCCCAAGATAAAGGCGCGAAGCTTGCGCCAATTCGTGATCGATTTCGTCTGGATTGAGACAGTAACCAAAGGGAAACGAATATTGTCGCCGCAAATGCTGGAAAAGCGTGCTCTTGCCGGAACCATTGGGCCCGGCCAGCATGCGAAGCTTGGGGGCGGCAGTAAGGATCATCCGCCACGAATCCGCTTTACGCCCTTCGGAATCTGATAAACTGGTGGCGTCAGGGTTCGCAGCACTACGCGGCGACCGTCGGGGTATTCGGTTACAATTTCATTGCCATCCATGTAGGTTACGGCTAAACCCGCTGCGCATTGCGCCCGAATCGCCGATCGCGCGGCTTCTGCCAGCTTCCCGGTGATTGCCAGACCAACCACGGCATCTTCGAGTGTGCGGGGCTTGACGCGCACCGCGACCCGGCGCGACTTCAGATGGCGTCGACCGGCACCATTGCTCGACTTAACGATCACTTTTGAATTAGGCTTTGCCATGGCCAAGTAAGTGTACCACGTAGCCGACCGGGGCCAATGCCAGCGATTCTTGATGGAGTAAAACTTGTTATGGTCGAAAATCCGAAAAGGTTGCTGTTCATCGTTCCGCAGCAGGAACCCATGTCTGAGCCAGTGCTCGACTCAGTCACTCGAAGAATGTGTGCCGCATTCCGGCGGGCGAGGCAAAGTTCATACGCCTACGGCGGGGTTCATCAATGCTGTTGCGGCGCGCTCAGCAGTTGCGTCGATTATTTCCTGCCGGACGGGTCGATGACCAATTCGCTGTGCATCCATTATGTCGCTCACCACAGGAGCGAGGTTCCCGCCGAACAACTGGAGGCGATCGCGACGTTTGAATGGGGCGAAGCGCGCTTCCGGCTGAAAAGGAACTTCTCGGCCCCAGAGGCATGACTGAAGAGCGGCGGCAAATGGTCGACCAATCTCTCGGCCAGGTCGCCATGACGAAATGGATCGAATGGGGGCTCGACATCGATGCCCTCGCATCGTTGCTGGGCAGCGTGAATTCAAATGAACGCCAAAACGCTCAGGATTTATTCGACTTGCTGCGTTTTTTCTCCAGCCGAATGTCGTTGTTCTGGGGAATATTGAAGAAGTTAAAATTAGACGCCGCGACTTGGGGAAGCGAAAGCCTGCGACTCCCGAACTGGAACCGCGGACCATGGTTGGCGCCGATGCTGGAACTGCTTCGCGGAACGTTCGATAATTCCGACGAAAGAATTCATCTCGCAAGGCATTTCGGATGTCTTCGCGCCCATGGGAGCCGCTCCCTCAATCGCTCGTCGAACTCAACGATTCAGCGACCGGCGAACTGAAGGATGCGACATCGATCGCTATCGAATGGTTTTTGAAAGATTGACATCTCTGCGGTATACGTCGGGATCAAGCTGGAAACGGCCAGTCTCTCTTCGAGGCGACGATGAGCGTTCGCGGGTTCGGCAGGATTACCCCTGTTCAAATGGATATGCTTCGCCTGGTCGGTTACGGCATAAAAGGTCGTTCTGCCATTCTTCCCGAATCCCCAGGTGAGAGGAAGGCAAACATCGAGCTTGGACGCAGCGCGTTGGTCAAATTAACCGGACGGGATTTTGGCGACGATCTCCAGCAATGGCATACCCATCTTTCATCACGCAAAGATTTGGGGTACACCCATACGTTCGGATATGCGGGAGTGAAGAAAGCAGTTTTGATGGGCATGTCGGATGTTGTTCGCAGGAAGGCACTTGAAGAAGGCTGAGAACCCAAATGGCTAAAATCGCAATCCTCGTCGAAAAAATCTACGAAGACCTCGAACTCCAATACCCCCGACTTCGCCTGAAAGAAGCCGGCCACACAGTCGATATCATCGGTCCCAAGGCTGGCGAAACATACGTCGGCAAGCACGGCTATCCGCAAAAATCGGAGAAGGCCGCCTCGGCCGTCAGCGCTTCCGATTACGCCCTGATCGTCATCCCCGGCGGAAGCTCTCCCGACCACATGCGCCGCGATGGCGGGATGGTGAAGCTCGTCCGCGACGCCGCGGCGAAGAAGATTCCCATGGCCGCGATTTGCCATGGCCCGTGGATGCTCTGCTCGACCGATGCGCTGCGCGGCCGGCGCTGCACGAGCTACATGTCGATCGTTCACGACGTGGTCAACGCCGGGGGAAAATGGGTGGATGAAGAGTGCGTGGTGGATGGCACGATCATCACCGCGCGGTGTCCGGACGATCTGCCAGCGTTTCAGCGATGCGATATTGCAACTCGTGAGCGGGGAGAAGCCCAAGGGGACCAAGGGGAAGCCGATTGCGCCTTCGTGGGTGATGGAGACGATTCCGGAGTCGGCGCGGGGGTAAGAATTCCAAACAGGAGGGCAGACATTCCTGTCTGCCACGCGTTCGCGAGTGCGGACGTACTCGTCCGCCGAGCGGACGCGTCTGGTGCGAGAGAGCGTGTCGGCTCGGAGGCGAGTACGCCTCCGCTCCCCGTCACGCAACAGACAGGAATGTCTGTCCCACCGGGGGGAACTGCCGCGGCCCAGAAAATCGATCCCCCAATCCCAAACATTCGCAAGTCCGCTTGGTAAGCAAGATCGATCCTTGCTATCACTCCAGCGGACGGTGCGACACGATGAGCGCAAAATCCAAATCGTTTCGGAATTATTTCCGACTGTCGATGATTCAGTTTTTGCTCTCGATGCTTATCGCGCCGAGCGCCTTCGGCCAAACCGTCACGAGCGATCCATCGATTCAGAAAATTCATTTTGACGCCGACTATGTTGCCGCGAGTGACTCTATTTCCGGCTCAGTCGTCCTGAGCGGTGCGGTTCCAACCGGGCTATCGACACGGATCACGCTCTTCCGGCAGATCGATATTCCGAGCGATCCGAATGCCGCTCCGAGGCAGGAAACCACAATTCTTCCCGCCGTGGCGGCCGCTCAGTCCGGAAACGAAATTCCATTCAAGATCGTCGCCGGCGGAATGCTTGCCGGCACGCTGCGCGTGAAGGCGGAACTGTTTCGCAAGGATGGCGATTCCGATCGCCTGGTCAGCGAGGCCTGGAGCAACACAGTTCGTGTCAACGTTCGGAGTCGGATCAGCCTCGCCGGCGAATGGTCGGTCGAGAACGTTGAGCCGTATCCATTTCGCGTTTCGCAACGGCCTAAGGATTGGGCCGCGCCGCATCCGCTATCGGTGATGTTTCCGGGCGCGGTGACCAACGACGAATGGTTTCGAGGCTGGATGACGCTCCGGCGCGAAGTGAGCTGGACATCGCAGGGTGAAGGGCTTCAGCCCCGGTTTCTCCGCCTTTCAGAAATTAACGACAGTGCGGCGGTAACGATCGACGGGGCTCCGCTGGGAGAAACACGGCCGCTGGAAGAGATGGCGGTGCTCACCCATTGGGTTGAATTTCACAGCGACTTGAAGGGGGACGAGAACGCGACAGCCCGTCTGATGTTTCTCGATCTGCTTCCCCAGCCGCCGGTGAAGCTTGATCTGCCGAAAGCATTGCCCGAGGCGGGTAAGACCACTGTCCAGATTCGTTTGCGCGGGACCAGCGGCTTGTTCCGGACCAAGCCGGCTTACGGCATTCATGGCGACCTGAGTCTGCAGCTTACGCCGCCGCAGTACGTGAAATCAGTTTCGTTCGATGCGGAAAAGCCGGGGGCGATGCGGAGGTTCCATTTCAATCTGAGGCTCGGCAACGATTCCGGCAAAACTTTCACCGGAACACTCCATTCAATTTATGGGCGCTATGACGGTAAAATTGCCTACACCGGCAATTGTCCGGCTTATGCCAGCGATTCGCAGCCGATCACGCTAAAGCCCGGCGAAAATGGGGTCGAAGTCATTCGCGACGAGCCGCCACGCTTCGATACCTGCCATGCGACATTCATTCTTGAAGACGCGTCGGGCAAAGTGCTCGACGCCGACGGGATCGACTTTCACACAGTCACCTTCGAGATCCGCGATCGGCGTGATTTTTATCTCAATAACGAACGGTTTCTCGTCAAGGGGCAGGGAAGCGCGGTCGATACCGCCGCCAAGCGCTGGCAGTTGAAACTGATGGGAGGCAACGCCCTTCGCGGGCCGACCGATCCGGAGCAGATCAATATTCTCCAATCCGAAGGACTGCTCACCAGTTGCGGCGGGGCGCTCCTGGCTTCGGTCGAAAAGTGCGCTTTTTACAATCCGAAGGATACGTCGAACATTACCAAAGCGGTCGCCGGCTTCACGTCCGTTCTTTCGCAGTGCCCCGGCATTGTGATCTGGGAGGCGACCAACGAATTGCACGGAGAGCCGGAAGAAGCACGCGTGGCGATCCTCGAAGCCTTTCACAAGCTCGATCCATATCACCGGCCGGTACTCGCCACCAAGGGGAGCGGCGAGTGGGAAGCCGAGGCCCACGACGGACGCGTGAAAGGGGTTGATATCGTCGGCTGCCAGTACCTGCTCAGCAAGGAAGCCATCGACTCGGTCACCGCCGCCGTCACCGAACAGCCGATCATGAGCACGGAGGTCAACTGGAACGACGGCGGATTCGCGAAAGACAATCTCTGGCAGTATTGGCTGAATAAGGGAGTCGCCGGCTCGCTACTCTTCGATTATAGCGGCGGAGCGCTGGACCAGCCGGCGCCCACGGTTCCGCCGATCGACACCGATACCTCGTGGGCCGTGATCAAGCGGAGCAATCGCGATTTGTACCAGGACCTGGTCGCTTCGGCCGAGCAGCAACTCGACGGAACCGTGCGGCTGAAAATTGCGGATCAAATGCCCTATGCCGTCCGCGGACTTTCCATCCGCATCCGCGGCGTGGGCGGATTCACCGTGCCCGATCTGCAACCGGGAGCCGCCGCCGTCATCACGCTGCCGGCCGGTGCCGCGCCGCCAACGCGCGAGGTTGCGGTGATCCGCGCCGAATATCAAACGCATGGCGGGCTTCCTCACGTGGCGATCCTGACGCCGACCGTCATTGCGGCAACTTCAACTTCGGGGGTGGCAAAGTGAAAAATCAGCCTCTCAATGCCTGGCATTTTGAAAGTGCCCGAAGCGGACGAATCTTAGCGAGCCGCGACCGTAAGGGAGCGATGTTTGAGGAACAGTCCGGCGATCGCAATTGCACGCCTCCTTCGCTCCCTGACGGTCGCGGCTCGCTAAGGTGTGACCAAAACTACAATCGGAAGCGCGCCGAGATTTCTGGGAATCCGCCTGATTTCAAACGCGCAAACTCAACGCGATGGTTCCTTCGAATAGTGAGCTGCGCCTGCGCATCGATTGCTTTCCCTTCGTTCGCGACGGCACAATGCACTCTCACCGAAACTCGGCGCACCTTCGAAGGTGCGGAGCACACCATCGTGCGGTTGGAGAATCCGAAGATCATCGTGGAGGTGGTGCCGGAACTGGAAGGTCGGGTCATCAGATTCCAGGACAAATCGCGCACCGGCACGCCTTTCGAATGGCTCGATGATTGTCCGTACCATTATCAGGGTCGTTGGGAGGGGATGCCGTTCAGCTACAAGGTCAATTCCAAGGGCGCCGAGGTCGCCTCGCTCACCGTGACTGGCGGGGGAAAAGTCGCCGTTGCCCTCGTGCGTCAGATCACCGGCGCCGACGTAACCAATCCGCTGGAATTGAAGATCGAGCGGACGATGGCCATCGATAGAGACACTACGCGACTTCATGTGGACGTGAAGATCACCAACGTCGGTGACGGTGTAGCGCCGACTTTTCGTTACATGGTTCACTCGGTTTTCGGAAACATTCCGCCGATGAAGGACGGCCGGGCGTTCTGGTTTTTGCCGACGTCAAACGAGGTGGAGTTTTTCGATTCCGGCCGCGGCGACCGGGAGATGGGGCAAAGCGCCGGACACGGCACTGCGCCGGCGGGAAGCCCCTTCAATCGTTTCACCCCCGAACGCGCCGCCGACAAACCTCGATACGAAGCCGGCGGGTGGGGCGCGGTATTGACTTCTGCGGGAAGCTGTTACATCGCCTACGACCCGAAACAGTTTCAATTCATGCAATACTGGTTTGGCGGAGACGCCGAATGGCATTTCACCTTTGAGCCGCACACGCGGCCGATTGATCTGAAGCCACAGGAATGGATGACGTGTCATTTCATGCTGGCGTTCGATCCGCGCGACATCCAGTTCAATACGCCAACGGTCTCCTATGAGCGTCCGGTTGTGCCGGATTCGATGCTGCCCGGCTCCATCATGGAAATCAGGGCCCGGGCGACGACGATTCAAAACGCCGAGCAGGCGAAAGTTGATTTCCAGGTGAAAGATCCGGCCGGCAATATGGTGCTGCAGAAGTCCGCAACCGGCGACTTGCAGCCGTTTCAATTTGCAGATCTCGATGCCTCCTGGAAGCTTCCCGCCGACGCGAAAAACGGCGCGTATTCCTGGTCGATGAACGACGCCGCCGGCAAGGAATTGTCCGCCGGAAAATTCGAAGTAGTGACGGCGGAAGAACAGACTCGTCGCGCCACCGCCAAACTCGCCGAGCAGATCGAACAGCTCAAGCATGAAATGGGGCAGAAGCAGCAGGAACAGCAACGAATGGACGATCTCTGGCGTCAGGGGGCCGAACTGGCCCTCACCTGGGATGACACGCGCATCTGGGGCACGCGGCCACGCCGCGTTCGCCGCTCTCGGTGAAAATCGAGCCGGGCGCGGTTCCCGTGCTGGGCGACTGGAAATCCAGTGAATCGGCGCGCATCAAAACGCTGGTGGCGGCCGCGGCGAATCCGTGGCCAGATGATGCCGACAAGATCCTCGCGGCGCTGGGCGCGGATCGGGCGCTGGTCCGGTCGGTCGCTTCGACGCCGGACGGCAAGAGCCTCGTCACTTTGCTTGTCGAGCCAGACAAGAATCGTGTGCAGGTTGCGGTGCTGAACGCTGCCGGCGCGGTCCGTCGGTTTGGCGAATTCTCCGACAAGCCGTCCGAAACCGATCCGCGATTGGGTTCGTCGGCCCGCGCCCTGGCGGTCGATCGAACGGGAAATATATGGGTGACGACCAATGCCTGGGGAAAGACCAGCGTTTTTCGCCTGAACCAGGACGGATCCCCCTACGAGGAAGGCGTAATCGCCGGCAAAGGCGCTCTCAAAAAGTTTTCCCTCGATGGACAATTCCTTGGCGCGATCGCCTTGCTGGACGCGCCGATGGACCTGGCCCTGGCCGAGGCCGACGGCGTTCCCGTCATCCTCGCCTCATACCGCCATGTGACGGCCTATCACGGCACGCAGGTTCGCGAAGGGATCATGGTCGTGAAAATTTCCGACGTCCAACGCATCGCCGAGCTGAAACTCCCCGCCGGCTCGATCGCGGTTGATGGGAAAGGGCGTCTGTTCTCGGCGGATGTTGCCGGCCACATCGCGTGCTTCGATACGCATGGGACAAAGCAATTCGATGTCGCCGGGAGCGCCGCGATCGCAGTCCCGGAGGCGACGCTCGCCGCAGGCAACCCATTGCCCGTCATTCTCCGTCCCGGTCCCGGCGGATCGATCTGGGCGCTCGGAACGCTTCATCGTTCCCTTTCGCAGTTGAGTGGCGAGCAGCTTTCGCCTGCATCGACAATTCCCGAGTCACCGGGGGCGTTGTGGACGATTTCCGGACCGCCGGATCAACCGCAGGTGGTCGGCGCCGCTGCGCTCTGGGCGGGGCATTGATCTAAGTTAATGTGATAGTTCACCCATTCCGAGTGTGGCCTGGCACTCTGGATTCCACCGCCTCTTTACGGCGAATCGCGATTTTTCGGGAATTTTCTTCGATTCGGGCAGCGAAGTTGCCGAAATGTCGTAATATCGAGCCACCTCGGGAATCAGGGAGCACTCATGCAACTTACTCAGGAAGACCCAATTCGCTCGCCGATCACTGCCGATGGCGCGATATCCGAACCCTCTGTACAGCCTGTGACGTCTCGTAAGAGCAAGTCCAATAAAGCCGATCGCGAGATGATCCTGCCCCTCACGGGCTTGCGTGCCCTGGCGGCCATTTGGGTGGTGTGTGGGCATTTTGTCACCTACGAGACCGACTTGTTTCCGGCCGTGCGGTTCATCGCGGCGCCACTCAAAGCGGCGGCTCTGGGCGTTGACCTGTTTTTCGTCCTCAGCGGATTCATCCTTTCACTCAACTACGTCGAAAAGTTTGCCCGCGTCGATCGCAAGGCCTACTTCCGTTTCCTCTGGATGAGACTGGCGCGGATCTATCCGGTTCACCTGTTCACGCTCCTGTTTCTCCTTGCCGCGGTCCTGGCGGCTCGTCACGCTCACATTCAGTTGAGCATGCCTGAACGCCTGCAGCCGCATTCGTTCGTCACCAATGTTTTTCTGGTTCAAATCTGGAATTACAAGCATCCGCCGTCCTGGAACGGCCCGGCATGGTCGATCAGCGCCGAGTGGTTTGCCTACTTGCTTTTCCCGTTCTTTTGCAGCGTATTTCTGCTGGCCCGTTCGCCGTGCGCGTCGTTGCTGGGAGCGATCGCCGCGTTTGCGATTCTGCTCGGCGGATTCTCGATGGATATCAATCATCCGTTGTTCCGGGTGAGTTTTGATTTCGCGGCCGGCTGCTTCATTTATCGCTTGTACTCGCTCAAATGGCATCCTGAATGGCCTTGGGCCACAATTGCCATCGCGACCGTTGCGGCAACCATTGGTTTCACTTACCTCGCTGCCGCTTACCACATTGATCTGGAAAACTCGTGGGCGGCTCCAATGATGGGAATACTGATTTTCGCCCTCGCCTCGTCAAGCCGCGGCCTCTCTCGAGTGCTGAGCATGCGCCCGCGCTCTTTCTCGGGGCGGCCTCCTATTCCCTGTACATGACGCACGAACTGGTCCGGCTGGTTCTGGTCAAACTCCTGCCGACCGCTCACTATGCCAATCGCGGACTGGGCGTACGGATCGGCGTCGCCGGCGCTTACATCGTCGGGCTGGCGATCTTTTCGATCGGCACCTATCTGGTGGTTGAGGTGAACTGCCGAAACTGGATGCGGGCGCTCATGCACCGCGGCCACGCGAAGGAACAGGTCGCTGCCGGCGTTGATTAATCGTGCAAACTCTCCGAATCTGCTTGGCCCACCGCGGCGACAAACGCTTGGATCTGATGCGCGGATTTGACGCCGAGCGATTCTTCCACGCCGCTGCTCACATCGACGGCCCAGGGTCGGATGGTTCGGACGACGCCGCCGACATTAGCCGCACTCAGTCCGCCGGCCGCGATGATCGGCGGTAATCCCTCGAATGCTCCAACGGCCTTTGCGCGGGCCACCGTCTCCCAGTCATTGGCGACGCCGCTGCCACCGGCCTGGCCGGTTTTTGCCGTTTCCAGGACGAAGCCACGCAGGTTGGAGAGACGCATTTGCCCGATCGCATCGCGCCAGCGTGCGAGCGTCAGTTCGAATTGTTCCTTCTCGACGCAGATTGCCTTGGTCACCGGAATCGGCGCCATCTGTGCGACGATTTCCGGCGATTCATCCCCATGAAGCTGCGCGCACGCCAAACCGAGTTCCCGAACGGTAGAAATCATTTCGGCGACTTCGAGATCGACGAAAAGACCGACCGCCATCACGAACGGAGGCAGCGCCGCGATGACATGGGCTGCCTGAGCCTTCGTGATCCCCCGCCGCGACGCACGATGAAGGACCATTCCAATCGCATCCGCGCCGGCCCGCGCCGCAAGGCGGGCGTCTTCGGGACGTGTGACGCCGCAGATTTTGATTCGGGTGCGCATCGACAGTCAAAATGCTAGGTCAATCTGGCGGATTTTCCAATTGAGCGGGATGATCTGCGTTTATGAAGAGACTTCTAATGCCGGGAATTGCCGATATTTTTCGCGTCGATGCGCCAGACGAAATTCGTGGTCATTTCGTTTTGTATTCTTCTTCACGTTTTCCTTCGCGTCTTCGCGCCTTGGCGGTTTATCCTGGTCTACCTGGAAAAATGGGCATGTCCGGCCGCGGCCAGAACCTTTCGAGTCCAGCAAAAATCGGTATACTGAAGAGCTCGGTTCGGCTTGCGGCCCAATGCCCAGTCGCCCGATCAAACGGCCGTAGTCGCGCACATTTTAATTCCACCGGAGAGTCGCAATGAAATACATGATCACCTGGTTCGAGCGTCCGCAGGGTTCGCCCATGGAGTACGAGAATGCGCAGAAGCGAATCCTTGAGGTATTCGGCCAATGGAAGGCGCCTGCCAATTTCAAGATTGAGTTCTTTGTAATCCGAGTCGGCGAGTGGGGTGGGCACATGCTGATGGAATGTGACGACCCGGTGACCATTCACAAATTCTGTTCGATGCTTCCCGCTTTCGTTTTCGAGGTGCACCCTGTGATCAAAGTCGAGGAAGCCGTCCGCGGCGAACTCGAAGTCATCGCCTGGCGGGATGGATTGAAAGGCGAGTGAGGTGACAGGATCGGGTCCCAGATGATCAGTGGCACGGGGTTTCAACCCGTGTGTGCGGGTATCTCCGGACGTTGGTCGGTACTCCCGCCAAAACGGCAAGAGCGAAGCGTTCTTTGAACCGCCGCGGGAAGATCCTGCGGTCTTGCAGGCCGTCGCTCGCCTCGGAATACGGTTTGAGTCCGCTCGCGGACAAATGTCTCTTTGATCTCTGTGCCCCTCAGTGACCTCGGTGGCCATCGCATTTTGTCCGAATTATTTTTGGCAACGTCGGGTTCCCGGCAGATTTGTTGATCGGCCTGTTGAAAGGGAAACGATGTGTTTCCCGCCGACAAAGAGTGAACTCAACGGAGAATTCCCATGTGCTTCTGGCAATCCTACAGCTTCATCAACGTGTTCGGCTTCATCCAGTTCGGTTATCGCTACGTCTGCATCTGATTCCTGCCTGATGCAGGACCAACAACCTTCGATCCGGCGGCCCTTCGAGAGCTACATCTCTCGATGGGCCGCTTTTGTTTCCCGATTACGCCTCCGGCGTGTAGCCGAGGACGATGTCGAACTTGGCCGACAGCTCTCCCGCCTTCGACCCGGGGAGCGGGGCGAATTCGGTGAGGATGGATTGGCGGGCGGCGGGGTTGGTGACGCCGCGCAGGACGCCGTCGTGTTTGTTCAGCGGTTCGCCGCGGACGAAAATCTGGGTGGTGAGCTCCTCGCGACCTTTGATCCTGACCTTCACATGAATGTGCGGCGTGCGGCCGGGATAGGGAACCGGCTTGATGGTGCGGAAATAGTATTCGCCGGTCGATCCGGTCATGAAGCGGCCGTAACCCTGGAAATTCGTGTCGCGCTGGCCGGTCTCACGGTTGAGGCCATGGGAGTGGAGGTAAGAGCCGTCGTGATCCACCTGCCAGATCTCGATACTGGCGTTGCGAACCGGACCACCATTTGAATCGAGAATCACTCCGCCGAGATGCGTGACTTCGCCGACGGCCGGCGTGATCGAGTCGTTCACAATCAGAAGATCGTTGTCCGTGTCGAGCGGAAGGTGATCGGGATAAAAGGGCCCTTCGGTCACCGCCGGCGTCTGAGTCCGACGCTGAAGCTCTTCGGCAAAGACGCCGCGCTCGAACAGGCGCGGCGACGCAATCGCGGCGGCGGCGCCCAGGCCGGTGAGAAATCGACGACGCGATGAAAACGTTGTGATCTGTTGCATGTTCTTTGTGGCACGGGTTTTCAACCCGTGTTCCTAACTTGAATCCAGACACGGGTTGAAAACCCGTGCCACATAAAATGCACGTTTAATCCAGCACGCCCATTGTAATCAGAACCGCCTGCTGGCGGGCGTCGACCATGCCGCGGAGTTCGTCCTGCGATTTTTCCAATTCGGCTTTTGCCATCGCGCGGGCCTGATGCAGCGCCTCAATCTTAGCCTTGATCTCGTCGGGTTTGGCGTTGGTGTCGAGGGCATCGGAGAGATCGTCGAGCTTGTCCTGGATGTCGGAACGATGAGGGCCGTTGGGGCCCGGACCGGGCCCATGCTCGTCAGGATGTGAGTCGTTGTGGGGTCTATGTTCCGCGAAGCCGGCGAGCGGCGGAGCGTGCGCAGGGCGCGTTGTTGCAGACGCATGAGTGGGAGGCGCTTTCGGAGCAGGTCCCTCGGGTGGCGCGTCGTCATCGGGACCGGGTCCGCCGGGCGGCCCGTGATCATCCGGGCCTCCGGGGCCGAACCCTCCTCCGGGCGGCGGGCCGCCGGGACCGCCCATCATCCCTCCCATTCCCCCTGAACCCGAAACGTCATGGCGGAGTTCCTGGATCCTGCGGATTTTCGGCTGAAGCAAAGTCCATTGTTCGTCGCTGGTGTTGAGGGCGTCCTTCACTTCCTCCATGCGTGGTCCGCCAAAGCCGGGATGGTCGGGCGGTCCGCCGCCAGGCCCGCCACCCGGCGGTCGTTGGCCAAAGGCCGGGGCCGCAGCCAGGGGAATGGCGATTAAAGCAAAAAATGCGCGAGCAAAATTCATGCGTCTCCTGTTGATCGTTCGGACTCAAATCCGGCGAGAAATCTGACCTCGCCCGGAAATAGAGTTGCGCAATGAGATAGGCAACCGCCTCGAAAAAGTCACGAACAACTGGGCATCCAGTCACTGGGAATCATCTCTCAAAGTGCCCGCGACGGCGGAGACCGGCGGATCAATTTCGGCATGCGGATGAGGCCGCTTCGCAGCGCCTTGAACCCCGCGCACCGCCCGTTCCAGTTCCGGGGTCATGACCAATTTCGGGCGCGCGGCTCGCGTCATGTCGATCGCGTCCAAAACCGTCAATGCTTTCCCCGATGACAGAAGCCACGCAGCGCCGACGCAGGTGCTCCTGGAATAACCCCACCCGCAATGAACATAGACCGTCCCGCGAACGATGTGCTCCGCGATAAAACTGGTCGCTTGTGTGAGTTGTTCGTTTGTTGGGGACGTGAAGTCCAAGAGGGGAATGTTGCGATAAGCGACACGACGCAACGGTGATGCCTCGCTCCATTCGGCGGTCAAGTCGAGGACGGCGCATAGCCCCCGATCGACCAACGCCTGGGCTTCGGCGTTGTTCAATTTTCGACCGACGAGCAACCCGGGAATGATTTCTCCAAACGGCACATCGCGCTGGCGGTGGATCAGCCATGCGCACCAGATCCCCGATAAATACGGTCCGAGCACGATGCGGACCGAGATCGGCAGCCGGCCCGCGCGCTTACCGAAGACAGCCGCGCCAGCGCCGCAGTATGCCCAGGCGATGATTGCCAGCGACACGCCAGGCCACAGCAGCAGTAAACCCCATGGACGCGAAAGAAGAGCCGTCGCAAAAAGTACAATCGCTCCCAGGCCATAGCGCCGGGCCAGGACGGAGTTTCGGGCGCGGCTCTGCGTGCCATCTTCGGCAAACGACTCGCCGGGAAAAGCATGCAGGCAGACCAGGCCGAGGAACAAACCGGTCAATACGTCGACGAGTTGATGCTGGTAAGTCAGCAGCGCCGAGAGGCCGATCAGGATAAACCACGTCTGGAGACACCGCCGGACGACTCCTTCTGCGCGCGGAACGTAAATCACCCAGAGCAGACAAATCAGCGCGATGTGCAATGACGGAACGAGGTTGAACGGGCGGTCGAATCCATACAAGAACTTGAAAATCGGCGCGAGCATTCCCGTCGGTTCGGGCCGAACGAATAACATCCGCATGGGAAGGATCAGGAAACAGGCACCGGCGACCGTGATAGCCATGATGATCCGGGCGGCGTGGGTCCTTCTTTCGGATGCGCCCGCACACAGAAACGGCGCAAAAAGAAGAAAAGGTCGATCGACATGTACGGAAGGATCATCGGCGGAACGAACGGAATAAATCGCTCCCAGGCGAAGCCGACCTGCCCGATATCCGGGCGCCCGGCAGTGATCGCATTGCAGGTTGCGTATACGGCAAAAAAATAAATCGAAAGGAAAATTCCCCAGGCGAGCGACGAAAGCAGGTAGCCCCGCTTTGATGCATCGGGCCCGGTCGAGGTGAGATATCCGGTTTTCGGGATCATCGCGTCTCTAATCACGGTCATGCGCCGTCCGCGATCTTTCGCGCAATCGAGACGGTGAAGATGCCGAAGGGATCAATTTTCATGTCAATCTTTTCGAACCCATTCGCCCGCACCAGTTGATCCATCTCCGCCTGCGCACGGCGGCGCATCACCCACGGCTTGCCGTCGCGAAAGACCAGAACCCGGGCGATCATTTCAACCTGCGGATGCCACGGCTGATTGGTGTAAATCAAATAGTCACCGGTCGTCAGAATCTGGCTCAGTCCGGAGAGCGACCGATTCACCGGCTCGTTGTCGGGAAACAATTCATACAGGCCGGACACGATGGCAATATTCGGACGAGGTTGCACTTGTGCCAGCGAGGCTGGATCAAAAGCGTCGCCTAAGGCAAAGGTCGCGTTTTCGAGGCCCATCTCAGCCGCGAGTTGGCGCCCCGCTTCCAGGTCCTGCGAACTTCGATCTCGAAGCACCGCCGAGATGTACGGGTTCGAGGGATCGTCCCGAAGTTTCTGGAGAACATCCAAAACGCAGCGGCCGGGTCCGGCGGCGATGTCGAGAATCCGCGCCTCCCGTGCGGACCTACTTACGGCGCGGATCGTTTGCTCGATTGCTTCGCTGAGATTCATTTTGCGAATGCGGATCCCCCGCCAGCCGATCGCGTTGAGATAGAACCGGTCGACGAGCCTTCCCAGCGGCGTAAAGCCGCGCGGGCTATTCTCGTAAACGTAATCGAGTGTTTGGCCGGAGTTGAAACCGGTCTCCCATCCGAGGCGGATTCCGTCGCTCACGCTGGCTAGCATTTTCAATCCGATCTTCTGAATGCCAAACGCAAGGCCGCGCGGGCATGCCAGCGACAGCGGCCTGCTGAGCCGATCGAATTCCTCTTTTGTGTGACCCGTCTTGTCGGCGTCGAGCAAGCATGTCGGTTCCGCACGTTCGCGAAATGCCTGTCCGATGAATTCACGCACCGCCGCGGCAACACGATGGCGATCCACCTCGTGAAAAATGGCGTGGTAATCGCCCGGATGGAGGTGCATCTGTTTGCAAGCGGACCCAAGCCGTTCGAAAAACCGCGCCTGAGCCGAGTTTTTCACGACCCAGTCTTTTCCGGCGGATAGCAGGAGCGTCGGCAACGTGATCGCCGCGGCGTCTTCCATGATCCGAGTCGAGGTGTCGTGAACGTCAAGAAGGATATTGACCGCGATCGACCGGGAAATCAGCCGGTCGGCGTCATAACTTCGCCCTTCGCTCGCATCGTGCGTCAGCATCCGGGACTTCACGTAACTTTTAATAAACGACTTGCGCCGAATCTTTTGCAGGAGCCTCAGTCCGGGAATTGCCAGGGGAACATAAAGCTTGATTCGCAGGGCAGGCGTGGCGAGCACCATCGCGCGGATCGGGGGCGCATAGTCGTGAACCCATGCGCTTACCAGGACCGCCGCCACGCTGTGGCCGAGAAGGACCATGTTTTCGATCGGCAGATCGTATGTTGTCGAAATGTGCCCAACGAATTCGTCGAGATCCTTGACCACCTCCGCGACGCTCCGGGCATATCCGCATTCGCCATCGGATTGGCCGTGGCCCCGTTGGTCCCAGGCAAAGATATGAAAATCAGGGAGGCCGAGGACCTCGACAAACTCCGCAAATCGCCCCGAATGCTCGTGGCCACGATGAAAGAGCAGGAGCGCCTTTTTCGATTCCGAGACGGGCCGCCAATACCGGTAGATCAGTTTCGCTCCGTCGCGGACTGACAGTGTGCAAATAGCGACAGGCCGGCTGGTTTCGGAAACCTGCGGGGTATCGGTGGCAATCATCATCGGCCTTGGTTCATGATCGGTTTTGAGTGTGGTCATGGCACGGGGTCATGACAATCGGCGTGCCGCGGCCATTTTCCATCCGACCCCGTTTGAATTGATTCATCCGCGGCCAATCGTTGCCACGCGCGCATTTTGCGAATGAGTCTGGACATTAATTGACAGGCGCACCGACGCCCAATTTCGGTGTCCGATTGACATTGGACACTTCGGCCCCGGCCGAAAGTGCCACAACCGCCTCTCGAAGATCGGCACAGATTTTCTGCCCGGCCTCCTTATTTGACGGGTGATTCGGATAGAAACGCGGCTCGCCAAGTGTCAGTGTGATGCGATTCGGACGCGGCAGCCAACTCCCTTTGGGCAGCCCGGCGCGTGCCCGCCAAATGACATGGCAAGACCGGGACGTCCGAACCGGCGACAAGCATTCCAACACCCGGCTTGAAAGTCGATATGCGGCCGTCGGTCGAACGCGTGCCTTCCGGAAATACGATCAGGATATTGCCGCGCCCGGCGAGGAGCTGACGGCAAACCGCCAGGCTCTCTCGCGTATGAGTCTCGCGATGAAACGGCAGGGCATTGACCACCAGCACCGACAGCGCGATGCGGGGAATACTCTCGAAAAAATAATCTGCCGCCGCGGCGGGAAACGCCCGGTGAAGCCGCCGAAGCGGCACGGCGGAAAGGAGACACAACGCGTCGAGATGGCTCGCATGATTGGCAACCAGGACGCACGACCGGTCGGCCGGCAGATTTTCCGAGCCGATGATCCGCAAACGGTGATAGACGCGCAGCCACAGTCGCAACGCAACCGCGGAGATCGACCGCACGCCATAGCTCAGCATGTCCGGCTCGCGCGGAAATCGGCGCAGCGCTCCAGCAGCGGCTGGTTCAGGTCGGAGATGAGATCGTATTGCCAGTCGTTCATCGCTTATCCTGTAGTGCCACCGCGCTCGGCACGGTTCAGAGGCCGTGGAAGAATTTTACCATGTGCAGGAAAAGAGGCGCGGTAAAGATCAAACTGTCGATGCGGTCCAGAATACCGCCATGGCCTGGAATTCCCGATCCCATATCCTTAATGCCGATGTCACGCTTGATCAGGCTGACGCTCAAATCCCCGATCTGACCTCCCACGCCGACAATCAAGCCGGTCAGCAACAACTCCGGTGGGGAAAAATGCGGGAACGAAAACCAGAGGGCCCACGGCAGCAGCATCGAAACAGCCATCGCCCCGATCGCCCCGCCCCACGTCTTGCGGGGACTGATATTGCTTCGAAGCGGCCGGCGTCCGAAGAGCCGACCGAACGTGAAGGCGGCCACGTCATTCAGTTCCGTCGCAAAGATGATGAACAGAAGATAGCCGTACGGATATTGCGTATCGGCGAGAAACGCGAGATGGCCGAACATCCAGCCGATGTAGATGAAACCCGTGATGGCCAGCGCAATCTCCTGCAATTGGCCGCGCCACTGGTTACGAAAGATCGGGATGAGGACCAGGAGATTGATCAGGTAGACCGGCAGCGCAGCGAAGAGGTTGAACCAACCGGGTCTTCCGGAACTGGGGTTTGCCGTCCAGGCGGTCCACCCCACCGCGACCATCCCCAGGTAAACCGCGCCAGTCATCCACCAGTCGCGATACAATCCCGAAGCTCGGGCAAACTCCTTAAACGCGAAGATCAGAACCAGCGTGATTCCAAGAATGACGGCCCAGCGACCGAGGAATACAGTGATGGCGATCATCGGAATCATGATCAGCCACCCTTTGTAGGTGACCCAGACCGAACGCATCTCTTTTCCGAGTACCTTTTGCAGGAAGCCGATCACTCCGCCGGCCAAAACCAGGAGGGTCAGCACCAGCACGAGATAAGTGCAAAAGACGTGGCTGTGCAGTGCGGCGGCCGGTGACATCATTCCCCCACGATTCGATTCGTCTTCTCTTTCAACGCTCGCAAGGTCGCGGCAAGGCGAATCCAGATGGTCTGCATACAGCCGAGGATAATCACCAGACAGGTGTAGTCGAGCACGCTCAGCCCCGCGAATTCGAATCGTCGGTGATGGAATTCGATGAACGCAAAGGTAATCCACGCCCCTGCATGAAGCGTGACCATGCGCCACGGCTTGGACATCCACCCGCCGAATTCGCGCCGGCCGGCGATCGCCTGGCCCAATGTTCCTATATAGGCCGTGCTCAGTGCCATGATCGCGGCCCAGTAACCGCTGGCCGGATACGCAAGGCCGCTGTGGGCGACGCCGGCAAAAATCAACAAATCTGAGATTCGATCGGGGAGATCGTTGACGATTTCGCCGCGCGGGCTGGCTTTCCCGGAGCCGAGCGCCACCATGCCGTCGAGCATGTTGAACCAGAGCCGGAGGTAGCAAAGCATCGGTCCGACCAGGAGCAGAATGGGGAAAGCCCTGGCCCGCCAGAAGCAAATGCCGGCGGCCGCGGAGGCGACGATCGATAAATAGGAGATCAGGTCAGGATGTACTCCGGCGCGAACGCACCATCGCACCGCCAGCGAGGCGGTCCGCCTGAAGGGGTTGGCGATCGGCCGCCGGGAGTTCGGTTCGTATGCAGCCATGTTTCGCGCCGTGAGCGTGATTGCCAATTGATGTGGAAAACACCAGTCGAAGATGAGGACGATCAATCCGGCGCCGTTCGCAAGGCCCGAGGTGGGTTGAGGCGTAGCTGTTCTTGCATATTTCTCCGGCGGCGCCACTCCATCGCCCATACCGCCGCGATCGTGAGCAGATCGCTGGCCACGTGGAAATTCCGAACTCCTTCATAAGCCGGTGCGACCAGGGTTGGTTCCAATCGATTGCGAGCGGCGTCGATTTCGGTGGTCGCCGCAAACGTGTCGATCGTTTGCATCACTGCGATCCGCTGCATTGTCACATCCCGGATGGCGCCGAGATTCTTGTAAGCGAAAAACAGATAAAGCACGGTAACCAGAGCCGCGGTCAGGACGTCAGGGCGCTGGCGAAGCGACGAAAATGCCAACAGGCCGCCGATCACGATGACGTAAAGCGTCCAATACCATTGCAGAGCTGTCGATCGTTCGAAATAGAGTCGTATCAAATCGCCGTAGGTCATAAGTGACTTTCGCTTTTCGACAATCGCTCGCTCCGCCGCAAGAGCAAGACTCAAGCGTCTCACGAAGACTGCGGCCCTGCGGGCGGCGCCGCGAAACGGGAGTTTCGTTTGCGCTGCACGATCAACTTTCACCGTGGCGCTCCGTTTATATCACGTGTTCGGATTGGAAGTGGGTTCGTGCTAATTTTCACGGAGATCCGCGCGTTTCGCGCTTCAGCGAGCCAGACCGCTGGCCACGTGCGGCATACAATGCAGTGAGGTATAGCGATGGCGGTCGCTGAGCTCACTGATGTTCGTTGCCACTACGACATTCTTGGTAATGCCGAGCCACTTTTGCTGATTCATGGGCTCGGCGTGACGTGCCGGTCCTGGGAAGCCGTCGCGACGGAACTGGCGGGGGATTTTAGCCTGATTATGCCGGATAATCGTGGCGTCGGCCGCTCTCTGCCCAAGCGTCCGCCACGCACGTTAAGCGACCTTACTTCCGACCTGGTCGAGTTGCTGGATCATCTTCAGATTGAGCGGGCTCACGTGATGGGGATCTCGCTTGGCGGAATCATCGCACAGAAGCTGGCGATCGATCATCCGAGCCGGATCGATCGGCTGGCGCTCGTCTCCTGCACGCACGAGTTCACTCCTTACCTGAGGCGGATCATCGGGCTGCTGGGCCAGGTGCTGCGAAAATTTCCGGCGGAGATGTTCGCGCGAACATTCGAACTCCTGGGCGCTTCGCCGCAGTTCGTCGACGCCGATCCAGAGCGCTTCGAAAGTCGCATCCGAACCAAGTGCGGGCCGACCGTTTCCCGCGCGGCGCTCGGACGCCACTTGCGCTGCTTGTGTAGTGAAGAGGGTAAAGACAACCAGGGGCAGATCGCCGCCCCGACTCTGGTCATTGCCGGCGAATATGATGCCCTCATCCCCTGGTGCTACAGCCGGCACATGGCTTGCAGCATTCCGAACAGTCGCTTCGTGCTGGTGCGAAATGCGGGACATAACCCACTGGCCGAATGCCCCGAACGCGTGATCCCGACGATTACGCAATTTCTGAAGCCGAAACAAATCGGAATGGAAGATCCGGGTCACGGCGCCAATGGGAATGGCGTGAAAGGTCCCGACGAGCCCGAGACGGAATATCTGTGAGGAATTTTCATGGTCAGCCCGATCGAAACAGCGCGGAAGTGGTGGAAAGGTGGAAACGAAGTCTTCGTACAACGTTTCCGGCCGGCGCCCAGTCCCCGGTTGGCTGAAATCGTTGATCCGCCATGGTTGGCGACGATCGACCGGGCCGGTGTGCCGCGGACGCTCGTCTATCCTTCGACGACCCTCGGTCGATTGCTCGATGAAACCGCCGAGCGGTTCGCCGAGGCAACCGCGCTCGTTTATCAGGGGCGGCAATGGACTTACCAGGAGCTGCGGCGGGAAGTGAATCGCCTGGCCGGCGGGCTCGCGCATCGCGGGGTGCGACGCGGCGACCGTGTACTGATCGCCCTTCCCAATTGTCCTGAATTCATTCTTAGCTTTTTCGCCGTGCAGAAACTGGGCGCGGTGGTGGTCAATGTCGGCCCGCTGATGGGGGTCGACGACCTGGCGCGGGTGATGTCGCTCACCACGCCACGCGTGGTGATCGCCCTCGATCTGCTCGCGCCGTCGATCGGCCGGGCGGGCACCGGTTCCACCGTCGAGCATTGGCTCTGGTGCTCGTTGCAGGGATACCAGAACCTGCTCAAGCGATTCGGATACCAGTTCAAGCTCTGGCACAATGGGCAGAGCCATAACGGGCATACTCATAACGGCAACGGCAATGGCGCGGCGCATCATGTCAGCGCATCGCACGAAACGTTGGAGGACGTCATCGCGGACGCCCCGGCCCGCCCCCCCACCGTCCTGCCAGACGCCGATGAGGTTGCGGTGCTCCAGCCGACCGGCGGCACAACCGGCGGCGTGAAGCTGGCGCAACTCACGCATCGAAATCTCCTCTGCAATGCGATGCAGGTTTCCGTCTGGATGGGAAGCCGCGATGGGCAGGAACGATCGCTCGTCGTCCTGCCGATGTTTCACGTATATGGGCTGACGGCATGCCTCCTCACCGGCGTGCTGTCGGCCTCGAGCCTCATTCTCGTCACGCGCTTCAACGCTGGGGAAATGGTCGATCTGATCCAGCGCCATCGCCCCACCGTGGTCTCCCTGGTGCCGGCGATGGCGGATGCGATCTGCGACGAGCTGGATCGACGCGGCGAGCGCCTCGGGCCCGGCACGCTCAAACTCTGCATCAGCGGCTCGGCTCCCCTTTCGCTCGCGACCGCCGAACGATTTGAACAAACGTGCGGCGCGCGGCTCTGCGAAGGATACGGCCTGAGCGAGGCGTCGCCGGTCACGCATGCGAACCTGCCCGGCAGTCCGAGTTTCGGCACGATCGGACTTCCCCTGCCGGACACGCATGTCCGCGTCGTCGATCTCAACGATCCGCGCCGAGAGGTGGCGGCCGGAGAACCGGGCGAGATGCTCATCGCCGGTCCGCAGGTGATGAAGGGTTATTTTGCCGACCCGGAGCAGACCGCCCGTGCGCTGACCACCGACGCCGACGGGACGATCTGGCTTCATACCGGCGATGTCGTCACCTATGACGCCGACGGCTACTTCCAGATCAGGGACCGATGCAAGGACATGATCAATCACTCCGGCTTGAAGATTTATCCCTGCAAAGTGGAAAGTGTTCTTCGCAGGCACGTGCAAGTGGCCGATGTCGCGGTGGTGGGCCGTTTTGATGCGGTTCACACCGAGCGGGTCATCGCGGTCGTCGTGCCGCGCGGCGAAGTGGCGGATAGGGACGTTCTTGCCCGCGAATTGCGTGCGCTCTGCCGAGAGCATCTCGCGCCGTATGAAGTGCCTTCCGATGTCGAGTTCCGCGCCGAGCTGCCTCGATCGCCGCTGGGAAAAGTGTTGAAGAAGGAGCTGCGCATCGCTCCGCCGAAACCGGTGGAAATACGTGGAAGGGACGAGTCAGCCGACGCAATATCGGCCGAGTCCGCAAGAAAGGAAGTGACAGAACCGAACAATGGTCACGCTCGCCATAACGGCCAGGAGGCTGCGCTATGATTGCTCCCGCATTGGCTACCGCAACAGTCGCAGTGGTGAACGGCGCGCGAACGCCGTTCGTGAAAGCCGGCGCGGCTTTCAAGGACATTCACGTCAGCGATCTGGCCAAGCGCGTCATGCAGGAGACGCTCTACCGGGCCGACTTTCCGTTCGAGCGTCTCGATGAGGTGATCCTCGGGAATGTCGTGATGCCGCCCGACGCGACCAACGTGGCCCGCGTCTCGGCGCTCTGGGCGGGCATCCCCGAAAATGTCCCGGCCATGACCGTGCAGCGCAACTGCGCTTCGGGCATGGAGGCGATCGCGCAGGCCGGCGATCTGCTCCGCGGCGGGCGCGGCCACGCGGTCCTGGCCGGCGGGGCCGAGTCGATGAGCGGCCTGCCGCTGCTGCTTCCGGATGAAGCGCGCGAGCCGATGTCGCGTTTGTATCGGGCGAAGAGTTTCTGGCAGCGGACATCCGCGGCCGCGTCGTTTCGGCCGCGCCACTTCAAGCCACGCGCTGCCTTGGAACTGGGACTGACCGACCCGACCTGCGGACTGATCATGGGTAAGACCGCGGAGATCCTCGCGCGGGAATTTGGCGTCAGTCGCGAGCAACAGGATGCGTTTGCTTTGCACTCGCACCGGCGGGCGCTGGCGGCGATCGAATCCGGCAAATTCGACGCGGAAATTGTTCCCGTTTTCGCCGGCGACCGTTTTGAACCCGTATCGCGCGATGTCGGCCCCCGCGCGAATCAGACGATGGAAGCGCTCGCGAAACTGCGCCCGATTTTTGATAAGCGCGATGGGACCGTGACCGCTGGAAACTCCTCACAGGTGACCGACGGCGCGGCGGCCGTGCTCGTGATGGATGGAGAGACCGCCCATCGCGAAGAGCGCGAGCCGCTGGGATTTGTCCGTGCTTACGCATGCGTCGGCCTCGATCCGCAACGCATGGGGCTCGGGCCGGTCTACGCCATCAACAAGCTCCTCGACGAAACGGGAATTACGCTCGCAGACGTTGATCTTTTCGAGATCAACGAAGCTTTCGCGGCCCAGGTGCTCGCGTGCCAGAAGGCGATGGCCTCCGCGCAATTTTGCCGGGAGCAGTTGGGCCGAAGCGATGCAATCGGCGAGATCGATCCGGATCGACTGAACGTGAACGGCGGAGCGATCGCGCTCGGCCACCCGGTCGGCGCGACGGGAGCGCGGCTCGTGCTGACGATGCTGATGGAAATGAAACGGCGCGGATCGCATCTGGGAATCGCAGCACTGTGCGTCGGCGGCGGACAGGGTGTTGCGATGCTTCTTGAACGTGGCTCGTAGTGCGGGCTTTAGCCCGTACTTTCCCAAAGGAGGATACGGCCTGAAGGCCGCACTACGAACGGAAGACAAAACGGTGGGCCGAGCCCACCCTACATGAGACGGACATGGAAACACGAATTCCCGACACTGCCGAAAACGTGCGCACGACGATCGACGCCGATCGCGTTGTAACGGTCTGGCTTGATCGCCCCGGCAAGCCGGTCAACACGATTACGAAGCAAATGCAGCGTGATTTGTCGATCGCGTTGGACGAGATAGAGCGGGATTTGCCGGCTGGGGTGATCTTCGCTTCCGCCAAGGCGCGTTCGTTTGCCGCTGGCGCCGATCTGTTTGAGATCCGCGAGATGAATCAGGTGCAGATCGCGCAGTATCTTGCAGACGGGCAGGGCCTTTTTGATCGCATTGCGAATCTGCAGATGCCAACGGCGGCCGCCATCAACGGAGATTGTCTGGGAGGCGGATATGAGCTGGCGCTGGCTTGCACTTATCGCGTTGCTTCAAGCGAGGGCTCCATCAACATCGGCCTGCCGGAGACGAAGCTGGGAATTCTTCCTGCCTGGGGCGGCACGGTTCGCCTTCCCCGGCTGATCGGGCTGGCCAGTTCGCTGCCGCTATTGCTCGCCGGCAAGACGCTCCCGCCAAACAAGGCCCGCAAGGCCGGGATGATCGATGAGGTGGTGCGGCCGGAGGCGCTGCTCGCGGCCGCCAAACGTCTGGTTCTTTCTTCCGGCGAGCGACGTCGCCCGTCCAGAATTCATCGTGCGGCGGCTGCGGTCGGTTGGGCGAGAAACAAAATTCTCGCCGAGGCGGAAAAGAAAACCCGAGAGACGACGCACGGCAATTATCCAGCGCCCATCAAATTGATCGAGGTGGTTCGCGAGAGTTTCGACAAAGGGCCTCAGTCGGGTCTCGAGGCCGAGCGGAAAGCGCTCGTCGAGCTGACCGATACCGACGCCTGCCGGAACCTGATGCGGCTTTTTTTCCTCCGCCAGGGCGCGAAGAAAGCGATTGGCGAGCAGCTTCACGCGAAGCCGGCCAAGGTTTTCTGCGCCGCAGTGATTGGCGGGGGCACCATGGGTGCGGGAATCGTCTATTCGCTCGCACGTGCCGGCGTGCGTGTGCGCCTCCTGGAGGTGAATGTCGAAGCCCTCGCAGCCGGACTCGGACGCGTTCGGAAAACGCTCGACGATGATATCCGCTCCGGCCGGCTCAGCGCACTGGAGGCGCGGCACGCGCTCAATCGGGTCTCCCCTTCAGTGGAATGGACGGGATTGAAGCTCGCCGACGTGATCGTCGAGGCGGTCGTCGAGGAAATGCCGGTGAAGCACCATGTCTTTGCCAGACTCGATGAGCTCGCCCGCCCAGATGCGGTGCTCGCCAGCAATACGAGTTCACTCGCTATCTCTGAGATGGCTCGCGCCACGCGTCATCCGAATCGCGTTGTCGGTATGCACTTTTTCAACCCCGTCGCCAGGATGCCGCTGGTGGAAATCGTCCGCGCTCGCGAGAGCGATGATGCTTCGCTTGCCACCGCCGCCGCTCTCGCGGCTAAAATGGGAAAGACCGCAGTGCTGGTCGCCGATGCACCCGGCTTTCTCGTCAATCGCGTGCTGATTCCCTATCTGGCCGAAGCGCTGGTGATGGCCCAGGAGGGAACGCCGATCACCTCGATCGACGCAGCGATGAAGCGATGGGGCATGCCCATGGGGCCATTTGAACTCCTCGACGAAATCGGTCTTGACGTAAGCATGCACGTCCTTCAATCCCTCTCCGGTCAATTGCAGGCGCGTGTGCCGGCGCCCCCCGCCGCGATGAAGACCGCCTTGCAGAGCCGCTGGCTCGGCAAGAAATCGGGCCGGGGCTTCTATGTTTACGATGGCGGTAAGAAAACGGCCGGCGTGCCGAACGCGGAGCTGATCGCCCTTCTTGCTGTTCAGAAAGCTTCTCCGGTTTTTCCCGACGATGAAGCGATTCAATGGCGTCTGGTGCTGCCAATGGTGAACGAAGCCGCCCGGCTCCTCGAAGAAGGTGTCGTTCAATCCGCGGACGTGATCGATCTCGCCACCGTGCTCGGCACCGGATTCGCCCCCTTCCGTGGCGGGCTGGCGCATTTCGCCGACAGCGTTGGAGCTGATTCAGTCGTTTTTAGGCTCGATGAACTCAGCCGGAAGTATGGACCCCGATTCGCTCCCGCGGCCTTGCTTCGTCGGTTGGCTGAGACGAATCAGACGTTCGGCGCGGCTGGCGAAGAAGAGAATGACCACAGAGGGCACAGAGATCGCACAGATCACCGAGACCACGTGGTTCAACCCGGTTAGTTCCATGTTGCATCGCTATTGAAATTCTCAGGAAGTGTCATGACCGAACGGAAAGAAGCGCAGATTGCAGCAAATGTCTCTGTGATCTCTGTGCCCTCAGTGATCTCTGTGGTCATTCTTCGCGAAGTCGCACTTTGACCCAAGGAGCAAACCAATGCCCACATTTCGACACCAGGATCAGGAACAGATCGATAAGGCGAAGGATCTGCTGGAAGCGGCTCCGAACGCGGAAATGGGATTCGTGAAATCCCTGTTTTTCGGCCGGCTCAAGCTGGATCGCATCATGCCCTATCCGCGGCAGGAGGAAGCGGAGAGGGTGCGGACCGATGCGCTGATCGAGAAGGTCGATGCATTTCTCAAGGAGTATGTTGATGCCGACGCGATCGACGCCGAGGAGTGCATTCCGCAGCATGTGATCGACGGGCTCGGGAAACTCGGCGTGATGGGGATGACCGTCCCAACGGAATATGGCGGGGGAGGATTCAGTCACACGGCCTATTGCCGTGTGCTGGCCCATATCTCTCAGCATTGCGCTTCCACCGCGGTCCTGATCGGAGCACATCAGTCGATCGGCCTCAAGGCGCTGCTGCTCATGGGGACCGACGAACAGAAACATCGCTTTCTTCCGGCGCTCGCTTCCGGCGAAAAGCTGGCGGCTTTCTGCCTGAGTGAGCCGGAGGTGGGTTCCGATGCGGCCGGCGTGCAGACGCACGCTCGCCTGAGCGACGACGGTACACACTGGATTCTCAACGGGGAAAAGCGATACGCCACCAACGCGGCTATCGCGGGAATGATGACCGTCATGGCGAAAACGCCGGTGACTGAAAACGGAAAGACGAAGGAGCGCGTGACCGCCTTCATCGTCACCCCTGATCTTCCGGGCTTCGAGATTCTCAAACCCAATCGCAGCAAATGTGGCGTGCGCGGATCGTGGCAGGCGCATCTTCGCTTTACCGATATGCGCGTGCCCAGCGACCGAATCCTCGGTCAACTCGGCAAGGGATTGAAGGTCGCGCTCAGCGTGCTCGATTATGGCCGGTGCACCCTCAGCGCCGGTTGCGCCGGCGGCGCAAATAAAGCGCTCGCGATGACGGTAGAGCGGGCGCGATCGCGCCGGCAGTTCGACCGGCCGATCGGAGAGTTTCAACTCATCAAGCAGAAGATCGCCCGCATGGCGGAGACAACCTTTGCCATCGATTCGCTGACCTGGCTCGCGGCGGCGATGGTGGACCGGCATGAGGGAGACGTCATGCTCGAAACCGCCATCGCCAAACTCTTCTGCTCGGAAGGACTCTGGCAGGTTCTGGACGACGCCGTTCAGATCTTCGGCGGCGAAGGATACATGCGCGACCTGGGCCTGGAGCGCGCCCTGCGCGACGCGCGGATCAACCGCATCGTCGAAGGAACCACGGAAGTGATGACCGCCTTCATCGCGCTGGTGGGCATGAAAGGAGTCGGCGAAGAATTCGAGCAGGTGCTGCGGGCCAGCAAACACCCGATCGGCAACTTCGGACGGCTGGCGAAGTTCGCCCGCGATCAGTGGCGCGATGTGGTCGTCGGGACCTCTGACGTTGGCGAACTGCACGCCGAACTCGAAAGCGAAGGTGAGAATCTTTCTCGTCTCACGACAATGCTCGCCAGGCGCGTCGGATCCGTACTTCGCAAATACAAACAGGACGTGATCGACATGCAGCTCGTGCAGGAACGGATCACCGGGGCCGCTGCGGACTTATTCGCGATGGCCGCGGTGATCAGCCGGCTCCAGTCGATGCTCGAACACGCCGACCAAAGCAGCGGCGCGCTCGGCCGCGATCTGATCGTCGGCAAGGGCTTCTGCCACCGCGCCGCAGAGCGAATTGTTCAGCGGCTTCGTGGGCTCTCTCACAACCAGGACGATGAGATCATCGCGTCGGCGGATGCGGTTCTTGGATACGCTCCCTGAGCCCAAATTAAACAAACCGCGAAGAGCGAAGACGCGAAGGAAAACGCGAAGAAGAATATTCAAAGAAATGGCCACAGAGATCGCAGAGGAGCACGGAGATCACAGAGACGCAATACGCCGCCGGCGCCTGAACCGCTCGAGCAAACGTCGCAACAGCCCGCATAAAAGGTTCAACTCAATTCGATTGTCCGCGAGCGAATGGACGTCGGTCTCGATCAAATGTCTCCGTGATCTCTGTGCCCCTCAGTGATCTCTGTGGCCACTCTTCTTCCGTATTTCTTCCCGCTTTCCTTCGCGCCTTCGCGGCTGGTTTTCTCAAGGTTACTTCCGACCCATTTCATAATTCCGCGAATTTTGTTCTTGATTTTTCCCGCGGCGCGGAATAAATTGTGAAGTATCGACGTTACTATGTCGATGGAGACACTCGTGCAACATTATTGGTTTACAAAATCCGATAGCATTGAACCAGGACGACGCGGCGCCAATATGGCGCTATTGTCGCTCTGTTAACTCCTCGCCTTTGCCGGCCGGGAGTTCTTCCCGGTCGAAAGTTTCTTTTCTTATCCACCGGGAATTCAGCAAGGTCAATCGCAGGCGGTTGCGTTGCGTGATCGCACGTACGCAATTCGCGAAATGGCCTGATTTTACGGCGTAAACGGCGCTTGGGCGCCGGGAGGTCTTGTTCGCGCTGATTGGATCGATGTGTCATCGCGCACTGTTAGCTCAGAGGCAGAGCACCCGGCTGATAACCGGGAGGTCGGAGCTTCGAAATCTCCACGGCGCATCGTTCGAATAACGCACTGGTAGCTCAACGGAACAGAGCGCCGGTCTACGAAACCGGAAGTTGAAGGTTCGAATCCTTCTCAGTGCATTGGCCGCCATAATTGGTTGCTTTTAATGCAGTTGTATTGTTCATCACTCACAATCAGAAACAGGGGCGGATGATTGTGAGTGGGCGTCGCACTCGTAGCTCAACGGGAGAGTGGCCGGCTCTTAACCGGTCCGATGCAGGTTCGAATCCTGCCGGGTGCATTGGAACTTTTTGGAGAAGTCATGGAATGCAGAAGAAAACGGTGTCGCAAACGAGGTCGCACCGGTAGCTCAACGGAATTCAGAGCAACCCTCTTCTAAAGGGTAGGCTGAGGGTTCGAATCCCTCCCGGTGCATGAGAGCGCGCACCGGTAGCTCAATGGCAGAGCGTCCGCCTTTTAAGCGGAGGCGTGCAGGTTCAAGTCCTGCCCGGTGCAATGAAGGCGGTTCACCGCAGAGACGCGGAGAGCACGGAGAAGAAAACGCGAGGAGAAAGAGAATCTGAAGTTGAATTACAGAGTCAATTGTCGGTCCGCGAAGACAGTGGTTGATGACTCTTCTCTGTGTGCTCTGTGTCTCTGCGGTGAAAAAGCATGAGGTTCAGTAGCCCAACGGCAGAGGCGCCTGACTCAGAATCAGGTTGGTGCAGGTTCGAATCCTGCCTGAACCATGAAGGAGAACGTTGCGGTAGCTCAATCGGAATCAGAGCGCGGCTCTCCGAAGGCCGAGGCTGGAGGTTCGATCCCTCCCCGCAATATGACCGACAGGCCCTTCGACGGGGCTGAGAACGGGCGCGTGGTCCAACGGGAAGACGCCTGGCCTGCAACCAGGAGATGAGGGTTCAACTCCCTCCGCGGTCCAGTGAAGTGCGACGCTCTGGTAGCCCAATGCGGCAGAGGCGCGTGATCGAGAGTCACGTTGTTGCAGGTTCGAATCCTGCTCAGAGCACTGACGACAGAGCCGTGGTAGCCCAAAGGCAGAGGCGGCGGTCTCAAGAACCGCGCACGTGTGGGTTCGACTCCCACCCGCGGCAAATGATTGAAGGAAGGCGCAGTTTAGTTCGCGACTTCGACTTACGGAGGGTTTGCCTAACTGGTAAGGCACCCGTCTCGAAAACGGGCAAGACCCAAAAGGTCCTGGGGGTTCGACTCCCTCACCCTCCGCTGGGAAACGAGAGTGTGGAGAGTGGAGGGTAGAGAGTGGAGAGTGGATTGCCGTCCACTCTCTACTCTCCACCCTCTACCTTCCACCCACCAATTTTCCCTGGAGGGTTGGCAGAGCGGATATTGCACCGTGTTGCTAACGCGGCAGGCTTTGCAGCCTCGAAGGTTCGAATCCTTCACCCTCCGCTTGTGCGTCGGGACCGATTGGGTCTCGACTTGTGGTTCTTTGACAACCGGGTGGTCTATTCGTCGCCATAGCTCAGAGGCAGAGCGACCGGTCGTCAACCGGAAGGTCGCGGGTTCAATTCCCGCTGGCGGCGTTACGTGGACTTAGCTCAGCGGTAGAGCGGAGGCTTAAAGCGCCTCGCGTCCGTGGTTCGATCCCACGAGTCCACATTTCCTGGGATGTCCGTGGTCCATGGTCCGTTGTTGGATTCAACGGACCACTGACAACGGACAACTGACGCATACGCAGTGATAACTCAAGCTGGCAGAGTTCCGGTCTTCCAAACCGGGAATGTGGGTTCGACCCCCACTCACTGCATCGTTTTTGTGCCGTGGTAGCTCAGACGGGAGAGCAGCCGCCTCGTAATCGGCAGGTCGTCGGTTCGACTCCGACTCGCGGCCCTGATCGGGATCAATGCTCGGGTGCGTAGCTCAAAGGCAGAGCGGCGGCCTCATAAGCCGCAGGTTGTTGGTTCGAATCCAGCCGTCACCCAGTGACCGATTACGGGAAATTCCAAATTCCAAGCACCAAAGTCCAAATAAATTCCAATTTCCAAGAAGAAGATTCCGAACGGGCTTTTCCTCGTTTGGTTTTTTAAATTTGGAAGTTGAGATTTATTTGGGATTTGGTGCTTGAGATTTGGGATTTTCCGCTCACTGAGTCGTCGTTCAACCGGCAGAACGCCGGACTTTGATTCCGGAGGTTCGTGGTTCAAATCCACGCGGCTCAATTTTGCAACATACCCATGTCGCCTAACGGTAGGGCAAGCGGCTGTTAACCGCTTTGGTGGTGGTTCGAATCCATCCGTGGGTGCTCGCTCTCGTCTGCTAATCGGACAGGCAATCTCCCTCTCAAGGAGGAAATGCGGGTTCGATCCCCGCCGAGAGCATGTTTGATTCGCTCCCGTCGTCTAAAGGCAGGATGCCCGGCCTTCATCCGGAGGATGATGGGTTCAATTCCCTCCGGGAGCAGTGTTGAGAAAGGGTGGAAGGTGGAGAGTAGAAGGTGGAGGGTGGAGGATAGAGGGTAGAAAAGCAGTGGTTTTCGCCTTCTACTCTCCACCCTCCACTCTCCACCCCCCGCTCTCCCCCCATCACCAGCGTGTAGCGCAGTTTGGCAGCGCACGTGCCTCGGGCGCACGGGGTCGAAGGTTCGAATCCTTCCACGCTGATTGTTTTGTTTCGCGCAGGTCGCATAACGGTAGTGCAGCGGGCCGTAACCCCGCCGACTCTTTGAGTCACTGGGGGTTCAAATCCCTCCCTGCGCATGATTCCAGCAGTGCACGGTCACGCCGGGCCCTGTTGGCCCGGATCCGGGTCCACAGGACCCGGCGTGAGAGGACTTGTCGAGCAACCTCTAACCCACAGGACGTTACACGCCGGAAGTTCCAATGGCGGAACGCCCGTTTCCAAATCGGGAGGCGGCAGGTTCGATCCCTGCCCGGCGTGCTTGGGGGAAAGAGAGAATGGAGGATGGAGGATCGAGAATAGAGAATGAAGAACCGCGGTTCTCCCCCGCTATTCTCTATTCTCCATTCTCAATCCTCTCTTCCCAAAGGACGACGTGGCCGAGCGGCTAAGGCGCGGGCCTGCAAAGCCCGCTTACGCTGGTTCGATTCCAGCCGTCGTCTCTGTGGCCGTAGCTCAAATTGGATAGAGCACCAGGCTGTGAACCTGGTCGTTGTGAGTTCGAATCTCACCGGTCACCTTTTTGCGAGCGGGTTAGAAAACCGTGCTCTTATTGTGGCATCGGCGTCCCGCCCATGCAGCGTCCAGATGCACGGGCGGGACGCCGGCGGGACGCCCGTGCCACTCAAATTGCGTCGCCGCCTTTTTGCAGGCCCTGAAAACTGAAGACCACCCAACAAGAGAAAGAAAGACAGAAAGAAAGAAAGAAAGGAGTGAAATCATGAATCGTTTTAACACCCTCGGCGCAGTCGCCGACCGGGCGGCGGAGAACGAAGCCGTCATCCATGTCCGTTTCGGCGGACGCAGCTTCGACCTGGCCCTTCGCGGGCGTCGCCTTGGCGCCGCCGACGATGATGCCCAGGTCAAGCACGCGGTGGCCGAGTACCTGGAGTTTCCGACGGCGCGGCTCGACGACTATGTCATCGACCGCCACGCCAACGGCAACCTGACGCTTCGGCCTCAGGCCGTTTTTGGATGACGCAAGACGATCCACCGACGCTTCGCCTGCCCCCAACGGCAGGAGCTTACAAACACATGCGGGTTCGAATCCCGTCATCCCTTTCGGGATGTAGCCTAATGGTAAGGCACCTGGCCGATACCCAGGCGTGAAAGCGCTCAGCTCGTGCGACTTGTGCGGGCGCGGCGTCGGTGGATCGGATTTCCCGTAGGGTGGGCTCGGCCCACCACGAGCACCAGAGGAGGTGGGCCGAGCCCACCCTACTATGAAGAACAGCGCAAACAATTTCGCATTCGAACGTCTCGCCCGGGCTGAGTCGGCGTTTCTGGAGACGGAATTCCTCGCGCCGGTGGTGCGCGGGCGCGGCGTGAGCGTGCGGATCGCCGGCGTGCGGTGTGCGCTGCGCGTGCTGCCGGCGGAATTTCAGGGATGGGGCGTCTTGCACCGCTTACTCACACGGTCGCGACGCTCTCCCGTCCCGCGACCGCCCGGGAGCGGAGCCGGTATTTGGCGCTTTTCCCGCAGGCGAGCGTGATCCTCTGCGGACGCGATCGGGACTGCGCATCGGCCCTTGCTTGTAACCCGGCCGATGATCGCTTCGACGGCGCCGGCCCGGTCGAAGTGCGGCTGACCGAGTCGTGCAATCTCTTCGACACGCTCCTGGTGCGTTTCGATGGAACGCAGTTCTGGTTCGAAGCGGTCCATCCGCGCGCGGACATGGCCACCGCTGCCTATCTGCACGGCGCACTGGCGGAGATGACCGAGCCGGCGGCGCTGTCGCGCCGTGGACTGACAGCGGGTGAGCGGGCCGCGTATACGCGAGTGTACGAACGCCGCGCGGCCAATCTTCACGCCGACTCCATGCGACATGGCGAACAGCGCCTCACGTCGGCGCTCGCCCATGCCGGGGCGGCCCTTCGTGATTTCACGGAGGAGGGTGATGCCTACCGCGTCACCTACATGATCGACGGCCGGCGGCATACGAGCGTTGTCGGCAAACACGACCTGGCGGTCCGATCGGCGGGAATCTGCCTTTCCGGCGAGGACCAGAAGTTCGATCTGGGCAGCCTGGTCGGGGTCGTGCGGGAAAGCGCGGAGTTTGGATGGTGAGTCTTCAGTGGCATGGGTTTCCAACCCATGTCTCCAACCAAAGACACGGGTTGGAAACCCGTGCCACTTAAATCGGCGAGTCGCCCTTCTCCCGGCGGACGATCAATCCGCCGGGAGAGAGGCCCGTAAATTAGTCGTCGAGTGTCAGTTTCTGGATGACCGCGGCAATCCGCATGTTGACCTGGTGCACAATGGAGCTCTTGGCTCCTTTGGCCGCTTTGACTTTCGCTTTGCTGGTGGCGGTGAAGGTCGCGCCGCCGGCGTTGGTGATCGTCACCGTAACCGTATCCGTGCCTGCACTGGCGTAAGTGTGGCTTCCGGTCACGGCAAAATTCTTGCCGCTGGCTACGACTGTCCCGGCGGTCGTGGTCCCATCGCCCCAGTTGATCGAGGCAGTGAAGTCCTGGATCTGGGCGCCGGTGACGCTCGTGAATTTGGCGGCGACGGCGGTGATCGCCGTGCCCGCGGTCGCATTGATGTTTGTCCCCTTCGGGAAAACCGGCAACACCGGAAGCGCCGTGACACTTGCGACGTTGTGCAGCTCGACATCATCGCCGGCCGAATCGAATTGCTGAATTTCCACGCTGATCGGCAGCTTGCCGCCTTGAGCGAAGGTATTGCTGCCACTGACATCGAATCCGCCGCTGGAATTCGCGGTGATCGTGGCCGGAGATGCCTGGCCGTCACCCCAGTCAATGATGCCGGTGAAGCTGGAGGCCGGAACCGTGCCGTCCGTATCGAAAAAGCGGGCAACCGTGCCGGTGAACGTCTGGCCCTGCGTCCCTGTGACGCTCGGAATCTCCGTGTCCGCCACCGGCTCGGGATATTCAAAATCGTCGGTAACCACCAGGTTGTGGCTGGGCGGGTTATTCGAGCTGGAAGAACTGAATGTCTGCCCGTTGAAGCTGAAGAGGACATCGGTGCCCAGGGTAATTTCAGCGCGGGTGACCACCGGACTGCTGAACAGCTCGCCCAGAAATTCCGGCCGCGCCTTGCGCTCCGACGGGAACGAAGAATTTTCCGAGGCTTTGATCGCCGTGAAAGTATTCGATGCTGGTCGTATTCGGCGTTTCCACATTGAGAAAAATGGCGCCGAACCCGCGGGATTCGGCGTCTACCGCCGAAGTCGTATGACTGCTCGGCTGAACGAAGCTGAAGTCGATCGTGTTTTCGTTGAACATCGAGAACGTATTGCTCGGGCTGAACGCATTAAAGAGCCCGGTGGCATTGGGATTGACATCGGCGAATCCGTCGCCGCTGACGGCGTAGACCTCCTCGAAGAAAATTCCGCGTTCCTGGAACCGGTTGAGCGGGATGCCAACGGTCTTGCCCTGATCGATAACGGTGGTGTCGCCGCCGAAGTCGGTGCCATCGAGCTTCACGCCGTCCCAGTTGATGCTGCGGAAGCCGGAGCTTTGCGGTGAGGCGGTGCCGCCATTATCCGAACCGCCGATCGCGGCCTCGAAGGCCTGGATAGAGGTGAGCGCCGCGCCGAGGTACTGGTGCCGCCGGCGCCGCTGAATTGGACCGGCGCGGTGACGGTGACCGGGCTTCCCGGAGAAAGGGACATCAGGACGCGATTTTCCAACTGCTCCAGACAGACGCGGATCGGGGGCCGCGAGATAGACGGGGAAACGGAATTGCCCGACGCAAGAAAATGGAATGAACGAAACATTGTGAGCCTCCTTCGAGAACGTGCAAAAATTTCCGCCGCAATCGGACTTAACCCACGATTGAGTAAGCCAACTATCTCCCGATGCCCGCGCGGATCAAGCATAATTTTATTGGATCTGGAATATTTAATCGACACGGAACCAACCATGTCCGGAAAATTTCACCACGAATTGATTTATTGCGGCCAGGGCGCCGGACCGAACATTGCCACTCAGCGCCTGACGCTTTGCGGCGCCGGCGCGATTGGATCCAACCTGGCCGATCATTTGGCCCGGCAGGGATTTGCTTCCCTGCGCGTCATCGACCGCGACCGGGTCGAGGAGCGCAACGTCTCGACGCAATTCTTCGACGAATCGGAGATCGGCCTCTGGAAGGTCGAAGCGATCCGCAATCGTTGTTTCACGCGACGGGGATCGAAATCGAAGCGGTGCGAAAGGAATTGACCGAATCCAACATTCGCCCGCAGATTCGCGAAACCGATCTGCTGATCGACGCGTTCGACAACTCGGCAAGCCGCAAATGCGTGCAGGACACGGCTCGCGCCGCCGGAACTCCGTGCCTGCATGTCGGGCTCTTCGAGAACTATGCGGAAGTGATCTGGGACGAACACTATCGCATTCCCAGCGCGGCGGGTGCGAATGTCTGTGACTATCCGGTCGCGCGCAACCTGGTGCTTCCGCCAACGCTCGTCGCGTCGGAGACGATCATGCGGTTCGTTCCTGCGGGTCAACGCGAAAGCAGATCGGCAACGTTGAGCGACCTGGCGGTCCGAACAATCGAAGCGCCGATATGACAGAATGGGCGCGTGACAGAATCGGCGGCAAAGTTTCCTTCCCCCGGTACTCTGGAAGCAGCCGCGCACGAAGTAAGCGGGAAAGTTCTCTCGTTTGCCGAGTGCTTTCCCGCTTACTTCGTCCGCGGCTCCTCCCGGAGTACCGGGAGAGGGGGAAAACTTTTCGACCGCCAAATCGATCACGCCGCCCAAGCGTGGGATGATATGATCATGTGCGCCATTGATAAGGAACCATGAGCTCTGGCTCTTTCACTTGTCCGCGCTGCCGCCTTTACGCGCCGTTTGACGGCGCAATGCGCTTCTGTCCGCGCTGCGGATTGGCCGTCGGCGAAGCGGTCGACAATCAGCGGCCGATGGAATTGGTCATGGGCGGCGAGAAAGTGGTCGTACACGACCGGCTGGCCTTTGGAACAATCTGCAACCTGTATCGATGCACGTCCGGCTCGCCTGGGCGCGAGAGTGTTTTCAAGATCGCGCGGACCCATCTGTCGAATCCGCATGTTGCCCATGAAAGCCGGATCTTGAACCGGCTGCTCGATGCCGACCGGGAGGGGCGATTGGCGCCGTTTGTTCCGCGGCCGAAAGCCACCGTGAATTATCGTTCGGCAGACGGAGAGCCCGAGCGCGCGGCAACGCTGCTAAACTATCACGACGGGATCAACGGGCCCGACGAGTTGTATTCGCTGGAGGAGGTGCGCGGAGCCTATCCTCGGGGAATCGATGCCCGCGATATGGCCTGGATGTGGCGGCGAATACTGACGGTTCTTGGACACATCCATTCGCAAGGTGTCGCGCATGGCAGGACCACCCCGGATCACGTGTTGATCGAGCCGCGCGAACATAAACTGGTTTTGGTCGGGTGGTGCGGCGCGACCGAGATCGGCCAAATCCCGCGGCTCAAGGCAGGACGATGGAGCGACTGGGAGACATCCCCCCATCCCGCGTCGTCATTGACCGACCTCGCGGGAGCGGCGAAAACGATGGCTTATCTGCTTGGCGCCGGCGTCGAACCGGCGATCAGTCGGCATCTTGAACGGGCCGGAGCGTCCTCCGCGGGGGCATTGCAACTGCTGGACGACTTTGACCGCATGATCGAAGCGCTCTGGGGCCCGCGGCAATTCAGGGTATTTCAGATGCCGGAACGGAACTGAATGACCTTATGAGAATATGCACCGTCGAATCAGCTTTTAGCCGCTGTCCCGGAGGGCAGCGTCACCACCGCGCATGCGCGTACTCGCGCACGCTCATTTAGAGAGGAGCATCCACATGGGCAGCGGAGCATGGTCGGCAACGAATTATTTTGACCGCGCCAAGGCGAAAGCGGAGGCTGGACGCGACACCTTCGCTCACAGCGCGGACGTAAAGAAATCGGGAAAGCTGCGCGTGCATCAGACGCTCGATCCTTACGGGCTGGGAATGCGGGAAAGCCGCGATAACGCCGAACATCCGGATTCCAATCCGATCATCATCAGCCTGGATGTCACCGGGTCGATGGATCGCGTCGTCCGGGGAATCCATCGCGATCTGCCGCATCTTCACGAGCTGCTCCTCGGGCAGAAATACATTCCGCATCCGCAGATTCTCTTCGCCGCCGTCGGCGACGCGACCTGCGATCAGATACCGCTCCAGGTGGGCCAGTTCGAATCGGACAATCGAATGGATCAGAACCTGGAGAACATGGTGCTCGAAGGAGGAGGCGGCGCACAGAATACGGAGAGCTATGAATTAATGATGTACCTGGCCGCGCGCAACACGGTCTCCGACGCGTGGGAAAAGCGGCGGCGGAAGGGGTATCTCTTCCTCATCGGGGACGAGATGGCCTACCCGCGCGTGAGTCGCGCCCACATCCATAAGCTCGACCCGCAGGCAGACATTCCGCTGGAGCAGGTCATCGCGGAAGCGACCGAGCGATATCACGTATTTTTCATCATTCCCGGCGGCGCGGCGCACGGCGGGGACAAATCGATCCTCGACTTCTGGCAGCAGAAGCTCGGCCCATCGCACGTGCTGAAACTGCAAAATCCGGAAGACACATCCGAATGCATCGCCATGACGATTGGCGCGACCGAGGGCGTGATCACCCTCGAACAGGCGACCCAGCAACTCAAACAACGCGGACGGATCGGCGGAGCAATCGATCGACTCCTCTCCGCGATCAGCGGCCTGTTTGGCAGCCGCACGCCGACGGATTCGGTCAGCGGGACGCGGCGGCTGTGACCCGCCGGGCGATTCAGGTCGTCGATCTCGGTTTCGGCGACAGTGGCAAGGGAACGATGGTCGATTATCTCGTGCGGCGGCACGGGATCGACCTGGTGATTCGATTCAACGGGGGACCGCAGGCGGGGCACAACGTTGTCCTGCCCGATGGCCGGCACCATACCTTCGCGCAGTTCGGCAGCGGCAGCTTCGTACCCGGCGTTCGCACATTCCTCTCACGATTCATGCTGATCGAGCCGTATGCGCTTTTCAACGAGGCGGCGCACCTGAGCGAAGTCGGGGTGCCGGATGCCCTGGAGTGGACGACGATTGACGAGCGATGCCGGGTGATCACGCCTCCACAGCAGATTGCCAATCGCATCCGCGAGCGCGCCCGCGGCGCAGCGGCGCACGGCACCTGCGGACTGGGGATCGGAGAATGCGTCGACGACTCAATTCAGCAGCCGGAAATTTCGCTGATCGCCGCTGATCTCATTCATCCGGACCGGCTGCGGAAAAAGCTCACCGAGATTCTCGAATACAAGCGGAACGAAATGATGCCCTTCCGTTCCATTGCCACGGCCGGCGAACTTGAACTGCTCGACCGTTCCGCATGGATCGACGTCGCGATCGACATTTACGCTCGGGTCGCCCGGCGGGCGTCGATCGTTTCAGAAGATCGAGCGGCTCGGATGATTCGCGAAACCGATTCGATGATTTTCGAAGGGGCGCAAGGTGTCTTGCTCGACGAACGCTACGGATTTCATCCGCATACGACCTGGAGCACCACGACCTTCGCCAACGCCGACACGCTTCTGGCCGAATCGGAAGCTGACGTTCGGCCGCAGCGCATCGGCGTCACGCGAACCTATCAGACTCGCCACGGAATCGGGCCATTTCCGACCGCGGACGAGGAGCTGGGTCGAGCGCTGGCTGAGCCGCACAATTCGGATCAGGGATTGCAGGGCCGATTTCGCCGGGGCGTGCTTGATCTGGTGATGCTCCGTTATGCACTGGAGGTTTGCGGAAAAATCGACGGTTTGGCTGTCACCCATCTCGACGCACTGTCGCGACTTCCGTCACATGTCTGCACGGCTTATCGGATCGGAGACGATGAGCTTGACGCCATCCCCTTCAACATGAATGCAACGATTTGCGATAGTGAACGGCTCGCGCGGAAACTCTCGGCCGCTCGGCCGATCTATTGCTCGATCAGCACGAGTGATCCAGACGCCTTCATCGACGAGTTGCAAAGGCGGTCTCAGGCTTCGGTGCTCCATCGCTCATTCGGACCCACATTTCTCGACAGGAAATAGTTGTTGGCGGGGCTTCCGATGAGACCGCCCGGCATGTCCCCACGACCAAGAAGCGGATTCAGAACTCCAGTGGCACGGGCTTCCAGCCCGTGCGGCGTGTAATCACCCCGGCTCGGTCGTACTCGACCGAGAAAAGCCCGAGCGCAGCGTTCCTTGTTTCCGGGGAAAAGAACGCTTGGCTCTTGCTGGATCGGTGGAGTACCACCGATCGCCACGGAGTACCGCGGCCACGGGCAGGATGCCCGTGCTACGAAAGGGCGTGCGATCGGTTGTGAAACTGCATGTAAACGGGTGGGGTCTGGCGCACATCGCCTATCGCAAAATCTTTTGCGATCCGGATGGTTCGACTTTATCGGCGCGGCGTCGTAGATACGATGTGGCCAATCGGATGCATCGCCGTCTGGAACCGCAAGCAAATGGAGTAGAACTGCTTTGGCTGTTGATCTTCCCACAATCACTCGACGGATCGAACAACTCATCGCCTGGCGCACGCCTTCGAACGGGAACGGCCATGCCGAGTCGGCGGCGGACGAGCAGCCGCTCCGGGCGGAACTGTACAGCGTCGATCAGCTCGAACGCCACGCCAAGGGGCTGGCGGGTTGGCACCAGCTTGCCCGCGGCCGGGCACCCGACAAGCTGATCCCGCGGCTCGATGAGAACGAGCACGTCCTGCTTGAAAGCTACGACCTGATTACCTCGGCAGTTGCGAAGAACCGCCGGATCGCGCCGGCGGCCGAATGGCTGCTCGATAATTTTTACCTGATCGAAGAGCAGATCCGCATTTCCCGGCGTCATCTGCCGCGCTCTTACAGCCGGGAGCTGCCGCGCCTGGCGAACGGTCCGGCGGCGGGTTATCCGCGCGTTTACGGAATTGCGTTGGAATTGATCTCCCACGTGGACGGGCGGGTGGATGAGGTGAGCCTCAGCGGGTTCATCGCTTCGTACCAGACCATCACGCCGCTGACGATCGGCGAGCTGTGGGCCATTCCGATCGTGTTGCGCCTGGCGCTGATCGAAAACCTGCGCCGCGTCGCATCGCGCGTCGCCGCCGGACGGCGCGACCGCGACCTGGCCGACGAATGGGCCGAGCGCATGGTCCGCACCGTCGAACAGAATCCCACCGATCTGATCCTCGTCCTCGCGGACATGGCCCGCGCCAACCCCCCGCTCACCAGCGCTTTTCTGGCCGAGCTGACGCGCCATCTCCACGGTCAGAGTCCGTACTTTGCCTTCGCGAACAGTTGGCTGGAGCACCGCGTCTCCGAACAGGGCGCACGATCGAGCAGCTCGTCCAGGCTGAGGGGCAGGCACAGGCTTCCGACCAGGTTTCAATCGGCAACAGCATCACGAGCCTTCGCTTTCTGATCTCGACGGACTGGAAGGAATTCGTCGAGAGCCAGAGCGTCGTCGAGCAGGCGTTCGCGCCGATCCGGCGGGGATCTATCCGCAGATGGAGTTTGCGACGCGCGACCGTTATCGCCATGGCGTCGAGGAAATTGCCAAACGCAGCCGGCATTCGGAATTCGAGGTGGCCCGCAAGGCAGTGCAGCTCTCTGAGGCGGCAAATAGCGATCAGCCGCTCGATCGCTCGGCGCACATCGGATATTTCCTGGTCGACAAGGGGCGAACGGCGCTGGAGCGCATGTGCGACATGCGGCTGGGGCCGCGGGGGATTGCCAGCCGCATCGTCACGCGCTATCCCCTCTTTTTTTACGTCTCAGGGATCGCGTTGATCACGCTGGCGATCGGGGCGCTGCTGGAAATCTTCTGCGGAAGAATTGGCGTTCCGCGCGGGATCTTCGCCGTTTTGCTGATTCCCGTGCTGCTCTGCGCCTCTCACCTGGCGATCGGCGTTGTGAACTGGCTGGTGACCATTTTCGTGCGCCCACGCCAGTTGCCGCGCATGGATTTCAGCGCCGGGATTCCCGCCGGGCATCGCACCATCGTCGCTGTGCCGACCATGCTGACGAGCCACGAAAGCGTGCATGACCTGATGGAAAACCTGGAGGTCCGTTACCTGGCCAATCGGGATGGCCACCTCCATTTTGCACTCCTGACCGATTTCAAGGACGCGTCAAGTGAAGTGGTGGATGGGGATAAGGAACTGGTCCAGGCCGCCCGCGAGGGAATCGAGGCGCTGAACCACAAATACAGCCCAGGGCGGCCGGAGCTGTTTTTCCTGATGCATCGCGGGCGGCGCCTGAACGCGCATGAAGGCATCTGGATGGGATGGGAACGCAAACGCGGAAAGCTCGAACAGTTCAACGCGTTGCTGCGCGGCGGACCGCGCGATCGATTTGACCTGATTGTCGGCGATATCAGCGTTCTGCCGGAAGTCCGTTACGTCATCACGCTCGATACCGACACGCAACTTCCCCGCGACTCGGCGCGGGAGCTGGTGGGCGCGATGGCCCATCCGCTCAACCGCCCTGTTTTCGATCCCAAACGCGGGCGCGTGGTGGAAGGATACGGCATTCTTCAGCCGCGCGTTGGCGTCAGCCTGCCCAGCGCCTCGCGATCCTGGTTTGTGCGGCTCTTCGCGGGGGAGCCGGGCATCGATCCCTATACCCGCGTCGTCTCCGATGTCTATCAGGACCTCTTCGGCGAAGGATCGTTCATCGGGAAGGGAATCTACGACGTCGACACCTTCCAACAGGCCTGCCGCGCGTTTCCCGAAAATTCCATTCTCAGCCACGATCTGTTGGAAAGCGCCTATGCCCGATCGGCCCTGATCAGCGACGTTGAGCTGTACGAGGAATATCCGTCGCGCTACACCGCCGATGTGAGCCGGCGACATCGCTGGGTTCGCGGCGACTGGCAGATTGGATGGTGGCTCCTCCCCCGCGTTCCCGGAGCCGACTCTGCGCATCGACAATCCGATTTCCGGGACTGGCGTGGTGGAAGATTTTCGACAATCTCCGCCGCAGCCTCGTCCCCCCCGCCATGCTGGCGCTGCTGTTGATCGCCTGGTTTTGCCCCTGGCGCGGACTGGCGGGCGCGATCACGGTTTTCTGCGTGGCCGTGGTAGCCGCGGCGCAATCGATGGCGATCTTCCGCGAACTTTGCCGCAAGCCGGATGATTTTCCGCTCTTGCTGCACCTGCGCGCTGTCCTCGGCACTGCGGCGCACCAGGCAGCGATGGTCCTGTTGACTCTGGTTTTTCTCCCGTACGACGCCTATGTGAGCCTCGACGCAGTCGTTCGCACGCTCGTCCGCATTTTCTGGACGCGGCGGAAATTGCTTGAATGGCAGACCGCCAGCGACGCCGAGCGCAACGCCAACGACCGCCTCTTCAATTTCCTGCGGGCAATGTGGTTTGCTCCGGCGTCGGCGGTGGTGGCCTTCGTCGTCGTGGCGATCGATCGCCGCGGTAATCTCCCTTTTGTTGCGCCGCTCGTGGGATTGTGGCTCGTTTCGCCGCCCGTCGCCTGGTGGCTCAGCCGGCCGCTCGCCGTCCGGCAGGCCCGGCTGCGGCCGGAGCAGCGGCTCTTCCTGGAAAAGCTTGCCCGCCGCACCTGGCGCTATTTCGAAGTGTTCTGCAACGCCGAAGAGAACTGGCTCGCGCCCGATAATTTCCAGGAACATCCCGCCCCGGTCGTCGCGTCGCGCACCAGTCCCACGAACATCGGCATCTCGCTGCTGGCCAATCTTTCGGCGCACGATTTTGGTTACATCTCCACCGGCCAGTTCCTGGAGCGCACCAATCAGACGCTGGCGACAATGGGAAAGCTGGAACGCTATCGCGGGCATTTCTACAACTGGTATGACACGCGCTCGCTCCAGCCGCTCGCGCCGCTTTATGTCTCCAGTGTGGACAGCGGGAATCTCGCCGGCCATCTGCTGGTCTTGCGCCGCGGAATCGAAGAACTGATTGATGCCCCGGTCATCTCGCAAAGGACTTGCGCCGGATTGCTCGACACGGTCGCAGTCCTGCTTGAGGCTGGGAAGAAGCCGTTCCAATCCGAAGATGGAGAACGCCCGCCGCTCGTCGCCGACGACCTGATCCGCCAGGCCGATCGGATCGGCCGCGAACTTCAGCATACGCCGGGAGCGCTGACCGCCCTGGCACAGCTCCTGGAGCGGCTGAGCCTCTGGGCCAATGAGCTTTCAGCCGCATCGAACCAAGCCAATGGGGAATTTCAGTTCTGGCGGCGCGCCCCTCGTCCATTCCTGCGTCGACCAGCGCGACGACCTGCTGACCATGGTTCCCTGGGCGATGCTTCCGCCGTCGCCGGAATCCATCTGGAAGGAAGGGTCGGGCGAACATCTTCGCCGCCTGGCGGAACTGCGGGAGTTGCTCGCGCGCCTCGAGAAAGTGCCGACCCTCCGGGAGATCGCCGCGCTTCACCAGACGGTATTGCCGGCAATCGATCTGATTCTCGCGGATCTCCGCGGATCAAATGTGAACTCGGCCACGCCGGACGCCGGCGGCAAGGATTGGTTCGATCAGCTTCGCCGCGCTATTGTCGATGCCTCGCGGCGTGCCGCCGAGCGCATCCGCAAACTGGACGAAACGGGCAATGCGGTGCGCGAGCTCGAGGAAATGGATTTCGATTTCCTGTTCGACCGTTCGCGCGACCTGTTTTCGATTGGCTACAACGTGAGCGATCACCGGCTCGATTCGGGCTTCTACGACCTGCTCGCCTCGGAAGCGCGGCTCGGGAGCTTCGTTACCATTGCCCAGGGGCAGTTCGGGCAGGCGCACTGGTTTGCACTGGGCCGGCTGCTCACCACGACCGACGGCTCTCCCTCGCTCCTGAGCTGGAGCGGCTCGATGTTCGAGTATCTCATGCCGTTGCTGGTCATGCCGACGTATGAGAACACGCTGCTCGACCGGACTTACAAAGCAGTCGTGCGCCGACAGATCGATTACGGCCGCCAGCGCGGCGTGCCTTGGGGCATTTCTGAATCCGGTTACAACGCCACCGACGTTCAGCTCAATTATCAATACCGCGCATTTGGCGTGCCGGGCCTGGGGCTCAAACGTGGACTGGCCGAGGACCTGGTCATCGCCCCGTATGCGACGGTCATGGCGCTGATGGTCGAGCCGGAAGCGGCCGTCCGAAACCTCGAACGGCTGGAATCCGAAGGCCGGCTCGGCGCTTACGGCTTTTATGAAGCGATCGATTACACCCCCTCGAGGCTGCCGCGCGGGGCAAGCAGTGTGACGATCCGCTCGTTCATGGCGCATCACGAAGGAATGAGCCTGCTGTCGCTGGCCTATCTGCTGCTCGATCGCCCGATGCAGCGCCGCTTCATTTCCGACCCGATGCTGCGGGCCAACGATCTGCTGCTTCAGGAGCGCGTGCCACGCGCCGCCGCCCCGGTTTTCCCCCACGCCACTGAGGCGAGCGCCACGCGCCTCAACACCGCCGAAGCGGAAAACACGATGCGCGTCTTTACGGATCCTTCCGGGCCGACGCCGGAGGTTCACCTGCTCTCCAACGGCCGGTACCACGTGATGGTCAGCAGCGCCGGCGGCGGATATAGCCGCTGGCGCGACCTGGCGATTACGCGCTGGCGCGAGGACGCCACGCGCGACAGTTGGGGATCGTTCTGCTACATCCGCGATCTGGAGAGCGGAAAATACTGGTCAACCTCGTTTCAGCCAACCCTCAAGGCTTCGCGGCGCTACGAAGCGATCTTCACGCAGGCCCGCGCCGAATTTCGCCGCCTCGACGAGGAGATCGACACACATGTGGAGATCAGCGTCTCGCCGGAGGATGACGTCGAGCTGCGGCGCATCACGCTCACCAATCGTTCGAATGTGGCGCGGACGATCGAGCTGACGAGTTACGCCGAAGTCGTCCTTGCGCCGGCGGCGCAGGACGCGGCGCACCCGGCCTTCAGCAACTTGTTCGTGCAGACGGAGTTGATTCCGGAGCGTGAGGCGATTCTCTGCACGCGGCGGCCGCGATCCGCCGGCGACCGGCCCCCCTGGATGGTGCATCTGATGACGGTGCAGGGGACGGCGGTCGGGCAGGCGTCGTTCGAAACGGATCGCCTGAAATTTGTCGGCCGCAACCGTACGCCGGCCGCGCCGCTTGCGATGGAAGGAGCGGTGCGCGCTGACTGACAGCCACGGTCCGGTGCTCGATCCGATCGTCTGCGTTCGCCGCGTGATCCGGCTTCAACCCGACGAGACCGCGCGGGTTGACGTCGTCAATTGCCTGGCCGAGACGCGTGAAGCCGCCGCGGTGCTGATGGAAAAATATCACGATCCCCGGCTGGCCAACCGCATCATGGAAATGGCCTGGACGCACAGCCAGGTCGTGCAGCGCCAGCTCAACGCAACCGAGGCCGACGCGCAGATCTATGGTCGCCTGGCTGGTTCGGTGATCTACGCGACGGGCCTGCGCCGCGCAGCCGCCAGCGTGCTGGTGCGCAACCGCCGCGGGCAATCGGGGCTTTGGGGATATGGAATTTCCGGCGACTTGCCGATCGTGCTCGTTCGCATCCGCGACGCGGCCCGCCTCGATCTGGTCCAGCAGGCGGTGCAGGCCCACGCTTATTGGCGATTGAAGGGGATGAGCGTCGACCTGGTCATCTGGAACGAGGACGACTCGATCTATCGCCAGAATCTGTATGACCGGATCATGGGGCTGATCGCGGCCAGTCCCGAGGCATCGCTGGTCGACAAGCCCGGCGGCATGTTTGTCCGTCGCGGGGAGCAGATGTCCGAGGAAGACCGCGTACTGATGCTGACGGTGGCGCGCGTGGTGCTTCGCGACGAAGCGGGCACGCTCGCCGAACAAGTCGAGCGGCGCGGCCGCATTGACGCGCCAATCCCCGCGTTCAAGCCGCAGCGAAAACGCCCCGATACGCCCACCGCCGCCGAGGTGCCCAAGCGCGACCTGGCGTTTTTCAACGGGCTCGGCGGATATACCCACGACGGACGGGAGTACGTCACCACCCTGGCGCCGGGGCAGAATACGCCGGCCCCCTGGTGCAATGTCATCGCCAATTCGAATTTCGGCACCGTCGTTTCTGAAAGCGGCAGCATTTATACGTGGTCGGAAAACAGCCACGAATTCCGCCTTTCGCCGTGGCCGGACGATTCGGTGACGGGCGCCGGCGGCGAAGCGATCTACGTTCGCGACGAAGAGAGCGGGCGCGTCTGGTCCCCCACCCCCCTGCCGGCCCGCGGCGCGATGGCGTATGTCATCCGCCACGGATTCGGCTACAGCGTCTTTGAGTATTCCGAGGACGGAATCGTCACGGAGCTGACGCTCTATGTTGCGATCGATGCGCCGGTGAAGCTGGCGCGATTGAAAATCGCCAACCGCTCCGGGCGGCCGCGGCGGGTCTCGATCACCTCTTTCTGCGATCTGGTCCTTGGAGAGCTGCGCGAGAAGACGGCGATGCACATCGTCTCCGAAAGCGATCCGCTGAGCGGCGCGCTGCTGGTGCGTAACCCATATAACGGCGATTTTCCCAATCGCGTCGTCTTCTTCGACAGCAGCGAGCAGACGCGCACGATCACCTGCGACCGGACGGAATTTCTCGGCCGCAACGGATCGCCGGCCAATCCGGCGGCGATGCGCCGCACGCGGCTTTCGGGACGCGTCGGCGCCGGGATCGATCCGTGCGCCGCCATGCAGGTTCCCGTTTCGCTCGATGACGGCCAGGAGCGGGAAATTGTCTTCACGATGGGCGCCGGCACTTCCGACGATGACGCTCGACAGCTTCTGCTGCGGTTTCGCGGCGCGGCCAACGCGCAGCAGACCCTTGAGCGCGTCTGGCAATACTGGGGGCGGACACTGGGCGTCGTTTATGTGGAAACACCGGATGCGGGGCTCAATTTTCTGGCCAACGGCTGGCTGGAATATCAGGTCCTCTCCTGCCGGATGTGGGCCCGGACTGGATTTTATCAGTCCGGCGGCGCATTCGGGTTCCGCGATCAGTTGCAGGACGCGATGGCCCTGCTGCATGCCGAGCCGCGGCTGCTCCGCGAGCACCTGCTTCGCGCCGCCGCCCATCAATTCAAGGAGGGAGACGTCCAGCACTGGTGGCATCCGCCCGCCGGGCGCGGCGTGCGGACCCATTTCTCGGACGATTATCTCTGGCTCCCCTATGCAACCGTGCGCTATGTCATCGCCACCGGCGACACCGGCGTGCTGGACGAAAAGGTATCGTTCCTGGAGGGCCGCCTCGTGCGCCCTGAAGAGGAGGCGTACTACGATCTTCCCCACGTTACGGAGGCGACCTGGTCGCTTTACGAACATTGCAAACGCGCGGTCGAAAATGGACTGAAATTCGGCGCTCACGGCCTGCCGCTGATGGGTTGCGGCGACTGGAATGACGGGATGAATCTCGTCGGCGAGCACGGCAAGGGAGAAAGCGTCTGGCTCGCCTTTTTCCTGTATGACGTGCTGACCCGCTTTTCCGACCTGGCCCGTAAGCATGACGACGGCGCGTTTGCCGACAAATGCCTCGCCGAAGCCGGCGCACTGCGGCTTCACATCGAAGACAGCGCCTGGGACGGAAAGTGGTATCGCCGCGCCTGGTTCGACAACGGAGACGTGCTCGGCTCCGCCGAGAGCCCGGAGTGCCAGATCGATTCCCTTCCACAAAGCTGGGCCGTCCTCTCCGGCGCCGGCGAGCGCGGGAGGGCCCAACTGGCGATGCAGAGCGTCGATGAGCGCCTCGTTCGCCGCGATGCCCGGCTGATCCAGCTTTTCGATCCCCCCTTCGATAAATCCTCGCTCAATCCCGGATACATCAAGGGATACGTTCCCGGGGTCCGCGAGAACGGCGGGCAATATACTCACGCCGCCGTCTGGACAGTCATGGCCTTTGCCGCCATGGGGGATCGAGACCGGGCGTGGGAATTATTCAACATGATCAGCCCCGTGAGCCACGGCGGCACGCGCAAGGATGTGCAGGTTTACAAAGTCGAGCCGTACGTCATTGCCGCCGACGTTTATGCAGTGCCGCCTCACACGGGCCGCGGCGGATGGACGTGGTACACCGGATCGGCGGGGTGGATGTATCGCCTGATCACCGAATCGCTCCTTGGTTTGCAAGTTGAAGTGGACACGCTGCGATTCATGCCGTGCCTGCCCGCGAGCTGGCCAACTTTCAAGATTCACTATCGCTACCGCGAAACTTTCTTTCATATCACCATCCGCAACGCCGGCGGCGGCAAGTTCGTCCGGCGCATCGTCGTCGATGGCACAGAGCATGCGGACAAGGTCATTCCGCTGGTGGATGATCGAAAGCCGCATGAGGTGGAAGTGGAGGTGGAATAAAAGTCGAACGGTTTTCACGCAGATGATATAATTGCTCGCTGAAGCTTCGACAGGACCGCCTATGACTGTAACAATCGCATTACCTCCTGATGAGCAGAAGAAACTGGCAGACAAGGCCGCGGCGAGCGGCCGTGACGTGTCGGAATATGTCCGCGAGCTGATCAAGAGGGATATGGAGCAGCCGTCACTTTCGGAACTTTTTGCCCCGGTTCATGAAGCAATTCGCAACAGCGGAGTAACTGAGCTGGAGCTCGATTCATTTATCGAAGCGTCGATCAGCGAATCACGCCGAGAACGAACAAAACGGACTTCATAGATGTCCGACGTTGCTGTCTTCGATTGCATGATTTTTGTCCAGGCGGTTCTCAGCGAATCCGGTCCGGCGTTCAGGTGTCTATCTCTTGTCGAACAAAAACGCCTTCGGCTCATTTTAAGCCCGGCTATTATTTTGGAATTGGAGGACGTTCTTGCGCGGCCTCCGCTTCGCTCAAGATTCCCAATCCTGACTGACGCGCGCGTGGACACCTTCATCGCCAAATTCAACAGCATTGGGGTGATAGTTCCTGACGCCCCGAAGATATTCACTCTTCCACGTGATCCCGACGACGAGGTTTACATCAATCTCGCGATTGCAGAGAAGCGCGGTACCTCGTCACTTGGAACGAGCGACATTTAACTTACCTCATGCGGCAAGACACGCCCGAAGGGCGCGACTTTTGTTTGCGGTTTCCTGATGTGAAGATTCTTTCTCCGCCAGAATGCCTTCTCGAAGTTCTTCGCATTTCATGATCGCTCGACTACGCCGCCGACAGACGCTGCCTTAAAGCGGGCGTCGTCGGACTCTTTCCCCAGTAACCCACCGCCATGGGCGTCGACACAGCAGAATTGAGATGAAAAGGTGCCGGTCACTTCCGCGGACTGGCGACGTGCTGATCGATCAGGATCGGATTGCCGTCGGGATCGAGCAGCATCACGAATGCGGGTCCTGAAGTGGACTCGTTGGCTTCGACCGTCAGCGGTAATCCCCTGCTCTTGAGTTGCCGCTGAATTTCTCTCACATCGTCGAATTCCGGCAAAGGTTCGCCCGCGCGGTCCCAGCCGGGGTTGAAGGTCAGCGTGTTCTTTTCGAACATTCCTTGAAAGAGCCCGATAGTGCTGGTCTGGTTCTGCAGGATGAGCCAGTTTTTCGCTGGATCGCCGCCGATCACGTGGAAGCCGATCTTCTCGTAGAACGCGCGCGACGCGGCGAGGTGCTTGACGTTCAGACTCACGGAAAAGTTGCCGAGGCGCAACGGTGCATCGGTTGTAGTTGGAGCGGGGATGGTCGTTTGGGTTGACGCGTAACCGCCGAGAAAACAAACGAGTAGACCGATCGCCAATGGCCTCATGGATTGCTCCTTATCTGTTTGAGATCTCGTCCGGGCCGTTCAGGTCAAATGTCCGCATTGTGCCGCCGAGGCGAAGCCTTGCCAATGATTCTGACCCGTCCTTGCGATGAACGCCGTTGCGGCAGCTAAAGTAGCAGTTTCAAAACCGCATTGGTCCCTCGTGGCGCGGGCGTCCCGCCCGTGTCTAAGTGGGACGAGCATGGGCGAGACGCCCATGCCAGACATGCCACACGTCAATCGATTTCCGTCGATTTCGCGGGAATCGGCAAAGATTGCTAGAGTGCCGGTCGATGCATCCGACTGAAGCGTCACTCATTTCCACGATCGCTGTCAGTCTTTCCTGCGCGGTCGTATTCGGATTTATCGCGGTCAAGTTGCGCCTGCCGGCGATCATCGGTTACCTGGCGGCGGGAGTGGTTGTCGGTCCATTTACGCCAGGGTACGTGGCGAATATGCGCCTCGAGGAGGACTTGGCGGAGATCGGCGTGATGCTGCTGATGTTCGGCGTGGGAATGCATTTCAGCCTGCGCGATCTGCTGGCGGTTCGCAAAATCGCCATCGGCGGCGCGGCGGCCCAAATTATCGTGGCCCTGCTCATGTCGCTGGCGCTGACGCACTTCTGGGGGTGGAGCTGCGGCGCCGGGGCTCGTGATGGGGCTTGCGCTCTCGGTCGCCAGCACGGTCGTTTTCCTTCGCGCGATGGAGAGCGCGGAATGGTTCAAAGCGACGCGGGAAAAATCGCGGTCGGCTGGCTTGTCGTCGAAGACCTCTTCACCGTGTTGATCCTTGTGCTGTTGCCGGTGCTTGCCGGCGTTCTCGGGGGGCACGGGCCGGCAGATGGCAGCGCAACCGCCGGCCTGGGGTTCAAGCTCTACCTCATGCTCGCGAAGCTGGTTGTTTTCGTCGGGCTGATGCTGGTGATCGGCAAGCGCGTCCTCCCCTGGCTGCTGGCCTGCGTGACGCGCACCGGCTCGCGCGAATTGTCCATCCTTGCAACGGCCACCGTTGCGATCGGCCTGGCGTACGGCGCGACCGAATTGTTCGGCGTCTCCTTCGCGCTGGGGGCGTTCCTGGCCGGACTGGTCATCAGCCGATCCCACGAAACGCGCCATGCCGCCGACGATCTCCGGCCGCTTCAGGATATTTTCGGCGTCCTGTTTTTCGTATCGGTCGGGATGTTGTTTGACCCCGGGGTGCTGCACCGCCGGCCGATGGCGGTCGTGGAAGTGCTCGCGATCATCGTCGTGGGAAAACCGCTGGCCACGTATGCGATCGTCCGCCTGATGCGCTATCCCAACGCGACGGCGCTGATCATGGCGGCGGGACTGGGACAAATCGGGGAATTCTCATTCATCCTGGCGACGATGGGTGAACAACTGGGGCTGATTCCCATGGCCGGGCGGAACCTGATCCTCGCCGGCGCGATCGGCTCGATCTCGCTCAACGCCGTGGCGTTTCGCGTTGCCGATCGCCTGAAGAAGAAATCGATCAAACTGTCCGCCGACGGCGTCGTCCTTTCACAACCTTCTTCAGCGTCGGCGTAATCGGCATGATCTTGGGCGGCGACTTCGGCGGACGAGCCGCGGCATGCTTCGCCAATGCTTCCTGAATGACCGGATCGGATGTCGGAGGCGCGTCCGGTGCTCGACTGGCTTGTTGATACGGAATGCCTTTCATAATGAACGTCTCCGGTTTTTCCAGGGGTTTGAGGGGCGTCGCAGAGTCTACCCGATTACGCCCGATTCGCGGAATTTCCTTCTCTTGCCGCTTGCGGCTTCGCGGATCGCCGCCGCTTCCACGTCGCCGCCCGTTCCGAGAATTAATTCTTAGCGCAGAGAATCGGGTCGCGCCGGCGAATCCGGGGCGGCGGTCTTTCGCGAAGCCGCAAGCAGCAAGAGGAGGGTTTGCTTCGCGGCGTACCAGAACTGAGGGGTTTCAAGACCGACGGCTTTTCAGCTGCGCAAAGATCTTGAGAGGCGGTTCATCGAAATACTTCAAAAGGGCCGGACAAAGCCATCCCTCCTGCCCTTCCCATCGGTAGACGTTTCCGCCCATCTCATCCCGAACCCAGTCCAGTTCCATGTGGGCGCCGGGAAACGGATTCGCGCTGAAGATCAGAACAAATCCGTTCGCCGGATCCGCAATTGCGGCAGCGGCAATGGCCAGATCGATGATCGTGTCCGCCCCGCCGACGAATGGCTCACGCAGCAGTCCGACCCGTTCATCGTCGAACACCCACATCCCCTCCCACCGGTACGGCTTGATTACCATGATCTGATTTGCCATTTTTCCATCCCCAATCCTGCGACTCGCCATATGATAACAAATCACGGCGAGGCGAAGACAGTCGCCCCTTGACCCCTTCGGCCGTTAGGGACACTCCGTCATGATGCAGAACCTGTCATTGCGTATTCAATCGAAGCGGAAGTTTTTCGGATTGCCGCTCTATGACATTGCCATCGGCCCCGATCCAGCCCGAGGCGAATTCCGGGGGCGGGCCAGAGGTATTTTTGCCGTCGGCGATATCGCCTCAGGCTTCATCGCGGTCGGCGGAATCGCCGGCGGCGCGATTGCGATCGGCGGTGTTTCTGCCGGCTTCCTAAGCGTTGGCGGAGTCGCACTCGGAATGCTTGCAGTCGGGGGCGTAGCCGTCGGACTGAAAGCCAAAGGCGGTGTTGCAGCCGGCTTGAACGCGACCGGCGGCGCGGCGGCCGGTTTGAAAACGCGAGGCGGAGTGACGCTCGGAAACAAGTCCGCCAGCAAAGCGTTTGTCCGCTGAAAACCGTCTGCGAACTTTTCACGCCGGGTCCTGCGGACCCGGATTCTGTCGGATCCCATCAGTCTTCAATTCGCTTCTTCGCGTCGCCTCAACATCGTCGTTAAGATCCCCACTTATGATGTCGCTCGACAAAATTCCGGGATGGATCCTGATGGCCGCCTTATTTGGCTTCCTGTTCACCGGCCCCGTTGCGGCGGGATCATGGTATTTCGGTGGCCCCATCGCGGGCATCGTCGCAATCGCGCTGATCATCATCTATTTCATCGTTCTCTATGTTGTGGCGGTACGGCGTGACATCGAGCGGTAGTCAGGCGGGAACACGTTGTTCGCGGCAGGTGCGTTCATACGCCGCCGCAAAATCAACCGGCAGGCAGATTCCCCCGCGAAGCCAAAGCGGCATAAGCGGCAGCGATTCCCCCACACTCAGCGACCGAGTCCACAAATCAAGCACGGATCTCTTTTCCCTTTCGACGACCCGATACGAAACGGCATACAGCGCCGACTCAGGTTGATCGTTTCCCGGCGAAATGCGCGCCAGCAGCTCGTTGTGAAAATTGACTGATCGGCTCGTGACAATGTCGAGGATGATCAATCCAACGCCACCTTGCAGATAAGTTTCACATTTGGAAACGAACGCCGCCTGGTGCGCCGAGCGATCTTTGTTGGCAGGGCTCACCAGCTCGATCGCCCCGGCGAGCGTGGGTCCCGCACTATTGTCGTAAACGAGAACCTCCACGACTTCGGCGGCGGGCCTAAATGCCACGGTTTGCGACGGCGCCGGCGGCGCCCAGGTCGCCACCCCGCCAGATTCAATCGGCGCGGAAGTTAGCGCCGGATCCCGTTCCTCGAACGTTGCGACGTCGATTTCGATCCCAAACTGAACATTTGGTTCGGCGAAATACCCCGCCGGCAGGTGCTCGTTCAGGTTCGAAGCAAGATACGTCGCCCAGGCGTTGTGAAACGCGTGCCAATGGCGGCGCACGCTCAAGGGCGGACGAAAATGATCTAAAAGCGACATAAACTGGGTCCAAACGACCTTCGAATCGCCATCCCCATTGTACACGATTTCACGGCCTTCGCGCGCGACGCTGGACGCGGTAACAATTTTGTTGACCCTTCGCAGCCGGCGAAATATCGTTTTCGACCGGCTCGTAAGAAAAAGCGGCCGGGACGAATGGGCAATTCGGGAATGTAGCCAGGGACAAATGATGACACGCCGAGGACGCCGATGGCTTCGCCTCCTCACCGGCCTGATCGTCGCCGGCGTTGCGCTCTGGCTTCTGGCGCCGACGCTGGCCAGCATGCTGGTGCGCTGGCAGTTGCAGGGACTGATCGCCAAAGAACTCGACGCCCGGCTTGATATCGGAAAGCTTATTTACCGCGCGCCATTCGGGGTAACGGTCACCGATGCATCGCTGGTCGCCGCCGGGCCCGACGGGCAGCCTCTGGAAATGTTGCGCATGCCGCGGCTCGACCTGACGCTGGGGCGGCGGCCGTGGGCGAGCGGGCCGCTGCTGATCGAGAGCGTGGTTCTCGTGAATCCTTCGGTGCATCTGATTCACACGAGCTCGGGCATCTGGGGGTTACGGGCAAGAGCACCGGAGACGGAATCGAAACCGCCGCCGAGGCTTTCGGAAATACTCCGGCTTTCCCGATTCCAACTTCAGAGCGGAAGCATCGAATACGATGATCTTGCCCACGCCGGCACACTGCCGCTGGTGTGGAAAAATATCAATGTGGATTTGAATACCAGCCAGGTATCGCAAGCCGGGTATGCCTATCACCTGAAGGTCGACAACGATCCGCTGGCCCGGCTCGAAACGAGCGGCGTGGCGGACCTGGACGGGCTGACCCTGCAAGTCGACCGCTGCGCGCTGGTCGTTCACGTGGATCCAACGGCGAAGTGAAAGCGCCCTCTCCGGCGAACTCCAGGAGCCGCTCAGGAGATGGCAGGCGCGCGGCATTCTTACGATCGATAGTTCAGGAAAGGTGTCGATTCGCCATCCCGAGACGAGCACCTATCATTCCACCCTCGAATTGACTCAGGCGAGCGCGCACCTGCCCGGCTGGGGGACGCCTATCGATCATTTCGGGGTGAAGATCGAGCTGACCGATGGTTCGGAACAGAGCGCCGACGGAAAAAGGCCGTTTTCCCCGGGCCAGCATCCCACCGCGACCATCGATCTGCTGGAAGCAACGGGCGGCGATGCGGTATTGCGGCTGAATCATGCGATGGCCGTGGCCGACATCGGAACTAGAACGTGGAAACTCACGGACGTTTCCGGGCACATCGATCCCGGCGTTTCTCACGCCGCTCTGCCGGCTTCCGTCCGGGGGCAACTCGATCAATTGAAGATTCATGGAGCCGTCGATTTTGCCCTCGACGCCGCCGGCCCGATTGAATCGCGCGATCCGCGCAAATACCAGGGAAAACTCCAAATCACGCCGATCGAATTGTCGGTTCAACCGCCGGGATTCGACGGGCCGATTGGCGGAATGACCCCGCTGGTGGTTCATGTAGCCGATGGCGTCATGACCGTCGAAACATTGCGGGGAACCTGTGGCGACAATCTCGTTTTTCTGAAGCAGGCGCACCTGAGCCTGGATGATTTTCCGAGTCAGATCCGGCTCGGCGATCTGGGGGGCTGCATTACCTTCGGCCCGCAGCAGAAATATCCGCCGGTGATTGCCCGCCAGCTTGAATCGGTCAAGCCGGTGGGGCCTTTTTTCTTCAACGGGTCGGTCACTCTCGATAACAAGAAGAAATCGAATCCGCTCGACTACAACATCCAGATCCACACCACCCGAGGCCGCATGGCGGTGACCGAGCATCAGATTCCGGTGACGAATATCGACACGGTGGTGAACGTGACGCCGGCGGGCGCAGTCATCTCCCGATTTGAAGCTTCGGCGCTGGAAGGAAGCGCCAGCGCTACCGGCCGAATCGATTTGACGGGCCATATGCCCTACCAGATCAACGTGAGCCTGCGCGATTTCGATCTTGCGGAGATTGGCCGGATCTTCTCGGAGCCGGGGAAGGCGCCGCTGCCGCTCTCCGGCCACGGCGTGTTCAAGGCGCAGATGAACGGGCAGGTCCCCACCGGCAACGCGCCGCCATGGTCGGGCGTAACGGGGAACGGTGAATTCGAAATTCTTGGGGGAAATTTCTGGCAAATCCCCATGATGAAAAGTATTTCCGACAGCGTCAACATGAAGCAGGCGCTCACGGTTGGAGAGGCGGCAGGCCAGTTTCACGTCGTCGACGGCAAGATCCATTTTGATCGCGCCGTCGCCAACTCTCCCGCGCTCGGCGTCGAAGGGTCTGGCGACGTCACGTTCGATGGCCGGCTCGACTTCCGGCTCATCGCCAACATCCTGGGCAACTGGGGCGAACGCGCTGGAAACGCTGACGGCGGGGTAATTGCCAAACTGCTGGATGTCGTACAGCACGGCGTCAATGTCGCAACGCAACAGGCCCTTTATCAAGTCCAGCTCGCGGGCAAGGCGTCCGATCCGAAGGCATCGGCGATCCCCGCCCCCTTTCTCACCAAACAGGCGGCGCGATTGCTCGGGGCAGCCGCTGACACGTCCCGAAAGACCGGACTGCTCGACGCCCTGCATCATGAATCAAAAACCCCGACAACGACCCCGGCCCAATAAATGGCGTGAAAGGGAACGAAATATGCTCGGACTCACTTGGAAACAATTCAACCGCGCCCTGGTCCTTCTTTTTGCCTTTTCGTGCATGGCCTTTACCGGTTGCGCCGGAGCACAGAAACAATCGGTGACGGAAGAGTTTTACGACAAGCCGGGCAACTATCCCGCTGCCCCGCTCAATGAAGCCCGGCCGCGGGTAGGACTTCCCGCTCCAATCATCCAAGTGTCGGGCGGGGCGGCCGCGGGGGACCAGATCGAGTCGGATGCGGCCGATCAGCTTCTCTGGGTCGCCGATCACTCCGGCCGTTTCAATCTGGTGGAGCGCGAGCGGCTTGGGGAGTTGATGAGCCAGCAGGGGCAAACTGGCATGCTCGCCGACGGCCAGCTCGTCCATCCCGCGCCGCTGCATGGCGTGAGATACCTTCTTCTCTGCCGCATCAGCGCGCTGTCGATCCGCGGCGGTGAGGAGCCGACGACAGTCAGCGTCGCTTATGCCGAGCGGCTGCTTCACATCAGCAAGCCGGCGCCGAGAATAACGACGGTCGCCACTGTCGAGATGCGGCTGGTCGATCCCGCTTCCGGCGTGGTCGCCGCACAGGGGGAAGATCATTTCAATCGCGTCTGCTCGGCTGAGGCGATGCAACTGACTTTCCCATCGACCGATGCCCAATGGGGCGAGCTGCACCTCAACGATGATCAGATGGATCAGGCGCTCAGGATCGTGCTTGATGATGCCATGCGCAAATTTCTGCCGCAGGTAGATTCGGTCCTGACGCAGCCGAGCGTAATCGCGAGCGTCGCAGCTCCGACTCCCAACCCCGCAACCGGCCCAGCCGGGAAGACCACGTCCGGTGCTGCGAAGATCCGCTGCCCGGAATGCGGCTTTGAATGTTCAGTCGACGACGAATTCTGCCCCAACTGCGGCACCCGCCTGCTTCAGAACGGCGTTCGCATCAAGCCGGCAGGGAAATGAATGCGGCCTTGGGTTTGTGCGGTCATCGCTGCGAGCGAAATCCTCGCCCGATCAACGAGATAAGCAGTAAGAGGAGCGCGAAGACGCAGAGAAGTATTGCAAGTGGTAGTTGGCCGAGAATGCCCGCAACCGCCGCAACCGCGAGAACAACCGCAATCATGACGCGACTGGGTTTGACTTTGATCGCTCGGACGCGCGGGCTCGAAGCGGGAGACGGCGTGGCATAATCCAGAAGCACCGGAGGCCGATCGATCGGATTTTGCGCTTCTTGCGATGGTTCGCGATCCGGATCCGAATCGCCGTCGGTGGCACGCATCATCTTGATTGCTCGCGACGACTCCGACTCAGCGCCGGCTCAGTGATCGACAATGACGTTCTTCAGGATGTAATCGACGATTGGCGTTGAATCGGTCAGGGAATGCGGATGATGACCGACGCCTTTCTTCACGATCAGCTCGACGTGTCCGCCGAGTTTTCCGTAGTGCTCCTTGAGGATCGTCGTGTTCTCATCCATCGGGACGGCGGTGTCGGCGTCGCCGACGACGTGCATGATGGGGATTTTCGCCCTGGCGATCGGATCGAGAATCTCGACATCGATCGGATTCCCCTTCCACTGCATCGCCTGATCCTCGGTGAGATGATAGACGCTCTTGAAAAGGTCCCAGTCATGAGGGCTGCCGCTTCCTTTTCCCTTGCCACCCGGCCAACTTCTGATGTCGCAAACGGGCGCGTCGCCGAGGATGAAGCCGGTTTCGCCCGGGTGTTTGGCCGCCCAATGGTAGACGTATAGTCCGCCACGGCTCATGCCGTAGACGACCGGTTTTTTCGACAAACCGTGAGACTCGGTCAGGAGCTTATAGAATGCTTCCCAGTGCGCGATCGTTTCGGGACTTCCAAAGGTATCGGAACAATTCAGGTAGGCGACATGCCAACCCTTTGCCAGAAGCGCCTCGTCGACACTCGGGAACGCGCCGAAGAACTCGCCCCGCCAGAGCCAGGGTTTTCCATCGGCCACTTGTTTGGGCACGACGACGGTGGCGGGCCGGCCGTCGCAGGTGAAATCGAATTTGTCATAGCCTGACCATTGGGATTTGTTTCCATCGAAGGGGGCGGAAGTTTCGGCGGACAAGACGCTCACTGGCAGTGCCAGGATCACGAAAAGGTGCGCGAGGAATGTGGGCATATGAACTCTACGATGTCGTGGAGAAGTCGTTGCGGGGAACCGAGCGCTCTCTTTCACGACGGGGCTCTGCGCCGTTGTGTGAAGACGCTCTGTTAATCCTCCCACGCACCCAGCAAACGCCGAATGATGACAAGTTCTCCGAGGTGATAAGCATTGTGGTCCGCGACGAGCAACGCTTCGCGAAGCAGCGTCTGTCCGTCACCACCGGGAATCGGCGTGAACAGATCCGCCTCGGGATCAGCAACCATTTTCTTCATCGCTTTCAGATCCGCTTTGAATTCCGAAATGCATTTCTTCCACGCCGCGCCGCTCGGCGGCGCATCGCCATCCGGCCAATATTCATCCGGCCATTTCGGCGACTTGTGCTTGGGATTTTTACAGAACTCGAGGATGTCCCATTGCGCGATGCGCATGTGCTCAACCAGCCGCCATGGCGTATGCGGTTGCCCGGCGGGTTTGGCGCCACGAAGCTTTGGCGGAAGCTTTGAAACGGCCTTGTCGAAATCGAGATGAGCGTTGCCGCCGGAGAGGAGCTCCAGCAGATTCTTGCGGAGGATTTTGTCGCTGTTCATCCTAACAGCGTAGGCGTCGCCAAAGCCTATTTGTAGGGTGGGCTCGGCCCACCAATTTGATTCCCGTTGACCGTTCGGTCCTGAGAGGCGCTCCGATCCAGTGAACTTGGTGCATGCGGTGGGCCAAGCCCACCCTACGAGATGGCGCCAGTGACGCCCGTGAAAAGGAAAAAGGAAAAGGCTCCAAGGAAAAAGGGTTCACCTTTTTCCTTTTCACTTTTTCCTTTTTCCTTCATCAAACAATGTCGATCAGCCAAGCTCTTCCAGAATCGCGTTCTTCACGGAATTCGGGACCTGCGCATACTTCAACGGCTCCATGACGGAACTGGCCCGGCCCGTGCTCATCGAACGCAGCTCGGTCGTGTAGCCGAACATCTCGCTGAGCGGCACTTCGGCTTCGACAACGCGCGTGTTGCCGCGCTGCTCGCTGTTGACGATCAGTCCGCGGCGGCGATTGAGGTCGCCGGTCACGTTGCCGACGAATTCCTCCGGCGTCGTCACGACGACTTTCATGATCGGCTCCAGCAAGGTCAGACCGGCCTTGGCGCACGCGTCCTTGAATGCGATCTGGCCGGCCAGCTCGAAGGCGATCTGCGAGCTGTCGACCTGGTGGTAGCTGCCGTCCACCAGCGTGATCTTGGCATTGATCAGCGGGTAGTTGGCGAGCACGCCGGTCTTGGCGGCCATGCGCACGCCGTACTCGATCGACGGAATGAATTCCTTGGGAATCGAGCCGCCGAAGACCTTGTTTTCAAACGCGACGCCGTCGTCCCAGCCCCATTTCTTGAGCACTTCCGGTTCGACGCCGGTCCCGTCGAACGGCTCGAGGTTGATCGTGCAATCGCCGAACTGACCGCGACCACCCGACTGCTTCACGTGCTTGCCGCGCACGTTGAGCACCTTCTTGGTGATGGTTTCCTTGTAAGCGACTTTGGGCTTGCCGACGATCACTTCGACCTTGTTGTCGCGCGTGAGCTTGTTGCGCAGGATCTCCAGGTGCAATTCGCCCATGCCGGCGATGATGGTCTGGCCGGTCTCTTCGTCGTAGTTGGCCTGGAACGTCGGGTCCTCGCGTTTGAGCGTCGTGAGGGCCTCGCCCAGCTTCTGCTTGTCGGCGGCGGTCTTGGGCTCGATCGACATGCTGATGACCGGCTCGGGGAACGTCGGCCGCTCGAGGATGATCGGGTGGTCCGGATCGCAGAGCGTGTCGCCGGTGAGGGCTTCCTTCATGCCGATGCAGGCGACGATGTCGCCCGCTTCGGCGACGTCGATCGGGATTGCGGTCCTGCGCATGCATCTGGAACATGCGCCAGATGTTCTCGCGCTTGTTTCGGTTGCTGTTGAGCACGCGGCTGCCCTTTTCGAGCCTGCCGCTGTAGACGCGGACGTAGGTCAGGTCGCCGTGCTGATCGTTGACGATCTTGAACGCCAGACCGCAGAACGGCTCGTCCGGATCGGGATGGCGTTCGATAATCTTCTCCGGGTCGCGCATGTCGTGGCCCTTGATGGCCGGCATGTCCAGCGGATTCGGCAGGTAATCGATGACGCCATCCAGCAGTCGCTGCACGCCGACGTACTTCAACGCCGAGCCGCAGAAGACCGGGTGGGTCTTGAAGCAGATCGTGCGCTTGCGCAGAGCCGGCCCGCAGCTCGGCTTCGGTGATTTCTTCGCCGCTGAGGTATTTCTCGGCAAGCGCGTCGTCGGTCTCGGCGACCTTCTCGATCATCTCGTGGCGCCACTTTTCGTAGCGTTCCTTTTCCTCTTCGGGGATGGGCTTCTCGACCTGGGTCATTGCCCTTGTCCTTGTCGTCGTCGAGCTTGTAGTAGATCGCGACGCCGCGGATCAGGTCGATGATGCCCTTGAAGGTGTTGGCCTGGCCGATGGGGATCTGCACCGCCACGGCCGGGGCGCCGAGGCGCTCGAGGATGCTGTTGAAGCTGAAATCGAAGTCGGCGCCGACCTTGTCCATCTTGTTGATGAAGCAGATGCGCGGGACGTTGTACTTGGTGGCCTGCCGCCAGACGGTTTCGGACTGGGCTTCGACGCCTTCCTTGCCGTCGAAGACGGCGACCGCGCCGTCGAGCACGCGCAGCGAGCGTTCCACCTCGACGGTGAAGTCGACGTGGCCGGGCGTGTCGATCAGGTTGATCGTGTAGCGTTCGCCGTTGCGGTCCCAGGGACAGGTCGTGGCGGCGGAGTTGATCGTGATGCCGCGCTTCTGTTCTTCTTCGATCGAAGTCCATGACGGCGGTGCCTTCGTGCACCTCGCCCATCTTGTGGATTTTGCCGGTGTAATAGAGGACTGCGCTCGGAGACGGTGGTCTTGCCGGCGTCGATGTGGGCGGCGATGCCGATGTTGCGAATTTTGGTCAGGTCGCGGTTCATATTCTTTCCCTTTGTGGCACGGGCGTCTCGCCCGTGTTCTTGCCACAATGACACGGGTGAGACGCCCGTGCCACAAAGCAAGAAACGATACTGGCTTTGTTCTAATGTTCTTTTAGCGACGTCCGGATCCCCGGAAACGGGGATCGGCCCCTGCGATTTCACTCACCCGCCGATGGATCGCCCGTTGCTATCCGGGCCGTCCTGGCAGTCGGAGCTTCGATGGTCGCTGCGAAGCTCACAGGCACTTGCGTGTGCCACACCGCTGCACGGTCGGCTCATTCTGACCCATGCAGGGCGTTGGTCAGGATGAGCCGTTTACGCTGGCTCAATCTTCACGGCTACTCCTTGTCGGACATTCAGATATCGTCTATACGAGCGACGCCGGGTCAAAGTTTGCTTGACGGCACCGCGACCCATCAGTTCCGCCAATGAGCGGGGTAATGTAACGGAATGGAAAGAGGCGTCAAGCGATTGGTGTGATTGGTTTGTTCCCTTCCTACTCTTACTCGTACTCCTACTCGTCTTTTGTCTGCGGACAGAAAAAGACGAGTATGAGTAGGAGTACGAGTAAGAGTAGGAATGCGCCGGTTGACGATCAAGCTTCCTAAGCCGCTTCGAGCAGCAGACCCGATCGCTCACCCCAGCGAACGCGACGATACGCCTGAACGGTGACATGATCGCTCTGGAGCATCGGCTGAAGGACATCGGTGCGAACGTCGGTCTGATCGACCAGAAGCGCAATCGCGGCGCGAGATGCGCGTCGATGGCGAACTGGGGAACCGCCATTCCGATCAGCGAACGATTTTCGGTCAGCCAGCGATAGGCCTGTCCGATGGTCTGCAAATCCGCCAATCCCTGGCGGGCGACGGCGAGAAGAATCAGCTCGCGCTCGCGGGTGACGGCCAGGCGTGCCTGCGGGCACATCGGCGGGCGGACGGGACATTCGATCAGTCCACTTTCAGGCTGCCGAAGGATCGCGCTGAGAATCGCGTCCCCGCCGGCTTCGTCGCCGGACAGTTCGACAACTTCCGCCGCGGTCGAATCCTGAGCCAGCCGCATTGGAGCTGGAGCGGCTGAAAGCGGCGCGGCAGGAGCCGGCGCGGGTAGGATTGACGCGGTTACCGGACTGGTGGGAATGATCACCTCCGCCAGGACCTCACGCTGTGCCGGATCTTCCGATTCGATAATGACAGTTTCTGATTCCATGGCGGGGGTTGGGTCCGGGGCACTGATCGGGTCGGTCTGCCGAGCCCTGGAGACGAAATCGCCAACAATCTGCCACTGCGGAGCGGCAGCGATTTGCGCCTTGTCGCGCGTCGGACGGCAGTACATCGCCAGATGTTCTGAAACGTGGGCGAGCGGGCGGATGGGAGGTTCGGGGTTGAGCGAATAGCCGAGAAACTGCCCGCAGACTCCGGCGAGTTTGCGGAAGACGCGATCGGCTTCGTCTTCGTCACGGGCGTCGAGCACCGCCAGCGAGAGCGAGGGCCGGGCGTCGATTCCGTCGGTCAGGCCCTTGAGCAGGCGATAGCTGGAGACGACTCCATCGTGATCGCACGTGGTCAGGAGCGTCCAGTTCCTGACTTCGCGAAGCAGAGCGCGGGCTTCGAGCGTTTTGGGATTCGGGAGGAGCAGGATCCACTGATTGACATCGCAGTTCATTTCGGCGATCGCCTCAGCCATGAGGCGCGGATCGAAGGTCTCGGCTGATTCGCGCGAAGCCTCGGACGCCGCCGCCGAACCGCTCGGATCGAAGCACATCAGGCGAAATTCGGAAGCATCGAGTTCAATGAGCCCGACACGGCCGACTCGTCCGGCCAGATGACGGGCGTACTCCTTCACTCGATCGAATTGCTTGCCGTTGAGATGAGCGCCGAGCACGCCGCAGATCGGTGGAACGGGTCGGAAAGCCGTCGATTCCTGCCCCCCCATCACCTGGGCGAGTTCTTCGGGGGTCAGATCGATGCTGGCCCCGGCCTTTCGCGGCGGAGTGCGTTGCGGGCGCTGGCTCCCGCCGGTCTGGCGATCACGCACACTGCTGAGGAACAGATGGCTGATTTCGCTCAAATCCCGCTTTTTTGGTGTTTCGTCCATTGTCGCGTCCGTTGTTCCCGTGCGCCGGGAACCGTTGTCAGTTGTTGTGATGTCCGATGGTCCGCCTTAACAACGGACTACTGACAACTGAACACTGACATCCTCAGTTCAATCGACTTCCACGATATTGTTGAGTTCTCCAAACTGATTGGCTTCGACGTACTTGTTGCAGGGGTCGGTCATCCACTTTCCATCGACCACCAGACGGTAACGATAACGGCCGGGCTTGAGCGGCAGTCGCATCGACCAGTGGCTGGTCGCGTCCTTGCGATGCATCGGACTCGCCACCGGGGACCAGTTGTTGAAATCGCCGGCGACCAGCACCTGCGCCGCCTTTTCGAAGCGGGTGGCAAAGAGGACTTCCCCTTCGAGCTGCTTCACGCCGTAAAATTCCTCGATCTTTTGTTCAGTCGTCTTCACTGGTTCGGGCATTTTGAAAATGCGCGAGCGGTGAGACGGTTCGGATGCGATCGCAATCGCGGCCGAAGCCGGCTCACGGAAGATCTGGGCGGGCGCGGCGCGGCGGCGGGCGCGAAAATCTTCGCGGCGGGGGCAGTTGCCGGGGATGTGCCGGCGCCGCGGTTAAACTGATAGTTGGTGAGTTGCGCCAATTGCTTGGCCCGCTGCACGAGTTCGGCCGGACGCGAAAGGGTTTCTGACAGCGCGGGTTCCATTTCCACCGGGCGATGTCCCATCAATTCCCGTGCGAGATTGACAAAATCCTTATAGCCGCGGCTGCCCGGATCATATTCGGTGATCGGCTGGCCGAAGCTGGCGGCTTCCTTCAGCTTGGTATTGAAGTTGACCGTGCTCTCCATCAGGTAGTCGGGAAACTTGGCGCGGAGTTCGGAGAGGACCTCGCGGGCGAGCTTGGTTCGCGTGTCGTAAAGCGTGGGAAGCACGCGGATGACCACTTCCTTGCTGCATCGCTCGCGCAATTCCTCGAGCGTTTCCATCATCTTGGCCAGCCCGTGCAGGCTGAAATAGCCGGTCTCCACCGGAACGATTGCCTCGTCGCAGGCGCGCAGGGCGTTGAAGGTGATCAACCCAACGCTTGGCGGGCAGTCGATGATGCACCATTGATAATTGTTTTGCGCCGGGCGCAGCGCGTTGGCGAGCCGGTCTTCGCGTCCCTGTCGTCCGGCGAAGACCTGTTCGAAGGCCGCCAGGTGCAGGTTGGAGGGCGCGAGGTCGAAATCGCTGGCGATCTGCCAGACGACATCCGACAAACGGGCCGGTTTCCCATCCCGATCTTCGATCAAGGCATCGTAGATGGTCCGCTCGATCTGCTCTTCGGGAACGGCCAGGCCCACCCCGCAATGGCCCTGCGGGTCCATGTCGACCAGCAGGGTCCGATGCCCCAGACGGGCCAGACAGGCGGCCAGATTGATGCTGGTCGTGGTCTTCCCGCAACCGCCCTTTTGATTGATGATGGCAATCGTTCGCATGCGAACCTTCCTTGGTTCGATTTGAAAGCCTCGGCGCACTGCAGCCGTTCCGTCAGCCACGCAGATTGCGCGTCGAGTTCGCCTCCAGTCTATTGATCGGTGCAAACCGTTGTGAAACTTGAGTTATGGGACAAGATGGGGGGATCAAAGACGAACATCGAACATCGAACATTCAACATCGAAGGTCGAAGAAGGAAGGAAATCGGTGAATTGGACTCCCTTCACTCTTCGATGTTGGATGTTCGATGTTCGATATTCGCTTTCGCTTCTGAATTCTTGACCTCCGCCGCACCGTAAGATCATGCTGCCTTTTCGTTCACAAGGCGCATCGGGACGGCGCCGCTGCGCGCGAAGCGGGCTGATACTCGGGAACGCATTGCGCCAGCGCTGCCACCGCGTCATTCGCACTTCCTTCGACAGCAGTCGCGAGCAATTCCATCATCTGCTGCATCTGCCGCGGATCCGCCGGCGATAGTTGCCAGATACGGATCTGTGGATGAGCCGTGGGCCGCGTAATCTCATCCGCGGTCGCCAGCTCTTCAAACAGCTTTTCCCCGGGACGAATGCCGGTGAATTGAATTGCGATGTCCTTGTCGGGCCGCAATCCATTGCGTCGAATCAGCTCGTTGGCCAGATCGAGAATTCGCACGGGTTGGCCCATGTCGAGAACGAAAATCTCGCCGCCATGTCCGATGGCCCCGGCCTGCATCACGAGCTGGCTCGCTTCGGGAATGGTCATGAAATAGCGGCGCATTTCCGGGTGCGTCACCGTGACCGGCCCCCCGGCTTCGATCTGCCGTTGAAAGATGGGAACGACACTCCCACTGCTGCCCAGGACATTGCCGAAGCGAACGGCGACGAAGCGCGTGCCGCCGTGCTGTCGGGAACGGTTGGAATGGTGACGGGGTGCTGCTTGGGAAAGGTGAGGGGGTGACGGAGTAACGGAGTGACGGAGTGCTTTTCCACTTCGCGCGCACTCCGTCACTCCGTTACTCCGACACTCCGTTACCTCCTTCTGACTTCGCGACAGCATCTGAACATACATCTCCGCGACCCGCTTGCTTGCCCCCATGACACTCGTCGGGTTTACGGCCTTGTCGGTGCTGACCATCACGAAAGCCTGCACGCTCCCGACGGCGGCCGCCGCGTCGGCTACGGTTCGCGTCCCGAACACATTGTTTCGAATCGCCTCGACCGGATTGATCTCCATCATCGGGACATGTTTGTGAGCGGCGCAGTGAAAGACGACCTGCGGTTGCTCGGTGGCAAATATCTCCTGGATACGACGGGGATTACTGATATCGGCGAGCATCGGCCGGATCACCGCACCCACCCATCTTTCCCGCAATTCGCGATCGATTTCGAAGAGATTGTTCTCCCCCCGCTCCAGGAGGACGATGCGTTCGGGGCAGAAGCGCATGGCCTGCCGGCAGATTTCGGATCCTATGCTTCCGCCGGCCCCGGTCACCAATACACGTTTGCCTGCGAGAAATCGCTGCAATTCCGGCGTATCGAGATTGGCCGCCGGCCGAGCGAGCAAACCGCAAAGATCGATCCCCATCGGCCGGCGCGAGCGCGCGGGCGTTTTCCAATCTTCGAGCGCGAAGAGACGCGGGCGCGAGGCATCGATTCATTATCGGTCGTAAGCGAGCGCAACACTTGAGGGACACCAGTTAAAGTGGCACGGACAAGGCAAATTGCGTATCATTGGGCGATGAAGGCCGAGCATTTTCAAACCACCCTTCGCGGGTTTCAGCTTCGAATCCCTTTCCAGCGCTATGTCGTCGAGTTGGTCAGCGGCGACAGAGTTCAGGTGGATCATCCCGAAGCGCTGGTTTTGCGCGGTGGCGTCGGTGTTTTCGTCAGCGCGACGGGGGCCCCGACGATTTTCGACCACGAGGGTGTCAGCCAGGTCTTCGCCGACTCCGGGGAGTCGGCGGCTGCTTGAAATTTTCAAGACCAGCCGTTTATTTGCCTAAAAAAAGCGGCCCTTGCGGGGCCGCCTGAGGGGTGATTCTTCTGACGAATGTTTCTTCGGAATTCTGAACGCGCAAACTTGAACATTCGATCACGCAGGAATTGCGCTGGCAGCAAACCATGGTCTCAAGCGGTCAGTTTCGCCAATTCCGAGAGGCACGCCTCGCGCAATTCGGTCTCACCTCCTTGAACTCGACCCCGGTTTTCACGCAAGACGTTTACACCCCACGGGTTTATACTGTTCTGGCGACCGCGCGATTTTTATGTCCGATCCTGAGGACATTTTCTCCGATCTCTCGCATTGCTGCCCCGGCTGCGGCGTTGCTTTGCCGACGCTTCCCATCGCCGCCCGCTTTTGTCCGAGTTGCGGGCACGCGCTGACGTCGCGGCTGGCGGAAGAATTGATCGGGGATGGAGAGGAGAACGAGAAAGTCGCGCTGTCGCGGCTCGCGACGGCGTGGCGAAGAATTTGCCGCTCGCCAGGATCCGTCGGCGAAGCGGAGTCATCAGAGAAATCAGAAATCGAGCCGCGGACCCCGATCCTCCGGGGATACGCCAGGGCGCTCTTCCGGCTGGGGTGGCATTATGAAAATGCCCGCGGGGCGCAGCGGAATAACACCGAAGCGCTGCGGTGTTACGACAAAGCGGCCCGGCTTGGCAACACCTCTGCCCGGTCTCGTCTGGAGAAGCCGGGTAAAAGCGCCACGTCAACCACACCCCCTCCCACATGAAGTTTCCAGTCTCTAAATCAGTAACACGGAGCTAGCGATGCCCGCAGCAGCGATTTCAGTTCGACTCCCGGATGAATCGAGGAAGCTCTCTTATTTGGCCCTCATCCAACATGCCGCCTCGAGCTGGATTGAGGACAACTGTCCGCGGCTGGCTGCGGCACTGTCGTTCTACACATTTCTTTCCATCGCTCCCCTGCTGATCATCACTGCGAAGATCGCGTTTCTGTTTTTCGATCCTTATACGGCAACGAGCGGATTGAACCAGCAGGTTACCGGGCTGGTCGGGGCTGCCGGAGCAAAAGCGATCAATGAGATGATCCAAAACGCGGGCAAGCCCGGCGCGGGCAACGTAGCGACGATCATCAGCTTCTTCGTGCTGCTTTTTTCCGCCACAGGCGTGTTCATCGAACTCCAGGATTCGATGGACATCATCTGGGAGGTACGGCCCAGACCGCATCAGGGCATGCGGGGGTTCATCCGAAACCGCTTGATGTCGATTGCCATGGTGATGGGAATCGCGTTCATTTTGCTGGTTTCATTGTTCGTCAGCGCGACTCTTTCAGCCGTCACCAGGAAAATCGGCGGCGGCCCGACAGTGGTGTCCTTTTCGGTCGACCTGGCAATCTCTACGGTCGTCATCACGGTTCTATTCGCGCTGATCTTCAAATATCTGCCGGACGCGAAGATCGAATGGCGCAATGTCTGGATCGGTGCGCTAACGACCGCGATCCTCTTCGAACTCGGAAAGTACGGTCTCACCCTCTATTTCAAATTTGCATCGGCCAGCTCAACTTACGGCGCATTCGGCTCCCTGGCGGCACTGCTGATCTGGGTTTATTACTCGGCCCAGCTTGTTTTTTTCGGCGCGGAATTCACGCAGGTATTCGCCGCGGCTACGGGGCATCGGATTCTTCCCGATTCCAACGCGGTCGCTCGTTCGGAACAGGACCGAATCGCGGCCGGGATACCGCATGACGCGGTCCTGGAAGCGGCCGCTGCCGGGCCACGCGGGCCGCTGGCAATACAGCCTCCACGCACGTCCGCGGTGAACAAGGTGGAAAGCCCAAACGCATTGCGCGTCGGCGCCATTGCCGGCTGCGTAGGACTCGCCGCCGGAGCGACGCTCGCTTATCTTGGGCGGGAGGGTCTCTCCAGCGGCGTATTGCGCGTCTATCGCCGAAAAGCGGAACAGGCCGCGGCGCACAATCTCCGGGATCGGATCGATCAGCTCAAGGATCTCCCACGGCGGGATCGGTCGGTCCGATTGGAAGACCTGGACCGCCGCATTGATGCGCTGGGCCGGCGGATCGCCCTGACCGCTCGACGGACGGTTCCGCCGGCGTCGAATAAAATGTGATGACTCAAAGGGAGTTCCTCGTGGAAGCTGCGCAGAGTGAAAATCCACCATCGGCGGTTGCGGTCGCGCTCATTGCGCCCAAGTCTCCGCCGAAAGAAAGCGGAGTTCTCATCTGGATCGGCCTCTTCAAGCTTTTCAAATGCGTCATGCTCCTTATCGTCGCCACGGTGACCCTGCATCTGGCGCACGGAAATCTGCTGGAGATTCTCAGTCACTGGGCGTATCTGCTTCGGGTGGACCCGGACAATCGGTTCGTTCACCACATTGTCTCGAAGCTGTTTGCAACCGATCCGAAGAAGCTCGATTACCTGGCGCTCGGAACCCTGATCTACGCGGCCATTTTTGGCACGGAGGGAGTCGGGCTGATCCTTCGCAAGCGATGGGCGGAATACTTCACGATCGTCTCAACCTCGCTGCTGATCCCGCTCGAAGTGTACGAATTGGTTCATCGCCCGAACGGGGTAAAAGCCGCCGTGCTGGCGATTAATCTGGCCGTCGTGGCATACCTGGTTTATCAGATTCGCAAACCGCATCCGGCGCCTCATCCGTGTTGACATAAATCGAGAATTTGCAAAGTGTTGCGGGCGGCCCTGTCCGACAGAGAAACGCGATTTTTCCCCTCCGCAGGCATAGAATTCCACATCAATTTTTGGGATGATGGACGACTCAGATCTGCCCGCCACAAATTGCCGGCGGCGCGGCCTTGGGGCGTTCGCATTTCATTGGAAGCGTCCGCTCGAAAAATGTTTTGGAGTTTGTAGATGTCTGAAGAAAAACCGACGGATCGACCCGAAGAAACTGATGCCGGTAAGCAGGAGCAGCCGGTGGCGCCAGAAGCCGTAGACGCCGCTTACGGCGAGAACATGATTCAGGTGCTGGAGGGCCTGGAGGCGGTTCGCAAGCGCCCGGGCATGTACATCGGCGATACGACCGCAAGAGGGCTGCATCATCTGGTGTATGAGATCGTCGATAATTCCATCGATGAAGCCGGCGCGGGCCACGCCAAAAGCATTCTCGTCAAGATCAACGCCGACGGTTCGGTAACCGTTGTTGATGACGGCCGCGGCATTCCGGTGGGGCTCCATCAGAAGGAAGGAGTCTCGGCGCTGGAAGTGGTTTTCACGAAGCTCCATGCCGGTGGAAAATTCGAGCACAATGCCAATTCGGCTTACAAGGTGAGCGGCGGCCTGCATGGGGTTGGCGCTTCGGTGGTCAATGCGCTATCCGAATGGCTCGAAGTGGAAGTGAGCCGGGAAGGCAAAGTCCATCACATGGAATTCGAGCGCGGCCACAAGTCCTCAGAAATAAAAGTGATCGGGTCGCGACCCAAACCGGGAACGAAAGTCACCTTCAAACCGGACCATCAGATCTTTCCGGATCTTGAATTCAAATACGATGTGCTGTCGAGCCGGCTCCGCGAGCTGGCTTACCTGAATGAGGGACTGCAAATCTCAATCGAAGACGAGCGGACGGGAAAGCGCGAAGAATTCAAGTATTCGCACGGACTTATTGAATTCGTCCGCCACCTCAATGACGGCAAAAACGTCCTGCATCCGAGCGTGATCTACTTTAAGCGCGAGGAGAAGGAGAGCGGGCTCGTTCTCGAGGTCGCGATGCAGTACAACGACGGATACAGCGAAACCATCCTCTCATTTGCCAACAACATCAACACTCACGATGGCGGCACGCATCTGAGCGGGTTCAAAACCGCGCTCACGGGCACGATCAACCGGCACTGCCGAAGGCAAAGGGTGGCTGAAAGACAGCCGCCCCACCGGCGATGATCTGCGCGAGGGTTTGATTGCCGTCATCAGCGTGAAGGTGCGCTGAGCCGCAGCTTTGAAAGTCAGACCAAAGACAAGCTGCTGCAATCCGCGAAATGGAAGGGTTTGTCTTTTCGGCGGTGAATCGGAACAACTCGGCAGTTATCTTGAGGAGAATCCGAAGGAGGCCCGGGCGATTTTCGAAAAGGGCATGCTGGCGGCCGAGGCCCGCGAGGCGGCCCGCAAGGCGCGCGAACTCACCCGGCGCAAGAACAGCCTGGAAGGCGGCAGCCTGCCCGGCAAACTTGCCGATTGCCGCAGCAAGATCGAATGAAGAGACCGAGATTTTCCTGGTCGAAGGGGATTCGGCCGGCGGGTCGGCCAAGCAGGGTCGCGATTCCAATATCCAGGCGATCCTGGCGTTGCGCGGTAAAATTCTGAACGTCGAAAAAGCCAACCTGGTGAAGATGCTGGGGCACGAGGAAATTCGCACCATCATCAGCGCCCTGGGCTGCGGCATCCGCGATGATTTCAACGAGGAAAAACGCCGGTACGGCAAGATCATCATCATGACCGACGCCGACGTGGACGGAGCGCATATCCGCACGCTGCTGCTGACGTTTTTCTTCCGCCACATGCAGGAACTGATCCGGGCCGGGCGGGTGTATGTCGCCCAGCCGCCGCTGTACATGGTGACCCGCCGCAAGAAGAGCGAATACGTACTCAACGAGCGGACGATGCGCTCGACGCTCACGGAACTCGGGCTGGAGAACACCGAGCTGGTCATCCGCGACTCCGATACCGGCAAGGAATCGCGCCGGCTCAAGGGTGACGAATTGCGGCGCGTCGTCGAGCTGCTCGGCAAGCTGGAAGAACTGGTGAAGATCATCGGACGACGTGGAATTGATTTTGCAGATTTCCTTGCCAGACGGGATTCGGAGGGCCGGCTTCCGCTCTATCGCGTCATCGTCGAGGGGCAGGAGCACTATTTTCATACCGCCGCAGAACGTGATGAATTTCTCCGTAACAATCATTTCGTGATCGACGATGCCGAAATGGGGAAATCAGCCGACGGCAATGGAAACGGCGCGGCCACCGAGACCGCCGCCGCGGAAGACATTCGCCGTCAGCGCCTTCAGAAAAACCATGAGCTGCATGAAGTGAAGGAGATGAAGAATTTGTTCTCGCAGCTTGAGCAATATGGCGTATTGATCGACGATTATTTCCTCACACAGGAGGAATCGGTCAGCGGCGAAAAACTGCCGACCAAGTATGCCCTCGATAATGATGGCCAGCAGAACCAGGTTGCCGGTGTGGCGCAGATCCTGCCGGAGATGCATCGCATCGGAAAATCCGGCATCGAGATCAAGCGATTCAAAGGACTGGGCGAGATGAATAGCGAGCAACTCTGGGAAACAACGCTCGATCCCGATGTTCGCGTTCTGCTCCGCGTCACGCTGCACGAAGCCGCCGAGGCCGAACGCATGTTCAGCGTTCTGATGGGGGAAGATGTCGAACGCCGACGTCAATTCATTGAAGATCACGCGCTTGAGGTGAAGAATCTCGACGTTTGATCGGCGGTTATCGGAAGCTTTTCTATTCCCGATGCGAGCGGGCCGCCCCGCGAACGACGACATTCGAGGTACACTATGCAGATTTATGCGGACTGGTTTCAAGCTGACGTCGGTCAGGTATACAGCGTCAAGATATTGAATGACTCGGGACGAGTTTTGGCCGTTGCCAGGGTGGAGGTACCGCTGCGTGTCGGGCACATGCTTGACGAACGCATTGGAACCGCCGCAGTCAGGGAGATTGAGCAAAACGTTCGATCTGCGGCGGAAGCTGTGGCGCGAGCAATGGAATCACGTCCGTGACAAGCGGGGGCAGAGACAATGAGTCTCACAATTACCGACATCACCGAGTTCGGAATCGTGATGGTTGCCGATACCGCTCTTTACGAGGTATACGACGACACAACTGAGGGCAACACCTTTGGTTTCCGCGACAGAACCTTATTCGGCGGTCGGAAGCTCTTCATGCATCCGCAGGCGAAAACCGGATTGGCCACGTGGGGTGCCGGCACCATCGCGGGGTCCGTACCGGTTCAATATGTGATCGAAAAGTTTCTCGAAGATCACTCGGGCATGAATTCAGTTCAAGATGTCGCCGGCGAACTTGGGTACATTCTGCAAACGTGTTATGCAATTCCCGCGGTTTTTGGCGTACACGTCGCAGGAATGCATCGCACCGGCGCCGCGTTTGTGCCCGTGTGTTATGAAATCTGCAATGCGGATCCCCCCTATCGCGAGACCGCAATTCGTGACTTTAAGCTAATTGAATTGCGAGCCCCAGGTGCGGTGGCTTCCCGCGAACAACGTTTTCTGAAGGCGGGTGGAGATCTTCGGCTATTCGGTCCGCTCTCCGACGCGATCGAAAGCGCACTACCGGCAGCTGCAGCCGGCTCGAAGGGAATTCGCATTCCTGCAGATTCGTTGGAGGCAAGGCGCGAGTTCTTCGCCGCCCACATTCGATTCGTTTCAGATTTGTACGCGAGCGCACGTCACCCAAGATCAATCGGCGGTCGGGTCGACGTCCTCAGTATCGGCAATGACGGAACCCTGCACATGCCATAGGCCTGCCGCTATTCAATGGCAATCGGCTCACACAAACGGAAAACTCCCTTTCGCGCGCGTGAGATCGGCGCAAAGGATTCATCGATTAGTACTCCTGTAAGAAGTTCCCCGTCAGCGAGAATGATGTTGTACGGATTTCCGTCCAACTCTAGTTTTGAGGGAAGCGTTGTAACTGCGACCTGCAATGCGTCCTCATTGGGCCGATGCAACTGAGTAAAAAAAAAGTTTAGCTCAGCGATAGCTGAACCATCTCGAATCAATCTTCCGAATTTTTGTTTAACCTTTGAATTCACGGAGGTCGCACGCACGTTTGAACTGATTCGTACTTTACCTGATAATCATTCGGCTTCAACCGGTTCAGGCCGTAATTCCTTCGGTTTTGAATTATGCTAATCGACTTGAAATTTATTTAGGCATTGGCGATTGGGATTTGGAATTTTCCACAGCCTTGGGAATTCTGCCCCTTATCTCACATAAGGCCAGCGAAGCGGCGGCTCGGATCGACGGAAATTCATCCTCCGATGCTTCCATAATGACCGGTATCGCCTCGCGGGCCGGCGGCCCGATCTGGCCGAGGGCGGCGAGGGCAAACCGGCGCAGGTCCGGGTCGGCGCCATCCTGATTTTTGACGATTTGCGACAAGAGAGGCAATACCTCGTCGAGATTTCCTTCGATCCGCCAGAGCGCCAAGGCGGCGTCGACCCGTACGTAGGGCATCGAATCGCTCAGTCGTTCCCGTAGCGCCCGCAGCGGGGAATGCGGGGCGGCCGATTTCGCCGAGGAGATTCGCCGCCGAATCGCGAATCATTCCGTCTCGATCCTGCAACGCCGTGAGAAGAACCGGAAGCAGTTCCGGCGGATGAAAATCGACATGCCACAGCGCTCGCGCCGCCAGCAGACGATATTCCGGATGTGAATCGTTCAGGAGCTGATGAAGCGGCGCGGATGCCGCCGGGCGGGCCGGCGCGCCGATCTGCCCAAGGGCCGTAAGGGCCGCAACGCTCACTCGCGCGTCTTTGTCTTTCATACTGACCACGATCGATGTCAGGGCGCCGGTCGTTTGCGCCTTCATCCGCCCGAGCGCCTCGACCGCCGCGAGACGGATCGCCGGGTTCGGGTCTGTTGTGGCATCCACGAGAACCGGAACCGCATCGTCCCGTTGACCGGCGATTGACCAGAGGGCCGATGCCGACGCCACGCGCAGCGAAGGCGCGGCGTCGCGCAACATCGAATGAAGCATCGGCAGTGCCCGCGCGGCCGGCGAACCGATCCGTCCGAGCGATCGCGTCGAGCTCAGGCGGACGTTTTGGCCCGGATCGCGCAACGCATCGGTCAGCCCCGCAACGACTTGCGGAGACGCCGACGAGACGGCCCCAAGTGATTCGGCTGCCGCGGCCCGCACCGCCGGCTCCGCATCCTTGGAAAGAAGCTCGATCAACTGCGCGGCGCCCGCCGACGCACCCATCGGCACATCGCCGAGCGATCCGGCCGACAGCTCGCGTGCTGAAGCTTTCCGCGAATGCAGCAACCGCAATAACATTGGCACGGCGTCGGCCCCGATCTCGGCCAGCGCTTTGGCGGCCTCGCCGGCGACGTTAGAGTCATCCGCCTCCACCAGCTTCGCGAGATTCGGAATCGCCGGCGCAGGATTCAGGACCGATCTGCCCCAGTGCCGTGGCAGCACGGCTCCGAAGCTCATTGCTCGGATCGAGCAGCGCAGCCGAAAGTGCGGTCACCGCAGGACGGGCCGCCGGACCCATCGCGTTGAGCGCTCGCGCCGCCTCGAGTTGCACACGAGGGTCCGGATCGCTCAGCAATCGACCGAGCAGCGGCGCGGCCGACCGCGCCGCGATCCCCATCTGGGCGATCGCCCCCGCGGCGCGGGCGCGAATTTCCGCATTCGGCTCATCCAGGGCATGCGACCACTGCGTCAGAGTCTTGCCGTGGTATTGCGGTTCGGAGTGATTTGCGGCGCGCGTCGCGTTTGCGAACGCGAGCGCGACGAGAATCAGGAAAATGCGTCGCATCTCGTGGTGCAAATGATTCTTAAAATCGAGCGATATTGAGCTCGCGCGCCGCGGAAAACGCTCCTGATGCGTAGCGGCCGGACCAAAGGTCCGCCTCTTCCGCCGCGGGAGGTCATCCTTTCGGCGCTCGCGCTGCCCGTACCGCTTCCGCAAAGGCCCGCGCGTTCGAGGTGATCGCACCCCAATCATTTTTCGCCATCGCTTCCTTCGGAAACATCGCGGAACCCACACCCAGGCAGACCGCGCCGGCGCGGATCCAGTCGCCGACGTTTTTCAGCTCGACCCCGCCGGTCGGCATCAGCTTGAGGTTCGGCAGCGGCGCCAGGACATCCCTGAAATAACCAGGGCCGAGGATCGTGGCGGGGAAGACTTTGACCACATCGGCCCCCGCCGACGCAGCGCGGATGATTTCCGTCGGTGTGAATGCGCCGGAATGCTCGCCTTGTCGAGCTTGAGCGTGGCGGCGACGGTTTCCGGCTCGAAGCCGGGTGAGACGACGAACTCCGCTCCCGCCTCGATGGCCCGGCGGGCCGTCTCCGCGTCGAGCACTGTGCCCACTCCGATCAACATCGAATCCCCAAGCTTCTGGCGCAGGTTGGCGATTCCCTCAATTGCGCGGCGTGGTCATGGTGACCTCGATCACCGGTACTCCGCCCGCCAGCAGAGCTTTAGCCAGGTCGAGCAGATGCTCGGCCGACTTGGCCCGCACTACCGGCACGAGGCCGACCGTCTTGATTTTCTCCAGAACGCGTTCTTTGGTTTGACTCATGGCGCAAATTCAAACGCGCGAAGCGAAAAGATGCCAGTGGGACAGGTTTGTAGTGTGGGCTTCAGCCCGTATCTTCTCCCCAGCGTCGCGCGAAAATAGAACATACGGCCTAAAGGCCGCACTACGAACGAATGTTCGCGAACGGCGGGCAAAGAGTTAAGATCGCCTTCGTGGAACCCACCTCGCTCCAGGACAAAGTCATCGTCATCGTCGGCGGGACCAGCGGGCTTGGCCTCTCCGGCGCACTGGCATGCACGCGGGCCGGGGCCAAGGTGGCGGTGGTCGGACTCGATGCCGACAGCACGCGGGCCGCGGGAAAACAGCTTGATGAGCTCGGCCTGGCGATCGAAGCGGATGCCGCCGACCCGCGCACGGCCCCCGCCGCCATCGACGAAGCGCTCCGCGTTTTCGGACGGCTGGACGCCCTGTATCACGTGGCCGGCGGGAGCGGACGCAAATCCGGCGACGGCCCCCTGCACGAATTGACCGACGAAGGGTGGGAATATACACAGCGCCTGAACCTCACTTCCCTCGTCTATTCCAATCGAGCCGCGGTGAAGCAATTCCTTAAACAGGGGACCGGCGGATGCGTCCTGAACATGGGATCGGTCCTCGGCTTTGCCCCTTCCCCGCGGCACTTCGCCACGCATGCCTACGCGGCAACGAAAGCCGCCGCCATCGGCCTGACCCGCTCGGCGGCGGCGTACTACGCGCCCCAGAATATCCGCTTCAATCTGCTCGCGCCGGCGCTGGTACAGACGCCGATGTCCAAACGCGCCGCCGGCGACGAAAAAATCGCCCGCTTCATCCGCGGCAAACAACCCCTCGATGGCGGGCGCATCGGCAAACCCCAGGACCTTGATGCCGCCGTCGTCTATTTTCTTTCGGACGCCTCCAAATTTGTGACCGGGCAGGTTTTGAGCATTGATGGGGGGTGGTCGGTGACGGAAGGCCAGTATGAATGACCAAGGAAAAAGGAAAAGTGAAAAGGTGATCGAAAATGTAAATCGCCCAGGAACTCTGCACCGAATCCTCGAAGCCGTTGGTACGATGAAGGACGATGAAACGGGCAATCTGGTTTACGGTCGCCCTTTTGTTAGTGGGAAGCGCTCTTGCGCTCTCGCTCCTGTTCGCGCCACGTTGGGCGTCCGTTATGGTGATGGTCGCTGCATGGAGCGGCATCTTGTTGTTCCTTTGGACTGACCCGGATCTGCTTTCACGCTATCGCAACATGAAGGGTCAGTGTCCGGCATGTGGGTACGATTTATTCGGCAATGCCAGCGGAGTGTGTCCAGAGTGCGGAAAAGTCATTCCAATTCACAATGATCGTCGATCGGAATAGCCCAACGTTTTCCGGTTTTTCCTTTTTCCTTCCCAATGACCCCCTCCTCCGATTATCTCGAGAAATGCCGCGGCCTGATCGACCGCGTTGAATCGCAGCTCGCGCAGATCGCGCAGGCGGCGGACTGGTTCGCCAAGACCATTCTCGCCGGCCGGATGGTGCACGTCTTCGGCTCCGGCCACAGCCGGATTATGGTCGAGGAGATGTGGCCGCGCTATGGCTCTTTCCCCGGCTTCAATCCGATCGTCGAACTCTCTCTCACGTTTCACACCCAGGTCGTCGGCGCCAACGGCCAGCGACAGGCGATGTTTCTGGAAAATGTGAGCGGCCTGGCGGAGCGGATCCTTCGAAATTTTGATCTCTCCACGGTTGATTCTGCCTTGGTGATTTCATCGTCCGGCTGCAATGTCGTCCCTATCGAAATGGCCGAGGGATTTGGGCAGCGCGGAATCAAAGTCGTCGGCATCGTCACTCAACGGCATGCCGAAGCGACCGAATCAAAACATCCGCGCGGTAAGAAATTGATGGATTTCTGCGATCTGGTCCTCGACACCGGCGCACCCGCCGGCGACGCGATGGTGCACCTTCCGGGATTGGAAACGCCGGTCTCACCCGGATCCACGATCGGCGGGTGTATGCTGGTGAATGCGATTAAAGCGGAGGTGGCACAACGGTTGATTGCAGCGGGACAATTACCGAAGGTGCTGACCGGCGCCGCCCTGCTTGGATCGGAGAAAGCGACACAGCTTTTCGAAGCGGCGTATGACGAGCACGCACGAAGGCTTGCGAAGCTCTACGCGACAACCGGAAAGACGTGATCGAAGCGCTCTGCGTATCAAACCGTCCGTTCCGCCGCTTGCGGCGCGGATCGCCGCCGCTTCCACGTCACCGCCCGTACCGAGAACTGAGTTCTTTGGAGCAATCGATCCGGGACGCGCCGGCGAATTCGCGGCGGCGGTCTTCCGCGAAGCCGCAAGCGGCGTGTTCATGCGGGCAGCAATTCGTTTGCCGCCACTGTTATCCGTCCGGCGACGGCGAGTTGAAAAACGACGAAACCATCCGCTCTAACCAACTCCGACGAAGCATAAACGCCTCGCTTCGCATCAGGTTCTCGGCGTACTTCGATAACCCGGTCAACGAGGTTGATCAGGACATACTGCGGAATGCCCGCCGCGGCATATATTCGCTGCTTCGTGGTCCGATCGTAATCGAGACTGCTGTCGGCGACTTCTATCACACAAAGGATTTCAGAAGGCCCTGGATGATGCGATCCAAAATCCTCGGCCGGCCCGCGGACGATCGCACCGTCCGGCTCAGGTTCACTTCCCGTCGGAAGCGTGATCGGCTGCTGCGTCCTGACATGTAAACCCAATGCCTGAACCTTTCCGTCGAGACGGCCAACTTTCTGTACAGCCAGCGAATGCGGCGGATAGACGGTCATCGGATCGCTTCCATGTTGGCTTCGGTCCTTCAAAACCAGGAATCCGTCGATGAACTCGACCGGAGCCCCTTCGGCGACCAACCCATCGCGAATCATCCGGTGATATTGGTCCAGCGTGAACGGCACAAGCGCGGCTTTGGATTGGAGCCAATCGGTTGATTTGATGGGATCGACTGCCTGTGCCATATGCGGACATTATAGCGAGTCACGCGCGCAACTGTATTGGGTGTATCGCTGGGATGAATTTCGAATTGTCGCGCCGGCGAATTCGCGGCGGCGGTCTTTCGCGAAGCCGCAAGCGGCAGAGGAAACATCCGCTTCAATCACGTGGGTTCCAGTCAGGCGGCGGCGGTTTCGCTGATCCTTCCCTGGCTGTCGACCTGGTCGAACTTGACCGCGACGCGCTTGCTCACGCCCTTGCTCCTGCATGGTGACGCCGTACAGGATGTCGGCGATCTGCATCGTCCGCTTGGAGTGGGTGATAATGATGAAATGACTCTGCTCCAGGAACTCCTGCACGATCAGATTGAATCGCTGGTTGTTGGCTTCGTCCAGCGCGGCGTCCACTTCGTCGAGAATGCAGAAGGGGCTCGGCTTGCTCTTGAAAATGCTCATCAGGAGCGCGACGCAGGTCATCGTCTTTTCGCCGCCGGAAAGCTGGCTGATCGAGACCGGCTGCTTGCCCGGAGGACGGGCGATGATCTCGATACCGGCGTCGAGAATGTCGATTTTCTTTCTCTGCACAGGCAGCGGTTGGCCGTCTTCGCCCAGTTGAGGCTCGGTCGCCTTGGCGTCGTCCAGCTCCGTCTCGAGGTAGATGTCCGCTTTCCCGCCGCCGAAAAGTTTGCGGAACATTCCCTGGAAATGCTCGCGGACGGCGTTGAAGGTCTGCTCAAACCGCTGGCCGCTCTCGCGGTTGATCGTATCGATCAGTTCCTCGAGCTGCCGTTTGGATTCGGTGAGGTCGGTCACCTGGCCGGAGAGGAACTGCTGGCGTTGCTCAAGTTCATCCATCTCGCCGATCGAATCGAGATTGACGTTGCCCAGGCGGTGAATCTTGTCGCGGAGCTCCTTGATCTCAGCCGCGATGGCATCCCAGTCGGTTTCTCCGGGGAGATAGCCGGGACCGCCGTCGGCACTGAGGGCCTGATACTTCTGTGGAAGATCGAGTTGCAATTCATCGAGCGTTCGCTGCACGAGGGTTTCCAGGCGGACGCCGGCTTCTCCGATCTTCATTTGCAGGCCGTGCAGGATCTGCTCCATTTCCGCGTGTTCGCGGCGCAGTTCCTCGACCGCGGTCGCGAGCTCCTCGACTATTTTGCCCGCCTCGGCGACCTGCACGGTGAGTGAACCGACCCGGGCGGACATCTCCTGTTGCTGCTCGACCAACGTCGCTTCGGCAGCGCGAGCGGATTCCAGCTCGCTCTCCACTGCGCCGCGACGGGAAGCGACGGCCTCGGCGGATTTTTTGAGCCTGTCGATCTGCTGTGAAAGCTCCGCCTGAGCGGCGGTCTGCCGTTGCACCTGCTGCTGGCTGGCGAGCTGTTTCTCCTGAATCTGGCCGAGCATGACGCGGGCGGAGGTGAGATGCTCGCCGGCGTGGCGTAATTCCTCGGCAAGTTCCTGTTGGGCAGCCGTCAGCGTTTCGACGCTTCGCTGGGCGCTGCGCTGATCGGCATCCATGGCATCGCGTTTTTCAGCCAAGGTGTTTTCTTCGGCGGCAAGCTTCTCGATCTGGCCGACGAGGTTCTGCAACTCGCGATCGAGAACCGGCAATTCACGGCGCAATGCGGTCTGTTTATCGTTGTTCTGCGCCAGACGGCTCGTCAGTTCCACCTTCTGCGTATTGGCGCGATAGACCTCGTTGCGCAACACGTTCTGTTGTTCCTCGAGCGTCCTGGCGGCGGAATTTCCTTCCGAGAGCCGGGCCGCGAGCTGCGCGATTCGCCGATCCACGTCGGCCACCTGCTGATCGATTGCCTCCAGCTCCGAACGGCGGGAAATCAGCCCCATCGCGGCGGTAAACGGGCCGCTGCGAAGCGTGCCATCGGTTTCGAGCACGTCGCCGGTGCTGGTCACGTATCGAAAACCCACCGGGCCTTCGCGATGCAGCGCGGCGGCATCCGCGAGCGTATCGACGATGACGGTACGGCCAAGCAGATGCTCGGCGACCGATGCATCCTTGGGATCGACACGCACCAGATCGATTGCTAGACGCACGTTCTGCGGATGCTGGTTCCAGTTATAGGGAGTGGCATCCGTGTTGTTCGAATTCGAAGACACGGGTTGGAAACCCGTGCCACTTGAAAGCCGGTCAACGCACAGGATGCTTACACGTCCTTCGAGTTCATCGAGGGCTTCGCGGGCGGCGAGCGCCGCGGACGAATCGTCAGCCAGCAGAAGCTGGTCGCGGCCATCGAGGGCGGCTTCGATCACGTGCGCGTGCTCCACGTCGACGCGCAGAACGTCCGCCACCAATCCACGGACGAAGGAAAACTTCTGATCGCGCTGGCGGAGGACCGCCTTGACGCCTTCGCTGACCCCTTCGCGCTTGGTTTCCAGATCTTTCAGCAGCGTCTGCCGGGAGATCAGGCCGGAGCGATGCTCCCGTGCTGCTCCGAGATGCTCGCCGACCTGGGTGATCTGACGGCCGAGGTGAGCGGCCTCGTCGCGAGCCGACTGAAGACGCGACTGCCACGTTTCCATCTCGGCGATCGTCTGGTCGAGCTGGGACTGGGATTCAGCGCGTTGCGACTCAAGGGCTTCGCTTTCGGCCAGCAGCGCATCACGGCGCTGGCCGATTCGCGATTGCTGCGCGATGATGTTCCGGCGTTCGATTTCGACGGCGCCGATCCGGCTGTTGACCGAGGCGAGCTGCCGCATCAGGTCGAGAATCGCCGATTTGTGCTGCTCCAGCTCCTGGCTGATAGAGTTATTGCGTAGCTGACCATCGCGAAACGCCTGCTGGCGCTCCTCGATCTGAACCCGATGCGATTCGAGCTCTTCGGTCAGTGTTGCGAGTGTTCGCGATTCGACGGCGAGCCCTTCGCTCGCCGCGGCAAGCTTCGATTCCAGATCGGCGCGATCGGCGGCAAATGCCTCGATCTGCTCGGCCATCTGCTGAAGTTGCTGGCTGGCATATTCCTGGCGCTGCCGGGCGGATTGCATAGCCGCCCCCGCCTGCACCAGCTCGTACTCCAGTTGCTGACGGCGCTGGGAATAGGCGGCGAATTCCTCGCGCTTGGCGGTGAGCTCACCCTGCCGTTTGGTCAGATCTCCGGCGGCATCATCCAGCCGGAATTGTGCATCATCGCGCTCGCCGGTGAGCTGGGAGACCTGGGTGTGATGCGTGTGATATTCCTGAAGGGCATAGGACAGGCGCAGTTCCGCAAGACGATGCGAATGCTCCTGATACGTGCGGGCGCGGCCCGCCTGTATTTTCACGCCGCGCAAGCGCTTCTCGACTTCCTCGACGATGTCATGGACGCGGAGCAGATTCTGGTCGACGCGTTCCAGCTTGCGCTGCGATTCCTTCTTTCTCGCCTTGAATTTGCTGATGCCGGCGGCCTCTTCGAAAATCAGCCGACGCTCCTGCGGATTGCTCTCGAGCAGGGCCGCCACGCGTCCCTGTTCGATCACGCTGTAAGCGTCAACGCCGACGCCGGTGTCCAGGAAAAGCTCCCGAACGTCTTTCAACCGCGAGGTATTGTTGTTGATCTGATATTCGCTGGTTCCGTCGCGGAACAATCGACGGCCGACGGAAACCTCGTCCATGTCGAGATTGAGCGCACGAGTGCCCTCGGGAGATGGCGGATTGTCGAAGACGAGCGTGACTTCTGCCATGCCCGCGGGCTTGCGCCCGCCGGACCCGTTGAAAATCACGTCGAGCATGGCCTCGCCGCGCAGGCTCTTGGCCGACTGTTCGCCGAGCACCCATTTGAACCCGTCCACGACATTGCTCTTGCCGCAGCCGTTAGGCCCGACGATGCCGATAATCGGGGAATCGAAGAGAAATTCGGTGCGGTCGGCGAAACTTTTGAAGCCGTGCAGAATCAGCTTTTTCAAACGCATGGGCGATCGGTCCTCCATGACCGGTTTGGGTTTTCGCGATTCTGATGGATCGCTCGCACATTGCAAGCGCGGGCGATCCCTCATTTCGGCCAAGAGGTGGGCCGAGCCCACCCTACTGCGGGCGTCCCGTCAACAGGGCCGTGTCGGCCGGGGCGGTGGTCGGCCTGGCGACCGTGCCCTCTACAGCGGCGGCGGCCGGCTTCGGTTCGGACTGGGGGCGGTCCCCCTCGATCGCCGGCGTGGCATAGATCGCCGCCTGGAGGCGCGACGGGTCCTGCAACACGAACGGGGCCAATGCAATCTGCCCATCCATCACCGCCGTCAATTTCCGCTGCTGGCTGAGTGATTGAAGGATCGCGACGATTTCGCAATAGCTGAAATCGAGCGGCTGCTCGGTCTCGGCCGAAACTCCGCCGAGCCGGGCGATGATCTCGCCGATATCCGGATTCGAGAGCATGTTGACCGGCTTGAGCGCCGCGGGATCGCGATAAAAGAGCGTCAGGATATTGGGGTTCACGCCCGACGAAATACTCAATCGCTGATTCATGGCGGTGAACACGATCGGCGAATCAATGCGCGGCGTGGTGCCAAGAATGCCGATTCGCGGGGTCCCCGTACGCGTAGCATAAATGAGCGGCGGGCCCTTGGAGGGAACGATGTCGAGAATGAATTTCTGGTTGGTCGGCCGCTCGGTAATGACGCGGGAGTAGACCGAAGCGTCCTGATCGCGGGCGAGAATCTTGTAGGCTTCAATCCGGACCAGCGCCTTATCGCAGTCGAGCAGCTCGCGCAGCATGTGATCGACCGCCGCCGAATGCGGCAGTATTCCGAGCGTCTGGACGGCGTTGAGCTGATACGGATTGTCCGAATTCCGCGCGATCTCCAGCAGCGTCGCGCTTGCTGCGCTGGAGGGGTCGCCGATGCAGGCTGCGGCGCGGGCGGCGGCATATTGCACCTCCGGCTGGTGGCTCACCAGCAGCGGCGCGATGAACGGCAGCGCCGGCGCGCCGATCGCCTCCCAGCAGTAGGAAATATCCATCAGCGGCGCATCCGGCGTTTGCGCGACTTCGACGAGCTGCCGGGCCTTGGCGGCGGCGAACTCCGGCGAACTGTTGATGTACGTGTGCACCACCACGCCCACGAAGTGCTGCCAGTCTTCGCCATATCCTGGCGGAACGAAGAGCGAAACAAGCCCTTCATCGTGAGCCGATGCGACGAGCGGATCGCCAAAGCGATTGATGATCCGCTGCTCGATGGCGCGGGCGACGCTGGTTTGCGGCTCGCGCAACTGGAGCAGGATCGGACGATCCATGACCGCCAGCCCCCCGTCCATAATCACGCCGTTGCGCAGCGCCGCCTTGGCGGCGCCGGTCGGGTTCTGGCCGGCTATGAGCGCATAAGCGGGATTTACGAAGAGGAAGCCCTTCGCCTGCGCCCGCGAATTGATGCTCTGGGTTGCAAACGGGTTGGGAGAACTGGTCCCGTGCTCGGACAGGTCCGTCAGATAGAGCTGCCCATGGGCAAGGCTCGAAGTCGAAGTTCCCCGAACGGCGCGGACAATGACGTCGAACGACTGATTCTTATGGACGCCGGGGGGAAGCAACCCTTCCACTTGTACGATGGCGACTCGATTGTCGCGGAGAACTGATTCCGGGGAAATATGTTCGTAGAGCGGTTGGAGTTTGCTGCCGATCCCATGGATCGACATCTGCTTGATCATGTATTGCGTGATGACGCTGGGGAGGCCCTCGTTGCTGCCGGTGTGATCGAGGTTGACCACGAGCCCCCAGCCGGAAACCGGAAAGGGGTCGGTATTTCCCACTTCGACGCGTTCATAAATGGTTCCCGCCATGAACTCGGGAACCTTTTTCCGCCCGACATACGGATAACGCGGCTCGAGCTTCTTGGGCGCTTCCACCTTTTGCTGGCAGCCAGCCAGCGGCGGGAGCATCGCGGCGGTTGCGATGAGGCACAGGAGGAGCGGTCGACGGAGTTGGAGCATGGTGAGAGCCTCCAGAGGTTATCGGACGAAGAAGGAGCAGGTCTTGAGTGTGGCGAGGAGTGATCCTATTTGAACGTTGGACGTCGAGCGTTGGAAGTTGAACGTTTTCCTCACGATTTGGGAAGAAACGTTCAACATTCAACGTCCAACTTTCAACGTCCGATGAAAAGTCATCCGGGAATGCGCACATTTCCCGTTCCGTCCCCAATCCAAACGTCTATTCCGGACGAACGTTCGGTTCGTCTCCGCCGGATTCGGGCTCCTGGCCAGCCAAATTCTCCGCATCATTCTTTTTCTTCCGACCGCGCGGACGGCCGCGAGCCTGGGGCGGATGATCGCCGGTGCCGCCATGACCATTTCCGCCTGCACTCGGCGGGTCGAGGAAGAGGCGTCCCTGTGTGGGATCCTCAAACCGTTTGGCATCAATGACCAGCCGGGCCTCGTCCATCAACTCCTGCACGGTCTTAAACTGCTTATAAACGCTGGCAAACCGCACATAAGCGACCTGATCCACGCGTCGCAGCCTGTCTGTGACCATCTGACCGATGGTGGCCGTTGGAACCTCGCGATCGAATGTGCCAAAGACTTCCTCTTCTACGTCGTCGGCGATTCGCAGGAGTTCGGATTCCGATACCGGTCGCTTGAAGCAAGCCCGCTCCAAACCGCTCAGAATCTTGGACTTATCCCAGGGAATCCGCCGCCCATCTTTCTTGACGACCATCAACTTATTCGGCTGCTCAATGCGCTCGTAGGTCGTGAATCGCTTGGTGCAACTGAGGCATTTTCGACGGCGGCGGATCGACCGCCCCTCATCGCAGCTGCGCGAGTCAATTACGTGCAGACTCTCCTTATCGGCGTTGCAGTAAGGACAGCGCATGAACCCTCTAAAATACCCCTTTTCTGCCGAAAACGCAAAAGAGAGGGAACCGGCGTTCAGCGTATTCGTAAGACGCAGGGGCTTGTCCCCGCGGCGATAAGAACCCGTATATGTCGTTTGTCACACGGATCATGCGCTCAACACGCTAACAATCGGCCGCTATAACCATTCGAGTGGGTGAAACCGCCTTGTAAGGAATGCTGTTGTCGCGCATTGCTCTCCTTTTTTTGTTCGCCATTGCCGTCCTGGCCCCTTCATACGGAGCCGAGGGTGCGCCGTCGGCCGGCGCACAGGCTGATTTCGACCAGACGGTCAAGCCCTTCTTCCAGCAACACTGCGTCACCTGTCACGGGGAAAAGAAGCAAAAAGGGGATCTTCGCGTCGACACCCTCCCGCTCGATTTTGTGAATATGGCCGTTGCCGGGAACTGGACCGAGATCATGGACCGGATCAACAACGGCGAAATGCCTCCCAAAAAACAGCCGCGACCCAGTCCCGAGGAAGTCGCTAAGGTAGCGACCTGGATCGCGGGCCAGTTGACCGACGCCGAATCGGCCCGGCAGGCAACCCTCGGCGAGAAGGTCTCATTTCGTCGACTGTCGCGCGAGGAATATCGAAATACAATTCACGACCTGCTCGGCGTGACCTACGACGCGAGCGATCCGGCCGGCCTGCCGGAAGACCCGGACTGGCAGGGATTTGAGCGGATCGGGAATGTTCTCACCCTGTCGGCGGCACACGTCGAGAAATATCTGGCGGCCGCCGAAGGCGTTCTGAACGAAGCGCTGGCGCTGGGGCCGCAGCCAAAGATGGATGTAACCCGCTGGTCAACGACAACCTGGCGAACGCCGGGCGATGTTGCCCAGCAACTGAAGGCGCGGGGGATGCTGGACAAGGTGCGCATCGACATCGTTCCCAATAACGGCGCTCTCGACGCCCCGGAACTCCATGTTGAATCGGCTGGCGATTACGTTGTTCGGGTGAAAGTCAGCGGATTGCGGCCTCCGGCGGGTCGCGCTCCACGGCTGCGCATCTATGCGACAGACCTGAGCCGTCCGCTCTTCGAGCGCGACATCGACACGCCGGAAGATCAGCCGGAAACGATCGAATTTCGCACGCATCTGCCGGTCGGCACGCATCTGATCCGCATAGTGAACGCGGTTCCAGGGCCGAATCCCGAGGAGCGGGCTTCGCGGCCGCTGGGAACCAAACCCTTTTTCAACATGCGGTCGCGTCAGCCATGGCAGATCAAACTGACCGACGACGACTACAAGCCGCTCTTGCCGACGCTGATTCTCGATTCGATCGAATGGCGCGGCCCAGTGCAGGAATCCTGGCCGCCCCCGGCACATCGGCAGATCTTTTTCGCGGGTGAGGGCGCGTCGAAGGACCCGGCTTACGCGCGGGAGATCTTCACGCGTTTTGCCACACGGGCCTTCCGCCGGCCGGTGCGGTCCGATGAAGTCGATCGACTGATGAAACTTTTTGAAACGTCCCGCAGTCTCGGGGACGACTTTGAGACTTCGGTCAAGACCGGACTGCTGGCCGTTCTCGCCTCGGACAATTTCATCTATTTGATCGAAGGTTCGGCCAAGGTTCCGACTTCGCACCTGACGAATTTCGAGCTCGCTTCGCGGCTCAGTTATTTCCTCTGGAGCACGATGCCGGATCAGCATCTGATTGATCTGGCGCAGCAGGGGACACTGCATCAGCCGGAAATACTCGGTGGGGAAGTCCGCCGGATGATGAGCGACCCGCGTGCAGTGACGTTTGCCGTTTCGTTTCCCCGGCAATGGCTGCAACTTCGGCGGGTGGGGATGTTCGAGCCGGACCGGAAACTTTATCCCGATTACGATGAATATCTCGAAAAGAGCATGATTGCCGAGACGACCTCCTACTTCGGCCACATGCTGGAGAAGAATCTTTCGCTCCGCGAATTCCTGGCTTCGGACTGGACGATGCTCAACGAACGTTTGGCCCGTTTTTACGATATTCCCAATGTGAGCGGCGAAGCGATGCAACCTGTGATGCTGACCCCCGACGAACATCGCGGCGGGTTGCTGACCCAGGCTTCGATACTCGGTCTGACATCCGATGGCACTCGCCATCGCCCGGTGCATCGCGGCAAATGGATTTTGGAATCCCTTTACGGCACTCCCCCGCCGCCACCTCCGCCGAATGTCAGCGCGATCAAGCCCGCCACGTCGAACGAGCCGAAAACGACGCTGCGCGCCAAGATCGAGCTGCATCGCAGCAATCCGATGTGCGCATCGTGCCATACCAAGATCGATCCGCTGGGACTGGCCTTCGAGAATTACGACGCGATCGGACACTGGCGGACGGAAGAAGTCGTCCGTGACGGCTCCGGCGCCAACCCCACGCTCGATCCGAGCGGCGAACTGCCCGACGGCCGAAAATTCGCCAACGCCGATGAACTGAAAAAGCTGATGGTGGACGATATCGACAAGTTCAGTAACGCGTTCGTAACGAAGCTCGCCACCTATGGAATGCGGCGGGGAATGACTTTCGACGACCGCAAATCGCTGGCGGCAATCGCCGCCCAGAGCAAGGCACACGATTACGACCTTCGAACGCTTGTTGAAGACTTCGTGCTGAGCGACTTGTTTCAGAAGCGATGACGATTTGTGCTATAGGAACGGATCATTATGAGCAATTTCCTCTCGCAGCGCTGGCTTCTTTCCCGCCGTCATTTCCTTCGCGGCATGGGAGCGGCGGTCGCTTTGCCGATGCTCGGCGCGATGACGCCACTGCGCGGCGCCGTCGCCGGTGCTTCCAAACCAAGGCGCAGCGTCTTCGTTTACGTTCCGAATGGCGTGAACGGAATGACCTGGCAGGTGAACAAGGCCGGCGGTGATTACGAGCTATCCCGATCCCTCCGTCCGCTGGAAAAGCACCGCGACGAATTCACGGTCTTCAGCGGCCTGCATCATCCCAACGGCCTGGGACAGGCTCATGTTTGCGCCGACACCTGGCTGACGGGCGCGAAGATCGACGCCCAGAGCGCCCGGCAGTATCACAACACCATCTCGGTCGATCAGATGATGGCGGAAGTGACGTCGCAACAGACGCGATTCGCCTCACTCGAATTGTCGATCAGCTCCGGCACCGGACAGCCGAACAACTCGACGACCCTCGCCTTTTCCCGCGACGGCATCCCCCTGCCGGCCGATGACAGCCCGCGAAATGTTTTCGATCGTCTTTACGGCGAAGAGCCGGGAGGCATCAAGGCGCAGCGGGCGCGGCTCGTCAAGCGCCGCAGCGTGCTCGACTCCGTAATGGAAGACGCCAATTCGCTGCGCCGCGATCTGGGTTCCGACGATCAGTGCAAGCTGGATGAGTATCTCCATTCGGTGCGCGACGTGGAGAAGCGCACTGAGCGGCTCGATACCTGGCTCGACGTGCCCAAGCCGAAAGTCGATGCCACGCCATTTCATCGCAATGTGACCAAGGACCAGGCCGGTGAATATTACCGTACCATGTTCGACCTGATCGTGCTGGCGCTGCGAACGGACATGACCCGCGTCGTCACCTACATGAACGGCAGCGAAGGAAATGGTCTGGCCATTCCCGAAATCGGCATTACCCAGTCGCGTCACCAGCTTTCGCATCACGGCGGAGACAAAGATGTGCTGGAGCGCCTCGCCAAGAGCGACGAATTCATCATGCGCCAGTTCAACTACTTCCTCGACAATCTCAAGACACAGATGGATGGGGACGAGCCGCTGCTCGATCGGACGATGGTGCTGTTCGGCAGCGGCATGAGTTATGGACACAGCCATTCCAACAGCAACCTGCCGATTCTCCTGGCCGGCGGCCGGGGGCTGGGACTCAAGCACGGACAACACATCGACTACAACCGCCCGACCAATCCATCGTACAAGCTCGACTACGACGAATGGCTCGATCTATGCGGCCGGCCCAAGGACAGCAACGCCCACCTGAGCAATCTCATGCTCACGATGCTCCAGAAGATGGATGTGAAGACGGATAAATTTGTCGACAGCATCAAGCCGATCTCGGAGGTTCTAGCTTGAGGTGGGACGGGTGTAGATTGATTTCGTCCGAAGCTGCGACCTTCAGCGCCGCGGCGATTTCACGTCAATCGCTCCCTCACGACTTAGATCTGGAAGATTCGTTCGCACTGAGAATGGGCGCAGCGAGCCGCGACCGTAAGGGAGCGAAGAATGAAAAGTGGTCCGCGATTCCTGCATCTGCGACTACCTCGCTCCCTGACGGTCGCGGCTCGCTAAGATGGTTTCGCTTACTGCGCCTTTGGTATGCCAGCATCAACGCTTGCGCCTCGGGGCCAATGTCATTGCTGACGGTTTTCCTGCTACTCGGACTCGCTGGCGCCCTGTCTGCAAACGATCTCCCCTACCGCACCGATACGGTCAACCCTCAGTTACCCTGGTATCAGCTCAGGCACGGCGAATTTCCTCCAATCGGTTCCGAGCACCACATCGGCGGCGAACTGGTGTCGGCGGATTACATTCATCGCTCCGGCCAATTCAAAACCGACGGCACGGGTGAACTGGTCGATTTCAAGCTCCTGCCCTACGGCACTGTGCATTTTCTCCATACCGAAGCTGACTTGCGCGACGTTCCCCTTGGAACGCATCTGCGATTCTCCGTCTATCAGGATGCAATGGGCGCCTTCAATCAGGTCGCGTCGATCGAGGAATTTGATCCGGTCAACCCGGACCCGAGCGCGACCGAGGCGCTGCGAAAAAAACACGTCGCGTTTCTCAAGGTGCGCGGCTTGCCCGCCATCATCGATGGCATTGATGGAAAGAAGATGACGGTCACCCTGGTCGGAGATCCCGCCAGCGTGGCGGCGATGCTGAAAGACGAAAATATCGATCCGAAACAATTTGCGAGCGAGCATCGTCGCATCACGGCGGCCGTGGCCAACGACGACCTGCGCACCTGGAACCCGGGAGTGGATCAGCAGGGATCGGATGTCCTCGAATTCAAAAGCATTCCGACCGATCGCTTCGGCTGTAGCGGGATTCAGTGGACGATTCAGCCCAGCCTGCTCCTTGAAGGATTCCGCAAAGGTCACGTGGTAAGACTCTTCAACAGTGGCTGGAAGGTCGAGGACATGCCGTTCGGGGAATTGCTCTACACGGAGATGCCAGGCGCCCGCCAGGAAGTGGAAGAACCCGTTCAATATCCCTATCGCACCGATTTTGGAAACGAATCGCTCCCCTGGTATCAATTGAAAACGGGTGAGTTCCCTCCGGTCCGGTCGGAGCATTCAATGAGCGGCGCGCTTTTGAAAATCGACGCCGCGCACCGCACTGGCGAGTTTCGAACCGACGTGAGCGGCGAAATCGTCGATTTCACAATGCCACCCTACGCGACTGTCACGCATCTCGGGGCGGAAGCCGAACTCGATGATTTGCCGTTGGGTTCGGCGCTACCTCTTTTATCTTTATCAGGATTCAAAAGGGGCATTCACGCAGGCTGCGGCCATCCGGGACGATTTCACGTATCTCGTGGAGCGTACGATTTCGCTCCGAGTCGATTCGATCGACCTCAAGAGCGGTTTACTTTTCCTCACCAACCAGCTTGCGGTGATCAAGGACGACAAGGAGCACCTCGTCCAGCCACCCGATCTGGGGCACGGCGAGTTTGCCGTCGATGAGAAGACCAAAGTCTGGAAGGGAGAGAAGCAGGCATCGCTCGGCGACATCGCCGTCGGCGATAAATTGCTGGCCGCGATGTCCGGCCGCACGCCAACCAGCCGGGGCCTCTGCACCGAAATCTGGGATGGCGCGGACGCATGCAAACGGGCGACCGATGAACAACGCGCGAAGCACGTTGCTTTCCTCAAGGAGAACGGCGCGCCTGCCTGGATCGAGAACGTGGATCAGAATCATCTGACGATCATGTTCTTCACCGCCAATCGCCGCGATTTCAACGGCCTGATTAACGGCGATCCGCCGAACCGGATCGTCTATGTCACCCCGGCCGACGAAACACTGCATCCGCTGAGCGACCGCCTCGACAAGATGGATTTCAACGCCGCTCTTCCAGGCGAAGACGTGAATGGCACCTACGACTCGAGCGGCGTCCGCTGGATCATCGGAATGGGGACTTTGCCTTCGACGTATCACAAGGGTGGAATCATCCGGGTTTTCGAAGACGGGTGGTCGAAAAAGCAAGTGTCGGTTGCTGCGCCGTCTCATCCCTGATTCATTTCATCAGAATCGCGTCTGCTCGCCGGGCGGCTTTGGGCCGGCCCGCGTTTCACTTTATTTTTCATCCGTTACACTACGCTCCGCTCCGATCGCCGAACTATCAAAACGAAAGGGATTTCGACATGATCGACCGAATCTTCAAGGCCTACGACGTCCGCGCCACCTATCCCGTCCCCCTCAACGAAGAAATGGCCTGGAAAGTGGGCCACGCCACCGGGCAATTCCTCAAGCGCAGCCGGCAGAACGTCGCCGCTGACCAGAAGGTGGGTCGCGAGAACACGATGGTGGTTGGGTACGACATGCGTCCCAGCTCGCCGGAGCTGACCAAGGCCTTGATCGATGGAATCATCTCGACGGGGATGAACGTGATCAACGTCGGGATGATCGATACGTCCTTCATCTATTTCGCAATCAATCAGCTCGACGCCGTCGGCGGCATCATGGTGACGGCGTCTCACAATCCCGTGCAATACAACGGCTTCAAGATCAGCGGTCCCAAGGCCAAGCCGATCGGCGCAGCCAGCGGGCTCGACGACATCAAACGCATCGCGATGACGCTTCGCGTTGGGCAGACCGGGCTGAAAGGGTCCGTGGAAGAAATGGATCTCTGGTCGGCCTACCGAAAGCACGTGCTTCAGTTCCTGGAGCTCAAACGGCCGCTGCGTGTGGCGATCGACGCCAGCAACGGAATGGCGGGGAAAATGGTGCCTCCCGTTTTCAGCAATGTGCCCAATCTCGAGATCATTCCCCTCCTCTTCGAAATCACCGGGAGTTTCGTTCACGAGCCGAATCCGCTCGTGGAAGCGAACCTGAAGATGCTCCAGGACAAAATTCGCCAGACCAAGCCGGACCTTGGCGTCTGCTTTGACGGCGACGCCGACCGCTGCTTCTTCGTCGATGAAAAGGGAACGACGATCGGCTGCGATATGGTCACCGCCATCCTCGCCCGGGATTTTCTGAAGGATCCGAAAAACAAAGGCGCGACGATCGTTTACGACCTGCGCTCCAGCCATGTCGTCGCTGACGAGGTGAAATCAGCCGGCGGGGAACCCCGCCGCGAGCGCGTCGGGCACGCCTTCATCAAGAAAACGATGGCGGAAACCAAGGCGGTCTTTGGCGGGGAGCTGTCGGGGCATTTCTATTTCCGCGACAACTTTTACGCCGACTCCGGCGCGATCGCCTTCGCCCGACTGCTGTCGGTCCTTTCCGAGCAGCCTGCGGCGATCAGCGAACTGGTCAAACCGCTCACGCGTTACAGCCAGAGCGGCGAAATCAATTTTCAGGTGGAGGACAAGGAAGCGAAAATCCGCGAACTTGCTGATGCTTATAAAAAAGCACAGGTTGATTACCTCGACGGTATCACCATCGACAACGGCCCGTGGTGGTTCAACGTTCGGAAAAGCAACACCGAGCCGCTATTGCGGCTCAACCTCGAAGCCGAGTCGGTTGCGCTGCGCGACGAAAAGCTCAAGGAGCTGAAAAAGTTCCTGGGCGAGCCGGTCGAGGGGCATTAACCGCGCTCACTTTTTACGGATTGTTTTCACGACGGGGCAGAGCGGTGCGACAAATCGCCATGTCCCCGCATGATGAGACGCCGTGCCGCCCCGTATTGGGCGCGCATGGTTCAAGTTCAAAGAATACGGGGCGACGCGGCGGCCTCCACTGGAAACTTCTACGGTTTTGCGACGCCGCTTTGCCCCGTCGTGGATCAAACGTGCCGAATTCAATGATGCCAGTCGGCTGCATCATTGTGGAACTCGTGCTTCTCATCGTAATACCCGCCGTGCCAGTGCTTGTCGGCGTCGTAGTAACCCTCATGACGCCAGCCGTGTTCATCGACGACGGCCACGTGATTTTCTTCCCAATGATGATGGTGCTCGCAGGCGCTCACCGAAATCATCACTCCTGCAAACAAGACGACCATCGGAATGCGGGTCCCGAACGAGCGTAGGATTTGGTTCATGGCGATACTATCGCATGAAACTGAAATGGCCGGCAAGGGGGAAAATGCTGAAGGTCTCATAAACTATGTGGCATGGGTGGCATGGGCGTCTCGCATGCTCGTCCCACAAACACACGGGCGAGACGCCCGTGCTACGAAGCAAGAATCCGGAATTGAGGGACTCGCGAGCTGACGCTCGCGGCTATTAAGGAGTTGTTCGATTCCGCGATTCTCTCTTGCTCAGAAATCCGCTCCACCACCGTCGTCTCCTCCACCGTCGTCACCGCCTCCCGCGTCTGTACCTGAATCGCCGAAGTCGGATCCGTCGCCGCTGGATGAAGTGGTGGGCTGAGTGGAAGAAGACGTGCTGGAATCACTTCCGCCACCGTCGTCGATCGAAGTATTGTCGCCGGTCGATCCATCGTCGATCGTATCGCCGCCGCCATCGTCCGGCTGATGATTGTGCTCATGACCGAGGGCGAGTGTGATCGTCGTCGGAGCCAGTGAAGCATTGCCCGCGGCGATATTTCCCGGAATCGCGCCGGCGGGATCGACGACGGCGATCAGATGATAATTGCCCGTCGTTGTTCCGGATGGAAAAACGAGTTGCGCGTTCAGCGTCTTCGATTTGCCCGCTTTGATGACCGCATGCGGTGCGGCGGCGTGGCCGATCAGCGTATCGCCGCTATCCAGTGTTGAATCGGTCGAAATATAAACGAGTGCCGAGAGGGAACCCTTTGCGGTTGCATCTCCGACATTGGAAATCCGCAGCGCGCCGACGCGTCGACCGGGGATTTTCCAACATGCACCGGCCGGGCCGGGCTGCGCACAAACTGGGCCTGGAGATCGACGACGACTGGCGTGGACTGGACGGCGGCAATGAAGTGCGGTCCGGCGCTGAACAGCCGCCGGGCTTCGAGCGATTCAATTGCTACCGCGTGGACGGGCTGAGAATGATTTCGCGTAGTGGCTTTCATCGCAACTTTTCGCCACGATCCGGCCCGTGATCGCGGCTGACGCATTCGTCATGATACTGGACATCATGAGAGGCGATGAGTTAGTCATGAATTACATTGAAAGTTGGATGTTGAAAGTTTGCCGTCGAAAGTTGAATTAACTTTCAACGCTCAACGCTCAACTTCCAACGTTCAACTCAATGTTTCCCATAAGTATCACGTGCGGCGCGATCGAAAGTCGGCTTGATTTTCCCCCCGTCTGGTCCCGCATAGCCCGCATGCTGAACCATATAAACCAGCACCAGACCGTTTTCGGGATCGATTGAAAGGTCGGTGGAATAGGCCCCGCCATGCCCGCAGGCGCCGGCGGGCGCGGGACCGGTGGAACCCGGCTCGATTTTTTTTGAGACGGAAAAACCGAAGCCATAGTTAGCGCCGAGGTTCCCGGTCTGCTTGGAGGTCATCTGCCGAACGGCAGCCTCCGAGACATACCTTTTGCCGTTGAGCTGTCCGCCGTTGAGGATCATCTGGCCGAAGACGCCCACATCCGCCGCGGTCGAGAAAAGCCCCCCGGCCGGCGAGGGATAACGGCCCGGGCCGTCAAGCGGATAGGTGAGCTGCTCGATCGGCATCTCATCGAGACCGTCCTTGTTCTTGTTGGGATGGTACGATTTGGCCAAGCGCTCCAACTGTTCGCCTTTGGGGAAAAACGTCGTGTCTTTCATACCCAGCGGATCGAACAATCGCTTCTGCAAAAACTCTTCGTACGGCATGCCGCTCACGATTTCGATGATCCGCCCGGCAGTATTGATGCCGGCGTTGGCGTAAGCGTAGTTTGCATCCGGCTCAGTGTTGAGATTCGTCAGGCCATAACTGATCACGGCCTCCCGCAAGGGGTGCTGATCGATGTGGTGCTCGATGCGCGACATGAACGGCAGTCCGCTCGTGTGCGATAACACGTTTCGCACCAGGATCGGATGAACCGGCTTTTTCAGCAGAACATGATTGTCATCATGTTCGGCCATCACCATCTGCCCGTGAAACTCCGGCAGATATTTTTCGACCGGATCGTCAACGTTCACTTTTCCCTCGTCCACGAGCATCATCAGGGCCGTCGCCGTGATCGGCTTGGACATCGATGCGATCCAGAAGAGGCAATCGGGCCGCATCGGTTTGTTCTGCGCGATGTCGGCAAATCCGACCGCGCCAACGTCGAGCACCTTGTCCTTTGAAGCCACCAGCGCGACCGCGCCCGCCAGTGCATGGCTGTCCACAAATGGCTGCAAGCTCGACGCGACACTTTTGGTGCTCGCCGGCGGCGCGTCGTCCGCGCGGACGAAGCGAGAATCAGCCGCGACCGATATGGCCAGGAATGTGACAAAGAGCGTTATGCCTGCATAAGAATTTTTCATCGTCCGCCAGTTGTTGAAAAGTGATTGAGACCGCGTGTAATCGTACCGCATTGGACTCGCCTTGGGGCCGTATCCTCCCGAAAGGGAAACGGGCTGAAGCCCGCACTACAAGCCAACATAATCGATCTCCAGAAAATCCTTCACCTCCGGCACCCAGCGATCGCGCACGAACGCAACGTGATCGGGATGGTCGTTATAGCGCTGATAGGCGGGTTGCCCGTCGAATTCCATCGAAAATCCGAAGTGATACGAATTCTCCCGGCTCACCTGCTTGAGGCATTCGAAATCCTCAACGCCAGGAATCGCGGAAAGAATCCGGACGCCGTCGGCGAGGAACTTTTTTTCCGGCGCTGAGCCGGGTTCGTGCTTGAGCGTAAACGCAACGGTATGACGAATGATGCCTGATCTCATAACTTTGTAATTGTACATGCAGTCGGCGCTGGATACGCTGGATCGTGGCAGTTTGTGGCACTTGTGGCACAGCCGCCCTCGGCTGTGTTCGACCGAAGGTCGAAGTAATGGCGGAACACGGAGCTTCCATGTCGCGTCACACATCTCCATTTTTCGCGATCTGCATCGCGATCGGAACGCTCGCGGCGGTCGCGACTTTACGGGCTGAAAGCGGGAGGGTGTTGCAGTTCAAGAGCGCCGCGAAGCTGCGGGTGGAAGGCAAAGATCATCTTGTGGTGATCGCGAATGAACCTAAAGGGGCTCATCCGCTTCGACTCGTGGTCCCAAACAAGGACGACGATGGCAAATTCGATCCTGTCGCGGAACAGGCAGCCATCGTGCAGCATCTCCGGGCCGGCGACCTGATCGAGGCGGCCTGGGAAGCGCACGAGCAGGTGAACCTGCTTTCCTCCATCGCCCGCTACACGCCCAAACCCGGCGAGCTGACGCCATACGGATATCTGTTTGTGACCACGGAACCGGCAAAAGAAAACTCGCCCGATCTCATCATTGTCCTGCGAAAACTCGGCATAACAACGCGGGCCGCAATTCCAACGCAATCTGACGCGAGCGGCAAGCCGGAGTCAGATCCGGCCATCGCCGCGGTGGTCGCGAAGCTCAGCGAGGGAAATTCCGTCTGGGCCGACCTGTCGGATGATAAGGAACCGAAGCTCCTGGCATTGATGCCCTACGTCGAACCGCAGCGCGGCAAACTGTTGAAGGTCGAACCGATCGAAATTGACGGTCAAAAGGGAATGTCGGTGCAGATCAACATCGGCAACGCCCCCACGACCGCCTTGATCCCAGGCTCGATCGAAAACGGCGTCTGGAAATCCGATGCTCGAATCCTTTCGTCGGTCCGTCGCTGCAAACCGGGCAATGACGTGCTGTTCCGCGTGCAGGAACTCGACGACAAAAAATGGCTTCGTGAAATCGACGCCGTGCCGCCACCGGTCGCCGCCCGCCCCGCCCCGTCGCGCGGGGGAAGTAATACCGACGCAAACGGACTGCCCCATCCAAGGATTCCCGGTGGGGGAACACCGGGGGTCGGCGGGGTTGGTTTCTAGACCGACGGAAACCATGGAACCAATTGTTTTAGAAGCCGAATTGAGCACTGACGATTATCTCGAAGCAACCCGATTTACCCAACGTCTCCAGCCGGATCGCCATCGCGCCTGGCGGATCGCAAATGTCATCGGTTCCGGCGCCGGCTTTGCATTTTTATTTGCCGCCGATTCCACTTCGTGGCCAGCACCCGTTTTGCTCATCCTGCTCGGTCTCTTCAACGTCCTCAACACGATGGTGCGTCCCACCGGACGATGGAAACAAAAGTGGAACGAGCATGCGCACAAATGGGGGCACATGACAATTCATCTATGCGACGAGTTCGTCTTTGTTCAAAGATCGCATGTCACCCACAAATATGAATGGCACGCATTCATTCGATTTGCCGAAACGCGTCATCTTTTTCTCTTGTACACGACCGATACGAGTTGCGAGATCATCCCCTTCGCGCCTGCCCCGATCTACGCCGGGTTCGCGCCCTCCTCAACGACAAGCTGAGGCGTCGTGAGCCGGCATTTCCAGTGATTCAACGCCACGACCAGGCCGATCAACTGACGTCCGCCCTCGCTAAGGATCCGATCGACTCTTCAAAGACGACAAATACTCAATCACATCGCGAATCTCATCGTGCGTGAGAACCGCTCCCATCGCCGGCATTATGGATGCCGGCGCGGTTCGTGTAACGACATCGGATTTTCGAATCGTCGTCGTCTCCCCTTCCAATCCGACAAGCTGGATGGTCTGCTCATCTTCGAATTTGATAATACCGGAAACGTCCTGCCCGCTCTTAAGCGAGAACGAAGCCAGCCCATAGCCGGGAACGATGTAGGCGTTGGGACTGATCAGCGATTCGAGCAAATACCGTCGCGGCTTGTCCGGCTTGATTCCGATCCCCGCAAGATTCGGCCCGACCGTGCTTCCAGTGGCATCAACACTGTGGCAACGCACACAAGCCGCGTCGGAATGACCCGTAAAAATGTCGCGCCCGCGACTGGCATCCCCGCCGTAAAGTGACGAAGTAAACTTGGCCAGCGCATCGGAAGCGTTCAGCGAAGCATCATATCGGGCACGTTGCGCGTCGAGCCCGGCGTTTTTCGCGGACTCGGCGCTCTCAAGCACATCGAGCTGCAACTCCGGGTCAAGCTTTCCGGCAATCAAACGGTCGAACCAATCCGAGAGCCGGATCGTTGCACCGCCGTCGTGCATCGTGCCCAGGATACGCAGAACGGATTGCTTCTCCGCCAACGCACCCTTCGAGAGCGACTGATCGATCTCATTCAGCGCGCGAGGCGGATCGGTCGAAGCCAGAAGTCTGATCGCTTCGATTCGCAATTCCGGCTCGCCGCTCGCAAGCGCTGCATCGACGGACCCGGAAAGTTTGGCATACTTGTGATTCGCCAGCAGCTTCAACGCGGCACCGCGCGACACCGGCGGGATCGAAGAATCCGCGACCCAGCCGGCGAAGAGCCCATCGGCGGTGTGAATCTGGAGATGATCGGCCAACGCGGCCGTCGCCCGCGCCACGTCGCTGGCGTTTGATGCAAGCAGCGCCGGGAGCATCGGTTCGACGGCGCGGCGAAGGACGAGGCCGCTCCGCGCCGGCCAGACGCGATAGCACCCTTCCACGCGGTCGTTCACCTCCGGCGATTCCCAGCTTGCGAGGATCTCAATCGCCTCAACGCGCATCGCCGAGGGATTGCGCACATCAGCGGCGTATTTCAACAGCCTGGCAATCTGCGCTTCTCCGCCGACGCGAAGATTCGCGTTGAGCGCGCGCCGGACAAACGCCTCGTTCACGATGTCTTCGCGCTCGACGGCGGCCCGTGCCAGGGCCGGCAGCGCGTCAGAAATAGAATCGTCATCGTGAATCGCGCGGGCCGCCTCGGTGGCGACCGATTCGTCTCGATCCGCCAGGAACCGTGCCACGCCCGGCCGATTCAACCGGCGCAATGCGACCACCGCGGCGATTCGCACATCGGCCGAAGGATCACTTGCGGTAGCCTCCAGGCTATCGGCATCGCCGATTCCGACCAGGCCCATGACGACGGCATGCCGAAGATACGAATCGACCGGCCGATTTTTCGCGCACAACTTGAGCAGTGTCGCAACGGCGTTTCGATCCTTGAATTTCCCGAGCGCCATTGCGGCAAAGAATCGAACGCGCGACGAAGGATCTTCGAGCAGGCGAATCGCCATGGGAACGCACCCGGTTTGGGCGTTGTAACCATGCCCGGCACATTCGCCGAGCAGCTTGATCGATTGCGCGGATTTCCGCGTCGGCTTCCTCACATCCCGCGATCAAGCGTCGCTGCACATCCGATACGGCACTGGCATCGAGGGTTTTCGCATCAACCAATTGGCCGATTCCCCAGAGCGCGTGGATCCGCGCCATTTGTCCCGCGCCCGGCTCGAATGCGACACGGATGATCGGATCGATCGCCTTACGTCGAACCAGCTCGAACTGCGCATCGAGCCGCACCCGCATGTCGGCGTGGCCCAGGCGATGAACCAGTTCTTCGACCGACTTGCCATAGGGCCCCTGCTCGATCAGCTGGTGTGTTTCCTGGCGCAGAGCGACCTTCCCGGCGGCGGGGTCATCGAGCTTGATCACGCTCCCGGTGTTCCCGAGCTTGAATCCGCTTTTGCCCCATTCGCACCCGTAGAGCGCGCGATCGGGGCCGAAAGCAAGCCCCGTACATTGCACGCCCCGGCTCACGATCTGATCATCGGCGAGCGTGAAGTAAGCCCCCTTCGGCTCGACCGCGAAACTGCGAATGGTCGCTTTGGGAAATTCATCGACGAAGAAATGTCCGGCGAAACGCTCATTGAGGCATCCCTCACTGGCGTACTTGAAGCCGCACGGGCCGTCGGTGTAGTTGGCCAGGGCCGGCGTGATGTAGGCCGTCTGTCCGGCAAAATGGGGCACCCACAGTTTCTCCGCCATCCAGACGTTGTATCGGTCACGCCGCTCGGCGGGTGGGACGGCGACGTCGAAATTTTTCGTTCGATATTGCCAGTGAAATCGCCAGCCGGTGTCGCTCCCTTCGGTGATGTAAACCAGCCGTTCGCGCTCGATGGGAAAATCGCCGTCGTTATCGACGCCGAACAAATTGCCGAATTTGTCGAAAGCAATCTCGAACGTGTTGCGCAGGCCGTATGCGAACACTTCCAGGTCGCTCCCGTCGGGATTGCAGCGAAGGCACGATCCACAAAACGGGTAGGCAAGCTGACGGCCGTCCGAAGTCGTGACATTCAGCGCCTTGTCGCCAATCGTGAAATAGATTTTCCCGTCAGGACCGACCGTTAATCCATGCATGTTGTGGCCGCTGTAGCTCAGGTGAACGGCATATCCGTGGCTCAGCGAGCGGATCTCATCGGCCGTCCCGGTCCCATGCGTATCGCGCAGCAACCACAGATCCGCGCGCAGGTCGCGTAGACGCTGTTTTCGAAAAACAAGACGCCGGCGAGGATGTCGCATTCGTTGTGGTTGAATCCCTGATAAAAAACGCTCGCCCGGTCGGCGCGTCCGATGCCGGTGGTGTCTTCGAGCAGCGAAATCGTCTCCATCTTTCCGCCAATTTGTTTTCCCCAGTCCGGATCGCCGTCGCCGGCCCAGCGGAGACGGTCTTCCAAGGTTCTGAAGGTGGCGTCGGGGAGGGTTCGGCGCTCAGGATCGGTCCGCACCTGCAGCTCGCCTCCCTCGCGGCGGAGGGTCTGCGCCACATACGCTCGACCTTTGCGGTCGAAGCTGAGCGCCGTCGGATTTTTCAGCCAACCCGTCGCTGCCCAGGTTGTCACAACAAGCTGGCCCGGGCGGGCGGCGTTGGGTTGTGTCGCCGGCTGTGTCTGAGGCGCCGGAACCGAAGCCCCCTCACCGGTAAACGCCACGCAGGCCAACCACAACACACCCGCCGCCATCGATCGGTGCATAGGCAGCGAATCATCCCGGTGTCGAGAAGAATTGTCGAGTCTGACGTGGCACGGGTCTGACGTGGCACGGGTTTTCAACCCGTGTCTTTCTCTTCCCTCTTTCCTACTCTTACTTCTACACCGGTTGTGTCGAAAAGGAGTGGGCGTAAAGGAAAGAAGACACGGGTTGGAAACCCGTGTCACAAGAAATGCGATCGACCGTCGCAACGATTCTAACTTCAACGAACGGGGTGAGTCGTCGGTTGCACCGCGTTATTCAATTCGCGCAGTGCGCATTGCGCGTTGACGCGAACAAGATCGTTCGGATCGTTCGTCAGACCGACGAGCGCCACCGTCACGGATGGCCGCTCCGGCGATTCGGCCAGCGACGGCGCAATTGCTTCGCGCACAACCCAGTCGCGCTTGCGGACGGATTCCACCAGCAGATCGGCGTTTTCCTTGCCGCCGGGGTCGATCCGAGCCAAAGCGGTCGCATACGCGGAGCGAAGCTTGTCCGAATCGTTCCATGCATCTCCGGCGGATCGATTCAGCGGCGCGTTCCGAATTGCCGCGATGAGCGCCGGCATGGAACCCCTGGCTGCCACTCCGATCGCTCCCAGCGCCTCGGCCGCAGCCAGTGAGGACTCATCGCCATGGCCCAGGTTCGCGGCGAGCGCGGGTACTGCGGCGGCGGCATCGGGACCGATGTGCGAAACCGCAATCGCCGCGTCGCGGCGGACTGCCATATCATCGTCGGCGAGGACCTCTTTGAGTTTGCCAAGCACCTGTCGCGGCCGTGCCCCTTCGCCGCCAAGTGCGAACGCGGCGCGACGACGAACGACCAACGGCTCATCGAGCAGATCTCCGAGCGCTTTGGCGATCGTTTCATCGTTATCGTGAATTGCGCGGAGGGCTGCCGCGGCGGTGTCGCCGGTCTTCGCATCGGCGTTGCGCAGCTCTGCCAGCAATAATGGAACGGCTCGGGACCCCGGCGATCCCATTTGTTCGACCAGGCTGCCGGCGGCATCTCGGACCTTTGGGTCGTTCAGACGCAGGAGCTTTGTCACGCGCGGAACAACCAGGTCGGAATGGCTGCTCATTTCAGCGAGCGCGCCCGCCGCCACGGCGCGCGACAGCGGATCGTTTGACTCAACCGCATCCGTCAACGCCCTGGCGACCTGGCCGGGATCGTTGGCCAGCAACGCGTTCATCGCGTGACGCCCGAGCGTTCCGCGATTTCGGAGCTGGCTCACCAGTTCGGGAACCGCCGACCAGGCCCGCGGGCCCCAGGCAGCGAACTCGTCGCAGGCTTCGATCTTCACTTCGATGGGCCGGCGGTCGTCCCGCAATAATCGCCGCAGATCCACGATCGCCGGAAGATTTACCGGCTTTTGCGGCTCTCCAGTGACAACATTGACATCGTTCAAATCAGAAGGTTGGATCGCCTGCTTGTCGGATGTGCGTGCAAACAGCGCAGCGGACGCGAGAACAATCAGGGCAGGAGAAATGTAACGTGCTGGGTCCGGCATCGCAGTTCAGGGGGTTGTCGGTTGGCTCGCCGATGCGCCTTTCAGTTCGCGCAGGGCGCACCGGGCGTTGATTCGTACCAGTTCATCATGGTCCGTCGTGAGGCTTTGCAAAGCTGGGACGACCTGATCCCGATTTTGCGATTCAATCATCGCACCGGTCAACGCTTCGCGAACGACCCAGTCCTTCTGCCGGACGGCTTCGAGCAGGAGATCGCGCGTTGCCTGTGAATTGGGATCGACCCGCACCAGGGCCGCAGCGCACGACGATCGGATTTTTGCCGAAATGTCCCATTCACTTTCTGTCGGCCGGCTCACCGGCTCGGCGCGAATCGCCTCGAGGAGGACGGGAACGGCGGCTATGGCCGATGGGCCGATCCCCCCCAGCGCCGTCGCGGCAGCCGTGGAAGAATCGTCGCCCCGGCGAAGCACGGATTCGAGCTGCGGAACGGCGGATTTGGCAGATGAGCCGATGCCGGCAATCGCAACCGATGAATCGCGTCGGACAGCCAAATCGTCATCAACCAGCGCCCCCTTCAGCGCCTCCAGCGCCGCGGTGGCGAACGGGCCGGCTCCTCGAATCGCGATCGCCGCCCGGCGGCGGACGGGCAGCGATCTGGCGAGCATCGTACCGATCCGTTTGACGACGCTTTCGTCGCCGAAGCGCAGTTCGATCAAAGTTTGGGCCGCGGCGTCACCGACCTCATCATCGGGAAGGAGTTCCACCAGCATTTCAATCGCGGCGTGCGCGGTAGGACGCATCGCGGCCAGGCTCTGGATCGCCTTGAGGCGGATCGCGTTTTCCGGTGGCCTTCCGTCCATTAATTTTCCAATGGCCAGATCGATGAGGCCCGGCACACAGGCGGGGGGCGTTTGCGTGATTCTTGCGAGGGCGCGGGTCACCGAGGTATGAAGATAAGGGTCTTGGATTTCAGACGCGTTCAACAGGTCAGGCAAGGCAAGAGCCATCGATGAGCCGAGCTTGTTCAGTCCGTCGGCCGCTTCGCGGGCATCGTTAATTTCGCGGTGCAGATCGGCGATGTATGAAAAGACCGACGGAGGCTCGCCGGGCGCGAGGGCGCGCGCCGCTGCGATAACGGGCCCGCGAACGGGGGTGTCTCGCGTCCGCAATTCCGCCAGGAGCCAGGGAAGCGCATCCGAGACCGCCGGCCCAAGCCCCTCCAGAACGCTGCAAACCAATTCCTTTTCGTCCGGCTTTCCATCGTGAAAGAGATGATCCATCCCAAGCACAGTGAGCTCGGCACGATCGGGCATCGCAACCAGCGCATCGGCCGCCGCCGGCGCACTGCGCCGGCCGGGCGCAGAGAGGCGCCGGATCAGCTCATCAATCACCTGATCCGAGTGGATTGCCTTTAACGCTTTGAGGGCGTGCTCGCCGACCGGCCCACGCCGGGAGAGTAACGGCACCAACTCCGGCACGGCGGATGTAGCGTTGTCTCCCTTTGCTATTGCCGCCAGATCGTCGCAAGCATCAATTTTTTCTTTGTCGGATGCTGCGCTCGTCATCGAGGATTGACCTCAGCACCGCGATGGAGGCCGATACGGGTTCTGCCGCAGGCAGAGTGCCGACGAACAAGAGCGAGAGACCTAACGAGAGAAGCCCCATCAAACCAGGCGTGCAACGTCGCATGAGCCCCTCCGCTGGAAGGAAGCGTGCAGCCAGAGCATTCTAACCCGATCGCAGGATAAATGTAAGACTACTTTGAATTCAGCGTTGACCGAACTGCGATCGCATTCAGAATCGCCTGCGAATCGGTTCCAGGACAAAACTCAGCGTGGCCGTCGGCGAAAAGAACATTCATGCCGCTTTGATGGATCGTTGGAGAATCGTAAAGCACCGGCGTTCCCGGATCGGAATTAATGCTCAACCCCTTGCCCAGATAAATGTACGAGCAATGGCCCGGTCGGTCGAAGTCGTCAAGAACGGCGCGGGTGTTCGGCCCGAAAGCCGGCGTGTCATTACTTGCAGGGCAAACGAAGACCTCCTCGGTGATGTCCTCCGTTTCGAGGATCTCATGAAGGCTCGCCGGGAATGCTCCGCCGTGCTCGTTGGCGGCACATCGTTATCGCCAGGCCGATTTGGCATTTGGCGTAGGATTGATCAACGAATGTGTTCAAAATACGAGGCGACGGAATTCTCGCCCCGGCGAAGCTCAAGGCAGTTTTACCGAAAAGGCGCGAACGGCGCGAAGGTCACCACGAAGAACTGCAGAAGAGATAGCCACAGAGAACACCGAGGGCACAGAGATCACAGAGGCATTTGATCGCGAATGACATCCATTTTTCACGATCATTCAATCCGATTTGGTTCATATTTGAGTTATTCTTTTTCAGGTCGTTGCCGAGACGTGCATTCGAGTTCTTCAGACGCTGGCGGGCGTACTGCGTCTCGGTGATCTCTGCGTTCCTCAGTGATCTCTGTGGCCATTTATTCAATTAATTCTATTCCGTCTTCGAGTCTAATTACCACCGCCCGGTGTTGGCGGATCGACAGCCGGCGGCTTGCGCAGACTCACCGCGGCGCCGAGACCGAGAAACGCGAAGGCGCTCCCCATAGCGAGGATGCCCCACTGCGCGGCGGTCCTGGGCATCATTCGCTCGACGAACAAAACCAACCGCGTCCGAATGGCGCTGATGAAATCGACGATTGCCTGCACGGTCGGGCCGAACAGATACAGGCCCGCGGACAGGGCGCCGACGAAAACGAAAAAGGCCGTATAGGGCCGCAGATAGCAGTAAATGAAAACGAGATATGCGGCAGCCGTGGTCAGCGCAATGGGCGTCAACCCGAACCGCGAAGTCAAGCTGACGTGCAGCGGCGCCGGATCCCAGAGGGACGTTCCAATCGCAGCACACAGCATCCCGACACGGATCAGGTTGATCCACGCGCGTCGTTCGGGATGCAGCGGCCGGACGAGCGCGAGCACGACCGTCAGGCCGAGCAGGACCGGCGCTACGTCGCTGCAGTAGAACCGCACGCCATAGACCCAGTGCAGCATGCCGAGATGGGCGAGGATCGCCAGGAAGGGGAGTGTTGAATAGACGCGCCGCATGGTCGTCCAGACGCGCGACTCAGTCATGGGCAGCCTGTCGCTCCGGCGCGAAAGCAGATGCCCGGCCACGAGCAGCATTCCCGCGGCCCACCAGGCGGCGTAAAACTGATCGGCCGTCGGCGACATTCCATGCTCCAGATGTTTGAAAACACTCGGCAGAAGGAACAGCATCCCCAGTTGCAACAGGATGAAGACCGCCCCGCGATTCATCCAGCGCCCCGACAGCCCGCGCACGATGATCGCGATCTTCGCCAGCGCCAAGGCAAGCAGCGCCAGATTGATGATCAGGCCGATCCGAAATGAGAGCGACGCGACTTCGGCGTTGAGGAACGCCAGGTCCACCAGAAGCGGCGCTTCCAAAAGCAGAAGCGTCCGTCCGTCGCGGATCACGCCCCGGCGGCGGATCAGATAAATGCCCAGAGCGATCAGGATCAGCTCATACACATTGAGCGTTCCGATCAGCGCCAGCAGCTTGGGCCATTCGCCGGTGCGCGTTCCCAAATCGCTGTTGAGCGCATAACACCCGGCCACCATGCACAAGGCACTGAGTAGATAGAACGGATTGTGATGAACGAAAAAAGTAACGAGGAGGGTACGAATCGACGGACGCAGGAAATAATGAGATTCCACGGCTGACTCCTACTGGCGTGGCCGCGTGGCGGGAACGAATCGCGGTGGCGTCAGAGCTCGAGGTTGTCGTTCGATGTTGAACCGAAGAAAAATTCCTCCTTTCGCAAACTCGCCCGTGTTGAAGCTTTCTGCCGGAAAATAGAATGAATGATAAGCGGCAGTCGCTCGGACGAATCGTGGAGTGTGAAAGAAACCGCGCCGCCAATAATCCGCTCCCGCAACGGAGGCGGCGCGACCTGCGATGAATTATCGCTCGTGTCCCGCGATGGCGGAACACAATTCCGGCGACGGGCGCGGATTCATGTGATGGATTTCACGAAGGGTCGAGTAACGATATGGACCGACTTCCGTTGGAATACGCCCGCCCGCGACCACGCCGCAGGGTGCTTCGCTGGTGGCAGGTCCTTCTGCTTCTGTTGGTCTGTATAAGCATTTTAGCCGCGGTGGTGGTGCCGTGGATTCACGAGATGAAGCGAGAGTGGGACGCCGGCATCAGGCCGTGACTGACACCGGCGAGGTGCGTTCTTCGATGTCATCCACTAAGTACCGCGGGTGGATGTGGTCTCACTTGTGTTAGGCCCCACCTTCGTGCCCGCCCCGCACTCCGGGCAACGCTCCGGCGTGGCGCGCAAATCGTAGCCGCATTGCCTGCATCGGGCCTCCCGCATTCTCCGTCGCGAACTCTTTTTCCAGTAAAGCATCGACGGGAACGCAAGAAGGGGGACCGCGATTCCCCATACAGGCGTTTGTATCCCTTGGCAGTCCCAATACTCCGCTTCACCATCGACGGGCGAATCGTCAGTATTCCAACGACCGATTCCGAAGCGGCCGAAATGAGGACCGTAGCTAAACCCGTCAACGTTAACTGTCGTTCCGCGCGGCAAATATTCGGAGTGCCAGCGAAGCAACGCAGGCGGCCGTTCAACAGGATCGGCACATCGCCTGAACTCCCAAAGGGCAACTCCTTCGACAATGCTCACAGTGTACCAACGCCCAACGTGCTTCTCGTATGAGAGACGCCACTGACACCAGTAACTCCGCACCCCGACCAGGCAAGTCGCCGCGCAAAGCACCATCGACACCACTGACAAAATAGTAATCAGCCGGCGAACCATTGCTGGAGATTATCTCAAATTCTGTCGTTCACGCAGGTGGTGTTGCCACGAATTTTTCGTTTTGGCGCAAGTGCCGATGTTGCTATGATTCGGTTCAAGAAGGTGAGGTTATGACCGTTGCAACTCAAGTCATCACCGCTGAGGAATTTCCTGAAATTCCAGACTCGGACGAATTTGAACTGGTGGACGGCCACCTGGTCGAAAGGAAACGCATGGGGGCTGACGCGTGCGCCGTTGCGGCCAGGATCATTTTCCATCTGATGCAATTCGTGAAGAGCCGCCGGTCCGGTTGGATCATGACCTCGGAATTGACGTATCGATGTTTTCCCAATCCACATACGTTGCGCCGGCCGGACGTGTCGTTTATCCGCCGGGGGCGATTTGACGGGAACAGACTTCCGCCGGGACATTTGACGATCGTTCCGGACCTGGCGATTGAAGTCATTTCGCCGAATGACACCGTGTACGATCTGAATTCCAAGCTCCGTGACTATCGCGCCGCTAATTTCCCCCTCGTCTGGATCGTTTACCCGGACACTCAGGAAATTCAGATCTACCGCGGTGATCAGCGTGCAGAAGTCCTCAGTGTCGATCAGAAAATCCTCGGCGATAGCGCACTTCCCGGTTTCTCATGCGTAATCCGTGAGTTCTTCGAAGACCTGCCTTGAAGGAAAACTGACCTACTGAAACAATCGACGGATAACCTCACGGCAACGACAAAGGTGGCGGATCTTCCGGTTTGAAAGAGGTGCGCAGTGAGACGTCGAAACGGCTTTACTCTCGTCGAATTATTGGTCGTCATCGGCATCATCGCGCTGCTGATCGCTATTCTTCTGCCGGCGGTCACCATGGCGCGTCAGGAAGCGCGCCTCTTGCAATGCGAATCGAACATGCGGTCGCTGGGCTCGGCGATTTTCGCGTATGCCGCCGGCAACGATGGGAAGTTTCCGTTTAATGGGGACAACCGAAATAACGACGGCGGGTGGCCGGAAACGCCATTCGTCGATGTGCCCAACCTGCTTTACACGATGGCTCCCGCGTCGAGCATTTTCCTCTGCCCGCTGGATGAGAATCCCCCTTGGGTTTTTGCGTGGATCACGCAAAACGGAGGGTATTTTCCCGAAGGCATTCCCGCCGTTCCGTATCCGATGAGTTACTACTACGTTTATGCTTTTTACCACGACATCAACGCCGTGAACGGCCAGAATCCGCCGGGGCCGCTCCCTCCGATCCAAAAATTTGTCCGGCAGGTCAGGTACCCGGCCCGCAAGGTGATGATGACCTGCTATGCGCAGGGAATTCAGGGCGGACCGCATTCCAACAGCGGGTTACCCCTGCTCTTCGCCGACGGGCACGTCGCCTACACGCCATCGGGCGAGATACTGCCGACGAATCCGTATGCAGGCCCAAATCTCGATTGGACTGTCAACGGATTGAATGGGTTTGACGTGGTGCACTAGCGGCGCTTTCACGCGTGCCCGTCCGCGCGCCTCATTGCATTCGTGATTGTCCCGCATTCGGGACAACGATCGGTTGTAGCACGCAGGTCATACCCACATTGGGAACAATAGCCGGGGCCATGGTTTCGGCGAATGACCAAATGCCTCCTCATCCACATCACGGGCAGAAGCGCCGGAGCAGCGGCGAGCACCCAGCACGGCATGGCAATCCATTGGAATCGAAAATCAGGTGGCGCTCGTCCTTGATTCTTAAAGCCGCTGAAATGTCCTTCGAGGGTTCCGGCGCCGAATCCACCGAAACCTGCATAACCTGACTCGCCCCATCCGCTGAGCAGTCGATCGCCGCCGTACTTGACCAGGAAATAGTCGTTCTCAAGTGCGATCGCACTTTCAACCATCGATACACCGATGTTCCGAGTTGGATTGCGGTCCATGCGATAGCGGACGATCTTAAAAGTACATTCCCCCCGTTCAACAACGACCGACAAGCCGAGGCGCCCGCCGATCGCGTAGGCATACTCCGAACCTGTCCGGCTTCTCCACCACATCGCACACGTGATTATGCAAAGCAACAGAGAAACGACAGACAAGGGGGTGAACAAGCGACGAAGCATCGCCGGGGAATGTATCAGGAACGGCGCCGATCAAGCTGCACTGATTCGCCGAGGAAGTGCATATTCGCCGCGCCCGGGAGCGCCCCCAGGTCGTCGGGGTCGATGAACATATCACGAGGGAGAGCGCACTGCCGGGATTTTCGTGCACGGTGCGAGACTTCTTCGAAGACGTTGCCTGAACCGAAGGTGCAATCGGAGCAGTAGAAAACGGCAGGGGCAAGCCCAGGGATCTGCCACGTCGCCGCCGCCAGCCTCGCCCGATTTGTTGGGAAAAAAAAATGCGCTCTTCCGCCACCGCCGCGATCCCTGGGCCGGAGGATCCACGGGATGTTTATTTAAACCCGCGCCGCCGCTGCCTGCTGTATCGCGAGAGCGCATCTTCGATAATCGGATACGCTTCCTTGGCTGGCTGAATCGCATCCACCTCGACCGCCTTGCCTTCCAACTGCTTGTAGTCCTGGAAAAATCGGCGGAGCATGGTGAGCCGGTGGGCGGGCATCTCTTCGGCTTCGTTGTAACTGTTGAATTCCGGATCATCGATGGCGACGGCGATGATCTTGTGATCCTTCTTGCCGCCGTCGATCATGGTCATCAAGCCGATCGTGCGCGAATGGATCAGCGTCAGCGGAACGACGGTTTCCTGGCAGAGGACCAGAACGTCGAGCGGATCATCGTCCTCGGCCAGAGTCTGCGGCACGAAGCCGTAGTTAGCGGGATAATAGACCGCGGAATAGAGGACGCGATCGAGTTTGATCAGCCCGCTCTCCTTGTCCAGCTCATATTTCACGCTGGAGCCGAAGGGGATTTCGATGACCGCATTGAATTCCTGCGGGATCGACTCGCCGGGTGTAACGTCATGCCAGGGATGAATCATGGAGTGCCCTAATCGCAATTGTTCCTTTTCGAGATCGGATTGTAACGCGCCCTACTCCAGCGAAAAAACGTCGCGGGTCCAATATTCCGATTTTTCCGGTTAGATGGAGGGCCGGCGCAGATGCCATTCGGTGGCAGATTCATACATTCGCGCGGCTCGCAGAAGTGTTGGCTCACCAAACGCCGGGCCGAGAAGTTGCAAACCAATCGGCAGCGGCTTGGGGCCGGTGGTGAATCCGCACGGCAGGCTGAGTCCGGGAATTCCGGCGATGTTGCAGGTGACGGTGAAAACATCACACAAATACATTTGCAACGGATCGCCGGTCTTTTCTCCGATCTTAAACGCCGGCGTCGGGCTGGTTGGCGAGAGAATCACATCGCAATTTCTAAACGCCGCGTCGAAATCCCGCTTGATCAGCGCGCGAATCTTCAGGGCGCTGACGTAGTAGGCGTCGTAATATCCGCTCGACAACGCATAGGTACCGATCATGATCCGGCGTTGAACTTCCTCGCCGAATCCTTCCGTTCGCGATTTGCTGAACAACTCAAGAATGTCTTTCACCGGCTCGCTGGTGCGATGGCCGAAATGAACGCCATCGTATCGGGCCAGATTGCTTGAGGCTTCGCACGGCGCGATGACGTAATAGGCGGCGATTCCATATTCGGTATGCGGAAGAGAAACCTCCACAATTTGCGCCCCCATGGCGCGATACGTCGCCACCGCCGCCTCGAAGGCGGATTTGACCTGCGGATCCAATCCGCTCTGGAGATTGAATTCGCGCGCGATTCCGATGCGAAGGGATTCGATGGGGCGATCGAGCCCGGCGAGATAATCGGGGACGTCGCCGGGGATGCTGGTGCTGTCCTTGCGATCGTGCCCGGCCAAGACATTCATGAGCAGCGCGACGTCGGCGACGGACCTGCCAAACGGCCCGACCTGATCGAGGGAACTGGCGAAGGCAACCAGCCCGTATCGGCTGACGCGGCCGTAGGTCGGCTTGAGCCCGACCACCCCGCACAGGGAGGCCGGCTGACGAATCGAACCGCCGGTATCGGATCCGATCGACGCGCAGCACATTCCGGCGGCCAGCGCCGCGGCGCTCCCGCCGCTCGAACCGCCGGGCACCCGCTCCAGGTCCCAGGGATTTCGCGTCGTACGGAAAGCGCTGTTCTCGGTCGAGCTGCCCATGGCGAACTCGTCGAGATTGGTCTTCCCGATGAAAACCGCGCCTGCCGCGTCGAGTTTTTTCACGACCGTGGCGTCGTACGGGGCGCGAAAGTTCTCCAGCATTTTCGAGGAACAGGTTGTCGTGCCGAAGCTCGTGCAGAGGTTGTCTTTCAGCGCGATGGGGACGCCCGCCAGCGCGCCGCCGCGAACGCCTTCATCCACTTCCCTCGACTGCGCCAGGGCCTGCTCGGGAAAGAGCGAGTTGTAGGCAAGAATCTGCGGGTCGATCTTTTCAATTCTCTCGATGAAATAGCGCGTCAGTTCAACCGCCGAGATTTGCTTCGAGCGGATCGCGTCGCGGGCGGCGATGAGGGAGTCTGGATACATGAAGTTCCCGTCCCCTCTTACCCCCTCGCCCGGTACTCCGGGAGAGGGAGAGGAACACGGCCTATCCCGCGGAATCCTCGTCGCCGCCCAGGATTTTCGGCACCTTGAAAAATGGCGGATCGGTCTGCGGCGCGTTCTGGAGCACCTTTTCCAAAGGCAGGCTCGGCTCGATAACATCGTCGCGCAAAACATTGTGAAGCTGAACCGCATGAGCCAGCGGCTCCACGTCGGCCGTGTCGGCCCGGGAAATCGTGGCCACGTAATCGAGGATCGATTCGAGTTGCCTGGTGAGCTTCTGAATCGCCGCCTCGTCCGGCGCCAATCGCGCCAGCCTCGCGACATGACGAACGTCGTCCGGCGTGAGTTTTCGCTTCTCGCTCATTAGAGGCGTTTGTAACGGAATTGCCGCGCTCACTCAACGCGGCATCCCTGCGATTCCATCTGCGTCTTCAATTCGCCGTAAAGACGGATGAACGCCGAAGCGAGCTCCTTTTCCAACTCCGCGATGGCGGCGGGTTTGTCCAAGTCAGTTCGCAGTTGGATCATCTCGCCGAAGATGACGCCATAGCGAATTCGGCGGACCGGAATCCACGCGGAAATCCTGCCGTATTGATCGGAATTGATCACAATGCACGGCATGACGGGGACCTCGGCCATCTGCGCGAGCCGGGCAACGCCGGGACGAAACCGCCCGCCATGCGTCACCGAGTCCGGCGGCTTTCGGATCCGGCCCTCAGGAAACATCGCCACGGCCCTGCCGCGCCCGAGCCGTTCGAGAATGGTGCGTACGCCCGCGGAGTCGGCTTTGGATCGATCGATGGGGAACGCGTTCATCGAGCCGTAGAACCAGGCGACAAACCGGCTCTTGAATACTTCGACGATACTGACGAAGTCGAGCCGGCGGCGGCTGTGCCGGATCAGCAGCGGCACGTCATAAGGGCTATGGTGATTGGCGGCAACAATGAATGCCCCCGGTCGACCGGATCGTTCCCGGTGCATCACGATGGGCCGGGCCGATCCCCAGAAAATCGCTGATCCGATCGCATGCACTACATCGTAATAAAGATCGCTCACGCTCCGGCCACCTCTCGGCTGTCGATGCCGCACGATGCGCACAACTCGGCGAAAAGCTCCTGATAGGCAATCCCCAGGTCGCGGGCCATTAATTCGCGAGCAATGCGCCGGCGCGGCTCGGCGAGCCGAGGATGGATCGGCTTGCCATAAATGAGCCAGACTGCGCCCGCGACGAAAAGGGAGCCATGGTCCGACGCGATTCAGTTTGTCGGTGCCGAGCACGACCACGGGCACGACCGGCGCCGCCGCCCGGTAGGCGACCACGCACGCTCCTTTCTTGATCGGCCCGCCGCGCAGCGCCGAATCGAGGCCGTGCGCTACGCCCCCCTCCGGAAAGATTCCGACGATCCGACCCCGCCTCACCCGATCGATCGCGGTGCGAATCGCGCTCACCGCAACGCGTTGCCGGTTGACGGGGAACGCATCGAGTGCGTCGAGCAGCAACGCGATAACACGATATTTGTAAAATTCGATCCGTGACATCCAGTCGATTTTGCGTCGCATCATCGCGCCGACGATAACGGGCTCGAGATGGCTCAGATGCGTGCAGGCAAGGATAAATCCGCCGGGAATTTCGGCTCGCTCCCCATGTAGAACCACCGCTTTCAGGCAATTGAATCGAACGAATCGGCAGAAGGTTTTTCCCACCACATACACTATGCTCATGCGAAAAGGAGTATAACCGCCGCCGGCGGCGATTCACTACGTTGCGGAAAACGGCTCAAGGCAAGTAAAAAGTAGAAAAGGAAAAAGGAAAAAGTGAAGAGCCGATCGCCCGCTTGCAGACGGTACTGGAATCAACACAATCCCGGCCTCGAATGAACCCTGAATAACCCCCTTTCGCCGCTCGGACCCCGCCATGCCAACTGCTCGATCCCGATATTCTTCAGCAGGTTCGTGCGATTCTTCGTCGCGACCTGAAGCTCCCTGCAGACGCGCCGTTACCGGAATCGATGCCTTTTTTTGAAGCCGACGTTGACCTTGACTCGCTCGATATGTTGCTCGTCCTCACGAGCATCGAGCGGCAATTCGGGCTGCGGATTCCTAACGAATCAGTCGGCCGGGATGTCTTCCAGAACGTGGCGACTTTGACGCGGTATGTGCAGGAACATCGTGGTGCTGCAGCTTCAACTCCAATTGCTCGCGCAGAATCAATCGACTGGTTGGCGCAATTGCCCCATCAGCCCCCTTTTCGTTTCATCTCCCGCGTGATTGAGGTTCAACCCGGAACATCAGCTCGGGGCGTTTGGCAACTGGATGGGACCGAAGCATTTTTCGCCGGTCATTTTCCCGGCCGTCCGATCGTACCCGGCGTGCTGATCGCCGAGGCACTGGCGCAGTTGTCGGGATTGGCCGGACCGACCGGAAGCGGATCGCTGGGAAAACTCGCCGGCATGGATCTTCGTTTCGAGCAGGCCCTTTCACCTCCGGCGCAGATTACGCTCGAATCGACCTTAAGCGGCGTGCTCGGCGCGTTGCAGAACTTCTCCGTCGTCGCGCGGATCGGCGACCTGGTGATCGCACGTGGATCGATCGCCCTTCATCGCGGCGATTCCTCTCATGATCAAAAGACGTGACCTGTTGTCGATTTGCCTGTCTTTGCTGGCCTTCCTTATGGTCAGCCGCGCTCTTGGGGAGATCGCTACGACGCTTCCCGCCGCCGCGCCGGCCGGGATCGATGCGCCACTCTGGGCGAGCATGAAGCAGGTTGATGCCCGCGCATCTGCGATCGCCGATCTCACCGCGGATTTCGAGCAGTTGAAATTCACGCCGTTGCTGAAGAAGCCGATGACCAGCAGCGGCACGGTTCTGGCCAAAGGCAACATCATGCTCTGGACCACCCGCGTGCCTGAGCCGACGGTCATGCGGGTCGATGAAACTGAGATCCAGGTCTATTACCCGACCCAGAAAACCGTGGAGATTTATCCCCTTTCGGGCCGTCTTGCGGAATTGGCGAGTTCTCCCGTTCCGCGGCTGGCGGCGCTGCTGGACCATTTTTCGTTCCTGCCCGCCCCGGTCGAGGATCTCGGTGAGAAGAGCGGCCCCGGACGCCTGGCCTTGCGCATGATTCCCACCGATAAAACGATCGCCGAGCACGTAGCGAGAGCCAGCGTGTTGATCGACTCTGATCGCGGTTTTATACTCGCGCTGAAGATGACCGATCCTGATGGCGAACACACCGAGATCCGATTTTCAAACGTCAGGACCAACACGAATCTCGACAAAGCCCGCCTGATGCTCACGCTGCCGCAGGGAGTGAAAACGGTTCATCCGCTGGAGGGGGTTCCATCCTCCAACCCGTGAGCAATGCCGCCGCCGCCGATATTCGCACGCCCCTAAGTGAGCGTTTGCCTGATCATAATCCGAATCGTCGCATTACCACTACCTCGCGATTCTTCCTTCGCCTGCTCTTCTGGCTCGCCCGCCACGCCCCCCGAGTGCTGCGCTGGCTGAAGCCGCTGGGCGTCTGGGGAACGCTGAATTGCTCGGCGGACGTGCGGCGAGGCGTTTTCGCAAACGCGCGGCGACTTCTCGGGCCGAATACTTCTGGCAAGCAATGCCGCCATTTCGCGCCGAGTGGTGGGCCATTTTTATGATTTCGTCGTCGACATCGGAAGGAGCGGCGCGATGACGACCGCGGATTTGCGCGGCCGCATTGAATCGATCGACGGACGTGATGCTTATGTCGATTTTCGAAAACGTGGAGGAGGCGCCATTATCGTGACCGCGCATATGGGATCGTTCGAGGTTGCTCTGGCGGCTCTTGCGGAAGTTGAGCCGGACGTTCACGTCGTATTCAAGCGGGACGCGGTCGACGGTTTTGAAACGATCCGCCGCAATCTTCGCGAACATCTCGGCATTCATGAAGCGGCGATCGATGAAGGCTGGACGACGTGGATCGGCCTGCGCGATGCCCTGGAGCGCAATCACGTGGTAGTGATGCAGGGGGACCGCGCCATGCCCGGACAAAAATCGCAGGCGGTACCGATCCTCGGCGGGCATCTCGCTCTTCCGCTCGGTCCGGTCAAGCTGGCGCAAATCACCGGCAGCCCGATCATTCCCGTTTTCGCGATCCGCCAACCTTCCGGCCGCTGCCGCCTCGTCGCAGAAACCCCTATCCACGTGCAGACTGAGATTCCTGCGCTTTCAGGCATTGATCCCACTTTGTGGCAAATCGGAAAAGTCCTCGAAAAATATCTGGGCACCTATCCGGAGCAATGGCTCGTGCTCGAAGCCGCTTTCGTCGAGGATGCGTTGGCATGACCGAGCCAGCCAGCCCCACCAACCTCATTGCGTCGAATCGGGTGGCGATCACCGGGGCTGGGCTCGTTACCGGGCTCGGCCTGTCACGCGAGCAGACCTGGCAGGCGATCCTGCATGGCGGATGCGCCTTGCGCCCGCTTACCGTCATCGAGTCACCGCTTCCGCCGGGCGCGGATGGCGGCGAAGCGCTGCCGCTTCCCGATGATTTTGCCCCATCCCTTCCGCGCGAAGCACGCTATCTGAAATGGGCGATATCCGCGGCGCTGCGCGATGCCGGCGCATTTCCGACACTTCCCTATGCACCCCACCGCTGCGCCGTCGTGCTCGGAACCACGCTGCATGGAATGCGTGCGGCAGGCCGTTTTCTGCGCAGCGGAAATTACGATCTTCTTCGAGATTTTCTCGGCGGCGAATCTCTGCGCCGCGCCGTCGAAGGTCTCGGCTTCGGCGGGCTAACGCTCAATCTCTGCTCCGCCTGCTCGTCAAGCCTGGCCGCCATCGCGATGGGCGCGATGCTGCTGGAATCGAATCAGGCCGATCTGGTCATCGCCGGGGGATACGATGCGATCGGGGAATACGTTTACGGCGGTTTCAACAGTCTTCGCCTGGTCGCGCCCGGTCCGCTCAAGCCGTTCGCGCGCGACCGGGCCGGGATGAAGCTGGCGGAAGGGTTTGGAATCGTCGTTCTCGAACGCGGTCAGGACGCGTTGCATCGCCATGCGACGCCGCTCGCGATTATTCTCGGAGCAGCCGAAAGTTCCGATGCTCATCACCTCACGCAGCCTCACCCGCAGGGGGACGGTGCGGCCAGGGCAATGACGCAGGCGATCGCCGCCGCCGGGCTCACTTCTACTGACATCGATTTCATCGCGGCTCACGCCACCGGCACGCGCGACAACGATGCCGGGGAATTCGCCGCCTTTTCGCGCGTCTTCGGCGAGCGATTGCCGCGGGTGCCGGTCATCGCCTTCAAGAGCCATCTCGGACACACGCTCGGCGGCGCGGGGGCGGTGGAATTGATCCTGTCGGCCATGGCGCTGCGCGAGCAGACCATTCCCGCGTGCGCGAATGTGAAAGCCGAGGATGTTGAGTTTCCGGGACTGCAACTCTCCACCGGCGAATCTCGCCTCGCGCCATTACGCGCGTCTCTAAACACATCGCTCGGTTTCGGTGGGGCCAACGCCTGCATGATTCTTGGAAGGTCGCCGAAAACACCAGCGACTTCCCCCTCTCCCGGTAATCCGGGAGAGGGCGGGGGTGAGGGTCCTCGTGGGAACATTCCGCCGGACCCTCACCCGAGCCCTCTCCCGGAGTACCGGGAGAGGGGCCAAGAACTCCGCAACTCTCCAACTTTCCACCAGGAACGGGAAGTCTTTATCACCGGCATCGGAATCATCCTCCCCGGCCTCGTCGGCAGTTCCGCATTTCTCGCGCATCTGAATTCCGGCGCGGCTCCCGCGTGGCGGCACGATTCCGGCTCGGTCCCCGAACCGCAACTCGAAGGGCTTCTGAACGCACGGCGTGTTCGACGAATGAGCGATTACGTGAAACTGACGCTGGCTGCGGCAACACTGGCGATCCGCGACGCGGGAATCGACGACCCGGCGGCCTTCTGCGGCGATTGCTCCGCGACGGTGGGAACGATGCACGGATCGTCTGGTTTCTGCGTCGAATATTACCGGCAGATCGTGAAGGAGGGATTGATCGGGGCGAATCCCACGCTCTTTGCCGAGGGGGTTCCCAACGCCGGGGTCGCCCAACTGAGCTTGATGCTCTCCATCCAAGGCCCTTGCCTGGCCGTCATTGGCTCGCGCACCGCGGGGCTCGATGCACTCGCCCTCGCGGCGGCGCGGATTCGCGCCGGCCAATGCGAACGTGCGATCGCGGGAGGTGGCGAGGAATATAACGAGGTGGTTGTGGAGGCCCATCGCCGATGCGGCGCCGGCGCAGCGGAAGGTTGCCCGCCCTTCGTCGCCCAAACCGGGTATGTGAGCGGCGCGGCGCGGTACTCTTTGTCCTCGAATCGGGCAGTTCGGTCGAGGCGCGGCGCGGACAGGCTCGTGGCAGGATCGAATCGTCGTCAGCCGCATTTGGAGATCGCGCGTCGGCCGCTCAATCCGTCGCGCGGGTGCTCGGTGAGCTGAACAACCCCGCGAACATTATCAGCTCGGCGTGCGGCACATGGGTCGATCGAGCTGAAGCCGCCGCGATCAGCGGCAATTCAAGCACGCGGTCAGTCAGCTCGATATACGGGCATATTAGTGAAACTTACAGTGTCTCACCGCTGGCAGGCATCGCTGCCGGTTTGCTGGGAAGGAAACTGCCCCGTCTTCTCGGCGGCGGCTGGAAAGCAAACGGCTCGGTCCGGGCAGCCACTGGAGATGAAACCGTCGGTTCGTTCGCCGCGTTATGCACCGACTTTTCCGGGCCGGTGAGCGGCATCCGAATATCACTCGTTTAATTTTCAAGCGATTCCGGCGATAATCGCCAGTCGGGGGACTGATAACGGAGATCGAGTGTCGACCCAGATTGCCGAAAGAAAACAAGAGAAACTTTCTGTGCCGCGATGGGCCCGGCAATTGGCCGGCGGCGGTAGGCCGGCTTTTCGTAGACACGATGCCTTCGATATCTCCACGCTCGAAGGTGAACACGCCACGCTGATCTCGATCCGTTTGCCGGCCGCGAAGGAACTGGACGCCGATACCTTTGAGCTGCAAGTCGCCGAAATCTATGACCGCATCCGTCTTGAATTGCATTCGCGGCGACACGGTTGCGCTGTCCGTTTCTGGAATCTTCTACCAGCGATCCATCAGCAGATGGACCCCGCCCGCGATCGATATATGGTCTTCAACGCCGGACGATTCGCGGCGATGGGGAAATGGTTTGGCCAATCGGAAAAGCTACTGCCGCTTTTCCCCGCCGCCTCGGGCATCGGCCATACCGGCAACGACCTGGTTGTTCACTGTCTTTCGCTGTCTCGCGGCGGCGTCAATATCGAAAATCCCCGGCAGATCCCTGCTTTTCGCTATTCCTCCCGTTATGGGCCCCGCCCCCCCTGTTTCGCACGTGGCACGCTGATCAGTCATCCATCCCACCACCGTCCCGCACTTCTTGTGGCTGGCACGGCGAGCATTCGCGGAGAACAGAGCGTTCACGTCGGGCAACTTCCAGAACAGATTCGCGAAACGCTGGAGAATCTGCGCGAATTGCTCCGAGCCGCCGGGGAATCGCCTGATGGCGACGCGTCGCTCGCTTTTTTCACGGACATACGCATTTATTATCTACGTTCGGGTGATCGGGCGGAAATCGAATCGGAAGCGCGTAAAATATTCAGCCCGGAAACACGAGTCGAGATGATCCGGGCCGATCTATGCCGCGCTGATCTGCTGGTTGAAATCGAGGGGATCGCTTCGCTTTCACCTGGAGCGCGGCGATGAGCGAGCCGTACGATGCCCTCGTCATCGGCGGCGGCCCCGCCGGCGCGGTCAGCGCGTTGCTGCTCGCGCGCGGCGGATTTCGCGTTTGCGTCCTCGAAAAAGACCGCCATCCGCGCTTCCACATCGGGGAATCGATCCTTCCGCGTAATCTGCCGCTGATCAGGGAACTGGGCCTCGAACCGGCCCTCCGTGAGCTTCCGCACGTTCCCAAATATGGCGCGGAATTCGGAATCGGCGACGATCCGAAAACGATGTCCTTCGGTTTCAGCGATGGATTCTTCCCCGGCTCTCCCACTTTCAACATTGAACGCGGTCCTTTCGACAAGATGCTGCTCGACGCGGCGCGCATGCCGGCGCTGAGGTACTCGAAGAAACTAAAGTCGTTCGGATCAATCGACTCGATGCGTCCGGCGTCGAACTCGTCTCGGACAAGGGACCGTTCTCCGGCAAATTACTGCTCGATTGCTCTGGCCAGGGGACAGTCGTCAGCCGGCATCTGGGAACGCGCCGGACATTCGATGATCCCCATCTGCAAAAGGTGGCCTATTTCCAGCATTTCGACGACGTGGAGCGGCCGCCGGGAGATAGGACCGGCCACCCGTCGATTTTCATGTGCCGCGAAGGATGGTTCTGGCTGATCGGGATCAGTGAGCGCAAGACCAGCGTGGGATTCGTGACCCGACCTCAATTCGTCAAACAGATCCAGGCGCCTCCGGATCGGCTGCTGCGCTGGGCGATCGAGCGGTGCCCGGTGGTCCGCCATCGGATGCGCAATAGCATGGGGCCGAACACGAACGAGGTGCTCTCGGATTTCAGCTACACCTGCGCACCGCACGCGGGGCCGGGATATTTCCTGGTCGGCGATGCGGGGTGTTTCCTCGATCCCATTTTTTCGACCGGCGTCACGCTTGCCATGATGGGAGGTCGCGAAGCCGTCCGGCACTCGATCGATATCCTCACCGGCCGGGCTCCGGCTGCCGCGGCGGCCCGTGCCTACTGTCGATTCGTCGAAGGAAGCACGAACGTCTTCTGGCGACTGATTCGAAACTATTACCGTCATGCTTTCCGCGAATTATTTATGAACGGTCAGGGTCCGCTTCGAGTTCACAAGGCGGTCATTTCCATCCTGGCCGGCGAAGTCTTTCCAAAGCCGCCGTGGGCGCTGCGCTGGCGGCTGCGGTTTTTTGAACTCTGTGTCGGGCTTCAGCGATTTGTTCCACTCTGTCCGCGCCGGCCGGAATATTCGCTTGTTGACGGTAAGGCGACGCCGATCGAGTTCCGGCAGCCGGTGGAGGCCGCGTGATTTCTCACGCCGCGCTAAGCCTGGGCGGCCAACTGCGACATCATGCCGAGCAGCGACCGAACGCGCTGGCCTACCGCCAAGTTCGGAGCGGGGAGCGGATGATGTTTGGGGAACTTGGGCGTGCGGTCGCGGCGCTCGCCGAACAAATTCGAGCGGCTGCGCCGCAATCTGGAGTCGTCATCCTCTCGTGCTCCAATCAATTACGATATCCGGTTGCGTTTCTGGCGGTTTTGGAAGCTGGGTGCTCCGTTTTTCCGATCTCGCCGCAGGCGGCAGACAGCGAGCTTCGGCGCGCAGCCGAGGAATCAGGCGCAGCAGGGGTGATCGGCGACGAGCGTGCCGTTGCGGTGATCGGGGCGACGGCGCGATTCGCGTTACCCATCAATCGAATCTTGCTCCACGAGCCAGCCGCGAATTCGTCGCAAATGACGTCTTCTCAGGGGGCGATCGGCGATCTGCTCCTGCACAGTTCCGGCACCACCGGTCTTCCCAAAATCGTTCGGCGCACGGGCCGCTCGCTCGATGCCGCCGCATGGGCGGTCGTAGATTCGGTCGGCTTTGCGAGCGATGACCATGTGCTCATGACCATTCCGCTGACCCATTCCTACGGCATGGAACACGGACTACTCGCGCCGGTCTGGGCAGGAACCCGGGTCGATCTCCTGGATGGGCTCGATCTGCCGGTGGTTCTCCGAACGCTTCGAGAGGAGCGCATTACGATTCTTCCCGGCGTCCCCTCTACCTTCGAAATGCTTTCGCGCCGCCGATGACTCAACGGCAGAACCTTTGTCTCTGCGTCGTGCCTACTCGGCAGGGGCGCCGCTTCCATCAGCCGTTCGCGACGCTTTCGCCAATCGCTTTGGCATCAGCGTTACGCAGCTCTACGGAGCTTCGGAAATTGGGTCGGTCACCTATAACCCGCCGGAAGAACCGTTCGATCCCGCAAGCGTCGGACAGGCGATGGATGGCGTCTCCATCCGCATTCTCAGTCTGGACGGCAGCGACGCGCCGCTTCCCTTCGGCCGCGAGGGCCAGGTGGCGGTTCGGGCCGATTCCATGTTCTCCGGTTATCTCGACGCGCCGTCCGGCTGCATCGACGGCCATTTCCCCACCGGCGACCTGGGCCGTCTCGACGAAAGCGGCCGGCTCTTCATCACCGGCCGCATCAAACTGCTGATCGACGTCGGCGGCTTCAAGGTGAATCCGCTGGAAGTGGAAGCCGTGCTGCAGCGGCATCCGACAGTCGGATCGTGCGTCATCGTTCCGATTCAACAGAGCGCGACAGTCTTCCGCCTCAAGGCGCTCGTGTCGCCGCGCGACAGCGCCGTGCCGGTGAACATCGAAGCGCTGCGCGAGCTTGCCCGCGCCAACCTTGCGGCATACAAGGTGCCGCGGCTTTTTGAGGTTCGCGAATCATTGCCGCGCTCGCCCAACGGGAAGTTGTTGCGGAATCTGCCGGAGATGATGTGAACTGTTTCCGCGTGTCCTCTGATTTTTATGACAGAATCGGTAAGAGGGTTCCTTCTCCCTCTCCCGTTACTCTGGGAGAGGGTTGGGGTGAGGGCCGTCCGTATCGCGCGTTGAAGACCCTCACCCGCGCCCTCTCCCGGAGTACCGGGAGAGGGGGAAATCCTTTGGGTCGCCGAATCCTTCACGCACTCTGCCGCCCCCCGCTCGACTGTTCGCTGTTGCATTACAGATCGGGCTCCTCCAGGGATTGATCGGTTGCGCGCGCCACTGAAGCGATTCCCGCCTATCCAAATATGTCGGAATCGGAGGCGCTTCACGTCTTGTCCGACCGGGCTCGCGCGATCCACACTGTTTCGTCCGAGGCACTGGTGACTCTGACGCGCAAGGACGGGCAAACCGTGCGATTTGACGCCGCGCTAGTGATGGAGCCCCCTGAGCGGGCGCGAATGCAGGCCTTTAAATTCGGACAGACCGTCCTCGACTTAACGATCACACCCGCCGGCGTTTGGCTGCTCACTTCCGACATCCAAAAAGAGGAGACTTTTTCCGTCGGGGTGCGGACAGGGGAGATGACGCATCAGTGGATGCGACTGGCGACCGGATTGATCGACGAGGCCAACGTCTCGGCAAACAACCGAGGCGCAAACCTTCTGATTCAGGAAACAAAAACGAATGGCACCACAATTGCCAGCCTGATCGATCGTAAGACGTTGACGATCCGGGAAGTCATCGGTCGGGATCGGAACGGCCGGCAACGATTCGAGCTGACATTCGCGCGCCTCTCGCAATTTAACAGCGTTGTGTGGCCGCGCCGGATCGAAGCGGTTTCCGACGCCGGGCGAATTCTCATCGAGCTGCGCGATGTCGAAATCAACGGGCAGGTTCCGGAAGGCGCGTTCAAACCGCCTCCGCGCGGAGAAACTTCCATGAGATTCTCCGCACTGGCATGGCCGGCCCGAAAGCCATGGACGGCCGTCGGAATTGCACTCGTCGCCGTGGCACTCGCCGGGGCGAGCGCCGCGCGGCTGCGTCCCGATACGTCGATCGCGAGTTTCTTTCCGCCGCGCGACCCTGCGGCGATCGCTCTCACTCGTGTGCTGGGCGAGTTCCCGACGGTCGAAAAGCTGCTGATCCTCGTCTCCACGTCCGGTGATTCGCCGGAGCCACGGAAGCTGCTCAATTTTGCCGAGTCATTCAAACATCACATCGCCGCGGCCCCCGCGGCGGCAGAGTTGATCACCGATGTAAGCTTTCGCGTCGATCAGCAGACACGAGATTTTGTGGCGAACGTCATGGCCCCCAACGGGTTGTTCTATCTCGACGACGCCGCTTTCGATGCGGCCAGGGAACGTCTCACAAAACAATCGATCGCCGCGCAGCTTCGTCAGGACGAAGCACTCCTGGCCGCTCCGGGTCCGGCCGCCGGCGCTATCTCCAAAGCGATTCTTCAGGATCCACTGCGCCTGCACGAATTCATTGCGGACAAGCTGGCTGCGGCGCAACCAGTCAAGACCTTTCAAGATTCAGATGCACTCATCTCCGCCGACGGGCACAGTCTTTTAATCGAGGTGACCGGCGCCAAACCACCGAGCGATACGGAATTCTGTCATCGCATCACGGATGCCGTGACGAAGATTGCCAGCGATGTGAATGTCGATCACCTGAAAATCGAGGTCTCCGGAGCCTATCCGATCGCGGCGCAGAGCGAGCAGTCGATTCGCCGGGATTCGATTTCGAGCGTGATCGGATCGGTGGCATGTCTGGCGCTGTTGTTTGCCGTTACGTTTCGCCGGCCGCTGCGACTTTTCACGATCACGTTTGCGCCGCTGGCGTGCGGAATCGTCTGCGGATTCGGCATCTACGCCATTTTCAGCCGCAGCGTCTCTCCCCTTACGGCGGTGATCGGCGCAATGCTGGCTGGCATCGGGATCGACTACTCGATTTTTTACCTCGTTCATATTCTCGAAAATGCCGGCGGCCGAATGATCAGTATCGATTCGGTCAGCAAATCGATCGAAACGATCGGCAGCGCGTTCTTCGCCGCATGGGTCACGTCGGTCGTCGGATTCGTTGCGGTCGGTTTCGCATCGGTTCAGGTGCTCCGGGATTTTTCGATCGCCGGCTCGCTCGGCCTGATGGGCGCGCTGATTGGCGCGGTGTTCTTGTTGCCCGCTCTTCTGGTACTCGCCGAGCGCGTCACGCGGAAATCCAAAACGGCGTCGAACAGCCCGGCAATCCGCCTGTCGATCAGGCCGTTGGTCGATGCAATCGATCGGCACGCACGCCCGTGCCTGGTTGTCTGGGCGTTCATACTGATTTCGCTGATCGGAATTTTTGCGGTCGCCGGCGCGAAGCTGCCGCTGGAAACGGATCCAACCATCCTTCACCCCCGGCCCAATCCGCCGCTGGATGCCGAGGCGGAGATCGCCCGCAAAATGGGCGGCTCCGATGACTCGCTGGTCGTCTATCTCAAAGCTGACACCGCCGATCAGCTCCTGACGTTGGCCCATCGCGTTTCCGATCAACTAAAGAGCCCGGCAGCACGTAAGGCCGGCGTCGCTTCGTCCATCGGTCTTGCAAATCTCCTTCCCGATCCATCCGTCGTCGAACGGCGGCTGCGGGAGATCGGACCGGCCGTCGCCGATCGCGTCACAGCGGACTTCGATGCGGCTGTCGTCGAGAGCGCTTTCAATCCCGCCAGTTTCGCGGGATACCGCAGCTTTCTGCGGACGCTTCTCACGCGTACCTCAGCTCCAACGGTGCGCGATCTGATTTCCTATCACCAATTGGCACAAACCTTCCTGCCGCACCGCGCGTTGAACGGCGCCATGCCGACCGAGGCAATCACGCTGATCTTTTTACAGTCGACGACGGGGGACCTGGCGAAGACCGAGGCGGCAGTCTCTACTATTCGCGAGTTGCTTCGAGGGATCGATGGGGCGACGCTCACCGGCATGACGCTGCTCAGTATCGACACGCAGGCCACCATCCGCCGCGATCTGCCCCGGCTGATCGCAGCGGCCGTCGCGTTCATCGCGATCTATCTGCTGCTGCACTTTCGTTCGGTTTCGCACGCGATGCTCGCTCTGCTGCCGACGGCCTGCAGCCTCGCGTTTCTGCTCGCGGTGGCAAAGCTCTCCGGCGCAAAGTTGAACCTGGCCAATTTCGTTTCGATTCCGCTTCTGATCGGCATCGACAGCGACTACGGCATTTTTCTCGTCAGCGTCGCGCGGCGATGCTCCAGCCGCGCGGAATTGCGAGACCGCGTGGCGGCCAGCGGGCAGTCGGTCCTGCTCTGCGCCGCCGCCACGCTGCTCGGCTTCGGATCGCTCGCCTTCACTTCGGTGCCGGCGATCCGATCCCTGGGCTGGGCGGTGGCGATCGGCGTGAGTGTGTGCGCGGCTGCCTCGATCTTCCTTTTACTTCCGCTCCTGTTCCTGATGAGCGGAAAGACGCTCCCAAAAATGGGACGTGGCGCTGCGACGGTGGGCCTGCTTTGCCTTGGCGCGCTCGCCGGCGGTTGTTCGCCGCCGTCTGCGCGACTCTCATTCCCCGATGCGCCGATCCGCAAAACCGCCGACTGTGAATGGTATGATGTGCATCACAACGGGCGCGGGCAATTCGGCGTCTCCTATGACGCCTCGGGCCGGGTCGATCGTTTGCTCTATGACGATACCGGCTCCGGACATATCGACCGGGAATATCGCCTCTCCGATTATGCCAATGATCGTGTGCCCCACCTGATCCTGCTGCTCGATTCGATTCCGTTCCAGACGATGAAGGATCGATATGCCGCCGGCGATTTCCGCTGGTTCGATCCGCCGCAGAAGATGATCGCGCCTTTCCCCTCCCTGACCGAAGTGTGCTACAGCGATATCCTGCATGCTCCGCCGTTGCCCGGCTTCATGGACGAATACTTCGATCCGCGCGATGAGCAGCGCAAAGGAATTGTCTGGAAGCGGGTGCGCAGGATTTCAACAACCCTGGGAGCAGCGGCTGAATTACACGAGCAATTTCGTGGATGAAGGATTATCTTTCCTCCACCCCGAGGAATGGTATTCCGCCGAACTTGCGATGGCTCGGAAGGCGGTCGACGATTCGCCGGACCGGGTGACGGTTGCGTATATCGCCAGCGCCGCCAGCATGGTCTGCAAATTCGGGAAGCCGGGAGCGGAACACGTGCTCGACGGCGCAAAACGGCTCTGCCTTCAATTGCTCTACGAGCGACGCGGCGCCATCAAGATTTCGATGATGGCGGATCATGGGCATAATTACATGCTTTCGAAAAATGCCTCGCTCGACGAAATGCTCATCGCGGCGGGATATCATCCCGCGGAAAAGATTCGCGGCGACAAGGACTGCATCGTGGAGATCAACGCTCTGGTGACCTGCGCCGCCGTCGACACGCTTCATCCAGCCGAAGTCTCCGCCGCCCTGTGTAGAAACGAGCAGGTCGAGCTGGCGGTCTACGCCGATGGGCCGCGCACGATCATCCGCACCGCGGATGGAAGCGCGGCCGTCGAATGCCGCGCGGGACAGTTGCGCTATGTTCCGATTGACGCCGATGTGCTCGACTATTTGCCGCTCATCGCAAGACTGAAAGCCGAAGGGAAGATGGACCCGGAGGGCTTCGCTTCAGACGACGTCTGGTTCAACCGCACGATCGACGAACATTGGCCCAATGCCCCCAGGCGGGTTTGGGATGCCCTGCACGGACGATTCATCAATGCGCCCACCCTCTTCCTGTCGTTGAAGGATGGGTTTTATTCGGGGCTGTCGGCGTACGAAAAGTACATTAAGATGGAATCGACCCATGGCGGATTGAATCAGGTCAACAGCGCAACATTCGTCATGACGATGACCGGACGGCTCAAAGGCCCTGTGCGACACGAGGATGTGATCAGCGTGCTTCAGCCCGGATTTGAACCGCGCGTGATGCGATGAAATCACTCATGCTGGCAGCCGATGCATTTGCTGCGGGAGGAGCGGCATTCGGTGCGATCTCCTGGCTCTCCATCTACCCAACCAGCCAATTCTGGGGCAATGTGCACGCACATGCCGGTCCTGAAACGGGCAATGCGTACGCCTTGACGTTCGACGACGGGCCGACGCGCGATTCGACGGCGCGCGTTCTGGATATTCTCGGTGAGTTGCGCGTGCCGGCCGCGTTTTTCGCGATCGGCGACAATGCCCGCCGATGCCCCGAATTGCTCGCCCGCATGCACGCCGAGGGACATATCGTAGCCAACCACAGCCTCAATCACACGCATTTTTCGATGTTTCGCGGCGCGAGGTACTGGGACAGGCAGTTACGCGAAACGGACCGCATCATCGAGGAAACGATCGGCGTGCGGCCGGCGATGTTTCGGCCGCCGATGGGCGTTCGGACTTGTTTCGTGATGGGGGCGGCGGCACGGCAGGGGCACGCGGTGATCACCTGGTCGCGCCGCGCCATCGATGGCGTGACGACGACATCCCGGCGGATACTCGATCGCCTCGTTCCGCGCACCGTTGCCGGCGATGTGTTGGTCCTGCACGACGGCGTCGAACCACACAGCCGGCGCGAGCCGACACCGACGGTCGAAGCGCTCACGCCGCTGATTCAGCAATTGCGGGAGCGCGGCCTGGAGCCGGAGCGTCTGGATCGGCTGCTGAATCTGCCTGCCTACTCAACGGAACACATCGCAGCAGCAGCCCACTGATCGCATATGCCGCGATTGCGAGAACTGTTCCCAGCACCACCCCCCCGACAGCCCATTCAAGAATCACCGATCGCGCCAAAGCGGCATAACCGACGACCGATGGCGCGAAGTGTCGAATCGTCGGCAGCGTGCCGTGCAACAGCAGATGACCGATGGTGATCGCCGCCGCGATTAGCATGGGCGCGAACGCCGGTGCTGAGAGATGCGAGCCGAGTAGCACCGGCATCGGATTCAATCGCAGGCGCCGCGCCGCAAAGAGGCTGAGCAGCGAATGGAGCCCGTAGAGCGGGGTATTCGCGATGAAGACGCCGACAGCCAATCCCTGGGAAAAACCGGTTCGCTCCGCGGCGTTTTTCCGAATCCCGCGCCACAATTCCGCCGGGTTAAACGAACGCAGGAAACGCTGCCAGATCATGCCCACGCCGGGTCCTGTGGACCCGGATCCGGGCCCGCAGGGCCCGGCGTGAGAGGAGCAACTCGGGCCCTGAAATCGCTTCTTCATCGGCACCGGCGTCATCGATCGCGTCAGCAAACGGATATGCATGGCGCCACAAAGGAGTGAATCCCGCCAGGGACGAAAGTGGCTGACTCGTCCTTCGGGCATCGTATACGTACAGCTCACCGGGTATTCCCGGATCGAAATGCCCGCCCAAACCGCGCGGGTGAGAATTTCAGTCTCGAAGCCATAGCGACGTGCGAAAACGGACAATTCATGCGTGAGCGACAACGGGTAGACGCGAAACCCGCACTGGCTGTCGGAAACAACAGCGCCGCTTTCCCATCGCAGCAGAACGTTTGACGCCCACCGTCCAAGCCGACTGGCGGCAGGATAGTTTTCCGCGTGGGACGCACGGCGTCCCAGCACCAGGGCATCCGGAGATTCTCGCGCGATTTCCGTCAGGTGATTGATTTCCGCGGGATCCAGTTGTCCATCCGTATCGATCGTGATGGCGTGGGTGAAACCCATCTGCCGCGCCGCTTCGAATCCGCTCCGCAGCGCGGCGGCCTTGCCCTGATTACGAGGATGGTGGACAACCACTCGCCAGCGCCCCCCTTTTCGCCAGGCGTCGAGAATCGCGAACGAGCCGTCATTGCATCCGTCATCGACCACAATGACCGGCAGACCGGATTCATCGATTCCGCGCAATACGCGATCCAGCGTTCGCACGTTGTTGAACGTCGGGGCAATCACGGCGGGCTGGAAGGCATTGGTCATTAAGGAGTCAATTTACGATAACTGAGACTCTTGAAACTCTCCGGTTAACCATTTCAAGCGAAGTTCCGCTGTGGGTCCAGCGCCCCGACGTGATCCTCAAACTCACGACGGGGCAAAGCGGCGCCAGCAGGCGCCGCAAAGCCGCCGACTGCTCCCGCCGCGACGCCCCGTATTGGTTGCGCTCCGCCGAACCGAGCGCGCAACCGATACGGGGCGGCGCGGCGACCTCGCCCGGCGGCAAATCGGCAATTTTGCGCGCCGCTCTGCCCCGTCGTGTTGTCACGAAAAATGCACCGCTCATCGCAAATCCGCCCCAACCCTTTCGCGGGCATTCAACATGCCTACACTGGGTTCATGCCCGGCGAATCGGAATCGATCGCGCTCGCCCCCCATCGCGTGCTGCGGGAGTATTACGCCGACGCAACGGTGAAGCGGGACTTCCTGCGGAAAATTTTCGATGGGGCGGCACGCGACTATGACCTGGTCGAAAAGCTCTCCTCCCTGGGAAAGGGGAGCGCGTATCGACGGCAGGCGCTGGTTCGCGCAGGACTGTCCGCGGGCATGAAGATGCTGGACGTCGGCGTGGGCACCGGCCTGGTGGCTCGCGAAGCAATCGCCCTCGTCGGCGATTCCAAACTCGTGGTCGGCCTGGACCCAGCGCGGGGATGGTGCGCCACGCGGCCGATGCGCTGCATATCCCCGCCATTATCGGCGTCGCCGAGAATCTTCCGGTGGCTTCCGATCATTTTGAATTTATCTCGATGGGCTACGCACTGCGTCATATGGGAGACGTACACCATGCTTTTGCGGAATTCTTCCGCGTCCTGAGGCCGGGCGGGCGACTTTGCCTCCTGGAGATTACCGCGCCCCGGCGTCCGCTTGCGCGACTCGTCATGCGGGCGTACATGCGCGGATCGTTCCGATGCTCACTCGACTGGCTACCGGCCGAAAACAGTCACAACTTCTCTGGCAATATTACTGGGACACGATCGACGCGTGCGTACCGCCGGAAACGCTGCTCGATGCGCTCAAGACGAGCGGGTTCGCGAATGTGCAGCGATATGTCGAATTTGGAATTTTCTCTGAATATACGGCGATCAAACCAAGTTAATTCTTCGGAGGACGCTCAGGGATATGAGGCTTAGATTGAAATTGAATCGAGCGCTCTTTCTGGCGGGATTCGCGTTTGCTTTCTGTCAGTCACATCTCCGTGCCGACGATGCGCCCGCGCTGCGTTTCCCAAAGGAACTTTCAGCCTCCAGGCGTATGGAACTTATGCCGCCGGCCTTGACGATACCGGCTCGCAACTCACGTCCGGCGCGGTTGGCGCCAGTTACTACGTCTTCGATAATCTGTCACTTGGCGCAGAAGCGTCGGGGTATGGCACCCGCCAGGCGGGACACAGCGGCGTGGCATTCGGCCTGGCCGGCGTGCTGCGCGATCATCTTCTCAGCTTCGACCGATTTACGCTTTTCTCCGACGTGACCTTCGGCCCGGTCCAGGACAGCGTGCGCATTCCCGCCGACGGCACCTATTTCAACTTCGCCACGCGCACGGGCCTCGGGCTCACGTATCAGCTTCGCGAACATTTGTACCTGATGGGCGGCGTTCGCTACTTCCACTTGTCGAACGCCAAAATCGAAGGGGCGGGGCGCAATCCCAGCATCAATGGCATGGAAGGATTCTTCGGGTTTCTGTGGGCGTTTTGACGCAATCTGCTGACAGCGGGTGTGACACTTATTTGTGTGGGCAATCGCGAACGCGCAAGCGGCGGACCGGCGTCAGCGCATCTGGACGAGCGACCGCCGGATCGCCGCTTGCGCCTTCGCGATTCTGACGTTTACGCTCGGCGGGCAAACCTGATCGACCGCGCTGAGCGTTGGCGGTGGTGTTCGGCTTGGACGCGGGGCGATCGAGCGTTGCCGCTGCATCAATGGCTGCCGACCTGGCCGGTCGAGATGCCCCGGAATTGGGTACAATGGATCAACGAGCCGCAGACCGAAGCGGAACTGGCGGCGTTACGGCGCTCCCGCGACCGGGGCAGCCCCTACCGCGAACCCCGATGGGCGGCGACGACCGCCAAACGCCTGGGGTTCGAGAGTTCCTTGCGTCCAGTGGGCCGCCCGAGAACCCCAAAGGCGAAGAAAGGCTTATGACCCCTTTTCCGGCGCAAAGGCGAAGAAAGGCTTATGACCCCTTTTCCGGGCGCTGACCCCTTTTCCGGCGCCTTTTCCGGGCGTGACCCCTTTTCTGGGCGTAGACGCAGTCGGTGTGCGCCCGTTCGCTCGTGTCCACATACGAGGTCACATCCGCGCCGACCTGGGCGATCTGCAAGAACGCTCCGCCGTTCGTGGAGCGTGGGTCACAAAGCCATCTTCGTTGTTCGGCGTGTTGTCCCAGAGCAGCGGATCATTCGGCGATTGAATTTCCGGCTCGTAGAGAACGCAGTGCATCATCTCGCCAAGATTGAAATTTTTCCCATTCTGGCGATGTTCTTTGGTCAAACGCGATCCGTCTACCGCTGCGACCGTCAATCGCCAGCCACCCGTTCGGGATACAGAGCGTCGCGAGGATGGGCAGCGGATTACCCTCGCCTCGGATCTCAAGCGCCGATTCTTTGAATGGTCGGCTTATCGTTCGCATAAAACTCAATTGTGAGCGGACCACTCGAGAACACTGCCGTTAATTTTGCGCAAGGAAGTTGTCCCGCAGAACTGGCGGCATCGAACGAAGGAAATCCGCTGAGGGTACCGGCCGCCGTTGTAGCTCGCTGCCTGGAAAGGCGGTGGCGAATCGTGAGGTGACCTGTTCTCGCGAGCCAAGCATTCCTTGGTCACCAGCGTCGGATGTTATAGTAACTTCCCATGGCATACCCGCTCACAACCTTTCCGACCGGCGACCGAACTGCAGCATGCAATCGAACGTCGATAGACAAACGGGATGGCGCACCGACGACAAAAATGCAACATTTCAGCGACTGGCGACCGAGCACGCATCAGCGATTAATTGAATACGCCACATTAAATCCAAATTGACTGATGGAGACTGCACTAAAATATCCAGCTCTCCTTGTCCAACCTCTCGCGAATATCGGGCGATTATCAGGCACGCTAAGAAATACAGGTCAACCGCCACTGCGGCTTGGCAAACACCCGACGAGTTCACCAGGCGCTCAGCGGCAGCGATCTCCTCAGTCGCGAAGCTACATTTTATCGCGGCAACTTCTGCCGACAATGCCCCCGTCGCCTTCGCGAGACGGAGATAAGTTTCTGCTGCCTTACGCGCCTTCAGCGTTTGCTCCAAGAACGTCGCGCCACGTTCGATGCAGACCGCTTGTGCCCTCGCCGGCGCCGCAACAACAAATCTACGTTCCCATGTGGCGGCCTCGGCATCCGAATGTATCACTGTCCACGCGCGTTTTTTTATTTCTGCTATTTCCGAGAGGATCGTGCAGTCCACACGAAAGGGAACGCGCTGTGTAATTCCGACCCCGGCATAGCCATAGACGGCCTCGGCCAATTTGCCTGAGCTACTAACAACTATCCACTCGTGTAGATCAGGATTCGAATGTCCGCGAGACCACGCCGGCGACCCGAACCACGGAAACCCCTGAACGAAGCCTTCCGCTTCTAGCATTCCCGATAATCGTCGTAGATTTACACCCATTTATTTTTACGGTTTTATCACTTGATACGAGATACCGGCCTGTTGGGAATCCTAAACGGTGGGAATCCTAAACGGGACAACTCTGAATTCTATCCACCTTGGGGAATCCTAAACGGGACAACTCTGAATTCTATCCACCTTGTTCTCTTTTGCGTGGCGGGCGACCGCGCTTGAGCGGTTCACGCCAGCCCAGCGTCTGCCTATAGCGTTCGATCCAGCGCTCGCTCCCGTAAGGCCGGCTCTCTTTCATGCAACGCAAGATCGCTGCTTCCTCCGCGGCCGTCTGCGGACGGTCAACCCAGCTCAGCCAGTCCGATCGCCGGCCCGTGGGGAGTTCCGTCAGAGGAACACGCAGGCCATCGCCCGCCTTTGACTGGCCGGCGCTGCTCCAGAGCCAGTCCGCGCTACTCTGAACCAGGCCCGCGCGGAGCGGGTTGCGTTCGACATAACGACAGACTGTCGAGAGGTGCCCGTCATCCTGAATCGCGAAGCTTTTGTATCTCCCCTGATAGACGTGGCCGGTGCCGACCTCGCCGCGATGGATCAGCCAGCGGCGAACGTGCGTGATCGTCAGTCGAAGCATGAACCGGGCCAAGTCGCCATCCCGCTGTGGCCACAACACGAGGTGCCAATGGTTTGACATGACGCAGTAAGACAGCACGCGGATCGGCACCGCCTCGAGGGTCTGGACCAGACATCGTTGAAACGCCTCGTGGTCGTTGCGGGAGCGGAAGAGCGTCATTTTCCCGACCCCGCGATTGAGCACGTGATAGATCGTCCCGCCGGGAGCGATGCGAGCGGTGCGTGGCATGGCGAGGAACCTAATCGGCCCAAGCCGGGGAAGCAATGAAATTCAGAGTTGTCCCGTTTGAAATTTTCGTGATAGATCGTCCCGCCGGGAGCGATGCGAGCGGTGCGTGGCATGGCGAGGAACCTAATCGGCCCAAGCCGGGGAAGCAATGAAATTCAGAGTTGTCCCGTTTGAAATTTTCCAGAGTTGTCCCGTTTGAAATTTTCGCCGGGCCATTGATGCAATAGGGCCAGGGGAAGTAGCCGTCTATCTCGACGAAGTGGACATTCATCTGAACCCCAAGATCGGTCCGGACTGGATGAACCGGGGCAAGCAGAAGAAGGTTTTGACGCCGGGGCAGAACGCAAAGCAGTACGTGTGCGGAGCGTTGGATGTCGCCAGCGGGTGCGTTGAATATGTCGTGGGAGAGCGAAAGAACAGCCTGTTGTTCCTGTCGACGCTGGATCGGCTGCTTAAAGTTTATTCCCAGGCAACGGTGATCCACGTCGTGCTCGACAACTTTCGAATCCACAGCAGCAAGCAGGTGCAGGCATGGATGAAGCAGCACGGCCACCGCATCCGCCTCCATTTCCTGCCGCCGTATTGTCCAGATCACAACAAAATCGAGCGAAAGTGGCGCGACCTGCACGCGAGCGTGACGCGCAACCATCGCTGCAAAACAATCGATGACTTGATGGCGAACGTCGTGAGATGGCTAAAAGACCATAACAAACAAGCCCGGCGGGAACGGCGCAAACTGGCCGCGTGACCGTAGTAGTACCTACACTATTCGCGCAAGGTCATTTAGAACAGCCGCGAGGTTGCTGTGGAAATCGGCCACCATCGGCGCGAGATCGATGGACGCCCGTATATCCGAAATGGCGGCATCGACCCGTCCTCGAGCCGCGGCGATCAGACCGCGGACATGCAGCGCAGTAACGTCGCTCGGATTACGGCAAAGAACGCTCTCGCAGGCCGACGCCGCCTCCGACGTGCGCCCCGCCCGAAAATGTACAAGAGGGTCATCAATCGCGTTCATTTGGCCCACCGCTCCGTACGCTCGCCCGGACGAAGGATCGGCTGGGCCAGACGTTTTTGAATTCGGCGCTTGCGTCGATTGAGTCTTTTGCGTGTAGTAGGATTCACTCGAAACGCCTCCGTGCGTATGAAGTTGCAGGAATATGGCTATCCCTCTTCATACACGAAAACGCGGGCGTTTCGAGTTTTTTTATTCCACGCCGACCAATCCCGGCGGGCGGCGCACTGGTTTAAGGACTAGCGATCCAGTCAGCCGGCTGTCTTCAAGCCGCATTCGGGACACCGGCCGGGCGTGGCGCAAGTCGTAACCACATTTTAAGCACCGATTGACCTGTCGACGAGAACGACGGTAGTACATTCGGCCGATTATCCACGTGCCTGGCGCAATGCTGGCCGCTATCACCGCCCAGAACGGCGCGAGCAACAGCGCAGACGCTCCCTTCTCAAAAACGAAGCTGCCCCATACCAACCGCGCGCGCCCGCGTTGTGCGTGACGGTAGAGGCCTTGCCCCCATGGGTTGGGAAGAAAGTGGGGCGGAAAATTTGAGGAAGGGTGGAAGTTACTGTAGAAGAAGGCATTGTGAACGGTCTCCTCACCACCGCGGCTTGGGCCGGGGTTGAAACCGACAAGAACATCACCATTTGAATATGCCAGCCCGCACTCGCCACCCTCAGGAGTTGGCACAGCGATAACCGCAAAAACGAAGTGGCTGTGAACCCATAACCCTGCTAAGCATGCCGTCGCCACCAAGGATGCAATAGCGGTAGTCACGCGCAAGAAGGGGCGCAACGAATTCATAGCTACCGCAATTCGGGTGTATAGGGCTGAAAATGGACGCCGTTCAAGTCCACCGTCGACCAAGTCGGAAATTGGGAAGTTAGATGCAGGGCGCCGACCTGCGGCCCAGAATTCCTCACAATAGTCGCATACCCGCCATTAGTGTTCAAGGGAAGTGCTTCGACTATTGAGAGATCGAATCCCCAATTAAGCGCCAGCATCGGTACGTATCGGCTACCAGTTCCCGGCGGAAGAAAGAGCACGGCGGTAGGATTCGGCGGCCTCGGCATTTCGCTCCAGCCGCTCAAAGGCTACGCCAAGGTTATTGTGCGCCATCGCAAAGTCCGGCCGCAGCCGGATCGCTTCACGTAACGCGGCGATCGCTTCGGATGTACGCCCGGCCCGCCCTAGAACAGCCGCAAGGTTGCTGTGAAAATCGGCCGCCATCGGCGAGAGATCGATGGACGCCCGCATATCCGCGATGGCGGCATCGACCCGCCCCTGCTTGGCGGCGATCAGGCCGCGGAGATGGAGTGCAGTCGAATCAAGGGCATTAACCGAAAGAGCCTGATCGCAAGCCGCCGCGGCGTCGGACAGGCGACCGGCCTCGAAAAACGCGAGCGCGCCCGCCGAATTCAAGTCAATCATTTCGCCCATCAACCCATCTTCAATGTTCACCTGCCCCAAATTACTGTAGATCGCTACCAGGATGGGTTGCCTGCCATTGGGCAATTCCTATTCCGATCCAGTCCGAATAATCATCATCACGATACTGAAGAATGCTTGGGCGCAACGTAGAAATGACGAGGCAGATCCGCTTTGGATGATCTGGGTCTAGAAAACATCCCGTAATCAACGCAAGGTGCCCGCTACCCCGGGTGAGGTCAAACCAGTGCCGACCGTCGTCTGACATCACTATTTTGTTCCCAGAGCTTCGAACAAGGTGCCCTGCTTGGTCGGTGCTAAGCCACTCGTCTTCGATAACCGAGTAATACAGACCAGTTATTGGGTGAACGAAAAAATGTTCGAATTCAAATTGCCGAGATAAAACTTTCCAAGTTTTTTCCCCATCTGCTGAAAAAAGAAGTCCACCTTGTCGCCGCAGATTTTTTTCGTCTCGCCAACGTAGCCACCGAGGACCTAAGAAATAGGTTATCCGCTTGTCGCGAGGATCGTGGAAAAACTCCCCCCCTTCCATTAGTTCCGTTCGCTCGTATGTTTTGTTAGATTCGCCTGCGTCGAGAGGAGCTGCAGGTGCCCGTTCCGCGGGAAGGGTCGTAGAGGTGGCGGCGGCCGCGATCGATAGCGAAAGCAGGAGGCCCATGAGATTTGCAATCGGATATAACATGAATCACCTTTTATCAATTAGGCAGCACTCTTGCGCATTACGGATAGGCGGTGGGAAAAGTGCCAATGATGGTTCCATCCCACTTGGGCAACGTAGAGCTCCTTGCGCCCTGCGGGTTAACGTACGAACCACCACTTGTCAGATTCCACGCACCTCCAACCCAATCCGCTGTTCCATACCACTGCCATGTCGCAGTTGCCAACGTGACCCAAATTCCACCGGCCGGCCGGTACATCAAAAAATCTGTGAAGGAGTCATTCCTAGATACATGAGTTATTTGAGGAACCAAGGGATTTCCGGGTGAATCGGCAATGGATATCGATTTCTGCTTGTCGCGGTCGATAGCCGCCGCCGCGCCAACAGCATATGGTTCGCCGGACCCACCGTTGTCGAGCAGATACATGCCGCCGGATGACTTAAATGTGGTCGCGCCCGGCGCTTTGTCGTAATTATACGACGTGTTTGAAAGCTGCACAATTTCGATGGTGCCCTCGGAGATGTGGTTCGATGTGTCAACCGTGGCGTTAATCGTGACGCCGGGGTCTCCGACTCCAGGCTGGAAGCTGTTTCCGAAATGCATAGCCGTGCCTTGCACATTCGGCGCGAACGCCGGATTTCCTGCCACGACGTACGGCCCAATCCACACCGATGGGTTGTGTACGGTCGCCTTGAGGCTCAATTTTGCCTGCGGACTTACGACATTAAAATAAGTAGATCTGTTAGTGAAAGTGAGGGCCTGAATAGTTCCCGGATTTTTTGTGATTGTGGTCGATACCTCGAGCGGAACCCCGTCCGAGTCGCGAGTCCAATAGTAAGAAACGCTTCCTTGCGACAGGTCGCCCGAAGTAAGGGACTGGACCGACGCGCTCGACCCCGTCTGTGTATAATTCTCGACCGCAAAGCCATCAATCGACCAACTGTAAGTGTTGCTCGAATTGTTCCAAGCGGCTGGTAGAAGCGCTGCCGACAGAACGATATTCTGGCCCACGACGACGGTTTGTGGGTGGTTCGCATTGTTCTGAACTTGGGCGCCTGTTCCGGCGTATTGTACTATTAAATCCCAATTCGTAACATCACCCGAAGCTGCCAATTGCGTCGTCACCGCCCCCGCGAATGGTGTAAAAGCAACGGTGAATACTTTGTCCTGTGGCACCGCACTCGCTACCGTCGGGTCGACGAATAACATACTTGGCTGGCTACCAGCCACCCAAGTCGCCTGACTTACTGTGTGCCCATCAATTGAACCGATAACCATCTGGATCGGCGTGCCGCCCGCTTGCGAAAGCCAGACGTCATTACCACTTGCGCCGATTTCAGTGAGGGTGACTGTACCGCTTCCCGGCCGCGCCGGCACGGTGAGTTGCACCGGGTAGAACATCGAGCTATCAGCATCGTGGTCGACTTCGACGACTGCCCCTGGACTGGGTTGGCCGCTTTGCGGAACACCGTCGAGTGTCAAGCTTACCGCGTTGCCGTCTGCGATCGTCGCAGCCGCGCTCTTTGTGCCAATCGCATATGCCGATCCGGCCGCGATCGACTCGATGACCGAAAGCGTCGGCTTAACGAGGTTGTCACTTGCCGGGGTGAAACTCACGGTCGTAGTAGACTCCCCAGCCGCAAATGTGGCGGAAGTGGGGAGCGCGCTGTAGTCGCCGCCCGAGCCGGAGAGCGCCGTGCCGGAGGCCACAAGCTGGACGGTCTGACTTTGCGATAGATCTCCGGTTCGCGTCAGGCTGAAAACTCCGGGCGTGCTGCTTCCATCCGATGTCGTCGCCGTCGTCGCGGCGATGGAAACCGTCGGCCGCGTGACCTGAACCGATACGTTGTCGAGGCCAAAGCCATTGATTCCGCTGGCACCGGGGGCGGCGAAGGTGATGGCATCGGTAGCGCCCGTGTGCGCAAAATTGAGCGTGATCTGGTACGCGGAATCCGGCAGGCTGCTGGAGGAGTAGGGTCCGCTGCGGTCGTTGTCATGATCAGTGTAAAGCATTAATGCCGCAGTGCGGGCCGGATAGCTCCCGTTGGGTTGGCCGACGCCGCCGAACGCCTGCTGGGGATTGCCCGGGTTGCTGGAAGTATCGTTCGAAAAATTTGTGTTGAGCAGCGACGTGCCATCGGAAGTGACGGTAAAGCTTGGACCGCCGGAGTTACCCTGCCAATTGTTGAGCGCATAGACGGTGAAAGTGAGGCTCATCATGTTGTCGCCGGGCGGCAGGTTTTGCAGCGTGAGGGTTGCGCCGCCGCTCCCCAGACGCCCGAGAATGTGGTTCGACGAGTTGGCGGCGTCAACGAAAGTGGAGGTCGACGACCACTCTGAGCCGATCGTACCCTCGAAGTTCTGGGAGTAGCTCGTGAGCTGATTGAGAGTGGTGGCATTCGAAGTGTTCGAATAACTTGACATCAGGCTTCCCTTGAACGCCTGGACGCGGAAGCTGTAGGGGGTGTTGGCCATGAGGCCGGTGACGGCATCGGACAAGGATTGACCCGTTCCCGCTTGCGGGCCAACCGTGTCGACGGTTGTCCAAGTCGTCCCGTTGATCGAATCCTGGACGTAGTAACCATCCTCATCTTCGACGTTGTCGGTCCAAGTCAGGTTCACCTCGGAGTTGGATGCGGCGCTGGCCGAAAGCCCGGTCGGCGCGGCGATGGACGTTGTGGCGCTCGCAACATTGGAGTTCGCCGAGCTGACCCCGGTGTTGTAGGCCCAAACGCGGAAAAAGTAGTTCGTGCCGGAAGCAAGACCGGTCACGGAATCGCTCGTAGCGGTTCCACTGAGGCTGGCGACCTGGCTGAAGTTGGTCCCATCGGTGGAGTATTCGACGATGATCCCGTTCGCGGCCGGCGCGGCGTCGGACCAATTGAGGTTGATCTGGCTGTTGGAGAAGACCGTTGCTGCCAAGCTAGTCGGCGTTCCCGGGGCTGCCGGAAGCGCTGTCGGCGCTGATTTCGGCGGTCGTGTCCGATGAACTGGGACCGTTGTAGGCGTCAACCTCGTAGTAGTACGTCGTGCCCGTCGTCAGACCGCTGTCATTGTATGTCGTCGCCGTCGGCCCCACGGTTGCGACTTGCGTGAAATTCGTGCCGTCGGTCGACTGAAAAATGGCGAATCCCTCGGGGCTGGGATCGTTGTTCGTCCACGAAAGGCTGTTGACATCGCCTGGTTCCGCAGCGACGACAAGGGCGGTCGGCGCGATCGGGGCGTTGGGATACGTCGTCGCGCTGGCGGTGCTTGTTGGGGCGGAACTTCCGCCGGCGTTGAAGGAGACGACGCGGAAAACGTAAGCGGTATTCGCTGTGAGCCCGGTCGCATCGTACGAGGTTATACCGGCAGTTGTCGTACCGACATTCGAAATATTCAAACGGGACAACTCTGAATATTCAAACGGGACGGAATATTCAAACGGGACAACTCTGAATTTAATCGCTTCTCCGATGCTGGCCGATTCATCTGCTCGCCATGCCACGCGCTGCTCGCATCGCTCCCGGCGGCATCATCTATCACGTCCTGAATATTCAAACGGGACAACTCTGAATATTCAAACGGGACGGAATATTCAAACGGGACAACTCTGAATTTAATCGCTTCTCCGATGCTGGCCGATTCATCTGCTCGCCATGCCACGCGCTGCTCGCATCGCTCCCGGCGGCATCATCTATCACGTCCTGGACAGCGGCGTCGGAAAGTGGCGCTGTTCCGCTCCCGCCGGGATCATGAGGCGTTTCAGCGATGCCTGGATGACCGCGAGGCACGATTGACGCGAAGGAATACAAGCAAACCGAGTCAATTTCCGTGGACCGCGACTTGGCGGAAAGGATGGCCCGCCGTGGGTCCATCGCTTCAGTTTTTTCTTCGCGCCCTTCGCTTCGCGGTTGATCAAATCTCCGATATCCCCCAGCGCACAGATGACGCGGTTTCGACGCCGGATCGTCGGGAACTTGAATTCGCTTTTACCTCAGAAACCTTCAGGAGGGGTCACCGGGGACGAAATTCGGAGAAATGTGACCCTCCTCCGCTATTTGATTTTTGAATATATACGATATATTTATTAATACAGCTATATTTGGTCACATAGGTCGAAAAAGTGTCGGATTATGTCGGATTATGTCGGATCGGGGAAATCACCAAGGGGTGGAATTTGAAAAATAGATAAGGTAGCCGGCCGTTTATTTGGCCGACAACCGCTCCACCAGATCGTAAACGGTCTTTCGATCCTGGGGGCTGAGCGCCTCCCATTTTGTGTCGATCGTGGCCAGGTCCGGATCCCTGGCAATGGCGGCCTGAGCCTGGTGCTGCTTGACTGTTTCGGGATCTTCCTTCACGCGCTTGAGCGAGTATTGCCCTTCTTCGCCGGGCGTCACCTCGGTACGGTAGCCGTCATCATGGCAGCCGATGGCCAGCAGACAAATCAGACCCAGGAGGGTCGACAGAATCGGAGGCATGACATTTCGGTGCAAGACGGTGAGTTTCATAGGTTCCTGCTTTGCTGAACTGCCTGGATCGCTTTCAACATTAATTTACCGGCGAAAATTCAAAACAGGAAGTAGCGCCTGCGCCAACGGCAGTCGCGTCGCCGGCTCGCAGGTCAAATGCTCCCCGTCGGCGGAAACGTGATAAGTTTCGGGATTCACCTCGATTTTTGGGGTGGCGTCGTTCAGCTTCATGTCCTTCTTTCCAATCGAGCGGCAATTCTTCACCGGCTGAAGACGCTTGGTCAGCCCGTAGTCCTTCAAAGCGCCGGATTCGATCGAAGCGGCGCTGACGAGAGCCAATGAAGAGGATCCGGTCGCCCGGCCGAAACTTCCGAACATCGGCCGCATGAAGACCGGCTGCGGCGTGGGGATCGAGGCGTTAGGATCCCCCATCTGTGCCCAGGCAATGATGCCGCCCTTGAGCACCAGTTCGGGCTTTGCGCCAAAGAAGGCCGGGTTCCACAGGACCAGATCGGCGAGCTTGCCGACTTCGACCGAACCCAGGACATCGCCGAAGCCGTGCGCGATGGCGGGATTGATCGTGTACTTGGCGATGTAGCGACGGATGCGCAGATTGTCGTTGCCGGAAGAATCGCCTCGGAGCGATCCGCGCTGGGCAGCGCATTTTGTCGGCGGTCTGCCAGGTTCGCGTGATCACTTCCCCGATTCGTCCCATCGCCTGCGAATCAGAGCTGATGATGCTGATGGCGCCCAGGTCGTGAAGAATGTCTTCGGCGGCAATGGTTTCGCCGCGAATGCGGCTCTCCGCAAAAGCAACGTCCTCGGGAAGATTCGGATCAAGGTGATGGCAGACCATCAACATGTCCAGATGCTCGTCGAGGGTATTCACCGTGTAGGGTCGTGTTGGATTCGTGGAACTGGGCAGGACATTCGCTTCGCCGCAAACACGGATGATGTCGGGGGCGTGCCCGCCACCTGCCCCCTCGGAGTGATAAGTGTGGATCGTGCGTCCCTTGAAGGCCGCGATAGACGCCTCGACAAAGCCGGACTCGTTGAGCGTGTCGGTATGGATGGCGACCTGCACGTCATATTTCTCCGCCACCGAAAGGCAGCAATCGATTGCGGCCGGCGTCGTCCCCCAGTCCTCATGAAGTTTCAGGCCGATCGCGCCCCCTTCGATCTGCTCGGCCAGTCCTTGCGGCAAAGCACTGTTCCCCTTTCCGGTGAACCCGAAATTGAGGGGCAGGGCGTCGGTCGCCTGGAGCATCATGCGGATGTGGGCGGCTCCCGGCGTGCAAGTGGTGGCGCAGGTTCCGGTGGCCGGACCTGTTCCGCCACCGACCATAGTCGTAAGCCCGGCGGCGATCGCTTCGTTCGCCTGCTGGGGGCAGATGTAATGAATGTGAGTGTCGATTCCGCCGGCCGTGAGAATCAATCCTTCGCCGGCGATGACTTCGGTCGTTACGCCGACGATCATCCCCGGAGAAACCCCCGCCATGACATCCGGGTTGCCGGCCTTTCCGATTCCGGAAATCAGGCCGTTCTTGATACCCACATCGGCTTTATAGATCCCGGTGTAATCCACGATGAGCGCGTTGGTGATGACACAATCGAGCGCGTCCGCCTGCCCCACGCCGGCCGCCTGACCCATCCCCTCGCGAATGGTTTTGCCGCCGCCGAATTTGCATTCATCTCCATAGACGGCAAAGTCCTTTTCGACTTCGAGCATGAGCGATGTATCGCCAAGGCGTACTTTGTCGCCGGTGGTGGGGCCGTAAATGTGGGCGTAAGTGTCGCGGGAGATGGTGTGGGGCATCTGAAACTCCGTTACGATTTACATGACCTATAGAGCGACAGATTTTCCTACGTCTATTGGCGCTCAAAGGGAGACGAAACACACAAAACAACTTCGCGGTTTTGATCCATTGTTCGCACGAAGGTCGTGCTCTTGCCACGCCCGCCGGATCGCCTCGCGCCTCGACCAAACAACCGTCTACCGCCCACGAATGTCCGAAACCGGTCGCAATCGCAGTTCTTCCAATTCTTCCTGAATTCGATGAATTACGAGCGGATGCAGGGTGTCAACAAATTCGTCCGCCAACCGCGCATGGGTCCAGCGGATCGCCGATGGATCGCGGGGAAGCATCGTCGGCAATGATGACCGGCGCATTGGAGCCTCGAAGCAATTCGTCGCGCTGAAGCGTTCCGCACCACACCTTAAACATGTCACCGTTGCGTTGGAGGACAGCGCATGGTCGACTTTTCCCGGGTACCCAAAATTCATGGATACGTTCCAACTTGCCACTCTTTGTAGGCTGCTCCCAGCTTCTGCCCGACCGGTAAGCCTTGTCCTCATGCAATTTGAAAAAACGAGCGACGAATCCGTCCTTCCAGTCTCGCGTGAGCGCCCGCCAATCGTCCGTGTGCATCTGCTATTCCTCCGTCTCCGAAGGCGGCGGATACATAAGATCTCCAAGGCGTCTCGATTCGCCGATACTTGTATCGAGGAAACCAGCTGGCCAATTCGCGAAATGACCGCGGTCATCGACCCTCAGAGGCTCGATTTGCGACTCAAGGTAGCCATAAGGCCGATCTCGAAGGTGCGTGAAATAGATGCGTAGCTTCTCTTGAGCGAACTCCTCTCCGAGAACCGCTCTTAGCAGCCTGCGGATAATGAGATCACTGTGGGTTTCAATCAATATAAAGCGTCCGTCATCGGCTTGTTGGAACAAAAATTCAGTGACCTCAAGTTGTAGTTTTGGATGGAGATGAACTTCTGGATTTTCGATCGACAACATTTCACCGGGCTTCATAAGAAACACCTGAACTACAATGGGGAGAACCTGTTGAAATCCCGAACTGAGCCGCTTAGCCGTGTGCGACCAACCGGTACAGCCGTGCTGGAACCGCGCGAGGTCGGTGGGATCGTCATCAGGATTAGGTGGAACTGATCGACCCTGGCGAGGCTCGTAATATTCGAGGAAGCCGCGTGGCGATTCCGCCGACGAACTCCAGTGATCGGAAGGGTGAAAACGACCGTGAGGATTGGTAACCTCTACCCCAGTGAGCCGCTTCATCCATTTTGAAACGAAAGTATCAAAGACGGGGCCGCTGGTCGGCCCGATTGCAGTACTCTCCATGGGCAAGCTTGCTGCCGATGTCAGTTTACGCATATCGTTGAAACTGAAAAATCGCTCAAGCAGAAGTGTATCGTGCCCATCGCTTCCAACCCGGCGCTTGCTAACCACATCCGGCACTTCCTTGGGCAACTCGGCAAAGGTAAAATCCAAACCTCGCTCTTTTGGAACGTCGCGGACCGCGCCGATATGAAAATAGGCCGACGCCCAAAGCTTTAGCAACTCGCAAATCCTTGCGAGCGCATTCTTGCAAACCAATTCCGGCACATCGAGCGCGATGCCATTCGCGACAGGGAGCACGCTCCAATCGCCTTTGCGTCGGTACTCAATCCGTGCAAGTTCAACCATCGACGTGACGAAGTTGCTCTGGCCTGGTAGCAGTGACTTTGAGCATTCGACCGAATAAACGGTGACCGGGTAAGTGTCTCCATCGAAAACCGGGGACGGCGCGGAAAGCCGGATTAGGTGTTCATCACCAATTCTCAGTTCGATCAAATGCTGAAAGCCCTCCGGGGAGAAGGTATCGGCAATGTGCGTTGGGTGAGAAATGCGAATCCGCAGCCGCATGCCGGCCTCGCACTCACCGCGCCAAAGCATTCGTTGCGGCGGCGACGTGGCCATCATCCCAATACCCGCGGCGTCGGACGTCGCCGGATTAAGTGGCTCGACAGTTACAAATTCTAATCCGACCGTACCCAGCGGGCCAAAGCGGCTAATCTGATCATCGCTCTCGACTGTTCCTGCATCTTGCGTTCGCACACGAGCGTTCATCCATTCATCTGAGCCGAGATCCGACCCATCAAAATCGAATTCCCAAGGCAACGTCGCAAGCGAAGCCTGGACCAAGCGCAGGACCTTAAACCATGTGGATTTGCCGGAACCGTTCGTTCCACAGAGGACCGTGATAGGACGAATTTCCAGCCTCGCCCCATCTACGTAGGATCCGATGCCTCGGATGGTGACGGCCTCTAGGCGAAGCGGGTAGTTCATCGCTTGAGATCCAGCACAATCCTGAGTGAGCGATCTAGGCGTTCGATCGAAACAGGCGAAAGATTCCCAAGTCGCTTAACTAGCCGTTGGCGGTCAATCGCGCACCTGATGGGCAACACTACGCTTGGGCTGGTCAGCCCCCCTTCGGGAGGAAGCACCAGCACTTGGTCATATTTGGCTTGCGCATGTGAGGTCAGCGGCACGACAACGATGACCCAATTGTGCTCGTTGTAGACGTTGCTCGTGACCACCACGGCTGGGCGCATCTTTTGGACCTCGTGACCCACTACCGGATCCAGTGACACAAGCCAGATTTCCCCTCGACGAGGGTGTCGTTGTTGCGGCATCGCTAACTTCCCCTCTATTTGCCATTCCGCTCCCAGACCTCACGATCGACATGTTCCCATTCGTCGTTCAACTTGCGCGATTCATCGCGGCGACTCAAAATAGCCTCCTTCAGCTTTTCCTCGTCGACTTCGTCAGACACGATAGGCGTGATTCGCGCGACGGGACGACCGTCAAATTCCAGTATTGAGCCTGCAGGGTCCTCGGCGAGCGAGAAGATAAAATCCTTGACTTGCTTCACTTCATGATTGAGGCTCACATGCTTCATACATTTCTCCGTTGAGGCGATCGTCAGCGATCCGCTACTTCGCCGTCGCCGGTATCAAACTGGGGATCTCCGGCCCCAGGCGCCAGCCGTTGGGAATCATTCCCGGTTTATTGAGAATTTCCTCATATTCTTCCGGAGTTACATCAACGATCACCGAGGGGAAAAACATTCCGGATGCCGGGTGAGGTCCAAAGAAGAGCGGTCGAACGCCTCCCCCAACTGCATTCTCGTTTACTTCGAGCAGCTTGATTGGCTCCTTGGGATCCATCTCCCGGTCCGCCTCAGCCAAGAGGCGGAAGATCAATTGCACTCCCGGATCGACGGAAAAATGCGCCTGGGCCAGACTGTCCGCAGCCGCATTTCGTGATTGACTCATCTCAGACCTCATCGCAATTTTGGACCGTACGACCGGCTTTTCATTGTATCAAAGCGATCAAAGCCCATCCATTTATTCATTTTCAAATTTCCTCTCCGCCACGTGGCGTAACGCCGTCTGCGATCCGGCCTCACTCACCGGACCGTCCGCGAGATTGTTTCCGCCGCGGATGACCCGGTTGCCGGCGATGTCTACGAGGGTCACCGTCTTGGTATCACCCGGCTCGAAGCGAACCGCGGTGCCGGCGGGAATGTCGAGGCGTTTGCCGTATGCTTTGCCACGATCGAATCGCAGCGCGGCATTGGTTTCGATGAAGTGATAATGGCTCCCGACCTGGATGGGACGATCGCCGATGTTGGTGACCGGCAACGTCACCGATTCGCGATCGGCGTTCAACAGCACATCTCCCTCTTTCGGCTCACAATGTCCGGGAACGATTCCGTCATCGGCCCCGCCGTGCGTGACATCGGCAAATAGAGCCGCATCCGGAATAGGAAGGAAACTGCCATAAAGCGCGAGAGATAAATCGCCGTTTTCCGACGCGATCGGATGATGCACGGTCACGAGCTTGGTGCCATCGGGAAAGGTCCCCTCGACCTGGACTTCATGAATCATCCGCGAAACGCCATCCATCACCTGGCGAAGTCCGAGCAGACGCCGACCGAGATCCATCAACTCCGCGACTTTTCGCCCATCGCGAATGAATTCGAGCACCTGGGTTGCGATCAGTGCGACGCTCTCGGGGTAATTGAGGCGAAGTCCGCGCGCCAGGCGCTTCTGGGCGAGGAAGCCGGCATTGTGAAGCATTAGCTTTTCGATATCGCGTGGCGAAAGGTGCATAAGATTCCTTTAACGATGAAACAAGAGAGGCCAAAAGCTCTGAAACCAGTTCATCGTTCATACTTCATCGTTCATCGTTTCTTCTCCTACCACTTCCTCGCCCAGGGATCTTCCCCCAGCAACGCAGGGACAATCCATAAAATCTTCCGAATCCAGCGGCCGATCGATTCCGGGCCATTGCCAACGCATCGAATAAGCAATCCTCCCGGAATCGGACCAGCCACGAACGGGCCCGGGGCGCTTTCGGCAAATTCCCTGCCTTGCGATTGCGCGAGCAGCTTTGTCACGGCCGATCGCAACGGAGGTCCGATCAATACAATTGTCGCAATACAATCAAACCGGCCCATTCGATGCCATCCATCGATCGGCCCGTCAGTTGGATCGAGGCATAGCGCATCGCGATAAACGCGTTCGTCGCCAACAAAAATGTCACAGCGCGATTCATAGCGGTGCATCGCCCATCTTTCGCCCCGCGCTCGCCGGCCGCTCGCCAGCACATCGATCAGAACCAGCCCGGCGGAGGCATCAAGACTGAATCGTTGCGACTGCCGCAGTTCCGCGCCCGCAAAGCAAACGAGCGGGTCTGGCGCGATGACTGCTAATCCATCGGCTTCGATTTTCACGTCGAGCGATTGGCGGCATCCCTTTCCATCAAGCCGCTGATAGACTTTCGTCGATGATTGCGTTCCCAGCATGCAGGTCGCGCCGGCGCCGACACGCACGTCGAGGCTCACTTGATCGCCTCCGAGCAAACCGCCGCCGTAAGTGCTCTGGTAGATCCAGGCACTGTGGCAGCGCAGTTCGCGGCAGAAGCAATTTGAGGGGACTGTTGGCCCGGGCGCGGGTCACGACCGTTCTTCCGCCGGCCAACTCCGCCACAAGCATCCCTGCACCGGGTGTCGCGTCGAGCCGGGGAGAGTTTTCCGCAATCTGCCCTGTCAGGTTCATGGGGGCGATCAAACACTCAGATGCTGATGGATGATGTCGCTGTTCAGGTCACTGGTCAGTCCCTCCGCGGCCACGCGTCCCCGGTTCATGATATAGAACTGGTGGCCGAATTCCCGCACGAAATCCAGATACTGTTCGACCAGGACGATGGTCATATTGCGCTCGGTGACCAATCGCCTGAGAATGACGCCGATCTGTTGAATGATGTTGGGCTGAATCCCCTCGGTCGGTTCATCGAGAAGCAGGACTTTCGGATTGCCGGCCAGAGCGCGAGCAATGGCGAGCTGCTGCTGTTGGCCGCCCGACAAGTCGCCACCCATTCGCCGGGACATGGTCTTCAGGACGGGAAAAATCTCATAACAGTCTTCGGGAATCGTCCGTCGCCCGTCCGAACGCGCCTGGAGCCCCACCAGCAGATTCTCTTCGACGGTCAGCTTGGGAAAAATCTGCCGGCCCTGGGGAACAAGTGCAATTCCCGCCTTGGCCCGCTTGCTGGCGGGAAGTCCGCTCACATCTTTCCCACCCAACTCGATGGCGCCCGACTTGGGACGGAGCAGGCCGATGATGTTTTTCATCAGCGTTGTCTTTCCGACGCCGTTGCGACCCATCACGCAGGTCACCTTGCCCGGCTCCATTTTCATGTTGACGTCATGCAGTGCCGAAACCATGCCATAGGAAAAGCTGAGATGTTGAATGGATAGCATTAGCGTCCCAAATAGGCCTCGATCACCTGCGGATCCTTCTGCACTTCCTGCAAGGTTCCGTCGGCGAGGACTTTTCCTTCGTTCAAAACGGTGACGCGCGTGTCCAGGCGGCGGACGAAATCCATGTCATGCTCGATCACGATCAGCGTGTGATGGCCTTTTAATTCATTCAGCAATTCGGCCGTCAGTTCGGTTTCTTTGTCGGTCAATCCCGCCGCCGGCTCGTCGACCAGAAGGAGCTTGGGGTCGGCGATGATCAGCATGCTGATCTCCAGCCACTGACGCTGCCCGTGGCTGAGGTATTTGGCCGGCGTATGCAGATCGGAAGTCAGATGTACACGCTCGAGAATCGCGAGAATCGCCTCGCGCTGCTGTTCGGTTTCTTTGGTGAAGAGATTTCGCCAGATCCCGCGGCGGCCGGGAAGGGCCAGCTCCATATTTTCATAGACGGTCAGGCTGTCGAAAATAGTCGGCGTCTGAAATTTGCGGCCAACGCCGATGCGGGCAATTTCCACGTCCGCCGCGCGCGTGACGTCAATCCCGTCGACCATCACCTTTCCCGTGACAGCGCACGTCTTGCCGCTGATCACATCGCACATGGTCGTTTTGCCGGCTCCGTTGGGGCCGATCACCACGCGCAATTCGTTGCGGTCGATCGTGAGCGACTTGATGTCGAGCGCCTTGAAGCCGTCGAATGAGACGCTGACGTCCGTGAGGGACACCATCGGCGTGCCGCTGCGCGGATCGACAGGATCGGATGCTGGAGCAAGCATGTTCAGGGTGATCCTCCCGGGGTGTTGGCGACCGCGAAACCGCGCTGAGCCCCGGCGATGCGGCCGCGACGTTTATCGATGACACTGTAGACCCCTACGCCGATCAATATGCCGAGAATCAAGCCATACTTCAGTGGCACCCCGAACAGACCGAATTTGCCGCTGGCGAGGAACCTGGGCGTAAGGCCAAGCGATTCGCAGACGACAAAAAGTGCCACGGTAAGCACCGGCAATCCGGTTAGAAACGCTTTCCCATACCCCGCGCCGGTAGAGATCTGAATCTCCATTTTGGCCCAGAGCCCGGCGAATCCCTCCGGGAAAAAGAGGACGACCGCCACCGAAATGGCGCCGAGCGCGAAGAGCCAGAGGCTGGGCAAATCGGTGCTGAGGGAACTCCGGGTGATGTAGATGATGAGAATGCCAAAGATCGATCCCCAGAGCCGCCCGCGTCCGCCAACCGCCACGCAGACCACAAGAAGAATCGACTCCTCAACGCTCATATTCTGTGGCGTGATGATTCCGACCTGTGGCGAATAGAGCATCCCCCCCACTCCCGCCAGCAGAGCGGCGACGGCAAAGGCAAAGACCTTATAAACGTACGGCTTATAGCCCGCGAAATAGAGCCGGGTTTCCTTGTCGCGGACAGCGACGAGCACCCTCCCCAATCTCGACCGAACGATCGCGCGGCAAAGAAGATACGCCAGCACGATTGACGTCACCGTCAAAAGATACAGACCGATGATCCACGGCCGTGCCTGCATCATCGGCTTGTAAAAGTTAGTCAGGCCGTTGGTGCCGCCAAGCAGCATTTCGTTTCGGCTGATCAGGAGATACGCCGCCCAGGCCAGAGCCTGGGTAATGATCGAGAAATAAACGCCGCGCACCCGCTTGCGAACGATGAAGAATGCGAACACGGCTGCCGCCAACCCTGGCAACACCAATCCGGCCAGCAACGTGACAGGCATGAACTGAAACGGCTTCCAAAAATTGGGCAGCTCGCGAACGTTGTTAAAGAACATGAACTGTGGAATGTTGTTGTATTCCGGGCGGACGTCTCCTCCTCCCTGAGGCAAGCTCAGGTGCATGGCCATGACATATCCACCGATGCAGAAGAAGAGCGCCTGGCAAAGCGATAGAAGGCCCGTGTAACCCCAGATCAGATCGATGCCCAGCCCGACCAACGTGTAACAGAGATACTTGCTGAGTATGTTGATCTTGTAATCGGGCACAAGTCCGGCGGCGTTCATCAACGGCACGCCGGCAAAAAAGAAGAGGATCAGTGTGGCGATCGTGACGATGCGCAGACGAATGACATCCGGGTGTGGCGCGCGCGCCACGAATGTATTCGAAGCGCGAAACGCCTTGATCGAGCTGTTCAAAGCCGATTCGCTCACGGTCGCGTCCGGAGAAGGCGCAACTTCGAGATTAGTGGGTTTTGGATCAGGCATCGGCCATTCGTCCCTTCGGTGGGAAGAGCCCCGAGGGACGCCATTGCAGGAAAACGACAATCACCGCAAGCACGACGACCTTGGCGATCACGGATGCACCGCTCGCCAGAGAAGGAATTGCTTCCAGTAATGGCTCCAGATATTTGCTGAAGAATCCCAATCCGAGGCCGGACCAGATCACGCCGGCGAGTTTTCCGACTCCGCCGGTCACGACGACCATGAAGCTGTCGACGATATATTCCTGGCCGATATTAGGATTGATCTTGTTGTAGAAGGGAACGACTACGCCCGCCAGGCCCGCTAGTCCCGCCCCCAGGGCGAAGGTCAGTCCATCGACCCGTCGGGTCGCGACGCCGAGCGCGGCGGCCATCTCGCGGTTCTGCGTCGTCGCCCGCAACAACAGGCCCAGCTTTGTCCTGTTCACCAGGAAATAGACAAGCGAGATGCAGATGACGCAAAAGAGAATGATGTAAACACGATTGAGGGGGAACGTGAGATCCGGCGCGATTTCAAATCCCCCTTCCATCCAGTGCGGCGGCGCAAAAGAAAGCGTGTCGCCGAATTCGTATCGTGCCGCTGCGATCAGGATCAGCCCGATTCCCCACGTTGCCAACAGCGAATCCAAAGGGCGGCCGTACAGAAAACGAATGACTCCCATTTCGCAGATGAAGCCGACAGCGCCCGACACCAGGAACGCCGCGGGAACCGCTGCGATCAAATAATAATCGTAAGCGCCGGCAGGGAGATGTCCCTTGAAAAACGCGCTGACGCAGTACGTTGTAAAGGCGCCCACCATCATGAACTCGCCATGAGCCATATTGATGACGCCCATCAGGCCGAAAATGATTGAGAGACCCAGGGCCATCAGAACCAGAATGCTTCCCAGAGACAGCCCGGCGAACGTGTTCTGAATGATGTGGATTCGCGTCTGATACGAACGGGCGGAATCAAGCGAGTCGCGCGCCGCGGCCAGCAGCGGTTGATCGCCGATGCGCGTGGCGGCATCCACGACTTTGTCGAGGATGTTCGCTGCTCGCGCCGTCTTGACCGTGCCGAGGTATTTGGCCGCACCGATTCGAGCCGGCTCGTCGCCGAAAACCAGATCGCACTCGGCGATGGATTCCTTTAACGCGGACGCGAATTTACTCGCGGGATCCTTGGCAAGCTGGCGTTTGAGCGCAGCGTGATACTTGGGGAGATCGTCGAGCAGTTTCTGTTGCGCGTCCAGCGAATCCTGGTAGCGGCCAACGCTGATCAATATATCGGCAACCGTCTTGGCATACCCGATTGGTGGCTGCGGCGGAGGCGGACTCAAAGACGGATCGGCGGCCTTCACTGCCGACTGAAGCCTGGCAAGAGCTATTTTCGCTTTCAGAGTCACTGCGGATCCGGGGGAAGGCACGACCAGGCTTGAGGGCTTGTCGCTGGCGGCGGCCTGCAGGGCTGCAATGGCCTCGGCAGCTTCGGCTTTCACCGCGGCAGGCGCCCCGTCGCGGAGCGATGAAGCCCCACTCGAGCATTCGTCGGCGAATCGCTTTTGCACACCCTGATCGACAAAAACCTGCGCGGCCCATTCGCCAACATCCCGGATGCTTTGTGTACGGGCAATCGGATCGGGGTCGAGTAACGCAAGGCCTGAGACGACTCCGTTGATCGTTTCCCGCTCGCTTCGAGGCGGGGGGCGCATCGCGTTGGAAAGGTCGGGTTTGACGTGATAAATCGGCTGACCGTCATCCCCTTTGATCGGGTCGCCAGTCAGGGCATCCCGCAACGGCAGCACCGACCCTTTATCTGCCAGCGTGATGCGGGCGCCATAGATCGCCAGGCGACCGTTGACAAGTTGCAGTGAACCGTCCCGATACGCCTTGAGCGCCGCGATGACCTGCGAGTCCCCCTTGTCAGCGATGAGATCATAAATCTTCTGACGATCGGCTTTGCCGGCAGTCTTGAGGTTTTTCAGCGCGGCCTCAACCTCCGGCGATACCGGAGGCACCGCTGCCGGCGCTCCACGCGACAGAGGCGCAAAAATAAGCAGCAGGCCAAAGCCACGAAGGCTTGAGGCTTGGTACATCTAAACATCATCGAACCCAATCACTAACCCGTCCCTGGCCGCCCAAACCACAATCCATGATTCCAACCCGCCGCAGCGCACCCGCGGCGGATTGGACCATGTCGGAATTACTTGTTGCTGATTGGCTGCAAGTTGTCGGTGGGGACATACCCAACGTCACCCGTCTGAGCCGTCACCTTGCTCATCGGGGCGCCGGAATCATCACCAGAACTTTGGTTCCGGCTTTCCAGGTGCCGTCAGGCTTGGCGTCCTTCGCCGGCATGCTCTTGAAGTAGGGTGAATCCGCCGACAGGGTATGGGTCATATCCTTGTCGGGAAGCATGGTCGGCTTCACGACGACCGGAGCCTGCGCGGTTGCCTGAGGCGGGGTGACCGCGACCGGCTGAGTTGCGGGAGGCGCCGGCGAGGACGGGGGCTCATTGTGACAACCGACCAACGCCCCGACCGACAGTACCGCCATCATGCCGAAAAACGATTTCATTTAGCTTCTCCGAAAATGAACGTCGGAAATTTTTTCCGCGTCCGTTTGAAAGACATTCCAAGATCGAAAACCGGCGGCGGCCGGCGCTGGCAGCGCCGGCCGCCGCTCGAACTAATCGTCAAGCGCTCATTCAGCGCCCGTCAGCTTCTTCAGCTCTTCCGGCTTATGGAGGTAAGTGCTGAACGAATCGGGATGAACCAGGGGCGTTTGCGAGATGATCTCGAACTGCCCGTCGGCCTTGATCGAACCGATCAGCACCGGTTTCCAGGTATGATGGTTGAGTGAGTCCATCTTCTTTGCACCACCCGGTGCATCGAATTTCATCCCGAGGACAGCGGGAATCACTTTCTCGATGTCGAAGCTGCCGGCCTTTTCGACGGCCTTCTTCCAGACGTAGACGCCGAAGTAGGCGGCTTCGATTGGGTCGTCCGTTACGCGGCTGTCGCCGCCGGGCAGCTTGTGGCTCTTGCAGTAGGCTTTGAAGGTCGCCACAAACTTCTTGTTCTCGGGCGTATCGATGGATTGATAGTAGTTCCACGCAGCCAGATGACCGACGAGTTTCTCCGTTTCCATCGAGCGGAGTTCATCTTCAGCAACCGAGAATGCCATGACCGGGCACTTGTCGGCGGTAAGGCCCTGATTCGCAAACTCCTTGTAGAACGGAACGTTGCTGTCGCCGTTGATCGTCGAAAGAACGCAGGCGTCGCCGTCCTTGGCAAAATCCTTGATCTTGCCCACGATCGTCTGGTAGTCGCTGTGGCCGAAGGGGGTGTATTCCTCGGCGATGTCCGAATCGGGAACACCTTTGCTGAGCAGGAAGGCCTTCAGCACCTTGTTGGCCGTGCGGGGGAAGACGTAGTCCGTGCCGAGCAGATAGAACTTCTTTTTCGATCCGCCATCTTTCGACATCATGTATTCAGCAGCCGGGATGAGCTGCTCGTTCGGTGAAGCTCCGGTATAGAAGACGTTGTGGCTCTGCTCCTCGCCCTCGTATTGAACAGGATAGAACAGGAGGCCACCGCCGTACGGGTTCTCCTCCTTCGTGTACTTGGCTTCAAAGACCGGAAGGCAGGACTTGCGGCTCACGGACGTCCAGCAGCCGAACGTTACGGCGACCTTGTCCTGAACGATGAGTTGCTTTGCCTTCTCGGCGAAGAGCGGCCAGTTGGAAGCGGGATCGACAACAACAGGCTCGATCTGCTTGCCCATCACCCCGCCGCTGGCATTGATCTCCTCGACAGCCATCAGCACCACGTCGCGCAGCGACGTTTCTGAAATGGCCATCGTGCCGGACAGGGAATGAAGGATGCCGATCTTTACCGTGTCATCCGCACGCGCGGCTGGCGCCGACAAAGCGGCGGCAAAGAATACGGCGAGCAAGAACAAACAGCCCGGAATCTTTCTCATGAGCAATCTCCATAAGTTCGCAGTTCTGGTTACCAGGATCGAGAGTGAGTCAAAATGCGCGCCGCAATGAAAGAAAGTGAGGGCAAGAGCCGACCGGGGCCGAGGAAAGGAGAAATCCGGTCCCCGGCCGGCACGGGTCAGCCGGCGCAAGGGTCTGCAGCGCCGGTTGCCCGGGGTTCGCCGATTGAGGCGACTCGAACATCACATGAACCTGAAAGCGCATCCCTTCCTTCATTTTCGAGCCCGTTTCACCGCCAACGTTTTACAAAGCTCATGCCACGTAACGAATGATCATTTTCCCGAAGGATCGATTGCCTGACTCGTCGCGCTGCGCCACATGTGTTGCGGAAACAGCATCGTCGGTGCGCTCGCCGGAACATCAGGCAATCGCACCTTGCGGAGATAAGGCGGCCGTGCGCGCGGCCGAGATATGCAGAGCAATCTGATCAAGGCCAATTCCGTTTCGTATTTGCGCGAAAAGGAACGGTCCCTCCCCGCGCATCGCGATGCTGTCCCGTTCCATTACGTGCAAGTCGGCGCCGACCGCACCGGCCAGATCCGTCTTGTTGATGATGAGCAAATCAGATTGGGTGATGCCCGGGCCACCCTTGCGCGGAATTTTGTCCCCTGCCGCAACATCGATCACATAGATCGTGAAATCGGCCAGCTCACGGCTGAAATGGGCGGCGAGGTTGTCTCCGCCGGATTCGATGAGCAGCAGATCCGGATGAAATTCCTCGGCCAGATCCTCCAGAGCCAGCAGATTGGCGGAAATGTCTTCGCGAATGGCGGCGTGCGGGCATCCGCCGGTTTCGACCGCGCGAATCCGCTTCTGTTCCAGCGCCTGGTTGCGAATGAGAAACTCGGCGTCCTCGCGCGTGAAGATATCGTTGGTGACCGCGGCCACCGAAATCTGCCCGCGGAACCACCGGCACATCTCCAGCATGAGCGCAGTCTTCCCGCTGCCGACGGGGCCACCGATGCCGACAGTGAAGGCGCGTCGACTGAAATCGCGTCCGGCAAGCGGGCGGGCGCGAAACTGAAATGCACCCGGTGAATCCCACGCATCATGGCGGTGATTTGACAGTCCGTCGCCGCCGCCTCTCGTCTGATTCGATTCGTAAATCATGTTGTCTAACTCTGAAAAAGCCGCGAGTAAAGACGGTCGTGGCCCCCCTGAAGAATCTCCAGCAGTGGCGCCGTCTGGGCGGCGTCGTCGATTCCCGTTCGACCGGCCACAACAACGAGGCGGCCCACATGCTGCGAATGCCGCGCCTGAATCTGCTGCCCCTCGATCGGACCCACGATGCCGAGCCGCACCGCCGCGGAAATCCAACCGCGCAGGCACATGAACAGAAAAAGCCGCCCGGTTTCGTCTCGCTCCAATCCGAACAAAGACATGGCGGCGCCGAAGATCGGCGAAAAATGAGTGTTCGAGTTGCGCGACGCGACGTTCAATCGGGCCAGCGGTTGAGTATCAAAAATGCGCAGCAATGAAGCCAGCAATGACTGCCCCTGGGCGCGGCTGGCGCGACTTGCGACCGGGCTTTTCATGAACGCGTGGAAGTCGCGGTCAATATCTGCCAGGCGTTCTGGATCGTCATATGCGGCAAAAACAAAAGGCAATATCCCGCGCGCCGCCGCGGTGAGTTGCACATCGATCCATTCGGGCAAGGTCTCGGCCTCGACTTGGCGAAATTGGAAATTTGCTTCCAGGCCGCCCGAGTGAACAAACCCGCCACAAGGGAAAGCCGAATCAGCGATCTGCCAGACGAGCAATGAATCCGAGCGACCCAAAAATTTTTGTTTACTCGACGCCATGATCACAAATTAATTCCCAACAACCGCGTAATCGCTGCGCACTTCGATTGGCCTCGGAACCAAACGCCCAATACCTAAGCAGGCTCCGCCCCGAATTTGATGCCGGGCAAGGTCGGCACGGCAGTTGTTTCGCAAATGACGTGCAAATTCGATTGGAATGGTCCAGACATTTAATTGCGGCGATTATTGTGAGTGCCCTGGCGGGAGGATGCGGCTCGATTACCCCTGCCGGAAGCATGCCAAAGTCGGTGGAAAACCAAGGCGGATTGACAAACCGCGAGGCCGCTGAACGCGCCACCCGAATTGGCGCGGCGCTCGCCAGCGAGACCTTTCGAGGCAATATTTCCGTGTATGTCCTGGGTACCGAATCGGTCGGCGGGTTCGCCTGGCCAGACGGGCGTATCTATGTGACACGCGGGCTGGTGGAGATCACCACCGACGATGAGCTGGCCGCCGCGATTGCCCATGAGATGGGTCATCTCCTCGCCGATCGCGGACCGCCGGCGCTGGTCGCGCTGGCGGGTCGATCGGCGTGCGACGCGGGGTGCGAGGAGTGCGCCGATGCAATGGGTTGTCTGCTTCTGCGCGTGAAGGGAAGGCCCGCCGCTGCGATGATCACGCTGCTGCGCAAGGTCGAGGCGGCGCCTCAGACCGATTCAAAACTTCGGCCCTTGATTGAGCGGCGAATCAAACGTCTGCTCGCAGGGTCTTAGCGGATCCGAATCGGGGACCACTGCGCCCGAGCTGGTGCGCGCGAAGATGGTAAAATCGCTTCAAAGTCTTCTCGACGACAGAAACCCACATGCTCTTTGACCGCATCGTCGGCAATCTTCGATCAGACGGGCCCGTCCCAATCGACGATCATCTGGACCTTCAGTGGCACGAATGCTTTCGGCGCGCCTCACGGCAGATCGCGCGCAGCGGGCGATCGGTGCGTCTTCTGCTCCCACTCGGAACCTGGCTCCGCGATGGAGCCGTCGTTTGCGATGGAGTTACCCGACTGGCGATTCATGTCGTACCGTGCGATGTCTTGCTGATCCGCCCGGCCGATGCGCCAGGCCACGCTGATCGGCCTCGGCCTGGGCAATCTCCACGCGCCGCTCCAATGTGGTAGCGAAGAACTCATTACGCTGGCCGATGGGCCGATTGAGCAGTTGCTCGTACAACTGGGTGCTCGATTCGAGAGATGCCGACGTTGCTTCGAACCGGAGACCGTCGCAGCTCCGCTCCGAGCGCAACTTGCGGCGGATTTTCAAGTCTGGACTGCTTCACAAACCGGCGTACGTGGATCGAGTGCAACCACCGCGATGATTGCTTCGGCGGCCGCTTCCTGATCGGAGAATCCACTGCCAAGAGATGATCTTGTTCTGCGAAGACTGCGGGCGGTGGCGGCTCCGGCGGCGTGATTCCGCGAAGCCGCAAGCGGCTCAATCAGCGCAAGCGATTATACACTTTCGAATCAGCTTTTAGCCGCTGTCCCGCAGGGCAGCGTCACCGCTGCGCGTGCACGTACTCGTGCACGCTCATTTAGGCGGATCAGTGAATCGGACCTTTTGCCCCCAGATCGCCAGGATGATTGAGCCGCGTTCGTTGTAGACACTGTGGCCCGATCCGGGCCGATTGACGACTAGCGTGCCGGCGTCGTTGCACCCCGACGCGTCGCACTGGGTTCGGGAGAGAATCAGGATGTGCTCGTACCCGCCATGCTCATGATACGGCAGGCGTGCGCCGGGCTGATAACGGAGCAGCGCCGCCGCTGGGCCCTCCAGCGGATCGCCGTAGATTCGAACGATTTCCACGCCTTCCCGAAACGGCTGCCAGTCCAAAGCGTCAAAATTTGTATCCGGACCGAAAAGGTTACGAAGTACGATCGGCTTGAGGGGTTGGTCCATTGGTTCGTAGTGCGACCTTCAGGTCGTATCTTCTCTTCGTTCGATGTTGGATGTTCGATGTCGGATGTTCGATGTTCGCTTTTACCGTGTTCACAAGACCAAACCGAACATCGAACTACGCAAAACGAACCTCTCACGCCACATCGCGGCCGGTTTCCTTGGCTTCTTCGCCGCCGTGTCCGTGGCCGGCCATGTGACGGCCAATAATGGAAATATCGGCTTCGGCGGCCGGAGTCTCGTAGACAAATTGGCCGTGGAACATCACCACGATCCGATCGGACAATTCGAAGACCTCGTCCAGGTCTTCGCTGACCAGAAGCACCGCCGCTCCGCGGTTGCGGGCCTCGATGATCTGCGCACGGATTTCCGCGGCCGCCGCAAAGTCCAGCCCGAAGCAGGGATTGGCGGCGATCAGGACCTCGACGCCACCGGACAGCTCGCGCGCCAGAACGGCACGCTGCACGTTTCCACCGGAAAGATTGCGAATCGGCTCCTCCGGCGACGGGGTCTTCACTCGATAGGAATGAATCAGCGCCTGGGCCGCCCGCCGGATTGACGGCTTGTTCAGAAAAAATCCGAACAGCGAATGGGGGTGGGCATCAAAATTCCGCAGCACCATGTTCTGGGCAACGCTCATCCCTCCGACGCAGGTGTTCTTGAGCGGTTCTTCGGGCAGACAATTAACCTTGTGACGCCGGATCTCGCCGCGCATGGCGCCGAATTCCTCGTTGTGGATCAGGACTCTGCCGCCGGCTAATCGCCGCTGACCGGCCAGCACTTCCACCAGCTTGCTCTGTCCGTTGCCGGAAACGCCGGCGATTCCGACGATCTCGCCGGCATGCACTTTCAGGTTCAGGTCGGTCAGTGCCGGCAGCCCGATGTCGTCGAGGGCGGCAACTTTCTCGATTTCAAGCAGGACATCGCCGCGCGGATTGCCCCCGCGTGCCGCGGTGCGCGTCGTCTCCGATCCGATCATCATCGCCGACATGTCCACCGGCGTGAGGTCCTTGACCAATCCCTTGCCGGCGAAACGGCCGGTCCGCAGCACGGTCACTTCGTCGGCAAACTTCATGACTTCGCGAAATTTATGCGTGATCATCAGGACCGTCAGGTCCCCTGAGACGGTTCGCTCCTTGAGCATCGTCAGCAGTTCATCGGCCTCAGCCGGCGTCAGCACGCTGGTCGGCTCGTCGAGAAAAAGGACTTTGTTTTTCAAATAAAGCTGCTTGCAGATTTCCAGCTTCTGTTTTTGTCCCGCGGCAAGGCTCGAAACCTTCGCACCGATGGGAATGAAAAACGGCGTCGTGCGCATGAACGCACGCAAGTCGGCGTATTCCTTCTTCCAGTCGATGATGGCGGGCACGTGGCCGCGGGAGAGGACCAGATTTTCGGCAACGCTCATCTGGGGAACCAGCGTGAAATGCTGGTAGACCATGCCGATCCCTTTCGACAACGCGTCGCGCGGATTGTCGATCTTCACTTCCTTGTCGCCGAGAAAAATCTGCCCGGCGTCGGCGTGGTAATAGCCCATGATGCATTTGACGAGCGTACTCTTTCCGGCCCCGTTTCCACCGAGCAGCGCGTGCATTGTCCCGGGGCGCACGATCATCGACACGTCGTCCAGCGCCTTGAGGGCGCCAAAATGTTTGCTGATGTGGAGGGCAGACAAGCCCGGCGCCGTAGCAATAGGAGCAACCGGAGGCGCGACGTCATTTGGCATAATCATTTGATCCCCGCGATAAAACTGTTGGAATCGGAAACCGCGCCGAACACGCCGTTCTGCATCGTAACCATCTTCACCGCCGCCTGGTGATTGCCGGGATCGGTCGCGGCACAACAATCCTCCAGCAGCACACATTCATAACCGCGATCATTGGCTTCGCGCATTGTGGTATGCACGCATACGTCAGTGGTGATTCCGGTGAGGGCGATGTTCGCGATCCCGCGGCTGCGCAGGATCAAGTCGAGATCAGTCGCGCAAAATGAGCCTTTGCCGGGCTTATCGATGATTGACTCGCCGGGCAGCGGAGCCAATTCGGGAATGATTTCCCAGCCTTTTTCGCCGCGGACCAGAACTCTTCCGCAGGGCCCGGGATCGCCGATTCCCGCGCCGACCTGGCGGGAGCGCCAGCGTTTGTTGTCGGGGAGGTCGGCCAAGTCCGGGCGATGTCCTTCACGGGTATGCAGCACGTGCATCCCGGCGGTGCGGGCCGCATCGAGAACTTTGCAGATCGGCTCGATGCAACTGCGTGTGAGGGAAATGTCGTATCCCATCAGCTCGACGTATCCCCCCTTCCCGCAGAAATCCGTCTGCATGTCGATGATGATCAGCGCCGTATTTTCAGGGGCGAGGTCACCATTCCAGGGCCACGCGTAGGGACGCGAGGTGATGTGGCGTGAATCAGCCATGAAACCTCCGATTCAAGCGATTGTCTCCAGCAATTGGGTTGAACGCGCCACGCAGCCAAAGATGGCGCCGATCTTCACCTGCCAGACGGACATTTCATGGCTCTTGGGATTGATCGCCGCACAACAATCTTCCAGCAGCAGGCATTCGTACCCACGATCGTTGGCTTCGCGAAGTGTCGAATGAACGCACACGTCCGTCGTCACTCCGGTCAGCGCGAGATTGCGGATTCCCCGCTGCCGAAGAATCAAATCGAGATCCGTGGCATAGAACGCCCCTTTGCCCGGCTTATCGATCACCGGCTCGCCGGCAAGCGGCGTAAGCTCCGGAACGATCTCCCAGGTCTTTTCCCCGCGCGTGAGGGCCATGCCGCAGGGGCCCGGGTTTTCGGCGATATTCACGCCGCGGCGCGCAACGCGCCAAGCCTTGTTCGGCGGCACATCCGCTCCGTCGCGGCGGTGACCCTCGCGCGTGTGGATGACGTGATAACCGGCACGGCGCATCCCATCGAGCACGCGCGCAATCGGCGCGATCACCGCTCGCGTTCCCGCGTAGGGCAACCCCAGCCGGTCGATGAATCCGCCCGGCGAACAGAAGTCGTGCTGCATGTCGATCACGAGCAGCGCGGTGTTCTCCGGGCGCAGATCCCCGTCAAACGGCCACGGATACGATTCGGATTGGACGAACTTTTCGCTCATCGATTGGGACAAATCATTCAGATCCCCCAGGCCTTTGTTGACTCCGGCGCTCACGCCGTCGCCCGGCCCAGTTCTTCGGGCGCTCCCGCCAGATTTTTTGAGCCCGAGCACGTGATGATCATGATCAGCAGCGTGAGGAAATACGGGGCGGCGTCAAACAGATAATGTCCTTTACTGATTTTGGCCGCCTGAAGCGCTGGCCCGAGCGCCTTGGCTCCGCCGAAGAGCAACGCGGCGAATAGACACGTGATGGGGTTCCATCGAGCGAAAATCACAAGCGCTACTGCCATCAGCCCCTGTCCACTATTGAGTCCTTCATTCCAGACGCCGGGATAGTAGAGGGAAAGAAACGACCCTCCGATACCAGCGAGGAAAGCACCGGCGGCGGTCGCATACATTCGAACGCCGTTCACGGAATATCCCATGGCTCGGGCCGCGTCCACGCTCTCGCCAGCGGTTCGGAGGATCAATCCCCAGCGGGTGTTGTAAAGCCACCAGTACATCAACGGAGCCAGCGCCACGCCGACGAAGAATAGCCAATTAATCGTGAGCGCGTTACGGATCGGCTCAGAATGGCTCCAGAAACCAAGATTGATGGCGGGCAACTGGGCGCCTGCGGCGTAACCAGCGGTTTGCCGAGATAAAATGCCAGCCCCGTTCCAAACAACATGATGCCGATGCCTACGGCAATATCGTTGACGCGTGGTTGCGAACAGAGCCAGGCATGCAGGATGCCCAGCACGGCCCCGGCCAATCCCGCGCCGATCACGCCAAGCCACGGTCCCAGCCAGTTTCCCGCGGAAGGAAAATATTGCGCGGTTAAATACGAAACGCCGAACCCCGCCATCGCTCCCATGACGAGGGTTCCTTCCTGCCCCAGGTTGATTCGACCGGCGCGCTCAGTAAGTGTTTCGCCGAGACTGACGAAGAGAAACGGGGTGCTGTTGCGTATTGCACCGGCGAAGATGCCCAGCGGCACGCCCCAGAGCCCCAGGCCGCTTGCTGAATCAGACATCGGCGCTGGCATGTGCAACTCCCTTGGAAACCGGTTTTCGAAGCGGGGCGTAGATGATTCGAGCGATTAAGCGGGAAAACCACGCGCTGCGTAACTCGCCAAGCCGACCCGCCCAGGTGTCTAATCCGAGGATCACGAGGAAGAGAGTTCCCTGAAAAACCTGCACGCTGGCGCTGCTGAGCCCGAGTTGCATCTGGAGCAGGTCTCCGCTGGCAGTGACACCGCCGATCAAAATCGCCACCGGGATCAGCGCCAGCGGATTTTGTCTGGCAACGAAAGCCACGAGAATCCCGGCATACCCGTATCCGGCAGCAAGGCTGTCATTGGCCCGCCCGTTGATCGCCGCGACCTCGACCACTCCGGTCAACGCCGCGAATGCCCCTCCCAGAAAACAGGCAATGAGAGAGAATTTCGCGACCGACAGCCCGGCGACCTTGGCAGCGCGGATGTTGCCTCCGACGATGCGCGTCGCAAAGCCGAAGGTCGTGTGGTCCATCAGGATCCAGCAGAAAAGACAGGCGAGAATTCCAAAGAGCAATCCGAGGTGTATCTCGGTACCGGGGATATTGCCGAGCATAGCCGCGGCGCTGACCGCGAACGACGAGGGATGATCGAGCACAGTTGGATCGTGCATCGGACCTTCGACGCAATGATTGAGAACCGCCAGAGCGATATAATTCATCAGCAGGCTGCTGATGGTTTCATTCACCCCGCGATATTGCCGCAGCGCTCCAACGGCCGCAATCCATAGCCCCCCGATCGTCATGCCGCCGGCGATCATTGCGATCTGTACGATGAGCGGCGGAGCGGTCGGCAAGGCGTGCCCGATCACCGCCGCCGCCAAACCACCGAGCAATACGCACCCTTCTCCACCGATGATCATCATCCCGACGCGAGCCGGCAGGGCGACGCAGAGCGAAGTGAGCAGGAGTGGAGCTGCGTGAATCAGAGAATTGCGCCAGGCGTAGGGGGTTCCAAACGCGCCCTTATACATGATCCGATACATCTCGATCGGATTGATCCCTTTGCTGACGACAATGAACAAGCCAAACAATATCAGCGAGATAACCATCGCCACGACGGTAATGATCATCGCATCGACGAACGATGAAGGAATAAAACGCTTGGCCCGGAAAACGAGGGTTGGGCGTGATTCAGTGGGCATGGGGAGCGTCATGCGAACCTCAATGCATTACGTCGCATCGCCAGGCTTGCGATTGGGCAAACCGCCCCCGGCGTTCGACTCGCGCAGGTGCGGGCCGAACGCCGGGACAGGATGAGAGCTCTTTCCCGACGGTGCGCGGGAAAGCCCGCAGCGTCGGCGGAATTAGCCGCCGGTGCTGCCGATGACGCCTTCAACGAGATAGTTCATGCCCCAGAGGGAAGGATCCTGATCGTCGACGCCTTTGCCATCGGCAAAGACTTCGTTCCCCTTGTTATCCTTCAAAGGACCTTTGAACATCTGAAATTTGCCGGCGATCATATCCGCCTTGATCGCTTCGATTTTGTCCTGGACGTCTTTCGGAACATCCGCGCTGAACGGCGACATCTTCACGGAACCGTCCTTCAGACTGCCCATGTAATTGTGCGGCATGGGCTTGCCGGCCTTGAAGTCATTGACAAATTTCACGTACATCGGAGCCCAGTCCCACTCCGCCCCGGTGAGGTAACCTTTGGGCGCGAGGGTCGAACCGTTGTAGTGGTAACCGCAACACTTGATTCCACGTTTTTCAGCCGTCTGGATCAGAACCTTGGGACTGTCGACATGGCCCGAAACAACGTCAATGCCCTGATCGGCCATCGCCGTGACGGCATTGGCTTCTTCATTGGGCAGAAACCAGTCGCCGGTGAAGGTCACTGTCAGCGTGCATTTTGGATTGATCGATTTCGCGCCGAGCTCGAAGGCATTGATGTCTCGAAGTACTGGTGAAATCGGTTTGGCGGCTACATAGCCGAGCTTGCCCGACTTCGTAGCCGAGCCCGCGGCCATGCCGCACAGGTACTCGAGCTCGTCGATATAGGCGAAGTACGTTCCGATATTTGGCGGATCTCCATCCTTTAGCTGCCCGCCAGCGTGCAGGAATGTCACCTTCGGATATTTCGGAGCAACTTCTTTTACGAACGGATTGAAGTAGCCAAACGAAGTCGCGAAGATGAGCGAAGCATCGCTCTGATTGATCATGGTCTCCATGACCTGTTCGCATCCCTGCTTGGTCTCTGGAACTTTTTCCGCTTCCTTTACGGTAACGCCGGGAAGTTTTGCGACCGCGGCCGCGCCGTCTGCATGGGCCTGGTTATAGCCGTAATCGTCCTTCGTCCCGACGTAGAGGAAGCCGACCGTAATTGGCTTGTCTGTAGAAGCACTCGCGCCGCCGCCAGCCGAGGCCGCAGCAGGTTTTGTGTCTTCCTTGCTGCAGCCGGCCACCAGAACGCCGGCGAGGACGGTCGCCAAACCACTGGCAAACCATCCACTCTTTCGCAATCCATTTCGTGCATTTTTCAATTCGGGCATTTGCAGATTCCTTTTTCAAAAGCCACGACGAATTCCCTCGCCAATCACAGAAAGATTCAGTTGGTTTCGATAAAAGGGAGGGAAGCGCGGACATGTGGCGTGTCGCGCGCTTACCCTCCCACTCCCCAAATCTCGAAAGCCCGAGCCAGTTGCCGGCTCGCCATCCACAGGTCAGAAGTTGACGCCGAACCCAACCGACGCGTTGATCACGTTGCGGCTGGTATTGCCGCTGGCGAGCGTGCCCGCGTCGAGCAGCGTTCCGTTGAGGAGGTAGAAGTACTGGACGCCGGCATCAGCATGCCAGAATCCATAGCGCGGCGGAATAAAGTTGAGCGGGACGGAGAGGTTAATTGCCGTTGAGGTCACACCAAAGCTTCCGCCAGTCGCGCCGGCCTTCCAGAATCTGGATGGGCCATAAGAGAAGTAGGTCGGAAATGTGAAGGTGATCGGATAACCCTCGATCGCCTTCAACGTGTAGGACGGAGCGATGCCCAATTCACCGTAGTAGGTGCTGCCGCGCTGACCGAGAATGACCGTCGAGTCACCCGCGATCGACCAGAAGAAGTCGAAGTACGGGTGAAGCGCAAAGTCCTTGCTGATGACACCCGTGTCGTCATAGCTCAGCTTGAAGTCGGCCGTGTGTTCGATCTGGAAATTGTGGGGTGGGGAATACCAGGGACTGTACGTAAAGGTCCCGGAGAATTTCCCGACATTTCCGGACAAGCTGGCGAAATAGTCCAATTCGTTCCAGGCGCCGACGAAATGATCGCCTTGGGCCGTGTCGATGTTGTTCCAAATGCCGGTGACGAAGGTCACCTTTTCCACCGGGCCAAAATCACCGATCGGAAAGACCATGCCGGCGACCGGCTCCATGATCAATCCCTTTTTGTATTCGACGACGAGACCGCGCGGCGTGACGTACGCGATCTTGAACGGCACTTCGATGAACCCGTGAATATTGGGCGCTTCCGCCGCCGCTGCATCCATCATCAGCGGATTGGATTCCGAACCCTCGGAGGGGAGATCCGCTCCGCTGGTCACAGCGATATCCCTGTCGAGTTGTGCCGAGGCTCCTGAACCCGGCATGAGCGACAAGGCCTGGGGATCGACAAATCCATTCGTCGGAGCTCCCATCGCGATGCCCGCGAAGCCCGATATACCAACGACCGCAGCCAAGGCCGCAGCTCTAACCGTACCAATAGCCGACATGATGCCCTTTCCCGTGTGCTTGCAGGCGGCCCTATTGCCGAGAGGATCAAAGTCCTCAATTGCCCGCGTTTGAGCGAGGTTGGCGGCTCCTGCCCGGCGAGGGGCGACGGGGGGTTCAAGCCCGCTGCTCGCGAGAGCCGAATCGCGTAAGAACAACAGACGTGCCAACCACGGCGATGCGCGCAAGTCGCGTCGCTACGATCAGTTAAATTTCTCTGTCCGCGGCGCGCCGTTCTGCCTATACTGTTTCAGGCGTACCGCACTCGACATTTGCAACACTCTCTCCGGACTTCAACTGATCGCGGCGGCGGTCGGCAGTCGGAATTGAGAAGACGAGTGCGAACGACAATTCAAATGGGGGAAGGACAACGCCGGACTTGGATCCGGGAAAGGAAATGAGATGTTCTCGAATTTGCTGCGAACGACGGCTGCCACTCTCGGCTCAGCCGCGGTAGTCTTGTTGCTCGGATGTGCCACCACTGGCGCATCGGAGCATGATCCCGCGCTCTACAACTCCTCCGCGGGGACTCAGACGGTCATGGTCGGCCAGGGAGGCTCTTATGCCATCCCAATCGTTCCCCCCGTGGAACAATCACAACCCTACGCGCTGACCGGCGACCGCGACCGATCGAATCAACCGGGTGCAGTGAGCGTCTACCAGAATTACGGGCAGGCGCAGTTGGTCATCGCGTCGCCGACGCGATGAGCCGCATGGATTAATGAAGTCCAATTGATTCACGCGCCGACGCGGAGCCTCCGCGCGGCGCGTTTCTTTTTTGTCCCGCGCCATTGCCCCCGGCTCCCCTCAGAGCGTCGCGAGATATTCGTGGACGAACTTGACGGCCATCGCCCCCTCCCCCGCCGCGGAGGCGACGCGTTTGGTGGAATTGAGCCTCACGTCGCCGGCAGCGAAGACTCCGGGACGGCAGGTTTCCAGGAAAAATGGGGCGCGTTTGAGCGGCCAGCTGCCATTTGCGGTCACGGCAGGGCCGGTCTTGATGAATCCTTTGGGATCACATTTGATTACGTCGGAAATCCACTGTGTTCGCGGCGAAGCGCCGATGAAGGTGAAGACGGCTGGCGTTTCGACCGTGCGGGTCGCGCCGGTCAGGTTGTTTTGCAACACCGCCCGCTCCAGATTCGGATTTCCTTCCATCCGAACCACCTCCGTATTCTTCAGGACCTCGATGTTCTCGATGGATTCGATACGGTGGACCAGATAACTCGACATTCCCTTGTAGAGATCCCCGCCGCGGATGAGGTGGTAGACACGTCGCGCCTTGCTGGAAAGATAAACTGACGCCTGGCCCGCGGAATTGCCGCCGCCGACAAGGATGACGTCGGAGCCTTTGCAGAAGTTGGCTTCAACCGCGGTGGCGGCATAAAAGACGCCGCGACCGTCGAATTTTTCCCGTCCCTCGGCTTGCAACCGGCGGTACTCCGCGCCGCTGGCGATCAGCAGGCAACGCGCAGTGACCTGTTCGCCTTCGAGGTGAATAGTGATGTAACCGGGCGTCTCGTCGATCTTTGTCGCCTGCGACGTGGTCGAGATGGCAGCGCCAAATTTTTGCGCCTGCAGGACAGCCCGCTCGATGAACTCCCCGCCGGTAATGCCGAGGGGAAAGCCAAGATAATTTTCGATGCGCATGCTCGACCCGGCCTGACCGCCGGGAGCATCGCGCTCCAGCATCAGGACGGAAAGTCCCTCGGAGGCGGCATACACCGACGCGGCCAGACCGGCCGGGCCGGCGCCGATGATGGCCAGGTCGTAGACCTTCTGCTCCAGCGGCCGACGGATGCCCAGGGCGTCGGCGAGCTGCCGGTTCGTCGGATTTCGAAGGACAAGCTTCTCCGCGCAGGCCACGACCGGCGTCTGATCCTGCGTGAGTTTGAATCGTTTCAGCATCGTCTCGACGCCGGGATTCCCATCCAGTTCGAGATAGGTATTGGGCACATGATTGCGGGCAAGAAAATCGCGGATGCGAAAGGTGTCGGCGCTGTATTTCGACCCGATCACCCGCAATCCGACAAAACCGGGAGAAGACTCGAGCAATTGCCGGCGCGCGATGAATCCCTGAAGGATGATGTCGCTGAGATGCGGATCATCCTGAAGGATTCGCTGAAGATCGTCTTCGCAAATTGCATAAGCTTCGCATCCGCCGCGACAAACGGCACTGACGATGGCCGGATTTCCGGTCAGGTGCGAGATATCGCCGGTAAATGCCCCGGGGCCGTGAGTCGCGACGATCTGGGGAGCGTCGCCGGTGCTGTCGACGATTTCCACTTTGCCGCTCCGGATTACGTAAAACTTGAAATCGCGGTCGCCGGCCTGGAAAAGCTTGTCGCCGTCACGGAAGGTCTTTGGATGTGCGACCTTGGCGATGGTTCGCATATTTGCTTCATCGAGTGTGGGAAAAGCGAGCTCTTGCAGTGTATTGGGCATGGTGACCTCCCGGTCTCAGAATAAAATGTTTCTCGGGATTGTAGGCAACGCGCTTCACGCCGGGTCCTGTGGACCCGGATCCGATCTCCACAGGACCCGGCGCAGGAGCGACTCGCATCGATGGATTTTATTGCGCGGCTGGGCCAGTCGACGGCATCGTTGCGGGCAACGGCGCAAGCTCTGACGCCGGGAGATACGGCTGAAGCAATTTTCCGGCATCCGGACCGGTCGCCTGCTCATGAATGTAGACGTGGGGCTCGACCGACAAACCGGCAAAGAGCGGAGTGTCTTCGGGATTTGGCGCGGTCAGTTCGATGCGGACCGGCAAACGCTGAACGACTTTCACGAAATTTCCCGTCGCGTTTTCGGCGGGCAGGAGAGCCAGGGTCGAACCGGTCCCAAAGGTAAATCCGGTAATGCGTCCTTTGAAAATGTGGTGGCTTCCGTACATATCGACATCCAGATCAACCGGCTGACCGATGCGAAGCTGAGCGAGTTGCGTTTCCTTGAAATTGGCGTCGATCCAGATGTCGGTCAGGGAGCGAATGGCCATGATGCTCTGTCCGGCCACAACGTTATTGCCGGGATTGACGTTCCGCCGGGTGATCACGCCGTCGATGTCGGCAATTACATCCGTATAGCGGAGATTCAATTCCGCCTGTGCCAGATCGCGTTGCGCCTGGGCAAGCTTGGCCTGGGCCTGCTGGACCTGGGGCGCATTTTTCAGAAGGCCCGCGTAAATGCGATCGATATTTCCTTCGGGATCGCGCTTCAGGAAATCTTCCAGCATTTGTTTCGGGCTGCTGTCCAGCGAATAAATGACGCCGATTTGCGCGGCCGTTGAGAGCAATGCGCCCTGGGCCTCACGGACGGTCGAAAAAGTTTGATCGAGGTCCGACGGAACCTCGGTCAGGTCCCCACTCTTTGGTTGCGCCGGCAATCCCAGCGTTACGCGAACCTGATAGACCCCTTCAAGCGCCTGCTTGACCTGGGCATCGGCGACAGCCAGCACCTGCCGCGCCGATCGAGTTCTTCCTTGGCAACCGCGCCGCTGGCGACAAGCGATTTGGCTCGATCGTAATCGTTCTGGGCGCGGGTCTGCACCGCCTTGGCCGAATCGAGCGCAGCGACGTTGGTCCGCAGCAAGGCGATCTGATCGTTAACCTCCTCCATGGCGTGCTGGAGTTTCCATCGAAGGCTTCGAGCCTCCCCCTCCAATCCGCGGACAGTCGCTTCCGCGCTGGCTACGCCGGCCTCCGCAGCTTTCACGGCTGCATTCTGGATGTCCACCTGAACCTGGTAAGGCTCTTTATCAAGTTGTACGAGCAGATCACCTTTCCGCACTCGGTTATTGTCATCGACCAGCACGCGCGTGACCTGGCCACTGACCCGCGGCGCGACGAACGTGAAGTGTCCATTGACGTACGCGTCGTCGGTCGAAACGGTGTTCAGTACACTCGAAACGAATGGCACGCCAAAGATTAGAATGACGACGAGCAAAACGATGGCTCCGGCAATGAACAGAATCTTACGATGGCTCGATGCCGGATGGGGATGGATGCCCGCAGTTGCCGTTGGCAGCTGTACCGGATCGTGATGAGCGGCGGTTGGATTTTCGCTGGTCCCCGGCACCGGACCGGACTTCCCTGAATCGACGGCCATAATGCGCCTCAATACTCGTTTTCGATTCACCCTTGCAACAAGTCATGACCGATACGTCAGCGCGCCCGGGGTGCGTGACAGATTCGGCGGTCCAAAAGGTTTCCCCCTCTCCCGATACCTCCGGGAGAGCGGGGTGAGGGTCTTCAACGCGCGACACGGATGAACCTCACCCCAGCCCTCTCCCAGAGTACTGGGGAGTACTGGGAGAGGGTGGAAGAAACTCTGCCGCCGATTCTGTCGTTCAAACCCGATACAGCAGCGCGCTCGAATGTTACTCCTGAGTTCGCCGAAAGAATACTCAGGGCGCCGTCGGTGTCTGCGGATTCGGTCCCGAATTCGGCGAACTCGAAGCAGCCGCCCCCCGCCGCATCGGAATGGGGCGTATAAAGGCGGGCTCTCGTCTGGCATGCCGTTGAAAGAGCCAGGGAAATTCCTCGTGATGCCGGCGGTAGAGCAGTCCGATTTCCCAACAGAATAAGTGCATGAAATAAATTCCGACCATCAGGAGCGGCATCGTCATGGCCGTCATCGTCAGCCAGGTCTTGGTCTTGAGCGTACCGGCCACCCAGTCAACGATGACGCTCGATGTGCCGAAGAGGCCGCCGACATAAGCAGGGACGGCAATGGCCCAAGCCAGTATTGGCGCCCAATACCGCCGGCCGCAGATTCTAATAGACTCCAGTACGCGATCGGGGCGAAGATTCACACTCGATCCACTGGTCGCAAGAGTCAAAATAACCGCGGGGAACGCGAAGGTGCCAGCCAGCGCAAACGTGCCGCCGGTTGCAATCAGGCTGGCCGGCGACGCATCCAACATGCAGCAGAGCGCCGCCGGACCAATCGTGAGCGCAACGGAAGCTATTACAGCGCCAGTGGGCAGGAAGATATCTTCCACCCAGCGAATATCGGTGAGCTCGAGTGGCATGATGGAGACCATGAGCCGGAAGCTCACCACCAGCAGCGTGACGAACGCCACCGAGATCGCCAGCACGGTGAACCAGGATGGCCCGGCACTCAGCGCAACCAGGCAGAAAAGGGCCGGGGCATAGCAGAGGATGAATCCGCCGAGCATCGCGATCATCGGGGACCAGATGTCGTCGCCAAATCGCAGGTCGCGCAGAAAGCGAGGCAGTTCGTCGTTTCCATCGGGGCCGGTTTCCGAGATCACGTTGCCGTAGTGCGCGACGATCAGGAACTGGAGGATGATCAAAACCGGGCTGATGAGGGCGATCCCCGCCCCGAAAAAGAAGCCGACCACGAGCTGAACAAACGCGTGCATCGCGAAAATGAAGAACATTGTCAACACGTTGATCGGCATGAGCAGGCGAAGCAGGGTCCACCCGCACCGGCTGGAACCGCGACTCGGTTACGCTGGCATAGTCGATATTTGAATGGGCGAGCGGGATGGTCGCCGGATCGACGCGATCGTTCGGGTCTGGCTTGATCTCAATCGGGCGAATCAGCTCGCCGGTTTCCGGATCGTAACGCGGGCGAGTTCCAACTGCCGCAAGACCGGTCGGGGCCGGCCCTCCGCTGGTGCCGGCCATTGCGATTTGTTCCGGCGTATTGCGAAGATCGATGTCGTTTCCCTGCGCGTCGGTTGTGCTGCGGGTGAAGACATACCCCAATTCCGCCACCCGGCTCGGGCCGGACGACGGGGGAACTGGCGCCTCGCCCATTGAATAGGTTCCGTCCGGCAACAGGTTGGGAAGGTCGCCGAGCGAGGGAACATCGTTAAGAAGCCCGCAGGCGGGGCATTGGATGAGGCCACCCGCTTCACTCTTATCGAGTTGAAAGACGTGGCCGCAGCGACAGGGGAACGTAATCATTCGTATTGTCGTCTGAAACTTGCCACATTGTATGGCGGGTTCGTCGCTCTTAGAATAACACCCACACTCCCGCCCGTAACCATCGGCGGAGAGCAAAGCGTTGAAAGGATTGGACCATGCGTGCCTGCCAATGGGGGCTTATTCTGTCGCTGTCGTTCGGGTCATTCGTGGCCGCGGCGGACACCCCTGCCCCCGATCAGTTGAAGAAAATGTACGAAGACGCCCTGGTGCAACTCAAGAGCGCACAGGACCGAAAGAACGAGCTCGCCAAGGAAAACGAAACGATCAAAGCCAGGGTCGAGGAGCTCAGCAAACAACTCGCCGCCGCGCAAGCCCAGAATCAGGACCTCCAGCGCGAGGTCGCAGAGAACGGCGATAAGACTTTTTACCTTCGCTCTTACCGCGCGGCCTGGCAATCGTTCCTGCGCGATCACCCGGACATTCTCAACCGCTGGCAGCAGTTTATCGACGGTGATATCCGCGGACAGAACGAGCCGTTGCCGTCTCTGATTGATCCTTCGTGGCCGCTGAATCGATCCGCGGAAGGATAGGCTGCGCTGCGCTCGCAAATTCCAAGATCCAAATTCCAAATCCCAAAAAAATTCCAAAAGCCAAAGGGGAAAATCCCAAACGGGAAAGGAGGATCGTGTCGCAGAAAACCGATTGGGCGGCCTTCCTCCTGTTTGGAATTTAGACCTTGTGATTTGAAAATTATTTGGGATTTGTGATTCGTAATTTGGGATTTTCCACATGCATCTTCTCTCTCCTCTCGGCTTCCGCGCGTCTTCCGTTCGAGCCGGAATTAAGGTTTCCGGCAACCCAGACGTGGGATTGCTCGTATGCGACACGCTTTCGACGGCCGCCGCCGTTTTCACGACAAATACGGTCGTGGCAGCCCCCGTTGTGATCGGACGGGACCACGTATCGAACGGACGCCTGCGGGCGGTCGTCGTCAATTCCGGCTGCGCCAACGCGTGCACGGCACGCACGGCATGCGCGATGCGAGAAAAATGTGCGATCTGGCGGCCGCTGCGATCGGTTGCGCCCCCGAAGAAATTCTTCCGTCCTCGACGGGAATCATCGGACACCATTTACCGATGGACAAAATCGAGCGCGGCATCCGCGATGCCGGTGCTGCCCTCGGAGACAGCGAACAACACGCGCTGGATTTTGCCGACGCGATTCTGACCACGGATTTGAAGCGGAAATCCGCCGCCGTCCAAATTCGAGTCGGCCGTAAATCAATTCGCATCGCCGGTGTCTGCAAGGGGAGCGGAATGATCGGGCCGCGGATGGTTCTGCCCGGCAAGCATGCAACAATGCTCGCTTATCTGACGACCGATGCGTCGATCGCTCCGTCGCTGTTGCGCCGTCTGACCGGCCAAGCGGCGAGCGGCAGCTTCAATGCAGTCACGGTCGATGATCACATGAGCACCAACGACACAGCGGTGGTCATGGCATCGGGCGCATCAGGGATAACGATCGATTCCAAAGCCTCGGCATCGACCTTTGCCGCGGCGCTCGCGGAAGTCTGCCAATCTCTGGCTTATCAGATCGCCGCCGATGGGGAGGGCGCAACCAAGGTCGTTAAGATCGTCATCAAATCCGCGGCATCCGATGCGGCGGCGCAAAAGATCGCGCACGCGATCGCCAACTCCCCTCTCGTCAAATGTGCGATGCACGGCAACGACCCCAACTGGGGCCGGATCGTCTCGGCGGCGGGAATGGCCGGTGTTCCGTTCGATCCGGATCGCGCCACCCTGAAACTTCAGGGAACGACGGTGTTTCGAAACGGGCAGCCGGTCGCATTTGACGCAGAGAAATTGAGCGCGGAGTTGAAAGTGCCCGACGTGGTGGCGGAACTCACCTGCCGCGCTGGCGCCGGCGAGGCAACCTGCTGGACATGCGATTTATCCAAGGAATACGTCACGATCAACGCCGACTATCACACGTAGGGGTTCGTAGTGCGGGCTTTAGCCCGTATCTTCTTCGGGCGAAGATACGGCCTGAAGGCCGCACTACGAACGAAAAAAGATCATGCCTGAAACCGCCGTCGCCAATCCGCCACGATTCCTCTGGCTCAAGAGAGGAATCATGTTCACGGTGAGCGCGATCATCGCGTTGACCGGCCTGCGCTGGTGGTGGGGATTCGAAACACAGCGACGCATTGACGCGTTTGTTGCAGAAGCGCACGCGCGCGCAGCGCGCGCGGACAAGATCAGGTGGATTGGGGGGTAAGGTTCGTACGTCCTGCCTTGTTGACTCGACTCACTTACCTCCAGCCGGCTCGAAATGTGGCCCGGTTTCTCGCCTACGCGGCACAGGCAGCTCAAGGTGCGGGAGATGACAGCGAAGCGATTGAACGGGTACGCGATCTATTGCGTGAAAATCGGGCGCTCGATGAAAGGCCCCTCCTTCTGATTTCCCATCTTGTGGCCCTCGGCGTGGCTGCGCAGGCAAGCCAGGCGGCGACCGAACTTGCGCCTCGCCTTCGCGTGGCAAATCCCGGCGCAGGCACGGAATCGAACGGAATTCTTGCGGCCCCTGTACAAGTGCGCGCGTTGATCGACGAACTGCTGGATGACCGCAGCCAACGGGATGGCAGCCGTAAGGCGTGGGAGGCCGAAGCGATGGGAACAATCGAGGCCGCCGATTGGATCGCCACCCCTGGGTCACCCGGTGCCCGCAGACCCTGACACCGTCGGCGGAACCTATGCTCCGGCTCGATGGGCTGCGCGGCGCGAAACGCGATCAGTTTCTCGCCGGTGTAACCGCCGCCCCCGATTTTCAAACCGCGGTGTTGTGGCTTCGGAGCGATCCGTTCGCCGCCGATCATTTCAGTGGAATCTTACACGCCGTATTCCAAATCGCCGCTCGACCGCCAGACTCTCCAGCAACAGTAAGCCAGCAGCACCACGACCCGGCGAAAGCGGCGCGCAGTCGGACAGACTCACCGGGCGAGCGACATCCGATGCAATTCGACGCGGCTGAAACGTCGCAATCCAGACGGTTCGCCAGAAGGCACGAAAACGCCCGATTTGATTTCGATGCACTCAGGGAATCTGCGATACATCCAAAGCGAGGATTTACTTCAGCAGATCATCCAGCAACCGATCGGTAGCGACATCGAGCTTATGATCATCCTCATACGAACCGGATTCGATCTGTGCCTTGATGGACGCAACCTTGTCGGCGCGAATATCGTTGGTCTGAAGACTCTTGAGCAAGTGGCTCGCGCCCGACAACTCGAGGCGGTCGCTCGCGGGAATCTGCTTGGGGGCTTCGGTCGAAACGGACTTCTGGATGGGGCTCGTCGTGATCTTCTGGACGGCGGCGCTCTGCCCGATATTGTTCACCGGATTCATTACCAACTCCCACGGAAATGCCGGGTACGCACCCGGCGTGTGTCGTTTGCCGGCGACTCCATCGCCGTGCCGTTGACATGTCTGGCGACGTCAACATTCTCGGTATCGGCGCGATTTTCGCGCGGACTTCATGCCTGAAGACCCGCGCAATAAAATTCTCAAGTCATTTAATTTCAATGGCTTAAAGTGAAAAGTGCACATGCTGATACAATTTTCTGCCGGATTTGCGTCCGATAATTGCGCCGCAAATTCCATCCATTTTACCAGGCTTCACCAAATTAACCAGACGGAATAACCGGGAGCCATTCTTGTTTGGGTATTATCAGACACTATGCATTATCAGACGCAGCTATTGCCGCACAACACTCTTTCCCTGCAAAATCGACTCAGCCAGGCGAGTCGTCATTTTTGCGTTTCGATAAACCATGGGCAGAAGAAAGCGGAGATTCTGTTGCGGTCCGCGAAGGTACTCTCCCAGGGTGGTTCGCCACTTATGACGGTACGGCTGAAGGGCATCCTGAAGATGCGTTTCCCGGAGCGCTTTCTTGACCGCATCGGCCGCAAAGACGGCCGACCAGCAGTTGGGATAAATGTCCTCCGAGCAGGCCGAATAAAACCCCCCCGCCGGCCCGATCAGAAGCGTCCGGTTGGCGACTCCTTCGTGCGCCAGCGCGCCGGCCAGCGGAAGATCCATCCATTCAGCCGATTCCGACGGCAATTCCCCTTTCGGGTTCAGAATTCCATGACGACGGAGAATTTCAGCCCACGTCGAAAGTAGCTCCGCCGGCTTAACGCGATCGAGCGTTTCGATGGGCTGCTCGACGGCGATCTGCACCGCGCGATCTCCCGGCAGCAGCCAGCCCCAGCAATACATATCGCGCAGATTCAGCGACATCGGAAGCAGCGGCCGGTTTCCCAGATCCGCCCATTTGGGAGCCGGAAGTTTCAAATAGGTATAGCGATGCACGATGTCGGCCCCCCATCCATCCGGCAGGCCAAGCATTCGCGCATGGGTTTCGGATACTTCATCGCCAAGCAACAGCGCGCAGCGCGAAACTGATGTTTTCCAATCGTCAGTTCCGCCCCGTGCTCATCCAGGCGGTGAATCTGCAGCACTTTCGGGTTCAGCATCTCCACGTTGTGATCAGAGGCGAGCTTGACCATCGCCGACCGGACGGCCTTGTACGTCGAGACGTGGGAAACCACCGATTTACTTCGAAATTCGCTTCGGGTCGCTGGATCATCCGAAAGAAACTGCGCGCCGTAAAGCGGCGACATTTCGATTTTGCGCCGCAGTGGCGAGAGAATCGTATGCAGCTCAAACAACCCGGGATTGACGACCACCAACCGATTATTTTCCGACTTTCCCGGAAGCGTCGAGTGGATGACGCGGACCTTGGAATTGAGCGAAATCAGCGCAGCCGCGAGATACGTGGCGGGATGATCTCCCAGAACAAGAACGTCGAGCTGCGGGTCATGGGTCGCCATCAAATTGGATTCGCGAGAACGGGACGGATCATACCGGCACGGCCTCCTGAGACCAAACCCTCCTGCGCGAAAGTTGTTTCACAACGCCACTCACGCCGGGTCCTGTGGACCCGGCGTGGTAAGCAAATCGTCTGAAAAGCTTCTTAGCGGTTGCCGCGCCGCCGGAGGCTCGCTAGGTTGTCTGCGCCATGCCCCAATGGCCCGCGGCGGTTCTCTTCGATTTTGATGGCGTGCTCGTCAACAGCGAGCCGCTCCATTTCCAGGCATTCCGAAATGTACTCCAGTCGGCAAAAATCGAGCTGACCGAAGAAGAATATTACGGCGAATTGATCGGCTTCGACGATCGCGGCGCGATCCGGCACGTCTACTCCAAACGTCAACTCGACCTGCCCCCGAAAGATTTCCTCGCCCTTATGGCCGGCAAGAAACGGGCGATGCAGAGCCTGATTCGAAAAAAGCAGTTTGCCGCCTTGCCCGGCGTCGAGGAATTCGTCCGCGGCCTGTGGCGTCATTATCCGCTGGCCATCTGTTCCGGCGCCCTTCGCGAGGAAATCGAGGCGATGCTCGAGGGAATCAGCCTGCGCGATTGTTTCCCCATCATCGTCGCCGCCGAAGATGTCACCGTCGGTAAGCCGGATCCACAGGGGTATCTGCTCACCCTCAAACTGCTCGGCGAGAAAGCCGGCCGAGCGCTTCGACCGGAGGAAAGCCTGATCGTGGAGGATGCCCCGACGGTCATTCGTTCCGTCAAAACGGTTGGCTTCAAGGTGCTGGGCGTAGCCGGCAGCTATTCGCTCGATAAGCTGACGGACGCCGACTGGGCCGTGCCCTCGCTCCAACCCGACACGGTCTCCAAGGCGTTACCCCACCTGAAGCTGGGCGCAATTTGAGGATTGAAGGCACACCCATGCTGCGATTTTGCATCGGACTGCTCATTTTCGCTGGATTGCCATCGCCCCTTCGTGCAGAGCCAGCGGATCTTCAATCGAACTCGGAATTCGATTCCGTCCCGGGTGCACTCGACCGACCGGTCCTTCCCCTGCGCCAGCAACACTGGCCGGGAGCGACGGTCATCGCGATCATCGGTGTGTTTTTGTCAGCGGCCGTCATTGGACCGATCGTGGTCGCCGATAGGCCGGCCGATTCTGAGGAATTCAATCGGTCGCCGGAGGCTCCTCCCCCGGAAAAGCCTTGACTGGCGCAGATGCTTCGCCGGACGGCGATCTTTCACGCAACATGCCCGCCTTGCTCTTCATGTCTGCGACCTCGCGGGCCAGACGATCGTGTCGGGATCGATGTTTCAAATCATTGATTTGTGAAATGGTCTTGAGCGTGGTCCGCACCAGGATCGTCAACACGACGCCGCTGGCAAAGGCATACAAGGCCAGCAGCAACACCGAAGTTTGCGGCTTGTGATTGGGCCAAACCCAAAGCTCCACGGGGGTGCGGCTGTTTTTCGCCACGAAAACGAGAACGTACAAAAGGACCAGGCCAAACAGCGTGATCTTCGTCCACACCTTGATCTTCAGCCAGAGGTCCGCCATAGATTCATTCCGGAAATCACCAAAGTGTCTGATTCTAATTGGGTTGACCCGAGATCAATTGCCGCAACAGGAAGGCCAGCCCAAGTAATCCCGGCGTCAGATATTCCGCTATCGGGCAATACCATACCATCACGAAGGCAGTGGCCAAACTCAAGTAAGGCCCATAGGGGAGTTCCCGCTGCTTGCGCGTGAAAAACATGTAAAGGGCGATGGCAATTCCGAAAAACGGGGCGAGGAAAAATGCGATCGTTGCCGCCCCCCCTCCAACGACCGCGCCAATTCCGGCCATCAGATCGACGTCGCCCATCCCCATTGCTTCACGGCCGAAGACAATCGTGCCGAGAATCCGCGTCAGCCAGATGACGAAGCCCCCCACGAGCGCGCCCAGAACTGAGCCGAGCAATCCACTCACCCATCGCACGTTGAGTGCCCAGTCCCAGGCCTGCCGCAACCCCGGCGTCCGCCAGGTCATCAGCGCCCAGCCCAAAGCCAACGCGAGCGGCGGAAGAAGGAACAACATCTCCTTTCGTATCTCCGCGCGAATCTCCCGAGGAGAGTATTCGAGGGGGATCGGCTCCTCGGAATTTGCGTCGTCTGCGCGATTTGAGCCGTTTGTCTTTCCGCTCTTGCTTTTCTGGTCCAGCTCCAGAGCCGCCCGCTCCACCTCGAGCATCGGCATCCCCTCCGAAAAGCTGAGCGGCAGGATTCCGCTTCGAAGCAAAAAGAGACTGACGATCAAACCCACGGCGCCTCCGGCCGCCACCGCACCGCCCAGCGGCCCGACGCTCAGTGCACCGGGCACCCCTTTGCCATCCACCAGCGCGTGAACCAGTAAGCCGATCCATACGACGCCCCCCTTCCAGCTCCACATGATCGCAGGGGGAATGTGAAACGATTCGGCGTCGATCAGACTCGCCGCCAGCAATGCCGACAGCAAATACAGATAGAGCAGGAACATCGGCCAGTCGAGGAACAGATCGAGCGGCCGGCTGAAAGATGTCGTTTCATCCCCGAACGGCGGACGCACGCAGGGGCCGGCGTGCCGCATGAAAAACATCACGTAATAGAAAACGAACAGAACCGCCGTAACGGCTTCGACAATCGGATACCGCGGAGAGATCGGCTCCTTGCAGAACCGGCATCGCCCTTGAAGCTTGATCCATCCGAAGATGGGAATGTTGTCGTACCATTTCAACGCTTGATTACACTTGGGACAGTGTGACCCCGGATGGGAGAGCGACTCATTGCGCGGTAACCGCCACACCACCACGTTCAGGAAGCTCCCCACGCATGAGCCAAGGAGAAAAACGAAGACAATCATTACAGGATGCGACATGAATGAGATGACAATCGTTAAGAGCTGGACGAACCAAAATCAGGCGCCACGCGCGCTCCATTGCACCAGCTTCCCCACAATCTCCTCCGGCGTCATGCTTGTCACGTCCAGTTCGGCAAGCATCGCCGATCGATAAATTGGCTCGCGGCGAGCGAGCACCGCGCGAATTTCCTCGATGCCACCGCCCAACGCGGTAAGGTTTGGACGATGGGCGGCGCTGTTCGGATCCGCCTGCACGCGGCGCAGCAGCTCATTTTCTTCACAACGCAGATAGATGACGCGATGGCCGGCGGCAGCGAGCACCTTGCGGTTGGCCTCCCGATCGAGTGTCCCGCCACCCAGGGCGATGATGCATTGCGGCAGCGCGATCACCTCCTGGAAAACGGCCGATTCGATGTCGCGGTAGAACGGCTCGCCGTCCTGCTCGAAGATCTCTTTGATCGTTTTTCCCGCCCGCTCAACGATGCGCCGATCGACGTCGACGAAGCAGAGTTCCAGCCGTTCGGCGAGCTTGCGGCCGGCAGTCGTCTTGCCGCTGCCGCGATATCCGATCAATACAATGCTCATGGGTCGTCCATTATCGGGTATTCCGGTCCAGAGCGGGAGCGCGCGGCGCGCGACAGAATCGGCGGCAGAGTTTCCTTCCCCCTCTCAATACCCTGGGAGAGAGTTGGGGGCGAGGGCCATCGGAGTCGCGCGTTGAAGACCCTCACCCCGCGCCCCCAGTACGCTGGAGGAGCCGCGCACGAAGTAAGCGGGAAAGTTCTCTCGTTTACCGAGGGCTTTCCCGCTTACTTCGTGCGCGGCTCCTTCCGGAGTACCGAGAGAGGGGGAAAGCTTTTGGGCCGCCGAATCTCTCACCCATCCCGAGTGCTCGCCGATCGCGCCGCCGCCTGTATAATGGCCGACCTATGGCGCAAACGCGTGAGACGTTCTATAAACGGGTTCTCCTCAAGATCAGCGGCGAAGGATTCTGCAAGGAAGGGGGCTTTGGCATCGAGGCAGAGGAACTGGAAGCGATCGCCCGCCAATTGGTTGAGATCGCCCAGATGGGCGTCGAGCTGGCCGTGGTTGTCGGAGGCGGAAATTTTATTCGCGGAGCCACATTCGCCGAGGACGGGCACATTCCCCGGGCCACCGCCGATTACATGGGAATGCTCGCCACGGTGATCAATGCGGTGGCGTTGCAGGAGACGATGGAGAAAATGGGCCAGCCGACCCGGGTGCTTTCCGCCATCGGAATCTACAGCGTCTGCGAGCCGTTTATCCGGCGTCGAGCCGTGCGTCATCTGGAAAAGAAGCGGGTGATTATTCTGGCCGCTGGAACCGGCAATCCCTTTTTCACAACCGACACGTGCGCGGCCTTGCGGGCAACGGAAATTCACGCGGATGTGGTGCTCAAAGCGACAAAGGTGGAAGGCATTTACAGCGCTGATCCCAAAAAGGACAAGAACGCCAAGCTCTTCCAGCGGGTGACATATCAGGAAGTGCTCACCAAACAGTTGCGTGTCATGGATATGACGGCGATCACGCTCTGCATGGAGCAGAAGATCCCATTGGTCGTTTTCAACCTGAAAATTCCCGGCAACATCGCCCGCGTGGTGCGCGGCGAAGACGTCGGAACGAAGATTGTCCCCGAATAGGGAAACTCGATATGCCTCAAGACGACATTTTACTCGACTGTGAAGAACACATGGAAAAGGCGACCGAGCACCTGCGCCATGAACTGCGCGGAATTCGCACCGGTCGCGCCACGCCCGCGCTCGTCGAAAACATCCGGGTGGAGTACTACGGCACCCCGACCGAGATGCGATCGATCGCCTCGATTTCCATCCCCGAGGCGACGCAGATTCTCATCAAGCCGTTCAGCCCCGGCGACCTGAAGGCGATCGAAAAGGCAGTGAACGACAGCAAGATCGGCCTGACGCCGCACAGCGACGGCAAGACGCTTCGACTCATGGTCCCGCCCCTTTCGCAGGAGCGGCGATTGCAGCTCGCCGGTCAGTGCAAGGGATTTGCCGAAGAGGCCAAGATTCGAATCCGCAACGCACGTCGCGACGCCAACAAGATTGCAGACACCGAAGAAAAAGGGGGATTGCTCACCGAAGATGAGGGGAAAGCGACAAAGGAACAGATCCAGGAACTCACCAAGACCTACGAGACCAAGTGCGACGACATGATCGAACATAAGAAAAAAGAGATCATGGCAGTTTGATCGCGCTATCATTCCTCTTATCACGCCGGGTCCTGCGGACCCGGATCCGGGCCCACAGGGCCCGGCGTGGCGGACTCACACAGGAATCAAGATGTTCCCCTTGGCAGATCGAATTTCCCTCATTTCCGATTCAATCACTTTGGCCGTCAGCGCCAAAGCGGCCGCTCTAAAGAAGGCCGGCATTGATGTTGTCGGCTTCGGCGCCGGCGAGCCCGATTTCGACACGCCGGCCTTCATCAAGGAGGCCGCCAAAACCGCGCTCGACAAGGGTCAGACCAAGTACACCCCTACCCCCTGCTATCCCGAGTTGCGCGCTGCGATCGCGGAAAAATTCCGCCGTGAAAACGGCCTCGACTACAAGCCCGAGCAGATCACCACCGGAGCCGGAGGAAAGCATTGCCTCTACATGGCGTTCATGGCCGTGCTCAATCCCGGGGACGAAGTGCTGCTCCCGTCCCCGTATTGGGTCAGCTATCCCGAACAGACGAAGCTGGCCGGCGGCACTGTGAAAGTCATCCGCGGCGAGGAATCCAATGGGTTCAAAATCACGCCGCGCCAACTCGAAAGCGCGATCGGGCCGAAATCGAAAATCTTCCTGATCAATTCCCCCAGTAATCCGGCCGGCCATGCTTATACGCCCGAGGAATTAAAAGCGCTCGCGGAGGTCGTTGCCCGGCATCCGAACCTGATCGTCTTCAGCGACGAGATCTATGAAAAACTGATCTACGACGGCCTGAAATTCGTCAGTTTTGCGACGCTCCACCCGTCACTGATTGATCGGACGCTGACGTTCAATTGCCACAGCAAGAGTTTTGCCATGACGGGATGGCGCGTGGGGTATATCGGCGGTCCGAAGCGCGTCATCGACGCCATAAACAAGCTTCAATCGCAGATGACCAGCCACATCACCAGCTTCACGCAGCATCCCGCCGCCCTGGCCCTCAGCGATCCGCGCAGCCCAGAGCGTCGAATCGATGCGTGAGCAATTCGAGCAACGCGGTCGTCACATGTGGGAACGGCTTTCATCGCTGCCGAAGTTGACCTGCGTTCGCCCGCAGGGTGCGTTTTACTGTTTCCCAAATGTCAGCGCTTATTTCGGAAAAAGTGCGGCGAACACGAAGATCACCGACGCCGTCAGTTTTTCCGCCGCTTTGCTGGAGCAGGCCCATGTCGCCGTCGTTCCCGGCAACGACAGCGGATTTGAAAGCCATGTTCGCCTGAGCTTCGCCACCAGCATGCAGCAGATCGACAGGGGAATTGATCGCATCGCCGATTTTCTGAAATCGATCGCGTAGGCGGCATTGGATCGGCGCCATCACACCTGTAGCTCCGCGGCCGGAACTGGATCGAGCGTGTGATCCGCAATCGCCAGGGGAACGGACTCAGTCAACGCGAAATCGACGCGCTCGCGGCATGCGGCGGAATTTCCCCTGCCGGCCGGTTCCGTGTACACCTCGATCACAGAATCAACGAGATTGATGATCCAATAGATCGGAATTCGCGCGCGGGCATACAGCCGACCCTTAAATTCCCGATCGCGGGAGAGCGATGAATTGGCGATCTCAATCACAGGCGCGATGTCAGCCGGCCCAGGGTGGGAGCGAGCGTACCGGCTGGCAGGACCACGAACGACGGCAAGATCGGGCTCCGGCTCACTGTCCCGAGTAGTGATCGCGGACTGAACGCGGACGCGCGAACCGGCGGGCAGCCGCGCCGAAAGCGATTCGCGCGCAGGTCAACGGTTGCATCGTGCCGGGGGAGATGCGGCATTTTCGGAACGATCCATCCTTCCAGCAATTCGACCGCGTCATCCTCGCCCAGCACATGTGCAGAAATCAACCGGTGATATTCATCCACGGAAAATCGGCGTACGCGAAGCGCTGGAATTTCAAACAGAGCCGCCGATGGAGAAATCGCGATCGACATGATATTTCCACATTATAGCGATTTCATCCGGCGAAACGAAAGCTAAGATCAGCGAGACTTCAAAGCGAGGCATCAATGCCCACAAGTGACCCACTAAAGATCCTGCTTGCCCACGACAACTGGGCGACGCAGCAAATCCTCCACGCCTGCGCCGGGCTGACGCCCGAGCAATTCCATCGGCCGTTTGAGATGGGCCCCGGTTCGCTGCACAACACGACGACGCACCTGCTGGGCGCGATGCGTGGCTGGACCGATATGCTCTCTGGAAGCGAGCCGCGTCCCCGACCGGAAAAAGATGGCATCCAACGCACGCCGGCGGAACTTCTCGCGCTTCACGGCGAGATCGCCGCCGAATTTCACGCCATCGCCGCAGCTCATACGGTCGATGAACGGGTCTCAGCCGTCCGTGGCGGAAAGACCTACACCTTCACGCGCGGCGCCGTGCTGACTCACGTCACCACCCACGGCATGCATCACCGCGCCCAATGCCTCAACATGCTCCGCCATCTCGGTATAACGCCGCTGCCGTTGAGCAGCGTTCTGGAATGGATGCGAACCGTCGATTCCCCCAATGAGCCGCTCGCGGCTTCGCGAATGAGCCGACAGCCAGCCTAAAAGGCTCTATCCGACAAGATCTTCGCGCGCATCATGTTTTCCCGAGACCGGTTCAAGGTGTAATAATCGCTTCAGGAAACTGCGCACTAAGGCGAACCTTCAGCGCCCGCGCATCCGCATAACTCGGCACCGGCCCGATTCGCACCACCTGTTTTCCCGGCTCCGTCGCCTTCTGCGGATTCAGCCCCTGAGCGCGCAAAGCTCCGACAGTTTTGTCCGCATGCGAAGCGTCGGTAAACGCCCCAACCTGCACGTAAAAGCCCCGTGCCCCCTGGTGGGCCGCGGAACGATTGGCGGGCTCAGTTCCCGCATATTGCTGAATAACCGTTTCAAAACTTCGGTCGGCCTGCTCGAACCATCCCAGCCGCTGCTGGCAAAGACCGATCCGATAGAGTGTCCAGGCACGATCTTCCGCCTTCTCCAGGTTCGGATAGGCCAGTTGCCACTCGCGCACCGCCGTTCCAAAGTCATCTTCGAAATAGGCCACATTCGCCAGACCGGCATGCAGGCGAGCCTGGACCGCCGGGACAGCGGGCACAGCGACCCCCTGGTTGTAGGCGTCGCGCGCGGCCTCCATCTGGGCGTGAGCCTGCGCCGGATCACCAGCGTATTCGGCCCGCGCTTCGCGGACGCGCCCCTCCAGATAAAGCGCTTCGGCCGATCCGGGTCCGTGCGGCGTCTTGTTGAGATAGGCGTGGGCGACGGCATCGGCCTGATCGTATTGCCGCCGTTCCAGAGCGTCGTAACCCGAGCGGAGCTGATCCTTCGCCGCCGGGTCGGGCCCGCAACCGATCAGCCAGCCGATGGCCAGCAGAACGAAAACGGCCGGGGGTGCGTGGCGGATTCGACGGCATTGAATTGACGTGGCACGGCTTTTCAAGCCGAGACCGCGGTACTCCGCGGTGATCGACGGACTGCCGTCGATGAAAGCAAGACCGCGGCCTTCTTCCTGCGGCGGTGCAAAGAACGCTTCGCTCTTGCTGTTTTGGCCGGAGTACCGGCCAAAGTGCGGGGGTACCCGCACACACGGGTTGAAAACCCGTGCCACGAGACGCGCCGCCGAATCTGCCATGCACCCAACGGCCGGCAAACCATTCGAAACCACATTTCGCATCCGTGCCTCTTGTTGTATCGTTCGTAGTGCGGGCTTTAGCCCGTATCGTTCATCAAGATACGGGCTAAAGCCCGCACTACGAACGGAGGATCCATCCATGCTATTCGAACCGCTCTTCGCTCACGCAGCCCAGACGCCCGATTCGCTGGCGATCATCGACGACCGGGGCCGCTACACGTTCTCGCAGCTAGCGGCGATGGCGGCCGGCATGGGGATGTATCTCTCTTTCCAGACGAATCAGCCGCGAATCGGATTGCTTCTGCCAACGGGCGCCGGCTTCGTCGCCAGTTTCTACGGAACGCTTCTGGCAGGCAAGACCGTGGTGCCGATCAATTTCCTGCTCGGCGAAAAAGAAGTGGCGCACATCGTCAAGGACAGCGACATCGATGTCGTGGTGACGATCCCGCAACTCACCGGGCGGCTCAAGGATATGCCGCTGAAAATTGTCGACCTGACCCAGCTCCCGCAAACGCCCCCCGCCGCGATCAAGCCTCGTTTCCCTTCGCCCGCGGCTGACGATGTGGCGGTTCTCCTCTACACGAGCGGATCAACCGGCCTGCCCAAAGGCGTGATGCTGACCTACAACAATCTGCAGAGCAATGTGGACGCTTCGATCATTCACGCGAACCTGCAACGCCGCCATCATTTCCTGGGAGTGATCCCCCTGTTCCACTCGTTTGGCATCACCGCGATGATGCTGGCGCCGATCCAACTGGGGGCGCTATTGATCTACCTGGCGCGGTTCAGCCCGGTGGCGACGGTGAACGCCATCCGTGAACACCAGGCCTCGCTGATCTTCGGGACACCCAGCATGTTCGGCGCGATCGCCCGGCTCAAGGATGCCAAACCCGAAGACTTTACCTCCATCTACGCGATGATCACCGGCGCAGAGCCGTTGCCGGCTGCCCTTCGACAGGCGTTTCAAAGCCGCTTTGGCGTGACGCTTTACGAGGGATACGGCATGACCGAGACCAGCCCGGTCGTCTCGCTGAATGTGCCGCAATCCATCCGGCCCGGCAGCGTCGGGAAATTGATTCCCGGCGCGAAAGTCCGCATCGCCGACGACGCGGGCCAGGCGCTTCCGGTCGGCCAGATCGGCGAAATCTGGGTCAAAGGCCCGATGGTGATGAAGGGATATCACAATCTGCCGGATGAAACGCTCGCCACCCTCACCGCCGACGGACATCTCAAGACCGGCGATCTCGGCCAGATGGACGCCGACGGCTTTCTCTGGATCACCGGCCGCAAGAAAGAAATGATCATCATCGCCGGCGAGAAAGCCTATCCGCGCGAAATCGAGGAAGTGTTGCTGCGCCATCCCGGCGTGGCTGAAGCCGCGGTCATGGGCAAGAAAGATCCATCGCGCGGCGAAGTGATCGTCGCATTCGTCAGCCCGCGCGAAGGGCAGACCCTCGCCGCCGATCAGCTTCGCGATTTCTGCCGTGATCAGGGATTGGCTCAGTGGAAATGCCCGCGCGAGGTGATCATCCTTCCGGAACTCCCCAAGTCCCCCACCGGGAAAATCATCAAGCGCACACTCGCCGAATCGTTGACGACTCCAGGAGAGTAGATACCCACGAGCGGATCCTTATGCGCGAGGATGGGGCATTCCCACGTCTCTCTCGACGCATCGCTACTTTTCAAATCAGGACCGTTCGGCGGAGTGTCGATCCGACATAATCCGACACGGTGAAGCGTTAAAACGTTTCCAATCGTAAAGATTTGAGGAGGCTTCTGCCGCCAAGTTTCGAAACACTTGTGACTTCTGGGAAGCACCTGTCTGGCGTCCACACGACGCGTGTAGAGTTGAGCGTAGTGCCCACCGCGATGCGCCGAGTGGGTTCTTGTAAGCCATAATCCAATGTTCTTCTTGCCGCGAAAATGTCGCGGAATTTCCGCACGGGAAACGGCCACGTTCGGCGAAATAATTATGATGCGTGTGATGCAATGGGTTACAGCCCTTATCATTCTTCTCGCTTACGGCGAAGTCGTCGCCGCGGACTCGACCAATTGGCCCGGCTGGCGCGGGCCGGAGCAAAATGGAAGCACAACCGTTGGAAAATATCCGACCGACTGGAACGCCAATTCTAATCTGATTTGGAAAATGGAACTGCCGGGCAGAGGATGTTCGACGCCGATCGTCTGGGACCGGCGGGTTTATCTCACCGCCCCGATCGCGGGTCATAATGGTGTGCTGGCGCTCGACTGGTCTGGAAAACTGCTCTGGCAGGTGGCGCTGGGGTCGAGCGCAAGGGCCAGAGCAACAACGGTTCCGGCTGCAATCCATCGCCAACCACCGACGGGAAATCCCTGTTCGTCTATTTCAAGAGTGGAGAACTTGCGGCCCTTTCACTCGATGGAGCGGTTCTCTGGAAAACCAATCTTCAGCAGCAATATGGGAAGGACACGCTTTACTGGGACATTGGGACATCGCCGGTCCTGACGCAGAAAGATGTCGTGGTGGCCGTGATGCACCACGGTAACTCCTACGTCATCGCGTTCGATAAGCTGAACGGAAATGTTCATTGGCGGGTGTCGCGCGATTATCCGACGCCGGATGAAGGGGATCACAGTTACGCGACGCCGATCGTTTATCAGGAGCATGGCGCTCAGGCCCTGCTGGTTTTGGGCGGAGAACATCTGACGGCCCATGATGCATCCGACGGGAAAATCATCTGGTCGTGCGGCGGATTCAATCCGGAAGCTAAGACCAACTGGGTGGCGATCGCGTCGCCGGTGATTGCCGGCGACATCGCGATCGTTCCTTACGGCCGCGGCAGCCGCCTGCATGGAATCAAACTGGGCGGCAGCGACGACGTCACAACGACAAATCGAATCTGGGAGCGAAAAGACACCGGCTCGTTTGTTCCCACGCCGGCAGAATACCAGGGGCGCGTTTATCTCCTGCACGATCGCGGCGAGGTCGAATGCATCGATCCGGCCAGTGGCAAGACGATCTGGAGCGGTAAATTTCCAAAGAGCAGCGCCAGCTACTATTCATCCCCGACGGTGGCCAACGAATTGCTCTACGCCACGCGAGAGGACGGCGCGGTCCTGGTTGGGCGCGTGGACAATCAATTCGAGTTCATTGCGCAGAACGACATGGGCGAGCGACTGATTGCGTCGCCGGTGCCGGTTTCGGATCGCCTGTTCATTCGCGGCGAGAGTCATCTTTTTTGCCTGGGGGCAAATTAAGTTTTCGGAGATCGAGACGAACGATCGAATTCCACGGTCGGTCCGCGATAATGGCACGCCAGGCAATCGGTCAGGCTTTCCGGCGCGGAGCCAGGTGAAGAAAGCTGAGAAGATTTCCGAAGAAGTTGGAAACGGGATAGGTTCGCCACGATCCGCACTGCGGGCAGTGCAGATCGTCATCGTCTTCCTCAACTTCTGCTTCGGATTGAGTGAGGAGCGTTTGGGCACGTTCGCGATCTTCCTCAAGCACGCGAAGCAAGAATCGCTTCCCCTCGCCCGGCGGCGCTTCTCCGCGCCGGACGAGCGGCGGTGGAAACGCCTGAATGCCGGCCGAGGCAAGGACCGTCTGCGCATCGCCCAAATCGCGCACGCTCTCGAAAGCCCCCGCCACCCCCAGCGCTATCGGTTTCCCCTGCTCATCAAGCGGCGGGTCGAGTTCGAGCGCGGCCGGCTCCAGGTCGTCGGCGTTGATGCGATCGAGGATTTCCCGCGCCCGTGCCGCATCCGCTTCGTGGACCTGCAATTCGACCACCGAGAAACCCGAGAAGTAGAGGCCCAGTGCATTCGTGTTGGCGTTGTGGACGTTGTTGTGGATTCCTTCGGCGGTGAGCTCCGCCGACGGAAGCGCCGCTTCGACCGCGCTCGCGTAGCGCCCGACGGTCACTGCGCTGCCGGGAATGCTCGATAGATAGGAGAGGACCGGCACAACCGGAACTGGAGTTGGCAGTGGCGGATCGTTGGGGGCGGTTTCGTCCATGGCATTAGTGCGCCTCAGGCGCGAGCGGTCCGGCCAGCTCGCGCATGAAGAAAAGTCGTCCCGCCATCGTCGGCATGAACGATGAGGGAATCCACGGCGTCGGGCCGTATTGGAGCGTGACGCAGAGGCTCATTCCCTGCCAGCAGGCGCCGCGATCCGGGTAGACGCCGTCGGCTCCGCCGATGCAGTAATCGCTTTGCAGAAAGAGGCCGGGCCCGATCGTGTTTGCAAAGCAGGGAATCAACGTGAACCGGCTCATGAAACTGTGAAGGCTGTTCTGCTCGACGGTCAGCGGATGCAGCGCGACGCCAAGGCGATGGGTCTGGCGTTTCCATTCGGACAGCGTGTATTCCCCCGCCAACTGCGGCTCCCAGAATGCGATGTGGCAGACGCGGCCGATGCCGTACACCGTCACCAGGCGTCCCCCCTGCTTTCGCAGTGCGGCAATCTTGCCGGCATAGTTGGGAAGATTGGTGCGAGTCGCGAAATTGCGCTGTTGCGGAGGAACGGTCAATTTCCCCAGCGGATCGAACAGTGCCTCTTTCATGGCGTGCTCGAACCCACCCGGCTGATTCCCGGGCATCGTCCTCCCCTTGCTGTCTGACCACTCGTCCATGTTGAACGTGGTCACATGGCTGCAACTTGTCCGGCTCGCCTTGAGCCGTCGCACGACCGGCGCATACATTCCCATCGGACCGACCGGCAGGATGATGGCCAGCGGCTGACCCGCCTTGGCCGTCTCTTCAATCTGATCGGCGATGGCATCCCCCATTCGCTGATCCATTTCGGCGACGTTCGCCACCGGCACCGGCTTGAAATCCGACGCCCAGTGTCTGGAGCGTTTGAGAACGCCGGAAAGGCCCAAGGCGCAACAGCGATCCATTTTTCTGAGGTCCCAGCCGCTCGGGTAAAAATTCTCGAGAAGGGAACCTTTCAGCGTGTTCAGCAGGTTCAGCGACATGGCGGTTATCCCTGACTGGAAAGCAAATCCTGAATCATGTCATCGTGCGGATAGGCATGACCGCGATGCTGGACGAATGCCTCCGCAAACTGAACGCCCATTTGTCCGCCGCGCTTTGCGCTGTGCCTTTTCATCGCATCGATGTACTCATCGATGCCATGATAAGAGCGCAGCCATTCGCGCTGGGACGAATGGCACGCGAGCATCGCCGCCTTCCGATCCATTACCTCGCTGATGTCAATCCGAGTCGTCGGGTTGATTTCATTTCCGAGTGGATCGATGCCGTCGATCGGATCGCAGTAATACATCCAGGGAATGCGCGTGCCGGGAAGGAGCGGGAAGCCGGAGATATTCGGCGCACCGTAGACGAAGCTGGCCGCCCGCGCGAGCAGATGCGTCTGCTCGTGATCCATCATGTAGTCCTTCGGCGCGTGGGTGAAGAGGAGCGTGGGCGCGACGCGGCGAAACAGGTCGATCGTCTTCTGCACGGTCGGCTTGTCGTAGACCACGAGCCCGTCCCCTTCGCCGAGGCAGTGATATTCGGCTCCGATCATCTGCGCGGATTTTTGCGCTTCGGCCACACGAACCGCGCTGATGTCCCAGCGCTGGCGGGTGGTCGTTCCACAATCGCCGGGCGTTGCCGTGGCGATGTGGATTTTCCAGCCGAGATCCGCCAGGCGAATGAGCGTGCCGCCGCAGAGAATCTCCGCGTCGTCCGGATGGGCCAGGAGTGTGAGGACGACGCGTTGATTGGCGGGTTGGGTCATCGTAACAGTCTTATCCGAACTCAGTTGCCGGCGTTGACGAGCTGATAGGTTCGAAAGAGCGTCGGAGGAACCGCCTGCACGTCCAGTATCCAATTTGAGCCAACGCGCGGATCCTGGGCCAGAAGACACCAATACGATCCATCGCGCGCGGGCGTCGGGGAATAGACAAAAATCGCCGATTTGCGTCCCAGCGATCGGAGCCCCGAGCGTTCATATACAAATGGCTCCTTCGAACCTGCACAGGTCAGTTCCAGCGCTTGCCCGGGATCCAGAACAGTTCGAAGGTCTTCCAGATGCGGCGGCAGTTGCTTGTTGAGCAGCCAGAACTGAATCATTGCCCCTTCGATATCCTGCAAACGCGACGCACAGGAATCCGGTGCAAACGAAACATCAGATGTCTTGGGCGCGGTCGAACCGGAGGCGTTTACGCCATTTACGCGGACTGTTGTCTGAAGCGGCGGAGGAGACGGGTCAATTTTCTTCGTCGTAGTTTGACACGCGCCCAGCGAAAGGGGGAGCAGCGCGCCGGCAAGTACTCGGCAAACGTTCATGCCCGCATTGTACCCGTAGGGTGGGCTCGGCCCACCACGGGGACCGAGACGGTGGGCCGAGCCCACCCTACATCAATGACGCGTACCCGGCAGCGGGGGTTCGGCCGTTGTGTGAGGCTGCGTGGTCGGCGCGGGAATTTCGGTCGGTCGGGTGGTTGTATCCGTTCCGCCGCGCTCCATGCCGCGCATGTGGTCCTGGAAAGTTCCCTTCTGCACTGCGTCCGGCGTCAGGATCAGGCCTCTCATTTCATCCTCCGACATCGGCTTGAGCCGATCCGGAGCCAACGCGACGTGCGGCGTCAGGAAGATCAGCAATTCCGTCTTGGTCTTGTCCACCTGTGTTCGCGAGAAGAGCGTGCCGAGCCATGGAATGTCTCCAAGCAGAGGCACTTTGCTGACCGTGAGCGATTTCTGATCCTGCATCAAACCGCCGATCACGATCGTGCTCCCGTCCTTGATGCCGACACGCGTGTCGGCGGCGCGGTTATCGAAAATTGGCGCATTGATGGTCGAGCCGCTGGTTCCCGTGCCTCCGCTGGCAATCTGAACCGACGAAGAGGTCATTTGCGATACTTCGGGCGCAACGTCCAGGATGACCAATCCTTCGGGATTGATGTGCGGCGTGACGTTCAGCGTGATGCCAACCTGGGTATAGGTGATGGTGTTGGTGATTCCGCCGGTCAGCTCCGACGTTTGTGAGCCGGTAATGATCGGCACTTCCTGCCCGACGGTGATCGTGGCGATCTGATTGTCGCTGGCGAGGATGTACGGCCGAGAGAGGACGTCCAGCTTGTTCTGCTGCGCGAGCAGGTGAAGCGTGGCGGTCAGATTGGATTCCAGAATTCCGACGGCAAGGCCGCCGTTGGTCGTCTGCGAGAGCGCGTTGCCGAAAGTGCTGACGAGCGTCTGCCCGTTGCCGCTGGCTCGTGTATTGAGCACTGAAAAGTCCGTGCCCAGATCGATGGAATTGTCGTGGGTCACTTCGGCGATCAATACCTTGATCAATACCTGCGCGACCGGACGGTCCAACTGGGCGATGATCATCCTGACCCGATCCTGGTACTTCTTGTCGGTCGCGACCAGCAGTGAGTTGGTATCGACATCGGCGACGACGAAGACCTGTCCCTGAAGGGCGGACACCACGCTCTGAGCGCCCGTCGCGCCGCCGCCACCGCCACCGGCCTGTCCGCCGCCGGCGCCACCGCCGGGTCCATTTCGGGCAATCGCGCCGCCGGTGGTGCTGCCGCCGCCAAGCCCTCCACCACCCCCGAGACCCCCGCCACCACCCAGGCCTCCGCCGCCGAGGCCGCCGCTTCGGCTTGATCCAAGGCCACCGGAGCTGCCGCCAAAACCACCGCCGCCGACGTTGCCGATCGTGTTGGTTGTGCCGCTTGTCGTGCGGGAAGCCGATTGGCCGGCAGTGGAATTGCCGAAGAGCGTGTTGAGCGTGATGGCCATGTCCTGCGCCTGGCCGTTCTTCACCGAATAGATAAAGAATGTTTGCTCGAGCGTCGGATCTGAATCGATCTGGTTCAGAACACTATCGATGACTATCAGCGTATCCGACGGGCCGGTAACGACGATCGTGTTGGTGCGGGCATCAGCGCTGGCGACGACCTTGCCCGTGTTCCCCTTCTCTTCGGCCGGCTGACCGCCGCCGCCACCGGGTCCACCCGGGCCACCGCCACCCCGGCCGAACTGCCGGAAAAAAGCCACCTGCGGCGGAACGTTTGAATTCTGGCTCTGCGAATCGGTCTTGAAAATATCGCTGATGAGTTTCGCCGCCGCGGTCGCGTCGGCATATTTGAGCTGCTTCACGCGAATGGTATTTTCCGTCGCCTCGCGCTGATCCATTCCGTGAATGATTTCCACGACGCGTCGAATATTCGCCATCGTATCCGTGAGAATGATCGAATTGCTGGCGGCATTGGCCGCCAAATCTGCATCCGCGCTGACGAGCGGCTGAAGATCGGTCTTCAGTTTGACCGAATCGAGCGTCTTCAGCGGAATCACCTGCGTGATCAACTCATCGCTTGGCTCGATTTTGTCCGGGTCGGACCCGACATGCACCGGAATGTTTGCGGTCTTCGCCTTGTCGCGCGCCGTGATCTTGAGGATCTTCCCCATGCGGATCGCGGTAAGGTTGCTGCTCTTAAGCACCGTGTCGAGCAGCGATACGGCTTCATCAGGCGTAACCGGCCGGCGGCTCAAAACCGTGACGCGGCCGGAAACCGGCGCCTCTTTCACGACGATAAACCCGGCCACGTCCGACAGATGATCCAGGACGGCGTCGATCGATGCGTCCTTGAAGTTGAGACTCAGCAGTGGCTTGCCTGGGCTGGTGGTCGGCTGCGAGGTGTCGACGTTGGTCAGGACATTGGCCGTTCGCGCGGGTGAAGCCGGACGGGTCGCGGGAGCGTCGTCGATCGCGGCGGCGGGCTGAGTCGCCGGCTGCGTGGCCGGTTGAGGAGCCGCCGGGGCTGCCGGCGGATCGATGAACGGTTCATCCGGCGGTGGAGGCGGTGCATCGGTCGGCTGGGTCGCGGCGCGCGATAGCGGCGGCGGAGCAGGCGCGTCCTGCGCGGCGACCACGAACAACCCGACGGCCAGGATGATCGCCACACAAAGCAGGCCAGTCGTCCAATTCCAACCACGCATACATTGCCCTTTCAGCCTCGTCGCCCGCCGCACACCCGCGGCTACTCGACGAAAATCGTCACTTCCCGCCCAATTCCGCTTCCCGCCGCTTGCGCATCCGCTCCAGAATATCATCCGTTCCCCCGGGTATCGGTGGAGACGCGCCCGGCATTCCCGCCGGCGCATCCGCCGGCTGGGTCGTGGACGCGGTCGAGACGGCGGTCGATGGCTCCGCTACGACCCCTGCAAGGTTTTGCCCGATCTCAATCCGGATGCTCTTTCCGCCAGCCGTGTATTGGAGCGTGTGAATTGAAATGCCGGTGATCTTCCCCGTGGCGATCGATTGGCCGACCCGCACCAGCGACACCTTCTTCGTCGAAAGGTTTTCGATGAACGCTTCGGCGCCTTCATCGGTCTGGGTGACGCCGTTAAAAACAAACGCTTCTTCCGGCGTCTTGAATCCGTCGAACGTCCGATCGGACGATGATGACTCACGCGATCTGGAGGAGTCCCGTCCGGCGGCAGGCACGCGGCCTCTCATGAACAGGCTGCGATAATTGAAGATCGAATAATCCCGCGGCATCGGCGGAACGGTGCCACCCCCACGGAGGCTGGCGCTGACTGCCGCGGCCTCGGCGCCAGGGACGGTCGAGTCGTCGGATGCGTCGCCGGACCGCTCAAGTCGATCGGCGCGGGGGCGGCCGAAAGCGAGACCAGCGCCGGCAGCAATATCAGCCATCGCTTGCTCATGAGCCTTCTCCAGCGGTTGGGGCGGCGCTCGCCGCGGCATTCTGTGTTTTGTCGGCTTCAGGCGGCTTGCAGAGCGCCGATACGTTCACACTTACGGATAGATCGTCCGTGTCATCCTTTCGTGGCTTGATCCGCACCTCGTTGAGGCGAAGCGGAATCTTTGCGGTCTCCAGCGACCAGAGCATTCGGGAAATGGTCCGCATCGATCCATTGCCCGTCACATCGAAGCTGATTACGTCGAACGACCCTTCCTGAGTGGGTGCTCCGGTTTCAGGGCCGTGAGCGTCACGCCGGATTCGTCAGCCCAGGCGAGCAGCGCATGGAGGGCCTGGCTCTCCGCCTGCGAGGCGTTTACTTCCAGACCCCCTTCCTGCAACGCCTTCCAGATCTTCGCCGCCCGGCGCTGATTGCTGAAAACCAGCGCGGCGTCGCTCAGTTGACCGCTCGCCTTGTCGCGAGCCGCGGCCAATTCCTCCATCCGGGCAGAGTATGGACTCAAGACAAGTCGATCGAGTCCAAACAGCGCAATCGCCGCCGCCGCTCCGATCCCGACCCAACGTTCCCGATTGGAAAATGCCACAATTGCTCCAAATCGCGTTAACGGCCGACCGGCGGCACATAGGTAAAGGTGATGGAAAATGACACTTCGTGCCCGCGCCCCGCGTCGTCGCTTCCGCCGAGCTTGACCTCCACGAATGTGGGCGTATGTCCGATCCGATCCTGAAGCGCCTCGACATGGCGCTGATCCGTGGTTTTGCCGTAGAGAATCCCGCTGAGCGTGCGGATTTCGTTCGCGACCGGCCTGCCCTTGGACCCCGCTGAGCTTGCGCCGGCCGTAATCGGATGCGGCGTTTCGCGCAAAATCAGACTCGTCGAGTAGGTCTCCCCGTCATCGGGCATCGCGCTCGTCAGATCTCGAATGCAGTTCAGATAGCGGGCATCGCCACCGTGCCATGCGCCTGCGAAAAGAACCTTCTTATTGAACGCGTCGGCCGAATCCAGCCGATCTTTCATTTGCGCCAACTTCGCCTGCATTTGCCCGACCGTCGTTTCCTCACGTTCCATCCTCACGTACGCGACAATTCCGCAGACGATCAGCACAAGGGCCGCGGCGGCGGCAACAATCGTCCACGTTGGAACGCGCTTCTGACGCGGCGGCGCGAGCCGGGAATGGAGAAAATCGATCCGCGGCCTGACCCCATCGGCGACCGACAGCGCCAGAGCGACAGCGCTGGCGTACTTGCGTCCCTCGCCGTTGACCGACTCCGGGGCGGTCGTCACTCCGAGCACCGGCAGGTCGCCGTTTCGCACGGCACGACCCAGTGCCTGACCCAGCGCCTCCCGAGTCAATCCCCGCGCCATCCCAGAGGAACAACTCGCGGTTGGAAATGCCGGTCGACATCGACGAGACCGCCCGGCGAAGTTCGCTGAAAGGAGGCCGGGACGTCGCCGGCCCCAGATGACGCACCGCGCCCGATACGGCGCCGCGCTGCGCCGTGATTTCCGCGCCCCCATCGCTGACGGCGAGGACGAGCGTGTCCTGCCCCACCGCTTTTCCGGTCGCTTCCCCAAGCGTGACCGCCGAAGGAGTGACCGCCAGGACCTTGAGACCCGCGGAGCGGCACATCGCCGCGACCGCCTCGATGCGCCGCTTCGGGGTGGCCATCAGGACGACGGTTTTGGCATCGACGGTATGGGCATCCCCGGCAAAGTCGTACGCCAGCTCACCGGCTTCGGTCGTGAATTCCGCTTCAGCGCCAAGACGGAGCATGGGAATGAGGGTGTGGGCATCGGCGGGGGGAACTTCCTTCTGCCGCAGGAGAAGCCAGCGCGCCGGAATGCCGACGACGGCGGATTTGGCCGTGAAACCACGATCGCGGAGAAATTGCCGCAGCGCGTCTCCAAGTTCGCCCAGACGTTCGGGAGGGAGCGGGGGCGGATAGACGAACTCGGCGAGCCGCTGCACGAGCGGGCGCGGTCCCAAGACCAGTTCCGCCGCCATCAGCGAATTCTCGCCGATCGCAAGACCAAGGACTTTTTTTAACGCGAACGCCTTCACGAAGTTCCTCTTTCGTCCACCGCGGCACGAGCGGGACGGCCGTGCCACCCCTGCATTCCATTTTCGCTCATCGCTGTAGTCCGTTCGACAAGCCGCTCAATCCCAGGTTCGAACCGGCGGAGGCAATTTGTTTTCCCGCTCGCAGGTCATCACGAATGTCAGTTGGAAGCGGCCAACCGAGTGAAGTCAATTCCTTGCGGTAAAGCACCTTGGACGGAAGTTGCTGTGCGTCGACGACGATGCGCACCCGCTTGAAGGCGCGCCCATCGCCGCTGACGGCCACGATGTCCGCCGAATATTGAAAGGATCGGGCGGTGATTTGATTGGCGATCGCCGCAGCCTTTTGCGGAGTCAGCGCGGTGAAGACCCACGCAATCGTGGCCTGGGTGTTGTTGTTCTGTTGGCTGACGAGTGTCTGAGCATCTGATTGAGTCAGGCCAGTCAGGCACGACAACACTTCCTCGGGGGCCGTGTTGACATTCACCAGTCCCGGCAAGGTCGTGGACGTGGAAGCCGTCAACTTATCGACCACAAGACCGAACTCGGTCGCAGTCATTCCCGAGGCTATAAAAAATGCGCCAGACTTGGAAATCGAGATGCAACGCCGGGCACCGGCTTCACCCGAGCGAGAATCGCAGTCGCCCGGCTGGCAGAAATCGAATTGGTGAGAAGCTTCTGCAGTGCCGTCGAATTGGCGGAATTGACGTACACGCGTTTGGAACCGGTATTCGAAGTGTTTGGCTCGGAGCTATAGATCGTGAAATCATTGAACCAGCCGCGGGTCGAAAAGTTGTAATTGCCGAAGGTTGTTCCCAGACCTCCGCCAGCCTGCTGCTCGGCGGGGCTGATCACGCCGTCCTGGTTCAGGTCGGCGCCATGAAGTAGCTGGGTGGTGATGTCGCGCACGAGCATCAACTCTTCGACCGTTTCGTACGGCGCATTCTTGGCCGAGTAAGCCTCCAGCGGAGGGACCACGCTCTGGTAATAGCTGCTCTCGGCGCCGTTGGAGGTGGCGCTGCCGGCGGGACTGCGCCAGTCCTGGATCGCGTCGGCGATCTCCTGAGTCATGTTCGGGAGATTCTGGAGGCGGGTGGCGCTGACGGTGTTCAAGTTCAGCTTGGCCGATTCATCGGTGATGCCGAAATCATAATTCTGGTCCGAATTCGGATTGGCTCGGAGAATCCAGAAATAGCCGTCGCCGACCGGTATCGCCTCGGCGGGAGTCTGCATGATCGTGACGGCATCGGGAGCGGTGGTCTCGACCTGGGCGCGCACCCAGCTTTCGGCGGCATGCTCGATGGCGTCCGCCTTCACATACGCCAGGCGATTGGCCGAGGAGAGCGCCTCGACGCGCATCTCCTGTGCGTAGGCCAGGAGCAGGCCGGAAAGAATCACGATAATCCCGAGCGCGGTGATGAAAATCGCGCCGTGCCTGTTGCGAATCCGGGAGCGGCTTGCGGTCATGGCAAACCTCCCAGGCCGCTGGCGGGATTGGCCGCGGATACCGTCGAACAGGAAATGGGAAAGACGCGGGCAAACCGAATCGTCTGCATCTGCCGCCCGGCCCCGGGCCGCTCCAATTCGAGCGTCACCTGCACCGCCGATGGCATCAGGTTCTGCTCCTGAGTCGAATCCCAACTGTCGACCCACTCCTGGCCGGTGTAGTACTGAAAATGCAAACCGGTCACTCCGCGGCAGAGGACTTCCTCGTCCGGCGTCGCCTGAATCTGCGAGAGCAGATTTCGGATACAGCGGCGAAGGAGGACGCGATCGCCGTTCTGCGTTGCGACGGTCAACTCGACCTGCTTGATTTCACCGTTGGCGTTGGGGTGATTGAGGCTGTCGGCCGTGGTGAAAAAGATCAGGTCATCCGGCGAGCCCGAGCCGCTGGTGCCCTCGAAGGAAGAGGCCAGCGCCTGGTTGCTCGCAACCGCCGCGGTAGAGAGCATCGCGTTTTGCAGATCGTTGCGCATGAACTCCATCGCCAATTCGGCGGTGCGGGCGGGCTCGACCGCCGCTTCGGCGCTCGCTTTGGCGAGAAAGACGGCCCGCATGGAGGCATACAGCGAGGCCGCGATTGCCGCCGAGATCGCCAGCGCCAGGACCAGCTCAATCAGCGTAAAACCGGGGCGTGAGCCGGCAGCCGGACGCGGACGTCGCACCGGCGGCTTCAAGAAATTGATCGGTTCGACGGTCATGGCGTTTGCGTCTGAGTCTGCGCGTAAGCGAGGGTGCTCAGGGTGAGCGAGTCTTGTTTGTTCCTCGCCATCCAGGAGACTCGGAGGTCGACCTGCTGGAGCCCCGCGCCGCTCGTATCCTCAGGCCAGCTTTGCACGGTGGCTTGCCAGCGGTAGCCCGGCCAATCGCTCCCGAAATCGCCGGACAACGAGCTGGTCTGCCATTGATCGGTGGCGATGATCTCGGCGAGCTTTTCTTCGGCGAGGCCCGCGGCTTCGTTTCGACGCCGGGCCGAAGAGGCAATCGAAGTCGCCATTGCGGCCCCCTTCATCACCGCCGGCAGGACGATCGCAATGAGCATGAGCGCCGCCAGGACTTCGACGAGTGTAAAGCCGACGTGCGCCGGTGGGACAGACATTCTTGTCTGTCGCGAGCCGGCGAGTGGAGGCGTACTCGCCTCCCGAGCCGGCTCGGTCTCTTGCTCCGGCCGTGACATGACGCGTTTTCTCGGCGGGTGAGTACACCCGCACTCGTTAACGCGTGGCAGACAGGAATGTCTGCCCTCCGCAGATAATGACGTATTGCCAATCATCGTGCCGCCTCCTCCGGCGTCAGGATTCGCATCAGCTCGGTAGTGGACGGACAAGCGATCACAATGCGTTTGCCGAAGCGATCCGTCAGGGTGAGCCGGGCCGGATCAGTGCGGCCGGTCGGAAGAAACGCGATGTATTCCCCGTCGGGCTGCGGTTTCACGTCGCACTGGAGCGATACGCCGTCTTCGGTCTGAGCCCTGCGCCCGAAATCGTTTTGCACTTGCTGGAAAATCCCGTCCACATCCTCAGTCAGCCAGTAGGAGTTTCCGTCGATGTTCAGGCGATAGGTTTGGCCATCGGTGACCGCCTGGGTGCGCGCGTAATTCGCGACGCTGACGATCGTGACCGCGGTATCCTGAATCCGTCGGCCGACGCCGAATCCGCGAAGCGAGGGGACGATCATCGCCGCCACGAACGCAAGAATTCCCAGAACGAGAATCAGCTCGATCAAGGTGAAGGCGCGAGGTTTTCTCGGGTTACGGGGCATTGATCTTCAAATGAGACAAGACATGGCCACTAAAGTGGCCACGCCGGGATTTTAGTCGATGTCGTCGCTGCCGCCTTCGTGTCCGTCGGGCCCGCAGGAGAGCAGGTCAAAGTCCTTGCCGTTGGTGCCGGGACACCGGTAGACATAGGGATTCTTCCACGGATCGCTTGGCAGCTTGTCGATATAAGGACTTTTCCAGTTGGGGAGCCCGCCCGGGTTTTCGACGAGCGCCTGCAATCCCTGTTGGCTCGTGGGGAATTGCCCGTTGTCCGTTTCATAGGCCGCCAGCGCGACTTTCAAGCTGGCAATGTCCGCCTTGGCGGCGCTCTGCTGGGCCTGAAGCGTACGACCTGTGAACTTGGGAACGATCACGGCGGCCAGAATTGCGAGAATCACCAATACCAGCAGAAGCTCGATCAAGGTAAAGGCCGCGGGCGCGGATCGCCGACGCCTCCGAAGTTGTGGTTTGATTTGAGTCATGGGTTCTCCTCGAGCTGAAAAAATCCTATGTATGGATCAGATCCTGAAGACTGAAGATCGGCAGCAACATGCCGATGACGACGGTGCCGATGATGCTCGCCATGATAAAGAGCATGGCCGGCTCGGCGACTGCGACGAGCATCCGAAGCTGCCGATCAAGATCAGCTTCGTACGAAGTGGCGAGGCGCAACAATTCCTTGTCCAGTCGCCCCGTCTCTTCGGCAACCGCGACCATTTCGATCACCGACGGGGGAAACAATTTCGGACTATTCGCAAGGCTCCGAGAGAGCGGCTCGCCGCGCTGCACCTGTTCGATCGCATGCAGGACGGTGTCGGCCAGTGTCTGATTGCCGATGGCTTCCCGGGCGACGCGCAGCGATGCGATAAGCGGCACCCCGGCCCCCACCAGCGTTCCGAGCATTCGTGCAAATCGTACGAGTGCAAAATGAGCGATGATCTGCCCGAGCAACGGCGTCGAAAGCAAGGCGACTTCGAATTTCCGGCGGCCGACCTCTGTCTGTATGGCGCGCCTGAATGCGACGATCCCGACCAATGCGGCGATCGCGACGAAAAGGCCGTATTTTTTGATCACGTTGCTGGCAGCGATGATGGCGACCGTCAGTGTTGGCAGATTGCCGCCGAACTGCGCAAAGAGCGGACTGAACCGGGGGATGAAGAAGGTGAGCAGGAAGATCAGCACCCCCACGGCCAGGCACGCCAGGATAATCGGATAAACCATCGCCGCTTTGACTTTGCCGCTCAACTCCTGCTCACGGGTTCGGAAGTCGGCAATCTGGGATAGAACGACTTCGAGAAACCCGCCGGCCTCGCCTGCTCGAACCATGGCGATGTAAACGGTGGAAAAGGTCTTCGGGAATTTCCCCAGCGCTTCGGCCAGCGCTGTGCCTCCCACGACATCGTCATGAATCTCGCCCCACAACTGTTTAGCCGCGGGATTCGACGCCTCGCGGCGAAGCAGCGACAGTGCCCGGCTGAGGGGCACCCCGCCGGCCAGCAGATTTGCCAGCTCGCGCGTGAAGGATTCGACCGATCTTTTGGAAACACGAACCGCCCCTCCCACCGAAGCAGCGGCTTGCGCCTTTTTAGCCGCGGCGGCGGCATCGCGCGCCTCTTCGATGCTGACCGGATGAAGCCCCTGGCGCCCATCTGAGCGATAGCGGCGGCGCGCGACTCGGCCATGAGCGTGCCGGCGGTGCGGCGGCCCTCTTTGCTCAGCGCGGTGTAGGCAAATACGGACATCGTTTCCAACTCGAATCGGGCGTCCCTGCCAATGCTTAAGCGACTGGTTCAAGACCGGCGGCACTTTTACCTTCGGCGATCGTTAAATCTTCATTTTTCGTCATGCGCAGGACTTCCTCCGGGGTCGTCTTTCCTTCGCGGATGAGCCGCCAGCCGTCGCTGCGCAGGCTGTTCATTCCCTGTCGCATCGCGACCTTGCGAATGGTCTGCGAACTGGCCCGTTGAAGAATCAACGATCGGATATCGTCAGTGACTGGCATCATTTCAAAGACGCCCTGACGGCCGCGATACCCTGTTCCCTGACAGTTTCGGCACCCGGCCCCCCGATAAAGCTCGTCGGGCACTTCAGCGCCGAATTCGGCGCGGAGCTTTTCGACCTCTTCGATCGGCGCTTTCGTTTTGCAGTGCTTGCAGATCAGTCGAACCAGGCGCTGGGCTGCCACGGTCTCCAGGGATGACGCGACGAGATACGGCTCGACGCCCATGTCCACCAGTCGCGTCGTCGCACCCGGCGCATCATTGGTGTGGAGGGTGCTGAAGACGAGATGCCCGGTCAGCGATGCCTGAACGGCGATCTCGGCCGTCTCCTTGTCGCGGATTTCTCCGATCAGAACGACGTCGGGGTCGTGGCGAAGAATCGCTCGCAGCCCAGCGCCAAAACTCAGCCCGGATTTGGTATTGACCTGGATCTGATTGATGCCCCGAAGCTGGTACTCGACCGGATCCTCGATCGTCACGATCTTGAGATCGGCATTATTGATCTTGGACAACGCGGCGTAGAGCGTTGTCGTCTTTCCCGATCCGGTCGGCCCGGTCACGAGAATAATTCCGTGCGGCAGATCGAGAACGCGCTCCCAGACCGTCCGGTCGCGCTGGGCCATGCCCAGATGCTCGAGGCCGAGCAGCGCATCGCCGCGGTCGAGAATGCGCAGGACGACCGCCTCGCCGTGAATCATGGGGATAACGCTGACGCGCAGATCGATCTCGCGTCCCGCCACTTTAAGCCGGATGCGCCCGTCCTGCGGCAGGCGTTTCTCGGCGATATCCAAATGGCTGAGGATCTTGATGCGCGAAACAATCGCCGCCTGATACTTGCGGACCTGCGGCGGAATATTGGCCTCGACCAATACGCCGTCGATGCGATAGCGAACCCGGAGCTGGTCTTCGAACGGCTCGACGTGTACGTCAGTGGCCCGCGATTCCAGCGCCTCGGCCATCACCTGATTGACGAATTTGATGATCGAGGCGTCGTGGGCGGCGGTGGTCAGGTCGAGATCGCTCTCGTGCTCCTCCAGGACTTTGACATCGTCATCGTCGGTGTCCAGCCCCATCGACTGGAGGGTGTCGGCCCCGACTCCCAGGTATTTCTTGATGAAGCGATCAATTTCAGCAGACGTGGCGACGACCGGATGCATCTCGACGCCGGTCGCCAGACGCAACTCATCCAGCCCGCTTGAGTCGAAAAGGCGCGAGGTGACGATCTCGATCCCGTGTCCGTTTTCGGAGAGTGGCATCAACCGATGGTCAAGCAGAATCCGCGCCGGAAACCTGGCGAGCATCTCCTTGGTCGGGGCAAGCTTTTCGGCATCCTTTTCAAGATCGATGAATCGGATGTCGAATTCGGCGGCGAGGAATCGGAGGACCTTTTCTTCGTTGGTTCCGGATGCTGCGCAACGCATCGTCGAACGATCTGCCGCCGGCCATGGCTTCGCGGATCTGCCGTGCAGCGTCGTCGTCGATCAGCCCTTCCCGGACAATTTTGGCAAGAACGTCTTCCACAATTTCATCTCGGGAGAGCGTAGTGATGGACGCTGAACGAGGAGCGAGGACCAGACAGAATCCGCGTCCCCCCGTTCAGCATCCAACACTCGCGCCGTTCCACGTGAATTACTCAAGCATGCCGGCTTCGACCAGGACGGCTTCCTGGCGCTGAGTCAGCACGCCTTTCAGATCCGCCTGGGCGGCGGTCAGGTCGGCCTTGGCCTTGGTCTTGGCCTCGCGCAAGGCATCGAGCTTGGCCTTGATCTCTTCGGGCTTGGAGTCTTTATTCTCCAGCGTCTTTTGCAAATCCTGCGAAGCGGTTCGCACCGCGCTGGCGGGCTGATCCGAAGCGGCCGGCTGAGGGGCCGCGGTATCGCCGCCGCCACCGGGAGCGCCCGCTCCGCCGCGTCCGCGCCGTCCACCACCAAACATGCCAAAACGACCCGCGTTCGCTTCGCGCTGGGCGGTCATGACCTTTTCGAGCTTGGGCTGGAGTGCGGTGAATTCGTCGTCCGTCGCGCCCAGTTCGGTCTTGAGCCGATCCAACATGCGCTTTCGCATTTCAGCTGGATCAAAACGCCGCCCGCCGTTCCCGGGACCCGGATCAGCAGCCTGGCCAAATGTTGGAACCGCCAGAGAGGCCAGCAGGATTGCCGCCGCCAGTAAAGTGCTCTTCGACGCCATTGCGATGCTCCTTTCGGGAGTGTGAAGTGGATTTTCAATGCCGAGTCCGCTCGACGGGCCCAAATGCTCAAACTCGCCACGCAAGCTGATAGCCGGCCCGCGATCGGTCCTCGTACAGTTGCGCCGCCACTTCGATTTCTTCCCTTTACATGATGAAATAGAATGCGCAAGTGATTATCAGAAGCCTTGATTTTGCAGCGGAATATGGGTGAAAGCGCCTTTGCAGGTCGTTCACCGCGGTAACTCATTTTCGCGAACGACGAAGGGCGCTCGGTTGTCTAGCCAATCCGGCGGCGCCGGAACGCCCCAATAGGTGTTATGAAACCGACGAAGTTCCGCGGAATCGACCTCCAGCCAGGTATTGCCCGGCAAGGGCTTCGTTCCCTCCCAGGCTCTGACCGGGTCCGACCCATCGCGCACATCAAGATCGAAAACGGTCCGATAACGCAACTGCGTCATGGGGAAGGGGTACCAGAACGAGCGGGCGTCACCGACGAGGACAACGGTCGCATCTGCCGGAATTTTCTCGTTGAGTTCCTGCATCGGCCAGAAGGTCTCCACGCCGAGGAACGAGTTCATTCCCATCTGCATCGGCGCTCCTGGCCCGCCATCGAGATACGCGAGAATTCCGCGATGGAGTGTCGTCCAGCCGATCACGGCCGCCAGGAGTACCAATCCGATTCCGACGGGGACTGCCGGCCGCCAATCAATCCGGGCGACGAGCAGCGCGCAGATCGGGACGGCCAGAATGAAGAATCTTCCTTCCAGATGCGTGAAGCCAATCCAGAAGACCAACAGGAAAATCAGCATCAGAGACAAGAACCAGGTGACCGGTGATCGATAACCCGACACAATCCCGACAAGCGACAGAGGAAAAATCAGGTATCCGTATTGCCAACTGCACAGGACTTGCCGCCAGAGTTCGTCGAATCGGGCCCAAAGATTTCGCTGGTCGGCGCGCGGCGCATGGGCACGTTCCCATCGCTCCTGTTGGACCGGGGAAAAATGCCCGCGACCGAGCAGATGAGTTGCCTCCGGAAATACGGGGTTGCCGGCCCAGGCCATGTTCCGCGCCAGCCAGGGTCCAAAGAAAATGACGCCGAGCAGGAGGAAGAGGCCGATGCTGCCAAACCGATTGGGTCGAATTTCGTCGCGCTCGCCCGGCGAGCGGAAGCAAATGAAAATCCCGGCGGCCAGAGCGACTGAGATCAACACTTCCGGAACGGCGGTGAGTTTTACGCCGCACGCCAGACCGGCCATCGCGCCCGCCAGTGCGAAGCGGCGTTTGACCGCGTGAGATTCGACAACCGCAAGCAGAGCCCATCCCACCGCGAGCGTGCCGAAGAGAAGAAATCCCCCCTCGTCATATGCGATGGCGCCCAGTTGAGTCACCCAGGGAACGGTCGCCGCGGCCAGGGCGGCAATGATCGCCGAGGTCTTGCCGGCGACGCGCGCCGCGATCGCATAAACCGCCAGTACGGACTGCGCCACGAATGCCAGGTGCATCAATTGAGCCAGATACATTCCCGCCCACGGCCCTCCCTGCAGATGCATCGCCAGCAGGTAATGCATCTCGACGTTGAACGGGAAGAAAGAAAAGACATTGTGATGCAGCGGCATGATCCGGGCAGCTTCGTACCACTCGCGCGGGACCTGAAGGTGATATTCGACGACGTCGTACCCGTGTGGCTCTCCATCACGAAAATGCGTCCAGAGAATCCCCGGCGGAAGCATGGCGCCGATCAGCGCGATGGAAAGAAACGGCGCGACAAAAAGCCAGAGCCATTCGATTTCGGGTGCCATCCGCAGTCCGGCGCGAAATTCTCGATAGATCCAGTTCGCAGAACTGCGCCAGCGGAAAATGCCAAGAGAAACCGCCGCCAGCAGGATGCAAATCGCCGTGAAGCGATTCAGCCATCCCGCCAGGCCAAGTCCAAGGACGACCAATCCGAGCAGCCCCAAGCCCAAAGCGATCGAAGTCACGCCGATCAACAGCGGCATGCCGGGGTTTTCGGCTGTCTCCGTCTCACTTTCATCCTTCGGCAGGAATCCCCATCGAACGGCGGCGTTTCCGAGCGCAAACGCCGCCGACAGCCACAGGATCAGCCACACGCCATCGGAGATGAAACGATAGACGACCAGAAGAGCCGACGAACCGGCGTACACGAGTGCTCCGCCGATCGACAAAACCGCAAAAAGCAGGATCAGCGCACCACGGCTGTTCCATGCCGATCGTTTCTTCCCGACATCGGGATTCGGCGGCCGGGAGGCGTATTCGATCGGGTGCCGCCCTTGTTTCATGGCATGTGGCCTGTTTCGTCCGCGTCAGGTGTCGATGCGGGTGGATCCACCGGCTGGGAATGATCCGGTTGGCTATCGAGCTGAAACAGCTTTTCCAGCGCATGCAGATACTGAGACGCCGGGACGTGGGCGTTATCCGACTGTTTCAGCACCTGAATCGGATCGTGCAGGAGCTTGTTGACGATGCGCCGGGCCAGATCCTCCAGGTGCACCTGCTCGGCGGAGGAAACATTGGGAAGCTTATTCAATGTGCGTTCCAATTCTTCTTGCGCGATTGCATGATACCGGCGGTAAAGCTGGTGGATCGCCGGTCCCATTTCCCGCTGGCGATGCCATGCCGTAAATTCCGCGACGTGTTCTTCGACGATTTTTCGCGCCGCCGTCACGGCATCCTGGCGTTGCAGCCGCGTATGCATCACGACCTGCTGGAGGTCGTCGAGATTGTAGAGATAAACGCTCTCCAGCTTTCCAACCGATGCTTCCACATCGCGTGGAACCGCGATGTCGATCAGGAAAATCGGCCGATACCGGCGCTGCCGCAGCAAACCTTCGAACTGCCCACGGGTGATGATCGGATGGGCCGCTCCGGTCGACGAAACCACAACGTCGGCAGCAATAAGATGCGCCGGCAGTTCATCAAACCCCACGGCTTCCCCGCCGAAGCGAGAAGCGAGTTGCGCCGCCTTTTGACCATCACGGTTGCAGACAAGGAGGCGGCCCGGATTGAGCGAGGAAAAACCCTGCAGCAGCAGTGATGCCATCTTCCCGGCGCCGATCGAGAGGACGGTCTTGTCTCCGAAATGCTCGAAAATCTTCTTCGCGTAATCGACCGCCACGCTGGCGACGCTGACGCGCCCTTCGGCCAGCGGCGTCTGGTGAATGACCTGCTTTCCAACCGCGATTGCCCGCTGGAAAAGGGGATTCAGCGAGGCGCCTGCCACGCCGGCGTGTCCGGCCGATTCGTACGCCTCGCGAACCTGTCCCAGAATCTGCGTCTCTCCCAGGACCATCGAATCCAGGGAGCTGACCACCGAGAAAAGGTGCTCGACGACGCTGATGTCGGACTTGCGATAAGTGTGCGGCTCGAACTGCGCCGGCGTCAGCGAGTGAAATCCCGCGAGAAATCCGATCAGCTCCTGCTCGCGCTCCCGTTCATGCGGCGCCCGGGCGACATAGAGCTCGACACGATTGCAGGTCGAGAGAAGGACGGCCTCCCATTTGGGAAATCGCTCACGAAACAATGCGAGCGCTCTTGCGCACTGCGCGACATTGAACGCAAGCTTCTCGCGCACTTCCAGCGGCGCGGTGGTGTGGTTCAATCCCAGTAGAAGAAGCCTTTGCATGGAGGTCAGCAGCAAATGAATGGGAGAAAATAAATGCGAACATCCAACATCCAACAAACTGTCCCGTGCGCCGGGATCGAACATCCAACATCCAACAGGGATTTCTGCCTCCTTCGATGTTCGATGTTTCCCGATATGTTCGATTCGATCGGGATTGAATGTTCGATGTTCGCATTTTCGAATTCCGAATTTCAGGACTTACTTCCGCCCGGGCATGAATTGCACCGCGATCAGCACCCCGACCATCAGGACCAGACCGACCACGCTGAGCAGGGCCGCTCGACGGCCCCGGAAGCTGGGGTTGATCGGCGCGTGAAGGACCAGTGCGTAAACGACCCAGGCTCCGAAGGCGAGCCATACCTTGGGACTTTGATACCACAGCGGGCCCAGTTCATTGCCGTGCGGCGAATTCAGCGCCCGCGCCAGGCCGGTTGCCAGTCCGACCGTCAACAGCGGGAACCCGAACGCCACTGAGACCCGCGTGAAGTGCTCGAGCCGTTCGAGGCTTCCCAGGGCGCGGTCCGTTTGTGGCGAAGCCGCCGGTTGGCAATCAGGTACATCGCCCCGACGGCCCCCGCCACCGACAACACCAGCGCTCCGCTGTAAGCGGTAACGCGATGCGTCCAGGCCCATGCGGAAAAGACATATTCGTGCGGCTTCGCGCGCCCGAACACGGCCGCCGAGATCAGCAGCAGCACAATGATCGGCATGAGGAACCAGTCCAGTCCGCGCAATGGATGGACGCGCTGGATGTAGGAAAGGAACAGCGCCAGGAGCACGCCGAGCCAGACGAGCGCGTCGAAATTGTCGGTGAGCGGCGTCCAGTTTCCCCGCTTGAGTGAGTGCCAGACCAAGACGCCGATTGAGACGACGATGCCCGAGTAGAGGCAACTTTTGGCTGCGAGGCGGCGTCCTTCCTTGCCGCCCCAGAGCCGACTGACCGAGAGCGCCGCCGACGCCACAAACAGCACGATCGCCGCGACCAGCAACACGATTTGTCCCGATGTGGGCACTTCAGGCATGGGATTGCAGTTCCGGGTAGCGTGAGACAAGCCAGTGCAGGACGCCTTCGGTCCCTCCATCGGCGGCGCGGATCGCCGCGTCGGAAGCCAGATCGCGGAGAATCGCTTTTCGACGGACCGCATCAAGCGAGGGAACGCGCATGACCATCGGACGAATCGTGACCATCGCCTCCGCGAGGCGCGCCCAGCGGGGGTCGATCCGTTCGGTCAGCATATCGCGGATGCGCACGGCCAGCGCCGGGTTGCCACCCGCCGAGACGGTGACAATTACCGGCCCGCTTTCGAACATGGCCGGCGTGGCGAAGTCGCCGTGATTCTGTTCAGCGGCGTCCGCCCTGCAGACGAGAATTCCGCGCATCTGCGCCTCATGGACGACCGCATCGTTCACCTGTGCGTTGTTGGTCGCGGCGAATACAAGTCCGCAGTCGTTCAATAACCGCGGCTCAAACCGGGCCGTGATCCGTTCGACCCCCTCCGGCATGGACGGATCGAAGGTTTCGGAGACGACACGTACATGGCGCGCTCCCGCCTGAAGCAGGCCTCGGGCTTTGCGGGAACCGACCGCTCCGCCGCCCACAATCAACGCCAGGCGCTGCGTAACGTCCAGCATCAAAGGGTATGCATAGGGCACTGTAGAAAAGATACATCAATTGGGCACAAAGGTTCAACGACCCGAAGTCTGTCGGTGAATTGTCACGCCCTGCTCCGCGCTCTGTCCGCCTGATTCGACCGCCTATCGCGCATACCGCGCTTGATCCGGCCCCATGACATTCACTTCATCGCCGTAGCGCCTCAGCTTCCGTGCGTCATAGGCCATTCCCGCCAACCACGTCCCGCAGGTGAAGGCCAGAAGCAAGCCAAGCAGAATTTTTGTCCGAAATTGAGAATGCCATCCACGATGGAAAAGCAGACCCAGGCCGATTGCGACCATCCCGATCCATTCGGCAAAACCGCGGTTCGGATAATTTCCCAGAGGCCATGCCCAGTAGGCGCTGAGCACGTACCAGATCATCAGGAACGAGAGCAGGTAGCACCCGACAATCCAGCCGCTGCCCGGATAGCTTCGAGCATAGATGATCAAGCCGATGAGTCCCATCGTCCAGACCGGAACCCAGAGCAAGAGGCCAGCGCGCAGGGAGAACATCTCCTGCCAAAAGGCTGGGTGCGTCCAGTAGAATGTAGCCTCTTTGCCGTATGATACTGCGAGATAGCGTCCGAACTGATCATGCCAGACGAGCATTTGGAGAATGAGAGGAATCAGGGCCAGCAGCATCCATGGAAGTTGCTTGCAGAGGAGCCGGAGCATCAATCCGTCGCGCACGACGAGATACACAGGGTACAGACCGAATACGCCCCAAATCAGGTTTGTATTTCGACACTCAAACGCCATGACAAGGCTGACTGCCATTCCGGTCCAGTGCCAGCCCACCTCTCTGAATCGCTTGATTTTTTTCACCGCCGCCACCGAGCAGAAAACGAACGCGGTCGCCCAGAAGGGACCGAACACATGAGACATCAAGGGGAAGCGCAGCAGATGATAGGTGTATTGAGTCCCGATCCACGCCCCGATCACGCCGAGGGCAGTGGCGGCTCCGCTTATCCCGAAATGACACACCATGAGTCGATCAATCAATACAAAGGTTCCCCAGCTGGCGAACATGACCAAAGCCAGATTCAAATATTGATAAAGGATGGTGTACCCGTTGGGTACGAACCAGTGGCTCCCAGTCACAGCGTACATCATCTTGGATAGCACGTGCGCGACGAGGAACGACGGAGAAACCGACAATGAAACGCCGATCGGATATGGGTTCAGGTAACGCCCACGTCTGTCGAAAAGCATTCCGGGGGTGTTGGTGTACCCCCAATGTCGGTTCCCCGCGTTCGGATCAAACGATCCTTCTGCCACAATTGAGACGATATAAGCGTAGTAGTTCTTTGCATCCGAGGGTGCAAAATCGAATTTGCGGTCGTTCATCCCGTAGCGCACCTTCAACACCATGAGCAAGACAGCCATCCAATAGAGGCCCATTGCGCACCAGCTGTACAGACGGACCCGCGCCTTGGAGTCGCTCATTTTCTGAGCGAATCGCGCAAGCAGATCATTGGGTTGTGCTATGGATTGGGGCAAGTCAAACCTTTCAAGATTGTAATCGACAGTCTTATCCCCAATCTTGCGTATTTGACAGAAACAGGATTATCGTTGCCCTGATTTCTCAATCCATTCTCGCGAGTTCCGCAGCGATGGAATTCAGATTTGCAATCGGCGGTGGATAGGCGATAAAAGTCGATATGACTTTATGAACCGCGCCAACGCCGATAAAACCAGTCTCATGAGCGACCTAAAATTCTCTACTTTCCCGCCGCGTCTTTGGCTCCTCTCAGCATATGCAGCTTCTGATCCGAGGTCAGATAGTAAAACCCCCCGTCGACGGCCTGCCACGCCCCGGTGATGCCGGCGGAATCGGTCAGGTCGACCTTGAAATCGAGCCGGCCGCTTTGCGCCGGGTTGGTGGCTGACGCGGGATAAAGACCAAAAGCACGCAGGCCGTAAACGGGCTGGGCGGGAGCGCCGCCGTTGGCGGGCGGCGTCTGGTCGTCGACGAGCACGAGGAACTGCTGGCCCACGAACATGTCGCGGACGTTGAGCTGCGTATCGGGGACTACGCTCGTCCAGGTTTCAGCCGGGCGATCGAGGTTGTAGGAAATGACGCCTTCGGGGCTCACGACGTAAAGATGCGGGCCGACGACTCGCAGCGACACGTTCCAGTTCTTGCCCGCAGTAAGAACCCGGTCCACTTCCTGATCCCCCTGCGGCGAGGCGATCTTCAGCGGGATGGGATTCCCGGTCTCGAGCGAATGAACGCGCACGTATTTGTCGGTGCCGTTGTCGGCCAGCGCGAGAATGCGCCCCTCGGCGATCACGAGTTGATCCGGCTGGGTCGCGCCGCCGAACGGCGGCATCCCCGCCGGGCCCTGCACCTCGCGGTCGGAGCTGTCCGGCCAGGGGGCGTAGAGGTTCTTGAGACAGAGCCGGTCCGGAAGGGTGTAAACCAGCGTACCGTCGGCCGAAAGGGCGAGATTCACCGGCACCAGCCCATTCTGGGCAATGAACGTTTTGCTGCCGAGCATCTGGCCGGTGTAGGTGTCCATTGCCGCGAGCTTCACCGTCGTGTCATCGGAAACCTTGATGACCGTGAAATCCTCATTGGCGCAGAGACGGTCGATGGCCCGTTCGCTGAGACGCGTTTGCCAGGCGGTTTTCCCGCTGGCCAGATCGAGGGACATCAACCGGCCGGTTGACGTGGTGACGAGCACTCGTTCTCCGACGGGACGCACTTCGATTACCTGCTCGGCGGCGCCGGCGGCCGGCTTGGGCGGTTGCGGGGCGGGATTGATCGGCATGGCCTGAATCAATCCAGGGCGCCCGCGGCCATTGGGTCGAATAAAGACCTGCCCATTGGGCGCGATCATGACGTTGGCGTTGGGATTCGGCCGAACCTGCTCAACCACCTCGCCGACGCGGGCGACCTCGATCGGCTGCAAATGCTTGAGATCGAGCGTCCAGGCCGCCTTGGATTGGTCCGGCTTTACGAGCATCACCTGCGCCGGTCCCCACACGAGCAGATTGCCGTTGATCCAGGCGCTGTTTTTCGGCTCTTCAGTGAACGCGTCAATCGTCGCCAGCGGCTGAATCTGCCCGGCGGCGAAGATGTTCAACTTGTTCGCACTCGAAAGCGCGACGATGCGATCGGCACGCCCAAAATCGTGCAGCGGGAGCACCAGCGACTTGACGTCAGGGATGACGGACTGGGCATCTTCCGGCAAGAACGGGCGCGGCCATTTTCGTTTCACGCCGGGTGCGGTTGCAGACGGCGGAAGCGGTAGCTTGAAATCCGGCAGTGTCCGCGCGGCCTCCTGGCCACTGTATTTGCGCACTTCCTCCAACGCTTTGGTAAACGTCACATCCTGCAGAATGCGCCCGTCCGGGAGCTTCAACGGTTTGGTAATTTTGATATCGCCGTTGGTATTTGCCTGCTGCGCAAGCACAGCGGCCGCCACCTCGGCCATGCCCGGCAGGGTCAGATAATTACGGGCCATCGCCTCGATGATTCGCGGCTTGAAGGGCCGGTCGGACGGCGTCTTGAAATAGAGCTGCCGCACCGCCTGAATGGCGAGGCGCGGATGACCCGCCGACTCAAACGCCTCGGCCGCTTCGAGCATCGCCGACGAGGCGATCGTCGAATTGGGATACATCTGGGCCACCGCCAGCAATCGCGCGGCGACATCCTGTTTGTCTTCCTCCGCCTGCTTGAGTGCTGCGGCAGCCGCCGCTTCGAACGGCGCGTACACCGCGGGATCCTTTTTCATCAGCCGGGCGATCTGCTTTTCGGCGACGGCGTCTGCCTGGGTCGGGGATGCCGTTGCCTCATCCAGCAGCGGCACGGTGCGCATCTGTGGATCGGAAAGGATTTGCTGATAGAGCCCAACCGCCTGCACCGGCTGCGCGCTGCCCTCGTCGAAGCGGGCGCGGCTCAGGCGATAGTGCACCTGCTGAACGGGAGCGCCGGCCGCCTCGCCGGCGCGATCGTAAAGCTTTGCCGCGCAATCGCGCACGTCAGGGCGTTCGTCGGTGGAAAGTTTCTGGGCGAAACTCAGGGCATCGTGGAACACGTGATCGCGGGTGGCCCCCGCCTGCATGCCCGAAGCGCCGCCGAGCAACTGGATCGCCTCGTCAAGTTTTTGCAACGCGGTGTCCGGTTGGCCGGCCACGAACATCACCTCGGCATATTTCAGCCGCGGCTCGGCATCGGTCGGCGCGTCGGTCACTTCACGATCCAGCTTGGCTCGCGCCAGCACAAGATCGGTGTAGATCTCCACCGAATTGGCGCCGGCCAGGATGACATGATCGCTGGTCACCAACACGTTCCCCGGCTCCTCCCCTTCCTCCCAGACCCGCGGCGCGGGGGGATAGGCATCCACCGCCTTGCCGTTGGCAAGGTTGTGGCGATAGAGGCGGGTCGTGGTGGGGATGAAGACCGAATCGGTGGTCACAAAACCGCGGCCGCGAATCGGTGGAACCGGCTCCGCCCAGATCCAGGACGCCTGTTTATCGGCGGCGTCGATGTCGTATTTCTGCCAATCGATGCAGATCACATCCTCTTCGCCGGAAACAATCACCTTGTTCCCCACCACGCCCAACAGCGTGTCGCAGCCGGTGGAATCCTTGTCGCGCAGGTCATCGACACGGATGCGCTTCAGCTCCGCGCCGCTCTGGGCATCATAAACCAGCAGGTATTTTGCCTCGGTCGGCAGGGTGAAGATTTTGCCGTCACTGACGATCACCGGGTTGTACGCCCACGGCTTGCGCCGCGTGCCTGTCTGCATCTGCTGATTCTGAAAGAAGGGATTGAAGCCCCCCTGGTTGGGATCGATGTTGGCGACGTCGGTGGGATAAATGTTCAGCCAGGCGATCGTGCCGCTGTACGCATCGAGAGCCGCGAGCGCGCCAGATTCGTCTGCACGAAAACGCGTCCGTTGGCATACGCCAGGTGTGACGTGTTTTCGGACATCATCATGGGCTGTCCCCACATTGCGCCGGCGACATTGGCGCTGGCGATGTAGCAGGACCATCGATATTTCCCGGTAGCCAAATCGAAACTCAGAACGTAGCAGTCTTCGAATTGCGCCTGCTTACCGGCGCGGCCGATCACGAGGACGTTTCCGCCAACCACCAGCGGCTCGCCGGTCAGTTGCAGGGTGCGCTGTCCCTTGGCCTCTTCGGGAAGCTGGCTGAGCGCGGTGGACCAGTTTTCCTTGCCGGATTCGCGATCCAGGCAGACGAGGCGCGCTTCGCCTTGCGGGGTTTGGCCCAGCATCATCAATTGATGGTCCGGCTGGCCCATGATCGCCAGCACGGCATGATCGGTGAGCGTCAGCGTTAATTGACGGCTTCGCGGGGAGCCGAGAATATTTTGCAGGGCATAGATGCCATCCCCGCCGTAGGTCTGCGACCAGCCGGCCAGCGGCATGCCGCTCTCCAGGCCGACGGCGTAGACCCGCTGTCCGTCCTGGAAAAACAGTTCGCCGCGATCGACAACCGGCATGACTCCGATCGTCCCCCCCTTTTCGGACAGACTTTTGAATTGCGATTCGGCGATCTGCTTCTGCTGTGCGTTGAGCTGCGGCCAGACCGGCTTGGACATCGCGATCGTGGCGATCCGCGCCGGGCCTGCCGGCGGCGGCGGGAATCCGGCTGTGATCGGGGCCCCCGCCCAGCATCCGCCAGGAATCGGCGCTGGCGACGGCAGCGTTCGGCGCGGCAATCCGCATTTCCTGCTCGAGCGAGTCGCCGAGAATCACGTCCTTGCCTCGGACCACACCGCGTTCGGCGGGTAGTTCCTTGTGAAGCCGATCCAGGCGTGCTCGCGCCGCCGTTTCGTCACCGGCCAGGTGATAGGCCAGCGCCGTGCGATACAAGACGGCCGCTTTTTCTGCCAGCAGGTTGGGATGCCACCCGAGAAGCCGGTCGCCGACGGTGGCGGCGGCGAGGAATTCGCCGCGTTCCAGATAGAGATCGAGCAGCCGGATCCCGGCCAGTTTGCCGGCGTCGGTCACGAAATAAAGAGAGTAGACCTTATTGAGCGTGTCGGCGTCGCCGGGCTTTGCCCCTTCGATCAACGTTGCGGCGGGCGTTTCATAACGGGCCCGGTAAACGTCCAGCCCCTCGGCGGGCCACTTGGCCAGATGCTCCTGAACCGGGTTGGTAATGCTGGTGTATTGAGTGACCTTCTCGTCCTTGTCGCTCTTCACGGGAATGACGCGGTCGCGATATTTTTCCAGTACCTCCTGAAAATAATCCGCCGATTTGTTCCATTCCTTCAGCCGCTCCATTTTCTCGGCTTTGTCGAGCGTATCCTTGGCGGCCAGCGAATCGTTGACGTAGACCCCCTCTTTTGGTTCCGATGTGTCACCGGTATCGGCGGGTTGCTGGGCGACGATTCCGCCGCGAACCTGAAGCTGAAACTGAGCGAACGCCGCGCGCCGGGAACCAGGGCCGACGCCGCGACCAGGCCGGCGAACCCGCTCCCTCGCACCACTCGACGGTGTTTCGACATATTCGACTCCGTTGATCAGTTCCCGAAGTACTTCATCCACAACGGCCGCAAACGTTCCACCTCATCGGCCGGGATTTTCGATTTATCCGACCAGATCGCCAGCTTCAGCGCATGCGCGGCCGGCGGGTCCGACACCTCGTGTGGATTTCGAGCAATCCGCTGCACCACCCGGCGGATCAGGCTCATGGCATTGTCCGATGCCTCTCTAAGGTTGGCAATGATCTCATTCAACAACGCCGCCGGATCGGGCAGAGGCGGCGGCATGCTTCGGCCGCCGGAATTCCCCTTTTTCCCCGGCTTACGCCAGCAATCATAGTCCGTCACCAGGGCCACCAGCGCGTAACTGATCTCCGCTTCGCGAGCCAGCTTGGCTTCGGGCATGGCGGTCATCCCGATCAGATCCCCGCCCCAAAGCCGGTGCATCAGGCTTTCGGCACGCGTTGAAAAGGCCGGCCCTTCCATGCAGACGTAGCAGCCGCGTGGATGAACGTGGAAGGAGTTTTGAGAAGGAGAGGGTGGAGGTTGAGAGGGTGGAGGTTGGAGCTTTTCAGAGCTGTACGGCAAGTTCTGAACTCTTGGCTTCCTGAACCCCGAAGCCGGAACCCTCTTCGATCAACACACGCCTGAGGAGCGGACAGAACGGCTCGGCGAATTCCACATGAACTGCGGCCTTCTCGAAAAAAGTCGCCGGACGCTTGCTGGTCTTGTCGATGATCTGGTCGGCAATGACCAGGTCACGCGGCCGATACTCGTCGCGCAGCGAACCCACCGCCCCCGATGCAATAATGTGCGTGCACCCGAGTTGCTTGAGCGCGAAAATATTGGCACGAAAAGGCACCTGCGTCGGGCCGAACAGATGACCCGGACCATGCCGTGACAAAAAGAAGACCGGCACTCCGTCCCAGTCGGTTTCAACAATCGAATCGCTCGGTTTACCAAATGGCGTATCCACGTCATGGCGAACACCATCGGTCTTCGACCGAATCAAATCGCTCAGTCCCGATCCACCGATCAATCCGATCTTGATTTGGCTCATAAGTTCAAGGTTAGGTTGGCCGCTTCGGCGCGGCAAATCGCAACGGTCGGAGCCCAACATCTAAACGGATGGAGGTTCGGACTCCGTGCCGCGCGCGTCAATGCGCGGAAAAGCGCGGGTTTCGGACCCATTCATGACAACATCGTCATGATATCCGTTCCCATTGCGGCCTGGCAGCCGGCGCGGGTCTTCCACGTCGGCTCCCCGAATCGGCAGGTTCGAGTGTTGCTGCACGCTTTGGAAGACTCTTTCCGAACCTTCGGCGGGCGATGGGAACTCCACCGGTTCATTCGATCTTGCCGTCACCTTCATTTCCCGGAGAAGTTCCAGGCCAAGCCGGCCGTCGCCCCGCCCGATCTGGCCGTCCACGGCGTCGATCGCCCGGTTGAGCATTCCCTCCAGCCGAGTGCGAGCGACTCGCGTGCAGTTCACGCCTGACCGTTTGATGATGACGGATGAAGGCGTCGTGCTCGCGCATCCAGCGGTGGATGGTGCCGGCGTTGATCTCCACTTTCCGCGCGGCCGCAGCAATCGATTTCCCCTTGCCCAATTCATCCAGAACCAGGACCTGCAAGAATGACAGCCCGTATTTCTTTTCCAGCATGGCGTCGACTTCTTCGCGCTCTTTCCCAGCCGGCTCCGCTTCCGAAAGCGCCGGTTCCAAGTTTGGTTGAGGGGCCAGTTCCGAGCTTTGTGCAGTTGGCTGTGCCGAATCGGGTCGAGGGGCCAGGTCTTTGCCGGCCTGCAGCAATTCCTGCTCCGCCAACATCCTCTCAATTTCTCGAAGCGGCGTCTCGGGTCCCACAACGAAGTTCTGCGTCATATGAGCTCCTTGTAAACACTTCTGGAACCATTCCAGTGTTCGTATTGTGTTAGGATGCACACGGCGTGCCAGAGTTAGGGCGAAAATAAAAATTTTTCGTCCGGCGCAAGGCTCGCCGGTTAAGTCGATTGGCGGCTGAGGGTTAGCCGTCGCGGCGCGATACACCGCTTCGATCCGTCCAACTCGCGTTTGAAATGGGTCTTCTGCCGAGTTGGCAGATATGATCACAGACGCGCCTGCCAAATCGAGCAGCGAGGTGCGGCGGCACGATTGCGAGTTGCGCCCATTGCTTCAAGCCCAGGGATTTGGAACCGAGCTGCCGCGATTGCGCCGCATACGTCTGCCGCCTGATCCGCCCTTCGCCGTCCGATCCCCATCCCTGGGACCTACGGTATAACTCTTCTTTGTGCCGGGAAATCTTGAACAGGAGCTAACGGAGGAAACAGAGAAAAACGGGTGTTGGGCCTTCTCTTTTGCCTCTGTTGACTCCTGTTCACATTCCTTCCGCCGGTGAACCACAGTGGCTGTGAATAGCCGGTGATTGAATTCCTCGACGTCTGCGTGGAACCGTCATAATGAGGCGCTACGCAATGCGCGTCCCACCAGAGCGGTTCGCTTTGCCGGCAACCATCGATCGCATACGATGCGCCGCATCCAGCGGGGCGGTATTTCGATGCACGCAAAGGGCACTTCCGAGGCAGCCTGCCCTGAGCCTGTCGAAGGGGCCGAAAAGTTCGTCCAGAAATGGGGGGAGGTGGAACTGCCGAGCCTGCGGCGAACTGCGTGCGAAGGGGTGCCGCATCGAATAGCAAGGGCAGATCCGATCTCCGCAGGACCCGGCGTGGTTGGGGAATGCGATCCCGCACGCCGGGTCCTGCGGACCCGGATTTTTGTTTGCAGAGCGGATACACCCAGGGATTGGTGGCGGACTGGCGGACGCGCTTCGATCGGTCGAACGCGAATTTGCGCGGGGCCGGCGGGCTATTCGAATCCCTGGGCTTGAATCAGTTCTCCGTTGTCAGTTGCTCAATGCCCGCTTCTGATCCGGGCGCATCCGCGTGATCCGCGGCTGAATTTTTTATTTCCGCCGATTTTGCCAACTCGGGGCGACGAGCGTCGATGGCGCAGGTGCGCCGGGGCATGTTCGAATCGCTGGACTTTGCGGGCTGGTAACGGCGGAAGTCGACAGCATCTGCAGTGCGCAAAACTCGTGCAGGTAGCGACGCTGACGCGACTCGGTCTTTCGTGAACACGCAACGACGCGCCACAGCGGAGAACGCGAAGAAATTCACGACGGGGCAAAGCGGCGCGCGCGTTCGTCTTCTCTCCGCTTGATTCGCCGCCGCGCCGCCTCGCATCGGTAGCGCTCCGAAGAATACGGGGCGGCGCGGCGGCCGAATCGGGCGGCGAAACGGCAGCACTGCGCGCCGCTGTGCCCGTCGTGAAGGGGCGCGGCGCTCAACCACTCACTTCGATTCCGCGATCTTCCACAGATGGCTCTCGGTCCGAATGAACACGGCCCGTCGGTAACGGCGTACGATGCCAGCGACCGTTCACCGAGATCATTTTCCGAGGGGAGATCAACGGGGGCGCAGTTAGATTTCCCAAATTCCCTGTGACGCGATTCGATTCCGTCGAAAACATTCCGGAACTTGCCCATTCGGCGCCACCAGAATTTTCGCACCCGTGAATTGAATCCCGCATGTGGATCGCGTCTGGAGCGGTTCAATCGGAGCTTTGGATTCCGGCATATTTACGGACAATATAGACGAGTGTCGCGGAGACCAGCAGACAAGTTCCAAAGAGCATCAAACGGGGGGAAAATAGAGTCTGTACAATCCAGGCAATCCCCGATGCCATCGCGCCGAGAATTTTCCAGCCGTCGCGAATCAATGGCTCAAGGAACTGATCCACGACAGGATTGCGGAAAAATACCTTTGTTTTCCGGCCGCTGCCTTTTTTTCCTTTCGGTTCATCGCTCATGACGTTTCCCCATTGCGCGTGCCCCCGCCGTTAGTTTCACACTTGGGTATCCTACCCGAGTGATCAGATCGAAGGCGATCGCGGTCGAAACCGGCCCCATTTTCGCCAATAGGACTCCCGACCGTACTCACCGTGCACCGCTCCTCGCGCCGACCGTGTATCCCGAGCCAATAGCCGACTGATGTCCTTTTTGATCTGATCGAGCATGCGGCGGGCGAGCCGATTTGGAGTTCGGATACCCTGTTCCCACGATGAAACAAGGACCGACGACACTCCCACAAAGTGAGCAAACTCGCGTTGCGAAACACCAACCTTTGCCCGCAACGCCTGGATGTCGGCGGCGGTGTATTCGCTTGGTTCGCCAACGACTTCGCGGGTCGGCCCGGCCTCGCCGCGATCCCTGCCGTCAAGCTCGCCCTTAAGGGAATCGATAATCTTGCGGCCTGCCGCAGTGCTCGTGGCCTGCCGCCGCTTTACGGGTGTCTTGTGCATGCTGTCTCCTATTTGAACTTTGCTTCTTACTTTTCGAGCGGCATGACACCCGGTAATAGTATTTGCGAGAACAAAATCGCTGAAATCGAGATTTATTTTCGGCCTCGGCCATCGGGGAATTCAACTGGGGCGCAGTTAGATTTCGAAATTCCCTTTGACCCGATCCGATTTACTTCTGTCGAAGAAATTCCGGAATTCGCCCACTCGGCGGCACCAGAATTTTCCCAGCGGTGAATGAAATCCCGAATGTTGACGCATTCTGGATCCGGATGACCGGGCAATTCATTCCTCGATCGATGTTGCATCTCGACTTAATCGCAGGAGCGGCTCGGTCGCGAGGGGAGCGCGAATCGCTCGCGCCTCGGGATCCGATCTCCGCAGGACCCGGCGTGGTTGGGGAATGCGCTCCCGCACACGCCGGGTCCTGTGGACCCGGATTCTTCGCGGGGAGGTTCCCGTCATCCTCTACCGCGTCGCATCGCGTTCGCCTTCGCGGAAGCTCCAAACACGGCTTCCCTGGGCAACAGTCAATCGAGACGCTCGCCGATGGCTCGCTCAAAGTCACGTGCGCCATGAATGACCGCCAGGATGTCGATTCGATCGAGAGAATTCTTATAGACGACGCGATAGGGTCGAACAATCACTTCGCGCGATAGTTCGCGTTGTTGAGTTCCCGCACAACTCGGCCGGCTTGCGGAAAATCATTCAAGCCTTCGACTGACCGCATGATGCGCTCGACCATTCGTGTTGCGTAACTTTCCGCGTCGCGGCAAATGAAGGAATGGATCTCGCGCAGGTCGTTCAAGGCGGAAGAAGACCAGATTATTTTTTTAGCCATCCCCGTACTCGGATTTTCGCTTCCTCGTGAGGAATGCCGCCATCGCTTGCCAAGGATTCCTCCCCGCTACGGATCTTCTCCAAAACGTACAGGTGATATTGAAGATCATCGATCGTGCAGTCGTCTGGAAGTTGATCGAGGAGATTACGTACCTGTTCCTTCATGTCGTTCATCATTCTTTGCCCTTCGCTTGCGGCAATTGATTCTATCGCCAGATCGGCGCGTGCGAAACAAAATCATGCGAAGTGTATCGCCGACCGGCGGACGCGCTTCGATCGTCCGAATGCAATCTCCGCGAGGCCGACGGTTCGACACTGCTCACCGCGGGCGGTTCGATACCGCTCACCGCGGGCGGGCTATTCGAATCCCGGGGCTTGAAACCAGTTGTCAGTTGTTCGTTGCCCGCTTCTGATCCGCGCATCCGCGTGATCCGCGGTTCAACTTCTTCTTTCCCGCGATTTTGCCTGCTCGGGGCGGCGATCAAGGGCGGAAACCGCGAAGAAATTCACGACGGGGCAAAGCGGCGCGCGCGTTCGTCTTCTCTCCACTTAAATTCGGCCGCCGCGCCGCCCCGTATCGGTGCCGCTCCGAAGAATACGGGGCGGCGCGGCGGTCTGATCGCGCGGCGAAACCGTAGTACCGCGCGCCGCTTTGCCCCGTCGTGGAAGGACGCAACGCGCGAATGCTCACTTCGATTCCGCGATTTTCCAGAGATGATTCTCAGTTCGAATGAACAGCGCTCCATCAGTAACGGCATAGGATGCCAGTGACCGTTCCCCGAAATCATTTTCCGCGAGTGATTTGAAAGATTCCCCGGCCTCGATGACGAATCCCATTCCCTGCTCGCTCTGAAAATAGATCCGTCCTTCAGCGAGAATCGGAGACGCGGAAAAATTGCCGTCGAGGCGGTGGGTCCAGTGGACTTTGCCCGATTTTGCGTCGGCGCAAGTTGCAATGCCGCCATCGGAGACGAAAAAGATTTCTTCGCCGCTCAGGATCATGGAGGGCGTAAGCGGCGCACCTTTTCGATGCGTCCAGGCTACGTGCGAATCGGTGACGTCGCCGGCTGCGCCGCTTGGTTTAATCGCATACAGGATGGGATTGTCGAAACCGGAACTGACGAAGAGCATTCCGTCGGCGTAACCCGGCCGGGGGACGACCGAATATCCTTCGCCGTACCGAACGCGCCACAGTTCGTGTCCGCTGGCGGGTTCATACGCCGCCACCATGCCGCTGGCGGGGCTGATCAATTCGCTCACGCCGTCCACGTCGATCAGGAGTGGCGTGCAGAATGAAAAAGTCTTGTGTACTTCCTGATTCCGCGGCGTTTTCCATTTCACCTGGCCGGTTGCAGCATCGAGCGCCACGATGAATGGATTGGAGCCGCCGTCACAACTGAAGATGAGAGAATTGTCGGCAAGCACTGGCGAGCAGCCGTTGCCGTGAACGGGCGAGTATTTCAGCGAATCCTGACGCCAGATGATCTTTCCGTTCAGGTCGAGCGCAGCCGTTCCCATGTGGCCGAAATGGACGAATAGACGGTCGGCCGTGACGATCGGGGTGGGGCTAGCCGGGGAATTTTTGGCGTGCTTTGCCCGCATCGAACCGGGATCAGGCTGAAAAACTTCGACATTCCAGAGAATTTTCCCCTCTGCGGCATCGATGCAGAGCGCGCGAAGCGTGGGCGGGGCATTTCCCCCATCAACCGCGGCCGTGAGATACAGCCGGCCGCCAGCGAGCACCGGCGACGACCATCCGGTCCCCGGAATATCCAATTTCCACGCGACGTTTTTGCTCGTGCTCCACTCGATCGGAACGTTTTTGGCCGTCGAGATTCCCTGCGCGGTCGGGCCGCGAAATTGCGGCCAGTCTTCGGCCGCCCATGTGGTCGACGACGCCAGCATCAATGCGCAGAACCAGCAAACGACTCGGCAACCGGCCATGTTCTCACCTTTGTTCTTCCGCAATCGTTCGAATTCGACTTTCCGCAACCTGCTTTGATCGAGCATAATATGGACCAACGAGACAGAATTCGACCATTGGCGGGCATCCGGATTGACCCGGTAATCGAAACTTAAAAGCCCGCTTCCATTGGTTGGTTAAGTCTAATCACGTAGAATGAATCCGTTGAGGTCGGCATGACGTACCGAGGACATTTTGAGAATGGGCGAATCCTGCTGGATGAACCTGCCACACTTCCGGAGGGTACGCCGGTTGACGTCGCAGTGGCGGATCGATCGATGCCCGACGCGGTGCCAAGACGGCGCGACACACTGGGCGAAATCAGCAAGACGCCGGGAGTGAGTGGCGGGGCCGCCTGCGTCGGCCATACGCGGATTGCCGTCTGGACTTTAGTGCAATTGAAGAAGCTTGGAAGAAGCGAGACGCAGCTTCTGGCAGACTTTCCTGGACTTACTATGGACGACCTCGATGCTGTCTGGAATTATTATCGCGAGCATCCCTGCGAGATCGATGAGGCGATTGCCGATCAAGAGCGCGAGGATTAGAGGATTCGGTGGCGCGGATCTATTCGAATGAGAATTTTCCCTTCCCGGTGGTCGAGGAACTTCGGCGAGCCGGCCATGACGTCCTGACTTCTCTCGAAGCCGGAAGAGCCAATCAGAAGATTCCCGACGATCAGGTTCTCGCGTTTGCCACACAGGAGGGGCGCACCGTTCTGACGCTGAATCGGCGCGATTTTTTCCGCCTCCACAAGAGCAATCCCGCCCACGGCGGAATCATCGCTTGCACTGCCGACGCCGACTATACAGGGCAGGCAGCGCGAATCTCCGCTCAGATCGGACAATTGACCACTCTTTCCGGCCGCCTCATCCGCGTAAATCGCGGGAACTAAAACGGCAGGGAAGGCCAGACCCAAAAATGAGGATGGTGATCCTCAGTCGAAAGCGCTTGCAATCGAGCTCTTTGACCGATACAAGTCGGCTCACGGGCTGGGGATAATGCCGGCGAATCAAGGAAGGCGCGTCGGGCGATTTCGTGAAGTTCAATCTCATCGACAAGATCGAGCAACTTTCCGACGAGCGGATCGTCGGGGTTAAATACGTCTCCCTCGCCGAGGAATATCTCGCCGACCATTTCCCGACGTTTCCGGTGCTGCCCGGCGTGATGATGCTCGAAGCGGTCACGCAGGCGTCAAGCTGGCTGCTGCACCATCGCACGAGCTTTTCCCGCTCGATCTGTGTGCTCCGCGAAGCACGAAACGTGAAATACGGAACCTTCGTCGCCCCCGGCAACTTCTTGCGGGTCGAGGCGGAGTTGGTGAAGATGACCGAAGGCGGGGCGACGTTTAAAGCGTCGGGCACCGTCGGCGCAGGATTCGGCGACGCCGGCGGCCCAGGCCGTTCAACTTCGCGTGGAGTTGGCCTGCTTCAACCTCGCCGATCGGGATCCGTTGCTGGCCGACATCGACCAGCGCCTCCGCGAGCACAACCGCCGCCGCTGGGATTTGATCCGCGGCGATCTGACAAGGGATTGGAAGGAACATGGCGTTATCGCACGATGAAATCTACCACAAGGTGCAGGGCGTTCTCGTGGATGCACTTGGCGTGGACGAAGAGGAAGTAACTCCCCAAGCCACGCTGCGCGGGGATCTCGGCGCCGAAAGCATCGACTTTCTGGACATTGTCTTCCGGCTGGAGAAAGCATTCACCACCGATCCCGCCAAGCCCTTCAAAATTCCACGCAACGAGCTGTTTCCCGAAGACCTCGCGACCATGCAAAGTGACCCGCGGTATGTCGTTGACGGCAAGATCACACCCGAAGGAATGACTGAATTGAAGCGCCGGATGCCGTACGCCGACACGACCGAATTCGAGAAAGATCCTGACGTCGAGAAGGCCGGTTCGCTGATTACCGTTGATACGATTACGAAATATATGGAAGCGAAGCTAGCCGCTTGAGGGTTCAGGGTTCAGAGAAGAAGTCATGGGCGAGTTCTTGCGACTCGAAGACCTTCAGGTGTATCAGAAACTTTGTCGCCTCCACATTGAAGTTTGCACTCTGACGAAAACATGGCCTCGTGAAGAACGATTCGAACTAACTTCGCAAGTACGACGATGTTCGAATAGTGCGCCGGCTCAATTGGCAGAAAAACACACTGATCGGCACGTGCGGAACAAAATCGAAGGCGTCAACCGGGCGCGTGGTGAATCGTTGGAAACCATTCATCATCTCTTCGTCGCCAAACTCAAGGGATACGTAGATCAGGACGCGTACGACCAGTTTACCGAACGCTATCAGGAGTGCGTGCGCATGCTAAACGGAATGGAAAAGACACTCAAGCGCCAACTACCCCCAGGCAATCAAAGATGGCCAGGCGCCACCCCTGAACCCTGAACCCCGAACCCTGAACCCTCCCATGCGTTGGATCTGGATAGACAAATTCGTCGAGTTCACCCCGAAAACCTCGGCGACCGCGATCAAAAACGTTACGCTGGCCGAGGAGCATCTGCACGACCTGTATCCAGCCTTTCCGATCGTCCCTCACAGCCTGATCGTGGAGGGAATGGCACAGACGGCTGGAATACTCGTCGGCGAAGCGCGCAACTTCGCCGAGAAAGTCATTCTCGCCAAGATCGGGCGAGCGACTTTTCACCGGCTGGTGCGTCCCGGCGACACGCTCCGATTTACCGCCCGCATCGACCAATTGTCCGAGCAGGGCGCCTCGGTCAGCGGTACCGTTACCACCGGCGATCAATGTGTAGCTGACATCGAATTAATGTTCAGTCACATCGACCAGAACATGGCCGGCCTAAGATTCCCGGAACACAATTTTGTCTTTACGGAACAGTTTACCGAACTGCTCAAGACCTTTCGAAGTGATGCGGATCTGAAGATTTAGCGCACCAATGCAACGAAGAGTCGTCATTACCGGCATCGGCGTGATCTGCCCCATCGGCATCGGGGCCCGCGCGTTCTGGGACAGCCTGCTTGGGGGGAAGATCGGCGTTCGACGAATCGCTTCCTTCGACCCCTCCGGATTTGCCTCGCAGATCGGCGGAGAAGTCGCGCCCTTCAAAATCGGCGATTTTGTTCCCAAGAGTTATCGCAAGGCGACGAAAGTCATGGCTCGCGACATCGAGCTGGCGGTTGTTGCCGCCGATGACGCGTTCAAGGATGCGAAACTGAAATCGCGGGCCTACACCGACACGCCGGACATTCCGATCGCTCGTTTCGGGTGCAACATCGGCGCGGGGCTGGTGAGTGTGGACCTGAATGAGCTCACCGCCGCCATGCACGTCGCACGCGATGAGAATCGGCTGGATCTGGCCAAGTGGGGCCGCGACGGGATGGGGCAGCTTACGCCGCTCTGGCTGCTCAAGTATCTGCCCAACATGCTTGCCTGCCATGTGACGATCATTCACGAATTGAAGGGCCCGAGTAATACCATCACCTGCGCCGACGCGAGCAGCCATCTGGCGATCGGGGAGGCGTATCGCACCATCCAGCGCGGCGATGCGGAACTGGCGATCTGCGGCGGCGCGGAAACCAAAGTCCTCCCGATGAACCTGATGCGTCAAACACTACTCGGTCGCGTAACGACGACACACAACGATTCGCCGGAGACGGCCGTGCGCCCCTTTGATGTCGACGCAAGCGGAACCGCCGTCGGCGAGGGAGGCGGGTTGCTGATCCTGGAGGAATACGACCATGCGGTCGCGCGCGGCGCCCGGATTTACGCCGAGGTGGTCGGCTTCGGCGCCAGCCAGGACACTTATTCGATCACAGCGCCCGACCCCAACGGACACAGTTACTCCAGGGCAATCACCAAGGCGCTGCGCGATGCGAACGTGAAGCCGACGGAAATCGGATTGCTGGTGCCACACGGCCTGGGGATTCCGACGCACGATCGCGCGGAGCTGGCAGGACTGCGCAAAACCTTCGGCGATTCTCTTTCGACCATTCCTTTCGCACCCATTAAAGCGCAGATGGGCACACTCGCGGCCGGCAGCGGAGTCGATGCGGCAGCCACGGTTCTCTCTCTATTTCACGGCAAAATTCCCGCCGCCATCAACACCCGCAAACCGATCGACGGAATCAAGCTCAATGTAAGCCCGGAAGTCCGCGAATCCCGCGTCAATGTCGCTGTCAGCAGCGTCTACAGTCTTGGCGGACAAAACGCGGCGCTCGTGTTCAAGCGTTTCGTCGCTTGATCGAGGTCCTTTCGATGCTCAACATCTGGATCGAACTTCCCGCATGGCTCAGATTGGGCATCGCAGGAATCGTCGCGATCATTGGCGTGCTGACGTTCATTTTCGTGTCTGTTCGTGCGGGTGCAGTGCTGAGCGGTATTGGCTTTGTCCTGCTGCTGATCGGCGGGAAGAGCGATTCGGAGAAAAACGGTTACCGTTTCTGAGATTACCATGAGTCATCGCGTCGTCATCACCGGTACGGGTTGGATCACCCCGATGGGAAACTCCATCGAGTCGGTCTGGGAGAGACTACTCGCCGGCGGATCGGGGATTGCGCCGACGACGCTCTTCAACGCCGAGACGTTTCCAACGCGGATTGCCGCGGAGGTCAAGGATTTTCATTTCGGCGATTATGGGTTCCCGGTCGCACCCCACGCAGGCGCAGGGCGCAACACTCAGTTCGCACTGGCGGCCTGCTCGCAGGCATGGAAGAACTCTGGGCTTGACGCGGCCAGCCTCGATCTGGATGAAGTCGGAATCTATCTGGGCAGCGGTGAAGGCTCGCTTGATCTGGAAACCTTTACGGCCGCATGCCTGACAGCCTGGGATCCGGCTATAGGCGCCCTGGACATGCCCAAATGGGCCGGGCTGGCCGGGAGATCCATGGACGCGATACGCGAGGTGGAGCAGGAGCCGAACATGGCCCTCTCCCATCTGGCCCTTCTGACCGGCGCCCGCGGCCCGGCGCTGAATTGCCTGACGGCCTGTGCCGCCTCGACGCAGGCGATCGGGGAAGCGACGGAAATTCTCCGCCGCGGCGATGCGCAGGTCATGATCGGCGGCGGCGCCCACTCCATGATCCATCCGTTCGGCGTGACCGGCTTCAACCGGCTGACGGCTCTTTCCACCGCCAACGAGGTCCCCTCCGCCGCCAGTCGACCCTTCGACGCCCAGCGCGGCGGATTCGTGCTGGGGGAAGGAGCGGGAATGGTGATTCTCGAGACGCTCGATCACGCCACAAAGCACGGCGCGAAGATCCTTGCCGAAGTCGCGGGTTATGGCTCGACCGCCGACGCCTATCGCATCACGGATCAGGATCCGAATGGATTGGGCGCTGTCGTCGCGATGCGGGAGGCTCTCCGTGATGCCAACCTGACCCCCGCCGACATCGACTACGTGAACGCCCACGGCACCGGCACGCGCGAAAACGACGGAAACGAAACGTGCGCGATCAAAACCGTCTTTGGCGAGAACGCGCGATCCTGCCCGGTGAGCAGCATCAAGAGCATGATGGGCCATCTCATCGCCGCTGCCGGGGCCGTGGAAATGATCTGCTGCGTCCTTGCGATCCGCGACAACATCGTCCCCCCGACGATGAACCTGGACCATCGCGATCCCGAATGCGACCTGGATTACGTTCCCAACCAGGCCCGTAAGATGAAAGTGGATGTCGCCCTCTCCAACAGCTTCGGCTTCGGCGGACAGAACGATTCGATCATCGTGAAGCGGTTTCTGGGGTGAAGGTGTGTCCTGTCCAGGCAATATGCAGTTTCGCCCTCGGCGGCCTCGGCCTCCTGTTGCAGCGACATTATACTTCAGCAAGATCGCGCGGGCGGTTAAACAGGGTGGTCCGCCCGGCGACAAGTCGCGCGGCTCTCTAGTCGGAGTGAGAGAGCCGCGCAACTTGTCGCCGGACCAATGTTCTCAGCTTAAGTCATACACAAAAACATGAATACTTCGGTCAGATCGCGTTCGCGCCACCACCGGCTCCATCGCTTCTCCAATCCCGTCGGCAGAATTCTCTTACGCTGCATGGGTCCGTCGCGGCTGGGCGGCGGCCCATCCGCGAAGCCGCACTTCGACTTCGCTCAGCACAGGCAAGCGGCGGGAAAAAGCGGCGCCGCTTCCCGTTTGGAATTTTCTCCTTTGAGATTTGGAGACAATTTGGGCTTTGGTGCTTGGAATTTGGAATTTCACGGTTGCGTCGTTCAAGCACGCGTTGACCTTCGCGGCGGCGGGGGTTATCAAGACGGCCCCTTGGAGAAGGCAAACGTGTGGCGATGAAGGAAGCGGACGGAACCGACAACACTGTGATCGAGCAGTCGACGGAAACGGCTCAGCGGCCCAGCGCCGTTGGGCGGCGCAGCTGGACGGGGTCCACAAAGCGGCGTCCGCGCTCATTTCGGAATTGGCGAAAATCCCCGATGGAGACTTTGTTTCCGAAATCGTCGCCAATTCGCTCAAGCTCCTCCGCGACCAGACCAACCGCGGCGACATCAAGCTGATGGACCGGTCGCTCAAGGAATTGCGATACGCGCTGAAAGTTTTTGCGCCATATCGGGAATTTCGCAAGGTGAGCATTTTCGGTTCGGCGCGCACCGCCGACACGGCGCCCGAGTATGGGCAGGCGGCGGAATTCGCCAAGGCGATGGCCGCCGCCGGGTGGATGGTCATTACCGGCGCCGGAGGCGGAATCATGGCCGCCGGGCATGGGGGAGCCGGGGCGGATCCGTCATTCGGTCTTGCGATCCGGCTTCCGTTCGAGCAACTCACCAATCCGTTCATCGCCAAGGATCCGAAACTCATCCACTTCCGCTATTTCTTCACGCGCAAGCTCATGTTCGTGCGATCGAGCAGCGCGATCGCGGTATTCCCCGGCGGCTTTGGAACCATGGACGAAGGTTTCGAAGTCCTCACGCTCGTTCAGACGGGTAAATCGGTCCCGATGCCGATCGTTTTTATCGACACGCCCGGCGGCGACTACTGGGCGACCTGGCAGGAGTACGTCAAGAAGCAGCTCCTGCGCCGCGGCCTGATTTCGCAGGAGGATCTGGCGCTCTACAAGATCACCGACAATGTCGTCGACGCAATGAGCGAGATCGTCCGCTTTTACCACAACTATCACAGTCTGCGCTATGTGCGGGACGAGCTAGTGCTGCGACTCCAGCGCCGGCCCACGCCCGAGCAGGCGGCGAAACTCGCCGACGAATTCAAAGACATCATTGTCCGCGGCACAATCAAGATCAGCGATGCATTGCCGGTCGAGCGTGACGAGCCGACGCTTGCGCATCTGCCGCGGCTCATCTTCACGTTTAACCGCCGCGATCATGGGCGGTTGCGCATGCTCATCAACCGGCTCAACGAAATGTAAACTCCCGGAATCAGCCGTTACAATACGGCCTACATGTCGCCGACCGATTCGCAGCTCAATCAACCCATCGAAGTCGCGCTTCCCAACACGCTCTGGACGGTGGTACGCGCATTTCTCTATGTCGGCGCCTTTCTTGGCATGTGCGCGGCGATTCTCGCGATGATTGCCTGGCGATCGCCGGGATCGGTGTCGCAAGGTTCGTCGCCCGCGGCCGGGTGGTGGGCAGGCGTCTGGATAGTTTGCTCCCTTCTCGGCGCGATGTTGCTCTCAGCCGCCATCGGTTCATTCACCGCATTTCGCGGCGGTCAGGCGCTCGCTGAACTCAAAAACGGGAATTACTTCGCCCGCTGGGACTACGATGCCGCCACCTGGGCGGCTTACGGAATCGGCGAAGGTAAGACGATGCGAATGATCGGCTGGACGCTGATCGCCATCGCCGGTCTCAGCGGGATCATCATTAGCTTCGGACTTTCGATCACGCCGGACACGCGTCGCCACAAAGCGTTTGAGATCAGCGTGTTTGACGCGTGTGATGTCGCGTTCATTTTGCTGGTTTATCTGCTGTTCCGATTTTTTGGCAACTGGCGGCGAAACGTAGTTCAGCGGAGGCCGCTGGTGATCATCGGACCCAACGCCGTCTACAGCGGCGGCGATCTTCTTTTCTGGAACTCAGGAGGCAACGGTCTGTATAGCGCGCGATTCATTTCACCGACCGCTCCGAATGCGATCGGCAGCCTGGAACTGGTGGTTGGAATGTCGCGCGGAGGCCAGAAGGTCGCCAAAGCGGCTGATGCCGCGCTCATCCTCGCCGGCCGGGTGGGAGCGGTCTCGGGTTATCGCGTTGTTCGTAGAATCCCGATCCCTCCAGGACAAGAGGAATCGGCGAAAACGATCTGCCGTAAGCTGCTTCAGGGAGATTCAACGCCCATCCGCACGGAACTGGCCGCGCCAGCGCTTCCGTCGCAACCCCTGCCAGCAAACCGCTCTAAAGCGAGCAGGCGATGATCGGCTCGGTCGGCCCATCGCTGGTGTGCATCCAGCGGCGGCCGTCTTTCTCGATCAGTTCCATCGCGCGGTGCGGACCCCAGGTGCCGGGTGCGTATTCCTCCGGCATTTTTTTGCCCGCCGACCAGCCCTGTTCGATGGGGTCGATGACGGCCCAGGCCGCCTCGGCTTCATCGCCGCGAATGAAAAGGGTTTGATCGCCGGTCATCGCATCATAGATCAGGCGTTCGTAGGCCTCGGGCGGCTCGACGTTAAAGGTCGTCTTGTATAAGAAATCGAGGGCTACAGATTTGATGTTCATCTGCCCGCCGGGCACTTTCGCATTCAGTCGCCAGCTGATCCCCTCCTCCGGCTGAATGCGAACGATCAGGTCGTTTGGGTAGACTTCTGTCTGGCATTGCTTCTGAAAAAGCGTCATGGGAGGCGAGCGAAAACGCACGACCACCTCGCTCAGTTTTTCCGGCAGGAATTTGCCGGTGCGAAGATAGAACGGCATTCCGCTCCAGCGCCAATTATCGATGAAGAGCTTCATCGCCACGAACGTTTCCGTGCGCGAGTCGGCGGGAACGTCTTTTTCCTTGCGGTAGCCGGCGGTTTTCTGACCATTGGCCTCGCCCGCGCCATATTGCCCGCGCACCGCGAATTGATCCGCCTGTTCGGGCCGGATGGGGCGAACGGATTTGTAGGCTTTGACCTTTTCGTCGCGGATGCTGATGGCATCAAGCGCCGCCGGCGGCTCCATCGCAACCAGGGCCATCAACTGGAAGAGATGATTCTGGATCATGTCGCGGGTCGCGCCGCTCTTGTCGTAATACCCGCCGCGCGATCCGACGCCGAGCGTTTCGCTCACGGTGATCTGAACGTGATCGATGTACTTGTAATTCCAGATCGGCTCGAAGATGGAGTTGCCGAAGCGCATCACCATCATGTTCTGGACGGTCTCCTTGCCCAGATAATGGTCGATGCGGAAAACCTGTTCTTCTTTGAAATACTTGTGCAGCAGACTATTGAGGGACCGGGCGCTGGCCAGATCGCGCCCGAACGGCTTTTCAATGATGATCCGCTCCGAGGGGCCCTTCTCGCCGGCGGCCGGTTGGCGAAGGCCCTGGCCGAGGTTGGTGATGATCGGCTCGAACGTGTTGGGGGGCGTCGAAAGATAAAAGAGCCGGTTCCCTTCGGTTCCTTTCTCGCGATCGAGCTTGGCGAGCGTGTCGGTCAGTTTGGCAAACGAGTCGGCCGAAGCGTAATCGCCCTGGTGGTAATAGGTGGAAGATTCGATCCGCTTCCAGACGGCTTCATCCACCGGCTTGATGCGGGCAAACTTCATGACCGCTTCGCGGCACTCCTGGCGATACTGATCATCGCTCATCGGCGATCGCGAAAACCCGACGAGGACAAATTTCTCGGGCAGCAATTTCTCGCGCGCATCTCATAGATTGCCGGAATCAGCTTGCGCTTGGCAAGATCGCCGCTTGCGCCGAAAATGACGAGTGCACATGGAGAAGCCGAGGCCATGTTACGCCTTTCTTGTATGATTCACGGACGGTCATCAAATCTGATAAGCAACGCGGCAGGGAAAAGCAAATCGCCGGAATGAAGAACAGGTTTTTATCAGGGCGCAGGGATACGCTGATGAGGCAACATGGACTGTTGAAGGGAATAGAGTTTATGCAAAGTGTTTCGCCCGAAAGTCGTGCAGCGGCGATAAGAATGATCACGCAGATTGATTTGTAGAAGGCTCGTCCATGACCTACGCGCGACCGCTGACTTTCCTCCTCCTGCTGCTGGCGAGCGCGGCCTCAGGGCAAACGCCCGACGAAGGAGATGTCGGATGCCGCGGAAACTGGACGGGGCGATTTCCTGATGCAAACCCTCCGATTAGCTGGTATCGGCGGTCAAAGTCGCCGGTGAATTTCGAAGACGTTTTCCAGGACGGCCCGAAAGGCGTCTGCTACGCCCACACATATCTCTTCAGCCCGGCAACGGCTTTGCGAAAACTTCCTTCCGCGCCGTCTTGTGACCAACACTCAGGAGCATTTTTACGCTTCGCCGATTTGCGACGACAGACTTCTTTTTATTCGCGGCGAAGAGACGCTGTATTGCATCGGCGAACCATAATATTCGCGCGAAGACCCAGGCCGTTCTTCGGGAGCAACCACAGTTGAGCCGTTCAATCGGGCAATCGTCGATGGCATTTCTGCTAGCCCTTTGGGCCGCGCCCACTCTGCTCTGGTCAGCTGACGCAATCGGCTGGCGGGGCGATGGCACGGGCCTCTACGCCGACGCCCGTCCACCCACCGAATGGGACAGCGGGTCCGGCAAGAATATTCTCTGGCGGACCAAAGTAGGCAAGGGGCGCTCGACGCCGGTCATTAGTTCCGGCCGCGTCTTCATCACCGCCGAGCAGGAAGCGCTCCTTTGCCTCGACGAGGCCAGCGGCAATCTCCTGTGGACGCGCGACAACAGCTACGGCTCACTTCAGTTGGACGACAAAGCGCCGAAGCAGCGACCGCCGACTTCGCCGGATTGCGGCTATTCTGCGCCGACGCCGGTCGTCTCCAACGGGCGCGTTTACTGCGTGTTCGGAAGCGGAATCATCGTTTGCTATGACACCGAAGGTAATCGCCAGTGGACACGCCTGATCGATGCGAGGCCAACGACCGAATATGGTCGCAGCGTATCTCCTCTCCTGGCCGGGGGACGTCTCCTGGTCAGTTTCGGTGGCGTGACTGCACTGGATCCGCAGAATGGCGCGATTCTCTGGGACACACCAAAAGCCAAAGCCTCCTATGGAACGCCGGGCGTGATGAAACTCGGCGATACCGACGTGGCAATCACGCCGAACGGCGACTGTATCCGCCTTTCGGATGGACACATTCTCGCAGCGAAGTTGGCGAGGATGAAGTACACGAGCCCCCTGGTCGTGAACGACGTCGTATACTTTGCCGAAGTGCCGGCCGCGGCTTTCAAGCTTGCGTCGAGGCCCGACGGCAAATTGGAATCCAACAAGTTATGGGATGGGCCTGACGAGATGGAGGGAGAATTTTTCGCCTCGCCGATCTGCCACGACGGCATACTTTACACCGCGAGCAACCAGGGCATCCTCTACGCTCTGGACGCCGGGACTGGGCAACTCCGCTGGCAGCGCGACCTCGACATCCGTTCCGCCGTCCAGGGGAAGTCCACGGAACCCGCGAACATCTATCCGAGCCTGACTCTGGCGGGCAACAATCTTTACGTCGGCAATGATGTCGGCGAAATGCTCATTCTCAAACCGGGCGGGCAATACGAGCAGATCTCACGTGCGACGCTTGGAAATGGTTCCGGCGCATTGCCGGCTCCGGACGGGGATACGCTTCTCCTCCGGGGCAATGGAGTGCTTTATCGCATCGGCAACGGAAAACAGTGATGACCGATTCCTCCGCTCCCGATTCTCCTGAGGCTTTGCCGGACGAGCAGTCTGCCCATTCCGATACGCCGCTGGAAGAAGTGGTCGATGATCTGACTCCGAAAGAAGAATGCGCCGACTGGATCCACGAGCAGATGATTGCAGGACGAGCGATCGCCGATGTGGCGGCGGAATTGATCTCCAGCGGCTGGGACGAAGAGGAAGCCGAATCCCTCGTCGAACATGTCCGCCGCGCCACGCGTCACGAGCGCGGCGTCACAACGCGCGACGATGTTTTGTTACGCGTCAATCAGTCTTATCGCCAGAGCTGGAGAATGACCTGGTTTTCCGGCTTTCTCGCCCTCGCCTCAGGCGTCCGGCTGATCGGAGCGATTCGAAACTGGGTGAGCCTGCGGCGATCCCGTAAGGCCCAGCAAAAGTCGAACCCGCCCGAGTAACGGCGTGGTGCCGTACTCGCGCGGGTTCGTTTCGTCTCGCGTTGCAATTCCCCCGTTACGCTTAAGGGTTGTGCGTATTGTCGGTGCTGGAAGAATGTTCCTTCACGACGTCGCCGTTCGCTTTCTCTTTGACGACCGTTTCTGACTTGGAAGTGTCGCCGTTTGGCGAGACCGTTGTTTTCTTCTCTTCAGACACGGTCTTATCGCAGCCGACGAGCAACGGGATCCCGCCGACCATGGACAACGAAAGTAACGGTACGATCAATTTTCGCATGTGGGCTCCTTTCAAAAATAGCCGTTTGACCCAAAGCAAAGGCGAGGCCAGCCATTGGCAAATGCAGGACTTCTTCTGCTTGGCGGGCTCTTTCGTCTCGCATAGAGTGAGCGTTGACGAACGAAGCCGTTATTATCGACACAAATTTCCAGCCTTTTGGAGCAATTCATGACGGATGCGACACAATCGCTCATCAAGTACGACGATTTTGCAAAATTGGACTTGCGCGTCGCGACGGTTCTCGAATGCACGGTTCATCCGAATGCCGACAAGCTGCTGGTCCTGCAAATCGACATCGCCGGCGAGAAACGTCAGATTTGTGCCGGGCTGCGTGCCTACTACACGCCAGAGCAGTTCGTCGGGAAACAGGTGATCGTCGTGGCCAACCTCGAGCCGCGTCCGATGCGCGGAGAAATCAGCCAGGGGATGCTCCTGGCCGCAACGGATCCGGCGAGCGGAAAAGTCATATTTATTTCCCCATCGGAGCCGGTCGCGTCGGGAAGCAAGGTGAGCTGAGCTGGGGTTCCTTTCGTCGTTGAACGTTGAGCGTTGGACGTTGAAAGTTGAACATTGGAATGCGAATAAATCCCGCGCGCCGGGACTCAACTTTCAACGCTCAACATCCAACGTCAGAAAAAAAAGAAACGGGCTGAAGCCCGCACCACGAACGCAAACCAAATGCTTCGCGAGCTGCACATCTCCAATCTCGCGGTGATCGCGGACGTGCGAATTTCTCTGCACGAGCGACTCAATTGCTTCACGGGCGCGACCGGAGCGGGCAAGAGCCTGGTGATTGGCGCACTGGAGGTGTTGCTTGGATTGCGCAGCACCGCCGAGATGCTTCGCCCCGGAGCCGAAGAAGGACGCGTCAGCGGCGTGTTCGAGATTCATGATTCGCAATCGCTGAAGCGAATCGAATCGCTCACCGACATTCCGGTTACAAACGACGGCGGCGAACTGCTTCTCGCCCGGCGACTTCACGCTAGCGGGCGCACCTCCGCAAGCCTCAATGGCCACCCGATTACGCTGACGATGCTGAAGTCCGTCTGCGAATCACTCGTCGATGTTCATGGACAGCACGATCAGCAGTACCTGCTCAAGCCTGCAAATCAGCTCGATGTGCTGGATCAATTCGCCGGGCTGATGGATCGACGCCGGGCATATCACGATAAATTCCGCGAGGTGGTCGAGACGAAGCAGCGCATCGAGCAACTGGCCGCCAGCCGGGCGTTGCGCGCGCAGCAACTCGACCTGTATCGTTTCCAGGCAAACGAAATCGACGCGGCGTCGATTGAGCCGGGCGAATACGAAAAGCTCAGCGCGCGGGTGGGCGTTCTCCAGAATCTTGAAAAGTTGAAACGAGACGCGGGGGCAACTTATTCCGCGCTTTACGAATCAGACGGCGCGGTGCTTGAGCGACTGAAGATGATGGCAGCCGTTCTCGCCGAGCTTTCGCACGTCGATCGCGCGCTCGAGCCGATTGGGAAATCGGTAGCCGACGCCACCATCCAGTTGGAAGAGTCGGCCTTCGACCTCTCGCGGTATCTCGACAAGCTCGAACTGGATCCTTCAGAGCTGGCGGAAATCAATGACCGCCTGAATCAGATCAATCGCATCTTGAGCAAATACGGGGACAACGCCGAGGCCGCGTTGGCTTACCGCCGGGAAATCGGAGCACAAATCACCGAGCTGGAACGCGCCAGCGATGATCTGTCGTCTCTGGGCGACTCGCTTCGCCCGCTGCTGGCGGAGTTGAAACAGCTCGGTATGGAATTATCCGATCGACGCGCCGCAGCCGCTCGAAAACTCGGGCCGCTGGTCGAAAAGGAATTGAAAGAACTCGGAATGGATCGGGCCCGATTCACGGCGAGCTTATCTCCCGCGACCGCGACTCTGGCGGGGGAAGAATTGCCCGCCTCCCCTGCCGGTTTCGATCAGCTCGAGTTCATCGTCCAGACCAATCCGGGGCAAACCGCCCAGCCGCTGCGCCGGATCGCATCCGGTGGGGAGTTGAGCCGGATCATGCTCGCGCTCAAGGGAATTCTTGCGCAGGGGGACCGCATCAGCGTACTGGTCTTCGACGAAATCGATGCCAACGTCGGCGGTCGCCTCGGTTCGGTCATCGGGCGCAAGCTGCGCGATCTGGCGACCCATCACCAGGTCTTGTGCATCACGCACCTCCCACAAATCGCGAGCTTCGCCGACCGGCAACTGACGGTCCGAAAAGCCGTTGCTCAGGGGCAGACCGAAACCGTAGTTCGTGCTGTTGAAGGAAGCGATCGGATAGAAGAACTTGCCGAGATGATCGGCGGTCAACGCGTCACGGAAACAAATCGCGCGCAGGCGAAGGAGCTGCTGGAATCGGCGCGGCCGGATGAAATTTCTGCAGTCACGTCAACGGGCAAAAGGCGCGGACGTGCGGTCGGGAAGTGACTTCCTGATCGGCGCACGTTGGTCCGGCGACAAGTCGCGCGGCTCCCTTTTTGCGCAATTAGGGAGCCGCGCGACTTGTCGCCGGACCAATGTGCGAAGGAATCAGGCGGGATGACTTCCCACCAGAAACTCCGGAATCTGCACCAATTGCCCATTCTTATCCACGCAGGCGATGGTCGTGGAACCCTCGGCCACGAGGATCTCGCCGCGGCGCAGTTCATAGACGTGGTCGATCCGAACGTGCGTGCGCCGGGCGACCCGGGTGAGCAAAATCAGCTCATCATCGTAGCGGGCGGCGCTTTGTAGCGGCATTCGGCCTTGACGACCACAAAAAAGACGCCGCCCCGTTCCAGGTCCGAATAACGGTGACCATTAGTCCGCAGGAGCTCAATCCGCCCCATTTCGAAATATTGAAGATACCGGCTATGGTGTAGGTACCCCATGGCGTCCACCTCTGGATAGCGGACTCGAATGGTAATGCTGTGTTGGTCGATCATCTTGAAGAAAGCACCTTTGCCGGTAGACTACTTGAGCGGTTCGACCCGGAAAAGAGCCTCTGCGGCGCGAATCGGGCAGAAGCAATGCCTTGGCGGACGGAATATTCGGAGCGACGGCAACAGTTCAATTCTTCGACGGAGTCGAGGGCGCACCTTGCAGAGCATCTGACGTAACATTGAGTGAAACGCATGGCATCCGTGAATCAGGACGCGGTCGTGATCGATCATCTGACCAAGGTCTACACCGACTTCTGGGGGCGGGATAAAGTTCGCGCGCTGGACGACCTGAATCTGACCATCGAGCGCGGCGAGGTGTTCGGCCTGCTTGGGCCCAACGGCTCAGGCAAAAGCACGACCATCAAGCTGATGCTCGGCCTGATTTTCCCCACCCATGGCAGCGCCACCATCCTGGGCCAGCCGGCCGGAAGCACCGCGATCAATGAACGCATCGGATTCCTTCCCGAAGAATCGTATCTTTATCGTTTTCTCAACGGCGAAGAGACCCTCTACTTCTATGGCCGGCTCTTCAAGATTCCACGAAAGGAATTGAAGAAGCGCGTGCCGGCATTGCTCGATACCGTCGGGCTCGATGCCAAGAGCCGCAAACGCAAGCTCCGCGAATATTCCAAGGGAATGGCCCGCCGAATCGGCCTCGCCCAGGCCCTGATCAACAATCCCGATTTGATTCTGCTCGACGAGCCGACAACCGGATTAGACCCGATCGGCACGCGCGAGATGAAGGATTTGATCCTTTCGCTCAAGGCTCAGGGAAAGACCGTGCTGCTGTGCAGCCATCTGCTGGCTGACGTGCAGGATGTGTGCGACCGGATCACGATTCTCTATGCCGGCCGCCGGCAAACACTCGGACAGGTGCGCGATCTGCTTCAGGTGAAAGATATAACCCAGGTCGAGGCCCGCGGCATGAATCCCGGGCAGATCGAGGAATTGCGGCAATTCCTGATTCGAATGGGTGTAACCGATACGGTCGTCACCCACCCAACGACAACGCTGGAGGATCTATTCATTCGCGTGGTGCGCGAGAACGCCGCGAATCTCGACAATCCGACCAATCCGGCTCGAACCAACGGCAACGGGAGGGATGGATCCGGCGGATCCGTTCCCCCAAGGCTCCCACCGCCGATCGATCCGATCACGGGTCAAATTGAAACCAAGCCCCCTGAATCGTCCAAGTCGTGATGTGCATACCCTGCCATTTGCTCGCCGTCTCATCCTGGTGGAGCACCCACTGGGCATGGGTTGTCGCCGGAGTTGCGCTCCTGCTTACCTTTGCGCTTGGATGGAGCGACGTGGCACGTTTTCGGCTCAGCCGAATCTGGACGCTATCCGGCACGTGTTACGTGGAATCGGTGCGAAAGCGCGTCTGGCTCGTGGCGATTCTTGGAATCGCCGGCGTGATCGTCGTCGTACAACTGCAGCGCCCGGCCGACGAACAGGACGCCATTCGTCAGACGATCAAATACTGCCTTTTCGCAAGCGGCATGCTGGTTACCGTTACGGCATTGATCCTCGCCTGCACCAATCTGCCCCGCGAGATCGAAAGCCGGGTGATCTACACCGTTGTCACCAAGCCGACAACGCGGCTGGAGATCGTTCTGGGCAAAGTAGTCGGCTTCGCCCGCGTCTCGGGGCTCATTATCCTCATCATGGGCGTGTTTACGTTCGGCTACCTGGAGGTGCGGAACTGGAACATGATGCGCGGCGTGAGCGAGCGTCTTAGGGATGAGCCGGCCGATTCCGTGCAGCATGCCGCAATGGCCTATTGGGCCGCGACCGGATTCCTCGACACCAAGAGTCTCGATTTCGCGCGAGGCCTGTCGGTTTATTCCCGCCTTCCGACCGACGACGGGATCAAATGGATGGGGGGCGGCAAATCGCAGTACATGCTCGTTCCCTTCCGGACCAGTGACAATGAAAGAGCGCTCCTGGCCGAAGCGCAGGAAAAGGGAGCCGACGTCGATCTGCTGGTCACGCTGAAAATTGACCGGCATCCGCCGACGCCCGAAGAACTCAAGGTCATCAAGCAGCTCAACATTAAACCGGCGCACGCTCCGGTCATGGGTCCGGAACTACCGGCGACGAAGCCCGCGGGCGCGGAGTGCGCGGATATTCCGGCGCAGATCAAAGTGCGATTTCTCGACGACCAGCACCGCGAGCTGGCTTCTTTCGATGATACCGATAACGGATCGAGCGGCCTCACAATCGTGCCATCGGTCGAAGGCCGGCCCGGCCTTATTCTCAAGCTGAAAGAAGCGGTGCTGGATCGTCTGGCGCGAACCACGAATTTCTTCGTCGAGATTTCGGCCATCACTCCTTCGATCGAATTCGGAGCGGCCGAAATGCCTGTCGTGCTGTTTGTGCCCGCGGCCGATCAGGGCAAGCAACTGATCAAGCCGATTTTCGTCAACGATCACCCCGTCCCCCCGATCTTCCTGGCTCGCAACGGACATCGCGGGATGATCCTGATGGGCGACGCCAATGGAAAAGGATCGCTGGCCGTTTACCAATTCCGCAACGCGGAAGTCGGAAACGGCAACGGTGGAAAAGTCGCATTTCAGATCAACGTCTATTTCGAGCGAAACGGCGATTTTCAGGGAAGCGACAACAGCTTTTCCATTGCCACGCTCGATGTGGTCAATCACGGGAGCGGAAAAACGTTTGGCCCGATCAAAATAACCCCGGAGATTGATCGAACGACCTATTTCGACCTGCCGGCGGAAGCCGTCGCCGGAGGAAACTTTGACGTGATCCTGCGCGATTTGACGACGCAGCAGGAACTGGGACTGGATCCTTTGTCACTGGCCCTGGTCACCGCCGACCGAAGTTTTGCGTTCAATCTGATCAAGAGCCTTTTGGTCCTGTGGATGCTCGCCACGCTGGTGGTGGTGATCGCGGTCTTCTGCAGCACGTTCCTTTCCTGGCCGATCGCGATTGTGCTCACGCTCATCATCCTTCTGGGCCGCTGGGGGGTGAATGAACTGGGAGACGCGCTCAATCCCGGGGTGGGCCGCATGGTGGCGGGTGACTTTCGAGTGAGCGATCCGGGCGTATCCCTGGTGATGAGCAAGTCGGTCGAGGCGCTCTCTTCAACGCTGAAGAATTTCGCGGCCACCCTGCCGGACGTTTCGAAATTCCCGGTGAGCGAGGATATCGAGCGTGGCATCAGCACTCCGCCGGCCAAGATTTTAGACGCCGCCCAGATTCTTCTGCTCTACGGCATCATCCTCATTTCGATGAGTTATCTGATTCTCAGACACAAGGAGGTGGCGCCATGAAGCGCGGCCGCCCCGGTGTGATCATCGTTCTGATCTTCTCGCTGATTGCGTCGGCGTTCATGCGCGCGCAGGCCACCGACTGGCAGACTCGCCAGGCAAACGGCCGCCCCGGCGCCAATATCGCCGGCGCGATCGGCGGAATGGACAGCTTCACCCTCGCGCTGCTTCTGGGGGGACTGCGGGGCCACTGGTCATGTATCTCTGGTCCACCAGCGAATCGCAGAAGACCGACAAGAACCTGGAGGACTTTGACACCAAAATTGAATGGATCCGCCGGCTCCAACCTGAATTTGACACGGTCCACATGTTCCAGATCTGGAACAAGGCCTACAACATCAGCGTGATGATGGCCAGCCCGGCCAACAAATACATCACGATTATGCAGGCCCTGGAATATGCGCGGAGCGTCGATCTGGAGCGGCCCGATGACATCAACATCCTCAGCGCCGTCGAACAGGTTTACGCCAACAAGCTCGGCGGTCCCGCCGTGCAGGAGCGCGCGTTTTACGATCATCAGTACCGCCTCGAGACGATGTCGGATGCGGCCCGGAAGATCGCCTACCCCGACGACACGCAATTTCGACGGCTCTATCAAACCAAACATGATGACGATGACACCGTCGGCGCACTGTCCCTCGACGATTCGAATCATATTCTCCCGCAGTTGCTCCAGTCCTCGCGTGCGGCGCCGGCCGGCTTCAAAGGGCAATGGAACAATGGCTCAAGGCTCCAGTATCTGGCTCCCTATCAGCCTTTTCCGTACGGCATTTCGGCGGTGGCCCGCGCGTACAACGCCGCAAAGCTTTCTCAGGTTGCGCTGACGAGCGAAGGGCAGAAACCGTTGCAACTCAGCGCGATGGTCATCGACAGTCAGCCGGCGCTGCAATTGCGAGCGTGGGGCGAGGCGGAAGGCGTCCGTGCCCGGTCGGAGGAGGCCAAAGCGTTCAACCTCCAGGTATCCGCATCCGAAACCCCGGAGAACGAAGAAGCGCTCGACTCCATCGGCCCTTCGAAAATGCCGACCGATCAACGCGCGTTTGCCGCCGCACACTATTCGTATCAAATGTGTGCCCGGCTCGCTGCCGACGCCCGCAAGGAATATGACCGGCATCTGGGCCAGCGCGAATACTTGAATCGATATCAAACTTACGCATCGCACCTGGACGACGTTGAAGAAGACCGTCTGATGGCTTTAGCCGACGATGCATACCTGATGGCCCGCAAGCTCGACGGCGCTGAACGCGAGCAGGCAATGCAATCGGCCAAGGCGGCTTACGAAAAAGCGTCCGTGGAATCCAAGCGGATCATTTTGAAGTATTACGCGGAAGAGCCGGCGATCCGAAAATTCTATCCGCGCGGCCTGAGCAAGGAGACGGTCGCCGCGATGGACGATGTTCAAATCACGCGTCTCTACGATGCGGTGGCGGACGCCACCAGCCAAATCGACCCGGGCAAATACGTGCATGCCGACGATCGGCCGGCCTATGTTCGGAATATCAGTCGCGGCGACCGGCGGATCGCGCTCATCGACTCGCAAAACGCTCACTCGGCGCGGGCGGATTAGATCCGAGCACATGTTCATCCTCAGAAACAACGGCGGCATCTGCGCCACAAACGCTTATCTCGTCGCGGACGAAGCCTCCAAACAGGCGGTCATTTTCGATGCCCCCGACAATACGGTTGCGCCCTGCTTGATGAGGTCGAGCGGCGCAAATGGGATTTGATCGGACTTTGGCTGACCCATGGCCATTTTGATCACGTCGCTGATCACGCCGTGGTGACCACCCGATTTCCAAAGGCCAGAATTCTGATGCACCGGCTTGATGAGCCGAAACTGATCGATCCGGTAAGCCAGTTTTTCCAGCTCCCGTTCGTGATTCCACCGCGAAAGGCCGACGCCTACATCGAAGACGGGCAGCACCTTTCGATCGGGACACTTGGCACGGACGTCATCCACACGCCGGGACATGCACCCGGACACGTGATGTTTCATTTTCCGCAGCAGAAAGTGTTGATCGGCGGCGATTTGATCATCATGGGGGCCGTGGGTCGCACCGACCTGCCTGATGCGAGTTACGCAACGCTGGAGGAATCAATCCGCCGGGTGATGCGCCTTGCGGGGGACACTCGACTATTGCCCGGCCACGGTGAATCAAGCACACTGGATGAAGAGCGCCAGACTAATCCGTATGTGATCGAAGCCCTTGGTCAATAAAGGCTGGAGAATCGATCAAACGAACGAGGCGTCGCGCGGCCGCGACGCCTCTCGAGATCATCTGCCACATTCGGCCGCACCACAAGCCCGATAGCATTGCGAGTGAGAGCCGGGGACGACGACCGCCTCCGGAAGACACTTCCCCAACCGTACGCCAGCATTCCTGTCAGGTTCCGGATTTATTCTTTTTTGGTTCCAGCGTGACGGGCACGTCAGTTTCCTGTCCCGCGGTTACGGACGCGGACGCATGTCCGACCGTGGTTCCGCCGGGAATTCCCGCGACCACCGTGTAATCTCCGGGCGGCACATTCGCGAAGAAATAATATCCGCCGTTCCCCGTCGTGCCGCTCGCCACCGCGGCATGTCCACCGGCGCTGCGTTCGATGACCCGCCGGATACGGATAAACGACGCGGTCGGCTGCGCTTTCTTCTGGTGCGCTTTGGCGTGAAACAACCTGACCTGGATCCCCACCGCCGGTTTCCCATTCACATCCGCGACGCCAACTTTGATCGATCCGTTGCTGCTATCGAGCGCAATGCCCGAATCCGCCGGGCTCGCGCCCATGAGTAACAGGCATGCGAGTGAAACGGCGAATTTCAGACCCAGCCTTTGCTTATACATGCGAGGCACCTCTTTGAAGCCCTTATTTCATCGTCCGACTTGCGCCAATAGATATGCAAACCCCGCTTTCTCCCCAAAACGCGTTCACAGCCGTTTTATTCTCTCCCAAAAAATGACGCCTATGGCGAACAGGTGAAACTTACGATATGTCCGAGATCTGAGAAAGGGCTGAGGTTCCCCTCCTTTCAAGCAATATTCTTGTTGACCCGGTTCGTTTCGTTTCGTATGTTTTCTGGTGCTGGAACGTTGCTCGCGTTCGGTACGGTTCTGAATCATTTCTTAAGAGCAGGAGAGCTGAAAAAAAATTCGGGGCGCGGTGCTTGACGGCGGCAAATCGGTCGCAACAGTTCGCGGTCATGCAACTCCTGGCCCCGGCCAAAATTAATTTGCACCTTCGCGTCGGTCCCCGGCGCAACGACGGTTTTCATTCACTTTTGTCCTGGATGTGCACTGTCGGGCTCTTTGACAGTCTGGACCTGCAAGTGCTGGACGAGGTTCCACCGGGAGAATCGCCGGTTCAGTTGGCGTGCGACTTTCCGGGGTTGCCGTGCGACTCCACCAATCTGGTTGTGCGTGCCGCGATGGCGTGGCTGGAAGCCATGAAAACAGAGCCTTCCGTCCCGCCGCATTACGAGGCGATTAAGGCCACGCTGTCCAAACGGATTCCGATGGGCGGCGGTCTTGGCGGAGGCAGCTCAGACGGAGCAGCTACCCTCAGTGGCCTTAATATTCTCTGGAAGGCGGGATGGGATGCGTCGCGACTCGCGCATTTCTCCGCGGCTTTCGGCAGCGACCTTCCGTTTTTTTTCCATGGCGACAGCAGCGTCTGCTCAGGCCGTGGGGAATTCGTACGGCCGATCGATCCGCCCAGGGCGAAATCGGCGCTGCTTTTGCTCCCATCGATCGCGATGCCTACCGGCCCGGTCTATCGGCGATTTGACGAAATGGGACTCGGCCGTGAGGAAGACCTGGACGCCGAGCCGGATTGGGGGGCGTGGGCCCGGTTCAGCGCGCAAGAGCTGCTCCCGTGCCTGGTGAACGATCTGGAAAAGCCGGCGTTCGACCTTTCACCCGCCTTGCGAAGATTGCGTGAGGAGTCGGAGCGGTTGCTCGGGCGGCCGGTCCGCATGAGCGGAAGCGGCAGCAGCCTGTTTACGATTTTCGACACCGGCGCGGAATCCGTGGAAGCGGCCGACCGGCTCGCGGGACAATTGGGTGTGCGAGCGATTTCTGTACCGCTCGCCCCCTTGAAACGAAAGATAAATTGATTCATCTCGACTGTTGGAAAATTTGCAATGAGGAATTTCCTGAAGCAAATCGCTCAACGGTCCTTTGAGGATGACGTAGTCAGTTGTGTCGCCGGGAAAATAAGGAAGGGAACCTCCTTTACTTCCGGCCAGATGCCAGCGCATGGTTCGTCCGATGTCGTGTTTTCCACGGGTTGAATTGCCCTGGGAAAGACGTTCGGGGAATCGCAGTTGGGAATGCGTTGGATACGAAGTACGTGCGGGGCCGATCGACCGCCTCATTTCATGAGTCGGCTCCGCGGGACAACTCGGGGGACATTTCGTCCAGGTTTTCAACACGGAGGTACACCGTGAAAGTCAGCGAAATTCGCATCAACCTTTGCAATGGGCGGGGAAGCCGCCTCAAAGCATTCTGCTCACTCACTTTTGACAACACATTCGTCGTCCGTGATGTGAAATTGATCGACGGGAACGACAGCCTCTTTCTTGCCATGCCGTCCCGAAAAATTACCGATCACTGCCCGCACTGCACGGAAAAAAATCACCTGCGGGCAAAATTCTGCAATCACTGCGGAAGGCGGCTCGATGCCGACCGATATCTGAACCATCGAAACGGCAACGCCAGCCGGACCCGCCTCAAGCTTCACGCCGACATCGCCCACCCGATTAACGCGGACTGCCGGCGGCAAATCGAGGAAGAGGTCTTTGCGGCCTATCACCGGGAACTGGAGCGCAGCAAGCAGCCCGGTTACGTCCCACCGAGCCTTGACGGGGAGGACTTCGATTTCTACGATGAGCTCCCCATTCGCGGCCGGGAAGGCGTCACCTCGCTTCGAGCACTCGAAAGTGCCTGAAGCCGGGTTCAAGCGGCTGGCGTGGGCGGATGGACAAAATGAGCAAAGTTCTTCGCCAATCTCCGCCCGCAACGGTGGTCGTACGATAGGCTGGATATGGATTTGGCTGCCGCAACGCTGAGCGTTGCAGACCGGCCTTTCCTTTCCGGCCCGCCTGTCTTTTGTTTACCGTTCCAACGCCTCAAATTACGATCAATATTGAAGCTCCGGCTCCGGCTGGTTAAGTTGTTGTCAGCCCATTGCGAGAAACACTATGCCCACACTCCAGACCAACACCCAGGCTCCTCCCAGTTCCGCTTCCGCCAAGCCCCGATTCAAGGGGAAGAGCAGCGCGCAGATTTTCCACGAAATGCTCATCCAGCAACACAAAGTGGAATTGATGTTCGGGTATCCCGGCGGGGCCATCCTGCCGGTTTTCGATGAGCTCTATCGAACGCCCGCCAAGTTCATCCTCAATCGCCACGAGCAGAGCTCCGGGCATTGTGCCGACGGATACGCCCGCGCCACCGGCCGCCCGGGGATCGCCATTGTTACCTCCGGCCCCGGCGCAACCAACACCGTGACTCCGCTGGCGACCGCCCAGCTCGATTCAATTCCGATCCTCGTCTTCAGCGGCCAGGTCGCCACCAAAGTGATCGGAAACGACGCTTTTCAGGAAGCTGACGTTACCGGAATCACGCGGCCGTGCACCAAGTGGAATTATCTCGTCAAGGACATTCGCGAGCTGCCGCGCATCATCAATGAAGCGTTCATGATCGCGACGACCGGACGCCCCGGGCCGGTCCTCGTCGATCTGCCCAAGGATGTCACCACCGCGATCTGCCCCGAGGAAGTTTCCGATCAGCCGCGCGAGCATGTGGTTAACCGTCGCAAGCACGGCACGACCCATCCCGCGCACGCTCAACAGGCGGAGACCGCCGCCGAGTTGATCAATCGATCCGAGCGGCCGGTCCTCTATGTCGGCGGCGGCGCCATCACGGCCGGGGCGTTCGATGGGTTGCGAAAAGTCGCCGATCGCGGCAACATCCCTGTGACCACCACGCTCCTCGGCCTGGGCGCGTTTGACGAGCACGACCCCAAGGCGCTGTGCATGCTTGGCATGCACGGAAGCGCCTACGCGAATTATGCCGTGCAGGAAAGCGATTGCCTGATCGCCGTCGGCGCCCGCTTTGACGATCGGGTCACCGGCAACCTCGCCACCTTTGCCCCCAAGGCCAAGATCATCCACATCGATATCGATCCCAGCTCCATCAGCAAGAATGTGGATGTGGACGTCGCGGTGGTCGGCGATGCACGCGTCAGCCTCGAGCTGATTGCACCTCATCTGGAGCATCGCGATCGGAAGGAATGGTTCGCGCAGATCTCGGCGTGGAAGAATCGGTATCCGTTCAAATATTTTGACGACTCCAAAAACGCAAAGCCGCAATACGTCATCGAGGAGATCCATCGCCAGACCAACGGCGAAGCAATCATCACGACCGGCGTGGGCCAGCATCAAATGTGGGCGGCGCAGTTCTATCGCTGGCGTTTCCCCCGGCAAATGATCACCAGCGGCGGCCTGGGCACGATGGGATACGGGCTTCCCAGCGCCATGGGCGCCCAGCTCGGCTCTCCCGGCAAAACCGTCATCGATATCGATGGAGACGCCAGCTACCTCATGACCTGTTATGAGCTGGCGACCATCGCCGAATACAACATTCCCGTGAAGGTGGCGATCCTCAACAACGATTTCCAGGGAATGGTCAAGCAATGGCAGGACCTGTTTTATCAGCATCGCTACGCCTACACACCGATGAAAAATCCCAACTTCGCCGCGATGGCCGAGGCCTTTGGAATCAAGGGAATCCGGTGCGATCGCAAAGAAGACGTGGCCAAAACCGTCGATACGATGCTTTCCCACAGCGGCCCGGTTGTGGTCGATTTCTACGTCGAGCCCAACGAGCACGTCTATCCGATGGTGCCGTCGGGCAAGGGATTGCACGAGATGGAGTTGGGGACCTTAGCGTAGATTGGCGATATCGAGGGTCCTCGGCGAGATCATTCAGTTTCTCCTTTTAGTTCATGGAGCTTGCTCCGCCACGGAAATGCGGGGACAGACGCCACCGCATCAGCGGTCGCGCTTAAATCCGGCGTAGCCAAGACCACGAAATATTCCCACGGCGTCGCAATTTTCATCGACATCAAGAGCGGCGCCATGTTCGAGGCCGTCGTCGGCGGCCAGTCTTTCAGCTATCAACCACTCTGAGGAAAGGATGAACTGTGAAGGCTCAAGGATGAACGGGCGATACTGAGGCTGTGGCCAATTTTCCTGGAAAGGCGAGCTTCCCCGGTGGGACAGACATTCCTGTCTGTCGCGGGCCGGGGAGCGGAGGCGGTACTCCGCCTCCCGAGCCGGTCCGCTTTGCGCATACTCCGCGGAATGCCGCGTCCATTCGGCGGGCAGGAATGCCCGCACTCATGGCCGCCTGACAGACAAAAATGTCTGTCCCTAAGAACTGATGCCAGCCACGTTCGGATTTGCCCGGATATTTGGGCACACCCGAACAATGAACCGGAGAAGCGGCGATTGCTTTTCTTCGGTTCATCGTTCATCCTTCATCGTTCATCGTTTCCGCCCGAGGTATCGATTGATCGACGTCAAGGATTACCACAAGAACTATCGCGAGCTTGTTGCCGTTTCCGGTCTCAGCTTCCAAGTGCAGCCCGGCGAGGTACTGGGCCTCCTTGGGCCGAACGGGGCGGGTAAGACCACAACGATGCGGGCGATCGCCGGGATCATACCCCCCACGCGGGGGCACCTGGTCGTTGCCGGGCATGACGTGGTTCGCGATCCTGTCGCCGCCAAGCGAAAACTGGCCTACGTTCCCGACGATCCGCGCCTCTTCGACACGCTCACCGTGTGGGAACACATGGAATTTATTTCCTCGGCGTATCGCGTTTCGCAGTTCGAGCCGGTGGCGGAGGCGCTGCTCGAGCAGTTCGAGCTCACCGCAAAGCGAAACACCGTCGCGCAGGACCTCTCCCGCGGCATGCGACAGAAGGTGGCGATCTGCTGCGCCTATCTGCATCAGCCGGCCGCGGTGCTGCTGGATGAGCCGTTGACCGGGCTCGATCCGCGCGGAATTCGTACGATGAAAGATTCGGTCCTCGAACGGGCGCGCGGCGGCGCCGCGTTTTTGATCAGTTCGCATCTGCTCAGCCTCGTCGAAGATCTGTGCACGCATCTCCTGATCCTGCACCAGGGTCGCAGCCTGTTTTTCGGAAAGGTAGCCGAGGCGCGGTCCGCCTTTGCCGTTGCCGATGGGGACACGTCTTTGGAAGAGGTCTTCTTCCGGGCGACCGAAAAGGAAACGATGAAGTCGGAACGATGAACGACGGAGGCGTCGACGGCGATTATTTTTCTTCAGTTCATCGTTCATCGTTCATCATTCATACTTTACCGTCACCCATGGACCCGGCGACTTTTCGGTCTCATTCTCCTTCAGTTTCGTGCCTTCTGCCGAAGGATGGTGCGCGGCGGAACCGTCCTGAAGCGAATCATAACACTGTTCGCGGGCGCCGCCGTCGTTGCAGTGTGGCTCTATTCGGCGACGCACGCCAAGCATTCGAATCCGGACGATGTGCGAACGGCGATGCCGTTCGTCCTCATCGGAATCTGCCTGCTGACAATCATCACGTCGGCCGGAGACAAGGCGATCGCATTCACGCCCGGCGAAATCGATCTACTCTTCGCGGCCCCGTTCACGCGGCGTCAGCTGATCGGGTATAAGCTTCTGAAAAGTGCGCTGATCGCGTTGATGACGGCGCTTTTTCTATCGATTTTGATGTTGCGCCACGCGAGGTGGTGGCCGGCATGCTACCTGGGAATATTCCTTTCGCTGCTTTTTATTCAGCTTTTCAGCATCAATGCCGTGATCGTTGCTCAGATTGCCGGAACGCGGACCTACACGCGGGCGCGCTGGCTTGTGGTGGTTGCCCTGCTCGCCGCGATTGCAATGGTCGCACGTCAATACGGCGGTGAGGGGTCTCACGGCGCGGGTGCGATGGGGATCCTTCGTCACATTGAGACGTCGTCGCTCGGGTCGGCGCTGCTGGCTCCATTCCAGACCTTTGGGCAGACAATGACGGCTCCGGGGATTACGCCATTGGCCCAACCGGCACTGCTCGCGGTGGTGGTCGATGGGTTGCTTTTGATGCTGGTCGTCGGACTTGACGGCGCTTATACCGAGGCCGCGATGAGCGCCAGCTCCCGCCGCTACGCGCAGCTCCAGCGGATACGCGGTGGCTCAATGCTGTCGATCGGAGTCGCGAAGACGGGGCGATTTCATGTTCCCCGCGCCCCGTGGCTGGGGGGCATTGGGCCCATTGCGTGGCGGCAACTCATCAGTGCAACGCGAAGTGCGCGGGGATTGTTGTTGCTGCTGGTGATCGTTGCCATCGGCGCTGGGCCGACGCTTGCGACAGTTGCCAGTTCAAACGCCACGGAGTCTCTGGCGTTCACCTTCATCGGGTTCATATTGTGGTTGACGATTCTGATCTCGACAATGCTCAAATTCGATTTTCGTGGCGATCTGGATCAAATGCAGGTGCTCAAAGCCCTGCCGATTCGGCCGGCGGCGCTGGCATTCGGACAGATCGTCATTCCCGCGGGCATGCTCGCCATCATGCACCTGTTTGTCCTCTGTGGAGCAGCCCGCGCGCCTGCCGGCCTACCAATCGTGGCTCGGGGTGGCGTGCGTACTGGTCTTTCCGATCGACCTTCTTCTTTTTGCGATCGAAAATCTTATTTTCCTCTTATTCCCTTCCCGGCCCGCAGCCGCCAGTCCCGGCGATTTCCAGGTGCTAGGGAGGCAGGTCGTCGTCATGGGCATCAAGATGATCGTGCTCATGGTCGCCTGTATCCCGCCGATCGTCGCCGCGTACTTTGCTTATTTGTTTAACGGTAAGTCACGGACTGCCGTGGTTATTGTCGCAGTTACGTTCCTGCTGGCGGAGACGGCCGCGCTGGTTCCCGCGATGGCCTGGGCATTCAATCGCTACGACCCGAGCATGGACACACCCGGATGACTTGAATCGATGCACGTTCAGACGCACATCATGTCTGGCTGGTGCGTTGGAAACTGGCTGTCGCTGACGGCGCGGCAGCGCCTCTGCTGCATGGTCGCGACAAGCATTGCGGATCTTGACGGGCTCAGCCTTTTCTTCGGCCAGGAGGCGTACTGGACCTGGCATCACAAGGCCTGCCACAATCTGGCATTCGCGATGCTGGTCAGCGCCGTTTTGAGCCTCTGGTCCGCCAGCCGGTTCTTCGGATTTTTCGTTTATCTCGCGTTCGCCCACCTTCATCTGTTGATGGACTATTTCGGCTCCGGCCCCGGCTGGCCGCTCTACTATCTTTGGCCGTTTTCGAACGATTACGTCGTGAACCGCAATGCCTGGGAGTTCTATTCTTGGCAGAACATCACGGCGGCTGCCGTGCTCTTTGTGGTGACGCTCTTCATCGCGGTTCGATGTGGTCGAACACCGCTGGAATGCCTGATGCCAAATCTCGATCAGGAGATCGTCCTTTGGCTCCGTCGTCGCTTGCGATATCGAGCGGAGTAAACGCGGCGCGTTTCTTAACCTTCTCGGCAACTGGGTCACTCATCGGGATCCGGTGGCGGAAGAAAACCCGGCCATTGAAATAGTGTCCCAAATGCGGTCCACAGGCAAAGACCGGACATAACCATAAGACCGCCGAGGAGAAACAAGTCCTTGCGGCCGAGAAATCGAAACCCCAAGAAGGGAAAAGAACCACCAATGAGAAAGAAGGCGAACCGGCCCCAATTGCTCGTAGTTCGATCTTCAATATGTTGCGATAGCAGAAGACGCAGCGGAATAATGGCGAGCACTGCATCGATGCCGACAGCAATTGGATACCAGGACTCCGAGCCCCATCGCTGCCGCAGGAATTCGAGCACGATCGCCCCCATCGCCGCCAAATAAAGCGTCAGTAAGGGAGGGGTTAGCAGTTTAGAAGATCGTGGATTCATCGGCAGAAGTTTCTGCAAGCCGAATGGAACTTTCGGCTCTAAATCTCAGCGATATCTGCTTCATTGGCAACTCGGCTGAAAAAAAAAGCGAAAACCCGGAACTCGGTCAGAGGCCTCTCTGCTTTTCAATTAGCTTGACTTTAGCCTTTCTTCCTTTTGGGGGCATACAATTTGCACGTCCACAACGTCTCTTTTAGCGGAGGATCGCGTGGCCACCTTTCTCGACAAGCACTATTCTCAAGCGCACCCGGGCTTTTCACGTTGGCTGGTTCCCCCCGCCGCTCTGGCAATTCATCTTTCCATCGGCCAGGTCTATGCGTTCAGCGTTTTCAAGATTCCGCTGACGCAGGCGATCGGGATCACGAAGTCGGCAAATGCCGATTGGAGCCAGCCGGAAATCGCCTGGATATTCAGTATCGCCATCGTCTTCCTCGGGCTTTCGGCGGCCCTTTTCGGCAAATGGCTGGAAAACGCCGGACCCCGCAAAGCGATGTTCGCGGCGGCGGTCTGCTTCGCCACCGGATTCTTCGTTTCCGCGCTCGGGGTGCGTCTGCATCAGCTTTGGCTCCTTTACCTCGGGTATGGCGCGATCGGAGGAATCGGGCTGGGGCTCGGTTACATTTCTCCCGTTTCCACGCTCATTAAATGGTTCCCGGATCGACCGGGCATGGCGACCGGACTTGCCATCATGGGATTTGGCGGCGGCGCCATGATCGGCTCGCCGTTGGCGAATCGACTCATGCATTTCTTCCACACCAGCACATCGGTTGGGGTGTGGCAGACGATGCTCGTGATGGGCGCGATCTATTTCGTCTTCATGATGTTCGGCGTTTTCACGGTTCGAGTTCCGGCGGCAGACTGGCGGCCGCAAGGGTGGACACCACCGGTAAAACACACCGCGATGATTACGGCGCGGAACTTCGACGTGGACACCGCGTTCATGACGCCGCAGTTCTGGCTCCTCTGGTTCGTTCTCTTCGCCAACGTGACGGCGGGAATCGGCCTGATCGAACAGGCCTCCCCCATGATCCAGGAGATGTTCAAAGGCCGGGTTGGGCCGGTCGCCGCCGGCGGATTTGTCGGGCTGCTCAGCATTTTCAATATGGCTGGAAGGTTTTTCTGGTCTTCGACGTCCGATTACATCGGACGCAAGCCGACCTATATGATCTTCTTCCTTCTCGGTGCTGCGTTGTACGTCGCCATTACCTTCACTGACTCGCGCCACCTCAACAGCATTCCGCTCTTCGTCCTTTGTTCGATCGTCATTCTCAGCATGTACGGCGGCGGGTTTGCCACAATTCCCGCGTATCTACGCGATATGTTCGGGACCATGCACGTCAGCGCCATCCATGGGCGATTGCTCACCGCCTGGTCAGCCGCGGGCGTGGCCGGACCGCTGATCGTCAACCATCTGCGCGAGTCGCAGATCGCCAACGGCGTCCCTGCCGCAGAGGCCTATTCGATCGTTCTTTACGTGATGGCGGCATTGCTGGGAGTCGGATTCCTGTGTAACTCGGCAGTTCGCCCGGTGAATGACCGCTATTTCCACGGCGATCAGCCGCATACCGATCACCTGACGAGTGCGCGTGGTCTGGGCGTCGTTTCCCCGGCTCCAACCGGAATGAAGAATTAGAGGAGACTGCGATGATCGACTCCCCTTCGAACGGCAATCCCCCTTCGGCGCCGCCGGCTCGGTGGATCGCTCAACGAGCAATCCCGTCCTTATCTGTGTCGCGTGGGCGGTGGTGGCGGTTCCGCTTGCGTGGGGCGTTACGCAGACCGTGAAAACCTCGTTGGCGCTTTCAAAGCGCCGCCGCCCGGAATCCATGCGACAAAGTAAAGAGGAGACGCTCAACCGTTTCGCTTGTTGGTGCTCTCGAAGATTTTGTCGGCCGATTTTTCCACGAACCCACTGTAGAGCCGGCCATCGGGCATGGGGTGCCGCTGAGCAAATTCGTAATAACAGCAGGGAACTTGGTGTGTCCCATCGGTGAATTGAACTTCGACCTGGTCAGCCAGCGTGGAGGACTGTTCGAGATAGACCTCACGTGATCCCTTGATCTCGCCGCCGCTCGAATTGAGCTTGAAACCGCTCTGCTTGAGAAACGCGTTCAATTCCGCCAGTGATTTGAACGTCTTGAGCGCGTTGACAAGCACCGTGAAATGATTGGCCCGGAATCCCCAGGCGGCCATCCAGGCAGCGTACTCGCTTTGAGCCCGTAGCGTTTCGTAGTCAGCGAAAGTAACTTTCCACGGGCATCCGGCTACCGGAAAATCCCATCGTCTTGGAAGATCCGACGAAACCTGTCCAATCAACGAGGCAACAATTTTACCCAATGACTCGGGAAACTCGGCGACTTTCAATTCGCTGATGAATACGCGCGGAAGCGACTCATCGGGATGCTCAAAGTGACGCGCGAAAAGTTTCTTTTCGGTGAAGACGTATTCCCCCTTTGGCTGATATCCAAACTTCACGAACGGCGCCGCCAGCACGTCGAGGCCGACGGCCGGATGGGCGAAAGTTCGCAAGGCGATGTGATCGTTGACAACCTTTTCGCCGCGTTTCTCCAGCAGGCCGTGGATTGTGCGGGCCTGTGGGTTGAGCGTGCTGTAATCCTGCCAGAGTCGGTCCAGAAGTTGCTGAATGGTAGCCATGGTTCCTCCGATTACCGGATCTTACGCAGATTGGAATGCGCGGCTATTGTTCGTGACACGGGCGCAACGCCTTTTGTTTTCATACATCTCGGCGTAACGATGATCGTCGATTCAGTTAAACCTTAGCGAGCCGCGACCGTCAGGGAGCGAAGGACTGGAGAAACTTCGGCATTCGACTATGCGCCACCCTTCGCTCCCTCACGGTCGCGGCTCGCTGCGCACATTCTCCGAGCGGCAAAAACCCAAGGCGAGACGCCCGTGCCACTACAGGATTCGCGAAAGAACCCCACAATCAGCCGCTGATTCGCTTCGATCGTGTCCGCGCCTTCTTAGCGACTGCCTTCGGCTTCCCATTCGCTGCAAGCCCGCGCCACAAATACCACGTTGCAATCGACCGATACGGCCGCCACCGCTCGCCCAGTCTGGTCACCTGAGCCGCAGTCGGACGCTGCTTCATGCCGTAGACTCTCCGCACGGCCTCGCGTAGTCCCAGATCATCGACCGGCAGCACATCGGTCCGATTGAGAACGAACATCAAAAACATTTCCGCCGTCCATCGACCGACACCCTTTACGCGGGTGAGCGCCTCGATGATCTGTTCATCGCTCAAGGCGGACAGCCGGCGTGTGCGAACCCGGCCGTCGGAAAAATGCTTCGCGAGATCAGCCAAATAGGCGGCCTTCTGACGTGACAATCCGCACCGTCCCAGCGCTGCGGGCTCGAGAAGGAGTGCCGTCACGCGCTGAGGAGTCGGTCGCTTTCGCGGGAAATGGGATTTGAATCGGGCGAATAGAACCGCCGCCACGCGCGTGGACAATTGCTGCGAATAGATCGCCTTGCACAGCGTAACGAAGTAGTCCCGACGAGGCTTCAGTGTGCATGGACCGACTTTGCCGATGATCTCCGCGAGACGCGGATCGGCGCGTTTCAGGTGACGGCAAGCCGCTTTCCAATCTGGTGTTACGGGCATCGGATTTGGCCCCATTGAACGTATTCCGTCGCGCGGTGTTGGCGCAAGTGGGTAAAAACCTCTACAATCATCGGCTGACCCGTAAACAGGAGCCGCCGATGAGAGTCCCGTTGAAGCTGAATTCGATTGATCAGGAACATCTGCAGGAACTATACAATGCGGCCGGCGTGGCACGCGATGAGTTGCCTTACACGCCCGCATTCGACGAGTTGTGCCAGGGGTTTCAGGACCGAACCTTCAAGAATGCCGAGCCCGAGCAGATGTTCGGGGCGATCCTGAAGTACGTCCGCAGCAGCGGCAATGCCGCCACCGAGCTGCCCGCCAGCACCCTCACTGACGATAATATCAAGCAAATGCGAGCCGTCCTGTCGCGCCACCTGGTCGGCGGAAAGATTCTTCCCTACAGCGACGAATTCAATACCGCCCGAGGCGAATTTAACAAAGTGGCAGGTCAGAGCCTCAATGAGCAGGATTTCTGGCGTGCCGTGCTTCGTTCGCAGGGAAGCAAACGGCGTCCGCCCAAGCGGGTGAAAGTCGCCACGCCGGCGGCTGATGATGATGACGGGGAATAAGGCGCGATATAATCTACAAATTCTTGAAAGTCCTGCTGCGTCGACCTAAAACCCGGTTACGGGGGCCGACCATTTGGATCGTTCGTTCGTGAATCGGCTTGCCCGGATCGGCCCGGCGAAAGGATGTTGAGTCATCATGTCGGTTATCACCTGGAAGGAAAAGCTCGGCAATCAGATACCCGCCGGTCTCGCGGATGAAATCGACGCGTTCGACGCAAAAATGACCCTGCGCAAACAGGGCCGACTGGAAGAAAAGGTGTTTGCCGAAACCCGGCTGCGGCGCGGCGTCTACGGACAGCGATATGACAACGGCCATCGTCATGACGGAATCAAGACGCAGGACCTGATCTACCCCAACGCCGGCCTGACCAAGGGTCCCGAAACGCTCTGGGACGCGCCGGGCATGCTTCGGATCAAAATCCCTTTCGGCGGGCTCAACGCGCGGCAGATGATCGTTCTGGCGGAACTGGCCGAGGAGTATTCCGACAACATCGTCCATATTACGACCCGGCAGGATGTGCAGCTCCATTACATCCACATCGAGGACACGCCGGACATCATGCGCCGGCTTGCCGCCGTCAACATCACGACGCGGGAAGCCTGCGGCAATTCGGTTCGCAACGTGACGGCCTGCCCAATCGCCGGCGTTTGCCGCGAAGAGGCGTTCGACGTGACGCCGTACGCCAAGGCGTGCGCGTATTACCTGCTCGGCCATCCCGACACGCAGGACTTCGGACGGAAATTCAAGATCGCCTTCTCCGGCTGCAAGGACAACGCCTGCGCGCTCACATCGATGCACGACCTGGGCGGAATCGCACGCACCCGCCAGATCGACGGCAAAACTGTGCGCGGGTTTGAGCTTTATGTCGGCGGCGGGCTCGGCGCGGTTCCTTATCAAGCCAAGCTGTTCAGCGAATTTGTGAGCGACACCGAACTTCTTCCGCTCTGCCGCGCTATCGGACGCGTCTTCGCGCGGCTCGGCGAAAAGAAAAACCGGAACAAGGCCCGCATCAAATTCGTCGTCGCGAAACTTGGAATTGAAGAATTTCGACGCGTGGTGCTCGAAGAGCTGCGAACCATGCCGCCGGATGAAAGCTGGCGCACTTATTTCGGCCAGATCGATCGTTATGAGGAATTGCCCGCGAGCCTCCCGTCTCATCTGAACGGCCAGAAAAGACCCGAAGGATTTGACGACTGGTTCAAAACCAATGTCTATAAGCAGCGGCAGAATGGGTACGTCACCGCGACCATTACGCTACCGCTTGGCGACCTGACCGCACAGCAGACGCGGGCTTTGGTCGAGATGACCGGCAAGTACAACACCGAGCATGTGCGTACCACGGTTGAGCAGAATATCGTGTTCCGCTGGCTCGACGAATCGCAGATCGCTTCGTTTTACGAGGATCTCAAGGCGATCGGCCTGGGCCAGAGCGGAGCCGGGACGATCGTCGACGTTGTCTCCTGCCCCGGCACGGACACGTGCAAGCTGGGCATCGCCTCCTCACGCGGCCTGGCCGGCGAACTGCGCGAACGGCTTGCGGTGCAGGCACTCAACCTGGACGAGGCAGTCCGCAACCTTCGCATCAAGGTCAGCGGCTGCTTCAACTCCTGCGGACAGCATCACGTGGCGGACATTGGATTCTACGGAAACAGTCGCAATTCCGGCGGATATACCGTTCCGCACTTTCAAGTAGTCCTCGGCGGACAATGGACGCACAATGGCGGGGCTTACGGACAGCCGCTCGGTTCAGTTCCTTCCAAAGCGATTCCGGATTTTGTCTCGTCTATTACGCAACGTTACGTGGCCGAGCGCCAGGGCGCCGAAACCTTCCAGAAGTATTGCGCACGGATCGGGAAAAAGGCGCTAAAGGAAATCGTTGATGGGTTTACGAAAATTCCAACACGCGCCGAAAACGTGAGCTTTTACACCGACTGGGGCGATCCCCGCGAATTCACGATCGGCGACCTCGCCGAAGGCGAATGCGCCGGGGAAATGGTGACCCAGGCGGAGTTCGGCTTCGCCGCCGCCGAGACAGCGGCATTCGAAGCGCAGTTGGCCCTGGAGCAGCAAGAATATCAGAAGGCCGACGAATTTGCCTACCGGGCGATGCTCGATGCAGCTTCGACGCTTCTTCGGACCGAGCTGCTCGATGTGCCGCAGAATCCCGATCTCATCGTGAATGAGTTCCGAACCCGTTTTGTCGATACGAAACTGTTCGTCGACAAATATATGGGGAATACGTTTTCGAACTTCCTGTTCACGCGGCACGAGACTCCGCCGACACGATTGAATGAAGACTACGCCCGGCAGATCGCCGATGAAGCGAGTCTCTTTAACGAGGCGGCTCGCGCCTGCTACACGAAAATTCAGGCGAGCGCGGAAGTAACATCAAGCTTCCAGTTCTGCCGGATCTGCCGAAGGTTTGAATTTCAGCTCGTAGCGCGGGCTTCAGCCCGTTCTTCGGGCGATACGGGCCGAAGCCCGCACTACGAACCATCCATGCACTCTTCCAAACTCGCCGTCAAATTTTTTCTGACCGATCCTGCCGCCGTTCAAGCCGATGAACTGGTGCCGATCCTTCACCGATGGATCCAGCAGCATCTGGTCCCCCATCACGTGCTGATCGACGTGGCCGATTACATGCATGTGCCGAACGGCCCCGGCATCGTCCTGGTTTCGCATGAAGCGAATTTCAGCCTCGATTCCACTGACGGTCGAACCGGCCTTCTCTATAACCGCAAACGGCCGGAAACCGGGACTTTCGCGGATCATTTGAAGACGACGTTCAGCGGCGCGCTATGGGCATGCCAACTGCTCGAAGCCGACCTGCCCGGCAAGGCGAAATTCATCACCAATGATTTTCGCTTTTACATCTATGACCGGTTGCTGGCTCCCAACACGCCGCAGACCTTCGGTGCGGTGAAAGGGGAACTAGGGTTGTTTCTCGAAAAGCTCTACGGCGCGCCAGCGAACCTCGAGCCGGCAGGTGATCCGCAGGGGCTCTTCGAAATTGCGGTAAAGGCCCCGTCTTCTCAGCCGGTCAAAGATCTGCTCGCACATCTTGGCTAGAATAAATTGTTTGCTGGTCCGGCCGTTGCAACCTCAATCGAAGGTTCAGCAATGGAACGCGAGCGAAAATTTCTGGTCCTGCGCGCTCCTTCGGGACTGCCCAAACACCCCCATACGCAAATCCGTCAGGGATACCTGGCGACGCCAGGTCAACGTGACCAAAACCCGGTTGAAGTGCGCGTCCGTGACGACGGAGGCAAACATCTCCTCACCTTCAAAGGGGGAAGGGGCGCGAGCCGAAGTGAGACAGAAGTGCCGGTTTCGAGCGACACCTTCCGCGAACTCTGGCGGCTCACGAGCGGCAAGCGAATCCAAAAGAACCCGCTATCGCATTCCGCTGGGCGACCTGACTGTCGAGCTCGATGTTTACCACGGAAGTCTCCGAGGCCTGATGACGGCCGAAGTCGAGTTCAAATCCGCTCGACAACTTCGACGCTTTCGTGCGCCCGAGTGGCTCGGCCGCGATGTAACCGGCAAGGAGCGCTACGCCAACAGGCGCCTGGCCACGGAGGGCAAGCCCCATGCGGCTTCACGGAGGTAAGCATGTCTTTTGAACTTAAGCGCAAAGAGGCCGTCCCCGATGGCATTCGCCGGGTCATTGGTGAGCGCATCGATAAGGCAATGGCGGCGCTCAACGGCGACGCTCGCAAGACGCCGGATGATGAGGCAGTCCACGAGGCGCGAAAGCGATTCAAACAGATACGCGGAGCATTACGCCTGGCTCGCAAAGAGCTGGGAAACAAGAAGTTTGGCCGGGAGAATCGCACGTTTCGCGACGCAGGTCGCCCCCTCTCGGAAGTTCGCGACGCGAAAGTGATGGTGGACACGCTGAAAGATCTGGCCAAAAGGTATAAGGGCCGACTTTCTCCTGCCGCGTTTAAGCAATTTCAAGTCGCACTCAACAAGCGTCGCATCAAGATTCGCGAGAGCGTACTCAACAGAAACCACGCAGCGCGTTCGATCATCAGCCACGTGCGCAAAGCGGAGGGACGGACCTCCGACTGGTCGATGACGCACAACGGCTGGAAAGCGATCGCTCCGGGCCTGCGGAAAACCTATCGCGCGGCTCGCGACGCGATGCTGGAAGCGGTTCGGGAAGATTCGGATGAAGCGCTGCACGAATGGCGTAAACGCTCGAAAGATCTGCGCTATGCGATTGAACTCCTGAGCCGTGCGTGGCCGGAAGCTTTGGAGTCTTTTTCAGAATCCATCAGCCACCTCACAGATTTGCTGGGGCAGGATCACGACTTGGCCGTGCTCCAGGAGATCGTGGATCATGATTTTGCAGATACAGGATCGGATGAAGCCCAAAAAAGCCTGCTCAAAGCGCTGGTATCGCAAAGACGTTCGGAACTTCTGGATGAAGCCCGCGAGTTGGGCAGAAAGATCTACGCTGAGAGTAACCAGCAGTTTCTTGACCGGGTCCACGGATACTGGCGGGCGTGGCGGTGAGGATCTGTGTTGAAAATCACCCCTTGAACGTCTGCGCCAGCGACTTCAGATCACCTACAAGAAGCTTCACTTGGGGCTTTGTGACACCCGAGGCGGTGACGATCGCGGATAGATCGTTGGCGACAGTCTGAGCATTCGCCGTTGAAACATCTGCGCTGGTGAGAACCGCCTGAACATCGGCAAGGACGGTCGCTTCCTGATCAGGAGTGATCGGGGTCTTTCCTTTCAAAGTCCTCAATTCAGCCGCCAGCGCTTTCACCGATGCAGTGCTTGGACGAGTCGCCCCGGTCAGCGCGGTTTTCGCATCAGCAGCAAGTTGCAGTACCTGCGCCGTCGTCACATTGCTCTTGGCCAAAACGGCGGCAAGATCCGTCCCGAGCTTTTTCAGGGCCGACTTTTCCGCCGGCGTGATATTGTTCAACGATGCAACGGACATCAACGTCCGCGATTCGAGCGTTTCGAGATATGACTCCATCGCACCTCCATCTCAATACTTCTTCTAAACGATCGCAACCTTTAAAACGCCTGAAGAATCGATTTGTTCGACGACGAGCCGGAATATTGGCGTCTTCGGGCTATTTCAACAGAGCTTGCAATCCGCGCCTACTATCCAGTGCGGTCCGGGAACGCTTCATCTGTTTACGCCCGGCGGGACGTCGATCGGCAAATGTACGTCAATGCGATGATGGATGTCCCGCGGTCCCAAACCCCCCTGCCGATCGCCGGTTCGAAAGTGCGCGTCGCGTTCGGCGTCGGCAATCTTTCCCAGCTTGGCTCGATCACGAAAGCCGAAGGCGGATCGCGCGTGCTGCTGATCAGTGATGCCGGGATTGTCGCCGCGGGGCACGTGGAGCGAGCGGTCCGATCGCTCTACCGCGCGGAATTGACCGTGCGCGTCTTCGACGGCGTCGAAGAAAACCCCACCACCCACCATGTGACGCGCGGTCTGCGTATCGCGGCGGATTTTGAGCCTGATTTTATGATCGGCCTGGGCGGCGGCAGTTCGATGGATTGCGCCAAGGGGATCAATTTTCTGCTGACCAATGGCGGGCAGATGCAGGATTACTGGGGCACTGATAAAGCCACAAAACCGCTCCTGCCGTTTATCGCCGTCCCTACCACCGCCGGCACTGGCAGCGACGCGCAGTCGTTCGCGCTGATCACCGATCCACACACGCATCAAAAGATGGCGTGTGGAGATAAGAAGGCCCTTCCGCGGGTGGCCCTGCTCGATGCAGAATTGACGGCAACCCAGCCGCCCAAGGTCGCCGCCGCCACTGGGATCGACGCGCTGGCCCACGCGGTCGAAACCGCGGGAAGCACGCGCCGAAATGAAACGTCCCTCCGTCTTTCGCGGCAGGCGTGGGCGATGCTCGAATCATCCTATGAGCGGGCCATGCGTAACCCGGCCGACATCGAAGCCGGCGAGCGGATGCTACTCGGCTCGCACCTGGCCGGGGCGGCCATCGAGAATTCGATGCTCGGCGCGGCCCACGCCGCCGCAAACGCGCTCACAGCAACCTGCGGCACAGTGCATGGCGTTGCCGTCGGATTGATGCTGCCGCACGTGATTCGATTCAATTCCGCGGGGGACGATCACCCCTATGACGCATTGATGAAAGATGCGAACGAATTGGCGCATCGAATCGAATTGATGCTGGATGCCGGTTCCCTCCCGCGCGGGCTCGAGCAGGTCGGCGCGACTGAGAACCTCATTCCCGAGCTTGCGGCGATTGCCGCAAAGCAGTGGACCGCAACTTTCAATCCTCGAACAGTCGGGGAAGCTGAATTTGAACAGATTTTTCGCACAGCAATCGGTTGATGCTTGAACCGCGGCAACCAACATGAAAATCGCCTGCGTCCAATACGACATCGCCTGGGAAGACCCCTATGCGAATTATGCGACTGTCCGCTCAATGCTCGGCGCATCCGGCCTCCCGCCTGGATCGCTGGCAATCCTTCCGGAGATGTTCAGCACCGGTTTCAGCATGAATGTCGCCGGGATCGATGACGGACCGACACAGGAAACCCAACAGGTCATTGCCGACTTTGCCTGCCGGATGGGAATCTACCTGATCGGCGGCGTCGTCACGCGAGGCTCCGACGGCCGAGGTCGAAACCAAGCCGTCGTTTGCGATCCGTCCGGCGCGATCATCGCGCGATATCACAAGATGCAGCCCTTTAGCCCTGGCGGTGAATCGCAACACTACACCGCCGGCGACGATATCGTCCTCTTCCAGTGGAATCGGTTTACAGTCTGCCCGTTGATCTGCTACGACCTGCGCTTCCCGGAGATTTTTCGGTCTGCCGTTCGGCGCGGCGCGAATCTGTTTGTCGTCATCGCGAGTTGGCCACAGACGCGCCTCTCGCACTGGATCGCCCTGCTCCGGGCGCGGGCCATCGAGAATCAGGCATACGTCGCCGGCGTCAACCGAATCGGGAACGATCCGAAATACAGCTACAACGGCGGCAGCCTCATCATCGATCCGCGCGGCGAGATTCTCGCCGACGCTGGATCATCGCCGGGAATGATCTCGGCCGACGTTGATTTCGATGGGCTGACTACCTACCGAAGCGAGCTGCCATTTCTCGAAGACATTCGCGGGAGTCTATAGGGTGGCTCGTCGTTTTGGACCTTTGAAAACTCCGTTCGGACCGGCTCACTGAAGTGAGCCCGCCGGGTTCGTGATGGTTATTCATCAGCGGAGTGACGTACCAATGAAAGCGAACGTCCAGTGATCGAGTAAAAAAAAAAACCAACGCGGCGGGCTCACTTCAGTGAGCCGGACCCATCGCGCAAACCTGACCGGCGCGTAACCCTTATCGAGATTCTTACGGAAACAACCCTTTCAACCGGCTCGCCTCCACCACCCGTCCGATCGCGATCGAATAGGCGGCGGTGCGGTAATCGCAATCCGCCGAATCGGCTTTGGCGTTCACTTCGTCAAAGGCGCGCTCCATGACGCGCTGCAATTCGTCCTGCACGCGCTTGATGTCCCAGAAGTAATTGTCCAGGCCCTGCACCCATTCGAAATAGCTGACCGTCACGCCGCCGGCGTTGGCGAGAATATCGGGGAGCAGGGTTACCCCGTTATCGCGAAGAATTTCGTCGGCCTCCGGCGTGGTGGGGCCGTTGGCGCCTTCGCAGACGATGCGGGCGCGGACGTGCGGAGCGACATCGGCGTCGATCGTGTTCTCCATGGCCGCGGGGACGAGGATGTCGCAATCGCAGGTGAGGAGTTCTTCGTTGCTGATCGCTTCGACATTGGGGAAATCGGTCAGCTCGCCGCGCTCGCGGTAGTAGAGTCCCGCCGCCTCGACGTCGATCCCTTTTTCGCTGTGAATTCCCCCTTCTTTTGCTCCGATCGCAATGATTGTCGCACCCTTGCCGGCCAGGATCCGGGCGGCATGATACCCGACGTTTCCGAACCCCTGAATGGCGATGCGCATGTCCTCGAGTTTCTTGTTTTGCGTAGCGAGAAACTTGCGAAGGATGTTCATCAGCCCCCGGCCGGTTGCTTCCTCTCGCCCGACCGATCCGCCAAGCGAAACCGGCTTGCCCGTCACCACGCCCAGAGCCTGGTACCCGACCATCATTGAATAGGTATCGAGAATCCAGCTCATGACCTGGGCATCGGTGCCGGCGTCGGGTGCGGGAATGTCGTGTTGCGGGCTGATGATCGGCATGATCTCGCTGGTGAAACGGCGGGTCAGGCGTTCCTTTTCTCCCATCGACAGTTTCTTGGGGTCGCAGACGACTCCGCCTTTTGCGCCGCCGAAAGGAAGGTCCACCAAAGCGTTCTTCCAGGTTTGAAGCATGGCTAGCGCCATTACTTCATCCATGTTGACGGCCGTGTCGTAGCGCAGCCCGCCCTTAAAGGGGCCGCGGGCGTTGTTGTGCTGGGCGCGATAGCCGGTAAAGACCTGAATCGATCCATCGTCCATCTTTACGGGGCACGAGACCGTCAACACCCGTTTTGGCGAAGAAAGCGATTTCCGCCAGAGCGGATCCATGTTCATCGTTGTATAAACGCGGTCGAAATAGATGTGCGCATTTTGCCAGAATTTCGAATGCTTCTCGGCGACGGGTTTAAGGCGGTCGGTGGTGGTGGTCATATCGCAATATTACGCAGACGGCGGGTCAACGCCACGATAACTTGCCACCTCCTTTGTCACCGCGAAGAGCCGCGCACGGAGTAAGCGGGAATGTTTCCTCGCTTACCGCATGCTTTCCCGCTTACTTCGTGCGCGGCTCCTCTGGAACCGATGCGTTGAATTTTCCCTTCCGACGGATAGGCTCATCCGCTTTGTGCCACGGAACTTGCGTAAGCCGGCGGTTCAACGGCACATCCGCGAGCCGGTAAAAAGGCGGGCTGCGGAAAGTGAGTCCTTCCGCTGATTCGGCCGACCTGGAATCCTGCATCTTGTCACGGAGCTTCCTCATGTTTCCTCGCCATCGCGCTGCTTTCATCGCCCTGGGTCTTTCTGTCGCCAGCCTCCAATGGACCGCACAACCCGCTTCGGCACAAAAAACGCCGGAGGAAACCGTCGCTGGACTCAAGACAGTCGATGGATTGGAGACGGCGCTCTGGGCGAGTGAGCCGGGAATCGTCAAGCCGACCAATCTGGACATTGACGAGCGCGGCCGCATCTGGATCACCGAGGCCGCCAACTATCGCGGCGCACGACGTCGTCCGGGCGGCGACCGGATCATGATCCTGGAAGACACCAAGCACACCGGCGTTTGCGACAGCTATAAAGTTTTCGTTCAGGACACCAAGCTCTACGCCCCCCTTGGCGTCTGCAAAATGGGGAACAAACTGTACGTTGCCCAATCCCCGAACCTTCTCGTCTACACGATTGACGAAAGCGGTGATAAACCCGTTGGCGAGCCGCAAATCCTGTACACCGGATTCGGCGGAGTGAATCACGACCATGGCCTGCATCAGGGCATCTTCGGCCCTGATGGCCGCTACTACTTTGATTGCGGCAATGAAGGGGGACACGGCCTGGTGGAAGCGCCGGACAAGAGCCCGGTACGCGACATCCTGGGATCGGAAGTCGGAGCGCAGGGGAAGATCTGGCGCGGGAAGGAAAAGCCAAAAGGCTTTCTGGGATACCGCGAAGGCCTGGCGATGAGCTGCAATCTGGACGGCTCGGATCTGGAAGTGCTCGGCTACAATTTTCGCAACAACTACATGTTGACCGTCGATTCCTTCGGGACGGTCTGGCAGTCGGACAACGACGATGACGGCAATCAGGGCGTCCGCATCAACTACGTCATGGAAGGCGGCGACTTCGGTTATACCGGCCCCAAAGGGTCGAACTGGGGTCGTGACGAGGGAATGTTCAAGGGTCAAACGCACCAGGAGGCCCAGTGGCATCAGCGGTGGCCGGGCATTGTTCCCAATCTGCTCGATACCGGCGCAGGCGCTCCATGCGGCATCGTTTGCTATGAAGGGGAACTGCTCCCCGACCCCTATCGCGGCGCTCTGCTGCATTGCGACGCCGGGCGCAACGTAATTCGCGCGTATGTGACTCGTCCCAGTTCCGATTATCCGAAAAATATCTTCAAGCCGGCCAGCGCCGCGGCCGTAACCCCCGGCGTGGATACGGAGACGACCGGCGCCGGATATTCTGCCGATGCCATTGAAGTGGTGAAGCTCGGCGCTGGCGGCGATTCATGGTTCCGCCCCGCGGGTGTCGCCGTGGCACCGGACGGAGCCGTCTACGTCGCTGACTGGTACGATCCGGGTGTCGGCGGACATCAGACCGGCGACAAACTCCCCAATCTGCATGGCCGCGTCTATCGGATCGCTCCGACCGGCTATAAGCCATCGGAAGTGAAGCTCGACCTGTCGAACGTTGCCGGCCAGATCGCTGCTCTTTCCTCTCCCAACCTGGCAACGCGATATCTTGGTTATACGAAACTCGCTGCCGGCGGGGATGATGCGGTCAAGGGGCTTCAAGAACTTTACAGCACGTCGAAAAATCCACGCCTCCGCGCGCGAGCGCTTTGGCTGCTTGCCCGTTCGAAGGATGGATCGAAGTTCGTTGAAGAAGCGCTGAAGGACAAAGACGTGGATATCCGCGTCACGGCCCTCCGCGCCGCCCGCCAGATCAAGATGGACATGATTAAGATCTCCGACCAGATGATTGGTGATCCGCATCCGTTTGTCTGGCGCGAATTGTGCTTGGCCATGAATTTCCAGCCAACCGACAAAGCCCTGCCTGTGCTTGTAAAGCTCGGCGATAAATATGACGGCGCCGATCGCTGGTACCTCGAAGCCTTCGGCATCGGATGCACCGGCCGCGAGAGCGAAGTTCTCGCCGCGTGGCAAAAGGATCACACCAACAACAATCCCAAGACAGCGGAAGGAATCGCCTGGCGGCTGAAACTGGAGCCAACTCCCGGAGCCGCGCCGGCGGCGGACGCGAAAAAGACGCCGGTCTCTTCCTGGTGGGCGCTGGGAGCGTTTCCGTCGCAGGCAGATGCGTTGGCGCACAACTACGGGCCCGATCAGACGCCTGGTTCCGTGGATCTGAAAGCGACTTATCCGGGCGCCGGCAATAGGACATTGAAGTGGGAACAGATCGGTACGACCGACGGGCCGGATGCGGGATATCGAATGGTGGATTTCGTTGAGTTCTGCAAATCCCGCAATCAGCCGACCGATCAGGTCGTCGGCTATTTTGCCGCAAGCATCGTTGCCACGCAGGATGAACCGGCGACGCTGCTGATCGGCTCCGACGATGGGGTAAAGGTCTGGTTCAATGGAAAGATGGTGGACGAGACGGATACCACCCGAGCCTGCCTCGCGGAGGACGACTCGGCCCCCATTCAACTTCATAAGGGACGTAATCTGCTACTCTGCAAATTACGCCAGGGCGATGGCGCCAGCGGGATCTGCGCTACCATCGCGGCCAAGGTTCCGGTGTCGATCAGCACCGATCTGGGAAATGAAGCAGGCGCAGCTGCGACGGCTGCCCCGTCGCAGACCGCAGGCGCGGCTCCCGAATATCAGCTTCCCGCCAATGTCGATCCGAACAAGCAGTTCAAGACAAAGGATGGCCAGATCCTGCCACCGATCGGCGTACTGATGTCACTTACCGGAGACGCCGCGGCCGGGGAATTGGTTTTCAAGAACGCGAAGGGCGCTAATTGCATTCATTGTCATCAGGTTGGCAACGATGGAAACATGATCGGGCCGCCGCTGACCGTCATCGGTTCAAAGCTGAACAAGGGACAGCTCTACGAGGCGATTCTTTATCCCAGCGCCGCGATCCTGATGCATTACGAAACATGGGTCGTGAAGACCAAGTCCGGCGACGTCTTCTCCGGTCTGCTTGCCGAAGACACCCCCGACCATATTTCGATCAAGGATTCCGACGGCAAGTATCATGACGTTCAGACGGATGACATCGCTAAAAAGGTGATGCAGAAGGTTTCGCTGATGCCGGAAGGATTGAATGAGGCGATGACCAAAGCCGATCTGGTGAATCTGGTCGAATTTCTGGAATCTCATAAAGCTCAGTAATCTCGAGCGCGGGCAATTCGCCCGCGCCACAAACGAAGGATGAAATCATGCGCAACCGTGCCCTTTTGGCCGCACTCGCGGCCCTTGTCCTGTGTGCCTTTATGGTCCGGGCCGACGACAAAGCCGCCGACCTCCCCAAACCTGACGCCGAGGGCTTTATCTCCCTCTTTGATGGCAAGACACTGGACGGCTGGGAAGGCCTCGCCGGCTTCTGGTCGGTCAAGGACGGAGTGATCAGCGGCGCAGAAGATAAGCAGCATCCAGCCCCGCAAACTTTCCTGATCCTCAAGGCCTCGAAGGATGATCCCGCCAAGTTCGGCAATTTCGAACTGCGTTACTCCTATAAATTTGCAACGCCGTCGGGCAATTCCGGCGTCCAGTTCCGATCCAAAATTATCGGAGCCGCGACCTCGCGCATCGGCGGATACCAGGCCGACTGCGACGCCGGCAAAGGGTATGACGGATCGATCTACGATGAAGGTGGCGTTGCCGGTGGCCGTGGGACGATGAGCAACCGTGGAGAAAAGACCGTCTGGACGGAAGCGACGAAGCGTGAAAACACGCCGCTCTCCGAGAGCGGCGGCGACCTGCAGAAACTGGTCAAGCTTGGCGATTGGAACGACGTGATCCTCATCGCCAATGGCAACCACATCACCTACACGATCAACGGCCATCTCATGACCGACCTGACGGACAACAGCCCCAAAGAGGTCAAGGATGGGGTCATCGGCCTTCAGCTTCACGCCGGTTTCGTGATGGACGTGCAGTACAAGGATCTCAAGATCAAGTTCCTGGACAGCAAGTAAATTTCAATCTTGTCTCGAATTCGACACACCGCGATCCGCCCGGATCGCGGTGTTTTTTTTGCTGAGATGATCGCCAGGAAGAGTTGCAAAAAGAGAATGGCCACAGAGAACACGGAGGGGCACAGAGATCACAGAGACATTTGATCGTGTCGATCATCTCTTCAATCTCATGAATTTTCGGATTTCAATTTGGTGGGTTCGTTGATTTCATTTCCGTCGGCGCGAAGTTTTTTGAGTAAAGAAAATGCAAGGGCGGCGGACTGCATCTCGGTGATCTCTGTGCCACAATCCGTTGGTTTCTTCGTGGCTTGAGAAGATTTTAAAGTCGCAGTCGAAACTCAGAAAATCGGGGAGAATTGAACCACGGATGAGCACGGATATCACGGATGGGAGGGATCGCATGCGCTATTAACGCTTCTTTCTTATCCGTGCAATCCGTGCTCATCCGTGGTTGAACTCTTAATCGGCTGCGGCCGCAGGCAGCGGTCCAGGCTATTCCCAAAGCAGCCGGCGTCGCTTCGGTATTTCGCCGTACTTCAGTCCAAATTGATTGACGGCGGTATCCGTAATCGACTTCACCGCCTGCGCGGGATCATCGGTCACGAGAATGCGATCGATATCCGCCAGATCGATCGTGTGCTCGGAAACCATCCGGTCGCGAATGAAGGCCAGCAACGGCGCCCAATAGTCGCTTCCCATGAAGACCAGCGGGAAAGAGGCCAATTTCTGGGTTTGAATGAGCGTCGCCGTTTCGAATACTTCATCCATGGTGCCGAATCCGCCGGGCATGGCGATAAAGCCGTAGGAGTATTTCTCCAGCATCAGCTTGCGGACATAAAAATGCTGGAAAGTGATCCAGCGGTCCAGGTATGGATTGGGGTGCTGCTCGTGCATCAATTCGATGTTGCACCCGATCGAGCGCCCGCCGACATCTTTCGCGCCGCGATTGGCGGCTTCCATGATGCCGGGGCCGCCGCCGGTCATGACGGTGAAACCCGCCTTGGCAAGCGTTGCGCCGGTTTCCCGGGCAAGCTTGTAATACCGGTGCGCCTCCGTGAATCGCGCCGATCCGAACACCGTCACACACGGCCCGACGAAATGCAGCGATCGAAACCCTCGGATCAGCTCATAGAAAATCTTCAGCGCCTGCCAGAGCTCGAAGCCGCGCGGCTGAGGTCCTTGAAGAAACTGAATGATGTCCGGCTTGGCCGGACCCTTTCCCCAATCCGCGGCTTTCGGATCGACATGGGTCGGCGCGCCGGCTCCGGTCTCGGATCGATTAAGCATTCGTTGATTTGTCCTCGTTACAGTGTGACGAAGCAAGCGACGAGAAAGTGGAAAGAGCGCCGCGACCCGTGGGCCGCGGCGCTCGATGTCTCGTTGCAATGACTAAGAGAGAGCCGGATTACGCCTTCGAACGCGCCGCCTTCCAATCATGCGATTTGCCGTTCGCTTCGACGGTTCCTTCGATGCTGTCACCGCTCAGCTTTCCGGTGAAGGTAGAGGTGATCTCCTTATCACCACGCTTGCGCGTGAGCTTGAACGAAACCTGGCCGTCCTTCACGGAGCCGTCGGTGATATCGGTATTTCCGTTCTTGCCAACCATCGACCCGGTCAGTTTATCGCCGTCCTGGGTCAAATTCAGCGTCATTTCGCGGGTTGCGCCGTCTTTTCCGGGCACGCTCCATTTCCAGGTGCCGGACGCATCGGTCTTCGCATCGGCGCCGCGCACGGCCGAACCTGCAAATGCAATCATGAACATGGCGAAGATAGGCAAAATCAGGGAGCGACTTCGAGCAAACATGTTGGACCTCCACGGGGTTAAAGAAAAATAGACCGCATATTGGTCGCGCAAGATGACGATTTTATTCCCTGATTTTCCGACCCGCCGAGTAACTCAGCCGCCCGATTACTACCAGGGATAAAGCTGTGGTTCGGCCCATACCGCGTAGCAACCGTGAAAATAGCCCGGGCAATCCACAAAAAGTTCGAGCTTGGATACATTGGAAACGTCCGCCAGGAAAGAGAGGCGGACACCGGGAGAATTGATGGCCTTGGACCGCCACAGTTCGCGCCCATCGCCGACTACACGAAATGTCAGGGGAGACCCCGTCGGCTTGTCGGCGAGATCGCTAACGGCAGCCGCCCCCACCAGATGCTTGTATTGTTTGTCGAGATCAAACGTGACGTGTGCGGCGCTGCTACTCGGTGGATGCATTCCAAGGCCGTGAGGTGACGTCTGACCATCGACAGTGATTGGCGTGCCAGTTTCACGTCCGGTGGTGCCTCTACCGATACCGCCCCAGGCACCTACGACCTCATCGCGCATCGGCATCTCCGAAAGCCAGGATGGCCTGGATTCGTTCAGGCGCCTCTGCACCTTAATTTTCTCCAGCCCCGTGACATCAGGAAGAGCGCGCTCGTACCAATATCCGCTTCGTCCGACAATTCGGCTCGCGCCTGGATCGTGTTGAGTCTCAGCGAGTTTCCACCATCGATCGCCGAGCGCCATGCGCGGCTTCATCTCTTCCGGCGCAGCAAGGTCCGCGGCGGCAAGCTCCTTCAGCTCAGGATTCGCGCCTTTGGCAAGCAGCGGCAGACCTCGATCGAAATCGCCAAGAACGAAGCAGTAGTAGCGGCCAATATCTGAGTTGAGTTGCTCGTCGTCCTTGATTTTTGTGATCCGGGACAACTCGCCCTTGACCTTCGCGTACTCCCGCTTTTCCCATTTTGCGTCATCTGACCGGAATTGCGCGAGGGCTGAGAAGCCCGGCTCTTTGAGAATCCTGGCGGCGTTTTCGAGCAGATCGGCGGCTTTCGCGGTTGCCTCGACATCCTCCGCCCGGGCTACCTGGCGAGAGAGATCCGCGCAAGCTTCGGCAAAATGACGTGCATCAGGCGGCGGCTTTCCCGACGCAGCAGCGGTCAACGCCGCGACTTTCAAGGCGGGGGCATCAACATTGAAGGAAGCCGAAAGTGAGTCGACCGCGCCAAGGGCCGTCTTAAGATCGCCAGCCTTCGCCGCTAGATCACGCGATTGCTCCAACATTACGAACTGCGTTATCAAATCTTCGTGACTTGCCTCCTCAAGGAGCTTGCGGGCAAGAGCTTCCCGACCGGCAGCGGAAGTGTCCCTGTACTCAACCTTAAAAGCGTCTTTCACCTTCACGAGACTCCTGCCCTGGTCCCTTGCCTCTGGAACTGGTTGACGTTGAGCCGAGGCCGGATCCGGAGCAGCGTATGACATGATTTGCGTGCACGCGAGCAACACGAACACTGTCGCAGTTGCGTCACTCAAATAATGTCTACTCATTTAATGCCTTCAGAAGTTACGCCATGAGGTCACGGATCACTCGACCACTGACATTCGTCAGTCGGCGGCGCATACCGTCGTGGTAAAAGGTGAGACGCTCGTGATCGATGCCGAGCAGGTGAAGGATGGTCGCGTGATAATCGTAAACCGTCACCGGATTGACGACCGCCTTGTACCCCAGCTCATCGGTAGCACCGTAAGAATAACCGCGCTTCAACCCGGCCCCGGCGAGAAAAACAGTAAATCCGGTCTGATTATGATCGCGGCCGGTGCCGAGTTGGCCGTTGGCCGCTTGGGCGAAAGGGGTTCGCCCGAATTCGGTATTGAATAGAAGAAGCGTGTCGTCAAACAGCCCCCGCTGCCGCAGGTCCCGAATCAGGCCGGCCAATGGACGGTCGATACGTTTTGCCTCTCCACCCTGATTGAGCGGCACGTTGTCGTGCGCGTCCCATATGGGCGCTCCGGTTTCACCGCCGGACCAGAGCTGGACGAATCGCACGCCGCGCTCGATCAGTCGCCGGGCCAGGAGCGCGCGACGGGCGAACTCGGCGCATTCGGGATCATCGACTCCGTAAAGTTCGCGCGTTTCCTTCGATTCGGACTCGATGCCGGCGGCTTCAGGAATCGTCGACTGCATGCGCGCAGCCAGCTCGTAGCTGCGAATCCGCGCGGCCAATGCATCGCTGGCGGCAGGATGAGATTCCAGATGCCGGCGGTTCATCTGCTCGAGAAAATCCAGCCGAACCCGCGCCGCTTTCGCCTCGACCGGCGCCGCACTTTGCAGATCGTTTACGATTGGCCCGGTCGCCCGAAGGCTCACGCCCTGATGCTCGGCGGGGAGAAAGCCGCTTCCCCAGTAGTTCGCCCCGCCGGTGTAGATCCCGCGCGGATCGGGCATGACGACGAATGTGGGCAGGCTGTCGGACAGATTCCCCAGTCCGTAGGAGAGCCACGCCCCCAGCGCTGGAAAGCCCATCGTTCGAAACCCGGAATTGGCCTGATAGATCGCGGGCACGTGATTGCCGGATTCGGCCACCATTGATCGGATGAAAGTCAGCTCGTCTGCGACTTGGCCAAGCCGGGGAAACATCGACGAAATCCACTCACCGCTCTGTCCGTACTGCTTGAAAGGAAAATGGCTCCGGTGCAGCAATCCAACGGAGTTGAAAAAAGCTTCGGGCTTTTCCCCCTGCAATGATTTGCCGTGACTGCGATCGAGCTGCGGCTTGTAATCCATCGAGTCGATGTGGCTCAAGCCGCCGGGCAGGAAAATCTGAATCACACGCCTCGCTCGCGGCACGTGGTGGCAACCGGGAAACGGGACCGCAGACTCCGACGCAAGCAATCCATCGCGGCTTAGCAACGACGCCAATGCGATGCCGCCCAATCCGCAGCCAAATTGCGCGAGAAAGTCGCGCCGGTTGCAACCGGCGGAACGGGCCCCTGTCGCGCTGAAGATGGATTTAATCGACATACAAAAACTCGCTGCTGTTAAACAGGACCAGACAGAACTGCCCAAGCCCCTGGGCCGCGATGAACGTCCGGGCGGATGCCACTTCGCTCTCACTCGGGCCCCGAGCGAGCGCCAGTCGGTAGCCGCGATCGATCTGGCGTTCCACATCCGTGCCCGCCTCGCGTTCGATTCGCCGGACGAGGCGTTCCGACAGGCGGGCGGTCAGCGCGCCGTTCAAAAGCGACAGCGCCTGAAGCGGCGTAATCGTCACGCTGCGGACGGGGGTCGACACGGACGGATCGGGGCAATCCATGGTCTCCAGAAACGGATTGACTCCCCCGCCTCGATGCCAGGTTCGATAGACGCTGCGGCGATCGAATTCCGGCCCGCTTACCTCTTTGGGTAGATAAAAATCATCGTTATCCCTGAAATCGTGCGAGGCATCCTCGTAACCGGGGCCGCCCATTTGCGGATTCAATTCGCCGGAAATCTGCAGCATTGCATCGCGCACATTTTCCGCTTCGATCCGCGCCGGCGACCTGCGCGAGAGCCAGCGATCGTCCGGGTCCGCGGCCAACGACGACGAATCCACGCCCTGGCGATAGACCGCGGACAGGACGATCAAACGCTGAATGTGTTTCAGGCTCCAGGCATGATCGATCAATTCGGCGGCCAGATAATCGAGCAACTCGGGATGCGAAGGGCGCCCGCCATTGAAACCGAAGTCGCTCGGTGTCCGCACAATCCCCCCGCCGAAGTGGTAGTGCCAGAGGCGATTGACGATCACGCGCCGGCAGCGGATTTCTCGGATCGGTGATCCACTCCGCGAGTTTCGCGCGGCGCGTCGCCTTCAGCCGCATCGACAGGCAGATGCAAATCCGGCGAAATTTCCGTGATCGCGTCAAGACCCCGGGCGACAACCACGTCGCCGGGCCGGTGAACGTCGCCGTGCACGAGTACGTGAACCACGCGCGGTTTTTCGGAAATAACCGCGTCGACTTTGCCACCGGCGAGAAGTTTGTCGCGTGCCTCGAGTTGCGATAACTGAAGCACCAGCGGCGCATACTTTTCCCGCTCGGCGACCGACATCTCCCCGAGCAATTGTGCGCAGGTGATGCGCGTCGCCGGTCCGGCCGCGATCAATTCCGCCAGCGCTTTCGCGGTGCCGGCAGCCCGCTGCTTAGCTTTTTCCAATTGATCGACATGATTTCGCGCTGTCGCCTGCGCGGCGTCGCTCCGTCTCTTTATCCCGTCATCGGCCGGAGCATCCCTCTCTTCTCGAAGCGCCGCCGCGATAGCAGAGGCTTCGCGTCCAGCGGCCGCCTCGGCGATTACGGCATTTCGAGCAACATCCACTTCTGAGCGCACCGACGCAAGCATCGCCTCTCCGAGGCGCTGGCGGATCGCGCCATCCAGCGGGGTCGTCCTCTGGTGCAATTCCTTGATCTGGCTGGCAAGGGCGTCGCGCTCGGCGCAGGCGCCGAGTCGTTAAGATTTGCGACAGATTCGCGCTCTCCAACACCGACTCCGGCCAGGACGGCGGCAAGCTGATAATATTCCGTCTGTCGGATTGGATCGAATTTGTGGTCGTGACAGCGTGCGCAGTTGACGGTCAGCCCCAGGAAAGTCTGGCCGAGATTTCCCACTACTTTTTCGACGTAATCCTGGCGCCGTGAGCTCAATCATTGCTTCCGATCCCTTGCCCATCCCAAGCGAATCGTAGGAGCCGCAGACGAGATACCCCGTGGCCGTCACCGCCATCGGGTCATTCGGAGCCAGAACATCGCCGGCGATCTGCTCCCGAACAAACCGGTCGTAGGGCATATCGCTGTTCAACGCGTCGATGACCCAGTCGCGATAACGCCAGGCGTTGGGCCGAGGCCGATTGTGCTCGAATCCTTCGTTTTCCCCAAAGCGAACGACGTCCAGCCAGTGGCGGGCCCACTGCTCGCCATAATGCGGCGAGGCGAGCAAACGATCCACTAGTTTCTCGTAAGCATCCGCGCTCTCGTCGTGCAAGAACGCGTCAATCTCCTCCGGCGTCGGCGGGAGCCCGATCAGGTCAAACGTTACCCGCCGAATCAACGTACGCTTGTCCGCTTCCGGCGAAGGATGAAGATTTCTCGACTCAGCGCCCCAAGAATGAATGCATCAACTGGCCCACGACACCATTTGGCATCGCGCACCGCAGGTAGTGCAGGACGTTTGATCGGCTGAAGGGCCCACCAGTCGGATCCGGCGTGGTGGTCGTTCGTAAGCGGAATCTGGTCCGCGATGGCATAGGACCCGCCCCCCGCCATCATCAACATGATGGAAAAATTCGCGACCAATCTGGCGGCGGAGTGAAGCACGATCCCTCGCAAAAATTCCTGCGCGGATCTCCACGCGCATTACCTCAATCAGAGAACCGCGTTCGGCCTATTGTCGCACGAAGTTCGAACTTTTGGGACATGCAGATCAGTCGAAGGTAGAATATTTTGCGTTCCCGATATGCCGCAGACCCCAGGCGAAACGCCTTCTTCCGTGGTAAAGCCGCCGCCGCTCCCCCCGAATTTCGCGGCCGGCCCGATTCCGCTTGCCTATGCGCGGCCAATGGATCCGAGGCGGCGGGCGGGCCCGCTGACGGCAATTGCCACGATCAGCCTGATTCTCGGCGTCTTCGGCCTGATCGACAGCGGCGTATCGTGCGGGGAGTGGAGTTATTTCTGGTGGAACTCGATTCCGCCACCGCCGCCGCCGAGCCTGCCGCCGCTGCCGATGCCGGTGCTGACGCCTCATGATGGCGACTTCGTTGCGCCCGCGGGCCTGAAATTTCCCGTGCGACGATCATTGATTGTCGCGCTGCGAAGTCTCCCGACTCTCTCCGAAAGGATGACGCCCGAATCGCAGTTGATGTTGAACCGACTGCTCGCCGAGGCAGGGCGCGACATCATCGGCGGCGAAGGTCGTGATCCCGCTGCTGCGATCGTGACAACGGGATCCGAAGGGCCGCACAATAAGCAGCTCTTCTTTGTCACTGTCAGCGGAAAGGTGCTTTTCGACGACGGGTCCGCTCGCTTCGTACCTAAAACTGCTTCGTCCGTGATAAAGGTTGAAGGAAATACCGTACAGGTCGGGGAGGAACCCGCGCAGTGGAGCGCAATAACGATCAACGAAGCGCTCGAAACCATCCGCGACAGGGCCAGTGGAGATTTCAATGCACTTCAGGCGGCCGCCATCATTCCGCACATTCGATCGCTCGCTCCGGCCGAGTCGCGCGACGCGCGGTCGAATCTGATAGCGGTTCCGCAGATTCCGATTTACATCCCCCATCCGCCCGGCACTCAAGTCGTTCTTTTCGGAATGAACGACTCGCAGTGGATTTATCCCAACGGGCGGATCCACGATTATTACGCATCGGATTCACCGTGGGGAACCGACATGGCCAGCGGCCGGCCCATTTTTCACAGCGACTTTCAGCCGGCCGCCCCCGGGAGTACGACGGCAATGCTGGCGCAGGCCATCCCCGAGGCAATTGCATTCCTGCTGGCGGCCTGGCTGATCATTTCCGCAATTCAAATGTTTCGGGAGCGCCCCAGTGCTGCGGCGATGCAGCTATGGTGGGCCATCGGGAAAACATTCTTGATTCCCCCCGCGGCCGTCGCGGCGATCTGGTATCTCGATACGATGGGTCGTCCGCCTTATGGCTGGGAAGCATGGTGGCTCCGGACAGTTCGTTCCGGCGGGATTGCTTCCATCGTGTTCGGAGCCATTCTTGGCCTGGCCTATCCGGTCGCGGTGACGATTGTGATGAAATACAGCGCGTGGGTACGCGCGGACCTCGCGACGCGCAATTCAGGACCCTGGTTCTTTCCGCCGGCGATTCGAAAACGATGGTCGGACGGTGCGGGCCGGCTTATGCGGAGGCTCGAAAGCGCGTTGGGTGTTGCATTGCGCCGCCCTGCTCGCCCTGGTCGCCGCGGCGGCGCAGGTTTCCATTGCCGTCCTGGAGCCGGAGTCGAACACCCAGCTCGCGCAGAGGCTGAGTCACGGAATCGGGGCGATTCTGCGCTCGGCATTCTGATACTGCTCGTCCGGCGCGACGATTTCGAACGGTGATGTGTCTCGCAGGCATGTTGTTTCTGGTTCTGTGGGGCAACGCGTCGCCAACGGCCGCGGCCACCGCCGAATTCGGTCTCATTTCGCATGGGGAAATCACGGGAACTGATCCTGCGGACAAAATTCGAATTACCACAAGCGGCGGTGAACCGGATCCGATCGAGTCGCCGAAAGCCTGGTCGATTCCAACTGTCTCGCCCGAAGAGGCCAACGCCATCCGGGTAGAGCGGCTCAATCTCATTTCCCTGATGAGCTTTGCTGCGGTGGCGCTCTGGTCCTTTATCTGATCATCGGCGCGCTGGCATTGAGTCGCAATTCAAAGGATTGAACTGCCGGAGCTTCAGGACGAGCTGATCTTTTCCCGCCCACCCATATATTTCCGCAGCGCCTCGGGAACAGTCACCGATCCGTCCTTATTCTGAAAGTTCTCCAAAATCGGAATCAGAATTCGCGGGCTGGCGACGACCGTGTTGTTCAGCGTATGGCAGAATCGAAGCTTTCCGTCCGCGCCCTTGTAGCGAAGATTCAGCCGGTGCGCTTGAAACTCATAAAGGCGGGAGGCGGAATGCGTCTCCCCGTATCCGCTGTCCGGTTCCTTTTCGTTCTGCCGGCTCGGCATCCACGTTTCAATATCCATCATGGATGCGTTCTTCACGCCGATGTCCCCGGTGCAGCATTGGATCACGCGATAGGGAAGATTCAGGCGTTTGAGAATTTCCTCGGCGTAGCCGAGCATTTCCAGGTGCCAGCGCTTGCTCTCTTCAACGTCGTTTTTACAAATGACAACCTGCTCGACCTTGTCGAACTGATGAACGCGATACAGGCCCGCGGTGTCCTTCCCGTAAGTTCCCGCCTCGCGGCGGAAGCAGGTGCTCACGGCGACATACTTTCGCGGCAGATCCGCTTCCGACAATTTCACTTCCTCTTTCTCAGGCATTTCGTAAGAGGTGAGACCGACTTCCGCCGTGCCGGTGAGAAATCGGACAACGTCCCCGGTTTCTTCAGCCTCACCCACTCGATATGCCTGCTCTCGGCCGGCGGGAAAGAAACCGGTGCCGCGCATGGCAAGTTCGCGCACCAGCACCGGCACGCTCATGAGCGTGAACCCCTTCTCGTAAACCATCATATCGAGCGCCATCCGCAAGACGGCCTGATGCAACTCGGCGCCCGCCCCCTTTAGGAAATACGATCGAGCGCCGGCGATGCGAGCGCCCGCTTCGAAATCGAGAATATCCAATGCCTCCCCAAGCTCGATATGGGTCAGCGGCTTGAAATCGAATTTTCGCGCCTGACCCCAGCGATAGAGAACGACGTTTTCGCTCGCATCCTTCCCGGCCGGCACGTCGGGGTCGGGCGGCTGCGGCACGCGCAGCAGCAACGGCTGCAACGCCGCGTCCGCGGCGCGGGATCGCTCCTCGGCTTCCCTGACCTTCGCCTTCAATTCCGCCATCCGCGCGATCGCTGCCTGCTTCTGGGCCGAATCCTTGATCTTCGCTACTTCCTTGCCCGCCTCATTTTGCTCGGCGCGAAGCTTTTCGAATTCCTTCTGGGCGACCCCGCGCGTTTCATCCAGGCGCAGAATACCGGCGATGTCGACATCCACCCCTTTCAATTCCGCCCCCCGGCGGTACTTCTCAGAATTTTCACGCAGGTCTTTCAGATCGATCATGGGCAACTCGTTCCAAAGGAAAAAGGAAAAAGTAAAAGGGAAAAAGGGGGACCTCCGCGGAGGCCTTCACTTTTTCCTTTTCACTTTTTCCTTTTTACTTCGCTTTCGATTCGCGGGCTACCACGCGAAATGCGCAAATGCCTTGTTCGCATCCGCCATTCGGTGGGTATCATCGCGCTTCTTCATCGCCATTCCTTCTTTGCGGAAAGCGGCCATCAGCTCGTCGGCCAGACGCGAGCTCATCGTGCGTCCGCCTTGTTCGCGGCAGGCGTTGATCAGCCAGCGAAACGCGAGGCTCTGCTGGCGGCGCTTGTTCACCTGCATCGGAACCTGGTAGTTGGCCCCGCCGACGCGGCGGCTGCGCACCTCGACATACGGCTTGACGTTGTTGATCGCGGTTTCGAACAGTTCCAGCGGCGGAACGTCCTTCACCTTCTTCACGACCTGCTCCATCGCGTCGTAGAAGATCTTCTGCGCGACTGATTTCTTCCCCTGCCACATGAGGCAGTTGATGAACTTGCTGACCAGCTTGCTGTTAAACCGGGGGTCCGGCTTCAGCATTGTTTCGCTTGCGGTGAATTTCTTATAAGCCATGGAATCGATTCCGGATGCTGAGATAAAGACGGATTACTTGGTAGCGCGTTTCGCGCCGTACTTGCTGCGGCTGCGCTTGCGGCCATCGACGCCGAGCGCGTCGAGCGTGCCGCGGACAATATGATATCGAACGCCCGGCAGATCGCGGACGCGGCCTCCCCGCACCAGCACGATGCTATGCTCCTGGAGGTTGTGCTCTTCGCCGGGGATGTAAGCGGTGACTTCCTTGCCGTTGCTCAGCCGCACGCGGGCGATCTTGCGGAGAGCCGAGTTCGGCTTCTTGGGGGTCATCGTCTTGACCTGAAGGCAGACGCCGCGCTTTTGCGGGCATGCTTCCAGATCCTTGACCTTGTTGATCCGCCCCAGAGCACGGCGCGGCTTCTTGATGAGCTGATTAATCGTCGGCATTTCGAATCGTTTCCTTCGTCCGCAAACAGCCGCAATACCCTCGGCGGCAAATCGAGAAGCGGGGCAGTATAGGAATTCGCAAGGCGGGTCGCAAGGGGTCGCGATCTTCAAAACCACCGGCGGGTGTGCCCAAATATTCGAGCAAATCCGAATGTGGCTGGCATCAGTTCTTAGGAGGACAGACATTTTTGTCTGTCACGCGGCCATGAGTGCGGGCATTCCTGCCCGCCGAATGGACGCGACATTCCGCGGAGTTTTCGCCAGAGCGGACCGGCTCGGGAGGCGGAATACCGCCTCCGCTCCCCGGACCGCAACAGACAGGAATGTCTGTCCCACCGGGGGGAAGCTCGCCTCTCCTGGAAAATTGGGCACACCCACCGCCGCCTTAATGAAGTGTCGCCGGCTGCGTCGCCGCTTCAACGGCCTTCATTCGACGGTCCCGCTCGGCGGCCAGCCGCTTTTCTTCCGGAGTTTCCGAGGTCTCGGTGGTGGGCGCGGTCACCGGCACGCTCGTGGGATGGAGAAACCTTCCAAAGTTCGACGGCGAGGAAGTCGACCCCGTTCCCCAAAACGTCTGCGCGCTCTCGTCGACCTCCTTGCGCGTAAGCGCTCCCGGCGAAGCGTTTGGCCTCGATCATCCAACACCGTCACGATGAATTCGTCTGAATCCGGGCTTGCGCGGTCGCAGTCGATCTCCATGACCACTTTGCCATGGGTCAGAAATTTCTCACTGACCAGGCGAAGGCGATCGACGCCAAGCTGATACAGCCAGCCGACGATGGTCGCGTCGAGAAGAGTCTGGCGGTCGAGCCGATTGACCGGCGTCAGCATGTTGTCCCAGATCGCATCGATCTGCCGCTGATCGTCTGGCGTCAGCCGACTGGTCATCGGCGTGAACAGCGGGCCACAGCCGGTCAGAAGAAACGCCATGACGATCGGCTGAGCAATTGAACTGAGAATCCGATAGATCATGCCTGGCCTCCGTCCGGTTAAGGTCTCGTGTCGCTCGTGAAGTTCAACCGGAAATGGAACGGGGTCGGGGAAAATGGGCGTGGACCGCGACCCGGCCGCGAGGGAGAGCCAATGTTGTGATATCGCGTGTTGGATTAGTATCGTGCGACAGACGCGACAGAACGCGACGGATTTGCCCCATTCATCACGGCGGTGCAGGCGCGATCGCGAGATCTTCAACTACCGAGTCTGCATCGCTTGACCTCCGAATAGGCCCTTTGGTTCGCCGCGTGCTTAACGGGCCGCATTCCATTCGGCCGCTTGGCCGTACTTGGCCGGAAATGGGACCGCTACTTTTCAAATCAGGACCGTTCAGCGGAATGGCGATCCGACATAATCCGACATAATCCGACACTTTTTCGGCCCATATATCAAAAGACTGCTATCTATTACAATACATCAGATGTATTAATTATCCAAGAAAGTGCTGCCGTCCGGTTCATTCACGGGAAAGATTCAAACCGGACGGGTTGACGGAATCAAATACCACGGGCACCACCTGCGGACAATGATGCGGGATCGAAGCCCATTCACGTTTTCTCTCGGTTGTTTTTTTCGCCGGCCTTCCCAATCCGGTTGGTCGGCCGAGGCAAAAGGCGAAGCCAGGTAAGGGTTAGCCGCCGTGCGCAATCGCGATCGCGCCGGAATCCGATTCCAAACGTCCGCCTCAGGCCCCCCAGGATTGGCCGTTCGCGCGCCGCCGGCCTCCCAACTTTGTGGCACTACCGGCTCGGCTGTGTTCGGAGCAGGTAGTTCACGACATCATAATCCATGGCAGCACGAGCGGTGCGGGGCATCAGCACATTCTGAACACATCAACAGGCAACATCAAGAAATATTGGATGTCCGCTGCCGTATTCTATCTGCGTATCGTTGATCTCCCTCGACGCGCTATTGATCGTCGCCAGATTCATCCATGGCAGTCTTTTCTTGCGATATATTGGTGTGTCATGAAGAAGGTCTGCGCCATTCTTGCGGGAGCCTGGATCTTCGCCGACGGCGCGGTTCGTCTGTTTGCGGGACAAGGCACTGCGGTGATTGGAGATCCGACCCACGGAGCCGTGCTGCCGGAAGCGCTTACCAACATCTATCAGCGCGGCGCGCGAGACATCACCATTGCGCCGGGAACGTATCGCATTCCCAAAATCGGCAAGGATGCAATTGTATTGAATGACTGGACCAACACGGTCATTCATGCTCGTCAGGTCACCCTCATTTTTGAGGAGCTTTCGAAAACGCCGATTACCCTCAACCGCTGTGATCATGTCACTTTGGAAGGCTCCACGCTGCGGTTTTCCGAACCTTCGTTCACCCAGGGACGGATCGTGGCCGTTGGCCACGATGATCGCGGAAAATATTTTGATTGGCAGATTGACGCGGGATATCCGATCTTCGATGCCGGAAAAAGCTGCTTTGATGTGATGGATCACGCCACCCGTCTCCTGAAATCCGGGACCGGCGACATGGGATGCGAGAAAGCCGAACCCCTTGGAAGAGATTGCTTCCGGCTACGGGGACTCAATGGCTCGCCGGGTTCAGCCGCGGTGGACGACTGGCTCTTTACGCGACGCCCGGACGGCGGCGGCCCGATTGTTCACCTTGACCGGTGCGGCCATTGCACACTGAGGGAAATCACACTGGAGAATGCCGGATTCGCGGCATTTTTCGAGACCGGCGGCGAGGGTGGGCATCATTACGTCGATTGTCGAGTTGCCCCCGGCCCCAAGCCGCCCGGCGCTTCCGAGCAGCAGCTGGTCGGGTGCGGCGCCGACGGTTTTCATTCCGCCGGCACGACAAACGGCCCCACGATCGAACGCTGTGCCTGGGAAGGGGTGCTCCATGACGATTGCATTGCCATCCATGGCGCCCTTCAGCAGGTCGTCCGCGCCGAAGGCAGGAAGCTGATTCTGGTCAAAGGGAACCAGGCCGGGTTTGCCGTCGGAGAACCGGTCCGAATTTCCAGCCGGAATGGATATTTTGACGAGTTTACCGCCACAAACCTGCGCGTGCTGGAGAATGAGGGCGGCCTTCTGGAACTCACGCTCGACCGGGAATCTGCCGCGCCCCCGGAGGCGAAAGCGTCGAATCCCCGGCACAATGGAGCCGGCTTCAAAATCCTCCACTGCAAGCTGGGAAACTGCCGCTCGCGCGGAATTCTGGTCAAAGCGGATAACGGTTTGATCGAAAACTGCGATATCAGCGGCTGCGGAATGTCGGCCATCAGCATCGGCCCCGAGTATGACTGGGGAGAGGCGGATTATTCCAGGAACGTGACGCTCAGGGGAAACACCCTCCGAAACAATGTGCTGAACGGCAGCGATGCCGGAACGATCCGTCTGCATGGCGACGGGGCGGTTGGCAACAGCAAGATCACTCTTGCCAATAATTTCTTCGACCGAAACTATGGCCGGATCACCATCGCAGTGGAGGACGCCGACGGGGTGCAGATTGACGACAATCGCTTTATCGCCTCGTCAATTCCCCTTCCAGAAGCAAAAAGCAGAACGATTCTGGATCTCAAAACCTCAAAAAACATCAACCTTCGGAACAATAAGGTCGAGAATCTTGCCGAGGGAGACACCCTCGTGAGCGTCGGCAAAAATGTTAATGCCATCGCCGGCAACGATCCCAGCGGCATCAGTCCGGTTGCTCCGTCGAAGTGAAAATCGGGTGTAACTGGCTCTAACTTCCTCTTATCTTTTTCTAAGAAATGTTGGATGTCCCCTTTTCTTGTTCGATCCCAGCGGCATCAGTCCGGCTGCTCCGTCGAAGTGAAAATCGGGTGTAACTGGCTCTAACGTCCTCTTGTCTTTTTCTAAGAAATGTTGGATGTCCCCTTTTCTTGTTTCTTGTCTTTTTCTAAGAAATGTTGGATGTCCCCTTTTCTTGCTTTTTTGGATGTCCCCTTTTCTTGCTTTTCTTGTTTTTGTCCCCGTTTCTTGTTTTGTCCCCTTTTCTTGTTTGCGTGCGTGCATGGGGCCTTAGACCACGCGGAGCCCGGATGGATCTTGCGATGGCGATCCACCCAGTGTTGCCTTCCGAAGGTCGGAAGCCGTCGGCGCTCCGAACCAATACGTTTTCGAGGCTCGATACCCAGCCCGCACGTACTCCTGTCAACGCTTCGCCGGCGGCCTCGCGGACGCCAACGCATGACTCGGAGCCGGTGTGGCTCGCTAGACCTTCACCGTATGAAACTCTCATTCACAACACCTCACCTCACCGGCTTTTGCCGGCGCACCCGACCCCGTATCATTCGCTTGGCGTCATGTTCCGCCGGTTTAAATCGCAGTTGCCCCGCCCAGCCAGTTGAGAAATCGGATTTGATGGGACGAGCCCAACCGGTTAGCATTAATCCGACGCTGGGGATAGGGCGGGAATCGGTGGAACTCATCCGTCGGCATATTCTCCGTCGGCTTCACCTCAGCGCGGCCACCACCGGTCATTGCGTGTTGGGCTAACGGGGCTCGAAAAGTAGCGCCGGTCGTCACGTTCCCGCGACAGATCGACGAACCACTTTGGAGGTAACGATGAGCTTGCAAGACGAGATTGACACACAGCGTAAGCAGATCAAAGCGGACGGGTATCCGATTTCCATTGGGGAGCTGGTCAGTATGTATAAGGATGGAGACCTCGACATTCACCCGGCATTCCAACGATTTTTCCGATGGGATCCTGAACAGAAATCGCGTTGGATCGAATCAATACTTCTCGGCATTCCGACGCCTTCTGTTTTCGTCTCCCAACGAGCCGACGGGGTGTGGGATGTCGTTGATGGGCTTCATGCGCCTTTCGACAATCTTCGAATTCATGGGATTACTTCGCGACCGCAAGGACGCTCTCTTAGACCCCCTAACATTGCAGGGTACAAAATATCTGCCGTCGCTTGAGGGAAAACGGTGGGAGGTTGGTTCGGATGCCTTGACGGAAGATCAGCGAAGGTTTTTCAAACGTGAGAAGATCGAGGTGAAAATTGTAAAGCGCGAAAGCGATCAGTCCACCAAGTTTGAACTGTTCCAGAGACTGAACACTGGCGGCTCGTCACTCTCCGATCAAGAGCTGCGAAACTGCATGCTTGTCGGGATCGACGAAACGTTTTACGACTGGATTGAATCGCTCGCATCGCTGCAAGGATTCATTGAGTGTGTTCCCCTTCCTGACCGGTTAATGAAGGAGCGATTCGATTTGGAACTCGTCCTTAGGTTCATCCTATTCCGCAATATCGATATTGCGGCGTTTAGGGGAGTACGTAGCTTGGGAGATTTCATTACCGACAACATGTTGTCGTGCGTGAACAACCGCACTTTTGACCGGGTGGCTGAAGGTGAGGCTTTCGCGACAGTGTTCGCGGCTCTAGCACAGGCGCTTAGCGATGATTCATTCCGAAAATTTGATGAGAAGCAGGAGAGATTCAAAGGCCCGTTCCTTGTCTCGGCCTTTGAAATTATCGCCATGGGTCTCGGTCATGAATACAAGGGAAAAAAGATTCTGGAGAATCCGAAAGACCTCAAGAAATCGATAGTAGACAACATTTGGACGAGCACGGGTTCTGTGGCGACCAAGAGCGGTGAGTCCGCCGTGGCGAGAATTCCTAGAACGCTCGAACTGGGTAGAAAGTTGTTTGGTTGATGTCCGCCGCGTGCGCATTTCGATTGCAGCAAGCGCTCGATCGTGCAATGGCTTGGCGCCGGCGCGAGTTGGTCGCAGCGTATCTTGCCGCTCCGACTGATCAGATTGGCAGTCGCGTATACCTGCGCCAAGCCCTTCTGCTCCTATACGCACACACGGAAGGGTTTGTAAAGTCAGCGGCAACGTACTATATCCGCGTGATCTCTGAGCTCGGCACGCCTACGGAGCGTCTCTGCGAGTGCTTTTAGGGCTCGCGATGAGGCCTGTCGTGGCTCGCGCTACAGGAAGCGGCGACCTTCGAGCATTGGGCCGAATATTCGTTGATGCGACTGCCATACCACCATCACTTGCGCCGCTTCGACATCAGAATGCGATAAAGACCGGGTCTAATCTTACGAGTAAACGTCTCCGTTTAATTCTGAGCTCGATTGGCTTAGATCCTGCGAGATACGCTCTTATCGAGCACGACGTCATCGATCGACTCGTCAAATGGCGGAACGGCATCGCTCACGGAGAGGGTATCCCGGTCGATCGTGCAGACTATTCGCTGATGCACCATCAGATCATCGACTTCCTCGACGACATCAAAGTATACCTTGAAGATTCAGCCGCTTCTGACGCTTACCTTAAATAATTTCGGCAAATTCGCACGATCCGCCCCGGCATGGGAAATGGAACGTGGCCAGGGAAATTAACGATCGTCCGAGCAGTTGAACGAAGAATCCGGTAGACCATGCCTGACCCCCGTCCGGTTAAGGACAGAAGGCGCGCGTGCAGTTTAAACGCAGGGAGATCTTGTTACGGTCGATTGCTGTCGAATTCGACGGTGGGGAGCTTGTTTACCGTTTTCTTTGACCGAAAGGCCTGCTCGGTTCGGTCAGCTGCAATACAAGGCGCGGCAGTCGGGGAATCTGGCAGCGATTCAACGCAAAGTTCACGCCCGTACCGCATCGGCTGAACTGGCTCCGACGAGCTCTCGCGCCGACATGTGGTAGCGGAACGATATGCGTGGAGCATCTAATCATCGGATAAAATACTTGAAAACATCGAGGATTAGGCGAGTTCGCCTTGGCCAAGCACGGCGTGGTCGACGCCTACATTGATGATCGCCCCGCCGCCAAGCTGGGAAAATCCAAGATCGCTCTCGGACCGGAGACGAGAACCGACACCGACCGCCGCGGACTTCCGCGACCATAATTGTCGATATTTCACAGCTTTTCCGTGGTTTTAGCGAAATACCGAGCAACTGTGAAAGCGATTCAATGCAAAGTTCACGCCCGTACCCCATCGGCTGAACTGGCTCCGACGAGCTCTCGCGCCGACATGTGGTAGCGGAACGATATGCGTGGAGCATCTAATCATCGGATAAAATACTTGAAACCATCGAGGATTAGGCGAGTTCGCCTTGGCCAAGCACGGCGTGGTCGACGCCTACATTGATGATCGCCCCGCCGCCAAGCTGGGACAATCCAAGATCGCTCTCGGACCGGAGACGAGAACCGACACCGACCGCCGCGGACTTCCGCGACCATAATTGTCGATATTTCACAGCTTTTCCGTGGTTTTAGCGAAATACCGAGCAACTGTGAAAGCGATTCAATGCAAAGTTCACGCCCGTACTGCATTGGTTGAACTGGTGCCAGCATCGCGGCTAACGCGACAATGCCTATACGACTTGTTATCTTCAATTAGATCACAAATACATATCCCACAAGTTGTTATAAAAGATGAACTAATGACAAAAAGTATCAACTCTGCTACTTGACTTATCTATCGTGCCTGCTATCATCCTGTCGCCGGTTGCGACGAGAGGACAGACCGATGCCTAACGAAATACAGGTACGCGTGAACTTTTCTACGGGAGAAGTCGAACTTACCGGTGATGCAGGTCGAGTTCAGGAGTGGTGGGAGCGATTAGATCCGGACGTCGCAGAATTCCGAAGCCGTTTCGCCGGTCGAGCTTCGGCCGACAATTTGGAACGCGGCTCTGCAAATCCTGCCCGTGTAACTCGTGAAAAGTCTCTGGCGATTCCCGACGCGTTTGGCGAATTCATCCATCAATTTCCACCGACCCTCACCGACATCGAGCGCGTTTTGATTGCTGGCTATTTTGCTCAAGCCAGTGACCAGGACAACACCTTCAACACGGGCACGGTGAACGAATTGCTTTTGCAGCAAGGAGTACGCCTCACTAATCCGTCGAGCAGCATTCGACGGAATGTCGATTCTCGTCGTGTTATCCTTTTAGGCGCGGGCCATTTTCGGGTGTCGCAAGCCGGCGTCGAGCATCTAGAGCATCTTAAAGAACGCCAGAGTTAGGAGGTGGTGATGAGTATTGTTGCATTGGAGTTTGCGAATGGTTTCGTCGCGTTTCGAAGCCACGATCTTTTAGAAAGCGCCCGGCACCGAATGACCGTATCCACATTCGTCACCCGCCAGTTGACGAATTCGGACTTTCATTACACTCAATATCCGGTTACCCGGACTGCGGAGGACAAATGAGCGATCCAGTAGCGGCGTTAGCTTCGGTTCCTGCGGGCCTACGTCAGCCGCTTTTGGAGAAATACCGCGAAATCTCTACAAACTTCCTCGAACGGCGATGGACACCGGCAGAACTAGAGGGCGGAAAACTTGCCGAGATAATTTTTACAATCGTTGAGGGTCGTCTGAGCGGCGCTTATGCCCTTGCTCCGCACAAGCCTGAAAATTTTGCCCGCGCATGCCGTGCAATCGAGAACTTGCCAGCAGATGCCGCACGCCCGGATGATCACAGCATCCGCATTCTGGTTCCACGCATGTTGGTTGCGCTTTACGACATCAGGAATAATCGGAGCGTTGGGCATATCGGCGGTGACGTGGATCCAAATGAGGCTGACGCCACGGTCGTTCATTCAATTTCTAGCTGGCTCGTGTCGGAACTTGTTCGCATCTACCATGGGCTTCCCATCGACGCGGCACAGAAAGTTGTGGAGGCGTTGGTCGAGCGAAAAGTTCCACTCGTATGGGAGATCGGCGGAAAAAAGCGAGTCCTGAATCCGGCGATCGACAAGAATAAACAGACGCTTCTCTTGCTCTACTCGGAACCGGGTTGGGTCATGGAACGTGATCTCCAGTTTTGGGTTGAGTACGGTGAAGCATGCAAGTTCCGTCGCCGCATATTAGAACCATTGCATAAGGAACGACTGCTTGAATACGAACCGGCTGCCGCGCGAGTTCAAATCTCGCCCCGGGGGGCAATCGAAGTCGAAAGTCAGTTGCTGCCGTCACTCCGATTAATGTGGAACTGAAGGGATCCCAATAGGCAAAATAGCTGCCGAACGGAAAGGAGCAAACTATGAATTCGCTTAAACCGAATAGTTGCCCGGTCATCGCCGAGATTTACAAACAGCATAGGGAGCGAGGCGATTGCGGCGATGTCGCTGCCGCGTTGCTTACGGTTGCCGACGCAATCAGCCAGTTGCCGAATTGCCTGAAATCTACGCTCGCGACTGTATTGGCGGCTCCGCTATCGGACGGCGTTGGAAATCCGGCGATCAAAGGTCACGTAATCGGGCGCGTGGATTTGCCGGTGACTGCTGGTCCTTCGCCAAATGCCCATGGCCGCTTGAAGACGGACGTAACCGCCGCTCACCCCCGAAATGCCGGCGCTACAAACGGGCAACGCGTTCCTCGCGTTCGCGGCGATCGGAATCGCGCCGACTTGCAAGTTTTGGACGACTTCTTGCCGCCTGAAGAGGCGAACCATCTATCAAAATTTCTTCATTCGGCGGGTATCGAACTCGAAGGACGCACGAAGATGCAGGAACTACTGACCGTCGTTGTTTATTATATAGCGACGATTCGGAAGACGACCTGCAGCCACAATCACATCCATACCGTCCTCAAGAGGTTCGGAGTGAAGACGCCCAACGACCTAGGCGCACGACTGCGCGACGTGAACCGGCGGAGAGGCTACCTGAATGCCAATGATCCAAAGGATATCCAACTGACAATGAAGGGCGAGGCATGGATGAAGATCAAGCTGGCGAGCACAACGCCTTCATGACCGGCCGGTGTGGCGGGGTCGCGGACGGTGACGGGGTCGGGGACGGCGGAACGGGGTCGGAATCCGATTTGAAATGACCGAACTCACCGCGCGTTCTGCAGAGATCGGATCGGATATCTTCTTTCGGCCCGCGTTCGATCCTCAGAATCAGGTCGCCGGCACGCTGCTCACTTAAATGCGAAGTTCGAGATTGATGCGTATTCCCTAGTGTCGGATTTCGCTACCCGGGCTTTGGCATCGGGAGGAGCGTTGCAAACGCCAGCGGATACGCGACCTTCTTCTTCCGACATTGTGGTTTGTCCGCTGAAGTTGCCGGCCGTGCGCTGCTGGCTGGTTCGCACATCCGCAGCGATACAAGATCGACGATCGCTGCTGGCGCCGCGCCGCATAGATATTCCTATTTCGATTTTTGAACAGCAATATTTTGTTGTCACTGTGCATCGCATTTGAATTCTGCACAGTTTTGCACAGTGACTCCCCGCTGGCGCTGCGGGAACGAGGATTTTGGGCGAAGTGGAATTCCCAACATTGACCCCTGGGGGGTTTCTTCGGGTGCACGGCGGATTCGGTGGCATTGAATTGACGTGGCACGGCTTTTTAAGCCGTGACCGCGGTACTCCGCGGTGATCGACAGTACGCTGTCGATGAACGCGAGACCGCAGCCTTCTTCTGCGGCGGTGCAAAGAACGCTTCGCTCTTGCTGTTTTGCCCGGAGTACCGGCCAACGTGCGGGGGTACCCGCACACATGGGTTGAAAACCCGTGCCACGACACAAACCGCCGAATCTGCCATGCGCCCGATTTCTTCGGATGTGCAAGCGGCGTGTTTGTTCGGCGGGGACGTGGGCCTTATGATGAGGAACTCTCCCGATTTGAGACTGAAAACAAGGATGTAACGGAACCGCATGCAGATTCGTAACTTCTCGATCATCGCCCATATCGACCACGGCAAGAGCACGCTGTCGGACCGCCTGCTGATGCGGGCCGGCGCGATCACCGAGCGCGAATTCCAAAACCAGATGCTCGATGACATGGATCTGGAACGCGAACGCGGCATCACCATCAAGGCGTCGGCCGTCACGGTCTTTCACGAGCACAAGCGGCGGAGCAGTTCATGCTCAATTTCATCGACACGCCCGGGCATGTCGATTTCCATTACGAAGTGCAGAAGGCGCTGCAGGCGTGCGAAGGGGCGATCCTGGTGGTCGATTCCACGCAGGGCGTGCAGGCGCAGACGGTCGCCAACGCCTACGCGGCGGTCGAAGTCGGGCTGGAGATCATTCCCGTCATCAACAAGATCGATCTGCCCAGCGCCCGGCCGATTGAAGTGGCGGAAGAAATCGAACAGGTGCTGGGCTTTCCGGCCGAGGATGCGATTCTCGTATCAGCCAAGACCGGACAGGGGATCGACGAGCTGATCACCAAGCTGTGCGATCAGCTTCCGCCTCCAAAGGGGTCGGCCGATCAGCCGACGCGGGCGCTGATCTTCGACAGCATTTACGACGACTATCGCGGCGTGATCGTTTACGTTCGCGTCGTCGATGGGGAATTGAAGAAGGGTCAGAAGCATTCGCCTGATGGGCATCGGGAAGGAATACCAGATCACCGATCTGGGCAAGCTGATGCCCCGGCCAAAGCAGGTGGCGACGATCGGGACCGGCGAGGTCGGCTTCATCGTCGCGGCAATCAAGGACCTGCACGATGTCCGCATCGGCGACACCGTAACCGATGCGGTCACACCCGCCGCCTCCGCCCTGCCGGGGTACAAGCCGATCCAGCAGATGGTCTACTGCGATTTCTATCCTGGCGGAAAGACGCAGTACGACGAGCTGCGCGACGCGATGGATCGGCTGCAGCTCAACGATTCAAGCTTCACCTTTGCGCCCGAGTCGTCCGATGCCCTGGGATTTGGTTTCCGCTGCGGATTCCTGGGACTGCTGCACATGGAGATCATCCAGGAACGGCTCGAGCGGGAGTTCAATATTGAAGTGGTGCAGACGGCCCCCACCGTGACTTATGAAATGCTGATGACCGACGGGAGCGACCAAGCGCATCGACGCCCCCAGCGAGTTGCCGAACCTGACGCATCTGGTCGAAATTCGCGAGCCGTATCATCGTGATGAACCTGATCCTCCCCAGCGACAGTGTCGGGGCGCTGATGAAGCTGTGCGAGGACCGGCGCGGCATTTACCAGAAGACCGAATACATCGGCACCACACGCGTGATCCTCGTCTATGAAATGCCGCTGGCCGAGGTGATTTACGATTTCTATGACCGGCTCAAATCCGCCACGCGCGGCTACGGCACGATGGATTTCGACTTCATCGGCTTCCGCATCGGCGACCTGGTGAAGATGGACATTCTCGTCAACGGCGATCGCGTCGATGCGCTCAGCATGATCGTGCATCGCGACCATGCCGAGGCGCGCGGCCGGCGGCTGCTGGTGCGACTGAAGGAAGAGATCGACCGGCATCTGTTCGAGATTCCCCTGCAGGCCGCCATCGGCGGCAAGATCATCGCCCGCGAGACGATCAAATCGGTCGGCAAAAACGTGACCGCCAAGTGCTACGGCGGCGACGTGTCTCGAAAGCGCAAATTGCTTGAAAAGCAGAAGGAAGGCAAGAAGCGCATGAAGCGGGTCGGGTCAGCGTTGATATTCCGCAGGAAGCGTTCATGGCCATCCTCGAACCGGCGGATTAGCCCCGATAACAACGTGATCGCAGCACAGGTGGCGGCTGCCATTCCGCCGCGGCAAATAATTTCTGCTTTTTTCGACAAGGTTCTTTAAACCGCCCCAAAGCAAACAACGATAAGGCTCTTGGGTCAGCTCGCCATGGAGTACGGGAGGCGGTGAGCGAGGACCAGGCCGATGACGAGGACCGCGTAGGTTCGTGATCCCGTCGCCCGCTTGAATTGCCGGCCGCTGTCGTGCCCGACCTGGCCGGTCCAAAATAAAACTGCGCGTCATTGTGATTTGGATCGGCGCGTCCCGGGCTCAACGGAGCGCCTGGTCCGCGGTTCTGGTTTCGATCTGCAGGATCGATTCTGTGAGGTTTGGCTCTGTCGGGAGGAAGCGAGATGGATTCTGGAGAAATTGCCTTTGTTCACGAGGAGGAATGCTTTCGCCACAAGCATGCCCTGAGGATATACGAGCAGGCGCTGCGCGCCCGGAAGCTCAGACCGTGGTCATTGATCTGGCAAACGCGACCGACGCAACCACCAGCGCCTTTGCCCGGCTCGTGCTGCTTCGCCGCGCCTTGCGACGCGTCGGCCGCGATCTGATTCTTTCCGGCCTGCACGACCGCACGGAATTCCTGTACGAGATCAACCGTCTGGACGCCGTCCTGCCGAGGGTGGGGTAGGAGGAGGAAGAAGCCAGAAGCCAGGAGCCAGGAGCCAGAATTCAGAAGCGGACGTATTCCGAATCTTCTGGATTCTGGCTCCGGGCTTCTGGCTTCTGGCTCCTGGCTTCTGGGTCCTGGCTCCTGGCTTCTCCGCCCGCTGCATCCCGACCCCGAATGTGCCGATAGTGATAGCAGTTACGACGTTCCTGAAGGAGGACGATTTGCGCGGAATTCAAATTGGCCAATTGCTGATCGAACAAGGCGTGCTGACCGACGAGCAAGTCAAGCACATTCTACAGGTGCAGAAGCTCTCTCACCGTCCGTTCGGAGACCTGGCCGAGCGGCTCTTCGGAATCAGCCCGAAAGCGGTGGAGGACGCCTGGGTGGAACAATACCTCCGCGTCGCCGGCGTCGTCGATCTCGATGACCAGGAAGTGGAAACCGATTGCCTGCGCATGCTCAATCGCCGGCAGGCCTGGCAGTTCCATCTGCTGCCGCTCAACCGCGACGAGGTGCAGGATCTGAGCATGGCGACGAGCGCCGAGAACCTGGTCCGCTCGGTCAATTTCACAACGCGAAAAATCGACGAGCCGATCAACTTCCTCATCGCCGAGCGGACGCAGCTCCGCGAATTCCTCATGAAGCACTATCCGGTTCCGGAGTTCCTGGCTCAATTCGCCGATAGCCTTTGAACCGCCGGCGCAGAAAATTCCAAATCCCAAGCACCAAATCCCAAATAAATTCCAAAGTCCAAATTCCAAGGACCAAACAAGATACAGCGGAATGAAGCAGCGCTCTCCTGTTTGGAATTTTCCCCTTTTGGTTTTTGGAATTTATTTGGGATTTGGTGCTTGGAATTTGGAATTTGCCCCGGCGCCCTATTCTCCCAGAAAGATCGAAGCTGACGGCCAATCCTGATTCTTCGGCGCCGGAGATATGGCCGGCGGAAGCATCACTTCGGCCCGATCGTCCTGGTATACGCTCTTCCATCCAAGCCGCGCCAGGGTCTCGTGGAACTGACTGTGACGGAGGGGCAGGACCGCGGCGTCGGCTTCCACTTCACCCAGAAACTGCAGGCGCTCCGTCTCTTCCCCCAGGTAAGTGGCCCGCCAAAAATCCGGCGTGAAGACCTGCGTTCGTCCGTCGACAAACGTTTGATATTTTTCCCCGAGTTTCCACTCGAGATATCCGCCCCAATCAAACTCATTGATGATCCGGTGCGATTGCGGCTTGACCTGCCGGGCCACGTAGTCGGCTGCGGAGCAGGGATAGCCGGCTGTTTGCGGGCCGTTGCGGTTGAGCCAGACCGCGAGCGTCTCTTGGCTCCTGGGAAAGGAGCGGAAAATGCGCCAAACCCCAACGACAAGGCACGCGCTCATCAATGCACAGAGGGCCGGGCGTCCCAATAGCCTGTCGGACAGGGTCGGCAGCGCGGCTGCGAGGATCGGCGCTGCGACGATGGCGAAGACCGCCGCGAAGCGCCCAGGCGCAGCAGCAGCAGGCAGCTTGCCGCCATCCAGAGAATTTCTCCGGCCCGCAATCGCTCGCGACTGGCCCAAACCCGCCAGACGAACACCAGCACCGCGCCGGCCGCCACCGGGCCGGCCGCGCCGTGGAAGAACGGTTGCATTTCGCGGATGAAGGGTCCGGAGACCATAGGGTCGCCGAATTGATAATGAATGGCGGCGCCGATCACGCCGGGAAGCATTGGCGTCGCGATGCAGGCAAAGCCGCTGCACATCAGCAGCAGCGCATATCGCTCGACCCGGCGATCATTTTCCGAACGCTCGGCCGGATTGTCGGTTCGTCCCCGTTCCCAGATCGCGCCACCAAGAAGCGTTAGAAACCAGAGAGGGACGAGCAGCGCGTAAAGGTGAATGTTCACCATCAGCATGGTGATGGGGATCACGGCCCAGACAACAACCGTCTTCTCCCCGCGCTGGCGGTCGCGCACGATCAGCCAGGCGCAGGCGGCAAGCAGAACCAGCGCCGCGGTCACCGGCCGATAGCTCAGGTAGGGAAGCGCCAGCAACGCGCCAAACGCCGTACCCACCGCCGCCCGAAGCGCCCCTGGAGAAGCGACATCCGGATGGCGGAGATGGTCGTCGGCTCCCCACTCCTCCCCCGCCGTTCGCACCCGGCAGGCGAGGGCAATGAATATGACAAAAGCCGATTGCAGCAACGCCTGTGTGGCCACCGCTCCCCGCCATCCCGAATGCGCCCAGAGCCAGCGCATCGCCAGTTCCGCCAACCACGAGTAAGGCGTCCAGGGAACCTGCGTTGAAGCGAACGAGAGCCGATCGACCAGCGGACCAATGCCGTCGTGGCGGAGCTGTTCCGCCACCCGCAGGTGCCAGAAAAGGTCCGGATCGAGCGTGTCGGCGAGGATCGCCTTTCCAGCCACCGGTAGAAGTATCAGACCGATCGCCAGGAGAAATCCAAGACGAGTCCGCCGCTCCGCTCCAGGTCCAAGCGCAAACGCCCGCATATCATTATCTTCGGCAACTTTGCTTTCCCACCGGTAACAGCTTCTATAGCTTCGCAACAATTCGCGCTTTTTTGCCCGGGAATTGAATAACCGTTGCCCGTTGGAGCATTCAGGCGGGTTTACGCTTAACATTTCGCGTCTGCCGACAAAGCCATGGCTAACGAGGAAATAAGGATGATGGAGCTGCCGAACATTGAACGGGCCCAGCGAATCCGCCAGGCCCTTCTTCAGGATCGTCGCAAGATGACCGTGCAACTCGCGCGCGAACTGGGGGTGCCGGAAGTGGAAGTCATTCGCGCCCTGCCAGACGGGTCGGCGGTTGAACTGGACCCGGCGCGTTGGGAGCTATTGGTGCGCCGACTGGAAGCTGTGGGACAAGTGCACGTGATCGTCACCAACGGCGCGGTAACGCTTGAGTCGTTCGGCCAATTCGGAAACTTCAGCACGTTCGGGGAATATTTCAACGTGCAAAGCAAATCGATCGACATGCACATTCGGCCGAGTCAGATTCACGCGATCTTCGCGGTGAAGAAGCCGGGCCATCTCGACGGCGTCAATACACTCAGCATCCAGTTTTACGATCGCAACGGCATGGCGGCATTCAAAGTGTTTTTCACGTTTGGCGGGAAGGAACCGGGCGGGGAAAGGGAGGCTCATTTTTCAGCAATTGTTGATGAATTTCGACTAGGGGCGGGATAGCGTTCAACTCGTCAACCAAATACCGTTCGTAATGATGAATTACCAATACGCCTGGTATTCGCCACCCTGGGATGCACTGTATCTGTGCATGTCCGACTCGCTTTGCCATCGAACCGAACCATCCAGGTAGGCGACATTGCCCCCCTCATTTCCGAACAAAGCCGGGTCAGTGTACCCAGGCCCATAAACCAATCCATGCCGTCCATGCGGTGCCCAGGAGAGTCCGCTGCTCAGAAAAGTGAAGTCGCATGCCAGTGGCAGGCTTGACCCATCCGGCAGGACCGGCGCGCGGCGACCTGATAAAACTGATCCGATGTCTTCTGAGGGCTGAGCCAGGGAATGCCCGGCCAAGTCGCGGACGAATGTCCTGCAAGATAGTTATAGCCGATCACCCATCCGTAGGGCGGGCCGTAGTAAACGTTAATGTAATCGCCGAAGACTCCGCTGGTCGCGATGTTCGGACAGGTGAGGATCTGCGTCGTCGCGCCGTTCGTTCCGTTGGCCGAGGAGGCTTGAACCAGATAATCGTGCAGGTTGTCTGAAATCCAGGGAATGTGCTCGTAGCCGTCCGCAATGGGAGGCAAGTTGCGTTTCCCGCTTGGCAACGCCCCTTTGCACTCGTTCGCATACGAAAACAGGAGCATCGAAAACTGATGGAGGTTACTGCCACACTGCACGCGCCGGGCCTGCTCCCGGGCTCGCGACAACGCGGGCAGCAGGAGAGCGATCAGCGTCGCGATGATGCCGATTACCACGAGCAACTCTACAAGACTAAACGCCTTCCGACGACGCACGCGATCTCCCGCATGATTTTGAAACGACAGGGTCACAGCTCAGAGTGCTTCACCAAACAACGAGAAATGAATCAACTTCGTCCTACATCTTAATCTCAACTCTGTCTAAAGCCAAGCCTAAAGATCGCGGGAATGATGAAGCGGCGTTGAGCCCGGCAAATCTCCCATCGATTATCGGCCTTCCGAGGATGCCGAAGCATGTGAGGAATATCCGGCCATTCTGACGGTGGCTGTAATATCAGCGTCTAAACCGTCAAGCGCTGCCCGTCGATGATGGATGAAAGATGGTCCCCTCTGAACCACCCGAAATTTACGCCGCCAGGACACGCAAAGAGCGGCTGTTCTTATACGTCATCGCAACGCTCTTCGCAGTCGCTTTTCTGGTCGCGGCCATTGGAATGCTCGTTGAAGAAGCCGCCGGAAGATCCTGATGGCCGTTTCGATTTTGCAGAGCAATTCTTCCGCGAAACGGCCGCTTTCCGACTCCAATCCAGTGCACTGATCGCGCTCGAAAAGCCGAAATCGTTTTCAATGCGGCGCCGAATCGAAGTCGGCGTCGAGCTTGACCGATCGTCCGTTGCGGATAGGATTCAGATCCAAGATCGACCCACGCTGACCATACAGGGGTATGGTGTAACGGTAGCACAGCAGTCTCTGAATCTGCTTGTCTAGGTTCGAATCCTAGTACCCCTGCTTCCTTTTTCCCGCCAAAGCTGTTGTGGAATTCCCCGCAAAAAATCGCAGTTCCTTACTTTTGCCCCCAACGCCCCCGCGGCAGTCTGGGGCAAATTGGGGGCAGCATTTCTGGTGCATCGCACCTGCATGGGAAGGTGATTAACGAATTGATTGCGTGACCGAATCCCTCGACCGTTAACCCACCACAATCGTCCCATCCCTACCGCCAATGTCCCCGTACCCAGACCCAGCCATGCGGACGAGGGGCCCAGACTCCGCCAATCCAAACCGCGCCTAGATACGGCGCCGGTGGGGCAACCTCCACCACGGGGGCGGGAGCCGCTCCGTAAACGGTCGTGTACGACGCGGGTACAGTTGTGGGCGCGGCGGCGGGAACGTACACGGTTTGTTGCGGCGGCGGCGATTGATAACAGCCGGTTAGCAGCAATGGCGGAATCATCGATGCAAGCAATCTGCGATACATGGGTTTCTCACTTTCATCTAAATGGCTCCGGCGACAATGAGAGGTCTGCGGGCGATTTACTCCTGGCGGCGCAGTGTTCTGGAACGATGCTGTTGCCGCATAACCTCCAGCTCGCGTTTGCGCGGCAAACATCGGGCCAATTCCGATTACGGAATAGTTCGCCTGACGGCCCCCCCCTCGAACGGCTGAGATTTGATCGTGCTGGCGCAATCCGCAGCCATCGCAACCAGGCGTGTCCGCGCGGTCAAGTCTTGGCCCGCCATTCGTTAGAGCAGGTGCTTGCCATTCTGGAAGAATAGTGGACAGCACGAGTCGATGTAACTCGACAGACGGTCAAGCCGAAGAAGGCGCGGCATTGCCTGTCGAAGGCGTTGACAAACGTTCGAGCTCTTCGATCGAAACATCTGGCAGCGACTCCAATAGCGCGCCGATTTCATGCGCAACCGTGGCGCATTGGCGCAGTGCAAGATCCGGCTGCTGATCGATATTGAATTGCTCCAGGACGCCGACATCAACCCCGATCGAACCGGAGAAGGCCGAAACCAATCCGCGCAGATTGTGGGCTGCAAGCCGAAGTTCCCCCCCGTCTTGACGCTGGGCGGCGTCGCGCACGGCGGCAAGCCTGGCGGGTGCGAGCATTTCGAAGGATTGGATCATCTTTTGCAACAGGACCGGATCGCCGCCGCATCCCGCGAGCAATGTTGTCGGGTCGATCAGCGTTTCGGAGGTTTGCGTCGTCATTGAGTAACTCCGTTATATCTTTCCTACGGGCGGTTGGCGTTCAGCGCATTTGAGCGTCCCACGCACTCGGCTACGATCGCGACCAGCGTCTCGGCTACCACCGGCTTGGTCAGGTGTTTATTGAAGCCTGCCGCCAGAACCTCGACCCGGTCCAGATCGCGGGAGTAGGCCGTCAACGCGACCGCCGGGATGGGTGGCGTGCGACCGCTTCGCCGTTCCATCGTCCGAATCTCCCGCATGAACTCGAGACCGGTCATCTCCGGCATACCGATGTCGCTCAAGAGCACATCGAACCGATCCTGCGGCAACGGCTCGGCAAACAGGCGCAGCGCGTCGGACGCCTTGGCGATTGCCGTTACATCGGCTTCGCATTTCTCGAGCAAATATTGAATGACTTCCCGGGTCGCCGCATCGTCCTCCACAATCAGGCGCTCGAACGCCCGTGAGGAGCGGCGAAGGCACAAATCGCCATCCAGGCTGAGCTGACAACGGCGAGTTATCGACGAAGTCGACGCATGCATCCGTGACCGGAAGCTCGACCTTAAATGTGGCTCCAAGCCCTCGGCCGGGACTCTCAACGCGGATTGTTCCGTTGTGGAGTTCGACCAGTTCACGGGCAATAGCCAGACCCAGTCCAAGGCCGCCATGTCTTTGCGCCCTCCCGGAGTTGGCCTGCCAGAACCGCTGAAACAGGTGCGGGAGGAACTCGGCGCTGATTCCCTGACCGGTATCGGACACCTGAATTTCCGCGACATCGCTGACGCGCCGCAGCTGCACGCTGATCCGACCGCCGTCAGGTGTAAATTTCACCGCGTTGTTCAGAAGATTCAGGAATACCTGCTGCATCCGGCTTGCATCCGCAAGTGCCTGGCCTGCTCCCGGATCCGGCGTGAATTGGATATGGATGTTCTTGGCGAGCGCGAGCGGCTTCACAAAATCCAAGGCGGCTTGCACCGCAAAGGTCAGGTCCGTTCTTTGCAAGTTCAATCGCATTTGGCCCCCCAGAATTCGCGAGAAGTCCAACAAGTCTTCGATCAACTGCTGCTGGGCTTGCGCTCGCACGGATGGCCCGCACCGCTTCGGTTTCCTCGCCGGGTTCCAATATTCTGCCGTCGAGCATTTGAGACCAAAGCAGGATCGCGGTGAGCGGCGCTCGCAACTCGTGACTCACGGTCGCGATGAACTGGTCTTTGGCGCGATTCGCGAACTCGGCGGATTCCTTTGCCCGCCGGAGTTCGGCTTCCAATCGTTTGCGATCGGAGGCGTTCACGATGATGGCAATGGCGTAATCGGGCGTCCCGTCCTCATCGGTCTGGCGTGAAAAGGTGACGTCCATCCAAACCGGCGACCCGTCCCTGCGCATGTAACGTTGCCCAAGTGTGAACCTGGAAAATTCTCCCCGCATCAGTCGGCCGTACTGCTCGAGGTTCGTCGACACATCGTCGGGATGTGTGATGTCGGCGAGCGTTTGATCAAGCAGCTCGGCCGCGGTGTAGCCCAGATTGGTGCAGAACGTCTGATTGACGCGCAGGAGCCGCCCATCGGTCCCGGCGTGGACGATCCCCACCGCCGCGTTCTCGAATGTCCCCCGAAAACGCTTCTCGCTTTGACGAAGCGATTTTTCGGCGCGCTTGCGCTCGGTCACGTCCTGAAGAAGCGCCACGAAAAAGTCGACCGAACTGTCGTCGCGGCGCAGGCAGCTCACGGATATCGTGGTGTCGATCACCCGGCGGTCCTTGCGAACCCACCTCTTGTCCATCGTATAGCCGTCGATCTCCCCCGCGATCACCCGCTCGTATTGGGAAATGTCAGCGGCCCGATCATCCGGATATGTCATTTCCTCCCAGGTCTTTTGCAGGAGTTCCTCCCGGTCGAACCCGAGGATGCGGCATAGCTCATCATTCACCTCGAGACACCCTTTGGTCGGAGACGTGATGGCCATGCCGATCAATCCAAGCTCGAAATAGCGGCGGCATCGTTCATCGCTCGTGTGCAGAGCCCGCTCGGCGCGGCGGTGCTGGAGCACCATCGCGGCCTGATTCACGTATGTGCTCAAAAGCAAACGGCGCTCGTCGTCAGGGAAGCCGGATTCTTGTGATCCAGCCGCGAAGTTGCCAAATTCACCGTCCAGGCCAATGGGTACGATCACCATCTGCCAAGCGCCGCGTCCGAATGGTTCCGGTATAGAGGTCACAAACCCAGGTCCTTTGCCGTCGAGCAGGGGTGATATGGCGGCGAGGATCCGGTCGCTTTCCTCTGGCTCAAATGGTTGGGCGGGGGTGCGCGCGATTGTGATCGCGGTGGCGCCCGATGGGTCGCGCATCCGCAGCGCCACGAAGTCGGGTTGCAGCGCGTTAAGCGCCGCTTCGATCAGGCTGTCGGCAAGCCGTTGTACGTCGTACTTGATCCACTCGGCAGAAAGCGCCGCCAGGGCGACCAGATCCGTTAGGGGTCGGCGAGTCGTGCGATCCTCGGGGGCGAATGATTCCATGGCCACCATCGACTGAATCACAGAGTTCACACGCTACACGCATCTACATGCAGGTGCATCGACAACCCCTTGGCAATTTCGGAAAGTTGCCGAGAAATATTCCTGATCTGCCTGAACGTAATCTTGACATGGGTGATATAGACTGCGGGATTCGCTCCGGGGAAATCTGCCGTGCCGCCAACGGGGTGTCGAATTCTTAATCGGATCGCTGATCCGGCGTATTGAATGCTCAGCCGCGCCCAAATGAGGGGAAGCGTTGCGGGTCTCGTCCGCCCGGCGCGTTCGCGACCGTCCAGGTGAATTATGCCACACTTGTTGTTAATCGATGACGATCCCCTGCTGCTGCTGGATCAGCTCGGCCATCTCTTCGCCGAAATCGGGATGAAGATTTCCGTCGCCCGCTCGGGGAAGGAGGGGCTGACACAATTCAAAGCCCAGCGCCCTGATGTGGTTCTGCTCGACATTAACATGCCGGACCTGTCCGGGCTGGAAGTGCATCAGCGCCTGCGGAAGGTGGATGCGCGAATTCCCGTTATTTTCATTACCGCCACCTCGACGACCGACACTGCGATCGAGGCCATGAGGCACGGCGCGTATGACTATCTCTTCAAGCCGGTCGACCTCCAGCAGTTGGAAAAGGCCGTGGGCGAAGCGATCGAAGTGGGGCGGAGAATGCGTGAGCCCACAGGGCTCGGGCAGACAATAGCCGATACGGACGTGGGCAACGCGATCATCGGGCGCTGTGCCCCAATGCTCGAAGTTTATAAGGCAATCGGGCGCGTTTCGGACCAGAACGTGTACGTCCTGATCACCGGCGAGAGCGGGACCGGCAAGGAACTGGTGGCGCGGGCCATTTATCAGCACAGCAGCAGAGAGGCCATGCCATTCGTGGCGATCAATTGCGCGGCCGTCCCCGAGGCGCTATTGGAAAGCGAGCTGTTCGGCCACGAAAAAGGGTCTTTCACAGGAGCGGACCGCAGGCGCATCGGGAAATTCGAGCAGTGCAACGGGGGCACGATCTTTCTCGACGAGGTCGGAGATATGCCACTGGCGACTCAGGCTAAACTGCTGCGCCTGCTTCACGATCAGCATTTCGAGCGAGTAGGCGGGAATGAAACCATCGCGACCGACGTGCGGGTGATTGCCGCCACTAATCATGATCTGAAGGCGCTGGCGGAGGCTGGCAAGTTCCGGCCTGACCTTTATTACCGGTTGAGCGTGTTTTCGATCGAGCTTCCGGCTTTGCGCGAGCGTGGGGACGACCTGAAGTCGCTCGTCGACTTTTTTGTCCGCCGCTACAATCGGGAACTCGGCCGGGAGGTTCGCGAGGTTGAACCGGCGGCCATGGAGCAGCTTCGAGCCTACGCCTGGCCAGGAAACGTGCGCGAACTACAGAGCGTGCTGAAGCAGGCGTTGCTCCAGGCGTACGGCAACGTGCTCACGCCGATGTTCCTGCCCAATCTGCATCTCCCGGCCGCGCGATCCGCGTTGGCGACATCGGCGGCGGGTGATTCCGTATTTGATTTGAAGAGGTTCGTTCATGATCGGCTCCAGGCCGGCTCCGCCAACTTATTTGCCGAGGCTCATCTCGAGCTCGACCGCATGCTTATCGAACTGACGTTAACAATCACGAACGGCAATCAGTTGCGGACCGCAAAGATCCTCGGCGTTGCCCGTCAAACGCTCCGCAACCGGCTCCGAGAACTGGGTCTTAACATCACCAAGTCGATCGCCGGAGATGACCAAACCAATTCGCCTTGACTGATCCGTTTTGTTTCAGCGTGGCATTTTCTGAGGCGCGGGCGCTGAGCCCGCTCGCTGGCCAGCGGCCTCCGTACGTCTTATTCGGCCGGCCCGTGTTTTCTTCCCCTGGCGCGTCGTTTGCCTTGGCGGGAGGGACGCTTTGAACCTTCGCGTACGAACGTTCAAAACTCCTCTGATGCAACATAGTCCCTAAAGGAGCAAGCCATGGCACTTCCAGTGCGCGTTGAACGCGGTCCGACGATCGACCCACTCGACATCGTCCGCCGGGATATGAGCCAACTGCTCGGCCACGTTTTAGGCCGAGGCTTTTTCAATGATATCGGCGATGGAGGAACGCTGAGTGCACTCACAAGTTACGGAGTAGACATCCGCGAGGACGCCGACCACATCTACGTCGAGGCGGACCTTCCCGGGTTTCGCAAGGAGGATGTCGACATCTCGCTTCAGGATGGTGTGTTGGGGATCACCGCGGAACGACGCGAGGAAATCAGTGAGCCGGACAGCGGCAAAGAGGGCGAGGGCGCCGAAGCGGGAAAGTCAAAGTCAGGTCGGCCACAGACCAGTCGGTCCCCGGACGAATACCTGCTGCGCGAGCGGCGAATTCAGCGTTTCGTCCGCAGCTTCACGCTCCCTCCCAATGTGGACCCGCAGAGCGTGCAGGCCAAGATGGAGAACGGCGTATTGCGGGTCACGTTGAATAAACGGGAAGAATCCAAGTCCAGGCGAGTCGAAGTTTCCTGAAACAAAGTGAGCCGCCAAAATGCGTGAATCGACCGCAAATGGAAGAGGTGTTGCCATGTTCTTACTCGTTGGAAATTGGTGGGCGTTCGTATTGCGTGGATTGGTAGCGATCATCTTTGGCCTTCTGACGTTCATCCTGCCTGGAATGGCCCTTTTGACGCTGGTCTTTATGTTCGGGTTCTATGCCCTCGCGGATGGGATCTTTAACATCATTGCAGCCGTCCGCCGTTCCGGCCCGGCGCAGGCGCCGTGGTGGGCGTTGCTGATCGAAGGGATCATCAGCGTCGGCGCGGGCGTCGTGGCGTTCTTCTGGCCTGGATTAACCGCGCTGACGTTGCTCTATCTCATCGGATTCTGGGCTGTCGCCACCGGCGTCATGGAAATCGCGGCGGCGATCCGGCTGCGCAGGCAGATCGGTCATGAATGGATGCTCGCCCTTCTCGGCGTGCTGTCGATCGTGTTCGGCGCAATCCTGTTCTTCCGTCCGGCGCCGGCGCGCTGGCGTTGATCTGGTGGATCGGCGCCTACGCGATCGCGTTCGGCGTGCTGCTTGTCATTCTTGGCATCAAGCTCCGAAGCCTGGTGCGCGCCGCCGAGCATGGCGGTCAGGGATTCCCCGCCGTTGCCCCGGGCCATTAATCGGACTCGACCCATGCAGACGACTCACTCGAAGCGCTTCATGCGAAGGAGACGCGACATGCCGCGCACGTAGTCAGGCCTCATCTCTCGCCGATCGATTTGCAGTCGAAAATCGAAGAGGCGCTGAAACGCAGTGCCGAGGTGGAGGCCAATCGAATCACGATCGAGACGGACGGTGGGCGGGTGATCCTCCGCGGCAAGGTCCGCTCCTGGGCCGAACGCGCCGAAGCTGAACGTTCGGCCTGGGCGGCCCCAGGCGTTCAAAGTGTCGAGAACCTGCTTGAAGTGGAGCTATGACGCTGCGCATGACAGGAGCACATTGGCGTCTGCAAGGAATGACCATGAGCACGGCGATCACACACGAGATTCCTAAACAGAGTTGGAAGACCTATTTCAACGAGCTCGACAGGATCTACGAGGGGTGGGCGGCGACCGTCGAGGTGTTCGCAGGCGAGTTGGGAGACCAGCACGCCGCCGACGGGCTCCCGTTGCAGGGGATCAGTTACGAACCCGCCGGTTCGCAGGCCGGCGACATCCTGATCGAGATCGGTGATGTCGGCGAACCCTTCAATACCCATCTCGTTCGCGCTCCAGCCGCCGTACGCGCTTCGACAACGAAGCGTGGAGCTGAACTGGACATCGAGATCGAGGCAGAAGACGGGACTATCACCCTCGTAACACTGAGGCCCCGCCCGAAATTGCCCCCTCCCGGAAAAACGCTCTCTTGAGCGTGGAAAGGTGATCGCACTCGAAAGCTCCTGGTTCCGGCCTAACGCTGAGCTCAATCAGCATTCACTTGTTCAGTAGAAATTACTTGACTCGAAAGGCAGTTCGACCATGAGAAACCCTACACCTAACCTCGTCGCCTTGATTGGCGCATCTCTCATTGCATTTTTCGCGGCAGCTACAGCCTCACGCGGCGAGGGCCCGGCCACGAAACCCTCCGCTCCCCGTACCGAGGTCCAGGCCAAATCTGAAATTGAACAACAACGAAGTTCCGCCGAGCAGCAGGCGACCAAGACACTCGACAAGGATGCCATCGAGGCGAGCAAGGAGACGATGGCGGCTTTGAAAGCGGCCGAGGGCGGAAAAACCGACGATGCGATCGCGGCCATCGAGCGCGCGACGGGCAAAATCAATATCCTGATCGCCCGGAATCCAGCCAACGCGTTGATTCCGATTGACGTCCAGGTCGAGGTGGTTGACGCGGCGCCGCTTGAGGCCAAAGCGATCAAAACGCTGGCCGCGGCCACGGAGGATGCGGTGAAATCGAAAGACTACCCTGCCGCTCGGACGCTGCTCCAGGGTTTAAGGAGCGAGATTCGTGTCCGCACCGTCGATCTCCCGCTGGCCAGCTATCCCACTGCCATGCAGGAAGCAGCTCGCCTGCTCGATCAAAAAAAGGACGCCGAGGCCGCCGCCGTGCTTCACACTGCCCTGAACACGTTGGTTGTGGTCGATCACGTCACGCCTCTGCCCCTGGTCCTCGCCCAGGCGATTATCGGCCAGGCACAGGTCGCTCGCGAGAAAAGCGACAGGCAGAGGGCGCTGGCGCTGCTGGCGCAGGCAAGGTTTGAGCTTGATCGAGCGCGGGACCTCGGCTACGCCGGAATGGACCCGGAATACAACTCCCTCGCCGATGCCGTCTCTGATCTCGAAAAACAGGTTGAAGGCAACGAGAACACCGAATCGGCCTTTGCGAAGTTGAAGGAAAAAATCTCCTCGTTCTTTCATCGTCACGCCGCCAACGAGAAAAAGTCGGAAGTGGCAAGCAAGTGAGCCGGGGAAGGTGGGTCATGCCGGAAAATGATTTGAAGACGGCGGCCTTTCCGAGGTTGAGCGAGGCGCAGATGGCTTCCCTGGCCAAATGCGGAGGAGCCACGCTCAACGAATACCGCGAGGGCCAAACTCTGATCCATGCCGGGGACCGGGATTTCAAGTTCTTCGTCATTAAGGCCGGTGAAGTTGACATACTCAACGATTCGGATCCACCGAAGGTGATCGTTGTCCTCGGCCCCGGCGAGTTCACCGGCGACGTCTCCCACCTCTCGGGAGGCCCCTCGATGGTCAGCGCGGTTGCGCGGGGAGCCTGCCAGGCGTACGAAGTTTCCAGCACCGGCGTGCGCCAGATCATCAACCGCTTCCCCGATCTGGGCGACATGATCGTTCGCGCATTTATCGCCCGACGGCAGATTCTTCGTGAGTGTCCGGATTTCATCGGCCTGCAGGTGATTGGTTCACGATATTCACGGGACACGTTTCGCATTCGCGATTTCTTCGCCAGGAATCATGTGTTGTTCGCCTGGCTTGATCTGGAGAATGACCCGCATGTGAAAGAGGTGCTCCGCCAGTTTGGAGTATCCGAAGCCCAGACGCCCGTGGTCGCCTGGGGCCGCAAATTGCTGCTGCGCAATCCGACGGATCGGGAACTGGCCGAGGCGCTGGGGATTCGCCGACCGCTTCAGCAAACGATGTACGACCTCGTAGTGGTCGGCGCCGGGCCGGCCGGACTGGCGGCAGCGGTTTATGGGGCATCCGAAGGCCTCAAGACAGTCGTCCTCGAGCGCTTTGGTCCCGGCGGCCAGGCCGGGCGAAGCATGCGGATCGAAAATTACCTTGGCTTCCCCACCGGTCTGACCGGCAGTGAACTGGCCGACCGCGCCATGTTGCAGGCCAACAAGTTCGGCGCACAGATCCCGATTCCGACTCCCGTGGCCGGCCTCACGTTTGACAAAGCCTACTCCGAACTCCACCTGGACAGCGGAGAAACCGTGACCGCCAAGTGCCTTCTTATCGCAACGGGCGCCGAATGGCGCCGGCTCGAGGCGGTGGGGACCGAGGAATTCGAGGGGCGCGGCGTCTACTACGCCGCAACCCTCACCGAAGCGCCCTTCTGCCGCGGCGCGGAAGCGGTTGTGGCAGGAGGAGGCAATTCCGCCGGCCAGGCCGCTGTATTTCTCTCTGCGGTTGCCCGCAAGGTAGACCTCGTGATCCGAGGTAACGATTTGTACAAGGACATGTCCAGTTACCTGGCGATGCGGATCGAGCAGACTCCCAACATTGAAGTGCTCCTGAACACGACTGTTCGCCGGATGTCCGGGGACAATGCCCTCCGCTCGGTCGAATTCGTCAACAATCAAACCGGCGAGGTGCGAACGGTCAACACGCCGGCGCTGTTCAGCTTCATTGGCGCAACGCCCCGCTCCGATTGGCTGCCGCCGGAGATTCAGAAAGACGCCCGGCAATTTGTCCTTACCGGGTCGGCCCTGGCGAAATCCGCACAGTGGGCGCGACAACGCGATCCGTTCCTGCTGGAGACCAGCCATGCCGGCGTATTCGCCGCCGGCGATGTCCGATCCGGATCGGTCAAGCGCGTGGCCTCGGCGGTCGGCGAGGGGGCCATGGCGGTTCAGTTCGTGCACGCGTATCTGAAGGAGATGTGATGCGTAATCGGATTTCATCCCGCGCCAAATCCAATTTCGCTCCGCCGCCGACCCCGATGGAGCGGCGTGGCTTCGGCCCCAGTCGGCGAGAGGTTCCGGTAATCGGCCAGGGAACGTGGGAAATCGAGAGCGGCGAGCGCGACGAGGCGATTGCGGCCATACGAAAAGGGATCGACCTGGACATGAGGCATATCGATACCGCCGAGATGTATGGAGCGGGCGCCGCCGAGGAGATGGTCGCCGAGGCGATCGAGGGACAACGCGACGAAGTGTTCCTCGTCTCGAAGGTGCTGCCTCAACATGCCTCCCGTAACGGGACGATCGAAGCGTGTGAGCGATCGCTCGCCCGCCTGAATACCGATCGGCTGGATTGCTACCTCCTGCACTGGCGCGCTTCCTACCCGCTCGAAGAGACAATCGCGGCTTTCGAGCAGCTCGTGGACGACGGGAAAATCCTCTTATGGGGTGTCAGCAATTTCGACGCCCCGGATCTTGAAGAGGTGTTGGAGATTGCCGACGAGGGACGGTTGGCGTGCAATCAGGTCCTTTATCATCTGCAGGAGCGGGCCATCGAACATGCCGTGCTGCCGTGGTGTGAGTCGCATGGCGTCGCCGTCGTCGCTTACAGCCCTTTCGGCCATGGAAACTTTCCGAGCCCGCACACGCCCGGAGGTCGAATCCTGCAACAAATCGCCGAAGCCCACGGCGCGACGCCTCGTCAGGTCGCATTGCGATTCCTGGTTCGCCGAAATCCGCTCTTTACGCTCCCCAAATCTTCAACTCCGGAGCACGCCGCCGAAAATGCCCAGGCCGGGCATCTCCACCTGAGCAACGAAGAGATCGCCTTGATCGACGAGGCGTTCCCGCTGGGGCCGCGCCGCGCTCGCTGCCGATGTTGTAGAGCCAGCCGCGGTTGAAGGAAAAAATCTCCTCGTTCTTTCATCGTCACGCCGCCAACGAGAAAAAGTCTGAAGTGGCAAGCAAGTGAGCGAATCACAAATCCGTCAGGTGGGCACCGCCCGAAGGCGGGCCGCCGCCGAAACTGGATGGGGTATATGTCGATCGGAGTGCGGGCGTCATTGATGTGCAGCTCGAACAGGGGGCGTCCGCTTGGCTGCAATTCTGAACGCACTATTCCATTAGAGGACGTGTCATCGGCCGTGCTGGTTCTCCCGATTGGCCGACGTCTGCGGCTGATTTAAGGAACCGAATTGATTCGCTCTCCGCGGATGGGTTGTCCCAGTTGATTTCTGCCGGCGTAGCTTTGCCCGTCATCCGAGATGACGCACGTATCAATAAAGAATCCGCCGGGCGCTTTGGCGTATCGCCATCTGAATACCAGCGTGTTTCTCTGTTGTGACCATGTGCTGCCGGAGTCAGCCGAATTGAGATGGCCGTTGGAATAACTGGTCGGAAGCGTTGTCCTCGCTCTTTGCCGCCTGGTCCAGCAATTTCTGGCTCAGCGCGAAGCGTGCAACCGGCGAACGATCCGCCAACTCCCTGGCAAACACCTCTTTCATCGCCGCCCGGGATTTGGCCTGATCTCCGGGAGGAGGATCGGCTTTCGGGCGGGCAATGCCGGCAAGGGAGCGGCGGATTCCGAAGATGGGACCGGAGTTGGAGCAGGCGCTTTCGGATCGGCCGGAGGCGACGGCGGAGAATCAGGTGCCGACGCCACGGCTGAACGGATCACGCGATTTCATGACGACCTCGCGAGGTACTGCCCAGTGTAATCGTTCGAGCGGACCGAGCGTGCTCTCTTCACCGCTGGCGATAATTGCGATAGCCACCGCTGCGCGGCCGCGGTTTCGGTATGGCTTTTCGCTTTGAGCCGGCTGGATTGTGGCTCACGCGCATCGCTCGCGTTTCGCCTGGCTCCAGCGGGGGAATGGGTGTCTTGATGCTGCCAGCCAATTCTGCTGCTCGGCCTTCGTCCCAGAGCTCATGAAGCTTCGAGTTGTCATAAGGATTCACCGCAGTTGGCACTTTGGCTGATCGCCGTCCCTCGTTAAAAGCTTTGCGGCGTCGCACATTCGAGACGTTCGTGGGCATGCGGCGAATGATAACGTGTCCGCAATCCCGCTCAAGGAGAAACGGCGCGCGAAAATTTCAGGCGGTCATTTCTCGACGAAATACCCCAGCTTCACTTTTTCTTACCGGATGTAGAACGAATGGTCATTGTTGACCACGGGCCCCACACGCCCGCACCTTGTGCTCGTGGCGTAGTTGTAATCTTCGGTGAGCTCCGTGCGACTGGCGGATTTCCATTGGACGCTTCCATCCCCAAAGCATTCGTTTTCCCCTTCCATCCCGAATGGATCCGCCGGACCGGTCGAATAGGCGAAGCCGCGCGGGTTGCCGTGGTTGAACGCCCACTCCGTCGTGTACCACCAGCGCATAAATGTGTCGGCGACAAGCAGGCGACCCGATTCTGGATAGCGCATCGTCAAATCTTCGTAATGGGTGGCGAAATAAGTGCCGGTCGGATCGGCCGCCTGCCATTCATCGAAGCGGCCGAAGTAGGAATAACCGAGCGGTTGGCGGCCATTGCCGGTCCACTCGAGGTTCATGAAGTTCTGATCATATTGCGTTGGATCGTCGTTGGGGCAGCGCCAGATGCCGTCGATCGTGCGCGTATCGTAGTTGACTCCGGTATTGCCAACGTACTGAAGCAGATTTTCGTAATTGAGGCAAGCGGAGGGGGGCGGATCGACAAACGGCGCTGACGGATTCGGCGAACCATGGTCCACGCCGAGCCACCAGACGAACGGGAGCAGATTCGCATTCTGTGGGTTCGTGCTGGTCGAAGGCTGATAATCGCGCGTTTGCATCGGCAACTGCTGCTTATTGTCGGCGGCATACATGATCAGCGCGATGCTGATCTGATGGAGATTGCTGGCGCATCCGGTCCGGCGGGCCATTTCCCGCGCACGATCGAGCGCAGGCAACAAGATCGCGATCAGCACCGAGATGATGCCGATCACGACCAGAAGTTCGATGAGGGTAAATCCGTCGAGGGGCGGGTCAGGTTGACCTTGTGGTGATGGACGATCCGCGCGATTGCTCGAGTAAGACAACAGCGGGAGACTGCGATTTGAAAGCCCAGGCAGCCACATGCGACGACGCCTGCAAAAAAGACAGCCCCCGGGAAATCCCGAGGGCTAATGAAAGGTCGTTGCAATCAGACCGATAGCGATCGACGGCGGCGAGCCGCAAGCAGTCCGGTCGTGCCGACGCACAGTAGGCCCAGGGAGGTCGGTTCGGGAACTGATTCAAGCTGGAAGCCATTGAACTGGGCGATACCATCAGAGGGGGCGCTATTCGGATCGGCATCGTTGATAAGGTAATCCAAATTCTCGTAGGTGATGTCCAAGTCCCCAGTAGTTGCGCCAATGCCGGACGGCGTAACCACTACAGGAATGACGTTCCAGTTTTTTCCCGCAGCTCCCAATACATCGTTATGCGTACCATCATCCGGATAGTTGTTGGGGCCGACGGTTTCGGTGACGCCGTTCGCGATAAAGGTTGTTACTCGCGTTTGCACATGTGGGTTGTCGTTTACGTTTGAAAGCGAGTAGACATATAAGTTGTAAGTGCCGACAGGGACATCGTGCAGGTCAACGGATGCCGTATTGGTGCCTCCGTCGGGATCAGTGATAAGTAAATCGCGCATCAGATTATAAACGGGGGAACTGGTGGAAAAAGACGAGGCTGAACCGACGTCCGTGGCCAGGTACGATGTAAAATCCATTGTCACCGCCGTCGCCGTACCTGACGAGTCGACCAGCGGAACTCCAGTATCGCTGCCGCCGACAACTCCGTTCCATGTATCGGGTGTTAGTGGGGAATTGGTGGGGCTTGCGATCTTGGCCGCGCCCGATTGCGTAGCACCGATGCCGTAGGGGTCCTGGCCATTAAAGTCCACATCAATCAGGACCGCGCGCGCCGAGTTGCAGACCCCAGCCCCGCACAAAGCCGCCGCAAATCCCGCCGCCATCAATCGATTTCGTTTCATCTACCACTCCGTATGAAAGAAGATTCCTCGAACGCCGTGGGTCGTACGCGTCCGAAAACAATTCGGGTCGCGCAGAGTTATTTCGCGTGTCACAGACGGGGGGAACATAACAATTGTCTACACGGTCAACCATGAGATTTCAGACAATCTGTTGCGAAAATGGGTATTCGAGATCACCGCAAGGCTCACGATTGGTATAAACGAACATGGCGATGGACAACCTGTCCGAAAACATGCGCGATCCCCTGCATGTCGCCTTGATCGTGGCCACATCGCAGTCGTATGGCCAGGAATTGTTGCGCGGCGTGGCCCGCTGGCTGCGCACGCATGAGCCGTGGGTAGTCAATCTGGAGCAGCGCTCGCTTCATGACGTCGCGCCGCCGTGGCTCTCCAATTGGGATGGGGACGGGATCATTTTCCACGCGTCGCAGCCGAAGCTGGTGCGGCTCGTTCGTAAGTTGGGCCTCCCTACCGTTGACGTTTATGACGAAGAACGCGACTCGGGTTGGCCTTCAATTCGAAATGACAACCCGGCGATCGGTCGATCGGCGGCCCAGCATCTGCTTGAGCGCGGCCTGCGACATTTTGCATTCTGCGGACTCAATGGAAGCAATTGGTCAAATCGACGTCTGGAAGGATTCCGCACCGGCCTGGCCGAATCGGGCTTCACGTGCGAATCCTTCATTCAGACGGAGCGATTCTCATGGGGCTACTGGCTCAGGTCGTGGGAAAACGAATTGGCGGCGCTGGTCCGCTGGCTGAGCGGCTTGCCCAAACCAGTGGGGCTGCTCACCTGCAATGACACGCGAGGGCTGCACGTGCTGAACGCGTGCAGGCAGGCCGGGCTCGCCGTGCCGCACGAAGTTGCCGTCATCGGAGTGGATAACGACGAGATCGCCTGCGAACTGGCGTCGCCGGAGATGTCGAGCGTTGTGACCGACGCGGAACGTATCGGCTATGAGGCGGCCGAGCTGCTCGCCGACATCATGGGAGGCAGCACGCAGCGGCGCGAAGTGCGCCACATTCCACCACGCGGGATTGTGACCCGTCAGTCGACCGACATCGCCGCGCGCGGGATACTCATCTCGCCTCGGCCATTGAATTCATCAAGCAGAGCCCAGTCGAGGGTACCAGTGTCGAAGATGTGGTGGCCCACGTTGGGATTTCGCGCACCCTCCTGCAACAAAAATTCCGCAGCATGATCGGCCGCACGATTCATGAAGTCATTTTGGAGCAGCGCGTGCGCGCATCAAAACGCTCCTCGAAACCAGTGACCTGCCGCTTGCCGTCATCGCGCGGCAGACCGGTTTTGCCCATGTCGAGTATCTGAGCACGATGTTCAAGCGGCAGACCGGCCTCTCGCCGAGCGGGTATCGCGGAAAGTTCAGATGACGTCGAACTGCGGGATCTTCATCGTCTCTCCGTCTTTCGTCGCCGACTGATGGGCGATGATCCCCGGGACGGTGAGATTGAGGGCCATGCGGATATCGACCAGTGGTTTGCGGTTTTGCAGAATCGCGGTGACGAATTCATTCATGAGATGCCCGTGTGATCCGCCGTGACCTCCCGGCGCAACGCCCGGGGGAAGTCCGGGCGTGTCGAATCGGGGAAGGGATTTTGCCTCACCGGTATAGGCGGTGCCGGAGATGGAGCCGCGTTGTCCGCGCACGCGGCCGACTTCGACTTCAGGCCCCGGCGTGTCCCAGCTCACCGCCATCCGCGCCATGCCCCCTTCGCTCGTGCGGAACAGGCCGATCTCGGTGCCGAAGGGATTGGCGTATTTATTGTTTTTCGACTGAAACACCGGAAGGGTGCTGGGCATTCCCTGGCAGGTCACCTCGGTAAAGCTGCCCCCGCTGACGCAGATGTAATAGGCGTTGGAATGGGTCGGATAGAACTGTGGCGGAAGGCCAACGCGCCATTCGTGAAACGACGGAAGTGTTGCAACCGAATAGTGGAAATATTCCCCCTCGCTGTAGACGAGCTTGCCCAGCGCTCCGGCATTGTACGCCTGCCGCATCGCGTAGCAGTCGCCGCGGAAGGCGGATGTCTCGAACATCATATACTTGCGGCCGGTTGCGCGGACGGTCTCATACAGTTCGTGCGCATCCTCGAGTGATCCCAGGGACGCCGGCACGGCCGAGGCGACGTCCTTCCCGTGCTTCATCGCGGCGATGCAGTGCCGTGGATGGCTCGGCGCATCGGTCGCCACGAAGATCGCGTCGATCGCATCATCTTTCACCATCTCCTCCAGAGATGGATAAGTCTTGGCGCATCGGCAGGCGGCCGCGAGCGCGGCGCAGCGATCGGGGATCAAATCACTCACGGCGGCGACGGTGACATTGGGGTGATCCTGAAATCCAAACGCCGCCCCGAATTGGCAAAAACCGTAGCCGGCGATGCCGACGCGGATTTTTCGATCGGAAACGGGTGTCCACTTCTCATTTGATCTTTCCCCGGTCGCCGCGCCTGATTCACCGAAGACTTTTGGATCGAGCGCAGGGCCCGCGATAATATTCTGTCCGCCCAGCGCCGCCGTTGTCAGGGCGCCTGCTCCGATGCCACGCAGGAATGTCCGCCGTGAGGTTGTTCGATTCATCCTGGTCTCCGCTTGGGTAGTGTGTCTGCGTAATGCTATGCTTCCGAGACGAAATTGAGGAGGATCCTTTGTCGACATCGGACGAACCATTTCCTCCCGTGCGAAAGCCATCCCTCTGGCGGGCGTGGGCGCCCGTCGTGCACAGCGTGCTGGGGTTCCTCTCGATCGGATTCGGCGGACAGATCGCCCTGCATCACCATCGCTGGCCGGGCGCGGCAATGATGATCGCTGGCGGATTGCTCGTCTGGTATTCGATTTCAGGACGCAGCAGCCATTTGCGCTCGTGAATCCTCAGAAACTGCTTCAGAACCCGTCTACACGCCGGGCACTGTGGGCCCGGATCCGGGTCCACAGGACCGGGCGTGGCGGACTGGAGGCGTCCCAAAACAGCTTCTTAGCCGCCCAGTGCACGGCGAACGGTTTCGCGCGTTTTCTCAAGGCCTATTCTGGCTACCTTTGCGGGACTTTGTTTCCAGTAATCGCGGTTGAACAATTCCAGGGAAAGATATCCCCGAAATCCAGTGTCGCGCAAAGAGGTGTAGATTTCGCCGAATGGCGCGACGCCGTCGCCTGGGTAGACGCGCTGCGCGTCGGTGATCTGCTCGCGCGGCGGGCTTGCGGGGTAGTCATTCACGTGAAGCAAAGGAAGCGCCGCGCCGTTGATCAGGCGCAGGCCTGAAAATTCAGAGCCGCCTTTGTGAAGGTGGTAAATGTCCAGAAGCATCGCCGCGCTCGGCTGCTGGCTCTCGATTGCAACGAAGGCAACTTCCCCAAGACGGCTCAAATTCTTCGAGAAACCCCACAACTCGAGGATCGGAGTCACGCCCATCTGCTTCCCGAGTTCCAACAGCACGGCATAACGTTCGGCGGTCTTATGAAGATCCAGCGATGAGGCGGTCGATTCATGTGCCCCAATCGGAGGAGCGGCAACGTGGGCGCCGCCGATCTGCGCCACCCGATCCATGTCACGTTTCATCGCTTCGAGGCCCTTGGCGCAGTTTCGCGTCATCGTCGACGATCCATTGGTTGAATCCGATGGCGTCGGCGACCACCAGCCCGGCGTCGGCAATTCGCTTGCGCAAGTCGGCGAGGTTTCCTCCCTTTTTCTCGTATTCGTCCAGCTCGCGCATCCAGGGTTCGATGGCGTCGTACCCGCTGGTAGAAGCGATCTCAATCACCTCGACGATGCTCAGATTCGCACCGCTGATCGTGCTGGTGTTGAGGCAATAGCCGAACGGCTCGTGCTGATCGCGTTGGCGCGGCACGGCAGGATGCGTGGCAGGCGTAGATTGTTCCTGGGCTGTCACGATTGGTTCCTTGTTTGAAGCAAGGGCGGCGGCGGCAATCGCCGCTGCGGCGCCTGAAAGGATCGAACGCCGCGTCGGGATGATTCGTTCGGCGATCTTGCGCATTCGTCGCGGCATCTTCGCCGCAGGCAGAAATATTTCAATTCCCGCCCGAAGAAATGATGTCGCAGCGCACATCAAGGAATTTTGGGGAATCGGCTCGTACTAATGCCGTTTGAAATATTGCACGGCCCGTTCATGCTTTTCGGCCGCAGCGCGTGAATTGAAGGTGCCGAGGTTCCGGCGTTTGCCGGTCTTCGGATCCGTCTTCCGGGAATAGAGTCTGAATTTCCCGCTTTTGAGTTTGCGTATCACGGCGGCCCACCCTGCTATGGCAACATGCTGTGGCGTGGCCGCCCGACCTCGGCGCCAGGCAACTGCATAAAACGAACGAACTGCGCGCTCACGCGGAAAACGCCGGAGGTCACCGGTTCCCAATGCGTCACGGAACAAAGTACGGCGCGATGTCGCTGATCGGATCCCGGCGCAAGCGGGAGCAAAAACTGCTCACCATCGAGCCAGTAGGACGAATCGGAAAAACAAATGCCCGAAGAGGTGAGGCTGCGGAGCGTCACCCAGTTGGGGCGTTTGGCTGCGGAGGAGAGGGGATATACCCGCAAACGCGGCGCAAGCGGAGAAAGGGTTCGATCGCCGATGCGCAAAAGGGGCCGACCGGCTTTGATTGGCGAGATTGGCAGGGTTCGCTTAAATTCGGCGAGCGTGAGTTGCACCAGATCGGTGGAAAGCTTCATGAAACGTTCTCCGCACCGCGTCATGGGAGGGCGAAGGACTGCGCCTTCACATCGTCGCTTGATATTTGCTATCGCCTCATCGGCCCGGGCGTCGAGGGGACACGAGAAATGTAACCGGCTTTCAATCTACTCCGCATCGAAAAGGGTCGCAAGAGAAAAACTCCGGCGGCCGGAATCGCGGAACAATGGTGCGCGCAGAAATGCTTGCATTCTTGAAATCACTTCGATAATCTAAATTTCGCCTTACGATTCGTTCGGGCAAAATATGTATAGGCGAATCGTCAACGAAATCCTGCCGGGACGCGCGATTAGGCGCGGGTCGGCTGGTTTTATCGGGCGCTATAGGACGTGGGTCATTTCGTAGATCGATTTCAGGAGGACACGATGTCCACCCAGTCTGTTGCGGCTAAAACCTGTTGCAAATGCGGCCTCAATCTGTCTGGCATCAAACGGATGAAGGACCATACCGGCCAGTATTGGTGTGTTTCGTGCGGACAGCGCGATCAGGCGCGAAAAGCCATGTCCACCGGATCGGTGTGCGCCTCTTGTAACGAGGCTGTTGAACCCGGCCGCATCACCATGGTTAAGGGATTACCCTATTGCAATTTCTGCCTGGCGCGCCGGGGAAAGACCAAGTCCGGCGGCGGCGGTTTCAGTTTTCCTTCGTTATCCCTTCCCTCCTTCTCCATGGGCGGGATGTTTTCCGATGCGGGCGGGAACAAAGCCCGGATGTACAAAATGATCGGATTCATCGCACTCCTGGTGATCATTCGCGTCGTGCTGTTTTTCATTTAGCTCGTCTATTTATCTTCGACGAGCTGAAAAACTCCCCAATAGGGTTGGCACAGATGGAACCATCCCCCAGGCGGTTTGGTGGGGGAGGAATGGTGATATCGATCCGGCAGATCCATGTCCTGATAGACAGCCAGAATATTTAATTTCGCGCCGGCCATGTCCCATGGACCCGGCGTGGTGCGCGGCTCGGTCTGGTTGGGCTCCAGCGGCAGCTTTATTGCCGCGCCGCGCCGTGAAACGGACGCCCCAAGCCCGTACCAGGGAATGCGAATCTCGCCGCTGTAGCCGGTGTCCACGTCGCTTGGGTCGTTGACGGTCGAGGGCTTCCCATCGGCTTTCGGGAGAAGTTTGACGGCGGATGCGAGCCGGAACGGACCTTCGTCCTCAATGAAATTCTGGCCGAAGATGATCCCGAACGGAATATTCGCCTGCTGGGCAAGTTTCCAGGACGGATCGGGAACGGTGATCCAGACATCGTTAAACTGGTTCAACTCGTTTTGATGAATTTCCCAGAAGAAATTCGGGTCGCCGAATGAAATAAAGAATTCGGCGATGTCCACATTCTTGTCGGCCAGCCAGATCTCAGCGCCGTCGCGCTCATTGCCGGGCGGGCCCTTTTTGCGCCCGTTTCCCTGCGCCTTGAGATTCCTGGTGAAGAATTCATATCCGATGTAGAAGTAATGCTCATCCCAGAGATATCGCGCCTTCATTCGCGGCGTTTCGCTCAACACGCCCTGCTTCGTATTGATGTAGTCGACGCGGATCGGCTCCGCCCGCTGCCACTGGGGCTTGGATAAGTCGCCGTCAATCTTCAACGGATCCGCGACACGATGCACTTGAATCACCGGCTGAGTCGCGGGCGCACCCTTTGCAATCGCAAATGGGCCGCACCATTGCAGGACGAGCGCGAGCAACGGGATTTGTTTGGAGAAGTTCATATGCATTTGATTGAAAACCATTTCATCGCTTCAAGACCGGTTCGCACCAGTCGCCGGCATCGTATTTATTGCCATCCCCGGCATCGTTTACGATCAGGCGGAGCCGGTTGATTCCGCTGACATTGATATCGACGGGCTTGGCGCGATCGAGGCCGGACATGATTCCAGATGAGAAAATTTTCTTCCCGTCGCCCCATGCTTCAAAAATGACGGACCCCCGCCCTTCCGTGGCTGCGTCGATGCCGACCTTGGCCGTGAACCGGGAAAACTGGCCGTTGAGCGGATACTCGAGCAGGCTGTTGGCGTAAGCGCCAATGCCATTGGCAAACGAATCAGTGTCGACTTTCAGCGGGCCGCCAACCATATTGCGGCCGATGCGGATCGGCCCGACCTGTTGATCGGCGTGGACGGGCCCGAGCGCCGACAGGGGAAAATCACCTCTCTGATATTCCAGAACCGTCCAGCCGATCGTATTGGCCGGCCCGTCGTAGCGGATCTCGATCTCGGCTTTGGGCTGGCCACTGAGCAGCGCGGCCTCCACGACAAACAGGCCTTCGCGCACCCCTTCGGACAGCGCCGCTTCTGAGCGTTTGAGATTCCAGGCGCCGGCCGATTTTCCGTTGACGATCACGACAGCCGACTGGCCGGTCTTATCCAGAAAATAGCGCTTGCGAAGGATGAGTCCCGATCCCGTCGGCACATCGACGGCAAATTTCTCTAAGCTGCCGTTACCGAAGGCGAGCCCCTGAGTCTTCTCCATATTGCCTGTCGGCGTTCGCCCGGCGAAGGGCGCCGCGATGCCGCCGGTCTGCGAATAGCCAACTTTCTGTCCGCTGTCCGGCGCAAACTCCGCGATCACGCGCTGCGGCCAGGCGGGCTCTGCCACGTCGCGAACCCACAAAAGTCGAAGTCCGCCGGCCGCGTCCATCGCGGGCGCGGCGAGATTAAAGATGACGGGCATCTTACCGATCGAATACCACCCATCCTGAGCGGCTACCGGCGCGCCGAAAATGTCTTCGGCGCTTTCGACATTCAGGCCGGTGTGGGAAAAGCTGACGGCGCCGGGATTATCATTTCGCCAGAGGATCGCGACGCCCTTCCCGTCGGAATTCCGCGCGAACAGCGTCGCCCGCGTCCGCTCCGGAACGACATCCTGAACGGGGATTGGATCCATCGCCTTGAGCTGGGAAAGCAACTCGCGCGTGCGAACCATCGCCCACCAGGCCGGTTTCAGATTGAAGGTCAGCGTCTGTTCGCTCATCGGCGGAATATCAAGCTCTGAACGATAAGCCAGCCCGGTGCCGAGCCGCTCATAGTCGCCGTTGCGGACTGATAAGGCCGGCTTGATCCCGACCTGACTGAGGAGCAGATCGCTGCGGACAAGATAAGCCGCCTGGTCGAAAACATTCAGCCCGGCGGATGTTTTCTCGACGGCCCAGTCCAGTTCGGTGAGAAGAACGATGTTGGCGTCCGGCCCACCCGCGGCCAGGCTTTCGCGCAGGGCTCGCGCATATTGCAGCACCTGCGAATCTTCCGGAGACATGCGTCCAACATCCATGCGCACGTTTACACCGTTGATCTGAGGCAGGACCTCTTCCTTCGCAAGCTGGCCCAGATATGGAATGGCGGTGGAGCGCGCCATTCCGCCGATGATCATTGGCGTATTGGGACAGTAGACCCGCCGCCATTTGTCGGCGATTCGAATCAGGCTCGCCAGGCGCTTTGGCGAAAGCGCCAGCGAACTGGTGCCATCGGGGTTGTCCCACATCACCCAGCCGGAAATGTTCTTACCGACGCCGCGCATCACTTCGATCACATAGGTTTCCCAGTCCTCATCGCGCTGCGGAACCAGGAAGATATCCACGCCCTGGCCGGAGTGGCGGTGAATGCGGTTAAACGCGCCGGCTTTCATCTGCTCGTATCCGGTGCCGGACGACCAGAGCGCGCTGAACCCGAGAAGCATCCATGGATCGGCGCCGTTGGCCTGCACCGGCGCGAAGCGATTGTGCATCGTGGTTGTCTGGATGTTGCCGGGATAATGCTCGATCCAATCCCAGTCTTCATCGAGGTAAGTGAACTTGTCCTTGATCGGCACGCGGAGTTTCCATTCATCCTTCAGCGCCACTGGCCATTCGGGACCGAGAACCGGCGCAAGATCGGCCACCAGCAAGTCCTGGGTGACGGAGGCTGCAACATGCTCACCCTCCTTCATCTGGACCCGAAGTTCATACGCGCCCGGCGGCAGTTTCTGCTCGATGGCAATTTCCTTATTTTCCGCCGGCTTCAAATCCAAGGCCGCCTCGACGGGTGCGATGCGACTGCCCCGCCAGTCGAATACGCCGCCGGTGACTTGCGCATGGTGGGTCGCGGCGGCGTCGTAGTTGGACGCAACGAATGTGATATGCGAATCGGGACGGACCACGTCCGATTCTGAATCCCGGCGAAGCGAAAGCGCGAGCCGGCTGTCCGGACTCAGATGGGTGCGAATGGTCACGTCATCGACATAGACGGCGCCCGAATTTCCCGTCGCTCCCCGTGCATCAACGGCAAGGTGCAATCCCTGCGGATAGGTCGGAAGAAAATGGAGAACGGGGCTGGTCTTGTCGAACGTGGACGGGACCGGCGGGAAGGTGAACGTAAATTGCCGCCAGTCCGTGAAATCCAGTCGCACCGCATCCTGCAATGCCCCGCCCTCGACGCGCGGAATAAACAAGTTCCAGGTGCGCGTCCCTAAACCATGCCGCACGCCCTTGGGGCCGCCGATGATCGGATAAAAGAGTGCACCCGAACCGTCCCCCTTCACCCACATCGTGGCTTCAATCGAGACACCCGGAATCGGAGGATCGATCGCCACGAATTTCGTCGGGTGCTTCTCCTTATCCCAGAGGATTTCGAGCGAGCGCTGGCCGGAGTGATGTTGGGCGGCGGAAGTATGGGCCGCGGGCTCGCCGGGCTCTGGAGCATCCTTGACGTCCTCCAGCTTGGAGCCGAGATATCCGCGATCGGCTTCGAAATCGGCCAGCGGCACAATTGCGTCCGGCTTGGCGAGGGCGATTTCACGCGTCACGTTGGTCGCGAAATCCGACTGGTCGGACGCGACCACCTGCAATCGCAGCGGGCCGGGACGCGTTGCAATTTTTGCGGCTTCGCTCGCCAATTCGATTCGCAAATTCCGGATTTCCCCGCCGGGAATTTCGACGATCTGTTTTCCGGTGACGATCGGCTGATTGTCCCGATCGGCCAGCGTCCAGTCCGCCTCGATCTTTCGACGCCCGGTGCGCCAGGCGTTTTGAATCGAGACGGTCGCGCCGAGCTGCGGCGCATACTCCATCTTGGGATCGTCATACCCGATCATCGCCGCGAGCGTGGTGGCGGCGGTCTGCTGGGTGTCGGCAAACATGGGCCCGATCAGCACCGTGCCGGATTGGACCGGCGCGGGCCGGGCAGGATCGGGTTTGTCGGCCAACGGTTCGGGAAGAATGACCAGATCGGTCAGCTCGATGGGAAAGTCGATCCCCTCGGTTGATCCGCGTATCGTGTTGGTGCCGATTCCGTTTCCGGGAAGCGGCACGGTGAAGTAACGCCAATCCGTGAAATCGAGCCGGCAGATGACGCGATCTCCATTTTCCACGCGCTTCCACCCGCCGTACCAGAAATCGGAAAGATCGGAAAAGTCGAGGAAATTGGCCATCAGCCGGCTATTGGAGCCGTCCCCCTTCACCCAGATGCCGAACTGAAATGCGTTGCCCGGCAGATAGCGGTCGAACCCTGTGAATGCGATCGACTCGCCGCTGTAATCGAACTTCATGGCAAACTTGTCCGGCGGAAAATGGGTCGCATTCGCGCCGGACGGGCGATCGAGCAAAACGCGGTTGATCTTCGTTGCCGTCTGAACCCACGGCACAGCGCGACACGCCTCGCCCATGATCCAGTAGTTCCAGCTTCGCATGTCCTGCGAAATCGGCCGCTCCGGGCCGGGAAGATTGCGATAGCCGCGGGTGAGCCAGTTGCCGTTCACGTTGGAAAGGTTGTCAACCAGTATCCGGCTGTTGGCCATCACGATGTTGGCGTCCACTCGCGCCGCCAGCGCGGGGAGATCCGTGGACATGACATCGCCGGTCACATGGAACGGCGGCAGATAGACGCCGATATTTTCCGGCGCCAGATCGAGCTTGAATTCCTTCGACTGATTTCCATCGATGACGAGATTAAAGTCGCGATCGGCGACGGTATTCTGGTTTCGATCCGTCATCGAGAGGCGAACTTTGATTTTCGCGCTGTTCGGCGTGAAGTTGCGCGCGTCGAGGGCCATGGCAATGTCGCTCGTGAAATCGCGGATCGCGGGCCCGAGCAGCGCCGTCGCGACTGCCGCCTGCGGCGCGGCGGCGACGTCTGGATAGAGCCGCATGTCGTCGAGCGATATCGACCCATCGAAGCGCGTCGGTCGCGTGGCCGACTTGTCATCGGGGAAATTGCCAAGGATCCGCATCCGCGCCACCCAGGCGGCGTTTCCTTCGGGGATCTGGTTTGGCACGTCGAGCGTGATCTCTTTCCAGTCTTTTGAATCGAGCTTGACGCGCGGAAGATCGACGCCGCGAACATCGATAGCCGAACGCCTCCCATCCGGTTCGAGCCGGAACTTGCCGGTGTACATGACGAACTGAAGCTCGTTGCCGGAGCCATCCCCCTTGAGCCAGAAGACGAGTTTGCCGGGGGCAGGGATGAGCCAGTGCTCATCGGGGATCGTGATCTCGATATTCTTTTCGGCGAGTGTGACTTCGTAATCGGCCTTGAGCGTTCCGAGACCGACTTTAGGGTTTGCGGTATCGACGGAGAACTTCATTGCCGGTGCATCGGGGAGGGGCGAGGAAAAGTTATCGACGATGAAATGGGGGTTGTCAGCTAGCGCGGATTGCCCAACGAGCAGAAAAAGTGCCACAACCGCCAGTAGGGTGGGCTCGGCCCACCGTCTTTGGTGTCCGTGGTGCGCCGAGCCCACCCTACGCTTCTTCCCCTCTCCCAGTACTCTGGGAGAGGGCTGGGGTAAGGGGCGTGGCTCGCACATCGTTGAAGACCCTCACCCCCGCCCTCTCCCGGAGTACCGGGAGAGGGAGAAATCCTTTCGTCCGTTGAACTTTTTAGGCGCGTTGCAGTCATTTCGGAGGCTTCGCAGTTCCCTGCGCCCAAATTTCAACAGAGCTTTCGTAAGTTCCGTAAGTCCGCGGCGGGAGCGAGAAATTAGTGCCGATATTCGGTCGCGCCAGACCGACACATCCCTGATAGACGATCACGCCGCTGGTTGCGCCGGGAGCGAAGCCCAGCACGGTCGGATCGCGCTGACCGTCGGCTCGGCGGAGAACCACCAATCCTTCGCCAGCCGGTACGAGCACCTGAGTCTTCGTGGCGAAGAGCGCGCCGCCGATGCTGCTTCCGAGGTTCTGTTTCCAGCGCGGACAGCGCCGTCGGGAGCGAGCGACGCGATATCCCCCTGCTCATTATTGAAGACGATGCCGTCATCGCAGACGAGTGGGCAGCCGGAGATGTATCCGCCGAGCGGCGACTTCCAGAGTGGCGAACCGCTCAGGGCATCGAAGCAGAGCATCTGACCCGATTCGTCGCCGATGTAGACCCGGCCGTTCGCGACCGCGGGGCTGGCGCGCGTAAATTTCGCCAGCGGGGATTTCCACGCGAGCTGTCCCGATTCGGCGTCAACCGCATAGAGGAGTCCGTCCCACGAAGCGAAATAGATTTTGCCATTGGCCATTGCGGGGCTGGAGCGAATGCGATCGCCGGTGACAAATTCCCAGAGCAGCATCCCGGAATGGATATCCACCTTATAGAGCCGGCCGTCGTCGGAGCCGAAGAAGACATCATCTCCATTGGGTAACGGCGACGAATAGACCCGCCCGCCGGTCTTGAAGCCCCACAGATACGTTCCCTGATCCGAAACGGAATGAAGCTGATAGTCTGCCGATCCAACCAGAATCTGCCCGCCAAAATGGGCCGGCGTGGAGATCGGAGCAACCGACAAAAGCTTCCAGGCGGGACCGGTCTTGAATTCGTGCCGGGGATCGGAAGGCAGCGGAAGGCGGATGGAATCGATCGCGCCGGCGGCGTCGCCGAACATCAGAAGCTGATCGCTGGCGGTTGGGTTGCAGAAATAAGCGACCGGGAGATCCTGGCGCTGCACTTTCTCATAATTGCCGCTCAGGTCGGCCGGGAGCGTCGTGGGAACGTGCGTTGGAAAGCCCATGTACATCGGACAGTTCCCCACTTCCTGAGGGAAACCAGTCATGGCAGAATCCGGTCCGCCGAGAGGTCCGTAAAGTTCCACTTCGGTGAGGCATTCCTTGTGGCCGCCGTGGAAACCGGGAAGGATTTTGATCGAGTCGGTGAAGATCGGCTTGTCGAATTTCACGACGATGAACCGGCGATCGTTGCCGCGCACCAGCGCCACCTGCCGCGGCACCCTGGTCTGAAGATCGTTTGCGAGAATGCTGATGAAGCGATACGTGTTCTCGGGTGTTGCATTGTTAAGATACAACACAATGTGCGAAATCCAGGCGGGCTTCATCAGGACAGCGCTGAAGCCGATCGGATCGGGCGGCTCTGACCAGAACGGCCCGAGATCGTCGATTCGCCCATTCTGAAGATAACTCTGTTCCTGCGCGAAGATGGTCGCCGTGTTGCTCGGGCCCTGGCGGTAGATGGCCACGTGGTTCCGGCTCATCAATTGCTCGCGCACCGCCGACGGAATGCGGTCGTATTGAATTCGAATGTCGCGGACGAAAGTCGGCTCAACCGCCTGCAATTCAGAATTGGCCAGTAAGTTGGCTGACGGAAACCTGATCGCGCGAAAGCTTGCCAGATCGATATGGGCCGAGCCCCCTTCAGACTGAAAACCGACATCGATCGTCTTCGAATCCCCCAGCGCCTTGATCGCCAATCGACCGAAGGTCCACTCGCCGGGCCAGCCGGCGAACTTCGAGGCGGTCAGCATCTGCTTTTCTTTTTCGCCGGTGAGCATTGCGCCGGCGGTGACCCTCGTCGATTCATCCGGGCAGAGATACCAGAATTCCAGCAGATACGTTCCTCCAGGAATGATGCGCTGGGTGAGCCGTTGCGTGACGAGCTGGTTGGGCGGGAGAACGAGTGAAAGCGGGCTGTCCTTGCCGGGCGCTTCGGTCCTGATCGGGCCGTCGGCGCTGCTCCAACCTTCGGAGGACTCAAACGACCCGCTCTTGAGCTGCTCGATGCCCATGCGAAAGACTTTGTCGTAGTCGCCGGCTGTGTCGTGGCTGACGGGATAGAACTCGCCGGTGGAATCAATATCGCGACGAAGCGCGCTCTGGATGTAGCCGGCATAGTCATGCGATGGCCGCTCGTGCAGGTCGAGCAGCGCGTCGCTCCAGAGCGGTTTGCCAGATCCATCAAGACGGATGACAAGCCCGTTGGTCGTACCAATGACCACGCCGCCGTCGGCCAACGGCGCGGGGATGCCGTTGAATGGGGCTTTATATTCCCACAGCGGCTTGCCTGTCGCGACTTCGATGCAATGGATCAATCCTTCGACACTGCACCGATAAAGCCGGGATTTGTCGGGGCTGAGGCGATCGAGTTCTGTCGGGAAGAGTTCCTCGCCGCCATTGCGCCAGATCGTTTTGCCGTGCGCGTCAATCAAAGAAGCCGAATCCGGCGCGAGTGCCAGCGTCCGGCCGTCGGATACCGCCAGGCCGGAACCGGTTACGTGAAATGGCCCGAGTTTTCCGTCGGGCAGCAGCGGCGCGGTCACCGGCGGTCGGCCAACGGATTGAAAGTGGACCTGCGGATCAGCCGAGTCGGCTGGCCAGGAAATGGACCAACCCTGCTCGCTGCCCGGATCGCTCTCATTGATTGCAATGACCTGGCCGGTTTTGGCGTCGAGAATCATCGGACGATAAGCCCACAGATCGAGGACGGCGCCCGGATGGGTCGGGTCCGGCGTCGAACCGATGATCAGAGACTCGCCATGCGCAATCTTTGTACCGTCGGGGCTGAGCGCAAACGACCCGAGCTTGAGTGATTGGTTGAAAATCGCCGCGACGCTCTGTTCGGCGGTCGCAGGGTACGTCGTGATCGCCTGGCGCGATCGCGAAACCAGATCTTTTTCCCGTCGAAATCGACAGCGAGCAACCCCGTGCGGCCCGCGATCACAATCTGCGATTGGGGGGCATTGATCTCGATTTGAAGTTGCGTGTTCTCGGCCCCTTCCCAGAACCCGCCATAGCCGTGACCGTCGGGCCATTCGCTTCCGAGAAACTTTCGGACGACTTTCCCATCAGCCGGATCAAGGATGAACATCCATGGCCCACGCGCCGTGGCGGCGAAGATGCGCTTTCCGTTGTCGTACCATCGCGCAAAATAAACGTAGTGTTCGGGAAGAAACTGTTTCCAAATCAGTTTGCCCCCGGAATCGAAGCAAAAGAGATTGTGACCGTAGCCGAACGTTCCGACCAACGTGCGGCCCGTCGCCGGATCGACATCGACCGACATCACGGGATCGAGCATTGTTGCGGCCCGCCGATAAGAAGTCGGCGCCGGTGCCACTGAGGTTCCGTTGGCCATTTCCGCTTTAGGATCGGCCGTCGGCCAGGTCATCTGCCGGATCGGCGTTTCGGCGCGGTCGTCGGGCGAGAGAAGAACATCGATACCCTTTGCAAGGCTCGCTTCATCCTGAGCCATCACCATGACGGTGTCGGCGTGATTGTTAAAGGCGAGCGGCACCCACGCGACGATGGCACGGCCCGCTCCCGGAAAGTCGGCCGAAATACTTTCGACCAATGCGTCGCGCCGCGCGATCGCTTCAATCAATCGGCTCTCCAGCCGCTTGCCAAGAAGGATGATCGGCCCGTCGACACTCATCCCGGGTTGGACAAGGTCTCCACGCCAGAGTCGCGAACCGTCGAGTACCGGCAGCCGGTTGTCCCAATCCATCGGCAGATGCAGAACCTCGTCGGCCCGGGCGACTTTTGTCGGCTTGCCCGCGCGAGTCAGCGCATCGGCCAATCTTGCGGCCTGGGGCATAACCCATGCCTGAGCCTCATCGACCACAATCGTCACTGGCGTTTTGTCGCTGAGAAAGTTTTTGACGTGAGCCGCGTCTCGAACCCAGACCTCCCGTGAATCCACCTGCGCCTCGGGATCGGTACCGGCATCAACCGTGATATTTGATTCGCTCACGCATCCGCTGATCAACTCGCGGGCTCTTAGCTTCCAGTTTCCACCGGCCACGTTGGAAGGCATCGGATAGACACCGTGGAATTCCGGAGTCGCCGACCGGCTTACATGAAACGCCACGTTTCCCGAAGGATCCGTCAGCGTCACATCCAATGGAAATGACGCATCGATCGCCTGGCCTTTCGCATCCAGCACGGAAATGGCGTAATCCAGATTGTGTCCGCCGGTGAGCTTCGCGGTAGCGCGAAGGGCGACCTTATCGATAGCGGCCGGCAGGAACGCGAAGATTTTTCCGGGGTAGTCGCGCAGATCCGCGTCGAGCGACATCCAATCGCCGTCGCTCTTCGCAGCGATCGGTTTCATTTCCAGAACGTCGTAAACCGCCGCGGCGATTCGCTTCGGAAAACGGATCGTCGGTACATCGGGCGCCTGGTACAGCGTCTTGTAAAGACCGGAGAAATGGGTCGGGGCGAAGTTGGCGGCGATCAGATATTGACCCTGCCCCTTCTTCAGCCAGTCCGGGCTGAAGAGCATGGGGCTCTCGGTCGCCGGCTGAACATACTTTGGCAGAAGCTGGCGGAGCAGCTTCGTGGTTTCTTCCGAGCCATCGAGAACAGAATCGAATTCAAAATCCTCGTAGCGCGGGAATGCGCCGCCGAGTTTGTCATCGTACTCGTCAAATTCCGAGTCGGCGTGAACGATCCCTTCGATCGGCAATTTGGATGACTTCTCGACGATAACCGTCTTCCCGCTGTCAACAAGCTTCTGAATCGCTTTGAGGATTTCCGGCGGGGTTTCATCTTCATAGACGATGCCGGGAATGAAGATGACCTTGAACCGGTCGGCCTTGCCGGCGATGAGTTGATCATCATATATGAACTGGGCGGGGAACCCCGCCCGCATGCAGGAAACCCAGAGTCCTTCGCACATCTTGGGAATCACACTTGGCTTGCGCGAGGCGAGGTAATCGGCCTGCCGGGAGTAATAGATGCCGACCTGCGTATATCCCTTGTCGAGGGACATGAGGAAATCGCCATACGGATTGGTCACCCCGCCGATGAGGTTCTTCAATGTCTGGCGGTGATCGGTGGGCGAAGGGGAATTCGGATTGATGTTGAGTGTGAAGTAACTGAATCCTTCGATCTTCTGCGAGAGAGCGAAGAAGGCCTGGCGCATCAGGTGCATGCCGAAGAGGCCAGGGCCGTTGAAATCGTGGAGCTGGGTCCAGACGGGAAAATCGTCGCGCACGCCGCGGAGCGTGTTGGCGGCGAGCGGCGCGAAGACCGGCCGGTCGCCGACGCCGCCATCCTTGTACATGACGGTCACGGCCGCATCGAGATCGGTGAAGACGTCGGTCGGCGTGCCGTTGGTCGCAATGTTACCGCCGTTCTCTCCCCAGAAACGATCGAGCGTGAAATTGAAGCTATCGGGCATGACGCGCTTGGTTGCGCCGGTCATGCGCTGCGAAAAGGTCCGCCATTCGTAGTCTTCCTGCCCCGGCCAGGTTCGAAACGCCGCCAGATCCTTATAATCGCGCTGCCCAAACGGGCGGCTGGTGAATCGATCGAGCGCCTTAGCGCCCGCGCGCTGGTGTACCCCTCTTTCTCGTAGCGGGCGCGATATGACATTTCCTGCGCCGCGTAGTGCATCGTGATCACTGGAGTGGCCGTGCCTGAATCGCCGGAGTTGTAAAACTCGTCGTAGAGACAGACGCCCTTGAAAACCGGGTTATGCCGCATCGAGGCGGTTTCGAGGGCGATGTATCGCTCGCTCGCATCGAGCACCCGCGGGTCGCGCGGCATCATCGTGTCGTTGTAGGTGAAGATATCTTCGTAGAAGCGGATGTTTCGACGCAGTAGCGCCGACATGAATTTGTCGCGGCCGCTCGGCTGGTAGTAGCTCTCCCACGGCCCCAGTTCCGGCCGCTCGCGAACCAGTTGCTCGATCTCGACGCCCTGTCGCACGACGCGATCGACCGAGCCGTTCATCCCCATCACGGCGTTGTAGCCGAGATCGGAAATCCATTGAGCCATTTGCTCGGCGCCTTCGCCGGAGCGGACGACACGCTCATAGTCGTTGCCCTGGCCGATGGCGTTGTATTTCAGATTCAGCAGATTCGTGAAATGAGTCAATGGCTCGGGGTTGACGATATCGATCGCAAACGGCCGAGCCGATTGCGAACCAACCCTGGCCTCGACGCGATAGTGTCCAGCGGCCAGTCGCAGCGAATTCTCCGGAGTGATTCGAATGATCGTGGTGCCGCGCTCTCCGATCGCGGCCGAAGTAGGCTGCTGATGGATCGGGATCCGGCGTCCGCCGCTATCTATCATCTCCACCAGCACCGGAGTTCCCGCGGGAATGCTCCCCTTGATGGCTTGAACGCCAAGGCCGATCCAGAATCCTTCGCCGCGATAGAAGCTGTCGCGGCCCCTGTTGGTAAACAGTCCGAGGCTGTAGGGGCGCTCGGTCGCGACCGTTACCCACGATTCAATCGAAAGCGGCAGTTGCGTTTGATCCGCCGGCGCAATCCCGATCTTCAGGCGATAAATGCCGTCGGCAACCTGAGGAATCACGAGCTCGAATTCCCGCGATCCGCCTGCGGCTTTCACCGCCACCTCGTTCCAGTCGCCGCCGTCGTAGCTGTGGATTTGTGCAAAGACCGGGACTTGGGCCAATGGATTGGTTGCCTTCACCGCGTCCAGCTTTGCCTGAGTGTCGGCGACGACGGGTTTGAGCTGCTCAGCCTTTTGATTCAGCGCGTCAATCGCGGCGGAGTCGGTTGGAATTTCGGCGGACAATTCGCTCGCTTTGATTTTGAGCGCTTCCAGATCCGCCTGGATTGTCTTTTTCGCTTCCTCGCTTTGATCGGGCTTCGCCAAATCCGCCGACTTCTGCGTCGCCTGAGCCTGATTGGCCTTCAGCGCGTTTTCTGCGTCGTTCTTCTTTCCGGTGGCAGCCGCAAGTTTCAGTGTCGTTTGTTCCAGGCTGCTCCTGGCCGACTTCCAGGCGTTGGTGGCGAGCGTTACCGGATAAGTGTCCAAGGCCCTGACGCGGGCATTAAAGACCTTGCCGGGAGTGAGATGATGCGCATCGGTCTCCACGACCAGCAGCCGTTGAGATCCGGCGGTTCGATCGCTGAAGTCGAGGGATAATTCTTTGTAGGGAAACTTCCGCAGATCGCCGTCGATGGACAGCGTCGGACTGAATTCGTCCAACTGGAGGACATAGGGCTCGGTGCGCGGATACCAGTTGCTGATCAAATCCAAGTGACCCGGGTCAAAGAGGTACTGCTCGACGCCGGGCACGATCAGCCGGTTTCCCGCCTCAGTTCCATGAATTCGATACGCATAGAGCGGAATGTCGATCAGATTTTTTTCGAGCCGCAGATCCGGAACCGATTGCCCCCCTCCCGCCGCCGGCTGAACGCCATCGCCGGTCAGATGGAATGTCAGGCCGACCGGAAAAATCGTGTAACCTTTCCCGATCGCGTCGGCCGGCATCCAGAGAGTGAGCGGGGAAAATTTGTCGAAGACCGGGAGCAACTCAAACGGCTTCTTTTCTGATGGCTTGATGTCGGAATCGGCCGATTCCCGAATCGTCACATTCGGCAGCGCCGAGACGCGCATCGAAAGCGGGAGATCTCCTTCCTGCGGGTTGGCGAGGAAAGCTCGGACCGTCACCGGGTAGCAGCGGACCTTTACGACCTTGCCGTCCACCATCAGATCCGGCGATTTGGAAGTAATTGAACCGTCAGCATTGAGCGTAAACGTATGATTGCCGGGCCAGATGACATGGTCGCCGGGCTTCAGGTCCGCACGCGCGATTGGAAGCCGGTCGATATATTTTCCGTCAACATACCGCTCAAAGATCGGCTTTCCGTCAAGGAGCACGTTTCGCGCCCAGGTCACGGTGTCAACGCCGACCCGTTCCATGATCAATCCATGCGGCGTGGAGACGGGATTGGTGAGCGGCCGCGATCGTTCGAGCTTGTCAACCGTTGAATCGAGCTTGTCGAAAGGCACCAGGCGCAATTCGACTTCGACCGCGCGGGCAATCGATGGAGCGATAGCGCAGAGCAGGAGCGCCAGAACAGCCAGATGATGGAGGGCAATCCTGCTTTTCATGATTGACGCATCAATGCGTATAGGCGAACAGGACAAAGTTCGTCGCCCATTGGTACATCACCTCGCGCTGGCGATTGTCCCCGCCATGTCCGATCGATTCGCCAATGGGATTCGACGCGCTGGGCGGCGTAGAGACTTCCCAGCCGCATCCTTCGTCGTTGGGGGAGAAAAAGATCGACGGCCTGCCGTCGAGCAGGAAATATTGCCAGGGTCGATTTTCAAACTCGGCGGTGCCGGGCCATGGCGTCGGATAGGCCATGCGAAAGGCATCCTTTACCTTTGGATCATCTTTGGAAAGCAGGGTCGCCTCGCCGCCCGGCAGCATCTTGGCGCATTCGGGGCGAACACTGTCGGAGAACGGGGATCCGCGGTTGTAGCAGTCGTCGAGCCAGAGGGTTCCGCCTCGTTTGAGAAAGAGCGCGAGCTTCCCGGTCTCTTTCTCGTTGAAGCTCCATCGCTTGTGCGAGGTGAGGTAGACGACCGTGGATTCAAAAAGCTCGTCGGTGGAGACGTCCAGCCCCGCGTTGTTGATGAAGACCGGCAGATCCGTCCGCTTGTTGATCTGATAGAGCATGTAAGGAATCGCCGTCGGATCCGCATTCCAGTCCACATCCGGATTGGCGGGATGAATTCGACGCACCGAAATTTTATTGCGCCGGTCCTGATCATCCGTTGAAGACTTTTTGGCCGCCTCGGCGGGGGTGATCTCCTTGCGATTCATCTGGGAGGCGCGGTCGGCCCAGTCACCAGCCAGTAACGGGGCGCAACATCCCGCCAACAGACCGAGCGCGACGATTCGAGCCGGAGCTCGACGAATTTTACGAAAGAGTGATCTCATGCGCAATCCTTTACCTGTATTTGTACCTTCATGTGTAAATCGGACAGGCGCAAATCGACAAAGTTTATTTCTCGCCGCTCAAAAGCCTGAAGTAGTCTCCAACAGCGTCTTCCGATCCGCCGGGCCACCCTTCCGCGCCGACGCGTGACTTCACGTCCTGTTTCTCGACGACCGATTTCTCTTCGGTGCGGGCGGTCTTCTCCGCTTCCACCAGCAGATTCGTCGCCCTCTGCACTTTGCGCAAATCTCCCAGCAGGGGATCGGCGCCAAATCCAAATTGCTGTTCGACATAGGCCCCCAGGTCCGGCCGGACAATCACAATCTCAATCGGCGCGGCCCGACCGACTCCCGGGCCGGTTTCGGTGTTGTTGTCCTTTGCCGATACGTTGATGGTGATGCGATCCCCCGGCTCCAATGGCGGTGAAAGCGCCTTGAAGATCTCCATGAAGCTCACTTTCGCGCGATCTTTGGGTGGATCGATCAGCCGCGAAATCGTCCCCTGCCGCACCGGCCGGCTGATGAGCGGATCAATCGTGTCGATCTTGTAGTCGAGCAGCACCTCGGCGACTCCGAAATCGTCTTCGGCGATTGCGCTGACGCCAAACTGCGCCGCTTCCTCCGCGAGCATCGTCAGCTTGCGATTGCGCAGCAGGACATCGACCGTCGGCGGCGCATCGCGCTGCACGGCTACTTCGAAACTGATCGCCTCGGGCATTTCAAAACCTTTGCCGAGAGCGCCGGTCAGATGAATTGTCGCTCGCTCAGGCCGATCGAGGTTGAATGAGAAATGAGCGAACCGCCCCGTAACCGACAGAGGCTGACGGCTTCCATCCTGCCAGGTGACATATGAAAGCTCGGGATGCAGATCGACGGTGGAGGCGAGACTCACGAGCACCCCGGTCCCGACCAATCCCTGAATTCGAGGCAGGCGGCCGACCAATGTCCTGGGCGCCATGCCGGTGTAAAGCGGGTATGCCAGTTCGGTATTCATCGCGGCCAAGGCCGGCAGATCCCCCACCCGTACGGTAAACAGACGGCTGCGCCGTCCGCCGTATTCGAACGCGTAGGTGAAGGATTGCTGGGCGCTGGGGAGATCGAACCCCGCGCGCTCGTCCTGCAGAGTGAGTTCATCAGTCGATGAAACTTTGGATTTCAAATCGGTGCGGATGAGGCGTACTCCCCGCCGTCGCGCACCCCTTACCTGAACTTCGAGCGAAACGGGTCTGCCTCGCACCAGCGTGACATCGCCGGGGGTAACGCGCACTTCGACAGGGAAGATCAGGTCCAGAAACGTGGCATACGCGTCGCGAAGATGATCGACGCGCATTGCAACAAATCCCGGCACTGCCACGCTGAAGATCAGGAAACAGAGGGCGACGGCCGACGCAATTTTCAAATCGCGCAGCCCGCGGCGACGATCGATCAACGCGCGAAGGTCGATGTTTTTCAGGTTCTCGGCTGTCCGCGAGATCAGCAGCGACACCAGGTTCGTCGAAAACCCGAGCGGCGCGCCGGATCTCTGCCCCTCGGCGACTTCCCGCCCCAGTTCGAGTGATCCGATGATCTGATTGTCGAGTTTGCCGTGCAGCGACTCGACGACCACCGCTTCCCGATCGACATCGACCCGGCTCATCATGGGCCAGACCGCGTATCGAATCGCCGAATAGGCGATCAGCCCGAGCGCGATTGCGAACAGCGGCAGCAAAAGAAACCACTTGAGCGGCACCGCCCAATCCATGAGCATCAGCGCGAAGAGAGTGCCCGGCCCGAGGATAACAAACCACGCCACCGCGGAGAGCCAGACCCAGCGCCTGCGAAACGCGCCAAACTCCGCAAGGCGGCTGGTGAGCAGCGAATAAGCGGGTGAGTCGATCATGAGGCTACACCATCCCCCTCCGCTTGCGCACCACGCAGTCGAGGCAGACAATCGCCGCAAAAGCAATCATCACGGCGGGCAGATCCCAGATCGCGACGGTCGTCATTTGCACCGACGTCTTTGGGGTCAGGTCGAGCTGACCGAGGAGCTGATCCCCCTGCTCGGGAGTGAAAGACCGGCCGCCGGTTGCCTGCGCGAAACTGGCCATCTCTGCCGGCTTGGTGCGCGGATCGTCGAGCTCGTCGATGCTTTCGCCGGCAAAGATCGTCTCGGTTGAAACCTGGTCCTTGTAGGCCGCGACTACCTCCCAGCCGCCCGGCTCATCGAGCATGATCTGATATTCGTACAGCCCCGGCGCTTTGCGCCCGTCGCGCGGATAGATGTGCGTTATTTTTCCGCTGGGGCTGGTGACGCGCACGTCCAGATCGGCATTCCGCAGCGGCTTGTAAACCGGATCGACCAGCCGGGTGGACATCGCGATGGCCTGCCCCACCGGCGTATTGGTTTCGTGCCGGATGATCTGCGGCCGATTGGGAACCAGTCGCGGATCGGGCGCCAGGGTCCGAATCACATTGCCCCAGAAGCGGCGAAAATAGTCGTCCCCCTCTTCGGGCCGCATCATCTCCCATCGCCAGGTCGTGTCGGCCGACAGGGAGAGCACCTGCCCCTTGCCGACCGGCTGCATCGCGATGATCGGCATCGTCGCGCCCGATTCGAGCGTGCGGATTGCCAGCAGCGACGCGCCGGGTTTCACTGGGCCGACAAAGTTGTTCCCGTCCAGCGGCGGCAGATCGAGCCACGCTTCGCGATTGGCGGCGGGATCCGGCTCCAGCATCATCACCGGGTTGGCAAGGCCCGCAGGCGTAGGGGCTATCTTGAACGGTTTGCTGACCTGCGTCTCTTTCGCGGCGGACGTATCGAACGGCAGGATGCGCGCCAGCGCCGAATCGCCATACTGCCCGGCGGCATAGACCGATCGCCCTCCCAGTGTGACCATTCCTCCTCCACGGCGCGTGACGAATTCGATCAGCCGCTGCATCTTCGTTTCGGCGATGTCTCCGCCGGCCCGGAAATAGGACCGGGGAATATCGCCGAGGATGATGACGTCATATTTGTAAAGGTCTTCCTCGCGATTCGGCAATCCGTCTCCGGCGTTTTCGTGCAGCATGGCGCCTTGCGCGTACCAGCCCCCTTTAGGAAGCAGCGTCAGCTCCGCCAGATCGACGATGGGATCGCGCCAGCCAGTGGCCGAGAATCTTCCGCTCGTTCGCGCGGGATGTCGAGATACAGAACCTTCACGCGGTTGTTCAGCACCTGCACGGCCTGCGTTGCCGCCAGGGTGCGCTGCGTGACTGAATCCTTCACCCCGTCCATCACGATGCGATAGGTCTTCAGTCCGATCGACTGCGGCTTGACCACGAATGAAACCGGGACCGGATTCTTGCCGATTCGCACGTTTTCGCGGCTGGCGATCGGTTGCGTGCCCCCCTGCTCGTAGACGTGGACGCCCACGACCTGCTCGCCGAGATTGGAAGTCGCAAGCGTGGCATTGAGCCGGAATTCATCGCCGAGGCGAACGTACGGCGTGGCGGAGGCGATCCTGACCGACGCCATTTTCGGCTCGCCCGCTTCGCCGAAAACGACCGGAAAGACAGGCAGCTTGCGGCCGGCAAGAACGGTCGCAAGCAGTGCGCCGCTGTTGCCGGTGGTATCGTTGCCATCGGTGAGCACGACGATCCCCTGCAGATCGCGTTCGCGCGCGACTGCTTCCTGGATGGAGCCGATCAATCGCGTCATCCCGTCGGGATGGGACGGGTCGTATTTCGGAGCGTTTTGTGTCGTCGGGAACGTTGTGGGAGAAGTTGTGCTTTGTGTCGATGCATCCGCGGACAATCGATCCGCGGATTGCAGTTGCCAACTGAAGTCGATCGCCGACACGTCCGCCCGATCATCCAGCGATTGGAGTTTCGATTCTGCAAATGCACGAGCCGCTTCAAGGCGTGTCGAGCCGTTTACATCCTTCAGTCCCATGCTGCCGGAGGTGTCGGTCAAAACGGCAATCCGCGGCCGCACGATCCGATGGACACTCAATCTCACCTCAAGCTGGCTGATCAGCACGAGCAGGATTCCAAAACCCAGGATGCGGGCGATCAAAAGCCCCACGCGCGTGCGAAAAGGCATAATGTTCTGCGGCAACAGGTTAATCGCGGCAACCGCCAGCCCAACGAGCACAAGCAAGACGATCGCCCACTTTGCAATCGGGTTGGCGACGTAGCACCCCAGCGAATCGACATGTTGGATCGCTCGTGGCGAATCGAGGCCCATGAGCCAGTAGAGAAGCCTCATGCCGCCCCCCCTGCGCCCGGTGCGCGTTCTTTCTCGCGCCGGGCGGTGCTGATAAATCCAGCGACCGCCTCGATGACATAAGCGACAAAAAGCCCAATGATGAAGATCTTCCAAAACTCTCCGCCGTTCGGAACGAGATCGGCGGGGAGATCGCCGGTGATCGTCTTTGTACTGCTTCCGAAGAGGGTCTGTAGGTCTTCCTGGCTGATGCGAGCCATATCGCTGACGCGCGGATCGCCTTGAACGCTCACGCCACGGGCATAGGTCACGATCTGATTCTTCTCCCCGGGGGCTCGGGCCTTTTCGAGCAGATACTGGCCGGGGGCAAGACCGCCAACCAGGATCGTTCGATCCTGGGAGACGGGAAGGATGGTCGGCTCATCCGTGGGCGCTGCGCCCGGCTGCGTCGTCGGCGCGTCGGCTTTCACCAGTTCCAAGTCGGAGGTGAGCGCGAAATTCGTCTCGCTCACGTCCAGCGCGGCAGGCGTGCGCGCAATGAGCTGATCCGGCGGTATCGGTTTGGTTTGTCCGGTCAGGTAATCGACGATCCGCCACATGAATGGGGGAAAGACGCGCGTGCGGGCGATGTTGCCGCGATCGAGCTCGAAGCCGAAGTTGAGCATCATTACCCTGCCGCGCCCGATGGCCCGCTCCAGAGCCAGCGGCTGCCCCGTCGTGGTTTGCAGGACGACACTCGTCCCTTCAGGAAGCCGCTGCAAAGCGCGGATCTTCTGAAAACGAATGGCCGACAGATCGCCATGCCGCGGATCGGCGAATTCCGAGACGATCGGATGGGCGTTGTCCTTCAGGGAAATTTCGAGCGGTGTTGCCGCATCGATATCGTTCCCCAATTCGGCCGGCGCGAGCGCGGGCCTTTCGGTTGTTCCAATGGCGAGGCTGCGGTTGAAATTCCGAGCGCTGGTCTTGCCCGAGCAGATGATCAACAATGATTTTCCCTCGTTGACGAAAGTCGCGAGGTCCGTCATCACCTGGTCGGGCAGGCTGCTCACATCATACAGGATCACCGTCTCGTATTTGCTCAGTGGCTGTGCGGCAACCGCCTCCGGCGTAACCATCACGGGATCGATGCCGCTGTTGGAGCTTCCGCCAAGCTCCCGGCCCGGGTTCAGTACGAATCGCAGGATCGTTGCACCGTCGATCTCGGGTTCATTCGCGGCGGCGGATTTATTGTCCGGCTGCGTCGTCCCGGCGAGCAGTCCCGAGGCAGTGTCGCCGGACGTAGTCTCGGCCTGACCCAGGCCATTGACGATAAGGACTCGCCGGGACTCGATCACCGGCAGGGGCACGCTGAATCGATCGTCATACGGATAACTGTCCTCGTCGATCGAAACCTGGGCGAACGTTCGCATCGCCCGGTTGACGCGCGACGTCAGATCAACGACGGACGTCGAGCCGGGAGCGATCTTGATCGTCTTCCCGATCGGCTCCTTCCGCCCGCCCAGGGAGAAGCGCGACCTTGGTAGTCTGCTCTTTGGTTCCGGTATTGCTGATGGTGGAGATGATGTGGGCGTCGGCCCCCACCATCACCTTTCGGCCGCGGACGAACGCATTGGTAATCGCGAGGTTCTCGGTCGCCTGCGGCGCGAGATCGATCAAAAGAACGTGGAGCGATTGACCGAGATCAGACCGGGCCGCGGCGATGCGCTCGAGATCGCGCTGGCCACGATAGTCGAAGGCGGACCGTCGAAGATCGGTCAGGACGATCACCTCTGAACTGACCTCACGCCGGCCGCGAAGCATGTCGCAGGCGCGCGACACTGCTTCGACCAAACCGGATCCGGCTGCGTCGTACACTTTGGCGTTATCGAGGCTTGCCAGCGCATTCGCATGTCCCGGCTCCAGCGGCGCGGCAATGGTCGTCGCGCCTCCGGCCAGGATCACAGACGACCGACTCGGCGCATCCACATCGTTCAGGATCGCGGCGGCCCGCTGCTTCGCCAGATCGAAAATGGAGACTTTTCCCTTCCCGCCCGGCTGCTCCACCTGTTGCATCATCGCGGCTGAAGCATCGATTACGACAACGGCGTTATGCGTCGCCGGTCGGCTCGAGAGCCACGGCGCAAACAATCGCGACATCGCAAGAATGAGCAATGCCAAAACGAGCAGACGCAGCAGGAGTTGTGCGACATCGATGAGCCGCGGCGCCAACGTATTGGTTCGGCGTTCTCCATCGAGCAGCCGAATCGACGGAAAATCCAGGACTGGAAACTTCTGCCGGGCGATCAGATGCAGCACCACCGGCACCGCCAGGCTGGCCAGTCCGGCGAGCATCGCAGGAAAGAGAAAACTCATCGCGACCGCTCCCTTCGGTAATGAAGGTAGTCGCGAAGCACCAGCTCGATTGGGTCCTTAGTGCCGACAAATCGGTAATCGACGCCGGCGGCGACGCAATCTTTTTCGATCCGCGCGAAACTTCTCGAAGCGTTCCAGATAACTCTTGCGCATGCGGATCGGGTCGCTGATCACCTGCCGGCCCGTTTCCAGATCGCGAAAAGCGGTCAGGGCGCTGAACGGAAACTCGATTTCGTCGGCATCGAGCAGATGCATGAGGATCACATCGTGTCCGAGGGCGCGGAGCAGCCGCACGCCATCCATCACCTGGTCTTCGTCGGTATTGCAGTCACTGACCATCACGACGATGCCGCGGCGTTTGAACCGCTGCGCGATCGTGCGAAGCACGGCGTGAATTTGCGTGCCGGAGCGCCCTTCGAGACCGTCAAATCGCGAGAGGATCGTAAAGAGATGCCGCTTCCCCTGCCGTGGCGGGATAAAATCGCGAATGTCCTGGTCAAACGTGACGAGCCCCGCCGAATCCTGCTGATGGCTCACGAGGTGAGAGAGCGCCGCCAGCAGGTATGAGCCATATTCGATCTTCGTCAGCCGGCTTGTGTCGGCAGAGCGGTAGCCCATCGAGCCGGAGACATCCAGCATCGACAGGACGTTCATGTTCGATTCCATCTCAAACCGCTTCACGTAGTAGCGGTCGGTCCGGGCGTACATTTTCCAGTCGATGGTGCGTGGCTCGTCGCCGGTCGTGTATTCGCGATGGTCGACGAACTCGACGCTGTACCCGTAATACGGGCAGCGATGGCGCGATGCGTACATTCCCTCGACCAGGAGCCGGGCGCGAAGCTCGGCGTCGCTGATCGAACGAAGGATCTTCGCGTCGAGAAATTTGTTCGGAAACTTGACCATTCGCGTCTGACGCCGATCAGGCTTTGCTCGGAACTGCGGCCAGCAGTTTGTCGATGATGTCGTCGGAATCGATTCCTTCCGCCTGCGCCGTGAAATTCGTCAGGATTCGATGGCGAAGCACCGGATGAGCGACGGCCTTCACATCCTCGATGGTGGCCTGAAGATTCCCGCGGAGCAGCGCCCGCGATTTGGCGCACAGGCTCATGCACTGGCCCGCCCGGGGACCGGCGCCCAGGATAAATACTTCTTCGTAAAGTCAGGCGCATTGGCATCGTCCGGATGCGTCGCGACGACCAGCTTGACGATGTAGTTCAAAACGTGGTCGCTGATCGGAATCATGCGGACGGTCTTGCGGATCTGAAGAACCGTTTCCGCGTCGAGGACCGGCTCCGGCGTCTTGAAGCCGCCGGCCGTCGTCGCGCGAATGATTTCCTTCAACTCATCAGCGCTGGGGTAATCGACGCGAACCAGCAGCATGAATCGGTCGAGCTGCGCTTCGGGGAGTGGATAGGTCCCTTCCTGCTCGATCGGATTCTGAGTGGCCATCACCATGAACGGCTCTTCAAGCTTGTAGGTCTTCTTACCTACCGTCACGCTTTTTTCCTGCATCGCCTCCAGCAGAGCGGCCTGGGTTTTGGGCGGCGTGCGATTGATCTCGTCGGCCAGAAGCATGTTGGTGAAGAGCGGCCCCTGCATGAAAACGAACTGGCGCTTCCCGGTGACGTGGTCCTCTTCGAGGATCTCGGTGCCGGTGATGTCGGACGGCATCATGTCCGGCGTGAACTGGATCCGCTTGAAATTGATCGAAAGCGACTTGGCGAGCGTGCTGACCAGCAGCGTCTTGGCCAGTCCCGGCACGCCAACCAGAAGCACATGTCCACCGGCGAACATCGCGATGAGCACCTCGTCGATCAGGTCCTGCTGTCCGACGATGACTTTGCGGAGCTCGGCAAGCGTGCGGTCGCGCGCCTGCTGTGCGGCCTGAATCAACGAGATATCGACCGAATCCTCCGTCGCGACAACCATTGCAATCCTTCCGAAAGTGGCCCTCTCCGATACTTCACCGAACGGAGACACATACAGATTCGATCACCCAAGGTTGAAATCGAACCGCCTGGGCTCGCCTCAGCCCGCGACAAAAAAAATACGCTGCACCGCCCAGAACGCCCCCGTGCAGGCGATCAACACCGAGGCGGGCGCGGCGATGTACTGGAAATACCAGGCGCGCTTCTGCCACCAGCCCGTCAGCAGCATCGCCGCCAGGAGAATCGAAATCTGCGCCACCTCCACGCCGACATTAAAGCTGAAGAGCGCCGTCAATGCTTCCCCGGCCGGCAGATGGGTTTCGCGCAATATGTCGGCGAAACCCATTCCATGAATCAGGCCGAAGCAGAAGACCAGCACCCATCGCCAGGGACTTACTCGATGGCTGAAAAGATTTTCAACCGCGACCGCGGTGATCGAGAGCGCAATCAGCGGCTCAACGATCCTCCCCGGCAGGCTGAAAATATGGAACGCCGCCAGGGCCAGTGTGATCGAATGGGCGATGGTAAATGCCGTAACCTGCCAGAACAGGTCCGAAATCTTCGGGCTCAGGAAATAGAGGCCCAGGACGAAGAGTATGTGGTCCAAACCATCAGGAATGATGTGGCGGAATCCCATTCCGAGGAACTGCTCGAGCGTTGCGAGGAATCCGGGCTGCGCCGCCGACTCGATTTGTCCCGCACTGTTTCCGTCGGTTTCCCTGGCTTTCAGATCGAACGCGACGGGCTGGTGCCTATCGATGACGGTCGCGATCGGCTTCAGCGCCCCCGGGGGGATAGACGCTCACGTCGAAAATTGCGGCGAAGTTGGGCGCGGAGAACAACCGCGGCGTCAGCTCGATGTGCTTCGCTCCGCCCGGCAGCGCATAACGAAGCGTCATCGGAATCGCGCTCGGCACTTCGAGCCCGCCGGCGTCGATGTGCGTCAGCTCCGCGTGTTGTGGCGGCCAGTCGATTGCGGTCGGAGCCGACAACGGTTTCCCATCGGCGGTGACGAGCAATCCATCGCTCACGTATTTCAAAATGGCCGGGGCGGCGTCCTCGAGATCCCTGCGATCGGCGAAATGACCAGAACTGTGTTCCACTTGAAGGGCATGCTCGAGCAAGTCCGACTGGTTCAGGCCAAGTGACACAGTCAAATTTGCTCCATCCACCTTCATCTCGATGTGGGTGACGGAGGTATTGTGAGCCAACGTGAGCGACGGAAAGTAGATCGAGAGAAGGACACAGACCCACAGTGGTGTCGCGACTGTCCTGCGCACGCGAAAGTATATAGGACCTGGAATCACGTTAATGAGTACCGGGGGACTTCGTTGCAAGTTGATCCGCCAATGGGTTGTGGGGCTTCATCGCGAAAAAGCAGTTTCAGAATCCGGTCATTTGTTGTGGCATGGGCGTCCCGTCCATGTTCTTACCACAGGGACACGGGCGAGACGCCCGTGCCACGATCGTTATTCGAACACAAACTTGCCCCAGTTATTGGGAGCGAGTTTCAGCTCCCACACCTCGTCGGCAACGAAGTCTGTGGCCTGATTGCTCCAGTAACTGCGCATCATGGTCTTATCGCCGACGGATCCGCCGAAGGTCACGCCGAAGTCTCCTTGCAACGTCAGCTTGGGAGCCAGCTTCAAGTGAAGTTGAACGAGAGGAACACTCACTTCGACGGTGTAACGGCGGCTGGGCGCGTCGATCGCGACCTTGATCGGCAGATCGAGTGTTTCGACGCTCTGCACTTCCCATCCCTCCTTTGCGGTGCCGGAGTAAAACGTGCGGGGATGTTTCTCGCTTGAAACCGGCCGATAGAGAACCGCGGTCGGCTTGCCCTGGAAATTCCCGATCGACAGTCGCAGGTCGCCGGGCGCGGCTTCCGTTCGCTTCGGATCGGCATGAGGATCCGTGGCGAGCTGAAAATCGACGGTATCACCTTTGGCGTACATGCTGACCGGATCGGTAGCGCCGTTGAGCCATGGCGTCGCATCATCAACCGTCCAGGCGAGATAAAGATTCGCATCGTCGCGCGCGATCGACGCGGAGACTTTCGCTGCATTCTTCGTGAAAGTGACCGTGCCCCCGCTCCCACAATCCCTGGACGGATCACCGGAAAACACGATCGTTTTATTCGGCACGGCGAGGAGTTTTTCGCCGGCTTCGAGTTGCGACAGCGCATTGCGGAACTTCTGCGCGAGCGCGAGATCGCCGTCGCGCACGCGAACTGGGCCGCTGCCGAGCTTCTTCACGGTTTCCGGCCGAACACTTTCATGTCGATGAACGCAGTCTTCCCGGCCTGAATGTAGAGCTGGCCATCCTTTGTCGCGCAGATGGAGCCGCCAAAATCCTCCGCCCCCATGCCCGGCGGCACATTGTCCATGATCGCCCCGGGGATCGCAGGATTCGGCCATTGGATTTTCAGAGGGTCGGCCTGAAATAATGAGGATAGATAAAAGCCCTCGCCGCTCAGGATGTGCCATTCCCCTTTGTCAGTAGCAATCACGAAGACGTCGCCGACGGGGTCGGGGAGCTTCACGGAACCGACAATGTCATAGGCGCCACGGATGAGTCCCACCTGCGGCGGCGGCGCGAGATGCCCGCCATGAACGCCGGTGAAATTGCTCGGATAGGTCCACTTCAGCTTTCCGGTTTCGATATCAAAACATTCGAAATCGCTATGAACAGCTCCGTAATTATCGTTGTAGAGCATGAGCTTCCCGCCTTCGGTGCCGCAGCCAAGCTGCGCGCCCATGCCGCCGCGAGCGCCGTGATCTTTTTCGACATCTTCCGGCGCTGCGATTTTCCTGGCGGTTGACGGGTCGTAAATCGGCGCCCCGCAGGCGGTCCATCCCGTTGGAGCCAGACGATAGCGCGTGCCATAGTGGATGAGGCTCTGGGTCATCGGGAGGTACCATCCGTTGATCCAGGCTCCCAGGTCCATCTTGTAACTGTGAATCTCGTCCGGCTGCATCTGCTGGTCGTCGTTGGCGTCGGCCCAGACGGCGATGCCGGTCTGGTGATCTTTACCCGACTCGATCCGGTCAACCGGTTTCCCATCCTGGTTCACGGGCATCAGCTTCGTGCGGAGTTTCCATTCGCCGGGCGCAAGACGCTGATAGATTTTGGTCGCCGTGCGGGCGAAGACGTCCTGGGAAACGGCCAGATAAATCGAGTCGCCGGGTCCAAATCCGAAGCGGGCGTTGCTGATATGGTCGCGATCAACGACCGCAACGCATGACGCGAGTCCCGTTGTCTTATCCAGCTTCCATTCGCAGCCGTGGCCGAACATGACCAGCGGATCGGCCGGGCAGATCGCGCCCCGCCGGCGCCGTAATCAGTTGGGCCGAATAATTCCCTGACGAATTTACCGTCGGCGGTGTTCCAGACGGAGATGCGGCGTGGAGCGGAGTCATTCTCCATCACCCAGAGATTGCCCTTCGGATCGATCCGAATCCCCTCGATGAACCGCATCCCATCTGGCTGCCACAGGCCGAGAAGTTGCCGCCCACCTTGTTTGCCGATTGATCGAATTTGCTTTCCCTGCGGATCGAACACTTTGACCTGATTGTCCGGATCGCTCGTGCCGACGTAGATGTTGCCGGCCTGATCGACAGCCAGCCCGTGCGCCGCAGCGACCTCCAGCACGACTTTCTGGCTTCCGGCCGTCGGATTGATCAGAACAATCTTGCTCCCCTCGGAGGTGACATAGACCTGATAGTCGGAGGCCACCGCCACCTGGCCCGGATCCTTGATTTTCACAGTGCTCAGCAGTTTTCCGGTTTTCGCGTCCGCGACGGCGAACGTGTCGGCCGAATTCTGCCTTTGTCCGAAACCCGAACGCCCCCCGAAGGAGAGATAAAGCTTGCCGGCATGCGCATCCATGCCGCTCAGCTTCGCGTTCTTGATGTCGGGCAGGTAGCTGCCGATCTCGGTTTCGGAGTCATGGCTGCCCTCCCATGCCTTATATTCCCCTTTGTCGGCGCTGAGCCGGTACAGGATGTTTCCCTGTCCCTGATCGTAAACGAATACGACTCCGTCATCGGCGGCGACGAGCGCCGCGCCTCCGAAACCGCCGCGCTTGTGACGCCATTTGGTTTTGCCATCCAGATCGGTACAGACCACGGCACGGCCGGCTTCCGATGCGCCCCATCCGAGGATCATGGAATCGCCGAGACTGGTCGCGGTGCATGGCGATCCCATATCGCCGCCCCAATTGCCGCCGGGAGAATCAAACGGCGTCTGTCCGGCGTTACACGCCCAACCGACCAGTCGCAACCCCAGGCCCTTGTGCCAGATCGCTTCCCAGGTGTACTCGCCGGCAGGAACGATTTCTCCGGGCTGGCGATAGTTCGTTGTCGTCAGCCCGTCCCACTTCACCTCGTGATCCCCCTTACCGAAAAAGTTGGCCGTCAGAAGCTGACGAACGACTTTGCCGTCAGAGTTTTTGATGTTCAGCGAGACGTACCCATCTTCCGGCATCGTGAAGTGGATCGGCGCGAAACCGGCCAGCTTCTTTTCCTGATAGAGACCAGACCAATCGACTACTGGGACAGCATCCTGCATCGAAATCTTGAACAGGCGCCCATCGGAGAGCCGGAGCGGCTGCGGATTAACGTCGCCTTTGGGTTCCAGCGTCGCTTCTGCCCAGCACGGGCTCGACATGAACGTAAAAACGCGATCGGGAACCACGCCCGGCCGAAACAGATCCTTGAGCGAGATGCGAAATTTCGTCTCGGTGCCGAAATTGGGCTCCACGGTGATGACGATTTTCTTTCCCGCCATTGGCGTCCAGCCCGGCCGGGCCAGAAGCGCCCAGGGAATCGAGAGTTCCTGAACATATCCCTTGCCGTCCGAATTCTTATGAAAGGCCTGTTTCGCGCCCTTTTCTTTGGCGTCTTTCAGAACACCCTGGTCGAAATTGATTCCGTATTCGAATTTGATCACGTCGGCTTCATCGCGATCGCGCCAGGCGGTGACGTGCACAGTCTTTTGCTTTTCGGATTCCGGCCTTTGGAACATGACCGTATCGGCATAGCAGATCGTACGGAATTGCAGGCAATCGCCGGCGAAACCCTGGTCGCCTGACACCCGGCCCGGATTGTTGAGCGGCGTATCATCGATAAAGCGCGCCAGGACATAGAGATTGTCCTTATCCCACATGGCATGGAACCAGCAGCCGATGCGCTCGCGGAGGTTCTCCGCATCGGAGCAGACGAACACTCCGCCGGAAAGATCCCAGTCCTTGAAATCGCCGTCGATCGTCACTTTGCCCGGGGCCGGGAGAATTCGAAGGCCGAGGTTTTCGGTTTCAGTGGCGAAGGCCGGGCAGCATAACAAGGCAAGCAGTAACACGGCAGCGCGGGTGATCAGCTTCATTTAACTTCCTTTGAGACGCAGGGATCAATGGAATCGCTTTCGGGTGCTTTGACAGCCCCGCCACCTGCAACTTGTAGCACCTTCCCCGGACCTGACAAATTTTCGGGCAGCAAGTTCGATTGACCGAAAATTTCAGGCGGCAGGTCAGGTATACAGGTCTGGCGACAATACACTGCGGGAGAGCGCCATCGGAGCCAGGTTTGGATCCACTGCAACATGACCGTTTCGCGGAGTTGTTCGTCCGCAATCAGGCGAATTTGTATCGGTACGTCGTCAGTATCGTGCCGCATCGCGCCGACGCGGACGAACTTTTCCAGCAGACCAGCCTCACCCTATGGCGGATCTGGGAGCGATTCGACACCAATCGCGAGTTTTTGCCCTGGGCGTTTGCCGTGGCACAAAATGAAATCCGCAACTTCTTCCGGCGACAGCAGAATCGCCCAAAATCCTTGAGCGACGAGCTGATCGGCGAGCTGACCGATACCCGTCTGAAGCACCAGGACCTCCTTTCCGAACGCCAGGACGCATTGACCGACTGCCTGGAACGGCTGAGCCCGAAACAAAAAGAACTCGTTGATCTCTGCTATGCCCGGGGCCAGCCGATGAAGACGATCGCTCAGAGCCGTGGACAGACCGCGGAAGCACTCTATAAGGCGATGCAACGGATTCGCGATCTGCTGTTCGACTGCGTCGATCGAACGCTGGGGCTGGGGGTGAAGCCGTGAGCGACGAAACATCCATTTCCCCGGATCCCGGGAGAATGACGGTGCTGACCCAGGCCTATTGCGACGGCACGTTGACCGAAGCCGAATCGGAGCAACTGGAACATTTACTTCGCGGCGACGAAGCACGGCAGAGTCTTTTCCTCGCCCGCGTGGACCTGCACGCCCGGCTCTGCTGGGAAGCCGGTCATGGTTCATCGTCGACGGATCCGGTGGTAATTACGCCACGATCTCAGCATGCCGGCGACGTCCGCAACGACGAAACGTTAGCGAGCCGCGACCGTGAGGGAGCGATGGGTTCGCACACCACGGAAAGCCGAAGTTTTTGGAATTCCTCGCTCCCTGACGGTCGCGGCTCGCTACGCACAATCTCCGAACGACAAACGTGTGGAAACTCAAGCCCTGAGGGAGCGGTGTGCGTGGAACCACAAACACCGCTCCCTCACGGTCGCGGCTCTGAAGTGTGGTGGCATACGACGACGCTTAAGCTCATGGCAACGGCCGCTGCGATCGCCTTCGTCGCTCTGGCGGGAACTGTGATTCTCCGACGCCACCAAGGCAAACCTTCGTCCCTCCCGACAGCGTTAAAATCGCTCGCGCCTGCGCCGACCGGCAGCGTTACCGTGGAGCACGCCGCGGGGCTTTCAGACGAACAAGCGAACGGATTCCAGACCGGCAGGGTCCTGCGGGCCGGAGTGGTCGATCTGCCGCAGGGTGTCATTGAGCTCGCCTACGACAGCGGCGTCCGATTGCTCCTCGAATCTCCCGCCAAGCTCGAATTGATCGACGGTCAGCGGGCTTTTCTCCATACCGGTCGTCTCACGGCGAAGGTGCCCCACTCCGCGATCGGATTTGTTGTGGATACATCGCGAGCGCGAATCAGGGACCTGGGTACGGAATTCGGCGTTGAAGTCCGATCCAAAGGAGCAACGCAGGTGCAGGTCTATGAGGGGAAGGTTGACGCAGGAATCAAAGACGCGACCGGGCAGGAACTGGGGATCGATCGACTCACGTCCGGTCAGGCGTTGGCCTTCGCTTTGAACAAAGAACCGCTCAATTTCGCGCCGCAGCGTTTTCTTCGCAGCTTTCCTCTTTCTCAGCGGCGACAGCATCCTTTGACGCTCGCCAATCGTCCGCAAGTTGAAACGATGCGCGTCGTGCGGCTTACAAAGGCCCCGCATATCGATGCAGACTTAAGCGATTGGGACCTGGGCAATGCCTTTACGAGCCGCTGCACCGATCCGGATGGCGCAATATTACATTCAGGGGATGATCGCCTGCGACGATCGCCGTCTCTATGTTGCCGCCCACGTCGGCGACCCCGCGCCGATGGCCAGCATGGTGGATTACGACCAAGAGCCGGACTACTTCTGGACCGGCGGCGCGATCGTGCTTCGCATGGCCGCCGGCGGCTCATTCAGTTGGCCGCTGGATGCGGTCCGACCGCGCGACCCCGCTGCCGGTAACGCGCGCCTCAGGGATCTCAGTGATCAAATTTCCCACATGGGAATGTGGTATTCCAAACGTCTGGGTCGGGCAGAGTTGGTCATGCAATATGGCATGGATTGTCACGGCCAGGTGCTGAACCCGGAAGGATGGGAAGGCGCGTTTCACGCCGACTCAGACGGGCTCGGCTATACGATGGAGTATGCAATCGATTTTTCCCTGCTGCACGCAGCCGCCCCGCGACCGGGCAATATCTGGCCGGCCAATTTGATCGTTCACTGGAGCGATGGCGCGGGGCGTACCTGCATGGGCCAGTTGACGGAAATTGCGAATCTTCGCGAGCAGTCGTTCAACGCCTTCAGGGCGAAAACCTGGGGAAAATTAAGGTTCGAAGATCGGTGAAAGGCCCTGCAACGATTCCTGTACGATTCTCTATTGCTTCCATGCACCCGCTGAACGATCAATCGAGGGAGACCAAAATCTAATGACGTTTTCCTGGCGTCGAGCAAAAAGTGATTTCATATCCAGCGTGGCATGGGCGATCGCGATCACCGCGCTAGTTTACGGATACTTGCCAGCGTTCGCGGCAGAACCGCAGTCTTCTCCAATTGTCGCGGCTGACATCGACCCGGCGAATTCGGCCACATGGTCAAACGGAACCAGTTTCCCCCTTAATCAATCGCAACTGAGCGAATTGCTCTCAAGCGTTGGTCCTGGCGCAAAATGGCCAGCGACGAACCGCCCCGATATTGCCGGCGGCAGCCAGACGATCATTTCCACCTCGTTTCGACTCGCCTTCAAAACGCCGCATCAGATCGGCAGCGCAACGATTGAATTCGATTCCGTCGAAGGCGCCGCGGTGACCGTTGGGGTTCTGAAGGCTAACGCCCTTTACCCCGGTGACCCGAACAAACCCGCCGACTGGGATGCGGTCGCGACGACCGGGAACCACGGACGCTTCGATTGCATCTTCTCTCCCGGATCGTCTCCACGCGCCCTGCTCTGTACAGTCACGAAAGCGGGCGCGCCGCCGACGTTGCGACGATGGCACTTTGACGAGCGACGGCTTCACAACATCACGCCATATGCTCTGGCGCAGGGCGAACAGGCGCCGCTGGGAAGTCCACCAGCGAATATCGTGAGCGGCGGCGCCTGGCAAAACGCCGGGATGGACCGCGAAAAAAAGGTCGAACGCCATCCAATTACCGACATTGAACCCTCCTGGCTGATTCTGAATTGGCCGACTGCGCAATCTCCGGCGCTGGTGCGCCTGCAGGGAAACGTCGGCGTTTTCAAGCTGCTCGCCTTCACGGGCAGCTCAACTGAGAATCCGGCGCTTGCCAACGAGGATCGATGGAAAAATCTTCCCTTCACCGAGTTGGGCCGCGAACCCGCGGGGGACGGTCAAGAATCGATCCTCATCGCGTTGCGCGGGAACTTAACCCGTGCAATCAAGCTGGAAATCGAAGAGCCCCGGCCGAAGGGCTCGCAGATCGTGAGCGTCAGCGAATTCAGCGTGTGGACCGATCTCAAGGATCAACCGGTTCCCCCGCCTCCATCGCGCGAAGAACATCCGCCGATCACAATCGAATACGAAGTTCCGCAGGACTGCGAAATGGCCATGGTGGTTGACGATGACAAAGGCCATCGCATTCGTAACCTGTTCGCGCAGGAGGAAAGAAAGGCGGGCAAGCATGTCGCCTATTGGGACCTGACGGATGAAGACGGGCTGCTGGCGCCGCCGGGTATTTATCACTGGCGCGCGATCTGATGCGCCGCCGCTGCACCTTCGCTACGAATTCACGGCATATCCCAACGTGGAATCGCACTCTCCGCAAAGCACGCCATGGCCGCGCGGCCCGCGCGACGGCTTCCTCGCCAATCATGCGGATCTGTCGGCGATCTGCGCCGTCGGCGACAAAGTCTATATGGCGGCCGGCGGCACCGAAGGGGGCCATGCCCTGCTGGAGGCGGATCTCGACGGCGCAAAACTATGGGGACAAGGCGACGGAGCCAGCGCCCTTTTCACCGACGGCAAAACGCTGTTTATCCGATGGGACGACGCCGTCACTCGATTGGACGCCGAGAAACACGAGCGCAGGCCGCTATTTACGATCAGTCCATCGCCGGAGCGGAAGGGGCAACTTGCCGGAATGGCGGCTCAGGACGGGAAGATCTATGCGGCATTCCATGGTGCGCCGCCATATTTCGAAAATGCCGCCCATACCGGACTTGTCGATATCGACAACTGCCTGCCGAAGCTTCGCGCCAAGATACCCCGCACCGATAACCGCAATATTCCGCTCCTGCCGCAGCGCGATTTCATGAGCCTGTTTCGCCTCGGCGGATACATCGCCAGCGACGATCGCTGCATGCTCTCGCTCGAAACCGAGGATGGCGTCGAACGGCGACAGTACATCCTTCTTTCCTTCAACCGGCCGGTTCCCGTGGGAAGTCTGATTTTTCCGGCTCCGGAAGCGGGTGATCATCAATTTTCGGTCGGCCTTCTGAAGGCCGATGCGCCTTATCCTCCGCGTGTAAAGCGCGACTCCGACTGGGTGGAGCTAAAGACTGCTTCAATCGGCCCCTGGAACTGCCTGGCGGCTCCCGCCAATACCATGACCCGGGCAATCCGGCTTCGCTTTGCGGCGGCCGGCGACGCGCTCTCGGATCAGCTTGAGGCCGATTCCAAAGAACATGATGACGCTGGCCTCGGCGAACACGCCGCAGCTGACACCGGAATTCCTGGCGCAGCCGACAAGTGGAAAGGCAGCATCGACGGCATGCGAATTCTGCAGCGGCGCTTCGAAGCTGCCGACGGCGCGACAGTCGCCACCAACAGCGGAGCATTCGACCCCAAAACCGGAGAATGGGACGCAAAACGAACAGCCGTACTCAGCCCCAACGCGCCGGCGATCTATGCGATGCAATGGCCGACTCCGCAAAAGTTGCGGGGATTATCGATCAAGGAAATCGACGGGGCGGAGACGGAGATCGAAGTTTACACCGGTACGGATTCGAAGATCAATATCGAGTCCGCAACCGGATGGAAGAAGGTCGCGACCTACAAGCAGGAACTTCGAAACTACTACGAACCTGACATCACGAATACCGCCCGTGCGCGATACATGGACGGCCTGGCCGATTTCGGCGACGAGTATGAGACGCGCGCCGTCCGCCTTCGCGTCATCAAACCCTGGAGCGAAAAGAACGGCTATCCCGCGGGCGTTCGAATCGATCGCGGCGGACGCACCATCGACCCTAAACGCTGCCACATCTACGGAGTCATCGCCCTTCGATATCTTGGCGGCGAACCCCCTTCCGATCCGCTCTTTACGCAACGGCTGGAAATTCACAACGCCGAAACCGGCAAGCTGGAGAGCGAACTCCCCTATGCCGGCGACGGAGACATTACTTTTGGCCCGGACCATCGCCTGTATGCGATCTCCGGCAAGAAGATCGTTCGCTTCGACGAGGCGATGAAAGCCACGACCGACTTCATTCCCGAAGGGCTGGAAAATCCACGGCTCCTCGCGTTTTCACAGAACGGTCAGTTACTTGTCTACGATCACGGCAAAACAGAACGCGTGGTGCGTGTTTACGATGCGGCCGGAAAATTCTTGCATCTGATCGGCAATCCTGTGCCGCGCGTGGCCGGGCCGTACGATCCGACGAGCCTGGGAAACGTCAGCTCGATTTCCGTCGATAAGGCCGGCAGTGTCTGGATGACCTATCCACAGGAAAACCCGCGCCGCTTCATGCAGTTCAAACTTGACGGCGCTTTCGTTCGCGAATTTCTCGGTAACACCAACTACGGCGGCGGAGGAGTGCTCGACCCCTACGACCGACGCCGACTCTATTTCAAGGACATGCTGTTCGACCTCGACTGGGATAAGGGAACCAGTCGGATCAAAGCGCTCATGTCGCTGAAAGCGGAAGAGGCCAGCATTTGGTCCGACGGAAGCTTTCGGCGGGACATGGGGCCGGTGGTGACGCATGGCCACCGATACATGGTTTCCATGCCGCCGGGCACCACACCGACCCAGCCGATCGGCGCCGTCCTGGTCTATGACGAAAAGACGATGACGACGCACCTGGCGGCGGCCATGGGAGCCGCAAAAAGTTTTATCTATTTGAAGCGCCCGGAATTCCTCGACGCCCTCGGCGGAAAGCCGCTGGGAGATTTCGATTTCATCTGGTGCGACCGCAACGGCGATGGCGTCGTTCAACTCGACGAAGTGCAATTCTTACCGCATACCGATGCGCGGGGGCCGCTTGGACTTTTCCAGGGCGATTTGTCCGTGACGGCAGGACAGAGCCGATACGAGGTCGAAAAGTATCTCCCCGACGGCACGCCGCAATATGCCTGCAAAGACGCTGGTTTTGCCGCGCTCTATCATCTCGATAACGGCAACTGGTTTCGATTCGGCGAGCGCGGTTCGGCGCAGGATCCCGGTGTCAACGAGGTGGTTGACAGCGCCGGCCAACGCATCTGGAGCTATCGCGCTCACCTCGGCATGGACGGGCTTTTTGTGCCGCCGTGGATACCCGGCGTGGAGCAATTGCAATTCGGCATCTGCGGCCACGCAACCGCGAGCGGTGACCTGGGCGAATTCATCGTCATCAACGGAAACGACGGACAACTCAGCATCTGGACCGCCGACGGATTTCTCGCCGGGCACATCACCCTGCACATGCGCGATGCTCGCGCGACTGGCTGGCCCGAGGAACACGCGCGGGGAACGAGCCTCGATCGGCTTACCCTCGGGCAGGAGCATTTCCACGCTTACTTCTGCAAATCCGAAGGGGACAACCATTTTTATCTGGTCGCCGGCGGCAATCACATCAGCCTCATCGAAGTGGACGGTCTGGAGAATTTCCACCGCATCAACGGGACGATCGACGTAACTCAGGACGTCCACGCGAAAGTGCGGGCGTGGCACGCCGCCCGAGTCAAGACCCAGATTTTCGCCAGAGCGCCCTGATCGCATGCCCGAAAGTGATCACAAAAACGCCCGGCGCGATCGATGAAACACTCTGGGGACAACCCGCCTCGATCGAAGATCTTGCAACGTTTCGCACGGCTCACGACGAACGTTATCTGTATCTCTCCTGGCGCGGCGGCGGGCTGTTCAAGAACGGCGGCGACGATTTTCACCGTTACTTCAAGACCGGGGCGGCCGTCGATTTCATGCTCGGGACAGATCCCAAAGCGAATTCGGATCGCTCCGAACCAGCCGCCGGCGATCTTCGCCTTCTCGTCACGATGGTCCGGGGCAAGCCGGTCGTTGTGCTCTATCGTGCGGTTTCTCCCGGCGCTTCCGCAGAGCAGGCGTGGCAAACCAGCACGCCCGCCGGTGGAACGACGCATTTCGATCAGGTCACACTGGTGCAGGACGCGTTGGTCACTTCAAGAATCCTGGATGGGTCGTTTCGCTTCGATCTCACGATTCCCCTGGCCGACCTCGGTATCACCGTGACGGAGGGGATGCAACTCAAGATGGATTGGGGCGTCCTCTCCACGCGCGACGGCGATTCCACGAGCGGCCGGCAATACTGGGCCAATTCCACCGCGGTGGGCGTTGCCGATGAGCCGACCGAAGCACGCCTTGAGCCGGCGCTATGGGGTCATATGCGATTTGTCGATCCGCTGAGTGACAGTGGATTGGGCGAGCATAAGAAGAACAGCTCGCCGGCGGATGAACTCGAAGAGAAGTAAGGTTTACTTTTCACGCCGGGTCCTGTGGACCCGGATCCGATTCCACAGGACCCCGCGTGCTGGGGTAGCGTTGGGAGTTCACTTCGTCGTTGTGGGCACTGACGTCGGAATCAGCCCAACGGTGACGTCGAGGTTGACGATGATCATCGCCGGATGGGGACCGATGACCTCGAGGCCGGGGGCGGCGACGGCTTCAACATCAATGCCGTTGCGATTGATCTGGCGTGGCCGCCAACGATACGGACCGGGGTGGATGCGGGAGTAGTCGTCACTGAATTTCCCATGGTGTGAACCGGTCGTCAGATCGCCGACGGCAGCGCTCAGTTCATAGGTCTGGCTCAAGTCCGGCGCAAGTTTTACCGGGCCATCGCAAGTTAACGAGAGGTCGCGTCCATCCAACTCGATATGAAGTTGCTTCGCTAACCGGTCTGCCACTGCACCGAACCAGGCGTCACGTTCTTCATCGCTGATTTTTCCGTCTCGATTCCTGTCCATCTGATTGAGTTGGAGCATCACCTGGCGTTCTTCGCAACGAAAACGATAGATGACGTGAATTCGGCCCGCCTCAATGTAAATCTGCAGGATCCGATCGACGTGATCGATGGGCGATTCGTGGGCGCGAAGCGCTGGGGTAAGCGATGTGACGACCGCCAGCGCTGTGATCGCGATCGTCCGCGCGATGCTGTTGAGCTTGATCGTCACGGTTTCTCTCCCGCGGCGATGGCGGCATCCAGCGTCGGCCGCAGATTCGCGGAATCGAGGCCGGAGTTCAGTAGTGCATCGACAAATGGCGCGTTTCGAAGCGCGACCAGGACATCGTGATACTTCCGCGGATTCGCGGCCGCTGCGGCGCACGTCGCCCCGAAAAGGATCGCCGTATCCGTGGTGGCCAGGGCCTGGCCGATAACCGGATGATCGTGGCCGGTCTGCGCGAGCATGATGAGCGCGGTCATCTGCGCGACGGCGGTTCCCCGGTCATACGCAGCCTGGAGGCTCGCGTCCCCATCGGGTTCGTGCAATTGGATTTTGCCGAGCGCGACGATCAGGCGCGCCATGTCGATCGATTCTGAATAGGCCGGCTTCCCCTTCTCATCGATCGGCGACTTGAAATATTTCTCCGGCTCGCGATCCAGATTTTCCAATGTCTGACGGATGGCCGGCGTATCGAAATGGCCCATCGCCCAGATCGCCTGGATGCGCAACTGCATGGGCGCGGTCGCATCGATGGACATCGCGATCAAGGTTTGTTCGCCACCCGTGATCTTTCTTCGGGCGATAACCCCCATCGTTTGCTCGACGACCATGGCGCTGGAGTCGTTATTCAGAAGCTGCAGCAACAGCGGATCGGCTTCATGCGTTGACGTCTTTTCCAGCGCGAGCAGCAATTTGACGCGGACGACGGGATTCTGCTCCTTGCCCAGCCAGCGGATCAGGTAAGGGACCGCGCGCGGATCGCGCGATTCGCCGAGGGTATCGATCAACGGAGGCTCCGCGTCCTGCGTCCGCCTGGCGATCTCCAGCGTTCGTTCAGTCGCCCGCGGCTCTCCCTTGACCGACATCGCGACGAAGGCCGCGCCGAGAACGCCATCGTCCGGCACGTCGAAAGCCCGAAGCAACAGGTCGCCGCGACTGGACCAGGTGGCCCTGGATGCAGTGAACAGAATTTCACGCCGAGCTGCCGCGGAACGACTCCGGTTGAACAGATCAAGAATCGCCGCCCCGACATCCTGCCGATCGAGCCACGATTCAGCCGCGATGGCGATCTTCTGCTGGACCAACCCGTCCTCTTCATGCCGAGCGGCGAAGATGATCGCGCTGGCGGTAGCGTCCGAAGGCAATCGTCCGCATGCGACCGCCGCCTCCGCTCGCGCCGAAGGAGCGCCATGCCCGAGGGTTGCAATCAGGAAATCCGATGCGCCACCCGCCCCCACTTCCCCCGCAAACCGCGCCAGCGCCGCGACGGCTTCGGGATTGGCCAGAATTGCCTGATTGGTGGCCAGTTGGCTGACAATGTCACCGAGCTCGCGCAGATATTGCCGCTCATGGCCAACGCGCGCCCAGAACCCCCAGGTCTGCCAGATGAGAATCAACGGGCCGATTTGCGGATGCTGAGAAGTTCCCTGCTCGCGCATCCACTTCATGGTTGGCAACGGAGCGGCGCGAACCATCGCCTCGGGAAGCTTTGACGGCCAGGTGGTCAGCGAGAGCGATTTCCCGATGAGTTGCTGGTCGGCGATTCCCGCGGGCGTGTAATAGAACCGGTAGGCCGACGGATCGTAAAGCTTGAGCACTTCTCGGTTCGATCGCCGGCTCTGGGCGGCCAGGGAAATGACCTCAAGCAGCGCACTGTTGCGATGAGGGTGTGCTTCATCGATGTGGCGTGCACATTCGATGGCAGCGTCGATCCCCAAATCGGCCGTCATCGTGACATAGGCCCCCGCATCCTTCCCGGCATCGGCTTCGGCAATCATCTCCGCAACGTTTTCACGGATCGCGGCCTCGTTGGTGCTTTCAAGAGCGCTGGCCGTTGAAGTGGTGATGAAAATCGCCAGCACGACACTAAGATTTTGAAACTGCCGGAAGTTGGAGCGGCCGGCCCAGGCGAATGAAATCATTTTTCCTCTTACACCTCTTACACCCATTAACTTCAGCTTACGGTCCCGTTGTCGCCTGCTCCGAGGAAATCATGAGCGTTGGAGCGCGACAGAATCGGCGACAGAGTTTCTTCCCCCTCTCCCAGTACTCTGGGGTACTCTGGAGAGGGTTGGGGTGAGGGTCATCCGTATCGCGCGTTAAGGACCCTCACCCGCGCCCTCTCCCGGAGTACCGGGGAACACCGGGAGAGGGGGAGATTTTTCCGACCGCCGAATCTGTCACGCACCCATGAGCATCGCCAGCACAACATGCGATTTGTTCCAGTGCCGGCCCGCTCTTACGATGGCGGACATGGCGACGGAAACGCTTTCCGATTTTATTGCAACGCTCGATGGGGCAGGCGAACTCCATCGCGTCAAAGCTGCGCGTCAATCCTGTTCTGGAGATCGCCGAAATTGCCGATCGAATGAGCAAATCGCCGGCTCCCCACGGTCACAATGAACTCGACAAGAGCGACGCCGGTAAACTCGGCGGAAAAGCGCTGCTGTTTGAAAACGTCGAAGGGTCGGACATACCCGTCGCGATCAACACCTTTGGCAGTTACTGGCGGATCAACCAGGCGCTGGGGACAGAAAATCTCGATGCGCTGGCGGAGCGCGTGCAGCAATTGGTGAAGCCGGAAATTCCGACCACGCTGATGGAGAAAATGAAGAAGCTGCCGGATCTGATCAAGATGGGAAGTTATCCGCCCAAGTCCGTGCGAAGCGGAATTTGCCAGCAGGTGGTGCTCGAAGGGGACCGAGCCGACCTGACACGGCTGCCGATTATTCAATGCTGGCCGCTGGATGGAAATCTCGGCAGCGGGCAGGTCTTCGATCCCGATGCGTGCGCGAAGATCACCGAACGCGGCACCGGGCGCTACATCACCTTCGCCGGCATTCACACGAAAAACCCCGAGACCGGCGACCGAAACATCGGCATGTATCGCGTGCAGCTCTTCGGCCCGCGCAAATGCGCGATGCACTGGCACATGCACCACGACGGCGCGCGGCATTTCCGCCTCTACAAAGCGCGAACGAAAAGATGCCGCTGGCGATCGTGCTCGGCGGCGAATCGATCCTGCCTTACGCGGCCACCGCCCCGCTGCCGCCGGGCGTTGAAGAACTTCTCTTCGCCGGCTTCCTCAACGGCGCGGGCCTGTCGCTGGTCAAATGCCGCACGATCGATCTGGAAGTTCCCGCCAACGCGGAGATCGTCATCGAAGGCTTTGTCGATCCGAACGAAACGCTGATGGAAGGCCCCTTCGGCGACCACACGGGTTTTTATTCGCTGGCCGACCGGTATCCCGCGTTTCACGTCACCGCCATCACGCATCGCAAGAACCCGATCTATCCGACGACGATCGTCGGCAAGCCGCCGATGGAGGATTATTTTCTCGGCAAGGCGACCGAGCGGGTCTTCCTGCCGCTGCTGAAAATGCTCATCCCCGACATCGTCGATTATTCCCTGCCGATCACCGGCGTCTTTCACAACTGCGCATTCATCAAGATTCGCAAGGAATATCCATATCAGGCCCGGCGCGTGATGCACGCCATCTGGGGAGCGGGACAGATGTCGTTCACCAAGTTCATCGTCGTGGTGGACGAGCACGTCAACGTTCACAACGAGCAGGATGTGCTGTTTCATCTCTTCGCCAATTGCGATCCGGCGCGAGACACCGAAATCGTCCGCGGCCCGGTCGATATCCTGGATCATGCCAGCCCGGATCTGGGTGCGGGAAGCAAGATCGGTTTCGACGCGACGGTAAAATTGCCCGCGGAAGGAAAAGTGCGGAAGTGGCCCGAAGAATTGGAGATGGATGCTGCAACGAAGGAATTGGTGACGAGAAGATGGAAGGAATATGGGTTTTAGTCTCGAAGTCGCTTGCGCCTTCGCGATTGGTCTGCAAATGAAGGAGCACCTCCCACAGCCAGTTTGGGATTTCGTCGTCCAATATGACGGTTGGGCCTTCCAGCGTTAGACCCAAAATCGAAGAGTGCGCCGCTCGTGGCAATTCCCCAACCCCAACTTCGCTCCAGCGATTCTTTCTTGAGCGGCCCGAGCTTTCCGCGATCGATGCGGTGGTGGTCCCTTACTCAATGGCTCATTGCGATCAACGTCTCAATCTTCGTGATCGATTGGCTCTCCTCCGGCATTCTCACGGAATTCGGAGCATTTTCCGCGGAAAATGGCATCTTTCGTCTTCAAATCTGGCGATGGGTGACCTGCCAATTCCTACACAACGATCCCCTGCATCTGATCTTCAACATGTGGGCGCTGTGGATTTTCGGACCGCCTGTCGAAGCACGATTGCGGCGTCAGTCCTTCATCGCTTTTTATCTCCTGAGCGGCCTCGGCGGCGTTCTCGGATATCTGTTTCTATGGAGGCTGGCAATCCTTGAAACCACGCGCGAGACTCAGCTCATCGGCGCGTCCGCCTGCATCTTCGGCTGCCTCGTCGCCGCGGCTCATTTCGCGCCCAACGCAATCATTCGATACGTATTTCCGCCGATCACGCTTCGATTGCGGACGATCGCATGGATTTGCGTCGGCCTGGCGATCGTGGTGATCGCCAGGCATGGGGAAAATTCCGGCGGCGAAGCAGCTCATCTCGGCGGCGCCGCGGTCGGATTCGTGCTGGTCCGAAACATGTCGTGGCTGAACGTCATGCGCATCGGCTCGCGCCTGCGCCGATTCTGGAAACCCGGAGATCCGGCGAGCAATTTCTTTCGGAAGGACATTTGACGAAATTAAAAGAGGAGCGCGGTCCGTAAGACCGCGCTCCTCAACTTGACCGTATTCGAATTCAGCGGGACTGGATCATCCAGCCTTGCGGACCCGGATTCCCGCGGCTTTCGCCAGGGCCTCGGCCTTGTCGGTCTTCTCCCAGGAGAATGCTCCGTCGGGGCCCGGCTTACGGCCGAAATGGCCGTGGCGGGCGGTCTGCTTGTAGATCGGACGAAGCAGATTCAGGTGCTTGATGATGCCGCGTGGGGTTAGCGAAAAGTGCTCGCGGATCAGTTCTGCGATCTGGTCTTCCGGAATGACCGCGGTATTTTCAGTGCTCACGGTCACACTCACGGGGTGGGCCACGCCAATGGCGTAGGCGAGCTGCACCTCGGCGTTGGCGCCAGTCCGGCGGCAACAATGTTCTTGGCGATGTAGCGTCCCATGTAGCAGGCGCTGCGATCGACCTTGGAGGGGTCCTTGCCGCTGAATGCGCCGCCTCCGTGCGCGCCCCGTCCGCCGTAGCTGTCTACGATGATCTTGCGGCCGGTGAGGCCGGTGTCCCCGTGCGGGCCGCCAACGACGAATTTGCCGGTGGGATTGATGTGGAAGATGATCTGGTCATCCCAAAGTTTTTTCGGAATGCATGGGCGGATCACCTGCTCAATGATGTCCTTTTTTGCCTTTTCGGTGATGACGTCCTTCTTTTTGTCCAGGACGCTCTCATCGTGCTGGGTCGAAACAACGACCGTATGCACACGGACGGGCTGCTCGCCGACATATTCGATCGTGACCTGGCTCTTGCCATCGGGGCGAAGCCAACCCAATTTGCGATTCTGGTGCTGCTCGGCCAGACGCTCGACGATCCGATGAGCGAGGTGGATCGGAAGCGGCATCAGTTCCGGCGTCTCGTCGCAGGCATAGCCGAACATGAGGCCCTGGTCTCCGGCGCCCTGTTCCTTGTCGTTGTCCTCGGCCTTATCGACGCCGCGGGCAATGTCCGGCGACTGGCTGTGGATTGCGGAAAGCACGCCGCATGAATGGTAATCAAACCCGATGTCGGGATGGACGTATCCGATCTCTTTGATCGTGTCGCGCGCGACCTGGGCCGCGTCGATATAGGCGGTCGTGGTGACTTCGCCGGCGAGAACAACCTGGCCGGTCGTCACCAGCGTTTCGCAGGCGACGCGGGCCTTGGGGTCCTGCGCGAGAATCGCGTCGAGGACCGCATCGCTGATCTGGTCGGCCACCTTATCGGGATGGCCCATGGTAACGGACTCGCTGGTGAATAAGTGGTTGCTGCGGCGGTATTCGGGAGGCACTAGAACTCCTTCCAATCGGTTTTCGCTGGACATCGCGGGTGAGGGATCTCGAACGCCCGCCTTACAATGGCGGACGCCAATCGACATCGTTCTTTATTACTGTCGGATCTGCAGCGAAGCAAGTTGAACCAAACACCTGCGGCAACGTCCCGAACACGAATCTGCCGATTTATGGGACTCGGAGAAATGGAAAGGGCCCCCATTCCTATTTCTTGTCTTTTTTCTTCTTGTTGAACAAATCGCCCAGCGCATCGAGCGGATTGTCCGGCGATGCTGGCTGTGTTTCGCCCGATGAGGTGTTGTCCTGATCACCACTCTTTTTCTGACCGAGCAGGCCGGGCAGGTTTTTGAGAACGCTGGCCGGAGCGTTCTCGAACAGGTTCTTTTGGATCGCCGCGTTCGTGTCGAATGCCGGCGCACTGACAGTTCCGCCAACGGGTAGTTGGATTCCGTTCGGCATGACGCTGGAAAAGAGCTGATCGTTCGCCCCAAAAAGTTTCCACGGGAGCTGCAACACCATGTGCAGATCTTGTTTCTGCAATCCCATGGTGCCTGCAAGGTGGAGAGGCCGTTCTTTCTCTGTGAGAGTCAGATTCATGTCGTGCGTCGTAATCCCGTTCGCGATTCGGATCGTGTAATTCTTGATCCCCCCGCGAATGCCCTTGACGAAATTGGTGTTGATCTTCGGACCAATTGCCTGGAGCGCCGAGCTGACCGATCCAAACATGCCCGCGATATTCGGACCGGCCAGATCAACGTTTTGTACGGCAACGACCACTTCCATCACGCCGTCATTTTCCTTGGCGGTCGAGTTCATGAGGTTGTCGAGCGGAAGGCGATCGCATTTGTTGATCGTCACGTCAAGAATTCCGCCGGCGCTGCTCGCTCCAGCGAAGAGAAAATTTCCCACCGGGCTGCCCATCGCGCTGGCCAGAGCGGGATTGATAGAGATGTTCTTCATCAGCGCCGTCGCCGGGTTCATGGAGAGCCGGGGATGGTCGCCGCTCATGTCGAGCATTGCTCCACCAAGGTTGATCTGCCCGCCGTTACAGGAGGCCGGCTGCGGGTAATCGCCGGGCTTGTCGGACAGCGCGACGAGAAATTTTCCATTTTCGCCATAGATGGGAAGATCGAAATTCCGGATATCGAGTCCTTTGTCGGTGAAGGACGCAATACTCAGGCCTGCTTGGACCCGAACCGATCGAAGGGCCACATTCGCCGGAACATTGGCCGGGTAACTGCCGGCGACGGAAATCCGCTTCGTAAACTGCCCGGCGACCTGCATCTCCTTGAGTGATTCCCGGCTCGATGGTGAAAGCAGCGGGAACGCGACTTTCCAGAGCTTGGCCAGATCGTAACTGAGGTCCAGGCCACCGGCGGGATGCAGCGCCCCATCCGAAGCCAGCCCGACATGCAACCCGTCCGGCGACGCTTGCTTGAGTCCGAGCAGTCCCTGTTTGTCGCTTAAATCGAGCTGCGCGAAATTCACCGTTTTCATTCCGCCGTTCACGGCGAACGAACCGGCGGTTTGAAAATTCACTGCGTCGTCGGCGAGCACGACCTGCTTGTTCATTCCCACATTCAGGCCGGTCACGCTCATTTGCGTATGGAATGCGCCGTCCTGATTCGGCTTGAGTCCGATGTCGAGTTCTTCGTTGACGATCCCTTCCAGCCGATCGATTCCGCTCGATCCCATGAATGGCGCGATGCTGGCCAGATCGAGATTGGCCAGCGAAATCTTCTGTTCAACCTGCCCGTCACTCAGGATGTGCGGCAGATCGGCGAACATCACGTTATTCTTGACGAGGAGCGTTGTTCCATTGATGGAAATGGTGCCCGGCGTATTCTGCCCCAGCGCCAGTACCGCCTTGATCGATTCGGTAATCGGCTGATTGATGTCAGGCACGTTGACATCGCAATCGAGCGATCGCAGATAGGCGGTCTGACCGGCCTGGCGGTCTTCGATCGTGCCGTTGCAATTCTGCAATACAAATTCGGCGCGAACATCGGGAAGTTTGGCGGGAGCCGATGGCTCTTGTGGCGCGGCAGGATGCTTGTCTTCTTTCGGCTCGGAGGGACCGGGCGCGGATGGCGCCGGCTTCGGCTCGGACTTGGCGAGCTTTGCGAAATTCAGCGTGCCGTCCTTTTCGCGCACGGCCGTGAAATTGAGCCCATCCACCACGATTTTGCCCAGATCATATCGGCCGTGAATCACGCTCCAGATCGACGGATGAGCCGTGAGATGCGAAAGCTTCAGAATTTCCGCGCCGGTGTCGTCGCTGACGTGCAACCCATCCAGACGAAATGCGCCGCTCCAACCCAGCGACCAATCATCGATCTGCACGTGGCCGTTCAGGTTCTCGTTGACTTTCCCCAGAACATATCCGCGGGCCGCGCCCGTGCTGGCAATCGTTGGAATGAGGAGGATCAGGACGAGCAACAACACCAGGATGACCCCCACGATCATCAGCCAGCGGCGTCGCCTGCGCTTTGGAGGCTTGCGCCCGCGGCCGCGGGAGATCGAGAATCGGGGATTGGATTGGACGACGACGGACCTGGCGGTGGATCGATTTGGCTCATGGGATCAAGGAATTGGGAGAACTCATTTCCTGGTCGGCAGATCCACGCGAATCATTCCCGTGCGGTCGAGAACAGAATGCACGGTAGGCCGGCCGTCAGGATAGCTGTCATTGGTATTGCCGCGGCGCGGGTTTTGCCCGCCACCACGGACGGCCTGATTGCCGTTGGCGCCGCCGTTACCTCCGTTCGACCCGACAAATCCGAGAACCGACCCGCCATTTTGAAATGTAAAATTCTGAAGCGACAGGAGCGCGGAATTCGCCGGGCGCATCGTGAGCGTGACGTACTTCTCGTCAGCGCTCACCACCGCCTGCACGTCGTTGATGACACCTGAGTTGACGACGCCGATTTCCGGCGTGAAGGAAGTTCCGCTGGCGGCGTAAAATGGGGGCACTTGCGCACTGGCGGAGTGGGGCGCAAACAAACCTGCGCCGACAGCTGCGACGATCAAAGTAAAGAGATTCCAGCCGATGCGTCTGCTGCTCATACGCACTCCTGGTTGAAATGCCTGCCGCGACGCGGTGCAGTTCGACCCGTGTAGATTGTAACGTGACTGCAGCGACAATTCCTGTCAATTCTGAATTTCGTCTGGGGGTCCGTATGGAGCTTGATTGCGAGGGAAATTTCGCCCTCTCGAGCACATGGAAACTTCGAATCGCGAAGGCGCAAGCGACGGACCGGCGTCGGCGCGTCAACGCGCTCACGCCGCCTCGTCGCTTGCGCCTTCGCGATTCTCCTCTGCGATCAGGACATGAAATTGGAGGCGGCCGCAACGAGCTGGTCGAGCCTCGCGCGAGTGTTGTCCAGAATGGCGGGAGTAATGTGAAGGGCGTCCAATTCTGAAGGCTCCAGGGTCTGACCAACCGCCGTCAAAGGAAATCCATGCTTGGTCTGGCAGCAAATCGTGTCGGCGACGCGGATGAGACCCACCAGAAGGCGGTGCGGTTCGGCCACCGGCGCCGGATCGTGATGAAAACCGGCAACGAGCTGGCAGGCACGCGGAAATTTCCAATGTTCGGCCAGCGCCATCCCCAGTTGCTGATGGTCCACCCCGATGATCCCGCGCTCGAGCTCGCAGAAACTGGGACTTGCCACGCCGGCGGCGGCGGTCTCCGCTCCTTCGGTGGTGCGCTCGCAGATTTCCTTCAATTTTTCGGGCGAAGTCTGAAGCGAAATCAGAATTCCGATGTCATGGATCATTCCGCCGAGAAATGCTTCTTCCGCGATCGGAACGCGTAACTGCTGCGCCATGTCGCGCGCAGCGACTCCGACGGCAACGCAGTGTGTCCATAGATCTTTTGCCGTGTAGCTCGCGCACAGGCGTGATCCGCGAAACAATTGGCCGATGCTGGCGGCGACCGCAATATTTTTGACGGCGTTGAGCCCCAACAGGACGATCGCGCGCTCGACCGTTCCCACCTGGCCGGGGAGACCGTAAAAAGCGCTGTTGACCACCTTGAGGATTCGAGCCACCAGGGCGGGATCGTGGGAGACGATTTTATGAAGCTGCGTTGCGCTGCTGCGCGGATCTTCCACGGTGGCGATGATCCGAGCCGTGACTTCAGGCAGCGTTGCAATGGTGGAGATCTTGCGGATCAGCTCCATGACCAGCTTGCTGGATTTGGGTTCGCTCGCCACGGCGGTAGACATCGACAGCTCCTCAATCGAACAGACCTCCTTGTTATCGAACCAAGCCGCCGAACACTTGAGAATCCATCGCGGCGGTAAGGGGAGTGCCGCTTAATCGGGGATAGCGGCCAATCCGGCGCTCAGACTATTGGACTATAAATGAGCGTGCGCGAGTACGCGCATGCGCGGTAGTGACGCTGCCCTACGGGACAGCGGCTAAAAGCTGATTCGACAGTGCGTGTTCGCGCAAGGTCGTTTAGAACGCGATCAGCTTCTGCCGTGATCGCTCCAGATCGACCCGGGCAAGTGTTGCGGCGATACGAAGCGCGGCTCCTGCGCCGCCGTACGCGTTCGCTCCGCTGCTCCGTTTGGGCCGCCCACGGTTCCAGACCCTTCTTAACGCTTTGGCAATCTCGTCCCCGTCGTTCCCAACATGAATGACATTGCGACTCCTCTCCCGTCCCTCCTGGCGCCGGCCGATATCGATCACCGGCGTGCCGAAAGTCGCAGCTTCAATCATTCCCGCGGAACTGTTTCCGACGAGCAGCGCGGCATCTCGGAGTAATGCCAGGAAAATGGGCCGCGACAGATCACGACAAAACTCGATGTGGCCTGACACGCCCCGCTTTCGCGATTCGACCTCCCACTGCTGCGCAATTCCGCCAGACCCGGGATCATTGTTCGGATAGATCACGACAACGGCCTCAAACCCAGTGTCGCGCGTCGCGGCAAGAACCTTTCGCGCTTTGTCACGTTCGACATTCGGATCGGCCGTTTCGGGATGCAATGCAAGCAGCGCGTAACGACGCCTGTTCAATCGCCCAAAACGCTCGCGGAGCTGGCTCCAGCTCGCGGCCTCGGCCTTAATCCCGTCCAGCCCCGGAGATCCGGCGCGATGAATGCGCCACAGATCCTCGCCCAGTTTCCGAATTCGCGCGGCGCTCCCGGCTGTGGCGGGAAAATGCACATGCGCCAGCTTGGTGATCGCATGACGAAGTGAATCATCGACAAGCCCAAGTGCCCGATCCCCTCCGTGCACGTGAGCGACGACACGGCCGGCGATGTGCCCCGCCGCCGCGCCGGCGAATGCTTCGACGCGATCTCCGACGATCAGGACGATTTCCGTTTGCAGCTTTTCGAAGGCTGACGCCAGCTTGCTGATTGCCTGCCCGGTCTGAACGGCGGCGTGCGTTTGAGAGCCGTCGCCGCCCGACGCCCAGGGAATGATTCGATCGACTTTGAAGCCAGCCGCGCCGATCGCGTCGAGGCTTTTGCCCCGCGAAGAATCCAGATGCATTCCGGTAGCGACGATCTGTAGAGCGATCGACGAGTGATTGGACAGGGCCTCCAGCGTCGAGCGCATCAGACCGAATTCGCGCGCGTACCCGTGACAAAGCAGACGCGCCTCGGCGTGATCCGTCTGCTTTTTGAATTGGATGCGCGAGCCATCCGCCGGATTCTAAATCATCAGTGCTTGCAGTGCCCCACAGCTGAATGAATTCATTTAAATTGATAATCAGCAGTCCCCTTCCCGTCTTTCAAAGTCACTTTCTGATCGTGCTCCCCGAATCGTTCCTGCCAGAAGGTTAGCGTGTATTGGCCGTCCGACAGTCCTTTCGTGTCAATGGAATAAACGCCGTCCGCATCGGTGACGGCAAAATAGGGATTATTGATTACGCAAATCCACGCCGACATCCAGGGATGAACTTCGCACTTGACCTTGAAATTTTCGGGGAGATCGTAGTGGGCGATTTTCTTTTGGCCTGGACCGGACGCGAAGTTGAAAGGGTCGTTATTGAAGCACAAACCATGCACGTTGTGCTGACATTTGTCGCTGTTCAGGACGTCAATCTCCTGACCCACCATGCAGGCGATGACATGCGGCTGATAGACGCATCCTTTTTGGTCGAGCACTACCGCCTTCTGAGGAACCTGGGCTTTGTTGGCGGGTGCGTTCATCTTGATCGAGACAACGACGTTCTGGAGTTCTCCTTTGGGGCCAGCCACGACTGTTTCTTCGAGCACCGGATCCTTATGAAGTTTGCCGCAGTTCGAATCGTTGGCGATGGCCTTGATCGGCGGCATGACCGGCGGCTGGCCCTGCAAGGTAACGTTTCCGGTGATCTGGCTGAAGGCGGACCCGGACATTCCGATACAAACGAAAGCCGCTGACATCGCGCAAATGAGCTTCGTCATGACGCATCCTTTCCGGCCGGTTAATGGGAGTTCGCCCCACAAAAACTTACCGGCCCTCGGACGCACTGTTGAGATGTGACACGGGTGCGCGACAGAATCGGCCTGGGGTGAGGGCAATCGGGATCGCGCCCTGAAGACCCTCACCCCGGCTGCGTCGCCGGCGCGAAATTCGGCGACGGGATCGGCTTGAGCGCCGCTCGCAGCGGCTCGGGAAGATCCGTCACCGCCAGGGCCGGATGCACTTTGTATGGCGTGTAAAGCGGATCGCCGATGAACGATTGCATCCAGCTCACCAGTGGGTTACTGCGCCAATAGACTTCGGCCAGCGTCAATTTCCCGGTCAGCAGGAGCGGGAAAAACTCGTCGGCCGGCGGGAATGAATGGAGATACGGCTCGGCCACCGGCCCCAGCGATCCGACGACGCCGTCTTCGAGCAGCCCGTGCACCCATCCTCGCTCACGCGGGGTGCGCAGGCTGACCAGCTCACTGCTGGCGATATGGAATCCAACGGCGCCCCGGTTGAACTGGCAACCGGGAACGTAATTCCGCAGGCTGTACCATCCGCAATAGAGCGCGACGTTCTTGACCGAGCCAGGCGAGAAAAGCGCCTCCTTGTCGTCGAGGGTCACCTGAAGCTTTGTTCGCGTCTGCACGAGATGCGCGAGATTGCGAATCGTCTGATCGTAAACGCCGTATGGGTCGGGAGGCGCCTTGCCGCGGGCATCGAGGGCAATCTGTCCCTGCAATCCGTTCTTCTCGACTTCGACGCTGGTGGCGATCATGTCGCGTACGATTTGCTCGCTGGGAGCATCCAGCCGCATCACCATGATCGTCGGTTGCGGCGCCTTCATGGCGGCGGCCCGCCAGTAAAGCGGACTGATCTGCCAGCGATATTTCCCGTATCTGCCCCACCAGATGAGAGCCAGCTCGTTATCGAGAGAGGATTCGGTTTCGCGGACTTCCGTAGTCGCCTGCTGGCTCGCCAGCACCTGCGCGAGCCCGAGCAGCCCCAGTTCAGTCTGGGCCAGATGGCGCATTTTTTCACGATCGCCGAGGTTGTCCGGATTCAGGGCGCCGAAGATTTTCTTGAGGTCGGCTTCCTTGTCGTGTGTCGCCGCAAGTTGAGCTGAAGTGATCGGGCGTGACATGAGCGGCGCAAATGTGGGAGTCGCGAGCCGCTCGACTGTTGCGTTCCCGCCGGTCAGTCGTTCGATCACCCCGACCAGATCGCCAAACGATTGCTTTCGGGCGGGAGTGTCGGGCATCGAAAGCAGCCCGGCGAGGCTCACATTGATGGCGCTATCCAGACGCTGCACCAACTGCTGCAGGTCGTTTCCGTTCACAGCCGGCTTGAACGAGGGGTTCATGTCGTGCGCGATCTGCTCCGACTTGGAAACCTCCGCCTCCAGGTTGGATCGGAGCTGAGTCAAGTCGCGTTCGATCTGTCCGGCTTCCTCGTTCTCGCGCGGCGTATTGACACGCCGGTCGATTCGCAGCGGCATCCCCCAGAAGGTCACCAGGCAGATCACCTTGCGGTCCAGATCATTCTTCCGAAGAAAGTCGCGCACGGGTTGTGCAACGCGCGGTTCGTACTCGGTAAAGGGCATCCCTTCAAGCGGGTTCCCCGGCTCAGGGGCCGGCAGCGAAACCCCGATAATCCGACCCGGAGGAATTGCACGCGCTGTGGCGTAGAGCTCCGCCAATTGCCGGCTCGCGGGAACGTTCGTGTTGACGATGAGGGCAATCTGATCCGGCTCCAGCGCATCAGCCCGTTGGGGCCACAGACCACAAATCAGAATGATCACCATCAGGAGTTGAAGTGATTTGACCTGGCCGGGTTTGGGATCGCGGCCGCGTTCACCGACACAAGATAGAGACGCGCCAACGCCGCATCGAAAGAGGTGGGTAGCCATGTCGAAACCTTTCCGACCACGGCCGATGTGACCGAACCGTGGCTTGCCCGAAACGGCCTCGACTTGGAGCACCTTCGCCCTGCGTTTAGGCAAACGGGCTCGGAGACCGGTTCTTTGATTCTTCGGTGCGATCGATCTGCTGCTGTGCCTTCTCGATCAGATTAACCAGCGCCTTGATCTCACGGATCGATTCGGGACTGCCCCAGAGCAGAACCCAATCGACATGCCAGTTACAGCGTTCGAATGTGCATTCCTCAAGATGATAAACTGTCTCACGAAGTACGAGCGTGCACGCGATAAAATTGCAGCGAACGAATGCCTGCCCACTGATATAGACGGTCTGGTTGGTGAATGTCTCGCCGTCGTGCTTCGTCAGGAGCATGCCGTACCCTTCAGTTCAAACAGCAGCGAATCTGATTGCCCGTCAAAAGATTTGATTCAAAACACAGGATACCGACTGTTCGCCGATGCGGCAAGACAATGTATTGCAACGAACCACCTGAAAAATTATCCGCCCGCGCGGGCCGACAAAACGCCGCAATGAACGAGCGTTGGGACAATCTGGCCGGGGATTAGCCCTGCGGCACTGAGCCAGCGGCGATATTCCGCCGCGGAGTAGGCCCGGCCCTCGGTGACACTGAACAAAGCGGCCGAATAGAGGGCGATTGGGAGCGGGCCTCCCAGGTCATCGTCGAGAAATACATCATGAATCATCATCAGACCCGCCGGGCCAAGCGCGGCAGCGCACCGCCCGACGAGTTGTTCGCATTCCGGCTCGTCCCAATCGTGAAGAATGTTGGATATCAGGACGGCATCGCACTCCCTGGGCAAGGGGTCGACAAACATGTCGCCCGCGCGAATTCGACGCGATCACTGACGCCGTAAAAAGTTGCCAGTTCCCCAGCTACCTTCAGCACCTCGGCGCGATCGAACACGATCGCGCGGAGATTGGGGTGAGTCTGGAGATACGCGAAACTGTAGATACCCGTCCCGCCGCCTACGTCCAGCAGCACGCGGGCATCCGGCAACGGCATGTTGCGCGCTAATAGGGGTGCGACGACTTTGGCGCGACCCGCCAGAGCCAGCGTCAGTCGGCGTGCGCTCGCTTCGCTATCCATCGCCGATTCGATTCCATCGCGATAGATGAAGGCAACTCCGGTTTCCGCAGCACCCCCATCCTTCTCGCTCCCCGCCGGTTGATTCGAGCGCAAGCGTCGGACCATCTCGAGCACGCCGGGGCTATCGGAGGAGAGTCCAACGTATCCGCTCACATCGTGAGCAGAGGCCGCCAGCAAATGCTGTCGCGCCAGCGGCGAGAGACTCAGGCGTCCCTTCGAATCCGCGTCAATCAGTTTCATTGCCCGCAGGGCCGTGATCAGGACCATCGCCGGTCGGCGTTCAAGTCCGATCGCCCAGCGCAACCTCTCAAAATCGAGCGGATTGGGCGCGAGCCTTTCGAATAGTTGAAAATGGGTTACCGCCGCGCACAGCAATTCGGTGGCATAACTGCCGCGGTACAATTCGAAAATCGAAGTGGGATCCGCCGCCGGCGGCAAAAGCAATTCGGGCACCGAAACTCCATTAGAAAGCGCATCAGGCACGCGGACGAATGGATTGTCTCACACCCATCACCGCAATTCCAAGCCCGGCAGCTTCACCGAACGAGCTCACCAATAAAGACAATAAGGATTTCCCGGCCAATGCACGAAATTGGCATTGCCGGCCGCGCCGTATTGGTTGTTGAAGACTGCCGGGAATTCGGTGCCGGCCTTCCACGAAACATGCCCGTCGGAGAAGAGCTGGTTAGCGCCCTTGAGCGTGCTGTGATCGTTCGTCGGCCCGACGTATGCGTGGTTCGAAAAGTAATAGCCCCCGCTGTAAGCGGGAGCCAGAACAAGATCGCCGGCGAGGAATTTGCCCCCGCCGTCGGAGAGCCGCTTCGGGATTGAGGCGAAATCGCTCCAGTAGGACCATGTGGTGGTGTCAGAGTAGGTGCCCGGTGGGTTACTTGGAGGAAATTGCGGGTTGCCGACATACTCGTAGTCGCTGGTGAATACCGGCCCCCACCCGGTGTTCGGGTCGTAGATGTACCATGTGCTCTGCGTCGAAGGGCAGAGCATCATCGATGCTTCCTGGTACGTGAAAGGCACCCCATTGACGATTTGAGTTACAGAGTTGCCTTTCCCGAGTCCATAATTTGCGCCGAAAGTAGTCCAGAAAGGCGCAGTCCAACAAATGGGCCAATTTTCGTGGCCCCCGTCATTCACTACAAAGGAGGGAGTGAAATACCCGTCATGATCCGTCGCGTAAGCGGTTTCGGCCGCCCCAAGCTGGCGGAGGTTGTTGGCGCACTCGGCGCGTTTGGCCATCTCCCGCGCGGCGGAAACAGCGGGCATGAGGAGGGCAAGCAGGATTGCGATGATCGCAACGACGACCAACAGCTCCACAATCGTAAAACCTCGGCGGTTTCCTGGCACGTCCTTGCTCCGCTAACGCATCGGATCCGATGCGGTCGCCACATGCGAATAACTGCCAGTAATCTATTTCATTGGAGTGGGAAAATCCACAGAGCCGCCGCTCATGCGCGGCTTCGGCACCGACTCAAAAGCACGATTCCACCCACAGCAAGCAGCCCAAGCCAGGCAGACTCTGGAACAACGCCGGCAAAGATCGTCGGATCATCGCCGGGCGCCTGTTCGCGTCTGCGGCGAACCAGTAGAGAAACTCCGCCAAGGCCGAGCAGGCCGAGCGATGCGGGTTCAGGAACAACACCCGCCACTACGAAAGGTGTCGGCGGGGTGGGCGGATTCAACGGTGGGGAACGAAACAACTGTGTTCCATAGAAGCCGTTCCCACCATTTGGATTAGTATTCGTTACGGTGTAGACGATCGAAACGCTATGCGAGCCGATATCCGGCAGCGGTATGGCGCTGGTGTGGTAGACGTTGTCATTCGCCGAACCATGAGTCACCAAGTCAAATTGTACGGGCGTGCCGCCATCGATGCTGTATGTACCGGCGATACTGTCGGGCACCCCGGAACCTGAAATACGCCGGAGTTCTCGGACACGTTGAGCGAGGTGAAGCCCGTTTCGGAAACACTATAAGTGAGTGTTCCAGTCCCCGGAACGTTGCTTACGGAATATAGGTTGGGCTGTCCGGGATTATTGCTGAAAACAAGGCCATTCGGCGTCGCATTCGAATCGCCACTCGTGTGGGTCGATGTATCGAATGAATAGGAATCAGTCATGGGTCCAGGGCTCAGGACAATGCTTCCGAACGCCACGCCGGCCATTTGAACGCTGAGCGCTAAAACGAGAACTCCAGCGCCGGCACTTGCCAATGCATTTCCGACTCTCACGTTGCCTCCTTTGCTCCCAAGGAAACCCCCCGGGATTGGACCTGCAGTCTGGCGAGGGAACTTCCACCGCCACGTCAAATTGTACACTTCCATGAACCTGCCATCAAGCAAATTTCTCCTGATCTTCAATCTTTCTTGACAATCCTCCATACCGCAAATCAATACCAAATTACGTCCAAAACGCCGCTTTGCAGTTTCGCGTTGGATAGGCAGAACCTGCTTAAAATCCAGAATCGGATTTTTAGTTTCTCCTGAGCGCATGAGATGCCGAATCATACGGTCCCATGCCAATATCTTCAGGTAGCAAATCGAGATGCAGCGCCGCCGCATCCGAAAAACCATTTCGAACCGCGTCGAGATATCCAAATCCGTACTCGCGATGCGGCGCGATATAATGCCTTCGCGCCATTCGTTCCAGTTATCCAATTGCGGAATTCCCGCGAGATTGTGGACAACTTTCGTTCGATACCTTCGTCATTTAGCTTTCACGTCATAACAAAGCAGCACATCCTGATCGCGAATATAAAGCTTGCCGTTGGCGACCACGGGATGGGGCCAGGAGTTTTTGTCGCTGCGATCGGGCGGATTAAAGTGGCCGTGGTCTTTGAACCCATCGACTGAGGCCTCTACGAGCCAAACCGTTCCGGCGCCACCTTCATTGCGAAAGTAGAGGTTTCCATCAGCGTACGTCAGCGATCCTTTGCCGAGAATGCCTGCTTTGTCGTTCCACACCTCCTGGCCGGTCTTGAACGCTATGCAGGTGAAATGACCATGATCGCTGAAACCAAACACGTTATCTCCAACCAGCACGATTCCGCCGTGGTGATTGGTCATGTTTTTCTCGTGATAAACCTCTTTTGTCTTGAAGTCGCCGTTGTCGGCCGTGATCTTGAACAGATTGCAACCGGCTCCGTAACCCGATGTGACGAAGACAGAATCGTCAGAGACAATCGGCGTCGGGATGACGGCGGTGTTGCCATTTCGCACGGCCGCCCAGAGAAGCTTGCCGTTGTCGGCTTCGACGCCGATCACATGTTGCCCGGTGAGCTGAACATATTGCCGCTTGCCTCCGATCTCGGTCTCCACAATCGAAGCGTAGGCGGCGGGGTCGCCGATCTCGGCGCTGTGCCAGAGAACCTCGCCGGTCTTTTTGTTCAGGGCAATGATCGTCCCCTTGGGACCGCCGGGCGTGCAGACAAGGCGATCGCCATCAACGAGCGGCGATTCAGCATATCCCCAGCCGGACATCATATGACCGTCGAAGTCGGCGATCAGATTCTTATGCCACACCTCCTTGCCGGTGGCGGATTCGAGACAGACGAGATCGCCGAACTGGCCGAGCACATAAACGAAATCTCCGTCGACCGTCGGAGTGCAGCGCGGCCCGGGGTACCCGCCGCCTCCACCATTCTTGCCGATCAGCGTTGACCAGACCGGCTTCCCGTCCTTCTCGTTGAAGGCCAGCGCATGAGCGCCGTCGGGAAAATCGCCGAGCGTGTAAATGCGCCCGGCGGCGACGGCGACGCCGGAATATCCTCCGCCAAGTCCCTTGGCTTCCCAGGTCAGCGCCGGACCGCTCGCCGGCCATTCCTTCAGGAGACCGGTTTCCTTCGAACGGTTATCGCGCTGGGGTCCCTGCCACTGAGGCCAGTCTTCTGCAAATGCCGAGGGCGCCATCAGCGCCGCGGCTAGAAGAAACATGGTCAAGAAGATCGGCCGGCATTTGCTGCGAAGAGAATTAGCTTTCATGTGATTCCTCAATTGGCTCTGCCAGTTCATCCATCCATTGATCCCAGGTGCGTGACGGATTGGGCAGTCAAAAAACTTCCCCCTCTCCCGGTACTCCCCGGTACTCCGGGAGAAGGCGGGGTGAGGGTCCTCCACGCACGACACGGACGGCCCTCACCCCAACCCTCTCCCAGAATACTGGGAGAGGGGGAAAGAACTTCGCCGCCGAATTTATCACCCACCCGGTCCTCCATTCATCGATCCTGAATACCGTGGCAGATCAGGACCGGTTGACGAATTGCGGGCACCATCCATTCAATGGTGTTTTCTCAAATCCACGCAAACGAGTTCGCTCTTCCCGCGCGCATAATACAACCCTCGCGCCAGCGCCGCATTCGATCGGGTGCCGAAGCCGACGAGCTGCATCCGGCCGATCGGCTTGAACCCATCCGGCGAGGCGGGTGCTTCGATGAATTGTCCCTTCTCCGTCAAAATGAGCAGCCGGTCGGCGGCAAGGATCAGCGTGCCGGCGCCAAAATCATCCTGGCTCCATCGCACTTTGCCGCTTTTGAGATCCACGCAACGCAGATGCTGCCCCTGCTCCTGGCGTCCATCAAACCCATACAGAAAACCGTCGCGGTAAACGCTGGTGGAATAATGATTGGAAAGAACATTGTCCGCCGACCAGATCTTTTCCGGGCCCTGTTCCCGGAATCGAAGCAACGCGCTGCCCCGTTTCATAACAGGCGGAGAGGAAAATCGTGTCGCCGATGACGAGCGGCGTCGCCGCGTTGACCGAAGCATCCATCGGCGATCGAAAGGGAAAGCGGAAGAAGATCTTGCCGGAAGCTGGATCGAGCGCATCAAGACCGGCTCGGGTGAACGCGAGGAGATATCGCTTGCCGTCAATCGTGGCTGCGATGGGAGACGAGTAGCCGGCCTCGTCGTCGGTCGCCTGCCAGATCACTTTGCCGTTGGACTTGTCGAACGCGACGATCCCCGCTCCCGGGCCGCCGATATTCAAGATGACCGCGTCACCCTCGATGAGCGGCGAAGAAGCCATGCCGAAAAAACCCTTGGATTGTTTGAATCGCTCTTTTGTATCGACGCCCCACTTTTGCCTGCCGGTGGCCAGGTCCCAGCAATGAAGGGCTCCCTCGGCGCCATAAGTGAAGATGGAGCCTTCCGAAATAGCAGGTGTGGCTCGAGGTCCTTCGTCGAAACCGAAATCGTCCTGATAGGCGGTGGGATACTGGGCGGTCCAGATCGTCTTTCCGGTAAGCGGCTCCAGGGAGTCAACGCGTTCTTTGTCCTCGACGCGATGGAATAGAACGACTTTGCCGTCGCTAACGACTGGCCCGCTCCATCCCTGCCCCACTTTGACGCGCCAAAGAACCGCCGGATTGCCCGCCGGCCAGGTTTCAAGAAGATCACGCCCCGGATAGACGCCATCGCGGGCCGGTCCCAGAAATTGCGGCCAATCGGCAGGAAGGACTTGCGCCAAACCCGCCTTGGAAAGGAGCGGAATTGCCACAAAAATCGCCAGGAGGAAAGATAGGGAAGGTCTCAAATCGGGTCTCCGGTTTGTCTATAAGATACGCAACGGGGGGCGTTTCGCCATCGACTGGTGGCCGGTTGGGCAGGGTGTGACGGATGTTTGTGGCGAGCGAGGTCTGTTCCCCTCTCCCGGTACGCCGGGAGAGGGATAGGGTGAGGGGCATTTGGAATTCTCAAATCGTTTCTATTCGAGATCGACCCTCACCCCAACCCTCTCCCGGCGTACCGGGAGAGGGGGAGGAGGTTGCTGCCAGAATCGAACCTCAGACCCGCCCAGCACGAATCAAAAGGATAATTTGCTCCGTAAAGGCAACTGTCGGTATGATCTGCGATGAATTCGGCTCGGGTGCGCGTGCATGGACGGAGCGTGCTCCCGTTGTGGGCCGGATCAGACGTACGATGGTTTAACATTTTCAGCTGACGGCTTGGCATCGCACTGGACTGGCGGCAGAGGGCGGTCGCGGTCTGAGGCGAAACTGGCGGAACAGCCGGTCGTCGCTGGAGGGTCTCATGGGTATTTGGTCGTATCTTTCGCAGATCAACACCACGGTTTCTTCCAGCATTCGCGAATCGTCCGACGCCAGGCAATCGACGGGGCGCGCCCCTCGCGCTCGCCGGCAAATCGCGAAGGCAATCTCCGAAACGCTCGAAGGGCGCACGCTCTTCGCGGCCGGCCCGGATGCCGGCAGCTTCACGGCAACGCCGCCGACGATCACCACCGCAAGCACGACGCCGGAGGTGGTTTCGATCACCTACACCGACATGACGACGCCGGTGCTGGAATCGAGCATCGCCGCCGGAAACATCACGGTGACCGGCCCCGCCACCGTCGGCACCATCACGGCCGGCGCGACGCCGACGATGAACGCAAGCTCGATCGTGGCGGGATATTCCATCGCCGCCCCCGCCGGCGGATGGACGGCCGCTGACGACGGTACCTATCAGGTCGCGCTGAACGCGACCGTGACCGACACCAGCCTCAATGCGGTGACGGCCGTTCCGATGTTCGGTTCGTTCACCGTCAGCATTCCGGTCCCCGGCCCAACCGCCGCGCTGACACCACCAACCAACATTACAACCGCCGGCGGAACGACCAAGAGCATTGTTGTCACCTACACCGATACCGCCTCTCCGATCGACGTTACGTCGATCGGCATCGGAAACATTACGGTCACCGGTCCGGCCGGCCCGTCAAGTGCGGCGCTGACCGTTTTGAGCGCGACGCCTTCACCAGCGACGAACGGCTCGCCGATTACAGTGACCTACGTGGTCCAGTCTCCCGGCGGCACCCCCTGGAGCGTTGCGGACTCCGGCACCTACACCATCGGGTTGACCTCTACTGTGACAGATGTCGCGACAACCGCGGTAGCAGCCAACGCGAGTTTTGGAACCTTCGACGTCGCAATCGTGAATCCTCCGACAGCGGTGTTTACGCCGCCGGCCACCATCGCTGCAGGTCAGCAGGTCTTCAATTTCACGGTGGTTTATTCCGACGCCACCAATCCCGTGAGGGTTTCGACAATCGGCGTCGGGAACGTGACCGTGACCGGTCCGACGGGCGCGTTGACCGTCCTCACCGCAACGCCCACGCCCAACACCAATGCGAATTCGATCAGCGTCGTATATACCGTCTCCGCGCCGACGGCTCTGGGTTTCGGGCCGGCCGACAACGGCTCCTATACAGTTGCCCTGACCGGCACCGTCACTGACACACTCGGCAACGCCGTGGTTCCAGTGGCCAGCTTCGGCACGTTTGTTGTGAATATTGTCTCTGCGAACGCGCCGTTCCCCACGCTGATTCAGGATTTCGACATCACGTCGACCGGACAATTAAGCAAACAGATCATCATCAGCTACACCGATGCCATCGGGGTGGATCCCACGACCATTACCACGAGCAATATCTCTGTCGTATCCTCGACCGGAGAAACGCTTGTTGTCACCAGCGCCGTCGCCGATTCCGCGGTTCCCAAACCAACCATTCAGGCGACCTATACGATTGCGAAGGCAGACGGGACCGCGTTTACCGCCGCGGACAACGGGACCTACGCCGTGAGCATCAACCCCCCGCCGCTTTCCCCCGCGAACGTATCCGGCGTGCACGTGGCGGCGCTGGCATCATTCGGAACGTTCATGGTCACCGTGCCCGACCAGATTCCACCGACCGGGGTGATCACCGCTCCGGATGTCACAGCGACCGGCATCACTCAGGAAGTCATCACCGTTGTCCTGACCGACAACAATGCCATCAACGTTTCCACAATCAAGGCCGCCAACCTGGTCGTCCTCTCTCCCAGCGGCACTCGGATTCCGGTCGTGCAGGTCATCGGCCTCACCCAGGCGAACGGGCCAACCATCACCGTGCAGTTTGTGATCGACGCGCCCAACGGCACGTGGACGACCGGAGATAACGGCCAATACACCGTTACGCTGTTCGGGGTCACCGATCTGGCCGGCAATTTCATGACGCAGGCCGTCGGCTCTTTCAACGTCATCATTCCCGCCCCGTTTGTGCGAAACTTCTCCCTGGGAACTTTCACCTCCGTCAAGGGCAAGGGACAGAGCAAGAAGCTCAAGTTCCGCGATACGCCGGACGGGACCGTAGGCATCATCACGATCAAGAACGGCACCGGCGAGGTGACTCAGGAAGGGACGACCAACGCCATCGACCTGACCCTCAACGACATCGGCAAAGGCGTCGACGTTTCGCTGACGACCAGCAATGGCCGGCCGATCACGATCAACAACATTTTCGTTCACGGTACGCTCGTCAACTTCAACGCCCCCCTCGCCAACGTGACCGGCACATTTTACGTATCGGGAACGGCCGAGAAGGCGAACTTCTTCCACCTGGTGGGAACCGCACAGGTGCCGGCGGTCTTCGCGGCGGCGGGCCCCATCGAGAAACTCATCGTCAGCAAGGCGACCACCCAGGCGCTGATTCTCAGCGGCGCGAATCTCGGCAGCACCGGCCTGCTCGGTCAGCCGGATGACACGTTCGGCGGCGGCGAGATTGACTCCGTGACGCTCGGCGGCCAATTCACCACCACCGTCGTCGAAGCAGGCGCCGCGCCCGGACCCGATGGCGAGTTCGGCACCGGCGACGACACCAGCGCCGGAACCAACAGCATCATCCATTCGGTCGTCGCCGATAACGGCACCGGCCAGGGCGTCCTGTTCGAGGCCAACGGGTTCGGAATCTTCAAGTTCAATAAGAAGAAATTCACCCCCAACCCCGCGACGGATCCGCGCTTCAAGCTTTTGCCCTGAGCGGTGTAACGCTCAGTTGTGGTGAACGCGATTCCTGTTCCCTCTCCCGGTACGCCGGGAGAGGGTTAGGGTGAGGGGCATTTGGAAGTCGCGAATACGCCCGTCGTCCGCGCTTGACTGCCCGCTCCACCCGTTTAAGATTTCCCCCTTCCCGCGGCTGTGGCGGAATTGGCAGACGCGCAAGATTCAGGTTCTTGTGTCCACAAGACGTGCAGGTTCGATTCCTGTCAGCCGCATTGAAACCCCTCGAAGACGAGGGGTTTTTTCACGCTTCGAATTTTGATTCGGCGAACATCAAGCACAACCCCCGACGACGGAGCAGAGCGGCACGCGCCACGCCATCCCCGCCGCGCCGCGGCACTCACCTGACAAGAAATGTCGCAATTATATAATAGACTCCGAACGGTTGGTCGCGAAAAAGTGGGGGTGTTGTTCTCGATCAAATGTCTCTGTGATCTCTGTGCCCCTCCGTGATCTCTGTGGCCATTCTCTTCTGCATTTCTTCGCGCCGACCTTCGCGCCTTCGCGGTAACCCAAATTTGATTGGACCGCGAAGTGCGAGAGAAAGCGGGAATGCCTGTTCCCCCAGGATTTGCCGCCGACGGTAATTGGATTTTTCCCGGAGAATTTGGCACACATCCCAATTGGCTGCGTCATCTGATTGCACTATCATCCGTGGAATTCTTCAGGAGCGAAATCGCAATGGAACGCCGCAAATTTGGAAATACGAATGTGGAAGTCTCCGCCGTCGCGCTGGGGTGCTGGATCTTCGGCGTGGACTGGTGGGGACATTACACCGATGAGCGGGCCCTGGAGCTGTGCCGGTTTTCCTACGACCAGGGAATCACCTATTTCGACAATGGGGACGCCTACGGCAACGGCCGCGCCGAAACCGTCTTCGGCAAGTTCATCAAAGAAATCGGCCGCGACAAAATCGAGATCGGCGGCAAGTTCGGCTACGACTTCTACAGCGACCCCGGCGTTCCCGGCTCGCACAGCGAGCGAAAGCAGGATTTTTCGCCGAAGTTCATGCGCTTCGCGCTCGAACAATCGCTCAAGCGGCTCGGGGTCGAGGTCATCGACCTGTACATGGCCCACAACATCAAGCTGCCCCAGTTCCGCGATGATCTGTTCGCGGAGCTCGACAAGGTGCGGGACGAGGGAAAGATCAGGACATGGGGCGTCTCCCTCGGCCCAGCCATCGGCTGGCGCGACGAAGGATTCAAGGCGATGATCGACCACGGCGCGAAGGCCGTCCAGACCGTTTACAACCTCTTCGAGCAGAACCCGGGCAAGGAGTTCTGCGAAGTGGCTCATTCCCAGCGTGCCGGCGTGCTCGCCCGCGTTCACGACAACAGCAGCATCCTCAAGGATGTGGTCAAGATAGACACCACGATCTGGCGAAAGCGATCACCGCAAATTCCGCGATCAAAGCTGGAAAATTTACGGCCTCAAGAAGCTGGAACTCGTCCGCCATTACGCGAGCGATCATGGAATGACGGTTCACCAGCTTGCCTGTAAGTGGCTCCTGATGGATTCAGCCCTCACCAGCATCACCGGCACGTTTCTGAATGAACATGAAATTCAGGAAGCCGCCGAATCGACCGCGAAGCCGAAATTGGCGCAGTCCGAAATGCAGCAAATTGTCGAGGACTATTCCCGCGACTGGGGACTCGGCGTCGATGCGCATCCGTGCGACATCAAAACCAGTGTGGATCCGAGCGGCCCGAGCGGAGTGGATACGTGCGCCGCCGATATTGATTGCTGAGGCGGTCGGACGCGAAAATAAATTCGAACATCGAACACTCAACTCGACGTCAGCGGGAAATGTCATTTGCGTCTAATGTTCATCCATGCCTTCGTTGCGTTATGTTGTCCTGCGACACGAAGGAATCGCCGATCCGCACTTTGATCTCATGTTCGAAACCGCGCCCGGTTCGGCGCCGAGGACCTGGCGCTCATCAGTCTGGCCGATCACAGAGCGGACGCAACTCGTCGAACTACGGGACCATCGTCGGGCCTATCTCGAATACGAAGGTCCGGTTTCCGACAATCGCGGTCAGGTCCGATGTATTTGCAGTGGCTTTTTCAAGATTGTCGCGATGAATGATGTCGAATGGCGACTGGTTCTCGACGATTTTGAGTCGGAACTGTTGATGAGCAAATCATCGGGCGAATGGGTCGCGACTCCGGCTGCGCCCTCATCTGGTGGGAAATCACGCCGTTGATTCAGCAGCAGATTGCTGGCACGGACCTTTCTGCGGTCGCGTTGGCTGACGATCTGGAAGACGCTCGCCGCGGCAAACCGAAGCCGCCAGCCGTCGCTTGCGCCTTCGCGATTCACGCCGATCCGCCACTGCGTCGCTTGCGCCTTCGCGATTTTCCGCTATGACTGAACGTTCCCTTAGGCGCGAACAGATTCCCTTTCGTTCAGCGCAATAAAAAAGGTGGCGTGGTCCTCTCGGCATACCACGCCACCCAGGGAAGGAGGCTCGTTAAGAATCTCGTTCGTTAAGTCATACGAACTATGCCCCACGAAGTTCATCGCGGCCAATCGCTGCTGCGAATTTTTCGACGGGCGTCAAGGCGCGGTAAACCTCTCGTTTGAAATGAGTTCGGAGAGCCGTTGATGAGCCTGCTTTAATTATCGGACCATGCGGATCGCAAGGCGTTTATCATATACTTTTCCCAGACTGTCCAAGTGCCCCGGTCGGCGATCGAATAGAATCCGGCGAAACCATGCGAGCCATCGTTACCGGACAGGTCGGCGTCGATAAAGGGCTTTATCTTGAGGCGGTCCGCACGCTTGCGCATCAGCGCGGCGTTGAGCTGACCATCTGCCATGTCGGACGCATGATGTACGCCGAAGCCCCCGATGTCCCGCCGGGGCGAATCCTCAATCTTCCCATCACCCGGCTCAATGCCCTGCGGCGTTCGGTCTTCAAGGAAATTTTGCGGCTGGCCGAGCAGCACGAGCACATCCTGGTCAACACCCACGCCACGTTTCGATGGAAGCACGGGCTCTTTGCCGCCTTCGATTTTGACCAGATGAAGGCATTCAACGCCGACCTCTACCTCACGCTCATGGACAATGTCGAGAACATCCATCAGCGGCTCGAACGCGATCACGATGTCGGGCACACGCTCAAGGACATCATGGTCTGGCGCGAAGAGGAACTGCTGGCCACCGAAATCATCGCCAACATCACGCGCGGCTACGGGCACTTTTTCATGCTGAGTCGCGGCCGCACGACGCCGACTACCGAAACGGTTTACCGGCTGATGATGGAGCCGGCCCGGCCGAAGGTTTATCTGTCGTTTCCGATGAGCCATGTGATGGATCAGCCCGGAGACGCTGGAAGAGATCCAGCAGTTCAAGGAGGAAATGCAGTTGCATTTCACGACCTTCGATCCGGCGGATCTGGACGAATTCAACATTCACGCGCTGGCCGTTGAGGCAATCCGGGAAGGACGATCGACCATCGAAGTGACCGCCGCCGACGGTCCGATCACGCTCAAGGCCGCCGACGTCGCCCAGGTGAGCGGCGACATTCTCGGGCAGATTTATGCCCGTGATTTCAAGATGATCGATCAGTCGCAAATCATCGTCAGCTTTATCCCCGAACAGCCGAACGGAAAGCCCGCCCTTTCCAGCGGAGTCGAGCGCGAACTGCATCATGCCTTTGAAGGGGGCAAAGAGGTTTATGTGATCTGGAATTGCCGGGCGACGCCGTCACCATTCATCACGGAGACGGCGACGAAGGTCTTTGCCGATGTTGCCGCAGCGCTGAAATGGTTTGAGCAACGCGGGTATTTCGGCAAGAGTACGGACGCTGCTCAGCGCTCGGAGCGAGGATAAGGATGATGGAAGCGAGGCTGATCGCCGTTCCAACGCGGGTGGTTCCCAACTACGTGCCCGGCCGCTCGCGGCGACGCATCCCCGTTCCATTTGCCGCGATGTTGTGCGGGGCGGTCCCGCTTTCACTTGGCATCGCCATCTTCCTGTTGTGGGTGATTACCCGATGGGAGGCGCTGGAAGTTGCCGGGTTTCTTACAATCTGGGCTGGCACGATTTTCGTCGCCGCCGGCTGCATCGCCCTTGACGGATACGTGGACGGGAGCTTCGGGGATGCAAAAACGGTGACGATCAATGGCGCTGCGGTTCAAATCAAATGATTCAATCCGTCACCGTCTATTGCTCCTCGAGCCGCACCGCCGCTCCGGTCTATCTTGCGGCGGCCCGCGAGCTGGGCGAATTGATCGCCCGCGCCGGGTGGACGCTCGTGTACGGCGGCAACAATCTGGGCTCGATGGGAGTCCTGGCGAATGCCGCCCGGAATGCAGGTGGCAAAGTCATCGGCGTTACGCCGCGATCACTGGTGGATGACGGGTCGGCCGACGAGAAGTGCGATGAGCTTCTGATTACAACCGGCATGCGCGAACGCAAGGCATTGCTCGAAGAACGCGGCGACGCGTTCATCGCCTTGCCCGGCGGACTGGGAACGCTGGAAGAATTGTTCGAGATCCTCGTCGGCAAATTCCTGGGCTATCACACCAAGCCGGTGGTTCTGCTCAACATCGAGAATTTTTACGCCCCGCTGCTGGCGATGATCGAACATGCGATCGAACTGCAGTTCATGAAGCCCCGTGTCCGCAAGCTGTTTCACGTGGCCCACACCCCGGCGGAAGCGATCGACTTTCTGCAGCACGCCGGGCTCTGCGAGCCCGGATCCGGGTCCGCAGGACCCGGCGTGTGAAATGCTCCCGCACCGATTAAATGAATGTAATCAAAGAAGTTGCGGGTGATTCCGATAATGCTGAAGTTGGTTCGACAGGAACCGTCGCCACACGGACGATACAATAGTTAGTGCGAACAAGAAGGATCGGAACGGCGCGGCCACTCAAATAAAAAATTGGCCGCAGATTCACGCTGATTAACGCGGATCTGAAGAACGGGAACTTCTTAATCCGCGTTCATCCGCGTTTATCCGCGGCAATAATTCTTCTTCGTCTTGAGTTTGGTTGCAGCGTTGGCCGCGCTGTGGCATAGAGCCATGCATTCCCGCAGCATCAACTTCACGATCGCCATTTGCGCGTCGCTGATCCTGCACGTGGGATTCATGACGTACAGCGCGTATCACTACGCGCGGATTCAATCGCTTTATCTTGCCCCGATCTGGCATCGGGAAAACGCCATTACGCTGAATCTCGAGCAGCCGAAATTGCCGGATCTTTCGGTACATGACGAGCTCGGGGAGCGAAACGCAAAAGGGATTGCCGCAAATGCCTCCCCAGGGGGATAAACCCCTTCAGGCGCCGGAGGCGGATCTCGATCAGGCGTTTCTCAATCGCGATCCTTCCACCTCCGGCCGCAAGACCGCCCCGCCAGTCGAACTGACCGGTCCCGTCGGAGAAGGTGGTCATGGCGGACAGGCCGGCAGCGCCGCCCGAGCGCCGAGTGAGGTCGCTGAGCCGCCAACCCCGCCGGCCTCTCCGAGCGCGCTCGGGCAAGCACAACTTGCCGCAAAGACGCCGGAGCGAACTCCGCTTCAGCCCCCGCAGCCCGCCACGATTCCGCCCGTGCGCCGCACCGATCTACCGGCCGAGGCGGCCGCGCCCGCCGTGCCGACGCCCGGAGCGGGCAAGGCGGACAAGCCGCTCGCCGCGGCGGAAAAAGCGCAACCGGACGCGCCGATTCCGCTCAAGGAACAATCAACGGAGGCTCGTGTTCTGACGCATTCGCGGCCTGACCCAACGAAGAAAGGGGAAAGCCTCGCCCAATACGCCCTGGCCCCGGCGGCGGCTCCCCCGCCCGAAAGTGAACTGGGCCGGGAATTGCCGGCCACGCTGGCAAAGGGTCGCCTGCAACGCGACACGGAGGGAACTCAGGTGGCGATTGCGACGCCGATCTCTTCGCCGCCGGTTCCGCAGACGGCGTTGCCCACTCCGCCACAGCCGCAACGCACGGCAACGCCGGCGCCCCCTGTCGCCACTGCGGCACAAGCTGCTCCCGCTCGACCCGCGACCGGTGACAGCCGGGCACCCGGCCGCCCCGCCCGCGCCAACCCGCTTCCCCAAAGCGACAGCGACTCGGACGCTTTTTCCAAGATTGGCAGCGCCGTTTTTCATAACGGCCGCCTGGAGGTTCGCGAAGGGCGCAAGGTCCGCACCACCCGTCCGCAGATTCTCGTTCCCGGGCTGCTCGACGAATTTGGTCTGGCCAATCCGACGGTCGTGCTCAAGGTCAACATCGACCCGACGGGAAAGGTGACCAACGTCGACATTTTCAGATCGAGCGGCAGCAACGATCTCGACCAGCCCTGCCTGCGCGCCGTGTACGACTGGTGGTTCGAGCCCGCCCGCGACCCCGCCGGGAAACCCATTCCGGATGCCGTGCTGTTCGCGATCACGTTCCGGTAATCGGAAAAACGAACCGCGAATAAATGCGGAAGAAATGGCCACAGAGAACACCGAGGGGCACAGAGACCACAGAGACATTTGATCGCGAATGACGTCCGTTTACGCGACCAATCATTCCGAGTTGATTCAATATTTTAACTGTCTTTTCTCGTGTCGATGTCGAGTTCTGCATTCGAATCGCTCAGGCGTCGGTGGCATACTGCGTCTCGGTGATCTCTCTGTTCCTCTGTGATCTCTGTGACCATTTATTCAATCAATTCTTCGCGTTGACCTTCGTGGCCTCGCGACTTCGCGGTTGGTTGAGTTCGAATCGGCCCGAATTCAAAATGGACTCTTGAACATGATCGAGCCGCTCCAATCTGACGACGCGTTACTGGCGGACATCGCCGCCGCTCGGGCGCTGCCCGGCATGCATATCTGGTGGCTGGGGCAAAGCGGATTTCTGATCGCGGCGAGCGGTCATTGCATCTTAATTGATCCGTATCTGTCGGATTCATTGACCGCCAAATATGCCGGCACGAACAAGCCGCATGTCCGAATGACGCGGCGTGTGGTCGACCCGCATCGGCTCGATTTTGTGAGCCTTGTGACCAGCTCGCACAACCACACCGATCATCTGGACGCCGACACGCTGGGCCCGATCCTGAAAGCGAATCCCGATCTGCCTCTTTTGATCCCGGAAGCGAATCGCGATTTTGTGGCAGAGCGGCTTGGAATCGATCCGTCTCGGCCAGTTGGAATCGATGATGGTCTAACCGCCCGTTTCGGGGACATCGAGATCAGCGCCATCGCGGCGGCTCACGACACCGTCGAACACGACGCCGCGGGCCGATGCCGATTCCTGGGGTATGTGATTCGTCTGGGAGAATGGTGCATTTATCACACCGGCGACACGCTTCGATATGACGGCATGGCCGAACGCCTCAGGCGGTTTTCCATTGACGTGGCTCTGCTCCCGATCAATGGGCAAGCGGCCGAGCGAAAGGTCGCGGGAAACCTCAACGGGGCGGAAGCGGCGCAACTTGCATTTGATATTCGCGCGCGGCTCGACGGTGCCCTGCCATTATGAAATGTTCGAATTCAACACGGCATCGCCAGACCTTTTCGCGGCCGAATGCGAACGACTCGGTCAGCCATTCCGTGTCCTCCAAGCCGGCGAACGCCTTAGCATTGCATGAGTGGCTGTTCGCGGTGACGCGCTGATCTCCACGACGGGGCAAAGCGGCGTTGGAAGTTTTCAGAACACGCCGATCATCCCCGCCGCGCCGCCCCGCATTCGTCCCACGCAAAACTCCGGGTAGCGCAATCCGATGCGGGGCGGCGCGGCACGAAGGTGTGCGGCGAGACGGCGTCGTTGCGCGCCCCTTTGCCCCGTCGTGGGGTAGCACCTGATGCCGCACTCCGTTCGCATCGCTTGCCAGCATTTTCTGCCAGTAGCCTGACATCAAATGTCGGACGTCAGCGGCGCCTATCTCATCCCCCGAATCGTAAAGCAACTCCGGACAATCATTTACGATTATTTCTTTCATAGCATCCCGTTTACTTTGGCAATGACGTCGCCCATTGCGAAGAGGCGGATTTACGGGGAAGCCGAATGACTATTTTTGCCGTCCTTCTTCTTATGTTGGCCTTTATTACCGTCATCGGACACCTGATCTGGCTGGCGCTGCGCCAGGCTGCTGGGCTTCAGGACGTTGACCGTGCCGGCGAATGCGATCGCATCCAGGGAGGTGTGCCGCCATTGTGGAAGGGGCGCAATTTCAACCGGGCCGGCTCGTCTCGACTCACCGCCAATTCCCTTCGCGGCGCGGGTCGCATTGCAGGAGGCGGAGACCGACGTCTCGCCGGTCGAAATCAAACCGCCGCCGGTCCCGTTGACGCCTGCGGCTAAGACCGTCGCACCGTCCGTTCCACCCGCCCCGCCTCGACCGGCCGAACCGCGTCGATCGCTCTCTTCGATCGTGTCGGCGTTCATGGAAGAGCGGAACATTCGGTGGGGCGAGCTCGTCGGCGGCCTGCTGATCGTCGGATGCTCGATCGCTCTGGTCATCAGCTTCTGGGCGGAAATTTCGCGCGCAGCCGTTCCTTCGATTCGGCGCCATGACGGGAGTCACCACGGCGTTGTTCGGCCTTGGGCTTTATTCGGAGCACAGATGGAAGCTTCCGACGACCAGCCGTGGAATCCTGCTCATCGCGACTCTCCTGACCCCGCTCAACTGTCTGGCCTTCGCGGCCTTTTCCGGCCCGGCGAGCACGGCGCTGCTCGGATGCGAATTGATGTCCGTCGTTCTGTTCGCTCTTCTGCTCAGGGCCGCCGCGACGGTCATCGCGCCGCACTGGCCGGGGCTTTTGACCTTTGGCACTACGGGATTGGCCGCCTCGCTCCTGATCATTCGATTCCTTGGGACGCCGCTCACGCTTTCTCACGCGAGCTCGCTCCTGCTCTTATCCGCGCTTCCGATCGGATCCGAACTCCTCCCCTGCGCTGTCGTGCTCGCGAGAATGCGCCGCCGGCGGTTCATTCACGGTTCGGCTGCCGAGGCGATTTCCCTCCTGCTCGGCGTCCTGAGCTTTGGAACGATCCTAGCCATCGGATTGATCGTGCATGGCGCGCCCCAATCGCGATGGGCCCTGGCCCAGCTTGCGCCGATCATCGCGATCGCCGCAGCTCCGCTCCTGGCCGGCGGCGCGATCCTTCATCGCAGGATCAAGCGAGCGAAATTCGTTCACCTCCGCGTTGCCGCGACGGCCGTCGCGATCCTCGGCGCCGGCCTGATCCTGGCGGCCGTCGGCCTCGGCTGGCCTGTGACACAAACGATGCTTGCCGCAGCAGCGAGCGCATTTCTGATCGTCGTTTGCATCGCATCGCTCGAAGACCTTCCGGCTCTCCATCTGGCGGGCGTGCCGTGCCTTGCATTGGCATGGCTGCTCGGCTTTCATTTGTTGCGTCACGATTTGAATTGGCAGGGATCGAGCGCGCAAATGCTCTCAGCGCTTTCCGATCCCGCTAACGCGTTGGCGTTCCTCCCGCTGCTCTTCGCGATCGCCCTGGCCAGCGAATGGATGCTTCGACGGGGAGCCGCGACAACTGCAGGCATTGGACTGATCCTCATCGCGGCAACCGGCGCAATCGGCGTTGGGTTGGTATCGTGGAAAGGGTTCGGCATCTATGGCGATCCGCACCACGCCATCTGGATTTATCTCAGCTACGGCGTTGGATGCCTGCTCCTTGCGATGCGCGATAAACGCGAGCCGTTCGCATGGGCCGGCTGGTCGCTCATCGCCGCTTTCTTCGCGCAACTTTGCCTGACGCGCGTGCACCCGGACCGACCGTGGGAAACGGCGCTGCTGATCTTTCCCAGCGTCACGATTCTGGTCGACTGGCTCGCTGGACGGCAAGCCGCCGCTCTTGCCCCCTCTCCCGGTACTCCGGGAGAGGGCTGGGGTGAGGGCAATCAGTCGCCCCGAAGAAGACCCTCACCCGCTCCCTCTCCCGGGGTACCGGGAGAGGGAGCGATTCCCTCGGCGGTCTGAAATCTCAGCCGTTCTTGCGCGCGTAGCTCGTCCGACATCCCCACTCGGCGTGGCGGCATCGGCGATCGCGGCAATCCTTCTCACGATGAGCCTCTGGCCGCACGTACCAACCATTTATCTCCTCTGGCTCAGCGCAATCTGGTTCGCCGTCGCGTTGAGGGAATCTTCACGGCTTCTCCTGTTCATCGCGCAATGCCTCGTTCATCTGGCCGTGACGCTTGCTTATCTGTCCGCCATCAACACGGCCTCGCACGTCATCAAGGCAAGAGACTTCGTCCACGCTGTACAGATCAATTCGCTGTTGTTTACGGCCTTTGCCGGACTGTGGAACCTGATCGGGCGTTTGGATTGGGTCGGGAGAAAGAGGGACCGCCTGTTTCGTGGATTGCCACGCATCGATCTGGCATGCGGAGCCGGCTTGAACGCAGTGCTGGCGCTCTCCGCGGCGGCAATGCTGGCCTTGGCGCCGAATCTTCTCGGCGTCGACTACGGCGCGACCGTCGGCGGCGGCCTGGGATGGGCGGCGCTGCTCAGTGCATCGGCGGCCCTTCTGGCCGCAACGTGGTACGCTCCGGAGCTGCCGGCGCAAATGCTGTCGCGATCATCGTCATCACCTGCTCGGCCCTGGTGGCGCTCTCCGCCGCTTCGTTTACCCACGATGGATGGACTGGATTCCACGTCCTCGTCACCGCAAACCTGATGTCGGCGTGGGGAATGGCGCTTTGGGGATCGTGGGGCTCACGATTCTCAACCGAACCCGCAATCGTCCACGAAAATGGTTCAGCGGAAATGAACGTCCCCGCCTTGTTGTCCGCTGAACAAAATAACGTGGTTTTTTACAGCCGCCCTGAAAAGTTTGTGCAAGGCATGCTCCAGGCCACGACGAATCGGTGGGCTTGCGCCTTTGCTTTGATCGTGGTCTGCCTGGCGGTCCGCGGCATGGCGGGAGACTGGCGCTTCGGGGGACCTGGTCGGTCATACCCGTCGTGATGATCAGCCTCCTGTTCGCCGGGATGGCGTCGTGGAACCTCCGGCGGTCGTTTCTATTTGCGTTCGGCTTAATGCTGAATCTCGCCGCGACACTCTGGTTTATCGCCAACCCGTTGAATCTGCCCAGTTTGAGCGTACTCGATTTCGCGAACTTAAACGCGATTGTCCTGGCATGCGCCGGCCTTGCAGCATTGGTCGTCGAGCTGCACCTGTTCCGTCCCTCTCCGCGGTTTGTCCCCGGAGCCTGGCCGTCATTTCATGACGCGGCGGCATTCGGTTCCCTCACCATCGGCATCATCGTCACCGGGGCGGCGCTCCTGGGAACCTTGCAAGGGGAAGCGACTGCGCTGAATCCCATGATTTTCGCGTTCGCATTAGCCGCGACGATCATTTGTGTCATCGGACGGATGTGGGACTCGACGTCGCGCCTCCCGATCGTCGCGATCTATGCGACCGGCCTGGTCATCGTCGCGGCGATTGCGGCGCAGAGTCATTTCTCGCCTCGGTCGACCATCTGGCTGGGGAGCGTTCTCCTCTCCTGCTACTCGCTGCTCACCTCATGGCTGTGGCGAAGCCGAGCCGGATTGATTGACACATTCCGCCGGCTCGGATGCGAGACGTCGAACGAAAGTGAGTCTTCCGTATCCTGGCTCGGCGAGGCCCATTCCGTGCTAGCCGTTTCTGTTCTGGTTGCCGGCGTCTGGGTCGTTCTCACCTTTGCCGGATTTCCGTTTCGCCTCGGGGCCGCTGCGGCGGTTTCCCTCCAATGTGTCGCCCTTGGCATGCTTACGTCGAAGCACAAAAGCACGCTGATTCGGGAACTCGCGCTCGCGATGGGAATGTTCGCAGCGATCCTGTGCGCCTGGGCGGCGATGAGCGTCGAAGCGACGATTTTCCAACGCCTGGCAGTCGTTTTAGTGGTGGTCCCCGGATGGCTCGTCATGGCGTCGATCACTTCTTCGCGTCGTTGGATTTCCGAGTCCTGGTCGGACTCGGTAAAGCAGAATCTGCAGCTCGCCGGCGCTCTGATCGGGATGGCGTGGGTCACAACGCTTGTGCGCGAAGTAGAAGTCATCGCCGCCGGCGGGTGGTTGATAATCGGAAACTTCACGATGGCGACAATCGCAGTCTCATTCGCGACGGGATGCGCGCTGGCCATCACTGCCGCCGTAAAAGGACGCACAATCACCGCTCTATTGAGCGAACGCGCGCGGGCGGCATGTGTTTATCTCGGGGAGCTGCTGCTGGCGATTCTGTTTCTCCACGTGCGGCTCTCGCGTCCGCACTGGTTTGGCCGGTTTGAACCGTGGTGGCCGCTCATCGTGATGGGAATTGCCTTCTTCAGTGCAATGATCGGAGAAATGTTAAAGTCGCACGGCCCGTCAGGTCATCGCCGAGCCGATCCATCGCACCGCCCTTTTCCTCCCCCTGCTTCCGACACTTGGATTCTGGCTCCTGCCCAATCGTGTTGATTTGTCGCTCCTGCTTCTCACCGTTTCCGTCCTGTACGGATTGATGTCGCTGGTTCGCAGATCGACGCCGCTCGCCCTGCTGGCCGGGCTGGCGGCAAATCTCGCGCTCTGGTCGGAATTGCAGCGGACGCCCGGAATCGGTTTCTTCGAGCATCCGCAGCTTTGGCTGATTCCTTTGGGTCTCCTGATTTTCGCGGCCGGAGAATCCAACCGGCGTCGGCTCAATGTCGAAAACCTGCGGCTGATCCGTTATCTCGCCCTCTCGATCATCTACCTCTCGTCCACCGCCGACATCTTCCTGAACGGCGTCGCCCGCGCTCCGTGGCTTCCCCTGGTGCTGGCCGTCATCTCCATCGGCGGTGTCCTCGCAGGCGTCAGCTTTCGCATCAAGCCGCTGCTATTCCTTGGGATATGGTTTCTTGGCGTGTCGGTCCTGACTATGATTTACTACGCATCACAGAGTCTGCAATGGACGTGGATCTGGTACGTGGCCGGAATTGTGCTCGGTGGGTTCATTATCCTCGTGTTTGCCCTCTTCGAGAAAAAACGGACACACGTTCTCGCAATGGTCGATGCGCTGAGAAAATGGGAGTGAGGACCGTGATCCTCTGAAGTAGAGGACAAATTGGTGACCAAACACGACGGGGCAGAGCGGCGCACAACGACGCCATCTCGCCGCAATATCTATTCGCCGCGCCGCCCCGCATCGGTTTCGCTGCTTGACCCGATTCACGAACGGATACGGGGCGACGCGGCGGCGACGGTCGGCGTATTCTGAAAATTTCCGACGCCGCTTTGCCCCGTCGTGGCGTTGGGTACCTGATCACGAAATGCGAATCTGAACGCAAGGCTCGGTTCGATATGTTTTACCGCTTTCTCGCCGATGCAGTCGTGCTCTTTCATTTTTTCTTTGTGGGCTTCGTCATTTTCGGCGGCATCTTCGTTTTGCGGTGGCATAAAGCGGCCTGGTTCCACCTACCCGCGGCGGCATGGGGCGTCTTCATCGAATGGTCCGGGCTGCTCTGCCCGCTGACGTTTCTCGAAAATAATTTGCGCGACCGGGGCGGAATCGGCGCTTACCAGGGCGGCTTCGTGGACCATTACATCATGCCGGTTCTCTATCCCGACGGGCTGACCCGCGATACGCAATTCGCATTAGGGGCGGTGATCCTCCTCATCAACGTCACGATTTATCTGATCGCCTTTACCCGCCGTCGGCGCAAGTCGGTTGACACATTTTCTCCGAGCACCAATGCCTGCGCCTGAGCATCATGACACCGAAACGCTTCATTGAGGATATTTGCCGAACGTCCGTCGCCGATGGCGTGATGGATTTACCGCGGATTGCCGGATATTGCGATTACGAAATTTCGCAGATCGAGGCAAGCACTAATCTGCGACTTCCCGCCTATTACAAGGAGTTCCTTCGTGTGCTTGGAAAAAACGGGGGCGGGTTAATGGCCGGAACCCATCTGTTCCCGAAAAGCGTTGAAATTGTCCTGAAATGGCGACCGTTGGCGTCGCGCCTTATGGCAATGGGCCATGCTGAAGAAATGCTCCCTGAAAGCGCATTCGTATTCGGAGATCATCAGGGTTACCAGTTTTGGTATTTTCTAAACGAGCCGTTCGATGACAACCCGGCGGTGTTCTACTATCACGAGAACTGGAAACGCCCAAAGAAGGTGAACGATAGCTTCACAGATTTTCTCCTGCAGGTCGTCGAAGGCGATCGTCGTGATAAGGCTTGGTTGGCGGAGACCTCACGAAAGAGAGATCGCGCCGCGCCGAATCTGCGAAAACGCATGGGCATATCGCCGGCCAGCCGTCTGCCGCTGAGACTGATATTGAATAACGGGATTTCCCATCGTGCGGACGATTGGTGAAACATTTTCCAAGCCGAGAGGTGGTTATTCGTGGAGAAGACGTTTGAAACCAGCCGACGCTCGTGTTGAAATGAATGAAATTCAGGAGATCCAGTGAAATTATATATCCTGATTGTCGCCAGCGTTGCATGCCTTGCCCTTGTCGCACATGCTGAACCGCCAACGACCGCACCATCATCGGATCAGCAGGCGAACATCAATCCGTCCCCAGTTCCCGAAGCGGGTCCCACGACCGCGCCCACGGGTGAAATGCGCGACCTGATCGGTCAACTGGGAGACGGCGATTTCCACGTCCGGGAACGGGCCGCTGCCCGGCTCAAGGAAATCGGCAAGCCGGCTTTGCCGGCGCTTCGGCAGGCGCTGAGCGCCGCTGATCCGGAAATTCAGATGCGGGCGCAGGAGCTGATCGATGCGATCAGTCATCCTGCTCTTCCGGGAACGGGTTCAGATCGTTCGCACTTTCGCAGCACGGTTCGCGTCACCATCATCAACGGCGCACAGACCATCGACGCCACCGAAGGAGAGCGCACCGTTCACATTGAGCAGGACGCCGACGGCATCCGCATGCGCGTGGCGGGAAAAGTTGACGGGAAAGAGACCACCGAGGATTTCAAGGCGGCCAATGCCGACGATCTGAAAAAGAACCATCCGGATGCATACGCCCTGTACCAGCAGTACGCGGGGGCTAATAACCGCTGTGATCATTAAGGGCATCGACATTCGCGTCCGGGCACAGCCAGCCAATCCAGCGCCGGTCCGGCCCTGACGCCGGGGCCAAAATGCGAAGCGACGTCACAACATCGCGCAGATGCAAGCATTATATTGATAAACACTATTAAAATTTGGGGCATTTTGGGGCATTGTGGGACATTTCACCCTCCTTCTGACCTGATTCGATGTGAAACAATCGGTCGTATTGACTCAGAACGACATCCCAACTGAACCGCGCCGCCACGTCTTTGCGGGCAGCGTCCACGAGTCGCGACGCCAGGATTGGATCCTCCCGAAGCCGGCGAACGGATGATGCAATCGCCTCCGGCGACGCGACCGGCACCAGCAGCCCGGTGACCTGATCACGCACCACGTCTCGAATCCCCGGAACATTGGTCGCGATGACGGGAATGCCTGCGTTCATCGCCTCGATGAGGACGAGTCCGAATCCTTCTGCGATCGAAGGTAGCACAAGAAGATCTATTTGGGCCAGCGCTTCCGTGTGGATCAGCGACGGCGCCGCGCAATCGAATGCGATCGGACATCCTCTCCGCTGGCGATCAATTCCTCCAGCTCGGCCCGCTGCGGACCCTCCCCGAAAATATCCAGACGGATCGGCGGTTCCAGGAAGCGCATGGCCCGGATCAGGTCAGGAATGCGCTTGATGGGATCGAGGCGGCCAAGAAATCCGATACGCGGGCCGATGCGAGGAATCGGACGGCGCCGGCCTGATTCGGTCGCAGCTGACGGAACTGACTTCGACCGCGTTCGGAATTACCGCGATCTTCTCTCGGCCAATTCCGCACCGATTCGATGCCATCTGCGCAACGGATTCGGACGGAACCACCACCCTGTCGGCGGCATGATGAACGATCGACTGAAGCCACCAGTGCCAGCGCGGTAACGGCTGAGTCGTCTGGATCGACTGTAGAAAACGGACCCCGCGACATGCCATTGACGCCGCGGCGGCCATGGTGTTGGCATGAATCAGGAAACTCAGGACCGTATCATATTTTTCGGTCGCGGATGAGGCGGATCAATCGCGGAAGCGTTGAGAGATCGGCCGCGCCTTTGGCATCCAGCGCGGTGACGGAGATGCCGTGGGATTGAAGTTGATCGGCGACCGGGCCGCGCGAGAAAGGCAGGCCACGTCGACAATCACTTCCGGCGGGCGGGACAGGCGGATCGCCAACTCACGAACAACGGTTGGCGTTCCGCCGATCTCGAGATCCGTATTGAGTAAAAGGATGCGCCGCGGCACGGCGGGAGTGTAGCCGAAGGTATCGCTGCGGTTACAAGGGTGAGTTTCTACCCCCTCTCCAAGAGTACTGGGAGAGGGGTAGAAAATCTGGCGCCCATTCCTGTCATGCACTCGAATCGTCCCCGGATGGGTCCCGGAATCGCATGCAGTGCACAATCGTGGCATAATGGAGCCGCGTCGTTGCCTGGGGCCTGGGTAGGGAAAGGTTAAACCATGAAAAAGCACACGGTTCTCGTGGTGGACGATGAGCCGGACGTCGTCAAGAGCGTGCAGGATCTGTTGCGGCTGGATTATCGCGTCCTCGGAGCGACCCGCGCCGCCGATGCGATCCACATGCTCGCAGGCGAAGAAGTTCACATCGTGATGACGGACCAGCGGATGCCGGAAATGTCCGGGGTGGAGTTTCTCCGTCAGATTCGCGGCGATCACCCGGAGGCGATTCGTCTCCTCTTCACCGGCTACGCCGACATCCGCGCGGTCATCGATGCGATCAATCAGGGCAACGTTTACCGTTACATTACCAAGCCATGGGACCCCGACGAGCTTCAGTCCATCATTCGCGAAGCGTGCGAACGGTTTGATCTGCTGGTGGAGCGCAAGAGGCTGTTTGCCCTGCTGCAAACGCAGAATCGCGACCTGGAACGCGCCAACGTGGAACTCAATCGAGCCAATGAGCTGAAACTGGCCTTTATCAAAGTGGCAAGTCACGAATTGCGCACGCCGCTGGCGATCCTGCTCGGTTTAACCGGCATGGCGGCGCGGCAGGAGAATCCGAACGCGGAGCAGCCCACCGCCTTGCAGCGGATCGATCAGGCGGGCAGGCGCCTGCAGCGCATCATGGATCAACTGATCTCGATGCTGGCCGCCGGCCGGTTTGATCGCACGCCTCGATCGCAAGCCGACCGACATGTCGCAATTGCTGAACGAGGCGGCGGACGATGTGCGGCCGTTCGTGGAACTGCGGCATCAGCACTTTGCGAGCAATGTTCCCGGCGACCTCGGTTCGGCGGCGGTGGACCGGGCGCAGATCCGCGACAGCATCAATCACCTTCTGCTCAACGCGGTGAAATTCACGCCGGACGGAGGGCATGTCAGTCTCGATGCCACCCGCCTCCGTGATGGCGAAGAATCGATCGAGATTCGTGTCCGCGATGACGGCGCCGGCATCAGCCCCGATGCACGGCATCGCCTGTTTACGCCATTCTTTACCGGCTTTGACGTTTCACGCCACTCGTCGGGAGTGTATGAACACGGCAAGCAGGGGATTGGCCTGGGGCTTTCGATCGTTCGGGCATTTCTCGAATCGCATGGGGGTTCAATCTCCGTGCAGAGCGAGCCGGGAAAGGGAAGCACGTTTACCGTGCGCCTGCCCGTTGCCGCGCCCGCCCCGGCCGAATCAGCCGGCAAGAGCCAGGCATGAATGATTCCGCCTCCATCATGTCCAGAGGAGGGTCCACATCCACTGACGAACCGCCGGCGCCCCGCGTCGTGCATGCGCTGGAACGGACCTCGCGCGTTTCGGCTTACCTGTGCATCGTTGTGGCGGTCATGGTATTGGCCGGTTGGCTTTTTGACATCGAGTCTCTTAAACGAATAGCGGCAGGTCTGACGGCGATGAACCCGATGACCGCCGTCGGCTTCATCCTGAGCGGCGCATCGTTGCGATTCTTGACCGTTCGCGGATCGACGGCGATTCAGAAGGGAGTCGCACGGCTATTGGCGGCAATGGTGATTGTCATCGGGCTCATCAAGCTCATGACGATCGCCCATGGCCCTGACCTCGGGATCGACCGGCTTCTATTTTCAGAGCGCATTTTTCGCGGTGAGACGCGCGGTAATCCCATGGCCTTGATGACGGCGCTCTGCTTCATTTGTGGCGGCGGTGCACTTCTCACGCTGGACACGCTGAAGTTCCGCCGGTTTCAGCCCAGCCAGGCGCTCGCACTTGTTTGCATCACGATGGCGCTTCTGGCTGTCGTGGGCTATACCTACAACGCCTCCAAGCTATTCGGACAGCAGTGGTATTTCCCCATGGCCCTGCATACGGCGTTGACGTTCATCGTCTTGTCGGCGGGAATTCTTTTCTCACGTCCCACCGCTGGGCTCATGCGGTTCGTCACATTGGAAGGGCCAACTGGCACTCTTGCCCGCCGAATGCTGCCCGCCGCGCTGTTGATCCCCGCCCTGCTTGGTTGGATCCGGCTGATGATCGAACGTCATGGGATGCTCGACCGCGACATGGGCCGGCCGCTGCTGGTTCTTGCCAATACGGTCTGCTTCACCACGCTGGTCTGGTTCAATCTGGCGCTGCTGGCCCGCACCGATCGCGCCGTCGCAAAATTGAGGAGGAGCGCGACCGGTTTTTCACGCTTTCGCGCGACCTCGTCGCGGTTGCCGGGTTTGATGGGTATTTCAAACGAGTCAACGGCGCATTCGAGACAACTCTGGGATACACGCCCTCGGAGATGACGAGCCGCGCCTGGCTCGATTTTGTCCATCCCGACGATATTGCGCGGACCATTGCCGAAGGGCAGAAGCTCTCCGCCGGCGCTGTCACTCTCCATTTTGAAAATCGCTATTTATGCAAGGATGGTTCGTATAAGTGGATCGCCTGGACGAGCGTGCCGGTGGTGAAGGAACAGAAGATTTATGCAATCGCGCGAGACATGACCGAGCGCAAGCAGGCCCAGCAGGAACTTGAAGCAAAGAATATTCAACTGGAGGCCGCCGCCCGCGCCGAGCGCGATGCCCGCGAGGCGCTTCAGGCGACCCAGGGACAACTCGTGCAATCGGAAAAGATGGCGGGTTTGGGCCAGATGGTTGCCGGCGTCGCCCATGAGATCAACAATCCCCTCTCATTCGTCAGCAACAACGTGGCGGTCCTGCAACGTGACCTGGCCGTGCTGAAACGCCTCATCGAGTTGTATCAAAAGACTGAAAATGCCGCGCCGGAAACCCGCGCCCTGTTACTGGGTGAAATCCACGATACCGCCGATAAAATCGATCTTCCCTACACGCTGGAAAATATTGGGGAACTCCTGAACCGTTCGCGGGACGGACTCAAACGAATTCAGCAGATCGTCAGGGACCTGCGCGACTTCGCGCGTCTCGATCAGGCCGAATTGCAGGATGCAGACTTGAACGCGGGGATCGACTCCACTCTTAACATCATCCACGGATATGCCAGGAAACACCAGGTGCAGATCGAAACGCACTTTGCCCCCCTGCCGCCTGTCCGCTGCCATGCGGCCAAATTGAACCAGGTGGTCATGAACCTGGTAGTCAATGCCATCGACGCGTCGCCGGCCGGAAAAACCGTCATCATTCGCACGGCTCCCGGCGCCGGCGGCGGCGCGAAGATCGAAGTAATCGATTCCGGGAAGGGTATCGATCCGGCCATCCGCGACCGGATCTTCGATCCCTTCTTCACCACCAAACCTCCCGGGGAGGGGACGGGCCTGGGATTGAGCATCAGTTACGGCATCGTGCAGGAACACGGCGGACGAATCGAGGTAACCAGCGAGGTAGGAAAAGGATCGACCTTCGCGGTGGAATTGCCAGTAATGCCGGAGGTAAACAAGCCGCTATCATGCTGACTGGTACCAGAAAATGATGCCTGTTATTTGGACGCGGGACCCGCTTCTTACTCCCTCTCCCAGTACTCTGGGAGAGGGTTGGGGTGAGGGTCTTTCGCTGTCGGACGCAAGTAAGACCCTCACCCCCGCCCTCTCCCAGAGTACTGGGAGAGGGAGAAAACGCGGTCTCGTTCTGTTGGCGGCAATGTGGATTGCCAAATTAACACCCTTGGCGTTTGGGAACGGTCGGTTTGTCGATCCCGCGCCGCCGACCTTTCGCGAAGAATCCTCGGCCCCGATTACGGAATCGAAACCGAATGCAGAGGTCACTTACCATATCGCCGCCGACGGCACTCGCTCCGACAGCCGTCGTCAGCGACTGGCCGTCCTTTCTGGGTCCGACGCACAACGCTTTTACCCCTGAAACCAATCTCCTCGAAGACCTTTCAAAGACGCCCCCGCGGCTTGTCTGGGAAATGAAAAAGGGACAGGGATACGCCGCGCCGGCAATCGTAGACGGGCGACTCATCATCTTTCATCGTGTCGGTGACGAGGAAGTGCTCGATTGTCTGGATGCAACCAACGGGAATCGATTCTGGCAATTCAAATACGCCACCGCCTATCAGGATCGATACGGCTACTGCGATGGGCCGCGCTCAAGTCCTGTGATCGCCGATGGACGCGTATTTGCGATTGGAGCCGAAGGCAAGCTCCATTGCCTTTCGCTGGCAGTCGGAGAGATTCTCTGGCAGCGCGACCTGCTGAGCGGAATACAGGTTGACGCAGAATTTTTTCGGCGTGGGGGCCAGCCCGCTGGTGGAAGCCGACAAGTTGATCGTGAACGTCGGCGCGACCGGCGGCCCATGTGTCGTCGCGTTCGACGTGAAGACCGGCAAACAGGCGTGGGGAGCCGGCGATGCGTGGGGGCCAAGCTATGCGACCCCGACCCCGGCGGTCATTCACGGCAAGCGGCGCGTCCTGGTTTTCGCCGGCGGCGAAAGCAGGCCGCCTACCGGCGGGCTTCTGGTGATCGACCCCGCAGACGGCCATGTCGATTGCACCTTTCCCCTGGCGCGGGACGCGGCGGGAATCGGTCAACGCTTCGTCGCCGGTCGTTATCGGCGACAGCGTATTCGTTTCCGAATGTTATGGCTCGGGCGGGGCTCTGGTGGATCTCAAGGCAGACGGCCGATGCCAGGACGATATGGACCAGCGAATCGTTCGGCACACATTTCATGAGCGCGATTCCGTGGAAGGGTTATCTTTACGGCATTGACGGCCATGGGCCGGAGGATGCGTTCTTCGTTTGTGCCGGGATTCACGATGGGAAAGAAAAATGGCGAACCCGGCCCCTAGTGGGCGGACACCGTCACCGATCAAGGTTCTCGCCGGCGCGAGAACACCGGCACCGACCGCTGCTCGCTGCTGATGACCGGCGACGGACGATGCCTTTGCCTTGGCGAGTACGGTCATCTGCTGTGGCTCGACCTTAATCCGGCGGGATTCAAGCAGACATCGCGGACTTGGCTTTTTGCCGCCTCCGACACCTGGACGCCGCCGGTCCTGAGCCATGGCCTGCTCTATATCTGCCAGAACACGCCGGGATTGTTTCATAACGAGCAGCCGAGATTGCTCTGTTATGACCTTCGGGCGCCGATCAAATGATTTTCCGTATCGACCCTGCGCCGGCAGTTTTCGGCGCCTGCTTATCCTTCCTCTTTTTTCCGAATACCCCTACATTTACAACATGACCATTGTCGGACATGGGATCGACATCGTCGAAACCGCCCGAATTAAGAGGATGGTCGAAGAACATGGCGACCACTTTCTCGATCGCTGCTTTACGCCGCGCGAGCAGGCCTACTGCAACGCGAGCGCCAAGCGACGCATCGAACATCTCGCGGGACGGTTCGCGGCAAAAGAAGCGGTTCTCAAAGTGCTCGGAACCGGCTGGCGCGGGGGAATCGCCTGGACCGATATCGAGATTCTCCCTGAACCGAGCGGGCAACCAATACTGACGCTCACCGGCGAATGTCTTCGCATCGCCGAAAAGCTCGGGATCACGCAGTGGCATGTGAGCATCAGTCACATCGAGACGCATGCGACTGCGAGTGCAATCGGGTGCGTGACAGATTCGGTGGTCCAAAAATTTCCCCCCCTCTCCCGGTAGTCCGGGAGAAGCGAGCGGATCGGGCGACCGCCCGCGAGCGGGCGCGGGGTGAGGGTCTTCAACGCGCGATGTGGAATGACCCTCACCCCAACCCTCTCCCAGAGTACTGGAGTACTGGGAGGGGGGGGGAAATCACGGCTCAATCTTTCTGCTTCGCCCCCAGCTCTTTGGCGATCTCGCTCTCCAATTCGTCGAGTTTTCCCAGCTCCTGCTTTTCGGCGGCCAGCACATCGGCCTGAATCATTCGATCGATTTCCTCGTCCGTGACCAGTTCTTCTTTTGAGCCAGTAGACGCGGAACCGGCAATGGCTCCCTGCTCCATCGAATCGAGAAAAAGATCCATTCGCTCCTCGATGCTTCCAGCCTGGGCGACGGCGCGCTCCCACTGGGCCTGCGTCTTGCTCAGGTCCATTTCGCCGAAGGTCCGTCCGATCTCGCGGGCCATCAGCGTCATCGATTCGGCAAACTGCTGGCTCGCCTGCGCCTGCTGTTGAATCAGCAATGCATTCTTGATGGAGAGAAGCTGCCGCTCCAGCATTTTCTTGACGGCGGCCGTCTTCTTCAGCGCACCGCGCACGAAGAGATACTGATTCTTGTCCCCGATCTTCTGGGCGTGCTGGGCGTTTTTGATGAAATCTTCGGCGAACTTCTCCTGCTGGCGGATCGATTTCTCGATGGCACGGATTCCCGAGCGGATCTTCATATCCCGCTCGACACGACGTTCGTCTTTGCTTTTGAACAGTCCCATAGAGTTGCGCTCATTTATTGCCTCGGACGCTTCTCACGAATTCCGGCGCCTGCCTCATTCCTCGCTCCCTTACGGTCGCGGCTCGCAGCGCAAACGCGGCAAGATTCGGTTCTTGTTGGACTGCATTGTTCCCCGCCGCTGAACGAAACCGTTCGAGAGCGGCAGACCTTAGCGAGCCGCGACCGTAAGGGAGCGACGAAGTGATAAACCGTCGCTCGGCAAATAATCGCCTTACAACTTTCGCAGTCGCGACTCCCGCACGCATTCCGCACGCGATCGGGATAACGAAAGCAATCATCACCCATTCCGCGGCATTATTGCGATGCAGGCCCACTCTATAAACCTTCCTTTTCCATCGCCGAGTTTTTCTTGCGCACCGCCTTGTCGGCCTCGACGAACGCATCTTCGTGCTTCATCGAACCGCGGTCCATTTCGCCCCAGATATTCATCAATTCCTGGCCGGCCGATGAAAGGCCGGCCTGAGCGAGGGCGTCCTTGTCGCTTTGCGAACCCAGGTCGAGAATCGAATCCAGACGATCGTTGTACATGTCCTGGCTGACTGCGTCGTCTTCGATCCACTGGCTGATCTTCGCCACATCCTTGTCAGTTAGATTGAGGCGGCCCATCGCACGGCCGCGCTCGTTGTTTTCCTTCACCATGCGCAGCCGGCTCACCGTCATCAGTTCCTTGCTACGCAAATTCAGCTCGCGGGCGCTCATGAGCTGTTCCTGGGTCTTGAGCTCGAAATCCTGCGCCAGCGCCTTGCGCAATTCCGGCGATTTCTGCGTCGCCCCCTGTTTGAAAATTTTCTGCTTGTCCAGACCGATCGTTTCGATTTTCTTGAATAGCCGATCGCGCTGCTTGGTCAGCAGGATCTCCTCCTTGCGGAGCTCCTGGCGATCCAGCTCGCTGAGCGTCTTCTTGCGGCCGAAGATTTTGTTGATCAGCGCCATCGAATCGAATCCTAACCGGGTTCGGCTTCCTTGCGCTCACGCCGCCCGCGAACCCGGCGGGGGTTCCGCCGCTTGCGGCTTCGCGGAAGCAATGCGCGGTATGGCCGTCTCTGATTGCTCGACGGGTTCCGCTTCCGGCGCCTTTGCTCCCGATTCCGCTTCAAGCTCTTCGAACAGCGCCTGTTCCTCCGCGCTCATCCCCGCCACCGCGGTCTGCCCGACGGAACCGGCCAATTCACTGTCGGCTTCGAGCTGCGCGAGCATTTCCTCGGCTTTGACGGCGTCCGCGGTGATCTCGTCGGTGTCCGGCAGCTTGGCCGTCTGTCCCTGCTGCACCAGCGAGAGATTGTGCAGGTGCGTGCTGACGACATTCACCTGCTGATTGAGAACCGTCAAAAGCTGCTGGCGGCGCTCCAGGTCCTTGCGAAGCTGTAACATCTGCCCGGTAACACGCCGCTTGGTAATCGTGCCGGCGGCTTCCTTGAATTGGCGCTTCAGATCTTCCTCGCGTCCTTCAAGAATCGACATTTCCTCGTAGGCGCGGTCCGCCTGCTGGGAAAGTGCGGCCCGACGTTCGGAGAGAAAGGCAATTTTTTTCTCGTTTTCACCTTTGCGGCCGAACAGCGCCTTCATGCGGTCTATCAACGGCATCGGGGAACCTCCGGAATCGGCGCCAGACACGGGCGAAGACCCTTCCCGGAACAGCACGATTCGGCCGTCCAGACGCTTGGCCACCAGCCCGGGGTTGGCCTTGGCATATGCCTTCACCTCCGCTTCAACGAGCTGCACCGGCAGCTTCGCCTTGGCGGCGATCTTGTCAGCGGCGATTCCGCCGCCGAGCATCTCCACTTTATTCTCTTCGATTACGGCGCGGAGTCTATCTCTCTTTTCTTCATCAGCCTCGGGATCGAACAAATCGGCCAGGGCTTTGGTTTCCGCCGGGCCGGTCACCGTCCAGCCTCCCGCCTCATTGGGCTCGAGGAGAATCACGGTTCGCTCGGCACGGCGTTCGGCCAGTTCGTGTGCCTCCAGCGTATATCCGCTGGTGGATACAACGATCACCGTGGACGGAACGCCGCCCAGCGCCGGCGGCTGAGACGCCAGCAGTTTCTGCAACTCGGCGGTATTGAGCGGCGCCGGTTCCTGTCCGGTCAGCAGCGCCTTCGTCGGAGACACGCAGACAACCCGTATTCGGCCCACGGTCTGCCGGAAAAAAATCAGCTTTTGGCGCGAGAGGGTTACGTCGATCGATTCACCAACGGGCATTCGATTCTGCAACTCGCGATCCGGAACGCCCAGCTCGCTCATAAGCCGTTTGAGCTCGATGCCATAATCGGAGCGATTCACGTTTCGGATAAACCCCGTGGCGGGCCGCCGACCGAGTACCGTGTCAATACGCAGGCGTTCATCCCCAAGCAGCTTCTCCACGTGCTGGATCACCTGCTGCTCGCGCTGGCGATGGATTGAAGGGTCGGCGGTGATTTTCATTCGCGTTTCGTTTCGGAAAATCGTTTAGATCATTTCGACTCGCGCCGTCTTCGAGCGGCGACGGCCAGCAGGGTAAACACGATGGCCGTCCAGACCCACCCCGCCACGCCGAGAATAGCGTACATTGTTCGCATCAGCCGTTAGCGGCGCTCGTGCCGCACCGAGGGCAAAACAGGGCATGGGCGGGAAGTGTCGCCTGACAAGCCGTCTGGCTGCAGCGCCGGCCCACTTCCGTATCCATCGTCCCTCTGCTGTCCATCAGCCGAATCCGCTGTGCAATCGCGCCGCGCGTTTGCCGGCTGGTGGAAGAGATATAGCGTCTCTGCGTTGTCCCGGCCAGCAGCATCGGAATCGCCCACCAGACTCCGTAATGCAGAAAGAGAATGGCCGCGACGATCACCAGAGGACTGAACACGCCGACTCCGACGCGCGGTGATTGGATCGGCGCAGGGATTGCGTCCGCGCCATCGCGTTAAATCGAGCGATGAATCGGTCAACGTCAACGGCGTGAAGTCGAATTTGCTCCCAGTGAGCAATAAATGCCACTGACAGTCCGGCGGACCAGATAAAATGCAGCCATTGCTCCTTCGGCCAGTCCGACCAGGGTTGATGAAGCCAATAGCGCACGTAGGCGACGTGGTCGAGGCGATAGGTCGTATCCAGCAGCCGATCCCACGAATAGGTTGAGGAATTGAAATCGAGGATATAGGCCCCCGCGACGAACAGGGCCAGAAGCATCGGAAGCAGCCAGAGGAGCGGACGGATTTGCACGCCATCGGCGGCGGCGCGAAGCGGCCCGATTGCGGCGGGTTCACGACCGCGCTGGCGGGCCCAATCCGCTATCGCGCGGAAATGCCGCGCCTCTTCCGCGGCGAATTCACGGAACCGCCCGGGCCAGACGAACAGCGGCAGAAGTCCAAACGACGCCACGCCAAGAAGACTCGTCTTGACGACGCCCCAAGGCTCGGGGCCGCTCGCCTCGGTCCGAAGAACGCTGGGCCCGGGATGGATCTCGTGCATTAACACGGTCAACTCACACATCACCACATCGCGACTCGCCGCATCGGCTGAGGCTGGAGCGACACGCCGCAGCGCCGGCAAAAGCGGGCGCCCGCCGGGTTCGCGGTACGACAACGTTCGCGGCGGCACACCATTGCTGGCAGTGCGAGACTGCGGGACGCGTACCGACCCGCTCCAAATATTCCCCGGATGAAAAGACGAAACACGCCAATCACTGCCCAACCGAACAGCATCATCATCGCGCCCAGCGCGATGATCACAAGAATTCCGAAGATGAACAATCCGCCTACCATGATCAGATCACACCATCGGGCTCACCGGCGTCGCCAGTGTTTGCCCACAGAAAATACAGAATCGGTCGGCCGGATCGGGATAGTGCGCCGCATTGCGGACAACGGCGAACGTTTTCCACCAACTGTACGCCGCAGTGCATGCAGAACTGATCGCCGACGTCGATCGACTGGCGGCATTGCGGGCAGGCGCGCGCGTCGGCAATCGCCCGGGCGAAACGTTTACGCCGGGCATCGGCAGAGCCGGAGGCATCGACAGCGGCGGCGGGCGGGAGACGAGCGCCGCGGCGAAGTCCTCCGCCGTCGCATATCGCTTGTCCAATCGCGAATAAGAATGTCGAAACGCCTCGTCCAGGTATTTCGGAGCTGCCGGATTCAGGTCGCTGGGAAGGTCTGTGCCAGCCGGACGCTCGCCGGTCAGCATCTCATACAGGACGACGCCACAGGCATACAAATCCGCTCTGCCATCGACGTTCGCCGACGCCTGTCGCACTTCCGGCGCCATGTAATCGAGCGTGCCGGCCACCTCGCGGCCCTCCGCTGAATTCATCGAAGCCGACAGCGCGATCGAACCGGTCGCCGTCGCCGCCGAGGTTTGGCCCAGCCCAAAGTCGGTCACTTTCACGAGGCCCGAAGAGCCGAACCCTTCCCGAAACGCGCGCTCGTGAATGAGAATGTTTTCCGGCTTGATGTCGCGGTGAACGACGCCACGCTGATGCGCGTACCCGAGCCCCGCCAACACTTGCCGGAGGATCGCAACCGCGTCAGCGGTCTTAATGGACCGATTTTGAATCAACGGTCGCAGGCTCGTTCCCGGCACATACTCCATTGCCAGGTAGGGCACTTCGGCGTATGGGTCGAACGCAATCGCGCGGACAATATTGGGATGGACCAGACCGTGAATGGCCGATCCTTCTCTCTGGAGATTGCGAAGAAATTGCGGATCGGTGGGAATCTTCACGGCGACGAGTTGATCCGCCCACACATGGTGATGCGCTTTCCAGACCTCGCCGAACGTACCCGCGGCGATGCGCTCCTGGAGCACGTATTCCCCGACGCGTTGATTGGGTGCGACGTTCATGGTTCTTCCAACGATTCGCGGCCGCCCAATGGGCCGCCTCCTTTTTTCGCGGACGATCGTTTATTGCCCGCCATCCCTAAACTTTTTCGGCGATCCAATCGCAGGCGAACAGATTATATGCCGCCGCCAGCAGGACGCCCGCGCTGAAGAAAACGATCGCGGTTGCGCCGTGGATCGCAAACTCGAAAAGCCACGCCAGCACGACCCCTTCGATCGTTGTATAAACCAAAACCAGCGCCGCGCCCGCAAGATTGCTCTCGCGCTTCGCGACCGCGGAGATGAGAAAAAAAGTCACCCACGGCAGTAACAGCATGATCCCCAGCCAAGCCACGATCCGGCCTGTCCCGGTGGTGAGTTCGTGCCGCGTCTCGTGGTCCATTTCGTACCACGAGATCCCAGCGGCCACGACCGCCAGGCCCACCGCTCCGCCGACAATTTTCCCGCCGATGCTCTTAATGAAATCCATTGCCGTTCAACGGATTGTAACCGCCGCGTGGGAAGACGTCGTTATAAAGCCTGCGGAAAAGAGGAGCCTTCGCACGCCGGGAGAGCCGGGCCGTCCCCGGCCCGTGGGAGCGCTCTTTCGGGCCGAGGACGGCCCGGCTCTTCCAATAATCGATGATCGCTTTCCTCTCAAGGCTTTGAACGCGCATGGATATCGTGGTTGCAAACCCCTTTCATTTTCCAAATTGCCACACATTCCCCCGAAAACACCGCATCATCCCACCAAATTCTAATGTGGGGTTTCTTCAACTCGACTTCTAACCCCCTCCACATTGCATTTTCCCGTACGCCTCTTGAAGATGCCCCCATGTACCGTCCGGGCAAGGTTAAGCGCTTCGACTTCCCGCCCGGCAAGAGCGTTGCAGGCAAGTATCTGATCGAAGCACCACTCGGAAGTGGCTGGGAAGGCGAGGTTTATGCGATTGTGGAGCGGGCCACGGGAATTCGCCGGGCCGCGAAGTTTTACTACCCCCACCGCGATCCGATGGGCAAGGCTGCCATCAGCTACGCACGCAAGCTCGACGCCCTGCGCCATTGCACCATCCTGATGCAATATCATCACCAGGAAATCGCCTGGTTCAAACGGCGAAAGGTGATGGTCGTCATCAGTGAGCTCGTTGAGGGACAAAAGCTCAGCGATTTTCTGAACACTCAGCCTGATCACCGCCTCAGCACTTTCGAGGCGCTTCACGTCCTTTACACCCTGGTCAAAGGGATTGCCCCCATTCATGCCCGCGGGGAATATCACGGCGACATTCACGATGCCAACATCATGATCCGCCGGCAGGGCATCGCGTTCGAACTCAAGCTGCTCGACTTTTTCGATCTGGGCCGCCCCAATCGCGCCAAAATCCACAAAGATGTATTGAACCTGATCGAAGTCTTCTACACGATTGTCGGCGGACGAAAACGCTACTCGACGCAACCGAAGGTCGTGAAAGATATTGTGCGCGGCCAGAAAGACTCTCTGATCCTCGCCCGCTTTCAGAGCGCCGGCGATATCCAGAGACACCTCGAGAATCTGACTTGGTGACTTTCGCCAGGAAGTAGGTGCATCTACTTCCCGCGAATGAACTGATACCACCTTCAATTCCACAATGAAATAGATTTGCTTGGAAAATACAAAATTGTAAGATGATCGCGGCTTTCCGTGGGAAAGTCTTCAATTCCATTGGCGGGAAATAAGGGAGCTGCACATGATCGGTGTAATTATCTGGCTGGCAATTATGGTCGTCGTGATTGCAGGTCTCTGGAAAACGTTCGAAAAGGCGGGCCAGCCCGGCTGGGGCGCAATCATTCCCATTTACAATCTTTACCTGCTCACGGTCATCGCCGGGAAACCATGGTGGTGGCTTTTGCTGATGTTTATCCCGATCGTCGGCTTGGTCATTGCGATCATCCTCTCAATCGCCGTGGCAGAACGCTTCGGAAAGGGCGCGGGATTTGGAATCGGTCTCGCGTTGCTCGGCTTCGTCTTTTATCCGATCCTGGGTTTCGGCGACGCCCAATACCAAGGCGCACCCGGCTTTGCAGTCGGTACGGTCTGACGACACATTCCCGGATCGGGACTGACCACTTGATCCTATCGCTTTCAGTGACCGATCTATCGATCGGTCGCTGTGCGTGCCGTAGATTTTTTATCAGTCCGCCTGATTCTCGCATACCTTGTTTGGCATGACGACTCCCGAGCCGGCCGAATATCACTCCCCGCATACCTCAGACGAACTGACCGAGCGGAACGTCGATACGGTGATCCAGCTTGAGCGGGAGGTACGGGAGAAACGCACGAGCGGCGATCGAGTCGTCGATGGCATTACCGCCTTCTGCGGCTCGATGACGTTCGTCTGGGTACACGTAATCTGGTTTGTTGCCTGGATCGGGCTCGACATTCTGCGACATGGCGTAACCTTTGACCCCTACCCCTATCAGTTGCTCACGCTGATTGTTTCCCTGGAAGCAATTATCCTCTCCACTTTTATCCTGATCAGCCAAAACCGCGATGCGAAGCAGAATGACCGGCGGAACCACTTGGCGCTTCAGGTCGCCCTGCTGTCGGAACAGGAGAACACGAAGATTCTGAAAATGCTCGATCTCATCGCGCACAAGCTGGACGCCGCGGACGAGAGCGATCCGACGATTCAAGTGCTGGAAGAATCCACGCGCCGGAGCGCCTGGTGGAACAGATCGATAAGGCGATGGAAGCCGAAAGGGCTCGGCACCGCCATCGCATGAATCTGCACTTTCCTCACCGCAAACCACACGATCCCCCGAAACCGCCACCGGCGGCAAGTTAAATCCGGCACGCATCAACTTCCCCGCCGCGCCAGCGCATCGGCCATTCCCAATTCGCGTAATTCCAGGGTGTTTTCATCGTAAAGATAAATCATTCGATGAGGTGACTGGTTGGCGTAATAGCGGAATAATTCGATGTTCCGATTTCCCAGATCGTGAGCGCGAATCACCCGGGCATCATCGGGCCAGGACGTCGTGATGTTGTAGACGGGTTCTTCGTTGGCGTCGTTGCCCGGCTCGAAGTGGAAGAGTACGACGGCCGGCCGCATGATTTCCGATAATTTTCGCTGCGCGTTGGTCAGGACCGGAGCGGCGACGTTTGGATCCGTGAGCCAGGGATTGAGTTCGCTCAGCGACGTAAACGAGATAGAGGCCACCGCCATCGCGATCACGGCTTGCGCCTGTTCGTGACGAGGGCCGAATGCGCTGGCCAGTGCCTGAGCCCCCATCGCGACCAGCATCAACGCCGCCGGCGCGGCGATCAGGGCGTAATAGCTCAGGTGCAACGGGTAAAACGCGTAGAGAATCACGGATAACGGCAGCCCCATGAACACCACCCATCGCGGCCACCCGCGCAATCCCACAAAGCCGAGTGGCAAGAGCAGGAGCAGCAACGCCGCTGGAACGACAGTCCGCAATAGATCCGGAATGCGCCTTCTCGTCAGGTCCCCAATCAGGCTTCGATCTCTGACATCCTGCGCCCGGCAGGACAAACTGATCATAAAACTGCTGCATCTCCGGAAGTTGCGATGGAGGACGAAAATTCGCATCGTCACGTTTGACGCCCATTTCCCATTGCGGCGCGTAAAGATGGTCCCATTGCGCCACTGGTGTCCTCAGGGCATGACCGGTCACAGCATGATCGAACGCAAACTGCAGCCCCAGAAATGGGGCTGCCGCCAGCAATCCCATGCCCGTCGTCTTCATCGCCGCGCTGCGGCCCAGGCCGCGCAGATTCCAGAGGACGGCCGCGGCGATGGGAATTGCAAAGCAGAGCGCATCGAACGGCCGTGTGATCGAGGCCCATCCCGCAAAAAAACCGATCGCCGTGACCCACGGCAATCGCTTTCCGCGCATCCAGCGCAACCACGACCAAACCATTGCGAGTCCGAGAAGGAGCGAAACCGGATGGGACATGACCATCAGGGACAGTAAGTGGACGGTGGGCAGCGCCAGCATCAGCAGCGCGCCGAGTAGCGCGGCGACGCCATCGATCAGCTCGACCATCACACGAAAGGTCAATCCCACGATGGCTCCGCAAACCGACGCCGACCAGATGAACGGCGAAATGTTGAACCATACCGTCGGCGTATAGAACAGCGCCGTTCCGGGGAAATAGACCGGTGCGTAAACGGGTCGAACGAAAATGTAGAACGTTTCGAAAAAGTCCGGGAGCGGCAGGCCCGGAATCCAGAGTCTTGCGTGCGCCGCCATCTGCGCCTGGAGCAGATAGACGTGTTCATCGTGGAATTTGGGGATGAATTCCCGGCCTTGCCGCAGACCAGTAAAGATGAAATAGATGGTTGCCAGTACCGTCAGAGAGACGGCAATCACGGAGGCGCCGCGTCGCTCGGCCGCCGCAGGCGAGACAACACCCAGGCGACCGATCGATTGACTGGCGGAAGAACTCCGAGGAGCGAGACGACGATGGCTACCTTGTAACGCCACCAGTTGGTCTCTTCTTTCCAACCGGTGCCGCCGGCATACGCGACGAGTGCGGCCCCCACGATCAGCAATCCCGCCGCAATCCAGACATTCGGCGCTACAACGGCCGGAGCAAGATAGGTGGGGCGCACGTCTGGCGACTTCATCCTTTCCCAAACCTAATCGTCCCCTGCAACCATTACAAACACTTTGCAAGGGATGGCAATCCCGCGAGAATTGCGGCCGGAGGCAAGACCCATTGTTTGAATCGAGGAGCTTTCTGTGAAAAAAGTCGCCGAACAGATTCTCGGATACACTTACGGAACATCCGACGTGCCGCTTTCGCCGATCTCTTTGCAGGAACTCGAAGATCTGAAAAACAGCGTGGGGTTCACGGTGGAAGATCGACGATACCTGATGCTCGCCGGCGAGGTGCTCGCCGATCAGACAAAGCAATTGGTGGATCACTGGCGGAATGGCATCATCGCTGGCATCCCGAATCTGGCCAGGCATTCCCAGGCCCTGGACGGGAGGCCGATTCCGGAATATTCGGCGCAGAGCGGTCTTCGCTTTCAGCAGTGGATTCTGGATACCTGCCTCCGGCCCTACGACCAGGATTGGATCAATTATCAGCAGGAAATCGCCCTGCGGCATACGACCCTGAAGAAAAACCAGACCGACGGCATCCAATCGACGGCGTATGTGCCACTTCGCGACATCATCGCATTTGTTGCCGTGATGAACGAAACGGTCAAGCCGTATCTGGCTGCGAAGGGAAATTCCACCGACGAGGTGGAAAAAATGCATCAGGGCTGGTGCAAGTCGATTCAACTTCAGGTGGCTCTTTGGGCCAGGCCGTACACGGATGCGGCTCAAGCGCCGAATGAATGGTAAGATCACGCCGCTGCGCACTGTTCCATCGATGGATCAGCATGCTGTTCCGAAATGGGCCGACGATGTTCGGCTGCGGTTCTAATGGGAGGTTGTGTGAGCGAAACCCCGGCGGTGGCCTATCTGGCGGCAGGAAAACTGTATCTGAAACGTGATGGACAGCCGCCGCGGTTAATCGAGAGCCCGTTTGTCCAGGCAATCCTGGACCGGGTCAGTCAATCACGGCAGCGCAACGAATGGAAGTCGCAGGGGATGGCCTGGCAATTCGCTTCGCGCACCGCCTCGCCGCTCGGAGGCGGCGAGCCCGCAGCGGAAAATCGCCGCGTGCGATTCAGCGGGGTGAGCGTCGGCAATGGGGGCCGCAATCTCCTCTATACGCTCGATACCGACTACGTGGGCGGTCTATTCTCCTTCGACCTGGCCGACAACCACGAAGTGCGGATTTTTCATCGCAACCAGTTTCGAGCCGCCGATGTGCAGCGCCATCCCGGCTCTGACATTGTGGTTCTTTCGATGACCGCGCCCGACGGCACCTCCAACATCGCAGTGCTTGAACCGGGCGGCGGGCTGAAGGAAGTCACCGAGGGTGACTCGGTCGACGAGGCGCCGACCTGGGCGCCCGGCGAAGGAAAAACAATTGTCTTTCAATCCGCCGGCATTGGCCGGAATCCGGGCGGAGCCCCGGTGGCGCTTGCGCCTTATGTGATCCAGAAACTCGATCTGGACCGCGGCGACCTGACGACGCTCCTCGAGGATGAGGGAACAGATTATCTGGTGCCGCGCCTTGCAGCCGGCAATTCACTCTATTTCATCCGCCGCCCGTACCAGCCCGGCGGCGAATCGGTCTCGCCACTGCATTTGGCGAAGGATATCCTGCTCTTTCCGTTTCGACTGGCGGGGGCCGTCGTTCATTTTCTCAATTTCTTCTCGTTAATGTTCGCGCGCAAGCCTTTGATCACTGCCGGCGGCCCACCGAAGCAAGGGCCGGACTGCGCGATTTCTGATGCTGTGGGGCCGCGTCATCGACGCGAAAAAGTCTCTTGCAAAGAATGAAAAGGACGCGGCCGGCGGACTGGTGCCCAAAACCTGGGAACTGGTCCGACGCGATCCCGATGAGTCGGAGACCATTCTCGCCAGCGGCGTGGTGAATTTCGATCTATGCCCTGATGGCGGAGTAGTGTTCACCAATGGTTCGAGGATTTTCCACCTGCCGGCGGGTGGAGTGCCGCGCGAGCTCGCTACGGGAACAATGATCGAACGGGTGTCGGTGGTGGGATGAAATGAGCAGTTACTTGACCCCTCCGAACGCCGCAAACGGACCGTTCTTGTGAAGGATCTCGACGCGACGGAATCCGAAAGTACGCAGCAAGTCGAGCTGGAACATCAATGATCGTGGCGTGTCTTCCATCTCGACATAAGACAAGACATGGTCGCGATAGGCGGCATCTTTCAGTCCGGCGAGGTAGTCGCCATAACGACGCCACATGAGCGACTGGACCTCAGCCGTGGAGTGCTCGACCAGATCGGAAATCCAGAAGCCGCCGCCGGGGCGAAGGCTTTTATGGATATTGGAGAAAACGCCCTCCCATTCCGTTTCATTCCGAAGATGGTGAAAAACAGCGGCGGCCATCACGACATCAAACGATTCGGGATTGGAGGAAAACTCGCGCACATCACACTGCACCGCGGTGACGGCCCCTGCTCCCGCTGAACTGACGCGCTGCACCGCTCGGTCGAGCATCGGTCGGCTCAGGTCGACGAGCGTGATCGCCAATCCGGGCAGATGTTGAAGCAGCTTGACGGAGTAATTTCCAGCGCCGCATCCCACGTCAAGCGCGGATCGCGCCCCAGGCGTGATTGCGGCGGCGGCCGTCGTGATCAAATCGAGAACCAGCGGCGCATCGATGGTGGCGGCCTGCGCGGTTTCCAGGTTGGAGAACCGCTCTACATCCTGATCGAATCGCGCCCGGATTTCGTCAATGGTCGATTTGGCCGCCATCAAATCTCCAGAACCCTTATCAACGTTCCCCTTGGCATCGCGGGTTCGTTCTCGGCCCGCACAATCAGCGCATTCGCGCCGGCGAGGGTGAAAATATCCGCCGACCCTTTCCAACCGAGGGGGGTGATACGGGCAAACTCCGCCTGGCGCTCTTGCCGCCCGGCGGCGCTTTGCGCACGGCGGGTTGGTAGAACTCGCGCGGGCCGTTAGCGGGAAGACCGCCTTCAAGCCGGCCTGTCAGCCAGTGTTCCTCGACGGCGCCACCGCCGAGGCGCGCGAGCAGACGCGATGCCAGGCGAACGACGCAGACGAAACCGCTGACCGGATTGCCGGGCAGGCCGAAGACGAATGATCGGCTTCCCGCGCGTTCCGACACGCCGAACACAAATGGCTTTCCTGGCTTGATACGCAATTTGGTAATTCGCAGATCGACGCCCAATTCACCAAGCAGCCGCGGAACGTAATCATATTCCCCCATGCTCATTCCGCCGGTGACGAATAGAGCATCGAATGTCAGTCCCGCGTGGAGCGAATTGCGGAGTGTTTCGATTTCATCACGCGCAACGCCCAAATCGGTCACCTCACATTCGAGCCTTTGCAGGAGGCCAACGAGCATCGGCGAATTGCAGTTTCGGATCCGCGACGGACCTGGAGTTTCATTGACGCCCACGAGTTCGTCCCCGGTCGCCAGAACGGCAACGCGCGGGCGGGCAAAGACGTTCACCTCCGCCGCGCCGACGCTGGCCGCAACTGCAATCTGCGCCGGGCCGAGCCGTGCTCCGCGCTGCAGGACGATCCGCCCGGCGGGACAATCGCTGCCGCGCTCCGCGGTGAACCGCGACGCCTGGGCGGGCCCAAGGATGCGCACGCTGGCGCCGTCGGCGGATTTCTCGGTCTCTTCGACGGGCACGATGGCGTCCGCGCCATCAGGCAGCGGCGCCTCCGTCATGATCGCCATCGTCTCGCCCGCCGCGAGCGCCTTATCGGGCAATCCCCCCGCTGCGATTTCGCCTACGATGCGAAGTGTGACGGGCGGCGCGGCGACATCGGCGGCCCGCACCGCGTATCCATCCATGAGGCTCTTTCGAAACGCCGGGTAATCTCGATCCGCGGCGAGTTCCTCGGCCAGACGCAGCCCCACCGCGGCGGCCAAGCTTCGTCGCTCGATTTTCGGGGATACTTCCGTCCGGTCGATCAACTCCATCGCCTTGGCGACGCTGATGAGTGAATGTACGTCCGGCTCAGACATTGGTTAGAATGATGCGTGATGCGGAAGTGCGATGCAACTACCGTAGGTGGGCGAAGTCCACGGAGTACTCGGACGGGTTGGTTACGGAGCCAAAATGAAATATCCGCAAATTCTGCTGCTTCCGTTGATGATGTTCGCGGATTATTTCCTCACCGTGTTAGGAGCCGTGCAGAGAGAAAAGAAATATTCAAAACATTTTGTCGTGCAGCACTACGAGCTCAATCCGATCTGGCAGAAATCCATCGCGGCGAAAAAGTGGTTTAACCCGCGGCACGCGTTTTCCGTCATTGTGCTCAACGCTATTCTGATCGCCCTTCTCGAATTCGGCGGGCTTGAGGAATCGTCCGTTATCACACTTCTTGGGGTACTGCTGACGCTTTATGCGATGATTCTCGGACGGCATATCAACAACCTGCTGGTTTTCCGCTACGTCGATTGTCATCCGGATGAAATTTCCGGGCAAGTGAGTTTCGCCCACACGCTCACCCTGAGCATTTCGCTTTATCAAACGCTCATCGTGCTGATCCCATTGATACTCGTCGCCACCTTCTCCCGCAGCCTATTTGCCATTGGCGGAGCAATCGGGGTGGGAATGTTTTGCGTCATCAGCCTGCGCTGGCGCGGAAGGCGCGGCGACAACGGAAGGCGGCACAAAACGCTCCGCCAATATCCAATACGCTCCCGACTTCAGCCTGATTCAATACCCGCCGGTCCCCAGCGACGACGCCCTGGCGGCGGCGGGTTCGTCCTTTTCCACAGCTTCCCGTCGTCGATACTCATCGAGCATCTGCGCGGTGGCAGTTGCGCCGCAGCGGGTGACGCCCAGGTCGCGAACATGGATCAGGGCGTCGAGATCGCGAACGCCGCCGGCGGCTTTGACCTGAACCTTTGGCGAAACATGTGCTCGCATCAGTTTCAGATCAGCTTCGGTTGCCCCCCTATAGCTGTATTTTCCATCGGAGCCTTTGACGAACCCGTAGCCAGTCGAAGTCTTGACGAAATCCGCTCCGGCTCGCTCGCACAGTTCACAAAGTTTGATCTTGATGGCGTCGCCGCTGAGAAAATCGTTCTCGAAAATCACCTTCACGATCGCGCCATGCTGGTGGGCCTCATCGCAAACGGCCTTGACGTCCTGTTCGACAAATGCCCAGTCGCCGGAGAGGGCCTTGCCGATGTTGATGACCATGTCGATCTCGGTCGCCCCATCGCGACAGGCAGTCTGCGTCTCGTATCGTTTTACGTCGGTGGTGCCGCTCCCGTGCGGGAACCCAATCACCGCGCCGACTTTGACTCCACTGCCTTTCAACAATTCGGCAGCGCGTTTGACCGCATAAGGCTTAATGCAGACTGAGGCCACCCGATACTTGGCCGCCACCCGGCAACCTTCCTCCAGATCCTGGTCGGTCATCGTCGGATGCAGGAGGGAATGGTCGATCATGCCGGCAAGTTGCTCGTAGGTGTATTTCATGAACTGAGTCCGAATCGTTACGCGAAAAATGGGGCCAGATGATTTCGTGCGATCTCCAACGCGCGCTGGCGGCCTTCGAGCGTCTTCCCGAACGTATCGTCCTCGACTTCAATACAGACCGGCCCATCATACCCAATCTCCAGCAGAGCGGAGACGAAGCGTGCCCAGTTGATCTGGCCGAATCCTGGAATGCGCGGCGCGTGCCAGAGATTGGGAAAGGCGAAGGCGCCGACTTCATCGAGTCGATCATTCAGGATGACCATGTCCTTCGCGTGAATGTGAAAGATCCGGTCCTTGAATTCGCGGAGCGGGCTGAGGGGATCCATTCGTTGAAGTACAAAATGCGATGGGTCATAGTTCAAGCCGAAATTCGGTGAGGGAATATCGGAAAACATCCGTCGCCAGATCGCGGGCGAATGGGCCAGGTTTTTTCCGGCGGGCCATTCGTCGCGGGTGAAGGACATGGGGCAGTTTTCGATGCCGATTTTCACGCCCAGTTCGTCGGCCAAAGCGATGAGCGGCTTCCAAGTCCTCAGAAAAGCAGGCCAATTTTCATCGACCGTGCGCGACCAATCGCGTCCCACAAACGTGTTAACCCTGCAGACCCCGAGAATGTTTGCAGCGTGGATGAGCTTTTCGAGATGCTTCACCGCGGGGCCGGAGATGTTCGGATCGGGATCCAGCGCATTGGGGTAGTAGCCCAGCGCCGAAATGGCGACGCTTCGCCTCGAGCAGGCGGCGTTAATCTCGTCGGCGCGGGCGAGTGAGAGATCGCTGACGTCGATGTGCGAGATCCCGGCAAATCGCCGGTCCGCTTTACTCGTTGGCCAGCAACCCATCTCGACGCATGCGAAACGACTGGCCGATGCGAAGTCAATCACCTCATCAAACGACAAATCCGGAAGAATGGCTGAGAAAAAACCCAGTTGCATCATTCTAATCCCCTTCACAAGTAGACGACGCAGATCACCGAGAAAAAAATCGACACCGCGAAGACGCGAAGAGCGCGAAGCGGACGCGAAGAAGAAAAGAAAATTGATGATCCACGGAAATTGCCTGGAGAGTTTTCAATTGCATTTCTTCGCGTCTTCCTTCGCGATCTTCGTGCCTTCGCGGCTGGTTTCACGCGAAGCCAGTTCTATCGGTTCTCGGTTCCAACTGCGCTATTCAGACGGGTACCCACGATTTCTTCGCATGGCTCTTCAGAATCGCCTCGCAAACCGCCACTTCATCATGTCCCGCCTGAGCATCGGCAAACAAATGTCGGTCTTTGCTTCCGGAAACAATCGTTCCGTAGATCGCCCGAAAGCCCATTTTGAACGTGTCGGGAAAACCCTCCACATGACCCGGCGGATAATCGATGAAGCCAGCCGCGCCGTCCCCGAAACCCCTCGCCGCGCGAATGGCGATTTCATTGGCGGTGTCGCGGTTGCCCATGTGCAGCATTTCCGGTTCTTCCGAGCACCACCATGCCGATTTGGCCGAGCCGTAGATTTCGATACGAATGCAATTCTTGCGGCCAGCCGCCACTTGAGACACTCCGAGGTTTCCGCGCGCGCCGTTCTTGAAGTGAAGCAAAACGCTGGCGAAGTCTTCGGTCTTGACCGGATAGGAGACGTACTTCATTTTCGCGTCCCCTTTGGCGAACGTCTGCACTTCACCGAGCGGGCGTTTGCGGGTTTTGTGCCAGGTTCCCAATTCGGCGAAGACCGATTGAATTTTTGCGCCAAGAATGAACGAAGCGGTATCCATCCAATGCGTGCCGATGTCTGCGACGGCCCGCAGCTTTCCTCCTTCCTGCGGCAGCAGACGCCAGTTGTAGTCCGTTTCCTTGAAGAGCCAGTCCTGCATGTAAGAGCCGTTGACGTGGATGATCTGGCCGAGCGCGCCGTCGGCAACCATCTTGCGGAGCGTCAGCACCGCGGGATAGAAGCGCACGTTGTAATTGACCGCGAAGACGACGCCGGCCTCTTTCGCGCGATTGACGATTTTTGCAGTCTCCCGCGTGTTCATCGCCAATGGCTTTTCACAGACGACATGTTTGCCGGCCGCGATGCCCGCCAGCGCCATCTCACAATGAAACCGATTGGGAGAAGCAATATGGACCACGTCCACATCCGGCGAAGCGAGCAGCTCGTGGTAATCCTCGTAAGCGTTTGGAATCTTCAGGCGTTTGGCGGCAGCATCGACAACCGAAGGTACATCGCACAGCGCGACGACCTGCACGCCGAGTCGGCGAAGGGCTTCGATGTGGACGGGGCCGATGAAGCCGGTTCCGATCACACCGGCGCGGAGATCGCTGATTTGTCTGGTTGGTTTCACGAGAGTGAGGAGTTAGCGGAAAAAGAGAGTCAATTCAATCGTCACTGAAGCGCCCGCGTCTTGTCGCGCGGCAAACCTTTAGTCCCACCAAAGGAACAGGTACTTTCTTTCTGACATATCCAAGGCAAGAAGGCGAATACCCATGTCCGTTGGGGTCGAGTCGTGTGCGACTTGCGCGAGCAGTCGTTTGAAACCTTCGCCCAGGTCAGGCGCTAGTCGCTCGATACTCTGAAGCGTTTCGTCGATCGAGTGAGGCTTGACTGCGATTTCGGGACACAATACGCGTGCGGCCCGAAACCGTCCCGGATCGTCACGCTCACGCGCGAGGCCGACGCCTTGACCAACCGAGTCGGGGCAAAACGCGTACACTTCTTCCGCAAACGAACAGACGTTGTCTGGTAGTCGGGAAAATTGGATGGCAACCCAATCGCTGGCGGCTCCCACAACTTCAAAGGTGCTAATTTGTTCCCATGCCTTCAAACGGTTGAGGATATCGTCCGTCGAAATGTGGTAGTTCCCACCGTCAGTCGCCCGCAGACGGACGATCGAGAACGGGTCCATCGTGTTCAAAATCGCGACCTCATCTGTCTCGTTCAGGCCATCGGGGGTTCTACGCTGACTCCAATAGGCCCTATGACCCTCGGAGGCCAGGCGCGAGCGAATGGCGTTGATCAAGCGTTCGGCCTCATCGCCATTGGCGACGGCAAGAGAAAGCCCGGGGGAATCGACGAGCCTGAAATCAACTACGGACTTGAGCCGCTCGATCGGTGTTCGACTGTGTGAGCGGACGAATTCGGCAAGCGATTCCCTAAAACCGAGCTCACGAATCAGGGCAAGTTCCTGCGGTGCCATCGGCATCACATCCTCCAGCGAAACGATTCTACCAAGGCATGGATTTAGCAACGCCTTTGAAGCTCAGCGAGCAAGCAGAATCGGACATTACGCCAGCAAGCCCAATGAGAAAGGCGATGCATCGGAAGATGCACCGCCTTGAAAACTGCTCACCGAAACATACGGTTCCTTCAACCCGCCGTGGGCGGCGTTTCCTCGGCCGCCGGCTCGGGGGATTTCTTTTCTGATTTCGACTCCGTCCGCTCCTTCAGAATGCGCGTAGCGAACTGATGGCGGCGTTCGTTGCGCTTGCGGCGAAGGCCGGCGCTGCGACGGACAGTGCCGGTGGGAGCGATCTTTTCCGCCGCGAGCTGAAGGATCACCACGCTGCCGCCGTCGCCGATGCGGTAGTCGCTCAGCTTGATGATACGGGTGTAACCACCCTTGCGATCGACAAAGGCGGGGCCAATCTCGTCGAAGAGCTTCTGCACCACGGTCGTCCCCGTGAATTCCTGCTCTTTGTCAACGAGCCGGCGGTCCTGCAGAAGCTGGATGACACGGCGGCGGTTGTTGAGCGTCTTGCTCCGAGCCAGCGTGATCAGCTTCTCAGCGAAGCCGCGGACCTCCAGGGCCTTGGGAAGGGTCGTACGGATTTTGCCGTGCTCAAACAGACTCTGAGCCAGGTTGCGGCGAAGGGCAATCCGATGTTCGGTGTCGCGGCTTAGCTGCCGCCCGAAAAGCCTGTGACTACTCATGGGGTTACCTCTGGCAAGACCAAGTCCTGGTCTTGAAAATGGTGGGCCTAGCCCACCCTACGGATTTACCTCGGGGAGAACGAAATCGTGCTCCAAAAATCGGTGGGCCCAGCCCACCCTACGCGTTATCGTCCTCGGTTTCGTCGCCGTCGTCGGCAACCCCGACATGATGCGGCTCGGCGGACGATCCACTGGATTCATTGGCCGTCTGGGCGGCATCGAGATCCATCCCGAGGCTGAGTCCCATATCAGCCAGTTTTCGCTTTACTTCGCGAAGACTGGTCTTGCCGAAGCTGCGGACCTTCAGCAGATCGGTATCGGTCTTCTTGACCAGATCACGGACGGTTGCAATTCGGGCGGATTCCAGGCAGTTGTTGGCTCGAACAGACAAGTCCAGTTCCTGGACGGTCATGTTCAGCTTCTGCTGCAGTTCGGGATCGATCACGGCGCGGCTCGCGTCACGCAAGGCGGCGATCGCGTCGTCATTGGCCACATCCGAACCCAGTTCAAAATACTGCACGAACGGGTTGAGATGCTTGCGGAGAATCTTGCTGGCCTCTACCAAAGCCATTTCCGGCGTGATCGTGCCATTGGTCCAGATTTCCAGGATCAGGCGGTCGTAGTCGGTCTTCTGTCCGACGCGAGCGTCCTCGGTGGCATAGCGAACACGCGTCACCGGAGAATAGATGCTGTCCACCGCGATCAGGCCGATTTCCTGTTCCTCCTGGTCGCTGATGTTTTCCGCCGCCGTCACGTAGCCGCGGCCTTTGTCGACGGAGAGAACGCACTCAAACGGGACGTCATCGGTCAGGGTGGCGATGACCAGGTCCTTGTTGACGATGGTGATGGCCGGATCTGCTTCGATCATTCCCGCCGTCACGGCGCCGGCCTTTCGGGCGGTCAACTTCATCTCTTTGGACACATCTGAGTCAAGTTTCACGACCAGGGCCTTGATGTTAAGGATGATGTCCGTGACATCTTCCGTAACGCCGGGCAGGCTGGAAAACTCGTGATCCGCGCCTTTCAGGCGGATGTGGGTGACTGCGGCACCTTCGAGTGAACTAAGAAGGATTCGCCGAAGGCTGTTGCCGACGGTGGTGCCAAAGCCGCGTTCAAACGGCTCGGCGGTAAATTTTGCATAGGTATCGGTGGAAACCGCTTCATCGCGAACGACCCGCGAGGGAAGTTCCAGGCCACGCCAACGAATTCTCATAGGTCCAATCTCCTTGCGCCGTCTCGAATTGCGGAAGGTTACCGCCCCCACCGTCGGGGGCCATCTGTCTTCCGCCTCGTCGGGAGGCGCGTCAAAAAGTTTGTAGGCCGTAGGTAGTACGCAATAGGCTGAGAAGGCCGCCGGAATATTTCGGCCTACTGCCTATAGCCTGCTGCCTACCAATTTACACTCTCCGCTTTTTAGGTGGACGGCAGCCGTTGTGAGGCAACGGGGTGACGTCCTCGATGCCGGTCACCTTGATGCCGGCATGTTGAAGTTGAATGATGGCTTGTTCACGTCCTGCGCCCGGGCCCTTCACCTTGACCTCGACTTCCATGAGCCCGTGCTTGCGGGCCTGCTGGGCGGCATTCTCCGCGGCGCGGCCGGCGGCAAACGGCGTGCTCTTGCGGGCGCCCTTGAATCCGACAGTGCCGGCCGACGCCCAGGCGAGAGTTTCGCCGTTGGTGTCGGTGATCGTCACCATCGTGTTGTTGAAGGTTGCCTTGATATGGCAAATGCCCCGCGTCACGCCCTTGCGGACACGCTTCTTTTGAGCGGCTTTGGCTCCCGCCGCCTGCTTGCCTGTGGTTTCTGCCATCTCGTTTCCCTTTCAATTCGCGGATCGTTCGGCGCTACGGCCGTCCCCGCACCTATCTATTTCGAGCGAAAGACGCGGGCCTTCGGCGCCGCGGCTAAAAGAGGCTGATTACTTACCGAGTTCTTTGACGCCCTTCTTGCCGGCGACGGTCTTGCGCGGGCCCTTGCGGGTACGGGCGTTGGAACGGGTGCGCTGTCCGCGAACCGGGAGCGAGCGGCGATGCCGATTGCCGCGGTAGCTGCCGATGTCGCGCAGTCGGGCAATGTTTTGCTGAATGTTGCGACGGAGCGCGCCTTCCACCAGAAAGCCCTTGTCGAGAATACCGATGATTTTCGCCAGCTCGTCTTCCGAGAGTTCCTTGGCACGACGATTGGGATCGATCCCGGCTTCCTTGAGGATCGCCCGACCGTTGGTCGGGCCGATCCCGTAGATGTAACTAATGCTCACCCAGACTGGCTTGTCTGCGGGGATGTCAACGCCTGCGATACGGGGCATGGGAATTCCTTTTTGAAGAAGCCAGAAGCCAGGAGCCAGAATCCAGAATAAAGCCTGCTCTCATGCTGGCTTCTGGCTCCTGTATTCTGGCTTCTTCTCCGTCAGCCTTGTTTCTGTTTATGTTTCGTATTCGTGCAGATTACCCGCACGATGCCTTTGCGGCGGACGATCTTGCAATTTTCGCAGATCCGCCGGACGCTGCTTCGGACTTTCATGATCGTTCCTCTCTACCCGGAACTGTTGCCCGGGAGGCCGGCTCCAAACCGGCGAATTCCTCTTTATAGCACACCATTGCGATAACCTCAAGTCATCGCGACAGTCGAAGAGCACAGCCGAGGGCGGCTGTGCCACACTCACAGCAATCACAGCCGGGGGAGGCTGTGCTACATATCAAATCGACCATCCGGCCGGTCCCTGACCGTTGGTCAGGATCTCAACGCCTTCGCGCGTCACGGCCACCGTGTGCTCGAAGTGAGCGGCGGAACGACCGTCGTCGGTGACGACAGTCCAGTTGTCGGACAACTGCCGCACTTCGCGCCGACCCGCGACAACCATCGGCTCCACCGCCAGCGTCATTCCCGGCCGCAGTTCGAAATCGCCGCGCAACTGTTCGAATGTGACAAAATTCGGGACCTTCGGGTCTTCATGCATGTCGCGACCGATTCCGTGTCCGACGAACTCGCGCACGACGCTGTATCCATGGCTCTCAACGTGATGCTGCATCAAGCGGGCGATATTGGACCACTTTCGGCCCGGCTTCATCTGGGCAATCGCCAAATCAAGCGTAGCGCTGGTCACATCGAGCAATTTCTGGGCAGCGGGGGTGATTTTTCCCACCGGCACGGTCACGGCCAGGTCGGCACAATATCCGTCGAGGGAAAGAGCCAGATCGAGGGTGACAATATCTCCGTCTTTCAGGGTGCGCTTACCCGGAATTCCGTGAACGACCTCCTCATTGACGCTGATGCACAAATGGCCAGGAAATCCTTCACCGGCTTTATAGGTCGGGTAATTCTTGGACAGCGCGATCCCGCCGACCTTTTCCAGTTCCGTCCGCGTCAGGTCATCGAGTTCGATGGTGCTGACCCCAGCCACGGCGCGCTGCCTGAGGGCGGCAAGGATCTGGCTTCCGACCTGCCCCGTCCGCCGCATCATCTCAATTTCGTGACGCGATTTGAGGATGATAGGCATCGGGAAAAAACGCCGGAGCAGGCGTGCAACCGGGCGGATCCGGCGGAAATCGGGTTGCTTAGTCAGAGGTCGGGAACGCAGGCTGCAGCACATTTCGCCGGCATCATCCTTAATATTGCCTGCCTTTGATCCGCTTGCCCTTCTGGCCGGGGCCGCTCAGGAAACCACTGTAATTCCGCATGAGCAGGTTGGCTTCGATGCGCTGCACCATATCCAGGGCAACGCTCACCACGATGAGCAATCCCGTGCCGCCAAGGAAAGCGGTGATCTGGAAGGGAATACCCAGCCAGAGGTTCATCGCTGTGGGAATGATGGCGATGATGCACAAAAAGGCCGCACCCACATAAGTGATGCGCATCATCACTTTCTCAAGATAATCGCTGGTGCGCTTTCCAGGCCGCAGACCAGGAATAAAGCTTCCGTAGTCACGAAGCTGGTTGGCCATTTCCTTCGGCTGAAATTGCACGGTCGTCCAGAAGTAAGCGAAAAAGTAGATCATCGCGGCTTCAGTCAGTACATAAAAGAACGCGCCCCGCGCGAACTGACTGTTAAGGAAACCGATGAACGCACTGTTGGGGAGCCAGTCGTTCAGTTTTCCAAAGAGCACGCCGGGGAACAACATCAGCGACTGGGCGAAAATGATCGGCATGACGCCGCCATGATTCACGCGGAGCGGCAGGAACTGGCGTTGCCCCCCGTAAACACGCCGTCCGCGCGTGTGTTTGGCCTGCTGAATCGGAATGCGGCGCTGTGCCTGGGTAATCAGGATCGAGCCGGCGACGATAAAGACGAAAGAGAAGATCAGGAAAAAAATCTTGCCGATATTGATGTCGCGAAGCGGGTCGCTCTGGCGCTCAAGCTGGTCTTCTGGATCAGCAGCTGTATGGCAAAGGGCATGCGGGAGACGATGCCTGCGAGAATCAGGAAGCTGACTCCGTTGCCCAGGCCGTATTCGTCAATCTGCTCGCCAAGCCACATGAGAAAGATACTGCCCGCGGTGAGCGCACTCAGCCCCATCACCCAAAAACTGATTGTATTGGCGAACTGAGGCTGGACGAGAGCCGGCTTGCTGTTGTGCATATAGGTCAGCCAGAAGGCTCCCTGAACGATGCACAGCGGCACGGTCGTATATCGAGACCACTCCTGAATCTTTCTCTGCCCCGTCTGACCTTCCTTCTGGAGTTTCTCCAGGGCGGGAACGACCGTCCCCAGCAACTGAAAGATGATCGACGACGAGATATAGGGCATCACGCCCAGGCCGAAGATCGTGCTTTGCGAAAGACTGCCGCCGGAAAAGAGCGAAACATACTGGCTGAGCCGTGCGCCGGCAGTGGTGTCGGAGCTCTGCTTCGCCGCCATGGCGGCGAACGCATTCTGGTCGACGCCCGGAATCGGAATATGAAATCCGATACGGTAGATCGCCAGCATGAACAGCGTGAACAGAACCTTGTTCCGTAATTCCGGGACGCGGAAAATGTTCACGAGTGTTTCGAGCATAGATGCACCGTCAAAGACCCGGTCGCGACAGTTTAATTGCACCGCCGATCGGCAGCGCAGGCCACGATATTATCCCTCTGTCGCCGGTTTTTCTCCCTCGTCTTTCGACTTTGGCTCGACGGGGGCCGGAGCCTGTTCCTTGGGCGCATCGGCGGCGGGTTCTTCGGCCTTCACCTTTTTGACCGGCTCGCGCGGAATGAATTTCTTCTTCGGCTTGGGAAACTCAAACGGCTGACCCTTGAGATCATTGGCGACGCCGCCGGCTTCGGTGATCTTCTGATGGGCCGACTTGCTATACCATCCGGCCGCGACCGTCAGCTTCTTTCCAACTGCCCCGTCCCCGAGAATTTTCACCGGATTCCGGTCATCGGGAACGAGTCCGGCCTCGATCAGCACGGCGGCGTCAACGGTCGCTCCGTCGTCAAAGCGAGCCAGTTCGGCAACGTTCACGATATGGAAGCGTCGCTCAAAGTTTTCGTTGCTGAACCCGCGCTTGGGAAAGCGTCGGAAGATCGGCGTCTGCCCGCCTTCGTGGCCGCGCTTAATGTAGGTTCCGGTGCGCGCCTTGGCGCCCTTGTTTCCGCGGCCGCAGGTCTTTCCCCGCCCGCTCGATTCCCCGCGTCCCTTCCGCTGCTGGCGGCTGTAACGCGGGGTCGCCGAGGTGATGTCGTGATTCATGCTCATGGTAACACTCACTCTGTAGGCGGTAGGCGGTAGGCCGAGCAGATTGGGCTCGTCAGCCTACTGCCTTCTGCCTACTGCCTACCCATCATGCTGAAACCAATTCCCCGGCTCCCTTTTCCATCGCTACGCCACGGGTCGCCTCGACCTGCTCACGGTTCTTGAGCTGTCGCAGCGCGGCGACACAAGCCTTGACCAGGTTCTTGGGGCTGGTCGATCCATAGGCCTTGGTCAGGATGTCTGTAATGCCGGAGAGTTCCATCATGGGTCGAACACTCTTGCCGGCGGTAACGCCAGTCCCCGGGCGCGCCGGTACGAGAATCACGGTGCTGGCGCCGCTGGTGCCCCGAGCGGTGTGCGGAATCGTCGTGCCCTTGAGGTTGACCTTGAACATGTTTTTCCGCGCGTCTTTGGTGGCCTTTTCAACGGCGGGCGGCACTTCATTGGCTTTGCCGTAACCGATCCCGACATTTCCGCGACGATCGCCGGCGACGACGAGTGCGCCGAAGCTGAATGTTCGCCCACCCTTGACGACCTTGGAGCAGCGATAGATTCGCACGACGGAACTTTCGACGCCGCTCTCATCCGGCTGGCGTTCGCGCTGCTGTCCGCGACCACGACCGCCCTGGCCGCCGCCGCGCCCACCGCGCCCACCACCGCCTCCGCCACCACCGCCACGGTTTCCTCCGCCGCGATGTCCCTGCGCAGGCCCAGGTCCGCTGGGTGCAGGCGCAGCCGCCGGCGCTTCGGCAGTCGGAGGCGCGGAAGCTTCCGGAGCAGCGGGTGCGGGAGTCTGTTGATCTGCGGATTTCTGGGATTCTTCAGCCATACGAATCACCGTCTCTTAATTTCTGCGGCTTGATGCGAAAACGCTGTTCTCGCGACAGCGGCTTAAAAACTAAATCATGCCGCACAAGGTCGTTCTAGAAAACCAATCCCCCTTCACGGGCGGCATCGGCCAGGGCTTTGACGCGCCCATGATACTGACGGCCACCACGGTCGAAAGCCACTTTCGTGATGCCGGCCTGCTTGGCGCTTTCGGCGATCGCCTTTCCAACTCGCTTGGCAGCCGTAATGTTTCCCCCGTTGGCCAGATCTCCACGCACTTCACCGACAGTGCTGGCCGCCGCGACGAGCGTGCGACCCGCGTAGTCGTCAATGAGCTGCGCATAAATGTGCTTGTCGCTGCGGAAAACCGACAGGCGCGGACGTTCCGGCGTGCCGAAAATTCGCGACCGCACGCTCCACTTCCGACGTTCCAGCCGACGTTGCTTGTCTTTGTTCTTATCTGCCATACGCACCTCATGGTGGGCCGAGCCCACCGTCAATGAGCGGACGCGAGTACGCGTCCGCGCGGCGATAACACTGCCCCTTGGGCAGCGGCTAAAAATTTGATCGAAGGCATTTCTCTTTGCCACGAAAAGTTCAACATTATTTGGCTCCAGCGCCCGCAAAGGCCTTGCCCGCCTTGATCTTGACGACTTCGCCTTCGTAGCGGATGCCCTTACCCTTGTACGGCTCGGGCTTTCGCACGCGGCGGACGTCACTGGCGAACTGTCCGACGAGTTGCTTGTCAGGCCCGGCCACGTGAATCTTGTTCGCCTCGACCTTGACCAGCAAACCAGTCGGAACCGACACGGAAATCGTGTTGGCATAGCCGACGGACAGCACCAGGCTCTTCCCCTTCAGTTCGGCCTTATATCCGACGCCCTGGATCTCCAGCGTCTTCTGATAACCCTGGGCGGCGCCCTGGACCATATTAGCCAGAAGCGACCGGGTCAGGCCGTGAAGCGCTTTGGTCTGTCTCTGGTCGTCGGGGCGCGTGACGATCAGCTCTTTCTTTCCGTCGTCATATTTGACGGTGATCAACGGGTGGACCGTCAGTTCCAGCTTTCCCTTGGGACCTTCCACCTTCACGTGATGATCCTGCACCGCTACCTTGACGCCGCTGGCGATGGGGACGGGTTTTTTGCCGATACGACTCATTTTGATGTCCGTTGTGAGAAGCCAGAAACCAGAATCCAGGATAAAGGCTCGGGGAAGTTATTCTGGCTGCTGGCTTCTGGATTCTGGCTTCTCCTCTAACTTACCGTGCACAAAAGCTCGCCACCTACATTCTGCTCGCGGGCCTTGCGGTCACTCATGACGCCTTTGCTTGTGCTGACGACGACGATTCCCATTCCATTAAGCACTTTGGGCAGCTCATCGACCTTGCGGTAGATACGGCAACCCGGCTTGCTTTCGCGATCGATCGTGTGAATGACCTTGTCGCCACTGAGTGAATATTTCAGCTTGACACGAATCTGGCCCTGCTGTTCGTCGTCAATGACGTCGTACTCCACAATATAGCCCTCGTCCTTGAGGACCTGAGCAATTCCAATGCAGATCTTGCTCTTGGGAATCAGGACCAGTCGACGCCCCACCCGGTTGGCATTGCGAATCCGAGTGAGCATGTCCGCGATGGGATCTTGGTTATTCATCGATACCTTCAGAGTTCTAACTTGCTGATTCGTGCGAGCCACGCCCAGTAAAAGTTGCCTTCGGGACGCGGCGGATTCCTCTCCTACCAACTGGCCTTTTTCAGTCCCGGGATTTTTCCCGCCAGCGCCAACTCGCGCAACATGATGCGGGAGACCTTGAACTTCCGCAGATTTCCGCGCGACCGCCCGGTGAGCTGACAGCGGAAATGCGAGCGAGTCGGGCTCGAGTCCCGCGGCAGCTTGGCGAGGGCGGCGAAATTCTTGGCTTTCTTCAGATCGCGTCGGATCTGCGCGTATTTCAAGACCAATGCTTCGCGACGCTTCTGCTTGCTGATCCAGGCCTTGGTTGCCATCTGCTTTTCCTTAGTTCGTTCTCACGTATCGAATCGGGAATAAAATCCCGGTCTTCATCCGCGCCTGCCCGGTTCCTTTTCCTCGGTGCGGAACGGAAATCCAAAGGCCTTGAGCAATTCGCGGCCTTCATCGGGCGTAGCGGCGGTGGTCACCATCGTGATATTCATGCCCTGCTGAAACGTAACGGCGGCGCTGTCCACTTCCGGGAAGACCGTCTGTTCGTTGAATCCAAAATTGTAGTTCCCGGACTTGTCGAACCCGTCGGGACTCAGCCCGCGGAAGTCCTTCACGCGGGGAATCGCCAGCGCGATCAACCGATCCAGAAACTCGTACATCCGCGAGCCGCGAAGCGTGACTTTCAAGCCGGTCTCCTGGCCTTCGCGAACCTTAAAGTTGGCGACGCTCTTTTTGGCCTTGCAGCGGACCGGTTTCTGACCGGCGATGACGGTCAGCTCTTTCTCCGCCTGCTCGATCTTCCCTTTTTCGCCGGAGGTAACGGCCTTGCCCAGGCCCATCGAGATCACGATCTTTTCCAGGCGCGGGACCGAGAGCTTGTTCTTGTAGCCAAATCGCTGCGTCAGCGTCGGCACCACCTGATCGCGGTAATGCATGATGAGCCGGGCCGGCGGCGCCGGCTGCTGGGGCTCATCGGAAGCCGCTTCCTGAACGGGCGCCTCACCTTTGGGCTTTTTCTGCTTCTTTTCGCCCTTGCCGCCCTTGCCTCCGTCGGCTCCCTTTTTCGCCTGCACGTCGGGAGGGCCCGAGCCCTTGTGGTGCTTTTCCTTCTTTGCTTTTTCCTCTGACATAGTTCGCCTTTACCGGGCTAGTGCCCGAATCGATCAGGCCTTTCGGGCTTTTCCGAGTTTTCCAAGATCCGTACCGCTGGCCACCGCAATCCGGCGCTTTTCGCCGTCCTTCATTTCGTATCGAACGCGCGTTCCCTTGCCGGTGGCCGGATCGACTGGCATCACGTTGCTCAGGTGAATGGCCGCATCCTTCTGGATGCGCCCGCCTTGAGGCGTTCGCTGACTGGGACGGACATGCTTCCAGACGCGGTTGATTCCTTCCACCACCACGCGATCCTTGTCGGTGATGATGCGCAGGACCTTGCCGGTCTTACCCTTGTCCGCCCCCGTGATAACGATCACGGTGTCGCCTGTTTTTATGTGTCTTGCCATATTCGTCCGTTATCAGTTGTCCGTTGTCCGTTGTCAGTTGTTGGGCGTTGTGTTTGGCACAACGGACCACGGACAACTGACCACTGACAAGTTCAAACCACTTCGCTCGCCAGCGAGACGATTTTCATGAAATTCTTGTCACGTAACTCGCGGGCGACGGCGCCGAAGATGCGCGTCCCGCGCGGATTATTTTCCTTGTCGATCACGACCGCGGCGTTGTGATCGAACCTGACATAGCTTCCGTCGCTGCGAAGCGTCGGCTGCTTGGTGCGAACGACGACGCACCGGATGATCTCGCCTTGCTTTACCTCGCCGGCCGGAATCGCCTTCTTGACGGCGCAGATGATCACGTCTCCAACACCCGCCACGCGGCGCTTGAACTTGCCTTTGCTGCTGCTGCCACGAAGCACCTTGATACACATCGCCTGCTTGGCGCCGGTGTTGTCGGCGATGTCGACATACGTCTGTTGCTGAATCATGGGTCGCTCTAATTTCCAGTTACCGTCGCCAGCGGCGATCCGGATTACCGCGCCGCAGGCGCCTTGCCGGTCATCACTTCTTCAGCCGAAATCTGCACGGCGCGCTCCGGCGCCTTCTCGACGATCCGTAACAGCCGGTGGTGCTTCGTGCGGCTCAAAGGCCGGCATTCGGCAATTTCCACCACGTCCCCTTCTCGCGCTTCGTTTTTCTCGTCGTGAGCGTGGAGCACAGTGCGGAATTTCAGGTACTTGTCGTACTTCTTGTGCCGGGCCTGGTAATTCACCACGACCTTGATTGTCTTGTGTCCCTTGTCCGACGCGACCACGCCGCGGACGGTCCGCAACGGCGGACGTTCCTGGGTCGTGGCGGGCGGCGTTGTTTGATTCTCAGCCATAGTCATCAGCTCATTTCGACGTTCAAGTCAGCTCAAGCCTTGGCGGCCACCGCGGCCGGCTCCTTCTTCCCCTCAAGGTCGCGCTGACGAAGCGCGGTCTTGATCCGCGCGATCGCCTTGCGCGTCTTATGCAACTGGCTGGGGTCCTCCAGCTTTTCCGTCACCGCCTGGGTACGCAGCTCGAACAGGTGTTTCCGGGCGTCAACCAGCTCATGCTGCAGGTGGTCGGTATTCTTTTCGCGAATTTCTTTGTTGGTCATCTCAGGCTCCTGCACCGGTCGCCGAATCAGGCAACTGCGTGTTTCCGCTGAACAAATCGCGTTCGCACCGTCATTTTGTGAGCGACGCGAGCGAGGGCACGCTTGGCGGTCGGCTCATCGACGCCGGTGATTTCGAACATCACCGTGCCCGGCTTGACGATGGCGCACCAGTATTCGGGCTCGCCCTTTCCCTTACCCATGCGCGTTTCGAGCGGTTTGCCGGAAACGGGTTTGTGGGGAAAGATCCGGATGAAGACGCGTCCTTCACGGCGCAGATAATGGCTGCATGCAACGCGGCCGGCTTCGATCTGCCGAGCCGTCACCCACGCCGACTCCAGCGACTGCAATCCATATTCGCCGAAGGCAACGGTATTGCCGCGGGTGGCGTTCCCTTTCATCTTTCCGCGCTGGCTCTTACGGTACCGAACGCGTTTGGGCATTAAGGGCATAGAACACCAACACTTCCGTTCACGAGATCCTTGTCACGTTTCACGTTTTCACGTTTCTCAGTCGCTCACGATGAAACGTGAAGACGAGAAACGTGAAGAACACCAATTATCGCCGTCCTCTCCGCATCGCACCGCCGGGCCGCACGTCCGTTTCGAGCACTTCTTCGCCGTACATTCCGCGGTAAATCCAGGTCTTTACGCCGATCGTCCCGTAGGTCGTGAAGGCGATCGCATATCCGTAATTCACGTCGGCCTGAAGGGTCGTTAACGGAACCGAGCCGGTGGTTGCCTTTTCGTTTCGGGCGATTTCCGCCCCGCCGAGCCGGCCACTGACCGACACGCGAATTCCCTTGGCTCCGGCCTGCATGGTCGCCTCCATGCGCTGCTTCAGCACACGGCGGAAGCTGGCTCGCTTCTTGAGCTGCTCGGCAATCGCCTCGGCGACGAGCTGGGCATTCAGATCGGGATTCTTGATCTCGATCACTTTGATCGGCGCCACCTTGCGCTTGATCATGTCTTCCAACTCTTCGCGGAGCAGATCGACTTCCGCGCCCTTGGACCCGATCACGAGCCCTGGGCGGGCCGTCTTGATCGTGATCGTGACTTCCTCGCGCGTGCGCTCGATGATGATGTCGCTGACGGCGGCCGACTGCTGCCGATTCAACTTCCGATCAATGATCTTGCGGACCTTGAAGTCCTCGACCAGGAAGTTGCCGTAGGCCGCTTTGGGCGCATACCACTTGGACTTCCAGTCCTCAGTGATTCCGACGCGAAAGCCGGTTGGATTAACCTTCTGACCCATAAGAATCCTTTTTCGTCATTCCCCGCGCTCGTCGAGCGTTACGACCAGATGGCTGGTTCGCTTGTTGATCGGATAGGCCTTGCCGCGATCCTTCGGCTGAAACCGTTTGATCACCGGACCGGGATCGACCCACGCCTTGGCCACGAAGAGCGTGTTTCGCGGCGGGGTCGGGGTCTCGTTGGCGTTGGCGACGGCCGAACGAACGACCTTCTCGATCATCCCGCTGGCGCGTTGCTTGGCGAACTGCAAAAGCGAGATCGCGTCATCCACATCGCGACCGCGAATCAGGTCCATCAACAGACGGGCCTTCCGCGGGGAAATGCGAGCGAAGCGATGTTTGGCTTGGTAAGGCATAAAGACCTCGTCAGGGTTCGGGGTTCAGGGTTCAGGGTTCAGTGATGAAGACCTTTCTTCACTGAACCCTGAATCCCGAACCCTGAACCCACTTATGCTGGCGCTCCCGGCGTTGTCGGCTTGCGGCCACTGTGGCCGCGGAACGTACGCGTGGGCGAAAACTCGCCGAGCTTGTGGCCCACCATGTCTTCCTGGACGAACACTTTCAGAAACTTATTGCCGTTGTGAACCTCGAACGTATGGCCCACAAACTCCGGAATAATCGTGCAGGCCCGCGCCCAGGTGCGGACCGGCTGCTTGGCGCGATTCTCATTCAGCTTCGACACCTTGCGGTAAAGCTTCTCGTCAACGAACGGACCTTTTTTGGAGCTTCTGCTCATGTTGTACCTGTCAGTTGTCAGTCGTCAGTTGTCAGTTGTTCGTTGCGACGCTCACAACGGACAACAGCTTGTCCCGACCCGTCGGGAGACCACTGACAACGGACCATTAGATATTCACCGTCTGCGGACGTTGCTGATGCTTGCCGAATTTACGACGGCGAAGAATCAATTTCTCACTATGCTTACGCGGGCTGCGGGTAATGCCGCCCTTGGCGGGAACACCGGTCTTCGAGACCGGATGGCGGCCGCCGTTGCTGCGCCCTTCACCACCACCAAGTGGATGGTCGATCGGGTTCATGGCCTTGGCCCGGGTATGGGGACGAATGCCCATATGCCGCGAGCGGCCCGCCTTGCCGATGCTCACGTTGATCCAATCGAGATTACCAAGCTGGCCGATCGTGGCGCGACCAGCGCTTCGAACACGACGCATTTCGCCCGAGGGGAGAATCACGACCGCCCATTCTCCCTCGCGCGCTCCCAGGCGGCCGACGCCTCCCGCCGAGCGAACCATTTTTCCGCCCTGACCGGGATTCATTTCGATGTTGTGGATTTCAAGCCCCGTCGGGATATTCGCCAGCGGGATGCAATTGCCCAGATCCGGACCGGCCTTAGGGCCGTTGATCACGCTGGCGCCGACGAGCAATCCATTGGGGGCAAGAATGTAGCTCTTTTCTCCATCTTCGTATTGGATCAAGGCGATGAAGACCGAGCGATTGGGATCGTATTCGATCGCGAGCACTTTGGCCGCCACATCATCTTTGTTTCGCTTGAAATCGATGATGCGATAGAGCTTCTTGTTTCCACCGCCGCGATGCTTGGCGGTGATGACGCCGTGATGATTACGGCCGTGGGCGCGGCGCGTGCCAACCGTCAGCGACGCCTCAGGCTTCGACTTGGTAAGCACGGCCTTGTAGTCGATAACGCTGCCCGCACGTCGGCCGGCGGAAGTCGGATTATAGAACTTGATAGCCATTGCTTTGTCTCGTTTGTAGTGCGGGCTTCAGCCCGTGAACTTCGAAAAATACCCGCGGCGGCGGGCACTACGTGCCGATCTAGAACAATTCGATCCTCGAATTTTCCTCGAGCACAACGATGGCGCGCTTCCAGTCGCTGGTCTTGGAGATTTTGTATCGCGAGCGGCGCGGCTTGCCTTTGCGGTTCATCGTCCGCACTTCGATGACCTTCACGTCATACAGGTTTTCGACCGCATGCTTGATCTGCGCTTTGTTCGCCGACGGCCGCACCTGAAACGCATACGCATTGCGGGTGGTCTGCAAATGCGTGCTCTTCTCGGTGATGAGCGGCTTGATGATGACGTCTGTCTTGTCCATATTTCTTAGGGATCAGGGTTCAGGGTTCAGGGTTCAGCGAAGACACAGAAGTTTCTTTACTGAACCCTGAACCCTGAACCCCGAACCCTCCCTATGCAAGTAATTGCTCCAATCCCTGCTTCGTCATCAGCAAGGTGCGGTTATTGAGAATGTCACCCGCGTTCAGTTGCGCGACCGTCGTGAGAGTTGTGCGGTCGATATTGCGGGCCGTGCGTTCTAACACCTCATCTCGACCGCTTAGGGCAAACAAGCAGCTTCGATCGATACCGAGGGCCTTGAACATCTTCGCTACGAGCTTGGTTTTCGGCTGCTCCAGCGCGATCTGATTGACTACGCGAATGTCGTTGCTTTGAATCTTCGCAAGAATCGCACTGTCGCGGGCAAGTCGGCGCGCCTTCTTCGGCATTGCCTGGCGCCAATCCTTGGGCCGCTTCTGCTTGGCGTGACCGCCACCCTTCTTGATCGGATTGCGGATCCCGCCGGTGCGGGCATTGCCGGTTCCCTTCTGGCGGAACATTTTTCGCGTCGAGCCGGCAACTTCACCACGAGCGAGAGTGCGCACAGTCCCTTGGCGCTTGTTGGCGTGGTACATCACCAGCGCCTGCTTCAGGAGGTGCTTACGAACTTCGCCGCCGAGCTTCTGCTCGTCAACCTGGATCGTTTCGACCTTCTCGCCGGTCTGACTGAATATGGGGACTTCGATCATGACTTTCTCAGTAGGCCGCAGGCTGTAGGCTGTAGGCAGAGAAGCCGAATCGGCCTACCGCCTTCCGCCTACTGCCTACTCATTTCGCTTCTTCCACTTTCACTTTCGCCGTGACGGACTTACGAATAAAAAGGAGCGCTCCGTTGGGTCCGGGTAGCGCTCCTTTGATCAGCAACAGATTGTTGGCCGAGTCGATCTTTACAAGAGGGTGATTGCGGGTTGTAACCTGATCCATGCCCATGTGCCCGGCCATGCGAACACCCTTCTTGGGCTTTCCCGACTGGCCGCGCCATGTCGCGCGCGATGCCAGTGAACCAGGCGAACGATGCTTGCGTTCGGTGCCGTGCGAGGCGGGCTGCCCACCGAAATGATGGCGCTTCATCGCACCGGCGAAACCCTTACCCTTGCTCGTGCCGATCACGTCCACGTACTTTACTTCGTTGAATAATTCGACATTGACGATCGCGCCGGGAGATAGATTCGTCGGCTCTTTCAGAGAGATTTCGCGAAAATGCTTGCGAGGCCCCAGTCCGGACTTGGCACAATGTCCGATCAGCGGAAATGTACTGAATTTCGGCTTAATCTCGCTGAAGCCGAGCTGGACCGCGTTATATCCGTCGGATTCTACAGTCTTGACCTGCGTCACCGCGCACGGACCAGCCTGTACGATGGTCACAGGCACGACGCTCCCTTTATCGTCGTAGATGCGGGTCATGCCGATCTTTTTGCCAAGCAGTGCGGGGGTCATGTTCGAATCCGTAAAACGAAAAAAAACTTACCGGGACACGCGGCCCTCCTTTTCGTAGAGGGAACGGGTTCTTGGATGAACCCCGCGGTCCTGAAAAGTCCAACTATTAAAAGTGCCCCTTTCGGCAGGGGCACGTCATTGACTTAAAAAGTTAGGCCTTGATCTTGACGAAAACACCCGCCGGCACAACCAGACGATTCAACGCTTCGACGGTGCGGGCGGTCGGCTCGAAGATATCGATTACGCGTTTGTGTGTACGCATCTCGAATTGCTCTCGCGATTTCTTGTCGATGTGCGGGCTTCGAAGCACCGTATACCGCTCGATGCGCGTGGGCATTGGAATAGGGCCGCAAACACGGGCATTGGTCCGCTTGGCGTGATCGACGATTTCCTTCGCCGACGCATCCAGCGACCGATGATCGTACGCTTCCATCCGAATTCGAATCCGACCTTCCATCGTTACCGTCCGCTTCCTCGTTCCCCGGCGTTCGACGTGGCTCACTCCACCTTTCGTCCAACAACGGGAGGGGAAACCTTAACGAAAAAAAGGCGAGAGTCAAGCACTCCAACGGCACATTTTTCAGAGATCGAAATGGCTTGGCACGCTGCTGATACCGCACGCCATCCTTAAATGTGCTTATGCCGCTAACTTGTCCCTATCCCTTCCGTCTTGGCTTGGGCAGGGATTTTTGGATGGCGGTAACAAGCAGGAGGTCGATCGTGACTGTCGAATCATCTTCCAGGCCGATTGTAATCAATCGCCCGGACGGGGTCTGGCCGATGTATTCGGGGTGTCGCACTTCGTAGCGTTCGCCATTGGCGGCGAGGACCCGGAAAGGCTCAAAAGGCTTGGCAGATCGAAGGCGTTGTATTTCTTGAATCGTCATAGCGCCGCATTTTAGCCAATCTCCGCGCAGACAAGAAGCAAAATGATCGACCGGGTGAAGAAGCGGCGTAAGCAGGACACGCGACCGCTTGCCGCCGTCCCCGCGCTTCCTTATAATTGACTCCTGCCGTTTGGGCGGATGGTCTGCCTGGGGCAATTTGATGCGAGTTCGGCCGGCGACGCGTGGACGCCGGCGATTTCTTTTTTTGTTCCACGCCTCACCGAGGTCGGGCAGACGGGCGATCCCGACTGTCCCATTCATATCCAATGGTCGATTTTAATCTGATTAATTCTCTGGGCGACGTCGATTTCGAAGTGGACTCGGCCGTGGCGACGGCGCTGGGTCCAAAGGCTGAGGATCTGGATCTGCTGATTGGGAAAGATGAAGTTCAGGATTTCACGCCGGGAGCCATCATCAAGGGGCGACGTCAGCAGCGTCGCGGGCGACGATTTCGTCGTTGAGCTGGGACTCAAGAGCGAAGGCATTCTCGAACGCTCAGAATTCGATGAACCCACCCAGGTGAAAATCGGCGACGAAGTTCGCGTTCTCCTCGAAGACGTCGAGGGGGACACCGGTCTGGTGAAGATCTCCAAGCGCAAGGCAGATCGCATCATCAACTGGGAAGCGATCATGAAGTCGAAGAAGGAGGGAGACCCGGTTTCGGGCAAGGTCACCAAGAAAATCAAGGGTGGCCTGCTCGTCGACATCGGCGTTCCCGTCTTCCTTCCCGCCAGCCAGGTGGACATTCGCCGGCCCGGCGAAATCAGCGATTGGATCGGCCGCTCGATCGATGCGGTCATTTTGAAGATCGACGAAGAACGGCGAAATATCGTCATTTCCCGCCGCAAGCTCATCGAGCAGCAGCGCGAGGACATGAAGCGCAAGACGATCGACAGCCTCGAGGTCGGGCAGGTACGCAAGGGAACCGTCAAGAACATCGCCGACTTCGGCGCGTTCATCGATCTCGGCGGGATCGACGGATTGCTCCATATCACCGACATGTCCTGGGGCCGGGTTAATCATCCCAGCGACATGCTCAAGATCGACCAGGAAATTGAAATCAAGGTTCTTTCGATCGACAAGGACAAAGAGAAGATTGCCCTGGGCCTCAAGCAGAAGGATGCCAGCCCGTGGGAGAATATTGAGCTGAAGTATCCCGTGGGAAGCGTGCACGAAGCCGAGGTGGTGAACATCATGTCCTACGGGGCTTTCACCAAGCTCGAGGAAGGCGTTGAAGGGCTGGTCCATATCAGCGAGATGAGCTGGACCAAGCGGATCAACCATCCCAGCGAAGTCGTGACGCAGGGCCAGAAGGTCAAGGTCAAGATCCTCGATATCAACAAGGACAAGCAGGAAATCTCCCTCGGCATGAAACAGGTCGAGGAGAATCCCTGGGAACGCGTGGCGGAGAAGTATCCGCCCGGCTCGGTGGTCGAAGGAAAAGTTCGCAACATCGCCAACTACGGCGCGTTCGTGGAGATCGAGGAAGGGATCGACGGATTGCTTCACGTCAGCGACCTGTCCTGGACCAAGAAGATCGGTCATCCCAGCGAAGTGCTCAAGAAAGGCGAAAACGTTCGCGCTGTCGTCCTGAGCGTTGATCAGGAAAAGCAACGGATCGCGCTGGGCCTCAAGCAGATGCAGGAAGATCCGTGGACGACGGTCATCCCCGCCAACTACCGGCCGGGCATGGTCGTCAAAGGGCAGGTCACGAAGATCGCCAACTTCGGCGTATTCGTCGAACTGGAATCGGGCCTGGAAGGCCTGCTTCACATCAGCGAGATCAGCGATCAGAAAGTCGAGAAGCCAGAGGATCAGCTCAAGGTCGGTCAGGATCTGGAAGTGAAGATCCTTCGCGTGGACAGCGACGAGAGAAAGATCGGCCTGTCATTGAAGCGCGCTCAATGGGCCGCCGAGGAAGTGGCCCGCGAAGAGGCCCGTTCCGTCCGCGCCGAGAAGCGCGGCCTGCGCGGTGGTCTCGAAGGTGGCGAGCAGAGCCATGGTTTGGGCGATCTCAAGATCGATTGATCTTTGCGATGAATTGATCGAGATAGAAAAAGGGCCGCCCACCGGGGCGGCCCTTTTTGCGTCTCTTTCGCACTCACGCAGTCAAGCGCGTAATCCGCGTCGCAATCAATCCAGCCAATCCTTGTCCTTGATTCGCTGGGGTACGTATTCCTCCGTCACGTAACTAATGTCTTTCTGGATGAGGGATTCAACCTCCATTTTGAATCCGTTCGAAAGCATCTTGGCGATTTCCTTCTGCCAGCTCTTATTCTCTTTGAACCAAGGATATGCGGCAATTTCGTTTGCACGTTTTTTGTCATTGTCGTTCAGATCAATTTTGACGGTATCCGGCAGCTCACACTCCGTGTAGTCCTTAGCTCGAATTCCCAGGAATCGCGCTTCCGGAATCGCCAGGCGGCTCGATTCAAAGGCGAGTGAGATCGAGCCCTGTTTAATGACCGAATAGATGTAGTGCCCCCACGGATCGCAATCGAGCAGACAGATAATCGGAAGCTTCAGCTCCTGATTGAATCGCTGAAGAAGCCGGCGAACACCACGCGGTGGCTGCCCACCGCCGTGCGTGAGGATGCAATTGTGCTCCTCCCAGAAGCGGTCCTCGTTGAAGCGATTCCAGACAGTTCCTTTTTCAACATGCATCACGAACTTCGCGTCACACTTCTTGAATTGAATGATGTCGGGTTCGACAATCGAAGGGATCGCATATCCGCCGGAACCCATTCGGCGGCAATCGATCTCGTCTCCACGATCGACAATCGTGATATTTCCAACCATCGCGCCGCGGTTATCCGCAAATATATGCAGTTCCTCGCGCAACGAGCTCAATGCGACTTCAAGGTCCTCAAGGATCGGATCCGACTCATCCTGGGTATCGAAAGTATTTTCCTTGGTGCCGGCGACGGTGTGCTTGGCCTTGTAAAAAACACCTCGAAGGCTCGTTGATTTTTCGGCTTCGATCAGCTCCTTGATCGTCTCGGCGTGAAGCATTGTCTGCATGAACTGCTTGGCCTGATTCAAATTGAAGAGCTCACGATCCGCGGCGGCGTCTCCCATTTGCAGGATTCCACGCTTCTTATTCCAGATGGTGTTGGATCGGCTTCGCGTAGGAATCGCCACCGAAATGTCTCGCCCCTTAAAGGCAGACGTCGATACGCCGTCCGCCAGGTTGACGATTTTTCCGAGCGTCACCTTGTCGCGCTCTTTGATCCGTTTACTGAGACCTGCTGCTAATTTTCGCTTTGCCATGGAAGTAGTTTCCCCGAACGGCCTTTAGAACAATTCGTCGCCGTCATCGGACTTGCGGCGCTTACTTGATTTGCCGCGATTGGACTTCGGCTTCACAATCCGGTCATCTCCGCCCTGAGCACCGGCTGATCCGCTGGAGTTTCCGCGGCCGCCTCGACTTGGGCCGAATGCGGCACCGTTCCGGCAGCAGGACCACATTCTCGTCGCTCTTCAAATCTTCAGCTTCGTCCTTCTTCAGAGTCTTTCCTTCCTCGTCAAGTTCTGCGTCGGCGATTGCTGTTCGCTTTCGAGCCTCCTCCAAAAGCCGGTCGTAGAGTTTCTTCGCATCCGTCCCGTTGATTCCGTGAATCGCTTTGCTGATCTCCCCGATATATCGCTCGAAGACATCGCGCCGCGCCGCTTCGCGCTGCATCTTCTGCCGCTTGCGCAGGTAAGTGCCGAGCTTTCGCCCGCACTCCATCAGGGCCAGCTTCATCTCCTTGCGGATTTCATCGTAGTCCGCGACCGCTTCCTTCGATTCGCTGGTGAAGGGCACCCAGACGCTGGCCATATGAATCATGATGACGAGCGGGCCGACGGGCAGGCTGCCGCGGGGCTGTGACAGGTTGTAGTTCCGCCAGCCCGTTTCGCTGACGGCCTTCATGCTGCTGCACGCGCTCTGCTGGAAAAGGAGCGGGACGCGGTTGGCAAAGCGGATGACACGAGCGCTATCGCCGACGGGAAGTTCCCCGCCGAAAGCAATCGCCGCCTCGATCTGGAACGGCCGGCCGCGATAGACATCCGGCTCGCGGCTGCTGGCGGCGTAGAACTCCGCCTTCACGCCCTTGAGCATCCCCGCCAGCATCTGCCGCACGCCGATCGGCGCAAGACAGTCGGTCGGCGGCGGTGGCAGTTTCGCCTGCTGGAATTCGCCGAAAAGCTTTTCGATCTGCTGCGGGGTCAGGTCACCGACTTTCGTGCGGCTGTGAGCGCCGATTGCGCCGCAGAATTTACTCGCCGTCCCGGAACTTACCCGGCTGAACTTCTCCTGGAGAAAATTGTAAAGGGTGCCGCCGCCTTTGTTGGCGGCTTCAAAATCGCGCAGCATCTGGATCAGGATTCCCAGCTCAATCCCGCGCGGATGCGGCTGAATCTCCCGTGTTTCCGGCGGCAACTGATCGGTGCCACGCGGGAAGAGAATCACCCCGTCCTTTTCAACCGTAGTAAGCGTCGGATCGACGCCTGCCGGAGCCGATACACCTTCGCTTGGCGCAGTGTGTGCGGCTTCCGGCGTCAACGCGTCGGCATGGACCGCATCGCGGGCGGCGTTGGCCAGCGGTAGATCTTCCTGCTCGTCGGCCATCACCCGCGTCGGCGGAACAAACATGATCCGCGCGTGTGGATTGGCGATCGCCGTGAGCTCCAGGAACTCGTCAACCGAGCCGCGGCCCTTTCGATAGAGCCCCTCGAGCTCGATGCTGACGCTGGTGCCGGTCATGAAATCGTCGAGGTGCAAAAACCCCGGGTCGCGCGTGCCGGCGTTAATCGTCTTGAACCGCTGCGGCGGAAAATCCTCCGTCTCGACGTCAACCGTCACCTCCGCCCGGTTGGTCTTGGTGTTCATCGCCAATTCGATGTGGTGAGCGTCTTTCTTCGCGCTGGGGCGGGTGTGGATCACCATCGGCTTTCCGGTCGTGATCAACCCGTACATGCCGGCCGCACTGATGCCGATCCCCTGCTGCCCCCGGCTCATTTTCAGCCGGTGAAATTTGCTGCCGAAGAGCAGCCGGCCGAATACATTTTCCACCTGCTTACGAACGATGCCCGGCCCGTTGTCGATGATCGTGACTCGATAGCGCGACTGCTTGGCATTAGCCGGACGATTGGGCTGCAAATCTTCGATGACCACCGCAAGTGATGGAAGAATTCCACCTTCCTCGCACGCATCGAGCGAATTATCCACCGCTTCCTTCACGGTGGTCAGCAGCGCCTTGCGCGGATTATCAAAGCCGAGCAAATGCCGGTTCTTCGCGAAGAATTCGGAAACCGAAATATCCTTCTGCTTCAGGGCCATCGACTCCGCGGTTTCGCGGAGGCGGCCTCCTGATTTTCCCGCCGGCTTATTCGATCTTGCACCGTCGGATGATTGATCCTTTGGCATGAACAGGGATTCATCCTTATCTGTTGCGAGAGGGGTGGATGGTCTGGCCATCGCTAATTCTCCTTCCGTGGATCGGGCGTCTTCCGCGTTACGTCCGAGAACTCATCGGCTGATCACAGCACTTTTCTACACCTAACTGACATACATTTGTTAGGTAATTGTACGGACAGAGAAGCCTGCTGTCAATTTCGAAAACTGCCGTCGATTAATTTTCGCGGCGGATCGTAATGCGGCGCAGGGATTGGTTCCAGTCGGCCGTCGTTTCTCGATCATGGCGTGAATCCAATCCCCCGCGTGTCGCCACCGAGCAGCTTCACGTTGAGCGATCCGCCGCTGAAGAGCATTTCGTCGAGTGCTCCTTCAATGTCACTCGCTTCCGTTTGCTCTGCCCCCTTCCGTTCGAGACGGAACTGCACCGAACGCCGAATCAGTTCCTTGATAAACGCGGCGCTGACGCCGTCGGTGCGGGAGACGATCAGGCGCACGGACTCATCCGACAACCCCGCACCCTTGCCATAGAGATTCACCAGCTTTTGCCGCCCTTCCTCGTCCGGCAGGGGAAATTCAATCGCCTGATCCACGCGGCCCGGCCGCGACGCCAGCGCGGCCTCCAACATTTCGGGGCGATTCGTCGTCAGAATGAAAATGATGTCGGCGGCCTCCTTTAAGCCGTCCATTTCGTTGAGAAGCTTATTCAGCATGGCCTCTTCGCAAGACCCGCGCATCGTTTCGCGATCGGCGCGATCAGATCAACATCCTCGATCACCACCAGGCTCGGCTGAAGCAGCCGCGCCAGCGACATGTACTCGCCGAGCAATCCAATCTGATTGGCCGTGATGAGGAGCATCGTATGGCCTTTGAGGGCGTCGGCAAGGTAGTGAATGGTGTAAGTCTTGCCCGTTCCTGGCGGGCCATAGAAGAGAACGCCTTTACGGGTGGTCTGCCCGAATTCGCTCAGCCTTTGACGGGTCTGGACAAACCGAATGAGATTTCGTTCCAACAGATTCAGCGTTTTAAGAGGCAGGATAATTTGTTCACGCCGCACCGTTTTCAGGCGGTGGACCCGGATCGCTGTCGACTGCCCCGAATAGCCGCCGCTCTCTTCAAGAGAGAGAATCTTTCCGCGGTAGGAGCGGCATTCGTTTACCCCCTTTTCCAGCGCTTTGAAAAACCGATCGGTGATCGCCGCGCCGGCAGTGCCGGTGCTCGTCGCAATTTGAAACCTTACCCCTGTTGGCGAGCCATATTTTGTCGCCATCGACAGCAAAATCGCATAGCGGAGGCCCTCTCTCTCCAGCAGCCACAGGCCAATCTTGAGGCACCGGACCGGAATCTCGTCCCCGATATCCAGCTCTTCATATTGCGGAGTGGCGGCCACGGGTGGAAAGCGATCATCGCGAACCATCAGGGCCGGGAGATCGATTCCTTCGCGAAAACCGGTCAAATGGACTCCGCAGAACCGCAACAGTTTTCCGCCGTCGGCAACGACCGATTCCGTCGCCTTTTGCAGATCGGCCCGGACTCGAAATGGGAAAAGACGTTCAGAGACTGTCAATTCTTCAGGTTTCACTCGCCCGAAATGTCGCGCGAGCAGGTTGCAAATTGCCGTGTCCTTCGGTTTGTCCTTCTTTTTCGCCTTTGCTTTTTTCCTGATCGCCGCCATAGGTTCAACCCCGAATTGAGATTCAGAACATCCTAAGCATCTTCGTAATTCATTTCTCGCGAGTGTATATTCTCCTTTCGAAGACCGCCGGTAGAAACCGGGCGGCGCCCATTTCCGTGCGGCGGAGATCTGAATGAGCGATCAATCAAAAAAACATCGAAAAGGTCCGCCCTTTGTTTCAGTAAACCGGCTTTTTGCCGGCGCTCTGCTTCTGGCATTGATTGTCCCATCGGTCAGGGCCGAAGTCGGCGATCCGCAACTCAAAACCGACGACGCGTGGTACCCCGGCGAACTCTCCTGCTCGACCTTCGACCGGCTCTTTGCCACCGAGGCGGCGCTCTACCAACGCGCCACCGGCAAGCCGGTTGTCACCGACGAAGACAAGGCGCTGGCGGCCTGGTATTGGCGCAACACACATTACTGGCATGGCGAAGAGGGCCAGCGCGACTGCTTCACCATGGGGTTTCGTGGCGAGAAGACCCGTGACTACTGGACCGGCCTGTTCGCCAACGGCTTTGCCCTCTGCGGCACCACGCACGCTCAATGGTGCGCGGAAATGGACGTGCTGCTCGGCCATTGCCGCTCGCGGGTGGTCGGGGTCGACGGTCACAATTCGTTTGAGGTCTACCTCACCGGCGGCGCGTACGGAGACGGCCGCTGGGCGCTGCTCGATCATGACATCTCGACCGTCATCTACACCCGCGACGGCGCGCGGCTCATGTCGCTCGACGAAATTGTACCCGACGTGAATCAACTCGCCGATCCAGCATTTGATCCGGAACGCCAGCACGGCTGGCGCGTCGCCGGTCTGTATGACGATGACGCGCGCGGCGTCTATCACTCCGTCAAGACGGCTGAATACCTCGCCGGATACGCGGGGGCGCCGCCGATCGTTCATCTCCGCAGCGGCGAATCGCTTCGCCGCTATCTTCAACCTGGACTCGAAGACGCAAAGACCTTCGTTTTCTGGGGCGCGAATTCCAGATCCGGCGACATGCCCGGGCCCACCCGTGACCGTACCTGGGTCAATCAGCCGGACAAAATGTACGGTTCGAAAAACGGCACCGGCTCCCATGGCGGGTTGGCTCGCTACGCGAACGCCGTCTATACGTACACACCCAATTTTGCAGACGGCTCGTACAAGCAGGGCGTGATCGATGAGTCAGCCGATCAGGTGACGTTTGAGTTCTACACGCCTTACGTCATCGCGACGACACCACCTAATGGCAACACCTGGGGCATCTACGACGCCGGCGGAAAAAACGGGCTGGTTGTTTCCGGCAAAGCCAACTGCTCGTTACAGATTTCAACCGATCAGGGGAAGACCTGGCAGAACGTCGGTCCTCTCTCGGGGCGTCTGGATCTCACGGATCAGGTCAAAGGATTGCAGCAATACTTCCTGCGATTCGGGGCGAGTGCCACGGCCTTGAAAGAGTCTGGTCTATCATGGACGACAGTTTGCCAGGCGAATGCCGCGACGATCCCTCATCTGCATTCGGGCAAAAACACCATTACCTATCTCGCCAGCGGCCATGCCATGCTCGCCGGTGGACCGATGAAAGAGCAGGCTGAGGCGCATCTTGTCGATGGCAAAATGGGTTCGAAAACAGCAACCCTGGAACTGGCCGCTCCGCGCGGTGCGATCCCCGTGGCGGTTACCGCCGCGTCATGGCAGGCGTCCGGCGTCCCTCCAACCGACGCCTCCTATCAGATTGAATATTCCACCGACGCCGGGGCGAATTGGCAACCGATCGTCAAGGACTGGAAGATCGAACGCCGCAAGCCCGAACCGCCCGATTTCTGGAGCCAGAGTTTCACGTGGGGCCAGGCCGAGGTGAAACACGCCGACGCCGGAAAACCGATTCGCATTCGCTTTTCCAACGACGGCGGAAGGACGTATCGAAAAGTCGAAGCGACCTTGATCTACGACGTCAAAGACTCTGGACCTGTCGATGTCACGTTTGCCTGGAAAGATTCCGATGGCGCGGCCAAGAGTGAGAGCCATACCTATCAGGTCGCGAGTGGAAAAGAAGATGCGACGTGGAAGCTGGACGCCGGATCGAAAGTCCAGACGCAATGGGTCGAGATGAAAGCAAAGTGAGCGCGAGGCGCGCGTTCCTTTTTCCTTTTCAATTTTTCCTTTTTCCTTGAAACGGCTTGCCGCCCGGGCATTGGGCTGGGACAAAGCTCGCCATGCCGAAAGGGTTGCGGATCGGGGTGGTCGGTTGCGGGATTGCAGGGACCAGCTTTGCACTGCTGGCGCGTCGAGCCGGTCATTCGGTCGAACTTTTCGAGCGCACTGAGCAAGTCGGCCCGGTCGGCGCCGGCGTCCTGCTTCAGCCATCGGGCCAACGGGTGCTACGGGCGATGGGATTGCTCGACGCGGTGATCGCCCGTGCCGAGCCCATCCGGGAGATACATGCCGTCACCCATCGCGGGCGCGATTTGATTCGACTGTCTTATGGTGAAGGTTCTCCTGGAGCGTGCGCTTACGGATTGCATCGCGGAGATTTGTTCACAGTGCTTCACCAGGCGTTGATCGACGCCGGCGTAAAACTTCAATTTGGCTGCGCGATCGCGTCCCGCGAGGGTTCCCCGAGCTGCACGTTTCTGGCCGACCAATCGGGCAATCGTCACGGCCCTTTCGATCTGATCGTAGCCGCCGACGGCGCGCGGTCTCGCCTCCGCGAGATCTGCCATGTCCGCCACACTTGTCGCGAATATCAATATGGCGCGCTCTGGGCCGTCGGTCGAAGCGATGCGGTCCGTGGCAAGCTGCTCCAGGTCACCCGCGGCTCGAAAAGGCTATGCGGGCTTCTTCCGATGGGGGAAGGTCGATGTAGTTTCTTCTGGGGGATGCGATCTGACGAATTCGAACATTTACGCGACAGCCGGCGATGGGATGATTGGCGTAAGGAGGTCGCCGCGCTCGTACCGGCGGCCTCATCGCTCCTCGAGCCGATTCCGCGCTGGACGACCTGTTGTTCACGACGTTTCGTCACGCGCGTATGACGCGATGGCATGCGGACGGCATTGCAATGATCGGCGACGCCGCTCACGCCACAAGTCCTCATCTCGGCCAAGGCGTGAATCTGGCATTGATCGATTCCTGGGTGCTGGCCGTGATGCTCGACGCCGAACCCACCATTTCCGATGCCCTCGCGCGGTATTCAAAGATAAGGCGGCGGCAAATCTCCTATTATTCCTTCGTCACCGGACTCTTGACGCCATTTTTCCAATCCGATGGTTTTCTCCGGGGATTTGGCCGCGATTTGGCGCTGCCGCATCTCTCACGCATTCCGCCGGTGCGACGCCTGATGCTTACCACTCTCCGCGGCGAAGCCTTCGCGATCAACGTTCCGGCGTGATGCGGCCGTTCCCCTGGTCTAAAAATTGTGCGGCATCCGTTTTGCAAGTTAACGGGCGGGTATTTTCCGTCGATATGGAACCCAGGTCGAGTATGAACAACAGCCGTTACAACCCGCCGAGTCGTGAACCGGCTCCTCCGCTGTCAAAGGCTCAACCCGTTTCGACCGGTCCGACGATTTCTCAGGAAAAACGTTCGGATCTGGTTGCCCCGCCGCCGGTCTGGACGCGGTATCTCGACAGCCGGCTGAAGCAGTTCGTCGCACGATGAATGATTGCCGGTGTCTCGGCTATGGGATACCGCTCAGCGATTGCCGCGCCGCCCCGCTGATTGTGCCGTCCTTTTCGTTCTGCAAAAAGGCAATGATCGAATCCGGCTTCGCTCCACGGATTAATGACGGATCGAATGCAATTGAGCCTTCCCCACCCGTGCCGACCGATTCTGATTTGAAACTGCGAACGACGCAGTCGTGCAAGAGAAGTTTGCCGGCGTTCTCCCCTCCCGCAATCTTCCGGCTGATGCCGCTTTCGGTGATGGCAACATGAATAATGATGCCGCCGGAAACGGGTCCCTCCACTTGATATTCCACTCGCACTTCCCCGCCGGGCAGTCCGTTTTGAATCTTCAGTGAAATCCGATCGGGCGTCGGAGTCTGCAATCCATGTTGGATATTTTTGCGCGCCGTCGCTTCATCGTATCCGAGAAATGGCGATCGACCGTTCACAATCATCATCGGCGTGTAAACCTCGACGCCATCCAAAAGACCGCCGTACCACTCCTGGCGGTGCGTGTAAGCCGCATCGCTCAGCTTGTCCACCCAACCCAATCTGTTGAAATAGTCGACGTGAAAGGCCAGGCAGTAAACCGGACGTTTATCTTGTCGCGCCTCATCCGCAAGACGCTTGAGCAACGCATCGGCCGGCGGGCAGCTCGAGCACCCTTCCGATGTAAAAAGTTCGACCACGGCAATTCCGTTTTCCGCGGCCGCCCCGTCATCCTTGGGGGCATGCACGGTATCGGAACGCGTTCCGCAGCCAGCGACTGCAAAGGTACAGGCCAGCGCCATCGGCAATAATTTCGTTATCCTTCGCATTCTCTGATCTTTGGACGTTCGGATCGAATAATCCCATTACACTCCGTATAATTCGGCTCAGATGTTGATCAAGCTCCTGAAATCAAAGCTTCATCACGCGACCGTGACGCAGACTGACGTGAATTATCACGGCAGCATCACGATCGACGCCGATCTGCTGCGCCAGCGGGCTGTTGCCCAATGAGTCGGTCATCGTGGCCGACTGCGAGAACGGAAATCGCTTTGAGACGTATGTGATTGAAGGCGCCGCCGGCAGCGGCGTGATCGGCATCAACGGCGCGGCCGCGAGGCTGTCGCAGGTCGGGCATCGCGTCATCGTGATGAGTTTCGTGCAGGCTTCGCGCGAGGAAGCCGACCGGCATCGCTCACGCGTCGTGATCTGTGACGTCAGGAATCGCGCCCTTGAGACAGTCGAGCACGCGAGTCTTCTCGGCGGCGGAAAAAAGTAACAGGCTGATTCGCAGATAGAATCCAAATGCTCCAGGAACTCTTCCGCATTCCGGGCCTCAATTGGCCGATCTACGGCTACGGCGTGATGCTGGTGATCGGATTTTTCGCAGCAATGAAGCTGACGAAATTCCTGGCCAGCCACAGCAAGATAGACCCGGAGATCTTCGCCACCGTTGCATTGATTGCGCTGGTGAGCGGCGTGGCGGGTGCCCGTCTGTCGCACGTGCTGGAAAACTGGGCCCAGTACAGTACGATCGACAGAAACCATACGGTCTGGACGAATCTGTGGGACGCCATCAATATTCGCAGCGGCGGACTGACCTACTACGGCGGATTTATCCTCGCCTTCCCAGCGGCGGTAGCGTATGGGATCTACAAAAAGGTCCCGCTTCGGCTGGGAATGGATATCGTCGCCCCGGCACTGATGCTTGGCCTCGGTTTCGGCCGCATCGGATGCTATCTCAACGGCTGCTGCTATGGCGCCGAATGCAATGTGAGCTGGGCGCCAGGCGTCGAATTTCCGTATTACAGTAACGCCTACATCGACGAGTTCGAAAGAAATGAGCTGCGCCGCCCGATCCTGCGCGATCTGCTGGTTGCCGACACGCCGCTCACCAATTACCTGGATACGACTCGGTCCAACGCAATTCAGGAGCCCGTTCCCGCGGATCTCACGCCCTATTTACGCCAGGCCTATCTCAAGCCGTGCGCGGAGGTGGGAAAACTGGCCGAGGACGATCTTTCCAACCGCCTTCATCCCGCGCAGCTTTACAGCGCCTTCACCGGATTCCTCCTGGCGATATTTCTCGTCGCCTACTTCACGATGCCGCACGCCCCCGGCCGCGTCTTTGCCTGGATGATGATCATCGAGGGGACCTGCCGGTATCTGCTGGAAATTCTTCGCGCTGAACCCCCGCTGCGCATCGGTGCGGATTTCGTCGCGCGATTCCATGGAATTGATTTCAGCCTGGGAATGATCGAATCGGCAGGGATCATTGCGATTGGCGTGATCCTGTGGGCCGCGTTCGGCATGGCCGCAGGCACCGCGCCGATCGAACTCGATCGCGAATCAGATTCCGAAAGTGGATTTCCCGTTTCGGCACGCTCGAAAATAACCGCGTCCTGATACAGAACATTGCTCGTTCACGGTCCGTGACAGAACGGGCGGCACAGTTCTTTCCCCCTCTCCCAGTACTCTGACAGTACTCTGGGAGAGGGTTGGGGTGAGGGTGTTCCGTATCGCGCGTTGAAGACCCTCACCCCGCGCCCTCCCGGAGTACCGGGAGAGGGGGAGTCTTTTTAGACCCCCGAATCTGTTACGCACCCCGTTCACGGTGCGAACGTCGCAAGCACTTTACCGTCGCGCGGATCCCAGACATGAAGAATCCCGTTTTCCCCGCCTGCCACCGCGACGGTACCGTCCGGCGTTGCCGCCGAAGTATTGAGGTATGATTTGTCTCCGGTAGCGAGCTCACGGAGGGTGCTCCCCGTGTCCTTGATGAGCCGGGCGACGCCGTCGCCGGTGGTGAGCAGGACTGTGTCGCTATAGCCGACATAATGCACGCTCGTCACTTCCAGCGGGAACGGGGCCAGACCATTCAGCTTTTGCTCTTCGCCGTCGATCAAGTCCCAGGATTTGAACTGGTTGTCGGCGCCGCCGGTCACGAGCATTCGCCCGTCGTAGCGAAAATCGACGCTGAGCACATGGCTGGCGTGCCCCTCAAACGTATGGACGAGCGATCCATCGGCGACCGCGAAGACCTTCATGAATTTGTCGGCCGAGCTTGATGCCAGCAAACGGCCGTCGCGCGAAAAGCTTAATCCCATCACTGAGTCGCTGTGAGCATCTTTGATTTCCCGGACAAGCGAACCGTCGCCCGTCTTCCAGATCTTCAACTCTCCGTTGCGCGATGGAACGCCGCTTCCCGTGGCTAAAACGGATCCATCGGGAGAGAAGGCCACGCACTCGACCCGCCCCGCCAGCGGCGAATCGCCATCTGGTGCGCCGAGCGTTCGTGCCAGTTTCCATCCTCCGGTCGTATCCCACACCTTGATCGATCCATCTGCCGAGGCCGAAAGAATCGCCCCTTCGTTTCCCGACGCCACTGCGAGAACCGGGGCTGCATGCCCATGCAGCGTTTCCACGGGCGCGCCGGTCTCCGTACTCCAGGTGCGCACCGCCGCATCCAGACCGGCGGTAACGAGCGTCCCTCCGTCGGATGTGAAGGCCAATGTAGCCGCCGGCGAGCCCGCCTCCTCCACCGCCTTTCGCGCTGTCTCGAGCGCGGCCTGCGCACCTGCAACGGTCGCTGCCGCCGATTTCTGCGATGACTTGGCGGATTCGATATCCGCAATTGCCTTGGCAAGATTAGTCTGACCCGATGTGAGCGCCTTCATCAGCGATTCCATCGTCTGCTGCGCCCGTTCGAACGCGGAACTGGCCTCGACGAACTGTCGAAGGATTTCGCGCTGCCGTGCATCGGCTTCGTGTTGATGAACGGTGGCGACGGCAAGAGCGCTATCGGCCGCGGCCTTCACATCCGCCGCCGCACTGGCCGCCGCATCCTTCTTCACCTTGGCGGCTTCAGCCGCGGCGTTTGCGTCGGCCAGAGCCTTGTCTGCCTCCGCTTTGGCCGCGGTCTTGGCGTCGTTGGCTTTGGTGGTATCCGCCAGCGCCTTCGTTGCCCGGGTGCGGGCTCGATTCACGCGCGCGATCGAATCCGTTTCCGATTCCTTCCGGCGGTTGGCATCCGCCAGTTCGCTCTGCCAGTGGTCGGCCTCGCCGGTGGCGTATGCAAGCTTCCGCTCGGCTTCGTGCATCGGCTGCAGCGCTTCGCGATCGGCGCGGACTGTGACGGCATCGCGGCCGTCTTCAAGACTGAAGATTCGGGAATATTTCACGGCCCCGCCTGCCGCCACGCGCTTTCCGTCGGCGCGAAATGCCACCGCCGTTACAGCGCCGCCCAGATCCCATTGCCGCACGAGGCTGCCCGTTGCGGCATCCCACAATTTCACCGCTCCATCCGCCCCGCTACTGACAAATTGCGTCGGTACCGCGGGATTCGCGGCCAGGCTTGCGATCGCCGTAGTCGAAGCCGCGACAACTCGAAACGGCAGCGCCAATTTTGGATCCGTCGCCGCCCCCGGAACCGGAGCGGTGGTGGGCGCCGTCGCCGGTGCGTCGCGGTCCGGCGCGTGCAGAGCCGGCCAGATGCGAAGCGCGTTGTCGCTGGAGGCCGTAACAAACTGCCCGTTGCCCAAAACCGCCAGCGCCGTCGGCGGCGTGGGCGCTTCGACGTGGGCGATCTCCAGCGCGGCCGCGGTGTCCCACAAGCGAATCGATCGATCCGCCGAGGCTGAATAAAGCCGCGTCGCATCCGCCGCGAAACGCAACGCCACGATCGGGCCCGAATTTCCCTTCAGTTCTCCTGCTGGTTTTCCGGAAGGCAACTGATACAGCCGGATTAAATGGTCGTCGCCGGCCGCTGCGATCAGGCGTCCATCCGGGCTGCTCGCAACGGCATTGACCGCTTTAACCTGCGCATCAACAATGTTCAGCCGCACGGTCGGCTCGGGGCGCTGCCAGAATTTCACATCGCGATATCCGCCTGAAGCAAGCGTTCGTCCGTCAGGACTGAACGCGAGGCTCTGCACCAGATCGCGATGGGCAGTGCCCGGCAGTTTTCCGGTCGTCGGACTCAGCAGTGACGGATCGGTGAGCCGGGTGACCAGACGCTTTCCGGGCAGATCGTATATGAAAATCTGATTCGCTCGCCCGCAGGCGACGAATTGACCATCGGGACTGATCGCCACCGCAATGATCGGATTGAGCCCATCGGGAAGCGCCTGCCACGCAATGGGCGCAACCTTAATCGTCTCATCTCCCTTGGCCCCCTGCTTGATCCACAACCGGATCAGACCCAGCTCCTCGGAAGTGAGCGGTTTTGCGCCGACCTTATTGTTGGCCGGTGGCATGTAAGGCTTGTCGAGATGAGCCGCCGACGAGAGCAGAAGGCTCTGCATCGGATCGGCCGGCGAAACCGAAGGCCCCGAGTCGCCGCCGGTTCGGATTGATTTTGGACTTTCGAGAATCAGACTTGCCTTCGAGACCTTAGCGTTGTGGCAGGCCAGACAATTCGTCCGGAAAATCGGCAGAATCTCCTCGGCAAAATCGACGGGGTGATCTTTCACGTCCACGATCGGGATGACGGCTGGTTTGGTTTGCGGCCCCGCTGCATTTACGACGATTGCAGCAAATGAAACGACTGAAAATGCCGCCGCGAAAACGATCCGGCCGATCGAATTTCGACACGCGCGATTGGATGTGTTCATGTCATGGATCTATAGCGGGAGGCGTACAGCTCGTTGCGAAAACGCATGCGTTCCCGAGGAAAATTCCGCAATTCCGGAATCTCGCAAGATTTCTTCAACGTCGTTCCGAATGCAAATCTATACATGTGTAGAACGGGCCGCAGGCCGGTTGCTCATCAACCCGTACGCCGGAACGATAGAAGGAGCGGGTCCGATGTTCGCGATGCAATTCAACTACGGACGCAAGGACGCGTTGACCGCTCAATCGACAATGCTGAAGCTGGGACGAAACATCGCGGTCGCGACAATGATGGCGGCATTCGGCATCGCGCCGTTGCTCGCCGATGAACCCATCTCCGCACCATCTCACGTATCCGAACCATCCGGACAGGTCAGTGCGCTATCGGTCCAGGCGGGGAGGACCGACGAGGTAAACGGCCTCGCGGCAACGGCGATTCATGCAACGCTTCGCGGTCCCGATTCACGCATGCAGCTCGTCGTCACGGCAAAATACGCGAGCGGCGAATTGCGCGATTGCACCAGCGGCGTCTCTTACAGCGTCGCGCCGGCGGGCATCATTAAAGTAAATAGGGATGGCTCGGTTATTCCCCTCGGCGATGGGTCGGCTACGGTGGCGATCTCCAACCCCACCCGTCAAACCGCCGCCGCGGCAATTACTGTTGAAGGATTCTCGAATCCGCCGGCCGTCAATTTTCCAAATCAGGTTGTTCCAATCTTCACCAAGCTCGGATGCAATCAGTGGCGCATGCCACGGAAAATCCAGCGGGCAGAACGGATTCCGTTTGTCGCTGCTTGGATTCGAGCCCGCCAAGGACTATCGCTTTCTCGTGGAGGAATCGCGCGGTCGCCGGGTCTTCCCCGCCGCGCCCGATCAGAGCCTACTCCTCCTCAAGTCGATCAACCTGCTGCCGCACGGCGGCGGGGAGCGGATGAAGAAGGACAGCGCCGAATATCGCACGCTTTATCGCTGGATCAGCCAGGGAATGCCGTATGGCAAGGATACCGATCCGACATTGGCCGGCGTCACGGTCTATCCATCAGCGCGAACGCTCAGCGGCGACGGCGGCCAACAGATCGTGGTGATCGCTCATTACAGCGACGGCAGCTCCGAAGACATCACCCATTCAGCCCGATACGACGTCAATGACAAGGATCTGGCGGCGGTTTCGGATACCGGCATGGTAAAGATGACCGGCCGCCCCGGCGACGTCGCGGTGATGGTGCGCTATCAGGGTCAGGTCGGCGTTTTTCGGGCGACTGTCCCCGTTGGCGCGCCTGTCGATCATCTGCCTGTCGCGAAGAATCTGGTCGATGAGCTGGCCTTCGCGAAATTCACTTCGCTCGGCCTTCCACCGTCGCCGATCTGCGACGATGCGACGTTCCTTCGCCGGGTAACGCTCGACATTGCCGGCCGGCTTCCCACCGCCGCCGAAGCCCGCGCCTTCCTCGCGGATACCGCAACGGCAAAGCGAGACCAGTGCATCGATCGACTCCTCGCCACCGGCGACTATGCCGACCTGTTTGCCGAAAAATGGTGCGCGATTCTCAAGAACCATCGCGAGAAGGAAACCTATCAGCGCGATGACTATCTCTTCCACGAATGGGTGCGCCAGAGCCTGGCGAGCAACAAGCCATACGACCAGTTCGTCCGCGAACTGATCACCGCATCCGGCGACGCGGCCCAAACGCCCGCCGTAGCCTGGTACCGACAGGTCAAGGAGCCGACTGAACAGGTCGAAGATACGGCGCAGCTCTTCCTCGGCGTCCGCATCGGATGCGCCAAGTGCCATCACCACCCCTTCGAGAAATGGAGCCAGACCGATTACTACGGCATGGTGGCGTTCTTCTCACAGGTGGGCCGCAAGGACGGCACCTCTGCCGATGAAGTCCGCATCTATCACAAGCGCGGCGAAGCGGTTGCCCATAATCCCAACGGCGGCGCAACCGTGAGGCCGACTGCCTTGGGCGCTGCGGCTCCCGACCTCTCCCCCGACGACGATCCACGGGTTGCTTTGGCCGACTGGATGACTGCTCCCAACAACCCGTTCTTCGCCAGGTCAGCAGTCAATCGATATTGGAAGCACTTCTTTGGTCGAGGGATTGTTGATCCGGAAGACGACATGCGCGAAACCAATCCGCCGACCAACCCGCGTTTGCTTGCCGGGCTGGCGGAGCATTTTGTCGCTTCGCATTTCGACTTGAAGGAGCTCATTCGCACGATCTGTCAGTCGGATCTCTATCAGCTTTCTTCCGAGCCGAATTCGTATAACGAGCGCGATCGCCAGAGTTATTCGCACTTTTATCCGCGCCGCCTTCCCGCCGAGATCATGCTCGATGCCGTGGACCAGATGAACGGAACCCGAAGCGCCTTCAAAGGAATGCCGGTTGGCGGGCGAGCCGTGCAATTGCCTGACATGGGCGGCGTCGATTCCAATTTCCTCCAGGTTTTCGGCCGGCCGGCGGGAACCAGCGCCTGCGAATGCGAACGTAACGGAGAAACCAGCCTCGCCCAGACCCTCCTCCTGCTCAATTCCGGGGACATTTATGACAAGCTGGGAACCGGCCGCGCCGTGAAACTGGCAGGGACGGACGCCGGGCGGAACGATCGCGATAAGATCATTGATCTCTATTACGGCGCTTTCAGCCGGCCTCCAACCGATAAGGAGCTATCCGCCGCCCTGGCCTACATCGATCGGCCGGCCGAAGCGGACGCAAAGACACCCGACAAGCTTCAAGCCGATCGTAAGGCCGCGTACGAAGATCTGCTGTGGGCGCTAATCAATACCAAGGAATTCCTGTTCAACCATTGATCGGGACAATTCAAAACAAGGAGCTGGACATGTTGACCGTTATGCAGCGCAACGCGAGTAAATATTGTGATGGCGTCAGCCGGCGCAGTTTTCTCAAGATCGGCGCCATGGGCGTCGCGGGGCTCACCCTCGCCGACCTGCTTCGCCTGGAGGCGGAAGCTGGCGTTGGTTCCTCCAACAAGGCGTTGATCAACATCTTCCTCGCCGGCGGACCCTCGCACACGGACATGTTCGATCTCAAGCCGGACGCACCCAGCGAATTCCGCGGCGAGTTCAGCCCGATCAAGACGAATGTCAGCGGCATGGAAATCTGCGAGCTGATGCCGCGCCTCGCGAAGATGGCCGACAAGTACAGCCTGATCCGCTCGATCACCAATACCTACGGCGATCACAGCTCGTATCACACGAATTCCGGCTACAGCAAGGAAGACCTCAAGCAGGTTGGCGGCCGCCCGGCACTCGGATCGGTCGTCTCCAAGTTCGACGGCGGGCGCGGCAATGCGCCGAGCTTTGTCTCCCTCATGGGCGAGCTCAGCCCCGGCTTCCTCGGCCCGATCTATTCCCCATACCAGCCCAACGCCGGAAGCAAGAACATGCTCTCGCTGTCGCGGATTTCCGCCGATCGGCTCAAAGATCGAACCGCGCTCCTCTCGCAGCTCGACGACCTGAAACGCAACGTCGATACCTCCGGCGCGATGGACGCCATGGATTCGTTCCAGAAGAAGGCTGTGGATGTGGTCACCTCCGGCAAACTCGCCGACGCCCTCGACCTGGATAAGGAACGGCCGGACGTCCGTGCCCGCTATAACGGCCCGGAGGGTCGGCGCGGCGACAGCGAAAATCTGCTCCTCGCCCGACGCCTCATCGAAGCCGGCGTGCCGCGTTGTCAGCACTCAGTGGGGTGGCTGGGACACGCACAGCGACAACTTCAAGACATTGCGAACCCAGGTCCCCGCGCTCGACTGCGGCCTGAGCGCGCTGATCGCCGATCTGTACGACCGCAGCATGCTCAAGGATGTCACCGTCATCATGTGGGGCGAATTCGGCCGTACCCCCCGCGTCAACATGGCTGCAGGCCGGGACCACTGGCCGCGCGTCATGCAGGCCCTCGTCGCCGGCGGCGGCATGAAGAGCGGGCAGGTGATCGGCGCAACCGATCGGTACGGCGGGGAAGCCGTCGATCGTCCCGTCCACCTCCGCGAGGTCTTCGCCACGCTCTATCAGAATCTCGGAATCGATCCCCGGCACGCGCAAATCACGGATCCGGCGGGTCGTCCGCAGTACCTCGTCGATGGCAAGGAACCCATCGCCGAATTGGCGTAAATGGCCATGTGGGAATCACCGTGAAAATTCGAATCTCCGCGCCGATAGCATTCGTCACTCGATCGCTCAAGACCGTGCTTGCGATCGTTTTTGCTGCGACACTTTTGCATTCGGTTCCAACGTTCGGACAGGCGGCGACTTCTCCGAAGCTCACCTCGATCTTCCCCCTTGGCGGGCAGGCCGGCGGCGAATTCGAGTTCACCGTCACCGGCGACGGATTGGACGGATCACAGCAACTGATCTTTTCCGATTCTTCGATCACGGCTTCGCCGCAGATGGCAAAGCCGGACCGGTTTTTCCCGACTCCGCACGCGATCCCCAATCATTTCACAATCAAGATCGGTGCGAATGCAGTTCCGGGAAGCTGCTCGGTGCCGCCTGGTCAGCGCGATGGGCATTTCCAATCCGCGGACGTTTGCGGTCGGAAGTCTCCCGGAAAAATCGCGTCTGAAGCTCGAGACTGACGCTGCGGCCCCCATGCCGATTGAGGTGAACAGCGTCCTCAACGCCCGATTCACGGCGCAGACCCTCGACTACTACCGATTCTCGGCGACGAAGGGGCAGCATCTTGTCATTCATTGTGCCGCCCATCTGATCGATTCCCGGGCGGAGCCGCAGATCGGGATCTATGACGCAACCGGCACGCTGATCCGCGACGTTCACGATCCCATTCACATTGACCCAACTCTCAATTTTGTCGTCCCCGCCGACGGTCAATATGGAATCGCGATCCATGACTTTGTTTATGGGGGCGGCCCCGATTACGGGTATCGACTGACTCTCTCCACCGGCCCCTGGATCGAGTTCATCGATCCTCCGGTCGTTTCAACAGGGCCGGCATTGAAACACACGCTCTATGGCTACAACCTGCCCGGTTCCGTCGCGACATCGGACCTCCCTGCCGGCACGTCGCCGCTGGAGAAGCTGGAAGTGACGATTTCCCAGCCGGAAAAGCCAGCACCGTCGATCGACACGCTCATGCAGCCGGCCGATGCCGGCATCGATAGTTTCTCGTATCGTTTTTCTGGCTCAACCGGCATCTCCAATCCGGTCCGGCTGGCACGCGTCGATGGGCCGGTGATCTCAGAGATCGAGCCCAACGACACGCCAGACCATGCCCAGCCGCTCACACTACCGGCCCAGGTCATTGGCCGATTCAATCCGCGGAACGACCGCGACTGGTATTCCTTTCACGCCGCAAAAGGCCAGACGCTCTGGATTGAGGTGATCTCGGCGCGCCTCGGCCTGCCGACCGATCCGCGTTTTACGATTCAGCAGGTGGTCAAAGACGCAGCCGGCAAGGCCACCATCAAGGATCTGGCTGACGTGGACGACGGGCCAAAGCTCGAAGACGGCCAGGGACGTTTCAAGGTCGTCAACGACGATCCGGCCGTCGCGTTTACGGCTCCCGACGACGGCGACTATCGCCTGCGCGTCGAGGACAATTATGCGAGCGCGCAAGGCGCGCCGTGGCTCCAATACCTGCTGACGATCGGCCCCGCACATCCGGGTTTCCAGCTTTTATCTTATCCTGCCCGGCTGACCGCCAATGAACAGCCCACCACGCTGGCTTCAACGGTCCTCCATAAGGGAACAGGCTCGGTGATCGACGTGGTGGCGCTGCGTCGCAACGGATTCAACCAGGCGATTCAGATTACCGCCGAATCACTTCCGCCGGGAATTACCGCACGGCCCGGCGTAATCCCTCGCGGTGGCTCCGTGGGATCGCTCATGCTGCAAGCTGCTGCCGATGCCCCCGACTGGGCCGGCGTCGTTCGCATCGTCGGCCGCCCAGCGCCAGTTCCCGGCGATGAGACCGCCGATCAAGTTTCGCCGACTCGAACCCTTGCGGATTCGACGATCAACACCTCCGTGGCGCTGCCCGTCGAGGTGATGTACGCCGCGGCTAACGGCGCGCAAGTGGCCGCGATGCGTCTGGGCGGTGAATCCGCGCTGGCTGTCCGCGATGGACTTTCTTTGCCCTACACCATTGAAGCTGGCAACAGTAAGGTGTGGCGTGTTCCGCGCGGCGGCAAGCTCCAGGTCCCCGTCAAGATCACCCGCAATCCTGATTTCGTCATCGAAGCAAAAGACTCTGATCGCTACACCGGCGAGCTGAAGTTTCCAGCCGCAACGCAGGGCCAGGTTCGCTCCGAGCCGCTCAGTTTCGACACCGGAACTAATGAAAAAGATCTCGTCGTCAACGTGGATCCGGCAGCCGCCCCGGGCAGTTATGCGCTGATCCTCCGCTCGCCGGATTCCCCGGCGAGGATTTCCCGTGGCGGCGAAGTGGCCAAGGCGGCCTCCGAGGATTTCAAACGCATCGACTCCATTTTCAAAGAGATGACCGAGGTTGCGCAAAAGGCCTCGCAGGCGCACGACCGCGCCGAACAGGCGGTCCAGCAAACTGCCGCCGCCCTCGCTCAGGCCAGGCAGCAGCACGCCGCGGCCCAGCAGGCTTCCGACGCCGCTGCGCCAGAGGCAAAGGGAGCTTCGGAGCACCTGGCTCAGCTTGAGCATGCCGCTCCTGCCCTGGATCCCACGACCAAGCCGACCGCGGCGCAGCTCGACGCGGCCACCCGGTCAAAGAGCGCGATCGCAGAAGCCCGCCGAGTGGCGGATGAGGCCGCGGCCAAAGCAAAGACGGCCGCCGCCGCCCTCGAAACAGCCGCACGGGCCGAAACGGATGCTCAGCAAAAGACAACGCAAGCCGAGGCGGAGCGCGCACAGGCGATCGCGGCGGATGCCGCCGCCAAAGACAATGCCAAAGCCGCCGAGGCTGCGCGCACCGCCGCCGAAGAACACATGCGCAAAACCGCGGACCTGGGCAAGCCGCGCAATTTGAGAACCCAGATTGCATCCCCGCCGATCCTGATCGAAGTCGTGCCCGCGCCCTTTACGATGAAGATCGACTCGCCTTCCCCGGTTGTCCAGGCCGGCGGAACGCCGGTGGAGGTTTCAGCAGCCATCACACCTGAATTCGGCTTCGCCGATGAAGTGAAATTCGAGCTGGTCGCGCCCTCCGGCGCCAGTGGGGTTTCGCTCCCCGAGAAACACAACCTGATCGGCAAAGGTGAAACCGAAGCCCATCTCGCATTCCAGGCGGACCGAGCCGCCCCGGCAGGAAACTTTAATTTCATTCTCCGCGCCCACTACAAATTCAACAATCGCGATCTCACCATCGACCGCCAGATAGCGGTTGAGATTGCCGCAGCACCTAAGCAGGTATCCGTTAAATGATGGGCCGCTGAGGTTGAAGCTCTCCCTCCTCAATCGCATCATGGCCAAATGAGTCTTTCCAGGCGTCAAAAAAAATATGTCAAGCAACTCGCCAGAGAACGCATGCAGATTTCGCTCCGCGGATTGTTGCTTCGGCTACTTGTTCTGATGCTCTGCTGGTCAGCGGTGCTTGCTGTGGTGGTTGCGGCCACAGGTGGCTTGCAGTTGCCATTCTTGCTCTTCTGCTTCGGAATTTGACCGGATTCCTCGGGGTCAATGAAGCGGCGATTCGGCTTACGTTGATTCGAGCCCCCGTTCTAAAAGAGGTAATTGACTGGTCGAAGGTCGAAAACATGGTGGCCGAGAGTGCTTAACCAATCGCACAAATCTGTGTGCGGCGAATCGCGGATAACCTGCTCTGAAAATCGGGCGAAGCAGACGGCGGCAACTGTCATCCCGAGGTACTCCGAGGGATCTGCGCGGAAGTCGCACCACGTAAATCCCTCGGAGTACCTCGGGATGACATTTCTCGTGCTTTTCAGGTTCTGCGGTGGTGGCGCAGCTACACGACAGCTCAGGTTCGCGAGACTGCGCCGCTATCCGCATGATGGTAGTGGTATCGTTTGAAATTACCGGGTTTTTGATTGGTACGAATTTTGGTATCGCTCTCTATGACGACGCGGATTTCGGCGGCTCAATACCTACTCGGCGATAACCTTCCGCCGTGACCGCCCACTTGTCTTTCCTGCATTCTCCCACCGTCGGCTTTAACATTTCGCCCTTGTCGACGATTTTGCGTCGCACTTGCTGGATGTGATTCCGCCAGCGACTATGGCCCTTCGCGTTGTTTCGCTGAGAAGTGCGGGCGCATTGTTCTTTCGACAGTCCGAAATGGTCGGCCAGTGCCACGGCGATTTCATCGCCACAAACGGAGAACCACACTGAACCGCCCTTGCCAATGAGCAACCTCAAGAGGGGTTCCTCCATGCGATTCTGCGATGGATAGTCGAACGTATCTGGGCTTGCGTATGTCATTTCTACTCCTTCGGCCACCCGCTATCTGGCTTATTCTTGCTTGAACCCAACTTCAAGGGGCGGCAGTCGGCAGACGTCCACCCAAAGCCCTCGTTCATTACGCGGAGGTTTAAGCGAGGAAATCAAATATGCCTCAAGGGAGGGCGGCAAGAAAGCCATACCCTGCCGGCATTAGGATGAATGCAACGGCGTAAGAACCCGGAACTTTGACTGCATTCGTAAGCCGAAGTTTAGTGGAGTTAGTGGTTTGACCGACTTTGAGAAGGCAATCGTTTTCGTCATATACAAAATAGACACCGCACCGCCCTAATTTCCCTTCCTTCTCGCGCCACTCCAAGTCCGTCTCCCAAGTGGAGACGTCCATTGCGTGTTCAATCTCGAACGATGGGGTGCCGGGAGCTAAGAAGCGGCGAAACATCTCCACCCTTTCGGCCGCCAGCTTCCAGGTGGTCATACATGGTCGAAGACAATACCACACTAAAAGGGCGGCGACTAATTGATCAGCGCGACAAGTTCCTCGATTTCCCAAACGTGGTTGCTGATCTTCGCTTCCATCGCCGGCGTCACGCGGAGCGTCTTATGCACCCGGCAATAGTTGTAGTGCATCGTGTAGATCGCGATCGCATGTTCGTGGTTCTCAAGCTTCTTGCTGAATCCATTCGTCAGGCGAGTGAACCGACGCATGCTCATTCTCATCGTGAGATTTGATCGTTCGACGTAGCTGGTGTTGATGTGCTCGCGGACCGGCGTTCCGCAATGAACGTCCGTCGTCACGCTCTTGACCACCGGCGGGCTATAGCGACCAGCGCCAGCGGTATCAGGACCGTAAATTTTTGAAGCATCGCGTAGTCGATGTCGGACCCGAACGCGTCGTAAACGGCGTCCAGATAGGACCGCAAGCCATCGGTGGTTAGCTGGACCCGATTCGTGAGGCGGTCCGCAACATCATTCATGAATTCCTTGGCGTACTCCAAGAGTGCGCTTTTCCACCAGAAATGAAATACAGAGCTTCGTATCGGCGTCGCACCGTCCACGTCCAGACATCGCCGTAGCCGAACGTCTCTTTCAATGGTGCCGGAACATTCTTTTGCTTGGCGTAGCAAAAGCTCCAGATTTCATCGCACTGGACGCGTTTCGATGTCAGACCGCGAACGTGCTTATCGTGGTACTCGGCGCACGCCATGCCGAGCTTTGCCAGCAACCGGAGGATCGCGGGCTTGGAAACACCCGTCATGCGGACAGTGCTGTTGATGCTGTTGCCCTCAACAGGAGCCGCCACAACCTGCACCCGCTTCTCATTGCTGATCTGATTCATACGTTCTAATTTACTTGCTCGCGCAAGCAAAGTCAATGACTGCTCGTATTTTTTCTTCGCGAGAATGACCTCCTTTGCATAACTGCTGACGGCGTCAGCATTTACACAAATCTTTATAGGGTTTAGGTTTACGTTGAAATTATGCCCACCACGCGTACAATATCGTCGCCGGTGGCGCAAACGGTATGGAGATTTTTTCCTCTGCTAAGGTTTTGGCCAACATCATAGAGGGGTTGCGCAGCTGGGCTACGACGAATCACTTTTAGTTGAGGACTACGGATTCAGAAACTGGTTTGCCACGGCCCCGAAAGACTACCGAATCGCCGCGGTGGCGTTCGGTGAGACGCTGGTTTCGTATGATTCCGCACTGATTGGCGTAGCCCATTCCACTGCTCTTTCCCGTCTTGAACTGATCGATACCTGTAGGTCGCTCGGCGCACTGATTGTCTTGGAAATTGATCAGGACGAAGTGCGTGAGTGGGGAGTTTGCGCAAGGGTGGCGGACACGGCCTAATCGGCTGTCATGCCTTGGACCGCATAAGCGACCTGTTCGTCGCACGTGCGCAGGACTGGAAGCGCGAGTCGCTATATCGCGCAAAGAACATGGGCGAATTCCATTGGGCTCCCCAACTCAGTCTGTTCGCGGGACTTCTTCATATATGGAAGACCACATACAGGATGCTCTCGACCCGTTGCTTCGAGATACATTGTGGGCAACGAAATGAGCGTTTATCGACAGTGCCGGGCGTGATCCCGACCCCGCACAGCTATTTAAGCTGGTTTTCTGGCTGCTGACCGCAAAAGTGTTTCGCGACAGGGGCGTTCCGGGATTCGCGCACTTCATCCGCCGAATGAAGAAGAATTGCTCGTCGCGGTTGCGAAGCAATACGGACTGGACAGGGTGCAAGGCTGCTAAATCGGGATGCCCGCGAAGCGGCTACTTTGCGAATCTGCGCGATCTCGACTTCCGAAATCTCTCAGTTGACGTGCTCTCGCAAATCTGGGCGACAACTCTAGTTGATGACGAAACAAAAAAGAGACTCGGAATTCATCGGACACCGCGCACGGTTGTTCGATGATGGTTGAGCGAATTCCTTTCAACAGCACGGGTGACGATGATCGAATCGTACTGGAGCCGTGTAGCGGCAGTAGCGTTTTTCTGATTGGGGCGATGAACGCCCTTCGGCAGAATCAGCTTTATGGAATGTCGCACGCCGAGAACGCACGCGTACTTCATCGGCCATTTAGCGGGAATAGAAAGCGAGCTTTTCGGCGTCGAAATAAGTCGATTGGCCCTCACGCTTGCAGATTTTCCGAACCCGGGCGGGTGGGTCATTAAGCCTGGAGATGTCTTTGACGGAAAGTCGCTGGCCGCATATGTGCGTCGTGCCGGCGTGGTTCTTTGCAACCCGCCCTTCGAAACGTTCGAAATGGATGAGAGAGGATTATAAAACATCCTCTCCACTCAAGCCCGCGGAATTGCTCAAACGTGTCTTGGACGATTTACATCCTCGCGGATTGCTCGGCTTCGTGCTTCCGCGGCGTTTCTTAGCTGGCAGCGGCTACGCAACGGTTCGTAGGCTTCTCGCCGAGCGATTTGCAAAAATCGAGCTAACGCTTTTGCCAGATCGTGTTTTCGAAGCAGATCCAGAAGTGGTCCTTCTGATCGCGACTGACCCAATACCTCACTACACATGTCGAGTCTCGAATCGAAGAGTGAATGACGATGTCGCGTCATGGCGGCGATTCGAATTAAGCGATGAAGTTTCTAGCGAGGCGTCTGAAAATCTGGATCTCGACCAAGCAGCTAAGTCGTTTCAGATACCCGAACTGACTAATGTCTGGTGTCACTTAATAAATTCCCCACGCTCGGGGATGTCAGCGTGCTTCATCGTGGCATCGAGTGGAACCAGCCACTTACCGACGATGGCGAGGAAACAGGTAATCGCAGTACCTTTGTGCGATTGACGCATGCGGACGGCTATCGTCGCGGTGTTGCACCGTACAAAGTTTCAGGTTTTCGAACAGCCCGAGATGCCGTACCTGAGTTTGCGCCCGAACGACAAGCGGACCAACGCGTACCTTCTTCCTTGGGATAAGCCAAAAGCTATTCTAAATAAGTCGACCAAGTCTCGCGGCAGATGGTGCATGGCCGCGTTTCCAGATAGCGTAGGGGTTACGTGTTACCAAACATTTATCGCAGTTTGGCCAAAAGCGGACCATGTGGACGAGTGGCTGTTAGCAGCGTGCTTAATTCTCCGGTGGCCAACACATTTGTTTCAACTCGCGAGGGTAGGCAGGTCGACATAACAAAAAGGACATTGAAGGAAATTCCATTTCCTATCCTATCCGTCAGCAATCCGAAAAGCTTCGAGAGTTGATTCAAAATTATCAACGATTGACCGACCCTCAAATGTGGATGGAACCTCGATTTCGATGCGGTCACGCAAACCATGTTCTAAAGCAGATCGATGCGGTAATTCTTGACGGCTACACATGCCGCTCGCGTGGAACATGAACTTTTGGAATTTTTCCGTGGCGATGATCGACTACGCATTTAGCTTAAGATCCTTATCTGCGGCGGAGAAGATGTTTATTTCTCATTGTCTGAGCGGCTGTCGCCCGACTTCCAGCAGTCAACGGCACACCATCCGCATGATCGGCTCGTGAATCATTTCACTAAGTCTCGCATCTAAGCCATCTTACAAAAATTTTTCAGTGGCACTTCGGCAATCGCAGGGTATAAAATTTGCGATCACATGTTTTGACGGGGGAAGTACTGATGGAGGTTTTTGATATGGCTCTTGTTGCCCACTCACACGTTGGAACACCCGTCGAATCTCACCTGACCGCCGCCACCGCGCTCCGCTACGCCTGGATCAGTTGGCTGACGTTTTTGCTTCTGCCGTTTTTCCTTTTCCTCTATGTGCTCGTCAATCTCACCGACATCGATGAAAATGCCACGCGGCACCTGGCGTCGGCGCAAATCTGGTTTGTGGTTTCCATGGCGTACATGGCCATCGTGGTGCCGGGCGCCATCTTCTGGCGAAGCCGGCTCTTCAAACCGTACTGGCAGGGGAACACCGTCTCGCCCAACCATTATTTGAAAGGGATGTTTTTGGTCTGGCTCTCGCTCGAAATCGGCGGGCTGGTGAGCCTCACCGGATGCCTGGTGAATCACTCGCTGCAGCCGAATCTCCTTCCCGCGCTGGTGGCATTCATGCTATTCACGCCCCTCTGGCCGAGCGGCCGCGCGATGACACGCCACACCGGCCACCTGGACGATCCTGAAAAATACGAGGAACCCCGGTAGACTGGGTGAGCGGTTCTTCGCGTATACAAGGAGCCGCGCACGCAGTAAGCGGGAAAATATGCGGTAAGCGAAGAAACATTCCCGCTTACTGCGTGCGCGGCTCTTAATGCGTCGCGCGATACAATGTCCCCGTGCCGCAGACCGAGCGCCCCCCGACAATTTATTTTCTTCTCGCGTCCGTGCACGAGCCGCAGATCGTGCTTGCGGCATTGACGCGTCTTCGCTGGATCGCCGTGATCGGACAGGTGACCGCGACGCTCGTCGCCGTCGCGCTCCTCCATCTCCGCTTGCCGCTCGCGATGATCGCGGCGGTCATTCTGATGACCGCAGCATCCAACGCCGTCCTGGTTGCGATCTTGCGATGGATCAAACCACAGGGATGGCTCGTCCCGGTCGTGCTGCTCCTGGATATCTGCCTGCTGACCGCGCTGCTGTATCTCACCGGCGGCCCGCAGAATCCTTTTGCCTCGCTCTATCTCGTTCACGTCGCGATGGCGGTCATCGTGCTTGGCGCGGGATGGACGTGGACCGTCGTGGCAACAGTGGCGGCCTGCTATGCGGTATTGTTCGTCTGGCATCGCCCGCTCTCGCGGGGCGAGCCGTTGCCGACCTGGGCGACGCTCGGCGGCGACTGGACGGCGCTCGTGCTGGTATCGGTGCTCATCGCCAGCTTTATCGGCCGCGTCATCCGCTCCCTCCGCCACCGCGAAGGTGAACTCGCCGCGGCGCGCGAAAGAGGCGCGCGAAACGAGCAACTCGCCGCGCTCACGACCCTCGCCGCCGGGGCGGCTCATGAATTGAACACGCCGCTCGGCACGATCGCCGTCGTCGCGCGCGAGCTGGAAGTGAGCTGCCCGGATCACGCCGGGTCCTGCGGACCCGGATCCGGGTCCAAGGGACCCGGCGTGTCGAGTGGAGACGGACTGCTCCACGCGAGCGCGCTAATCGACGACTCTTTTGTCGATTCCGTTCGCGATGACGCCCGCCTGATCCGGCGCGAAGTTGATCGATGCCGTGCGATTCTGGGTCGCATGCGCCTGGACGTGGATGACGACACCGCCCGGCGAACGCCGGTGGCGATGACAGAACTGGCCGAACGACTGCGGCAAAATCTTCGCGACGCCGAGGTCTCGCGATTGGCGGTGCGCATCGCCCCGGACGTACAACAGGCGATGCTCCCGGAGCTAGCCATTGAGCAGGCGCTGCTGGTTCTGCTTCGCAATGCCTTCGACGCCAGCGGGCCCACCCAGGTCGTCACCCTGGACATCATCCGCAATAGCGAGGGACTTCGTTTCGAAGTGCGCGATCAGGGACCTGGCATGCCCGAGGAATTGATCCGGCACGTCGGCGAGCCGTTCTTTACCACCAAGCAGCCGGGCGCGGGAATGGGGCTGGGCGTTTTCCTGGTCCGCCTGGTGGCAGAGCGGTGCGGCGGGCGATTTTCCATCGACTCGCGTCCCGGACAAGGCACCTGCTGCGTGCTGGAAGTGCCTGGCGCAGGTTCGTAGTGCGGGCTTTAGCCCGTACAAATTGTCGTCCATGTCGCCGTCCTGTTGCCCCCCTGCATTGGCGCGCCGCCAATTTCAACTTTCAACGTCCAACGCTCAACTTTCAACGTTCAAAGATGGGGCTTCTCTTTGTTGAAAGTTGAGCGTTGAACGTTGGATGTTGAACGTTCGAGTACCGCCGCCGACAAATGTCCAAAGTCTTATGTGCGACACGGAAGATACGGCCTAAAGGCCGCACTACGAACTAACCGCGTCCATCTCCCGTTCGTCTCGGTAAGCATCGAGCGAACTACGTTCCTGCCCCACCTCCCAATGCATTTCACGCCCCACGATTTTCGCAACACGCCGGGCGGCTTCCTCCCCTCCGTGCCGGCTCAGCGCCAGCGGCGTTCTCCTCCGCATCACATCGCTGACGCTTATCGCCATTTCCTCCGCGCATGCATGAACGACATCGCTCTCGAACACCGCGGGCAGGTCCGAGATCTTCTCCCCCCACGCCGCCGGCCGGTTGTTGGGCAAAGGTGTCGTGCCCGTCCGGCACGCCGGCGCTTTCCATCCGCGCAGTTCAAACACGCGATCGACCACTTCCGCGGCGACGGCTCGATAAGTCGTGTACTTCCCACCGGCGACGCTAAGCAGGTTGTCGTGCTGCCGCACGATGCGGTGCTCCCGCCCGCGCGACGACGGAAATTGGGCGCTGGATCGCAGCAGCGGACGAACTCCGGCAAAGGTCGTGATCACATCAGCATGACCGATCTTCCGCCCCGGCATGACGCGATTGACCTCTTTCAGCAGGTAATCGACGTCACCCGGGTCGGCGCGGGCCGTTGCGGGATCGGCGGCAAAGTCCGTGTCGGTTGTTCCAACGATCGAGCAATCGTGCCAGGGCAAAATGAAAAGGATTCGTCCGTCGCCGGCCTGAAGCGCGATGGCATGATGAGCCGTTAGTTTTGGAAGAAGCAGATGGACACCCTTGGTCGGGCCCAGCTTCAGACCCTCGGCAGTTGCGCCTGACATCCCCGCAACCCCTTCCACCCACGGCCCCGCCGCATTCACCACCACGCGCGCTTTCACCTCGAAACTTGCGCTGCTAAGGAGGTCGCTCATACCCGCGGCCACAATCCGGTTTCCCTCGACCCGGAATGACGTGGCCTGACAATAGTTGGCTGCGAACGCGCCCATCGCGGCGGCGTGGAGCACGTTATCGACGCAGAACCGCGCATCGTCTTCCTGACAGTCGAAATAACGGATTGCCCCGCGCAAACCGGCATCGTTCAGGCTTTCCTCCTGTTGCAATGCAGCGGAAGCCGAAAGCATCCGATGCGACGCCGTGTTCTGATACATCGCCAGCACGTCGTAAAGCGTCATTCCCAATCGTATTTTCCAGAGCGGGCGCGGATCTCCGTCATAGACCGGTAGCAGAAAGGGAATCGGCTTGACGCGGTCCGGCGCGATCTCCTGAAGAATGCGGCGTTCGCGGCACGATTCGGCAACGAGCCGCCACGCCCCTTGCTCGAGATAGCGAAACCCGCCATGAATCAGTTTGGATGATCGGCTCGAGGTTTCGCCGGCCCAGTCCCCTTTATCGACGATCGCGACAGACAGCCCGCGCATCACCGCGTCGCGGGCAATCCCAGCGCCGACAATCCCGCCGCCGATGATCAGCAGATCGAACTGATGGTCGGCAAGTGCATGAAGATTCCGTTTCATTCCTGCCGTAGATCATATCCACCTTCTTCTGTCCGCGCGGCAACGCTACGATGAATTGACGAGGAGCATTACATGATTCCGACTCTTGCCGCGCGAATGGCCGACTACGCGATCGGCCTGCGTTTTGAAGCCCTCTCCGCCGCTACAGTTCATGAAGTAAAGCGGCGCATCATTGATTCGCTCGGCTGCGCTCTGGGCGGATGGCGCGCCGAGCCATGCGCAATTGCGCGTCGCGTCGCTGGCTCGGTTCGATCCGACACGGGCGCCACGATCTGGGGAACAGGCATCATGACTTCGCTGGATTGGGCCGCCTTCGCCAACGGCTGCCAGGTCCGTTATCTCGATTACAACGATACCTATCTCTCAAAGGAGCCGGCCCATCCCAGCGACAACATTCCGGCGGCGATCGCCGTCGCCGAGGCGACCGGAGCGACCGGCCGTGAGTTGATCGCCGCCATCGTGATTGCCTACGAATTGCAGTGCCGGCTCTGCGATGCGGCCAGTCTGCGGTCCATCGGATGGGATCACGTCACCTATGGCCCCTTCTCAACTGCACTGGCCGCCGCCCGACTGATGAAACTGGATGCACCCACAACGCGACATGCGCTCGGTATCGCTGGCGTGGCCAGTGCGGCGCTGCGGCAGACACGCGTGGGAGAATTGTCACATTGGAAAGGATGCGCCTTCGCTAGCGCCGCCCGGCAGGGCGTCTTCGCGGCGATGCTCGCCCGCGAGGGGATGACCGGGCCGTCTCCGATATTCGAAGGAGATCGCGGCTTTGAGCGACTTGTGAGCGGGCCTCTCGCGATGACGGGACCTTTTGCGTCGCCCGCGCAAGTTGCGGACGAGCCGATGATCCTCAATACGAGCATCAAATGCTGGCCCGTCGAATACCACGCCCAAAGCGCGGTTGAAGCGTCGCTAAAGCTGCGGCGGCAATTCGATGGCGTCGATTCAATCGATTCGATCCTGATCGAAAGCCATGACGCAGCCGTCGATATCATCGGCAGCGAGCCGGCCAAATGGCGTCCCGAGAACCGGGAAACCGCCGACCACAGTCTCCCTTACATCACCGCGGTGGCGCTGACCGATGGCCAGGTCACGCCGGAGCAATTCTCGCCGGAACGAATCGCCGATCAGAAACTTCTCTCGCTGGTGCAGCGAATCAAGGTCGCGCGAACCGCGAATTGAGCGCGCTCTACCCGCAGGGCGTCGGCAACATGATTGCGATCACATTGAAAGACGGTCGCCGGCTGGTCGAACGGGTGGATTACCCCTGCGGCCACGCCCGCAACCGCATGAGCGACGAACAGGTGATGAACAAGTTTCACGCATTAGCCGCCCCGCTTATTTCGCGCGACCGCGCCGATGCACTGGCGGCTTATGTGTGGGAGCTCGACAAAGTTCACAATTGCTCGTCACTGCCGACCTTGCTGGCTCTTTCGTAGCTTGAATGCTTAACTGTGGCGAGCGATCCTTGTCCCTTGTCCCCTCTCCGGGTACTCCGGGAGAGGGTTAGGGTGAGGGGAATTCGGAAGTCGCGAATCGTTCCTTTTCGAAAAGCGCCTTCAACCGACACTCTCCCGGAGTACCGGGAGTGAGGGAAGAGGATATGATCGCCCCATGCCCACGCGCAAAACGCTGATTCTTCGCCGCCTGCTCAGCAAAGGGTGCCTGATGCTGCCTGGCGCATTCAATGCCGGCGTCGCGCGGATGGTGCAGAAGGCGGGCTTCTCAGCGGTTTATATCAGCGGCGCTGGACTGGCGAATGCGACGGCCGGCGTGCCGGATATCGGCCTGCTGGATTTGAGCGAAGTGGTCCGCCTTGCCGGGTACATCGCCGCCGCGGTGAAGATTCCGGCCCTGCTCGACGCCGACACGGGATTTGGCGGCACGCAGAACGTGGCTCGCGCGGTGCGCGAGTTCGAACGGGCGGGAATCGCCGGATTGCATCTGGAAGATCAGGCCTTTCCCAAACGCTGTGGACATTTGGCGGGCAAATCGCTCGTATCGATCGAAGAGGCCGCTGAGCGAATTCGCGCAGCGGTCAAAGCGCGAAGCGACAAAGACTTTCTGATCATTGCCCGGACGGACGCGCGCGGCGTCGAGGGATTTGACGCCGCCGTGCGGCGCGCCCGCGCTTATCTCGACGCCGGCGCCGATGGAATCTTTCCCGAGGCACTCGAAACCGCCGCGGAGTTTCGAAGTTTTTCCCGCGAAATCCGCTCCCCACTGCTTGCGAACATGACCGAGTTCGGCCGCGGCCCGCTTTTGTCAGGCAAGCAACTGGCCGCCATGGGATACCGCATGGTGATCTTTCCGCAGTCGGCGTTCCGAGTTTCCATGCACGCCGCCGGTGAATTCCTGGGCGACCTCAAAAAGCACGGCACGCAAAAGGCATGGCTCAATCGAATGCAGACCCGGGATGAACTGTATCAATTGATGGAGTACGACCCGGCCAAGGAGTGGAGTATGGAGGGTGGAGGGTAGCGGGTTGAGGGTAGAGAGCGGAAAATACAGAATGCGCGAGAAACGCTGTGCTATCGGTCCTTCACTCTCTATCCTCCACTCTACACCCTCAACCCTCAACCCTCTCCTACAATACCTTCGGAGGCTTCCCCATGGCGTCCGAAGACAAACCCACCTACAGCCCCGGCCTTGATGGCGTGATCGCGGGTGAATCAGCGATCTGCGCTGTCGATGCTAGCGCCGGACTTCTGTATCGCGGCTACGACATTCACGAACTGGCCACGCGCGCAAGCTTCGAAGACGTGGTCTGGCTGCTGCTTCACGGCGAGCTTCCCACCACCGCGGAGTATGAGCAGATTCGCGAGCAGCTTGCGGCGGAGGATCGAATACCGGATGCCATTACCGCCATTTTTCGGCTGATGCCGAAAACGGCCCTGCCGATCGACATGCTCCGCACCGGCGTTTCGATCCTGGGCACATTCGATCCGAAGCCGGACGATCTGTCTCACGCGGCCAACGTGGGCCGTGCAATTCGTCTGATTGCGGCCATTCCCAGCCTGATCGCAACGGGATGGCGAATCGCGAATGGAAAGCCGCCGCCAGGCCCCGCGGATCATCTCACGCACGCCGCGCGATTTCTCTTCGGGTTGAGCGGCACACCTCCGCCGCCGGCAATGGTCAGCGCGATGAACACGATCCTGATCCTCTATGCCGAGCACGAATTTAACGCATCGACCTTTGCCGCCCGGGTCACGGCTTCGACTCTGTCCGACATGTATTCGGCGATTACTTCCGCCATCGGAACGCTGAAAGGTCCTCTGCACGGGGGCGCCAACGAGCAGGCGATGAATGTATTGCGTGAAGTCGGATCACCGCAGCGAGCCGAAGAATGGGTCAAGCGAAAACTGGCGGCCAAAGAAAAGGTAATGGGATTCGGCCACCGCGTTTACCGAAATGGCGACTCGCGCGTCTCGGTCATGCGCGAACTGGGAAAGCAACTCGGCAACGAGTCGGGCCAGCAACGGTGGATTGCAATCTGCGAAGCGCTCGAAGCGGTCATGTTGCGAGAGAAAAATCTATACGCCAATGTCGACCTCTATGCCGCGCCGGTCCTCTACATGATGGGGATTCCGCACGAGTTGAACACGCCGATCTTTGCGGCGGCCCGGGCGGCCGGGTGGTGCGCCCACGTGATCGAGCAGCAGGACCACAACCGACTCATTCGGCCGCGCTCGCTTTATACGGGTCCGCCACCGCGACACTACCCGTCGACGACAAAGTGAAGACGTGAAACGTGAAAACGTGATTGAGGAGCCGCGCACGCAGTAAGCGGGAATGTTCTCGCCTCGGCGCGCTGGCGATGAACATTCCCGCTTACTGCGTGCGCAGGCTCTTTGGTTGTTCGCATCAACGTTTCACGTCTTCACGTCTTCACCCCTCACACATACGCGCTGACGATTCCGATCATGCTTCCCAAGGCCTGCGTGCCGGTGATCGTGACATAGCCGTCGTTGGGGTTGGCGTCGTTGCCCGCCCCATCAACTCCCCATGGGTTGCGAAGGACCAGGCCGGTGGCGACGCCGTTCGCGCCCGTTACCACGCTCACGACCGAGTAGGCATGATCGCCGATCAGCGGGGCGCCGGCGGCCGGCGTGTTCACCGCGAAGGTCACGGCCTTGCCGGCGGCGAGCTGCGACTGAATGAGCGTGAGTAGCGCTTGTCCGCTGGCGGCGCTGTAGACATCGCTCGCGTTGCAGCCGAGCGAGGCGAACGCCTCGTCCATCCATCCGCTGCTGATGCCGTTGTAGCTGGGTGCCCCGCCGCGGACGTAGGTCCAGGCCTTTTCCATGATGGCAGTCCACATCGAGCCGCCGGTTCCGAAATCGGCGTAGGCCGGCTGATTGGCCCACAGGACCGGCAGGCTGGCATCGACATGAACAAACACGTTTTGTCCGTTCTTGTTCATCTGCACCAGGTAGGTGCCGTCGCCAAGATCGAGAATGCTCTGCTGGATTTTCATCGGATCGTTCCGGGCGACATCCGACAGGACCGAGAGGTAGTAGCAGTCGCCAATCTGACCCTGCTTGACATCGTCCGGCGAGGGGCCGGTGGAAGCAAAGAGCGGATGATTGGAGAAGTTCTGATAGTTGATTCCTGAGCTGGTCGCGGCCGGCTCGGGCAACGCCGGGGAAATCGCGGTCACCTTCTTTGCAGCATTGGCTTTGCTCGCCTTGCCGGCCTTGGTCGTGGCGGCCGATGCCCCGAAGTAGCTGGAGACGCGGTGAACCGCGCCGTACGCATTTTCATCGGCGCGAACGTTATAAACTTTTTCGTTGGCGCTGTTGTCGCACCAGAAGCTGTCCTTGCCGCTGCCGCCGTAGAGCGAATCGACACTTCCGCCAAGGCTCACCAGGGTGTCATTGCCGTTGCCGGCTTTCAGGGTGTCTTTGCCAGTTCCCGCGTAGAGGGTGTCGTTACCGGAACCCGCCTGGAGCGTGTCAGTGCCGGTGCCGGCAAAGAGCTCACAGTTGATATGTACCGAAGGGTCAATCGTGACCGTGTCGTTTCCGGCGCCACTGCGAACGAGCAGGCTGGCATAGTTGCCGGTGAGGGTCGAAGTCCAGCCATTGTTGGCGACCACCAGGCCGCCGGCGGTCTGCGTTACGGTGATCTTATCGTTGCCGGAGGTGCCGTTAATCTGAAGCTGGTTTCCGCCCCAAACCGCGACGGTCGAGATCGACAGGGTCGAGCTGCTCATCAGCTCGCGGCTTTCGAGCGTCTCGAAGACGGAGGCCGAGGCGGCCTTCGAGGACTTGGTATTCGACGCATTTCGGTTTGAACGCACCATGATTTCCGCTCCTTTTTTCCCTGTCCGATGGGTCTGGCGACTCATCTCGACAAGGGGGAAATCAAATACATTCAAATGGGGAGCAAACCGGATTGAAGCACCTTTGGGCAATCTGGCGGGTTACCGGTCCTTAAAAGCCGCTTCCTCCTCCTGGCCCGCAAATCCGTTCGAATCGTTGCATTTTCCAACTGGCCGATAACGCCCGGAAGCGAGAATCACGTCAGAGAATTTGTACTTGGAAGGTGATCAACCTGATCGCCAGGAGCTCGAATGCCGATAAACATCGTTGAGGCCACCGATGAAGATCCGAGTCAAGAAATGCGCGTACGTGCTGCTCGCACTGGTTGCGGGTTGCTCGGCCTCCTCGGAATCGCAGACCGCGTCAATCGGCGTTGCGAAGTCGCCCCGCGACTCCGCTCGGATTGAGCGACCGGCTGTCGCGCCGAAAATCGTAGACATCGTCGGCCGCGACAACGTGGTGACGGTCGCCGCCGGCCCGGACGGACCCCTCTACTCCGCCCGCACGCGCTCCGGCCAACAGCTCTTCGCCGACGCAACGCTCGAACAGGTGCAGGTGCTGCACCCCGAGGTCTTTCGCCAGATCGACGGCGTTGCCGCCGTCAGCGCCGACCACGTCATCGACGCCAGCATCGACGTCGGGCCTGTCGGCGATTAGATCTGTCGGGACGCTCGCTTGTGGACCAATCGCGAAGGCGCAAGCGACGGGCCGGCGTCAGGCCGCCCGGACGGGCGACCGCCGGATCGACGCTTGCGCCTTCGCGATTCGATCTTTCTGTTTCTGTCGATTTGCCGAGAGGGGAGAAAATTCCCGCCACAATCAGGCATCACTCCCGATACCTCTGAACTGAATCGACCCTCTCGACAGTCGCCGGCTCCCCCTTATAATGTTCCCACCACTCGCCCAGGTGGCGGAATTGGCAGACGCACTACTTTGAGGTGGTAGCGCCGCAAGGCGTGCAGGTTCAAATCCTGTCCTGGGCATTCACGAAGGCGATCCAAAGCGGATCGCCTTCATTCGTTTTGCGGTGATTCTTAGCCCGGTCATTTGGCTTTCGGCGGCGGAACGGACTAGCTCAGGATGGTCGGTATGGCCTTCTGAAACTCTTTGTTCATGAAGTCGGTCATGTTCATGCCCTGGCGTTCGGCCAGGTCGCGCAATTGCTCCGACTGTTTCACCGTTACGCTGACCGTGGCGGTGTAGCCCATCGCCGGCAGATCGAGCCAGACGCTTTTCTCCTGGGCAAGCTGGGCGTCGGTGAAGCCGAGCGCCTTCAGCACGCCTGCCGCCATCATTTCGTTGCCCTCGCCATTCATGTGAATGCCGTCGATGGTCAGAAAAGACAAAAAAGAGTGCGGCCACCGTTTTTGGAACTCCTTCACTTTATTGGTCTCGTCGCTCGCCAAATCGGCCACGGGCAGGTTGCGCTCCCTGGCCAGGCCGCGCAGAAAGTCATTGTAAGCGATTCGCTTTTGGTTGCCGTCCTGGGGATTGTTATCGAATCACCCAATTTTCTGGCCCGATTGCGGCCCAGCGGAGGTGGGCACGGTTTGCGCGCGTAACTCCAAAGGGACGGCAGTCGAAAGCAGGGCCAGGATAAATGCGGTCAACGAATTCTGCGATCTGGTCAGGAACTTGAGCATGACTTCCGTGGTCTTTCTGATTTTGATTCGAGTTTTATTTGGATCGTGTGCTGCGGTTGGAGGTCTTGCGCTTCGCTGCGTAGTTGCCGAGTTTCAACTGCGACTGCATCCGAAAGGCATTCACGATCGCGGCGAGCAATCCCGGAAAGCGTTTCTCGAGTTCGGCACAGCGGGAAGTATTGTGCATTTCGACGCCGCGCCGTTCGCCGCGGATCAATCCCGCTTCCCGGAGCGATTTGAAATGCTGGGACAGGGTCGATTTGGGGATCGCTTTTTCGCTGATGTTCAGAAATCCTGAGCAGGCCCGCGGGCATTCGGAACTTACGATCTGGGCGTAAATTGCGACGCGCACGGGATCGGAGAGGGCGTGGAGAATCCCTTCAACCGTAACGTCTTCAATGGAGGGGTGGAAAAGTGGCCTCATCGAAATTAATTATAGGGCGATTTGACTCTTAGTTCAATAGTTCTACTATCCTGAACTATGCAACTGATCAGGCCGCGGAAACGCCGATTTCCCGCTTCAACCGGTTGCGGATCCTCTTCAGGGAGTCACTCATGAGCAAACTTACTGGAAAAGTCGCGGTCGTCACGGGCGCGTCGAAGGGAATTGGTGCGGGAATCGCCAAGGCTCTCGCTAAAGAGGGCGCGTCGGTCGTCGTCAACTATGCCTCGAGCCGCTCCGGCGCCGACGCGGTCGTCGCGGAAATCACCGCATCCGGCGGAAAAGCGATTGCGGTACGCGGCGATGTTTCGAAGAAAACGGAAGCCGAAGGAATCATTGATGCGGCAGTCAAGAAGTTCGGCCGACTGGATATCCTCGTCAACAACTCCGGCGTTTACGAATTTGCCCCGATCGAGGCCGTCACGGAAGAGCACTTCCATAAGATCTTCAACATCAATGTTCTTGGGGCGCTCCTCGTCACCCAGGCGGCGGTGAAATACCTCGGCGAGGGCGGAAGCATCATCAACATCGGCTCCGGCGTAAGCCGACTCACTCCTGCAAATTCTTCCGTTTACTCCGGCACGAAGGGGGCACTCGACGCCATCACCGGCGTGCTCGCCCGCGAGCTGGGCCCCAAGAAAATCCGCGTCAACACTATCAATCCCGGCATGGTCGAAACCGAAGGGACGCATACCGGTGGATTCATCGGCTCCGACTTCGAAAAGATACTCATCTCCCAGGCTCCGCTCGGCCGCACCGGCCGGGTCAGCGACATCGCCCCCATCGCGGTCTTCCTCGCCTCAGACGACTCCGCCTGGCTGACCGGCGAGCAACTCCTCGCCACGGGCGGCATTCGATAATTCAACACCAACCTTCTCATTCGAAAGGAAAATAAACATGAGCAAGCTCACAGGCAAAGTCGCGGTGGTTACGGGTGCGTCCAAGGGAATCGGCGCAGCGATCGCTAAATCGCTCGCCGCAGCCGGCGCGTCGGTTGTCGTCAATTACGCTTCGAGCAAGGCCGGCGCGGAAAAGGTGGTCGCCGCGATCACGGCCGCCGGTGGCAAGGCCGTCGCCGTGGGCGGCGATGTTTCGAAGAAGGCCGAAGCCGAAGGCATCATTGATGCCGCAATCAAAAAGTTTGGTCGGCTCGACATTCTCGTCAATAACTCCGGCGTTTATGAATTCTCGCCGATCGAGGCGATCACCGAGGAACACTTTCACAGGATCTTCAACATCAACGTGCTCGGTCTGCTCCTGACGACGCAGGCCGCCGCGAAACATCTCGGCCAGGGCGCGAGCATCATCAACATCGGCTCGGTCGTGAGCCGGATTACACCGCCGAACAGCGCCGTCTATAGCGCAACCAAAGGCGCGGTGGACGCCATCACCGGCGTGCTCGCGCGGGAGCTGGGTCCCAAAGGCATCCGCGTCAACACGCTGAATCCCGGAATGATCGAAACCGAAGGAACACAAACCGCCGGAATCATCGGCTCTGACATGGAGAAGGGAGTTGTCGCGCAAACTCCGCTCGGCCGCGTTGGTAAGCCGGACGATATCGCGTCAATTGCTGTCTTCCTCGCTTCCGACGATTCGGGCTGGCTCACCGGAGAGCAACTCCTCGCCAGCGGCGGATTGCGCCGAGGGCGCGGTCACGAATAGCGAGCCCAATCTCGCGGGAGAATTCTGATGATCCTCCCGTCTATGCGCGGCGGGCTCACTTCAGTGAGCCGGGCAAGACCGTTCCGGCTCACTGAAGTGAGCCCGCCGCGCAGAACATGAAGGCCCGATCGCTTTGTCGATCACACCCGCATGGATCTTCGAGCGAGTTCCAGAAGACCTTGCAAGGTTTCTTCGTTCGATTGAACAATATGAAAGGGCATCCCCAGGCGGGTAGCGATCGTCGGCGCCAGGGCCTGCAGTTTTTGCGCCAGGCCGCCCGAGAACAGGATTCGATCGCAGCTTGCCGCCCGGGTCAGTGAACGCGCCGCCTTAAGATAATTGTCGGCCATGTTGTTCATGGCGGCGCGAAATAGATGGCCGGCAGTGAGATTCTCCAGGGAGATATTTTCGATGTGCCCGCGGTCGCCGGCAGGCCCGGAGAAGAAGGCGAGGCTCAGCCGGAGATCCGTCTTTGGAACCGCGTCGATCGCTCGACCAATCTGGTCCCACACTCCTGACGTTTCACTGTCGGCGGAAGAAAGCTCGGTCAACAGGCCAACCAAAGCGTTAAGCGAACGGCCTGCGGGAAGATGCGTGATGGTGTTGAGCCAACCGCCGTCAAAGTAAGGGCGAGTCTGGTAATCGGATCCGGGTTGCGGATCCGTCGTTCGCACGCTCACCTGCGAGCCGGTTGAAATGTTGATCGACAGATCGCGTTGTGCGAGCCCGGCGCCGGCCAGGGCGCAGGGGTGGTCCCCTACCGTCGCAAAGCAATCGAGTCGTTTCCCATCCACGTTCCACTCGCCAATCGGATCGCGTAAATCGAGGATTTTCGGCCAGCGAACGTTGCCAGGGCCAAGTCGCTCCATCGCCTCGTAACACCAATCGCGCGTGGTGAGATCGAGCATTCCCGCCGTCTGGGTGATGTGGAAGCCCGGTTCGTTTCCGCAAAGCTTCATCAGCACGTATTCGCCGATACCCAGCGGAGTAATCGCCTCGGCGGGCAATTCGCGATGCTCAGCAAGCCATGCCAGAAGGCTGAGAGGATTTCCCGGCCTGATTTCGTTGCCGAGCCGGCGGATGACAGATTCGGTGAGGCGCGAACGAATGCGTTCGAAATAACTTCCCCCACCAACCTCGTTCGCCATGACGCGCTGGTCGCGCGAGGAGATGTAGTTGGATTGCCGCCGCCGCTCGGCATCGACTAGAACAAGGCCCCCCATCTGTGTTGTGAAAAACAGTGCCGAGCAATCTCGCGCGTTTTCCGTCAGCTCGTGCGCGATGCGCCGCACCTGTGTGACAACCGCGTCCGGGTCGACCTCAAAATACAACGGCGGAAGGCCCGCCAAAGGCGAAGGAAAGGAGGACTGAACGACAGTTCCAATCGTGCCGCGATCGAGATCGAGAACAGCTCCTTTCACCGTCGAAGAGCCGATGTCGATTCCGATCGCCTGCATCAGTCGTTTACTTGGAATTCCGAAAGGCTATTGGCCGAATTTCGACAAGCGGTCCTTAATCTGCTGAATTTGACGATCCTGGTCGGATTGCAATTGCGACAGGTCGGCGGGCGCGGCAGATCCGCCGGAAAGGAACCCCGAACCGGCGGGACCGCCACTGGAAGTATTTTTTGTGGCCATCGAATCCAGTTTCGACTTCACGGCCTGTGCGATCTTGAGCTGAGCCTGGAGGAATTCTTTCTGCTCAGTATCTGAAAGCGTGGCGGCTTGCATGGGGTGTTGATTGCCCCAGTAGACACCGCCGCCAAATCCGACAGCCAGCCCGATGAGTAATACGATCAGCTTCATAAAAAACCTCCGATAATTTTAAACAGCTTAGCGTGAACCAGCTCGGTCGAACCAACTTTTAACCGCTGTCCCGCAGAGCAGTCCCGGCGCGCCGGGATGCGTGCGCGTACGCGCGCACGCTCATTTAGGCCTCTGGGTGAACCCAGGGTGCGCGATACTCGCGGCGTAAGAGCTGGTTGGCGACGGGATCGCCGATCACTTCCTGCTTTTCAGGATACCAGGCGAGTTCCCGGCCGACCTGCATCGAAATGTTGCCAAGGATGCAACTGGCCGTCGAGATATACCCTTCTTCGATGTCTGCCACCGGCTTGCCGCGCGATGCGATCGCGGCGAGAAAATCCCGCATGTGGCCGCGGACCGCCGACGCGGCGAAGATTTCCAGATCCTTTTCCGTCTTGTCTTCCGGATATTTGTCGCTTTCGTCGAGAAAGTCCTGGTGGATCGGCTTTTCCCCTTCGACGGTCGGCGTGTAATCGTAACTGAAGACGCCGGCCTTGAGCGTGCCGCGATCGCCGTAGAAAGTGGCGCCCCATTGATACTTGGGATCGGGCGGCTCGCCCCACATGCGGTGCTGCCAGACGACCTGGAGATCGCCGTAATCGAATGTGATCGATTGCGTATCGGAGATGTTGGCCTTGCTGGCCTTATCGACGAGAATCCCCCCTTCCGAGGTGATCCGCCGCGGCCACCCCAGGCCGAGCATCCAGCGCGTCATGTCGAACATGTGAATGCACATGTCGCCGACGATTCCATTGCAGTATTCCATGTAAGCCCGCCAGCGGCGGGGATGAATCCACTCGTCGTAGGGGCGCATCGGAGCGGGGCCGGTCCACAGGTCATAGTCGAGATAATCCGGCGGTTTAATATTCGGCGGATTGCCGCTGGCGCGCATGTGCCAGTAACAGTAAATCTCCACGAGCCCGATTTTCCCAAGCTTCCCTTCCTTGATGACGCGATCACGGGCATCGATCAGGTGCGGCGTGCTCCGCCGCTGAGTTCCCACCTGCACCACCCGCTTGTGTTTTCGAGCCGCGGCGAGCATGGCTTTGCCCTCTGCGACGTCGACGCTGATCGGCTTCTGGCAATAGACATCCGCCCCCGCTTCGACCGCGGCAATCATGGTCAGCGCATGCCAGTGATCCGGCGTGCCGATCAGCACGATATCCAGATCCTTCTCCTTGAGCATCTCACGGTAATCGTGATACGTGCGCGGCGTGTTCTTCGACGCCTGCCGCGACGCGACCAGCTCGGCGGCATGGGCCACCATCTGCTTATCCACATCGCACAGCGAAACCACCTCGACCGGCGCCACCTGGATCAGTCGCAACAGATCGATCTTCCCGTACCATCCACTTCCGATCAGCCCGACGCGCAACGGCTTCTCCGCCGCCGAAACAAAATGCCCGCCCAACGCCGAAAGCGCCAGTCCACCGGCTCCCGCCTTGAGAAAATCGCGACGGTTCATGGACATGTCTCCACCACGGAAATGCCTGATTCGTTTCGCTCCAACGGGCAATGTATCGGATGGATGGGGTAGTTGCCATCGAAACCTCACGGGCTTCATCGATTGCAATCCCGGGTTGGGGCGCTGCGTTGGACCAATGGGCTGTCGTGGGAACATTGGTCCGGCGACAAGTCGCGCGGCTCTCTTTTTTTCTGAGGGAGCCGTGCGACTTGTCGCCGGACGAGCCACCATGTTTCAATTTCGCGACCGATTCAGCCGATGAATTCAACGGCAAAGCATGTATACCAATCTTTTCCTGCTTTTGGCCGCTGTCATCGGAGGATGGTCGATCCTTCGTCTGATCGGCGCGGAGCGGGAACGGATGTTGCAGTCGATTCCTCCCGTGCCGGCGGCACCGCCCGCGACGAGTTCCGAACCACCCAAAACGGCCGCCGCAACAGCCAAGCCCGCCCCGCCCGCCAAAGCCACCCCTCCCGCCCCGTCGGCGACGACTGCGAAGAAATAGCTGCCCGCTGATCGGCCCGCGACCGCTGTCCACCCACTACGGTTGCTTTGATTTCTCGATAAGTTTGCAATCCGCCAGGTCGACCTGCACGACGACGCCGTCCTGCCTTTTGATCGTGGCCGGGTTGATGGTTCCAGTCGCGGTCAGGCCGTTCCCCTTCTCGAATTCCGCCAGCTTCGTTCGATTTCTCTCCGAAGTACAAATAGTGCCAGAAGGTCAACTGGCCGACGTGACAACACACCGCTTGCCGCGCAAGAAGCTCCTCTTTGCCTCGATGCCGCTCGGTATCGCACCTACTTTCCCACAGTCACGCTCATCGCACCGCCGTAAATCGCCATTGTCGCGCCAAACCTTGCACGTTGACACCTTTTGCCGGCGCTTTTAGACTAACCAGGAGATTCGCCAACCTGATTTTCAATCCCCGAGGTGACCGTGGAAAAGCGTCGTTTTCCGATCTTCACCTGTTATTCAATCGCGTCGCTTTTCGCTTTGGTATTTCTTGGAATCGGGATCTTTCTCGTCGTACGTCGGCCTCACCTTAACTGGCAAGGCATTGCAGCAGGCTGGTATTTTCTATCGGTCGGCACGTTGACTCTGATCGCCGTCATGGTGAGCTGGCCGATCGCCGCGATCCTGTCATCCGCCCGCCTCCTCGACCGCCATGGCGTTGACGAACTATCGGCGGCCCTGATCGAACGCCTCGATCAGATGTCGATCCTGCTCAATCTGATGAGCGAGCAGCAGTTGCTCAGCGACCGGGCCAAATCGGTGGCCTTCCGCGAAAAAGACCGCGATGCCCTGCATCGCGCCATTCACGAAGAGACGGCCCGCCAGGATTGGGACACTGCCTTCGCGCTAGCCGATGACGTAGAGCGGATCTTCGGCTATCGCACTGAGGCCGAACGCCTCCGCGGCGAAATCCGCGCCAAGCGGCAGGATTCGGTCCGGCGTCAGATCAACGATGTGGTGGCGGTCATCGACCGCCATACCCGCAGCGAACAGTGGAACGGCGCCCTGCGCGAGGCCGAACGGCTCATGGGAATGTTCCCCGACAATGAACAGGTGAAGAATCTGCCCCATGAAATCGACGCCCGGCGGCAGGCGCACAAGAAACAATTGCTCACCAGCTGGCAGGAGGCGGTCGCCCGCCATGATGTGGACGGAAGCATTGAGATCCTCAAGCAGCTTGATCCCTATCTGACTCCGCCCGAGGCTGAATCGATGCAGGAAACCGCTCGCGGCGTTTTCAAGGAAAAGCTCAGCAATCTCGGTTCGACCTTTAGCAACGCCATCCGCGATCACAAATGGTCGGAAGCGATCAAGGTCGGGGACGAAATCAACAGAGAATTCCCCAATTCGCGCATCGCCCAGGAAGTACGGGACAAGATGGATCTGCTCAAGCAGCGAGCCGCCGAACCTGCAACGACCGCGCCGGTCGCCGCGAACGCGTAAACGACGGATGTTCAACCCTCTCTGAGTTCCTTTTCGTTTAGCCGCCCCGCTTGCAGGGCGCGTTTGACGACATTGCTCCGGGGTCGCGGGCCAGAAGTCGCGTGGGCGCGGTCGGCAAACCTTCTTCACCCGATCGACGATAACATCCAACGCGACGCGCCCCGCAAGCGAGGCGGCTAAAGAGCGGTTTCAGAACTCCAGTGGCACGGGCTTCCAGCCCGTGCGGCGTGTACTCACGCCGGCTCGGTCGTACTCGACCGAGAAAAGCAAGAGCGCAGCGTTGTTTGTTTTCCGGGGAAAAGAACGCTTCGCTCTTGCTGGATCGGTGGAGTACCACCGATTGCCACGGAGTACCGCGGCCACGGGCAGGATGCCCGTGCCACGAAAAGACGATGCGATCGGTGTAAAGCAGCTTCTAAACGACCAGCATGAAAAGACGTTTCGTAGGGGATTTAAAGGATGTAACGATCATCGGCGCCGGCCCGGCCGGCAGCCTCGCGGGGTTGCTTCTGGCGCGGCGCGGTTGGTCCGTCACGTTGATCGAACAGCATCGATTCCCTCGCGATAAAGTCTGCGGGGAGTCCCTGAGCGCAGTCGGGATCGAAGTGTTGAAGCGGGCGGCCGTCTGGCCGCAAATCGAAAAACTGGATCCGATCCCGCTCCGATTTACGGCTCTTCATGCCACGACTGGATCCAGCTCACGAATCGAGTTGCCGGCGCCGATGGCGGGTATTTCGCGACTTGCCCTGGACTCGATGCTGCTCGAAGCGGCTCGCAACGCCGGCGCTCGCGTGCTGCAGCCGGCGCGCTGTGAGTCGATCACAACAATCGATGGCCCGGAGCTTCGCATCCGCGACCTGATTTCCAACCAGATTGAAGTTTGCCGGCCCGGATATCTCATCGTCGCGGATGGAAAGGCATTGTCAGTAGATCGCTTTCCTTCCCCACCGATTGACCTGGGCATCAAGGCTCATTTTTCCAAGGTGAACGGGCCGCGCGACGCCATCGAACTCTTCGGCTGCGACGGATGCTATGGCGGGCTCGCGCCGATCGAAGGAGACCGCTGGAACGCGGCCTTCAGCATCCCTGTCGCCCGGGTACGAAAGAACCATGGGCGCCTCGACGATTTGTTTGCGCAACTCTGTTCTGAAAACCGCGTGCTTGCCCGACGACTTGCGCGGGCGCGTCGCCTGGGTCCGATCCTGGCATCCCCCCTTCCGCGACATCGCGTGCGAACCGATTGGCCCGACCGCGTCATCCCCATCGGAAACAGCGCCGCCGCCGTCGAACCGATCGGCGGAGAGGGAATGGGGCTCGCGCTGCGAAGCGCCGAACTCGCGGTAGAGGCGCTTGAATCCGGATCGAAAACGCAAGTCAGCGAACTGGGCGCGCGCTACCGGGCGCTCTGGCGCATCCGTCGCCCCGCCTGCCGGGTTGGCGGATTGCTCGCCTCTTCGCGACTCGCTGGCTCGATTGGGGCGCGCGTTGTCGGCGCGAATGAAATGCTCGCCCGGATGACCTTGAAATTAATCGGGAAATGAGGCGACACCGCGAGTTCAATTCGGGTGCGTCAACAATTCACGGGGCAACAAGGCTTTGGTGGGACAGACATTCCTGTCTGTCACGCATCCGCGAGTGCGGGCGTACTCGCCTGCCGGGCGGATGCGCAACCCGTGGAACTTGGCACAAACGCGGGCCGATTCGGGAGGCGGAATACGCCTCCACTCATCGTCCCGTGAAAGACAGGAATGTCTGTCCCACCGGGGAAGGCGCGCTCCGGAGGAAAGCCGCCAGACCTTTTATTTCCGCGTCGCGCCGGCGGCAGCAACCGCTCGCGTCGGCGCGGGAGCGGTCGGCACCGCCGCCGACGTTCCGTTCACCTCGCGATCGTGCGCTCTGCGCAGAAGATTGCGCAAAACCATCAGAAGGGTTTCCGATTCCAGGTAGACCGGCGGCATGCGGAGATAAACTGTCTTCTCGTCGATGACCCGCAGCGTGCCGGCGCGCCGGTCAACGCCGTCTGCGCCTTGGTGGCGTCTTCCACCGTAAGCACCACATCGGGGTCCTTGCGGATGATGCTGGAAATTCCGTACATCTGGGCAAGCAGCCGCAGCTCGGTCATGGCAAAGAGCACCAGCGCCTGTCGCGGCGGCTCGCCATACGCGTCGAGCATGTCCTGCTCGAGCATCTGCAGCATGTGCAGATCGGTGCATCGCGTCAGCCGGCGATACAGATCCATGCGCTGCCGGTCACCCGGCATGTAATTCTTTGGAAGGAACGCGGAGACGCCGATTTCGACATGCGCTTCGGGATGCGCCTTTTTCGGCTCGTTCTTGAGCTGCCGCGTCGCTTCCTCAAGAAGCTGGCAATACATTTCGTATCCCACCGAGGCGATGTGCCCCGACTGCTCGGGGCCGAGGATGTTTCCAGCGCCGCGAATTTCCAGATCGCGCATCGCGATCTTGAAGCCGGCGCCGAGATGGCTGTATTCCTCGATCGCTTTCAGCCGTTTGGAAGCAACCGGCGTGATCGGCCTGTCGTTGGGGAGCAGCAGATAGCAATACGCCCGGTGTTTGTACCGGCCCACACGGCCGCGCAACTGATGCAATTCGCTCAGCCCGAATCGATCCGCCTGGTTGATGAAGATGGTGTTCGTGTTGGGGATGTCCAAACCACTCTCGATGATCGTCGTGCAGACCAGGATGTCCGCTTCATGGCGGATGAACTTCACCATCACCTCTTCGAGCTCCCCTTCGCCCATCTGGCCATGGCCGGTGATGATCCGGGCATCGGGAACGAGCTGCTGAATCTGCTCGGCCATCTCCAGAATGCTCTGCACGCGGTTGTGGACGAAATAGACCTGTCCCTCTCGATTGAGCTCGCGAAGGATCGCAGCCTTCACGCGCTGCGAGTCGTAAGACATCACCTCCGTCACGATGCTGCGCCGGTCCTGAGGCGCGGTGGTCAGTGAGGAGATGTCGCGCAGGCCGAGCATGCTCATGTGAAGCGTGCGCGGGATCGGCGTGGCGGACATCGTCAGCACATCCACCGTCTTACGCATCTGCTTCAGACGCTCTTTGTGCGTTACGCCAAAGCGCTGCTCTTCATCGATGACGACAAGGCCGAGATCCGCGAATTTCACGTCTTTGCTGATGAGCCGATGCGTGCCAATGAGGATATCGACTTCTCCCTTGGCCAGTCTTTTGACGGTGTCCTTCTGCTGGCCTGCGGATTTGAACCGGCTGATGGATTCGACGATGAACGGATAATTGACCATCCGTTCCTTGAACGATCGGTAGTGCTGCTCGGCGAGGACGGTGGTGGGAACCAGAATCGCGACCTGCTTCCCGAATTCAACAGCCTTGAAGGCGGCGCGCATCGCCAGCTCTGTCTTTCCGTATCCCACGTCGCCGCAGAGGAGCCGGTCCATCGGCCGGGTCCTCTGCATGTCCTGTTTGATCTCTTCGGCGCTGGTGAGCTGGTCGACGGTTGGCTCATAGGGAAACTCAGCTTCGAATTCCTTCTGCCATTCTGTATCCGGCGGATAAGGCGTCCCCGCCTCGGCGGCGCGGGCGGCCTGGATATCCAGAAGCTCCGCCGCCATATCCATCACTGCTTCGGCGACCTTTGCCTTCTGTTTCTCCCACACGCCGCTGCCGAGGCGTGAGAGCGTCGGATGGCCGTTGAACCCGCCGATGTATTTCTGGATCAGGTTGATCCGATTGGCCGGGACATGAAGCGTCGCGTTGTCGGCGAATCGAAGCGTGAGATATTCCTCGTTCTTCCCATCCTTGGCGATTGTGTGCATCCCCGTGAAACGGGCGATGCCGTGGGCAACGTGAACGACATAATCGCCGTCCTTCAGATCGAGAAATGAATCGACCGGCCGCGAGGCGATGATTTTCCGCACCTTGCGGCGTTGCTCGTAGCGATGAAACAGTTCGTGATGGCCAAGGAGGGCAACGGGACGGGTAGAAGGGTTCAGGGTTCGGGGCGGAGAAGGGTTCAGGGTTCGGGGTTCAGGGTTCAGGAAGGAGTTCGGCGTCTCATCTGAACCCTGAACCCCGAACCCTGAACCCTCCCCTTCGTCCCAGACGAACCCCCGATGCAGATACCCAACCGCAACGTTGAGTTTCTTGACGAGTCCCGGCTGCTCGGAGTCTGCCAACTCCGAGAAACGCTGCGCTTCTCCCTGGTTCTCGCAGAAAATCGTGACTGCGGCTTCGCTCGCGAGTTCGGCAAGTTCCGCAATTGCTTTCTTCGCTTCGGTTTCAAATCGCTGCAGGGAACGGATCGGCAACTGCACGTGCGGAGCGGTTTGGGCGTCGGTCAGAAAACTCGGCCCGGCCGAGGACCCCTGCTCGAACTGGCTGAGCTCGAGCCGGGCAAACTGCGCCGCCTGCCGCAATACCGCCGCGAGGGGATAGATTCCTTTCGTGTCCTGCAGCCGATCGAGATAACTCTTCGCCTGCTCGGCGATTTCCAGCGGCGACCAGAGCACGACGATTGCATCGGCGGGTAAATAATTAAACAAACTCCCTGATTCGCCGCTCTCGGGCAGTTGCCCTTTCAGATCGCCGATGCGCAGCGATGTCAGCACGTCGAGCGAGCCCATCGAATCCAGATCGAACCGCTTGATCGATTCGATCTGATCGTCAAAAAAATCGATGCGGGCGGCCAGCCCCACCTGCTCGCCGGAAACGGCGTAATCGCCAGCGAGGTAGACATCGATAATCCCCCCGCGCACGGCAAAATCGCCGGGCACTTCGACCTGATCGAGCCGGCTGTAGCCGTGTTCGGTGAGCCAGACGATCAGCTTCTCCGGCTCAAGCGTCATCCCTGGCTTCAGGTTGAGCAGCAACTGCTCGAGCTGTTTTCGCGACGGAACCGACTGCATCAGCGCATGAATAGGCGCAACGAGAACGGTCGAGGCATCGACCCCCGCGGAGTAGCGGGCGATCATCGCCAGGCGATTGGATACCTGCTCTTCGCTGATTCGTCCGAGCGTGCCCCCCAATTCCAGTGCCGGCAACACATCAGGCCGACGGCCGGAAAAAAGCTCGATATCATCCCCCAGATCATCCGCTTCGTCGAGATGTCCGCAGACGAGCAGGACAGGCCGTTTCAGATGCAATTGCAGCGACGCGACGACCGCGGCCACGCTGCTCCCCCACAGCCCGCTGGCGCTGACCGACCCATGCCGGACCAGTGTGTCAGCCAGTTCTTTCAGCGGGCGCAGCGACAAGCCGCCCGATCGCCTCGGCGGGGGGTGGGTTCTCCATATGCGGTTATCGTAGGCGCATTGTAGCGGGTTTCAATTCAAAGAGCCTGTGGCGAAGCAAGCGGGAAAGTGCGAGTCACGGAAAACACTCCAGTCCACGCACGTATGCCCGGAATTATCTCGCCCGAAATATCGGCAGAATCGGTCACTCTGCGCACATTATCGATTTTGCAAAGTGACTCACCGCTAAGGCGCTAAGCGCGAAGGAAACCACGAAGAAGAAAGGGAAAGCAAAAAAAGTCCGAACGCCGTGGACTTCGAATTGAGCCTGGTTTTGACTTCTTAGCGTCGGCCTTCGCGCCCTTCGGACCTTCGCGATTCGATCTGCCTCATGACGTGCGCCTCCCGATTCATTCGAAGACCGAATAGCCTGTATCAATTTTAACGCCGTCTCCCCGCGGGCGAGATTCCATTTGTCACAACGCGTTGCGGCGCGATGAAGAGCTGGTTTGCGACAAAGGCAGAGGTCGGTTACAATCCAGTTCTACTGCTCGCGTCGACGGCCTCCTGTGGGTAAGCGGCGTTGCGGCGGCAGGCATGGCTGTCACGCAGTGGGCGTGAAGGGGCACTCATTCATCCGGTCTTAGTCGAATAGGAGAATCTGCATGTTTTCTCGTTACGCAACGAAAGCGCTCTTGGCGATCGCATTGCCTGCTGGCCTGCTGCCGGCCGCGGCACACGCCGACGTGATCACCGTCTATACCGATTACAACGCCTTCACCGCGGCCTTGAATTCCTTCGACACGTTTTCCCCCGCCGCACCATTCGGCCCGGGACCCAACGGCTTCGGCGGGACGGTGACCGATGGCAGCGGTTTCGGCGGCGCCACCGCGGTGCCGTCGGCCCCATACGGCGGCGTCAGCACGAACGACCCTTCGGACACGCTCGCACTCTCGTTTACGGGGACGCCAAACGCCGTCGGCGGGTATTTTTATCCGAACGACGAATTTTCGAACCTTACGCCCGGGTCGATCAATGTGACGGTGAATGGCCAGTCGTTTACCGTCACGACAACAGGGACAGATCCCAGCTCAGTCCCCTTCTACGGGTTTGTCGACACCACCGGTCCGATCACCTCCATAACGGACAGTTCCGATGACGACACCAGCTACTTCCCAACCGTAGGTGAGATTGTCGTCGGAAGCGCCAGCGTCCCCGAGCCCACAACCCTCGCGTGCGGCCTCGTCGCTTTCATGTTCATGCGTCGCCGCAATCGCGATTAGAACGCGCGGCATCAGCCGCTCAAACCGCATCTCACGGTGCTGACCGATCCTTTGCCGATGAGCGGATCGGCCGGGTCTTTCGGCGGGCGCGCAGCGACAAGCCGCCCGATCGCCTCGGGCGTTTGCTTCTACACATGCGGTTCTCGTGGGCGCATCACCGAAGGTTCAATAAGAAGGAGCCGCATGGAGCAAGCGGGAAAGCGTGTCACATCAAGATACTCGGAATCGCTTATAACGCTCTCCCGCCAGAACGGTCAGAACCCCTGCTTCGCGGTCGCCGTTTGTGTTGCGACTCGCGCAAACGCCGGTGCTGCGTCTCACGCCGTTAATCCAAGAGATTTCCGGGCGGCGGCGCGAAATCGCCGCCAGCTCGCGATCATAGACGCCCCACAGAGGTTCGACCGGGAGACAAAGCTTCAAAAGAATCGACAACTCGTGGGTGCGGGGGAAGGTCAAGGCGGCCTCGGTCAGGCGTGCTTTTAGGTACTTTTCCACGCACTGCTGCGAAAAGAAACAGATTCTATCGCATCTCGATTTCCTGCGCGACCGCAGGGCTTCGCAGGCGCCGTCGTAGTCGGACTCGGCCTTGGCTACCCACTCGCGCGTCATCGGCCGCATAAAGCGTGATTCCCTTCTCCAGGATTTCCGCCGCGAAGCTGTCCCCACGTTCCAGATCACCCTGGGATCGCACAATCAGATCCATGGCGAAAGGCACCCCCAGCTCAAGACGCATGTGCCCCGCCGCCGTCAGCGGCGACATCGACCAGCGCCCACGGGTAATCAGCAGATCCACGTCCGAGTCATTGTCGGGCTTTCCGCGGGCATAAGAGCCAAACAGCACCACTCGCTGCGGCGTAAAACGCGCCGAAAGCCGATCGACAAAGGTAATGATTTCATTCGCACTGACCACGATGCGTCACATCCTACGGTCTCACTGCCATCCTTTCATCTAAATTCCGCACGCCCAGGAGTGATAGACTGGCGCCGACCGACCCATGCCGGACCAGTGTGTCAGCCAATTCTTTCGGCGGGCGGGCAGCGACAAGCCGCCCGATCGCCTCAGCGGGGGATGCGTTCTCCATATGGCGCATTGGCAGCGGTTTCAATTCAGCGCCACCTCGTGCGACGACCATTTCGCCCCCGCATCTAATTGCACATAAGGCGTCTGTGAAGTTTTCCAACCAGGGTCTTCGACGGACGTCGCATTTCCATTCGCTTGGAGGTGCGCTTTCTTTTGCCCCTTTCCTTTTGCAGGTCGCTGAAGATTTCATCCGCTCGCGTCAAATCCCGCGGACCCGCACAAGGATGAAGGCCAAGTGGATCGTCCGATGCACCGAACTTCACCCGCCGCTCGATGCTTGCCCGCACCGTGGCTGGGAGTCTGTTTGTCCCATCCTGAACCGGCCCGATCAGACATTGGAATGAACCGAGGATGTCGTGAATGTCGAAGGTGGATTCCCCTGAGGTGCAACTTCGACGGTCCCCGACGTCGGCATACGGTGCGGGCATGAAAGAAAACATCAGCACTGCTGACGGCCTTCATCACGGCACGCGAACCGTTACAGGAACCCGGAAGCTCCGTCAGGTCATCAGATACGGAAACCGAGTTCCGAGGCCGGAATCGCACGCGGCGACGAAGCGGGAAACGTGGCTGATACCGCGGCCAGAGAAATTGCGTGCCTTTCCGTGCCTGACAGCCGGAATGATAGCGGCCACGGCGAAGGGCTTGTCCCACCGTTCTCAGCGACCATAGAATTTCGCTATGCCAAACAAACGAGCAAAACTACCGGGTTTGCGGGATTACTTGGTCCGGGTGAACGGCGTGTGTCTCAAGTTACGACTGTTCACCGCTCAACCACTTCTCGATCAAGAGACGCTGCGGCGGGCGTTCGGAGTTGACGCCATCATCACCATGAGCGTGGTGCGGTAGCTCATTCCCGATCAGCGGTCCGGGCCGACCCGTCAAACCTGCTGCTTTTTGCAATTGGCCCGACCCGTAGGACAGCTTGGGGACGCCTCCACGGTTCAATGATCGTGCCGGGCATGGACAACGACATCAGCATCGAGCACGGCGGCGTCACCAATCGCCGCACTCGAACCATCAGGAAAGGGAGCCAGCGGTATCACCAAACAATCGTCTCCCAGCACCGGCAGAAGGCCGATCGCCGCGGGTATCATTCCGAATTCGATATGAAACTATAAACGCCGTTGCACCAATCATTTTTTTGGAGATGGTGAAGGACGATCTTCGCGAGCGTGCTACTGCGGCCAAAGCAATTGCCGGTTCGCCGCGTCAGTTTTAGAAAATCCCGCGTGGACACTATCTGCCAACGGTGCGGAAAGATAATCACTCGCCGGATGAAAGCCAACGTCTGGGCGGGCCGGGAAGTCGTCTGCACTGGTTGGCGTGATGTACTTCAAGGCGTGGTAGTACGTCGGCAAGTTGCCTATGACCTTGCCGGCAAACCAGACGCCGGTTGGATCGCGTACGATGGCCAACAGCAGTACGGCCCGTTCACGGCTGAGCAGATGATTGAGATGTTGGGGGCCGGTCAGGTGGATTGGCTGTGGCAATTCTGGCGGGATGGAATGAACGCGTGGACGCCTGCTGCCAGATTGTTCGTCACCGCTCAACTTGGCGGGGGCAGAATTGAATTAAGGGACTCGGCCAAGGTGACGGCACCAACCACCCTTGACCGATGCTAAGGCCCGGCGTCCGTGATGCGCGAACACATCGCCCTCAACGCCATCCTGCAAAAGGTGCGGTCGGCCGTGGCGATCGTAATATCGTATCTTCCCATCGGGCGAATAGAGCCGGCCATACTGAAGCCAGCGCCACGCGCCGCGCGGAAGTGCGATCAGGTGCGGGGTTATCCGCGCGTGCAACGCCGTCGCCGCCACTAGGAATGCCCCCGCTATGATCGTGGTGATGATCACTTTCATGCTGGCCTTAACAAGTGTCATCGCAAAGGCAGCTCGCAGCGTTTAACACAATATGGCGGCGTGGAGTTGCTTGCCGCTGAGAGGGGCCGAATATAGAATTGCGGCAGTGGAAGAGAAGAGCATCCGTGAAAAATCCTGGACCGCCAGATGACCACAACCAGTCGAAATACGCCCCCTACGAATCTCCGATCGAACAAGCATTTGGGGAGCGGATCAAACCGTTGCTTCACCCACGCACGGCGTTCCACGTGCAAAAGAAAGTGAAGCCGTACCGCGTCGATCTTGCGGCGTCGTTCAACGACGAACACGTTGGGATCGAATGCGACGGGAAGCATTTTCACGACTTCAAAACCGATCGATGCCGCGACATGGCGATCATGTCGAATCGCGGTTGGCGGATGATGTTCCGCTTTAGGGGTGGCGACATCATACATTCTCCCGAAAGCTGCATCGCTCTGATGCGGTTGTTCGCCCCGCATCTGTTCGATCCGGCCGCGTACATCCCGCCAGTTAGAGAGATGATCCTGGAGCTGTCGTGCCTGATGCCCCACCAATACCATCGGATGGTGTGCAGGGTTTCGGTCGGTCTCCACGAAATAAACGTGCTCAAGCGGAGCGATATCCATCAACGCGCGGTCGAGTGGATCGGATGCACCCCGGACCGAAACAGGATTTTTGCCGAGTTCAAAACGCCGGGATGGTTTCCGCCAGACGGAATGATTCCAGCGGAACCCACGATCGATGAACAGCTTGCCGGAATGCATCAAGCGATGCGGGATAACGGCTACGATGACGTGCCCGCTCACGCTTGAACGAGCAGTTGTAACAAGGTAGAGGTTATCACATGAATGAAACACAAACGAGCGGCCCCTGTTACGACCCGCCGTACGACAGCCCCATCGAAGAAATATTCGCCCACAACGCCCTCAAGTATGTCGCAGAAGACGCCAGCATCGAGACACAGTTTGTAGTGAAGACGATCTGCGGAACCTTTCGACTCGACTTTGTGATTGAGCGGCAGGGTCGGCGGCTGGGCATCGAGTGCGACGGCCACAACTTCCACGATGAACATCCGGACGAATGGCGGGATGCCATGATCCTTGGGACCGGGGCCGTCGATGCGATTTACCGTTTGCGGGGCCGCGATCTGTTCTATCACGTTGAGGATTTATTTTTTCTCATGTCTAGGACTGACCCAGCGTTCTTCAGCCCGCGGGGCATCATCATCTTGGCCAAGCTCGCATCCGATGAAACCAAGGGGTACGCCGACGATGATCATTCCGTGGGCACCATCGTCACGTATCGCATGAAGCCCGGTGAGCACCGCCGCGAACCGCTCTACCTCGAAATACACCGGCGGCATCGGCACTACGGAACGAACAAGCAGCCGTTTTGGTGGGTGTACTGGCGGCAGGCGAAAAGATTTGCCGGAAGAGTCCAGAACGTGGATGAATTAATCGCGATCGACAAACAATGGGTCGAAGATCGGAACGCGGGGAAGGTTGTTGACGTTGCAAATTGCGAACGGTGCGGGTTTGAAATGAAGTGGGACCAGCCGTTCGGTGGAATGGATTTCAAAGTTTGGGATGGGCTGATTGTTTGCCCCACCTGCTACGGTGCCCTCCACGAACATGCGGCCAGTTCAGCCAACGAAAAAGCCCCGTAAGCGTTGGCATCGGAGGGGGGGTAGACCGACGCCGGGGACACGTTCACGGGGCGATCAGTCAGGATACCGCGATCGATTGTCTACGCAACATTGGCGGGCACCTGAAGTTCAAGGCCCTGAACAATCCTCATCTGTGACTTCGGCGGGGTGATTTCCAATCCATCCCAAACCTTGGACTTGTTCCCACGAGATTGGAAGTCACGGAAAATTTGGTCGGTGAATTGACTTCCCCAGACTAGCAACACTGTGATCCGCCCTGAGCCGGGCCTTTCATTGACATGCACTCGGCCCTCCCAACTGTGATCAGTGAGAAATTCTAGGCGGAACTGCGGCCATATCCTGTTGCCCTTCCGTGTGATGATCCAAAAAAATTCAGATTTTTGTGTCCACCGAAACAGACCATTCGGGGGAGCGTAGGTCCCCCTGACCGGCAACCATCCGGGCGGGACATTATCATTTTGCTGATGACTCATAAGTGTCGGACGGCCGCGACGTTGCTTCTGCAAAAATCCCCAGCCTTTTTGTGCCGTACCCGCTGCACTGATGGCCGTCTTCGTCGTAGCAATGACAGTTGCTGGATCAACCATTCTGATTCCTGCGCGCGGACATTCTAGACATCGGATAATGTAATCCCCGAACACATATCCACAATTTCATGGCCGCTGTGGCCGCGACATCTCGTGCAACACCACAATATCCATCACTCGAATCCGGTAGCCGGCGATGCAGGCTTTCCCCCGCAGATTCCGGTCGTCTTACTGATGTGCTGAATCTCGGTCTGCTGCATATCGGCCTCGCTGAAAGCTCGCTTCCAATCGCATTATACGCGCCAGTCCGCACTGCACTCCACCAGGACGACCTTATTGAGGACCGCGTTGCGGGTTCGCTTACGGCCCAGGGATGGCGAGCGGGCGGCGAAGGAGGTGAGCGGCGTTCGCTACGGATCGAGCGCAGAACCGCCGAACACGTTCTCAATCCCTGGGCTTGGAGGGCGGTTTGTTGGTCGATTGTACAACTTGGGCAGCCTGCGTGCGACGAAACACAGCCGGGGCGGCTGTGCAACAAGGTCGCGACGCCGTTCAGCTAACGCCGGGCAGGCGGCATTTTGGAAGGAATCATAAAGCGAGCGGACGGTCGTGCGGCGCTGGAAAAGCCCCCGTCGCGACGATTGCGACGGAGGCTGGAGCGGAGAAAATACGTTAGTCGCGGCGACGCCGGGCGAGAAGACCGAGGGCGCCGATGCTCATCGTGCCCAGAGAGGCAGGTTCCGGAACATCGAAATGCAGAGCATAATTGAATCCATTGGCATTGGTCGGGATGCCGCTTTCGGTAATGTCGCTGTAGTCAGATATAAAAATCTGCCGCCAGTTGGTGAACGTTCCAGCCGAGACGGGTACGCTGAACCCGCTGTTCTGGAACCCGCCGCCAACGAATGGGAAATCGTTCGCTGTGGCGCAGCAAATCCCAGTATCGTTGTTTGTCGGCGTGACGCCCACACCGTTGACCGTCCACTGATTTGCACCCTCATCGAACACTACGTTCTGGCTGAGTACGTAATCCATTGTAATGTCCCAGTAGGCGTTGAGGTTGCCCGCGATCGGGCCGCCGTTTGTCGTCGTCAACTTCCAGATGTCCCATTCGCCGCCACCGGCGGTAGGAAGCTGTGACATCGATAGTGTGGCCGCTCCGTTATCGACCAATATCGTCGATCCAAAGGTGGTGGTGTCGCTGTAGCTATCGGGCGAATTGGTGGGATGGAAAACGAACGTGGACCCGATCGGGATGAAGCCGGCCGCCATCAGCGGACTGGAGACGAGCGAAATCGCAATGGACAACAACGCCGCGTACTTCAAATTTGAAACGCTCATGATCTACCTTCCCTTCTCGGTCAATCGCCGAGTAAAAAACAGAGGTGGAAAAATTGCGAACGAGTTGGGTCCCCAACAGGAATTTGAAGCATCTTTGCCGGGCATGACACAGGCTGTCAAATGAATGCTTTGGAATGACGCGAGAGTAATCTTACCACGGAAACCTTTTGGCTGATGTGCTCTGCGAGGACGGCTTATTCAGGACCGCTGGGCGAGCGCGCTCACGGCCCAAGGATGGCGAGAAAGCGGCGTTCGCCACGGATGAAGCGCAAGACGATCCATCGCATTCGTCAATCCCTGGGCTTGGAGGGCGGCTTGTTGGTCGACTGCCCAACTCGGAGGTCACAGGCGCCGAAACACAGCCGGGGCGACTGTGCCACAAAGTTGGCAGGCCGGCGGCGAGCGAACTGTCAATTCCGGAAGGCCTGAGGCGGACGGTTCGAATTAAATTCCGCCGGGCTCGCGCTCGCGCGTGGCGGCTAACCTCGAAGCACAAAAGCAGTTAGCCGGCGAGCTATCGCGCCGGAGAAACAATTTTATTTTCCGGCTAACCCTGGCACGCCGTATGCATCCTTACATTTACTGAACACGTGAGTTGGTCGTTTGTAGTTGTTAGTTGGTAGCCCTGAGAGCATTTGAGCATTCTGGCAACTATCAACTTTTCCCGCGTGAAGGTCTTCGAACTGAATAGCGATTTCGCCGGCGGTAAGGCAGATTCACCGCCGAGGCGCTGAGGACGCGGAGGAGCGATCGGACCATGGCTGGGAAGGGCCGAGCTTAAAATCGCTCTAAAACCGGCCATTAGCGGCCAAAACCGGCCAAAGGCTGCCAGGAGAAGAAGAGTGCTCACGCGGAGGCGAAATGACGCAGAGGTGAACATTCTCTCTCCGCGCCTTGGCGGCTCTGCGTGAGGCCATTGGGTTTGTCCAGCCTGACAGCCACATACTGCCGAAGGGGCAGTGATAAATTCAGTGTGTGATATGTCACGCAAGGATTTGATACTGTTCGCGGAAAAGTGTCGGATTATGTCGGATTATGTCGGATCACCCTCCGTATTCGGCTGAAAAGCGGGTGCGATAACGCGCGTCAGGGGCGCGCATTTTTCGAATTTTCAGCGCGTCAATGAGCGACGGGCATCTCCTGTGCAATGGTTTGGAATTTTCTGCTTGGAGGTTGGATCTTTTTTGCCTGCCATGAGCACAGCCGAATGGGGCTTTGGTATTTGTACCTTGGAATTTGTCTCTCAGAGGGGTCAAAACCGTTGCATTTCCCGCATTGTGTGGCGCGGTGGCGGGAATCAAACCAACCGCTATGGCGCGAAGGAAGCCGCGAAGAAAAAAAGGAAAAGCGAAATAGCCGATCGGATCCGATTTGTTTCAAACCCGTTTTTGATTTCTTCGCGCCCTTCGCGCCTTCGTGGTTGAATCTGTCTATTACGACTTGCGAGAACGCCGGCTTAGCATTTCGACGGGCAGGAAGACGATGCGTTCGGAGGGCTCGGCCTGCGAAGGAGTCGTCGTTCCACACGATTTGCACGCACCGCAGCCGCCCAGCTTGCTCTTGCGGCCGCGGAGGGACAGAAAGCCCTGGCGAGCGACGAAGCCGAACGAGCCGGCGACCACGAGCAGGACCAGAAGATTTTGAAGTACGTGCGACATGGGAATCCACATGCTGCTTGGTTTTCCGATTGCTTCGAGCTTTCCCGCTTACTTCGTGCGCGGCTCCTTCACACAAATATTCGCGAGCCGATCTGGAAGACCAGCAGGCTCAGAACGTACGCCAGGGCGTTCATATAGACCAGCATGAAAATCGGCCAGGCCCATCCGCCGGTTTCCCGGCGGACGATCGCTACGGTGCTCATGCACTGCATCGCCAGCACGAACCAGACCAGCAGGCTGATGGCGACGACCGGTGTCCAGACGGGCCGGCCATTGGGATAGCGGTCGGCTCGCATCGCGTGGGCGAGGTCCTGGGTTTTTTCGCCTTCGACTTCGCCGACGCTGTAGGTGATTCCCATCGTGCTGACGAAGACCTCGCGAGCCGCGAAGGCCCCGACCAGGCCCACGCCCATCTTCCAATCATAGCCGAGCGGGCGAATCACCGGCTCCATCGCATGTCCGAGTCGGCCGGCGATGCTGTATTCGCGCTGTGCCGCGGCCACGGCTTTTTCGTCTCCGATGGCGCTGACGCGCGACTGGGGAAGCCGGGGATAGTACGCCATGGCCCAGAGGATGATGCTGAGGCAGAAAATCGTCGTTCCCGCCTTGGTGAGGAATGCCCGGGTATTCACCCACACCTGCCGGGCCACCTGCGAAAGCTGGGGAACCTTGTACGAGGGCATTTCGAGGATGAACGCCGCGGCGGGTCCCTTGAGGAGCGATCGTTTGAAGAGCCACGCGGTCACTACGGCGGCAAGGATTCCGAGCAGATACATGCTGAGCATGATCCCGGCCTGGGTGGCCGCGCCGTAGGCGGCGAAGAAGGTGCCGATCAGCAGGGTGTAAACCGGAAGCCGGGCGCTGCAGCTCATGAACGGGAGGACGAGGATGGTGGCCAGACGATCCTTGCGGTTGTCGATGGTGCGCGTGGCCATGATGCCGGGAATGGCGCAGGCGAAGCTGCTGAGAAGCGGGATGAAACTCTTTCCGTGCAGCCCGACCTTGGCCAGCAGGCGATCCATCAAAAACGCGGCGCGGGCGAGATATCCGGTGTCTTCCAGGACGGCGAGGAAGAAAAAGAGAAGCGCGATCTGCGGCACGAAAACCACGACGGTTCCTACGCCGCCGAAAACTCCGTCGGTCAGAAGATCTTTGATCGGCCCGTCGGGCAAGTGCCGGGTGCTGACGGCCCCGAGCCAGGTCACCCCGCTCTGGATGGCATCCATGATCGGCTGGGCAACCCAGAAGAGCGTGACGAACATCGCCCCCATGATGATGGCGAAGATCACGAGCCCCCAGAATCGATGGACGAGGACGGCGTCCACTTTCTGCGTCAGATTCGGGTCGAGCGTTCGCGGCTCCTTAGGCGGGGCGGCCAAGTCCAGTTCGCTGATGAGAGATTGCGATCCCCGCGATGTTCTTTCAGCGACGCCTTCGATCCAGAGATAGTGCGCCTCGACATCCGCCTGCATCGGATCGATGCCGGCGGCGCGGAGACGCTCGCCGGCGGAGCTCAGCAGCGACGCCACCGGCTCGCGTTGGGCGAGTTGATCAAGGTCCGTTGCCCGATCACCGATGAGCAGCCGCTCGGCCAGCAGCGTTGTATCGCGGCAGCCGGCCGGAATCGTCGCGTGACCCGATTGGCGGACGGTGCGTTGCGCTTGCGGCGACGCGTATTGGAGCACGTTGGAGACGCTCTCGCTTTCGAGGATTGCCAGCGCCGCCGACCAGAAGGACTTCATCGCGCATCGCGTCCGGGAGCGGCCAGTTGGGCAGCGGCGCGACGATCGCGTTGCGGATTGCGGCCTTGAGAGCGGCGACCCCTTTTCGTTTGTGTCCCACCAGCGGCACAACCGGCACGCCAAGCTCTTTCTGAAGTTGTGCGGGAGAAACCGTCAGTCCGCGCCGCTCCGCCACGTCCATCATATTCAGGGCAATGACAAGCGGCCGGCCCAGCTCGATGAGTTGACTGACGAGATAGAGGTTTCGCTGGAGATTACTGGCATCGACGACGACGATCACGCTATCCGGCGCTTTGACGTCAGTGCGCAATCCGCGCAACACCTGCATCGCGACGACTTCGTCCGGCGATCGACTGATGAGGCTGTAGGTGCCGGGCAGGTCGATGATGTCGGCCCAGTCGCCGTCGGGCAGCCGGCAGCGGCCGGTCTTTTTTTCGACGGTAACGCCGGGATAGTTGGCCACCTTCTGCCGCAGGCCGGTCAGGGCGTTGAAGAGTGTGGTCTTCCCGCTGTTGGGATTGCCGGCCAGCGCAACCGTCAGCACGCCGCGTTGCAGCGGTTGCTCTTCGACAGTTTCGCAGCAGGATGACATAGCCAATCAAGAAATCGGATGACCGGCACTGGAAGAGAAGCCAATTCGAGGCGACGCCGCAAAAATCGCCCGTTAGCTCGGGACGATTTGGACGAACGCAGCCTGGTCGGAGCGAAGGGAAAGATGATAGCCGCGCAGACGGAATTCAATCGGGTCGCCCAGCGGGGCCCGGCGTACGACCTCGACGCAAGCGCCGTTGCAGAACCCCATCTCCAACAGCCGGCGGCGAAGCTCCGGATCTCCTCCAACGGTGGAGACGGTCCCGCGGCAGCCGATGCCCAGACGATTCAGTCCGCACGTTTCCGGCGAACCGCAGTGGTTACAAGCTGATATTGAACAGGCTTTCTGCATAAATCACCGTCCCACACACATTACCTGCACCACTATAGACCGTTGAGACACAGTTGCAACTAGCAAAATGCTCAATTCCGTTCTTCAGTATACCTCACATCGAAAGCTTCGGTCTTCTGCCACGATCTGTTGCATAAGACTTTTTAAATGAAGCGTTTACAAGCGGATTGCCGGGCCATCGCCTCCCAACCGAAGAACGGCAATCTTCGCAATTTATTATCGGTCTTAAACCCGGTGGTACGCCATTTCAGAATTGCCGGAGAAAGCGAATATCGTTTTCAACGAAATAGCGGATATCGCTGATGCCGTATTTTCGCATGGCGATTCGCTCAATTCCCAGACCGAACGCCCAGCCGGAATATTCCTCGGGGTCGATACCGCAGTTCCGCAGAACATTGGGGTGGACCATTCCGCATCCCCCCAGCTCGATCCATTTGTTTCGATCCTCGAAAAAAACATCCACCTCCGCCGAGGGCTCCGTGAACGGGAAAAAGCTGGGACGAAAACGCACCTTCGTCTGTGGCCCGAAATAGGCGTGGATGAACTGCATGACCGTGCTCTTGAGATCAACCATTGACACATTTCGATCCACGACAAGCGCTTCGAGCTGATGAAACATTGGAAGATGCGTCTGATCCGTCGTGTCCGGCCGGTAGACACGGCCTGGAATCACCACGCGAATGGGCGGCTTCTGCGACTGCATAACGCGGATCTGCACGGTGCTGGTTTGAGTACGAAGAAGCAGAGGGGAAGGAGATGACGCGGGGACGCGGGGACTCGGAGACGCGGGGAGGTTCGCATCGTCTCCGCGTCCCCCTCCCGGCCTTCCAACGGAAAGGTAAAAATTATCAAGCGGATCCCGCGCCGGATGACTCTCGGGGATATTCAGCGCGACGAAATTGTGGAAATCATCCTCCACCTCCGGCCCCGAGGCGACGGCAAAGCCCATGCGCCCGAACAATTCGGTCAACTCATCGGTCACCTTCATCAGGATGTGCCGCCCGCCGATCGGGTGGCCCATGCCGGGCTCGGTCACGTCGACGGCGTCGCGGTCGGAACTGACGCCAGAGGCAATTTCGAGCGATTTTGCCTCGAACGCCGCGGTGATGCGTCCTTTCACCGCGTTGACGCGCTGGCCCACCGCCGGCTTCTGTTCGCGCGGGACCTGGCCGAGCAGATTCATCAGCCCCTTCACTGCACCTTTTGCGCCGAGGAATTTGATCCTGAATTGTTCCAGTTCCGGAGCGGTTTTGACTCCAGCCAGTTCGGATTCCGCCTCCTGGGCGAGCCGCTCGATTTGCTGCAATTCTTCCGACATGGTTATCATTCTGGCGCTCACTGAAGCGGGGTCAAGATACGACCGAACGATGGCGGCTGCTGTGGGGAACCGAATCATGGACGTGTCAAAACTTCCGAGGCTCTCCGGAGATAAAAAGGATTCGGCTTCTGAGATCGGGGCGTTGACGCCGTCGCCGACCAAATCGGATTCCCCCGCGCCGGCGACGCAGCCGTTAAGCTACACCACCGCCCCGCCGCCGGGCATTGGTGCGGAGATCTGGTTTTCGGCAATTATTGGCCTGATTTTCCTCGCGCTCGGCTGGACTTTTGGCAAATACCTGACGACAACATTGAGCCATCAACCCTTTCACACGCAGGTGATCTGGCAGACCGGTCCGCTTGCGGGCACCGAAGTCGGCTACTGGGATCTGGAAGGAGGAACCGCTTTCTCCGATTCGGCGATCTTCCTCATGGGCGTTGCCCTTCTCATCGACGTCGTCTGTCTGGTTGCTTCGTTCAAGACAACGAGCAGGCGGCGCGCCTGGATCATCTTTTCGCTGGCGATCATGTTCAGCGTCGTGATCTACAATGGATTTGTCTGTGTGAAACTTCTGAATTTTGGCTTTACACCGATCCTTTCGCTCCTGGCGATCGCCCTGGGTGGTTATTCGATCTTTTATCAGTGGGCGATGCTGAGGGCCGCGACGCCCACGACCTAATTTGCAAATCGGTCCGCGTTCGACGTACATCTTTTTTGGCAAAGCGGGAAATCAAACGTTCAACGTATCGAAACGGACATTGAATATTTTCCAGCGACCATCGCCCATCAAAGTTCGATTGCCCGAAGATCGATGGATTGGCGCAATTGGGATAGCACTCGCATGCCTTTTGGCGATCTATATCACGGTCGTCGCCTGGCGGCTGCGCATCGATTATTTCGACAGCTTCGACATCCTTCTCAATGCCAGGTGTATTGCGACCCGCTATCTGTATGACTGGCGCAGCGTGGCGCTCGCTCGGCATGCCGATGTTGCTTTCGCCGTGGTTTGCCCTCAATTCGGGAGTCGGATCGTACGACTTCGTGTTTAGGGCATCGCATCTGACAGCGATCGCCTTGTGGGTCGCCCTTCTTTTGATTTCCCACCGGCTGTTTGAGCTTTTTCTTGAGCGATCCGTGGCTTTGGTTGCCACGCTCCTCATGACCTTCAGCCCCCTTCTTGTCCATTACGCTCCGACCACAAAAGAGGACATTGCCGCGACCTTTTTTCTGGTCGCAAGTTTCTATGCCTATCTGATGGCGTCGCATCGACAGAGCCGACTGTGCTATCTCATCGCCGGGGTATTCGCTGGAATGACAATTACGACGCGGCAGAACCTCTTGCCGCTCATCTTCGGTTTCTTTCTGGCGGCGGAAATCGGCTACGCGTTCGATAAGCCAGGGACTTGGGGGGAATACCTTTGGAGAACCGCGGCGCTGCTCCTGCTCCCATCGTTCATCTTCTTTCTCGCGCCGATGATCGCTTATCCGCGCGTTGGCCTGAGTTCCGCGATGACTTCACCTGGCGTTCTGCTGGACGATATCCGCGATCATCTGGCTCAGGTTGGAAGGTGGAGGGACGAAGGCGTCTTCAAGAATTTCCGATTCATCGCCAAAGCTTCGACGCTTCCGGTCGTCGCGCTGTCGATCGTCGGAATGATCGCGGGTCTCCTGGAAAAACGGCGTGGCGCCATGTTCTGCTTTCTCTGGATCTTTTTCTTTTTCGGAGTTCAGACGCTGGCTTTCAAACATCGCGAAGCCCGTTTTCTTTTTCCGGCATTGCCGCCGATCTATTTTTTCGCCGGCGTCGCATTGGATTTCCTGAGGAAATGGACCGTTTCGAACCTGCCGAACCGGCGCATTGTCATTCTGGTTACAATTGATCTCGTCGTCTTCACCGCACCGCTTGTCGGAGTATTCAAGGAATGCCGTCGATTGCGCGATCCGATCTATTTCGATGACGTTGAAAAGCGGTTCAGTCAAACGGCCGCCAGCCTGGCCGGCCGGAACTCAATCATCTGGATCGGGCCCTATTTTCCGTTGCACCCGCGCGATTATCTGTTCGATCGCGAAGACGACTCCACCAGCATTTATCATTTCGGCGCCAACGCAATCACCTGGTTCACACGGCGACAGGTCAGAGAGATTCGAGTTGGAGGCTTCCGCGCCGATGATCTCGCGACGCTCCGTCACTCCCTGAATGGAGCGATTGATACCGCGCATGAGGGGGATGTGTTCATCATCAATCGGGAAGCCGAGGCGTACGACAGCCGAACGCTCCCCGTGCATCTGAAGCCGCTATTGATTTGCCGAATACGCGACGGCGCACTCCACCGCGAGGCCGAGTTCGCACCGCCTGAGTAGACAGATGCCTGCCAATGGCATCACCAACACTTCCGGCCTGAAACCGCCGGCGTTGGGTCATCCAGGTGTACTCGGGAAATGCGGGCGGTCAGGGGCGCGCGGAGCGGGGGCCAGATCCCGCGCCGCGCCAGGCGAGTCATCGTAAAGTTGGCGCGGTCATATCGATAAAAGACTCGATCCGGCTGCGTCCGGGCAAAGTAGCTGAAAATCGCCGAGTCCTGTTTCTCTCCCAGATCGTGGAGCCGGAGGACCTGGGCGTCGAGCGGCCACGCGTCCTCGATATTGTAAACCGGCTCGAGCAGCGGGTTGATCCGGTGCCCGTCAATGTCCTCACCATCAATAAATCGAAACAGGACGGCGGCCGGATGGTCGGTGACGTCCAATTGAAGGGTCAGTTCGGCCCTCTCCAGTTCCATCCCATTGTAAATGTCCGCCCGGGCGGGATTGAGCTGGCCCAACGACGCGAGCGAAATAAGACCGACCGCCAGCAGGAGATACGCATAGGTCATCTGCCGGGACAACGAGCCGCTTGGGCCCGCGATGCGCGCGATGGTCTCGACGCCGCCAAGCACAAGGATGACCGTGGCAGGCAGCATCACGAATAAGTAATGGCCAAAATAAAAGACGTAAAAAGTGTAAAACACGAGATACAACAACAACGAGGCAGCGACGCTCATTCGCACTGGATTGCGGCAAAGGGAGTAAAGCGAGACCGGAATCAGCACTAGCAACAACGCGCTCGGCAGAGTGCCAAGGACCGTCGTGGACGACCGTGATTCCAGAAACGATCGACTGATCCGATGCTGAAGATATGAGGGGAGAATCTGGTCGCGCATGGCGACTTGTTTCTCGATCAGCGGCGATTGCGGAATGTGTCGCGGATCGACCGAACGAAAGCCGAGCATCGGCGCCGGATATTGTTTCTCGACATAGTAATCGCTCGGGAACTCGCTGAGTTTCCCGGTAATGCCGATGTTCTGCACGGCCTGCAATGCCAGAAACGGCAAAGCAGCCGCAAGCATGACCGCGATCGTCTTGATGACGCGCCCAATGGGGGTGCCGCGCAGATCGAACAACATTCCAATACCGATGGGCACGCACACACACAATGCATCGGCGGGACGCGTGATCCCGGCCCAGCCGGCCACTAATCCAATCAGTGCGGAGACGACGAGCGAACGGCCCTTGCGCCATTTCACATACAGGAGAAACAAGAGTGCGCCCATCGCAAACATGGGAACTTGTGAAATGAGCAGGATCGAAGCGCCGCGCAAATGGCTTACGCCGAGGCACAGAAACGGCGTGAGAAGACTGAGGAGGCCGTCAAACAACTCTGCCATCAGCAGGTAGAGCAGGCCAATGGCCGCGGCGGTTGTGAAAACCGTCTGGAGCCACCAGGGGATGTGAAGCCAGGTGCCGGGAAGATACAAAAGCGCCGTACCCGGAAAATAGATCGAAGCGTATTTCGGGGTCGTCAGGATCTGAAACGAGTCAAGCACATCCGCAATGGCGGCGCGATCGCCGGATACCAGAGGCGGCCGTGCTCCAGCATCTTCATTTGAAGCAAATAGCTGTGTTCATCCGTCAACCTCACAAAATCGAAGGTGAATCCCTGCTGGTAGGCCGAAAATAGGAGATACGCCATCGAAACCGCGATGATGATGATTGCGTTCCTGTGCCGCGCGGATCGGGACGCAGCGTGCCGAACGATAGTCCCCATCAATCCACGCCAGCGATCGTTCATCAGGGTGAGGGTCAGCAGCCCGGCCGCCAGTATCGGCCAGAAATGGACGCTACCGCCGAAGAACGGGGCCGGCAGGAACGCGACCCCAACCATGCTCGCGATCAGAACGGCAACGATGCAGAAACGCTTCCCGCCGGAAATGAGAGGAGCTTGCGCCACCAACTCCGAGGGATCACCAGAAGACCGCGAGGCAGCGTCGCCGCCAGGGGGATCTACGCGGCAATCCGGCGACACGCGAGAGATCTTTCTCATCCGTTGACGAATGCTCCGATGCTCTGAACAACATGTTTGATTTGCGCTTCGGTGATCGTTGGAAACATTGGAAGCGAAAGAATGCGCTTCGCCGCCCGTTCGGTGAACGGTAGCGATCCAGCGGCCACCTTCAGCCCGGCGTAGCACTCCTGGAGATGCACGGGGATCGGATAATGCAGTCCGCAAGAAATGCCGCGGGTTTTGAGAAATGCGGCCAGCTCGTCGCGCCGATCGAGCTCGATCACATAAAGATGATAAATGTGCGTGCGATCAGGCGCGGCGTGGGGTCGCGTGATGCCGGGTACATCAGACAAGAATTGATCGTACAGCGCCGCCGCCCGTTGCCGCGCCGCGTTCGCGGCGTCGAGATGGGGCAGTTTCACTCGCAGAACCGCCGCCTGAACCGTGTCGAGCCGGCGGTTATAGGCCAGCCGGACATGATGGTATTTCTCGCGCTGGCCGTAATTTCGGAGCATGTGGGCCGATGAGGCGATCGCTTCGTCGCTGGTGACGAGCATTCCGCCGTCTCCGAAACAGCCCAGGTTTTTGGCCGGATAGAAACTGAAAGCGGCCGCCACGCCGATCGATCCGGCGCGACGGCCCTGATAGCTCGCCCCATGCGCCTGACAGGCATCCTCGATCACGGGGATCCCACGCCGGTCGGCGATCGCTTGAATCTCGCTCATCTCCGCCGCCTGCCCGTACAAATGCACCGGCAGGATTGCCTTCGTGCGTGGCGTGATTGCCGCCGCCAGTCGCGATGGATCCATGTTGTACGTTCGCGGGTCGATGTCGACAAAAACCGGCATTGCGCCCGTGAATGAAATCGCCGACACCGTCGCAATGAATGTATGCGAGACGGTGACGACTTCATCCCCCGGCCCAACGTTGAGCGCCCGCAATGCAAACTCCAGCGCGGTGATGCCGGTATCGAGTCCGACGGCGTATCGCGCGCCGCAATAAGCCGCGAATTCCCGCTCGAGCGCCTCAACCTCTTTGCCCAGGATAAAATCGGTTTCTCCGATGACGCGGCGCATGGCCGCCATCGCCTCGTCGAGGATCGGCTTCTGATCCGACTTGAGGTCAACAAAGGGGACGTTCATCACGTTTGGTCGATTTGATTTGTTTTCAGTCTCCGCGGCTAACGGTTGCATGGGCTGTTTACTTCCTGATTCGCAGGCCAAGATAGAAAATCGGGCGGAGAATGCTCCACCAGCCGGTCAGCGGCTTCATCTTCGTGTACCCGAGTTTTTTCGGCGGATAGATTTTGACGACCGGAACTTCCGTGTGCCGGTACCCAAGCCTGATCGCCTTAAAAAGCAGATACGGCTCGAGCTCATACTTGTCGAGCCAAGTCTGCCGCCAATTGATCCGCTTATCCTTCAGCAGTCGTGTTCGAACGGCGCGGAATCCATTCGTGCTTTCCGTGACCCATTTTCGCGTTGCGATCGAGAAGAGAAACGGATGAAGCCGGGTCGCGGCGCGACGATAGAGCGGCATGCGACCGTGTCCGCCTCCGGTCATCCAGCGCGATCCCTGAACGAAATCGAATCCCTGGCGCACGATCGGATCGAGCAATTTCCCGATCTCCTCGGGATCGTCCTTGTTGTTTCCCGCCATGATGATGATGACGTCGTACCCGCCGTCGATCGCGAGCTGGAACGATTCCTTCATTGCAGCGCCGATGCCGCGATTGAAAGCGCTGGAAACGACGCGCACGCCCAGGGCGCGGATCGAATCGAGCGATCCATCAGTTGAGCCGTCATCCATGACCAGCAGGTCGAACTGGATCGGTGAAGGCGCGGGCGATTTGGCGCGAATCCGCTTGAGCGCCGCAAGCGTGCGATCGACCGTCGCCTGAATCTTGACCCCTTCGTTGTAAGCGAACGAGGTAACCAGCACCCGGGTGACCTGAGTCGGCGCATTGGCCGCCGCGCCTGCACCGGCCTCGTTGATCGTACGATCGTCGGTGCCGGGATCGATAGCGGTGAGGTCATTGGCCAGTGTCATTGTTCCGACTCCTCGCGCATCTCCGTCGCCGGCCAGGTCGTTCCCCCTCTCCCAGTACTCTGGGAGAGGGCGGGGGTGAGGGCGAAACGAGAAGTTCGTCGAGAACTGCCCTCACCCCAACCCTCTCCCAGAGTACTGGGAGAGGGGGCAGGAATATCCTCACCGTGTTTCGTCAATTGGCCCCCATCTCTTCCGCTTGAACGCGTAGCCTTTCGCGCAACGCCCTCTCGGCGTCCGGATTCTCAATCTCGCGCGTTCGTGGATCTTTACCGCCAATATACGGTACGGTCAGGTGAAACTGACAGTTTAACGAATCGATTGGCTTGCGGGCACGGGCGGGATTCCCGTAAGCCAGCGTGAACGGCGGAACATCGCGCGTTACCACGCTTCCCGCTCCGATCACCGCCCCTTCTCCAATCACGACATGCGGCAGAAGCGTGACGTTCACGCCGATGCGACACCCCTTTTTCAGCGTTGGTCCGCGCATGCAGAGGGTGCAGACGGGATGAGGATCGTTGGCGGTGCTGGTTCCGGGGGCGATGAAAACGTCGTCCTCGATCGTTGTGAATTGCGCGATATAGCAGTTGCTGTGAATACGCACGTGATTGCCGATCACGCAGCCGTAATCGATGACCGTATTGTTCCAGACGGAAAGCGCCTCGCCGATCATGTTTTGCTCGCGGATGACGACATTATGGCCTGTTTCGAGCTTCTTCCCGATCGTCGTGGCCGCATAGAGAACGGAGCCGGTGCGGACGACCGATTCATCGCCAAGCATGAGCGGCGTGATCGTTCCGATCGGCCGGCCGGTGCGATAACCCAGCACAACGCCGCGGTCGATCCGGCAGGATTTCCCGAGAACGAACAGGAACTCGTCGGCTTTCGCATCGGGCGGCTGCGCCGAAGTGGAGGAACTCATCCGACCTCCACCGGCGCGCCGTTGAAGGGCCAGCGAGCGATCGATCGCCGCCATGACGCGCACCACCGCCAACCCGCAGGCGGCGTCGCTCAATGGCTGGCGGTCGTGAGAGACGCAGTCGAGAAATTCGATGGCAAGCGTTTTCAGGGGCTCGCTCGTCTCAATCCGCGGACTGATGATGTCCCCGTCGCGCACCAGGAGCCGAAATTCGCCAAAGCTGTCTGCTTTCGGTTCCGACGGGCGCAACGCCCTTTTCGAAAATGCGTACCCGCTCGGAATTATTCAGGTCGTCAAAGACGATTCGCCGGCGGCTGCTCACGACGACCACTTCTCGCGTCTTGTTCGGATCGACCCAGCTTGTATGGATATTGGCCAGTATCCCTTCTCCGTAGCTGAGCGTGATGAAGCCAACATCTTCCCGGCTGTTTCCCAGAACGCCCGCGCCGACGGCGCTGAGCCATTTGGGCCGCCCTTCGAGCAGGTAGTTGAAAATCGCCACGTCGTGCGCCGCCAGATCCCACAATGCGTTCACATCCTGGCGGATCGGCCCCATGTTGGTCCGCGTCGCATGCATGTAATAGACGCGGCCGAAATTTTCCTCCCCCATAAGCTGCTTTACCTTGAGGACTCCCGGATTGTAGAGGAAGGTATGGCCCACCATTAGTACGCGGCCGGCCTGTCGCACCAATCCGACCAGGCGCTCCGCCTCCTCGACGGTCGTTGTCATCGGCTTCTCGACCAGAATGTGCTTGCCCGCCAGCAGGCAACGATTGGCAATTGCAAAATGCGTCGCTGCCGGCGTCGCGATCACCACGGCATCGATCCATTTGTTTTCGAGAATGTCGTCCAGGCGCAACGTGGTGCTGACGAGCGGGAATCGCTCGCGCACCACTCGGAGGCGATCTTCGCTGGCGTCGCAGACCGCGACGACCTTTGAGCCGGGCAGTTCGCTGAAAACGCGAACGTAGTTCACGCCCCAGTATCCGCTGCCAATGACCGCCACGTTGACCATCGAATGATCCCTCGTACCTCACGCACTTTACCCGATAACAGGCTCGCATTCGAAGCGGCGTAAGTGGCTAGCACAGCGTTAGTCCAGTACAAATGCAATATTCATCATTTTCGGCATGGTCAAGTCGAATCTGCTCCAAGGGTTACGAACGCAAACGGGGTAAAAAAAGGCCCCCAACGCGGGGAAGACGTTGGGGGCTCAGGGAGGGAGGGAATCGTGACGAACGCCGGATTGCGGCTGTTCCTCGCCGGCGTCGTTTTTATGTCGTTTTGTTCATTGCATCTCGAGGCTGTACAGGATTCCACAGACAATCAGGTATCCAAGCGCCACAATCCAGGGAAGCAGGTAGCGGGTTTTGCGGGTTTCCATGTCGCACTCCCGAACGTTGCCCCATCGCACATCAGCAACGTAGAACTAGATGCGCCGTTCCGCAGAAAGTTGGTGGGGTTATAAGAAGAGCGCCGCGTCATAATGACGAGCGCCCACAAGAGTTGAAGCAGCCCTTTGGTTCGTTGTTCGCGATGGCGACCGGCCGTGGCCAAACCGAAAACCGACGGCGCGATCACTTGACGATTCAGGCCCTACAATGACAATTTCATCAGGAGGATTAGCCGTCGGACCCCTCTTCGGCCGATAATAACTGCCATGCACCCGGTTCTAATGCTGTTTCTGAAACTGTCGATCGTCTTCATCTTCATCGCGTCTGCACTCTTCGTGCATTTCCGGGGAAAGGTGCGGCACAAGTTTACGCGCCAACTCACGGATCATTCGACGCTGATGGCTCCGTACAACGCCTTGATGTACCTCTTTTCCGCCGTCCCCAATAAGCCGGTACAGGACGTCAATCAATTCCCGGAGCTGCTGAAAGTTCGCGAAAACTGGGAGATGATCCGCGACGAAGCCAAACGCCTCTACGACGCGGGACACATCCAGAAATCGGAAAAGCACAACGACCTGGCGTTCAATACCTTCTTCAAGCGCGGCTGGAAGCGCTTCTACCTGAAGTGGTACGGAGACGTTCACCCCTCGGCGATGGAGTTGTGCCCTAAGACGGTCGAGCTGGTGAAATCGATTCCGACGATCAACGCCGCTCTCTTTGCGCTCCTCTCGCCACGCAGCAAGCTGGGCGAGCATCGCGATCCGTTTGCCGGCTCCCTTCGCTATCACCTGGGACTGATGACGCCCAATTCGGATCTATGCCGCATTTATATCGATGGAACGCCTTATGCCTGGCGCGACGGACAGGACATCCTGTTCGACGAGACGTTTATCCACAGCGTCAACAACGAGACGGATGAAACCCGGCTGATCCTCTTCTGCGACGTGGCTCGCCCGATGCGCACGCCAATCGTTCGCGCCATCAATCGATTCGTGACGAATCACATCGTGAAGATCACCGAATCGCAGAACACCGACACGGAAAAAGTCGGCGTTTTGAATCACATCTCAGCCTACATCTACATGCTCAAGAACTTTTTCCAGAAACTGAAGGCGATGAATCGAAGGCTTTACTACGCCGGGAAATACGCGCTGGTGATCGGTTTGATTTGCCTAATCTTCCTGCCGGCGGTCTATGGCCATCTCGGTCATGCAATCAAGAACCTGGCAGCACAGATTTCAGGAAGCTCGCGATAATCGGGCTGATCTCCAGCCTTTCGACTTCTTACTCCTACTCCTGCTCGGTCCTCATTCGAATAAGATCGAGTACGAGTAGGAGTAGGAGTAAGAAGGAGACAGTGGGCCGAGCCGGCCGAGCCCGCCCTACAGCAGCTCGATGATCCGATCGGCGTCGTAAACGCATCCTCCCCAGGTCCCGCCGCTGGCGTTTTGCAGTGCGGCCCATAGCCGGGTGTCGTCGGGAAGCTGCGGGTCCGGCGCCAAATCGGAACGCGGAGCGCGCTGGGCCAGCATTTGGCTTCCCCATCCTTCGTCATGCACCGTTCCCTCCGCGCCAACCAAATCGATAGAACCTTCCAGCTTTCGTTGATCGATTACGACTCGAATCATGTCCCCCTCGAGCAATTTTCCGATCGGCCCGCCGGCAAGCGCTTCGGGGCCAACATGTCCGATGCATGCTCCGGTTGATACGCCGGAGAATCGGGCATCGGTGACCACCGCGACGTGCTTGCCGAAATCCAGGTGCTTGAGCGCGCTGGTCACCTGGTAAATCTCCTCCATCCCCGCTCCCATCGGCCCGCGGCAGATCAGCACGATCACATCCCCGGCGCGAATGGCGCCGGACTTGATCGCGGCTACCGCTGAGCGCTCGGTAATGAAGACCCGGGCCGGGCCGGTGTGACGATAAACCCCGTCGGCATCGACGACCGATGGATCGATCGAAGTGCTCTTAATGACAGCGCCTTGCGGCGCGAGGTTTCCGCGCGGAAACGTGACCGTGCTGGTAAGACCGCGCCGCACGGCTTCCGCCGGCGACATGATGACGTCGTCGGGATCGACGCCATCCATCTCGAATAGGCGCGCCCGCACTCGTTTGCGCCGCTCCGATCGTTCCCACCAATCGAGCGACGCCCCGAGTGTTTCGCCGGACACGGTGAGACATCCCTCGCGCAGGAGGCCCATCGATCGCAGATGAAGCATTACTTCCGGCACTCCGCCGGCCAGGAAAACCCGCACCGTCGTATGCCCGACCGGCCCATTGGGCAAAGCATCGACGAGCCGCGGCACTTTTCGATTCACTTCGATCCAGTCGTCGACGGTTGGCCGCGGCAGTCCCGCCGCATGAGCAATGGCGGGAATATGCAACAGCAAATTGGTCGATCCCCCAAACGCGGCGTGCGTCACCATCGCGTTATGCAGCGCATCGGAATTGACGATGCGCGACGTAGTCATCCGTGCCGCTTCGAGCCGGACCAGCACCGCGCCGAGCGAACGGCCATGTCGAGCCAGATCGGCTGTCCCGATGGAGCGAGCGCCGAATGCGTCAGCGAAAGCCCCAGCGCCTCGCCCACCACCTGGCTTGTCGCCGCGGTCCCCAAAAACTGGCATCCCCCGCCCGGCGACGCGCACGCCCGGCACCCCAGCTCGGCGGCTTCCTTCAACGAAATTTTACCATGCGCAAAGCGCACGCCGATCGTCTGAATCTTTCCCGCGTCTTCCCCTTCTTCCGGCGGAAGCGACACGCCGCCCGGGACCAGCACGCAGGGCAGATCGCGCATGGCCGCCAGCGCCATCATCATCGCCGGCAGTCCTTTGTCGCAGGTGGCAATGCCCAGCACGCCACGCCGCCGTGGCAGGGAGCGGATGAGCCGGCGAAAGATCGTCGCTGCATCGTTCCGATACGGAAGGCTGTCCATCATTCCCGTCGTTCCCTGCGTTCTTCCATCGCACGGGTCAGTGCAGAACGCGGCGAAGGGAACATGCCCCATCGACTTCAGTTCGCGCGCCGCCGCCTGCATCAGCAGCCCGACTTCCCAATGGCCGGTGTGATAGCCGAGCGCGATGGGGGTGCCGTCGTCGGCGCGCAGTCCGCCGGAAGTGCTGAGCAGAAGAAATTCCTTCCGGCCGATAAGCGACGGCTCCCATCCCATGCCCGCATCCTGGCTCAGCCCAAACAGGTCCCCGCTCGCCCAGTTGCGCAGCATCGATTCGTCGAGCGGGAGCGCGCCACTGGGTCCGGCGCACGGGTGCGAATCGAGTAGATGTCTTCGCCGCTGACAGACGAAAGAAGCGAATCGAGGTCAGATGGTGCTTCGACGGGTTGGTCGTGCTGCATCATAGGAGGTTGCCCACAAGGAGATCGCGCAGACACCGTACGCCCTGTTTGACTTCTGTTCCAGCTTTGCGATTGAGCAACGATCGCGACTAAAGCCCAGACTGGGCCGCGCCATGAACGAACTGGCACGCAATTCACCATCAAGGCGTGCTATTATCCCGCATGCTCACGACCCCGCTCCTGACTTACCGCACGATCGACGCCGACGCCGATGCGCAATGCTGCTGGAAGAATCAGCGCGACGCCTGCATCGCCAGTTTCGGCAACGACCGCAGCCTCGCTCCGCGGCATCGATATCTCCGCTGGCTGCGCGAAAAAGTCGAAGAATTTCCCGACGGATTCGTCCTGGCCTTCCAGGAGGACCAATGCATCGGGGAGCTGCAACTCCAGGTCCCGTATGGAATGAGCGCCGGCTATATCAATCTCTATCACGTCCGCGAATCCTTCCGCGGCCAGGGATTTGGCCGACTCATGCATCAATACGCCGACCGATATTTCCAAAGTTGGGAAGCGAAACGTATCGATTTGCATGTGTCGCCAACGAATCAACGGGCGGTCGGCTTCTATCGTGCGATGGGATATCGGTTCGTCCGGCGCGAAGGGCGGTTGTGGCTGATGTCCCGCGGACATGCTTGAGCTTTGGGATTTTACCCGCGACGATACAATCCACCCAATGGCCAAAGCTCCTCCCCAACGCCTGCCTGACTCTCCCGGCGTCTATATCGAGAAAAAGCTCAGCAAGCGCAAATGGAGCCAGCGCTATCTATCTAAAATCATGGGGCGGCCGCCGCTGACCGTCACCAAGATCGTAAGCGGGAGAAAAAGGATCACGGAGGAAACCGCCAAAGAGCTGGCCAAAGCGCTGGGGACGTCGCCCAAGTATTGGATCAAGCTACAGAAGGCTTATGAGGAACCGCCGGAGGAAGCGTAGATTCCACGCTCATTGCGATCGGCGATCGCGCTCGGCGAATCAACAATGCTCCTCCGCCGAGCAGGAGAAGTGGCAGCCGCTCTCTTCCGAAACGCACGCATTATCTTCGACATTCGGAACGCGGACAAATAATCAGCGCGACAGCGATCTCGACCGCTATGTTGAAGACATGCCACCGCAGGTGGACGCGGCGTGGGCGCCCACGGCTAAAGCAGAAGAATCGGCGCCTTAAGGTGGCGCCTGGATCTTTCTTCCTTCGAGAAAATACTGCCAGATCGCCTCATATTGCTTCGGCACGTCCCCGTCAAAAACATCGCGAATTCCGGTTTTGTCGTCGGCGTCATCGAATCGGGGCATTTTTGTGTTGGGATCGACGCGCAGCGGATCGTGAATCCAGCGCTGGTAATACTCCTTGCGCAATCGCTCGGCTACATACATGAAATTGATGGAGGGCACTTCAAATGGCGCTTTGGGCGGTTGCGTCGCAACCGAATGACACTGAACGCAACTGAAGCTCTCGTTTGGCGTGGTTCCGCAAAGCTTCTGTCCGATTGCAGCAAGAGCAGCATCCGCTGCCGGATAATCAGGAGCGATCGGACCGTACCCATGCTGTGCCGCCAGGCCCGCGGAAAGAAGCGGAGCCCTGACCCCGAAGGACGGCATTCGCGCGGATAAACGGTCGTGGTTTGTAGTCGAGCTTCCCTTCGATGAAAGCCGCCGTCCATTGCGGCCGGAGCTTCTCTCCGGCCCAGGTCAGCAACGGGGCACGCTGATCGGCGGCCATCGGCTCATTGGGCACGTCGGAAGGAGGAAATTGATTCCGCAGGCTGGTCGCCTCCGCATCGTAGGTTGTACCGAGGAGCGATTCGGCTCCATCGCGTGCGTGACAGGCCGTGCATCGGAGTAGATGCATCTGCCGCGTCGCAAATTCCGCCGCGGCATCCTGCTCGAGTGATGACCGATCGGTTGCAGCAAAGGCCCGGAGGGCGTCGCTTTGGGCGGGCGAAAGTCCGAATTCAGGTGCGTTTTTCCTTGCAGGTGCGTCAGCCGCCAGGCAACCACCGGTCCACTTTTCCCCTCGAATATCATCAAGTGGAGGCGCACTCAGCGCACTTCGATCTTTTTTGACGGAATGGCAATTCAGGCAGCCGGCGCTTTGGGCGAGTGTCTTCCCGTGTTCGGGGTTCCCCGGAGGCGCGGCGTCGACCTTCGCACCTTCAAACGAAAGCAAAAATGCCGAGATGCTGTCCGCTTCGTCGGCGGAGAGATGAAAATTCGGCATCGGGTTCCAGGCATAATGCGCTGCCGGATCCAGGAGAAACTGCCGAAGAGCGCCAACCTGAAACTTCTCCTTCACATATTTCAGCGAAACGCGCAATTCTTCGGAAGTGCCGGACTGAGATGTGTCCGCATCTGGCAGGGTGTGACAGGCAACGCAATCGAGTTGCGAAAAAAGTCTCCCGCCAACGGCGACCTTCGCTGGATCCTGTTTTGTATCGACTCCGGTCAGGTGGGGCCCCATGAAAGCCAAAAAGGCGGCCAGATCCGATGCGTCCTGACCGATTTCATGTTCGCGGGCGCCCTTAAACAGTCGCGGCATGTGTGCGTCGCGCCGAAGTGATCGCGGATTGTTGATCCAGGCCGCCATCCATGCGGGCGCAGACGGGCTCCGATACCGTCAAATGACGGGGCATCCTGCGTCAACTCCGGCATGGCGCTGATTTCACCTGCGGCTCTCGTCGCATGACATTTCGTGCAGCGAAATTCTCCCAGAAGGAATCGGCCCTCTCGAATTTGCTCGCTTTCGCGAACAGGGGTCGCCGCGGAATCGTGTGAAAGAGCGCTGGGCGGAATCGGCTCGGGCTTGAAAGTGCGCGAAGACCACAAGATGCGAAACTCCGAATCGCCGCTCTGCGGACTTTCATACACGGCGACGAAATGGTTCTTTCCCTTGTTGAGTCGGAGCGCTTCTGTCGGCTGGCTGGAAAACGAATCGCCGGCCACGTTCAGAACCGGCTTGCCGTTGATCGAAAGCGACAGTTTGCCCCGGCCCTGTGCCGAGAAACTGAGAAACTCGCGCAGGCGAAGCGTCAGATCCCCTTCAAAGGTAGCTCTGAACGGTCCGGCCGCTATGAACGGCGTCGGCGCGGCGCCATGAGCGACGTACAGGGCGAAAAGCCGATTGACCCGCATGTCGGAAAATGCCGGCTTGGAAGCGGGATTCGCCGAAAGCGATTCAAACGTTGCGGTGACGCCCGGCTCCGCAGTTACCGTATCGGCCCGTGCAACGGGGGGTGGAATGAGCGAACCGATCGCGACAATGATAAGAAGTGATATCCGCAAGGGTCATCCGTTTTGAAGTTCCGCCGCCTCGATTTCGGCGTCCAGAATTGCATCGACTGGAGGCGACACGTCATCGAGCGCCTGCGATTCCGTGGCAGCCGCCTGTTCGGAAAACAGGGGTTGTTGAGTCGTAGGCGGCTTCTTTCGCCGGCGCGTCCCGAGGCCGGCCAGTTGAACGGAGCCGGCGCCGAGAAGTTGTTCCATTTCATCGATGAGCGCGCGCAGTGGGCCGGACCCATCGATCGCGATCGAGCCGCATCACGACGCGTTGATCCGGCCGGGTCGCGACTTGCAGGTAAACTTCCGTGTTTCCCTTATGGCGCTTCAGCAATTGTTCCAGCTCCATCGCCACATCCGGGGCATGGCGAAGCGGATCGAGGCGAATGGCAACCGCCGTCGTCAACTTCCCGACGGCGTCGGCCACCGGAATCACGTCATTGACGACGATACTCGGCGTCTCACGCCGTTTGTCGATCTTGCCGCGAAGGAAAACGATCGATTCGACTGCCACCGCATCGGGATATTTTTTGCAGACGTCGGCGAACGTTTCCGCGAAGAGCACGCCATCAATCTGGCCCTCCAGATCCTCCAGCGTGATCATCGCCATGGTCATTCCCGCGGACCGGCCGTTCTTGGTAACGCTCTTTTTCACGCGGTTGATCATTCCCCCGATCGTCACTTCCGTTCCTTCCGAGCAACTCATCGCCTCGCGCGTGGAAGCGGTCGAAAAATGCTCGAGCGCCGATTGATGCTCCGTGAGAGGATGGCTGCTGATGTAGAAACCAAGCAACTCCTTCTCGAATTTCAGCAGCTCGGCGTCGGGGAGCTCATCGATGTCGGGAAGAGGATCGGCCTGGGAACGGGTTGCCGTTGTCGGGCTGGCGGCCGCAAACATGTTCAACTGCCCCGAGCGTCGATCAAGCTGCGCCTGATTCGCCATCTCGACGGCCCGATCCAGTATTTGCAGGAGCTGCGCACGCTTTGCACCCAGCGATGAGAACGCGCCGCACTTGATCAGCGCCTCGATACAGGATCGGGTGATCTGGCGCATGTCGACGCGATCGACGAAGTCGTAGAGCCCCTTGAACGCGCCACCTTCATGCCGGCGTTCGATGACCGCTTCAACTGCCTTTTCACCCACGCCGCGCACCGCTACAAGGCCGAATCGGATAACGCCGGCCGACTTCTTTGGTGGCGCGGCCGATTTCCGTTTCTTTTGCACCGGCGTCTGGGCCTGTTCGTAGATCGGGGTGAAGTCCTTGTCGGACAAATTCACATCGGGCGGAAGCACCTTGATTCCCCGGCTGCCGTCGGGAAGCGTCAGCCGCCGGCATTCTTCGATGTATTCGACGACTTTTTCCGTCGAACCCATTTCGAAGGTGAGCACAGCGGCCATGTATTCGACGGGGTGATACGTCTTCATATAGGCCGTCTGAAACGCGATGATGGCATATCGGGTGCTGTGCGATTTATTGAATCCGTATCCGCCGAATTTCAGGATGAGCTCGAAAATCTCTTCCGCCTGCCGTTTGTCGACTCCCTTGTCCTGCGCCCCTTTGAGAAAATCTGGCTTGAACTTCGCGATCACATCCGACGTTTTTTTGCTGATCGCTTTGATCAGTTTATATGCGGCGCTCAGCTCGATCCCGCCGAGCTGATTAAATATCTGCATCACCTGTTCCTGGTAGACCATGATGCCGTAGGTCTCCTCCAGGATGGCGTCCATGATCGGGTGAATCGCCGGAACCTTTTCGCGGCCGTGCTTGCGATTGCAGTAAAGCGGGATCAGTTCCATCGGACCCGGGCGATAGAGCGCATTGGCTGCGATCAGATCTTCAAGCCGGTCCGGCTGCATCTTCATCAGCAGGTCCTGCATTCCGCCGGATTCAAACTGGAAAATGCCCTTGGTTTCGCCGCGGCAGAAAAGAGCCAGGACGCTTTTGTCAGCGAGGTCGATCTTCTCGATGTCGATATGCCCGCGTTCGTCCAGCGGCGGCGGCGTCTGGTTCGCCACCCACCTGGATGCGCGCTGCTCGCGCGTCTGAAATTCAAGCTCGATCGAGCGCGTGAGGGTCGAGAGCGTTCGCAGGCCGAGAAAATCCATCTTCAGCAGGCCGACTTTTTCGGCAATCGGGCCTTCAAATTGCGTGAGGATATTTCCGTCGCTGTCGCGGTAGAGCGGCGCGAAATTCTCCAGCGGCTGATCCGCGATGATCACGCCGGCGGCGTGGCAGCCGGCATTGCGCGAAAGGCCTTCGAGCTTCTGCCCGATGTCGATCACCTGCCGGACCTGCGTATTGGTCTTGTACAGCTCGGACAATTCCGGCGACTGGTCCAATGCTTTTTTAAGCTTCATTCCCGGCACGCCGGGGATCAGTTTGGTGATCTGGTCCGTAAGCTGAAGCGGCACGCCAAGAACCCGCCCAACGTCTTTGCACACAGCCCGGGCCGCCAGTGTGCCGAAGGTGATGATCTGCGCGACATGCCCGTATTTGTTGCGGACATATTCGATGATTTTCTGCCGGCCGTCCTGGCAGATATCGATATCGATATCCGGCATTTCGCTCCGGTTCGGATCCATGAACCGCTCGAACAGCAGGTTGTATTTGATCGGATCGACGTTGCAGAGGCCGAGCAGATATCCAACCATCGTTCCGACGCCGGATCCTCTGGCTCCGACGGGAATGCCGTTGTCGCGGGCGAAATTGCAGAAATCCCAGACGATCAGGAAGTACGAGCAGAAGTTTTTCTTGACGATGACCGAGAGCTCGTATTCCAGGCGCTTGCGGATGTCCGGCGACACGTCTTTTGTTCCATAACGCCAGATCAGTCCGTCCTCGCAGAGCTGGCGGATATACCGCTCGTCGTCCGCCATCTCGGTGGCACGGGTTTCCAACCCGTGATTTTCCGCGGATGAAGACACGGGTTGAAAACCCGTGCCACTTTCTACCGTTCTAAGTTTCTCCCTGGGAACCCGATAGACCGGCGAGTGCCTTTTGGAGAAATCCAACTCCAAATCGCACATCGATGCGATCCGCACCGTGTTGTCGATCGCGCCGTCGTATGAGCCGAGCGCTTCCCGCATCTCATCCGGACTTTTCAGATAGAGTTCCGTGGGATACTTCAGTCGCCCTTCATCGTTTACCAGCCTGCCCATGCTGATGCAGCAGAGGACGTCGTGGGCGCGATGATCCTCTTTCTCGAGGAAATGAACGTCGTTGGTGGCGACCAGCCCGCACCCCATCCGTTTTGCCAGTTCGGCCAGCTCCGGATTGACTTTGTCCTGCTCCTCAACGTGCTTCTGCACTTCGATAAAGAATCGGTCCGGCCCAAAAATCTCCAGATAGGTCTCGGCGATATGCTTTGCGGCCCTGGCGTCTCGCTTCATGAAGGCCGATGGAATTTCGCCGCCCAGGCAGGCGCTCGTCGCGATCAAACCCTTGCTGAACTCCCGCAATACTTCCTTATCGATCCGCGGCTTGTAGTAAAACCCTTCGCGATAGGCCGTCGTCGAGAGCTTGAGCAGGTTCTGGTACCCCTGAAGATTTTCGGCCAGCAGGAGCAGATGAAAAGCCGCGTCCCCGGCATTACCGGTCGGCGTCGATCTTTCGCGCCGATCGCCGGGGGCCATATACGCTTCCATTCCGAGGATCGGCTTGATCCCTTGTTTCTTGCACTCGTTGAAAAACTCGATCACGCCAAACATGCACCCGTGATCGGTGATGGCGATGCTGTCCATGCCCAATGCCTTGCAGCGCCCGACCAGCTCGGGGATTTTGCATGCGCCGTCGAGCAGCGAGTAATGCGTGTGAACGTGCAGATGAACGAAGCCGCCTGAAGCCAAATCGAACCTCCGTGCCGGATGAGAAACTTTAGGCGCGTTATAGCGAAGGGACGGGAGTGAGACAAATGTCCCCCAACTCCCGGCGTGTTTACACGCCGGGTTCACACATCGCAGGAATCAGGAAACCCGGCGTGCGAGCACGCCGGTCGTTGCACTCTGACCGCTACTAAACAGGCACTCGGTTGAGGCAGTACCAACCAGACAACGAAATCTTCTTCGTCCTTGCTTTCTTGCATTGGAGTGTTTGATGCCCCGAATTGCATCGCTGATCGTGATGGGAACAGTTTTCTGCGCCGCCGCGCTATTGCGGGCCGATCACCCGATGCTCCTCAAGGATAATTTCACGGTCCTTCGCTGCGCCCCTCCAGACTTGAAAACGCGTTTTGCCGGCAGCAACGCCCCGCAGCAGATTTTCTACGACGATGAGCAGGTGGACGTAAAGCTCATCTTCGCCAAATCAGCTCAGGCGTCCGGCAACTGGGCGATTGAAATCCAGGCCATCACCACCCGCGATCCGGACAAGAAGATTGACGACATGGAAGGATTTTCCGATACCGGTGGGCATGCCCCCCTGCTCGGCATCGAGGGTAAGCCGGCCCTTCATCCGATCACCCCTGTCTTCGATGGCAATCCACAGACGATCGCGAATCTTCCAGTGCCAAACCGATTCGGAACTTACGCCCTTCTTCTCGTGAATGGCGACTCCCGCAAATTCCTCGCCACAGTGGCCCGGGTCCCCAAGCCACACGAAGGGGGCACGCTGGAGAACACGCCGATCTTCGGCGAGTTCGGCATGTTCGATAAGCCGGAATTATTCGATCAGCGGGCGGCCGCCTACGAGCGAATGGGCATCCATGGAATGCGCCTCGAACAGGGATGGACGGAAAGCAAGGACGGTAAGACGGATTGGTCTCGAACGGATCAACTCTTTGACACCGCAGGCCGCCATCGCGTCCAGCTCATGGTTACCCTCGGCGGCGGCTCGGGGTGGATGTGGCCGTTCGACCCGGATCAGACTCCGGCGGCGGTTGACGCTAACTGGGATTTCAGTCCCTATTGGGGCCACGCCGATTGGGTCTGCGATCCAAAGCTTTATCCGCGATGGGGAAAATGGATCACCGAATATGCGCGCCGCTACTGGAAGGACGGAAAGGGCGCCTTATGGGGTTTTGAAAATTACAACGAGCCGTGGGAAGGAGGCGGAATCAGCGGGTGGGGGCGCGACATGCTCGAATACCGCAAGATGCAAAAAATAATCGCCGAGTCCGCCCGGGCCGTCGATCCCCGCATTAAGATCTGCGCCGCCTCTTCGATCATGAACACCGAGGACAAGCTCTTCCCCGACGGCTCGAACGAATTCGATAAATACCTGGATGTCTTTACCGATCATTACGTGACGCCATCGATGTGCTACGGTCCGCTCGTAGCCAAAGCGCACGGGAAAGTGTCGGTCGAAACGGAAACCTGGTTCGTCAACAGCGAGTATCTTCTTCCGCAGGGCGTCGCCCAGTTTCTCGCGTGCGGACAAGGAAGACTTTCACCCTGGCATCCGCGCGTGCTGTTCGACCAATTGCCCGGAACCGACGATCGCTATTTCATTCCGACGCCCGCCGTAACGGCGACGGCGGCGCTGAATTCGTTCGTGACAACGAAGCCTTTCGAGCGCGTCGTTTTCAAAGACCATCTCCCCTGGGTTTTCCAATTCGGAAAAGATAATGACAAAGACGCGCTCCTGATCATGTTCGGCCAATTGGTGACGATCGGCGGCGACAGCCCGCGCGATCGCCTCTGGGCGCAGGTTGACAGTGCACCCGGCGGGACGATCACGATCGACAATGCCGACGGCCTTTTGCGGTTCTTCGATCTGGCCGGCAATCCCTCTCACGTCGGCGAGGCAAGCGTCAGCCTCCCATTGAATATCGCACCGACATACATCAAGTGCGCCCAGGGCCCGGCAAAAGCGTCGACTCGACTTGAGTCGGCCCGGATCGACGGCAAGCGTCCTGTTGAAATTCTTCCTCACGATTTCAGCAAGGCGCTGACGGCTTCAAATGTGACCCTGGATGTCGCGATTCATAATTGCATCAATCGCGCGATTGCTGGAAAGCTGAATGTGAGCCCTCCGAAGGAGATCCTCCTTGGAGGCAGCGACATTGATGTCTCGTTGAAAGCGGGAGAAACCAAAGTCTTCTCGATCCCAATCAAGTCGGCAACATCAAATAGCGCCAATGCTTACCCGGTTGCATTTCATTTTACTTCTGACGCCGGCAGTGCTGATTACCAGGAGACCATGAACACGGCGATCGTCCCGAAACGCACGATCAAGGTTGACGGCAATCTCGACGATTGGAAAGACATCCCCGGCGTCATGATCGCGGGCACAGAGCAGAAGGTGGATATTTCGGAGATGCTGCGCCGTCCCTGGCTCGATCTGAAGGACCAAAAGCCGAACGGCAATTTCGCCGAGTTCAAATTGGCCTGGGATGACAATTTCCTGTACGTCGCGGCGAAGGTAAACGATCCGACCCCGCAAACCGATTTGCCGCCGATCGCCGGTCGCGATGAAAATTCTTATTTCCACTCGGCGGCCGATGACTCGATCGCTCCTTTCAAACAATTCCTCCAGAAACATCCGGGGCATTCATTTGCCGAAGTGCCGTATGTCTATTCCAAGCCGCCGGAGAGCAGCATTCACTTCCGCCGCGATCGGCTGCAGATCGGCCTGGACGTAACGCCGGACTGGCATGACCTGACTCCTGATACCGATCGCGTTCCGTACGGCTTCCATGCCGTTCCCGACACCGATTACGAATATGCCCTTTATCCGTGTGCCGGCGGCGCCAGCGAATTGTGGCGTCTGCTCGCTCCCGGCGTGCCCCGCATTAATGACTGGCCGCATCAACCGCACGGTAAAATCACGACGGGCCTCGTCCCCGGCGCTGAAGTACGCGGTTCGCTGCGAAGGCAATATCTACACCTACGAAATGGCTATTCCGCGCGAAGAGCTGAAAAACCTGAAATTCGAGGCGGGCACCACATTCGGACTCGCCGTTCGCGCCGGCAACAACAAAGGTCCAAACGTCGACTACGGTGCGGACAAAGCCGTCACCAAGTCGAACGGACTCACGCTTCATCCCTACTGGGAGCGCAAGCCAAGCGCCGGAGTGAGGTGGACGCTGGTCGATTAGTTTTACTCCCCCAGATGCAGTTGGTTCCTCAGATCGGCGGCGAGAGAATCGGTCAGCGATTTAACGGCGTTCGCATCATTCGCCTGGATCGCGCGATAGCGCAACGCGAGCATGAAGCTCGTGCGCCGCTCGAGTCCGAACGGCTGGCTCTCCATCGGAGTGAGAAGCTTCCCCAGTTCGGATGGCAGGCCATCGGGCAGCTTATCGCAGGCGGCGATGTAGGGAGCGACACTATTGATGAAAACGATGATCGGCGCGAATCGCCGATGCACTCGCGCCCACTCCGATAGCGCCAGCGCGTCCCCTTGCGCAAAACCGTCGAACGCAGCGGCGGTGAGGTCGCGACTGGGGGCAATCAAATTTCGCAATTGCTCGGTGTCGATCTGCCAATCCACCCACCGATTCAGGCTCTGGCCGTGATGGATCACCGCATCCGTCAGAGCCGCGTCGCGCAAGGCGGCGGTCAGGTTGGCGGCGGATTTGAGCTGCTCGACCTTGCCGCTGTCCATGTCATGGCCCGCCGCCAGTTGCGACGCCAGTTCGCTGATCAATGCGCTCCTCCGGGCATCGAACGCCTCCAGCTTTCCGGCGGCCCAGGTCTTCGCGGTGGCGGCCGGAATTTCCCCGGCGATCGGCGCGGCCTCTTCCGCGAGTGTGGCAAGCTTTTCGATGTCGGCGATAACCCCGCCGGCCTCATCGTGCGACGACAATTGGGCCGAGGCGAAGGAAGTGACCGCCTGCCCAGCGCGCCGCTCCAACCCGCCGGTCGGCTTCGGCTTGTAGGCGGCCAACCTCTGGAGGGCGCGCGGGAGTCGCTCGACGGAATCGATCGCGCCGATCGCTTCGGCCATCGCTCCGGCGTGCGCCGCGAGCGAATCGGTCGGCGCAGGACCGCCGGGCCCGAAAGTTGCGACGCGATATCCAGAAAGGCGCTGCGATGCGCGGAAAACTGGCGGGACATGTCGTCGACCAGCTTGCGCTGATTCGGCGCGAGCGACGATGCCGCCTTCCTTCCGTCAAAGCGTGAGCAGAGACCCAGGTATCGCTCGATCGTTTCAAAAACCTTGCCGCCGGCGTCGGGGTTCTGCTGAATCCAGAGGAACGCAGGCGCAAGCCGTTCCTGCAATTCGGGGTTGAGCTTCAGGCGGCGGATTCGTTCGAGCGTCTGATGATAGCGGCCGAGCGTTTGCAGCCGGGCCCTGCCGGCTCCGCGCGTCCGAACGTCGGAGAAAAGAGCAAGGCTTTCGGCGAGTTGCGTCTCCATCTTTGGACGCGCCGCCACGTCGAGCGCCGTATTGTGGGCAATTCCGTCCGCCAGCTCGATCGCCTGATCGAGCGCATCGGTCAGGGCGGGCCCGGCGTCGGGCGGGCGCGGCGCGGCGGCGGAGGCGGCCAATGCAAGCAACTGCCGCCGAAGCGGCGTCGAAACCCCCAGTTTTTCGGCACGGGCGGCCAGATCCGTCAACTTCGGCGGCGTCGACGCCACCGGCGGCGCCGGTCCTGAATCGATCGGAGCCGGGCGCATCATCGGAAGATCCTTCAAGCCGGAGGCCAGCGGGCCGGCGGCGATGAAGAGGGCCACCCCCGCGTCGTGACAAATCTGGTCTACATTGCCAATCGATTTCACCTCAGGAAGGGAATAGGTCATCTCGTGAAATTTCCGCATTCCCTCAAGCTGGCTTTCGGCCAGCGGCCCCCGCGCGCTTTGCAGCAACTGGCCGATCTGTTTCCCCGTGGAAGCAAATGAGATGGCTCTCAGCGCGCAGCAGATTTGCAGATCACTTTGTGGCTGGGCGTCGGCGGCGGCGAGATAAAGCAGGCGGTCGACGATACGAAGGTCAATCTGGAGTTCGAGCAGCGGCCCGGTCAGGTCGCCGGGCTCGCCACGCCTTTCCATCAGGTTGGCGACTTCCGATTCCAGTCGCGCCCCCTGGTCGGCCAGCATCGATTTGCCATACCCGTCGGCAAACGGCGCCGCTCCACGAACCGCGACCCCTTGCAGCAGAACCAGAAAGATCGACGTCGCGGCGGCGATTCGCATGAGAAATGATGATTCCATCAACCCGATGCCAGTTCGATCAGATTGTCCGCCGAGCGCTGCATCCAGTGAATCTTCCGCTGCACCATCTGAAGAAAAGCCAGCCCTTCCATTCGCCCGAAACTTCCCGTGGCGGCGATCGGAAAGACCGCTTCGGCGATCAGCGCCTCCACCATCAGCCAGGGCACGGTCCGAATTTCCGCTTCGGAAAGAAGCATGACCTGGTCGTACCCGCGAAGAAAACGTTTGAACCGGCTCTCGTCCAGCTTCTCCGGCCATTTGGAGACGTCCTCGTCGCCGCCGATGATTGAAAACTGGAGCGCGCCGTTGGCGATGTCGATGATCCGCGGCAATAAACGGGCCGAATCGTAGTCAATTACAGCCACTACGTGATTATCACGGAAGAGCATGTTGCCGGGATGCCAGTCGGCGTGCACGATCTGTTTGGGCCATTTCTCCAGGCCCTGGGCTTCCACCATGTGGGCGGCGTGCCGATAGCTTTCCTGGAGAAACGCCAGCAGCGGCGCGGCGTCGCTGTCTCCCTGCAGGCTCGCGGGGATTGACCGCAATCCCTGCTCGACCGCGGGCGCCTGGTGATAACTGCCGCCGGACGGCTGCCATTCCGATTTGAAATCCTGCAAAAGCTTGTGATAGAGCGAGAGCACTCGCCCGCTGTCGAACGTCGCCTCGAGCGTTTGCGGATATCCCTGGCCGGGAATGTATTCGAACAACTCGTAAACGGAATTCCGCCACTGAAGCATCGAGTTGTTGTCTTTTTTTGTTCCCACCAGGTGTGGAAGCGGAAACTGCTTGCTCGCCAGGTAGAGCTGGAGCGCGTGCGCGAACGCAACCTTGTAGGGGTCATCTTTCCCGCGGGCACGACGTTTGAGCAAAAATTTCCCCTGCTCGCTGACGATCAGCAGCTTGGGCGCCTTTCGTGACCCGCGCGGATAATCCTGGATCGAATCGATGATCCCGATGTCAAAATGGGACATGACGATCGGAAGCTCTTCGACTGAGAATTGCTCGCGCGTTCCGACTTGTCGCGTCTGCCCTGTTCCCGATGCGCCCGAAGCGCCGGACTGCGCCGGAGGCCCCGCTTGGGATGTTCGCGCTGGGTGGCATCAGGCGTTCGGTCCTCTGACGTGATGTCTGGGAAACTTCAGCCAATTCTTTTGCATGATAACCCACGGGGGAGAACCGTCAATTTGCAATTGAATTGGCATCGGTCGTCTTTACATGAAATCGCCAGCAAACGTACGACAACCGACTCTCCATCTCGCCCACCCGCTTCAGACGGATGACGGCGCTCTTTCAGTCCGAACGGCTCGGAATGCCCATTTTGCCGATAATCCCGGTCAACACCTGTAAATGATCGGACTACGACAGTAACCTCTTTCGTCGCCACTCGAAATCGCCCTGGAAACCGACCAAAGGACCCATGAAAGAATTGCCCTCGTTGTCACACCACCCGTACCCATTGATTTTGATCCTGATCGCGTCGATTTGCGCCGGCTGCGCGTCCACCGGCGCGAAAGCCGAAGGTTTGAAGTCGCCCTCCCCTTCTTTCGCTGAATTCGACCAGAAAGCGCAAAGCGGAGTACCGATGTCGGTCGTGTTCTTCGGCGGATCGCTCACCTGGGGCGCCAATGCATCGGATCCAAACCTGACCAGCTATCGCGGCGACATGGCGCAATATCTCCGGGAGAAATATCCCAAATGCCCATTTACATTCTGGGACGCCGCGATCGGTGGCACCGGCTCGCGGCTGGGCATGTTCCGGCTCGAACGCGATGTCCTTTCACGCCATCCGGACCTGGTCTTTTATGATTTTTCCGCCAACGACGATCTCGATTCGGCGGATCACGCCGGCCTGATGAGCTATGAGACGATCCTGCGGGAAATGATCGGCCGGGGCCTTCCGGTCGTGCAGGCCTACCTCAGCTTCCGTTGGAATTTCGAGCATTATGTTCCGGGTGGATTGCCGCGCGTCGTGGCGCATCAGAAACTCGCCGACGCCTATCACACTGCCGTCGGCAATACCTTCACTTATGTTCACGACAAGCTCGCCGCCGGCGCGGATATCAATACCTTGTGGGCGATCGATCCTGTGCATCCCGACGACGCGGGGTATCGATTGTTTTTTGAAGCCGTGCGCAATGGATTCGAGCAGGCGGTCGCCGATAAGCGAACTTGCACCGTGCCGCCGGAACCCGTCTTCGGATTCGATTATCACCAGCGCACGCGCATTCATCTGGTCGATCAGCCCCTTCCAGTCGGTTGGGCCCGCTCAAAGACATTCCGTACGTCCCTCTGGTACGACGGACTTTCCAGCCGATGGATGGACGATGTTGCGGTTGCGGATATCGAGAAGAGCAAGTCGATCGAGCCGTTCAAGCTCGATTTCGTCGGAACCACACTTGGGATCTTCGGCGAAGCCGACCAGGACGGCCTGGGATTCACGGTAAAGATCGATGACAAAGTAGTCCCCTTCCAACCCGATCCGCGAAAGCCGCCCACCGACGTCTGGCCCGCGAATACAATGGGTTTCGGAGGCAACGGCAGACTCTTTTTCTGGCGCGATGTGACCTCTTCGCTCTTGCCGGGCAAACACACGGTCGTCATCGCGCCCCTTATTCCGGAAACAGCGAAAAAGGGCCAACTCCGGATCGAAAGCGTCTGCGTTGCCGGTGACTGATCCGCTGGACCCGACACCAAACCAAGGGGAGACGCCTGACGGGTGGCGCGGATATTCGAGATCCGGCCAGAGAGGTCATGACGTGATGTCCCAGCACCACTCCCACGCCTTTGCGCCAGTTGCCGCTAAAGGTGTGAAGGACAATGCGACGCCTCCCGCTTTCCAGCAGGTCCGCCGAAGATTGTTTGACCATAGCGTCGTAGCTGCTTCGGCGCGTCGCCAATTCCGCGTCTGCAGTTCTCATCAATCTCTCATATTCGCGTTGTATCATCCGAGCGTCGGCCTTCGGATTAATTGGCGGTACAGGGAGAATCGTTGAGGTGCACGCCCCCACGACCCTCGGCGCTCCCTGCCCGCCATTTTTCCGGCCGCAATTCGGCGACTACTTACGATGAACGGTTCGGAAGAAAAATGGGAAGCATTTAACATCGATTGCCGTCCGGAAACGGAGACGGCCGACATTTTCATTGTCGCCTTCAATCCGAAGACAGACGCTGGGCGCTCCGCTCCGAATAAATCGAGCCCGGCCAGCGTGACGATTGAGAATACGGCCGGAAATCTCGTTACGCTCAAGGTCAAAAAACCTGAAAACGCGATGCCTGGAATTTCAGCTGAAGACTATTCGAAAAAGGCATGCGTGATAGTGCGACAAATGCTGGAGCAGGTGTGACAGGTAAACGCGACGAATTGCAGCTTCCGCCGCTGCCCCCCTCCACCACTGGAACAGAGTCTTTGCACCTGGCCCGCATGAATCCCTACGACGGAATCGTGCTCGATATGATGTTGCCAGGGATCGATGGGTGGTCGATCATTCGGGCGCTACGACAGCGGGGGATTGCCTCACCCGTCATGTGTCTCACCGCACGTGATGGCTTGGAGGACCGCGTTCGCGGACTCGATCTCGGCGCCGACGATTATCTGGTTAAACCTTTCGAATGGGACGAATTTCTGGCTCGGCTGAGAGCGCTGATCCGCCGCGGGCACGGCGGCGCCTCCGCCATGATCCAGGTGGAGGATCTGGAAATTGATACTGCTCGAAAGACAGCACGCCGCAATGCGCGAGACATTCCCCTGACGGAACGCGAATACACGCTTTTGGAGTATTTGGCTCGTCGACAGGGCCAGGTTGTCTCCAGAACAGAGATATGGGGACATCTGTGGGACCAACACGATGAAGCGACCAGCAATGTCGTGGACGTGTATGTCGGTTATTTGCGGCGAAAGATCGACCAGGGTTTCGAAACGAAACTGATCCATACGCGGCGTGGTCTCGGGTACATGTTCGGCCCCCGGGACTTGGAAAGAGCGACATCGTGATAAGGCAGAATGCACAGGCCATTTTCTTGATTGTCTCCGCGATGTTGATCGCAGGAGGCGCGACGACGTATTTTGCCGCTCGTTCCATACTTCTTGGCGACCTGGACAACGCGCTCGCGGGAAAGGCGATGGCGCTGCCGGAAATTACCGTGGCCGCCGGTGACAAACCGGTTTGGCGTGCTAATTTCGATGATCGCTACCTCGTGGTGAATGACTTTGGCCGGACGATTTCAAGTCAGCGCGCGGGCGTCTCGAGCAGCACCGCCCGCACATCGTGGGCGCCCGCTTCTTCAATCTGGGCGACGGCACGCGCGGGCGAAGCGTCACCATTCGCGCCCTCGCCTCACAAAGACCGGCCGATCCACCGATTCCCGTCACGATCACGTACAGCGGAGCGTGCAATCGCCTGGACTCGGTGCTTCACAGCCTCCTGGTGGTGCTGATTATCAGCGTGGTTGTCGGAAGCGTGACAGCAGCGCTGCTTTCGTGGTTAGCCGCCGCAGCAACGCTTCGACCGCTCGCCGCCACCGCGGAGGTTCTCGGTACGATCGAGGAACAACATTTGGATCGGCGAATCGATTTGTCGCGCCTGCCCGGCGAACTCGTACCGGTTGCGACAAGGCTCAACGAAATGTTGGCGCGGCTTGAGCATTCATATCTTCAGCGAAAACAGTTTCTCGCTGACGTGTCACACGAGCTTCGGACACCTCTGGCCGCGATCGCAACTTCCATTGCGATCACGCTTCGACGTCCACGTCAATCCGAAATCTACCGATCATGTCTACAGGCGTGCGAAGTCGAGGTCCGCCATCTCAAGCGATTGGTGGAACAAGTGATGGAACAGGTACGGAGCGAATTGCGCGAGCCATCCGAAACCATCGAGCATCTTGAAGTCATGACACTTTTGGAACAGTGCGTCAATGCGGCGAAAATCGTAGCGCTGGAACGGAATATTACGGTTGCCTTCACGTCGCAGGAGCAGAGATGGCTGCATGTGGAACCGACCCGTTTGCGAAGCGTTACGATGAATCTGCTCTTTAACGCCGTTGAACACAATCACGATGGCGGACGGGTTGAGATGACTGCGACATCCACGCGGTATGGCGTAACGATCGGGGTACGCGACAATGGCCCTGGAATTGCACCGGGAAAAATCCCACACCTGTTTGAGCCTTTTTTTCGCGGGGACTCGTCGCGCCCTCGCGGCGCGGGTTCTCATCTTGGACTTGGCCTTTTCATTGTGCAGTCCCATTTAAATGCGATGGGCGGCAGATGCACGGTTGAAAGTCAGGTCGGCGTCGGATCGGAGTTTATTCTCGAGATACCCGACGTGGTGAACTCTGTAACCGAACCTTTGGAAATCGAAGCGCAGGAGCCGGCGGCACAGGCGGCACTCTCGTCGTGAAATTGAGCATGAAAGGCAAACAGAGTTTATTCGCCACTTGCATCTGCCTGCTCATCGCGGCGGCGGAAGGAGCAGGCCCGCATGGCAATCCGCACCAACCCGTTCCAACCACCGGTATTTACACGGTGACCGTCGGCGGTTTTTACAGTGGCCAGGGCACGGCGGTCGTCAGCGCCACGAAAGTTCGGATTCACGCAACGGTGAAGAGCGACAGTGGGATTTCTGGGCCGCTCATCGCAAACAACATGGCGGTGGTCAACGACCATTTCTCAGGCAAAGGGCATGTTCATGGAAATTTTATGTCCATCACCGGCCGGCTGGATCAAATTCAGAATGCGCGCCTAAGTGCCCATTTCACGACCAGCGACGGTTATGCAGGTCACATCATCGGCGTTTCAACCGGTCCGCCATCCCCAGACGACCCGCTGGATGGGGAGTAAATACAAAGCCGTGGCGACCGCCCCGCTTCGCTCGACCGGTGAGACGATGGTGCCCCCGGGGGTCGTTACCGCCCCGCGTCGAAGACCGCATCGTTAGAATCGTCCCTGCCAAGACGCTATACTGGGTCTTACCTCAACGGCAGATCAAGCCGCTTGTGCGTGATTTTTCCGTTTTCGCGGCGAACCAGATGAGAATTGAAAGAGCGATCAGGAGCCAAAACACATGCCCGGCATGACCATGACTGAGAAAATCCTCGCCAAGCATTCCGGCAGGGCGAGCACTTCCCCCGGCGAAAACGTCTGGGTTAACGTCGACATCCTCATGACCCACGACGTCTGCGGGCCGGGAACGATCGGCATCTTCCACGACAAGTTCGGCCGAGACGCCAAAGTCTGGGATCCGGACCGGGTGGTCATCATCCCCGACCATTACATCTTCACCGCCGATGACAAGTGCCATCGCAACGTGCAGATCCTTCGGGATTTCGTGCGCGAGCAGGGACTGCGCTATTACTACGACCCGGAATTCGTCAGCACCGAGCCGGGCATGCCCAATCCGTATAAGGACCCGACCAAGACCAATTACAAAGGCGTCTGCCACAAGGCGCTGCCGGAAGAGGGGCACATCCGCCCCGGCGAAATTCTTCTCGGCACCGACAGCCACACCTGCACCGCCGGCGCATTCGGACAGTTCGCCACCGGCGTCGGCAACACCGATGCGGCGTTCGTCCTCGGCACCGGCAAGACCTGGCTCAAAGTGCCGCCGACGATGAAGTTCAACTTTCACGGCCAGATCCCCCCCTACCTCACCGCCAAGGACCTGATCCTCGCCGTCATCGGAGAGATCGGCGTCGACGGCGCGACCTACCGCGCGATGTACTTCGCCGGCGACGGCGTCGAAATCACTGACGCTCGAAGACCGCATGACGCTCACCAACATGGCCATCGAGGCCGGCGGCAAGAACGGCGATCTGCGACGTCGACGAAAAGACGCTCCAGTACGTCCGCGCTCGCAGCAACATTCCCAGCTGGGACGTCGTCACCGAAGATCACGACGCAAAATATCAGTCCGTTTACGAATGGGACCTGGACACGATGGAGCCGATGGTCGCCAAGCCGCATTCGCCCGACAACAGAGACACCGCCCTCAACTGCCGCGATGTGAAGCTCGATCGCGCCTACATCGGCTCCTGCACCGGCGGAAAAATCACCGACATGATCTTCGCCGCCAGCATTCTCAAGGGAAACCACGTCAAGATTCCGACCTTCGTCGTGCCCGGGAGCACCGAAGTTCACGCCGACATGAAGCGGCTCAATCTGCGCGGCGTGGTCAAGGATGCCAACGAAAAGAGCATCGAGGACATTCTCAATGACGCCGGCTGCCTGGTCGGCGCCAGCGGCTGCTCCGCCTGCCTGGGCGGACCCGCCGACACGTTCGGCCGGCTCAACGGCGCCGAGGTCTGCATCAGCACGACGAACCGCAATTTCCCAGGACGTATGGGAAGCACAAAGTCTGCGGTTTATCTCGCGTCTCCGCTGACTGTGGCCGCCAGCGCGTTGCGCGGTTATGTCACCGATCCCAGGGAGTATGTGTCGCAACCGATTGAGACCGGAATGGCCGGAGTGCTTTGAATTCTTGGATTTCAAGACGTGCACCAGCCCGTGGCGCTTTGTGAATGCCTTTCAACGCCCGGTGTGCTTGCACGCCGGGTTTTCCGAGCGATAAAAGAACCCGGCGTGCAAGCACGCCGGGCGTTGTACTGAAGAGAGGATTTGTGGTGCTGCATCATTTCGTATTCCTTTCGTTGATCGCGACCGCTGTCATGATTGAACTACCCAGACCGGTTGCCGGGGCCGGCACGGAGGATTTCGCCGCCGACGTGTATAAGTCCTCCGACGGGTTGACCCTCCCCTATCGACTGCTGAAACCAAAAGATTACGACCCGAGCAAACATTACCCGCTCGTGGCGTTCTTTCACGGCGCTGGAGAGCGCGGCAATGACAATCAGCTCCAGTTGAAATGGGGCGTCGGGATCTTTGGAGATCCTGCAAATCGCGAGAAGTTCCCATGCTTCGTTGTCGCACCCCAATGCCCAGCCGGGAAACAGTGGGTCAATGTCCCCTGGGGCGATGACTCGGAAGTGCAGCCGGCCGAGCCTTCAGAATCGTTGCGCTTGGCGATGGAACTGATCGACAGCATTCAAAAGAAATACAGCATCGACGACAAACGCCTCTACATCATCGGGATGTCGATGGGTGGATACGCAACGTGGGACGCGATCACCCGCTGGCCAGAAAAATTCGCGGCAGCCGTCCCGATCTGCGGCGGCGGCGACGATAAACAAGCGTACAAAGTGGCCAAACTTCCCCTCTGGGCGTTTCACGGGGCCGTCGATCCGATCGTGAAAACCCACCGGTCGCGTGAAATGATCGCGGCGATGAAGAAAGCGGGAGGCAATCCAAAATATACCGAATATCCCAATATCGGTCACGATTCCTGGGTGAAAGCGTACGCAGACCCGGAACTTCTTCCGTGGCTCTTTGCACAATCCCGGTAGGGTCAATCGGTCCGTCCCTTGACCCGAGTTTCGAGCAGTCGAATCTCAAGTTTTCCATCGCGGATGCGCGCTTCGAATCGCGGCTGGGGAAAGGTCGCCGGGGCGTGGACGATGCTGCCGTCGCGAACGTCGAAGACGGAATGATGCCACGGGCATTCCACGCAATCCCCCTTGAATTTTCCTTCGTGCAAAGGTCCGCCGGCGTGGCTGCATCTGTCGCCGATCGCGTAGACCTTGTCGCCGATCCGGTAGATCAGCACCTTCTTCCCCTCCTTCAATTCGACTGTAATCGGCTGGCGCTGATGGAGGGCCGAAGCATCCATGACCACTTTCCAACCTTTTGGTCCATCGAAGGTGTCACTGTGATCGACGCCGAGCTTGTGTTTGTAGACCAGGGCCCCGCCGAGCCACGCCGAGACGCAGCTCAAACCAATGGCGAGCGACGAGAGCAAAACTCCCCTGCGGCGATTGCCGCGCCGACGGTCGCGGATGGACAAAGTGTATAATCCGATGTTGACGATGTTCATCGCCCCGTGGAGGGTCGCCGGGGCGGCCGACCAGTCGGGAAACGTGGAGAAATCGGTCAACCCGGTCAGCGCCGTCGGAACGGCAGAAATCGTGCCGACCTCCGTGAGCCGATCCGCCATCGCGCGGACCGAGTCGTCGTCCGTTACCGCGCCGGCGGCGTCAAACACCGATCCGAGCACCCATGCGCCGATGGTGATGTCGGTCAGCACCGGATGAAGCGGATGCCCGAGCCACTTTCCATGAAGCACGTCCGCGACCTGGCGCGCCGGCTCGCCGCCGGCCAGGACAGCGTCGTGAATCGCGTTGGAGACAGCGGTCCCGGCGTTGGCGATCGGGCCGTCTTTCTGATCGATCGATTCTTCGATACGACTGGCAATCGAAGTCATAAATACGCTCCAGGAAATCACAATGTGTGATCAACCAAGAACGTAGCTGAACGGCTGCGACTCCCGGAATGGTGAAAAAGCTTACGAATTCGGATCAGCGGAATTGGAAATGAATCCGCCGGGCACGGTACGCAACAGAATCGGCGGCAAAAAATATACACCGCGCCCGATACGCGGAAGGAGCCGCGCACTGAAGTAAGCGGGAAAGCACTCGGTAAAGAGAGAACTTTCCCGCTTACTTCGTGCGCGGCTCCTCCCAGAGTACTGGGAGATAGGGAAAACGCTGTCGCCGAATCGGCCACGCACCCGCCGGGCATGCCCGCCGGCTACTAAACGAACCCCAAAGAATGTCCAAGCAAATCAAACCTGCGCCATCAACCGTGACTGAATTGCCGGCTTGCCCTGCAATCCTTGAATCGTGTCGACAAGCTTGCCGTTCTTGAAAATCAATAAAGTTGGAATGGCTTCGATCCGAAAACGGGTCGCGATGCCAGGGTTTTCGTCCACATTGAGTTTGCCGATCTGGTAGCGACCGCCGGCCTCGGCGGCGAGCTGATCGATCGTCGGAGAAAGGGCACGGCATGGCGGGCACCAGACCGCCCAGGCATCCACCAGCAGGGGCACGCTCCCAGCCGACTGCAGCCGCTGTTCAAAGTTGGCGTCGGTGATTTCGATGGGATGCCCGTTCGATTCACTTATGGAGAGGGTGAGTTTTTCCTTGCACCGGCCGCAGACCGGCTGCACTTCCGTCTTGCTCTCGTCAACGCGGTTCTTTGCGCCGCACTTGGGACAGGTCAGAATTGCCATCATGGCTCCCTTCATTAACTCATCTGATGATAGGCCCGCAGCCGCAACGGGTGTGCTGCCGGAGACTCTTGGGGGAAATGGATAATCAAATAACCTGCAACAGTGCGAATGCAGGCAATATCTCATAGACTTCCCGCGTTATTCGGATGCCGGGGTCGATCGAGCAGTGTCGCAACCTTGTTTGCCCAGGGAGTTTTGCCATGAAGTGTGCCTCCATCCTGCAGATGGCCCGTTCCAGGCGGTTCTTGTTGTCGGCGGGACTGCTTTTGGCCGCAAACGGTTTCTGTCCCACGTCGTCCTTCGGGGCACGGCCCGCAGGTCGGCCAATGGGGGACCATCTTCACGATGTAAACGGAAACAATGGAGTCTACGGCCCGAACGGCGCACGTAACCAGACCGGCCAGTCATCAAATGACTCCTCGACCACTCAGCCGAGCGACATGCCGGAAATCGACACGCAGGGGATAGAACAGTCACAGGGGGCAGCCAGCCGGTGCGGGCCGAGCTGACCAGCGCGCAGCGGGCGATGACGTCGATGGTGCGCAAGCTTCAAAGCAATTTCGAATCGAGTTCCGATTTCACGCAGGCTCTTACGAAGGTGAGCACGAGCAAGGCTGCCTATACCGCCGCCAGCTCGCCTGTTCTGGCAGCGATGAAGACACGTGACGATTACCAGGCGGCGCAGACGGCAGTCGATCAGGCGCGTTCCCAGCAGACCAACACTGACACCACCGACTCAGAGCGTGCTGCTGCCGCGAGGAATTTGATCGAAGCAAGAAATTCACTCTCCAAAATACAGAATGGCGCTCTGGCAGACGATTCGAAGGCGGCGGCTGCCAGGGGAACCCTAGACGCGGCCACTGCGGAGGTCGCCTCATTGCGTCGCCAATTCGAAGAATCGATGAAACAGGACACGCAATGGACTTCGGCCAAACAGGCCGTTGACGATGCCAAGGCGAAAGTCGCCGCCGCTGATCAGGCCCTGGCAGCCGCCAAGACAGATCTCGCCAAACAGAAAGAAGATCGCGCCGCTGCCTTGGCCGCGAGGGCGAAATCAAATCAAGCCAATGCCAGCCCAAAGCCGGCAAACTAAAAGGGATTTTTCGGACCGTCGGAGGGAGTATTTGCTTCGGGACCGATATCATTGCAAATGGTAGGGCATGACTGCTCGAATTCTCGTCGTGGAAGATCACGCCATCGTCCGGGAGCCACTTGCCCGGCTTCTGCGCCATGAAGGGTACGAAACGGAGTGCGCTACAAATGGGATTGACGCATTGGCCGCAACCAGGAATCGCACCCCTGATCTGATTCTGCTCGATATGATGATGCCAAAAATGGACGGCATCGCTTTTCTACGAAATATTCGTTCCAATGACGCAACTGCCCATATTGCCGTGATTGTTCTGACCGGGCTGGTTGAATCCTCCGCGACGGCCTGCATCCGCGAATTGGGCGTCCAGGAGTTGTGGCAAAAAGCAGCCTTCAATGTGAGCGATTTGCTCGAACGGATCGAACGCTGCATTGCGGCCACTTGGGTCCAGAGACAACGGGACTTTGAATCGGAGCGGATCGAGATGAACGACGAGTCCTGGAGCCAGCATTGAAAAATCGAGCACGATCATCCACCGGCGGCAACAGTTCGGATCGTACTTCGGCGCCGCGCGGAAACCGAAAACGACGAGCTCCGAGCGGCGTGCGGCGAACAGGCAGGCCCCTGCACATGCCGAACAAGAAAGCCGCATTAGGATCGAAATCCTCTGCCAACCCCCCTGCCGCACCGCAGCCCGCGCACCCGTGTCCCGAATGCGGAAAGACTTTTCCCACTGAGGCGGGGATGCAAACTCACCAATACAACGTTCACGGCTCAGCCCCCATGACCGTCGGCAATCTTTCTCGGTGCACAGAATGCGGCGTACTGGTTATGCCCAAACGCATGAAAGAACATCGCGAACGGATGCACGGCCTGCGATAGAGATCAATCCTCGATCAGCGGGTCGGAATCCTCTTTAGCCTTCGACGGGAGAATTTCGCTTTTGGCGATGATGCTGCACGATTCGCTGGCTTCATCGAACACGATCATCGCCTCGCCGCTCCTGAGCTGCCGCAGCACCATCGCCGACATTTCGCTCGATGAGACATCGGCATGGCCGTGAACAGCGCCGTGGCGGGTAACGAATTCCTCGATCAACCGGTTGAGCGTTTGAGGCTGAAGCTGATCCTGCGGCACGACAATCATGAGAACGACGCACGGTACGGACCTAATCCACATTGCACAACATTCACGCGATATCCATCGGGAATGGCGTGAGATTCTCGACGCCGTCCTGTTTAATTAAATACTGGTTCTCAAATCGCAGCCCGCAATTCAATTCCGGGGCATAAATGCCCGGCTCGCACGCGATCACTTCACCCTCCTGAAGCGTGTCATCCCATTTAGGATTGAGATGTGGGAATTCATGAGGTTCCAGGCCAACGCCATGACCGAGATGGTGCGGAAGCGCATCCGCGCCGTGGGTCTTCAGATGATCATCCACCGCGTCGCAGATATCGCGGCAGCGCACGCCCGGCATGATCAGGCGTTCGAGAAGCGGGAAGACGCCGGAAATGACTTCTGCCGCGCAAAACTGGGCATCCGTGGGCCGACGATTGACTGCGAAGGACCGGCAATTGTCCGAGAAATAGCCGCGATAGGCGGGCCCGAGATCAAGGATGAACATTTGCCCCGATTGCGCGGCGTGGCCGGGCCGTGGCGGTGCGCCACGCTCGCCGCTGGCGTAATCGTTCCCCAATCGGGCGGAAAGCGTCTCCCCGACGATCTGCACCGCGACGGAATGGAGTTCGGCGAAGACGCGGATCTCCGGAATGTCCGGCTCGATAATCTCGCGCATCCGGCGATACATCGCCTCGCAGCAGTCGATCGCCCGCCGCATCAGCTTCAGCTCATCGGGATCCTTGCGCCGCCGCATTTGAAACAGATCGGCGTCAATGCTGATCGCATCCCCTTCAAATCGATGGAGGACCTGCGAATTGACGCTACTTGAGTCAAAGCCGATCCGTCGAACGTTTCGCTGCTTTAATTTTGCAAGAATGCAGCTGGCAACGAGCAACGGCTGCTCCTGTCGTTGCGTCGAGAACCATTGCGCCTCGTACGAATCAACCTCATCGGCCGCAGTCCCGTGCGCCGGGGTGTTGGCCGTCACTAGCCATGATCGGCCTTCAGCGAGTTGGACGTATCCGGCGGAGTGCAGCCAGAACGGAAGATGGCCAGTGAAATAGTAAACGTGGGACGTCAATCCGATCACGGCGGCATCCAGGCCGTGAGCTGCGATCATATTGGAAAGTCGCCGTTGCCGCTGTCGGCACAGTTGGGGATCGAGCATTCCCCAATTCTATCGCGGCGGGCTCACTTCAGTGAGCCGGACCGACAGAAATTGTCGGCGCTAAGGCTTATCCGACGCCCACATTCGGAGGACCTCCTCGGCGATCTCGTCCGTCGGTCGATCCCCTGCTATCCATTTTACGTCGGGAAAGCGCCGGAACCATTTCATCTGCCGCCGGGCGAGCTGCCGGGTTGCGATTTTGATCTGCTCCATCGCATCATCGAGCGAAATGCGCCCAGCCAGATGATCGATCAACTCCTGATATCCGGTTGCTTCGGTTGCGGATTTCGAAAGCGACCCGTATCGGGAGAGCAGTTTCCGAACCTCTTCGAGCCACCCGGCCTCGGACATGGATCGAACGCGTGCATTGATCCGGCGATTCAGCGCTTCGCGATCCCAACTCAGGCCGACCCAGAACGCCGGATGCCGTTGCACCGGAGCGGTCCACTCGATCTGAAGGGACGAAATCGGCTTGCCCGTCAGCTCGAACACCTCCAGGGCGCGGACGAGGCGACGCGTGTCATTCACGTGGATTCGCGCCGCCGCCGGCGCATCGACGCGCGCGAGGCGCGCAGCAAGCTCTTCGTTGGAGCAGGCGACCAGACGCGAGCGGAGCTCCAGATCGGCGCTGGGGCCGGCGAAGAGTCCTTCAAACAGCGATTTGTAGTAAAGCGGAGTTCCGCCGGTCGCGATCAGCGGCACACCACGCTTCGAAGCGTCCGCAATGACCGTGTCAGCGCATTCGACGAATCGCGCCGCCGTGAACGTCTCGAAGGGCTCAACCAAGTCGATCAAATGATGCCGTACTTCCTGGCGCTGGGCAGCGGATGGCTTGGCCGTTCCAACGTCCATTCCCCGGTAGACCTGCATCGAATCCACACTCAATATCTCTGCTCCCGTGGCCTTGCCAAGAGTCATGGCAACGTCCGATTTTCCAGACGCCGTAGGGCCAATCAGCACCATCATTAAGGGAAAAGCTGCCATCGCGGCACCCACTGTCAAAATTGCAGGAATCTCGGGAAAAACCTGGACAAAGAGGAATTCATAAGTCGATCAAAAACACGACATTATAGATCCCGCGGCAATGGCACGGTCTTTGAAATAGTGGAGCGTTCGAAGGTTTTTCTAACATTTAAAAGGAGTCTACCATGGCATTGCCAACACGTGTGCAGAGGACGGGGGGAGTCGATCCGGTTGAAGCGCTCCAGCGCGAATTCGATGGCGTCTTCGGGCGCTGGTTCAACGGCGGCGCACAGCAGGACGGAGGACGCCTGGCGCCTTACGGCGTCGATGTGCGCGAAGACGCAGATCACCTTTACGTCGAAGCGGAACTGCCCGGCTTCAGGAAAGAGGACGTGGATGTAACGCTGGAAAATCAGACGCTTACCATTTCGGCCGAACGCCGCAATGAACGGAAGGAAGGGGAGAACAACGGAGATTGGTTGCTTCGCGAACGTCGCTACTCCCGGTTCCTCCGCAGCTTCACGCTTCCCCCGACGGTCGATGAGCAGGCGGTCAACGCCAAACTCAACGATGGGATCCTGACGATCACACTGAACAAGCGCGAAGAGAGCAAGCCGCGCAAAGTTCAGGTCAGCTAACGCGCTATTCGCTGTTCGTAGTGCGAGCCTTTGGACTCTGGCCTCTTAAGGCTGGAATGCAAAGGCCGCACTGCGAGCGCGGATATTCCGAGCGGTCATATGGCCGGGGGCCTCCAGAAGCTACTCTTCGAAGATGCATAACACCGGGATTGCCCCAATCGGCCTCGCCGTAGTTTTCGTCGTTTTGCTGCTATTGCGGAAGTTCCGGCACCGGCTCTTTCCCACCACGCCGCGCCGTTTTTTCACGATGCCGATCGAAGCGGTTCTGTCCCCGGAAACTGCCGGAAATGTAGTGGTCGAGGGAACCATCGCCGAGGGAGAAATCCAAGTCGGCGATGACTTGATCATCGACACACGATACGGCCGTATGCGAGTTCAGGTCGAGGACGTCGAATCGGATCACCGCCCGGTCGGCAGGTTGACCGGTATGGAACCGCCAGTTGCCGGCGATCGCGTGAAAATCACGCTGAGCGGAGTTCACAGGGATCAGGTGAACATCCACGATCTGTTGACGGATCCCAAGAGCCGTCTCAAAAACACGCGGACGCCGCGCTCAGGGGGGAGGGCGCATCGGGGCAGTTTTTCGATCCATCGCGCCCGAATTATCTGCCGGGACAGGTTTACACCTACCGGACGCGACCGGGTGAAAAGAACTCCCGATTGACGATCGTGAAAGTCGAACCGTACCGGACTGGGATGATCGTCCACATCTATATTTCCGCTCTCGCAATTCGCAATCCCGCCGTGCCCGATGGCGTTAGCACATTCATCTCACACATGCCCTTCGCCGAGCAGGCACTCGATCACAGCGTCACCCAGATGGTTGAGCAAAAAACACAACTTCCCTCCTACGAGGAGGGATACGCCGATTGGAAGCGCCAGGCTGATCAGGGAAAGGCGGGGGTTTTCACCATTCCTGTCGCGCAAGCGATTGATGGGATTGAGAAGGCATTTCAGAGGGAAGCGAATTAACAACTGCGGAATCGAGATAATCCTCGCAATCGCGGTGTTTCACGACGGGGCAGAGCGGCGCGCATAGACGTTCATTTGCTCATGCTTGAGCCGCCGCGCCGCCCCGTATCCGGACGCGCACGTTTTCTTGCAAACATTCCGTCGGGTGACATATCCTTAAACGACCATGTCCAGGAATCGCTGTTCGTGTCAAAACTTTCGGACTTCGATTAGCGGTCCGGATACGGGGCGGCGCGGCGGCAAGCCGATACGGCGAGACTGCGTCATTGCGCGCCGCTCTGCCCCGTCGTGCAATAAAGCGAAACTTGGTAGTTGATTCGTTCTTGGTACTCCCGATTAGGTGCTCTTCGCTTCGACTATTTCGCCCGCAGCATAAGAACGGGAATGCTGATGCTGTGCTGAACACGGTTGGCGGTCGTTCCGAGAATGATGTCGGCAACAAGCTGGTGCCCGTGCGTGCTCATTGCCACCAGGTCACACCCATTTTCCTGGATCCATCTGATGATTTCCCGGACCGGATCGCCGAAGGCAAGCTGCGACAGGGCGCCAATGCCGGCTGATTCGAATTCCGCCCGCACCGCTTCGAGATAGGCGCGATCTTCGTCAACTTCTTTTCCGGCGGCGTCGGATCCATGAAACCTGGCGGGAACTCCGGTCGCCACATGAAGCAGCACGACATTGCTCTTGAGGGCCGCGGCTAGCTGCTTGACGTGATCGATGATCGCCCGGTCAGTGGGCGTCGTTTCCAGCGTGACAAGAATAGTGCGATACATGAATTCTCTCCAAGCCGGCGTCAACCGATTCGCCACCGGTAGTCTAACCGCCGACGATCACCTTCCATGCAGACTTCAATGCTTCCGGCAGGCCGTACACATCGAGTACGGTAATGAGTAGCGCGCTGCCCCACCCTGCGATGAGCAATAGTGGACCGCTGCGCCAGCGTCCCATCCGTTTTCGCGAACTCGTAAAATGCAACAGCGGAAACATCGCAAACGGAAGTTGCAGGGCAAGCACCACCTGGCTGAGCGTCAGCAGGTCGTTGACGCTCCCCTCGCCACGAACTCCGATGATAAACACCGCCGGCAGGATCGCCAGCAGTCGCGTAATCAGCCAGCACGCCGACGGCGAAATCCGCCAGTGCATGAAACCTTCCATCACCACCTGGCCGGCCAAGGTCCCCGTGATGGTGCTGCTTTGACCACTGGCAAAAAGCGCCACGGCAAAAAGGATGCTGGCGGCGGCCGTCCCCAGCAGCGGCGCGAGAGTCAAATAGGCGATTCGAATCCAGTCGCTGTCAGCGTTGAACTTTACAAAATTCCCCCCGGGAACCGTAATTCCCGACTTGCCGTAAAAGACCATTGCCGCCAGCACGAGAATCGCCGCGTTGACGAAAAACGCGATGAAGAGCGAGAACGTGGAATCGATCGTGTTGAATCGAATGGCACGGCGGATCGAACGGTCATCCTTCTGAATGCGGCGGCTCTGCACGAGAGCTGAATGCAGGTAGAGATTATGCGGCATCACCGTGGCGCCGATGATGCCGATCGCCACGTAAAGAAAACCCGCCTGCCGGAACTGCGGAAAAATCATCGCATGACCCATTTCGGCAAAGCCGGGGTGCGTCTGCGGTAAAACGAATATTTCGATGAAATAGCAAATCGCGATGGTGGCCACGAACAGCAGAACGACGCCTTCGATGCTGCGCATTCCAAGGCGCTGCAGTCCCAGGAGCAGCAACACATCGAGGCTGGTGATGATCACCGCCCAGAACACCGGGATGTGAAAAAGCAAATTGAGGGCAACTGCGATTCCCAGCACTTCGGCCAGGTCGCAGGCGGCGATGGCCAGTTCACACAGAAGCCAGTTGGGCCAGCGCGTCCAGCGCGGATACCAGTCGCGGCAGCATTGGGCAAGGTCTTTTCCAAGCACCACGCCAAGCCGCGCCGACGTGATCTGCAGGAAGATTGCCATCAGGCTCGAAAGCGCGACGACGCTGAGAAGATCGAACTTGAATTGAGCCCCCCCCTGCAGATCGGTGCCCCAGTTTCCAGGATCCATATATCCGACGCTGATCAGGAGCGCCGGCCCAGCAAAAGCCCGCCATTGCCGCCAGAACCCCGCCTGATGATCCGGCACGATGATCGTGCCGTGGATTCCCTGCAGCGAGAGAGAACCGGCGCCCGGTGGCTCCGGCGCGGTCGGCCGTCCGTAATCGATCACCGGCGGCGGCACATTCGACGAAGGATTGCCGGCGCTCGGCAAGTCCCCGCCGGAGGATATGTCTGCCCGATCCATGATCCTCCGTATTCTATTCTTTGATCACTCAAAATAGCAACGGCCATGACTCAAATGCTGGATTTGGATTCTCCGCCGCATTATGCTGTGGCACCGAGCGATTCATGGCCAGCAGCACTGTTGAGAACTACCTCAAGCAGCTTTACCTGGAACAGCGCGAAAAGCGCGGAGGCCGGGTTGCGATGGGACGGCTTGCCGTTGCCATGGGCGTCGTGCCGGGAACGGCCACTTCCATGGTCAAGGCCCTGTCTGATTCGGGGCTGGTCGCCTATCAGCCGCGCGGCGGGGTCCGGCTGACCGCCAGCGGGGAGCAACTGGCCCTGCACGTGCTCCGGCGCCATCGCCTGATCGAGCTTTTCCTTGTTCAAGTGCTGGGCCTGGACTGGTCCGAAGTGCATCGCGAGGCGGAGGACCTGGAACATGCCATCTCCGATCGCGTGCTCGAACGCCTGGACGCATTGCTCGAACATCCGACCGCCGATCCACACGGAGATCCGATCCCGAATTCCAAAGGGCAGATGCACGAACCCACGCGTGTGAGCCTCGCGGATTGCCCGGTTGGCATCGCGCATCGCATCATTCGCGTGCTCGATCAGGAACCGCAATTTCTCCAATTTGTCGAACGGCAGGGACTCAAGCCGGGATCAACCGTCACAGTCGAGAAACGGGAAGCCGCCGCTGACTCGGTAAAAATCCGCGGCCAGCGCAAGGGCGCCATTTCGCTGGGGCTGATGGCGGCGGCAAAAATCCTGGTGGAAGCGCCATCGCATTGTAAACCCGGAAAGAAGCCGTGATTGGACTCGTGTGTTTGAATTGTCCTATGGCGATTTTCCCAAACGTTCCGGTCTCACTCCACCACCCCCTAAGGTTAACCTGAGCGATTTCGTCGAAAAGTTGACCTTCTGCCAATCCACGGGCGATTGATGCGCAGAAAAGCCCTTCCCACTTGCAAAAATTTATCTTTCTGCTCGGCCGAGAGTTACGTCCCAGATCTTCACTTTTTTCCCTATATATAGAGGGCGAAGGTTTTTTCCATGAACACAAAAAGCCTTACTAAGCTTGGTCGAAGGCTGCAGATCCGCCCTCTCGGCCGTGGAGGCCCAAGGAGAGGCAAAGGCGTTACATTGAGCGCAACGAGGGCGAAAACGATGACGCTACTGTCATAAATGGGGTCAAAACCATTCCATTTCAGCGCATTCCGTCGCGCGGGACAACTCAATCATCAGCCGAGCGCGTCGCCCGGATGTGTCCAGGGCGCGCGATACGGGCGGCGTAGTCTCGCGGTCGCCTCGGCGTTTCCCGTGACTTGGCGCTTCGCCGCATCGTATGAAAGCGGATGCCCCAGCTCCATTGAAATGTTGGCCAGGATGCAGGAAGCAGTTGAGATATGCCCCTGCTCGATGTCCGCGACTGGTTTTCCGCGGCTTTCGATTGCTGCCAGAAAATCCTTCATGTGCGCCCGTGTCGCCGGGGCCGCATGGAGCTCGATCTGCTTCTCGGTCACGTCTTCCGGGTACTGCTCGCGCTCGTAGACGCAATCCTTGTGAATGGGATCGCCTTTGCCGGCCGGGATGAAGTCATAGCTCATTACGCTTGCCTTCAGTGTCCCTTTGTCGCCGTAGAAGGTCATCCCCCATGGATACTTCGCATCCGGCGCATCGCCCCAGGCGCGATGTTGCCAGGTGATGTTCAGATCGTCGTATTCGAAAAGCGCCGTTTGCGTATCGCTGATGTTGGATTTGCCTTCCCGGTCAACAAAAATGCCGCCGCCGGAAGAGACGCGCTTGGGCCAACTGAGTCCGAGCATCCAGCGAACGGTATCGAACATGTGGATGCACATGTCGCCGACGATTCCATTGCCGTATTCCATGAAGGTTCGCCACCAGCGCAGATGCGGCAGGTCATCATACGGGCGAAGCGGAGCGGGACCGGTCCACATTTCGTAATCGAGGAAACCGGGTACCGGCTTGACTGGCGGATTGCCGTTTGCCCGCATGTGGTAGTAGCAGCAGATATCAACCTGCCCGATTTTTCCGAGCATCCCCGTCGCCACAACGTTTTTCTTCGCGTCGACCAGGTGAGGCGTGCTTTTGCGCTGGGTGCCGACCTGCACCACACGATTGTGCTTGCGCACCGCGGCGATCATCGCTTCACCCTCCATGATGTCACGGCTGATCGGTTTCTGGCAATAGACATCCGCCCCCGACTCGACGGCCGCGATCATCTGCAATGAGTGCCAGTGATCCGGCGTGCCGACGAGCACGATGTCCAGATCCTTTTCCTTCAGCATTTCGCGGTAATCGGAATAAGTGCGCGGCCGCTTTTTCGATTTCTGCCGGGCCGAAGCCATTTCCACCGCATCCGACAAATGCTGCGAATCCACATCACAGAGAGAGACCACTTCGACCGGCGAAACCTGGATGAGCCGCCACAAATCGCTTTGTCCGTACCATCCGGCGCCGATCAATCCGACACGGTAGGTTTTCTGCTCCGCCGCGCCGGCGACATGGGGATTGAGCATCGAAGCCGCAAGGCCCACGGCTCCGGCCTTGAGCAAATCGCGACGATTCATTTTGATCCTCGCAGGAAATACGCGGCGATCACACCGCCAGCGGGCGATCTTCAGAGTGGCCGTTGCCGTTGCTTTGCGAAGTTTCCGGTCCGCGCGGTTCTGAGTGCGCTGGCGTGATCGTGCTCGAACTCCACTTCTTCGAAGGGCGCCTGATCGGCCACCGGCATTTCGTGGCCGGGACGGGAAACCAGCGTCAGAACCAGAATCATAATTGCGAACCCGAGCAGCGTAACCAGGATATATTGCTGCCGGGGATCCTTCAGTTCTGTGACCGTCACATCCTCTTCGACCGGCTGAACGGGAATAGGACTCTGCTGGAGTTGCTGATACTCGGCGTCAGCCTGAGTCTTCTTTTCGACCAAAGAAGCATTCAACTGATCGATGAGCGTCGCATCGGCAGTGAGCTTCGCGCTCTGACCCTTGAGATGATCGAGCTTTTCCTGCAAAGCGTCGATGTCTTCCTTGTTTGCGCGAACGGCCAGAGATGAATCCTCTTCGGCCTTGCGCGAGGCGGTCAGCTTCTGTCTGGCCTGGTCGAGCGCGGCAAGCCTCGCCTCTTCCTGCTGACGCGTAAGCGTCTTGCGATTCTCGTCGGCGAGCTGCTTACGACGGGCGTCGAGCTTCGCCTGCATTTCCGTCGCCTCCGATTCCAGCTTCTTGACCTGTTCATCTGAATCCGGGGTGGCCGACGCCATCGCTGTTGCATATTGCTTCCGCGCGTCGTTCAAATCCGCCAGTCGCTTCTCGAACTCTTCGGCCTGTGCTTTCTGGTCGGCCGGAAGCTTCTCGATCTGCGGCGCGGCAGCCGCAAGTGCCTTAAGCTGTTCCTGCATGCGAGCTGGTCGTTGCGGGCGCGTTCGGCATCCATGGCCTTCAGATTGTCGTCAATAAAGGTCTGAAGGTCCTTTACTTCGTCGGCGTAAATGTCTCCCGTGCCGATCAGGTCGCGTCGCGCGTCGATCTGCTTCTTCAGGTCGTCAATTTCACCCTGAAGCTGTTTCGCGTCGTCGCTGAGTCCGCTGCCGGCGGCCGCATTGTAGCGGTGCTCTTTGACAGCCAGATCGTCCTGCATGCGTTTGAGTTCGGGATCGGCGGCCCAGACGGACTTAAGCCGCGCTTCCTGTTTTTCCGACAAGACGCGCCGCAATTCAGCCAGTCGCTGTTGCTCTGATTTCTGACGTTCGACGAGATCGGCATTGAGCTGACGGATCGTATCCTGCGCCTGCTGCGCTGCCACGAGATAACTCGACAGTTCCGACCCATCCTTCAGATTCGCGCGAGCCTGCATGATCTTTTTCTGAAAATCCGACAGGGCCAGATCCAGCGACTTGTTGGCGCGATCCGCCGAAGCGTTGTGCGCACTGCGCGCGCTGGCAAGGCCCGTTTCAACGCTCTTCAGCCGGCTGGCGAATTCCTTGACCTGCGGGTCATCATCCGGCTTGAGCGGCTCTCCGTTGGCCGCGGTGGCCGGCACGCTCGAGCCGGCCAACTCCAGATGATCGATTGTTGCCTGCGTGTCGCGCATCATTGCGGCGGCATCGGTCCAGGTCTTCCAGAGCCGGGCATTTTCTCCTTTGAGCTGGTCCAGTTGCGTCTGAAGCGGAGCCGCGTCGCGCCGGCCTTCTGCTCGTCGGCCAGCGAGCGTGTCAGCTCATCCATTTTGTCGTGAATTTCCCGAATCTTCCGGTCGTTCTTTTCCCACGCAGACTTGAGACTCGCCGCCGCATCGGCCAGTGGTTTATTCTCGCCGAACAACGCCTCCAGCAGAGCCCGCAGGCGAAGCGCATCGGAGGCGCGGATCGGTCGAGGCATAGCGGATCAGCAGGTGCTGGCTGTTAGGCGGAACAGCCGTGTTGTCGACGAGAGCGGAATAGAGCTTCTCCTCGTTGAGTCCTGGATACAGTAACCCTGTGCCGCCGTGCCCGCCCAGGTTGTTCTCGAAAAATTGCCGGGCGAAGACACGCAGATCCGGCTTCATCAACAGATCACGTTCGTGTCTTTCGAAATCACTTCGCTGCGCCTCGGTCAGATGATTCAGATTTTCGAATCGCAGGGACGCCTGGGCGGTCCCCTCGGATCTCACCCCATACCAAATCGCGGCCACCGAAGCACCGGCGAGAAGAATCATCAGTGGCAGCAACCATCCGAGCGGAAAACGCCTCCGACGCGACGCCTTCGGTGGAGCCGGAGGCGCAAATTGCGGCGAAATCGTACGTCGATACTGTTCGGTCTCAACGTGTTCGGCGATGGGCTCGTGAGCCGGAAACGATTGCCTCGGCGGTTGCAGAATTCGACCCCCGCCAGCCCGGCGTCCGCGCGTCGAAGCGAGCTCAGATCGAGGCGAGGCGAGCGCATCGACTCCAACCGCGGCCAGCCCAACCAGCCCCGCCGCCGTCGCGGCGCCGGTAGCGGCGCCGAACGTACCGGCCGGAGATGAGGCCGCACCGAATCCCCCGCCAAGACCCGGATTCAAATTCTGCGAGAAAATGTCCACTTCCCGGACCGGCGGCATCGCCAGCCCGTCGAACGCCGTCGTGACCTGACCCTCAGTGGCCGGACCGAATCCTTCAAACGGCGGAATCGTGATCGAATCGGGATCCCCATCCGCGATCGGCGCTTCCGTGTTGAGCGGACGCGAATGAGCGCGCATGCGCGTGGCGCGTGGAGGCGGAGCCGGAACGCGCGGAGGCGGCGGTCGAGCCGGCAGAGCCGCCGGGGCGGCCGACATCGCGGCCGGCGTCTCTGACAGCCGATCTTCCGAAACAGGGCTCGCCAGTATGTCGCCGGGCCGCTGTTCGACCGTTTCATCGCCCAGGTCGGGCTCGGCCCGGAGGGGACCGGGCACCTCGTCGATCAGTTGCGGCATCCCTGAATCCCATTTTTCCAGGGAGGGATTCGCGGGGCCGGCATGTTCGCCCAGAACGTCGGTAATCTCTGTAAGTGTTCCCATCGAATCCGGAAGCGCGTCCAGCGCATCCGGCGTGGATTCGAACAATTCGGCCGGCGGCTCGGACGCTTCGAGCCGGCTGAGGAAGCTGCCGATCGTCTCCTCCCCTTCCGAAAAATCGATCGATTCCTCGGTGGTGAGCGTCTCCAGCGACTCACTGATTAATGGATCCGACGCCAAATCCGGCACACCTGGCGCCGCCTCGGGAGTCGCAAAATCCGTGGTGGTTTCGGGAAGCTCTTCATTTGCCGCGCTCAATGCCAGCGATTCGACCGCGTCGCGCGCCAGAGGAAGATTCCTGGCCCCGACGTCGGCGAAGGGGAGAATTGGCGCCGGCGGTAAGACAAGTGGAACTCCGCCGATGAAACTTGCCGAATCGCGACTCATTCCGAAAAACGGATCGCGAGCAGAGGGTTGCGATCCGCTCTCGGCGGAGATTGGGACTTCAGTTTGCGGGGGCTGAGGCCCGGGCGAATCCAGGGCAAGCGGCGCATCGGCGTCTTCTTCGAGTTCAATCAACTCGTCGCCGTCGATTTCAGTTGCGCCTGTCGGTGCTGTGAGAAATTGAGGAAGCGGGGGAGGCGTCGTCAGATCCAGGGCCGGCTCGATTTGCTGGTCGAACGGCGTGCCAGAGACCGGGGGAGCGTCCTCAGTGACGAAGCCGATCTCCTCGCCGAATTCCGTGGGCTCCTCCAACGATTCTTCCGAGGCAAGAACCTGCTCGGCCAGGTCTTCGAAGGAGAATTCCGGTTCGATCTCGGGCGCAGGCTCCGCCGCGATCAGCAATCCCTCAAGCGACGCCGACCGAACATCGACCGTCTCCGGCATCTCCAAAGCCGGCGACTCGAGATCCGGTTGCTCAACCAAAATCGATTCGGATGGCTCGGGCATCGGCGAGGCCGGCGTCGGTTCAACCAGCGCACCAAGTCCCGATCCGCTGAATTCCCGCACATCGCGGCCGAAGGTGCTGTCGGTCAACGGACTTTCGCCCGCAAGAATAGCCGCGCTTTCCTCTTCGCTCAGCGGTGCGCCGCCGGGGTAGGCCGATTCCAGTTCCTGCGCCGATTCGGGCGTGGGTTCGGTAACATCAATGACTTCCGTGGCCTCATCAAGGTCGGGCTCGATCAAGTCGCCAACCGACGAAATTGGATTCTCAGCCTCCGCTCTTACTGCTTCCTGATCCAACGGCGGAATCAATGCCGACACATCAATCAAGGGCTTGACCGGAGGCGGCGATTGCGGGGGACGAACCTCGAGTTCGAGCAGCGGAGTCGGGGAGCCCGCATCGGAGGCCGGCGATTCCTCGAAAAATGCATCATTCGACGATTCGGAATCGGATTGAGAACCCAGCCGAAAATCCGACGAAGATAAATCCACTTCGTCGCAAGCCGCCGACTCATCTACAGTCACCGGCGGATAATCGTCCGCCAGGGTGGTGTCAGAGGTCGCTTGCTCGGCGACCGATTCCGCCTCGTGGATCGGCGCGATCGCCTCAGCGGGCATTGCGGACGGTTCCAACTCGATCGATTCAACCTCCGGCACGATCTCGGGCGCCGGCGACTGTTGGGGTTCGGCCGCGATGGATTCGGCGCTAGCGGATATCCCCCCGACCGCAGTCTGTGGATCGACCGGTGATCGTTCCATCGAGTCGACAGGCGCATCCAATTGAGTCGGCGCCACGGCTGCCGATGGCTCGTCGAAGACTGTCGAAACAACTGACGGAGGATCGGAAGTCTCTACCGGATGCGAAAGCACTTCGAGCGACGGGCCCTCGGACTGAACGAGGCCGTCATGAAACTCCAATCCAAAATCGTTTGCCGGAGCGGAAATGTCGATCGACTGTCCCGCCTGGTTTTCCGATTCCTCCGGTTCGGCTTCGACCTCCACAAATGTGCCTGAGCCGGTCATCCGCTCTTCATGCAGATTGGCGTCCACGAGGAGCTGACTGTGGTTGTCGTCCCCGTGCATCTCGGCATGCAAATCGACAGCCTCGGAGTGTTCGACGATCCTGGGCGATAGCACCGGCGGTTCGGCCGCGGGTTCCAGCCTGGCCGGCGGAAGTGGAGCCGTGTCGTCCGGCCCGGCGACATCCGGGTCGTTGGCCAGGTCGAGTTCAACCGGCTCCAAAGGCGCAGAGGTCGTAACCTGGACTTCGTTTCCTGAGGGTTCTGCGACATCTTGAGTGATATCTTCCGACGCCAGCGGAATCAGGTCGTCGGCAGACGTTTGCGCTGCGGTCACCTGGATCGGCGCGGCGGGCGCGATCTTTTGGGGCGGCAGCAGGGGAATCGATTCCTCATCCAGCGACGCCGTTCCCACGAGATCTTCAAGTTCGTCGATATCGCGCTGGTGTCCCGCCGGAACGAACTGCATGTCCGTCTCGCCGATGCGAATGGCATCGCCAAAATTGAGCGGGTGCTGGTGGATCGTGTTTCCATTGACGAACGTGCCCGTTCGTGAGCCGAGGTCGCGGATATAATGCTTCCCGTTTAATTCGAAGATGACGGCGTGGCAGATCGAGACCGAAGGTTCGGTCAGCGTGATATCACAGGTGGACCGGCGGCCGATCAGAATCGTGCGGCCTTCGGCCGCAATCGCAAGGCTGGAGCCGTCCACTTCCAGGGAACATTGCGGAGGAGCCGCGGCATGTCGCGGCAGCTTCCGCGAGGGGTCGGCAAAGCGAAACGTAAATGAACCGATTTGAAGGCGATCGCCATTGTGCAGAAATGTTTCGATCACCGATTTGCCGTTGACCAGTACATGCGTGCGGCTTGCCAGGTCCCGAATGTAGACGCCGGCCTCGGTACTGATCAGTAAAGCGTGGGTTTTGCTGACGCTTCGGGAAAGCAGGTGCAGATGCGCGATGCCGCGATCCAACCAGTGTGACGGGCCGGCCCATCGGCAAAGAAGGTTTGCCGAGGTGCCGCCCTTCAGGAACCAGGGCTGGAACGCTAACCGACTCAGAAGATTGCGGCTTAACGCGTGAGGCCATCAAAAAACCTTAACGGGAACCCTGAAATCCGACCTGCTCAGATCAGCGGGCAAGACTCAAACGAAATATTGGGTCGAGGGTTCACTCTTTTTGTGCTCGAACCGATTGACAGCGGTTTCGAAGTCAAATCATATCAGCCGACCGCAAGCCTCCCGCTCAAACGGTCGCCAACCCATTGTAACCAAAGCGTTATGCAGGAATAAAGCAATTGGCCCCGCAATCAGCAGGTTCTTTTGTTATGGGACGGGAGCCCGTCCTGAGCGGAGTCGAAGGCCCCAAATCCTTAATGCCTGAAGTGGCGCTCTCCCGTCAGGACCATTGCTGCCTTGCGGCGGTTCACCAACTCAAGTGTTTCCTTATCCCTGACTGAGCCGCCTGGATGAATGATCGCCGTTACGCCGGCGTCAAGAAGCAGTTCGGGACCATCTGGAAATGGAAAAAAGGCGTCCGAGGCTGCGACAGCGCCGGACGCCCGTTCTGTCGCCTTCAGGATAGCGGTTCGAGCCGCTCCGACCCGATCAACCTGCCCGCCGCCTATACCGACCACCATCAGATTTCGCGATAAAACGATGGCATTGCTCTTCACGTGCTTGCAGGCAAGCCACGCTAATTTCAGGTCCGCCCATTCTTCGGTCGTCGGCTCCCGATCCGAAACAACCGTGGCCTTTTCGGGATCGAAACCGGCCAGGTCGCGCTGTTGAACCAGGAATCCGCCCACGATTTTGTGCATGTGAAGCTCGTTTGGATCCGCTTCAGCCAGCGTTTTGACCGGGCCAACCCCGAGCAGCCGGACATTTTTCCATCGCTCGCAAAGGAGTTGAAGGGCATCTTCGTCGTACCCCGGCGCGACAATCACTTCGAGCAGTTTGTCGATCGAAGTGATCGCCTGCGCGGTGGCCAGATCGACCTGACGGTTGAGGGCAACGATGCCCCCGAACGCCGCGAGTGGATCGCCGGCGAAGGCGTTGCGAAAGGCGATCGGCAACCCCCCTTCCGACGCCGCCGCCGTTGCAAATCCACAAGGTGTAGCATGTTTGACGATGCAGGCCGCAGGATCATGCATCTCCTTCACCGCAGCCAGCGCTGCGTCGGCATCGAGAAGATTGATGTAAGAGAGCTCCTTCCCGTGCAACTGACGGGCGAATGCGACCGACGCCTCGTCGGGCCTGCGACCGACCATTAACCTCGCCTTCTGATGCGGGTTTTCCCCGTATCGAAGGTCCATTGCCTTGTGAAGATTCAAGGTCATGCCCGAGTCAACGCCGGCCGCTGCGCCGAGATAGCTGGCGATCACCGCGTCGTATTCCGCAGTGTGGGCAAAGGCGCTGCGCCTGTTTGAGACGATGCTTCCCGCACGATGCCCCCCGGTGCTCGCGCAAATCGCCGAGAACTTTCTCATAGCGATCCGGCGAGGTCACGACGAGCACGGACCGATGGTTTTTCGCGGCCGAGCGGATCATGCTTGGGCCGCCGATGTCGATGTTTTCGATCGCCTCTTCAAAGGTCACGTTCGGCCGGGCGATGGTTTTCTCAAATGGATAAAGATTAATGCAGACCAGATCGATCGGTACGATTCCATGCGTCTGGAGGGCCGCCTGGTGCTCGGGATTGTCGCGTACCGCGAGGAGCGCCCCATGGATTTTGGGGTGAAGGGTCTTGACCCTTCCATCCATGATTTCCGGAAATCCGGTCACATCCGCCACGTCAACGACCGGCAGATTGTTTTCCCGAAGGAATGCGGCGGTGCCACCGGTGCTGATCAGCTCGATGCCAAACTCCTGGTGCAACGCCCTGGCGAACTCCGCCAGACCGGTTTTGTCGGAGACGGAGATCAATGCGCGACGAATGGTAACGAGGTCGGACAATGCAACATCCCTGGTTTGTAGTGCGGGCTTCAGCCCGTATCTTTATCGGATGAATAATACGGCCTTGAGGCCGCACTACAAAACGGCACGTAAATGATGATTGGCATCCTCAGCGATACACACGATCAGGTCGACGCGACCGCGGCGGCAATGCAGACGCTGCGCGCCGGCGGAGCACAGCAATACATCCACTGCGGCGATGTGGGCGGACACGCCGTTCTTGATCATCTTGCAGGCGTCTCAGCCGCACTGGTCTGGGGCAACAACGACTGGGATCGACGCGACCTGGAACGGTACGCCGCCCGCCTGGGCATCGAGTGCTATGGGTCGATGGCCGATCTGGAGTTCGGCGGAAAGAAATTCGCCGTCATGCATGGCGACGACCTGCGGCTGCGCCAATCGATCCTCGAGGCCCAACAATACGACTATCTATTACAGGGTCACACCCATCTGCGACACGACGAGCGCGTCGGCCGGACCCGCATCATCAACCCCGGCGCACTCCATCGAGCAAGGCCAAAGACAGTCGCGTTGCTCGAAACCGAAACGGATCGACTTGAGTTCAAAATCATCAACCTGCGGGAAAAATGATTTGAATGACGATCAATTGCCCAGCGCCGAATCGAATGGTGTAACTCCTGTTTCCGGCGATCGGGGAATTGGGCCAACTGTCATCCTGAGGTACCGAAGGATCTGCACCGTAGTCGCGGGACGTCGATCCTTCGGAGTATCTCAGGATGACAGTTGAGCGACATTCTCGATGCTTTCCACAATACCGCCACAACCAAGCGCTACATCCGAATCGAATCCCCGTCGCTACTGTTCGTGGACATCGCCGGTGATACAATTGCGATGATGGAGAACGGCTCGGCAACTCCCTGGAGCATTCGCAGCTTCCGCCCGGCGGACTTGCCCGCCTGCCGCGAACTGTATCGCGAGGGATTGCTGGGGGGAAAGATTTCCGAAAACGATACCGCGCTGGACCTGGACGACATTGACGCCGTCTATATGAAGAACCCCGGAAACCATTTCTGGGTGGCCGATGATAATGGAGCAATCGTGGGGATGATTGGGGTGCAGCACCACGACGAAGGCGTCGGCGAAATTCGACGTCTGCGGGTGGCTAACAGTCACCGCCGTCAGGGAATTGGCAGCGCCCTCGTCGAACATGCGTTGCGATTCTGCCAGGAGCGCGGATATTTGAAGATCACGCTCGACACGTTCCTGGAACGTGAACCCGCCATCAAGCTCTTCGAAAAGTTCCGCTTCCGCCATCACCGCACACGCAATGTCGGCGGAAAAGATCTGATGTACTTTTATCTTGACCTTTATATGGGCGGCGAGCAGACAAAAACGGAGTAAGTCAGACGCCGCCCGGAGGCATGAACATGGGTGGGACCTGTCGTTGGTTAAGAGTGCCTGTTTTCGCTTTCCTGTTTTGCATTTCCGGCTGGGTGAACGGAGCGGATACGGCGCAGCCGCCTTTGACTGCGCTTTCGCTTTCGGTGGAAGAGCCCGCCGGCACCGCTCAAAACCGCCCCCTGCTGCAACGCGAACTGATTCGCCAGGCGATTCTCATCGCCGCGCGCGAGGAGATTGGCGCAGCGACCCGCGATCAGCTACTGGAAGACCGGTCAGGGCCGGTTCCAGACGGCGCGGTTCAACTCGACGTTCACATCCTTGCCGGGTCGCCGGCGCACGTCTCAATTCTGCGCAAGGCGCGGCAGACGAGCCGATCTGGTCTGGCGATCTGGCGGGCGTGGATTGGAACGATCGGACGTGCCTCGGATTGCTTGCCGAATCAGCGGAAAAACTTTCGCGTGGACCCTGGGTCGAAGCGATTCGCAAGGCCGGCGTCAATCCACTGACCGCGCCCAAATATGCGACGCCGCCGATGCGGCCGCGGCAGATCGATCAATGGCTGAATCAACTTAACGAATTGTCTCAGTTCGCAGGCGTACGCGCCGCCCACGAACTGTATCGCCGCAACCGCTCGTCGAACGAGGCGTTGGGGTGTCTGGTGCGCGGATATGCCAATCTCGGGGAGTTGACTGCCTATCAGTGGACCGCCACGCACAAGGATTTTGCGGCGCGATCGCTTCTCTACGCGCAGCGAATGGTGCAGGCGAATCCCAAGTCGCAGTGGCGCTCTACCATCGGGCCTACGCCCGAGCCCTGGCCGGGCTGCACGGATTGGCGCTGGCGGATCTGGACGCGGCTCGGCGGATGCCCGCTGACTCAAACCTGCCCGAACTCGACTGGACGCCGATGATTGACGCTTATTGCCATTTCGACGTCGATCGGCTGACGAAAATGGCCGCCGACCGTCCCTCTGCTGCACCGCTCGCGATGTTTCTTGCGTTCCTTTCGGTCGAACATTGTGGAAGCCAGGGCGCATTGATGACGGTCGCACGTGCGGCGCTGGAAGCGGATCCGGATTGCCTGCGACTGATCGATTCAATGTGCAATCTGACCGGGCCCGGCATGTTGAATCAGTTGGTCGAAGCCGGTCCGTTGGTTTTCAGCCGCACAATGGGGAAAAATCTGGAAACCATGCCAGGAATGCCGGCTTCCTTAGTGCAGTTGATCCGCAACCAGAAGAATGCCCCTCCCGAACGGCCGGGCCGGATCGCGGTTTGTGAAGCGATGGAAGCGCTGCCGCTCGACTCCGACACCGGCGAGCCCCCACTGTCGGCGCTATCGGCGATGATTCGTGAAACCACATTCATTCATGTCTTCCGGCGCAAGCCTGATTTCCGAGGGATGGGGCGTCGATGCGAGAGACTACGTTGCGCAGGCGCGGCCGTTAATTGAACGCCACCGCTATCGTGGTCTGATCGAAGCCTACGGATTGCTGCACGATCAACCCGGCGCATGGGCCGGGCCGCTGCATACAGTCCAATTCGTTGATCTGGAAATGTCGTCGATGCCGTTGATTCGTTATCTCGCGGCGGCCGATCCGTCGCGACAGAACGCAGCGCCGCCACTCAGCGCATGGCCCGGCCTGCATAGCGATGGAACCACGGGTGACTGCGAACGAATTATTGCCGCCTATGGAGGGCAGGCTCCCGAAATGGTCGCCAACGCGGCGGAACTACTGCGTCGCGTCAGTCCCGGAAATCCGCTCGCGATCGCAGTGGCGATCGAAAACGACTGGGACAAGGTTCAGGGCCAGGCGGCGGCATGGGAAAAAGATCACGGCACCCACCCGGCGGTCGCGCGGGCGCTAGCGCGACGATATACGTCGCTGTCGCGCTGGGTTGACGCCGAACGCTGCTGGAAACAATACATCGACGTTGCGCAGGATCAGCAGGGTTATTACGGGTTGGCCAATGTTCGCCTGGCGCAAGGTGATCGCGCGGGATGGCTGAAGGCAATGACGGATTTTCTGAAGCAGGAGGATTACGGTCTGCAACATGCCAACGCGCAGGTTGCAATTGCCGGCTGGTATGTATCTGAAGGAAAATTCGCAGAGGCGCAACCCTATGCGGAAGCGGCTGCACAGACACGAGCCCAATGGGCGATGATGTCTGCCGCTGAAGTTGCCGAGGGGTTGCAGCAATGGGACAAGGCCGAAGCGTGGGTTCGCGAAGCGTCAGAACATTACAACCAGCCGTTGAGTTATTTCGACTGGTGCGTGCGAACGGGTCACGGCGATCAAAACGGCGCGCGAGATGCCGCCCGCCCCGCAGCCGAGACGCTGGCGACCCGCGACGACCGCGCATCTCAGGTTGAGGCGGCAACTTTTTACCTCGAGACCGGCGAAAGAAAACAAGCGGCGGCTGTGCTCATGCGAATGTGCTTTTCCACCGGCGATCCCTGGGCCGGATTGATATTGGCATTGGATTCTCAGGAGCACGGTGAAACGGAAATCCGTGACAAAGAGTTGGCAGCTGTCATCGAGAAGGGACCGCACACCAACGCCGGCTTCGGATCGCCGCGGATGGAGCTGGTTGAATTGGCAAAAATGTTCCAATCAGCGTGGAAAGCGAATGCGCCGCTCGATCTCCAAGCGTGCGGAAAACTCGCTGGCGACGCGGCCGCCAATCACGAGGTGAACGAAGCAAGCAACGTGCAATCCCTGGTCGGAAAATTTCTCCTGCTTCGCGGCCAAAAGGATGAAGCGATTAAATGGTTCAATCTGTCCGCGGCCGGTAGAGGCAATTCGAAATTGAGGACACTGGCGATTGTGGAATTGCGCAGCTTTGGGGCACGATCCGATCGAGAAGACGAAATGATCGAGCGCATTCAAACCAATGGAGAATTCGAATGGCTGATGAGACCCTCTTGTTGCTGGCGAAGGAGATTCGCGGAAAGACTCTGAAATCGCTCGATGGATTGAGCGACGAGCAGGTGCGTTTTGCCGCGCCCGGCTTGAACAATCCGATCCTCTGGCATGCAGGCCACGCTTTGATCGTCAACGAGCATCTCGGCGTCTCGCCGGCGACTGGAAAACCACCCTTATATCCACAGGGATGGTTCGAATTGTTTAGTTGGGCGAGCAAACCCACGGCGACGACGAAATGGCCGTCACTCGCCGAGGTTACCGAAAAGCTTCGCGATCAGCTCGAACGGCTCACGACGGCGATTCGCGCTCTGCCACCGGAACGAATGGATGAGATCGTGGACCGGGAGAAGAATCGGACGATGCGATTTTCGATCCTGCATGGCTTGCACGACGAAGCGATCCATCAGGGGGAGATTCATCTGCTGAAAAAGATGCGCGCCAAGCAATAAGATTATTCGACAACGATCTGCGCCTTCACGCTGGTCGCCGGCATCTGGCAGGCGAAATCGAACGCGCGAACGCTCTCGGAAAATTGGAAGGTGTCGGTGATCAAGGGTTTGAGATCGATCTTGCCGCTGCCCATCAAGGCCAGTGCACGCGGATAGACGTGCGCGTAACGGAACACGTGCTCAACCCGCGCTTCCTTCACCTGCGCCGCGACGACGTCATATGAGATCGGCTCCCCCGGCATGCCGATATAGACCACCCGCCCGCCGGGGCAAAGCGAATCGAATACGCGCGCGGCGGCTTTGGCATTACCGCTGGCTTCGAAAACAATGTCGGCGCCCCATCCGTCGGTCGCCTGGCTGGCGATTTCCGTCAGCGATTGTTTCGCGGCATTCACCGGCAGGATAGGGCCGAGCCTTGCTGCAAGTTCGAGTTTGGGCTGCTGGACGTCAGACATGATCACCCGACTGCACCCGCCGGCCAGAGCGGCGAGCGCCGTGACCATGCCGATGGGACCCGCGCCGACAACGACGGCCACGTCCCCCGGCTTGATCCGGGCCTTGTTGGCCGCATGCATGCCGACCGCGAGCGGCTCGACCATTGCCGCCTCCCCGAAACTCACATTGTCCGGCACCTTGAAAGTAAACGCGGCGGGATGCACGACGGTCGGCCGCAGGCATCCATGGACCGGCGGCGTGGCCCAGAACCGCACTGCGGGATCAAGGTTGTAGATTCCAAGCCGAGTTGCCTTTGAATTCGGATCAGGAATCCCCGGCTCCATGCAGACGCGATCCCCCACCGACAGGTTTGTGACCGACGAGCCTCTGTCGGTCACAGTCCCCGAAGCTTCGTGTCCGAGGATCATCGGCGCGTTGACGACGAAGGGGCCGATCCGTCCATGTTGATAGTAATGAACGTCCGATCCGCAGATTCCGACGGTGTGAATGCGGATTCGCACGTCATGCGGACCGAGGGGTTCGTCGACTTCGATTCCGCGGAGGGAAAGACGTTTGGTTTCTTCCAGAACTAAAGCTCGCATTGTTGGCTCCTTCGACAAGGTTAAGCCACAACGCGGAAGAACTCCATTCGATCATGAGCTTTAGATTAGATCGCAACGGCGAGTGCGCCCGTCGCCTGATCTTGCTCGGCCTGTAGGACTACGATTTCTCCCAGCGCCATGAGGATCGTCGGAGCAATCGCTTCCGCCGGAGCAGCGCCGATGAAGTGCTGCGGAGTCTTTCCGAGGATCAGCAGCGTCGGAGCCGGCGTGCCGGGGGCGGCTTCGCGATGTTCCACTTCCATGCGTCCGCCGAATTGCTTCTCCAGTTCCGGCAGAACCGACTTCTTGAAAAACTCGCAGGCGAAGCACTGCGGCTTGTAAAGAACGATGATCTTCACCGTGCCCGACGCAACCGGCGCGTTTTCATTTACGGCTTCAGCCAGCAGCCGCTCGGCGAGCAGCATTCCGCGGCGAGCGGCCGCGCTGGCGGAGATGCCGATTGCAACGAACGTCGCAACGCCGCCAAGCGGAACAGCAAAAAGAGATGAAAGATTGTGGGAAGGATCGGCCAGGATTGCACTCGCCGATCCGACAACCGCCGCCGTCGCGATCAGGAAGCAATTACGGCAGATCATTCGATTCTTCAAAAGAAGGCTCGCCAGAACCAGATGCGACCCGACGGCGGCGGCCAGCGCCCACGCAGACGGGGTGCTTCGAGGCAAGAAGGTGAGGAAGAGAATCACCAGGTAAATGGCCGTTCCGATCCGCCCGAGCTTCAGGCCGCCTGTCATACCCGAAGCCATCTGGCAGGTTGAGCACCGTTTGCCAGCCGTCATCGCCCAGATCGAGCCGGCCAATGCGATCGAGACGGCCGCTCGCGTAATGCTGATCGGATTAATGAGGTGGGCGAAATCGAATGTCACGGAAGTCTCCTTCGTTGGGTTTCTCAGACCGTTCTGAAGGATTGATCAACGAACTGGGCCAAATCCCGACATCTTGTCGCAAAAAAGGGCCTGCGGCCGGCATCAATCACTTCCGAAGAGCTTATCTCTTCAGAGTTTATGACACCTGCCGCAGGCCCGAATTCACTGTCTTTTCACGCCGGGTCCTGCGGACCCGGCGTGAGAGGAAGACAACTTCTCAGTTAGCAACCGCCACAGGGGCCACCGGACGATCTTCGAAGTGGCCGGGAGCAGTCATCACTCGATTGTACTGAACCACAAAGTGGCCGGGGGCGATGATGACCTGGACGGGCGCGCCACGTTCCAGATGGGCCGGCGAGACCAGTTCCTGGTGAGCGACCGCTTCGGTATGGGCCGGCGCGACGACCACTTCACGCTGCCGGACCACATAGTGGGCGGAAACCATCGTCCGCGTGCCAGTGCTGTCCACCTCAAAAGAGGCCGGAATCAGGGCGTTTTCCTGTTCCGTACGGACCACGGCGGGCACGAGCACCTGATTCACCACGGTGCGCCACACGGCCGGCACGAAAACCACCGGGCCGGGCTGGAGAGCGGTGATCGGCGCAACCCACGTCCGTGTCTGATGCACTTCGAACTGGGGCTCAACCCAGACTCGAACGGTTGGAACAACTACTACCGCAGGTGCGGGCGCCGGGGCCACCACAGCGCCGGTGGCTACGGGAGCGGGAACCGCGGGAGCCGGAGCGGGGGTCGCCGGGGCAACCGCGGCGGCGGGAGCCGGAGCGGCAGTTGCCGGGGCGGCCGCGGTAGCGGGAGCTGTTGGCTCAGTCGCTGCGGGGGCCGCGGGAGCCGCCGGGGCGGGCTGAGTCGTTTGGCCGAGGGAAACGGTCGCGGTTCCGGCAAGAACAGCCGCGAGGGTCAACTGGCCGGTCAGCTTTTTCAGAGTCGCAATATTGAGTGTAGACGTTTTCATGGGACACCTTTCTTCCGATAAGTTGTTTTGCCTGCTCGGTTTGCGGATCTGCGATCGGGAACATCCCGTTCGTTTTCAGAGCCACTTTCGCGGCAGGGCGGATTTTGATGATTTACGTTCGCTGATCTGATTTAGATGCAAACGTAACGGTAAACGGTACGGATAAAGCCGAAAGCATCGACGAACGTGAAATAGCGATAGAAGCACATGGAATTCTCCGAATAACTGTCTTTGTTTCGAGGCAACCCGTTGTTGCCTTCACACCGGATCAATCAATCAATCCGTCGCGAACCCGACACTCTTGCGAAATTCTTGCCTATTCGGGTCTCACCAACTGCCCGAAACCGGCCCCGACACCCCTGAAAAAGCCCCCGATTCGAGCTCCGGTATGCAACGCGGGAGCGACCACCGGAACCGCAATGTGCACGCGGGGGATCACGATATTCACGGTTGGGATCGAAAACGTAACGGGCGCTGAGGCGCTTACGGTCGATTCAGGAGCAGCAGCGACTGGCGTGCTTTGCCCCAGGTCCGAAGGCGCGGCGGAAGTCGCGGACGCTTCCACCGATGCGACTTGGGCTGGGGCGGGAGCCGGAGCCGGCGCGGCAACGGGAGCCGGCGGCCCCAGGCTTGTCGACGCCGCATGAGGAGGCGCGACACGGGCCGGCGCAGATCACCGGGGCCGGCGGCCCCAAAACGACCGAAGCCGCTCGTGATGTCGATACGAAAGAAGAAATCGCCGCCGTTCCCGCAAGAACAGCGGACAATGTGAATCGGCTGCTCAGGTTTTTGGGATTGTTTTTCATAAAGCACCTTTCTGTTTCAATGGTGCCATCCACGTTTTCCTGGGATTTCCGACAAGTAAAATTGGAAAGAAGACCCATCCGTGGTTACATATCCCAAGTCTGTGGTGAATCCTGAATTTCCCGAGTGGCGGGCGGCAATAAAGACGAAAGAACCGCCAGGCCTTTCGGTCCTGGCGGTTCTCTTCGCGGCTTCCATGAGTCCAGGTTTCCCCGGGTTGCCGGTTTACCAGCGACGGTAACCGAAACCCCGTCCGCCGTAGCCGTAGCTCCGGTAGCCCCAGAACGGGCGGTAGAACGGTCGGATCACCACCACCGGCGCGACCGGCTGATACACGACCGCAGGAGCAGCGACGATGACAGGCGCCGGCGTTACGACAACCGGGGCCGGGGCAACCGCGACCGGCGCGGGAGCGGCCGGGGCGACTTCGACGGGCGCTGACGGATCAGGAGCCGTCTGGCCGGCGGAAATCGCCGCCGTTCCCGCAAGGATCACCGAAACACCAAGAGACAAGAGGCTCAATTTCAAGGTTTTCATGGGACAACTCTCAAAGTTTGACTGCTTCGCGGTGCGGGCCTGCGAGCGGGGACACCCCGTTCAGGAATTCAGAGCCCGCATCGTGCGGCAGTTGAAAAAGTTTAGATGCACACGTAACGGTAAACGGTTCGGATGAAACCAAAGGCATCAACGAATGTGTAATATCTCCAGAAGCACATGGCACATCTCCTTTCTGGGGGTCATTTTCCGGGCAACCCGCTGTTCCCCGTACACCCGACTAATCAACGATTCATCGAAAAACCCGACACAGGTCGATGCACTTTTTCTATCCATTTCGCAATGTCGGGTTGGCTACCTCTTAGTTGATGAACCGGTAGAGCAGAGCAATGGCTCTGACAAACAATCAACGAACTGGAGCTGATCATGAACGCCGTCTCATTAAACTACGTCCCTTCGCAACCCATTGCCCCGGCCGCCACCCTCCGGCATCTGCTCCGCGGCGTGCGGCAATATCTCCCGACGATCAGCGCCGGCCACGACCGGCAGAACCTGGCCCTGGGTTTCGAACGGATGGCCACCCTCCGATCGCTTGACGGCGATGAACGCGGCGCGGCGCACCTCGAAGCTCACGCGATGGCGCTTCGGGATTCTGGTTCGGTGAATTGAGTTGGAGGAGTGGTGACGCGCCTGAGTCTCCAAATGATCTCAGTGATTTGCTCGACTATCGCTTTCTGATTGCGACGATATACTTATAACTACAACCCCCAAAAGGAATTCACGGGGTTCGAAACGAGCAACATCCGTGAGGGAGCACCAAAGAACAGTATCGCGCGAGGCCTCGCTGACCGGCCCGGGACTTTTTTCCGGCGAAACAGCAATCGTCACGTTTGGGCCGGCCGAGCCTGATGCGGGCATTACGTTTGTGCGCGAACAGGACGGGAAAACCGCGCGCATTCCGGCGCTCGTCGAGAACGTGCAGCGGCGCGCGCGGCGGACCTGCCTGCGCAACGGGACGCTCTTCGTCGAAACCGTCGAACATTGCATGGCCGCCCTGGCCGGCATGGGGATCGACAACGCCATAGTGCGCGTGTCGGGTGGATCAGTCGGTGAATTGCCCGCCGGGGATGGAAGCAGCACGCCGTTTGTCGATGCGATTCGGGAAGCGGGCGTCATCGACCAGGACGCCGCCCTCGCGCCCCTGATCATCCGAAAGCCGGTCCAGGTATCGTACGAAGGGGCGACGCTCGCGGCATTGCCGGGTCCTTCCGATGGCCTCGAGGTGATCTACGATTTCGAAGCGCATCCTCCGATCGGGCGGCAGACGATCAGCTTTCGACTGGACGACGACGATTTTGTCAACCAAATCGCCCCCGCCCGCACCTTTGTTTTCGAAGACGAAGCCAACGAGTTGCGGTCGCGTGGCCTGGGCAAACATCTGACGCCTAAAGATTTGCTGGTGATCGCGCCCGGGGGGCCAATCGATAATCAATTTCGCTTTGCCGATGAATGCGTCCGGCACAAGGTGCTGGATTTGATCGGCGACCTGTTTCTGGTGGGTCGGCCGCTGCGCGGCGCGTGGTGGCCTATAAGAGTGGACATCACCTTAACCACTTGCTGGCACGCAAATTACTGGAGCAGGAGGAGAACGCGTCACGGCAGGCGCTGGTGGGCCGCAATGCGGAAATGGACATCCGCCGGATCCAGCGCATCCTCCCCCACCGCTACCCGATGCTGCTGGTGGATCGGGTGCTTGAAATCGTTGGCGATACCAAGGCGACCGGTATCAAAAACGTGACGTTTAACGATATTTTCTTCCAAGGCCATTACCCCGGCACGCCGATTATGCCGGGAGTATTGATCGTCGAGGCGATGGCCCAACTCGGCGGGCTTTTGCTGAGCCAGAAACTGGAGCATACCGGCAAGCTTGCAGTGCTCCTCAGCATGGATAAGGTGAAGATGCGCCATCCGGTGGTGCCCGGAGACCAGTTGCTGCTCGAAGCGATTGCCGTGCGGGTCAAGAGCCGAACCGGACATGTTCGATGCAAGGCGTTTGTCGAGGACAAGCTGGCCTGCGAAGCGGATATTAAATTTATGCTGGTTGATGCAGAGCCTGTCTGACACTCATGAAGAACGAAACGCCCAAGGTGAAGGAAAAGCGCTCCCCGTGGTTCGCGTCCCTTTTCGCGTTCCGGTTTTTCTCCGACTCGATGCCCAAGATTTCCCCGCAGGCGGTCATCGACCCGTCCGCGGAAATCGCCGAGGACGTTGAGATTGGCCCCTTCTGCGTGATTGGCCCGGACGTGAAAATCGGCAGCGGCTGCCGCCTGCTCAACAGCGTCACGATCCTTGGCCGCACCACCATCGGGAAAGACAACGTCTTTTTCCCAAATTCCGTGATCGGGGCGGCGCCGCAGGACAAAAAATACAAGGGTGGCTCGACAGAGCTGACCATCGGCAGCGGCAACATCTTCCGCGAGGCCGTGACGCTCCATGTCGGCACGGAAAAAGGAGGCGGGGTTACCCGCATCAGCGACAACGGGCTTTATATGGTGAATTGCCATATCGGCCACGATGCGCAGGTCGGCGACGATGTCGTGATCGCCAACAACGTGATGATCGCCGGCCATGTCGTCATTCAGGATCATGTGGCAATCATGGGAGGCGTTGGTGTCCACCATCTCACGAGAATCGGGCGTTTCGCTTACATCGGCGGGTATTCCCGCATTCACAAGGACGTGCCGCCATTCTGCAAGGTCGATGGGGCGGACAAAGTTCGCGGCATCAATACCACCGGGATGAAACGGGCCGGAGTTCCCGAGCAGGACATCGAGGCAATTCGCGAGGTGGAACGGACGCTTTTCTCCCGCCGGGCAAAGCCGTTCGCGACGGCACTCGCCGAATACGATGTAACGAACGGATTGAATCCCCACGTGCGGATGCTTGTGGAATTTCTGCACCAGCGGAACATCGGCAAACATGGTCGCTACCTGGAATCGATCCGTAACAAGGAGCCGGGCGCGCTTCCGAAGGAGCTCTTCAACCAAATGGTGGGACGGGGGATCTCAGCGCCGATCGCGACATCGTCGCATAACGAAAACGGTTCCAAGCTGTCCATGGTCGAGCCCGCCGCCGGCGCGAGGCGCACCAGCGGCCTGAGCCAATTCGAATGCCGGCTGCCTCGCTCACCCGAATGATGGCCTTTTCGCACCACGCCGGGCCTCCAGGCCGGATAATTTGGCGGTTTTCGGGCAATTTCTTCCCATTGATCCCGTTTGCAGAGTGGAATAATGCAACCCGCCAACGGTACCAATTCTGAGTCGCCGAAGCGCGGGGCATCCGGGAGCGACGATGTGGGATGGACCGATTCGGAGTTGCTCCGGGCAATCCGCAACGGGGAAGAGGCGGCGTTTCATGAACTGGTGGATCGCCACGGCGACAGCCTGTTCGCGCTCGCCTACTCGCTGCTCGGCAGTCGAACCGATGCCGAGGATGCGGTGCAGGAGGCTTTCCTGGGCGCGTTTCGACGGGCCGGCAGTTTCGAGGGCCGCTCGTCGCTGAAAACCTGGCTGGTTCGGATCGTGGTAAACCAGGCGTATAAGACACGGCGTTCGCGCAAGGTCCGCAAGACCGAGCCGATCGATCTGGAAGGCAACCAGCGAAGCGATAGAGTTCTTCGCGTGCCAACCGGCAGCGTGGCCGTGGAAAGCCGGATCGATGTCCAGGCGATGCTCGCGACGCTCTCGCCGGAACATCGCGAGGTCATTGTGCTTCGCGAATTGCAGGGGTTCAGTTATGAAGAGATGGCCGAGGCGCTGGGCGTGCCCGTGGGGACCGTTGAGTCGCGGCTGTTCCGGGCGCAAGGAACTGAAGCAACGCTTCGTGGGATATCTGGATTGAAGACGGGTTGGTTAATACGTCAACAGGCAAAGTCATGAACGACTGCGAATACAACTCCCAAATCAGCGCCTATTACGACGACTTTCTGCCGCCGCAACGGCGTGCGGCTTTCGAAGAGCACCTCGCTGCCTGCGCACCGTGTACGGAGGAATTGCGCAGCGTTTCGAAGCCTTTCGCGAATGATTGGAGCCCAGCCGGCAATGCTCCTGTCGGACGGCGCGCGTCGGCGTCTCTATTTCGCGGCAAAGAACGCGGCGGTCCCCGGAATTATTCGCCTGGTCAAGACACTGACCGCTGCCGCGGCGGCGATTCTCATTTTCGCCTCTTTCCAATTAATCTGGACGCACCCGGCTGCCGCTCCGGCGCCCGCTGCGATGCCCGCCGCGTGGGAACAGGCTGCCCTGGTCGGCGACGTGCCCACCGATGCCACGGCCGACGCCAGCGCCGATCGTGGAGACATCCGTCTTGCGAGTTGGATCGCCGACGATCTTTCCCCCCGAGGACGCCATGGCCAGGATTAAGTCCATCCTCATCATCGCCTTCCTGATTGTTTTCGCCGCCGGGCTGATGGTTGGCATGGTTCGCGGAAGATCGACGGCCACCTCCTCCATCACAAGCACGCGCCCTGATCGCGCTTCGTTCCTGACCGCGCAGCTCAGTCTGACTTCCGACCAGGAAGAGAAAATTCACAAGATCTGGTCAGAGGTAATGAAGAATGGCCCCGCCGGCGGCCAGCACATGGGCGAACTCGATAAAGAGCGAGATGGCGCAATTCGCGCCATGCTTAGCGAAGATCAGAAGGCCAAATACGATCAGATCGTTCAGGACTATCGCGCCAAGGCCGAAGCGGTGCACTCCGAGATGCACAAGCGAATCGATGAAGCCGAGCGTCGCACGCGCGAGATCCTGACCGATTCGCAGCGCGTGAAATTCGACGAAATCACCAAAGAACGGCACAGCCATCCGCACGAAGGCGGGCACATGCACGGCGGTTTCATGGCTCCGCCACCGCCGCCGGGAACGCAGCCGATTGGGCCGTAAAACAGTACGGTCGCCAGGGTTTACTCTTCCGCTTCCGGCCGCACGGCTCGAGCTTTACGGGTCTTGCGGTCGTTCACCCGACAGTTGTTGTTTCAAATAGGCGGCTAATTTACATTTCGCGGCGGTGAATTCGGCCGCGCTCAAACGAGGCGGGGAAAACATACGAGCGCTCGGACATGCTGCCAAGAGCTGGCTCGATATAGGTCGCGGGATGATTGAAAAGCATTGATCCCAGCACTCGGCGTATTGTGAGGCTCGTTGCAACGCAACCCGTCGAGCATCATGCAAATCAGCTCATCCTGCGTGATACCGCCTTCATCGAAATTGCAAAGGCCCGTACAGCAACTCCGCGACATTTGAGCACTTGTCCGAGGCGTGACGATCGGGGCAAAGGGAATGGAGTCGCACCGCGCTAATAACTCGTAGCAATGCTGCTCGCAAAAAAGTAAGCCCACCCTCACCGCCGTCACAGCCGCCTTGAACACATTTTTACCAGGAGCATTCATGCCGCTCCGCCGAAGTACCGAATCGCAGCAAGAAATTCGAACAGGATAAGGAGATATTTCGCGGAGACGCGGATAGCTCTCCTTCACATCTGAGATGTTGACCGGAGAAAGGGGGACACTCGACCGGAGAAAGGGGGACCGGAGAAAGGGGGACACTCGACCTTCGCAAGGTCGAGTGCTCGTCTACTCTTCCGGCGGCGCGGCGGTTGGACCGATCTCCTGCCTCAACCGAACGCGATGCGCCGCGTTCATATTCAGCAATCGAACCGTTGCCCTTCCGGCATCGGTGCGACCGACCACGGTCGCCCCTTGCAGGGAAAAGTGATTGTGCCATCGATCCTTGCGGGGATGAAAGAGTGGAACCAGATTGCCTGAGTGCGGGTCGATGGCCGAGAGATTTGGCCCCTTGAACGCATTGCATCGATCACAGGCCAACGCGAGGTTGGAATCGTCGTCCGACCCGCGTGTTGCCTGGCGACGATGTGTTCGATCTGAAACCGGGAGGAAACCTGCTGCTGAGGGATGCCGCAATATTCACAGCGCCCCGCCGCACGATGTCGGACCCTCGCCCGGGCGGCCGCGTCCATCACGCCCCCGGTTCGGCCAGCATCTTGCGGAGCTTAGCTTGGAAAATCGAGACCACGTCAATCGCTTCGATGAAATCCTCGTATTCCTGACGTTCTGACAGCGAGAGCGTGCCTTCGTTTGCCTTGGCCGCAAGCTCGTCGATGCGGTCTTGCGTTTGTGAATCAACGCGAAGCTGGACCACTTTCCGAGCGACATCGGCCGGCAGACATCGAGCAACCGGTTCCAGCAGCCGATCCAAAGGATTCTCAGCTAACGCGGACATAGAAAGAGTATACACCGCACCGTCACGCGGGGATCCAAGTCGGGGTTACAGGATTTGAACCTGCGACCTCTAGACCCCCAGTCTAGCGCTCTAAACCAAGCTGAGCTAAACCCCGAACGAGCGCTATCATATCCGGTCTTGGCCGGCGGACCAAGGGGCAGGTATTTTTGCCGCTGCGAACGCCCGAATTCAAAACCTCACCCCGGATCCGCCAGTCAACCACTTCATTTCAGGCAGTCGTGGCGCTGACGGTCGAAGTGTTGACCGAATTGCCGCTGCCGTTGATGGATCGCATTGCCGGCAATCCCGCTGGAAGTTCTGCTCCAGGTTACATAGAGGGCGACTTCAATGGCTTGCAGCTTGTCTCTATTCCCGAGCCGGCCTCGCTTGGCCTGCTCGGCCTCGCCACCATCGGAATGATGGGCAGTCGCCGTCGTATTTAATTGCCAATCCGGCCATTATCAGCCGCGGGGCGCCCGATCGCGCCCTGCGGCTTTTGATTCTGATGAAATGGACTGGTCCCAGGTCGACGCTGATGCTTGGTGGGCTGGCTGGGCTGGGATTGCTCGCCAGGCTGCTGCGGCGCGGCGCGCTGCGGAAGGGTTGAATTCAAGTGGCGAAGACTCAAGTTTATTTTAATCCCTGATCATGCAACAGTGCGTCCGCCCAGGCCGCCTCCTCCGCCGGTAGCGGCGGATGGAGCGGCTGATGATAGTCGATGTCGTCGTAGCGTCGTCGTCGGTAACAGTCGTTGAGAAGAGCCTGCAGTTCCATCGAAACGTCACGATCCGTTGCGCGAAGCGGGATCGAAATCTTCGGTAGTGGATCACGCAGGAAAGCAGCGTAGTATTCCGTCATAAGCGGATTGGCGCCGCGATAGACGCTCACGTGATACGGGGTACGCTTTCCAACAGGCACCGCAAATGACGGCGTGAGGCTGGTCGATTCGCCGGCGCGGATTAGATCCACTTCCACCAGATTTGTACCGCTTCGCCGAATCTCATCCTGTTTCTGAATGTAAAGCTGGCGTCCGGCGCCGGCGACTTTGTTGGCCGGACTTAGAAACTCAATGACGGTCACCACTTTGCCGCCTGTCGCGGCATCAATAATTTCAATGTACCCTTCGGTTACCTGCTCGTCTGGCAGGCGAATCAGCAAAGGTTCGGCCACCGTAGCGACTCCGCCCGACGCCGCCGCTGGCAACGCGCCAGGTCGCTCGTAAACGTGCACATCCGGATAGACCGCGCGGCGAATATCTGCCGCTGCTTCAATAAAGACGCGTTCCTGCATCCGAGCCCGTAAATCGTTCGGCAACGTGTCCTGAAGAAGATCGCTGGTCAGGAAAATCAAGGATGCGTGCACGTCGCCCCATCTCTGCTCAAGATATGGATTCATTCCCGGAAATGGATTCGTCGTTGCCATGCAGGGAAGTATAGCCTATTAGCGACGAGGCAATGTAGGATTGTTCTCCGATCGGCGACGCATGAAAATCGTCCTCGCTCCCGACAAATTCAAAGGGTCGCTCACCGCGCCTCAGGCCGCGCAGGCGATGGCCGCGGGGATTCGCCGCGGCCGGCCCGACGCGATCATCGACTTATGCCCCATGGCCGACGGCGGCGAGGGTACGGTCGTAGCGCTGGTCGCGGCGACGGGCGGGCTGATCGAACGCCGGCGCGTCACCGGGCCATTGCCCGAAATGAAAATCGAAGCTGAATTCGGAATCCTCGGCGACGGAACGACAGCGGTCGTCGAGATGGCGGCGGCGAGCGGCCTGGCCCTCCTCCGCGCTGAAGACCGCAATCCGATGAATACAACGACCTTCGGTACCGGTGAGTTGCTCATGGCCGCCGCAAAGCTCGGCGTCAGACAGATTATTCTCGGCATTGGCGGGAGCGCAACCGTTGACGGAGGGATCGGGCTGCGCAAGCCTGCGGCTTACCCGTGATTCTCGAGGAAGGAGAGCCGGTTTCCCTGACTGAGCCGCTGACCGGCGCTGACCTGGCGCGAGTGGTGCTCATCAAGCATGGCCGGGGGAGTCCGGTCGAGCGGGTCGGAATCACGGTCGCGTGCGATGTCTCCAATCCGCTTTTCGGTCCGAATGGCGCGGCCGCGGTCTACGGCCCGCAAAAGGGCGCGACGCCGGAACAGATACGCGAACTCGATTCGATGCTCGAACAATTGGCGCGGCGATGTGGGAAGCTCGCCGAAGCCGAGGTGCCCGGCGCGGGGGCGGCCGGCGGACTTGGCTTTGCCATGCTCGCATTTTTCGGAGCAACGCTGCGCAGCGGCATTAAGATCGTCATCGAGGCAACGCGTCTTGGCGAACGACTGAAAGGGGCCGACCTGTGCATCACCGGCGAAGGCTCCCTCGACGGTTCGAGCCTGCACGGCAAGACCCCGATCGGTGTGGCGGGCGTTTGCAAATCTCTCGGCGTGCCTTGCGTCGCGATCGCGGGGAAACTCGGCGACGGTATCGAGACCGCGCGATCGCTCGGCCTTACCGACTGGCACTGCATCCACGATGGATCGCTTTCAACCGCCGAATCCATATCCAGGGCCAGCGAACTGCTCGAGGCGCGGGCCGCGGAGGTCGTTGGAAAAAGTCCTCATCCGCAACTTGCCTCGGCGTCGCCCAAAAAGTTTTGACTCCGAGCGGTTCGCGGTGATATATCATCCGCGCGGCCCACGGGATCGCGGGTCCGGCATTCACCTGTTTCCGGGAGGGCTTCACGCCATGTTCTCTCGGCTCGCTCTGGCCCTGCTGTTCACTTTCGAGCTTTCGGCGGCGACGTTCCTGCACGGCGCGCCAGGTGAGCCGTTGCAGCTTCCAACCTATGGGATTTCTGTTCTGCCGCCGCGCGGCATGACACCGGTGATTGAAACTGCGCCTGAAGAGGTGGCGGTCTGGTCTCGTATCGACAAAGGGAGCAACCGCATCGTCGAAGTGATTCGCATCGAGATCCTCCACAGCGAGGGGCACGAGCTGGCCCAAATCGCCGCCGAGTCGGCAAAGCAAGCTGGCGGGGAAGTCGCAAAGCGCGGGTTCAGAGTCGACGGCATGCCCGCCTTGAGTTGTGAATTCAAGAATCCGAGCATCCCGGATGGAAACGACCTGGCTACAACCGCAATGTTCCTCACTGCTCGCGCACAACTGGTTTACCGCGCGACCGTTCAGTCGGCGCTCATCGGTGGAAATCCCCGCGCGAGTGATATTCAAGAGGTGATTGAGCACTGGAAGTGGCAGCCGGTCCTTTCGCCGGCGACCCGGCTCGAGCTTCGCCAGGAGTCGACTCGCGTCTTTGGAGCGTTCGCGGTTCGCCTGCCGGCTATCCTGCGTGAGTATCCGACGGACGATCCTACGACGGAGAAATCGTTCGGGGTCGAGGATTACCGCCGGGAGGGGACTGATTTTCTGATGACCTGTACGCGGATCTCCAGAGAAAAAGGGATGCCTTTCGCGGCATTTTCGGCGCAGAAAGCGAAAGAATTTCAAAAGGAGTATTCGACCGAAGCAGTTGTCTTCAATCTGCGCAAGGGTCAGCCGGCCCGCGCGGTCAGTGACACAGTCCACCTGACGCGCGGCGGCGCAGTGGCGACGACGGTTTACGGGCGATGGATCCTCGTCGATACGCCCGGCGACAATGCAGTGCTGATCACCTGCAAAATCATGTCCTCCTCCGATCTCAAGGCATACGAAGAAGCGATTGAAGCGATTGCGGCGACCATTGAGCCTTGTGGACATCATTCTCCGCCGCCAGCGTCGAAGCCGGCGAAGTAAATGACCGCGCGTGCCTAATTCTGTATAGCCTGCAACTTAACCTCTTCCAGCCCGTCATAAGATCGATGGTGCAACTTTCCGGATCGCGCATCACGCCCCTGGACTACGCCGAGCGCACCAGTCATCGCGCTCGACGATGGCTTTACGGATGCATCGCCCTCACGCTCATCCTTGCTGCGCCGGCGGGCTGGCGCTGGGGCCGGACCTGTGGAAGCCGGATCGTGCTCCTGTACCACCAGCGCACTGCGCTGCGTATACAGCCCCGCCGGAGCAAGTCGTATTCGATTCAGATCCGATTCGAGTGGCCCTGCTGGCCGGCGACGCGAACTTTGCCGTTGTCCGAGGCTGCGCCTTCCGAAAGCCGCCGGCCTCCTGGGATGCATACCTCGCCCTGCCGCCGCAACTCCCGGCGAGTAACCAACGGGCAATACTGTTCCTTCACGAATGCCGCTCTGCTGATGGCAACCGGTTTATCGTCGAGCTTGAGCGAACCGCTGGACTCGATAAATCGGCCCTCTTCGTTCACGGCTATGACATTTTTTTAGAGGTATTCCGCCCCGCCACTGCAACACGCGCCGCAGCGGTTATATTCGACGGGTTCCCATTTTCAGTAAGGGACAGCCATTTTCACCCTGACATTCGTATTTATGCGGGTCAGGTGGATCCATCTGATGCATCGCATTTCACGATCCGCTACCAGGTTGGCAGCAAGGTCGGCACGCTCGATGGCCGCGTGGATAACACGGGGCGCCTTTCGTTAGCCCGCCCCGCCCGAATGTAGATTGCGCGCCGGAACAGGGTAACGCGATCTGATGAACAGGGTGGTCGGTCCGGCGACAAGTCGCGCGGCTCCCTCGCTCCAAAAAGGGAGCCGCGCGACTTGTCGCCGGACCAATGTGCGCTTTGGGGAAACGGTCTCATTCCTACTTCCCCCCCCCCGGCTGCGCCCTCCCCGAACTTCCCGGCTCATCGGCCACTTCAACGCGCAACCCTTCATTGCCGCGAGCGGCTACATCAACGCGGAAGATCGCCGTATGCACGCCGCGTTCGAGGTTGACGGTCATTTGATCCGCCGCTTCGACCAAGTTTCCGTCGATCCAGGCGCTGATGCCTTTGGTTGAATTGAGCAAGAGCCGGATTTTGCCCGCCGAGGCGACATCGATCTGGCATCGCGCGAAGAGGACGCGAGGACCTACGCCGATAGCCAGATCATCGAGCGGTAGAATTCCGGACACTGCGCTGTACGCGGGGATGCCATTTGCACTGCCGGCGGCAATCGACGCGGGGAGATTTTTGCCGTCGTCGGAGTTCGCGCTCAGAGGATCGACTTGCGATATTCGCCAGGTCCGCACGTACTGGGCCGTCGATGGGCCATAGGGACCCGGCTTGCCCAGCTCGGCGAGAAAGCGGATCAAATCCAGGAACTCGCCGTGCGTCAGCGTGTCAGCTAATCCGGTCGGCATCAGCGAACCGACCTGCTTCTGCTGCTTGATGGAAGACAAGGGGACGGGAATCTCAAAATTGGCATTGTCGCGCAGGACGAGGGTTTTCGCATCCTGTCGAACCTTGATCCCGGTGTAAACGTCGCCGGAGCGGGACACAACGATAAAACCGGCGTATCCGTCCTTCACCGCCTTGTTGGGATCGAGAACGGAATCGACCAGGTAATCGACCGGGCTGCTGGCGCCGATGGCGCGGAGGTCGGGCGCGAGCCAGCCGCCCGATCCGCCGATCGAGTGGCACTGGAAGCACCCCGCCGCTTTGCTTCGGAAGATCTGCTCGCCACGGGCTGCGTCACCCTTCTCCATCACCTCGGCGATCATCTGCTTCATCTGGTCGGCCGAGAGTTTTGTCGGGCCGACGGTAAGTCCGATCGACTTTCGCACGACGTCGCTGAGTGGCGAGTCGGTGCTCGCCAGCGATTGAAGGTAACGCAGGGCGAGCCGCGCAGTGTCGGCGGGGAGCTTTTTGTCGGCCAGCGCTTTGGCCAGGCTATCTGCGCCTCCTTCGCGATCGATGAAGGCGCCGAGCAAATGATCCGGATTGATTCCGCCGGCCCCCCCGGCCAGGAAATCGGCTCCGCGCTGTGCGGCTTCCTTCAAGTCGAGCGGCGCCAGGGCCGCAATCGCCGATGAGCGCACTGCAGGTTTGCTGTCCGGCTCGCTCAGCTTCATCAGCATGCTCACACTCTGCGGCCCGCCAAGACTGGAAAGCGCATCGAAAGCGGCGTCGCTGATCTGCGGCGGCGTGTCGGCGGCCTGGGCCAGTTGCGTGATTTCGGGACGCAATTCCTCCATATGCCACGCCCCCGCCAGACGGAGCGCGGCGCTGCGGATCTGCGGATCGGATTCATCTACCAATGTCTTGATGCGTGAGGGGTCGTTCGAAGGACGCAAATGGTTTTGCTGCGAGATGCGTCGCAATGCCGTCAACACTCGCGCTTTCGTTGCGGCGTCCTTGATCTGGTTTCCCAGCGCGAGATCGAAAAGCGTTCCAGCCTGCCCGCCTGGATCCATGCTGGCGATGAGATCGATTACATCCCCGCGTGTCTCCGGCGAAAGCTGATCGCTTTTAAGCTGCGAAAGCAACGACGAAATCGCCGCCGGCGACTTCACCGCCTGCAGCGCGAAGGTGAGCTGGGCCGGCTTGGACCAGGTCGTCAGCTTGCCGGCTTCAAACGCGGGGAGCCAGATCTCCTTCAAATCGTTGGCGGTGAGCCACAGCGCATAATCCAAAAAAGGGTCCATCTGCCGATCGAGCACGCGGGCGGCGATTGTTATGGATTGGGGAACCGGCACGAGAGCCAGCCCGCGCACCGCTTCGAATCGCACGCGCGGACTTTCATCCGCGACAGCGTCGGAAAGAAGCGATGAAATGTCTTCGAGCTGTGCCGCCCAGCGCGACGCCACGCGCACCGCCGCCGCCCGTGCGCTCGGATCGTCGGCGCGAAGAATTCGCTTGAGCAACTCGGGTTGCGGCGTATCCAGCGCCTCGTAAACCCAAAGGGCTTCGAGCAATTGGTGCTCGTGATCCGCGTCGGCGGCCTTGAGGGATTTCACCCATTTATCGAGCGCCGGAACGACCGCCTTTGCGCCGCGCTCGCGCAATTCCATCTTCGCCTGCTGGCGGGTGTAGTTCTCGGGCGCTTTGAGCAGGTTCAAAACATCCTCGACCGCGGCCCCGGCGATCTTCGGCCGCTCGACCAGCGGACGCCCCTTCGCGGTCACGCGCCAGATGCGGCCATGCGTATGATCGCGGCGCGGATCGCGGAAATCGACCTCGCCGTGGTTGATGATCGGGTTGTACCAGTCGGCGATATAGACCGCGCCGTCGGGGCCCATCTTGATATCGACGGGACGAAAAGCCGAATCGCGACTGGTGATGAAATCGGGCATCTGCTTCGAAGAGAAGCCGGCACCGGCATCGCTCAATTTGAAACGGACCATTCGATTGGCGCGAAAGTCATTCGTGAGCAGATCGCCCTGATAATCATCGGGCACATGGCGGCCGCTGAGAATTTCCGCGCCGCAATACTTGGGGCTTCCTTCATTGAGGCCCGGAAGAAGGCGCTCGAGTCCCACCGCCGACACGAACCCTGCGCCGGGAAAGCTGAAATGAACGCCGCCGCCTCCCGCGCCGTCGGTTTGAAAAAAGTTGCCCCACCGGTCCCAGACATCGCCCCACGGATTGACCAGGCCTCTGGAGAAGACTTCCAGATCCATGGTCGGCGGATTGAACCGCCACACGCCGCTTGCGAGCAGGATGCGCAATCCCTGAGGCGTACTGACGTGGCCGTGAATGTAAATCGACTGATTGAAATAGAGCCGGCCGTCCGGTCCCCAGCGCAGCGTGTGAATGATGTGATGCGTGTCTTCGGTGCCGAAGCCATCAAGGACGACGGTGCGATCCTCGGCTTTGCCCGTTTCCTTGTTCTCTTTGAAATGAACGACTTCGGTGCTGTTGGTGACATACGCCCCGCCGTCGCCGGGCGCGACGGAATTGGGGATCAGGAGATGGTCCGCGAAGATCGTCGACTTATCGGCGGAGCCGACGCCCTTGGTATCTTCCAGAATGATGATCTTATCGTTGGCGACTTGGCCGGGCTTGAGCTGTGGATAGGTTTCGGAAGTCGCGCACCAGAGGCGGCCCGCCGGATCCCAATTCATCTCGATCGGTTTCGAGCACGGCGGCAAAGAGATTCACTTCCCAGCCGTCGGCGACTTTGAAAGTCACTCGTTCCTGTTCGGGATCGATTGAATCCCCCGCGCCGCCCCAGGCTGCCCGTGTGGCACTCAGCAGCGATGCGCAGCAAAGGAGCAAGCGAAGACAAAATTCATGGTGGTTGGATCGCTTTTGCATAAAGGAAAACCGCTAAAACTTTAGGAATGAGAAATGCTCGGACCGGCACCTTGCGACTATTTTGCCGCCAATGTGTAGGAAACAGTCTGCGGCAGGCAAAGCTTCGCGATCTGGGCGTCCTTTGCCTGGGCCATTGGCTCGAACAGCGGAATTTCCTTTGCGTTTCGGCCCTGCTCTCCGTTGCGATAGCCGAGAATGTAAGTGTCGTTTTCCGGCCGCCAGTAATTGAAGAAGTCCACGTTTTTGGAACGGATCAGTTGGCGCAGAGATTCGACCTGAGAAAACGGCGGGCCCAGCGCAATCTCCACCCCCGCCGCCCACTGCGCGGCCGACGCTGATGCGATCATCGTATCTCCGCTGCGCAAAACGTAGGTGCCCGGCTTGAGTCCGGAAATCTTCAACTTCCGCCGAGTGTCGGATGACCCGTCCGGCGGCGCCGGCATCGGAAGCAACTCATCCTCCGTTTGGAATGAAACGACGCCTGCCGATTCCAAGTGCGAAACTTTTGTCCCATCGGCGACGGCAACGGTCTGCTGGGAGTTGATGACAACCTGCCAGACACGCGGCGGATAGCCCAATCCCGCCTCGATCGCGGCGGCCACGTGCCAGTAACCGAGCGGCGTCAGATGAATTCCGTCGCGTGTCAATCGAACAATCGGCGCACTGGTCCGCCCCGGCGTAAGCATCTCAAACAGATTGATGAACCCATATCCGCGGCGTGCGGCTTCGTCGCTCTCGGCCGTCACATATTTCGCAAGCTGTTGATTGTGTGCCGCCGGGTTCGGAAACGGCGCTCCCAGATCTTCGTGATAAATCGGCGAGATTAGGACGACGCGAGGCTTTCCCTTCGTCAGCATGTCGAGCATCCACGAAAGCCCGCGGCAGAAATCCGCCAGTCCCGCATCGCCCTTGAACGACTCGTTCATTCCGTAAGCAACAAAGATCACGGTTGGATTGAGATGGGCGACGAGTTGCTTGAGCCGGTTGAACCCCTGATCCGCCGGCCCGAAATTGTCCCATCCCGCACAGAGGCTCCGCGCGTCGCCGGATACGGTGTCGCCGGCGTATCCGAGATTGCGAAAGACCAGGTTCTTCCCCGGGAAACGCGTCGCGAGCTGCGTCTCGATGTATGCCTGATCCGCTTCGCGCTCGAAGAAATCGTTGCCGACGAAGGCAACGCGGTCGCCATCATTAAATTCGAATGGCTTATCCGCCGCCGACGCCTGGCGGAGCGGGAGGAGACCGAAAAGGAAGAAGACAAAAAAAAGGGGCAGACTACCTCGCATCGCCGTTGGCTCCCGTAAAAGGATGACGCGAGTGTATCGCCGACCGCCATCGCAATGAAGGGGATGAACGACCGATTCCCGATGCGCGCCAGGATCCGCCGTAGAGTTTCTTCCCCCTCTCGCAGTGCTCTGAAGGGAGCCGCGCACGAAGTAAGCGGGAAAGTTCTCTCGTTTACCAAGGGCTTTCCCGCTTACTTCGTGCGCGGCTCCTCCGGATTGCCGGGCGCGGGGGAAAACTTTTTGACTGCCGAATCTGTCACGCACGCCGCGATTGCCAGGACGCGGTGTCGATTCGTGACTTCATAAGCCAAGGATCCGTGGGTGCCCATGCCACACATGCCGCATGGCTTGTGAAATCGCTTATAAGTCTCGCGTAGGTAAAATCCCGCACTTAGGAGCTCATCGAATGGATCTCAAACTGAATGGACACAAGGCAATCGTCACCGGCTCCACCGCCGGTATCGGACTGGCGATCGCAATGGAACTGGCCGCCGAAGGGGCACACGTCATTGTCAACGGCCGCACGAAGGAGCGCGTCAATGAAGCGATCGCGCACATCAGTGGGAAACTTCCGAAGGCAAACGTCAGCGGTGTAGTCGCGGACTTGGGCACCGCTCAAGGGGTTGAGCAGTTTACGCGCGAGATTCCCAGCGCCCAAATCCTCGTCAATAATCTGGGGATCTTCGAGCCCAAGCCGTTTGAGGCGATTCCCGACAAAGACTGGTTTCGATTCTTCGAAGTGAACGTGATGAGCGGCGTGCGCCTCAGCCGTTTCTATCTGCCGGGAATGCTGAAACGAAACTGGGGCCGGATCGTCTTCATTTCGAGCGAGTCGGGAGTCAACACGCCGGCTGAAATGATTCACTACGGCATGACGAAAACTGCGCAACTCGCCTTATCGCGCGGATTGGCCGAGACGACTGCCGGCACCGCAGTCACCGTCAACTCCGTCCTTCCCGGCCCAACGCGATCGGAAGGAGTGGAGCAATTTGTGAAAGACATGGCCTCGGCCCGCGGAACGGATGAGGCGACGATCGAAGCCGAATTCTTCAAGACGGTAAGGCCCGCATCGTTGCTCAAGCGGTTTGCCACGACCGAAGAGGTGGCTGCGATGGTAGCGTACATTTGCAGCGAGCGGGCATCGGCGACCAACGGCGCGGCGCTTCGCGTTGACGGCGGCGTGGTGCGATCGATCGTCTGAGCTTCAATCCAGGATCGTGCGCCGAATGCGATCGACGGCGCTGGCGTTGGTTTGATTCACGGGAGGGGCGCTGGCGGCACACTCCTCCGGCTGAGCATAGTCCTGGTCGAGAAATGTCGCCCCGACCGCATACAAGCCGGACCCGACCGGCCGGGAATGTTTGATTTCGCAAAGAATGTAGCGCGGCTTTTCCTCCGGCACGGGCAATTGCAGGATGAGCCGCGATCCTTCCTTGATCACCTTCGTGTGAATGAATCCGATCCCGGTCCGGGAGAGATCGCGCACGCGAATCATGATCGGGCGCTCGAGACGCTTGTTCTTGATCAGCGTCACGCTGACCTCGGCGGTCAATCCAACACGCGGCGTGGTCCGCTTGTCCCCATCGAGCGATTCGCTTCGCAGCGCAGCGACGACCGACTGAAACAACTGGTTGTCGAGTTTCATATCGTTATCCGCCTATCGGCTGGCGGACCATCACACTTCACTTTTCCGCGTAAATACCGCTTCCATATTGGCTTATTGTGATGGGTCCGCTGTTACGGAATGTCCGCCGTTTTGACAGTAGACCGTGCCGCGCGATAGTTCGTACGGATCGCCGGGACAAACGCCGACATCGACTGGAGTAACTGGCAATGGGTTTAGGCAAGACATTTTCGAACGGCTGGCAGGAATTCAAAGCGTTTGCCTTCAAGGGGAACATGATCGATCTGGCGGTCGCGGTCGTCATTGGCGCGGCCTTCTCCGGCGTCATCAATTCGCTGGTTAAGGACATCATCATGCCCTCGGTCAGTTATGTGACCACGGCCGCCACGACCGCCTCCAAAGCGGCATCAGAAGCGGCGCATGAGGCCGCGGCAAAGGTGGGCGCTGCATCTGCGCCGGCGACAACCGAACCGGCTGCGACCCAGCCGGCTCCCGCCCCAGCCGCCCCAGCAGCCCCCGCTGCAGCGCCGCCCGCTCCCCCCGCCGACGAAAAACCCGTCAACATCGATTGGACAATCGGGCGCATCAAGATCGGCAACTTTGTCGGCGAACTTATCAATTTCGTCATCATTGCGTTCGCTGTCTTCATCATCATTGTGAAGCTCCTCGGCAACGTCATGAAACGGGTCGGCGGAACGCCCAAACCGTCCGAGCCGACAACCAAAGAATGCCCTTACTGCCTCTCCGTGATCCCGATTAAAGCCGTGAAATGCGTGAACTGCACGGCGGACCTGCCGAAGGTCGGCGAGGCTCCGGCAACGGCCTGAGCAGCGCGGCAACGGTAGCGCCTGAACCAATATTGGACTCTTGGCGGAGTTCTGTCCGATTCCCTGATTTCGGCTGCTTCAATGAGACGCGGTTTGGACCGCGGCCGAAGGGAAATCCATTCAGTGAGGAGACGTGCTCATGTTTCGTCAATTTCTTTGCGCCGGCCTGGTGGCCACATTTCTGGCCTCGTCCGCTTTATCGGACGAAGTCGTATTCAAGAACGGTGACAAGCTCACCGGCAAGATTGAATCGATGGAAGGAGGGAAGCTGATTCTGACCAGCAAAGTCGCCGGCAAAATTACGGTCGATATCAAGGACATCAGTACTTTTTCCAGTACTTCGCCGATTGCCCTGAAGATGGATGACGGCACGATCATCCACCAGCCGATCATTGCCGGTCCCCCCGGACAGGTAGCCCTGGCGCCCGGCGGACCGATCGCCCCCCAGAACATCCCCCTGTCCCACGTCAAGTATGTCAACTTCAAGGACGATTGGACCGGCGCTCTCGTCGCCGGCGGTTCGCTCATCAGGGGCAACACCGATTCCGACTCGCTGAACTTCGGCGCACATGGAGTCCGTCGCGGCGAAAGAGACCGAATCACCCTTGATGCAGGCTACCTCTATGCCCGCACCCGGATCTCAACCGGCCAAAAGGAAGAAACGGCAAACGACTGGTGGATCGGCGGACAGTACGATTACTTCTTCACGCAGAAGTTCTACGGATATGGAAATGCCAAAGTCGAGCGCGACATCATCGCCGGCATCAGCCTCCGCCTGACGCCCGGCGGCGGTATCGGTTATCAATGGTTTGACCGTCCCGATTTCCACCTCAAAACTGAAGCCGGTATCAGCTGGCTCTATCGGGATTACAGCCATGACGGCAGCGACGAGACCGTCGCCGCCCGCCTGGCCTATCACGTTGACAAGAAGCTCAGCCCGCAATTCTCTATCTTCCACGATTTCGAATATTTCCCCGGCCTCGAAAACCTCAACAACTATTACTTCGACACGGACCTGGGCGTCCGAGCCGACATCACACCCCGCTTCTTCACCGAAGCCAAGGTCCTGTACAAATACGATGCGCGTCCGGCGCCCGGAAAAGGAAGCAACGACCAGCAATTCCTTCTGGGCGTTGGATGGAACTTCTAAAAGCGAAGGAAAAGTGAATTCCTCAAGGCACGCGATCGCAGGGTCGCGTGTCTTTTTTTTTTTCAGGTACCCCGCGGGATGTCACGCCCTGCGACGAAACCGCTGGAGTTTCCGCCGAGAAAGCAGGGCGAAATTTTTTTTGTCATTTTTTCATTGCATTAGCGATTTGCTGTGATAATCTTAATGGATAGTTCATCAATTGGGTTTCTGGGTGTAGGCGGCCGTTCATTTCGCAGCGAGGAGAAATCTAATGCGATTTTCGCACACACGTCTTGCAGCGTCTGGCTTGGGTTCCGTGGTGTGGCTGATCTTCACGATTCCAACATTCGCATGCACCAGAACAACGCCACCAATGCTTCCAACGCCACGCTGAGTGCCATCGCATTCGATCCCGTGCCGGAGCCGACGTCACTCGGTTCAATCGCTGTCGCTTTGGGTGGACTGCTGGCCCGCCGACGGCGTCATTGAGCGCTGAACTCTTAAATCCAATCGAAGCAGATTTTTCCGAAATTGAGACCGCGGTCGTGCGTGCTTTTCATTGGCAGCGCCACGCGCACACCTCACCCCGGATCATACGCAAAGCTTCGGTTGGAACACTTCTTGGTCGCGCCGAGCAGACGCTTGGCATCCAATTCCCCGAATGGCTGCAAGACCTTTATCTCCGCTGCGACGGGTTCCAACTCGTGCGCGATCTGCGGCCGTTATTGATTATTTGTCAACCAATTGCCTAAGAACCCTCTTGTCATCCCCGCTGAAAAGCCCTCCAAGCCCCCAGCGCGGAACGTATGCGAACTTATTGCGATGAAACCATTTAAAGTCTAAAGAGTCGATTGATGCTTCCTCGAAAACTGCGTTTAATCACGCTTCGACAATGTTGTCACCGAGCTGATGCGGCAATATGGTGTCGGGGTCAATAAGTCCCTTACAGCGGCGTTATGAGATTGACGGCAGAGCCAAATTCGATGACGCCGACGCTGGTGCCCGAGCCTGATTTTGCTGCTGCCTCCAGCGATGAAGCGTTGATGCAACGGCTTCGCGCGGGAGACACGGTCGGCGGGGAAGAACTGGTGCGGCGGTATTATCAGCCGCTGACGCGGTATCTGCAGCGTCTGGTCGGCGAGAACATGGCCGATGAGTTGCTCCAGCAGACGTGGTTGAGTGTACTGGATCACGCCGATAAATTTGATCCGGGATCGGGCGGCGGCGGATTCAAGGCGTGGCTCTTTCGCATCGCGACCAACAAGGCCAATGACCATTGGCGCTCGCGCGGACGCGAGAAGAAGGCGCGGGAAGGCTTACGGCTGGTGGTCGATGAAGAAGGGCCGGCGGCCGACCACCGCATGGAAGGGACCGAACAGGAAGAGAAGCTGAGGCGAGCTATCGCGCAGCTTCCGGAAAATCAAAGGCAGGTATTGCTCTTGCGGTATTATAGCGATCTGAAGTTTGTGGAGATCGCCAAACTCCTCGGTTGCCCGCTGAATACGGCGCTCGGACGCGTCCATAAGGCGATGATCAAACTCCGACAGCTCATAGGTGAACCGTGATCGAATCTCTGGAAAATAATGAAGTCGTTCTCCTGATGTATCTGGCGAACGAACTGCCGCCGGTGGATCGGGCGGAAGTGACGCAAATGCTGGCCAGCGACGCGAACCTCCGCGCGACGCTGCGGCAGTTGGAGTCTGCCCATGACGGCATTGAGAAGGGTTTGCGGCGGCTGGACGCCTCGGCTCACCACGCCGCATCGGCGGAGGACGCCGCGGTTCGGCGCGTCCTGCGGGCGATGACCCGGCAGTTGGCGACGCCGGCGCGAATTGTCTCGACGCCAGTATCCGAGCCCCGACGGCTCACCTATCCATGGTGGACCTATCCGACGTCGGCGGCGGCCGCGATCCTGCTTGCCTTTTTGACCTGGTGGGGCAACCATGGCGGGATGCCCGCCAGCTATGATGATCGCCCGTTCCATTCCCCCGTCGTTCGAAACATCGCCGACGATCCGAATCTGAAACTTGCCGAAGAAGTCGAACGCACTTTTAAGACCAACAACGATCCCGACATTGCGCTGCTCGCCTTGCGCGACGACTCCTCGACGGGAGGCAACCCGGATGAATAAGGGTGTGATGGCCTGGATCCCGTCGATTGCCGCGGGCCTGCTCTGCGCGACGACGTTAGCCATCGTGAGCCAGCGAACTTCACGGCCGGCCGTGTCCCAGGTGAATGCTGCTCCTAAACCTCCTGACAGCATCACGCCTGGCGATCCGCGACGTCCCCATCGCAATGCCGCTCTGATCGACGCCGAGTGGCCCGACGCGCAGGAGTTTCTCCGGGAATATGCGCCTCACTATGAAGAGGCGATCCGGTCCATTTCCACTTCCGCCTCGGTGCCGGATTTTCGAAAGTTTCGGCTGAAGGCCGCCGTGATCAACCGCGTGCAGACGCTCAAGCGGCTAAAAGAGCACTTTCCCGAGCTGTATGACATTCGCGTGGAGCAATTGCGTCTGTTCGACAATCTGTTCGACACGCATCGGCAGTATGGCTCCGCCACCGGACTCCAGAAAGACAAGCTCAGGGAGCAGATCAAACAGGAGATCGGCGGGCTGATCGACAACGCGATGAAAGATCGGCAAAAGCGAATCGCCCGTCTTCAGGAAATGCTCGGCAAATTGAATGAGCGGGCGGAAAAAGAAAGTCAGAACCGTGATTCGGTCGTCGAAAAGCATCTCCGCACCGTGCTGGAAAATGGAGTCGATCCCAGCCTGCTCGACGGAATGTATCAAAACGAGCCCGATGGTGCGGACGGCAGCGGCGGAGTTGCCCCGCGACTGCCCCGAATTGAATCTCACCCTTCCCTTCGTCCAACGTCAGGACCGGCGGCCCAATAAATTCGCATCCTCCCCGCCGCGCTATTCGAGCGGTTTCACGAGAATGCTCTTGAAGTGCGTTTCGCTCTTGGGATCGTGTCCCTGAAGAGCGAACGTGCCGTGGTGAAGAAACCGGCCCGGGTGCCCCTTAGGCGGAGTAAATCCAGCCGGCTGCGTCCATTCGTTGACCGTCTCCCCATCGATCTTGAGCGTAACCTTATCGCCCTTCACAATGATGTCGTAGACAAACCATTTGTTGTCCTCGTGGTGCGGGTCGCGAATGTCCTTGATGTCGTACAGGCTGCCGGTTTTCTTCCAATCACTGTGGGTGCAATTCACCTGAGCCTCAAAACCGTCATCTGGCCAGCCGGACGCCTGGTAAGTCGTGTGAAAGTAGATGCCCGAATTGGCGTGCGGCCGGGTCATCACTTCCGCCTTCAACTCGAAATCCTTCCAGTCATGGTTGTGAACCGGGCCGTCGTAAAACAAATGCGAAGGCCCGGTGTGCGTGACGATCTGTCCCTCCTCGACCGTCCATCCTTCGGCCTTGTCGCCGACTTTCCAGCCGTCCAGGGACTTGCCGTCAAAGAGACTGACAAAACCCTCTTTGTCGGGTGCAGGTTCGGTTGCGGCGGCCTTTTCGTCGGCGGCGCACCAGGCAAGATCCAGAGCGCCGGCAACGGCAATGAGAGCAATGCACGACACGGAAATGGAAACTCGCATGATAGAATTCCTCGTCTACAAGTTCGAACGCTCAGCGAGCATTCTGCGATCGACGTTTCCAAAAGACAAGCGTTGCTTTTGGCCCTTCTTGCCCGTGATTCTCTCATAATTCCCTGAATTTCCAACGAAACCTGCTGTTAAAAGTAAAGTTCATCGGAGTTGTCGATTCTGCGACAATCTTGCTGTACTAAATATCGGCGCGCCTGTACAACTCCCGCCGAACACGATGGGGTCTGCCGCAGGGGCTGGGGAACACGCCCAATCGGGGGATCTAAGCTTTGGGGATACTGATGAAAAGCCACCGTTTCAAGCTCGATGGGCCGTCCTATTTCTACGTTGCGCCGCGAACTTCGGCGGTTGCGCTGTTGCCGATCTCCTCCATGATCCGACTCCAGGACGCATCGGGAGCGATGTCAGGACTTGATGGGGTCAATCCGAATGCTCAGGAGCAGACCGGGGTCGTTGAGACGATCCATCGTCCGCCTCGATATCGCCCGACGCGTAAGCGCGAAGAGTGGTATCGGCGCTTGAGTGCGATTGAGCCCGGATTGAGTATTTCAGAGCTGGCCGATCGCCTGGACAGCAACTATCTCACCGTGCAGCGATGGGCCGGCTTTTTCTCTTATGCGATCAAGGACGGACGATTCGGATCCAACGTCGATTGGAAAACGTTGGACTGGACATTGAGGGATGCGGATCTGGCGCGGCGTCTGGACTTGAGCCGGGAACGCGTGCGGCAGATGCGCAACGCCCTGAGCGCCGGCCTGCCCGCGCCGCGCGCGTTGATCGGACGCTTTGAGGAGTTCGTCTCCGGGTGCAGCGCAGAACTCCACGGTCTGACGCTCGAAACTGCGATCGAGAAATTCGGGGAAACGATCGGCCTGCACGTAGCCCGACGCGTTCTGCGGAAATGCGGAGTCCGACTTGAGCGTGCCAAACGGCCGACCGCCGAAATACGGAAAATTGACTGGCGACTTCCCAATCGCGAGCTCGCCGCGATCTGGCGAATCAACCCCATGCAGGTGGCGGCGGCGCGACATCGTTATGGAGTCGGTTCGGCGCTCTGGGACTGCCGTGGAACCGACAAAATCAACGACTCGCAATTTCTGCAACTGCGGGCCGCGGAAAAAGCCCGGGCCAGAAAATCCGTCGCCGTCAGGCAAAAGACACGAGCAACCTCGCATTCCTAGCGCGGATTTACTTCTTGGCGGCGGGCGGCGGCAGCAGAATCGCATCCTTCCATCCATCCCCCTCGTAACGCGGCAAGGCGGGCGCCTCGAATCGATTATTGCGCACCACGACGCCTCGCGCCTCGGCTTCGACTCTGATCGAGCTCAGCGGATTTCCGAGCGTGCAGTCCTCAACGATCACGTCGCGAATATTCCCTTTGATGCAGATTTGCCCACTGTTGTCCTTGTCGTATTTCTGCCGCCGATGAACCGCCCACGCCGTAAGCGGACCGCCGTAGTGCTGGCTTGGCCTCATGCCCAGTGAACCGCTGTTCGTCTGTCCCTCACGGATCAGATTGTCCAGATACTGAACGTGCCAGGAGGGCTCATACCATTCATCGGTATAGACGCCGTAGTTCATCATCTCCGAGCTGCGCAGGCAGTCGTTGCCGGCGCAGATTACGTCGATCGAAGTACCGTATCCGGCGTTGACCCAGCTCGCGTCCTCGAAGTGGTTTCCGACAATCAGGGCGCGTCCGTTAAATGGAACGATGGTGACGACAGAAGACGCATCCGGCGGCGTGTCGAACGGACGATCGATCTCCCAGGATCGCCCATGATTGGCCGTCACGTCGCGCCACTGGCCCGCGCCCCGTCCGTCGAGAACGAAGATCGCCGCGCGAAGCCACCAACTGCTCTTTTCCGGCACCCAATTGGGATAGGTCGGATCAGCGGCAAGCGTGACATGAGTCCTATCCGTTTTCGATATCCCGCCCAAATACGCCCCGCCGCTGGCGTCGAACGTAAAAGAATAATCGGACTGATGCGCGTAAAGCGCCTCGTGATGATTGTGCCCGTAATAAATATTTCGCCCGCTTCCGGCGATGTTCTGATAAGCGGTCGGATCCATGCTGATGAACTGGTTTTCTTCGACGATGAGCTGGCGTCCGCCTCCCAGCTGCGTGTTGCTCTTCATCGCGAGAATTCGGTTCCGGGCAACCAGGCCCCAATCGCGGCAAACCACCGCGACGCCTTTGGCAAACAGGTCGCAATCGGTGATTTGAAAATTCCTGCCGGCGCGAACGAGGTTTCCCTCCCCGCGCCCTTCCAGAAGCCACGAATGATCAATCCGAACGCGCACCCGCCGCATGCACAGGTGTCCGTCCGATACGACACCCTCCACATAATCCATCGGAACGTACAGGCTCAGGTCTTCGATTCCATAATCGCGTCCGAAGATCATCATCGACGGCGGCTTGGGCTCCTGCACCTTCGCTCGCCCCTGCGGCCCTCCGCCGTCGAGATTGAAATGTCCGCTTCCCCACCAGATCGTCACCAATCCCGTTCCTTCGCCTTTGAGGATGGTATGGTCGGGCACTTCGATCTGCCCGTTGACGGCGTAGCGCCCGGCGGGGAAATAAACGATTCCCCCGCCATTTTCCTTCGCTTTTTTCAGCGCCGCATGAATCCCCTCAGTCCGATCGGGAGGCTGCACGTATTTGCTCAGAGTGTTGCGCATGTCCCGCACGGCGTCGGGGCCATAGGTTTCCAGGACGTTGAAAACTTTGTCGACCGGCGCGGGCGCCGCGTTGATCTGAATCTTTCCGACGTTCCGCCAGGCAGCGCCCCCGCCGCTTCCGTTGTGAACGGCGATGCCATATTCCTGCGGCTTCAAATCGTGCGGAAGATCAAATCGCAGCGAGTAGTCGTCCGCCATCGCCGGCTGGACCGTCAGCATTTCCCCCTTATCCGGCTGAAGCCGAACCAGACTGTGGCCGCCGACCGCAAGCGACTTGCCCATCACACGCAGCCAGCCTCCGGCGGTAGCGGTTTCCCCTTCATCGCCTTGTGCCCACCAGGGATCGGGAGCATTGATGAGAACCGACTCCCCCGTCGCGCCGCCGACCGTCACCCGGCAGGCGAAGACGCCCATCTTCCATTGTGCCGGAATGATGAACTTAAGCGCCTCGTCGCTTCCCTGGAGCACCGGCACATGTTCCCAATGCTTGATCACGGGGGCCGGCGATGGATCGGAAACAGGCTGATCCTCGAGCCGTGCGATTTCGACCGCCGCTGCGGCTCCACCTAGGTCGCTCCCCTGAAGCATCACGGTTTCGTCCGGCCGCACCGGATCGGAAATCCAAAAAATATGGGGCTGCCCGAAGGCCGCCGCCGAACAGAATCCAATGATCAAAGCGATGGAGAAATGTTTCATGTAGGGTGGGCTTGGCCCACCGCGAAGACCAATCGACATAGACTCGAAAGAGCCGTTGGGAAATCCGGGGACCGAAGGCGGTGGGCCGAGCCCACCCTACATAGGCGATTCTCTCATCGGTGTTGTTGTTTTCGACAACGTCGGCGAAGATGATGGTCCTGATGGAATGGTGCACGTCGGGCAGCGAACCTCGATCGGAGGAACTTCAGTGATTCGTCGCGCATTTACCATGCGGTTGAAACCCGGCGCATTCGACGAGTACAAACACCATCATGACCATGTCTGGCCGGAGCTGGTAGCCGAGATCGAGCGCAGCGGAATCGCGTCGATCACGACTTTCCGCAATGGCGACAATCTCTTCCTCGTCTCCGAAATTCGCGACCCCGACGCCTGGGATCGACTTTGGCGCTCCGACATCCATCGCAAGTGGGCCCTCATCATGGAACCATTGATGCATCTGACCCCCGATGGAATGGTCGATGCCGGCGAGCTGACGGAAATCTTCCGTCTGGAAACGGGTAGCCGAACCAAATCGGGTGGCAAGCAATGAGCGAGGAACTTTCCCGCCGGATTGCAATTGTCACGGGAGCGAGCCGGGGACTGGGCCGGGAAGTCGCCCTGCGGTTGGCGGATCATCATTTCCACGTCGTAGCCGTTGCGCGTGACGAACAGCGATTGTCCGACGTCTGCGGTTTGATCACCAGGTCCGGCGGAAAGGCCACTCCGATCACCAGCGATATCGCCGACGAAAAAACCGTCGAACGGCTGGCGAAGGGAGTTGATGGACTGGGCGGGGCCGTTTCGGTCCTCGTGAACGCGGCCGGAGTGTTTGGGCCCATTGCGACTATCGCCGAAAGTGATCCAAAGCGGTGGATGGATACAATCCGCATCAATCTGCTGGGGCCGTATCTGACTTGCCGTGCATTCGCGGGTCGCATGATCGCCGCGGGATGGGGAAGGATGATCAACTTTTCCTCGGCCGCGGCATTTCATCCTCCGGGGCCATTGAACAGCGCTTATGGCACAAGCAAAGTCGCTTTGAATCACTTTACACGACACCTGGCGGCGGAGCTGGCCGGAACGGGCGTGACCGCCAACGTCATTCATCCCGGCGAAGTAAGGACCGACATGTGGGCCGAGATTCAGGCAAAATCGGCGGCGATCGGCGACGCCGCGGCCGGGTTTCGACAGTGGGCCCAATGGGTGGAACAGACCGGCGGCGACGACCCACAAAAAGCGGCCGATCTCGTCCTGCGGCTCGTGAGTCATGAGGCGGCCCAGATCAGCGGACAGTTCCTCTGGATCGAAAACGGACTGCAAACGCCTCTGCCGGGCTGGGGAGAAGCAAAGAACAACATATGAAGTCGGACGCCATCGGAAAATTGCGAAGTAAGCTCGCGGCCGGCGAAGTCGTTTACGGCCTGTGGGTCACGCTTGAAGCGCCGAGCATCACGGAAATGGCCGTGGCTCTTGGTCTCGATTGGGTAGTCATCGACGCCGAGCACGGGCACCTCGACTGGGGCGATATTGTCGGCCACATCCGCGCAACGGTCCGCAGCGATACCGTCTGCCTGGTTCGCGTGAGCGACCTGGATATCGGATTGATCAAGCGTTCACTCGACATCGGCGCGGATGGCGTGGTCGTGCCCTGGGTGGAATCGGCCGAGCAGCTTCGCGAAGCCGTCCGCTTCGCGCATTATCCCCCTGCCGGCCTGCGCGGCATCGGCGCCGAGCGGGCCACCTGCTGGGGACGATGCTTTACATCGAGCGTCGAGGAAGCCAACGAAAACGTCCTGGTCATCCCCATCGTGGAGACCGTCGCCGGCGGCAGGAATATCGAGCAGATCTGCCAGGTGCCCGGCGTGGAAATCATCTGGCTCGGCCCGGCCGATTATTCATCCACCGCCGGCTACCCCGGCCAATGGGAAGGGCCCGGCGTGGCCGACGAATTGCTCGCGATCAAGGAAACCGTTCGCGCTCATCGGAAGCATTGCGGGCTGATTGCAACCAGCGACGAAAATCTGGCGATGCGACGCGAGCAGGGTTTTACGGCAATTGGAATCGGAATCGACGCCGGCCTTCTGCTGCGTAGCCTGACGAACACTCTTGGCGCTACCCTCGGTCGCTCGACGACAATCCGCCCCACTTTCGTTCCCGAAAACAAGCCGGAACTGGCGGCCCGCGTTCCGCCTCTGGCACGTCCGCCGGCTGAGATGCGGCCGCAACGCCCGGAAGTGATGAACCCTGTCGGCACCGGCCCGCGCGTCGAAATCGAGCCCGGCGTGGAATTCGAAGCGCAAGTCGGCGCGCACAGCCAGGCGAAAAACCTGACCACAGGCCTCGTCACCTTCGCACCGTCCGCGGTCCTTTCGTACCACACGCATGCATTCACCGAATCGGTGACGCTTCTTTCCGGATCGGCCGAAATCGAAATCGAAGGCCGGCGCGATGTGCTGGAGCCGCTCGACAATGTCGTGATCCCGCGCGATCTGGCCCATCGCGTGGAAAACAGCTCCAGCCGCGACGAAGCTGTTTTCCACATCGCGATGGCGAGCGACAATCCAACCCGTGCGCCGGCGGATCGCTTTTTTCCGCGGCGGACGATCGCGGCCGACGCCGGTTCGGCGCGGGCCCCGAGCGCGTGAATCGACATCGCACCGCCAAACGGTTTGCGGCCGCGCCGGGCGCAACCTTCATCGACTTCTTCAATCGCGATCTGATTCCCGGAATCGAAATGAGCGGCGGATACGGGTTATTTTCACCGGGGGGCCGCCTCCCGTGCCATATCCATGATTTCGACGAGTCGATCTGCATTATCGAAGGCGTTGCCACATGCATTGTCGAAGGGCGTCGATATACGATGTCTGACAACAACACGGCGCTCCAGCCGCGCGGGCGTTGTCACTATTTCATCAACGAATCGAAGGAGCCGATGGCGATGCTCTGGGTCTACGCCGGCCCGGTTCCCGAACGATTGGTGCTCGAGGAAAGTAACTGCACACTGGAGGGAGCGCCGTGGAAACAGCCGCTCGCCGTACGATGACCGACACCAACGCCTCAGTACCGAAGTTTCGCGTCGCCATGACGGCTGATTTTTACGACGCCGCGGGCACGCCCAAATATCCGGATCTTGGACTATCCGTATTTGAAGGTCATCCGCAGATTCAATGCGTTCCGTTCGCCGAGCATCGCCCGCAGATTGGCCCGGACCAGATCGGGGCGGCACAAGGCGTCATTGTTCTCACCCCGGCGGTGACAGCGCAAAGCGTTTCAAATCCGGATCATTTGCTGGCCATCGGGCGGTTTGGCGTCGGTTATGATGCCGTCGATGTTCGCGCCTGCACCGAGGCCAATGTATTGGTCTATATCACCGCCGGCGCGGTTGACCGACCGGTGGCCGAGGCTGTGGTCGGATGGATGATCGCATTGTCGCATCAGGTTCGCGCCAAGCACGACCTGGTCCGAACCGGCCGCTGGGATGCGCGATCCCAATTCATGGGACGCGAGCTGCGCGACCGGACGCTGGGCGTCATCGGCCTGGGCGGCATCGCGCGGAAGCTGATCGAACTGCTGGCCGGCTGGGGGATGAAGCCGCCTATCGCCTTTGATCCGTTCCTGACTCCCGAGATAGCCGCAAAAATGGGCGCGCGCCTTGTGTCGCTGGATGAACTGATGAGATCCGCGGACTTTGTTTCGTTGCACTGTCCGCTCACCGACAAAACGCGCGGATTGATCGGAAGCCGCGAACTGTCGCTCATGAAGCCCGAGGCATGGCTCATCAATACCGCCCGAGGCGGAATCGTGGACGAAGACGCATTATTCGATGCTCTGAAACGCAGGCAGATCGCGGGGGCGGCGCTGGACTGTTTTGCCCAGGAACCGGTTACCAAACCACATCGATTCGGCGAGCTCGACAATGTGCTCATGGCCCCCCACTGCATCGCCTGGACCAACGAGCTGTTTCGCGATATCGGACATATGGCCTGCCAGGGGATGCTCGATTTATCCGAAGGCCGAAAGCCGCGCGGCGTCCTGAATCCGCAGCTCTTCGACAGCTCTGTCTTTCAAGCCAAATGGGCGCGCTGGAGCGGGAAGGATGCGCCCCAATGAGCGATCGGCTCAAGAACCACATCGCCTGGGTCAGCGGGGCCGCGTCCGGCATGGGCGAAGCGATCGCGCGCCTTTTCGCCGCCGAGGGCGCCTCAGTCATGCTCGCGGACGTCAATACAGCTCAGGGTCGAGCGGCGCACGAACGCATCGCAAAGGCCGGCGGACAAGCGGAATTCTCCGACTGCGACGTGACACAGGAACAGCAGGTCCGCGCGTCGCTCAACCAAACCGCGGACCGATTCGGCGGAATCCAGATCATCGTCAACTGCGCCGGCATCGTGCAGGTGAAGCAATTGCACGAATCAACTGAAGCCGACTGGGATCGCGTGATGAACGTGAACGTGAAATCGATTTTCTTCGCGATCAAGCACGGCATCGGACATCTTCGCCGCCAGCCGAGAAGTTACGTCGTCAACATCGGATCGGTGGGCAGCTTCATCGCACAATCGTCTACCCCGGCCTACACCGCTTCAAAGGGAGCGGTGCTTCAACTGAGCCGTTCGATCGCATTGGACTACGCCGCCGACGGAGTCCGGTGCAATTGCATCTGTCCGGGCATCACGGATACGCCGATGCTTCGAGAACATCTGAACAAATCCCCCGACCCCGAGGCGAAGCTCGCCGAGCGCCTGCGGCGTGTCCCGATGGGAATTGCCCTGACGCCGGATGACATCGCCAAATCCGCTCTCTATTTTTCCTGCGAGGATTCGGCGGGGGTGACGGGCACTTCCCTCATTGTCGATTGCGGCTATCTCGCCGCCGCCGAGTGGGAACATCCGGGGCGGACGCGATTTATGGAGGGCAAATGAAATCGCCGCTGGCTTGCGCTGATTTTTCGTTCCCGCTGCTGGGCCACGATGCCGTTCTGGATCTGATCGGCGCGCTCGATTTCGATGGCGTTGATATTGGTCTCTTCGAGGGTCGCTCGCACCTTTGGCCGTCGCGCGAGTTCAGGAATCTCTCACGCGCCGCCAGACAGCTCTCCCGAAAGCTGTCCGATCGAGGACTGAAAGCCGCGGACATCTTTTTGCAGATGAACGCCGATTTCGTCCCCTTCGCCATCAACCACCCGCAAGCGAGCCGGCGGCGCAAGGCGCGCGACTGGTTCTCCCGCGCGCTGGAATACGCCGTTCGCGTCGGATCGAAACATCTGACGACACTCCCCGGCGTCGCGTTTGACAGCGAAGACCCTGCCGATTCCCTCGCCCGCACCCATCACGAGCTCGCGTGGCGGCTGGAGCAGGCGCGCGACGCGAAGATCACATTCTCCGTCGAGGCGCACGTGGGATCGATCGTGTCGCATCCCAAGGCGGCCGCCGAGCTCGTCAAGTCGGTCCCCGGCCTGACCCTGACGCTCGACTATACGCATTTCACGCGGATCGGGCTCCCCGATTCGATGGTCGAGCCGTTGGTTCCACTGGCCTCTCATTTTCACGTGCGCGGCGCATGCAAAGGCCGCCTCCAGGCATCGTTCAAAGCAAACACCATCGACTACGCTCGCGCGCTGCGGGCGATGAGTCGCTGCAAATATCGCGGATACCTCGGCGTCGAATACGTCTGGATCGACTGGGAACACTGCAACGAAGTGGACAATCTTTCGGAAACCGTACAGTTTCGGGACTTTCTGCGCACATGGAATCCTTAGGACTGATCGAGATTTCCGGATTGAGTTTGGCGCTCGTCGCTTTAGACGCGCTGGACAAATCGGCGCGGGTGCGCTTGATCGAAGTCGAGTTGAACGATCAACTCGGTGCGCTGATCAAATTCGCCGGCGACTCCGGTGCGGTGCGCGCCGCCGCGCAGGCGGCTGAATCGATCGTGCGCGAGATGCGGGGAAAAATTGTAGTCGATCTGATCAATGCCCCCGACGCCCAGACGCTGGCGACGGCCGTCGTCGGACGTGAATTCAACGCCATGATGAATTCGGAGGTGGTCTTCTCATCGGCCGTCGGCCGTAAGCAAAATTCAGATCAAGCAACAAAGGAGAGCGCCGTGAACGGATCGTTCGCAATCGGACTGATCGAGACACAGGGGTTGACCGCCGTTCTCGAGGCGCTGGATACCGCCTGCAAGGCAGCCAACGTCGAGGTCGTCGGCCGCGAGAAGCTCGGCGGCGGGTATGTGACCGTCATCATCAAGGGAGACGTCGCCGCCGTGAAGGCCGCCGTTGACGCGGGCAAGGCAAAAGTGGAAGGACTCGGCAAACTCATCGCCGCGCATGTGATCGCCCGGCCAAGCGAAGCAGTGCTGGGAATCCTTCCCAAGGCGTGATCAATCCGTTTTGGGACCCGATATTATTAGACCCATCCGCGCTGTGGACTGCATCTCGGGAGCGATTTTGACGCCCGAAACCCGCAAAAACAGCGAAAAATTGTATTTTCAGGGCGTAAGCGGTATCCTGCCCGGCGCTGGTTCCGGAAGTTCACGGAGACCTCTTGCCCCCACGATTTTCACGTTCACTGATATCGCTTGCGACGATTCGCGCGTTGGTTCTTCTGTGCTTTGGCATTTTCTTCTGTGCATTAAATTCCGGATGTCAGCAGATGGCGGCGGCCCAGGCCGCCCAGTCCTCGGCCGACGCGGCACAGACGACCGCGCAGGCCGCGACAGTTGTCGCGCAAGATACCGCCGGTGCGGCCCAGTCGGTATTGCAGGGAGCCGAGCTGATCGCCGCCGCCGCGGTGCCCGCCCCGATCCTTGCGCAGGTCAATCAGATGCTCGCCGGCAATAACCTGACGAGCTGGGGCCAGCCGATTGCGATTTACACCGCCGACCAGATGTACGTTTTCGTTTATAAGCCCGCCACCCAGGTCTTCGGCCCCCCCCGCTCGCGCGTTCTCGTCATAGACGCCATCGGTCGCACCGCTCGATTGCAGCGATTGCAGGAGCAGGGTCTGTAAGCGTTGCTTAACTATGCGATGATCTGCCGAATCGGATTCGCCCCTTCCACGCCCACGAGCTTCTGATTCAACCCGTTAAAGAAATAGGTCAGGTTGTTGGGATCGAGCCCGAGCTGATTGAGGACCGTGGCGTGCAGATGCTTCACGTGGAAGGGATCGCGGATCGCGGCCGAGCCAATTTCGTCGGTTTCTCCGATGCTGACGCCTCCCTTGATCCCGCCGCCTGCCGCCCACATCGTAAACCCATACGCGTTGTGGTCGCGCCGGTCCCCGCGGCATATTCGGCGGTGGGTTGCCGGCCGAATTCACCGCCCCAGACGATCAGCGTCTCCTCCAGCAACCCCCGTTGCTTGAGATCCTTGATCAATGCCGCAATCGGCTGATCGGTGCGGCCGGCATGGAAAGTATGGTTCTTCACCAGATCGCCGTGCGCATCCCAGTTGTCGTCATTGGTCGCTCCGCCGGCGTAGATCTGGATAAAGCGCACGCCGCGCTCCACCAGCCGCCGCGCCAGCAGGCACTTGCGGCCGAAGTCCGCGGTCCGCTTATCGCTTAGGCCGTACATCTCCTTGATCTTCTCCGGCTCATGATCGACATCGACCGCTTCAGGCGCGTGCTGCTGCATGCGGTAGGCCAGCTCATAGCTGGCGATGCGGGCGGAGAGCTGACTGTTGTCGGCCCGCGGGGCGCGGTGATCGTCGTTCGCCTGTTTGAGCGCATCGAGCAGCCGGCGCTGCATCGGCTGCGTCACATCGGCCGGACGCTCCAGATCAAGAATGGGATCGCCGCCGGAGCGGAGGAGAACGCCCTGGTAGGTGGCGGGCATGTACCCGCTCGACCAGTTCTTGGCGCCGCTGATCGGCCCGCCGGTCGGATCGAGCATCACGACGAAACCAGGCATGTTTTCATTGACGCTTCCAAGCCCGTAATTCACCCATGAGCCGATACACGGGCTGCCTGAAAGGATCTTTCCGGTGTTCATCTGCAGCATGGCCGAGCCGTGGATGGGTGAGTCGGCGGTCATCGAATGCAGAAACGCGATGTCATCCACGCACGTCCCCAGGTGTGGGAACAAGTCGCTGACCATCTTTCCGCACTGGCCGTATGGCTTGAACTTCCATTTCGGTCCGACCGCGCGCCCCTCGTTCTTCTTTCCGCCGCGGCCGAAGGTTTTGACGGGAATCACTTTCCCATCCAGATCGTAGAGCTTGGGCTTGTAGTCGAAGGTGTCTACATGGCTGGGGCCGCCGTACATAAACAGGAAAATCACGCTCTTTGCCTTCGCCGCGCGTTGCGATGCACGCGGCGCCACGGGATTGGCAAACGGGGTGACGCCATCGGCGGCGCGAGCCTGGCTGGCGAGAAAACCATCTTTGGCCAGCAACCCGGTCAGCGCCAGCCCGGTGAACTTCGCCCCGGCTTCCCAGAGAAACTCGCGGCGTGTCCGCCGGCAGAACGTGTTCACAGGTCGAGAATTCATGCTTCTTTGCCTTCCGCGAACGGTCAATCGAGATAAACGAACTCGTTGAGATTGAGGACCATAAGGCAATACAACCGCATCGCCTGATCGGGAGTTGCGCCGTCTCGATGCTGCAAATCATCAACCAGCGTAACGCACCGCTGGAACTGCGGCGCGGTCGGCTCGCGGCTGGTGGCAAGCCGCCAGCCCAGAGAGAGCTGGGCGTTCAGGTCGCCCGGCGCTTCACGGCGCAATCGCCCCACCAGGCGCGACGCCGCGCCATTCATGAACTCACTGTTGAGCGTCGTCAGGGCCTGCGTCGGCTGCACGGTGCTGAAGCGCACGGGGCAACTGGTGTCGGTATCAGCCGCATCAAATGCTTCCAGCAGAGGAACGTGAATCGCACGCTTGGCGTGAATGTAGATGGAGCGACGCGCCTGTTCCTGCGGCGAACTTTGGCCCCAAATGTCGTTGGGGTGCGAAGAAGTTTTCAGCACACTCGCCGGCAACGTCACGAAGACGCTGGGGCCATAGACCTCGAGGTTGAGTGAGCCGTCGAGCGCCAGGATCGAATCGCGCACTTCCTCGGCCGTCAGACGACGCATGTCAAAACGCCAGAACAAATCATTCTGTGGATCAGCCGCCAGCGCTTTGGGATCCGCGGCGCCGGACATGCGATAGGCGTTGCTGGTCATGATCAGCCGATGCAGTTCCTTGATGTGCCAGCCGTCGGCAATAAAGTGGGTCGCAAGCCAGTCGATCAGCTCGGGGTGGGTCGGCTTGTCCCCTTGAATACCGAAGTTGCTGGGCGAACGGACGATGCCCCGTCCGAAGTGGTACTGCCAGATCCGGTTGACCATGACCCGGGCCGTGAGCGGGTTGGTGGGAGACGCCAGCCAGTCGGCCAGGACCGTGCGACGACCGCTGCTTTTTGCCCCGGGCATCGCGGCGGGAATCGTCGGATCGGGCGTATGGAAAATCTGAGGAAACCCCGGCTGGACCTTCTCACCGGGATTGTGAGCGCTGCCGCGCATCAGGATGAATGTGTCGGGTGAGGTCGGCGACGGCTCCTTCACGCAAAGCGCCACAACCGGCGCATGGAGGGTCTTGTCATCGCTTTCGCCCAGTGACTTCTGGCAATTGGCGCCGCCGTTGTCGTAGGGGGCAATGTTTCGAAAAAATGCGAGGAGCTTGTAATAGTCCTTTTGCGGGAACGGATCGATCTTGTGATTGTGGCAGCGCGCAGCCGACAGTCAGGCCAAGGAACGTCTGGCCGGTGGTGGAGACCACATCGTCGAGAACATCGAAACGGGCCTGCTCACCGTCGCTGGGCTCATCGTCCCAGATGCCCAGGTGATAGTAGCCGGTGGCGTAAATCCCATCGCGCCCGCCATCGGGGAGCTCGTCGCCGGCGATCTGCTCCCTGATGAAACGGTCATAAGGCTTATCGGAGTTGAACGCGCGAATCACATAATCGCGATAGCGCCAGACATTGGGCTTGAAACTGTCGCGCTCATAGCTGTTGGACTCGGCATAGCGCACCAGATCGAGCCAGTGCCGACCCCATTGCTCGCCGTAATGAGGCGAGGCGAGAAGACGATCGACCACCCACTCATACGCGTCGGGTCGATTGTCCTCAACAAACGCCTGCACTTCGGCGAGGGTGGGAGCCAGGCCGGTGAGATCGTAAGTCGCCCGGCGAATCAGCGTAATCTTGTCGGCCGGCGGAGCGGGAGAGAGACCCGCCCCCTGCAATCGCGCAATGATAAAGGCATCAATCGGATTGGCGCACCATTCCCCGTGCTGCACCTGCGGCGGCTGGGGCTGCCGGAGTGGCTGCAAGGCCCACATTTCCCTCCCCTTGTCATCGATTGCATCCGCATGAACCCGCGAACCGCCCAACAGCAGCGCGAGAAGCACCCCAAGCGACCGCATCGTGGGACGAATATCCCGAGAGGTGAAAAAATTATGGTGCGCTGCATGCATCGAAAATGGCTGTCCGCGTGTACATACCAACATTGACCGGTGCTTTTTACTCTACATCGGGAATTCGCATTTGTTCCAGCTATTTCGCTGCCATGTTATCCCGGACGTTCAAAACGCAACTTATGAAATCACCACTTGCCCGACTTGCCGCCGTCGTCCTGCTCACTCTGATGCCCGCGGCCCAGGCGGCCGATTCCGCCACGGCCCCTTCCGGGGCTGGCCGGCGCATCCTGGCAGCCGATTCGTCTACTCACGTGATCGCGCTCGTTCAATGCGATCCTTCCGGCAAGGTCACCGAAGTTTTATGGCGACGTCCGGTCGGAGACGTTCATGACCTGGAGCTTCTTCCCAACGGAAACATCTTATTCGAAGAAAGCTTCACCCATCTCCTGGAGGTGACGCCGGGAATGAACGGCGCGACCGACAAGGTCGTGTGGGAGTATGACGCGGCCAAAACCAACGACAATGGGAAGCCGGTTCAGGTGCATGCTTTTCGGCGTTTGAAAGACGGCCTGACCATGATTTCCGAATCGGGCCGGGCACGCATTATCGAAGTGGATCAAAGCGGCAAGATCGTCCATGAGATTCCCCTGCACGTCGATCATCCCAACACCCACAGCGATACCCGGCTGGTGCGCAAGCTCGAGAACGGCCATTACCTCGTTTGCCACGAGGTCGACGGAGCGGTGCGGGAATATGACAACGACGGGAAAGTGGTGTGGGATTACCCCGTCCCGCTGTTCAACCGACCCGAAGCCGGCGGACACGGACCGGAGGCGTTCGGCAATCACGTATTTTGCGCAATGCGTCTCGACAACGGCAACACCCTGATCGCCACCGGCAACGGCCACAGCCTCCTGGAGGTCACTCCCGACAAAAAGATTGTCTGGAGTCTCACCCAGAACGAATTGCCGGGGATTCAACTGGCATGGGTGACCACGCTTCAGCGACGGGCCAACGGGAACATTATCTTCGGCAACTGCCACGCCACTGACGCCAATCCGCAGATCATCGAGATCACACCCGAAAAGAAAGTCGTCTGGACCTTTAGGGATTTCCACCTCTTCGGCAATGCTTTGTCCAATTCGATCGTGCTCGACGCGGAGTGAGCGTTTGCCCGGAGTGCTGTTGCACCGCGTCCTTCCCCTCGCTTAGCCGCGCGAAGTTGGCGGGTTTGCCGGTCGCGCTGCGCAAGGTTATGGGCGCACCAATGACTGATATGCTGCTGATCGATCCATTTTTCAGGAAACAATTCGGCTCACCGTGCGTCCTAACTTTATGCGAACACAAGAGCATGCCTGGAACGAGGACGGCTCTCTCAGTGGCCCTCGAGCCGCAGGATGGCAGCTAAAGTCGCCCTTAAACCGGCCAATAGCGCCCAAAACCGGCCAAATGCGGCCACGGGGCGGAGAAGGTTAGGATAGTTGAATGGCTCGGAAACCTGGTCGCCACCTTCGCGTTCGTTTCACTCTCGGTTTGATCGCGCTGGGGTCTGTTCTTGTCTCCCGGGCAGGACTGGCCGGGCCGGCGACAGCGCCGGCGTTGCCGGCTGACTCCCTCGACTACTCGACGCCGGACGGCGTGGGCGTTCGCATTACCGCCGACGGACTCGCATCCATCCGTTACAAGAAGCGTGAATTCGCCAGCGGCAGGTGGATGGCATTTGCCGCCGACAACTGGTTCAGGGAATTCAAGGACCAGGCGCCGTTGGTGAAATCGGCACCGGCGCCTTCCGAGAAAAAAATCGTCATCACCGAGCGCGGCGCATCGGTCCGTCATCTGAGCGGCGACCTGATCTGCACGACCAGTTACAGTTTCGACGGGACGGATCTGACGATCTCCGCCTACGTCGAAAACACAAACATGCAGGCGACGCTCAACGCCGTTGGCTTTTCCGGGTTGACGTTCAGCTTCATGTCCCCGCCACACGGGCAGATGCCTGTGCAGCACATCAGTTATTTTCAAGCCAACGGAATCGCCCTCTGTCATCCCGGCCAGTGGCAGCGGATCGGCGGGACTTATGCGGCCGACGCGGAGTTAGGCGTCGGCACATCTCCCTGGAACACGGGGCTGATGCGCACGCTGACGCTTTGGGATTATGGAAGCTGGGAGCCGGACAAACGGGAGAATTCGCCCCAGCGCAAACTCATCTATTTCGTGGTCAATCCGATCCCCCCGCGCGGAGCGGCCACTTACGATTTCAAAATCCGCATCAGCCCGGATCAGGATTGGAAGAACCTGCTTGAACCGTACCGCGACCATTTTCAACGCACGTTCGGACCGGTGCGCTACAAGGCCGATGACCGCTGGATCGCCACCGACTATCTGAACCACAGCCTGGATGCCATCGCGCCGGATAATCCGTACGGCTTCCATGGCGGCCGACGCCGGATTGATACGGCGACCGGCGCGACGGCTTTCTGCGACGCTGTTATTCCCGCACTCAGAAATCACGGCGGGCAGGGAATCATCGTCTGGGGCCAGGGAGGCGAGGATCCGCGCGGTGGAATGTACCGTCCCGATTTTGATGTGCTTCCTCCTCAGGTCGATGCGAACTGGCCGACCATCGCCCGCCGGTTCCACGATGCCGGCCTCAAACTTGGCGTCGCCACGCGCCGCGCGACATGGCGGTGAAATCGGACTGGAAAAACGATCAGATCATCAACATCAATCCCGATGACGAGGGACATCGGCAGATGCTCTGGCGACGTTTCGACAACATGATCAAGAAAGGGTGCAATCTCTTCTATCTCGACAGCTTCGGAGACAGTTTTCAGGATGTAAAGCTCATGCGCTTTCTGCGACAGCAGCTCGGGGATCAGATCCTGACCTTCGCCGAGCATCAATGCGATGCGGTGCTCCCCTATACCGGCGGATACTCGGAAACGAGCTTCGATCCGGCTCAGGGGAACACGCCCCCTGCTTTTCGACTCTGGTCCGGGCAGACCGAATGGGAGATCGAACAATGGCTCGCTCCCGGCTGCCAGATGGCGGCACGCCTCTACGAAGTCAAAGGGAAAATTCCGGCCGATTTCGAATCGCCGGATCATTATTTCTACTCGCATCAGATCACCCCGCTGATGCCGGTGGACGATTTGCGCGGGTCGCGAATTTGAATGATCTTCAGAAACAGTTCTTGACGGACAACCGATGGAAATGAGGTTCGGGTGAGAATCGATAACCGTGCGAAGAAGACCGATCGCGAAGTCGCGAAAACGCGAAGGCAGACGCGAAAAAATGCAATGGCCACAGAGGGCACTGAGGAGCACAGAGATCACCGAGACGCAGTACGCCAACCGATGTATTCCCACTTGAAACCACAATGGCTCCAAAACGTATTCGGATTGAGTCGGGTAACCAGATCAGAATTTCAAAACGTCGGGCGCGATCGAATGTCTCTGTGATCTCTGTGCCCCTCAGTGCTCTCTGTGGCCATTCTCTTCGCCGGCAGACGGTCCGGTCGTCATCGCTTTTCTGCCACGAGCACGACCACTGGAAAGGAGAATTCAATGCCTGCTCCGAGACGTCGCGGCTCGAAACCCGTTTCGTTTTTGCCGATGTCGGCGGCGATTAACCGGCGGACCTGTTCTGACTCTGCCGATGGCGTGCGCGAGGCGATCAGCAGGGATTCGAGGTCGACCGTCAAGCGATAGTATTCGGTTCCAAGCAGACGCAGCCCCGCATCGGCAAACATCGACCGCAGTTCATCCGACCGCAATGCACGAGCGTGGGACGGATCGCGCAGCTTTTCAACACGATCGTAAGCGACGCCCTGCTCGGCGCTGACCGTGAAAACATCGGCCACGACGATTCGCCCATCGGGCCGGCAGACCCGGGCCATCTCGTTCAGGACGTGCGATGGATCGAGCAGATGATGAAAGGCGTACCGACTCAGCACGACAGAGAAAGCCCCATCCGGAAATGGAAGCGAGGTGACGTCGCCGATCTCCCAGGTGATGTTGACAAGACCCTTTCTCTCCTGAAGCAGCCTGGCCTGATCGATCATCGCCGGCGTGATGTCGATGCCGGTGACGTGGCCGGCGTGAGCCGCCAGCGCGCAGGAAACGATTCCCGTCCCGCAGCACACGTCGAGCACGCGGTCGTCCGGTTCGACCATTGCGGCCTCACAAAGCAGCCGCAGGGAGGCTTCTTCCGAATGTGCCGGCATTTTGGCGAACGGCGCCGCCATAGCGGTGAACTGATCGACAATCAGGCGGTTGTGCTCGGTTGTTTGGCTGATGTTTGACATGGATCGCTTCGGTGGCTCCTTCGCGTTATACTTTCCGCTTCGCCACCGATAGCGTCAATGAGGTTTTGTTGAAAGAGCGGAGTGTCATGGCCAAAGCGGCCCGTCAAATTAAATCCATCGCGTTTGTCAGTCTGGGTTGTCCGAAGAACCTGGTGGATAGCGAGCGGATGCTCGGACTTCTTGCCGCCGATGGGCTGGCGGTGACGTCGGACCCGGCGGCCGCCGACGCAATCGTCATCAATACCTGCGGATTTCTCGAAGCGTCGAAGACCGAATCGCTCCAGGCGATCCGCGACGCGGTCGCCCAGAAAACGACCGGCCGCTGCCAGCGCGTTGTCGTAGCCGGTTGCCTGGTGCAGCGGCACAAGACCAAGCTCCTTTCGGAGGTTCCGGAAGTCGATCGCCTGGTCGGCGTTTTCGATCGCGAGCACATCGTCGAAGCCGTGCGCGGTAAGACCAACCCACGCCAGGAACACGGACATTTCCTTGGCAAGTATCACGATCTTTCGCGCGAATTAGCGGGGGCCGCAGATTCGGGATTGAATTCAGGCGTAGCGGCGCGACCGCAGATCCGCCTCCCCGAAACGAAAACAAATCGTCTTCCCGTCTTCGAAGACGATCGCGCTCGCTTGAGACTGACCCCGCGGCATTACGCTTATCTGCGGGTCAGCGAAGGGTGCAATCAGGGTTGCGCCTTCTGCACGATCCCCTCGATTCGCGGCATGATGCGTTCGAAGCCGACCGACGCGATCCTGACGGAGGCGCGCGAGCTGGCGGCCGACGGAGCCGTGGAACTCAACCTGATCGGCCAGGACACCACCAGCTACGGCGGCGACATCGGATACGCCGCCGGCCTTTCCGGCCTGCTTCGCACGCTCGACCGCGAGTTAAAGGACGTTCATTGGCTTCGCCTGATGTACGCGTATCCCTCCTGCTTCAGCGATGAGATGATTCGCGCCATTGCCGACAGCGATCGCGTGGTGAAATACATCGATATGCCGCTTCAACATATCAACGATGCGATGCTCACCGCGATGCGCCGCCGGGTGACGCGAAAGCAGATCGACACGCTCTTGAAGAAGCTTCGCGACTGGGTTCCGGGCATCGCCATCCGCACCACGTTTATCGCCGGCGCTCCCGGCGAAACCGAAGCCCAGCACCAGGAGCTGGTGAAATTCGTCCGCGAATTCGGATTCGACATGATGGGCGTGTTTCCTTACAGCCAGGAACCAGGCACGCCGATGGGGCGAATGGACGGACAGATTCCTGAAAACGTTAAACAGCAGCGGGTCGAGGAACTGATGTTTGCCCAGCAGGAAGTCGCCTTTGCCAAAGCCAAGGCGATGAAGGGTAAAACCATCGAAGTCCTGATCGAGCGCCCGGCAGGTCGTGATGCCGAGGACGGCTTCGTCGCCCGCAGCGCTGCGCAGGCGCCGGATATCGATTCCGTCACGTTCGTTCGAAATGCGGAGCTTCATCCGGGCGCGCTGGTGGACGTGAAGGTCGTCGACTACCAGGCATACGACCTGGTGGCCGAACTGGCGAAGAAAAAGTCACGAAGCCTGGCGGTGATCTGACGATCATTCAATGGTGTCTCATCTGGCTACCTGGATTTCGGTCGGCATTATCGTCGCCTTGGTAGTCGTCGCGGTTCGTTCCCTGAGCCGGTCTACCGCGACACTCCCCTACTTTTCAAAAGAAACGCTTCTGAGCCGCGGGGAGTTGGCGTTTTACCGGCATCTTCGGCAGGCGGTTCCAAGGGGCGTTTCGGTGTCGTTCAAGGTACGGCTCAGTGACCTGATCGGCTGCTCTGCACAAGGCTGGCGCGAAGGATTCGGGGCGAAGATATCGCAAAAGCATGTCGATTTTGTGCTGGTCGATTCGGAGACGACCGCGATCCTGCTGGCGATCGAACTCGACGACAAAACGCATCTCGCCGCCGACCGGCGCGAACGCGACCGATTCGTCGATCGGGCGCTGTCGGCGGCGGGCGTGCCCATTCTGCGGGTGCCGGCGGCGGCCGAGTACGATTTGCGAGAAATTAAAAGCGCGGTCAATGAGAGTTTGCGAAAAGCCGCCTGAGCAGGCGGATTACGAATCGCCGCCGCGACTGCGATCGCTTTACCGCGGCGGCTTTGCTCGCGATGATAAAGGGATGCAATTCGCCGGAGTGAGGGCGGCACGATGATCAAGTTCCGCTGCGACCAATGTGGGCAAAAGATCGGCGTGCCGGAGAAGCTGCTCGGCCGCCACATTAAATGCCCGCGCTGCAAACATCGTCAGCTCGTCGAAGACGAAGGGGCAACGCCGGCATCCGCTCCATCCCTGGTCGAGACCGCAAAAGCGGCGGCGGACGACCCGCCGCCTCAGGCTCCGCCGGAGCCGGAGCGAATTCTCCGCGGTCAAACGCTCGACCTTGAAGAAAAACCCGCTGAAGCTCCGCCGGAGGAGACAGAGGCGGCGCCCGTCGGCAAAGCCGCACAATCCAGCCTGCTCGCGCTCGCGGGAATCGACGCGGAAACCGCGCGGGGGATCGGCTCAAAAGATCCGAAGAAAAAACTAAAGACCTCTGCGCGGGGGAATCGGCCGACGCGGATGATGTGGTGGTATACAAACTCGCCAACCTGCCCGGCATCGCCGCCGGTTTTATTGCGGTGGTTGCCGGATGCCTGATTGCCGTCGGCGCGCCGTCGTTTGCGACTCTTACCGTTGCCGGGGCGGCGGCGATTCTCGCCGGCGTCGGACTCGTGATGTCCATGACTTCCCAAAAGTGGGAACGGTGGTCGGCGATCGTGGGAATTTCCTTCAGCCTTGTTGCATTCGGCGCCGCCTTCGCTGCAGGTGCATTGCGCGGCACGCCTGTGACAACAGCCACCAATCCGCTCGCGCCGGCGACGCGACCGATTGAAGTCCGTCCCGCCGCGCCGGTTCTCGACGCAATGGTGCCGGATCGAGCCCGCGTTACGGTCAATGCGGTTCGAATCGGGCCGCCGGAACTCCGGCCCGACGCCCTCAATTCCGATCACACGCCGCGGCTTCTCATTTACCTGACCATCACCAATTTGAGCGATCGACCGCTGAGCTACCTTTCCTGGGGACCAGGCGGGCGGATCGCCACCCTTTCAACGATGAATGGCGTACAGTTGACGCCAATCATGTTTCCCAAGGGAGCACTGTTGAATCATCCGCAGCAGGCGATGCTTTCACCCCACGGCCGGGAGAACGATGTACTGGTCTATGCCCCAATGTATCCCATGCCGCACCAGCTCGCGCTGGATCTTCCCGGCGGCAATATCGGCAGTATCGGCTCTCTCCATATCCTCATGCCCAGCTCGGTCGGCGCCGACAGCAAATAACCTTCTCGCGATTCAAGCCCGCGGCGTATCCGCCGACGGATGGGTCGCGTTGATAAAGCGCTTCGCCCCGGCGTGCTGGGGTTCGATCTTGAGCGTGTGTTCGAACGCGATCTTCGCATCTATCCGGCGTCCAGTGAACCAATACTCATATCCAAGCAGGAACTGCAGCGAGGCATTCCCGGGGTCGTCTTTGGCCCTGTTTTCCAGAGTCGAAAGGACCGCCTCATATTCGGCCGGATCGTGATGAAAACTGCGAAGATCGATCGTGACCGTCGGCCATTTCGGAACGTAATTCAGCCCCTTGAGTATGGCCGAACTGGCATCACCGAATTTCTGCTGAGCGAAGAGCGCGTTGGCCAGCGCCAGGGGCGCGTAGCGGCAGCCGAGCGGAATGGTGTCGACCGGCTGACCGTCCAGCTCGTCCAGCGAAATGACCGCCGACTCAAACGCATCCTGCGATTCGGGGAATTCCGATCGTTTGAAGTACTCCTCTCCCATCGCCACCAGCCCCTGGCGCGTTGCGCGTGCAAAGTGCAGGCGAGCTGATTTTTGTCGAATGCAAACCGCAGCGCCCATGCGACGCGATCCGGATCTTTCATGGTTTTGGACCGATCCAGCGCACCCTTCAAATCATTCAGGGAAGCCCGGCCCGACAACGTGGCTGCATCCTTATCGGCAAAGGCGGCGACCAGCGATTCAGCCGTCTTCGTATAAAACCGGGCGCACGCCGCATGATCTCCCTGGTTGTAAGTGGGCGCGCCGAAGGAGATCGACAAGCCGATCGCCTGCTGGATCAAGCCTGCGGTTGCCGGCTTCTTGAGATTCGTAAAGCCGGAGATGAGAAGATCGATTTGCTTTCGAATCGTCGCCTCGTCCGGCGGCGTTTCGTCTTCCGCCGCCCGGACCGGGCAAGGCAAAAGCATCAGGAGCAAAAGCGGGATGGCCGTTCGTTGCAGTTTCATCGGTACCACCGATCGTTTAAGTGCCGAGGTCCCGATATCTTAGTCGATGAGGTGGGCCGAGCCCACCCTACGGGGAGAAGGCTCGTTTTGCCTACGGGCGCGTGACGAGCCAGAGCAACAATATAGCCGGGAGTAAACGTGATTCGGCCCATCTTCGCGAACTTCTGGGCTGTTTACGACTATTAACTGCGGGACGGAGGCGAGTGCCTCGACCACGAGGATGTTGAGCGACTGAAGAAGATGTGTTTGACCAGATGTCTCGTCTTGATTTTTGTCGCCGGCATTGGCTTGGCCGGCCCAGGGGAATCGCGCTCCGTTAGCGTCGCCGCGACGGTGGCGCCAGTGCCCGCCGCGCTCAATCAGCGATTCGGATCGGAAGTCCGCCCCTTCCTCGAAGCACGCTGCTTCGCCTGTCACGGGAATGGCAAGCACAAAGGGGACGTGACGCTCGATCAGTTTACCTCGTTCGATTCCTTCAAAGCCGATCGAACGACATGGGAAGACGTTCAGGAGGTATTGCGCGAGGGGCGGATGCCGCCGAAGAAGGCACAGCAGCCGGCGCCCGACGAGCGGGAGCGCGTTACGAAATGGGTGGGAGAGGCGCTCGATTATCTGGACAGCTCTCAACCGCGCGATCCGGGATTTGTGGCGATCCATCGGCTCAATCGCGCGGAATATGACAACACGATCCGCGACCTGGTCGGCGTGACATTTAACCACACGGCCGATTTCCCCGCCGACGACAGCGGATACGGATTCGACAATATCGCCGACGTGCTGAGCATGTCGCCGCTGCTGGCCGAGAAATATCTCGCCGCCGCCGAGCAGATCATGGAAAAGGCGATCGTGATCGGCAACCCCTACAAGGATCGCGTCGTCCGAATTGACGGGGATAATCTGGAAGGCGATGGGGATCCCAATGCCGTGCGCGCCTGCTTTTCACGAATGGCGAAGTACGCACGCGCCATGAGTTTGTTGCGCCCGCAGAGTACGAATTGCGCGTCGGCGCCGACGCCGACCAGGCCGGTCGCGAGCCGGCGAAAATGACGGTCAAACTCGACGGGCGGGAATTGCGCACTTTCGATGTGGAAGCGGTCCGCGGCACCCCTCAGACCTGTTCGTTACGATTGCGAATCGGCGCCGGAGAACACCGCATCTCGGCTGCATTCATCAACGATTATTACAACACCGACGCCCCCGATCCCAAAGACCGCGGCGACCGCAATCTCTACGTTGATTGGATCGAGATTCGCGGCCCGATCGACGCCCAGCCGCCCGGACCCCCTGAAACGGAAAAACGCCTGCTGTTTTGCGGCCCTGCCGACGGCGCCGACGGAGAAAAATGCGCCGCACAGATTGCCGAACGCTTCGCTACCCGCGCGTATCGCCGGCCCGTGACCGAGGCGGAAGTCGCGCGGTTGGTAAAGGTCTATCAGAACGCCCGGAGCGAAAAGGAGACTTTTCAGCGGGCGTGTCAGCTCATGCTGGAGGCGGCACTCGTTTCCCCACAGTTCATTTACCGGCTCGAGATCGATCCCACCGACCATCCGCAGTCGCCGCATCCGCTGTCGAATTACGAGCTGGCGACGCGTCTGTCCTATTTCCTCTGGAGCAGCATGCCGGATGATGCGCTTTTTGCGTCAGCGTCCGCCGGCACGCTTCATCAGCCGCAGGGGTTGCGCGAGCAGGTCCGGCGAATGCTCGCCGATCCGCGCTCAGAGGCATTCGTGTCGAACTTTGCCGGCCAATGGCTCGAGTTGCGTAACCTGGACGGCGTCATTCCCGATTCGCACCGTTTCCCGAAAGTCGATCGGAAACTTCTCACGTCCATGCGGCGCGAAGGAGAACTTTTCTTCGGAAATGTTCTCCGCGAAAATCGGAGCCTGCTGGAATTGATCGACTCCGACTACACCTTCGTCGATGAGCGGCTCGCCCGGTACTATGGGATCGACGATGTCCGGGGGCCGGAATTTCGCAAAGTCATGCTGAGCGGCAATGCTGCCGCTCAACGGGGCGGTGTGCTGACGATGGCCGGTGTGATGACGGTGACGGCGATGCCGTACCGCACCTCACCGCCGAAGCGCGGCAAATTCGTTCTCGAGCAGATTCTCGGAACCCCGCCGCCCCCACCTCCGCCGAATGTGCCCACTCTTCCCAGCAAGGGGGCCAATGCGTCGATGTCGATGCGCCAGCGCCTGGAGGAGCACCGCAGCAATCCCGTCTGCGCCTCGTGCCACGCCAGGATCGATCCGATCGGATTCGCCCTCGAGAATTTTGACGCGACCGGCAACTGGCGGGACAAGGAAAAGACCAAGTCGGGCGCCGAATTTCCGATTGACGCCACCGGCACGCTTCCAAGCGGAGAAGCGGTCGATGGGGCGGCCGGACTGAAGAAAGTGATTCTCGCCCACAAGGAACAGTTTGTCCGATGCCTGGTAGAGAAGGTGATGACCTACGGCCTGGGCCGCGGTCCAACGACGAGCGATCGGCCGTATATCAATGACATTGTCCGAAAGGTGCAGGAATCGGATTACCGGTTTGACAGCCTGATCGAGGAACTGGTTGAGAGCGCTCCATTTAACCAGCGCCATGGAAAGATTTCGAGCACGCAATGATCTGAAGCCGCCTCCATTCCGATTGAGGAAGTTCGATGAAACGTGTGACTCAGTTGATTCGAGGCCGTAACTCCGACATCTCGCGGCGCACTGTGCTTCGAGGCATCGGGGCGACCATCGCCCTGCCACTTCTGGACGCAATGGCACCGAGTCTGGCGCGATCGGCGTTCGCCGACGCCGGCACGTCGGTTGCGTTCCCTCGGCGCATGGCAACCTTCTTCCTCCCCAACGGGATGAACATGGACCAATGGCTCCCCAGGGCAACCGGCGAATCGTTCGATCTCTCGCCAACCCTCGAACCGCTACGTCCTTTCAAAGATCAGCTCACGCTGCTTCAGGGTCTGGCCCTGGCCAACGCCGAAGCGTTGGGAGACGGCGCCGGCGACCACGCACGGTCGTGCGCCGCCTTCCTGACCGGCGCACATCCTCACAAAACTGCCGGGCAGGATATTCATCTTGGAATCTCGGCCGATCAGGTCGCGGCCCAGGCCGTGGGCGGAGAGACGCGGCTCCCATCCCTCGAACTGGGCATGGACAAGGGGGGCGTCGCCGGACAATGCGACTCCGGCTATAGCTGCGCGTATGTCTCCAACGTCTCCTGGCGAACGCCAACCAATCCGGTGCCGCATGAGGTCAGTCCCGCGGCCGTCTTCTCCCGGCTCTTTGGATCGGACGATCCGGAGGACAATCCGCAAGTGCAATCGCGCCGGTTGCGCGAGCGAAAAAGCATTCTCGATTTTGTTTCCGATGACACGACAGCTCTTTCACGGCGTCTGGGCCGGTCTGACCAGCAGAAGCTCGACGAGTTCACCACAGCCGTCCGCGAAGTGGAGCTGCGCGTGCAGCGCGCGATGACATTCAAGCAAGTGCAACCCCCAGCCGACGCCAAGCGTCCGACCGGCGTTCCTGACGATTTCACCGAGCACATGCGCCTGCTGTGCGACATGCTGGTGCTTGCCTTCAGGATGGATCTGACGCGCATCAGCACGTTCATGGTCGCCCCCGATACGAGCGATCGCGTCTATCGCTGGCTGGGCCTCTCCGATGGCCATCACGCCCTGAGCCATCACGGTGGCAATCCGCAGAAGATGGAAGGCGTCGCCAAAATCGATCTCTATCACATGCAGCAATTCGCTTATTTCGTCCAGAGGCTGCAGGACACGAAGGAAGGTGCCGGAACGCTGCTCGACAACTGCATGGTGATGTACGGCTGCGGCATCGGCGATGGAAACCGCCATAACCATGACGAACTTCCGGTGTTGCTCGCCGGCCGCGGCGGCGGAACGATCACTCCCGGCCGCCAGCTTCGATATTCGCGCGGCACGCCGCTGTGCAATTTACACCTTTCGCTTCTTGACCGAATGGGAGTCAAGGCGCCGCGATTTGGGGACAGCACGGGGTTGCTCACGAATTTGTCCTAAATGACCTTGCGCGATCCTGTCGCAACCCGCTAAGGGAGCCGCGCACGAAGCGTACTCGCGAAGTAAGCGGGAATGCCGGCATTCGCGCTTACTTCGCGAGTACCCTCCGTGCGCGGCTCTCTCATTAAACCAGGCGTGATTGCGCAAGACATTTGGTCGGCGTTCCAATCCCAAATCCCGTCGAGGCTTGCTAAACGCGGCCGGCGATAACGAAACGGTCAGCCCGCGTGTGTTCGCAACCATTCTTCCCGCTTCTTTTTAAAGTGTTCCCGAACTTGGTCGGCCGTGAAGCTATTCCCGGCCTTGATTTCCGCCCGTGCAGATTCGATTTCCGCCAACCGTTCCGGCGTAAAGAGATGATCAAGATTCGGCGTTTCTTCCCCGTCGCCTCCAGTCAGATCATCGTTCACCACTTCCGCAATGTACTCGTCAACACTGGCGAACCCGGCTTCCGCGGCGCAGACGCTGAGCTTCCTTGTAAAGGCGGTCATTTAATTGCACTTGTTGCATGGAGGCTTCCTTTTCAACGGCTAATTCGAATTATACCACCAACTTGCTCCGGGGTGGAAACCGCGATAGCGTTCAAATCTCCCGCCCGCGTAGCTCAGTTGGATAGAGCGGCGGTTTCCTAAACCGCAGGTCACAGGTTCGAATCCTGTCGCGGGTAATCGATCGACGACGAGCGTTGGGGAGATGAATTGCTTTCAACATTCACAGCACCCACCGCATTGCGCGAGCCGGTCGGTACGCGTTCTGCGATCCAATACAGGCCTGATATAGACGGCTTGAGGGCTTTTGCAGTCATCGCGGTCGTACTATTTCACGCCGGGCTTGGCTGCCCAGGCGGGTACGTTGGCGTCGATATTTTCTTCGTGATCTCCGGCTTCCTGATCACCTCGATCATTTTGCCGCAGATTGTCAGTTCGGAATTCAGCCTTCTCGGTTTTTGGGAGCGGCGGATCCGACGTATCGCGCCGGCTCTGACGGTAACGGTATTCGCCGTGATCGTCGTGGCCTGGCGTTTATACCTGCCGAGTGATTTTGATCGCGTCGGTCGCGCCGTCGTCGCTCAGTCGCTTCTGATATCGAACATCTTCTACTGGCGGATCGCCGCGTACTTTGGCCCAGACACGGAAACGCTGCCGCTGGTGCATACCTGGTCGCTCGCGGTCGAGGAACAGTTTTACATCCTGATGCCGCTATTGCTGATGTGGCTCGCCGGCGTGCGTAAATCGTGGATCGCCCCGGCGATCATCATCGGCGCATTAGCGTCATTCGGATTGAATCTCTTGCTCACCCCGAGGCATAGCTTCACCGCTTTTTATCTGTTGCCGACCCGAGCGTGGGAATTGTTGCTCGGATCGATACTCGCGGCATATCCGACCTGGGGAAAGTCGTCTCCACGATGGCTATGCGAATTGGCGGGGTGGACCGGGTTAATCGCCATGAGCCTGGCGGTCGCGATCTTCAACCGCTACACGCATTTCCCCGGAATCGCGGCCTTGTTGCCCTGCGGGGGCGCGGCGACATTCATCTGGAGTGGCCGCGTCGAGCCCAGGAATTCGGCCAACCGTTTTCTGGCCCTTTTTCCGTTCGTCGCGATCGGACGCGTCTCGTATTCCTTTTATCTTTTTCACTGGCCGGCCCTCGTCTTCCCAATCTATTGTTTCGGTGCTGAAATCACTCCTGCCTGGCGGATTGGAATTATTTTCGCCGCCCTGGTCCTGTCGATTCTCTCCTGGCTGGTAATCGAAACGCCCTTCCGCAAACGCCGCATGCTCCTTGGCAGGCGGGCTCTGTTTATCGGCGCTGCTGCGTCCGTCATCGTCCTGCTTTCACTTGGGATTGCGGTTCGACTAGGCCATGGGCTGCCTTCCCGTTTCGACGCCGAAGCCCTCCGATATGCGGCCGCCGAAAATGACAATGCATTCCGAAATGAGGTTTCAGCCGAAGCTGCGGACGCGGGAGATTTTCCGCGATGCGGCGCATCGAACGCCCCCATCGGCTGTCTGGTTTGGGGCGATAGCCATGCAATGGCGTTGATGCCGGTGATCGACGACATCTGCCGGGATAACGGAATTGGATTAATTCAAGCCACCCATTCCAGCACGGCGCCACTTTTGGGTTTTCAGAGCAGCGGGGAATGGTCGCTTCAGGGTCAATCGTCGGAATTCAATGACGCAGTCACTCGATTCATTGCCTCCAAACACATTCCGATCGTCGTGATCACCGCCAATTGGTCAGGATACGCCACCGATCCTCATTTTGCGGGTGCCCTGAGCAACACAATAGCCCGCTTACAAGGATTGGGAGCCCGGGTGTTCGTCTTGAAAGACGTGCCATCCCAGGCTGGAAACGTGCCGCGACAGTTGTCATTGTCGCAGCGTATTGGCCGCAGCGTCGATTCCATCGGCATCCCGCTTTCAGCACATCGCTTGCGGCAGCAGACGGCGGATCAACTTTTAGATCGGATCGCTGGACCGACTGTTATTGTCCTTGATCCCTCGCATTACCTGACTGACGAGAGTGGTCTTTGTCGCGCCGAATTCGATGGCCAACCGATGTATTGGGATTCGCATCATTTGTCGATCAAGGGAAGCCGGCGATTGCTGCCGCTGTTTGCCCCGCTGCTTCAAGAAATCTCCGCAATCCAAAAGGGTAGGGTAACTGAATCCCGCTGATTGCGGGTTGATGGCTCCCAACGGATGCACCCCTATGCAAGATCTCGCGATGCTCTTCAAACATATCATTCTGCAGATCGTTACGATCCTCATCACAACTCAGGCGACTGCGATTTACGCTCAGACGACCGCACCCACCTCAATGCTCGAGTGGACGAACCGGACCTTCGCTGGCGAGACGCCAAAATCGACTGCGCCGGACACCCAGCCTTCCATCACCGTTCGCCGGCAGGATTACGGCCAACTCGAGCGTGGCCGATCGGTCATGAAGCAACCGCTGCTGATTGGCAGCGTAACTTTCCAGCATGGATTAGGAACACACGCCAATAGCGACCTGCTCGTGACATTGCCAAACGGCACAAAGACTTTTGAAGCGAAAATCGGTGTTGACAGCGATCACAACGCCGGCGGAACCGTCGTCTTCTCAGTGGAAGCCGGCGGAAAAGAGTTGTTTCGCTCTGATGTCCTGCGCGGCGGGGCTCAACCGGTGAGCGTTCATGTCGATCTTCCGGAAAATACGCGAACCTTAACCCTGAAAGCGGATACGACGCCCGACGGCCCATCCGCGGATCACGCCGATTGGGCTGATGCGAAAGTCGTTACCGCCGACGGCTCACTTGTTTGGTTCGATGAACTGCCGATCCGCGCGGCGCAAGCTCCGACCGAATTCCTCCCTGCCAATGAGCTTCCTTTCTCGTTCGTGTATGGCGGCCGATCCTCCCGGGAACTATTGGCCGGCTGGGAGCGGAAAGCGCTTGAACCCAACCACACGCCGGCCGGCGCGACGCAGAGGATCCAGTGGAGCGATACGAAAACGGGTCTGAAACTCGTTGCCGACCTAACGCCGCTCCCGGACTTTCCGGCTGTTGAATGGGTGCTTCATTTTCACAATACGGGCACCGCAGACACGCCGATCCTCGAAAACGTGCAGGTGCTCGACCAGATCCTTGGGACAGGACCTGCAGATTCCCCGCTCACACTGGATCGGATCAATGGCAGCACGGCAGGGGAAAACGATTTTGTTCCACAGCAACATGAATTGAAGCCAGGTGACACAGTGCGGCTCGCCCCGCACGGTGGCCGATCTTCCGATGGTACGTTTCCCTTTTTTAATCTGCGCACCGCGGACGGCGGCGTTTTCGTGGCCCTTGGATGGACGGGGCAGTGGTCGGCGTCATTGAATCGTTTTGAAAATGGCACTTCGCGCGTCCAGGCGGGAATGGAGCTGACGCACCTGAAGCTGCATCCCGGCGAATCCATCCGCACACCGAGAATCTTGCTGCTTCGATGGAAAGGTGATGTTGACGACGCCCACAATCTCTTTCGGCGAATGATGCTGGCTCATTATCAGCCGAAGCTGGAGGGTGCACCGGTGAAGCTGGCCATCGGTGCGCAATCGTTCAATAGCTGGTATCTCGGAAAACGCTCGGAATGGGCGACGGAAGCCGGTCAGCTCGCGTCGGCGAAGATCAATCAGTCGATCGGCGCTGATACGCTCTGGATGGACGCCGGCTGGTTTCCCGGCGGCTTTCCCAATGGCGTGGGCAACTGGGTTCCGCGGCCCAACGATTTTCCCCATGGCCTCAAACCCGTGGGAGAAGAATGCAAAAAACTCGGCCTGCGTTTCCTGGTCTGGTTCGAGCCGGAACGGGTCGCGCCGGGAACACAGCTTGCCAGCGAACATCCCGAATTTATCCTTGGCGGAAAAGCCGGCGGCCTTTTCAATCTGGGCGACGAGAAAGCACGCCGATACATGACCGATCTTCTCGATCATTACATCACCGACTGGGGACTATCCTGCTACCGCGAAGATTTCAACATGGAGCCGCTCCCCTACTGGCGGCAAAACGATCCCGCCGACCGCCAGGGCATCACCGAGATCCGGCATGTTGAAGGGCTCTATGCGATGTGGGACGAGCTGCGGGCAAAACATCCCGGGCTTTACATCGACAACTGTGCCTCCGGCGGACGCCGGATTGATCTGGAAACGTGCAGGCGGGCTGTTGTCCAGACGCGCAGCGACAGCGAAGGCGGCCCCGGCCGGGCCGACTGGGAGCAGTCACAGACGTGGGGATTGAGCCAATACGTTCCGTTAAACGCATCTTTCACCTGGGATTTGACCACCTACGATTTCCGCAGTTATGCCACCGGCGGATTTCTCGGGGAGTGGGACATCCTCGATCCGAAATTTCCGGCCGACTCCGTTCGCGCCGGGTTCGCGGAAATTCGCGCCAACCAGAAGTACTGGACCGGCGACTATTACCCGCTGACCCCGTGGACCATGGCCGCGGACAAATGGATGGCGTATCAGTTTCATCTACCCGATCTCAACGCGGGAATGGTGCTCGCGTTCCGCCATGCGCAGTCTCCCGAAGCGTCGCTTCGAGTGACGTTGCACGGGATAAATCCGCAAGCGGCCTACGAGGTGGAGTTTGTCGACGAAGATCGCAAGAGCGTTAGCCGCGTCTTGAGCGGGCGGGAACTGGCATCGCTGAAGTTACAGGTTCCGCGACAACGCGCGAGCATTTTGGTGCGATATCGAATGACACCGAAATGACACGAGTCGATGCGCAACAAAACCCTGCTCTTCCATTGCTGAAATTTACATCGATTCCGGCTCAGGGGTGAGGGGTTACGTTCAGCAACTTCGATTTGCCGTCTAAATAGTCGAGCTGAACAGTTTCCGTATGCGACCAGCTGCGTCAGGAATATTCGAAATGTTGGATGTCCCCTTTTCCGTGTCCCAGCTGCGTCAGGAATATTCGAAATGTTGGATGTCCCCTTTTCCGTGTCCCCTTTTCCGTGTCTGTCCCCTTTTCCGTGTCTGGGGCCTTCCTGACACCGTATCCTATGGACGTGGAGACTTATCACCAAGCTGCGCGATGGATCGCAGCGATCGAGCGACATCGACATCGTGGGACGCGGCGGCTTCGACTTGCGAAGACGACGCTTCCTGGCCATCGAGATAATATTGGGCGGGTTGCCTGAGATGACCCTGGTCATCCCACGCGCTGGCTTTGCCGATCACTTTTCCCTTTCGGAAGTACCCTTCGTCTACCAGCGCGCCGTCCTCGTTGTACTGTCGGCTGGGACCATCGAGCAGGCCGTTCTCATAGTCGGCGTCGTTGGCAAGAGCCCCGGACGCCGACCACTGGCGTTCAACGCCGTGCTTTTTACCCGCGATCAATGGGCATTCTGATTTTCGCCTTCCATCCTTGTAGTAGCTACGCAGGATGCCTGTGCCTTTTCGGAGGACATCTGTTGGCAATGATCGGCCTTCTTCGTCCCAGTAGTGGCAGGTTCCATCGACCAGGCCATCGACATAAGGCCTTCCCTGTGAAAGCCGACCATTTTCATGCCATGCACGTTCAAGCCCGTTGCGGACTGTCTCCGAGTCCCTCAAATACTCATATTGCTGGCCGTCACTGTAATAAAAGCGATACCCGATGATTCTCTGATCGTGGATCAGCGCCATCTTGCGGCCGGCGCTTTTAGGTTCCATCGGGATTTCCAGCTCAACGGCGTCGGCCGGCATGGGCGCGGGCGCGTAGTCAGCGGGAGCTTTTGGGCCGGGGCCAGAGCCATGGACTCCAGCGACCGGGCGATATCCGCGTCGGCGGCTTCTCCTTGTTGCAATTCCGTGAGCGGCACGGCCTCGCCATCGATTTCGTATCGCGTGCCCTCTTGACGATCGATGGTTCCGTCGGCTTTCCAAAACGTGAGGACGCCGAGCGACTTGCCGCGCCGATCGTAACTCTCCATCTCTAACTGACCGTCGGCCTGATAAACGCGATCGAAACCGTCTTGAAGCCCGTTTTCGAAGTTGCAATCACTCCGCAATACGCCGCCCTCGGTCCAGCTTCGCTCCACCCCATGTTTCATACCCAAAACAAACGGGCATTCCGATTTCACTTGTCCCGTAGAATAGTACTCATGCAAGACGCCACAGCCATTGTGCACCATGTCATCCGGCAGCTGCCGCCCATTCACATCCCAATATTGACAAGCGCCGTTTACATGGCCGTTAAGGTAGGGCCGAATTTGCTTCAGTTGGCCGTTGTCGTACCAGCGTCGTTGCCAGCCATGGAGCACTCGTCCATACGCAAAGGTCTCCTCGGCGAGCTTGCCATTTACATAATAAAGACGGAAACCGATCATCTTCCGATCGAGGACGAGGGACATCTTCCGGTCGATGACTGAGTCCGGCTTAATGACTGCTTCTAGCTCCACTGTGCCTGACGGCGCAGTCGTCGGCGCAGTCGTCGGTGATGCCTCCGAGTCTACACCAAGGGCGAAGATCGGAACGATTACAAGGATCGCAGCCAGAAAGATCTCTTCAACCCTATGCATGGCGGTATTGACCTCTTTATGGCGTTAACCGAACCCTAAAATGCCTTTGGGGAAGAAAATGAACACTCTTCGCCACCCGATCCCGGTCGAGTTTACTTTGGGTGTCAGTGATATAGTGATCGACCATGTCACTAATCATGTCTGCTTCATCGGTGTCATCAATTCCTAGGCCAGGGAATCCTAAACGGGACAACTCTGGGAATCCTAAACGGGGAATCCTAAACGGGACAACTCTGGGGAATCCTAAACGGGACAACTCTGGGGAATCCTAAACGGGACAACTCTGAATTCTATCCACCTTGTTCTCTTTTGCGTGGCGGGCGACCGCGCTTGAGCGGTTCACGCCAGCCCAGCGTCTGCCTATAGCGTTCGATCCAGCGCTCGCTCCCGTAAGGCCGGCTCTCTTTCATGCAACGCAAGATCGCTGCTTCCTCCGCGTGTCATTGAGCGCTCAAAACCCGCCACCTCTGAGCGCTTCAAAACCCGCCACTTTGAGACGGAAGGGATTGGGCCTTACGGTTCACCGGCGAAGCTCGCCGGGAATGGACCGGGATGGCCAATCAGCTCAAGATGGTGGATGTCGTATCGATTTTGACATTACATGCCCGCGGGTGGTCGTGTCGGCGGATTGCCCGGGAACTGGGGGTGGATCGCGATGCGGTGAGTCGGCACGTGAAGTTATCGGCCGCCGGAGCCGGCACTCCCGGCGGAGGGGCTCAGCCGCCCGGGGTTTCAAAACCCGCCACTGAAGCGCTCGCCGGGATCGGCGTCGATTCCGAGGCGGACGAATCAAAACCCGCCAGCGAAGCGCTCACCGGGATTTTCACCGATCCTGCCGAGCACGAGTCAAAACCCGCCACTGAAGCGCTCACCGGGATTTTGGCGGGCCAAGAGGCTGTTTCAACGGCCGGCGGGCGCGGTGCCGAGCTGGCGCCCGCCCGCAGTCGCTGCGCACCGTGGCGGCCATTCATCATCGATCAGCTTGCCGCCGGCCACAGTGCCCAGCGGATTTACCAGGACCTGGTGAGCGATCACGGTTATGTCGGCAGTTACCACAGTGTCCGCCGGATGGCGCGGAAGCTGAACCATGCTCCAGGCGGTCTTCCGTTCCGTCGGATGGAGTGCTCGGCGGGAGACGAGGCACAGGTGGATTTTGGGAGCGGAGCGCGGATCGTCGGGGCTGACGGCCGGCGCCACCGCAGCCATGTCTTTCGCATTGTCCTGAGCCACAGCCGCAAGGGGTACAGCGAGGCGGTGGACCGGCAGACCACCGACAACTTTCTGCGTTGTCTGGAGAACGCCTTCCATCACTTTGGTGGCGTTCCCCGCACGCTGGTGATCGACAATCTCCGCGCGGCGGTTGCCCGGGCCGATTGGTATGAGCCGGAGCTGTGTCCCAAGGCGGCGAGCTTTGCCGTCCACTACGGCATCGCCATCCTGCCGGCCAAGCCGTACACGCCCCGGCACAAGGGGAAGGTGGAACGGGGCATCGGCTATGTGAAAGGCAATGCCCTGCGGGGGCGAACCTTTGCTTCGCTTTCCGAGCAGAACGCTTACCTCGCGCAGTGGGAATCATCGGTGGCGGACCTGCGCATCCACGGCACGACCAAGCGTCAGGTGCGCGAGGCCTTCGAGCAGTCGGAGCGTGGCGCGCTGCTGGCACTTCCCGCCGGGCGCTTCGAGCTGTTCCAGGAGGCGCAGCGCTGCGTGCATCGCGACGGGCACGTGGAGGTCAAGCGTGCTTACTACTCGGTGCCGCCGGAGTTTGTGGGGCAGAGGGTATGGGTCCGTTTTGACGGGCGGGTGGTAAGAATCTTTGACTTAAAGATGCAGCAGATCGCGCTGCACGTACAGCATGAGCCGGGCCGCTTCAGCACGCATGCCCCGCACATCGCCGCCGAGAAGCGAAGCAAGGTGGAGCGTGGGGCGGCGTGGCTGATCGAGCAGGCCGGCCGATTGGGCCCGCATGCGCGGGCTTGGGCCGAGTCGATGATTCAGGAACGTGGAGTGGAGGCGATGCGGGCGCTGGTCGGGCTCAACAATCTGGGCCAGCGTTATCCGGCCCGAACAGATCGACCAGGCGTGCCAGATCGCCCACGGCCACGGCGCCTGGCGGCTGCGGGTGGTGCGGGAACTTCTCGAGCGTCGCCAGCCGGCGCAGGAACAGGGGCAACTTCCCTTCATCAGCGAGCATCCGATCATCCGGCCTCTCTCCGATTACACCCAGCTGATTCGCGAGGCGTTTACCCAATAACCATTTTTCAAGAACAGGAGTGTGCATCATGAACACGGGACTTTCACAAGCGATCCGACAGCTTCATCTCTCGGGCCTGGCCGCCAGCCTGGAGGTGCGGCTCAGCGAGGCCAGCGGCAATCGCCTCACCCACGAGCAGTTCCTGGAGCTGGTGCTCCAGGATGAACTGGCCGTGCGCGGCGGAAGACAGGTGCAGCGGCGGGTGAAGGCCGCCTCATTCCGGGAGGTCAAGAACCTCGATGAGTTTGACTTTGGCTTCAACCCCTCGATCCAGCGCAAGCGTGTCAGCGATCTGGCCACCTGCATTTTTGTCCGCCGGAAGCAGGACGTGCTGCTGCTGGGTCCTCCGGGCGTGGGCAAGAGCTTTCTAGCCCAGGCCATCGGCCATCAGGCGATCAAGGCCGGGTTCCTGGTGCTCTATCGTTCGATCTTCGATCTGGCCCGCGACTTCCTCGATGAATCGGCCGAAGGCGCTGCCGCCCAGAACAAACTGCTGGCCCGCTATCTCAAGCCGGACCTGCTGATCATCGACGACATGGGGATGAAGCAGTTGCCCCGGCGCAGTGGCGAGTGCCTGCTGCAGATCATCCTGCGCCGTCATGAAAACCGCTCGACGATGATGACCAGCAACCGACCGCTGGAAGACTGGGCCAAACTGATCGGTGACGTGCCGGCGGCCACCGCCATCCTCGACCGTTTTCTCCAGCATTCCCAGGTAATGAACATCACCGGGCGAAGCTATCGGCTCAAAGACCACGCACGTATCGCGGAACAGAAAGAGCTGAAAGGCCGGCGGAGTACCGCCGACGGTGAAGGGTGCTCCCCCCCGGAAGACACCAACGCCCATCTGGCAGTATCCTCTGAGGGGGGGCCGGAGCGGCATCGCACGACCCGTCGCGAAACCAAATAAGAGTTGATCAGGGCAACACAGATGAGTTATAGGACCCAAAGCGCTGGCGGGTTTTGAAGTGCACA
>CAVWFQ010000011.1:0-55745 GCA_963754335.1 uncultured Phycisphaerales bacterium
GGGTAGGAGGGGGCCTTGCGGCCCCCGTCCTCCCACACCACCGGACGTACTCATCGTATCCGGCGGTTTCTTTCAACCGTTCAACTGCCCGTATCTGCTGAACCAGGCTGACGAGTCCCAATGACTCGAACCATGCCAGCGACATGCCCTCCGTGACCGGAGGGCTGCCGCTCAGACGCCACCAGCCTTTGCCGCTGAGTGCGCCGATCCAGGCACGCCATTTTGGCACGCCCAGTTGGTGCAGGAACTCGGCGATCGGTCCGGGCGCGTTTGCATTGCTTGAGGCGCAGGCAGCGGAGCTTACGGCGAATCCACTCGTCCATCCGTTGCAGGTGGCTCTTGCACGCCGCATGGCGGAAGTAGGCCACCCACCCGGTGAGGAACAGGTTGAACTCGCCGATCACTTCCTCGAAGCTCACGCCCCGGTTGCGTCGGGTGATTTGCCGAACCCGCTCCCTTGCGCGATCCAGCGACTGGGGAGCGATCCCCAGTCCCCCGCCGGGCAGAAGACGATGGCCCAGGAACTTGCGTTCCATCACGTAGGCCACCGCGCTCTTGTCCCGGTTCACGCGCAAGCGGAGCTTCTGTTCGAGGAACTTGGTCACGCTCGCCAGCACCCGTTCTCCCGCCGCTTTGGACTGCACGTAGATGTTGCAGTCGTCGGCGTAGCGGCAGAACTTGTGCCCGCGTTTCTCCAGTTCCTTGTCCAGATCGTCCAGCAGCAGATTGGCCAGGAGCGGCGAGAGCGGGCCGCCTTGCGGCGTGCCTTCTTCCCGCCTCACGCACACGCCGTTTTGCATCATCCCCGCTCGCAGGAACCGGCCGATGATCTTCAGCATGCCGCTTGTCCCCCACCCATCGGCCCAGACGCGCCATCAGGATGTCGTGGTTCACCTTGTCGAAGAACTTCTCGAGGTCGATGTCCACGACGATGACGCGTCCTTCAGCCACATACTCTTTGCCTTGGCCAGTGCGTCGTGCGCACTGCGTCCCGGCCGAAAGCCGTAGCTCGATGCCGAGAAGGTGGGGTCGAGGATCGGCTCCAGCACTTGCAGCATCGCCTGCTGCACCAGACGGTCCACCACCGTGGGAATGCCCAATTGTCGCATTCCCTTGCCGCCGGGCTTGGGGATTTGCACCCCACGCACCGGCTTGTGGCTGATAGCTGCCGTCCAGCAGAGAGGCGATCAGCTCGTGCTTGTGGAGCTTGATCCAGTCGCCCAGTTGCTGACGCTCATGCCGTCAACCCCGGGCGACCCTTGTTGGCCATCACCCGCTCGTAGGCGCGGTTGAGGTTCGCAGGCTCGCAGACCTGTTCCATGAGGCGTGCGGTCAAGGCGCGTTGTCGGTCTTTCGCCGCGGACGATCGTTGCTCCTCGACAGGAGGCACAGCCTCCTGCACCGGAGGCGTTGCTTCCGGTGTCCCGACAGTTTGGAATACCTCCTCACCGTCCGGGTCGGGGCGCGGCACCTTCGGGGTTAGCTCATCGAGCATCTCCCAATAGGTCCGACGGGGCCCTTTGGCCTCGGGTGTTCTTTGCTGCTCCGTGTCGTCCATCGAGACTTTCCGATACTGCCTTGGGTCAAAAGATTCGGCCCTTCGCACGCCGCGACAAGGGAGGCGTCCCTCGGCGATGAGTCGCGGCGGCTACTACGGCCTCTGCTGACTTCTCCATGCCCCTCCCGACAGGTTGCCCCGTCGATAGCCTTGCGGACAGGCGTGAAGATCTCCCACGGTAAGTCATGTGTCCTTGACTCAGGCCCCGCCGGATTTACCGCCGCGACATCCGAATGAGTATGGGCGTCTCGGTCCATTGCCCGATGACCCATGCCGCGACGGCCTTGTATCCGGTTTCTGTTCGTCGGGTCTGAACTCCCGTCATGGAGCGTCTCAGCCGCTATCCCTCGCTTCCTTCAGATTCGGCCTCGCGACCGACACCCTTGCTTAGACGGACGGTTCCGCTCATTACGGCCCGTAGAGGACTTGCACCTCCTAAACACACGACATGCGTGGCGCACAACGACGGCGCCAGGCGGGTCTTCATGACCCGCCTGGCGTCGGCATCGCTACTTCGGAGGCTCCCCTCCGGAAGACAGCTTAGTGCGTCATCGTGGCGGTCGGAGCGGCGCCAGCCGCGGCGGCTCCGGCGGCAGCGGCCTCGAGGGCGTGCTCACCCTTGATGCCGTCGGCGGCAGGATAATCGACGCCGTGATTCGGGCCATGCTCCACCTTGATCTGCGCCTCGGTGAGACCCGAGTCCTTCAAATAAGCCACCACCGAATCACGCCGCTTATCAAAGGTGTCGGCCTGGGTCTTGGGAAGATTCAGGTAGACAATCGTTTCGGCGGGAGCCTCGCCGTCGCGAAGCATCAGGTCCAGCTTCTGGCGACCCAGCGAATTGAGCGCTTCGCCGGAAAAATGCGCCGGAACGAGTTGCGCGTCCTGCCGTGCCCCCGCCGCCGCCTGGATCTCGACAAACTTTGGAACCTGCCGTTCGAGCAGCGGGTTGGGGACGTAATCGTCCTCCCGGACATACGCCTTCTGTTGCGCGCTCTGGCAACCGGCCACGGCCGAAGCCGCCAGAATGCCACCCACCAGCCAGATCTTGCTGTTTACTGTTTTCATAGTTTACTCACTCTCTGTTCGGCCAATGCCGGGTAAAAGTTAAACGGTTTGATATTTCGGGAATTACTTCATCAACTCGCTGTCCATGAGCTTGATCACGGTCGGCCCGATCAGCACGATGAAGACCGCCGGGAAAATGAAAAGGACGAGCGGAAAGGTCATCTTGACCGAGGCCTTGGCGGCGCTCTCCTCGGCGGCACGGTGGCGATTGATGCGGAGCGTCTCGGAATGGATGCGCAACGCCGAGGCGATGCTCGTTCCAAACCGGTCCGCCTGGATCAGCATCGAGACCAGGGATTGCAGCGCGGAGTTGGAGGTACGTCGTCCAAGGTTCTTGAGCGCATCCGAGCGGGAAAGGCCCACGCGGGTTTCCATGTGGGTGATGCCGAATTCGCGGCTGATCGCGGGGTGGGCCAGCATCAACTCGGTTCCGACGCGCTGCATGGCGGCATCGACAGTCAGTCCCGCCTCGACACAGACCACCATCAGGTCGAGCGCATCGGCCAGTCCGTAGGTCAGGCCCTTCTGGTTGGAGCTGGTTTTGAATCGCAGCCAGAATGTCGGCAACATGTATCCGGCGATGCCCCCGAGGGCGAGACCGAGGAACGTGTAGCCCATCGCCATTCCACCGAAATACCCGCCGATCACACCGACGACGAGGCAAATCACCTTGAAGCCGGTGACGGCGCGGATGGCTGACGGGGCATAGATGCCGGCCTTGGCCAGGCTCTGCTTAATGCCCGACTGTTTTTCAGTGGTCTTGGGCATGAACGGCTGAGCCGCCGCCTGTCCGACCTTCTGCATGAGCGACTTAACGCCCTTCCGCTCCTCGACCCCCTTGGCGGGGGTCACTTCGCCGCCCTGGAGCCGCTGGCGCAGCTTGCTGACGCCTTCCTTAAAGAAGGTTCCGATAATGAAAGTCATGGCGAGGGCCGCGGCCGCCGACACGCAGAGAATGAGGATTAGTTGATTGCTCATAAGGTTGTCCGTTTCTTCGTAGGGTGGGCTCGGCCCACCACGGGAAGGAAGCGGTGGGCCAGGCCCACCCTGCCTACACACGCACGGTCGTGATCTTCCTGATCAGATAGAGTCCCGACATCTGCAATCCGAAAGCGACTCCGAGCATTTTCAGGCCCCTGTTGGTGTGCAGGAGCACGGCCCCGTAATCGGGATTCAGGAAATAGCAGATGAAGAACAAGACCGCCGGAAAAGCCACCATGATGTAGCCGGTGAATCGTCCTTCGGCGGTTTTCGCCTTGACGCTCTGGGCCAGGTGGATGCGCTGGCGGATCATGTTGCTGATCTTGGTGAGCACTTCCGACAGGTCGCCGCCGGTCTGGCGCTGGATCAAGACCGCCGTCACGAAGAAAGCAAAGTCGGTGGATTCGATCCGTGCCGCCATGTCTTTGAGCGAATCGTCCAGGCTCTGGCCGAGACTGTGCTGGTCGTACGCTTTGCGAAATTCGTCGCAGAGCGGCTTGGGGAGTTCCTCGCTCATCATCTGCAAGCCGGTGGTCAAGCTGTGCCCGGCTCGAACGATTCGCGAAAGGAAGTCGAGCGCTTCAGGCAACTGCATGGTAATCGCCTTCGCCCGCTTCTGCCGCTTCGTGGCAAGCAGGAAGAACGGAACATAGCCGCAGAACAATCCAACCCCGGCGCTGAGGATCAGATTTCCGGAAATCGCCAGCGGCAGAAGGAATCCGGTCGCACCCAGGCCGGTCACGGTGAGCAGAAATTTCCGCAGTGACGTATCCGGATGGGCCTGCGTGAGCCGGCGTTGCAGCTCCTGAATCAGGGGCTTGCGTGCCAGGAACTCCGGGACGACCTCCTTGCCACCCTGAAGGTCGATGGAGAGGGCTTCACCTGTTGCGGACCGTGGAGCGGACGACTCGGTGCCGAGGCGTTCCGCGAGCTTGCGCTTCTCACCGCGCATGGAGCTGGCGACCTGCACTGCGATCCACCAGACGAGCAGGGCCACCGAGCCGGCGGTCACTAATGGCAACATCATTCCTTGCATGAGATTCTCCGTTCAGGCTTCGATTGCCCGTCGCTGAAATAAATCACTGGGGAGGCGGATGCCCCGCTGCTCGATCTTGTCGGCACATCGCGGACGAATGCCGGTAACGACAAATTTCCCGGTCGCGTGACCATCGTTGTCGACGCCGTTCTGTTCGAACAGGAACAGGTCGTGCATCTGGATCTGCTCGCCTTCCATGCCGGTGATTTCGCTGACGCTGACCACCTTTCGTTTTCCGCCGGTCAGACGCCGGGCCTGCACGATCAGATCTGCATCGCGCTGGCGATCTGCGTTCGCAAGGCCCGCATGGGGATGTCGTAGCCGGCCATGGCGATCATCACTTCCATGCGGCCCAGCGCGTCGCGGGTGTTGTTGGCGTGCACCGTGGTCATCGATCCTTCGTGACCGGTGTTCATCGCCTGAAGCATGTCCAGCGCTTCGCCGCCGCGGCACTCGCCGATGATGATCCGATCGGGACGCATACGCAGACAGTTCTTCACCAGGTCGCGCTGGTTCACTTCGCCTTTGCCCTTCGGTATTCGACGGACGCGTCTCCAGGCGCACGACGTGCGGCTGCTGCAGCTGCAATTCGGCGGCGTCTTCGATCGTGATCACGCGCTCGTCGGCGGGGATGTATCGGGAAAGACAGTTCAGCAGCGTCGTCTTACCCGAGCCGGTGCCGCCGCTGATCAAGACGTTGCACCGCGCCTGCACGGCGGCGGAGAGGAAATCCATCACGGCGGCGGGAAACGCGCCATGGCGGATCAGGTCTTCCACCTGCAGCGGCTTGCAGCCGAACCGGCGAATGCACATCGCCGGGCCATCGAGGGCCAGCGGCGGGAATGATGGCGTTGACGCGGCTTCCGTCGGCAAGGCGCGCATCGACCATCGGGCTGGTTTCGTCGATGCGCCGGCCGACCAGGCCGACGATGCGGTCGATGATCTGCTGCAGATGAGCATTGTCGCGGAAGCGAATTTCCGAAAGTTCCAGACGCCCCTTCTTTTCGAAGTAGATGCGGTCGAAGCGGTTGACCAGGATATCGCTGATCGCCGGATCCTTCAGCAGGGTTTCGAGCGGACCCAGACCGAAGGTCTCGTCCATCACGTCGTCCATCAGCTTTTCCTGATCGGCGCTGTTGAGCAGGCCTTTCTCGTTCTGGCACAGGTCGCGGACGAGCGTGCGCACTTCTTCGCGGACGGTGTCCGGCGGCAGCGTGCGGAGGTTCTGCACGTCCAGCCGCTCCACCAGCTGCTGATGGATGCGCACCTTGAGCGTCTGGAGGTACTGCTGGCGCTCGGTGAGCTGCGGCGGCGGGAGAATGACGGGCGCGGAGCTGACGACATTGTCGTCTGCAGGACCCGTTCCGCGGCGGGCGCCGCCGGGGCCGCTACAGCCGCGCTCTCGACGCCGTTTGCCTTTCCCGGCATCGGTATGGTTGCGACGTTATTATTCTTGCTGAACAGACCCATGTTCGTTCACCTTCAGTGTCGGCAGCGACCCGATTCGAAATCGACAGCCGTTCTCATTTGGTCGCGTGTTTTCCGTTGAGCGAGCCAGCCAGCTCGATCAGGCTCTCGCTGATCTCCGAGCTGGGCGCCCGCAGGACGACCGGCTCACCAAAATTGATGGCGCTGATCGCGTTCTTGAAATCGTTGGGAACCATCCAGGAGATCTTCAGGCCCAGGGCCCGCTCCACTTCCTCAGGCTCGATGTCGCATCCCTTTTTCACGTAGCGGTTGACGACGAGGCGGATCTTGGACGCTTCGACGCCCATGCGGCGCAGCGCCCCGACGAACCGCTCGGCATTCTTGGCGCTGGGCACGTTCAACTGCATGACGAGCAGGTTGATGTCGGCGGCCTGGATCGCCGTGGTGTAAACCGGATCGATGCTCATCAGCGAGTCGAGGACCACGATAATCGAAGACGCGTCCCAGCACGTTGAAGAGCCGGGACGTTCCCGTCTGCGTGACGCGCTGGGTATCTTCCGGCAGATCCGGGCGGGCCAGGATCGAAACGCCGCTCTTGGGATGAATGGCCAGCGCGTTGTCGAGCAACTGCTTGTCCAGCTTTTCCGCCGAGTCCATCACGTCGGCGATGGTGTATCGCGGACGGGTATCGAAATAACTCGCGACTCCGCCGCGAATCAGGTCCAGGTCAACCAGCGCGGTCTTGCCACTCTTGGCCAGCGAAGCGGCGACGTTGCAGGCGACTGTCGTCGATCCGCATCCGCCGATCGTCGGGACCACGTGGATGATCCGCGCCCGTTTGCCCATCCCCATGTTCTGGGCAACCCGTTCCACCGCCGACGAGAGCTTGTCCTCGCTCATCGGAAGCGGGAATGAACTCTTTGACTCCCAGGTGCATCGCCTCCATGAGGAGGTTGGCATCCAGCACCTGGGACATCAGGAAGAAGCTGATGTTGGGATACTGCCGGGGAAGATGAGAAATCTTCCGCAGGTTGTCGTGCGCGCCCGGATCGAGGTTCGCCAGTACAAGCTGAGGCGCGTCGGTGCGCCCCAGCAGGGCGGGTAGCTGTTCACCCGTCGGCAACTGGCAGACCACGTGGACGCCCATGCGTCCGAGGAACGCGGCCAGTTCCTGCCGGTTGGTCTCGTCCGGATCGATGATGGCACAGTTCAATTGCACGTACATCACTTTTCCTCAACAACCATCGCAACCGAAGCTTCTCTCCCGGGCGTAACCCTGGGCTGCCTAGTGGCTTCCCGCCGCGTCGGCCGGCGCGAACCCGTGCAGCCCGCGATAGTCTGCCGGATGCGAACCGGGGGCGTTGCGCGTATCCGTTGCTGGCCCGCCAAGGTCCTGATTCAGGAACAGCTCGGCTTCGGTCGGATAGCGCCACAACTCGCCGGGGAGCTTGGGAACCTGGTTGGGGTCCATTGCGCCAGCCAGGTGCGGGGTGACCAGAACGACCAGTTCGGTTTCATCGCGCTCGTATGAGACAGAGCGGAAGAGCGTGCCGATGATCGGCAGATCGCCGAGAAACGGCGTTACAGCCTTGCTGGCGGTCACCTCGTTGCTCAAAAGCCCGCCGATCGCGAATGTCTGACCTTCGTTCAACTCCACAACCGTGTGCAGGTTGCGCTTGGTCAATCCGGGAACCGGGGAGCTGCCGGCGATCACGGTGACCGCGTGCGTGAAATCCAGTTCGCTGACTTCCGGCGACACGTCCAGACGGACATGCCCGTCGCCAAGCACGACCGGGGTGAAGTTGAGCTGGACGCCGAACGGTTTGTATTCGATGCTGAAGATCGTCGCCCCGCCCGAACCCGGCTGGGGAACGAGGATGGGGATTTCACCGCCGGCCAGGAAGCTGGCGGAATGTCCGCTCATGGTCGTGAGATTCGGCTCGGCCAGGATGCGCATCAGGTTATTATTGCGCAGCGCCTGCACGAACTGTTCAAAGGCGGTCTTGCCAAAGCGGGCCGACCCGAAAAGGTTCGCCTGCGGAGAGATGGTGACGGTCGCGCCCGTCGCCAGCGCGCCGATGGGGCTTCCGCCAGGACCGTTGTTGTAACCAAAGCTGGATCTGCCGTCAGTTGCGAATGCGTTAAAGCCAAGATTCGTCGTCACCGAGCGTGACACTTCCGCGAAACGCACCTGGAGGACGATTTGCTGTCCACCGGAGATCTCCATCAGATTGATGACGCCGGCATCCTTGGCGCCATATGGCGTCGCCAGTGAGACAATCTGGTCTGCGGTTTTCAGATCAGGAACGTGGCCGCGGAGAACTACGGTGCCGTTTGCAGCGCCGACTTCGACTTTCGCTTCCGGAAAGAGCTTCTTGACGTCGTCGGGCAACGACCCCAGGTCGGGTGAAACCTGGATGTTGACGGTCTGCGACACGTCCCCGTCGGGGCCGGCGCCCACGAACGTGATGTGCGTGTTGCCAGGCTTGTGGCCGGTCACCAGCACCTTGTCGGGCCCGAGCCGCTTATCGACCTGGGCGTCGGCAATCTCCGGCTGAGCGGGCAAAACCAGCTTCAGCGGATATTTTGTGTGGAGGAGAACCGTCTTGTTGGCGGTCAGGGCGACGACTCCCTCACTGTTGAGACCACCGGCGAGCAATTGCTCTGTTGGCTCGGTCGTGGGCCCGGCCGCGGCGGCAGGCGGCAGACTGCGCCGCGGGATCCGCGACAGAGGCGGTGATGGGCTCGACCGCGGGAGCGGTTGTCGGCTGAACCGCGGGAGCGGTCGCCGGCTCATCAGCCGCGAGGCGCGACGGCGCCAGCAGGCTCGCGGCAAGCATTCCCGTTGCGACGGCGGCCCGTCCGAGGATCGCGGCGCCCAGGGCGCCTTGTGCGCCCACATCCGTGTACCTTGTTGAACGAAGTTCATGTGTCTCATCCTTGTTTGAATCTTGCGCGGACCAACGGCCCGCGCGGAATTTGAATTTACGTTTTAACTCACGGCTGAATCGCCGGACGCTGATCGGTGTTGGCCGAGTCAGACGGGTTCGGCATGTCAAAATCAACACTTGTGATGTTATTTCCGTGCACCACCAGCGCCGTCCAGGTCGGCTGCGCCTGCGGAGCGGCAGCGGCGGCCGGCAGTGTCGTGGGAAGAGTCGGAAGAGTCGGAGCCATTGTCGTCACCACCGGCGGCGTCGAACCGTCGTGAGACTGCTTGCCGCGCAGTTCCATCAGGCTGACGCTGTTCTGCGTCACCGCGGCATTGTCGCCATGCGATCGCAGCGCGAGCCGCGTCTTGGCCAGGCTCGAGGCCAGTTCGATCATCAATGCCTGCCGGGGGGACACGATCAGCGTGACCGTGTGATACGGACCTTCCTTGTCACCCTCAGGCTTGGTCGGGGTCATGCGCGGGCCGACCGCGGTGATCAACACGTTCTCAAGGATCGCGCGAGTTACGGTGTGCGTTTGATCGTTCTGATCGATGATCGTCGAAACCAGGTCGACGCGGCATCCCGGAGCGAGCAAGCCCGCCAGACCGCTGATCTCATTGACGTCGATCGTCACTGCCCGCATTCCCGCCGGGATCAGTGCCTGCAGACCAGCGGCGGTGCCGACCGGTGCGAGGGTTCCCATCAGAATCGGCTGGCCGTCGACCAACGGAGCGCTGACGACTCGGCCGAGCACGTCCTGGGGAGTGGTGTACGCGCCCGGTGGGAGCGTATCCCCGCCGACCGGCGCGAGCCCAATCTGCTCGGAGGTCAGCTCGCTGCCCGGCGAGATCGTGCCCTTGGCGATGACCATCTGCAATTGCCTGGCGGTGTTCGCCGGCTTGTTCTTGCCATCGTTGGCCATGTCATGAGCTACCTTGGCGGCGATGCCACCAAGAAGAATTGCCGCAATGAGGGGTGCCCAGCTTTTCCAGTTCATATGTATCTCCGTTTCGAGGAAGTCAGTCTGTCTAGATTTCGGCCTGCACGCTTATTCGGTTTAGGAGGCCTCGTGAATTTGCGCACTTTGCTGGTTATCAGGCGTTGGCAATTTTTGCCGGCCCACCAGGCGCCCTGCCTCCGAGGCGATGGAAATGCCGTACCAGTCTGCTTTGCAATAAATTATCGGAACGGAAGTGCAATCCACCCCGGAAACAGCCATTCGACCCGGGCGCGAATTATTGCCTGCGCATGGTTGCCGTGGTGGTCATCTGCTTGGTCGCGGAGATTCCGCCCATCACGACGGGCAGCGGATTGACCCCAATATTACCCCAGGTGAGGGTAACGGTGACCGACATCGATGTGCCCGAAGCCGCTCCGACCACGGTTGAAGGGCTGGTCGAGACCGTATACCCGGAATTCGTTAGCCCGGCGTTTAGCATCGTCGCATCAACGGCAGCCTTCACCGACGCATCGGTGCAGGTGGAGAGCGAGGCTTCCTGAGCTCCGTTCGACGCCGCGCCATACATCTCGTTCTTCACATAGATGTAATAGCCGTACTCGATCGTGCCAAACGTGAGCATGATGAGGATTGGCGCGGCAATCGCCATTTCCAGTACCGCCCCGCCCCAACGCCTGCGAGATATAAATTTGCGCGCCATAATACGTCCCTTATCCTTGCAAAGTCCTGAAAGCGAGAACCATCGCCACCGCCACCAGGGTTGGAACGGCGTAGGGCAGCGGGCGATCCACGCTGCGACACGAACGCCCCGTCGCACTGACGTGGTCCACTCCCACATCTCCCACGTGGGCCAGGTTAATGGCCAGCACGGTGCTGTTTCGCAACAACGTGGTGAGCCGGCCCTGCCAGGTGGCCTGGGCCAGCACGATCGCTGCGCCCAGAATGGCCTCAATCGCAAAAACAGCCAGCGTGGGTCCCGGCCCAATCCAGGCGCCGATGCCGGCCAGAAGTTTCACGTCTCCGCCCCCGATTGCTCCCAGTGCAAACATTACGAAAGTCAGTCCGAATCCCGTCAGAAATCCGAGCAGTGAGTCGGGGAGGCCGACGGTTCGAATCGGCAGCAGGCTTTGCCCGATCCCCGCGAGGATCATGGAAAACGTGAGCCAGTTCGGAATGCGCCGGTGCGCAGGTCGGTTGCCGCTGCGAACAGCAGCATCCCAAACAAAGGTACGCAGTTCCAAAGACCTTGCCCGTTCATATCTATATTGTCCGCGCCGGAAAGCTCGGTCGGGCCTGGCCTGAGCAACGTCGAGGGGCCTGTCCTGAGCCCCGTCGAGGGGCCTCACAGCGAGGCGTTGACCGAAGTCCAGCGGGCCATCACTTTCGTGCCGAACGCGGCGATGGTCGCCACAACCGCGATCAGGATCAGGCCGGCGACGAGTACGTATTCGATGATCTCGCCGCCCTGCTCGTCGCGTAACAACCGCGCCCAGAGCGAGCCGGATTCGTCATTTGATATTTCTTGAGTCATAAGCGACTCCGATATTCCGCGGGCGCGTCGCGTGGTGGCGAAAGGCCGGCGAATAAACCATCCAGGCCCGGGCCGGCGGGTTGCCCACACCGGCTCCGGGCCTCGAGGTTGATGGTCAGACCCTTTGCGGGCGACCAGTATCCCCAGGATAAACCCCGAGGCCCTGGTTTGCTCCGCAGGGCTGATTACATCGAGCTGTTCAACGAGGTCCAGCGGGCCAGCACCTTGGTGCCGACCGACGTGATGGCGGCGATGGCCGCAACCACGATCAAGCCCGCGATAAGCGCGTACTCGAGGACCTCACCACCCTGCTCGTCCTTGACGAGCTTCACAACCAGATTCTTGATCGCCTTCATGATGTTCTCCTTCGGTTAGGCGACTTCTCAAACTTCCGGCGCCGGCACATTGCCGTGCGGCCTTTCGGTTGCCCGAAGACCGCCCATCCTGACCTCGCGGTCTGGTGGACACCGGGTCAGTCCCGATTCATCGGGACTTGGGTCGAATGCCCACGCGCATTCGTCCGTAACAGGCATCGCATTCGTTTGGCGTTTCTGCAAAGCGCCTTCCGACGCGAAGCCCGATTGCAGGTGTCTCATCGGCGCGGCAATTAGCCTGCTTAACTGATTCTGCCGTTCTTGCCGGTTAATCCTCTTATCGGTCAATCGATCAAGCCGCGGAGGATTCGTCGGGGCAATGCCCCGAGGTTGTTGCAGGAGCCGAGGACTGATAAAAAGGCCGCTGGCGAAGCTGAGATCGCTGGGTGGCAAAAATCGGGTTCCGAATTTTCTGATTCGACAGCCGCTTGTCGGCCGACCGCAATCACCTCTCTACATGATTTTGAGATCGTTCCTGTTTTTCTTTTCAACACTCGCGCTGGCCACGAATCCGGTCCGTGCGGCGGTGCCGAATCCGGCCGAACGGATGTCCGCCTGGGATAACGCGTGGGGTCCGGACGTTCCGGGGCCGATGTCAGCAGCCGGATTGATCGACAAGCCGGCCGGACGAGAGGGTTTGGTCGCGGCACGCGATGGCCATTTCTATAGCGGCTCGCACCGAGTGCGATTTTTCGGCGCCTCGATCGTCTTCGGCGCGGCATTTCCCACGCACGCGCAGGCGGACGAGATCGCCGCTCGATTGGCGCATTTCGGCATCAACGCCGTACGATTTCACCATATCGACTACTTCGCATTTCCGAACGGCATTTTTGCAGATGCCGCCCGCGAACGTCTCTCCCCCGATGCCCTGGATCGCCTCGACTATTTCATAGCCGCGCTTAAATCGCAGGGAGTTTACACGGATATGAACCTGCACGTTTCGCGGGATTGGGCGCGAGACCATCACTGGCCCAACGCCGATCAGCTGCCGGATTACGACAAGATGGTCGATCTGTTCAACCCCGAATTGATCGCGGCGCAAAAGCAATACGCCCGCGATTTGCTGACGCACCTCAATCCCTACACACATGCCCGTTACGCGGATGAGCCGGCGGTGGCCTTCATCGAAATCAACAACGAGGACACATTGTTTCTCTGGGGCGGCGAAGAGAAACTGCGGCAACTGCCCCAGCCGTATGCGGGGCAACTTCAAACACTCTGGGACGAGTGGGTGGCAGATAAGTATGAGACGCGCGATGCACTGCGAGCCGCCTGGTCCGTCGGTGCAGAACCTGCCGGGCCAGAGTTGCTGGGCGATCGGCATTTCTCAGGAGTGGGCGCCGGCAATCATTGGCAAGTTGAACAGCACGACTCCGCAAAAATGGACGCGCGGCCGGCGCCGACCGCCAACGGCCCCGGCGTGGAAATCCTGGTGTCCGTCGTAGACGATACGTCGTGGCATCTTCAATTTGAGCAGGCCGGCCTCAAGTTCAAAAAAGGGCAGTTCTACATGCTGCGCTTTGACGCCGGCGCAATCGATCCCGTTCAAATCACTGTCACGCTCAATCAGAATCACGACCCCTGGCAGCCGCTCGGCCTTTCGGAAACGATAGAGCTCTCTGCGCAATCGAGGGCTTTTCGGTTCGGATTTCATGCATCGGCCGATGACGACAACGGCCGGATCTGCTTTATCGTTGGAAGGAAGCGGGACACGCTGAAGCTCGCGAACATTTCACTGACCACGGGTGGACAATTTGTACTGGGCGACGACGAAGCTCCGCACCATTTAAGCGTTGCTCCCGGCGGCACGCTACGTGGGGATTCCGTCCCGCGCTCGCGCGACTGGTATCGATTTCTCCAACAGACCGACGAGGCCTACTTCGTCGGGATGCGGAAATTCCTGAAAGACGAGCTCGGCGTGAAATGCCCGATCGTCGGGAGCATCGGACTGGGCATTCTGGGGACGCAGAGCCAGTCACACATGGATTTCCTCGATGCGCACGCATACTGGGATCATCCGCAATTTCCAAACGTCTCCTGGGATCCGCGCGACTGGCGCATCAACAACACGGCGATGGTGGACGATCCGGCCGGGGCCACGCTCTGGGGACTGGCCGCAACGCGCGTCCCCGGAAAGCCGTTCACCGTCACCGAGTACAATCACGCCGCTCCCAACGAATGGCAGGCCGAATGCCTGCCGATGATTGCCGGCTATGCCGCGGCTCAGGATTGGGACGGGATCTTCCTCTTCGATTACGCAGGGAATACCGACTACCGAAAAAGCCATACGGAAAATTTCTTCGACCTCGAGGGAAATCCGCTGAAGATGGCAGGCCTTCCGCTGGCCGCGCAGCTTTTTCTCGGCGGCGCCGTGACGCCCCTCGCAAAAGCCACGCTGGTTACGCCGACTCTCGAACAGATGCTCGACACGGCGTCTCCGTATTTCTTCCAGCAGTGGCCTTTCATCCGCGACACGCAGCATGTCGATTGGGAGACCGCCCTTTCAAGCCGGCTGATGGTGAAATTGCCCGGCGCTGCCGGGATGCCGCCGCCGGCAGGACCACTGGAGAAGCCGGCCGCTCGAAATTTGCTAACGTGGACCTCGGCGGGTCCGGCGTCGGGAACGGGGCGATTCATCCTCTCCGATCCGCACGCGGCGGCGTTCGTCGGTTTTGCCGCCGGCCCGCAGCCGATCGATCTCGGTCAATTCCGGATCGAACAACTCGATACGCCGTTCGCAACTTTCATGTTACTTCCGGCCGATCCGAACCAGACGATCGCGGGCGCCGACCGTTTGTTGCTTTGCGCGATCGCTCGCGGCGCCAACACCGCAATGAAATGGGACTCGGCGCGCCACTCCGTCTCAGATCTGTGGGGCATCGCCCCGCCAATGCTCGAGATCGTGCATGCGAGATTGAGCCTTCCAGGAAACCTGGCGAAAGCTTTTGCAATCAAGGCCGACGGATCACGTGGCAAACAGACACCAACAACCGGTGAGGCTGGCCGAACTGTCGTTGAGATCGGTTCGGAGCCAACCGTCTGGTACGAGCTCATCCGCCGTTGATCGCCTTTCTCGCCGCACGCCTTGATCTCTCAGATTTTTTTGGAATTTTTGGGTCCGCTTTGCGCATTATCTCGGCGGTGACGATCCCACTTTGGAGTTGTCCGACAAAGTCAAAGGTTGAAAGAGGTGAGCCTATGTCTCAGATCATTCGTGCCAACGCATTGATTGCAGCTTCGCGCCGAGCATTTCTCAAGCGTTCCGGGGCAACCGCGATCGCGGGTGGAACGGCGGCATTCCTGCTCTCGCGGCCGGGCGGCGCCCAGGCCGCCGCTCCGCAGAATGAAGCCGCGCAGCGGAATTTCTTTGAAGAAATTCAGCAGCATGAGAATGATCACGTTTCTTTTCTGGTGAACGCGCTGGGCGCCGATGCGCGTCCTCTCCCGACCTTCACCGGGCTGGCGATGAAGAAATACGCCGACTTTGTCGATACGGCACGCGTCCTGGAAAACACCGGGGTCGGCGCGTATCTCGGCGCAGCGCCGGTGATCAACAGCCCGGATTATCTCGCCGCCGCCGGCTCCATTCTCACCGTTGAAGCACGCCATTCCGGCTATCTCAACACGTATCTCAAGGACCCGATCACCGCGTCGGCGGCCGATCCCACGTCAACTCCGAGCTTCGACGCACCGCTCACGGCCGCTCAAGTGGTTGCCGGAGCCGGCCCATTCATTTCCAGCCTCAATGGCGGACCCGACGTGACCTATGACACCACGCCGTCCGATACCAATGACATCGCGATCCTCAATTTCGCGCTCGCGCTCGAGTATCTCGAAGCGGCGTTCTACAACCTGAATGTTCCCGTATTCTTCAAGCCTAAGAAGACGAAGGGCTGATTGGCCCGCTTCGAGTTCCCATTTCGTTCGGTTACGTTACCTTAAACAGTGAGCGATCCCCTTTCGTTTCATTTTGTCCGGTCCGGGCCTTGTCCATTGCCCCAGTGCGAACTTTTCATGGCCGGCGTGGGTGCCCACGACTCGCCTTGCGGCATTGGCTGGATGACTGCAAATCCAAGCAGGATTCATACTTGCGAGATATTTTATTCCCCAATCATATCCGAAATCCGTTGATTTTCATTGGTTTTCGCATATGATTGGGGAATGAGCAGTCTTCAGGAATTCGTCGATTCGCAGCTTGTCCGGGGGCAGGCCACCTTCATCAAATCAGTGGCCCTCGCCGGACTCCGGCAAACGCCGCAAGCTTTCCAGTCGGTCGTGGAGCGGTTAACGAAGAAGGGCCGGCTCATTTCTCCACGTAGGGGATTCTATTTAATTCTGAGACCAGAGGATCAATCCTTTGGTGCGCCCGATCCAGCTCGATGGATCGACCCGTTGATGAAGCATTTGAGGCTGGATTATCGGATCTCCTTGTTGCGCGCGGCTGCTTTCCACGGGTCGGCCCACCAAGCGGCGATGGTCTTTCAGGTCATAACGCCACGGCAGCTCAAGAAAATTGATCTCGGGCGTCAGCGCGTCGAGTTTCTGTACCAGACTCCTGCCGACTTTGCCGAGTCGAACCGTCCCGGTTGGCTCGGACAACTCAAAACGGACGCCGGCTTCGCGAAAATCGCCGGCGTGGAATTGACGCTGCTTGATATGTGCCGCTATTTCCATAGGGCAGCGGGGATCAACGGGGCTGCGCAGGCTATCCATGACCTGGGGAAAAAAGCCGAACCCAGCGTTCTCGCGAAGGCAGCCCGCGCCTACGAGAATTCTGCGGTCAGACGCCTTGGGTATCTTTTGGAGCTGTTTGGGCATATCCGTCAGGCGAACGCACTGCAGACCTTTGCCGAAAAGGCGAAGTCGTTCAAGGATCTTGATCCAGCGGCCAAACCGATTGTTGCTGCGTTGCACGCAATTGAAGAGAAGAGTCCAAAGTGGAAGCTCGTAATCAACGTGCCGGTGGAGATCGACGCTTGATCCCGAACGCTTACTTACAGGAGTGGAGTGCCCATGCGCCCTGGCCTGATCCCAGACAGATGGAGCAGGACCTGATTATCTGCCGTGCGCTATGCGATCTCTTCAGCAGCAAGCAGTTGCAAGGAAAGATCGCTTTTCGCGGCGGCACGGCTATTCACAAGCTCATGTTCGCAAAACCGCTACGGTATTCGGAAGACATTGATCTCGTTCAGATACAGTCTGAACCGATCGGGACGACGGTTGAAGGGATAGGTCGCGCCCTTTCCTGGCTTGGAAAATTCAATTGGGAGAAATCTACTCACTCGATGCACCTGGTATTCAGGTTTACGCCGGTAGCCAGCTCAAGCTCAAGGTAGAGATCAACACGCGCGAGCATGAGAATCTCCACGGTCTCAAGACCTACCCATTCGAGGTCAACAGTGGGTGGCATCAGGCCAATGCGGGGATTGTGTCGTTCGAGTCGGAGGAAATCTTTGGCACCAAGCTGCGAGCGCTGCTTCAGCGACACAAGAACCGCGACCTGTTCGACCTCAACCAAGGTTTGCTCCAACTCGGCTTCGACTGTGATCGGGTGATCGCGTGCTTTCAGCATTATCTAGTGATGGAGGGACATTCAATCAGTCGGGCGAACGCCGAGGAGCGAATGCTCAGGAAGCTCAATCAAAGCCTTACGGAGGACATTGCCCCCTTGCTTCCTGCGGGCGTGAATTTCACCGACGACGATGCCATAGGGGCTTTCGGCAGAGTGTGGCGAGAACTGGTCAAGCGCATTCCAGGCGATCCCTGGAAGTCCTCTCAGGCGGTGATCGAAGAGATTCGCAAGGAAAAGATTCCCACTCTATTGAGCGGCGATTGAGAGTGTAGTTGCCAGGTGCGTGTGTCATGATCCACGAGAAAATCAGCGCTTACTTCGGGGAGGTCACTGGCAACCCACACCACCGCTATCGGTCCTGGGAGCATTGCTACCGATTCTTCCAAGACATAAAAGCTTCGGGGATAGCGGCCCAGCGAGAGAATGCGGCCCTTACAGCTCGGTTTCTATCTCGCCGGCTGGGGCATGTATCGCGGGTCAACGTTCCTGCTTCAGCATGCTTACACTGTCCACTTAGGGGCTGTCGATTGCCTTGCCTCTCCGCGTTTCGCACGACTTTGGGAGAGCGAGTTTGGATGTGAAACAACCGATTTCGAACTCGTGCCGATCATGCTGGACGCGACGTGCGAAATACGCAAGGCATACGGTCAGTTCGGTGCTCGACAGATACCCTGCTGACAAAGGTCCTCCTCGGCACATTCGGATGCCTTCCTGCTTGCGACCAGTATTTCATTGCTGGATTCAGGGGTGCGGGGCTGGGGTTTTCAAAGCTCAATGATCAATTCGTCAAAAAGCTCTTGGCTTTTTCCCGCGAGCATCTGACGGAGTTTCGTCGCGAGCAGGCTCTCATAAAAGAACAAAACGGAATGCACTATCCGCTCATGAAGCTTGTGGACATGTACTTCTGGCAACTCGGCTACGAAGCCGGAGGACAAAGCGAAGATTAGAACGAAGATGGGATCGACGGCCCGCCGCGTCCAGAAGCCCGGGTTTCTTCGTCGGAATCAGCTCTCTTTCGGCCTCTATCTAACTTCAGAGCATCGACCTCGCCTCGGCGAAGAAGATTCTTAAGGCCCGGGACGCGCGCTGGTCTTTGAAAAGAAGCTTTTCGCGAGATTCTTTTGACGGCGAGAAAAGATACTTGGGTTGAAATGCCGCATTATAAAACGCAGCGCTGCTTTGCGGGGTGAAGATCGGATCGTCATCACTTTGCAAAACCAACAGTGGACGCGGCGAGAGCAATTGCACGTCTCGGAAAGGCGAGAAATTACTGAAACGCACGCCGAGCTGCGCATGGGCGACCGGCAGCGCCACGTGCGCCGCCCACCATCCCGGCAGTGGAAGCAGGCGATCTTCGGCCACGTCGTGAATCAGTCGATCTGGATCGTCGAACGGATCGACGACAGCGACCGCGTCGATTGCCTGGCCTTCGGGCCCGGGATCGGCCGCCGCGCCGACCAGCGCGACTGCGCCGGTATTCACCCCAAGGCCGAGAATACGGTTACACGCCGGCGCATGATGACTCCGCAGCCAGCGCACCGCTCCCAGCACATCGCGTCGTTCGAGATCGCCGAAGGTCGAAAAATGTCCGTCGCTTCTGCCCTGGCCGCGGAAATCCATCGCGAGGAGGTTGAAGCCATTGGGAACCAGGTCGTGCGCGAGCATCAGTTGCGACGCTTTGTCCGCGCCGAGTCCGGGACAAAGAATGACGGTCTGGCGGCCCCAGTCACGCAATGCAAATCGATCGGTGCGTACCGTCGGCTGCGCCGGAATCCACCAGGCAGCAAGCCGAACACCGTCAGTTGCTGGAAAGTGGACCGGCTCATAAGCAACGTCCATCATCGACCGTGGATCCCCCGGATGCGTCAGGCGGGGGCGGTAGGAGACTCCCACAGCGCCGAGATAAGCGGTGCCGGCCATGAAAACAATCATCGCGCGGAACATCGCCGCGGCAAATCCGGCGGCGGCGCAGCATTCCGATTTTCCATCGGCCGCGCCGAGCCGCAGTGTTCGCGACAGCAATGCTTCAATTGCCAGATTCAGCGACTGAATAACGAACAACGACGCGGTCACCCACCAGCAGGTGACTGCGGCCTGCCAGACGGAGATGGAGCCGCCCATCAGCTTCGCGTAGGCAAAAACCATCGTGACGCCGAGAATCGTTCCGAGGGTACACGTGCGAACGAAGGTCCGCATCGGACCGACCGATTGTTTTCGCCGCGTCGCGACCCCGGCGACCACCGCCGCAATGAGAGGAATGGTCGGGTAGAGCCAGGAGACGATGGGGTATATATCGGGCACGCGAGGATTATATCATCTCGATTCAGGTGCAGGCCTCAAAGAGGCCAGCCATCGCAATCTGGGGGACGGTCAACAAGGCATCAATGTCGTCGCCGATCCCTTGATTCCGCGTCGCCGTTGCTTTGCAATGCGCGCCATGGCATCCAACGACCTGGGCATCTCAATCCGTGACGCGATGGTTCCCGTCGCGGCGGGCCAATCCTTTTTCGACGTCGTTCGCGAAATCGGGTTGTCCGCAGTCGAGCTGGAGATTCGAGAAGACCTGAGCTGTCCTGCGGTTCATATAGGTTCGATCAATGACATGGCGTCGATCCGAGCCTTGCAAAAAGCCTTTTCGGCCGAGGGCCTGCGCATCAGCGCACTGTTGATTGCGACTGATCTTTCCGGTCCGCGCGCCGAAGCCCATACTGCGTGGGCGACGCGAGTGGTTCAGGCCGCCGCCGAACTCGGCGTGCCGGTGGTGCGAATCGATCCGCTCACGTCGGACCGCACTCTTCCGGCCGACGTTGTGCGGGAGCGATTCACCCGGCGCGTGGCTCAGGTGCTCGAGCAGACGCGGGGAATCCCGGTCGATCTGGGGATGGAGAACCACGGCCCCATTGCCAACGACCCGGCATTCATCGACGGCGTATTCGCTTCGATTTCGGATCCACGGCTGGGACTCACGCTCGATACCGGAAATTTCTACTGGTTCGGTTTTCCTGTCGACGAGTTGTACGGCTTGATCGACCGTTACGCGCCCCGTGCCAGACACACGCACATGAAGAGCATCAATTATCCGGCTGAGCTGAGCCGGCAGCGAAGGCCGATCGGAATCGATTACGGCAGATATTGTTGCTCGCTGGACGAAGGGAACCTGGATCTTCGCCGGATCGTCAACAGCCTGCGGCGAGCGGGATATGCCCGTGACTTGTGTATCGAGAATGAATCGCTCGCAAAGCATCCGCCGCAGATGCGGGTCGATTTGCTGCGTCGAGACGCAATAGCACTCAGGGACGCCATGGCCGATGTTTCGTAATGACGAATTATTGCCCGGACTTGTCGGTTATCGGCTTGCCTGTCACAATCGTTTCGCGATGACATCAACGAAACAATCGACCTTGCAGGATTGCCAATGATTGGCCGGATCATTCTGGTTCTGCTGGCAACGGCGCTGGGCCTCCTCCTGATCCTGGGTCTGCTCGTGGCGGTCAACGTGCTGCGGATCGGGCCCAACGGCATCGAAATCGCCCACCACAGCGACGACGCCGCGGCGGCCAGCGCGGAAGGCGGCGCGCCGGTCGAAGATCAATGGATGAAGGCCTATCACGAGCGACAGGAACGCGAGAAGTCGACATCCCCTGAAGCGACTGCAGCGCCCGCGGCCCAACCCATAGCGCCCGCAGTGCAACCCGCGGCGCCGCTCGTGGCCACCCCTCCGGTCACCGCACCTCCCGCATCGCCGACGCCGGCAATTCGCATTCGCGCCGGCAGTTCGCGCGGATTCAAGGACGCCGAGGGAAATCAGTGGGAGCCGGACAACGGATTTGATGGCGGCCAGACCGTGGATCGGGGAAACATCGAAATCGCCAACACCCGCACTCCCGATATTTACCGGTGCGAGCATTATTCCATGGCCGGCTTTCATCACGCGGTTCCCAACGGGGATTACCTCGTGAAATTGCACTTTGCCGAAACGTTTGACGGGGTTAAATCGCCCGGACAGCGCGTGTTTGGCGTGGCCGTACAGGGAAATTCCATCGGAAATGTGGATGTCTTCGGAGAAACCGGCGGCGTGCGGTGCGCGCTGGTCAAGACAGCCAAAGCGCATGTCACCGACGGCATGATTCGGGTCGAGTTTCGCAACACGGGGACCAACAATCCGGAAATCAATGGCATCGAAATCATTCCCGAACGCTAGAGACGCCCGACCAATCGTCCGAGCTTCAGTGTGCGCGTCTGCGAATACCGCGCTGGCTGACGCCCGCGGCAATCAAGGAAAACACTAACCATCCTTCCGCCTCTTTCACCTGCTGATTAACACCAATGTGGCCTCTATTCGGAAAGAAGCTCAACCACCCGACGTTCGGCGCAATGCGCGCGTATCGTGACGGGAAGTTCTGGCGATCGCACCTGCTGTTTTCACCGGTTCAGCGAAAAGTGTGGGTAACTGTCCACGCCGGAAAGTCGGGTCCGACTGGCGAGCAGGAACGCCTCTACAAGACGCTGATCTTCAAATACGACCAATTGATTCCCCGCGTCACGCGGGCGCTCCTGGTGGAATACCAGCGCATGCTGCGCAGCCCATCCGCATGTGAAATGGCCGAAGGCCAGCGAGAAGGATCTATTCCACATCATTCCGCTTCACCGGCTCTGGCTGGAAGAGGGACCGGGGCATCCGTTTGTCCTCTCGTATCAGAGCAAGCTCGACAAGGACCATGAATTTCACGTCTTCTTCAAGCAGGGGAAATTGCAGAACGTGTCGTTTGAAAGATAGTTGATACCAGTGGTCCGTTTTTGTGCACCTGCATCCGCTTCCCTTCTGCCCCCCGCCTCCTGGCTTCTGGCTTCTGGCTTCTGGCTCCTCCCTTAAACGTCCGATAACCATTCAAGGATTCAGCCGGGTCGAGCCGACATAAGAATTGCAGTGCCGCGCTTTCAAAGGAGTCTTGCGATGAATACCTCACGAAAGATGCTCTACGAAACGCTCGTCGGACATTTCGCTTTGCTCCAGTCCACCCATCCGCGAAAGGCGGCGTCGAGCATAGCAAAACGCGCGCGGAGACATGTAAAGATGTCGTTGCGCCGGTCTGACCCTTCGTCGCGCCGCTTGGCGGCGTGAATGGCGCGATACTCGCGCACGCCGGAGCGGAGCCCTTCGGGCGGCCGCTAAAAGGGTTTCGTGAAGCTGGTCAATTTCGGCTCACGGCTTCAGCGCAATCACCGACCCGTCCGACAGACCGACAACGACTTTTCCGTCGATCCAAACCAGGTCGCCAAGGTCGGCGGGCAGGACCTGCAATGTTTTAGTTGCGCCGGTTGCTGCGTCACAGATCTGCACAGTTCCACCCCAATAACCAATTGCGGTCAACCCGCCGTCCGTGGCCACTCGCTTTACCACGCGATTGGTCAACGCGGTTTTTGCGAGCGCATCGGACAATTTCGGAACTTCTGAAGGCGCGGCTACCGCCGCATTGCCTGGGGTTTGGCCGATCACCTTTCCACTTGCGTCGATCTGCGTCACCGACCCATCGGCCGTAACAACGCCGATCTGCCGCCGTTCAGAGTCAATTTTTCGACACGATCCGGCGTGATTGCCCGCCAGGCGATCGTCGCCCGGGGCGCGGCCGTTGACTTGGAGGCGGGGGCAACCGACGCGAGTTCCGGCAAATCCCATCGCGTGAGCGGATTGATTCCGGCAACCGCTTCGTAAAGGGATCCGACCGCTTCCGACATGCCCGCCGTATCGTACGCAATCAGTGTGACCGATTCCTGGCGATAACCGACCGCATCGCGCTGCCATCCCAGATAGCCACGGCCGCGACCCGGTAAGGAGGCGGCGTCGGGCTTGTAGGCAAGCATGTTTGAATCAAGAGCAAACTTGATTAGCGCGTTATCTTCCGGCGTCCCCAGGAGAATGGCCGGGCCGCGCAATGCGAAGCCGACCTGAGACGGGGCATTTTTATCTCCTTCGTTTACCTTCCCACCGACCATGCCCGCCCAGGTGGCGGCTTCAGAGGCTGTGAGGTTGCGCGGCCTGGCAGCTTCCGCGGCGGTTACGATTTTGCACTCGACGCCCCACGGCTTGAGGATCGTCGCGATTCGTTCGGCGGCGGCGCTGTTGTATTCACCCGCCCCTTTTACGATTGTCGCATCCTGATGGTCGTGGAAGAGCCGATAGATGTTTTCGCGGTCTTTCCCGAAATAGATCGCTCGTGGCGTCGCTCCGGCCAGCGCGCCGCACTGAGGCGCGGGACGATACGTAAACGAGGCGATCCCTTCGGTGTTGCTCAGCAATTCGTGAATCACGATATCCCATTCGCCCGCCGGATCATTCGCCGCCAGCGGCAGATCCAGGCGAAGCGTGCCTCGATCGGTCGCCCGGTACAGGTCATAGCGAGCTTGTCCGAGCGGATCGATGAGCCGTATGCGCATCGGAATTGAGCCGCTCAGGACCGACTTTTGATTGTCCTGCACGCACGCCGACAGTTCGACCCGAATGGGTGCGTCGCTGACCGTGTAATCGCGGAAGAGAACCGGCGTCTGCACCGCTACTCCGCCGATCGGACGCGCGGTTCGGGCGAAGACACGCATTTCGCCTGCGCCGAATGAATAGGTTCCGCTGAGTTGCCCGCCGTCGGCTTTGAGTCCGGTCTCGGGAATCGCATGGATTGCGTCGTAGACCGGCCGGCCGTCGGCAACCATGGAAAGCTTCGCGGTGGCGGGCTGCGTCTTTTCTGTTTTCGCGTCGGGCTTTGGTGTGGCGTTGACCGCGAAGAGGTATTCCACATCGCCTGCCGCCTGACGTGACGTTACGACGGTCTGCGAATCTGCATCGAGATCCGGCTTGATCCCTATCGCATCCAACTTCTGTTTCAGCGCGGCGGCGAGCGGCTTGACCTGCTCAAGATAGTGCTCAGGCCGGCGCAAACGCTCCGATTCCTTCTGGTCCGTCGTCCAGATCTGAACTAGCTTGTCGTAGATGGCCGTGTCAGCGCTCGCGCCAACTTTCTGCGAACCCTTAATCTGCACCTGGCAGTCGTCGGTCAGAAGCACGGTCCCGCCGCCGGCCGCGAACGCTTCGAGCGCTACGACAACTTTGGGATCGAGATAGTTCACGCCGGGCAGAATGATCGCCTTGTGGTTGGCCGCCAGTGTTCCGTCGACCACATCTTCCTCGACAAGCGGAAAGATGCCGACATGAATCATCTTTCCGGCCAGATAAAGGTCCTCCAGCTTGACGCGGGTGTGCTTCCCCCCTTCGTAAGCCGAATTCCCCATGTCCTTGGGAATTTGCATATCTCTGACCTGCGCGCTCAGGTTCTGCGACATCGAGTAAAGCATCGCCACCGGCGGGCGTGTTACGCGCATCGTCGTGAAAATCGTTCCGAGGCGCGCCATCAACTTGTTGGACTCGACCACTCCAGTCGATGCTTCGGCCGACTGCGGCTTTTGAACGGTAATGTCCGGAGGCGTCGCCATCCCCTGAAGATTCGTCATGAACGAAAGATATTGCTCCAGTCGCATGTCATCGCTGTTTTCCCCGTACCAGGTGGGCAGATACCAGACCGGCTTATTCAAATCGCGGGCCCGGCCCATTTCATGAAAGAAAGAGGGGTAGAAATAGGTGGCCGGCCCGTCGTCATATCCGCCGTGGCCGCTGATCACATCCAGAGCGCGGGCGACGTTGAAGTAATAACCGTCTGAATATGCCATCCATCCATACTGGGTCTGCACCGCCGACAGGAAGCTGGGATCCACGCGATCGACGCCGAAGCGACCGTCCTTCCACGCCGCCTCCATGAACGATTCTTTCCATCGACCGAGATGGTCCCATTTTGCAACGGCGGCGGCGTCCTCCGGTTTCACCTGGTCGTATTGTGGAGATTCAACTCCAAAGGCACTGAGATAGGCGCGATCCTGGGAAGGGATGTTGTAGGGGGAAAAGACGCCGGTCCTGGCGTGTTTCCACCAGGTCAGCCCTGGCTCATCATAGAAATGGACGCCGATGCAATTCGGCTGGGTCCGATCGTGCAGTGCTTCCTGGACGACGCGGGCTTCACCACCCTGTAATACGTACGGATCGGACCAGTCGCATTCCATGCGCATGTCCATCTGATGCGCCCCGCCCATGGTGCAGCAGCGCATGAAATCGGTCCCGCCGCGAATCATGTCGTCGTAGCTGAAACCGCCGTAGGCGGCGTAGTTGAGGTTGTACCCCATGCCGTCTTCCCCAATGATCGCCTGCTCTTCCTTTGCGGCCCGCGATCCCCACTGCAGAAGCTTGAAATCACTGCGACGCACGTGGCTGAAGACTTCGATTTTCTGCGTCGCGCTCGCCCCGCCACTTTGGACGGTCACGGTATAAGTCCCGGGACGCAACAATCGCCCATCGAGATGAAAGTGCTCGGTTGCGCGTGCGTCCGGCTTTTCGAGCGCCGCGGCGCGAACGGGAAATGTAAATTTGAGGTCGCTGCCATCGGCTCCGGCAAGCGCCAGCGAGAGGTTTTCGGCAGGGAGCGCCGCGTCGGCGCTGCTGCGCAAAATCGAGACGTCGATCCACTCATTGGTCTGATAGGCAATCCGCCCGAGCGGCAGAATGATCTGCACCTTCTCCGCCGCCGAGGCAATGGCGGCTCCGAAGAGCGCCGCCGTGCAACCGGTGAACAGACCAACGCTGCTGAGAGTAGCGATTCTCATTGGTTTTCCTCTCGCTGAAATGACCCTCACGCCGAACACTCACGCTCGAATGGGTTTCGAACAAACGAAGTTACTCATTGTTATTTGCGAGTGTTGATGCGCCAAGTCAGATGAAAAATCCTGCGCTACTTTCACGACGGAGCAGAGCGGCGCCGGACGCCGCCGTAAAGCCGCCGATTCCAGGCCGCCGCGCCGCCCCGTATTGGGTGCGCCTCGGCAGCGCAGTTCCGGTCGATACGGGGCGGCGCGGCGGGAACGGCTGATGAATTTCGAACGCACGTCGGCGCCGCTTTGCCCCGTCGTGGTGGATGCGCTAAGTTTCACGTCCTTGCCTAAGATGCGATTCATGAGCAAGAAAGAACCGCATACGATTCCAACTGTCGGTCGACCCGCACCCGATTTCCAGTTGCCCGCCAGTACCGACGAGAACATTTCGCTCCGCGATTTCGCCGGAAAGAACCCTGTCGTCCTTTATTTCTATCCCAAGGCCGACACGCCCGGCTGCACGACCCAGGCCTGCGGATTTCGCGATGCCCACCGCAAATATCAAAAAGCCGGGGCTATCGTTCTCGGCGTCAGCCCCGACCCCATCGCGAAGGTGAAAAAATTCGCCGACAAATTCAAGCTGAATTTTCCGCTACTGGCTGATGAAGACCACGCCGTCTGCGAGCGATACGGCGTCTGGCAGGAAAAAAGCATGTACGGCCGAAGATACTGGGGCGTCGTCCGCACGACTTTCATCATCACCAAGAAGGGCGTCATCCAGCACGTCTTCGAAAGAGTAAAACCCGCCGGGCATGAAAAGGCGGTGCTCGACTTCCTCGCCCAGTCGAAACAGGCCGATCCATGAACCGTCCAGACCCATCAAGCAGCTTGCTGCGGTTGGTAATGGAGGACCAATAGCTGGTTCTCTTTCAGTGCAAGTTGCGCATAAGTGTGCCCATCGTCATCTGAAAACTCCACTTCAAAGACACCCGGCGATAAAATCTCGACCACCGTCCCTACCTGCCCTCGAAGCAGAGCCTTTTCCGGCAAATCCGCGGTAAGTGCAACGACATCTAACAATTGAATTGACTTCTCGCGCGGCATCATGAACACTCCTACAACACATAACAACTGATTAATCTTAGCACATTTTCGCCCGTCAAAACAATCCAAGCCGAACGGACTGTCGCGCTACCTACAACGGTGGTCGTGGGAAAATCGAGCACATATCGCTGACCGTACTCATCGGCCTCGGTGGGCTTCAAATCATCTTGCCGATTCAGCACAGCATCGAGCAGCGTCTGCCTCTGCAGCCACCAATCCCAAACGCGATCGGAATACCCGCGCCTTGTGGCGGCCTCGTGGATGTGTGTCGCTCAGACAATAGTCGCGCAGCTTGCCGATCTCGACTTCGATGCTGCCAAAGTGTTGCCGCAAACGTTCCTGTCCGATGAATGCGCTACAACGACTCCACGTTTTACGTTTTACGCCCTTCAAACATTAAACAGGAAGTGCGTGATATCCCCATCCTTCATCACATAACTTTTCCCTTCCGCCCGCATCTTCCCGGCCGCCTTGATCGCGGCTTCCGTTTTGTACTGCTTGAGGTCGTCGAGCGTATAGATCTCGGCGCGGATGAACCCGCGCTCGAAGTCCGTGTGAATCACGCCCGCCGCCTGCGGGGCGGTTGCGCCGACGGGAATTTCCCAGGCGCGGATTTCCTTGGGGCCGGCGGTGAAATAGCTCTGCAGACCCAGCAGGCGATACGCCTCGCGGGCGAGCGTCGCGAGGGCCGGCTCGGTCAGGCCCATGCTCTGGAGCATCTCCGCCCGGTCGGCCGGATCGAGCTCGGCCAGTTCGGACTCGAGCTTTCCGCAGACCGGGACGACATTGCCCCCCTCTTTGGCCGCCCGCTCGCGCACCTGCTGAACCATCGGCCCTTCGCCATGCAGATCCGATTCATCGACGTTGGCAACGTACAGCACCTTCTTGGCGGTGATGAGTCCGAGCCCTTTCACGATCTTGCGCTCGTCGGGAGAAAACTCCATCTCCCGCACCGGCTTGCCTTCGTTCAGGTGCAATTTGGCGCGGCGCAGGATTTCCGCGCGGGCCGTGGCCTCCTTGTCGCCGCTGCGGGCCTGCCGCTCGGATTTATCCAGAGAGGAGCTGACGGTTTCCAGGTCGGCCAGGGCCAGTTCGGTGTCGATGGTTTCAATGTCGCGAATGGGATTGACCGAACCCTCAACGTGAAGGATTTCCGTGCCCCCAAAGCAGCGAACCAGATGCAGGACGGCGTCCACTTCGCGAATGTGCGAGAGGAACTTATTGCCGAGCCCTTCCCCAGTGCTCGCCCCGCGAACGATTCCCGCGATATCAACCACCCGCAACGCGGCCGGGATGATTTTTTCGGTCTTCTGAAACTGATTGATGATCGCCAGGCGCGGATCAGGCACGGCCACCACGCCGACATTCGGCTCGATGGTGGCGAACGGATAATTCGCCGCCAGCGCCCCCGCCGCCGTCAAGGCGTTAAATAACGTGCTCTTGCCCACGTTCGGCAAACCGACGATTCCAACTTCCAATGACATAGGGCGGGTACTATAGCGATTGTGATCCGAAGGTCGAAGGAGCGGAGGTCTCGCAGGCTCATTGCATTTCCAGTGGAACGATCGCGGCTTTGTTCCGATCGAAGTGCAGAAACCAAAAATTGACCGGGGCGTGTAAGACCACGAGCTTTCGGCTCGCGTCATAAAAAATCGCGCTGCTCCAACTGAACGGGTTTTCCTTAAACTCCTGGGGCTTGGCGTCGGCTTCGGAAATGAACGGAAGTTGGATCCGCACCCATTTGTTGGCCTTCGCATCATACGCCACATTCGTAAATCGCCCCTGCGGGTCTTTGAACAATTTCGCCAGAAGAATGAGATCATCCTGCGGCAGAAATACGGCTTCCCGCCAGAAGGGGTTTTCGCCAAGAATTGCGGGCAGCGGCGGATGAACCGCTTCGAGACGGCCGGTCTTCAAATCATAACGGCTCAGGTCTTTCGATAATGAAAGCCAGAGGCAATCGCGGCTTGAGTCGTAAATCATGGCCGATCCATCGCACCAGGGAGGGCCCGCAAGTTTATCTCCGTCGACCGGCAGCCGTTGCCATGTCCGTCCCACGGAATCGAATCGGAATAATCCTTCCTCGGCCCATGCGACCGCCCCGCCGGGCGTAGCGCGGACGATGACATGCATGACCCCGCCCCCAAACGGCGCCTCGAACATCGTCGGCTGCCAATCACGGGCTGAAGGATCGTAGACAAAGGTCACGGAATGTTTTGCTCCCGGCGCGTCCTTGACCGCGACCATCAAGCCGCTTGGCGGGTCGCAGGCGTAGGTCTGGTAAGCGTGAACGGGGATGTGCGGGCGATTGTGGAAGCTGACCAAAACAGGCAGAAGAAAATCGCTGCTGGCTTCGAGCACCCATTCCGGCCGAGTGGAACCGGACCAGAGACCGGTGCGCAGGCTGTAGTGGGATACATCCGTTCCTTTGTATTCAGAGTGCCCGCCGCCCCAGTAGAGGATCTGATCGCGGTCCGGATCGTAGGCACTGGTGCCCCAGCCGCGCACGTCCACGCCTTTGGCGGGCACCTTTTGAATCCACTGGTTCGACGGAAGGGCATCGTACATTGCCGCCATCGCGGCGGGATCGGGCGCCGGGCCACGATCCCAAAAAGCGGGCACGGCACTAAGATAACCCTTATGCGGCTCGTCTTCGTCGCCTCGAAAGGCGGCGGTTTGCGCCGGAACTCCACGCTGAGCTCTCTTTTCGGCGTCAATGCCGCCCGAGTCAACGCGGCAGGCCCAGGTCGCGAATCCGAAGCGGCCGGAAGGCGCGACGTAGACAACGTTATCATTTTCGTCAGCGGCCATCGAGAACTGAGAAGCTGTTTTCGCAACCGGCGGTGCGCCCGAAGTCGGCAGCGGCGACCATTCGTTGCGAGTTGTGTCGTATATCCACGACTCAAACGGCAGTGGCGCGTAAACGTCGCCGTACATATAGCTATGGCCGTTGCCCAGCGAATACCCACCCGCCAGAAACAACTTGCCGCTTCGAGGCAAAAATAGAAGCGCGTGACCGGCACGGGGAGAAGGACTCACCTTCGGGAATCGCTGCTCCCACGTACGCATGGAGCAATCGTAAATCCAAGTGTCGGCATAGTGCCGATCAAGCCCGTCGCCACCGAACAGAACGATCTTTTTCGACCCGGCGTCATACACCATCTGCGAAAGCGCCCGCGCCGGCGGTTCAACGGCGAGCGCGTTGGCGCCGTTTTGAAGATCGTCGCAAACGGATTGTCCGATCGCGATCGTCGCCGCCGACATCGGTCCCACGATCGCATTTTTGAGATCTTCCAATTCCATCCGAGCCTTTTTCAAGGAAGGGGCGGCCGCCTGTCGACCGGCCAACTCTGCCGCGGACGCCTGCGGCGCTGGCAGGAGCGACCGATCTGAATCGATCAAATTGCCCAGCCGGTCGACGCGCTCGTTGAACGATGCCCTGGCTTCGGCTGCCGTTTCGGTCAGGTGAAACCGGTTCCGACAGACCCCCACGACTGTTGCCGCGGCTCGCGTCGTCGCATCGACCCTTGCACGCAGATTGTTTTGTGCCTCTGATCCAAGTTGCAGTTTCTCCCATCGATTGTCAGAAACTCGATAGACCCAGGTTCCCGGCGTTCCACCCGCCTCATCGCTCGTCCCGCCGACCGACACCACCTCGTGATGAATCGGGTCGTAGCAGAATGAGCCCCAGTGCATGAATGCGCCCTTGCTGAACGGAGCGGCGCTGGTCTGCGACCAGGCCCGTGAAACCGGGTCGTAGATGACCGTCTGATTTTGGATGCAAGCCAGCAGCTTCCGTGAATCCGCATCCCAGGCAAACTGAAAATAAACGCCGGACCCGTTTCCGTAGCCGTACCACCAGGGAATGCGAAGATATCCCGCCTTGTCCCGTCGGAATTCGCGGGCGGCATCGTCCCGCAAGGTCTGCGGCGCATGGGTAGCGCCCGAGACCGGGGCGTAATCCGACCCGGCGCCGGACGGATAAGCATTGCTCCAGACCGCCGAGGCCAGATCAAATTCCTCGGTATCATAATGCCGTGGCGATTGTCCGTAGGCTCCGCCGGGCGCTCCGCCGGTGAGGACAAATTTCCGCAGAGATAAATCATAAAAAAACGCAGGCGCGGCGCGGGCTCCGCTCTCGGGAAATTCATGAATCTTCACCCAGGTATTGGAGGGCGCGGCCTTGAGCGCCGGCGGAAGCGCGGAATCCGCTACGGATCCGCTGGCGGAACTTCGCATGGAGGACAGGCCCAGGAGCAAAAGCACGAACGTTGAGGCCTTGTGCTCCCGCCAGCCGTCGCGCGTCATGATTCGATTCCTGGTTGTTTGCATTGATCCTCTCGTTGGCGGCGCTCTGCGCAATCCAGTTTCCTACGCGACCATGGATAAGCCGTTTGCGCAGCAAAACGGAATTCGATGTTCACGGTGTTTTCCTACTCCTACTCGTACTCCTACTCCTACTCGTATTCATCTTCGAATAAGACGAGTAGGAGTAAGAGTAGGACAAACGCTCCCCCCTTGCCGCGCTGCGCCCCGCGGATAGAGTATCCCGCCTGATGCAGACAACCGCCCGCGCCGCGCCGACACGCTCGATTTCTCCGTTTCTCGTTGCCGTTGCCGCATGGGTGCTGCCGGGCCTCGGATACGTGCTGATCGGTCAGCGGTCCCGCGGCTATACGGTCGGGCTCACGGTCATCATGCTCTTTGTGGCCGGCTTGCTCATCGGCGGCGTGCGCGTCCTGGAAGTTCCCGGCTACGGATCGCACGGAAATCCCGTCCTCTCCTATGCCGGCAGCGATCGCAACGGACAGGCCTATTACGTCTTCGGCGATTCGGGATTACGCGACGAGACCTATCTGCGCCTGGAGGGGTGGGCGATCTTCACCCATCCGATCGAAGAAATCCGCGCCAAGCCCTGGTCGATCGCCCAGGTCATCACCGGCCCCGTAGGACTCATCGCCGGCGCGGGAGCGGTGGCGGCATCGCGACGCGACTCTAATGACAATCCAATCGGCGCCCGTTCGCATTCGCGCCTGAATGAGATCGGCGTGCTCTATACCGCCATCGCGGGAATGCTCAATCTGCTGGCGATCATCGATTCCCATAGCCGAGCTGGCGAAAAACCGCAGGAGGGACAATGATCGCTCTGGCTGAAGCCTCTTTGCAGGTGCTGGCATATCGCCCGTTTCTCGATCCGCTCTGGGGCGCGTGGAGCAATGGCGTCTGGCCGTTTTTGCTGATCCCACTCTGCGTGGCGGTGTCGGTCGTTTACAAATCGATCAAATGCCGCTCCATGAGCGATGTGCCGAAACAGGCGGCCCAGATCACCGTCTGGATCATCCTGGGCATGATCTTCGCGGGACTCGTGCTGGCCGTGATCGTAAAAGGGATCGACTATTCACGCAGCTGACGAGCGGCGGCAATCGGTTAAGAAGTTGTCTCAAAACCATTCCTCACCTCCTCACGCCGGGTCCCGTGGGCCCGGATCCGGGTCCGCAGGACCCGGCGTGGCGGAGGCGTCGGCCGCCCCGCTACTTTTCTGCATCGAATTCCTCACCTCCTGCGGGACCAATTTCCTTCAGGTGGGAATCTTCTTCTATACGGTTCAGCGCTTCGGCTGGAGCCTGCGGGCAAACTTCACGCTCGCGGCGGGACAGGGGCTTTTCTACGTCTGCGGCGCATTGACCGCGCATCGACTCATCGGGCGCGTTGCGCCGCGCCTGGCACTGGCGGGGATTTACTCAGCGATGGGTTTTATTGCGCTTGGGGGCGCCTTTGCCAATTCCTCCGCGATCCTCGCCGCGTTGTTGCTTGTTTACGCAGCCTGCAGTGCCCTCGGCTGGCCGATCCTCGAGGGCCTCGTTTCGGCCGGCGTCCCAACCCGGCTCCTCTCGCGACGGATCGGCGTCTACAACCTGGTCTGGTCCGGCGCGGCGCAATCGTGTTGGCCATCAACGGAATCATCCTCGAAAAATGGACGATCGGCGCATTCCTGATTCCCGCGATGGGGCACGGCCTTTGCGCCCTTACCCTCCTGATTCTCTTTCGAATCCGCCGAATTCGCATGCGCCGCACCGGTGGGCCGCTGATCCAGAATATTTCGATGCCGCCGCTAACGCCCGATCCAAAATTGCTCCCCATCCGCACGCTGGCGCTCTGGTTGTCGCGCGTCGCACTGCCGGCGACCTATGTCGTCATTTACAGCCTGATGGCCCTCATGCCCTCGCTGCCGGTCATGCAGGGCCTGGATGAAACCCACAAGACCCTTTACGGCAGCACGTGGATGGCGGCGCGCTGGATCACCTTTCTGATCCTCGGCCTTGGCATCTGGTGGCACGCCCGCCCGCGAATCCTCCTTGCCGCCGCGGCGCTCATGCTGCTGAGCTTCGCCGGTATCGTCGTCCGCCCTTCCGATCTCTTTAGCGGATTGTCATCACACCACGACCTGATCTCGATGGCCCTCTGGCAGATCGGGCTCGGCGTGGCGCTGGGGATGATTTACGCCGCCAGTCTCTATTTCGGAATGGTCCTCAGCGACGGCAGCACCGAGCATGGCGGATATCACGAAGCGCTCATCGGCCTGGGCAGCATCCTCGGTCCGGGCACCGGCGCGATCACGCAGTGGATCAGCCCTGACAATCTGCAACTGGGCATCTGGTCCGTCGGCGGGATCATCGCGCTGACCGTCATCGTCGTGTTCGGAACTTCATTCGCGGCGACGCGGAGAAATCGGCGCAGTCTCGAATGACAATCTCTTTCCTCCTGCGACCTCTTTAACAGCCGCGAGCGTCAGCTCGCGCGTCTTCGTTAGTCCGCAAACTGTTCGATTCCGCGAACGCGCGAGCTGACGCCCGCGGCTATTAAGGAATACGGAAGAAGAAGTATTTCAATTCCAAATTCTTGCTTCGTAGCACGGGCGTCTCGCCCGTGTCGATGTGGTAAGAGCATGGGCGAGACGCCCATGCCACATCGGTTCTGAAATCACTTCTAATCGAATATGAAAAGTTTCGCACACGCTCAAGCGAGTTCCGACCCGACTACGACTATGATTTCCGCGGAGCGAAACACATATGACCTCGATCGCGCACAGTGCCCCGACTCCCCTCCCCCTCTGGCCGCGAATTCGCCGGACGATTCCCTGGACCATTCTGTTGCTCGGCGTCGCCTCTATCCTCTTCCTTCAGCTCAGCGACAAGGTCGAAGGGAATTTCAAAGGTCCCTTCACGGCGCTGGTTGTCGCAGCCGTCATCCTGCTGCTCACAATCTGGGTTCTCGCTCTCAGCGGATTTCGCGCGAAGACCCGGCTCATTGTTTTCGCGCTCGAGCTGGTGATCTTCGCCGGCGTCTTCCTGTTCGTTAAGACCTGCCTGAAATGGCGTGGCTCCTGGACCGGCGCGGGATGGCCGCGCCTGGTCTGGAAATGGACCCCGGAGCCCGATGCCGGCCTCAAGCCCCTTTCGGATACTGGAGACGCCGTCGTGGAAAAAGTGGACCTCACCACCACGACGCCCATCGATTTCCCCGAGTTTCTCGGCCCCGGCGGCCACAATCAGCTCGCCGGCGTCGGACTCTGGCGCGACTGGTCCGGCAGTCATGCGCCGCAACTCCTCTGGCGCCAGCCGGTCGGGCTCGGCTGGGGATCCTTCGCGGTCGTCAACGGCTTTGCCATTACCCAGGAACAGCGCGGCGATCGGGAGCTGGTCACCTGCCTCGAAGCGAAAACCGGAAAAATCCGCTGGCAACATTCCAACACCGCCCGATTCAGCGAATCGATGGGTGGCGATGGTCCGCGGGCCACGCCGACTATTCGTGACGGTCGCGTTTATGTCATGGGCGCGACGGGCATTCTCGAATGCCTCGACGGCGCTACGGGACACGCCATCTGGTCGCGAAATATTTTCACCGATTCTCATGCGGACAATCCCATCTGGGGCAAGAGTTGTTCGCCGCTGATCTACGGAAATCTCATCGTCGTGAGCGGCGGAAAGCACGGCCCTTCGCTGCTGGCTTTCGATCGCGAGACCGGTTCGCCGCGCTGGACCGGCGGCGCCGACAGTGCCGCCTACGCCTCCCCGGCGCCAGCAACGGTCGGCGGAGTCGAACAGATCCTGATCCTCAACGCCCACAGCGCTTCAGGCCACAACCCCGCCAATGGAAACGTGCTGTGGCAATACGGCTGGCCCGGAGATTTCCCAAAAGTGGCCCAGGTCCTGGCGATGCCCGGCGATCGTGTTTTCATCTCCGCCGGCTACGGCCTCGGATCGATCATGCTCCACCTGGCTCCGACCGGCGATGGCGCGTTTTCCACGTCGGTCCTCTGGAAAAGTCTCCGTCTAAAGACCGAGATGACCAACGTCGCCGTGCGCGATGGATTCATTTATGGCCTGGACGACAGCGCCCTCACCTGCCTCGAAGCCGACACCGGCAATCGTCGCTGGCGCGGCGACCGTTACGGGCACGGGCAGATTCTGCTGGTCGATGATCTCATCATCGTGCAAGCCGAAGAAGGCAACATCGCGCTGGTCGCGGCGACGCCGGATTCATTTCAGGAACTCGGAAGCTTCCCGGTCTTCTCCAGCAAGACCTGGAACAATCCTGCGCTCTACGGTCACGAATTGCTGGTTCGCAATGACCGGGAAATGGCTGCATTCATGCTTCCGTAGAAAGCAAATTTCAAAGCCCAAATACCAAAGCCCAAAAACATTCCAAGTTCAAATTCCAAGGACCAAACAGAAGGGCCAGCGCACTCAGAGCGCTCCTGTTTGGAATTTTCCGCTTTGGTCATTGGAATTTTTTTGGGCTTTGGAGCTTGGGCTTTGGGATTTTCCGGTCCTCATTGGGATTTGGATTTTCCCGCCATCATCCTCTCGACGCTACTGCGATCTCACTTCCCAGTCCCAGTTTTTCGAGAATCTCCTCCTGCACGTCGGCAACAGGTTGTGAGCCATCGACTTCAATCACCAGTTTCTTGCACTTGAAGAGATCGAGGATCGGCGCGGTCTTGCCGTGATAGTCGCGCAGGCGCGAGGCGAGCGCGTCGTGGTTGTCATCGGCGCGGGAGACCAGGTTGCCGCCACAGACATCGCAGACATTGGGGTTGGCCGGGCGATGAAAAATAAGGTTGTAGTCGAGTCCGCACTTGCCGCAGAGCCGCCGATTCATCACGCGATCGAGCACGATCTGATCATCGAGATCGATCTGAATGACGGCGTCGATGTTGTAGCTCTCGAGGAAAAACTCCGCCTGACGGCGGTTGCGGGGAAAGCCGTCGAGGATGAAGCCGTAATTCCAGTCGTGCTGATCGAGCCGGCCGCGGACGATTTCTTCGACCGTGTCATCCGGAACCAATTCCCCCGCGGCCGTGCACCGGGTGATCCGCGCGCCCAGCTTCGTATGGCTCTGGATGTGCCAGCGAAAAATGTCGCCGACGCTGATGTGAACCGCATCGACCTTCCTGGCGAGCATCTTCGCCTGCGTGCCCTTGCCGCAGCCCTGGATACCCATGATGACGTATTTGTACATGCTCTGACCGCCTCACGAAAAAATTCCCACAACCCGGTCGCTGAAATCCCAAATTCCAAAAACCAAGTCTCCAAATAAATTCCAAAAACCAAATCCCAAATTCCAAACGAAGACCGCGCTCCGGCCGCTCCGATTTGGGGATTTTCCCCTTTGGAATTTGGAGCTTTTTTTGGGCTTTGGTGCTTGGAATTTGGGATTTTCCGCAGAGCGGTCAATAGTGTTGTGGAACGAAAGTCTGATCCTCCATCGGCGGCCGCACATACCCAACCGGGGCCGGCGGACGGGGCGGAAGGTCCGGCGGCAGCGTGGGAGTGAGATCCTTGTAGGGCACCAATCCCAGGAAATGCCGGATGCAGTTGAGCCGGGCGCATTTCTTGTTGTCGGCCCTGACCACCCGCCACGGCGCCTGTTTGATATCCGTGTGGGTGAACATCGCGTCCTTGGCCTTGGAATACTCCACCCATTTGGCCCGTGATTCCAGGTCCATCGGACTGAGCTTCCAGCTCCGGGAGGGATCGTTGAGGCGCGACTGAAACCGCCGTTCCTGCTCGGCGTCGCTGACCGAGAACCAGTATTTCACGATCATGATGCCGGAGCGCACGAGCATCTGCTCAAATTCCGGGCAGCTTCGCAGAAATTCCTGATACTGATCGTTGGTGCAGAACCCCATGACGTGTTCGACGCCCGCCCGGTTGTACCAGCTCCGATCGAACAGCACGATTTCGCCGGCGGACGGGAGATGCGTGACATACCGCTGGAAATACCAGCTCGTTTTCTCCCGTTCGCTGGGGCTTCCCAGCGCGACAACCCGGCAGCCGCGGGGATTCATGCTCTCGGTGATGCGCTTGATGACGCCCCCCTTCCCGGCGGCGTCACGTCCCTCGAAAATAACGACGATCTTGAGCCCTTCGTGCTTCACCCACGCCTGCATCTTCACCAATTCGACCTGGAGGCGGGCCAGTTCTTTTTCGTAGCTCTCGTTGTCGATTTTATTGCATTTGGCCTTCAGATCGCCGTGATGGATCAGGTCGATTTCAAGGTGCCCGTTTTCCTTGAACCGGCTCTTCTTGTCCTTTTTCTTCTTTTTTTCAGGAGGCGATTCGGTTTCGATTTCCATTGTTCATCAGTCCATGTAAGCCAACTTTGGATGAAATCATCGATCAGTTGGGCGGCGCGGAGGTGAAAATCGCAACTGCAAAATGAATGCCTACCGCGCAATTATTGCGCGATGCGAAATGGGGGCAAGAAGTTGCAAAGACTGGTGTCCGCTGAAAATGAAGGCGATTGTGCAATTTTATTTTTTTTGCCCGACCGTTTCGATTCGAGGATATTGCGCGCTTTTGGTGCAACCTCGCACCCGGATGTCTCAACCCCGGGCGACCCCTCCGCCGAAAAAATGGGAACCTCTCGCTCGATTGAGCATCTAAGCCTCCAGTTCGACGTTCAGCAATTTGAAAATCCTTAATCGAGCGAGGCACCTGATGCGATTGATCGCTGTAATGCTAATCATCCTGGGCTTGTTCCCCGTGTGCGTGAGTGCATCGGCTCCGGATGCGAACAACGACCCGGCCAACCCGCCTGCGACGCGCCCCGTCAGGCCCGCACGAATCAAGACCGAGCTCAAGGTCCATGCTCAAAATGTGGCGATGGCCCACTTCCGCATCCCCGCAAGCGTCCTGGCGCAGCCTTTCGGGTGAAGATCGCCCGCGGGCGAGCGCTCGACTCAATCCGGCTCAAACATGGATCGCCGGCATTGCCGTGTCGGCGGCCCTGACCGCCGGCGGAATGCAGTTCGTCCGCCGGCGCAGCGGCATCGGAATGCGGACGATGGTTCTCGCGCTCTTCGCGGGCGGTCTCGCGCTGGCCGCCTCGGCGGCGTGGGCCGATATCGCTCCGCCGCCGAGACCCATTGGACTCCCCCCGGTCAGAGTCGGATTTCCTGGCGAGGCCGGACTCCAGGTGCCGGTCGCCATCGACATCGGCGGCGAGGGGGACCAGATCGTGCTCGTCCTTTCCACGGTGCAGGCCAATGACATCCAGAAATACGTCAGCAACCACACCAGCACCCACGCCGCCGAGCCCATGGACGATCCCAAGCCGGACGCCCCGGCGAATAATCAACAATAATTCACAATTCCACCACTGGCCTGAATTCGTCGCTGGCTCATGACCGATCGACACCACTCGGAAAATCACTCTCGAGCGTGCGGGTACTATCTTCGGGCAACGCCGGGTCGTGGCCCGAATGCGGGCGGGACATTCTGCATCCAGCCCCTATCTGCGCGAGAAATGTGTAAAAATGCGAAGGTTTGGACCCGTTCGTTACCACTTCGTCATCGTCCTTTCCAAAGAGGCCGCGCGACACGGCGCGAAAGAATTTCAGTGTCGCGCTAGGCTCGCCCGGCGTAAGACCCCGCCGCTACAAGACCTGTGTATTTCCTTCCGCGCGACAGCCCAGCGCGGCGCCGCATGCCGACTCGCCCAACTTGTCGTGTCCTCCTCTTGACGATGCGCGCGTTCGCTAAAGGCCACGATTAGAGACGCTTAGTTGCGTTGACGACACGTGGCCGTTGGCGTCGAACCGAATCACCATGTTGAAGACGTGGTCAGCGCTGTACAGTCCCCGCTAAGGGCTCGGGCGGCCCCTTTCCGTAAGGAACGAACCCACTCGAGATTCCTCGAACTTGGAAGAAATTCTCTACGCTTTGAATACTGTCGCCACGGCACACTTGGCTTAACCAATTCGATACCTCATTTTCCGTCGGATGCCTCGGGCGCATCAGGTACATGAGGCCCGACCCGATCACGCCAGTCGCAATCACTGCGAGTAGCATTATCGCAATACCCGTTCTTTTGACCATTCGGCGTCTTGGGGAAGAACCATCGGCCGAAGCGTAGTTCAATGAGAAATGCATTGAGCTCCTTTAAGATGAACCGTTACCAGCGGGCGACGTTCCCGGCCGTACCGGGGCAATGTACCAACTCTCAGACCAGTGACTTGTATCAATGGGATGCGGCGTTAGACTGCCAACTGCTTGACCTATGTTCGACATCGTCGCGGGAAACGTTAGTCCAGAAGATCTAACCAAGTAACGCGCGAACGTATTACTATTGTTCCCGGAAGTCGATACTTCGTACTTCGAATCCGGCCAATTCCTGGCTACTGTATAATTGCCGGTCGCCGAAGTAGTATCCTGCTCGGCGTACGGATAGCGTTGGGCGTTTCGCACCACCGTGTTCCATTGCTGTGTTAGCGATCCGTTGCTTCCCGTGCCAATGACCGAAAATGTGGTAGCTTCGTCGGACTTCTGAAACACTATTGCAGAGACAAGCACCGAAATAGTGTCGTTGTATAGCGTGTTGACAGGCTGAATCCAGTCTTGGGGAAACAGCTGGATGGTCGCAGTTTCCTTTGCTGGTCCCCATTGGCCCAGCGTGGTAATCGTCGAGAAAAATCCAATAGGCGGCGAGCAGTTTCCAGACCAATACTCAAGCGAAAGATGCCTGTATCCACCGCCTGTCCCGGCAGTCCAGGGTAAATTCGAATATAAGGCTAACAAAAATCCGTCGATGGGTTTCACGCCGAGAGCAATGAAATCTTCGCCCGTCGGGTCCATCCGTTCGATTGGATTACTTCCCTCTGTCTGATAAAGATTGTCCCCATTCCGATGCTTTGCCGGATCCCTCTGGAGAAATCGAGCGAGCGTCGTCTGGAGGTGCCTGGCTCTATCACAAACGAGCTCGCTCTCCTCATCATGCATCAACCCCTGATGCCCAATCTCGCACAAACCGAAGCACGGCATGTTCGACGTGAACCGCGGCGAGGCGTAAGCAATCGCGTAGCAAGTAGGGTCGTAACTGCTTGTGTTTCCTGAATACGAATTCCCCGCCGCAAACAGCACCTTACGCTGCCCATACGGCGTGTACTCATACCGCTCGACCAGCGAACCCGATGAGTTGACTAATCCCAAGACATTGAAATTCGCATCCTGGCTCGCCCAGAAGAGATTGGAGCAGGCGTTGCCCGTCGTTGGATTGCTGTTGGCCGCCACCTGGATCAACTCGTCGATGTAGGTCAATCCCCAGACGTGCTGCTTCATGACTTGATTGGAGCCGTTGCGCTCCTCGATCATCCGATCGTGGTCGTAATAATAGTTATACGTGCAGTCCCATTGCCCGGTGTTGCTGACGGCTTTGGAGAGCCGCCTCCCTTTCGCGTCATAACGCATCGCATCGAACGTCTGGCCATGTTGCAATGTGCCGCTTGAATCCCGGTAGGCGTGGGCGATGGTGATCAGCCGGTTCCAGGCGTCATACGTGTACTGCTGAACCCCGTCGTAGGTCAGGTTCCCGGCGAGGTCATACGTTGGCGTTTCGCTGGCGTAGCCGCTTCCGTCCACCGTGAAATTGTCGTAGTGCTCGGTGATGTCAAAGGCGCTGGTGGATATATTCCAGCTCTTGATCGTCAGCTCATCGACATAGGCGATGCCTCCCTGGACGACGAACCCGAGCATTCCGCCGGTGGAGGGGAAGGCGGTGCTGCTGTAGCAGGCGGTGGTGCTGCTCCAGGTGGATTCGCTCGGAGCCGTGCTGGAATTGATGCATTTCACTGTGACGGTCGTGCCATCGTTCTGCACGCGGCACCAGAGGGTGTCGGTGGCGGCGCAGGTGGGGACGCTCGCGGGATTAGTCCCCGAGACGGCGGCGGCACCCGCCGTCGGGGTGATAGACCAGCCGATGGAATTGGTGACTGTGCTCCCGTGGCTGATCCAGACGTAGTTGCAACTGTTGCGATCGGTGGCGTTGAAGGCAAACCCCAGCAGCGCCGAGGAGAGGGCGCTGTTGCGGGTCAGGGCCAGCGTCGCCTGGAACTTCTGGAGGCGCAGGTTCTCCAGCAGGATGGGGTTGTAGACCGTTCCCAGGCCGGCCGGGAGGCTCAGCTTCGACTGGGTGGCATCGACGGAGAAGACACCTGGATTCCACCAGCGGCCCGCCACGTGCACGTCCGCCTGATCGACGCTCTGGAAGCTGCTGAAGACGGCATTGGGGATCGTGGTATACAGCCCGATCCGGCCGGAGGGGAAGCCGGAAGACCCGAAGTTGCAGGAGGGGACGTTGTAGCTATAGCCCCACCCGTTCAACATGCCGGAGCTCGACGCCACGCCCGGCGTGGGAGCGGGATAAGAGAGGGTGGAGATCAGGTTCTTGCTGCCGCTGACCACATGATAGATGTTGGCGGTGCCGGCCATGTCCCTGGCCCAGAGCCAGTAGTCCGCCCCGCTCTTGTAGCCGAAGACCAGGCCGATCTGGCCGGTGGTCGTGCCGGTCGGCACGGTGAAGCTGATGGCGGGAAGGGTCGGTCCGATCTTCTCGCCGGTGAGGATCAACGCCTGGGCCGCCGGCTCGGTGACTCCGTCGATGGTGTCCTGGCTGACCGTGCCGACGGTCAGGGTATGGGCGGTAGTACTGATCGTGAAGCTGTCGCCGCTGCCGCGACAGGTCCAGTTCAGGTGCGTGTCGGCGCTGAAGAGGTCCCAGAGTTCTCCCTTTTGAGCCGTCTGGCTCTTGCGGCTGGTGTACTCGTTGGCGGCGTTAGCCGTGTTCTGGTACCAGTTGAGCCAACTGAAGGCGTTGGAGCCGTAGCTGTTGAAATAATCGACGGCGGTGTGGTTCCCCACCGCATCGAGCGTCCAGCGGGTGGCATCAATCGTCCAGTTGGGGGCGATGTCGCTGTTATCGCTCTTGATGCTGCCGGCCTTGTAAGTCATCAGGCGATTAAGGTTCATTTTGGCAGATCGGGCTTCGCCCTCGATATCACACGCTCCCCATTTCCCCGTCTAATCAACAAATCGCCGCGGACTTCGTGGCCGGAGGGGGCAGACCGGGCTTTTCCGCATTCCGAGCATCGTTCGCCGCTGCCGCGCAGATCGTATCCGCACGTGAGACATCGGCCGCAGGCAATGCGCCGGCGTTTCCTGCCATATAACCAAAGCTTACGAAACGCAAAACCGCCGGGTGCCAAGCTACAAATGAAGACCGCGACGGACGACGGACACTTAGCGAAGACGTAGACACCCGATACCTCACCTGCGCGCTCCGACGTTAACGACGCGGCGCACCTCCCGACCACAAAATGACTCGTGGTCGTATTTACCTCCCAGCTCGCCGGACCATTGAATGTGGCATCGGTGGCTTCCTCCAATTCACTGGAAGATCCTGTGAACCCCGCGAAGGCGAGTCGTCGGGCCTTTTCAGGCGGACCATAACTTGCCTCGAAGTATGTTCGGCCGTCAAGCACCATCAGCCATACGAACGCACGCGGCCCCCAGATTCCGGCACCACGACCGTTCTCATGCGTTATCGAATTGAGCAATCCGATTCCCGCCGCGGCCGCGCTTCCGCACGCGATGAGCACAACCGCGAATGATCGCCACACACACCGACCCAAGGGGATACCAGCGATTCGCACATCATTGGTGACCTGGCCCGGATCGATGCATCTAGCGTCGCGGTTTTGAACCATGAACGGTTAATCCTGATAGTCGAATGGCGGATATGCACCATAGCCGTCATCACTGATCGGAACGATCATGATGATGCCCGGTGTCCTCTTTACCGGATCTGGTTGATTCGGAAATTCCTTGAGTGTCGCGGTAACTTCAATATGTTCTGATGGCTCGCGGCCAAATCCCTCTCTTACAATCGCCGTCCACTCGAGTTCCTGTTTAACATACTGCTTAGGAAGAGTCGGTTCCACTGTAATTGTACCGCCCGCAGTATTATCAAGCATGTGAAAAGCCAAGAAGTCAGATGCCGCTTCGCCGAATCCGGTCGACCGTTGAAAGGTCAACGGCACAGACATGTCGCCAGACTTTACGACGAATTTGTGGCCGAGCGACTCATCGAACCTATACACTTTTGTATACGCGAAATTCGGGTCAAGGAAAAATCGTTCCCCCGTATCTTGAGCTTCATACTTGAATCCAACATATTTGTGTTCACTGTCGCGGCAGGCGAGATAAAACAGTCCATGTATGCGGGCGGTTTCATAAGTCCCGTCGTTACGATGGTGCTGGAGCCGCCATTTTTGAACATTCGAATCAAGATTACCTCCTCGAGACCACTGTTTATCGACTGAATCGAGGGCGTGGAGTCCATAGCGGGCCGCAAATTCTTTCGCGCCCGGATTAACAACTTGCAACTCGGAATCTGCGACAAGTCCGAACGAATCATGGTCGTCCACTGGCTGACTTCTCAACTGCTCGAATGGATTTAGACCATTAGGAAGTGGAAGCGGATCTCGGGATGCATAACGGCCGAGGTCTGTGTGCAGGAATCGCGCGCGGTTATACACCAACCCGCACTCCTCATCGTGAATTAACCCCTGACTCCCAATTTCACACAAACCGAAGCAGGGCATATTCGACGTGACACGCGGCGAGGCATACGCGATCGCATAGCAACCAGGATCGTAGGAACTGGTGTTACCTGAGTAGCTGTTCCCTGCCGCAAACAGCACTTTTCTCTGTCCATATGGTGCGTATTCGTACCGTTCGACGAGGGCACCTGATGAGTTCACCAGTCCCAGCACGTTGAAATTCGCATCCTGGGCAGCCCAGAACAGGTCCGAGCAAATGTTGCCCGTCGTCGGGTTGCTATTTGCCGCTACCTGGACCAGTTCGTCGATATACGTCAATCCCCACACATGCTGCTTCATCGTCTGGTTCGAGCCATTCCGCTCCTCGATCATCCGATCGTGGTCATAATAATAGTTGTAGGTGCAATCCCATTGCCCGCTGTTGCTGACGGCCTTGCTCAGTCTTCGACCCTTGGCGTCATAACGCATCGCGTCGAAGGTCTGGCCATGCTGGAGCGTGCCGCCGGAATCCCGATAGGCGTGGGCGACGCTGATCAGCCGGTTCCAGGCGTCATAAGTGTACTGCTGAATGCCGTCATAGGTGAGATTTCCCGCCAGATCGTAAGTCGGCGTCTCGCTCGCATATCCGCTTCCGTCCACCGTGAAGTTGTCATAGTGCTCGGTGATGTCGAAGGCGCTGGTGGCGGTGTCCCAGCTCTTGATCGTCAGCTCGTCGACGTAGGCGAAGCCGTTCTGGATCAGGAACCCGAGCATTCCGCCGGGGGAAGAAAAGGCGGTGCTACTGTAGCAGGCGGTGGTGCTGCTCCAGGTGCTTTCGCTGGGGGCGGCGCTGGCGTTGATTGCCTTGACCGTCAAGGTCGGGAAATTCAACACGGACGCACTTAGTTTCAACAGTTTTCCTCGCACTTCTGATCACCTTTCACCTATTCTGGCCGCGTCCCCGTATCACTCCTCGGCGTGACCTTATCCTCTTGTTTCAATTCTCCACCGGATTTGGATTCGATTTGGGTTACGGGAAACCCATAAGTTTTGTCAACAGTTTGCAGGTATTTGGAGAACGCAGGTAACAACCCGATTGCCATTAAAACAATTATTATCGAAGGAACGCCAATCACAATCCGCCCGTGCCCCCGACAGCAATTACTGCCTTCTATCCAGACGGGCCTCCACTGCGCACTTAGTGCCGCCAACTCAAACGATTCGTCGAGATCGTCAGCATAGAGCTGTCGCCAACGCTTTTGCCTATCAATAAGAGGACGACGCAAATCGTCCGCCCAATCCATCACGACAATACCTCGGTACACGTTGAGGTACATTTCGGTATTCGATCGCGTTCGGCCCAGTCGGACCACGTCAGCTATGTAATAGCTTCGAATACAGACAACGAGCAATACAATCCCCGCGGCAAATATGCAGCGTGAAACGCTGATCAAGGCGGGCATCGCTCTAGGCCGAGCCATTCGCATCAGCTACCTCCTCGCCGATCGCCTATCGTTTGATGCCCGGATACGGCGGAAATGGTTCCTGTGGAGGGATCTCTCTAAACGGTGATGCGGCGCCGCCGGGGCCTAACGTGCCTGGGGCACCATTGAAGTCCGCGACGTTATTCACGGCGGACATATCTGCCTTCTTCACAAAGCCGTGGTAGACAGTAGCGGTGTAATTAATTGTATGCTGAATTAGGCCCAGGGAAGCACCATTCAACCGTTGAACGTCCAACTCACCGGCCACCCGGCCTTCTTTACACGGTATATCGTCGGCCTGCCACTCCGCGTCGAAGGAGCCGTCCTTTGCTGCGTTTGGGTCGCCCTTCGGCGGAAGCCACTCGAGCCTCTTAAAGGATCCCTTATTTGGATATTGGATTTCCGGATCGACTAATGCGTAGGTCTTGCCAATCTCAAGCGATTTTGGATCCTTCGTAGACAATCTGGCAGAGTAGTAGATTGTGACATGGCAATCGCCCGTATGTTTACCTTGCGCATCGCATTTACATTCGTGGCAATCTACGGACAACATCAGGAATATTCGGGCAGTTTCATAAATATTCTCGGTGGTGTCATCGTTGCCGCGGGAATACTGCTTGAAGACGACTTTGCCGAGGGAATTCAACGGGGACGCAGCTAGTTTCAACGTTTTCCCTCCTCTTGAGGGAATTCAACGGGGACGCAGCTAGTTTCAACGTTTTCCCTCCTCTTGTGCTTTCTGCTTGCTCGGCCGGCCTTCGCGACGAAGCGTGTGCTCCAGCTTTAGTTTCCCGGCGGTTCGCGCCACCCATCGGTCGCTCCCAAACGGTTGGCTGCGCTTCAGTGCCGTCTCCAGCCGCTTGAGTTCCTTGGCGGTGAGTGGCGTATTGACCCACTCGATCCAGTAGGCGGGTTTCTCGACCGGCCACTCCGACAGCAACGCCTTCTGCTCCGGCGTGCCGTGCATTCTCACCCACAGGCTGTTCGATCGCCAATCCTCCGCCCGCTTTTCGAGGTTGGCGGTCAACGCGTTGCGTTCGACGTAGCGGCAGATCGTCAGCAGGTGTTCGTCGGCCTGGACCGGCAGACTCTTGAAACGTCCCTGATACAGATGGCCGTAGCCGACGGTATGCCGCGAGACCCGCCAGCGCATGGCGTGCGTGTGGGCCAGCCAGCGGAAGAAGGCGGTCAGTTCTCCTTCCTTTCGCGGCCAGACGACAAAGTGCCAGTGATTGGACATGATGCACCAGGCGAGGATTCGGATCGGATGCCGTTCTTGCGCTTCGGCCAGTACCCGCTCGAAGGCGAGGAAGTCTTCATCCGTCGTGAAGAGTTTCATCCGTCCGACCGATCGATTCCATACATGATAGACGAGGCCGCCGGGAGCGTGGCGAGCGGTTCTGGGCATGCGACCAGTTTATCGTGAGCCACTGAATCAATACTAGCTGCGTCCCTGTTTACTTTCCCGAGCAATTGTCGATCCGTTCCATTCCCTAATTGTGCGACCGTGAGAAGAGCAGCCATCTCAAGCAAAGAATCTGTCCGATGGGAAATTGACCTTTCCGCAAATTCAAGTCTATAGCTTTCATTATGAAAATGTTCGAATACTAACAGCAAATAAGCTTCGCATCTCGGTTGGTTTACAAAACGCTCGAAAAGTTGATCGGGAACGAGGCACTCGGTGTTGGCGCCAGCGCGCAGTGTTTCGGTCACAATGTTGGCCTCTCTCGCCATATGTGGCGGAGCCAACGCAATGACATTCGCATCTATTTGTAGATCGTTGCCAACGAACCAATACCACTTCTCATTAGCAACTCGTGGAATCTGCTCAACCGCCTGATTGGATATATCCGCAAGACCTTCAAGGATTCTATCCTTCGCGTCTCTCTCGATTCGGGATGACATGCGCAGGCCGATTAGTCGCGCACCCAACCACGGCAAGAAATAAGAGAGAAGCACAAATAGATCGAAACTGAGTTTTTGTGAGCATTTGCGTTCTCCCCGCGTTTATCACCCTCGCCATCCAATCGCCGCTACTTCCTGCGGACGCGTTCAACCGTCGCCACGCCGACGTCCAAAGCTTGGGAGATCTCCTCATCCGACCCGCCGATATCGCTCTTGAGCAGAATTCCGCGCGGACCGTTCTTCGCGCCGAACCCTTTCCAGAACGACTGATCCGCTTCAATTCCGATCGTTGCTCTTCCGCCAAAGAAACCGCATTCGCCTTCAACATGGCTGCCTCCTTGCTGGAACCATGTCCAAAGCATACCTTGCGGAAAACAAAAGCGCGATCCCTCAAACGAAGCGCGCCGGACTACTAGACTTTCACCATATGAAACTCTCATTCACAACGCCTCACCGGCTTTTGGCGGCGCACGCGACCCCCTATCATTCGCCCCAAGATTTCGTGCCGCCGTCACCTAACGGTTATCAGTGTGCCGAAACGGTCTTCAAGATCCTTGAGCACCTCATGCCGGAAATCGTCAACGTTTAATTGCCCATCTGCTTCAAGTCGCCACACACCCACCACAGTCTTTCCCAGATCAGCGCCCCCATACCAAAGCAAAGGTGGCTTTTCCGGGGCCACGTTCTCCGAAATCTCCTCACATGCCGCGTAACAACGGGCGAACGTATCAAAATCCATGCCTTTGTTGCTCATAATTTGGTGCAACGCTGGAATCGCCGCTGCGCCAATAGAAGCGACCTCATGAATCGAAGTTGTACGAAGTATAATTCGCCCGTTGATACGCTGGAGCTCTTGGTATCCATCGTCAACTCGGCCGATCGCGACCGCGATTGATAGCGGATCGTTCGCGATAGCAGGCCGAGTTGCCGGCCGAATCTCCTTATCACCTCGCGCGACACAGTTTGAAGAAAGCATCGTATGCACACAGATGGCGACCGTCAGCAAAGCAATGATGGTCGCTTTGTTCATGCAGCTATTGACAGTCATGATTTTTAGAACCCTCCTTGAAACGACCATGGATCATTTTGTGGGCTTGCCTGAGGCCCCCAAAGCGATCTGTCAATTGGCGGAACAGGATTGCTTCCGTTGCCCCAATCGATGCTTGCTTCCAAGCCCCAGAATGTTCGGATTGTATCCGTTTCAAAGATATAGTCCTCGGCTTGGAAGAAGTAGTCCAGCGGCGCGTCGTCATAGGTGCGAACATGGTTTGGATCAGGGTAGGATCCGACCAGCAAAGGAGAGTCTACCAGCCACCAGCCGCCATAATAAAGATTCTTGTCGAGATGTTTTCCGGCTTCACCGACATAAGGATTATAGTCATGCGGATCCGTCACATCCTCGAGTTGATTCTGGCGTCGGATATGCTGAACTACCTTTTGGATTAGCGTACATCCGCGTACGTCTTCGTGCGGGTTGCGGGACTTTATGGATACGATAACGTTGCGACCGACAGTGAGTTGCCGTTTCTTGTCGGGATTCAAGAATTGAAGCGCCAGCGGTTCAGTGTCGGGAAGAGGCCGAGAGAAATGGTGCTCATACGCAGCACCACCCTCAGGCGGCGTCAAGGCACCACGTATGTTAAGGCTTGCACCGACGTCGGCAAGCGACTGAAGGTCAATATAGCATTGATTACCCGGCTTCCAACATGGGCAGTCAGGACATGGGCTAGGCCGAATGCGATCGAGATACACAGTCGGAGCAGTGGCAGGCAGGGTGGCGACGGTGGGCGTCGTGGTCGATGCGAACGTTCCCTTGGGATCAAGATTGCTGATTGGGTTATCGTTAACGCATTCGTAAACGTTCATCGCATTGGCATACCGCAACGGATCTCGCTGGAGAAAACGTCCTACGTGTGGTTCGATGTGGCGAGACCGGTTATGAATCAAATCACTTTCTTCTTCATGCGTCAACCCCTGATGCCCGATCTCGCATAGCCCGAGGCACGGCATGTTCGAAGTGAACCGAGGCGAGGCGTATGCGATCGCGTAGCAGCCGGGATCGTAAGCGCTTGCGTTACCCGAGTAGCTGTTCCCCGCCGCAAACATCACTTTCCGCTGCCCATACGGCGTGTACTCGTATCGCTCGACGAGAGCACCCGATGAGTTGACCACCCCCAACACGTTAAAGTTCGCATCCTGGCTCGCCCAGAACAGGTTCGAGCAGGCGCTGCCCGTCGTCGGATTGCTGTTGGCCGCCACCTGCACCAACTCGTCGATGTAGGTTAGGCCCCACACGTGCTGCTTCATCGTTTGATTGGAGCCATTGCGCTCCTCGATCATCCGATCGTGGTCGTAATAATAGTTATACGTGCAGTCCCACTGCCCGGTATTGCTGACGGCCTTGCTCAGCCTTCTTCCTTTTGCGTCGTAGCGCATCGCGTCGAAGGTCTGCCCGTGCTGAAGCGTGCCGCCGGAACGGATCGGATGCCGTTCTTGCGCTTCGGCCAGTACCCGCTCGAAGGCGAGGAAGTCTTCATCCGTCGTGAAGAGTTTCATCCGTCCGACCGATCGATTCCATACATGATAGACGAGTCCGCCGGGAGCGTGGCGAGCGGTTCTGGGCATCAGCCCAGGTTAGCGTTCTCCACTAGAACCGTCAATACTAGCTGCGTCCCTGTTGGATTCCCCCGTCCCTGTTGGATTCCCCTAGCTGCGTCCCTGTTGGATTCCCCCAATATCGCTCCTCGCCCCTGTATCGCTCCCCCGACCGGCGGTTATCTCTCCAGATGAACGAAATCAGTGACTATGACGTTCACATCGACAACGGTGTTGTTTTCCTTTCCATCGTCGCGAGCTATTTCCTCAATGTGTCGAACAATTTGAAGCAAATCAGCTAAATTCATGTCTCGCGGCGTAATCAAGTTGATTGCTTTCCCACGGCCGGGGCTAATATTACAATACCGACTGATCCTCCCATCCGAAACAGGCCTATTGTCTATATTTCTAAATCCTGTGCCATCCCATCGAATGGTCATGTCATCTTGGTTCATGATTCGGCCCACGATAGAAATGTTCGGCACACTTCGAAGGGCCGTGTCATGTGAATTCGTTGGCCTTTCGGCACACGACGCAATTCCGATGGTGGCCACAAGAAACATTACAATAAAGACGGTGGGACGCCGCACGGTTAAGAACGGAACTATGTCAAACTTAGACATCACCAATTTCCTTTCGGAATAGGGTTAGTAAACAGAATAGGGTTCGAAAGATTCTCGCCATTCTTGTTTTGGTATAGGCCTTGCCATTGCGGTTTTTGGGCGTAGGGCGGGAGGTGATTCGCCGGTCCACCGCTAATATTTTCATAAGCGTCCGTTTTGTCTTTGTCAGAAACGCGCTCCCAATGGACGTGCCAGTGAACGACATCGCTGCACACAAGATAGTCATCAGCGTTGAATCGATCGGAGTCGTAGTTTTTGCCCAGCGGGACGTCTGGCCCATCAATAATGGTAACACTGCCATTTGGCGATTTGTTTGCCAGTCCAGCCTCGTCGTAATATACGGATTCGCCCTTCCCCGCGTCGACATAATGGCGATCAGCCCCAGTTAATTCATAAGTGTCTGGATCGTTCGCGTCTTTTCCGGTCAGCAGAAACATTACGACGTTCTCTTTGCCATCTTTCTGCGTTATTCGCGTGTAAAATTGAACCCAATGGCAGCTACATTGAGCAGATGCCGTAAATTGTACCCACATTTTTGGACCTGCGAGAGGTTTGGCGTCGGGCAAGCCTTCGCGACCTATCGTAGCCCCGGAATAAACGGTGACGGTTCCGAGGCCTTCGATCATTCCGCCGGCTTTCGCCTGTAGGATTTCATTATGACCGGGCGTCACTTGATAATCTCCCGCCCGTCGACCGGTTGGATCTAGTTCCTTAACGGGATTACTTAATTCATACTCTATAAGTTTAGTGACGTCCGCGTGCCGGTAAGTATCACGCTGCAGCCACCGTCCGTAAAGCGACTGGATCATCCGGTGGCAACTGTATACTAAGAAGTTCTCCTCATCATGCGTCAACCCCTGATGCCCGATCTCGCATAGCCCGAAGCACGGCATGTTCGAAGTGAACCGAGGCGAGGCGTATGCGATCGCGTAGCAGCCGGGATCGTAATCGCTTGCGTTACCCGAGTAGCTGTTCCCCGCCGCAAACAGCACCTTTCGCTGGCCATACGGCGTGTACTCATACCGCTCGACGAGGGAACCGGAGGAGTTGACTAATCCCAAGACATTGAAATTCGCATCCTGGCTCGCCCAAAACAGATTTGTGCAGGCGTTCCCCGTCGTCGGGTTGCTGTTGGCGGCCACCTGAACCAATTCGTCGATGTAGGTCAATCCCCAGACGTGCTGCTTCATGACTTGATTCGAGCCGTTGCGCTCCTCGATCATCCGATCGCCGTCGTAATAATAGTTATAGGTGCAATCCCACTGCCCGGTGTTGCTCACGGCTTTGCTGAGCCGTCTTCCTTTCGCGTCATAGCGCATCGTGTCGAAGGTCTGGCCATGTTGAAGCGTTCCTCCCGAATCTCGATATGCGTGGGCAATGGTTATTAATCGGTTCCAAGCGTTATACGTGTACTGTTGAACCCCGTCATAAGTCAGATTGCCGCTCGGGTCATACGTCGGCGTTTCGCTGGCACATCCACTTCCATCGACCGTGAAATTGTCATAGTGCTCGGTGATGTCAAAGCTGCTCGTGGCCGTGTCCCAGCTCTTGATGGTGAGCTCATCGACATAGGCGATGCCGCTTTGCACCAGCAATCCCATCATTCCGCCGGTGTTTACGAAAGCCGTGCTGCTGTAGCAGGCGGTGGTGCTGCTCCAGGTGGCTTCGCTGGGGGCGGTGGCGGAGTTGATCGCCTTGACCGTCAGCGTCGTCCCGTCATTCTGCACCCGCGCCCAGAGCGTGTCGCTGGTGGAGCAGGTGGGAATACTCAACGGGTTGCTTCCCGAGACCGCCGCCGCTCCCGCCGTCGGCGTGATCGAATAGCCCGCGGGGTTGATCACCGTGCCGCCGCCGTGGTTAATCCAGACGTAGTTGAAGCTGTTGCGATCGGTCGCATTGAAGACAAAGCCGAGCAATCCCTGCGAATAGTCGCTGTTGCGCGTCAGAGCGAGGGTCGCCTGGAACTTTTGCAATCGCAGGTTCTCCGGGAGGATCGGGTTGTACGAGGTCGGCAGTCCCGTCGCCAGGCTCAGCTTGGACTGCGTGGCGTCGACCGTAAAGCCTCCCTGATTGAGCCAGCGCCCGCCGACGTGGACATCCGCCTCATCGTCGCTCTGGAACCGGCTGAACACCAGGACAGTGATACGGGGTCGCAGTGGCTCTGTCTCGACCCTCTAAAAATCACCACCCAGAAGCATCAGATCATGGGTGATGCCGCGGAGCAACATTTCATGGCGACGGGCGCGCGGGCTTCGGCCGAAGGCTATCTCCCAGGTTACGCTTCATCATGCTCATCACGGTTTCCGCCTGCGCACGTTGTCCGTAGGGCTTGTTTCTTTGTGAGCCGCGGAGTTGGCGATGCATCAGACGACGGTATCGGGCCGATGGGGCTTTTGCGGTCGGGCGTCCGCTACCGGTCATGATCAGCGACCGGACGCAAAGGTCTTCGCGGGCGATCCGATGGTTGGATTCCGAGTCGTAGCCGGCGTCGGCCAGCACGGCAGCAATCCGTCGGCGACGACGTCCGCATGCGTCCTTCAGCAGCGGTTCAAAGTCGCGATAATCGGCACTCATGCCGATCCGCGGACGGGCCGAGAGAATCGCATGACTGCGCACATCGACCCCGACCGCCAGCTTCGGCGTGCGTCGAGCAGACGCCGAACGCCTGGAATCAGCGGTGTTTTTCATCGAACTGGCACGGTGGCGGCATCGCTGCTCGTAGTGTCGGCTGCGATGGTGCGTGTCATACAAAGTCGAGTCGATGGCCAGGGTTTTTCCCAGCACCCGTGCGGTCTCAAACCAACCGGCCAGCACATCCAGCATTTTGTTCGAACGGCGTCCCAACTTGATAACATGGAATGCTCGCCAGAGTGTGTTGTGATCCGGCGCCTTGTCCATCCCAATGCCAAGACACCAGTGTTCGGTATCAACGAGCAGCGCTTCGATGCCGCGGTAGCTGCGGTGCAAATGCTCGCGAACAACCAAGCACGCGAAAAGCTGCGGAAGGGTAAAGTTTTTGCGACTGAACTTATTTGAATAACGAGGAAGGCAGTGGCTTGCCAGACGAAAGGCAACCCGCATCACCTTCCTTGGCGATTTGCAGGTTAACATAGTAGCAGTAATACGTTAAAAACATCGCCCGCGACCGACCGGGCTCAGCCGGGGAACCACAGGGGTCGAGACAGAGCCGGTCGCAGTCGGGTCGCAGTCACTTTCTCTGTAACTGTTTACCGTGCAGCCGCATTTTTAGGGACCGGCCGGCATGGTTGGCGGTCGATCGGTTGCCCAGGCCGCCATCATCATCGACTTGTTCGTGTCCAGTAGGTTCTTTCCTTGTTGCTGAGCAGTGCGAAGGAGTGATGCGAGCGTTGCCCACGCCTCCGCTCCGTTTTTGCTGCGACTTCCGCCGCTGATCTTGCGGGCCACTACCACGGGTCGGATCGCACGCTCGGCGGCGTTGTTGGTTCCGTCCAGATCCTTTTCCCAAGGAAACGCAGTCAGTTCCTTTTGATATTTGCGCAGCCGTTTGGCGATGCGTTTGGCATTGGGCTCTTCGTAATCGGCGGTTGCCAGCGCTTCGAGCCGCGCTTCCAGGCGGCCGATGCGCGGGATGTACTGTTCATCGCTCAGCTTTTCCCACTGGCCTTTGAGCCGCAGCATCTGCTTGATCAGTTTCTTGCAATCGCCGAAGAAAGGGACGGCTGCGAACGCCGGGAACTTCTCGGCCGAATCGGTCAGCTCGCGCAGCAGGTGGAGGAGGCATTTTTGTTTCTTGCAGTCCATCCGGGAATAGGCGCTGTAGAAGTCACTGATCAGCGTGCCGCCAAACGCTTTGCCCAGCAGCTCCTCAATCACCCTGCCCCCACGGCTCTTGTCCACGTGGTAAACCGTCTGCGTCGGACTGGTGACGGCCCAGAGGTAGCCGTTTTTCCCGTTGGTTCTCCAGCCTGTTTCGTCGGCATGGACGTACTTCGCACAACGCAGCTCAATCATGAGCTTCTCAAAATCCCCGTCGAACCACCCGGCGACACGCTGCACCTGATGCGAGATGGCGCCGGGGCTGACCGAAAGCTCCGGCAAGTCGGCGAACACCCGAGTCACCTGCCGGAACGGAAGCCGGTGCGCGATCCGCAGCGTGATAGCGGTCGCCAGGGCATTGAGCCCAAGCTGACCGTGGGGAATGTTGGCGGCGGGAGGCTGCTCGGGAGCCCGCGATTCGACGCGCTGACGACAGCAGGGGCACCAGCCGCTGCGGGTGTGGTAGCACTCGACCACCACCCGGGCGGGAACGATGTCTTCGACCAGCCGCTGATGCGTCTCCAACTCAAAGAGGCAGGCGTTGCAGCGTGGACAGGATTCTCGCCCGTCCGGGTCCGTCGGCAACTTCACCTCCGTATGAACATCGATGTGATCCGGCACCGGACGCAACGCCGCGGGATGACCTTTCTTGCGCCCCGGCTTCTTGCGGCGCCGAATGGCTACCGAAGGCTTTACGAAAAGCGCAGGCGGAGTGCCGTCACCATGAACTGGCTCTTGCGCAGCGGGCGTCCGTTCCTTCAACTGCTGTTTGAGCAGTTTGTTTTCCGCGGTCAGCTTTTCCAATCGCTGCTGGAGTTTGTCGATCCGCACCGAGGCCCGATACCACGCCGGGCGATACGTGTCCAAATCACGCCGAAGGTGCTGATTTTCGTAACGGAGGCGCTCGACCTCACTTCTCCACTGCTCGTATTGCTTTCGCTCTCGGCCGTCCATGGCCAGTGCAAATTACCACCGACGCCGAAAACGCGCCCCCTGAAAATGCGGCTGCACGGTAAACAGTTACCTTTCTCTCTGCTTGTTCCTTACCGGACTTCCCGTCGGCGGATCGTTTGCTCAGGCCCAGATGCGTGGCCGGCTGGCCGCGTGGCCACATTTCAAATCGGACTCTGACCCAGTCTCATTCCCCATTCACAACACCTCACCGGCTTTTGCCGGCGCACCCGACCCCGTATCATTCGCCCCCCTATCACTCCTTCCCCGTATCAATGCGCG